>NZ_CP120694.1:5710000-8479314 GCF_045571435.1 Bradyrhizobium sp. STM 3562
ACGACGTTTTGATGTCGTTGCCGTTCCTCCGCCGTGACACTGTCGCAAAGGCAAGAGCGAGACAGCGCACCGTAAAAGTAGAATTCCGCGGTCGCCTGTTCTGTCGGGATGGTCCACAGCCGCGGCTCCGCCTTCAGGCAGGCCTCGATCGCGTCGGCATAATCACCGGCAAGAAAGCGCGCCTGGAGTTTGCGGATCCAATAGCTGACCTGACCGGAAGCCAGCTCAGGCTGGCGCTCGAACGAACGCTCGGCCTCGAGCTCATCGAACTCTTCATCATCAAAGGACCCAAGTGAGCGCGTCAGGCCGCGCATGCTGCGAACGAATCCGAGCTGAGCAGCTACCATCTCGGCTGCGAAGCGAAATTTCATATTCCGAATTGCCTTGAGATTTTTTTCCAGCTCGCTTTGCAGCTCTTTGAGAGGATCTCCCGTATTCATCATGCTCCCAGTTAGATGGATCAGGCTGTAGGCCTCATAAATCGGATCACCGATATGGACGGCAGCGTTGAAAGCTCGTCGTATCAGATCGCGACCCGCCCGCACGTGCTTGGTCCATGGTATGACGTTAGATCCGACAGCCAGATAGACTGGAGCCTGAAAACGGGTTAGCCCACGACTGTCCACCAGATCGCAGGCGAGCCGGCCAAACCTGTACGCTGCCTGGTAATCACCGAAGCGGCCGCCTAGGACTCTGCCAAGCCAAGCGTAATGCGCGCACGAGGCGTCGCAGTTGCCGTGTTCGAGGCTGATATTGACGGCTCGACATATGACGAGAGCCGATAGATTAGGATCTGTAAACACGGCTGGAGGCAGGATCCGTGTCAAGACCGCCAAGGTGGCAAGCCATCGTTGATCCGTCATTAAGTGCAATTCAGCAAGATCTTCGATCTTCCGGGCCCCCAACTGGGACCAGATCCGCTGATATTCGGCCTGGGCATCCTCTTCCTTTGGATGGAGCGGCCAGTCAATTCCGACGTCGCGGAGATAGTCGAGGCCAACCGCCACTGCGCGCGCGGTCTGGCCAAGCGTTAAGTACAAATCAACGCGCAGGCACGCGATCGCTGCTTGCTCGACCGCGTTCAGAGCACGCCTGGACAGGGCGGACAGGCGTTCCTCCGCAACGTTCAGCTCGCCCGTCAGGAATTCGCATTCGGCCCGGTTCAACTCCAGTGCCAAGGTGAGCTCGTTCTGGCTCTGCCACGAATCTTCCGGAAGCAAGATCGTGCCGGTAACCAGATATTTGAGCGCCGAGCTATAGGCCGCCGACGCCTTCGCACTCTGGCCGGCGATCAGGTTCAGCTCAGCCAGCTGGACCCGCTCCTCACGGGAGGTGATTAGGGCGCGACCCCGGTTGAGTTGATTGACGATATCGAAGATCGCCTGCTGACGCCTTTCCGCAGGGGTATGTGCGGCCAGTATCCGACCGATACGCAGATGCGTCGGAGCACGCAACTCTTCCGAAACCAACGAGTACGCGGCCTCTTGAACCCGGTCGTGAATGAAGCTGTAGGACTCGCCTTGTCGCGTAATCAGCTCCTGTCGGACTGCGGGCCAGAGCATCGTGTGCATCTGCTCCTGCGAAGTCCCGAGCACGATTGAAAGAGCCGTTCCTTCGGCTATGTTCCCGAAACAGGCCAGCTGTTGCAGGGCGCTCTGAGTCCCCGCCGGAAGGCGAGTGAGTTTCCCGAGCATCAGGTCCACCACATTGTCGGTGTACCCTTTTGCGAGAATGCGATCGAGATCCCAGGACCACCTTCCCGCGTTGTGATCGAACGCCAGCAGTTTCTCCTCTGCCAATTCAGAAATGAATTGGAGGGCGAAGAACGGGTTGCCAGCCGTCTTTCGATGTACCAGCTGCGCGAGCGCCGCAACCGAGTCGGCCTCGCAGCGAAGCGCATCAGCGATCAACTGGGTGACGTGCTCTGACGTAAGCGGCGCCAGTGTGATGGCTTCTATTTCTCTGCGCGCCTTTCTGAGGGAGTCGAGTTTTCGTTGGAGCGGATGGGCTTCTTCTACCTCGCTGCTTCTGTACGCACCAATGAGCAGCAGGTGCAGATCGGACCGGCTCAGGAGGCTCTCAAGCAGGTCGAGCGTTGCCGCGTCACACCACTGCAAATCGTCGAGGAACAGGACCAACGGATGCTGCGGCCGGGCGAATATGGCAACGAAGCGGGAGAACACCAATTGGAAACGCATTTGCGCTTGCTGAGGCGGAAGCTCGGGAACGGCAGGTTGCTCGTCGATGATCAGCTTCAGCTCGGGGATCAAGTCCACCATAAGGCGTGCGTTCGGACCGAGCGCCTCCAAGAGTGCCCTGCGCCATATTGCCAGCTCGGCATCGCTCTTGCCAAGAAGAGGTCGGACAACGCTTTGAAACGCCTGGACCAGGGTTGAATACGGAACGTCGCGCTTGAACTGGTCAAATTTTCCCGCCCCGAACAGCCCGCGCGAGGGCACGAGCACTTTGCGCAACTCTTGCACAAGTGAGGACTTGCCGATGCCTGCGTAGCCAGCCACAAGCACCAGGCTCGGCGCGCCGCTCTTCACGACGCCATCGAAAGACACGAGTAAGGCCTTGATCTCGCAGTCTCTGCCGTAGAGCTTCTCGGGGATCAGCAGTAGGTCTGGTGTGTCGTGTTCGCCCGGCTCAAACGGGTCGATACGCCCGTTGGTCTCCCATTCTATGAGACAGCGGCGCAGGTCCTGCACAGCGCCAGCCGCTGTCTGG
This sequence comes from Bradyrhizobium sp. STM 3562, assembly GCF_045571435.1. Classification (NCBI taxonomy): domain Bacteria; kingdom Pseudomonadati; phylum Pseudomonadota; class Alphaproteobacteria; order Hyphomicrobiales; family Nitrobacteraceae; genus Bradyrhizobium; species Bradyrhizobium sp. STM 3562. The sequence continues at coordinate 5,712,731 of NZ_CP120694.1, forward strand.
TAGCGCTCCTCGGCGGTCTTGGCGAGCAACTTCATCACGATCTGAGAGACCGGCTTCGGGACGCTCTGCAACTTTTCAATGGGCGGTATTGGCTTTCTTGCGACATGGCAGTGTATCCACTCCATAGGATCTGAAGCGGTGAACGGGAGTGAGCCGGTGAGCATCTCGTAAAGCGTGACGCCAAGTGAGTAGAGGTCAGTGCGGCGATCGATTGACCGGTTCATACGTCCGGTCTGTTCGGGCGCCATGTAGGGAAGTGAACCAGCGACGAACTCGGGCGCCTCACCGGTCTGCCTTTCGCGGGGAAGCCGCGAAGCAAGACCAAAACCGGTAAAGCGCACCTGCCCGTCGGGGCAATCCACCAGAATGTGAGTGGGCTTTAGGTCCTTGTGCACCAACCCCCACCCATGGACCTTAGCTAGGCTCGCGGTGATAGCGACTCCGAGACGCAGGAACTCCTGAAGCTCAATCGGTGCGCCTATTAGCTTCACGAGCGGCTTGCCGCCCGGGTCCTCCAAGATCAGGTTGGTCCGGCCTGCTTGGCGGACTAGTTCCTTGGGGCGTGCCGCCCAATTGGCGTCTAGCTCAACCCCGAGCTTATATTCATGGGCGAGGCGATCGAGCGTGGCGCGGGCCGGATGTTCCGAGGCCGGTCGCACGATGAGCACGCGCTGCGGGCTATCGTCAACCTTATGCCACGAGCGGCAGAAGACGCAATCACCGTCCTCCCACGAAAGGTCGAAGTCCTGATCTCCCTTTAGGGGTAAGACAGTTGGGTTGAGAGGATCCTGAGACATTCGACCGCCCGACCGTCAGACCAAATCCTGGCAGAAATCTGCCGCATATTGGGCGAAATAACAATTTCTACGCGGGTCACGTCAAGGCTACGGATGCTGGCCGACGTTCGCAACACTCGCTCGGGCCGCCCCGCCGCCGCCTACCCCCGCGAGGACCGCGATCGACTGGAGCATTGGCCGCGCGACCGCGCCCCGAGAGCCCGATGAAGAGGATGACGATGAAGAGGAAGATTGTGAAAAAAGATGACGACGAACCGCCGGTCGTACGCGAGCCGGACGAATAATTAGGCCAACTTGCGCTGCGGCTTCGCCGCCGCCTTCTTCGCTGCGGCTTCCTTCGGCTTCTTGCCTTGGATCGGCAGCAGCATCTCCTTCTGACCCGTCGCCTTCTTCGCTTTCTTCGGCGCCTTGGTCGCCCCGGCCTGGCCAAGGCTCGCGCGCAGCGCGTCCATCAAGTTGACGACATTGCCGGCGGCGGGCCGCTCCTTCTTCGCGATCGGCTGGCCGGCGCGCTTCTTGTTGATGAGGTCGATGAGCGCGGTCTCGTAGTGGTCCTCGAACTTCTCGGGCTCGAAGTGGGCAGTCTTCTGGTTGACGATGTGCCTTGCGAGGTCGAGCATGTCCTTCGTCAGCTTCACATCCTGGATGTCGTCGAAATACTCCTGCTCGCTGCGCACCTCGTACGGATAGCGCAGCAACGTGCCGACTAGGCCCTTGTCGAGCGGCTCGAGCGCGATGATGTGCTCGCGGGTGGTCAGCACGACGCGTCCGATGGCCACCATGTTCATGCCGCGGATCGTTTCGCGAATGACGGCGAAGGCGTCGTGGCCGACCTTGCCGTCGGGGCGCAGGTAGTAGGGGCGGATCAGGTAGCGCGGGTCGATCTCGTCGCGCTTGACGAACTCGTCGATCTCGATCGTGCGGGTGGATTCGAGGGCGATGTTCTCGAGCTCGTCCTTGGTCACCTCCAGGTAGGTGTCCTTGTCGACCTCGAAGCCCTTGACGATGTCCTCGTTCTCGACCTCCTCGCCCGTCTCGGCATCGACGCGTTTGTATCGGATGCGATGGCCCGTGTTCTTGTTGATCTGGTTGAACGAGATCTTCTCGGCGTCGGACGTGGCCGGATAGAGCGCCACCGGACAGGTGACGAGCGAGAGACGCAGAAAACCCTTCCAGTTGGCGCGTGGGGCCATACGCAAATTCCGGACTGTGAATGGCTTCAAGACGAATATGTATTCATCGTTCCGTCATTCAGCCCGCGCTGCCGTCGATTAATCGTTAACGGCCCACCAAAGGATACCGCGATCGGAGCTGGTCCAGGCTTCACGTTCGCAGCTCGTTCCGGATCAGATCGCGGTGAGTGACATGGGTCGCCAGCAACGTCCGGTAGGTCGTCAGCGCTCGGATGACCGGCCCGCTCCAGGCAGTCGATGATCTCGCTCTGCCGAGCGACATATCTTTCACCGACGGCCACATCCCGTTCGGCCTCGGCGAGGTGAGAGCACCACCTCGGGGTCCATGCGGGCGCATGGCTACGCCGAACTGGGCCGCTCACAACGGCAAAGTGCGGTTGGCCCGTCATGTCTTGACTCTCATGGAACAAAAAGAGAACATAGGACCATGTCCGCGCTACCCGAAAGGTCTTCCGCCGATCTGCAAGCTGCGGCCGACCGGCCTATTGCGGCCTGCAGCGGCGCCCGGGAGGCGGTCAAGGCGTTGATCCTTCAATATCTCCCTGTGCGGTATAAAGGCGACCGTTGCCGGGCCAATTGCGCAAAGCGCGTGATCCATTCTTTCGATGAAGAGCCCCTGCGCGTCGGGTAGATCGGCGGACATATGCAAGGACAGATATTGTCGGCGTCCTTCCTGCAGAAGGTGATAGCGAGCTACCATCCCGGTCACAACCAGAGCTGCGTGCTCGGGGTAATCGCCTTAACGAATGAAATCCTCGTCCGGCGCCAGCTCCCTGGTGGTCATAGGAAAATTGCCGATTTCCGCGACATCCTCTGCGGGAAGGCGCGAGTGCTCCTTTAGGTTGCGTACGAGTACCTGATGGGCGTTGTCCAAAGTGCCCAGCCGAATTATTTCGGTTCCGCATCATATGATGCGTGGGCCTGACCTCGCATGGCTAAACTCGCCCCTGCTGTGAAAGTTGCAAATGGGAATTGGGACTGGCCGCGCAAAATGATACGACCGATGTCAGATGGAACGCGATCCGTGAAGTACACCGCTGGTCGGTTACTGAACGGATGAAGCAGACACGAACATCGTCCGTTGCGGAGCTTCGGCGAATGCAGCTTTCCGTGAAAGAACAAGACGCGCGCACCGCCGAAAGGGCCCGCAAGCTGGTAGACAAGGCAGTCGCAGCCTTGTTCAACCCGGCGCCTGACACGTTTCTCGGCCGCAAGACGCAAGAGCTGTTCCCGAAAGAGAACGACGAATAAACTCGTTTGACGTTACCGCAGGGCTGCAGAGACCGGCAGCTCAATAGTGAAGTTCAGTTGGCAGGCACGCTCGGTTTTCCGAGGCAGACGCCATATAGGCGTAGCTAAGTTGCCCCAGTGCCATGACCCAAAACAAATCAGGCGTTAGGTTGCAGGATACGAATGTGCACTTGGATAAGCTCGTTGAGCTTGCCTGTGAATGTTCCTCCATCGCGAGCCACGCAACCGAGAAAATGAAACGGGACCTATTCGCAAGCCTTGCGCAGCACTATCACGTTCTCGCTGACCAAGTTGAGGCGGCTATCGAGGCGAGCAAGGCGAGTAAGCAGAGTGGCGAAAGCGTGCCGCAAAGAGCAGCTGAGAGGCCCTCCCGCTCGCCGATGCGCCCGGCACGAGATGGACGGCAAAACGCGCATGCGAGTGATCCACATATCGAAAACGTTGCGGCGTCCAGGCATGGCGCGCTCGACAGCGCCCCCTGTTTTAAGTCCTCGAAACGGAGCGACACATGCCCGGAGCTAAAATGAGAGCGGCTACGATCCTTGCCGAGCTTCATAAAGCCGAAGCCGAGCTTGTTGGCAAGGCCGTTGTCCTGACCAACGGCAACGCTGGAACGGTGAACAAGTTTGGCTCGACGACTTGCACGGCTTGCGCATTTCGATCCGAGGTCACGAGGGCAAATGGCCTGTATCGACGATCAAGTTGGCGCAGGCGGACCTCATCGGGCACTGAGATGCTGGCCTTTTGGACGTGGGGCGCGCTTAGCGAACCTGTTCCGTTTCAGGCTCGCACGTCTCACCGGCACCAGCATGTTCCGAAATCAAAGGCCGTTCTGCAGCCTGGCGCGTGATCGATCCCGGCGCAGAGCCCTGCCGGCTCGCGCGCGACATCACTCGTACCCTCGCCGCACATCGTGCACATGGCCCATCGCAAGCCTCTCCGTCCGCATCCACGTCCAGGAGCGACACGGATTACTGCAAGCAAGAAAACGCAACGATTGAAGTAGCGAACTCACGCACGATTCATTGAGGCTGCCGTTGCTCAGCCATTCGAACCCGCTTCTCCTCGCGCGCCTTATCAAGAGCCTGTTGTCCGAGTGTCGGTGTCGGGGCGCCCCCTTGGGCTGCCCGTGCACGCGCTATGTGATGCGCTTTCACTTCTCCGTCTAACCACGGGGGCACATGTTCGTGTGGAGGACTATGCAGAGGGGGTGGCGTTGGTATTGTCGGCTTTGGAAAGGGATTCTGTGTTTGATTTCCGGTCTTCACGTGGATTTCGCCAGTGATGAAAGTTAGCTTCTCCATTGTCGAGTTGAAATATTCAACCTGCTGATTCAGTAGCTCCAGGTCCAAGAACTTCCAATACATAAAAAACTGGCGGTCTCTGGCCGTTTCTTCGAGATCAACGAACCACAGGCCGTCGCTCGCGACATGATCGCCCCAATTGCAGTGCGCATATTGGTTGCGTATTTTGAGGCAGTGCCAAACCATCGGCACAACGGCTTCCTGCTCTGCTGTCAAGCCGAGCAGCGCGGCGGCTGGTTGCATAAGCCGAAAGGCGGTTTCAATCCGTGTTGACGTTGTTCTGATCGCGTACAAGGTGTTCACGACAGGATCGACCAGCTTGTGCGCCCATCCGGTGTTAAAACAGAGAGTAACCTCTATTTCTCCGAATGACGCCAGCATGTGGCCGATCAGCCCAGCCTCTACTGGATGCCGCTGGAACGCCGGATTGATATAGAAAGCCATGGCGAAAGAGCCTCAAAGCAAAGAACTTGAATTGCATCCCGACGCATGGACGCGCTTTGAGCGCCGTTGATACGCTTGTGAAGTCACCACCGCAGCACCGGGTAGCGAAGAAGAGCAAGACCAAACGACGGAAGGCGAAGAAGAAGCCCGGCAAACGCCGGACTTCTCAATGATGGAGAGAGGCATTGCTACTCATTGAACACGAACTTAAACGTATCCAGTCGCGCTTACCTCGGAGGAGCGCCCTGAGCGGTACGATGAACTTTCTGCTGCGCAGCAGGCGTTGGTCTGGGCTATGGAGCCGAAAATTTTTAAGGCTCCATACAAGATGCTCATTACCGGCACTCAGGAAGGCTCAAGAGATTGTCTGGTAAAAACCTGTCGTTCTGGGTCTTTAGATATTCCCGACCATCATGCTTCGCGATCTTAACCCACACTGACTTACCCTGCTCGACCACCCAATAGTAGTTTGCGTCTCGTTTCACATTCGCAATCGCCGCATCTTCGGAATCGTAAAAACCATCCCCGCCAACGGCTTGAATGCGCCGATGACGATCCTGATGGTTCGGTAGTTTAGTAATGCACTTGATCTGACGAGCCATTTACGGCCCCCTTCTGTGTTGCGGGGCCGCTATTGACTGCTGACGAATCCGGACTCATTGTCCGGCAATTGGTATCGCCAATGCCCGCTAGCAGCCCCTAAAGCTGTTGGTGCGGGTTCGGAGGGCCGCCCCGTCACGGGCGGCCTTCTCTCCGAATCGGGTTCCAGTATAACCGGATTCGCTTTTAGGTAGCGAATGTTCCGGATTTGTGCCGGATTTCCACAACCTTAGCGGATCTTTGACCTCCAAGCCAAAAAACGCCTCGCGGGTTTCTTAATTCGGCGTGGCGTCTTTTTTGCTGTTAGGCGGTCGATAAGCAAGACGCTTGCCGACGATGCCTTTAGCCGCGAGTTCGGCGCAAGCGTAGTCATCAACGCCAAGAGCAGAACGGTTGGAATAGCGGAAATCAAACTCGGCCAGATAGCGGTGCAAGTGCTTCTCGCCGCAATGCTGATAGACGCCCTTCGTGCCGCGCTTGAAGATCGACTAGTAGCCTTCAACAGTGTTGTCGAGATCACGCGATCGCCGTCATAGCGAATGTATTCGTCCTTGGAGTGGTTGACGGTTTGGTGGTTCAGACCCTCATTTTCGGCAATGTACTTGTAGGTGCCCATCTCATCGGTCATCATCTGAGCTTCGCGGCTCAGGTTGGCTTGGAGGATAGACTGCAAGTCCATGGCGCGAACGCCGTCAATGTGGAAGCTACGGGCAGAGCCGCCACGTTCAACCAGCGTCACGACGATGTTCTTATGAGCCAGCCGCCCTTGCGCTTCTTCTGGCCCTCCAAGCATCCGATATAGGTCTCGTCCACTTCTACGGTCTTGCCGCCGCTACCCAGAAAAGGGGCCATTAGGCCGCCAGTGCGCGAAGCCTCACGCAAGCGGCGCATCATCAACCACGTCGATTTGTAGCTGATGCCAAGCATGCGGTGCATCTGATGGGCCGAAATGCCTTCTTGGACGCGGTGAGCAGGAACAGAGCCGCCAGCCACTTGGACAGCGGGATTTTGGAGCGCTCAAAGACGGTCCCGACCGTTGCCGTGAACTGCTCACGGCATTCGGCACACTGATATAGGCCCCGACGGTGCGCCTTGCCCTCAAGCTTTTTGAGCTTGGCAGCGTCGGCATTGCCGCAATGAGGGCAAGTCGGGCCATTCGGCCAAACCCGAGCCTCAAGCTACTCGCGGGCTTTGGTTTCATCTGTGAAGAACATTGATGGAAGCTGCGGAGCGGAATCCCACCTTAATGTGCGCAAATCGCGTCTTATTGTGGCATTTCTTTCGGAAAAGCTAATTATGAATAGGATATCTGGCCACCAGCTTTGGTTTTTCATGAGGCGCGGCGATCTCAGCCACACAATCCGGGAAACCCTGAAGCGGCTTCCGCCCCCATACGATTCCCATTACGGGATCGTCCCCCCACCCCCACCCGAAGGCGGGATATCCGTTCCCGGAGCGACGAAAGCCCTGGATGCAGCCCAAGCCGCGTTCGGAAAGGTCGATGCCATCGCCGCCCAGATAAAGGATCCCTACATCGTCAGCCGGATCCTGACCAGACGCGAGGCCGTCAGTTCCTCCTCAATCGAAGGGACCCAGAGCACTCTCGACGAACTGCTTTCCGTCGAGGAGACGGGGGATGACGATGCCAGGCACGAAGCGCGCCAGGTGCGCAACTATGCCGTCGCGCTGGACGAGTTCATTCCGGTGGCTGCCAAAGACGGGTACGGCGTCTTCGCCATGGACCTGATCAAGGATCTCCACCGGGCGGTGATGAAAGACGATCCGGATTACCAGGACGTTCCTGGCGAACTGCGCAGGCGCGTCGTGTGGATCGGCGGAAAAGGAGACATCGCCTACTCCAGCCTGAACCCTCCGCCTGCTGTCGACGTCCCCGACTGTCTCGCCCAGACCGTCGATTATCTCCGGAATGAGGGGATGCAGCAGGTGACTCAAGGCTTCATCACGCGCATGGCGGTTGCGCACACTCATGTCGAGGCAGTTCATCCTTTCCGTGACGGCAAGGGCCGTGTCGGTCGTCTCCTTCTTCCGCTCATGATGGCGGCCGAGAAGCACATTCCTTTGTACCTCTCGCCTTACATCGAGAGCAAAAAGGGTACGTACTATGATTCACTTAGGGATGCTCAGCAACGTCTCGATTGGCAGCCGATCGTCACCTTTATGGCCGACGCTGTCACCGGCACGGTCGACGAACTCTTTCGGACGCGCGAGGCGCTATCCAAGTTATGCGAACTCTGGGGGGAGCGCCGCAAGTTCCGCAAGGGATCGGCGGCCATGCGCGGTCTCGACGAACTTCACAATTATCCGGTCTTGACAGCTAAGCGGCTCGGCGAACTTCTCCAGATCAGCCCCCACAAGTCCATCAGGCCCTCGCCCAACTGGAAGAGGCCGGCATTCTGGAAGAGCGAACCGGGCACGCGCGCAACCGCGTGTACGCTGCTTCCGAAGCGCTCAGCATCATCAACCGCCCTTTCGGCGAAGAGCCTCTTCTTCCCGAACAAGCGGACCGACGAGATATCGGCGGGCTCCAAGGCGCGATGACCGGAGCTAAATTGGCGGGCCGGATGGTTGCGCCTGAGAACGTTGACGTATTTCGTAGGCCCGCTTGATCCAGCGTGGTCCCCTCCGCCGGTGTCGATTTTTCGCTTCCCTCCCGAAGTCCGCACTTGCGATGGACACGTCTGGCCGTCGATCGCGTCAACCTCACGAAGTGGGATTGTGACTTCCCGAGGTACTCATTACTGTTCCGGTTTTCGCCGCACTCCATGTCGCATTTTGTTGACGATAATGCGTGCAGCATGTTGTCGACGAGCGCCGTCGGCTCGATCGCATGGAAGTGGTGGTCGTCGTCGAGCTAGCCTAGCCTAGCCATGGAGCAAGGGCTGCGCTGGGTGGTGGACGTCGATATCTCGAAATACTTCGACACCATCAACCACACGCACCTGCGCCGATTCCTCGATCAGCGAGTCACGGACGGCGTCGTCCGGAGGATGATTGATAAATGGCTGAAGGCGCTAGTGTCCCGAGTCACAAGTTCGCAATCGTAGATTCGCCGTAGATTCGCGTCGCTGTGCCAGAGATGGCGGCTGCAACAGCGACGGAGGACCTGATGGCAGCCCAGCAACTAGCACCCCTGATATTGAGCGATGACGAGCGTGCCGAACTGCAGTCGCTGACGATGCGGCGGAAGACGGCGCAGGCGCTGGCTTTGAGAGCCCGGATCGTGCTGACCTGCGCGGAAGGCGGTCAGAACACGGAAGTGGCAGCCAAGCTGGGGCTGGACCGGCAGACCGTAGGCAAGTGGAGGCGGCGCTTTGTGGAGCGGCGCGTGGATGGGCTGCATGACGAGCCGCGCTCCGGAGCGCCGCGTACGATTGATGATGCCCGCATCGAAGCCGTGATCGTGCGGACGCTGGAGAACTGCCCCGAGAACGCCACCCATTGGAGTTCCCGCGGCATGGCGAAGGCCAGCGGCCTGTCGGTGTCGACGGTACAACGCATCTGGCGGGCCTTCGGGCTCCAGCCGCACCGGCTGGAGACGTTCAAGCTCTCGAGCGATCCGAACTTCGTGGCCAAGGTGCGCGACGTCGTGGGTCTTTACGTCTCGCCGCCAGAGCACGCTATCGTTCTGTGTGTGGATGAGAAGTCCCAAATCCAGGCACTGGACCGCAGCCAGCCGATGCTGCCGATGCGCCTCGGCCAGCCAGCCCGAAGGAGCCATGACTACAAAAGGCACGGCACCACATCGCTGTTCGCCGCCCTCGACATTGCGACCGGACGGGTCATCGGCAAGTGCTACGGACGCCATCGTGCCGCCGAGTTTCGCAAGTTCTTGGACGAGATCGAGGCCGCTGTGCCGCGCGACCTCGACGTCCATCTCCTCGTGGATAACTACGCCACGCACAAGACCCCGCTGATCCGGAAATGGCTCGCTAAAAGGCCGCGTTGGCATGTGCACCTCACCCCGACCAGTTCGTCATGGCTCAATCAGGTCGAGCGCTTCTTTGCGCTCCTTACCGACAAAAAGATCAGGCGCGGCGTCTATCGCAGCGTCGCCGCCCTCAGGGCCGACATCACTTCCTTCATCGACCGACACAACGCCAATCCCAAGCCGTTCCGGTGGACTAAATCCGCCGATCACATCCTTGCTTCCATCGAGCGCTTCTGCCGTTACAATACCCCGGCACAACAGGACGAGATGTTGCGAACTTCTGGTTCAGGACACTACAAACGGTCTTTCTCGCGAATAGGCTGAGATATCGTCGGAGATACGCAACCTCTTGCTTGCAGCGCTCCAGCTCGCGCCGTTCATCCGTTAGCATCTTCTGTTTGCCCTTGTAATTCACATAGACCCTTGTTTTGACGGATCGCGTGTAACCGAACTGATCTGTGCTCCGCACCCAAATATGGCAAGGGACCGGCAGTTTTGCGCTCGCAGATATTGTTCACAATGAACGAGCTCGCCGCTTCCCAGAACATCTCGCGTCCACTGCCGATTTGTACGTTGCGTACAGACGATCCTGTTATGAAGGATGAGGGCAGCGCATTGCAGCGGCAAGTTAGAGAACCATGGGCAGCACGAAATCCCGATTTCCCGATCGCGACGCAATCCCTCCAAGAGGTGGTCTTACGGCTTGGCGCAGTGTCACGGGAGCTGATCGTCTTTTCGGCTGAACAATTGATCTTGACTATTCAGCATATCGGCAACGTACTTCGCCGTTTTCAAGGACAGCCCTATGGCGGGCCTGTCGTCGAGAACGGCCACTGTCAGCGACTGAGTATCCCAGACCATCCAGCCCTTTGGTACTTTTCGAACCGAAAATCTCACTAGATCAAGCCGTTTGTTTTAGTTCGTTTTAGCAATTGTGCCGCATACATAGCCGCATGAAAATCATTCGCGCATTTTGGGTCGATGAAACCGGAGCCACCTCCATTGAGTATGGACTGATCGCCGCCGGTATTTCACTCGCGATCATCGCAATCGTAAGTGGGCTGGGCACCAAGATCAGCGGTAAGTTTACGTCCATCAACAGCTCGCTTAAATGAGAGCACAACCAAGTCGTCAATCCTCGGGCGCGCCTCAACTGGAATGGCGCAATGTCACAAACGGCAGGCAAGCTCGCCGCCAATACGTGCGAGCGAGCAGTATGCTACATTCAACAACCGCAGGGACCCAGAAGAAATGGCAAGCACCATGCTTACAGACCCGCGACGGATTCTTACGGAAGCCTGTGACACCACTCCGAGGTGAGGTCGTCTCCACCAGCAGGACAACCAGCGACTGCTCGCCGCTCCATGTTCTTCTGGAGGACGGGCAGAGGCTTCACCTCACCGTGACGATGGTAAGATGACCCTGGCCCAGTGTTGTGCCGCAGAACGAGCTGCATCGTCCGTCCGGCAGCTCCACAGCACAAGCAACTCATCTGCCCGTGCGTGAAGATCTGTAGCAACCGGGCTACCGCGTCCGCTCCTTTGCTAAGGCCGCGAACTTCGATGAGGCATAAGCGTCTGAGATAAGCCTGTAGCAGCTGCATGCCCTTTGCTCGTGGCTCGTGCGTTCATTGACCTGCAAGACGCCGCGCATCTTGCGAATCAGCCCCTGTTGTTCGAACCGGATTAGCGCCTGTGTGACTCCAGGGCGGCGCAATCCCAAGAGGGATGAGAGATACTCATGGGTAACGCAGGCGCGCGAACGGGAACGAACAACAGCGCAAAGCATCATCGCGCGGCTTGCCGACGCCGATTTTCCGGAAGATTCCGACGAACAGGACTTGCTCGGCAAGCTCGGTGAAGAGACCCAGTCGCTTGCCCGCCTGCGTGCCCTGCACTAGCTTGTTGCAAGTACCGAAATAGGCCTCGATGCCGCGACGAGCGCCGCCGCGCTCGCCCGGCTTGAAGCAATCGTCGCGGCGAAGGAAAGACTGATCACCGAGAAGAAGGCGTCGCATAGTGGCGGCAAGCCCTGGCGGGACTACTTCGCCACGATCGAGAGGATTCTTTCCGACGAACAGGCCGCTGCCATCGCCAACTTCACACGCCAGTACGGCCCGAGGACCTCGGTCATTCAGCGTCGGCTCAGATCGGTCTACGGCTTCGACGACGTCGAGATCATCAGTCGTAGATCCGAGATTTCAGTCACAGTCAGGCGGCATGGCGTCGAACTGCGGCCCGTCGACCATTTCAGCGAATCGCAAAAGCAAACACTGCAGCTCGGGCTCTTCCTGACGGCCTGCAGCGGACAAAACTGGTCGTCGCTGGCGCCGGTTTTTCTCGATGATCCCGTCACGCATTTCGACGATCTCAACACCTATGCGCTGCTGGACCTAATCATGGGCCTGCTGAAGTCAGACTTTGGCACCCGGCAATTCATCATCTCGACATGCGACGAGAAGTTGTCCAGCTCGCGCGCCAGAAATTCAACTATCTGCGCGGGACAGCGTTCGGTTCTACCGTTTCCGTGCCATCGGCGAAGACGGCCCGCTCATCGACCGAATCGATCCCTAAGTCGCAGAACAATTGGACGGGACAGCTTCACTCGAGCCAGATCGCATTGGCTGTGGCTTTGGCTCCGGCCGTGGCTTTTTTGTTTTTGGGTTTCTGCGTGGCAACCGAAGCCACGGTATCAAAAGCGATATGGCAATATGTGTTTTTGTGCCTTAAGCTCGATTTGTAATGCTCAGGAGGTTGCCAGCATGGATGGTGCAGACTCGATGTCTGATTTGGTCGATTTCGCGTTCGAGATCGCTGGAAGCGCAGGTTCTCACGCCACCGAATGGTTTCGACGGCCGATAGACATCAACACGAAGGATGACGAGAGCCCCGTTACGGAGGCAGATCGGCGTGTCGAGAAAGCCATCAGAAAGGCGATTTCCACTCGATTTCCAGAGCATTCGATTTTCGGTGAAGAATACGGGATCCAGGGTGATCTCGATTTGCCTACGTGGGTGGTCGATCCCATAGATGGCACGCGCAGCTTCATTTCCGGATCTCCGCTTTGGGGAACGCTGGTCGCGCTCGCTATCCAAGGGCGTTCACAGATTGGCGTGATCGAGATGCCCGCGTTGCGGGAACGCTGGACGGCCGCAACCGGCCTGGGTAGCTGGTTTGTCAACTCGAGCGGCATTCGCACAAAATGCCAAGTTCGCGACTGCCGGCGCCTCGCCGACGCGAACTTCTACACCACGTCGCCCCTCTATTTTGCAGAATCAGAACGCGATCAAATCCTGGGCATCAGCCAAACTGCCCGGATGTGTCGCTTCGGCGGCGATTGCTACAATTATGGGTTGCTTGCATCGGGACACATCGACCTCGTCATCGAGACGAGGATGGAGCCTTACGATTTCATGGCGCTGGTGCCGGTGATCGAAGAAGCCGGCGGCATTGTCACCGACTGGGAGGGCAAGCCGCTCACGATCACCTCCGGCAAGCGGGTCATCGCTGCAAGCACGGCAGAACTTCACGCCGAGGTTCTGCCGTTGCTCTAGAAACGATAGAAGCGCGGCTGAGTCGGTCAGTTACGTGCAAAGATGGGCGCCAGCGTCATGTCCGTTGGACGCATCGGGCCTATTGTCGCATCGCAGTTATGGCCCGAAGCCGACGATAGACACTGCTAAAAAACTGGGGAGCATCTATATGGCAAGAGGAACGACGGCGTCACATTCGATCGATGTTGGCAACGTTCGGCACGCTAAGCGTTGATCGGCTGACGGAAGATTTTGGAGTATCGCGCGAAACGATGCGTCGCGATCTCATGGAAATGGAAGAGAGCGGAGAACTCCGCCGGGTCCGCGGCGGAGTCGTTCCGGTTGCCGAGGACGAGGAGGCTCCCTACCAGGAGCGCACTGCCGTACGTACCCGCGAGAAAAGAGCGATTGCCAAAGCAGCGGCAGCAATGGTCGAGGCCGGTCAGACGATCTTTCTCGACGCGGGAAGCACGACAACCACCCTCGCCCAACGCTTAGCTCAGATGGAAGGACTCACTGTCGTCACCAACTCTCTGAATGCCGCCAAGTGCATGACATCCGCGGGTGATTGTACATAGCGCGGAAACAGGGTGGTGATCCTGGGTGGAGACAGGCGATCCGCCCGCAACGCTCGGGGCGATTACCGTCAATGAGATAGCTCGCTACCGAGCAGATTTCGCGATGGTCTCTCCTTTCGGTCTCGATGCGACCGCTCGTGCGACGAGCTACATCCCGACGAAGCAGAGATAGCGAGGGCGATGTTTGCTCATGCGCGGAAGCGCGTTATTCTCGCCGACTATTTCAAAGTGGGTGTCGTTAGCCGGGTTTCATATTGCGCGCTGGTAGACGCAGACTGTGTGATCGTCGACGTCAGAGCCCGTCAGAACGCCATGTTTCCGCAACTGTGCTCAGTCAATCCGCACGTAGTTGTCGCTTAGGGACTGCGGCGGATCGAGAGGCGCGTGAGGCATTTCCTCCATCCCCAACATACCTAGCTTCCAAATTTCTAAAAACTCTGCAGGCCAGTATCCAGCCTAATACGATCGAGAGTACATTTGTCGAAGAAGATCGTATTTGTCTTGAGAACTGGACCCCCACGCCTTTGGGGGCTTGGTCCCGTACCAAGCGGCGGAGATCTTCAAAGTTGCGGGCCAGCAGATCATAGAGTGTCCCCTTCCTGCATGTAGGCGATCACCTGCGCCGTTTTCTTGGCGAGGAGAGATCGATCAAGGAGCGGTGAAGGTGTATACTGACGAACTGACGATCGATTCTGATCGGCTGTGCTAACCCATCATAACAACCTAGTCCTACCTTTCAGCGACTCACGTGCTGTCAAGAAAATCTCAAACGACCCCCCAGTTGTGAGCTGCGGCGGAGACTCTAGCGACCGCTTGCGGCTCGCGCCATTGTGCCGCCATCGAATTGAAGTGAGCGGAGCGCGTGTCCGATGTAGCGCAGCGGCCGTGCTGCCTTGCGATACAGCCGCGCATCCGGATCGCTCGTGGACACGTGCGTGTGGTTGCTGCGCGATTATCCACGGAAGTCGCTGCCACCCTCGTCATCGCCTTCCTTCTTGAAACTCTTCTGCCCGGCCCAGCCCTAGATCAACGTGCCATCCACACTGAAATGTTCGCCCGACAACCAGCCCCGGTCATTGGCGATCTCCACCACTTTGTTGAAGAGCGCGATCACCGCATCGTGTTCGATCAATCGCTCGCAGTTCTTGCGACCGTGGCCGGCGCCGTTTGCCGATCCAGCACGATGTCCAGGTGTTCGTCCTTGCGCCGGCTCAGGGCGGTGTCGCTCATGCTCGCTTCATCCGTCGCATTGGGGACGGCGTTGCGTCGGATCGGAACGACGGCAGTGCGCGCACGCCATCGCCACCCGCGCGTTCAGGCCGGCGCAGGCTGGCCTCCCCCCGCAGCGTCGCCGCGGTAGCGGCTAGTCGAGGTCTGGTAGTACTGCGCGCCGATGGCCGCCATGGCCTCGATCAACGGTCCCCACGGCGCGGGAAAGCATTCTTCCGCCATCACCCGGTGCAGCATGCGCGTATGGCCAGCCAGCTCGTCCTTAAGGAACTCCACTACGGGCATAGCCGGATAACGCTGCAGCAGCAGGATCGCCGCGTTGTCGGCCCCGCCGGCCGACCTGTCCTTGTCGCGTCCATGCAGATCGTTCTGCAGGCGCCCTATCGCGGAGATGAGCCGCAGGACCTGGCGAAACGCCGGACGCGCGCGCAAGGTCGCCATGTCCAGCCCCCACAGCAACGACAGGCAACAGAACACGTTCGCGTAGGCGATCGAATCGATGCCGTTGTGCAGGTACTCGGCGTAGGACCAGCGTTCCGCCTCTGCCGCCTGCGCCTGTCCGGCGCGCAGCGCCGCGCAATAGCGCCGGGTATCGCCGAGAAGCTGAGCATAGTCGCGACGATCGTAGGCAAGCGCGACCAGCGAAGCGCGCAGCACAGCGCAGCCCTCGAATCCAGGGAGCGCGCACGGCTCGCCCTGCCCCAGCGCCTGCTCGACCGCGGCGAGCTGCTCCGGTGCGATCAGGCCAAGGTCGTTGCAATCGTCGAGCCAGAACAGCAGCGCCAGTTCGCGATAGAACGCAACGATCAGCGTTTCGTCCCGCGGATCGCGGCCGGTGCGGGCGCCGGTATCGCGCAGGCTCGGGTGGATGCGCTGCAGGATGTACTGGCCGCCCCTGACCGCTTCCATGGCATGCTCGTCGGCGAACCCGGTCAGGGAACGCCCCCACTCCAGCACCTGCTGCAGCGCGCGTTCGGGCTGGATCATGGCGCCGCTCCTGCTCCCTCGGCCAGGACGCGCCGCCCCCAACGAAGCGCCAGCCACAACCCGGCGAGTTCGGCCACGCGCACGACCCGGGTGGGGCAATACAGTTCCTTGCCGATCCACAGCGGCGTCTGCGGCAATGCATGCGCCGCATGGCGGGCAAGCATCCACTCCAGCGCACGCGCGACCGCCTGCGCGATGCGCCAGCGCCCTGTCGGCTCTTCGCGCCCGTCCATCACGCGCAACGCGAACAGCGCATAGGCAGTTTCCTCGAATGTGGACGCGCGACCGGCGCCCCAGCCGCCTTCGTCGCGCTGCGCCTGTAGCAGCGCCGCCAGCGCGCGCTCGTCGCGCCACTGGGGCTTGCCTTGCGCCAGCGCAGCGACCGCATGCGCGGTGGGATACAGCCAGGAAACGTGCCATTTTTCGTTGTCCCATAGACCGTGCGGGTTGCGATTGGCCTCGACGTAGGCGCTGGTGCCGGCCGCGGGCTTTCCCAACAGTCGCAAGGCATGCAGGGCATGGATGTTGGTCGATACCGAGGCATTGCGCTCGCCGGGGAAGGTGGCGAACAGCTCGCTGATTTCGAAATGGCGCAACGCATCGACCGCCGGGTCGCGGCCAGCAAGGCGCAGGACGCACAACGCAACGGCGGTGTCGTCCGCATCGGCCGCGAAGTGCAAGGCCGGGCCCAGACCGCGCCCGCCCAGACGGGCGTCGAGCTGCGCGACGATCACGCGCACCGCCTCGGCGAGCGCGGGATGCGCGAACAGCCCGGCCAGATGCAGGGTGTACAGCGACCAGCATGGCTCGAACACATTGATCGGCCAGACGTTGGGAAGGACACCTTCGATGCCGCTACGCGTCGCGCGCGATGCCGCCTGCAAATACGCGTCGGCGCGCCCGACCTGCGGCGTGCTCCCCTCTGTCAAGGCCTGCGCGCGCCACGCGGCGGTGGCCGCCGGACTGATGCCGATGCTGCCGTCGTCATCCGGGCGTGCGGTAGTCGGCGACGTTCCCCAGGCTTCCCAGGAGTGCAGCAACGGATGGCCGCTCGGCAACGTCGCCACCGCCCCCAGCTTGACCAGGCACGCTTGCCGCAACGGCAACAGCGCCGGGTAGCGGGGAAACGCCACGCCGCCCAGCAAGGATGCGGCCTCGCCGCAAAACTGCGGCAGGATCAGCTCCGCGCCGATCGGCGCGTCTTCCGGCACCGCATGTGCGTAGGGATCGGGCTCGCGCTGGAGAAACCGGGTTGCAGCCTGGACTGCGTCGGCAGCGCCGGGAAGAGGATAGGCACGCTGCAATGCCAGCAATGCCGCCCACGTAGGCGCATGGCGGAACAGCGGGAAGTCCGCACTTCCCCATCCGCCATCGGCCTGTTGCTGCGCGATGAGCCACGCGTATGCGTCCTGCCGACCGTTGACGTTGCCGTGGAAGCGCAGAGCTCGCGCCGTGTCGTAGACGGACGGACCGACGCTGCCGCCATCGCTCATCTCGCTCAGCAGGCGACGCAATTCGGAAAGGATCTGTTCGGACAGCGCGTTCACGCGGGATGTTCCTTCTGTAGGCGGATGGGCAGACGTCGCGCATGTCGCCGCAGGCCCGTCGCATAGGCAGCGCCGGACGGCCGCCCTGCTCCGGCGCGGCGACCCACCCCGATGCTGGCGCCGGCCCGCCGCATAGGCTCGCGGACAGCGCGCCGCGTGCGCCGCGGCCGTGCTGGGCAACCGCTGCGATCGGCGCCGGAGACTTCGGACATAGTGCAGCATGCACCGCTGCCGCCGGCCGATCGCAGCGGCACAGGGGCGTCTCCAAGCGGACGGGCACGCTCATGCGCATGGCGCGTGCTTGAACAGATGCGCGTTGGCCCGCTGCAGGATTTGAGCCAAGCGTTCCGCACGCGGGCCCAGCGGTGCGATGGCCTCCCCGGCATAGCGCAACAGATCCAGCGCGAACTGGCGCGCTGCCTGCAGTCCCATGATCGACGCGCAGGTCGGCTTCTGCGCCGCCGCATCCTTGCCTGGGGTCTTGCCCAGTGTCGCGGTATCCGCTGTCACGTCGAGAATGTCGTCGATCACCTGCAACGCCAGGCCGAAACACGCGCTGTAGCGATCGAGCGCACAGTACAGTGCAGCGTGCGCGGCATCCTCCGCGATGGCGCATAGCGCGCCCATGCGAACGGACGCGCGCACTAGCGCTCCGGTCTTCATCCGGTACATCGCCACGATCCTGTCCAGCTCCACGTTTCTTCCAACCAGCGACAGATCCATGGCCTGCCCGCCTGCGGCACCCTCGGCGGACACCGCCTGCGCCAGTTCGCGCACGAGCGCGATCCGGTTGTCGCCCGGCGCATCCAGGCTCGCCAGGGTCAGGAAGGCGTGCGCCTGCAGCGCATCGCCGACCAAGATCGCAATAGCTTCGCCGAACTTGATGTGCACGGTCGGGAGGCCGCGGCGAAGCACGTCGTCGTCCATCGCGGGCAGATCGTCGTGGACCAGGGTACAAGCGTGCATCATCTCGATGGCGGCGCCGACGTCATCGAGCATGTGCGCGGGCGTGTCGGACAGTGCGCCGGCAGCCAGACAGAGCAAGGCACGGGTGCGCTTCCCGCCATGCAAGGTGGCGTAGCGCATGGCCGCCATCAGCTCGGTCTCACAGTCATGTTCGACAAAGAGAAGGCGCGCCAGCACCTGTTCGACCCGCTTCGCGCCGTCCTGCATCCAGATTTCGGGCAGCAGCCCGCCGGATGCGCCGCGCGCCTGCGCGCCCCTTCCGCCGAGCGCGGAACCACCAGTTCTGTCGTCCTGTGGCGTGGAACCGGTCTGCATGTTGTTCATGTCCTTGTACCTGACAGGAGACCGCCACGGCGAGCGGCGCACCGCCGCAGTGTTGTCGGCGTCGCACCGAGCGCGCGCGCCGAGTGCAGCAATGCCGCGCGTCGCCGGCACTGCTGCCTCGCCACAGGGGCATGCGATGCCAGCTCATGAGAATCCGATGCGGCAAGTCATGGACGGATGTGCGGTCGGGTAATAGCGCCGGCCTTTTTCGACGCCGCTCAGCAACCGCGGCCGCGCCCCGGCCTCGTGCATGGTCAGCGCCAAGGCGATGCAGAACTGCACCAGTTCCAGCCATGCCAGGTGGTAGCCGATGCAGACGTGTGGGCCGCTACCGAACTGCAGCATGTCCACCGGCCGGATCGGCTCGGTGCGTTGCAGCCACCGCGCCAGGCGAAACTGATCAGGCGCCTCGTGCAGCAGCGTCGAGGTCGAGAAATGCAGCAGCGGGATGCACAGATCGGTGCCTGCGGGAATGCGCCGTTGGCCGAGTCGCAATTCACGCAGTGCGCGACGCACTAGGAGCGGCGTCGCCGGATGCACGCGCAGCGTCTCGCGGAACAGCGCCTCGGCGACCGGACACTGCGCCAGGTCCGCGTGCCGGGTCGGCACCGCGCCCACGCGTTGCGCCTCCTCGACCAGGGCGTCCCACAGCCCAGGCTGCCGCGCCAGCTCGATCACCATCCAGGCCATCGTCGAGGCGGTGGTGTCGTGACCACCAAGCAGCAGCAAGCGGATATTGGCGACCAGGACGTCATCGGAAAGCGCATCGTCGCTGCGATCGAAGGCGCTCACCATGTCATTGATCAACCCGATGCGCGAGGCATGTTCGCGCGCGGCGCGGACGAACTCGCGCAACCGCGCATCGATCCAGTCGCGGGCGGCGCGGCCGCGCCGCAAGGGCAGTCCGGGCAGGTCGACCGGGGGCGCGACGATCAACTGCAGCAGTTGCCGGTACTTGCGATGCCATTCCGGCAGGTCCTGCGCGGGGATTCCCATGAGACTGAAGATGAGCTTGAGCATCAGATCGCCGGTTTCGCGCAGGATGGTTACGTCGCCGCGGTCGCGCCACCTCTGCACGCGCGCCCGGATGACGGGCGCGAACAGCTCGCCGATGCCGGCCTGGGTCAGCCCCTTGGGCAGGAGCGCCGCCTGGATCGCATCGCGCGCCTGCCGGTGCGCGATGCCGTCCTGGGCGACCAACGTTCCGCCAAACAATTCGGGCGCGATCTCTTCGATCAGCGCCGAGGACACGTCCTTGTGCCGGAGCAGTGCGAGAGCATCCGGATCCAGACAGGTCATCAGGTGTCCGGCAGGGCCGAAATCCAGCCAGAAGTGGCTGCCCAGCGTCCGTTCCGCGCGCCGCAGCAGCCGCGGCAGGTCGCGGACGACGGCGGGAAGATGCCCGACCAAGGGGAAAGCGCCGGGCACGACCGGGATGTCGTGCCGCAGCCGATGCCGACGGTTCAGCGGGTTGAGCAGCATGTCCATTAGCAGCGCGGCGACGCGTCCGCTTCGGCGGTCTCGCCGGAAGGCCGCGCAGCGCGGCTGTTGCCACCGTCGGCGTACGTCGGCACATGCGCCAGCATGCCGCCGTCGATGCACACGACCTGGCCGGTGATGAACGCCGCATCGTCGGAGAGCAGGAACGCCACCAGCGCGGCCACGTCCTCGGGGCGGCCGACGCGCGGCAGGAGCTGGTGCCGGCGCAGATGCCGTTGCATGCACTCGTCCAGCTTGGCGAGGAGACGCTCGGACATGATGAGACCCGGCGCAACCGCGTTGCAGCGGATCTGCGCATGACCGTACTGGGTGGCGAGCGAGGCGGACAGCATGTTCATCGCCGCCTTCGACGCGGCGTAGGACGTCTGCGCGGTGTCCCCGCTGAGGCCCTGGCACGACGACATGTTGACAATCGCGCCACCACCGCGGGCGATCATCCGTGGGATGGCCTGCCGGCAGCAGAGCAACGTGCCGCGCAGATTGGTCGCCATTGTCTGATCCCAGACCGCCAGGTCGAGGTCGAGGATCGCGCGGTCGCGCGGAGTCAGATGCATGGCGCTCGCGTTGTTCACCAGCAGGTCGACCCCACCGAAGTGCCGCTCCGCCGTTTCAAACAGCGCTGCCACCGCCTGCGCATCGGCGATGTCTGTGGCCGAGGCCAGTGCGTGGTCCGCTTCCGCCGCAATTTGCGCGGTGCAGGCGATGGCCGCCGAGCCATCAATGTCGGCGACCACCACTCTGCCTCCCTCGCGCGCGATAGCGAGGGCGCATGCCTTGCCGATGCCGGCGCCGGCGCCGGTCACCACGGCCACCTTGCCTTCAAACCGTCCCATCGTGTCCTCCTGGATTGCGTTGGTCTCTCGCGGCATGCCGCTCGGCCTCCGCTGGAGAAGGCGCAGGGTCGGCGATGGCGCGCTCGTCATCGCCAGCGTCGCTTTCGATGACCCGAATGGCGGCGACCGGGCACTGGCTCGCCGCGAGCCTCACGGCGACGTGCAGCGCCTGCGGGACCGTCGCCACGCACACTTCGGCCACGCCGTCCGGTTCGCGCTGGCGAAAGGTGCCCGGCAGCGTCAGCACGCACTGCCCGCTGGTTCCGCACAGATCCTGGTCGACCACGACGCGCATCTCAGCTCTCCTGCGCATGCAGCCGCACCGGCAGCGCGCGGAACGTCCGAAGGAACGCGGAGGGCTCCCGGGTCGGCTGCTCGGCCAATGCCAGCGTGGGGAAGCGGGCCTGGATCCGCGGCAAGCTCTCGGCCAACTGCACCCGGGCCAGTTGCGCACCGAGGCAGAAGTGGATGCCGTGGCCGAAGCTCAGCATGATCTTCCCGTCGGTCGACATGCCTGGAGTGGTGCCGTAGAACCGCGCGGGATCGAAGCGGTCGGGATCGGCGAAGGCGTCCGGGTCGCGATTGCCGGCCGCGATCAGCACGCGCACGTCCGCGTTCTTCGGGATCACCACGCCGCCCAGTTCGATGTCGCGCTGGGCGATACGCGGAATGGAGCTGAACATCGCGGGTGCGTCGCAGCGCAGGACTTCTTCGACGAATGCCTTCACCCCCACGGCGTCTCTCTGCAGCCAGTGCCGCTGTAGGGGATACGCCAGCATCGCCAGGACCGCATGGTCGATGGTCGCAGCAGTGGTGGCGAAGCCGCCCAGCAGCATGCCCCACAACATGCTGATCAACTCCGCATCCGATAGCGTGTCGGCATCATCGTCGTGTGCGCCGACCAGCATCGACACGATGTCGTTGCGGGGATCGGTGCGCTTGCGCTCTATGAGGCCGCCGAAGTAGGCCTTCACTCTGGCACTGGACGCGTCCGCCGCGGCGAGCTGGGGATCGCTGGCGCGCGGGCTCAGGCCTTCCAGAATGGCGCCGATGCCGGCCGCGAGCCCGAACATGTCGTCCTGGGGCATGCCGAACAGTTCGGCGAAGACCAGCATGGGCAAGGCCAGCGCGAATTCCCGATGCAGGTCCACCGCCTCCCCGCGCTCCAGCGCGGGCGCCATCTGGCCCAGTCGGGCTTCCACGATGAGCGCGATGCTCGGTCGCGAGAGGTCAATCTGGTGCATGGTGAAATCGCGCGAGATCAGTCGGCGCAGACGCGTATGTGTCGGCGGATTCATCATCCCTAACGTCGACGCCAGCAGATTGAGGGACAGGCTGGTTGCTGCACGGGGAAAATAGCGCGCTACTTCACCCGGCGCTGGCCCGCGAAATGCATCACCCGTGGCCTTGAGAGCCCAGTAGATGTCGTCGTAGCGACTCAACAGAAAGAGACCCGACGCCGCCTGGTGCACCGGATCGTGCTCGCGTAACCAACGCATGAACGGATACGGATTGTCGATGCACGCTGGCGATGCCAGTTCCGCGAAGGCGTCCAGGCATGATGCCGTGGCTTCTTGCTTGCCCATCTTGGCTACCTGTTGGCTGGCTGATCCAAGCGGCCGTGCCGGCAAATTGCGGAGAAGATCGCGATCAACGGCCGTGTCCGAGCATCACCAGAGCACCGGAATATTCTCGAACCCGCCAGTGATGATCTCCTTGCGCAATTTTAGTTCTTCGGGCGCCACGGCCAGGCGCAGCTTGGGAAAGCGCTGGAATATCGAACCGAACACCACCTTGAGTTCAAGCCTGGCCAGCGCCCCGCCGATGCAGGAGTGCGGCCCGTAGGAGAAAGCTAGATGCGGGTTTTCGTCGCGCCCGATGTCAAAGATTTCAGGGTCAACGAAATGGCGCGGATCGAAAGACGTCGCCGGCAGGCCTACCAGCACCTTGCTCTCCGCCGGAATATGTACGCCCCCGATGGTCGCGTCGGTCCTCGGATAGCGCATGATCCCGTCCCAACCGGCGCCAGGAGGGTACATACGCAGAATTTCCTCGACCGCTTTGTCCACGAGGGATGGATCGTTGGCCAGGCGCTCGCGCTGTTGAGGATGACGGAACATGGCTAGCAGTCCGAATTCGATCTGCGCGACGGTGCTCTCGTGCCCCGCCACTAGCATTCCCGCCGCCAGGCCGACCGCCTCTTCCTCTGTGGCCCTGCCCTGGTCGATGGCTGTGAGCAAATGCGTCAGCAGGTTATCGCCCGGATCCTGTCGCTTGTCCCACATCTTGCCGCGCATGTAGGCGCGCAGTTCGTCCCAGGCCCGGCGCGACGCACTGCGCGGGCCGCTTTCATGCTGGTGCGTCATCACCTCGTCGGACAGCCGGGCGAAAAAGGCGTGATCCTCGTAGAGCACGCCCATCAGCGCGCTAATGACCATGGCCGGAAGCGGAAAGGAGAGGTGGCTCCGCAGGTCGGCGGGCTGAGCCTGGGCAGCCAGCGTCTCGAACAACTGCGCGGCGATCGCCTCGACCTGCTGCGCGAGCAGCTTCATTCGGCCGTTGCTGAAGGCCGGTGCCACGATCGTGCGTAGTCGGGCATGCTCGTCCCCCTCGTGCGAAACCAGCCAGCCCGGCGAACCGAGAATCACCGAATCCGGGGTGAATGCCGCCGGCGGCATTCCCGCGGGCCGGAACGCCGCGTCGGACAGCACCGCTTTGGCCTCGTCGTAGCCTGTCACCAACCAGCCTTCGTGCTCGGACGGGAAGCGCACACGGTGGATCGGACCGTTGGCGCGTAGCGCCAACATCTCGGGCGAGGGCTCGATGTGATCGACGCGCCACATCGGCAGCGTCGGCAAGGGTTGTTCGGACATGGTGGCACTTCACTCTCTAAGCGATCGAAGGGCGGAAGGTGACCGGTAGGCGCCGCGGGCAGCGAATGCGTAAGACGGCAGGTAGACGACATCCTCTGCGGCGATGGTCACCGCCAGATCCTCCAGCCGCACGAGCGGCGCGAGGAAGGGCGCATCGCAATTCCAGGCGCGCCAGCGCAGCGCTCAGGCAGAAATGCGGCCCCTAGCCGAACGACAGGTGCGAGTTGTGCCGCCGCATGACATCGAACCTGTCGGCATCGCCATAGATCGACTGACCGTAGGGATTGGTGAAGGAGGCTCGAGGTACCCGTCGCCGACTTCTCCGCCAATATGGCCTCCGGACCAGTCGCACACTTCCGGCGGCAGTTTCACTGGCCTCCAAAAGAAGAACTCTAGATCGCATCCAACGCTTCCCTGCATTTTCTCGGTCCACAACCGAGCGCCAAGTCATTGCCACAGCAAACCGTCGGAACGGACCAAACGCGAACAGCGACGCGCGCCGCGTCCGTCCCGAAGACCATCGCACTGCGATTGGTGATGATGCCGTGAACAGAGCAAATCGCGTGCCGAAGTGAATTCGCAGGCTCGGCTGGCACTTTGTAGCGGCGCGTAGTGTCAGGTTTCTGGCATTGAGTCTCAATGCCGACAACCGGCGCAGCAAGTGCCCGACAAAGGCCCGCTCTCGAGCTGAATGTGCGGGGCGGCCCTTGCGCGCGATATCAAGCATCCGGATTGGCTGCAGCAGGTGTGGTTCGCCGGAAACCACTCCGATGTCGGCGGTAGCTATCCGGAAAATGAAGCCCGCTTCTCCGACATCTCGCTGGGTTGGATGGCCGTTGCAGACGATCTTCTTCAGCCGCTGTTGAAGCGTCTGACCGAATGGATGCCGATCCCTGATTTCGAGGCGGCGGTGCAGCGCTATTTTGAGGGCAACCGGACAAGGGCGGAAACAGCCGATTACCGGGTCAAGGGCGGCAAGCTAAAGACGCTCCGGGACTAAATCTCGCCAGTGCGAATCCGCTTTGCAGGCTCCAGGACGAAATCCGGTTCGCGCTCGATGACACCGTGCCGGATTGCTGGTCGCGGACGGGCCCGATGGATGCACCTCAAGGGCTCGAAGTGACCTTGCCCCACGGGCTTAATCCAGTTTGAAGTTCGTTCTGGCCCACGACAAGGACCAGAGCATGAAACGGAGCCGCTTTTCGGAAGAGCAAATCATCGGGATTTTGAAGGAGCACGAGGCCGGCGTCTCGGTCGCCGACCTGTGTCGCAAGCATGGCGTCAGCGACGCCAGCATCTACAAATGGGAGGCCAAGTTCGGTGGGATGGAGGTCTCGGAGGCCAAGCGGCTGAAGACGCTGGAGGACGAGAACACGCGGCTGAAACGGCTGTTGGCCGACGCCATGCTGGACAACGCGGCCTTGAAGGATCTCTTGGGAAAGAAATGGTGAGGCCCGCGGCCAAGCGGAAAGCTGTCGCCCATCTGCGAGGCGCATTCGGGATGAGCGAACGGCGGGCGTGTAAAGCCATCGGCTGCTGCCGCATGACCATGAGATACCAGATCCGTTCGCCTGGCTCGCCCTAACACTTCAGCGGATCGCCAATGTGATGCCATCATTGCCGCGATCGGATCGGGCGAGCTTGTCATAGGCGGCATAGCCATCCACTTGCAGGATGCCGCGATAATCATTGAGGTGCCGGACCGCGCAGTCGCCGGAGCGGCTGTCTTCGAAGCGATAAGCCACCATCGGCGGACCGTCGCGGCCAAAGGTTCGGTCATCCCTGGCATAGGCCCATAAATAGGCCGTCTTTGTCGATCCGGAGCCCGGAGCGAGCGTCGGCAACGTGGTTTCGTCGGCAAAGACCCGTTCGGCGTTCTTGACCTCGCTGAAGACGTAGTCGGCCATGATCTCGAGCTCGAAGCCGAGCTTGCCCATCCATTGCGCCATCAACTGGCGGTCGAGCTCGACATGATCGCGGGCGTAGATCGCCTCCTGCGGATAGAGCGGCAGGCCATCGGCATATTTGGCGACGGCGATCTGGGCCAGGAGCGCTTCCGTCGGAATGCCTCCTTCAATGATATGGGCCGGGGCCGGCGCCTGGATGACGCCGTCCGCGTTCTTGAAGGCATACTTGGGACGGCGCGTGACGATCACCCGGAACTTCGCCGGCACCACATCCAGGCGCTCCGACACGTCCTCGCCGATCAGCACCTTCTGTTTTCCGGCATGCTCAGCCAGCTCTTCCGGCTCGATGACAGTTTCGATCCGTTCCAGATGGGGCGCAAAGCCCCTGCGCCGACGCGGTGCACGCTTGCCATCCGCTGCGCGCGGCCCTTGCTGACCCGGGCCTTTCGCTGCGATGCCGGTCTCGATCTCCTCGAAGACGAAGGTCTGCTGTTCATCGTCGCCGTTCGCAGTGCCGAGCTTTTCCGATCGTCGGCCAAACCGAGCGCGGTCGACGGCTTTCAGGATCTGCATCAGCCGCTCGATGCGCAACAATTCGCCGCGTTGGTCGCTGCTGGCAATCAGCACTCCGCGTCCGCCTCATCGAGCACGAGCAGTGCCGCCACGAACACCCCGACCACTCCGCCTATCATGCAGATCAACGGCGACAATCCTGCGATCATTCAAGTCGGCGCGACCTACAACGATCTTGGCGGCACTATCACCGGCTGCAGGCCGATCTCAATCTCGGTATCCAAACGTTCCTCAACGGCGCTCCGATGGCCCCGGTCCAAATCGACACTTCTGCGTCCGCTACCGACACGATCGACTACGTCGTGATGGATCAAAACGGTCTTACCTCAACATCAACGCGCACCGTGATCATCGAGCCTGTGTCTTCACCGGCAACAGCAACTTCGACGACGAATGCTACGACGACCTCGTCGGCTGACCAGTCGCACAATCCCCTTCTTCGAAGGCCGACGACTATTAGTTACCGGCAAATACGTTTCTTCAGGCACTTTTTGCGAGCTGCTACGTATTCGCGTTGTCGCGCTACCAGTTCTTCTACTGACGATGAGCGTTCGTATCCGTCCGGTGAAGCTTTCAATTACCGATCAACTTTGACCACTCGGGCTGATCCGCCGATCGGCCAAATCTTGAATCGAAAGAATCACTTGTGATTCCTTGCTGAGCACCCTCTTCGCGAGGGGTGCTCTATGGAGCTGACATTAAGGGATCGATCGGCAAAGGCAGTTTGCGGTCCTTGTGAATGTTGGATTGATCGAGAGAGTAGTGGATGCGAGTTTAGGGACGCGCGGCTCGGCGACAGATTCCGCAAGCTGCTCACGCAGATTGGAAGCGCCATGGGGCTTGAGGGGCAGCGGCTGGGTAGATCGCTGAAGCGCAATTTGCTGTTGACGAGGTCAGCTGCCGCAGGAGCATGAGCATAGCGATGTCCCATTCCGCCGGGGGCTTCCGGTGAGACGCTGCTTATGTGTAGCCCGATCGATCGTCACCGAACCAAGGGTCAATGAGCGCAGCTCACAGATCACAGAGTGAGGTTCGCATCGACAAAGACGTCAACCGAGTTTTCAACACTCGTCAACGTACGTTTCGTACAAACATTTTTCCGTTCCATTGACGTCCATGACAGCGTTGCGCTCTGCTGATGGATTCCGATGCGTGGTCGCGGGCCTTGCGCCTTTAGCGCATGTTGCCGCGGAGCAACTGGTCGAATATTTGAAACTCGACAGCACTGCATAAGATTGAAAACCGGATCACTCGCAATAAGGTTCGGGGGTTTCGAGCGCAATCACCAATATTGTCATCGCTTGAGTTGTTACTGACGAGTTGTTCAGACGTAGACTCCTCCAAGCTTACAAAGTCGACACCAAATTCGTAGCTACTTCTCTTAAATTATGTCGGGGTAACATGCGTTCTACTTCGTCCCATCTTCTTGATGTCAGTCTTTTCAACTTCTTCAACGGCTTCACGCGCATAATGCAGGGCAAGCGATCACTCGCCTTGATGGCAGCGACGTTGCTTGCCGGCTGTGCGATTCATCCAGTGCAGCAAGATGTCACTGGTGTTCCTACACCTGAGCTCGTGCAATACATCCGTTGCGAAAGCCGGCTTGCCATTCAGGATAAGGCAATTGCACTTTTCCGTAAGGAAGATCCCTCCAATCCTCTGATCGATGAACTTATCGCCGGGCGTGGGACCCAATGGCCACCGAACATAAGAGCGCGGTTAAACGCTCGCGAGGGAGCCATTTATGATCGGTATATCAAAACTGGCATTGCTTACGATTTTTCCTTCGATATAACTGAAGACGATGGCGCATCGGGCGCCGCCGATCCCATCAAGTTGTTTACAAATGGGGCCGCTGGTCTTGGCTTGTCAGCAAGCGGTGATTTCAAACGAGAAAATCTCCGGCACTTTGTCGTCAGCGAAACGGCGGAAGATTTACTAGAAAACCGGCAGCTGAATTGCGGTCCCGACTACAAAACTGCAAATTACACCTATCCGATTGCCGGAAAGATCGGCATCGACGAATTGGTCTCCACCTTCTTCGACGTGAATGAAGTCAGAAACCTGTCGCCAGACAAAACGAACGCAACGGTGTTTGCCGATACCCTGACATTTACAACGACGTTCATCGGATCGGCCTCTCCGCACGTTATTGTTACGCCAACTGGGACACACTGGGGTTTCGCAAGCGCTGCCAGTCTCGGCGTGTCGGGATCAAGGATAGACAAGCACGCTCTGATCATTGGATTGTCGTTGGACACACCGAAGCGAGCGGCGCTGCGACAGACGGCTGCCGCGGCGGTCGTCGTTCCTGGTCTGGCCGGAAGGTCTGCCCTGCAAAGGGCCGACGTACGTTCTCCGAATGAGCAGAGTGCGCTTGATGCCGTCACTCAGGCGCGCATTGATGCCTATTTGGATCGCGCATTTCGCTAGGATAAAGATAAGAACCTTATTTTTTCGAGAGTGGCTGTTCCGAGCTTTGCTTGCTGTTGATGGCCGCTACCTGAAGCGGCGGCCATTCATCATGGCGGGAGATCGAAGATGAAGCGACTAAACGTGGATCCTCTGGGCGCCGCGGTCGCCCTGCTGATTCTGGCCTATCTTGGTTTGCGCTGGGCGCTCGGACCGATCTGGGTCGCGAATGTCGTGGGTTCGATCGCGCTAACGAGCGTTTGCATTCTCGTTTTCAGACTTGCGATGTACCTTCGCGAACTCGTCAAGGTGCTGCTGGCAATGTGGCTGCCACTCGCGGTCACGACGGCGGCTGGTATTCTTCTTTTCTACGAGGGACAGGGTCGGGACCTTGGGGTGGGTCTGCTCGGCGAAGGCACCCCGAGACTTATCCTGCTGTTCTTGATCCTCATCTACTGGGCGGTAAACAACTGGCATTCGGCGCGGTTGGGCCTCAATTACGCGTTTCCGAGCCCAACAGGCACCGAGCGCTGGCTGTTCTGGCCACCACGCCTGCTTGGCGTCTGTGCACATTTATTCGCGGCGATCAGTCTCGCCCTCGCCTCCTGGGACCTGACGTCTTTTACAAAAGACAGTTCGTCGGTCGTCAAATTTTCGGATTATCTGGTCTTCACGGCGCCGATCGTGATCATTCTTGTGACTGTTTCGGTTTGGGCATTCGATTATTCGGTTATCTCGCGGAGACCGGGGCGCTCGCCGCGAGCGATCACATTCGCCAAGTGGCTCAGGATCCTCATGCCGTTGTGCTCGGTCGCGCTGATCACGTGCCTCGCGGTCGCGAGTTACATCGGCACCTTGCCCGAAGGCCTCCTTCCCGGGACATTATGGATCTCTGCTTCGGCGTGTACGTTTTTGGTCCTCGTCAGCATCGAGCGTAGGGCGTTTTCGAACGCGCCCGTGGGCCACGGGGGGCTCACGCTTAGTCTGGCGACGATCGCCCTTGGTGTTGGTGCCGCGATCTGGTTTTCTCCGACCGGTCTGGCTGACGTGCTCGGGTCGCTGAACGTCTGTCTGTTCGCTTTCGGCGCCGCTCTTGCGATCCTCAATCTGTTCGGACTGGTGGCTAGCGGTTTCATCGATGCGAGCAGGGCCATTGAACGTGTGCGCTTCGCGGCTTCCGCGGCGGCCTTTTTGCTCGTGCTCGCCGCCCTCACCTCGGTGGTGAGGGATTTTCACCGGATCCGCCTGTGCGCGATCGACGCTTGTTCCGCTGCCCCGGCGCTCAAGGACTGGTTGTCCATTAAAACGCCGACCGATCGGCCGACGGTTGGGCAAGCTGCCCTCGCCTGGTATGAGCAGGCGGCTGCCTCATACGGGAGCGAGCCGGCTCACGCCGGCAAGCCGGT
The DNA here is from genome assembly GCF_045571435.1 of Bradyrhizobium sp. STM 3562. Classification (NCBI taxonomy): domain Bacteria; kingdom Pseudomonadati; phylum Pseudomonadota; class Alphaproteobacteria; order Hyphomicrobiales; family Nitrobacteraceae; genus Bradyrhizobium; species Bradyrhizobium sp. STM 3562. Next base: position 5,742,937 of record NZ_CP120694.1, read on the forward strand.
GCCCATGATCATCGTTGCGACTGCCGGCGGAGGCATCAGAGCGGCGTATTGGACCGCCACAGTGCTCGAACGCCTCGAGGCCGATCTCAAGGCTCGCGGCGAAAGACTCGAAAATCTGATCTTCGCCATAAGCGGCGTCTCCGGAGGAAGCGTCGGCGCGATGGAATATGTAGCCGCCCTGCACGACCGTGCGGCATCGGGTAAGCAGGTCAACCCCACCGCATTCCTGCAATCGGACTTTTTGGCCGCGCCGATCGCGAGCCTGGTCTTCGTCGACGGGCCGTCGAATTTCCTGCCGGATCTTGGGCAGGTCGATCGCGGCACCGCGCTTGAGCGTTCGTTCGAGAAAGCCAGCGGCGGTTACCTCGCTCATTCGTTCCTAAGCTTCTTCCCTGACGTGAAGACGGCGAGCAAGAACTGGACGCCCTCGCTTCTTCTCAACGCCACTCATCAGGAGACGGGCCGGCGCATAATCGGAAGCAATCTTAAGGTCGAGCGAGACGTCTTTCTGGACAGCTTCGACGAGTTTGATCTGCTTGGCTCGGATATGCGCGCGAGCACAGTGGCCCACAACAGCGCCCGTTTCACCTACGTGTCGCCGGCCGGCAAGCTCGAGCCAGAAGGAGGTAACGGTTTTCTTTTCGGAGAAACGAACCGCGGCTATGTGATCGATGGCGGATATTTCGAGAATTACGGCGCTGTGACCGCCCTAGAACTAGCCCGTGAGGCGCGTGCCGAGATCGAAAAAGTGAGGGGCGTAGGAGCTGTGAAGCTCATTGTTCTGCAGATCAGCAGCGATCCAACGCTCACAAGCGAGCGTACGCGCGTCAGGATACGGGAAGATGCTACATTGGGCTGTGTCCTGACCACTGCCGGGCCAGCGGACGGATCGAGGACGACTACGAATTTCTTGCAGTTTAAGGACAGCGGCAAAGACCCGAAGACGGGCCGTTGGGCGAATAATGACGGCGAGGGATTGGTCATCTCTTATCTGAATGAGCTCGCCGCCCCTCTTCAGGGCGTCACGGCGGTTCGTGAAGCTCACGGCACCCTGGCCGCCGCGGAATTGGCCGCTTCCGTCTGCGCCGAGCGTGACGGTCCTCGACGCCAAGCGAAGTCCCTGCCCGTAGGGTTCAACTTGCTTGTGCGCCCGATCAAGTCGCAAGACCCCGTACCTGCCATCCAGTCGAACCCCCATCGACCGGGCGCCGAACCATATTTCGCCCATTTGGCGATGTGCGAAGTCTCCGAGAACGGTGAAGCACCGATCAAGCCGCCTTTAGGATGGGTTCTATCGAAGCCCATGCGGAAGCAATTTCCCAACATACTCAAGGACTGCGGCAACGATACTGAGCTGAAGGAGCTCGAAGCAGCGATCGAATAAGCAATATCTCGCCCACGCGGGGTTTAGAAAGACGCGCGCGGGCACAACTAGGCTGTTCAGGCCCGTTCCCAAGCGCCCGTAACCGTCCCCGCAGTGCTCGACGACCAAAGCGTCGACGCGACGCGTGCGCTTCAAGCCGAGAGATCATTGTCTATCGCGGATAAGTGCGGAGCCACGGCGAGCCATTCCTGGACCATAGGCATGTCGGGGTCGAGCATCGATGGTCGACGTGGCACGGGCTTGCGCCGCACGTACCGGCGCCTATAATGTGACGCGCTGCTCGCCCTCCTTCCATCCGTCGGCCAGCTCTCGGGCAAAGGCTGTCAGATCGCTCTGCACCGGCGCGATTGTTGTCGCTGGCATTCCAGCTCCCTGATTGACGCGCTTGCCAAGATCATTTGTATCCACGCAACCAGCCTCCCCTCCGAGAATCCGCATGAGACATTGGGTCAGCCTGACACTGCTCGCGCTCGTGTTACCCTTGGGGATGGCATTCACCTTGGCAACGGACGAGAGCCCGAGCGTTCGCGCGGTTATCCGCGCTAGCTATCGCCGGCCGACGGCTATTCAATTTCCGAGCAGCAATCCTTACTCCGAGGCCAAATCTACCCTCGGCAAAATGCTTTTCTTCGATCCGATACTGTCGGGGTCCAAAACGCGCTCCTGCGCGACATGTCACAATCCCTCCCTCTCATGGGGGGATGGCCTTTCGCGCGCAATCGGCGAGGACCCGCAAGGCCTGCCGCTTCGCGCACCGACACTCATCGATGTGGCGTTCACGGAGCCTTTGGGGTGGGATGGGAAATTCAGGACTCTCGAATCCGTTGCCTTTGGTCCCCTGACGAACCCGGCCAATATGAATCTGAGTGAAGCGGAATTGACGGCGCGCCTTTCCGCCATCCCCGGGTACGTCGACGCATTCGCTCGTGCATTTGGGGTCGGTGCGATAACACGGGCCAGGATCGAAGCGGCCTTGGCGACGTTTGAACGGGGTATCGTTGCAGGTGAGTCGCCATTCGACCGGTGGGTTATGGGTGACGAAACGGCCATCAGCGCGGCAGCAAAACGTGGCTTCGACATCTTCAATGGCAAGGCCCATTGCTCTGCCTGTCACAGCGGTCCGTCGTTTACGGACGGATCGTTTCAGGACATCGGGATCGGGAAGGACGACGACCTCGGACGCGGACGGTTGTTTCCGATGTCAGAAAAGCTGAAGTATGCGTTCAAGACGCCAACGCTCCGCGATGTTGCGCGCCGCGCGCCCTATATGCACAATGGATCGGTTGCGACTTTGGAAGACGTGATCGAGCTGTATGATAAGGGCGGGATCGATCGTCCAAGCCGCTCACCGTTGATAAAACCTTTGTCGCTCACTGCGGGCGAGAAGAGCGAGCTGATCGCCTTTCTTCAAACGCTTACTGCGTCCACAGGAGCTACGGCTCTGCCGATGTTGCCCCGGTAAGGGCGTGATCCGGATTTCAGTTGCAAACCCCGTTAGCATAGGTGCGGCAATGCAGATCCCAGCAAGCCGAACCCAAGGATAAGTAGCGCCCCGGCGCAAGTCTCCAAGACCTCGGTACGCAACGTACACAATTTTGCTCCGCACGTAAGCGCACGTAGAACTCCGAGCATAGTTTGGCTCCCAACCGATTTGTCTGTGCTTGACTACGACAGATCGAATTGATGCCCGGTAGCGAGAACCAATAAAACTTGAAAGGACCGCCCCAATTACCGTGCAAAAAGCGTCGGCGGCCGCGCGTTAACTACAAAACAACCGCCAGTTGGTGGCACATCGAACAAGCTCAAACTTTAAGGTAAGTTTAACAGGTCGTTAAGGGGTGGGTGGTGTTTGGAATGTTTAGTTATGGGGAGCGGGGGTGTCGTTTTGACATCCGGTAGAACTTCCTTCGCCTCGAAATCCGCCGTGGCGTTTGCCTTTAGCATCCTGTGGACGCGGGCAGCTAGCGCCCACGTGAAGTGGTTTTGTGCTTATGACATTGCCGGCCAGCCTCGAGGACTTGAAAACGTCCTGTGTCCGGATTTCGAGCTGCTTCTCGGCACTGCCTTGCTATGGTTCTTTGCAGGCTGCATAGCCGAGCGCACCTCGCTGGGCGAAGCTATGACCCGTGCGCTCGACCGCGTAACGAATGGATTGCGTCTGCGCACCGAGCAAATGGTCCGCGCCGTCTGCGGTTTTTTCATGATCTCGATTTGGGCTGCGGGCGGAATCCTGCTGACGCCTGAGTTGAAAACGACGTCAGCTCTTGTCGGGCTACTGCAGCTTTCAATTGCGGCCGCCCTGTTGTCGCGGCGCACGCTCCCTCTCTCCGCGATGGGAATGGTGATTTTGTTCGGGATTGGTGTTGAGCAGTACGGTGCGTTTCATCTTGCCGATTATCCAATTTTTCTAGGCATAGCCGCCTACCTCGCTCTCGTCGGACTGCAGAAGGAATTGCTGGGTGTTGCGCCGCTCGACATCGCGCGATACGCGACCGCGGTGACACTTATGTGGGCTTCGATCGAAAAGTGGGCCTATCCGCAATGGAGCTTCCCGCTCCTTATCGAGCACCCCGGGCTCGCCCTTGGGTTAGATAGCGAGTTTTACATGCGCGCCGCAGGGATGGTCGAATTCTCACTCGCCTTTGCGTTGATTTGGACGCCGCTTGTCCGCCGCTGCGCGGCGGCCGTGCTCCTGGGGATGTTCATCAGTGCCTGTTTCGAATTTGGGAAGCTCGACACTATCGGTCACTCGATGATCATCGTCCTCTTGTTTGCGATCATTAGCGACAATCAGCCCGTCGAGCGCGACCATCGCCCGCCTTGGCTCGCCCCCGTAAGCCTCTGCGCGGCTCTGACGATCACTCTCCTCACCTACTATGTCGGCCACGCCGCACTTTTCGACACTTCGATTCTCTAGGCCCGCTACTTGGTAACGTGCACGATCAGTTTCATCTTCGGATGAATGCCGCACAACACCGTGAAATCGCCGACAACCGGAAAGACGACATCGAAGTTGCTGCCCGGCTGTTGATCACCGGAGTCAAAGCTGAATGCGTCCGAGCTCAAATACGCATGGTGCAAGAGCTCGCCATCGTCATTGGAAAAGCGCACGGTCTCGCCGAGCTTGATCGCCATCTCACCGGGCCGGAACTCTCGATCCTTTTGAGAAATCAGATGCGGACCGGCCCCTAACGCCGCTCCCGCAAACACGCCGGCCGTTATTGCTGCTCCTATCGGGGAGCGAAGTGCCTTGCCAACGCGCAAACAGCGCAGCACCGGTAATTGCATTTATAGCCTCTTTCTAGACATCAAAATTTAAAATTGCGCATTACGCCTAGACGACGAGTGCGTGGCGGCCAAGTCTGAATCACTTAGGTCGAGCAACATCACAAGGTTCCTCTTAACGATTTCAGTATCGGTTTTAGGCATTATACAGCCGATTTAGCTGCCCCATATCCTTGCCGCGCGCTGCCAAGCATCCTTTGCAAGACATATTCAAGCGGAAACTCCGGACATGAGCCTTGTCGTCAATTGCTTTGTCAGTCTGAACGTCAGGGCCCTGACGGCTTTTAGATGCCTCAGCAACTGCTTTTCAAACTATATGAAGCCGCAGCGTACGCTACGTACACAGCTCCTGGTCTTTTGCCTTGCAATGAGCGCCATCCCGGCAACTCTCGGTGGGTACGCTACGCTTGAAATCCGCCGCACGGGGTTATTAGTTGCCCGAATTTTCGATGAATCGCTAATGTCCATCAATTATGCACGCGCGGCGGGCGCCGATTTTGCGGCTATGCGCGTAGCATCCTCACGACGGCTCATGACAAAAGACCCCGTCGTCGGCGCGAGTCTCGACAACGAAATCGAGGCGTGGGCGAAAACGCTCTCGGAAGATCTGGCGATAGCGGCCGAGCGGTCGCAATCCGAAAGATCTGCTAAAGCAGCCGCCAAAGTCCAAGAAGCAGCGAACGCATGGATGGCCCTTCAGCGTCGTCGGCTCGAAGGGTCGGCGGAGATGACTTCGTACGAAACGAACATTTCGAACTCCTCGACCAACGATGTTGGTCCGTATTCCGCAATCGTGAACCAGCAGGTCGAATTGTTGGTCAACTATACGGCGGGAGATGCCTTTCTATTCCGGCAGCACGCCCTCGCCACCGTCAAGAGGGACGTGCAGGTCAACCTGATCGGCCTGACTGTCGCCCTTTTGCTGTCCGGCCTTTTCTCGTGGCTATTGGTGCGGCGTATTATTGGACCTGTCGCTATAGCGTCCGAAGCGGCAAGGAGTATCGCCAATGGCGATTTGAACGCAAACATTCCGGAGGGCGGCAGTGATGAGCTCGGCACCCTGCTTGCAGCGATGGGAACGATGCGTGACAATATCAGGGCGATGGTTGATCGCGAGATCGCGCAGCGGCGTTCCGCTCAGGCGAGGCTCTCTGATGCGCTCGAACACTCCCGTGAAGGCGTCGTGCTGTTGGATGCGGACGGTCGGATCGCCCTGGCCAACTCCCGCGCTAGCGAGTTCATCCGCAGCTACCCGCAGCTCTTGAACTCACCTTCCTCGTCCGAGCCCGTGAGCGCGGGCTTATCGGCCGGCGGAATAAGGCTCCGGAACTCCGACCGCAACGTTGACGGCTGCGCAAGCGAAGCGCAGCTTCCGGATGGCCGCTGGTTACGTGTCAGCCGAAGCCCGACGCAGGAAGGCGGCGGGATCGTCGTCTGCAGCGACATCAGCACGTCAAAGCAGCAAGAAGCCGAACTGCATGCCACGAACCTGAAGCTTGATGCGGCGCTCACGCATATGTCACAAGGACTTTGCCTTTGCGACGGCGAGGCGCGGCTGCAGGTTGTGAATCGCCGCTTCTGCGAGATCTTCAATATTTCGCCCGAGCTTGTCCAACCGGGACTATCTTTCGACGCGGTTCTCAGCCTCAGCGTCGCCGTTGGGAATCAGGGCAACAAGGCCCTAGCTGATCTGCTGACAGAGCGAAGGCTCTTGGGCGGCAAGGCTAGCGGCAACTATTTGCAGCACCTCAGCGACGGACGGATCATTTCCGTTGCCCAATGTCCGACTTCCGACGGCGGTTGGCTAATCACCAGCGAAGATGTGACCGAACAACAGAACGCTCAATCTCAGATCGCGTTCATGGCTCGCCACGATGCTCTCACCGGGCTACCGAATCGATTGCTGCTGGCTGAGCGCATTGAACAGGCAATCGCGCAGAGTGGGCGCGGTTCTGGTTTTGCGGTCTTCTGCCTCGATCTCGACAGGTTCAAGCAGGTCAACGACACCCTGGGCCATCCGATCGGTGACGATCTCCTCTGCGCAGTCGCCGACCGTTTGGGCGCCTGCGTCCGCGAGGTCGATATGGTTGCTCGCTTGGGTGGCGACGAGTTTTCGATCATACAAGCTAGCGTCGACAATGCCGACGAAGCCGAGCGATTGGCTCGGCGCATCGTGGAATGCGTCGGAGCACCTTATGAATTGAACGGGCATCGCGTGGTCGTTGGCTGCAGCATCGGAATTTCCTTGGCGCCGAGTGACGGCTCCAGCGGTGAGAAGCTTCTGAAGAACGCGGACGTGGCGCTATACCGGGCCAAGACTGATGGCAGGGGAACGTGGCGGCTGTTCGAGCCCGAGATGGACGAGCATTTGCAGAAGCGCCGGGCTCTCGAACTTGATCTTCGGGAGGCTATGAACAAGGACGAATTTGCGCTGTACTATCAGCCACTCTATGACTTGCGTCGAGACCGCATCTGCGGCTTTGAGGCTTTATTGCGCTGGCACCACCCGCACAGAGGGTTCGTGCCGCCCGACCAGTTCATCCCGATAGCTGAGGAAATCGGTCTCATTACTCCTTTGGGGAAATGGGTCCTCGATCGCGCTTGCGAGCAGGCCGCAACCTGGCCGGACGAGATCAAGCTTGCGGTCAATGTGTCTGGCGCTCAATTTCGTGAGTCGGATTTTGTCAAGGTCATCGAAAATGCAATCGCTGGATCTCAACTGCCAGCGCACCGGCTCGAACTCGAGATTACCGAATCTGTTCTCCTCTCGAACAGCGCCGAGACACTTGCGACACTGCACAAGCTCAAGGAGCACGGGGTGCGTATAGCCTTGGATGACTTTGGTACCGGCTATTCCTCGCTAAGTTATCTGCGCAGCTTCCCGTTCGACAAGCTCAAGATCGATCAGTCGTTTGTCCGCGATGCGACAGCGACCAGTGGATCGAAGTTGATTATCCGCAGCGTGATCAGTCTCGGTAAGAGCCTTGGCATGACGACAACGGCGGAGGGCGTCGAGACGATTGAACAGTTGAACCAATTGCTGGCAGAAGGATGCAACGAGGCGCAAGGCTTCTTGTTCAGCCGTCCAGTCCCCGCCACTGAGATCCCAGCCGTCATCGTGGCGTTGAGAAATGGCGTAACGAACGATGGGCTGGCGATCGTCACTTAACAAAGAAGTTGAAATCCATGTTGGCGTCGACCAAGTCTGCCACCTGAGCTTTGCGCCCTCAGTTGTTCGTAGGTTCCCTTTCGCTATCTACTGCAGGTAGGACACGCATTAGCGCGAAAACAGCACGACTCAGTTCGTCATATCGCAACTAAAAAGAGACGATGCAAACTTAGTTTGGTCGGGAAGTTGAGGATGCGCCACTCGTAGTTGCGGCGGGGAAGGGAGGGAAGTCTGTCGAGTATTACTCCTGTCGGTCGCTTCCCGCGCGGTTTACTTTTCTAAGTTGCTGGACAGGCCTCCTTCGTCTTTGCGCACGCCGCAGTGACGAGCGCTATCTCCGCCGTCGCCCATAGGATAGGCCGCCGATCGCGCGCGATCATCGGATCTTGCGGCCTAATGGCTGGCGGAAGCGCATCTGGCAAAAACAGCAATTCCCACTGCAATCGGTCATTATTCCGGGCGACGCTTGTCATCGAAATCGTGCCAAGTTCAACACGGCGGGCGCCGGCCCATGCGAATGATAAATGTCGAGCTTGTCTTCAGGAGCGGCAACTTGCAGCAGCAATTTCAATTTCACCGGCCCCTGCTCCACGCGTGCCCGGATTTCCGCGCTCAAGCAGTCCTAAGCCTTCTTGCCAGCCTCACTATCGCTCAGATGCCATCGGTACAACTTGATAGCGAACGTGAACCCGTCTCCAGTTGTGAATTTGAACGTGTTCACCCCCAGTATAGAACCTGAGCATAGCTCACGGGCGCTGGTTTTGGTGAAGTGAGGAGTGCCTTGGCGATTGGATGGCAGCTAAATGGCTATCGAGCGACGTCGGATTGGCCACATTCGCTCCGCTTTTCCCCAGCGCGATCAACAAGCTCTGGAAAATCGCCGGCAGTCAGTGACGGAAGCCATTGAACGCCGCTTGCTGCAAAGTCGGTCAGAAGCGTCCCGCAGCACAATCAGTGCATCCCGAATCGAAGGCCCGTAGGTGCGACCGCGCCGCAACGGCCGAGCCGGTACTGATGACCTGCCCACCGACAATGTCCGGATCGCGTGCTTGCGATGCCATCCCCGACGGCGCAAAGCTCGTCAAGGATCCGCCGTTCTCGAGCCGACCGCCCGCTCGATAACGCTCGGTCACCGCTGCTGTGATCTCGCGCGTTGCGCGCATGCTGATCTTCCCTGCCATGCCCAGCACCGAACTGATTCGGCGGCTTGGCCCCAGACACGACAGGGAGGTTGTCCGGTAACATTTTTAGTGAGGCAATCCGGGGGCAGTTTTCCATGGCGCGCGACACCGCATCGAGCTCAAAGGCGACAATCTAGGCGTCAGGCCGGCAAAAGACAAAAAGCCGTGAGCACCTCGTGCACGATCGCTCCGCCGACCCAAAGGCCCTCACGCGCGTCGCTACGCCGGTCGCATGGCCGGGGCCTACCCGAAGGCCGCCCGCGAACTGCGTCCTGGCTGGACTTCGGCAGCGATGTCACGAAGTTCAATTCCGCTTCGCTCGGTGAGCCGGAGCTGAAGCCAGCGATCGATCCGATCGCATCCAGGGCAACCTGACCCAGGAGAAAATAGTGAAGAGAGCAATCTCGGCGCTACTCTGCGCCGCCGCATCGACCGTGACGGTTTCTACGGCCGAAGCGCGTCCCCACCATCATCATCACCACCATCGTCGTTACCGTCACGGTTTGCAGAAGGTGGAAGCGCAAGCAAACTTCTTCAGCGCCTTCCGGCACGGCTTTTAGGCAGACAACAGGTTCGGCGAGCGCGCTCCCCAGTTTATCGGCGAGACCGCGTATCAAGTCGGAGCTCGCCCACCCTGTGGTGCTCGGCGTTCCTGCGCAAGCTCACCGGAGCGCATGACGTCGACGACCGCGCACCGTCGTGGGAGCGTCATCAGCATACCGCCCGCAGGTGGGCGCCGTCGTGACCATGGACCGCCGCGGCGGAGGCATGTCGGCATCGTCTCTGGCTTCACCAAGAAGGGTGATCCCACCGTGATCAGCGGCTCACGGCAACCGCGTGCGCGAAGCGGTATATTCCCGCCTCCGGCATCCGCGCCTGGGTCGATCGGTACTGAGTTCACGACCGAAATGCTCTGGGATGGACTGCTCCGCCCATCCACAACAGGATGACGGGCGCGAGAAATACGGCCAGGCGAAAGGATGATGTCTTCAACGACAATCGATGCTGAAATCCGTAAAGGAAAGGCGCTCAATTGCCGAATTAAAGCGTCGACCCAGCGCCAATTGCTCAAAATGTGGGGCTCGGTGGGACGATCATGCGATTAAACGCATCTCATCGGCGAATCGACATGGAGCAGGCATGACTGGCGATTTCCACCGAGTCCTTTACCGATTTCACATGCGCACGTATGCGGAGATGCTGTTTCGGCGTAGCAAGCGCGAGAAGTTGGAAAGGATCTGGCTGGAGCAGACCCTGATGCGACTCGGCGGCGAACTACGGCAATCTGAACACTGGTCGGGCGCGGCGCATGCTGGCAAAACCCTCGTCGATAGCTCCATGTGAGGGTGACAAGAAGGTCAGCCCGCAACAATGTTTGTCGGCACCTGACGTTGGCCCAACCGTTCGGACGGATCGCGACCCAGATTCGGCCGCAACTGCGCGAGGTCGATAAATTCATCCACCTGCCGCCGAAGTTCGTCGGCGATCATCGCGATGGTGGAAACCACGGTCACGCGCACGCCGCGGCGCTGCATCGCCTCGACCAGGGCACGGAAGTCGCCGTCGCCGGAGAACAGAATCATCTGATCGATGTGCTCGGCGAGTTCCATGGCATCGACGACGAGTTCAACGTCCATATTGCCCTTCACCTTGCGCCGTCCACTCGCGTCGATGAATTCCTTGGTGAGCTTGGTGACAACCGTGTAGCCGTTATAGTCGAGCCAATGGACGAGCGGTCTGACTGCCGAAGATTCCAGATCCTCGACAATCGTCGTGTAATAGAAGGCCCGCAGCAGCGTGCCACGGCTCTGAAATGCCCCGAGCAAGCGCCTGAAGTCGATGTCGAAGCCAACCGCCTTGGACGTTGCGTGGAGATTTGGGCCATCGATAAAGAGCGCGATCTTGTCAGGTGACATTGCTGATCCAACTTTCAAGCTCAATGCGCGGGCGCGCAGGCTAGAGGATTCCGTTCGACCAGACACTCTCGCACTTATGTGAGCTTATGCTTTAGCCATCCGAAGATACGATCGTCGAAAGACACGAAGTTCTCGATCTCCCCAGCGGGAGTCCGGGCCATCTGCGGTATGGCCAACTCCATGTCGATGCTCGCCATCAAGCAATCAGCTTGAAGTTTGATCGCCTCCGACACGCTGACGATGCCACGTCCACCTGCGACCACGAGAGCTGGGCATCTCAACTGTCGCACCAATCGCAAACGAAGCTCCGACACTACGTCCTCGTCGACTGCACCCCTCGTCATCCAACCGACTGAGGCCAGCAGTCGCGTCAAACTCCAAAGGCCACCGTCGCAAACTACCGCACCGACCCGGCTATCGGATGCAGCAAAGTCAGTCGCTAGAGCGGCCGACAATCCTTCCCCATAAACGCCAATCCGACCGGCATTACCGTCACGCCGAAGTGACAGGTAATCCAAACAACAAGACAATAATACTTGCGAACCAGAGCTACTTGAGATGTCATCGTGAGAGATGATTAGAAGGGACATGCCTCGACCAATCACCGCGGGCAACAGTCTCCCGAGCAGCGTCGCTCCTGTTTCTTCTTCACTGCTGATGCAAATGACTGCCGGTGCGCACAATTCGGAATTACCGGCTGGCAAATAGTAGGCTAGAAATTCAGCTTGATCGCTGCATGAAATTTTTACCCGCTCAATTTTATGCCGCAGAGACAATCGGAACTTCTGTATATTGGTCTCGACTTTCGCCGAAATGTCGCCCCTTTTCGGATCCTCCTCATCAACCATGCGCCTGGCAACTTCAAAAGCAGTTAGCGCACAGAGCCAGGCCTCTGTCGCCTCATCGAAGGCTCCTTTCTTGATATTCAAGTCAGCAAGAAGGCACTGAGCATCTCCAATCTCTGTCCATCTTGCCACCCAGTTCTGCCGACCCATCGCGCCGCAAATGACATCAGCGGATAGATTGTCCAAGAACATCGCGGCGCCCCGCCGTGTGGACACAAGATTGCTCCTCACGCACAGGTGAGGCCAAGCAGTACTCTCCACTTTCATGAATACGCTCCAAACTGTTTTCAGCTCAAACCGAGCGCTTAAACGGTGCACAGATGCCCAATCAGTCCCGCTTATGGAGCCTCGGGAGCCGACTAAACCAGAGACACTCGTCTCAAAGTGAACTGAAGATGTGAGTCAGAAGCTTGAGCGGGTGACTAGCCCACTGGCTCTTTTACTGAGACATCGGACCGAGATGAGGCATAAGCGCTCGAGACAAGCTTGTAACAACAGCAAGCTTTTTGCTCGAGAGATTCGCGGTCATCGATCTGCAAAAGGCCGCGCATCTTACGAATCAGTCCCTGTTCTTCGAATCGGATGAGCGTCTCCGTCACCCCAGCGCGGCGCAATCCTAACACGCAGGAAAGGTAATCATGAGTAACTGGCAGCACGCGAGCGTCAACAGCGTCACTCGCTAAACAAAGCCAGCTCGCAAGACGCTGTTCGCGATCGTGCCGCACCCCGCACAATCCTGTCTGCACGCACTGAAATGTCAGCGCTTGAACGTACTGAAAGAGACGCTCTCGTAACTCGGGACGCTCCTTTATCACCCGACGAAAATCCTCGACACGGATCCTGTGCGCGCTTCCGGGAAAGAGTACCACAGCCTGATGCGTTGAAAGATGTCCGCCCCACAAGAACGAAGCACCCACCACACCCCGATGTCCTATGACCGCCGTTTCAAGCATACTTCCCGCCGCGACAACCCGTAGCGAGACGAGACCCGTTTCAATAAAGTAGACGTGCTCGACCTGCCTTTTCGGCTCTTGCAGAACCATACGTTCCTTCAGGACGATCGGCTCAAGGCATTCCCCTATTGCGGCGAGGTCTTGCAGAGAAATTCTCGCCAGAATCGCATTTTTGACAAAGGGCCGCTTCTTAGGGTCCGTAAGAGGCCGGTGAAGCACCGAGTGTGTGTCGGACACCAGCTTGAGAGCTGCATCTGCGGAGCAATCAGACGCTTCGAGGACTGCGGGCACGTGGTCGGTCATGGCGCCTCTCCTGGCATGCCGTTTGGTGGCCCCGCCCGGCGATTGTCACGAAAACTTGATCACCAGTCTAACAATAGTTTCATCTCGTTTTATGCGTTGAGCCACGCGTGGACGCTCGAATCCCGCACGCAGCCAGCTTTTTGTCGACGTTTTTCAACTGAAAGGATGAGCGTGTGTAGCGGCACTCGCCTGGAGCGTCAGTGTCAGACTTCGTTGCCCTGCGGCACGATTTTGCGCCTCCAGCTGCTTCACATGCGTGTGCTGCCAGCTCCGCCTCAAGGATTGACTAGAAATCAGTAGCCCCGCCCTCGTCCATCGAGACGACGGCGGGGCCCGCCCCCTGCCCTGAAAGCGGTAAGCCACGCTTTGCCTGAGACTCACGGGAGTTCGGATTTTGGCCTTCGGCGCGCTTTACGAGCTCGCGCAGGGTAATTTCAGATAGCCGCACAACCAGCTCTTTGAGACGCGCATTCTCTCGCTTGCAGCGCTCCAGCTCGCGTTCGTTTGTCATCGACGATGCTTCATGGAGATTCGTCCTTGCCCTCATGCTTCATCTAGAGCCTGTCCGATTAGGAATGCTCCAAGAAAGACTGTACGCAGGGAACGAAGCAATCTCGCGTCTGCCAGAGTGTGTCATCTCGGCTTCAGATTTGAGCGTTTGGTACAAAAGATACTCTGCTTACGCTCCTTACGCGTCCGCTTGAGACCACTGCAACAACGTTTGGTCAGTACTCTGACGGAGTCTCAACTGGAACAGCAAAGCCAGCCTTTATGCGATCCAACACGACCATCGTCTTGAACCCCTCAATGTCCGGGTTCTCATAGAAGAAGCGCCTCGTAAACTGCTCATAATCCTCCATCGTACGTGCGGTAACGTACAGGACAAAGTCAGCATCGCCGGTAGAAGCCGTTGACGACTTCAGCTGACGATTTGATGGCCTTCCTGAACCTATCAATTGTATCCGAGCGCTCCCGCTCCATGGTCACCAACACAAGCAGTTGGATTGGTCTTCCCACGGCCTTCGGCGAAACGATTGAGATGTCGGCCTCGATGATTCCTTCCGAACGGAGCCTCTTCAGTCGTCTTTGACACGCGGTAGAGGAAGCCCCGCCATTTCGCCGATTACCTCAGAAGTGAGGCGGTTGTTCTTTTGCACAATCTCGAGAATGCGGGCGTCTATTCGGTCGTACGGCATAATCGGCTGCTAACGCGAAGTGAATTTCGCCGCGAAATCGCTGTGCGATGCAGTAAACCGTCCAAATAATAATTAAATTCGGGCAAATCTGTTTCTGACGTTAGTATGAAGGGGCGGGGAACTTCAACAAATGATCTGCGAAAAGGAAGCCGCGTGACACCGTGGCTGATTATCGAGAGCGCACTGACCAACCTGCCGGTGTGGACCAAGATCGACGACGACCTTCGCGAGCCAAACATTTTTGCCCGCGCCGTTGGTTGCTTAAAGGCCTCGAAGCGGACGTTCCCGTTATTCCGAAGGAAGCAGATCAAAACCGCCAAAATTATACGTGGCTATGACTCGAGGCTCCTGCAGGCTCGTGGTATACGCGAACAGCAATCTGTTGAACGCCACGTAGAGGTAGAGGGTGGCCGCCTAAACGATTCTGGTCTGCTCGAATTTCGATTACCCGCCGCTCTACTGGCTATTGTTAATTTCAATGTCTTGGTTGATCACTGCGCTTTCCACAAAATTGCCGAGCATTTGGGCCGTCGAGTTGTAAATCGACGGCTCATCGTTCGGCCCGCGTAGTGTCAGGACGAACGCTACTTCTTGAGGGCCGACATCACTATTGGTCTGCCAATTGAATTGGTAGAGGTCGCGCGCATAGACCCGGGCGTAGAGCCGGAACTGATTGCCTGAGAAGACCAGGCCTGCCCCCTTTGAGAAATCCCGACAATGACGGCGAACCGGCTGCCACTTCTTTAAGTTCTCTCGCGCCTCGTTCTCGGGCAGAGTCGATTCCAGCATCGACCCTAACAACGATTTCCAATCGTCCTTCTTCACACCGTATTGGAGCGACGTCTCAAGCCGCGTGGCGAAGTAGTTGGTTTCCGCATAGGGCGACACGACGGGCTTAAGGACTGCCGTGAGAGTCGCACGTCCGCGCAGCTTTCCCTTGTGCACCATCTCTGGCGGAATCGGAATTCCACTCCAGTAGTACGCAACGCCCGGCTGCAATTGCGCGGTCCAGGTCAACGCAACTGTGCCTGGCGCGCATGACCAGGGCATCGTCCCCTGGTAAGGCGTACCCCACCCGAGCCTTGGATGGTGCTCTTCGAGCTCGCTTGCACTCACTAAGAGGGCTTTAACCAAATCGGGCGTGGGATTCCGCAGGTTGGCGAAGGTATGAGCGGCGAGTGAAGAGACCAACGCCGTTGGGTAGCTGCTACCAACGTCGGTCACGCCGCCCAGCATTCGAAGCTCAGAGAACCAGGACACGTCGGGCTTAAGCATCCCATCGGGTCCAGGGCCGCCCAAGCAGCGGGGGCAGCCGTCGGCCGGTCCGCCGCTTGCGTTTGCCAAGCGCCCTCCTACGACTATTGCCGACTCGCAGTCGGCTGGCGGTTCAAGCCTAGTGGCACCGGCGGCATTGACATTGCCCACGGAGACCACTGGCAGCACGCCAAAATGGCGGCTCAGGGTCGTAAGCTCGTGACCAAGAAGACTAACCGAGTCCGGATTGCCACCGACCTGGTTGAATGAAAGATTCCAAACTTTCGTATCTGGATGCTCCCGCATCGTGTTGCCCAGCAGATCAATGAGATCCTGCTCGTCAACCCGCGCATTCGCGTTACGAGAAGGAACCGCCGGCACGGTACCAATGCGGCAATTTAGATCCGGTAACACCCGGCCTGTGTTCCAGGCGTGCCCATGCACTACCAGTGAGCTGATTGCGTTGCCGTGAACTCTGTCAGCTTGCGCATCGGTTACTAGCTTGCGCGAGCGCCATGCTTCAGCAGCAATGTAACTGGAAGCATGGAGACCGCCGTCCACAACGCCCACGGTAGGAGCATCGGCAATATCGAACGGAATACTCGGGTGAGCGCCCTCACCGGGCGCAGCAACCCTGATCTGACGCACCGGATCGACGCGGAATGAAGCGCCAGATGCAAGGAGTTGACCGAGCGCCTCCCTCGATCTGATCCGTACTGTCCCCCGCCCTACGCCCGTATTTCTATAGCTGCGCATTGCGCGAGCAATGCCGGATTGGCGGCTTGGGGTTACTTCTCGCGATGCGTCAGGCGACTCCGCAGGCCCGGAAAGCAATCGGATTGATGAAAAGACCGGCAGCAGCACTTGCTGCTGAGAAAGCAAGTCTACGCGCTCCAACAGGACCTCACGTGCCTGTCGCGTTCGAAATGGCGCAAGCCAAACCACGAATAGGCGCGCACCGTCTTCTTCCGGCGCCGCCTGCCATAGGTCATCGATCGAGCGATCTCGTGCGCGGTCCTGAGGGGAGAATGGGGTCAAGCTCTCAACGCGAGAGATGTCAGCTTGTATGGAATAGTTCGTCGGATTCTCAATGACTTGGGCGAGACGGTTAACTTGATTGAGATCGGCCTCGATAAGGTATCCATCGTGATACGGGGCAACGAGGCGGCATCCGTTTACGGGGCTAAAGAGATCATCTGGCGTATGAGTTGCAGCCAGAGAGTCCTGCACGAACATCCGCACCACAAGATGCGCCGTCCCGGCAAAGGACGGCAGCGTGCTTCGAGACTCATAGATGCCGCGCGCGGCGCTGGCGAGCACCCGCTGTTGGGTCGCCAGGCGTTCAGTCACGATGCTTCCGCTGCCCCTTACCGCGAGCAGAGGGCGACTCCGGCTTAGGATCCATCTGCAGGCTCAAAACCGGATTTAGTAAGGGAGGCGCTTTCATCGCTAATCGTCCTGTTTAAAGTATTGGTAGACAGCCTGGCGAGTCACGCCAAGCAAACGTGCAATATTGGCTGCTGAAACCTTTTCTTTCAACCCCAGAGCGAGCTGCCTTTTCTGCTCGGGCTCAAGCGGTGTGCGTTGCGGCATGGAGGAACGCCCTGCCCGAACGTCGAGAATTGCGAGCGCCACCGCGCCGAAATCCAAATCTCTCTTGTCGAGCAGCGCATGACGCCGCGCTGTAAGTGCAATGGTTTCTATGTCCGCTCCGGACAATCCCTCGGAAAGTACCGAGAGAGGATCGGCAATCTGCTCTCCATCCTTATCCTCGAACAAGAAGTGCTTCCAGAGGCCGGCACGCACCTCCACTTCCGGTGCACCAAATTCAATCTTGTAAGGGAAGCGGCGCCAAATTGCCGGATCAAGCAAATGGGCATGGTTGGTCGCTGCGATGACGACCGCATGTGGGTCAAGTGAATCAAGTCCTTGGATAACCGTGTTCACGACACGCTTCAGCTCACCCAGTTCGTTCCTGTCATCCCGCAGCTTGGCTATGGCATCCATCTCGTCCAGAAACAGCACGGCATTCTTCGACGGCGCGAAATCGAAGACGGATCGAATATTCTTGCCGGTGTCGCCAAGCAGAGATGTGATCACCGAATCAAGACGCACTACGTAGAAAGGGCGCCCAAGATTTGCGGCAACGTGCCCGGCAAGCAGAGACTTTCCCGTTCCGGGTGGGCCAGACAGCAAAAGGTTGAGACGCGAAGCGAGCCCCTTCGCGTTAAGTTCATCGATGTGCTGCACATCCGTGAGGAAATCGCGAAACACGCGATGACCAGCCTCATTCATAAAAATTGGAGTGTGCGGCCACGGCTGCTCTTCGACCAGGGGTAAGCGCGATTTTTGGTCGACTGGCAATGACTCCACATAACCAGAGGCGCGCAGCGGTACACCGCGCTTACGAACCAGCGCCCTAAGCTCATTCGCCGCTTCCTCATTCCCCTCCTTAGCTAGCTCGCGCGCGAGATTGCCCGCGACTCTGCGGACGCGCGTGTAGTCCGCAGCAAGCGCGGCATCGGTGAGTTCAATGAGGTGTTTGGGGTCGAGAGGCACGCGATTTTCTCCGTTTCTGGCTGGCCTTTAATTGTAAAGCACACTAGCTTAGTTGACAAGTGATATCACAATTTTGTAAAGTTTATTAGCAAGACTGACAAAGGATACGAACATGTTGCAAAATCAGGAAGTTAACACCCTCGGCTCCCCTCATCCGGGCGGATTCCCGATTCTGATCGCCGGAACTGACCTCCAGTTCCGCCCCCTGAGCCTGACGGATCCCGAGCCCACGGGACGCCAGATCATCGACGCGGCGGGCGGCCGCCCTGCTGACGAATACGCGGTGTTGCAGTGGCTCGCTAATGGTTCGCTCGAGCGTCTGCGTCTCGACGAGACGACGAATCTGCGTAAGCCGGGCGTCGAACGGTTCATCGTGGCGAAGAGCGACCGCGAGTATCGCTTCGAGATCGACGGCAAGGAGCAGGAGTGGCCTGAACCGACCATCACCCGTGAAGTCCTGCTGGCGCTGGCCGGTCAGGACCCGGCGCAGTTCTCGGTCTGGCAGGAGCTGAAGAACTCGCCCGACAAGGAGGTGCTGAGCGGTCACGCGGCAGATCTGGCCGAGAAGGGTGTCGAGCGGTTCTATACGGTCACGAAACACACCACGGAGGGCAGCCATGGCAGTCCTTCCCATGCGTGACCGTGCGTACCTCGTCGAGCGCGGCATCGCGTTCGAAGAGGTCGACGCCAACGAGAAGGCCGTGATCTTCCGGGATTACGCCCTTCCCACCGGTCGCTTTGACCAGACCAAGGCCGATATCCTCGTGCTCTTGCCGCCCGGGTACCCTGACGTGCGGCCGGACATGTTCTTCGCGATGCCGTGGATCAAACTCTCGAAGTCGTCTCAGTATCCGCGCGCCGCTGACCAAGCTCACGACTTCCAGGGCCGCCGTTGGCAGCGTTGGTCACGTCATAACGACCAGTGGCGGCCCGGCGTGGATGGCATTTGGACCATGCTCCGCCGAATCGACACCGCGCTGGAGGTGGCAGCGTGAGTAACTTCAATCTGGTCTTTGTCGAGCAGTCCGAAGCTGAATTGCGCGACCTCGTGTTCGCCACGAAGGGCGTTGAGGGCGCGGCCTATGTGCTCATGCGCGAGTGCAAGATCGCCAACGATCCATGGGAGCGACGCTCGCGAACCAAACTGGTGGTACGCGAAATCGTCCCAATTCCTCCCGAACATAAGGTTTCGTCCACCGGCCAGCACGTCACATGGGACACAAGGGGCTTCGTTGCGCTCCTACAGCGCTGTCAGCGCGAGGAGCTCGTCCTCGGCATCGCTCACTGCCACCCGCACGGACCGCGGGACTTCTCTGACCAGGACGATAAGAACGAAACGGAGCTGCTGAGGACCGCTTGCAACCGCAACGGTCCTGGAACAAAGCTGGTCAGCATTCTCTTTTTCGACGACGGCGGCATCCGCGCACGCGTCTGGCAGTCTCCCAAGCACAGTGCAGACTGCAAGTCGGTCGCTGTTTTTGGAGAGCGTTTCCGGTTTCACTTTCCAACTGCGCCCTCGCCGGCCTCCGAAGTATTCGCGCGCCAGGTACTGGCGTTTGGGCCATCGCTGATGTCTCAGCTTAAAGCGTTACGGGTGGGTGTAATTGGCGGAGGTGGCACGGGCAGTGCGACAGCGATGCTGACCGCGCGCGCCGGCGCCTCTCAAATCGTTATCGTGGACGACGACATTGTCGAACCGACCAATTTGAACCGCCACCCAATCCGATGCCGATGCG
The DNA here is from genome assembly GCF_045571435.1 of Bradyrhizobium sp. STM 3562. Lineage (NCBI taxonomy): Bacteria > Pseudomonadati > Pseudomonadota > Alphaproteobacteria > Hyphomicrobiales > Nitrobacteraceae > Bradyrhizobium > Bradyrhizobium sp. STM 3562. The sequence continues at coordinate 5,762,718 of NZ_CP120694.1, forward strand.
ATGGTCAGTAAGGCTGATGTGGCCGCCCGCGAAATCGCCCGCATGGGACTGGGCGTTCGCGTAGTCCCCCTCAAGGGTTGGGTCAACGCTCCGCACGTGCGCGACGCCCTCAAATCCTGCGACGTCATCTTCTGCTGCACCGATGACAATTCCGGCCGCATCTTTCTCAACCGGCTCGCCTACTTCTATTTCATTCCAGTTATCGACATGGGGCTGGCGATGGCCGTTGCCAAACCGCCTGCCTCGGGCATGGCAGATATCTCGGCTCGGGTTACGACCATACTCCCGCCGGAGACTTGTCTCCTCTGCCGCGGCGCTGTCGATACCGACCTGGCACGAGAAGAAGATCTGGGGCGGCGTAATCCAACAGAGTACGACCGGCAAAAGCGTGAAGCCTATGTGAGGGGCGAAGGAAATCCGAATCCGGCCGTGGTCACCTTCACGACCGAGGTCGCCTGTATGGCCGTCAACGAGCTTCTCAACCGTATCGTCGGTTACCGGAAGCGCGAGATGGGAAGCCGGCGCCGATTCCTGTTCTGCGAGGATCGAGCCACCTCGGCATCGCCTCGTAACTCATGCCCAATCTGCGCAAGCAAGCTCTACTGGGGCATCGGAGACACTGAACACTTTCTAGATCTCGTCGGATGAACGCGCTGCTTCGCACAATTTTGCTCTTTCTGGCCTGGCTCGGCTTCATTCAGAAGCCGCGCTATCTCGCGCGCTATGCCGAGCGGCACCCGTCCTTAGCCGATCTCGCCGACGATGATTTCGTTGTGGTCAAATCAGGCGCTTACCCCAAGTGGGCATGCTTCAAATGCCCGTGCGGCTGCGGACAAAAAATTGCTCTTTCATTGCAGAAGGACCGACGGCCCTCCTGGTTCGTCGTTGTCGACTGGCTACAGCGGCCAACTGTATCGCCTTCTGTGCACCAGCTTGCCGGTTGTCTATCTCACTTCCGGATCAAACGCGGCAATGTCGAGTGGACCGGTAGTCCACGCTAAGTCAATGTCGGAGATACATATGACTAAACTTCGGAAGTTCACCCTCTCCATGACGTCACGCGTGCTCGGAAGCAAAGGTGGCTCCATGCTCTTCGAGATCCTTCTGGTGCGGGCTCGTTCGAGATCCTAAATTAGTGGTGGCGTTTCGCTGAAATGGAACGCTCGAGCCCAGTCCTGACGCGACTATCCATACCACGTCCATGCGAATTTACCGTACCCGTCGTAGATCTGGAGCCACCTACAAGCCGGAGATGCCTATGTTGGAAAAGTCCAAGATGGCACCAGTCCTCTTCGCATTTTAATCTCCGAGCGCGAGCTGACGGCAAGCGCTTCCGAAATTTGCTCGAGCGCATCAACGGTCGGCGAATCTTCCTCGCGCTCGATCATTCCAATGTAGTTGCGATTCAGGCCAGCGCGACGATCAGCCAATTCCTCCTGGGAAAGACCGCTCTTCCGTCGTAGACGCCGAAGATTTTGGGGGACCACCCGCCGCAACTTCATGCGGCAAGACGGCCTCAAACGTTATTGATCTCCACCTGGTATACTCTAGGTATTCTTCGTATTCACGCGGAAATTTTGGATGACCAATGTGCTACGACCAATCCACCTCGGCGCAGAGGCGGAGCCGAAAGTGCACCCGGTCGTCGCCGCGACCGCACGAGAGCTGCTCAACAGGTCCGAAAATGAACGCTCCGGCGTTCGCAAAGCACATGACGTGTTCCGGTCCGTCGTGGCGCAGATAGTTGTTCTCGAGGCGCCCCGGGAGGACGCCCTTCGACGCGAACAGGCCGGCCGTCTTGATTTCCTTCCGTCGCCCATCGAGCCGAACCGTACGTCGTCACCAATTGGCTTTGGCGCGCGCGCCACACCGAATTGACGATCGCAAACAGCGCGCCTGCGATGCCGCCGGCGGCGGCGATGGCAGCGCCCTCCTCGATATCTCAGGCGCGTAGGCCTCGTAAGCGAACCACGATTCGAACAATCGCCAAGGCAGATAGACGGGTAGCCGACGATCAGAAACCAGGGCTCACCGAGGCGCTGCTGATAGCCGAGTGCAGCGGCGGTCCATTGCGTCGCGCCCCATGTCGACACCACGACGATGCCGAGCACGATGGCGATCTGACCGACATAGATTTTTGCTGGAAACCTCCGGCTCGCCCGCTCACTCACCCCACGTGAGCGGCGCGATGAAAGGGACCAATGCGCTTTGCGTTCAATCGAAATAAAAATCGCGTCCGGGAAGCGAGAGCAAGGTCGGTGAGGCGCATGAAGGCGAGAAAGAATTCAGTCCAGTCTGGGCGAGGATGATCGAACGCCTCAACAAAAGGTGAGTAACCTGCTCAAGCTGGATCACTCTTTATGGGCATAAGAGCGCGATCGAGGGAGCCAAGGAATAAGCCAGCGGGGAACCGGCAACCACCGCAAGCGACGAGGCCGACGTGCCGATTCGACGCTGGACCAGCGGTTAACCGCCTTTATACTCATTTCGCAAAGTGAGTATAAAGCCACGCCGGATTCCAACTCCCTTATACTCAACCCGCAAACTGAGTATACCGACCATGCCGGCCCCTTCCCTGGTGAGCCAGACCACCTATGCCGAGCTCCTGGAGCGCACCGCGAACGCCGCCTTCCAGGACGCCTTCGCGGACAATGGCTCGTTCACGGCCAAGAGCATCAATGGCCGCAAGTATTGGTACTTCCAGACCGGCACCGGCGCCGAGCGGTCGCAGCGCTATGTCGGGCCGGAGACGCCGGAGCTGCTGGAGCGTATTGCTCACCATCAGGAAGTTCGCGAAGACGAGCGCGAACGCCGGGCGCTCGTGTCCACCCTCGTCCGCTCGTTCAGCTTTCCTCGCCCCCTTCCCGAGATCGGCGACGTCATCGCGGCGCTTGCCAAGGCCGGCGTGTTTCGACTTCGCGGCGTGCTCGTTGGAACGATCGCCTACCAGGCCTATGGCGCCATGCTCGGCGTTCGCCTCTCCGCCAGCTCACTTCAGACCGGCGACGTCGATATCCCCCAGTTCAAGAATGTCTCGGTGGCTATCGAGGACTCGACGCGCCTGTTCTGGACGTGCTGAAGGAAGTCGACAAATCCTTTCGTGCCGTCCCTCACGTATCTGATGGCCGGCGCGCGACCAGCTATGCCGCCAAAGGCGGCTTGCGCGTCGACTTTCTCACGCCCCACGAGGGCAAGGAGGCCGGTCGTCCCCAAAAGCTGCCCGCCCTGAACACGGACGCCCAGCCGCTGCGCTTCCTGGATTTCCTGATCCGCGATCCCGAGCCCGCGGTCATCCTGCACGGCCCCGCCATCTACGTGCACGTGCCGGCTCCGGCGCGCTACGCCGTCCACAAGCTCATCATCTCCCGCCGGCGTCCTGAAGGGTTTGCAAAGCGCGACAAGGACCTGCAGCAGTCCGACGCCTTGCTTGCGGCCCTGACTGAAAAACGCCCCCATGAGCTGAAATCGGCTTGGGAGGAAGCTCATGCGCGCGGTCCCAAATGGCGCCGGTTGATGCTCGAAGGGCTTGCTTTGATTGCGCCCTCCGTTCGGGACGTGGTGCTCAGGGCCATTGGCGCGCCGCGCTCGATCATTCCGGGCATCGATCTTGCCTTCGACAATCCCCCGGCTCGCTATGACTTCAACCGCGACGTCGTGACGTTCCAGGGAAAGGAGCTTGGCGGCCTGGTCAACTGCGCAGTCAGCCGCGAAGCGCTTGACGACCATTTCGGCGCCGATTGCCCGGACAGGAGGGTCGGGTGGAAGCGTTCCTCAAGAACAGGTCGAGGATTGAGGAGATCGCTCGCGCCAAATACCTCTCCTCGCCGGTCGAGGAGCCCGGGGCCGTCCTGGTCAAGACCTCCGACGTCGAGAGTTTTTCGGTGCGACGAGCGCCCAAACGGAAGTAAGTCCCTCGTCATCCTCCGATCCCTCGCTTGATGCCGATCGCCCAGGATATGCCCTCCCCGCTGACATGGCCGGTGACCAATTGCCCGCGCGCTCGCTCCAGCACCGGCCGCCACGGCACCAGCACGAACTCATGGGATCGCTCGATCAGGGCGAACCGCCCGCTGTTAAGCGTCAACATGCGCCGGTACACGAAGATACTAGAGAAGACAGATGCGGTGGAATTTCATTAAGCCATTGGGCTTGCCGCTCATGGCGGGATCGGCTCTTACAGAGCCGGCTATTTCGAATTTCAAAGTATCTCAAGGAGAATAAGGCGGATCAACTCTTGCGGCGAGGACAGTACATTCCACGCTTCCAAAGAAAATTTTTCTGGTCACCGTAAGCCCCCCAAAGCTCTTCCAGTCTCTCGTCACCCCAAAATAGCACAAAACCGCAGTCCTACCTGCCTTCCAGGCATGCCTGTTCATCCGCATTCGGCCCGCTACGCCGTCTGATATTTCTTTTACGTATTGGCATCAGCGGTTCGCCCTCAATGCTGGCGGCTGAAGGCAGCGCTACATCTAGTCCCAACTCTCTGACCAATCGCGCAAACGCCAATCGGCTATCGCGCTCAATGGCGACTTCCGGGCGGCTAGGCGGCGCGCCGAAGCGGTCCTCATAAGTCATGCCGTGCTTGGACGAGCACTTCGCCTCCGGGAATTCCGTTTTCATGCGAGCCCGCATCATCATCATTGTGGCGCCGGGCCGGGTGAAGCGCACTCGGGCATCGTGAACCCAGCGAGCATTATCACGTAAGTGAACTCGACGGACTCCAACACAGAGTGCCTGACCCGCACAAGGCTGTTCGGGAGAGTCTCTCCCGACACCTACGTTGGATCTGAAGCGACCGTCTCTGCCGGTCCAAGCCGCGAACAGAACGCGTCAGACCTCCTCAACCTCGCCACGCAGGGGCCCGCGGTTGACCAGCGACTAGCATTCGCTCCGTATCGATGCCGAACGTCACGCCTACACAGGCATCCGCACCAGCCGTCGGGCGCCATCCACCCAATAACGCCAGGACCTCAGGCGCGAACTATCGAAAAGCTCAAGCTAGATGATCTCGAAATATCGCCGCCGTTCAAAGTCGGTGACGCGATGTTGAACGGCTTCCCACTCCCAGCGCCGGGAGCAAGAAAAGACCTCAACAAACCTTTTTCCGAAGGCATCATTGGCCGCCCGAGACTGTGCAAAGCGATATGTTGCCTCTGACAGGCTTTGAGGCAGCCGCCCGGACCGAGGAGAGATCTCCGCGCTTGCATCGCCGACGATCGAAGGCGGCAATGCCGCATCTGTCTCGACGCCCAGTATGCCAGAACCGATAGCACATGAGAGGGCGAGATATGGGTTGATATCTGCGCCTGGCAGCCTGTACTCGAGGCGGTGTGCAGACGGCTCTCCCGGAATGGCCCGTACCGCGCAGGAGCGGTTGTCAACTCCCCAGCTTGGACAGACCGGTGCCCAGCAGCCAGGCACCAACCTCTTGTAGCTATTGAAGTTGGGCGCAGCGAGCACACAGAAGTCATTCATGTATTTGAGCTGTCCGCCGATGAATTGCCTCATAACCTTCGAAATGTTGCGTGACGCGTTACCATCGTAAAACGCATTCTGGCCGCCCGAGAACATCGAGATGTGAATATGGCCCGACTGGCCGGGCCAATTCTCGGAAACCTTGGCCATGAATGTAGCCGTCATGCCTCGCGTTTGCGCCCAGGCTTTTATCATCGACTTGAAAATGATTGCCCGATCCGCAGCTTCCAGGGCATCACAATGACGAAGTGACGCTTCAATCACGCCCGGTCCCGTTTCAAAGTGCAGCCCACTGAGAGGTATTCTGGCCTTCTCACAAAGCGCCAGGATCTCACCCAGCAGCTCCTGGTGCGCGACAGTACGCGCAATCGAGTAACCGAAGGGACCGCGCGTTAAAGAAGCCCATTCGCCGAACGGCTTGTCTTCAATTGTATCGGCATTCTCTCTGAACAGCATGAACTCGAACTCGAACCCGGCCGTGCAGCCGTATCCGTGGTCAGCAGCCCTTTCCAGGACTTTCCGCAGAACACCTCGCGGGCAGATGTTCTCATGTGCGCCCATAAACTCGGCGAGGTAGAGATCCTGATCGCCGACATAAGACACCCGACGACCGGTAGCTGAGAGAACGCGCAGATCGGCGTCTCCGAATGCTGACAGCGCCTCTCGCGTGAATCCCGCCGGAATCACCCGGTCGGAACAATCCCACGCCAGCACCGCTTCGGAGAACTTGATGACTTTATCCCCAGCCGAGAGGTTCTCACCCAGGACGTGCTTGCCTCGAAGAATGCCGTCGAAGTCGCTCACGCCAATCATCGCCGCGCGGGCTGAATTCGCGCAAGTCACCCGGCTGTCAGTCATTCCTTGGGCTCCTGCCCACCAAATCGAACACCTGGTCCATTCTCATCGCGCGCAATTGGCGATAGTCATCCTCGAGCTGTATCAAATCGTTATTCACGAGATACACGATGCCTGGTGTGGACGCCAAGTCGATCGTCGGGACCAGGGGTTGGCCTATCGGAACGAATGCAATGGCATCCGCGAAGCTCGGGAGCTTGTGGATTGCATCGAGACCAGAGTGACCGCCAACGACGCCGCTCATATCGGAAATCAGCGAAACGCAAAGTGCATGAGCCTGCCGCTTGTAGACCCCGCGTCGTCTCATATACTCGCCAAAGCCGTTGGGATCCGCGTAGCGCCACGCCGTCAGCGTCATATGGTTGTGACCCAAAGCCATGGTCCGGGCTTTGGCCGACATCGTACCTTGCAGCCTCGCTCCGAAGTCGACCAAAACTGGTCCGCGATCATCGACGATGATCTCGGCATGAGCAGGTCCGTTGGTGATCCGAAGCGCCTGCAGCGCACGCACAAGATAGTCGGACAGCTCCAGAACGATTGACTCCTTACCATCCAACAACCGCTCGACTGAGCAGACCGATGATGCGCCCTCAACAGGAACGGTCTCATAGGTCCAGGCCTCCGTGACGAAGGCTTCTCCGTCGATCGAGACGGCATTTACGGTATATTGCTGGCCATTTATTTTCTCCTGTCCGAGCGCCAGTTTGTTGAACGCTCCGACACGGTTCGTCTTGCCGACGATGGCAGCCAGAGCGCGCCTAATATCCGCATCGGTCGAGCAAAAGAACACGTCCTCCGTGCCTGTGCTGTTCAGCGGCTTGATGACGATCTCGTCGAAGTTCTCTTCACGCCTCCAGCTTGCGATCTCCTCAGCATCGTCGGATACGACTTGTCTGATCGATCGCACGCCTGCTGAGGCCAACGCTTCGGATAGGCGCGATTTGTCACGCCTGGCGGCTGATAGGGCAGTCCCATTCGAAGGCAAGCCCAGCCGCTCCGACAGGGAATCGGCTAGCTCAACGCCGGTCTCGCACCCCGCTATAACGAACTCCAGCTCCCTGCCTAGGAGAGCCTGAAGATGAAATTCAACGATCTCATCGTACCCCATGTGCTCGCGCGGGCGAATGACTTCGTCATACAGAGCCGCATTGAAATGCGACTGGAATATGGGTGGAATGTGTGCAGCCGACATCACATGCACCGTCCCAATTCCATACCGCTTGAACTCTTCCGGCAGAAACCGGCCAGTCGAATATGCGTCGACAATTACACAGTTACGTTCATTCATGCGGACCTCCGGTACTGCGAGTAGACCTTGCTGACAGCGACAGCCGTGATGAGAAGATTTCCAAGGAATGTGTGTGGCGAAGGCACGATGCGGGAATCGAAGTACTGGAACAGGAACGTGATGACAGGCGCAGTGGAGAGCACCATGTTGACTGTGAAGGGCTCTACGCGGCGTATGCCCTCCTGGATCAAGAGCAAAGGCACAATGATCGTGGATAGCCCAATCGTTGCGATTGCAAGCCAATGCTGTGAGATCTCAAGCACGACGGAGGAATGGTCGACCAGCCCCAGCAGCAAAAGAAGCGTTCCATAAAATCGATGCGCCAGCACTTGTCGGCCAGAAAACCCGCGATCGAACAGCAGTTTGACGAGTATGTTTGTAAGGGCGAGCGATAGGCCCGCGACGATTGCCAGGACGATACCAAGGGATGATCGCGGTCCCCACTGCACGCCCGCATTGCCGCTGGCCGAGATCCAGACCATGTAGCTCCCAATCATCGCGATCGCAACGCTCGCGACGATGTCGGACGCAGGAGGAACGCCCTGCCGCCTGATCAGAGCGTTCAACCACACCGTTGCGGCGGGCCCTAGCGCCACCATGAACGCGACCACGATCGCAGGTTCGGCGTATTTCAGGCCGATAAACAACCCAATCCAGCTGACCGCGGTCACGACATTGAGCGACACAAACACCATGAGCGCTGAACCCGTAACTCGTGGCTTGCCTCTGTCGTGACCGGCCATCACATTGAATGACAGACACACCGCAGCAAAGGACAGCAGAAGAGCGACGAACAGATCTGCCTGCTGAAAATACGATGCCGCATATACCTCGCCTGCCGCGCTCAGAACGACATAAAGCGCCACAAAGAGCACTCCCAGAGCGAAGCGGCTAGTCAATCGTCCTTCCTCGCGCTGGGGGTGGTGCGGCGTAGCGCACCGCCCGAACGATGCCCGTGCATCGAGTCCGGTGGACCCTTCTTTCAACCTGGGCGGACCGCGTTTGGTTTGAAACGTCACAATCCGCCTCTACTGTTTCTTCTGTTTGGCGTACGCAACACACGCCTCTCCAAATGCGGTGAACAGTTGCTTGCTGAGGAGATCGGTTGAAACGTGCCATTCGGGATGCCATTGCACACCGATTTGCAGCGTCGGCGCGCCAATGACCGAGGCCGCTTCGACCAGACCGTCAGGGGCCCACGCCTCGGGCCGGAGCGCAGTGGCAAGCTTCTCTATGCCTTGATTGTGCAGGGAGTTGACTTGCGCTTCGATGGCGCGCGCGATCGGAAAGAGCGCACCATCCTGACATATCCTCACGTTGTGCGCGACATCGTACTGGCGGTCTCTTGGAAGCTCTGGTTTCTCGGCATGAATCTGGCCACTTCCCTGGCTCCACTCCGCAAGCGACGAGTGAAGTGTGCCGCCGAAATAGACGTTGAGCTCCTGCAGCCCACGGCAGATGCCCAGGATTGGCATTCCGAGCGCAATGGCGCTCTCGATGGCTCCCGCGGCTAGCCTGTCCCGCGGGCGATCACGGATTGCCCCATCAACCTCCTGCTGATCAACCCCTGGATAGGATACAGGCGCCCTCAAAACGGCAGGATCGATATTGGATTCATCTCCTGTCAGCACCAGCCCGTCGAGCGCGCGCATGATCGCCGGGGCGGCCTGAACCCCCGCATCTTCAGCGTCGATCGTCGGCAATATGACGCACGCCACTCCCGCATGGTGAAGGAGGGCCTTGACATACTTGCGTCGCAACCAGTCGCGATGCACCCCATCGACCAAAAGACGGTTCGAGGTGACGCCGACCACGGCCCGGGCTTTGTCTGGCCGTTGCAATGTCACGCGACTTGCCCTCTCGTGCGGGCATCGTCCACGGACTGCTCATACAGGCGTCGATTTCGCTCCTTCAACTGAGTTATAACGCTTGGTTGACCTTGCGGCCCCTTGACGAAGAGCCCTCCCCAGCTTGCGGCAATCCTTGCGTAATTCGGATCCTGCATCCGGATCTTCTGGGCTTTATGCAACAGCCAAAACGGGATGCCGGGCGAGAGGTGATGCTCGAGGTGATATTCATCCAAATTTTGCCCAAGGATGGCCCGCTCGAGAAAATTCCCTTTCCGATTCCTGGTCAGATAGACGTTCTGCGTCTCGGTCTCGCACATCGGCGAATGCTCGGCGAGCTCGATAAACCAACCCAGGACCTGAAAAGTGGTGAGATAGGGTACGATCCAGAACAGGATCAGGATGTGGAGTATCCCAAGAGCATATGACCCGGCCAGAATGCCGATCCAGAAGAGATAGAAGCCATACTTGTCGACAAGTACGCCTGACCGGCTCTGGTCCTCTACATCCATGGTCAAAAACCGATTGGTCCAGATATACTTCAGGTACGCCACTGTCGCGCCGCCAAATATCGGCTTCCAGATCAGGTTGAACGCGTACCGCTCAGGTGGCTGCACGTCGTAAACACCGCTGTCCAGGAAGAACTTCAGGTCGGGATCCTTGTCCGGATCGCCGAGATACGGATGATGCAAATAGACATGTGAGATCCGGTACGCCCAGTGGCGCTGGAACAGAGGATAGGCAGCGAACAGAATTCCGAGAACGTAGTTCCAGGTCGTGTTCTTCGCGAGCGTGCGGTGAGCCGCATCATGGGCGATAGTTGTCAATCCGCGCTGGTAAGCGCCGATCAGAAGAACCGCGAGTGGGTAGAACCACCATGAGACGGACACAGTCGCGAGCGTGCACGCTGCGATTACGGCGTAATCTTTGGCGATATAGGCCGCTCCCGTGATGTTATCGGGCCTCAGCTGCGAGAGCTGCTTGTTGATCTCGCGGCTGAATTGAACGGCCTCATAGCGTGACGACCTCAGTTTCCAAGCTTCTGGCTGATTCATGAGAATCCCCTTTCCTGATGGCCTTCCAGGTTGTCAGATTGCGGAAAGCGCCTTGTCCAGATCGCGGACAATGTCGTTGACATCCTCGATGCCGACGCAAAGCCGGATCGAACCGCCAAATATGCCGGCGGCCTCTCGCTTTTCCCGTGGAACGGTTGTGTGTGTCGTGGACACAGGATGCGTCACGAGTGTGCGGGCGTCCCCAACATTCGAAACGTGGTACATCAAGTCGACGTTCTGGATGAACTTGCGGCCGGCGAGCTCGTCCTCCACCTCGAACATGACCATTGCGCCGTGTCCGTATGCCGCGTTGAGCGTCTGGTCGACAGTTTCCCGATCGGCTCCTTCGAAGAGCCCCGGGTAGAAGACACGGCGCACCTTTGGATGCTCCTTGAGAACGTCTGCCACGATCTTGGCGTTTGCGCAGTGCTGCTTCATGCGGAGCGGCAGGGTCTCAAGCCCCTGGATCAGTTGAAAGCTCGCAAAGGGGGCGATAGCCGCGCCAGTATCGCGCAACCAAGTCATCCGGGCCTTCAGCAGGAACTCGCTCTTTCCAAGATCGTCGACATCCGAGAGTGCGCTGCGCCAGACAATTCCGCCATGCGCCTCGTCAGGACCGTTGAACAAAGGAAAGCGGGACGCTCCGCGGTAACTGAACTTGCCGTTGTCGACGATCAGTCCGCCAAGTGTGGTGCCGTGGCCGCATATGTATTTCGTTGCGGAGTAGGTCGTAATCGCAGCACCGAGATCGGACGGCCGACATACCAGTGGCGTCGTCGTATTGTCCACCACCAGGGGAACGCCGTACTTTCGGCCAATCTCCGCCAGTTGCTTCACCGGGAGTGGAATCAAACAAGGATTCGAGATTACCTCTCCGAATAAGCATATCGTGCGATCATCGATGGCACGTGCGAACGTCTCGGGCCTTCGAGGATCCGCCGTCCTGACGCTGATCCCAAGACGCTTCAGCGTGTTATGGAGCAGGTTCCACGTATTGCCATACAGATATGGCGAGGCGACCACATTATCCCCCACCTCCCCGCTTGATAAGTTGACAATGGCAAGGAACGTCGCCGCTTGCCCTGATGCGACGGCGAGCGAGTCCCTTGCTGTATCGACCGCCGCATACCTTCTTTCCAGCGCGCGAGTCGTCGGATTGATAATCCTTGTATAGGTGAACCCATCAGCCTTTACGTTGTAGACATCAGCAATGTGGTTTAGATCGCCATCGAGTTCATAAGCCGTATTCTGATAAATCGGCACTGCGACAGCTTTCGTCACCGGGTCGCGTCGGTAACCTGCGTGCAGAACGGCAGTCTCAGGGGAAACCGGGAGCTGCATCCCGCCTGCCACTCGAGGCGACACTTTTACGCGAGTCTCGCATTTCTCCTGGGCAGACATCGGTCGCGCTGCCGCACCCTGACCAGACCGGAAGTATGTCCGGAAAGCGCACCCCAACTGCTCGATCCAGCCGGATTGGATTTCCCCGATGCAACCGACCCGAAAACTCCGCGTCGCAAGGTGCAGCTTCGAGTAGATATAGAGGTTGTGGGCCGCCAGGTGGCGATATAAGCCATCGAATGCCGCCTGATCCGCAATTCCGGATGGCGCAACAAACGCAACGCAGACTGGCGACTGCAAGTCCGCAGCTAATAGCGGAGACACCACCCCTTCGAGTTCGTTGACCAGATCGTCCCTGACCTTCTCATACCTGCGGCGGCGGGCATCAATGCCCTCCACGTCCAGGATCTCCAGCGCCTTTGTAGTTGCCTGAACGATGTGGGTAGGAGGGGTCGACCGCCACTCACCTGTGCGCTCGAGCGAGAGCCATTGATCTCTCACATCTAGTACAAATGACCTCGGTTCCTGAACCGCATTCTTCAGAAGCTCGCGAGACGCGATGACAAAAGCTACACCCGGGGGCCCTTCTATGCACTTGTTGCTCGACGTGACCAGGACGTCAGGTCCACCCTTGCTCAGGTCAATATCAATGGCGCCGAAAGAACTCATCCCGTCGATGATCGTCTTTACACCACGTCGCCTCGCCTCCTCCACGATCGCGTCCAGCGGATTGACGATCCCGGTCGTCGTCTCGCAATGCACGAAACAGAGGTGAGTAACGCCAGGATTTCGGCTCAGATGCTCGCCAATTTCCTGAGGATCCAAAGGTTCGGTCGCTCGCTTGGTAAGCGTTAGCGCTTCGACGCCCCACAGCCGCAGAATTTTGAAAACGCGCTCGCCATAGATGCCGTTTATGCAAACGAGCGGCTTGTGCGCTCGAGACACGAATGTAGAGAGAGCGGCTTCCATCGCAAAAGAGCCGCCCCCCTGAATAGGGACCACCGAATAGTCCTCGGCATTTCCTAGCAGATTGAGCATCAGCCGCCTCATGCGGGCGGTCACTTCCTTGAACTCGCAATCGCGCGATGCAAGATCAAGCTGCATCTGGCTCCTAACCGCCAGCGACAACGACAATGGACCAGGCGTCAGCAGAGAGCGCTGTCTTGTCACACCATTCCCCCTCAAATTGTATTCGTCAATGCATCTGGAGCACACCCGCCCCACCAAAGAGATGGCGAGCGCCGTTCAACAGCTTTGGGTCCAACGCCATGAATCCCGCGCGCGCTTCGGGTCGACGCCCGAAAAACATGCCGCGGGACAACCTCCATATCCAGTCCCAGCTGCGGAGTGATCTCTCGCAAGGCTCCTCACCGATGTCATTCATATCTCCAAGAAGTTGGCTTTTTGATCCAGTCCTCGAACTCAATTGGCGCGATGCCCACTCTCATCGAGCCATCACGCATGCGCAGATTTGAGCGCGGCCGTGGTCTTGCTTCGCAGACCCGGCAGGTCGCCGATCGGCTTACGTGGGACCTGTACCATTCAGACAGGATAGCGGTGCACGTCGGACCACCGCGCCCGGATACAGATCGGCGCATCGTGCACTACATGATTGTCGTAGACGACGGGACGCTTCCTGCGTGAGCCTGAGACTTGAGACATTCGCACACTGCGCTCGTTGTTTTGGTACGCTGACGACCGTCAGTCGCCTATTTCGAAGTCGTACAACTTGACGTTAGGTGCGTTTCAACCCTCTACGGGACTTTCTCGCGTGAATTTTTCCTGACACGCACCTTCACCTCGCGGCTACAAGCGCGACGTGGGCGGCAAGTAACGGAGATTCACAGGCGAGCAACGTAAGCATCTGGGATTTGGACATCAGGATCGTCGGCATTCACCTGCGAGCTCGATGCACGCAGGCAGGTGAGTTGGCCTGATCCTCTCGCTTCACGCGCTATCTTTTCCAAATTGCTAAGCGGGCACACCGAATTTGATTTCCTGGGATACGGGTGGCTGCGAAATGCATGATCCCGCTTGGCATGAGCGCCAGCATGGCATCTTGCGCTTGAATGCGCGGCTTTGGCATGCTTGGTCCAGCCCCGGCTTTGAAGGCGGCTACTTTGCGATCGCTGGCCCATTTTTTCAGCGACAGTTCGATGCTTTTCGGCGAGCCGCCGTGTGCAAACCATGTCAAATCTTGACCCGGTCGCGGATGAGTGAGACGTCCTCGAGTCCGCCGGTTGGTGGCCGATCCCAGAGCGCGGCCGCCGAAGTGAGCCGCTCGAAGCTCAGCAGCCTGATCGCGGACAGAGCTCCACGGCATTGCGGCGCCGGATCGTGATTTGCTTGTGCTTCAGGCTTCGGCTCCTGCTGATCGTATCCATCCGAGCTGGGCCGCGAACAGTGGATCACCGATTCCGCCGCTTGAAGCGTTTGGGATCTTCCTTGTGTATCCTGATGAGCTCCATCATTTTCGATGCTGATGTCCGTGAACGCCGTGACGCCGTCGTCATCTATGCCGTAGACCCAGATGACTCCGTCCTTCGGGCCATTCCGTTGGTCAGGTCCCTCAGCCGGTCCTCGTCTTGCCGAGGTCCTTTGCGAGGCGACCGCTGGTGAAGACAACGAACTTTGTTGACGTGCATGGCTAGGCCGCCTGGGTGGAGGACGTCACATGGGAGGCGTCTAATTCCAAGGCAGCAACTCGTGCAGCTAGCGCTGTGGCATGTCGGCGATCCGCGCGAAGACGTCCGCGAGCCACGCTTTCGGGTCGATGTTATTGAGACGCGCCGTCATGATGAGCGTCGCCATCACCGCGGCTCGCTCGGCACCCGATCGGAGCCCGCGAACAAGCATGCCCTTCTTCCAAGAGTAAAACGCGCAGGCACGCTCCGCGGCATTGGTCTTCAAGCAGATCCTTCCATCATGGACGAAGCGGGTGAAGCCGTCCCACCCCTTAAGCAGGTAGTTGATCGGCTTGATAAAGTCGGACGAACGCGACAGCGCTCCGCTTGCAGCCAACCCTCAAAATCGCTTAGCAGCGCGGACTTCGTCGTCTTTAGAAGGCGAGGTTTGATGGCTCTTTTGTGCCGTCTCGGGTCAGGACTGCGGTCAAGCCTTCAGCATAAGGCTATCAACGGGTCACCTCAATGTCCGCGAGCCCCATCGATCGTGTCGCGATCGAATGTATTGACGGGCCTCGCATTGTGTCCGTCAGCTCGTTGTCAGCTTGCTTGGCTACGCTCGCAGCAGCGCCTAGCGCTCGAACTCGCCTAGGCAGCCCGAATTCGCTGCGACGAAAGGCACGCCTAAGAAAACGCGGAGCGCCATGTATAATCGAATCAGTGACTCAACCACACGGACTAACCAAGCTGACGAACTGAATCAGCCGGTGGACAGCGACAGCTTTACGGAAGCACTTGCGGATCTCGCCTTACCGAGAAATCTCCCACCTGGGGAGTTGCCCGACAAAATGGGGCACTGCTGCAGCAAGCCACATACGTCGGATGCAAACTTTCACAGTTCAGACGCCTCCAGCCCGAGTCCATCCTCCTCCTCCTCCGATCCCAGTACATCCGCTCCAGCGAGGCCGAGCACCTCCTTATTCGAATACAGGACGGCCGAATTGCCTCAGGCGAATGTAGACGGCATCTGCGTTGGGTTGGCAACGGAGTGGCTTCTCAATCTCAACAACAGCCCGTCGAGCCGAACGAATGCGCTACTACCCGGATCGGAAAGGCACGCCTCAGCGGCTGTGCGCCAGCAGCAGTATGAGGATCTCAAGCGTCTGTTGCGAAGCGAGGGAGCAGGCGCTTCTCGGGCCGACCTTCAGGCACAAAACACGATGTTGCAAGCAGCAGGCTTGGCACCATCCGGAAAAGAGAAGAAATACAGTTTTGGCGAGCCCTCAAGCTTCTCGCGCATGCTGGACAAAATCACCGAAGACGGATCCAACCATTTGCTCAGCCTGTATTTCGCCGAAGGTGGCGCACACACAGTTGCGACGACGGCGTCCGATGGAGTGACCACGCTCTTCGATCCTAACTATGGAGAGTTTACTGTTCGATCAGACCAGATGGGTTCATTGTTCCAAAGCCTCGCCAATCGCTACAGAAATCCCAACGGGCTGCATGTGTCGACAGTCACCACACAGAGGATGTACTAAGTCGGGCCTGCAGGTCGCCGCCGATTGGCGCCTTCTGTGAAGGCGCCGATGCACCTCCCGGACGTGAACCTACCCTGGGCCATTTTTGTCGGCAATGAATCGCGCACAAACGGAGGCTTTGACTAACTACCGAGATGCGAAGTGCCGAGCTAGGGCTGCCCTGCCCTAGCAAAACGGCGTTTCTGCAATAGTGGGTTCCGCGATGTAGCGGACCCCGCTACCAGAGCAAATAGGCGTTTCTCACGTCTCCGCTTTCCTTGAAACGATCGGGTAGAACACACTTCGACCGCAGTTGGCGTCATGTCGGTTGGGGTATCGACCGGTCTTGATGCCGGGGAACGCGCACCTCGGTATGCGTCCTCTGGCCCGATGGATCAGCAGCAATGGCTGATTGGTCGCATTGTCGCGTTCGCACACGATTTCCTGCATCAGGGGATGAGGCGCTGCTGGGCGCGGTGCTCCTCGATGAAAGCTTTCACATCAAGCCATATCGCCCGCTCTCGCCGCAACGAGGCGCGGCTCGGACAGGCTCTCCAAAACAATCGGCGCCTTCTCCTCCTCAGACCAACGCCGCCGCCGGCCTGTCTCCACCACCTCGAGGCGATTCGGCGCACTGATCGTATGGCCGTCCATACGTACAGTTCTCAACCATCAAACCATCCTCGCAAATCGTCTTTCCTGGGAAGCTTACAGCCCTATCGAGCCCCACGTCCGCGAAGGAACGGGATCTTTGTGCTGGTAGCGCTCTGTCGTTGGCTCAGCTCAGTAGATCGACCTCACCGGTGTCGAGCCGATACACTCCCCCAACGACCTTCAGTTTCTTTTGCTCAGTTGCCGCGTTCAAAAGCGGGCTCTCTGATCTGAGCGTTCTGACATTATCGGCCACATTTTGCTTGATCGCGTTGGCGAGCGCGTTCCCGGTTTCCTGGGAAGACGCCTTTACCGCCGGAGCAAGTGCAGTGACGAGGGATGACCTATGCCCCGGCGCAGGCTTGTCCTCTTTCAGCGATTTGATCGTGGCCTCGACAGCGCCGCAACGGTCGTGGCCGAGTACCAAGATCAGCGGAGTGTTTAGCGCCTCCACCGCATATTCCATGCTGCCGATCATTTCGTCATCGGCGACATTCCCTGCGACCCGGCAGACGAACAGGTCGCCGAGTCCGCTGTCGAAGATATACTCGGGTGCAACACGCGAATCGGCGCAGCTCAAGATCGCGGCATATGGATTTTGCGCACCGACCAAAGCTTTACGCTCTGGTCTGAGATCGTCGCATCGCGATGTGCCACGCACATAGCGCGCATTACCTTCCAGTAGTCGCTTCAGCGAAGCGTCCGGCGAGAGCAGGTTCTCCGGCTTAGGCAGCGCTTTTGCATCCTTCGCGTCGGCAAGCCTATCGCCGAGCAGCATGCCCACTGCCGAAGCAGCGAAGAGCATCAGGGACCGGCGAGACGGCGCGATCGAATTAGGGCGGATTGGGGGGCAGTCTTCGCACATGGTTTTCCTTTTGGCGCGCGCCATTGCACCTTTTACAAGTGATAGATGCGCTCGCCCTTTCGGTTCACTCCGCCCCTATCATGCGCTCGGGTGGCGGCCGGTCTGATACGGAAGCAGCTCTGCGCAACAGCCTTGGAGCGTTGCTTTGCAGGAAAGTGGCGGCATGCCTACACCCTGACGCGACGTGAGATTCAAGCGATTTCTTGCGGCGTATCACCGAATGATGAGAACGCCCTTTCGCAAAATCATAGGCTAGACAACGCTGCGTCCCTTTGAGTCCAATCTGCTCTCCGCCGCGGTCACTCTTGTCGCCCTAATTGATCAATCTGCCGAGATGGAGACGCAGGTGTTTTGGGACTGAATTGGCTCGCTCTGCTTGGACTGAGCCAAACTGTCCTACAACTCTGGATGCTAGCAGCGCGATGTCGAACAAAGATGCAGGCGATCACCGTCTTGACGCCGTGAGCGCCTGCTCTATTTCAGCGGCGACGAACTTCACCAGGCGCAAAGTTTCCTCAATTTTGGTGTCGGCCAAGCCTTGCGCCTCGCGAACTATCGAGGAGACGGAAGTGAAGGAGGACGAGCTCTCGAGCACTTGGCTAAGGGCGCTGTTTGGCTGCGTTCCGAGACCCGTGACACCTGAGCCTCGTTCCGTGATGCCAGCGGACAAATCGAAGCATGCTTTGAACAATTGACGGTAACCTTCCGTCACTGCTGGGCCACGATCAGTGACCCCCACCTGCTGGGCGTATCTCAGTTCCTCCCCATAACCGAGCTCGTTAAGGAGCTCAGCTCCGACGAGATCAGTCACGGCTTGCATTTCCTGTGTGGTCAATTGCATCTGCCAAATCCGGACTGAGCGGTCATCGACCGCTCTTCGCTCTAGGATTTTTCGATCCCCGAAGCTGCTGGACCGCAGGTAATCCGTTTGCTCCACGGTTGCCGACGCTAATTGCTCAGGATCGTAACCCAGTGCAGCGATCGCGCGCCGCACTTCGTGCTCCGGGTGTGCGACCAGATGCTCATAGCGTACCACCAGTGTATCATGGCGACCGCGTTGAGCGGCAAGCGTCGGCAGGCCAAGAACGAGGTCGGCAAGCGAAGAGGCGATCGACGGTGGAGGCAGACCGACGGCTAGATCGGCGAGACAAGATGCGATGGCTGATGGGCAGCTCGCCGAGCTGAGTGGGATGCCCCATTTAGCTTTCACCGATGCGGCTATGGCATACGGATTGCGAAATAGAACGATTCGTTGCGCTTCGGGGTATAGACCATCTAGAAAATCCAGCACCATCCAATAGCGTGGCGTCTTATCTATGAAGGTACGTTTCCCGGTGGCCGCCAGATACTGCCCGTAGGCAGCATCAGCCAGGGCTCGGGCTACGATGCGACGATCTATTCGACCAAGGAATTCCGATGTCGCGCCCCTAATCAACGGCGCGCCCGCTGGGTGACGGTTATCCACGGTGCCGAACGCCTCAAGCGCCAACATTAGCCAGGGCTCAGGCGGAGCCAAAATATCTGGATGCTGTTGTAGCAAATGGGCCAGCACGGTCGTGCCTGAGCGGGGAAGGCCTAGAAGAAAGCAGACCCGTGGCGAACGGCTAGGATCCAGTGTCATGAGCTCATACCCTTAATTTCGGACGGCCGTCGGAAGGCGCGTACTCATAAAGTCACGACAATACCGGGCGTCAGGTCACTTGTGCGCGCAGTTCCGGTTCAGGTGAGCAAGCGGGTTTGCGGCGCAACCATCCCTTCATTTTGAGACCGTCCCGCATGTTGAGAGCAAGAAGTGTAATGTTTGTTGCGCCCGCGACGAGCTCGATCGCCTGCACAGCATAGAACGTGGCATCCAATTCTGCCGCCTGAGCCTTGGACGCAAGGAAGAGCGCAGACGGAATAAGAATCAGGATGCCGTTTCCTGCAATGAATGGCATGCGCTTGAATTTGGCCCCGATCAGTCCGGCCCGGCGCCCCTTTGCCAAGATGACACCTGTACCACCGGTCGCAGCGAGCGCCGGAATCAGCAACAAGAAACCCCACGGTATGGTGCTCTTAACCGCTGCAACTGTGGCATGGGACGCGAACAGCTCGCTGAGTACCGTCGATAGCCAAAATGTGCCGATCGTTGCGATAGCCAAGGCGCCAGCGACAGGATGGATCAACTTGATCATGAGTATCTTCCCTTCCTAAAAACAGCAGGGCTAGGCAACGCAGATGCCGGGCACGGCAACTTTCTGGAACAGATGAGGGGAAGCTATCGCCGAGGCCGGATAGCTGGCGATTTTTGCTAGAAAGTCAGGATGGGTAAAGGCCGCGCGGAAGTGTGCGGTGGATTCCCAGACGGCGTAGTTCAGATAGGTCGAGCTGTCGCCGAGAGCTCTGTGCAGCTGAGTGGAAATGAAGCCCGGCTGTCGCTTCATGAACGCTGCGTCGTCCTGCCAGGTCTTGAGAAAAGCCGCCTCATCGGCTTTGTCGAGAGTGAATGGGTTCACCAGGACGACCGAATTTGCCTCAATAGCGATCTGGCGGTCGATCGGGAAGGAAGGGTCGAGTGGGCGTAGCAGCGACATGAGTGCCTCCATCGCTATTTAATATGTGATGCCTAATGGGTATTATGATTACATAAGCAGATTGACATTATGATGTCAATAGAAAACAATGGTGACAAATGAAAAGAGCCAAGCGAACCCCCGAGGGTGACGCCCTGACCGACCTTGTTCTCGATCTATTCAGGCTCGACAGCCTACTTCTGACGGCCGGCGACCGTCTAGTCGCCCCGCTCGGCCTCACAAGCGCACGCTGGCAGGTGCTTGGCGCCATTGTGTCCGCCGAACGTCCCCAACCGGTCGCTTGGCTCGCACGCGACCTCGGCGGCAATCGTCAAAACGTGCAGCGGATTATCAATGATCTGCACAGGGAGGGCCTCGTATCTTTTGAGGTCAACCCGCATCACCGACGGGCGCAGCTCGTCGTGCTCACTGAGAATGGACGGCGCGCCTTCGAAGCCGCAATGGAATTGCAGGCTCCCTGGATCAACGATCTTTCAGAAGGGCTGTCGGTCAAGAACATACGGATTGTCCATCGCGTGATCACGGCCTTGCGAGACAGGCTTGAGGGCAGCCGTGAGGACAAGTCGGCCTGACATGGCAAAAGCATTATGCTCGGCCCGGCGATGCAATGAAGCTGGATTGGTCATCATGCTCGCCGCTCGGCCAGGTGGCCTTCCCCGACGAGCTCGAGCTCGGCGACTTTGTTGGACGGTTCGTAGGTGGGCTCGGTGCGGTGGTCGGAGGCGATCGCCACATAGACAGCCGGCAGCACGAAAAGCGTGAATAGCGTCCCGATCGACAGGCCCGCAACCACGACGAGGCCGATCGAGAAGCGGCTGGCCGCACCTGCGCCCGTTGCGGTGAGAAGCGGCAACAGGCCGGTCACCATCGCTGCCGTTGTCATCAGGATCGGGCGTAGCCGGACGCGCGCTGCGATCTCGACGGCAGAGCGGCGGTCGAGCCCCTCCTTGAGCTGGAGCTCATTGGCGAACTCGACCATGAGGATTCCGTGCTTGCTGATCAGGCCGACCAGGGTCAGCAGGCCCACCTGTGTGTAGATATTCATGGTCGCCACGCCGAAGAACAGCGGGACCAAAGCGCCAACGATTGCCATCGGCACGCTGATCATGATGACCAGCGGGTCGCGCAGGCTTTCAAACTGCGCCGCCAGCACGAGGAAGATAATGATCAATGCGAACGCAAAGGTGACGGCGAGTCGGTTGCCCTCCTGAACATATTGCCGTGCGTCGGCCAGATAATCGTGGCTGAAGCCCGCGGGTAGCTTCTTTGCCTCCCCCTCGAGGAAGTCGACCGCCTGCCCGACCGTTACCCCGGGCATCGGTACGGCCGAGAAGGTCGCGGAGTTGAGTTGGTTGTAGTGGGTGAGTGCGTTTGGATCAGTCCCCGTCTGTATGGAAACCACGGTCGATAACGGCAGCCGCGCCCCACTTGCGGCTGTCACGTAATAGCCGCCGAGCGATTCTGGCGTGAGGCGCCTCTCCCGAGGGACCTGCGGGATTACCTGGTATGAGCGGCCCTCCAGGTTGAAGCGATTGATGTAGTTGCCGCCGAGCAGCGTTGCGAGCGCAGCACCGATGTTCTGCATGGTGATGCCAAGGTCGTTGGCCTTGGAGCGATCCACCTTGATGCGCACCACGGGCTGGTTGAATTCGAGGTCAGAGTCGCTGACTATGAAGAGGCCGCTATTGCGAGCGGCGTCCTTCAATTTGTCCATTTGCTCATAGACGGTGCTGTAATCCAGCGTCGAGTTGATCGCCATCTGTACCGGCAAGCCGCCCGAGCCGCCCGGCAGCGGCGGGAGGTTAAAGGCAAATGCGTTCACGCCCTCGATCTTGGAAAGCTCGGCCTGCACCAATGGCTTGAGCGCGATGGAGGAGCGCTTGCGCTCGTCCCAAGGCTTGAGCAGCATGCCGGCGATCCCGCTCTGCGGACCGTTGATGCCGTTCAGCACAAAGCGGAGGTCAGTCTCGGGAAATTTCTGGAACGACCTGTCGAGCTTGTCGCCATAGAAATCGAGGTAGTCGATATTGGCGTATTTCGGCGCCTTGGTCATCGCGAATACGATGCCCTGGTCTTCCTCGGGAGCGAGCTCGCTCGAGGTATGCATATAGAGGAAGCCGACGAGACCTAGCATGGTCAGCGCGAACAGACCGGTTATTGGGCGGTAGTCGAGTGAGCGGTCGAGCTTGCAGCCGTACCAGCGCGTCATGGCGCCGAACACGCCGTTCACAAGTTTTGCAAACCGCCCCTCCTCGGCGCTCGTGAGGAACACCGCGCACATCATCGGCGACAAGGTCAACGCGATCACACCCG
The DNA here is from genome assembly GCF_045571435.1 of Bradyrhizobium sp. STM 3562. NCBI lineage: Bacteria > Pseudomonadati > Pseudomonadota > Alphaproteobacteria > Hyphomicrobiales > Nitrobacteraceae > Bradyrhizobium > Bradyrhizobium sp. STM 3562. Next base: position 5,785,125 of record NZ_CP120694.1, read on the forward strand.
ACACAATCACCGAGCCCGCGAGGGTGAACGCGAACTCCCGGAACAGCGAGCCGGTCAGGCCGCCGAGGAAACCGATTGGTGCGTACACGGCAGCCAGCGTGATGGTCATGGAGATGACGGGCCCCACGATCTCACGTGCTCCTTTGAGCGCGGCCTGTATGGGAGGCGCGCCCTCTTCGAGGTGACGGTGAATATTCTCCACGACGACGATGGCGTCGTCGACCACAAGTCCGATCGCAAGCACCATCGCGAGCAAGGTGAGCAGGTTGAACGAGAAGCCCAGCACCAGCATCATGCTGCAGACGCCGACCAGCGACAGGGGGATGGTGACGATGGGGATAACAACCGATCGCAGGGAACCCAGAAACAGGAAGATCACCATTACGACGATGACCACAGCTTCGCCGAGCGTCTTCTCGACCTCGTCGATGGAGGACTGGATGAACTTGGTCGAATCGTATGCCACCTTCATCTTCAGCGAGGGCGGCATGTTCCGCTCGATATCGGGAAGCAGTGCGCGCACTCCCCTGACGATGTTGAGCGGGTTGCCCTGGGGCGTTGCCTGCACGCCGATGAAAATCGCGTGCTCGCCGTTTAGAGCGACGCTGGCATCGCTCGTTTGCGCGGCGAGCTCCACGGTTGCGATGTCCTCCACGCGCACGAAGCCGCCGTCCTTGGCTTTGACGATCATGCGCTTGAAATCATCAACGCTTTTCAGATCAGTGTTAACGGTGACGTTGGAGAGGATAAGATAGCCTTTAGCCTGACCGGCCGCCGCCTGGAAATTGTTGGCTGCTACTGCAGCTGAAACATCGGCGGGAGACACGCCCTGCCCCGCCATCTTCATCGGGTCGAGCCACAGCCGCATCGCAAAGGTCTGCCCGCCCAGAATGTCGGCCGACGCGACGCCGTCCACCATCGAGAGAACGGGCTGCACCACTCGCGAGAGATAGTCTGAGATGGCACTGCCGTTCAGTTCCTCGCTGGAGAAACCGATATACATCACAGCCGTCGCCTGGCCTGTGGATTTGGTGACGACCGGATCGTTGGACTCTTTCGGGATCAGGTATTTGACCGAGTTGACCTTGGCGAGCACTTCTGTGAGCGCCTCGTTAGGGTCGAAATTGAGCTTGATATAGACCTGGATCGTCGACGTCCCGAGCACCGAGGAAGAGGTGATGTAGTCTACGCCTTCGGCGGAGGCAACCGCCTGCTCAATGGGGCTCGTGATGAACCCCTGGATCATGTCCGCCGAGGCACCAGGATATGAGGTCGTGATATTGACGACCGTATTCGACAGTTTGGGATATTGCCGGATCGGCAGCACGCTAGCCGCCCGAAGGCCGACCAGCAGGATGAGCAGGCTGACCACGACCGATAAGACCGGACGCTTTATAAAGAGATCGGTAAAGGCCATCGCCAGGATCGCATTCAAGACACTTGCGTTAGCACCTCAGGCCAGTGCCCGGCTCATCAATGCACGAGGATTGCGCCAAATAGCCCGAGGGACGCAGAAACCGCGGTTCTAGAGCTTCGTGTTCCTCAGCAGGACATCGCCTTCTACTTCTCGAGGATACTGGGCGACCAGTTCGAATGAAGGCAGAAGGTTAAGGATGGCTCGAAGCGATAGCTGCCCTTCGTAGAGCTCCTTGTCGCTGTATTCCGTGTAAATGAAGCGCGTCTTGTTCAGGGTCTCGCTGGCGCCCGCGATGACATCTGCCTCAGCTCCCTGCACATCCATCCAGATCAGATCGATCTTGTCCAACTTGGCGTTACTGTACCAGTCATCCAGCCTTCTGGTTTCCACTGAGATGGGCTGATCGAATCGAACCCAAGCATATTCGGAAAGGTGGTTCTTTGGCCGGCGTATTGACCCAGAGAGGGCCCAACCCTTTGCTTCTCCATCGCCATTGCTTGGATGAAAATCGATCCGGCCATTTCTGTCACTGATTGCGATCTCGAAAAGAGTCACCTTCTCAAGGGACGGATCGATATTCTTCTTGAACCGAGCGATCGCACGGGGATCTGGCTCAAAGCAGTAGGCCTCAGCTTTTGGGAAAAGCCGAAGAAAACGGAGCGTATCAGATCCGTCGTAGCAGCCAATGTCCAGGATCACGGGATCTGGCTTGTCCAAAAAGGACGCGATCTGTCGATGGACCTCTAGCGGTGATATTGGATCGAAATCACGCCCGAAAGCTTGCTGAGCAGGCTGCTGTACAGAGTCCGGCGGGCTTTCAGTGGCAGACTGCGGCATTTTCATTGAACTCCGTTCTCAACACATTTCAATTACAAGGACTCCCCCTGAACCAATCTGTGGGGAGCTCAGATTGCGCACCGGCCCGCCGATCGCCCTGGGTTCGTCCAGCTTCGGGCAACTTAAGAAGAACTCAAAGATCGGCTCAACTCTACGCAGGTAAGCGGCCGATATAGAAAGGGTTAAAAGACCTATACAAACGTTTGTCGGCAGCCGAGGCCCGGCTGATCTGCGGCGCCAAACCGGCCTGATGCAGCTTGCGAAGGGCCAGTGAACGTTTTCGCCACCACAATGATAAGTCTTGGCTGATACTCCGTCTCTCCACCTTTCTCCGAAACGGGACTCAATCATTCTGCTGTGCGCTGGGATTTGACCTCGACCTTGTATCCGCAGTTTCTGTGTCGGTAAAATCGATAGTTTCGATGCACAACATCCACACGATGGATAGATCCAAGGTGCCAATTGAACGCTTTCGAAATCCTCATCTCTTTCCCTATTGCCTCTTTGGAATGCTCGGCCACGGTTTGGAACGTGACGGTGGCGGGTGAGGTCGCGTACAGGACCACTACTCAGCAAAAGGAGTAGTGTCGCAGTTAAGGCCAAGCATCCCGCGACGGGGTCAAAGCAGCAGCGTTGAAGGCGAAAGCTGACGCGCTGTTAGATTCCTGGATTGGGCCTTCCGGTCGGCCTTCTTTGGGCCGCTGGTGATCGCAATGATGAGCGCTGCGCTTGGGACTTCCACAGTCCGGAAGATCTAGAGAATCTATCGTAAAAGCGCGATTACGTCATTTCGTCATGTGTGCTGATCTAGATCGCAGACGAAATGGGTTGGTAACTCCTTGAACGATTTCATCACCTCTTTTTTCCGCCATGTTCACGACCAAAGCACAGACTTGCCGCTCGCGTGATCCGCGATCGGCGCTAACGCGTTCTCAAGGGAATTCTAATGGCAAAGCCGGTTGTGATTGTGGTGGGTGCGGATAAGGGCGGGGTCGGCAAAACGACAGTATGTCGGACACTTCTGGACTACTTCAGTATCCATAGCGTGCAGACGCGCGCATTCGACACGGAATCGCCCCGGGGTACGCTCAAGCGCTTCCACCCCGATATCACTGAGATCGTCGACATGACGATGACGGCGGACCAGATGAAGATCTTTGACACCTTAAACTCGGGCCTATCGGTCACCGTGATCGATGTTCGCGCGGGCTTGCTTTCTCCGGCCCTGACATCGCTGCGCGACATTGGCTTCTTGGACGCGGTGAGGACCGGACAGATCACCTTCGCCCTGTTCCATATCCTCGGCTCGTCTATCGCCTCGCTGGACGAGATCGCCGAGACGGAAAACTTCATGAATGGCGGAAAATACTTCCTGGTGAAGAACTTCATCAATGACACCCAGTTCTTCCAATGGGACCACTCGACCTACAACTCCTATTTCCATCGCATCAAGGACGCGACCGATTTGACCATTCCGAAGCTAGACGAGATGGCGTATGAGCAGGTTGAGGTCGCTTCCGTTCCGTTCCTCAAGTTCATCGCCAATAAGGATCCGCGCGACGATGCCGCAAACTATTCCTTCGTGCTGCGCGGCTATGTGCGGCATTGGCTCGCAAACGTCTGGAGCGAGTATGACCGCATCAACCTCAAGGAGATGGCGGGGGCTACGTCCGTGAGCCGCAGCGGCGAGAAATGACTCTTCTGTCCGATTTTGCGCGGCTGAATTACGCACGAGAACTGCTCTGATGCACCGCCGATAATGTTAGCGACGCCGGTCTATATCATCTGCTCTCCGAGCCCGCAGGTCGGCAAGACCCTCGTGGCAAGGCTTCTGAGCGAATTCTTGCTGCTGAAGAACGGCAGGGTGCTCTCCTTCGATATCAACTTGAAAGAGCCGTCACTACTTGACTATCTCCCCGACATTACCGAGACGGCAGACGTGACGGATACCTACGGGAAGATGCAGTTGATGGACCGGCTTATCCTCAATGATCGGGTAACCAAGGTCGTTGATCTCGGCTTCCATGCCTTCGACGAATTCTTCAAGATGTGCGAGGTGATCGGCTTCATCAAAGAGGCGGCGCGCCGCCGTGTTGCGCCGGTGATACTATTCTTCGCCGGTACCGACCGGTTCTCATTGCGTAGCTATGAGATGCTGCGGCGGCGGGTTCCGCCCACGGCGCTGATCACCATCCATAACCAATTCGTGCTGCGCGGCGAATTACCTGACAGCATTCACCGCGCGCCAGTATTCCGCCTGCCCGTGCTGCCGGTCTTTCTAAAAACCTATATCGATAGGCTGAATTTTTCTTTTACAAGCTATCTACGCACCGAGAAGGATCCATCCAGTGAGTTGTATCAATGGATCGGACGAAACTACAGCATTTTTCGTGATCTCGACTCGAGGCTGATGCTGGAACGCTCGGGTTGAACAACGCCATGTTTGGGAAAGCTGTCAGGGGCTTTAGATACTGCCGCATTGAATTCAACAACACCGTGCGAACGATCTTAAAGGCTCGTAGTTCCTCAAGGTTTTCGGCTCGTCAGCTTATCGACAGCTAAGCCTCGTAGCATCAGAAGGTCTCTCTGGACTGACAAGTCCGGCCCGATCGGCTCAGATCTAGGACAGGAGAATAGGACGGAGCCTTTGACAATATCAATCCCATTCGAGCATTCAGATCTCGTGCGGACGTATTACGTCGGGCTGCGACCACTCTGTGGACGAGGGACCGTGCGTTCGGATGTTCTGGATTGGCGACCGCGGCTCGTGCTGCCCGCTTTCGTTGTTAGCTGTGTGAATCACCTGCGAGCTTCCGGTTCTACGAAGCAGCGATCGAGCGCATTTTCATTTCGTTAGCCAGGAGACCGCATCCATGAATCCAGATCATGTCCAGCCTGGCGCCGGCACGCCTTCCGAAATTTCCGAGTCCGAAACCTCCGAACCAGGATCTCCCGCCGCGGGGCAGTGGGACGAGGCCTTGAGGGAGGCGGGGACGTGGGCCGCCGCCCCGTCGCAGGATGCTGTCCTGACGGCCTGGGCTGCAGAAGGCGGACAGGGTGAAGGCGAGAATAGGCAAGAGGCGGTTGATCGAACCAGGGCTTGGCGGGATGCCGGCGTTATCAATGAGAGGCTGGATCTATCGTCCCTGTCCCTGACCGCCTTGCCTGCTCCGCTTCTGCCCGAGCTCCGACGACTGAACGTCAACAACAATCATCTGACCAGCCTGCCCGATCTTCCAGACGGGCTCCGGCGGCTTTACGCTATCAGCAACGGACTGACGAGCCTGCCCGCAGAGCTGCCGCCGACGCTGCGGCGCCTGACCGTCGACAACAACCAGCTGACGAGTCTGCCGCCCCTTCCGCCAACGCTTCGGGAGCTGGACGCCAGCGGCAACCAGCTGACCAGCTTGCCCGACCTTCCAACCGGGCTCCAACGCCTCAACGTCGACTACAATCAGCTGACCAATCTACCCGATCCCCTCCCGGCCGAGCTCGAGTGGATCAGCGCCCGCAATAACCGGCTGACCAGCCTGCCCGAGACAGTCCCGGCCGATCTCCTATGGTTCGACGCCGGCAATAACCGGCTTACCGGCGTGCCCGAGACCTTGCTCACGCAAATGCGCTTCGGGTCCAGCATCAATCTCGAGGACAATCCGCTGCCCGAGGCCACGCAGACCGCCCTGGCGACGGTCACGAATGCCGCAGCCTATGCCGGCCCGCAGATCTTTGTCACGATGACCGGAGAACCGATCGAAATTGAGCCGCGGCCGCTCCAGCAGGTCGTCGCCGACTGGCTCGAAGGCGAGCCGGAGACCGTCGAGGCGTGGCAGCACTTTGCGGATGAGCCAGGCGCCCAGGACTACGCACAGTTCCTGGAGAGGCTACGAGGGACGGTGAACTACGGCAATGACGAGTTTCGGCAGGCAGTGGCTGATGATCTGCGGCAGGCGGCGGCCAATCCGAGATTGCGCGAGCAGTTTTTCGCACAAGCTTCCGAGGCCAACGCGAGCTGCGAGGATCGTGTTACTCTGCACTGGAACGGTATGCAGACCGCGCGCCTTAACGCTGACGCCGAGGACGGGGTATATGACGGTCGGCTTGGCGAACTGATCCAGCGCGGCCGTGTTGCGTTCCGCTTGGAGGCGCTGGACGAGATCGCGCGCGACAGGTTCAACTCGCTCTTCAGCGTCGACCCGAGCATAGACGACGTCGAAGTCTACCTGGCTTATCAACAGCGGCTGCGCGCGCCGCTGGAGCTCAGCCACCTCGCCCCTGACATGCGCTTCCTGGCGGTCTCTCACGTAAGCGAGGATGATGCGATGGAGGCGCTGGACCTGGTCCGGGAACGGGAAGCAAGCCAGTTCACCGACTACATGGCAAGCCACTGGCACCCCTGGGAGACGGTGCTGAGGCGCATCGCTCCGGACGAACATGCGGCGATGCAAGACCGGCTGGTCGAAGCCATGGGCGAGGAGTTTCAAACCCGCTTGAATCAGCGACTGGCCGAGCATGGTCTAGTAGGCGACCTGGATGCCGAGCGGGTGCTCGGAGCCCAAGTCCGAAACCAAATCGCTGGCGAGATCAAACGCGAGGTCACGCGCCGGGTGCTTGGAAATCACGGCCTGCAGCTGTAAAGCTGGCCCTCAATGGCTGGTGCTGTCAATCTCTGCTTGCATTTGACCCAGCGGTCAGGGACCAAGCGGTGGCGGCACTCGATGCTCACGAACAATTGCCGGTCGGGAATCCCGGACGGTGCCGCCAGAGAACTCATTCTTACGTCAACGATCCATGATCCCCAGAAGCTGTCAGCGTGTGGCCCCTGGTGCCTGGTACGACTCAGGTCAGCGCTTTGCGCACGGCTAGTGGCCGCGCGGCGTTGATGATGGCGCGAGGGCACGCTCGCGGCCTTACGAGCGATACGGTGCACCAGGCACATACTAGGACTTATGGGCCCAAGCTCGCCTACAGGAGCAGAGCACTAAGCGTGATCGCCGCTCGAAGGTGACTTGGACCTCGCCCACAAAGCCATGCAGACATCCACACCGCACCTTCGAGCTTGGCCCGAGCATGCTTCCTCGTGGCCGCGAGCAGCGGCGAGGCAAGTCCTCGGGGCAAAGCCAGCGCGCGGCGCATTTAAGCGGCGATTCCTTCTGTCGCGGCGTCGCTGTGAGAACGACGGCCGCCGATCGCGTTCGACTCATAGCCTGTCGGGCTGTGGCCCTCCTGCGTCAGGGAGCCTAGCTACGATGTTTCCTCCTGTGGGACCTCTTGCACTCGATTATGGGCGGCGAGCTCGGGACCGGCCGCTTCCTCTCCCCAGTGTTTGGTTATTCAGGGTCGAGCCATCGCCCTGACCTCAATGAAGCGCTGCTGGTGCAACGTATTGGCCGCCAAAGCTCCGCCTCAGCCAAGTTCAGGATAAACACGAACGCGTGGGCCGCCGTCCGTTTGTACCAGCTCGGCCCTGTAAGGCACCTCTCGGATATTAATATAGGTTGGGCGCCCGACAGCGGGCATGAGGCGCTCGCCTTCTAACGCCCGGACAAGGTAATCCGGAAGAAAGCGTTCGTGGTGCTGCCACCCGCCCCGAATGAGAAAGCCAAGATCGGGTACGGACTCACGGGATCGCGCAAGGCTCTGAACGGATGGCCCAGCCCGGTCACTGGGTGCCATGGGCCGACTGGATGGCCCGGCTTCATCCGCCACGTAGGCGCGCGGATGATGGATGAGACGAACGTCCCTGCGCCCTCCCGGTCCGAACGTGGCCGAGTAGCGCTCACCATTGATCGCAAACTGGCTTGGCCCGAACTGGTTCGGCAGCAGATTGATATTGCCCAGTACGTCAACCAAGACGTCTGTGGCCGGTTGGGAGCCGTGGCGCCAGTCCGGCCCCACGATGGTTCCAATATCCCGTAGCTCCTGAGCGGCCCCTGACGATCCAGCGAACGATGGCGCTCCGCCGAATTCAGGTGCCGGCGCAGAGCGAGCGTCGTCGCGCAGTTCGTACGGTGTGGGCGGATTCAAATCAACCAGTGACTCGAGATCCCCGTAGATGTTTGACGATGGACGCCTCACCCAGGATGAGGACGCAGGTTCTTGCATCTGCTGTCCGAACCAATCCCAAGCTCCCTGGCTCGGGGTCTGCGGACTCGCAGGAAGCCCGCGCGATAGGTTCGGGTGCGGGACCAGTTGCGGCGCTGGCGATGGCGACGCCGGTCCATGCATCTGCTCCCTGAACCAATCCCAAGCTCCTGCACTCGGGGTGGCCGGAGTTCCGGGAATCCCTTGCGACAAACTGGCCTGCGAACCGAGATGCGGCGGTGGCAATGATGAGGTAGGCCCGTGGATCTGCTCGCCAAGCCAATTCCAGGCTCCCGCGCTCGGGGTAGCTGGCGTTGCAGGAAGCTCCTGCGGCGATGAGGCCTCTGGACCGCCTTGCCCAGCAGGCGAAGCGGCGTCCTCAGGAGGATTCAATCCGAGCGCCCTGTTCGCCTCGAGGACTTGTTGGTATCGCCCAAGCCTGAGCAAATCAGCGTTAATTTTGCCATCCCCGGTTTCCTGCCTGTACTCCTCGACATCTTGGGTCAACCCAGCGGTGAAGAGACGGTCAGCTATCGCCGACCTGTGGCTCGATCGCAGCCAGTCACTCAGCCTGAACAAGCGGCGCGCCAGTCTATCGATCGTCTCCGGCTCGACCCGGTGGGTCGCCTTTTCCGCCGCGGCCCACATGCGGATGAGGGTTGCGTCTGCACGATGGGGAACGAGGCGGCGGAGATCAGCCTCCAAGGCGTTTCCGGCGCCGAACTCCCGAAGCTTTTTCAAGGCCGCCTTGATCCGCCTGCCGCGGTCATTTGCATAGGCGTCCACATCCTCATCGAGCTCAGCTTCCAGCTGGTGGTTCCCCACCTCCGGATCGTCCAATTGCGCGTTTTCCAGCTCCCGGCGAATTCGATCAGCAATTGATGGCCGGCCGTTCGCGTTGAGGCGAGCGCTCAAATGCCGCAGATCCCCTGCCGCATTTTTAATGGTGCCGTCGCTCAGGTTGCCAGCCGCTCTGTTTCTGAAGTCTTCAATGAGCGCCTCGTCTGCCGCAGGGACAGGCCCTCCACGGTTCCGGCCGGGCTGTCTTGCGTAATCAACTCGAAACCTCGTTGAAAACATGCCTGGCTGCTCCGGGGCGCCGGAGGACTTCTCGCTGCCGCTTGCCCCAAAGGCTTTGCCGACCCCCGACTTGATGCGCGACCACAGCCCGCGCTTCTTGCTGCCCTTGGCGTTGGTGGCGTCCTGCGCCTCGGATGGGAAGCTATATCGCGCGCTGTTGAACAGATCATCTCGCAGAGCGGATTGCGTGCGCTCTTGTGTCCAAGTTTGAGGGAGAGTCTCGGGGATGTCTACGCTATGGCGCGTGCGGCTGAACGTATTGTCCTCCCGCGACGGCATGCGCATCGAACCACCGACGTCGGGGCGCCGGATCGCGGCACCACCCCGTCCAGGACGCGCAGCAGGTGAAGCCGCTTCTGAAGAGCTTTCGCTGGATGGACCGAGTTGCAACTCGCCCAAGTGCTCCTCAAAACCAGTTTGTTGGACTGGCTCGTCTGATTGCCGGCCTTCCGGCTGCTGCTGATAATACGCCCGCGCGAATCCTTCCACATCGAAATCGAACAGGTTGAAATTGCTGTTGGCCCGCTCCATCGCACCCTCGCAGATCTACACAGTAGCAAACTTCGAATCCGACGGAAGGAAAAGATAAAGTGAAAGCGTGCAGAAGCCGTCGGCTGAGAGTCCGCCCATGGACTCACAAAGCTGTCGTGAGCACGCGTCCAATCATCTCCGGTCCGGTCATCCTGCCCGTCCGCTAAACGGCATCGACATCCAGAACTCTCTGATAAGGAACTTAGCTGTTCAGAACCTGACGAGCGCTCGAAGAAGGGCATGAACAGATCGCGACCGTTTCATTTTCAGTTGAACCGCACGCAGCGTCAGATTGTAATTGTCTTAAAGCTAACGCGACCCGAAGTACTAAGCGGCCGAACTCTTTGGCAATACGACAGCGGGCACGTTGGCAGATGTGCAGCCTTTCGTTTCTAGGAGAAGAGAATATGCAGATTAGGGGCAGACAGCTGCCGATCGCGTTGTCCTTGCTTTTGGCTCTGAGCATAAGCGCGATCGCTAAAGCCGATGAGCCCTCGCCGAAATACCTGGAAGTGCTCAGTGCTCTGCAGGCCGGCAAGAATGTGAAGCTCATACTCGACTTGAGCCGCTGCACGACCGTCGACGGCGCCAAGCCGGGGCCGGCAACGCAAGGCGGCCTCGTTATCACTGCCTTCAGGGTGACCGCCCAGAACGGCATCAGCTTTGCTAATGCGCATCAAACGATCGACAGCTCGGGACACGCGGTCACGGAATACATTCGCCATAGTCTGAGCCGCGAGGGCAAGCTCACGGTGCGCGCGTCGAAGCTCGCGGTCGGGGCGGCTGAACTTGTGAACCAGGGTGAATTCGTCTGCGAACTGCCGGATGGAGCAAAGTTCGTCTGGTGATCGAAAACACGAACACGCAACGCTCCGCTGCGGTTCGGCGACGGGGCCCGATCTTAGAGATCATCTCGCCGTCTCTGGGGAGCTAGAGCACGGTAGGCGCAATCATAAAGGCGGCCAGCTCGTTTCTGGCCGTCTTTCCTCGGCTGGTACGCCAGAGCGAAGAGGCTTTCGAGAGGCTGGAGCAGTTGGGACGAGCCCGCACCGGTTCAAGTGCTTGAGCCAAGTATTATTGTTTTGATGTTCACGCAGCCGACAGTTTGACCAACGACATTAGTTCGATAGACTGGGTAGATCTTGACTGCCAAGCAAAGCTCCGCCTGCTCCGAGCTTGAGTGAGGCATCGGCCTTTCGATTGCCGGGGCCGTCGATCTGGCGCGAATTCCGCATCGAATCGCGCGTACGATTTTCTGATATAGATCCTACTCAAGAGCAAATGTCCTACATCGCTCTGTCCCTGTTCTGACACGATCGCGCGTCGCCTCTTGGGTGGGAACTTCTCCACGAGAGTAGATTTTTGATCTCCGGAGCAAGTGAATAGTGGTTTCCAAATAAGCTACCGCTGTTTGGTAGCATACTTACGCTCGCCGGGGCGGCAGCCCAGTATTCGTTAATATTTTCACGGAACGAGCTACGAAGGCACTTGAATCGCACGTAGCGTTAGATTGTAGGGTTTCAGACAAAGGTCGCGACATAATTCACCAGACGACCTCCTCCCGACAATTAGCAAGAACTGCGAATGTCTCAAACCCGCCAGGTGGGGCCGTATAGCTCCGCTGCACAGCTCAAGCTGTCCGCTCAAACGCCCGCTCTCAACCTCGGCGATGCGCTGGACAAGATACCAACCTCGGCCATTCGTGTTGGCAAGTGTTCAAGCGCTTCGAGAGGCTTGTGCGCTATTCTTGCATCATTGCCAGCTGACCGGAACAGAGCGCTCGATCCCAGTTCGAGAACAGGTTTGGCCAACCGCCGCTCCCAGATCAAGTGGGTCCACATGGCTGCGGGCTTGCGCACGGCACGGGCGGCTCTGGATGTAGGCAACGCCGGTGCGCACTCTCGCTCCCGGGCCGCTCAGTGCATTGTATGCAGCACTCTACTCCGCCGCGCGAAGAGCGTGATTTGCGCAGTCATTCCGACATGACTTGAAAAAAAGGCGACCAAAATGCGAGCACTACTCGTCGACCACGAAGCAGACCTTGCCCGTGCTCTGCAGGCCACGCTTTCAAATCGCGGTTTCGCGGTTGATGTCACACGCACGCTGGATGAGGCGACGGCAGCTCTTGATTGCGCGAGCTACGATATCCTTCTTCTCGAATTGGTCTTACCGGACGGAGACGGTTTAGACTGGCTAAAGCGCTTAAGGCGCGATGGCCACTCCATTCCCGCTATGATGATGAGCCGTCTCAACGACCTCAGTCGGCGGATCGCCATCTTCAATGGCGGAGCCGATGATTTTCTGCCCAAGCCCGTGTCAATTGATGAAATCATTGCCAGGATGCGAGCCATCCTACGGCGGTCAACACAAATGATCGCACCGATTGTCACATTCGGGAATTTAAAATTCGATCCGATCGCCCGGCAAGTGTCGGTGGATGGTCGGCCCCTGAGGATTGCACGTCGTGAAGTGTGCATTCTAGAGCATCTGCTCAGCCGCGCAGGCCGCACGGTACCACGCGCGTGTCTTGAAGACAGCCTTTACGCCTTTGACAACGAAGTTTCGACGAATGCGCTTGAAGTCGGCATTTACCGATTGCGCGGTCACTTAAGCCAGTCGGGCGCGACATTGCGGATCAAAACCGCGCGAGGCATTGGCTACGTACTGGAATTAGCGAGTGCGGCGTCCGCGGCGTAAGCGAACCAAACCGAAAGCAAGGACGACGTTGAAAATCCATCTTAGCAGTAGAAGCATTCGCGACCGTCGCTCTGCAACCGCCGGCTCCGGTCTGAATGCTCGTTTTACTTCACTTTTCCACCTGCTGTGCGTCGTTCTTTTGGCATCACCATGTACTGCCGGAGCTCAGACAACACGGGAGGTTAGTGCCGGCGCACGTGCCACGCCGGAGAGCATCAATGGGACGGTGACCCTTTCATCTTCGCTCGGCAAGACAATTCATCTGAGCGCGCCAGCTGCGAGCATTTTTATCGCCGATCCAACGATCGCGGACTATCAGGCGCCGTCCAACACGAGCATCTTCGTCTTTGGGAAGAAGTCGGGACGGACGAGCCTGTTTGCGTTGAACGATAATGGTGAGGCGCTCGCCGAATTACGGATCGTCGTCACGCAACCTATCGAGGATCTGCGCGCAATGCTCAAGGCCCAGGTCGGCGATTATCCGATCCAGGTCAACTATACGCCGCGCGGCGCGATCCTTAGCGGTGCGGCTCCGAGCGCTGATGTGGTCGACACGGCCATGAAGGTGACCGAGCAGTTTCTCGGTCCGGGTGCACTGGTGGTCAATAAGATCCAGGTGGCGGGTTCGCTCCAGGTAAACCTAAGTGTGCGCGTAGCCGAGGTCTCGCGGAGCGCCATGAAGGAGCTTGGGATCAACCTCTCGGCCATGGGTCAAAGCGGCACTTTTGTTTTCGGGTTTAGTAGTGGCAAGAGTGGCGGGACTGCTAGCGCCAACGGCGGTGGCACCGTGGGGGCCAGTTTTAGCGCCGGCAATGTTAGCATCGGCGCCGTTCTCGACGCGCTCGCGAGCGAGCATCTGGCTTCCGTACTTGCTGAACCTAATCTCACCGCGATGTCTGGTGAATCGGCTAGCTTTCTTGCCGGCGGCGAATTTCCGATTCCTGTCATGCAGGAAAATCGGCAAGTGTCCGTCCAGTTCCGCCATTTCGGCGTGAGCCTTGAGTTCGTCCCGACCGTTCTTAACAATAATCAAATCAATGTCCGCGTGAAGCCGGAAGTCAGCGAAATTTCGAAAGAAGGTGAAGTCAAACTCAACGGCATGTCCGTGCCTGCTCTCTCTACGCGACGTGCGGAGACTGTTGTCGAGCTCGCGAGCGGACAAAGCTTTGCAATTGGCGGGCTGATCAGGCGCAACTTCAACACTGATATCACGACGTTTCCTTGGTTGGGCGACGTACCGATTCTTGGTGCGCTGTTTCGCTCCTCTTCATTTCAAAAGCAGGAAACCGAGTTGGTCATCATTGTCACGCCTTACATTGTGCGGCCCGGATCGAACCCGAACCGGATGAGCGCGCCGAGCGACCGCATTGTACCTTCCTCAGACGCAGGGCGAATTTTCATGAACACCGTGGCGCGGCCGCCCCGTGAGCGCGATGCGCCTCGCGCCAGCGCACCAGGACTAACCGGCGCCGGCTTTATCATCGAATGAGGATCATCAAATGACCTTGCGACATCTGTGCTACCCGATCGTTGTTGCGGCAGCATTGGGTGGGTGCGCAAATACTACCTCCAACCTGCCCGCGCCGGCTGACCAAGAGATCCGGCTCGAGCAGAAGAGTAGCGTGCTGTTCCTGCAGAGCCTTCGTGGCCCCGAACGACATCGGCTCCGAAGCTTTATTGCAGCGACCAGTCGCGGCCGGCGGGATGCCCTCCATGTAGGTGTCACCGGCTCACCCAGACTCATTGCACAGGTGGCCCACGAGGCGCGCGCCATGGGCGTTGTCCCCTACAACATCCGCCTGTCCGCTTCTCCTGTGGATTTGCCGGCTGGTTCCGGGGTGAGGATCGAAGCGATCACTTTCGAAGCCCATCCTCCGGTCTGCCCCTCGCTCTCCATCGTCGGTCCTACGGTGAACGACAATTCGTTCAGTCCAACCCTTGGCTGCTCAATCCGGAATAACCTCGCAGTCATGGTCAATGATCCTAGCGACTTGCTAGGCAATGGCGCTGTCATGCCGACCACTGGTGATCGTGCAGTGCTTCCCATCACCCCACGTGGTGCGACGGCGGCGAGCAAGGAGCAATTTGGAGATGAAACCCATAACAGGGTTGCGCCAGAAACCCAATAAGCGGCTCGCACGCAGCATGAGCGTCGGCTTGGCATTCTATGGGATAGTTGGGTCTGACCAGAGGTTTGAGCGAATCGCTGTTTTGCGGGACGCTAGACTAGGCCGGCGGCAAAGACCGCCTTTGCAACTCTCTCGAAACACTCCATCGGAACGGCCTTGCCCATCGCACCTTTTCGGATCAGCTGACGCGCCAGCACATGATCCTCGACAATGCTCAGACCCTGGGCCCGCGCCTGCGCCACCAACTGTGAAGCCGTTTCGCCCTCACCACGGCACACCAGCACCGGGACGCCGGTCTCGCCCCGAACGTAGCGCAGCCCAATCAATGTCGTCCGCCCCGTCACTATCAGTGTCGCCCGATGGATGCCAAGCGGCGACTCGTTCGCCGATTCCCAACGGAGCCTGCGGTGTTCACTCTTGATCTGCGGATTACCATCCTGTTCCTTAGATTCGCGCTTGGCTTCGCTCTGTGTCATGCGCATGTCGCGCAAGAACAGCCAACGCTGAATGAGCAGATCAGCCAAGCCGCCAATCAGAAGAGCGCCGGCAGCAATCGCCATCAGCACTTTGAGCTCGTTAAAGACAAAACCAAAGCAACTCAAATCGCAAACGGGCAAGTATACCAGTGCCCTCCAACTTGCTAGCACAGTGAAAACGAACGTAGCGCCAAGCACCAAAACTTTGACGATAGACTTTCCAAGCTCGACAAGCGACCGCTGGGAGACAATTCGCTTCAGCCCTTTGACGGGATCCAATTTCTCAAAGCTGGGTTTAAGCGGCTCAACGGAAATCGTCAGCCCGCCGTTGGCCAAGACACCGGCCAGAATGGCCGCAACCACCGCCGCGCCTAGGATTGGGGCCGCGGCTGTTATAGAAAGGTCCATCAATCCGACCAACGCCTGCCGGACCGCACTGTTGAAGGGCTGTCCCTGCAGCTTGTCGATGAGCCGCACCGCTTCGCGCCATCCGTCTTCGATCGGGCCCGCCCTGAAGCACAGGCAGCCGAAACCAGCGCAAAGGCTTGCCGCGGTCACAAAGTCGGCGCTGCGCGGGCTCTGCCCCTTCTTACGCGCGTCCCTCAGCTTCTTGTGACTTGGTGGAAGCTTTTTCTCTTCGCTCGTATCATTCATTTCAAGAACTTCTCGAGCCACTCCAGCACGCCGTTGAACTGAATGATCTCTGCTCCCATATATTCGATCAGAAAAACGGCGTAGCTGACCATGATGATGCCAAAGGCGGCATTCTTGATGGTCAGAGAGAGATCGTTCAGCTTGATTTGCGGCGCAAAGCGCCCGAGCAGCATGAGGGATACGTCAATCAGAAGCAGCAGAGCCAACACGGGCCCGGCGACCACGAGGGTCGTATGCATGATATGGTCGAGCAGCCCGATAAACTCCATTGCCCCTTGCTGGGTCAGGGGCGGTAGCAGCCGATACACGGGCCAGATCAGATAGCTTCCATAGAGACATCTGACCATAGTCTGCAGACCTCCTGATACAACGAATATCGTAACCGCGGCAGTCCCGAGAAAAAGCCCCATCGCGGAGGTTTGACTGCGTGTCGCAGGATCGTCCACCTGGTTGGAGATGCCGCGCTGGGTATCAATGATGTCACCAACGGCCTGGATGCTCCAAAGTGGTATGCTAAGCAGAAAACCGAACAGCAGGCCGATAAATATCTCCTTCAAACCGAGGAGCGAGACCGCAATCATACGGGTGCCCGGATCTAGGGTCTGCAAGCCATTCCTGATCTGCATCAAGCAAGGCAATCCAATCACAACCGTCGCGCTTGCGCGGATCATCCCGCTAATGTGCGGTCGCGTGAATACCGGAAGAACCAGCATAATGCCGAGGGCCCGGGCCGCGCCAAGTCCGGCCGCAACGACGAACTCGACAGCACTCTGAACCAGACTTTGCGTCTCGATGGGTGACAACGCATCCATTTGAGCTCAGCTCGTCGCTCGCTTCAGCCAATCCAACCGCGCCCACTCGCCTCGCCATGAGGTAAGGCGTCAAGAACTCTGCAGATCATCGACCTCGTGTTCCAGCGGTTGCAGAGCGGCACGCCTCCCACAAGGGCAGATGACTTCGGCTGCAGCCAGCCATAACGGCTACAGCCATCCGGCGCAGAGGTATGACCATTCGATGAGAGCACCGGCCAGATCGCGCCGCTGCGCGGCCTGCTAGCCAAGCTCCTTCGGCTCTCACCGGCCGCAGCGCGGTTCGGTGATCTGAGGGTCTCGAACCTTCCATCAATTTCGCAGTCTATGAAGATCGGTCTCGAGCGGCACCCTCATTCGGGGCTTCATTCACCAGGACGCCAAGATCGTGCGGCCGCTCCCGATCAACGCGGTTCGCCCGTTCACCTTCGTCGACAACTCGGTAGGCTATCATCGAGGACAAGGTCTCAGCAGGTCATTCCATCACGTCGTAAGCGACATTTGACTCAAATGAATAGAGGTTCCAGATGTGGCCATTTTTCCTCCGAATACAGCAGGCTCATAGAGCCGAACGGGACGCTTCGGATAGCTATCCGTTTCATGCTAGTGAGGCGAGCTTTCGACAAGCTGACGAACTCGCCCTTTTGTGGTTCACAATGAAGGCTGACAAACGCGACGCTATAGCTGACACTTAGTCAGCCTTGCGTTCCGCGCACTAATACCTCGCTGTGAGCGTGGGGAACTCAGTGAAGATATGCTGGGCCTGCTCGATCAGCGGCGCGCTCAGCACCGGAGCAAACAGAACGAGCACGGCGACGACGACGAGGAGCTTCACGGTAAGCGGCAGGGTTTGATCCTGAAGCTGGGTCGCTGCCTGCACGATGCCGATAACCAATCCGGCCACGAGGGCTGCCAGGAGCGGCGGCAGCACCCAGATCATAAACAGGACCAGTGATCGGCTCAGGTGGGTGAGAATGCTGGCCTCCTCCATCTCAACCTCCCGGGGTTGCGTAGCTTAAGACCAATCCGTGCATGAGCCGCGACCAGCCGTCGATTGTGACGAACAGAAAGAGCTTGAAAGGAACGGATATCATTGTTGGTGACACCATCGACATGCCCATGGCCATCAGAATTGTCGTCACAATCAGGTCGATCGTGATGAACGGAAGATAGAGAAGGAAGCCGATTTCAAATGCGCGCTTAAGTTCCGAGATCAAAAAGGACGGCACGAGGATCGCAAAATCATCGGCTGTTGCGTTGCCGCGCATCTCCTCCGACCAGATATGTTCCGTCGACGACAGGAAGAACGTGCGCTGCTCCTCAGTGGTGAACTTTTTGAGATGGGCACGCAGCGGCTCGCTGCCCTCCTTGGCGGCGGTCAACCAGTCGTCGGCGGTTTGGTAACGAAGTTGCGGATCGGTCAGGCGGTTGTAGGTCTGCTCGAATACTGGCGCGCCTATGAACACGGTAAGGATCAATGCAGCGCCATATAGAACGATGTTCGGTGGTATGGACTGGGTGCCGAGCGCGTTGCGGACCAGGAAGAGAACGACGGAAACCTTGATGAACGCGGTCGTTGTGACGACTGCGAACGCCAGCAGGCCAAGGCCGACCGTCGCCGCAACAAGCGGAAGGATGCTCGGTTGAATGTCAACCATTGACCGCCAACCTGCTACGTAACCGGATGCCCAACGCTTCGCCGACGCGCACGATGTCCCCGCGGCCGATCAATTGACCGTTGGCAACAATATCGACCGGACCGTCCAGGGGCCGGCCAAGCTCGAACACGTGCCCCTCGTTGATGCTTCTCAACGTACCCAACGGGATGAGCCAGCGGCCGCATTCGAACACAAGTGTGATCTCGACACTGTCGATGTCGGCTTCCGAGGGCAGGATTGCATGCTCCGCTTCGGGGCGTATCGTCATATTTGCATACCTTAGAGGATGGGACTGCAGGCGGAATGGTCCCCGAAGGATCAGTCTGTCGCCCGCGACCTGCGCCGGCGCCCACAACTTGTCCGCAGCGAGGATGAGCTGGCCATTGGCAAAGGGAATGACGTCGGGCAGCAGTGCGTCGCCGCGCTGTGCTTGGCGAAGAAGCCTGACAGGCGCCCGCAGCGAGCCGATCTCTTTCGCAATCACGACCGGCAATTCCGAAGAAATCTTGCCTAAATCTCGCGGTAATTGGCCAATCAACTCCCCTAACACACGAAACGCAGACGGAACCAGACCGTCAAGAGGCGCGAACAAGTACAGGCGGGCCTTGCCCGCCAGCGGTCCGAAAGTAACGTCGAGCTCCAAATAGGGGTCTTTGGCCGTTGCGTCTTCGATGCGGATCAGTTGCAAATTCCGCGCAAGCTCATGCTCTAATCGAACAAGCCAAGGTTCGAGTGCAAGTTCGAGAAGCAGCGAGCGGGTTGGGTCGGAAGGTAAAGTAAGGCCATGCTGGACTGTTGAAATCAGTGTCTCGACGAGAAGGCGAGGCAAGGACAAGACGGCTGTCTCGCCTCCAACGCAAAATACGCAGTCGAGCATTGAAATGGCATATGGCTCGGCCTGCCAAACAAGCCGGCTCATACGGATGGATAGCGGCTTATCGCCAAGGCGGCTCTGCAGAAGCGTGCGCTGTGCGGCGATCTCGTTGAGCCACGAGACCACTCCATCCGACAGCTTTACCGCTGGCTGAAATGGTGCGGGTTCACCCACGGCATTTCCCGACAGCTTCCACAGGCCCAGCTCGCGATGTCATAAGAGAACGAGGCATTAGTTCGACCCGCCGACCGCCTGGCTGCGCGAACCACCCTGATATCGGAGCAAAACCTCATCGTCGACGTCGATTTCGGCTGCAAACTCCGAACGGCCAGCGGTGGTGCGCTGGACATTGCCCTCAATCTCCTTCCATTTCTGGCTCGCCGCCGAACGCTTGGCCCATAGCGTCCGCGCCTCATTCACTGCCCGCTGGGCCTGCTCATGCGCCGAGCGCGCCTGCTCAAGCGCCTCACGTGCCGGTTCGATCTCTGCTGCCAGCCGCGCAAGGACGAGTTGACAACGACGATCGAGCTCGATCACGGACATTGTCTCGAGCGAGGTCAGCTCCTGATAAAGTTCAGCTTCGACCCTGGCGCGATGCTTCTCCGCGCCCTCAAGATTCTCAAACGCTCGCTGCAGCGCGTCGGCCGCAATTCGGCGCCTGGCTTCCATGTTCGACAATTCACGAAGCGCGCTTCGTTCCCTCATGTCTTTCACCAGCCGCAATTTCGACGCTTGCACGGGATTCAGGCCGTCAGACGCGACATCCATGAAACGGTATCCTCAAAGCTAGACGGCTCGTCCTGTCCCTGGCGCAAGAATGCGCGCAGTTCCTCGATTGACTCGATTGCCCGATCCGTCAGTGGATCGCTGCCCGGCTTGTATTCACCGACCTTGATCAGGAACTCAGCCTCATTGTAGCGCGAGAGCAGATCGCGGAAGACGGATGCCGCCTTGCGATGTGGCCCAGAGGCGACCGCATCCATGACACGACTTCGGCTCGAGAGCACGTCGATGGCGGGAAAATGCTCTCGCGAGGCCAGCGCGCGCGAAAGAATGATATGACCATCGAGGATGCCGCGCGACTCTTCGGCGATCGGATCGCCCGTGCCGTCACCCTCGACAAGCACGGTATAGAATGCCGTGATCGAGCCCCGCTCGCCCATACCGGCGCGCTCCAACAGACCAGGCAGCAGCGCAAATACGGAAGGAGGAAAGCCGCGCCGAGTGGGCGGTTCTCCTGCGGCAAGGCCGATTTCGCGCATCGCTCGGCTAAAACGCGTCAGCGAATCCATCATCAGAACGACCTGCAGCCCTTGATCACGAAAATACTCGGCGAGTGCGGTCGCCATATGAGCGCATTGCGCGCGCTCCATTGCCGATCGATCGGATGTCTCGACGACAACGATCGTGCGAGCGATGGCATCTCCAATATGACGTTCGATGAATTCACGCACCTCGCGTCCACGCTCTCCTATGAGCGCAACCACGGTGACATCGGCGGCCGCGCCCTTTACAATTTGCGACATCAGCGTCGACTTACCGCAACCGGCATCTCCATAGATCCCGATCCGCTGACCTTCGCCACACGTCAGAAGTCCATCCAGCACGCGAACGCCGAGCGGAAACGGCTGTTCGATGCCACGCCGCCTCATTGGGTTTGGCGCCTTGCCGCGGAGCGGACGAGTGTGGACCGTCTTTATGGGCCCCCTGCCATCAAGTGGACGGCCGAAGCTATCGATCACGCGGCCGAGCAGGTCGGGGCCGACTGACACTTCCTGCATGCGACCGGTCGGGACCACTTCCGCGCGGTGTGACAAGCCGACCATATCCCCAATGGGCGTCAGCAACACCCCATCGGGCAGCAAACCAATGACTTCCGCCTCAAGTGACCATCCCGAAGCGTGATCCTGCAACAGGCAAAGTTCTCCGACACGGGCCGCGGGCAACACGGCATGAAGCAAGGTACCGACCGCCCGCGTGATCCGTCCCCGCACCGCACGCGTATCGACATCCTTTGCTGCGACCCTTAGAGATGCTATCGCCCCATGCACATCTCCTTCTCCGTCCGCTTGATCATGGCCTGATCGTTGCGTGGTCACGATCCGCTTTCCTGAGAAGATGGATTAAGATTGAGACGCAATGTACGGAGCTGCGCGGCAAGTCCTAAATCGACATTGCCGAACTCACTCCACAGGACGCACTGGTCCGGCCCCAGGGCCGGGTCCGGATCAATTCTGACTTTCGGCCGACCATCCGTCCCATCGAACGCAACGAACTCATGTCTTAGCGCATCAGCGTTCACGGGAGAGACGTGGAGGCATACTTCTGCGCTGCCATATCTTTGCTCGACAGCGTGACGAACGGCCCTTACCAACATCTCGCCTGGATCAAAGGAGCCCAACAAATCGGTCAATATTTCAATGACGAGCTGTGGCAACTCCTGTTGCAAAACGGCTTTTCGCCGGGCCACATCGGAAGCAGCCCGGGCGATCAGCTGCGCCATTTCGTCCGAGCCTGACCTAAGACCCTCGCAATGGCCGCGCTCCCGCTCTTGCTGATAGGCTTTCCTTGCCCAACTGCGAACCTGCCGCAGATATCGCTCGGCTAGCGCGCGCGTCTGCGCCGCATCGTACCAGATGCCAAGTTCCGCGGCTGGTATGAGTGGACCAAGCGGCCGTATCCGCGGGCTATCTGGCAAGGCTGTTTCATCGGCCGTCATGCCGCTGGCGCCTCCTTGGCCAAGTGCGCCACCACCAAAGGCAGTAACTGACCCGCTGACTTGTGGTGTTCGGCTGCTGGGGATTCTGCGGCGGTCCCCACAGGTAAGCGAAACAGAACGCGCACACGGTCAAGCTCTGATGCGTCCTTGAGCCAAGCACCAAGGCAGGCACATCCGTCATGTTCAATCTGGCTCGACAGTTCCTGCGGATCGTCAATCAATGTGGTTGCGACGGCGCTGGATGAATGTCGGATTGCGAAAGCATGTGCTTCCGCACCAATATTTTCGATCAAAATCGCTACGTCATGCTTTGACACAAGCTTCAGCATCGCGCGGGCATGCCAGATACTGCCTGCGAGCAGGGCCGCCCGACGCGGATCATGCCCGAGCAGAACGTCCCTACCCCAGTCAGTTCCGTTCGCGACCAGCTCATTGCCCAGCAGCAATTCGACCAGTCTTTGCTGCAGTCTCGGAGACTTCTGCAACTGCAGCACTGTGGCGGCCGACAGGACCCCATCAAGACGGCCGGCAAACCGGCTGGGATGGATCAAAGCGGCAAGCTCGCGCAGGCGATGGGAATGCGGATCGACTGAATGATTTGAGTCGGGGGATGCCATCGTTACGGACCTTCAGGCCGCCTATTTCGGATCGGAGGAGAGCTTTTTGCCGCCGGAGTGGACCGCTCGCTTGCTGACACCTCTGCCGAGATTTGTCATTTTGCGCCAGGATTGGCGGAGCTCTCGCCCACGTGTGCCCAGCAGCAGGTAAGATAGAATGCCCAACGCGGCGAGCGCACCTCCCGCGCCGATCGCAATGTTGGTTGCCATCAAACCGGCTGGTTCTACGGAGGCTGCCGCTGGCGCAACCGAGACCTCATGCTGAGCACGCTCAACCGGTACGAACACGACCGCCACCTTGTCGTATGATAGACCTTCGATGCTGTTGGCGACGAGCATCTTGATCTGCGGCAGCAAGGCTGAGAGCTTCGCGCTAGAGGCGTGTCGAATGAAAACCGACGCCGAGGACGGGGTTGCATCCTGTCGCAAAAGATCATTCTTCGGCAGAACGACATGAACACGGGCGGAGAGAACGCCATCGATATCGCTGATCGTGCGCGACAATTCTTCACTAAGGGCATAGACGTACCGGGCTCGCTCCTCAACCGGGGAGGCAACGAGGCCCGACCCTTTGAACACATCACCAAGGCTCTTGAAGGGTTGGCGCGGCAAGCCCTGCTCATTCAGCAGGTCGATTGAATAGGCGAGCTGCTTTTCTTCCACCTGAATTGTGCTGGTCCCATCCTTACCGACGACACGGGTGGCATCGACCCCCTTGATCAGGAGCAGCGCAAGCATCTCGTTGGCTTCACGCTCCTGAACTTTGGTATACAGATCGGCTTTGCAGCCGGCGAGGGTCAGCAACAGTGACAACAGGACGAGAGCATGAAGCGGCTTTCTTGCAGGCCGGCCGTTACCGATCTTGCCTTTCGTCAAGACAACCAAGGCCCGCTCAACCCGCCGATAGAAGCTTGTTCAGAGATGAACTGGCGGCACCTGTACCCTTGGAGATGAGCGAAACCTGGATGACGCCGTTGTAAACATCCCGCAGATTCGTCAGCGCCGAGTCGAAATGATCCGCACCTTCCGCTCTGCCTGCCGAATGCACCTCGACTTGCTGCGCACGCAAGACCGGTTGCGCTGCCGGCCCGGGCTGGAGACTCGTCGCAGGATCAGGCGCGCCGACGAGCATCGGCGACGCTGCTCCCGCCGGAAATGCTTTGTTCTGGTGGATGGCGGAAATGCCCTGAAGGACACGATCGCTGAGCGGGCTCGCCGGCGCGACTGCGCGCCGCACTTCCGACAGCGATGGAGCCGGCGCGCGCTCGGTCACAGAAGAGGCGACACCTTGGTTCGAGGCCGCCTGCGCAAGACTCTCGTGAAACTGAGCGTGCGCCGGCGAACAGAGCCTGGAGGCACACTCGACGGGATTGGCAGAGATCGACGTAATGCCAAACAACATGGAGGAAATCATTTCTGTCACGCGGTGAGATTAGCCGTTCGT
The DNA here is from genome assembly GCF_045571435.1 of Bradyrhizobium sp. STM 3562. Lineage (NCBI taxonomy): Bacteria > Pseudomonadati > Pseudomonadota > Alphaproteobacteria > Hyphomicrobiales > Nitrobacteraceae > Bradyrhizobium > Bradyrhizobium sp. STM 3562. The sequence goes on from NZ_CP120694.1 coordinate 5,809,148, forward strand.
TTGCATGAATGGGGCGGCACCTTAGAGAAGCGAGCTGACCAAAAGCTGACGAGCATCTGTCATCTAATGATCACGGTTAGCTTCCAATTTGGGACGAAGCATCGACTTTCAAATTTTGGGACGAATTCCGGTGCTTGCTATCCCTTGTAAATGGCAGGAATGCTCATCCCATCCACAAGGCTGCACATCTTGAAGAAAGCTATCTATGTTGGTGTTTTCATTTGCTTGGGCGCCGTCAAGGCGCTCGGCGCTGCCCTGGCGCTGCCATCGACACCTTATAGTTACACAGTTCTGGATCAGGACCTCGCGGCCGCACTGCAGGAATTCGGCAACAATCTAAATATCAGAGTCAATGTCAGCAGCGGGGTGAAGGGGCGGATTCGCGGGCGAATGCCAGATCTCCCACCGCGAGAGTTCCTCGAACGGTTGACCAACCTCTACAATCTTCAATGGTACTACGATGGGCTAGTGCTCTACGTCTCCGACGCGCATGAGGCGCAAAGCCGCCTCCTGGTCTTGAATCCGATCAGCTTTGATGCGTTCAAATCGGCACTCGATGCACTCAACATCTCAGACGAGCGTTACATCGTGAGAGCCGTACCGGGAGATGGCCTCGTCTTCGCCTCTGGTCCGCCCCGCTTCATCGCGCTTGTGGAGCAAACACTCAAAGGACTGGTGGCCGAGGCACAGGCGCGGCGAAACCCGAGCGGTGCCGAAAAACCGCCGCACGAGTCGGTTTTGATGCTGTTTCGGGGATCCTCCAGCGTGGTCGTTCACGAAGGACGAACCAATGACGCTCCTTCGCCCGAGGCACCACATCAAGACGGCGTGGTCCACACACCCGATGCAGACAACAAATGACCTGATGACAACAGATGGCCTAGGAAGGGATGCAATGCGTCTGTCTATGCCCTCTGTCAGCTTTTCGAAAGCTACTGCTGCCAATATCAGAGCGCGCATGTGTAGATGGCCATGCCGCAGGTTGGCCCAATAAACGTCCAGGCGGAGCCACGGATGCTCGAACCGGAATCCTGGCCAGCACCATACGTGACCCTGCTTTGGCACTTTAGCTTCTCATGCGAGCTTTTGAACAGCTCTCCGAAATCCGCAAAATGAGCTTCGTCGCCTAAGAATGAGAGCCACTCCGTTGTCCAAAAGGAGGAACAGGATGGACTTCAACGCGCTAAGCCGAGCAGACAAGATCCCAGCGTCCCACTCGCCCTCATCGCCCGCCGGTCCAAGGGAGTTTGAGCGTGAACTAGTGGCATTGCATGAAATACCCGAATACAGCCAGGACCTATTTTGGCAGGAGCTCGAAGGCACATCATCGCGTGTCGAACCATCATCGAGCGGCGGCGAGCGGCCCAATTCCCAACAGCCGATCGCTCAGCACCGCGCGGACGCCTCCGATTTCGGCAACGACCCTATTTGGCAAGATCTTGAGCCTGGACTCATACGGGTCGGGTCACCTCACGCTGAACCATCTCAAGCGGAGCCCACATTGCCCGCCCACGTTGCTCCGCCGGAACTTGGAGATTTCGCCATGGCGAACGGTCGTCGCGCCAAGGACAACTGGGTCTTCACTGCCCAAACAGCCACGCCCGCTCAGATCGAAATGCTAAGAAGCCGCGGTGTCATACCGAGCAGGGATGTCCGGACAACAACGTTCGCCATCCTGGGTGTGCCTCACACGGCGGAATGGCGAGAAGAAGGGTTTATTCGTCTCAAACCGTCGCTGGACCCTGCCCTTTGGCCTTTAGGTTCGAGCGAACACTCGCCGAGCGGCTAAGCATGACGACATGAAGAATGCGAGGTGCAGCTGAGCTTCGATCCGCTCGGAGCAACATGGTCTTCACAATACCTTCGGCGATCTACCCTTTCGAGCATCTACGCCGGCAACCTGATCCGATCATGCTGTATCTCGCTCATCGGGCAGGCGCCAACACTCTGGTTGGGCGCAGGCGCGAGGTGGTACGCGTGGGTAATTTCACCATAATATGCTGCGGAGACCTGCGACGTTGTTGCACGAATCAGCGCGCGTGACCGTCCGCAGAGCGGCAGACTCGGGTTCGTTCGACCTAGTTGGCGCGGAGACGAGCGATCGAGCACAACGGGCAACCCGATTCCGATATCGAGAACACATGCCGCCTTGCAGAACGTCATTTCGCGACTCGTTGTGAAATCCTCTGAGCGCCGTCAGCTTCTCGAAAGCTAATCGCTCCTACGATACGGCGTGAATATCTAGAGGGCGATGTGCCTATAGATTGCAGCGGAACTGAGCGCTGGGGGCGCAGTGATCAATCGGAAGCAAGTGGTAGGAGCCATCGACGCCTATCGACATTTCTTGCTCCTTGTTCGTCGCGATCTCGAGCTGCGCCACATGACCGCTTGTGGTGCGATTCAAATCAGAGGACGTATAATGTCAGTCAACAACCTACCGCTAACCGCCAGCTCGACTTTAGCTTTGTCCGGGCTGACCCCCGGGCCCTCATCGGCGCGTGACCTTTCAAACTTCGAGGCGGTGCTGGCTCGTTTCTCGTCGAAAGAAACGACCGATGACCATTCTGCACCGCAGGATCCGGCGGCTGCAGTCTCAGCCAAGCAGCTGACAGAGGAGCTCACGCTGGAGGTGCGGAGCATCCTCCCGCCGGAGATCAAGGCCGCACTGGAGGCATGTCAGCAGGCCCCAGAGCCATCCTCGACAGAGGCCTCCTCTGCGAGCGCCCCACAAATTGCAGAGGCCCCAGTCCAAAGCTCCAGGATCACGTGGAACAGCGGCACCCTGACTGATGCCGAGCTGCAGATCGTGTCGGTGTTGAACCGACACAAGGACAAATGCCCGCTGGATTGGAAATCTCTTGGAGAGTTGGCCAACGATCCCTCCACACCGCCGGATCTAAAGGCAGCAATCGAGGCACTGCGACAGGACCCAGAGCTCTTCTATGCGATAGGCTCGCAAGGTGATGGCCGCTGCGGCGGGAAGATCAAAGCAGGTGATCTCTCCGGCTTTTCCGATCACCACCCTCAGGTTGCTGCGTTCCAGGAGCAGCGGGCGAAGAGCTATGCGCAAAACTACATCCCCTCCGACGGCACCGGGAATGGCGAGCCATCGGTTATGACCCAGACCGATGCATTGCGGGAGCTCTATCGGTTTTCCGACAACCTGCCCAAGAACCTGAGCCTTGCGGACTTCAAGCAGATCGTCGACGGCGAAGCTAAAATCGGCAAATGCCCGCCGCAGGTCCTCGCGGCCGCTCAATATTTCCTCGAGCACCCGAATGAATGGAAGGAGTTGTACGGTGGCTCGATAGACAAGGTCCACAAAGAGGACTTCCTGCAGGTTGCTTCATCGTCGATGAATCTCACGCAAGCCGAGCTCGATACGCTCAACACGATCAGCAAGAACCAAAGCGCTTTCTTCGGGAAGGGCGACCTGACCCGGGAAAAGCTAGCGAGCATGGTCGATGATAAGAGTCTCGCGCCCGAGGTGCGAAAGGCGGCCTCCCAGCTGCTCTCCGATCCCGTGTTGTTCGGGTTGATGAACAACGCGATTACGGGCTACAAAACCCACCACAAGTTCTTCGACTTCGGCGGCGGCCATACGGTCGATTCCGGCAACATCAGCAACAGCGACTTCAACCAGTTCTTCAACAACATGTCGGGTGCGAACCGCACCGTTCACCAGGTGAAGACGCATGCCGCCCGAACGCCTGCCGAGCAGGACGCGGTCGCGGACATGACGATGGGCGTCGCAGACCAGCCCGACATCAAGTCTCCCAAAAAGAACGGTGGCGCCTTCATGCACGCACTTAATGACGTGCTCAAAGTCGGCTCTAAGGTACTCGACTGGGCCGCGACAGCAGTTGGTGTACTTGGCTTCATTCCAGGGTTGGGCGAATTGGCCGATCTGGGGTCAATGATCCTCGAAGCGGAGGCGCAAGCTGCAAATCTTCTTCACACTGCCATCAGTGGTGGCAACATAAAGCAAGCGCTGGAAGAAGCCGGGCTAAGCCTTGCGGCACAGGCGGTGGGCTGCATCGCCGGCCCTGAGGTCAAATTAGCAATGCGAGAAGGCTTGGTGAAGCAGGCAATTCAAGAAGCCGCGACGGCCGGCATCAACCTGCCGGTTTCGGTGGCCCAGTCCTATGCGGAGGATTATCTGAATAGCCTGAAGGCTCGTATCGAGTCCGAGCGCATGCAAGCTGCAGGTGCTTACGCCTAGCCGGAGCGAGGCTATCCTCTCAGGATCACGTTGGAAACGCTAGTCGAGCTTGCGCGGCCTCCGCGCGGTTGGCCCTCCCTGTCGAGCAGGGGTCGCGCAGGCTCTACCAGCATACTCGAGACCGGGATCCAAGGACCTCATTTCTGCTCTTCACTGCGCGCAAACTATGTTGGCCGCACTCGATCGCACGAAGCCGACCTCAAATCCGCTCTGCCGCAGCGAAGTTCCATCGACTGCGTACGCCGCCTGGCAAAACAGCTATGCATTAACGCTCCGCGACAGAACCGGCCGGAGCCGCGGAGCTTGCCGGTTTGCGCTAGGATCGAGCGCACATTGGTGCAGAGCGGCAGGGGCCGAACGCGCTTTCTCGAGCGGCAGGTTCCTGCTCGATCTTCCGTGAAAGTGGGTCCCGATTGACAGATCTGCCATCGGGCCACCAGGACCGAGGGGCCGCTCTTGGCCGCCGAATCGCCGTCACTCTGGCTTTCCGCCTCGCTCCCGACCAGGTCAAGCTCCGTCCCGCTTTCGCATGACCGCAAGCAGATTGTCGAAAGAGCTCGGAGGTGTCGCCAGGGACGCGAGCCCCAGATTGCAGCACGTCGGCCTCCAGACGCTACTTATTAGTGGCGGCTTTGACATTTCGCCTATCGACTCTTTCGACTTCACGAGCAACGAGCTCACTCGATCAAGCTCCACAAACGACCGTTTGTCTTGGTACAAACCATCTGATCTCCAGCTTTCGCAACCTGTTCACAACGGTTCGGCTGGTGAAGACGTTTAATGATGATGCCGGTCGGCTCATTGCATTTTCTAAGACTCGTCAGCTTGTCGAAAGCTAATACTTGCATAGTGGAGGGCGGAAACTGCCTCCATTGGCACGATCGAATTGACATAGGAGAACCCGATGCGCGTTACGAGCTCTAGCGCCGCTGGGCACGTTGATGCTGACCTCCATGCGGCTGGCGGCAAAAGCGGCAGCAAAAACGGATCGCACAAGCCTGGCGAGCGCGACGATCATGGCCGATCGCCTGATGCGAACATCCCCGTGAACGGCGGCGCGTCCACTCCGGGCGGTAACTCGCGAGAAGCCGCGATGCAGCAAGCCTTCAACGTCGCTCTGGGAGCCATTGCTCTCCAATTTGCAAATAGTGCAATGAGTCATTTCGACGATGTCATGGCCGAGACAGAGGAGGATTCCTGACCTCGCATCTTGCGGGGTTAGGAAATAGGAGCCGCACGTCGCGGCGCAATTCGAGCACACAGGAGATTAGTATGCCTAACAATGTTGGTGCGTCTCATACCTCGACTGCAGGTGGGGCAGCTGGCACCGCTACTGCTGCAATCGGTTCCGCGGCTGCTGACGCTGCTGGAGAGGCGGCATTCCAACGGCAAATCGCCGCGCTGACTGCCACCAGCACAAAGGCTGCTGAGAGGGATGTGGAACTTCGTGTCGTCTCGACCGAGCTCTCGACCATCAAGAAAGCGGCCGACGAGCGGGTGCAGTAAGGGATGAGGTGGGGCGACGTCGTCGCCCCACCTTCCCCGGCTGCTTAGTCTGTGAAGTCGCGACGGGCCGTACGGTTTTGCCGTACGGTTCCGTTCGCTGTTCAGGAGACCGATCGTGAATGAACCAAATTGCCCGCATTTCGAAGTGCTGTCGGGGTGTTATGCCGGGCTGAGAAGTAAAGTGGCGGTCGGATCGTCTCTGATTGGCAGCAGCCTCGATGCTGACTTGATCTTCGTCGAACAGGGGCTCGAACCGCACCATCTTCGTGTCACCCCGCATTCCAATTCGATCGAGATCGAGGCCCTTGCGGGGGACGTCAGGGTCGAGGGACACGAGACCATTTTACCAAACGAGCCCATTGTTGTCCCTCTTCCAGCCGTCCTGCATGCCGGCGCGATGTCGATTCGCTGGTCGATCGAGGGACACCAAACAGCTGGCTCTATCGACCGCCGTGTATCGCTCGCCGCACTCGCCTTAGTCCTGATCAGCTTTGCCGCGGTTGGCACAGTCTCATCCAGTTTTGTCCATGCGGACACCAGTGTGGCGTCAAGTCCCTCGCTCCCTATCGCGGACGTTGCACCCAAGCTGGCGCTCAGCGCTCCTGATGCTCAGGCCACCGATGCAGCTGCCGAGCGGCTGCAAGAGGAAGTTGACAGGGCGGGCCTTGTCGGCATCAAGGTCGGTTCTGGGGCGGGCGTTGTCACGGCCGACGGCACAGTTACGCCCGCCTCGCTCGCCACATGGCGAGACCTCCAGCAGCGGTTTGATCGCAATAGCAATGGCGCTTATACGCTCGTCAATGCAGTCGCCATCAAGGATGAGAAGACGCCCCCCGCAATTGGGGTCCAAGCTGTTTGGCGCGGGAGCGACCCTTATATTGTCATTGCTGGTCAAAAGTATTTCGTTGGCGCGCTCTTGAGCAATGGATGGACCGTCTGCGGGATTGAGGACGGGCGTGTTCTGCTGAGCCGGAATGGCCAGCATGCCACTCTACTCTATTAGCGTTTTAGGCCGCAGGTAAGGAAGCAAAGTGCCATGACTAGGCTGCCCCCGAATTTCGTCGAGCCTGGCACCTCTTTTCAGGGACCACACGTTGATCGTCATGCATCTGCCATCACGCCGGTCAATTCTCGAGCCAAGTCCATCGGGATTGACCGGACGCGTGGCAATGATGACAGGAGCCACACCGCAATTTCTCGACATAGCGACGCGCTGGATCGCTTGGTTGACGCCACGATCGAGACCGCGCTCGAGCTCAGTTCGATCGATGCGGTTTCGCGCATCAATCTCGACGAGGCCCGCGCCCCGCCAGGTCAGATCGAGCCAGGCTCGGAACTCGCTTGGCTCAATGGACCCAATCTCGCGCATAGCCTGCTCTCCTTCGTGACGCCGCGCCTACGTCATTCGCACGTTCTGCGTCCAGAGCAACACGGCCTCCTCCTGGAACGGCTGGTCGATACGCTATCAGCCGCGCCAGAGGATTTGGCGGCGCGTGAAGGGGCCGCCCTTCTGCAGCTGGAGTTGCAGCAGTTAATCCTGTTCCGGCAGAGCCACAACGGCTTGATCAAAGGCTAGCTATGGCCGGGCCAGACAAAGTGCAACACTTCACATCTGCACAGCCGCCAAACGTTTCCGAAGCCGATGCTGTCGAGCTGGTCTCCGGGCCGGAGCGAGATTTGCTCTGCGTGCTTTCTTATGTCTACCTTACGTGCGGGCAGAGCGCCAAGAGCCTGGCTCTGTTGCGGCTGGTCGCTCACGAGCAGTCTCAAGACATCGGCCTGCTCCGCATCTTGGCCTACGCTCTCATCTCGGAGCGTCGCGGTGACGAAGCACTGTCGGTATTGGACAGGCTGGACAAACTCGATGACGAGCCGTCTTCGTGCCTGCCTTTAATGCTGATGCGCAGCCACGCCCTGCGTCACGCTGGCCGCATGACCGAAGCGCAAGCCGTCTTCAAACGCTATGTTTTATTGCGGGGCAGCACAGCTCCAATCAAGCAACAATAAGGCTTCTCATGGCCAACGTTCTACGAAATCTCATCACGCGTGCGCCGGCACACCCGGATTTGATGGTCGCGTTGATGCTTCTTCTGGCGATCGGAATGATGATCATGCCGATACCGATCGTCGTGATCGATATGCTGATCGGCTTCAATCTGGGTTTCGCCATATTGCTGCTGATGGTCGCCCTCTATCTCAACACGCCGCTCGACTTTTCGTCCCTGCCGGGCGTCATCTTGATCTCCACCGTCTTTCGTCTCGCTCTTACCGTCGCAACGACGCGGCTGATCCTGGCCGAGGGGGATGCCGGCAGCATCATCCATACGTTCGGCGATTTCGTCATATCCGGCAACATTGCCGTCGGGATTGTCATCTTCCTGATCGTGACCATGGTGCAGTTCATGGTCCTCGCGAAGGGGGCCGAACGCGTCGCAGAGGTCTCGGCGCGCTTCACGCTTGACGCCCTGCCGGGCAAGCAGATGGCGATCGATGCGGAGCTGCGCAACGGTCATATCGATCAGCACGAAGCCCGCAGCCGGCGCGGCGCGCTAGAGCGAGAAAGCCAACTTCATGGCGCGATGGACGGCGCTATGAAATTTGTGAAGGGCGACGCCATAGCCGGACTCATCGTCATCTGCATCAACATGCTGGGTGGCATCACGATCGGCTCGCTCTCCAAGGGTATGTCCCTCGAGGAGGCGATGCATCAATACACCATCCTGACGATAGGTGATGCTCTCATTTCGCAGATTCCGGCCCTGCTGCTGTCAATTACCGCCGCAACCATCGTCACTCGTGTCAACGGTACCTCCAGACTCAATCTCGGCGCCGATATCGTCAACCAACTTACGGCCAGCACACAAGCGCTTCGGTTGGCCGCCTGTGTCTTGCTTGTGATGGGGCTCGTTCCTGGCTTCCCTTTGCCCCCCTTTGTCATACTGGCCGCGCTCTTCTCGGCCGCCAGCTTTGTCAAGGTTGGCGTGCAAGAAGGAAAGACCGCTCCCAACGCCGGCGCCAGTCCCACCGGTTCAGCTCCCGCTAGCGCACAGGGTCAGAAGCAAACCGTGCCCGCGGAGGCACTTCCGATTACGCTATTGCTAGCGCCAAACCTGATGCAGGCAATCGACGTAGGGGAACTCGAGCAGTGCGTCGCACGGGTTTCGGCACTGGTCTCAGCTGACCTTGGCATCACAATTCCACGTATTCCCGCCCAAAGCGCAAAGCACCTGGCCCAATCGCAATTCAGCGTGGCCGTCGAGGGAGTGCCCGTTGAAGAGGGCGCTATTGACCCGACACAACTCTTGCTTAACGACGACGTGGCGAACATTGAGCTGAGCGGGATCCCCTTTTGGCAGGACCCAGACACGAATCGGATCTGGATCGAACAAGGCCATGCTCCTGATCTCAAGGCTGCCGGAATAGGGCATCACCGTCCGAGCGAAATCATCGCCTTGCGCGTGCAGTCGACGTTGACACGCTATGCACAGCGCCTGGTGGGCATTCAGGAGACCCGCCAATTGCTGGGCCGGATGGAGCAGGAATATGGCGACCTGGTGAAAGAAGTGCTTCGAACAACGCCGGTGCCCCGAATCGCCGAGGTCCTGCGCCGGCTGCTCGACGAGGGTATCCCGATCCGCAACACCCGCCTGCTCCTAGAGGCATTTGCCGAATGGAGCGAACGCGAGCAAAATCCCGTCCTGCTCACCGAATATGTCCGCTCCGGTCTGAAAAGACAGATCTGCTATCGCTATGCTAACGCGCACCGCGTTTTGCCTGCCTTCATTATCGAACGTGAAAGCGAGGATATCGTGCGCAGCGCTGTGCGAGAGACTGCTGTCGGACCCTACCTGGTCCTGGAGGACTGGCAGAGTGAGAGACTACTGTCGCAAATCCGTCAACTCCATTCGAGCTTAGCACCACGTCATAGCCAGCCGGTGGTCCTGGCTTCAATGGACATCCGGCGCTTTGTCCGGGGCTTTCTCACCCGCAACGGAATCGATCTTCCTGTTCTGTCCTATCAGGATCTCGCGTCCGATTTCACGGTTCAGCCGGTGGGGTCGCTCAAGCTTCCATCTCCTAAAGAAACGCCACCTGCGGGGCCCCAACGCAATCAGCTAGCGACAGCCAGCTAACAGCGCACAATCGCGTAAGACTGCACGACATGATTTCGAGTGGCAGAACCATAGCGCCCCGACTGCACCCTCCTCCCGGCTTGTCTCTCCTCTCCGTATGCGCCGTTCTTCTACTTGGAGCTTGCGCCAGCTCTGACAGCCCAACGATGTCACTCCAACAGACGCCTCGTCAGGAGTTGCTGGGCGCCAAAGATATCGATCCCCCGATGCGCCAACGTATCGCGCAAGCTCTTGGTCAGGAGGTTGACGAGGAGAGTTTGCGCGAAACCCTGAAGCAAACGCCAGACAATGTCGATGCGGCGATCTTACTTACGCAGAGCCTCCTGGCACAAAAACGCGCAGGAGAAGCACTTGAGGTAACCGACAAGATCTTGGCCACGGTCCCCGGTGATTTGCGTGCACTAAACGCAAAAGGGGTCGTCCTCGACGTTGAGGGGCGGCATGAAGAAGCACAAGCGCTGTATCAGGAAGCTCTCGCAGCTGCTCCCGGCAATCAGATGTTGCGCAATAATCTCGGCCTATCGCTTGCGATTACGGGTAAAGCGGAGAGCGGCAACTCCAGCCATCCAGCAACTCGCGTAGGACGCTAGCAGGACATTCATAGCTGATGGCATTACAGTTCGAGCGGATTGCAAGAGGCCCGACTACCTCCAATCAGCTTCTCGTCAGACAATCCGGCTATCAAGTTCCGCGCCGGTCTCTGACCGGCTTAATGCAACACTCCCTGGTAGGAACACACACTTTACCATGTACAATCGAATCAACGGCTCATCCAGTTTTCCATGGACCGGTTTGTCCGACGCCGATGAACTGACACGCTCCGACATTCGTGGCACTCAACCAGACACAAAAGACCGGAGCTTTGAGGACGCATTCTCTGGCATGCAAATAGCTGAGTCGGGCTCTTACGCCAGTTCTTCCTCCTCGGCATCCCGACCCTATTTCCTCGCCTCGAGGCCGCCCGTAGAGGAGATCTCGCCGTCTTCATTCGCCGACAAACTTGAGGAGTTCCGCGGCGAGGACATCGAGCATATCGCCGCGAACCCCCAGAGGTACTCGCGTGAATTGTCCAGAAAGGCTGAACGCGCCATGGACGTTGTCCATAATCACGGTACATCCGGTTCGGACCACGCACGTTACTACAGCTATCAACTCGGCGAGAAGTGCGTCGGGCTTTTACGAACAGAACCTGGAGGTCCCTTAAGCGAAATCTTTAAAGGCCACAATTGGCAGAAAACGATTCCCGGACGGACTGACGCCACGTCCACGGTTGATTTTCGGGTTACTCATCCCCTGGTCGAGAACGCAGGCGATATTTTGCTCGAGCACCAGCTTCGCCGCGACGGCGATCGCCCGTTGCTCCTTTCCCACCCCGTGAACAACGAAGCGAAAGCGCGTGCAAAGGCGTTGGGCTTTATTGAGGTAGGTGACTCGATGATGGTGCTCGACCCTACACGGTCCGACAAATGGACCAATAGCTCCGGTGAATGGCAGCGAGCAAACAAACCGCCCCTTTACCTTTCCAAAGTTCAAGAGACTGATGGCAGGCAGGCCGAAGGTTCGCTGCCTGCGGTGAACACAACACCTGATTGGGAGGACGATGACTTTATGTAAGGACCAGAGAGGTCAAGCATGGAGAGCCCCATTGAGCCCCATCTCCATGCAAGACAGCTGGGAAGTCCCGCCGCGCAGAGGAAACAGCGCGGCGGCCATTGTTAGGGAGCGGCGGCCACGTTTCAGGCACGCCAAACTGCGCGTGCACTCACGAGCGGTCAGCTCTTCGAGTTCGCCGCATTTCGCTGCTGCTCATGAGAGGCCCATTCTATGAGCGCGTTCATCGGAAATGCCAAGCTCGTGGGGGAACGTCACGACTGAGCTGCCGGAGAAATCGCGGACGGTGATTTTTCATGTCTTCGAGGCAGCCCCGAACCGTGTACGAGGGCAACGGCCGGACGCACCTTTGGATAATCGCGACCGCAGCCAAATCTGATCGGCTTCTCAACGAGTTTCAAGCAGAAAGCTAGGACGCGGGACCCCTTAACGGGGGTGTGTAGCCGTAAAGAAAAGAGCCCCGCGGGCGGGGGCCTTCCCGCGGGGCTTTGCGTCAACGCAAGAGAGGATACTCTAACGTCGACGCGGCCGACCGAAACTCGAATAAACGGCCGGAACGTCAATCGTGGCCTTATGAGGTCCAGATCGTCTCGAAACATAGGCAGCATCGGCGCAACTCAAACAGCCTGAGTCATGTTTCGGCTCGCTGTCCCTGAAATTGCACCGGTCGATCAGCAGAACTGTCACCCCGAGATCCTGCTAGTGCTTTAGATAGGCCTGCTTGCGTTATGGCTTGGCTGATCTCATCGGGTGACCGGACAGCTTCGTGCGCCGGTTTCTCCCAACAATTTCCAGGCATCACAACGTTGTTCAATTTTGCCTTGAAAGCGATCTGCTCCGTCTTGTGCCAGTGCAACTGCTGACATGCACTGACACGATCCGGTTCGTTACATGAAGAAAAACCAATACGCCGACTGTGAGGCTCACGATTATAAGCGCGGTCATCAATAGGCAGGCCACACAGCACAGCCCGGCCACATCAAGCCACGATCGCAACCAAAACGGTGCCCAATCCAGGTTCAGCCTATCCTCCATATGGCCAGACATACTCGCTTGAAGTGTGATCATTGGCTACTAAATACCTACGGCTCGAGGCCTTAACGAACAAAGCTGACGCCAATCTGACGAGCTCTCTGCGGGAGCCTCTCCTCTGGAGAAAATTGAGCCCCTTACAAGCTTGGCTATCACTTCGAAGAGCTCCAGTCGTTGCCGCAACATGATTTTGGTGCATGGTCGGAAGCGTCACTTTTCAGGAATATGACTCTCACCCTGACAATTTCAGCCGTGCTGACAACGACGCAGCTTCAGATGGCCCAAGTCCGACAACTCCTACGAAGCGCGTTGGCGGCATTGGAATCTCTTGACGAGTCGGTTTCCAGAGATGCAGGCAGTATCGGCTGTTATTGACGTATTGCGAATGCGGCGGATGCAGCTGCATCACGCACTCCTCTTCATCCCAGAAAAGGTCTTTGACGAAGCACATCTCTTCCCAGTTTGGACAACGTCGCTGGGTCGAGACGGAGACATGCTCCCACCCTGGCCGGATAATTCCGACGATCTTGAGTTTGCAGCCACAAGGACCGTCGACGAAAAAAAGGCCGCAAGGGCCTGATCCCGGCTGGCTGGCGAACTGGCCAAATCGTACCCGGCTGAGTTCAAGCCTTTCTGGAATCTCCGCTCTCACGTCTCCTCCTTTGCCTCGCGGCTCGCTTTGAAATCGACGTAGATCACGTTGTCTTGCGACTCCTTCATCGATTCTAGCCAGCGCTGCTGCGCAATGTCCCAGTGCCATGCTTGACTCTCCGTCAGCCGCTGAACTTCGAATAAGCCGCCGAGCAAGCCGTAAATGTAGATCATCTCTCTTCTCCGCTGCGAAAGTAGGGCAATCACGTTCAATGAGGCGCCTCTGCTCTAATTGACGGATACGGCGCAAGCACCAGCAGCCCGGATTCTGTTCGCCATCTTTTCGCGCTCGGTTGAATACCCGGACTGAAAGGCGAGATCAGCTAAGCAGCCCGTCGCATGCTCCTCATCGGCCGCAAGCCTTGGATGATTGCATTGCACACGCTTCGAATTGCCTGTGTTTCGACCGAACCCTACCGATCGCTAGGAAGATAAGCAGACGCTTAGGCACCATTCCGCCACCGCCGTGGCAAGATAGCTGCTCATCGCCTTTGTCTAGCAAATACGTCAAGCAGCACTTATCCAGCCGGGCTCTGCCTGATATCCATTTCCTCAATGCTTGCGATCGCAACCATCGATAGCAGTTGCATCCAGCATCTCTGCCTCGTGCCCCACGTCAGGCGAAGCAGTTTGCAGAATGCGCCCACGAGGGCTCCCCAAAGTGGGCCGCCCCATTTCTGCACGTCAATGTAGCACTTGCTTACCCTCAAACCTGCCGCTCCTCGGCGAGGCTGAAACAGCGTCAATGGGACATCTGTATGGCCACACCGGCCCTGTCGTGCATTGAGCTTGTGAACAGAGTATGCATTTGCCGCAGCGTTGCTCGGCGAGCATGTTGTGGCTTGGAAGTGCAAATCGCACTTTCCATCCGCCGTTCTTGCGATGCTAAGGTCTCAATGCCGCCTACTCAGCTAGCCAGCTGGGACCTTGCTGAGTGGCGGCCTATCACAATTTGCAAATTGGGATCCGTCGAGAGCGCCCTCGGGGATCACTCGCCAGGGCGTCGAGCGCTCCTTCAAATGCTGAACGCGACTCTCACGAATGTGGCGGCAGCCGTTGCCTGCTGCAATGCGCCTCAAACATCGATGCGCAAGTTTTCAGCCGAGACTCTGCCACTGCGACCAGTGAAGAGTTCGTAGCTGACTCTGGCTCCATCTGGCAGGCCAGTTAGACCCGCCTTCTCGACGGCAGAGATGTGCACGAACACATCATCGCCGCCCCCATCTGGCCTAATGAACCCGTAGCCCTTCGTTGTGTTAAACCATTTCACAGTTCCGACCGCCAATTCAGTAGCTCCTCTTAGAAACACGATTGACGCAGCGATTACGAATCTTCTGCAGCCTGGTCGTAACCGGCAGCAAGAGTCCGCACTGAAATCTCATCGCGGCATCGATCGGCTACCACTACTAACGTCTAGTCGCCGGCTTGGCTAGAGGAGAGGCAGTCCGACTCCTGATCTCCTCTCTGCTCGTGCATATCGTGTTAAGCTGAAGACGGATGTCGGGAAGCCGACACCGACAGCTCGCCCCTTCAAGCACTGGCGCGTCGAACACTTCTTTTCTCCGTTAGACCGACGTGCGCGGGACGATCGCTTGCGGCACGCAGATTGCTGAGAGACGACAATGATCCAGTCAAGGAGCGGAAGTGTCGTCAGCCGCCGAGATCACGCAGTGTGCGCCATTAGTCTTGCCTTTCATCCCTGACGCGCGGCTGCGCCCCGAGACGCTATCACCACCCGATGCCCAAACCGCCGAGCCCTTTGAAACGCGCGGTGGACAAGCAGCCCGGTCAGTTTTGCACGGATTTTGCCGGCACGGTGATGCCGTCGCCCCACCTGGCGCCGTCCGACAATTGGGCCGGATGCATGGCACTGTTCGAACTATCGAAGCGAGATATGGATGACGCACTGGCGCGAACGAAAACCAGCCGTGATTGACGGTCATAGAGGGGCTCGCTGGTTCTGTCCCGTTCCGTCGCGGCCAAGCCGGCGTTTCTGCACATTTGCGATCATCGTTGTTGACGGGCTGCTCTGGGCCGCCATCTGCTGGCTCATTGCGGCCTTCTCATGAGGAGCACGAAGCGCGTCCCCAGGCTGACGCACAGGATGAGAGGCTCCCACTCGGTCACCAGGACCATTCATCGCATTACGATGACTATGGCGGCGCTATCCGGATTCGGGATCATTTTTAAACCCGCGCCGCGCCAGCCCAGCTTCGGTAACGCGATCGCTAAACGTTCTCCACTGGTCAATGGGCCGCGGGCGTGTGCCATTAGGCAGACTGACGTGCTGTTCCAAAGTGCGCGGGACGCGACACGGAGATAAGTTCAACCTCCGAGAATTTGGATCCTTAGATACATCAGTTTGCGCGATCGCCGAATTCGGCCACGGTTTGGCTATCCTAAAGCGAGGACAAAGAAGAGCTCGGATGAACTGTCCTGGATGGCGCAGCTGTTACTTGGAAGAATATCTTGTGGCAGCCTCTGCGGAGGCGTCCAGCCTCATCCATCGATCTCTCAAGCTGCAAAGCAACAGAAAGGCCCGACGCCTCTCCAGAACGGAGCTGCGTCGGGCCACAACCTGACAAGGTTGGAGCATCGACTAGGTGCAGGGATGAGGGGGGAGGAGGCCCTCGTCAATGCTCAACATGATCCGTGCAAGTGGTGTGCCGCTTTGAGCGACGGCGGTTCAGGTACCGCCGCGCCGAGAGCACGCCTCCATATGGTAGGCGCGGCTGAGCGCGTATTCTACTCAGAGCTCACGCGCCTCTCCGCCGCCGACAAAATATTCCAGGGCAAGCAAACGAACGTGTCTGTCCACATCGCCATGCCAGTCAAGCCGCTATTGCGCTCCTCGGCTTACAGGCGCAGCGGTGTCGCACTTCTCACAGGGCGAATGAGAGCATGACACTTGCGTTGGCGATCGGACAAACCGGAGGGCCGAGCTCGCGTGATGGGTGCGGCGGAGCTTCGACTGTCTTTATGCTCAAAACGCACAAATAAGCCCGACGCACCCGGCCGGGTACAAGGTGCGTCGGGCCCTTGGGCCTTGTCGAGGCTCAGACGTCAAGGACCCAGCCGCCCTTTTGCAAAAGGTGTGCCGTAACGAACTTTGGTCATAGTGTCCGGCCTGTCTTCTGCGCCTGCACCGTCTGTTTCCGGCGCGCGGACGCTATCCGCTGCTCTGCGAGGTGGCGGGGCTGGAATGAGAACAGACTCACCGACAACGAAGCAAAGCTGCGGACCGGCACTGAGGCCCCTTTGGACAAACGCCGGAGCTTCAAGATCCGTAATCGGCGTGTGTGTCACCCTCCCTTTGCAGCCTCTGCCACTCCTCTGCACGCCGGGCTAGGCTGTCATACTCACGCGCGACCTTGAGGAGCCTGTCTCTGTTTCTTCCATCGGCGAGAGCATTGGCTTTATCTCTCGTCGCATCTGCACGCGCTCGCCAGTGCTTGGGATCGTAGAATAGAGTTTTCGGGTTCATGCAAATGAGCATGCAATCTGAAGATCAAGGAAATGCGACGCGGGACCTACGTAGCATTACGTAGGTCGCCCTCACGCAACTTGATTGGCCTGCACTCGCCAATATGTCGCCGCCTCCACTGTAGGGCGGATGGCGAAGTTCTTTACAAGCAGATGGCGAAAGCGCTCACCAGGGGCAACGCTTCTGCCACATTCCAACCAGCGATGGCGATGCTCGCTCCTCACCGCACGAGAGCCGCCGCGCGCTACAATCATTTGTCTGAACATCGAGCATTAAGAGGAGCTCGTGGTCCGCTCGGACGCCTTCTGCCTTTAGCAAAGAGCAGAGAGAGGATCTGCACCTACGGGAGCGATACGCCCCGCAGGTCAACACACAAGCTGGGCCTATGGTGTCCGATGCAAAATTAGGGAGCAAGCCCACTTCTCCCCAAGCATACGGAACACGATTAATCGCTCCCGAGGGGAGCCTACCCAACCGGCCGCCCCGCAGATTAGCACAATTGAATTGCCTAGTCGACAATTGCACGATATTTGAACACGTGTATGCAGCGATTCTGAAGCGCCGCGAAAGCCGCAGATCCCATGGATTTGAAGCGTTGCGTGGATTTGGAAAACCTGGGTCCCGTAGGGCGGGTTCAGACGCCTTGGGAGTGGGTCGAGCTCGGGCTTTCTTCCTACTGTTGTCATCTGCGCATGAGGACGGGTTTCGCTCCTCCGACGATTGCGTTCATGTCAGGTGAATGAGTGAGGTGTAAGCGAGGCCACAGGAGCCATTTTCCTTGTCAGGCGAACCAGATGCGTGAACGGAACACTAAAGTTGGTCTTGCGGCCCCGCGCAAAACTAAGCCGGGCCTTCGCGGCTGCACCGAAACGGCTTTCAATTCAACCGAACATGGGCATCTGCCGCTTGGTGAAGCGCCAGCGCCCCCACACCTATTTCCATCTGTCGGCCGCAGGAGGCTCCGCAGCGCGGCGCACCAAGTCCGGTCCCTTTATAATAAAGAGTCCAATGGTGACCGGACGCTCTGACTCGCCTCAACTCGGAAAAGCCGACGAGCCGGATGGGAGGCCGACGGTCTTCGTTGTGGACGACGACGTTTCTATGCGTCGCTCGCTCACGAACCTTTTTCGGTCGATCGGCCTGAACGTACTTGCGTTCGAGTCGGCCCAGGAGATGCTCCAGAACAAACTCCCGCAGGTTACCAGCTGTCTGGTCCTAGACATCAGACTGCCTGGGCAGAGTGGCCTGGAGCTTCAGAATGAGCTTTCCAAGCAGAACATCCATATTCCGATCATTTTCATCACGGGACATGGCGATATTCCCATGACCGTCAAGGCCATGAAGCGTGGTGCGGTTGATTTCCTGACCAAACCGTTTCGCGACCAGGACCTGCTTGATGCGGTAGTCGCCGCGATCGAACGGGACCGCAAGAGACGAGAGGCCGAAAAAACCACTGCGAGCTTGCAGTCTCTGTTCGACAGACTAACTGCACGCGAGCAGGCGGTTATGAAACTCGTTGCTGCGGGGCTCATGAACAAACAAATAGCCGCGGAGCTCAAACTCGCCGAAATTACTGTCAAGATCTATCGCGGACAGATGATGAAGAAAATGGGCGCACGGTCAGTGGCTGATTTGATCAGAATGGCTGAAAGACTTGGTATTGGCGCCAATCGCGATCCTCTGCAAACCTAAGTATGATTTTACAATCTGCACGCCAAGGCCCACCTTAGGTCTGGGTGGCTATGCTACGGCAGGCGCCTTCCCCTGAGTTATGAGGGTCGTCTTGTCCGTCTTGTTTAGGATATCTGTCGTCGATGACGATGCACTGGTCCGTACTGCCACCAACAATCTTCTGAAGTCGCGTGGGTACATCGTAAGGACATTCGCATCGGGTGACGAGTTCTTAGGGTCGCCGCAGCTCGACGAAACCTCGTGCGTTATCGCGGACGTGCAGATGCCGGTCATGAGCGGCCTGGAGCTCCTGACACATACACGCGCGCGGGGTTGCGACGCGCCGTTCATTTTTATCACTGCTTTTCCAGACGATCGGGTTCGCGCCCGCGCGCTGAGCGCGGGAGCCACTTGCTTTCTGGCCAAACCCTTCTCCGGCCGCAAATTGATCAAGTGTGTCGACCTCGCGCTACAGGCGGATCACCGGCCGGGCGCGTGAGACCACTAAGGCGCGCAACTCGGCCCGCATTTCTTGAGGCTGGAACCGCCATGGAACCAGCCGCTCGACCAGTTCGCGAATTGCTCTGAGTCAGAGCTGGAACGACCCTCAACAGACCCCCCGAGTTCGAAAGCATATCACTCCCCTGGACCAGAGCTCGTCGGGGCCTTTGGCTGCGGGCACACTGACCCGAGCTGGGCGCAGGTCTTCTGGAACCGACGCGGGGCTGCGCCGCTTGGCGCCTCCGCCCGGACTTACTTCGATGCTGCCTCTATCTGCCGCACAGTGCGGGAAGAGCCGGGTACTTCGCCGGTTGAAGGCAGAGTGCTTCCATTGTTCGCAACTCAATCGCGTCAGCCGAACTAACGCTCCATGTCGAGGCCGAACTTGGCGCCTTGTAATCGTCAAGCGTGATCAGCGGGGACGGATTCTCATAATAACTCGAATGAGAGAACTTGCGCGGCAGATGAGACACCGCCTGGGCGCCGGGAGGTCTGCGACATTGGAATATTAACAGAGAGAGTCACTGCGGGGGCTTGAACCGCACGCAGCGTCAGATTGTACGGTTCGAAGGCACTCGCGGCGACCCTCGGTCACGCAAATGCTTCCTGATGGGTATCAACATGCACTACCGAGCTTAGCCATCCTACTTCGCGCATCAGATGCAGTGTTCGGGATGTTGCAAAACTTCCAATGTGCAGCCTCGAGGACGGATTGAACGAAATGACCAAAACAGCCGAAACGCACGTACGCATGCAAATGCAAAAGCAGCACACGCGGCATCAACGAGCTGAACGCAACCATTGCCAAACAGCAGCACACGACATGGAGGCCGATCGCGCGTCGAACCACTCCAACCCAAGAAATGACTGAGGCGAAGGATGGCTCGAAGCGCCTGCCGAGCTGTTCGGAGGTCGGGGCGCAAAAGTGGCGCGCCGGGTGATTGGTGGCGGTCGGCGCATGTATGTAACAACATCCGACGTCTTGTCTCTCGATGTCCATTCAGTGCTCGGTCAGGTATCTGGGAAATGAGTCGCCTCTCGGTAGACCCGGCAAGCACTCATCGAGCACCTGGCTGACGAAAGCCAAAGCGTGAAGTTCAGAGACGAGTGCAGCTTGCATAGTCTGTCGTCTCTCGGGCTCATAGCTGCGGCGACATTGGAAGCGCGAGAGCGATGCCCGAGCACCCCACCTAGACGCGTGCAGGTGGTCAAGAGCACTGAGGCGGATCATGGGGCGACTCACTGCGATCTGTTCACCGCCAGACAGGTCACCTTGCGCATCGCGCAGGACGAGCAATACCGGGACAACGTAC
Organism: Bradyrhizobium sp. STM 3562; assembly: GCF_045571435.1. NCBI lineage: Bacteria > Pseudomonadati > Pseudomonadota > Alphaproteobacteria > Hyphomicrobiales > Nitrobacteraceae > Bradyrhizobium > Bradyrhizobium sp. STM 3562. The sequence goes on from NZ_CP120694.1 coordinate 5,829,272, forward strand.
TGACTAGATGAGGACATCGTGAATCGCAAACAAAAGATGTATGGGTCTTGGTTCTTAAAAGAGCTGCGCTTTCCAACAGCGATCGCAATTCTTGCTCTAGCGACTTCAGCCTTGTGCGACGAACCTGCAGCTGCGCTAGATCGGCCGCCGACGGCCCAGGAGCAGGACGCGTGCAAGGCGGACGTATTTCGGCTTTGCAGCAGCGTCATACCAGATCCCGCTGCCATCACTTCTTGTCTTAAAATCAACTTCGGCAGCTTGAGTGAACCGTGCCGCAAGGTGATGTCGATTAGCGCCTCCGACGCGCGAGGCTCGAAATGAGCTGCCGCCCACAAGCAAGCCTCTTGGATCGTCCTTCATCGGGGACAATGCACCCGGCCGGCGCGGAACCACGTCACGCGGCCGCCTTTGACGCCTCCTTAAATGCTGCTGATCGGGCTAGATGCGCTCACGACGTGCGTGGTTTTTCGGTTGCACTTGTGAGATTTGCCGGGCAGCTGGACGTTGCCGACCGGGAAAGATTCCTCCGGAGGAGCGCCACCACTTTTCAACACGAGTTTGTGCCGCGCTTTGAGGAGAATGTCCGCACCGGGCGATCATGGGCGTATGCGACAATCTGTAACCAGCTCAGCCAGGAAAGCGGAGGTAAGGCAGGTCTGGCGGCTTGCAGGAGCTTGGGGGCTCGGCTGTCGCGGCTTGATCCCGCGCTGGTGAAGAAGATCGAATTCAGAGCACTTGCGCTGTTTGTGGCAGCCTTCGGAAGGCATCCCCGAGCGGTTGAATGCCATGAAGGCGCAATCAGAATTGCCGAATTTCTGGCACAAGAAGGCGAGCCAATCCAACAGCTAACCAGCCGAGATTTATCGTTGCTGGTTGATGGCTTCAGCAAATGGCCTGACGAGCTGACCATTCGCCAAGCTGCGGTTAGAATTGCCGAGGAACTTCTTCGAACCAGGCGCGCCAATCGGCTTTCGAGCTTTGCTTACCAGCACCTGGTATCGCTGGTGGACGGCCTCAGGAAATGGCGGCAGGAGCCTGCCTGCCGCCGGGCCATCGCGGCGATCGCGTGTGAGCTCAGCCGTCGCAGGCATCGTCTCTCTGCCTTCACTCGGCAGCGATGGGCGAACCTGGTGAACGGTTCAGGAAAGTGGCCGGAAAACGGAGATCGTCGCCAGCGCGCGGCAATGGTTCCTACTGAGCTTCCTCGCAGCGCGGACGAGCTTACTCCGCTGCGTGCGCGAGCTCTCTGGTCATAGCGAAAAAGCGATGGCCGGACTTATGGACGATCTCAAAGACGCCGGAGAGGTGCATTCGTCGGCGCAGCCAGCCGGTCGATTTAGCTGCACGATAATGTTGAAATGTGTCGTGCCAGAATGGGCTTGGAAGCAAAAGAGGTTGCATTTCGAAACCCTGCCAAAATCGGCTAAGCGCTTCCAGGTAGGAGCCCTCTCCCGCCCTTTGCTCGGACGACACCACCGCCCCGGCTACGAACTTCCGCGGACGCGGAATTGCCGGCTGCTCCTTCGGATTGAGATGCTGCCGATCAAGGTGAACGAATAAAGCCAATGGTCACATTACCATTTGATACCGTTCTGATCGCCAATCGCGGCGAGATCGCAGTCCGCATCATCAAGACGCTGCGCAGGCTCGGGCTGCGCTCTGCGATTATCTACCACGATATCGATGTGCGAACGCTGGCCGTCTCGATGGCTGACACCGCGATCGCCATTCGCGGTCACACGCCCCTCGCGGCTTACCTGGATATTGAGCAGATCATAGCTGCAGCCCGCACGGCGAACGCGGGCGCGATCCATCCTGGGTATGGATTTCTATCTGAGAATGCAGAATTTGCGAGGGCCGTGACGCAAGCAGGATTTGTGTTCATCGGTCCTGCGCCAGAGGCTATCCAACTTATGGGGGACAAGATCCGATCTCGCAACTTCGTCCGGAGAAACGGTTTTCCGGTCGCACCTTCCGCGATCGAAGAAGATGAACCAGAGACGTTTCTTCGCAGAGCCCGGGCCATCGGAGCACCCTTGCTGGTGAAGCCATCAGCAGGAAGTGGCGGCAAAGGCATGCAAATCGTGCGCAAGCTGGAGTGCCTCCAGGACGCGATAGCACACGCACGCAGCGCGGCACAGCGATACTTCGGTGACACCCGCCTCTATGCCGAACGGTACGTCGAAAGACCGCGTCACATCGAAGTGCAGGTGTTAGGGGACTCGTTTGGTAACGTGGTCCACCTCTTCGAGCGGGAGTGTTCGGTGCAGCGCCGCTTCCAGAAGATCATTGAGGAGACGCCCTCGCCGGCATTGGACCAGACGCTGAGACAACAGATCTGTGAAACTGCCGCTGCCATCGCCCGGGCCGCGAATTATCGCAACGCTGGCACTGTCGAGTTCATCTTGGGCCAAGGAGAGTTCTATTTCCTGGAGATGAATACGCGCCTGCAGGTCGAGCATCCTGTGACCGAAATGACAACCGGGCTCGATTTGGTTGCCGAACAGATCTATGCCGCCGCAGGCCGCGAACTTCGATTTTCGCAAGCCGACATCGTCCCAAAGGGGCACGCAATCGAGGCTAGACTGTACGCGGAGACCCCGGAACGCGGATACGCTCCAACTACCGGCACAATACATATTCTCGAGTACCCGGGCGGCGACGGCGTACGCATCGATTCTGGGATTTCGCGCGGCCACCAGATCACAACAGCCTTCGATCCCATGCTCGCCAAGATCATCGTGCATTCATCTACCCGCATGGAGGCAGCGTCTAAGGCAGAACGCGCTTTGCGGGAGCTAGTGCTCCTTGGCTGCGAGACAAATGCGGATTTCCTGGCGCGTATCCTCGCGGACGAGACATTTCTGAGCGGCGATATTCATGCAGGATATCTCGAGGAGAATCCGCACGTCCTCTCGGGTGTGTCCGATTTGTCTCCTTTTCTCGCTGCAGCCGCTCTTCTCACAAAACCCGTCTGCGATTCTGCAAACGCCGTGCCTGAGCTTCACGCATCTCTCGGTGGCTGGAGAAATTGACGGTGAAGCACTCTTTCGAACTTGATGGCATCGATTATGATCTGTGGCTTTCGCCCTGCCCGCAAGGCTATCAGCTTCGGTTGGGGGACGACGTTGTTGGCCCGGTCGCATTCTCCGACTCCGGCAGCGATTCCGGCCTTCTTAGCATTGCGACCGAAAGAAGGCAGGTCAGGTTCTTCATCGATGGCGACACAATTCACCTGCATATCGGCGGCAGGACGCGCATTTTGCGCTACCGTGATCCGTTGCGAGCGCTTGCCTGTGCGAAAGACGATCCAGGCCATCTGGTGGCCCGTGCTCCAATGCCGGGCGTCGTGATCGCGACCAGAGTCTCACCTGGTCAATCCGTTTCCGCAGGGACAGAGCTTATCACAATCGAGAGCATGAAATTGCAGACAGTCATCCGCTCTCCAAAGGACGCGCGGGTCGCCTTTATTCACTTCAAAGAAGGCGAGAGCTTCGAGCGAGACGCTGTGCTGGTGACGCTCTCGGAAGAGGAACGCTGAAATGCAGCGAATCGTCTCTTCGGCGGATGTGAGCTCGCATGACTTTCAGCTCAACGAACTCCACAACAGACAGCTTGCGGCCGACCTGAAGCAGCGACAATGTGCCGCGCGGTTTAGCCGGCCAGAACGGGATCTGGACCGCCTGCGACAGCAAAATAAGCTGTTTGTTCGTGACCGGATCGAGTCCTTGCTCGATCCCGACACTCCGTTCCTGGAGCTATCAACACTGGCCGCTAACAAGGCCTACCAAGGCGAAGTCCCTGGCGCAGCGCAGGTGGTTGGGATCGGGATCGTGGCCGGCCGCGAAGTGATCATTCACGCCGATGATGCGAGTGTGAAGGGCGGCGCATGGTATCCGCTTTCCGTCAAGAAGATCGTGCGAGCTTTGGATATAGCAATCGAGAACCGCCTACCGGTGGTTCATCTCTGCGATTGTGCCGGAGGCTTTTTGCCCCTGCAGGCGGAGTTCTTCGCTGATCGCTATCACGCCGGTCGAATCCTGCGCAATCAATCAATTCTTTCCCGGATGGGCGTGCCGCAAGTCGCCATCGCAATGGGTCATTGCAGCGCCGGAGGAGCTTACGTTCCAGCGCTAAGCGACTACAGCATCATGGTCGAAGGTCAGGGAGCAATCTTTCTCGGCGGACCTCCGGTCGCGAAGGCTGCCACTGGCGAGATCGTGTCCGCCGAGGAGCTCGGTGGCGCCTCAATGCATACCAGCGTGTCGGGCACGAGTGACTATCTGGCAAGCTCTGAGATGCATGCGATTGCGATAGCCCGCGACATCGTCGCGCGCCTTCATCGCCCGACGAAAACCTTGATCGATCGAGCCCCGCCTGAACCGCCTTCCTATGATGCCTCCGAGCTCTATGGCCTTATTCCGAGGGACCCCCGGGTCCAGTTCGAAATGCGGGAGATCATCGCGCGTCTTGTCGATGGTAGTCGATTTCACGAATACCAGCAGAGGTATGGCCAATCTCTGGTGTGCGGTTTCGCCCGGCTGCATGGATATCAAGTCGGGATCATCGCCAACAATGGTGTGCTGGTTAACGATAGTGCACTCAAAGGCAGTCACTTCATCCAGCTATGTGACAGAAACCGAACGCCTCTGTTCTTCTTCCAGAACACGACCGGCTTCATGGTGGGCCGAGATTATGAGCGTCGTGGTCTCACGAAGGATGGAGCCAAGTTGATCATGGCCGTTTCTGGGACGTCGGTGCCGAAGTTCACCGTCATCTGCAACGCATCCCACGGAGCCGGGACTTACGCGATGGCTGGACGAGCGTTCGATCCCCGTTTCGTTTTTACCTGGCCACAATCTCAGATCTCGGCGATGGGGGCTGAGCAAGCCGCCGGCGTGCTCACCCATGTCAAGGCAAGGCAACTGGCCCGCCAGGGTGGCCGTCTGTCAGAGCACGAGTTAGCCGCCATTCGAGAGCCGATTCTGCAGGAGTATCAGGAGCGAGCGAGCGCGTACTACGCGACGTCCGAAATCTGGGACGACGGCATTCTCGATCCTGTCGATACCAGAACCGCGCTGGCAATCGCTTTGAGTGCCTCCCTCAACGCTCCCATCGAGGCACCACAGTATGGTGTCTTCAGGTTGTAACAGGCTGATCAACACCGGGACGCGGTTGAGCGGGCAGAGCCGAATGCGATCCTCTCGTTCAACAGCGAGCGCTTCGCTGATGAGACTACGCGGGACCGCCTCGGATCAGCCAATCGGTGACCGCGCGTTCGACGCGTTGACCCACCTTGAACGAAGGACCTCACTCTTGGAACACTCCAATCAAAAACTGCCGATCGACACACCTTGGACTGACCGCTCTCCGATAAATGACCGAGAATGGCGTGCCGGCGAGCACGGGTGCGCTCCCCAAGGCGATTCGGAGAGTATCTCCCGCCTGCGGAGTGCCCTTAGCGGGTCGGGGATCATTTCCGTCAGGCTCACTCTGCGCGCGTTGGTGTTGATCAACTTTGGGGCCGTCCTCGCAGTTTTGGAGTCTCTAACTCATGTCGCCGCCAAAGCTAAGCTCGATCTAAGCCTGATGAGCTCGGTGGCATTGGCAACGCTCTATTTCGGATGGGGCGCTGCCATGGCGTTGTTCGCAATCATCGCTCACGCCGCAGCTGAGCTAGAGGCCTCGAAGGCCAGGATGTCCGCGCCATCATCAACTGTGCAAGAGAAGCGCTGCTCGCGCAGGACAGACTTCACGCTGGCCTTGCAGCTATCCGCGCTCGTTTCCGGGCTGGCGTCTGTGGTGCTGTTCGCTTGTGGAATACTCGAGACCAACTCCAGCGTCGGAGAACTCTTGCAGAGGTGAACTCGCTAGGGAACCCGTCCATGTAATCTGTAACAACCCTACTACTTCGAGCAGTGGAAATCCGCCCGTGCTTTGCCCCAAATGTCACGCCAACAACTGGTGCGAGGTCGCATGTCACGATCCCTGGAGCGGCCGACCGGTGATGGGCTGCAATGTGTGCGGTGAATATACGCTCCCGGAGTCTTTCGAGCGCGAAAAAGCGCACGCGGTCATCGTCGACACGATTGCGCCAAGCCTTGGACGCGATTCGGAGAGGCCGGAAACAGTAGCAAGCAAAATCCTGGATGCGCTCGAGAATGCAGGATTGACCATTGGACGACGCTGAAGACGGCGCGACATGGCAGGCCCCCCGCATCTGCGAACACTCGACGTCTCGGCCGCGCTGCGTAGCAGAGGGGCCCGCTAATCGAACTCCCGGATAAGGGCCCATTGTCCGTGGGACGCTTATCGCCAGTAGCATCCCCCTGGGTTATGCCGGATCGGATCCTTCAACGCGCTGTGACGCGATCCGGCTTACCTGCCTCGCTGAAGCCGTTTTCACAACAGCGGGGGCGCCCGCGACGAATCTCTTCCAGCTGTTGTGGACCGAGACATGCTCCTGAAATGAGGCGACCCGCGCGATCGCTCTCTAAGCCGGTCCGTTCCCGCCACAGCTCGTGCCGCCCTTCTGGTTCGTCTTTTACTTGATTGAGGCTAGAACCAGGCTCCGCTGGCGCACCTTTGCCGCGATCGCCACACCGATCCAAGAGAACTAAGCACTTTTGGACCATTAGCAGCACCAGGGTTGCAGTGACCAGCAAAATCGCGGCAAACATGATCAGGTACTCCCGGTCCGGTCGATGGAAAGCAGCTGCGTCGCGGCGGTTCGTTGCTCCTGATCAGAGCAATCTGTGTGCCGCGCTGGAAAAAGGCGTCCGTTGTGCTGGGGCATTGAAAACCGACTCCGGCGCTCGCACCGCGCTTAATATGTCAGGAACGGCTCGGCGCAATGTGAGCTTTCCGACCTTGGCGTCTTTCGTTGAGCAGTTGCAGCTCAGCTCATCGCGCGAATAGGCGAGCAGCCGCGGCAGCCCTGTTGCAATGAGTGCCGGTCCAACTTGATGATGTGTTCGACCGCGATCCTTTGGTCGTCAGAGGATCATGCGCGACAAGCGCAATGGTGACCTGTCAGCTCGTCAATCCTTTTGCATCGCCGATAAACTTGAATTATCGCGGTCTTGGACCAGCGGGTCAGGCCACTCTGCGCCTTGAGCATCCTTATGACGATTTACGTTGAGCTTTACGCCCTCAAATCGTTATCGGCGCCCCCGCCTCCACCTGTGGACTCATCTGTCCTGCTCGCGTTACGGTCACAATCTGTCTTCTGCCGTGTCCCGAATATTCACGATCTTATGTTGATCACCTCGCCGCGGCCATCGCAATCGTGGCTTGGTGCATAGAGCTCGGCTCGAATCACAAGACATAATTTCCGTCGGAGCGCGGCCTGTCGCAGTCGTTGCACTCGGTATCTGCGTTCTGTTGGCACTGATCTTGCGTCTCGGAAGGTCGGCTTGAAACTCCTTGATCAGTTTCGGGGATCTTGTGGCGGGATCTGCAATGATCGTACTCACGGCAAGCCTCAAACCGCTTGATTCTTACGTTGCGTCAGGTTGTAGGCTTTCAAACAACCTAGCGCATTTTGAGCGACCAACGGCTGCCATTTTCTCGCAGCGTCCAGGTTGATCGTCGAAGAACAATCCTGGTTACCGCAAGCAACACTGTCCAACGCGAAATCGCGCTATGAACGATCTCAAACCAATCATTGGCAAAGTCGGATCTGGCGCCAAGTTGACCCGAGAGGAGGCAGCATCCATCTTCGCACGTATGATGTCGGGTGGCGCCACACCCGCGCAGATCGGCGGGCTACTTATGGCGCTGCGCGTGCGCGGCGAGACAGTGGAAGAAATCACAGGCGCAGCTTCTGCGATGCGCGGTCAGATGCGGCGCGTTAATGTTCCAGCCGATGCCATTGATATCGCCGGTACCGGCGGTGACGCTTCGGGCTCGGTCAACGTATCGACCTGCGCCGCTTTTATCGTGGCCGGTGCCGGGGTGCCGGTCGCGAAACACGGCAATCGCGCGCTGTCCTCGCGTTCAGGAGCCGCCGACGTCTTGAGCTTGCTCGGTGTGAAGATCGACATCCCGCCTGAAGCCGTCGCTCGCTGTGTGTACGAGGCTGGTATCGGCTTCATGTTCGCGCCGGCCTATCATCCGGCCATGCAGAACGTCCAGCCGATACGGATTGAGCTTTCGACCCGCACTATTTTCAATCTGCTTGGGCCGTTGTGCAATCCGGCCGGTGTCAAGCGACAGATCGTTGGGGTCTTTTCGCGTGATTGGCTCCTGCCGCTGGCGCAAGTGTTGCAGAACCTTGACGCCCATTCGGCCTGGGTGGTGCACGGCTCCGACGGACTCGATGAGATCACCCTCACCGGACCGACTTTTGTTGCAGCACTTGAGGGGAACCAAATTCGAACGTTTGAGGTAATTCCGGAGGAGGTTGGGCTGGCACGTTGCAGCGACCAGGCGCTCAAGGGCGGCGACGCCCGAGCCAACGCCGTCGCGCTCCGAAACGTACTTGAAGGCATGCGAAACCCCTATCGCGACCTGGCTGTTCTCAACGCTGCTGCGGCATTGGTCGTAGGCGGTCGTGTCATGACACTAAGGGACGCCGTAACCATCGCGCAGGACTCGCTAGATAGTGGCGCCGCGGCTTTGCGCTTGAAACAGCTTATCGCGGTGTCCAATGCTTCCCTGCCGGGCTAGCCGATGTCCGATATTCTGGCAACAATCGAAGCCTACAAGCGCGAGGAGATCGCCGCCGCGAGGCGCAAGGTACCGCTTGCAGAGATCGAGTCTCTGGCAAGGCGTGCCGGGCCTCCGCGCGGCTTCATCAACGCAATTCGCAAGAAGCACGGTGCAGGCGAGTACGCCCTCATCGCCGAAATAAAGAAGGCCTCACCGTCTAAAGGTCTCATTCGCGCTGACATTGATCCGCCCTCCCTGGCGAAGGCCTATGAATCAGGCGGCGCCGCCTGTCTTTCAGTCTTGACGGACACGCCATCTTTCCTGGGACATCTCGACAATATGGTCATGGCGCGCACGGCGACTAATTTGCCGGTACTACGCAAGGACTTCATGTTCGATATTTATCAGGTGTCCGAAGCCCGCGCGCATGGTGCCGACTGCATCCTGATCATCATGGCTGCCGTCGATGACGGAGCTGCCCGAGAAATCGAAGCGGCGGCACTTGAGCACGGCATGGATGTTCTCATCGAAGTTCACGACCACTTGGAACTTTCTCGCGCCTCTACTTTCCGCTCACCAATGATCGGAATAAACAACCGCAACTTGCGCAATTTTAAGACGAGCCTTGCCATCAGCGAAGAGCTGGCGTCGCTAGTCCCGAAGGATCGTCTGATCGTCAGTGAAAGTGGCATTTTCACTCCCGCCGATCTGATGCGGCTCTCGCACGTTGGGATTTCCACCTTCCTGGTGGGCGAAAGCCTGATGTGCCAGGCCGATGTGACGGCGGCAACCCGAGCGCTCGTCTCCGCCGGGACAACTGTTGAGACCGCACTCAGTGATCGACCGCAACGAGTATCGGACAAATGATTTCGGTCCGAACATTGCAGCTCCAGAGCGCATTGAATTGGCGAAACTTGGATGTACGCGCACTCAAGGGCACGATCGAAGGCTCGCATCCATGACACCGGAGCTCCGTCAGATGAGCGATGCCTCGAGCAGCGCTGCAATCACGACGGCACAACATTGATTAGAAGTCGCCGGGCGATCGCGCCTGGGGCCGCGTCTACAGAGGCGGCGCCGGCCCACATCGCGGCGCGGGTGCAACCCTCGTCGCGGAGAACGTCGACACGACGGGGGGTGCGGCGCATTGGGTCTCGTACAAGTACGAAGGAGACAGTTAATGATGACTTGGCACATGATGAGCGCCCTCGGATCCATTGCAACGGTCGAGCGCATAATTCAGAAATTTCGGGAACTGATCGATACAGACGATTCGATCGCGCCTGACGTTCGAGATTCCTTGCACGCGATGCTCGACAGGCGCGCTTCGTTCGCGAAAGAGCGCCTGCTCGAGTGGTCTCGAACAGAAGACGCCGAGCGCAAGATGCCCATCCTGCATGATGGTGTAGCTTGCAGCGAATGATCTTACTCGCGGAGATGAGAGCTCGTGAAGCCCTACGATCGCTCTCGTACGAGGGCGACAGGTACGAGATGCAAGGAAGAGATTCGAGGTGAAGTCGGCAGAACCAATATAGCCGATAGCGAGCGTTCCTGTGCGCTCTTTTGACCAGCTCGCCTCTCGCGAGTGCTCAGCTTGTCTTGGGAACGAAAGCCGCATCGGCACTAGTCGAACATGAACTGCCACACGCGCCTTCCGCGTGACATTCCGCCTGACTTAGACGTCGCAAGACCCAGCTTCGGGAGGTGGTTATGAGCTGCGGGCCGGTTTCAAAGACGCACGATATACCATCCATCGAGGGCAGCGAGTTCCGTCGAGCGATGAGAAATCTGGCGAGCGGTGTTGCCATTGTAGCCACGGGGACCGCCGCGGAACGGCGAGGTTTAACGGTCAGCTCAGTCACGTCCATATGTATGGAACCGCCCTGCTTGCTTGTCGGTATCAGTGCCGCGTCCCAGACTCACGACGCCATACTGGCGAATGGCATTTTCGGTGTGAGCATTCTAAGTGGGGATCAAGAGCACCTCGCGCAGCGTTTCGCCGGCCTGGATGGCGTGAGAGGTATTGAACGTTTCAATGTAGGCGGGTGGGATCAGGTGATTCTTGACGTACCGACTTTGCAAACCGCGGTCTGCACGCTCGAATGCGTCTTGTACCGCCACGAAGTCGTCGGGAGTCATGGCATCTTTGTCGGCCGGATCGTCGCGACACGCTCGGACGGAGGCGATCCACTCATCAACTTGCGAGGCAGGCTTCGAAAGCTGCCCTAGGGCTTTGTCGTGCAGAAATTTCAGGTCGATAATGCTGAATTTACAAATGGATCGAAATGCATTCTGCAGAGCGGCCCAGATAACATCTACCTGGTCAGCCCGTCGGTGAATGGCAGATGCAAACAGGAAGACCCCAGCAGGAGAGTTCTAGCAGGAGTTGAGTGATTTGGCGCACCATGAACAGAGCTCGGCAGCGGCTAACTCAGCCTGACGCGCGAACTGCGTCACAGGTGGGGGGTCTCCGCTTTGCGTTGAGCTACCCCATACTTCCCGTTGGAGTATTAGGCCGGTCCAGTGCGAGGACTTCGCAACTAGCCACACTCAAGATCAGCACCTCCGACCGTGCACGTCGCTACCGTGCGGCCATCGCGGTCAAGACGATCGGATTGCGCCTCACTGGGCGTCGCGCAATGAATGCCGTCAAGCTCAATGCAGCCTGAGAACGCATCGGTGGATCGCCATCTTCTCCCCGGCCAAGTTGCCTGGTGTCAGGCCACATCGAAACCCACAGGCGCATCCTGTTGCCGTGGATCTTCAGGCATGGCGGCATCGACGGCGCTCGCCTGCGCAATCAGTTGATCAGCAAGCGCGGCACGAGGCGAACAGCAGCGTGAGGTCAACGATCATCTGCCGCCACCTGCCCGTAAGTCGACGAGCGAAGACTATTGACCTGCGAGTGATCAAATGGTGCACTGCGTTCTTTGTGTTGCGTCAATCGATCGCGGTGTAGCGGTGGAGAGCATTGTTGAAGCTGTCGTGGACTGTTTCGGCGGCTCGATCAGCCGACCGACGCAGCAAAAGCTTTTGAGCTATTTACATTTGCTGGCCTCAACCGGCAAAACCGATGAACAGCTTCTGGCATTCGGCATCGCCTATGTAAGGGAACTCCTGGAGCCCAACCCCCGCTATTCGGGGTGGTGAAGGATAGCGGGTTGCATCGTGCTTTTACTTGTTGTCGGGCTCGAAGCCGGGCGCCCCTTTAACTCGCCGGCGCGTTGGATGAGGCCGGCAGCGGCGATGTGCCTTGGTCATCCTAAGCAGCAAAGCCACAGCCTCGCGTAAAAAAGCTGAAGTTTAGGTGCTGGCTTTGGATACCTTGAAAACCTCCGTGATCCTTTGATTTCTGGACTGGTCCCCTTCTCGGGCTCGGCGACCTCAAGGGCCAACCTGCACGAATTTGCAAGCGAGCCGCTCTGGATTTGCTTGCTCACAGGTAGAGGTCGCAAACAGGCTTGAATCGGACGTAGCGTCAAATTGTACGGTCTTCCGGGTACGAAGGTACCAGGGAATTGGGATGTCTCAACGTGTCAGAGTTAGGTCGGCCGGGTCCGTTACGATGCTCTCGTTCCAAAGGTCGGTTGACGAGGTGGTTGTGCGTCAGCGCGTCGTTCCGGCCGTGAGGCTACCAAGCCACCGTCGATGGGTCGTCGACCGCGAAGGGGCGCGGTACGTCTGTCGCAAGCCCCGCTCTGGTAAATCGGCTCAAACTAGAAAAGCCGCTCCCACCCTTCGGCACAGCGCCGCCGTTTTGCACCTTCGACAACTAGCCTTCGCCTCAATCGGGCCGGGACGTACAAACAATTCGACGCCCGTTCTCGTTCTACGGGCGTTGGGCGCCGAGCGCGGCAGATCGTCATCCTGGCCTGAGGGGCGCAAACTCGCGCTTTCGCCGAGCTTTGCCTGCACATGGCACCCAGCATGAGCGGCGCGGTGTCGCAACCTATCGTCTCGCATGCGGGCCCAGCAAGTGCGAAGGAGCCCGATGGCTCCAAGAAGGTCTTGCTCGTCGATCACACCGAGGGGCAATGCCGAGCTATTGTGGGCTGCAAAGATGGAGATCCCACAGCGGCCTATATGTGTGGCGAACCTGTATTGAGAAGGCCACGAAAGGACTCGTCATGGTGCGCTTATCACCATTGTCAGATGCACGTTTTGCACTGGTCAGACGGTCGCCACTCTTCTCAGCCAAAGGCAAGAACCTGAACAACATGTGAGTTGCACAGGATCGCTCCGACCATGCCTCATGTACGGACATTATCAAATCCTGCAGCCCGTCCTCGAATGGAGCCGCCGTCCGGCGGCTACAACAGAGACACGAAGTTATCACCGCTTTCGCCGAACAACCGGCAGGACCAGACGCCGATCCTGCGCTCCCCTCTGTGCATGAGCCACGCCAAGTCAGATCCCGCACGCTTGCGCGCGTCGACAATCACGGCCGAGACCATCGAACACGCAATGATGTCGCGATCGACGCCGCTCCCAAGATCTGTGAGGAGCTTTGCCTTGGCCGTGGGGGCGGATTGTTTTTCATACGCCAATCAAACGAACCATTGATGCTTGATCTCTGCACGCTAATTGAACGCCACGCCGCGTTCTTCCCCGACAAGCCCGCAATTTGTTTCGAAGGCGAGACATTAAGCTACGGCGCGTTTAATCACCGGATCGGGCGGGTTGCAGGCGCCCTGAAGCGCGACTTCGGCATCGAACGAGGCGATCGCATCGCGATCCTCAGCCTCAACCGGCCCGACTATCTGGTGCTGCTGTATGCCTGCGCGCGGCTCGGCGCAATGCTCGTACCTTTGAATTGGCGTCTTACCGTCAGCGAGCAGCTGTTCATTCTTTGCGACGCTGCCGTCAAGGTTCTGGTCCTCGAGAGCGCGTTCGAAGCACTCCTTCCCGCGCTGGCACAGCACCTGCCCAGCACCAGCGTGATCGGGTTCGATTTCGACCCGATGGGCGGCAGCACTTGGGAGTGCCTGCTGGATCCTGGACAGGACGAAAATCGCAATCCGCACACGGATCTGTCATCTCCGCTTCTGATCGTCTACACCTCGGGCACCACGGGGAGACCGAAAGGTGCGGTGCTGCGGCAGGACGCCCTACTATGGAATGGCCTAATGAGCCAGCATATGCACGGGCTCACCTCCGCCGATCACGTGTTGACAGTGCTGCCGCTATTTCACGTTGGCGGTCTCAACATCCAGACCACGCCAGCGCTCCATCAAGGTGCGACCGTTACGATTCACTCGCGGTTTACGCCCGAGGCGACGCTTGCTGCATTCGAGCGGGACAGGCCAACACTCACCGTGCTAGTGCCCGCCACAATCCAAGCGCTTACCGAGCATCCCGGCTGGAACAAGGCAGATGTATCCGCCTTACGCGCAATTTCTACCGGCTCAGCGATGGTCCCGCAGCATCTGGTCGAACGTTTTGTTGAGCGCGGCGTAGCCGTACTGCAGGTGTATGGCTCCACGGAGACTTGCCCTATTGCCATTCATACGACGCTCGGCGGCGATCCGCCGCGTGAAGGTTCGACCGGCCTACCCGGGCTTTTTTGCGAAGCGGCAATTGTCGATGCCCTGGGCAACGAGCTGCCACCAGGTATTCCAGGCGAGATTGTCGTGCGTGGGCCTCACGTTTTTGCCGAATATTGGGGTCATCAACGGGCAACCGAGGAAGCGCTGCGGAACGGCTGGTATCACACGGGGGACATTGGGCGGCGCGATGCCGATAGATATTTTTGGATCGAAGACCGGAAGAAAAATCTGATCATTTCCGGGGGAGAAAATATCTATCCGGCGGAGGTCGAACGGGTGCTCAAAGCGCATCCAGATGTCCTGGAATGCGCCGTCGTCGGTCGAACCGACCCGCGCTGGGGTGAAGTGCCAGTGGCCTATGTGATCCGGCGCTCCGGGTCTGCAATTGATGCCGAGGGGCTGACGGCTCACCTCCAACTTCAGCTCGCGCGGTTCAAGACGCCCCGCCAGATCATTTTCACGAACAATTTGCCGAGAACGGCACTGGGCAAAATTCAGCACTACATGCTGAAAGAAACCGATGCGTCGAGCCAGCAAGCTGAAACTCTTGAATAGCGAGCATTGGGCGATGACTGCACTTGCTTCAGCCTGCGTCGACGATTTCTTGTCTCGGGATCACAAAGCTCGTTCAGATTCTTCTCGGGCACACCGCGATTTTGGGATGGTGCTCACGTCGTTTGCGCTTGGAGAGCTCGGAGCCGGTTAATGCCGCGGATCTTGATCATGAATGCCGGCACTCCTCAGATGTCCGGTAGCGATCTGACCTCAGTGCAAGTTTCACTGGCGGCCAAGTCGGCTTGCCGCTCCGCTTGGTTTGCACGACAGGGAGACGTGATAGTCTCTCCTGTCCCAATCCCGATGGACCTGCTCCACTATATCGGCGCGACGCTCAAATTCGATCCGTCGAGCGTTTTGGTCCTTGTGCCAGAAAGCGCCAGGACAAGCACAGTCCTTAGCGATTTCATCATTGAAGCCGATTCAATCGTAGAGCAAATGAGCCGCCACATTGCTCAGAAGACGAATTGGTCACTTTGTCCGTGTTATCTTACCGAGGGGGCCGCGCGGCTTGCGAGGATACTTGGCGTAACCCTGGCAGGATCCGATTTC
This sequence comes from Bradyrhizobium sp. STM 3562, assembly GCF_045571435.1. Lineage (NCBI taxonomy): Bacteria > Pseudomonadati > Pseudomonadota > Alphaproteobacteria > Hyphomicrobiales > Nitrobacteraceae > Bradyrhizobium > Bradyrhizobium sp. STM 3562. Next base: position 5,844,577 of record NZ_CP120694.1, read on the forward strand.
GCTCTCCAGCGGGGTCCTGATTTATTGAACCGCAAGAGCCATTTCCGCCAATTGGCGACAAGCGCTGCACTTCCAATGCCAAGTGGATGCGTGGCAACAACATCCGGCGAGCTATTCAGAGCAGTTAGCTCTCTTAGAGTTGAGACCGGCTCTGTGATCGTAAAGCTCGACAACGGCGCCGGAGGAGTTGGAAATGTTGTAATAACCGGGATGGAAACCGGCCCCGTGCCTGGGGCGAGAGAAACCCGGCAAATCGATTGGTCGTCCTTTGATCCTGAGGCACTCTGGCCCGAAATGACGACTCCGTCGTGCAGAACGGTCGTCGTCGAGGCGTATCACCCGGCCAGTTCGATGTTCTATCTGGAATTCGAAATCGAAGAGAACGGTTCAATCGCATACATCAACAGTGGAAACATACGTCTGCGTCGAAGCGAGGATCGATCGGAACGGGCCCTCGTCTGGACGGGACTCGAGCTTCCGGCCGACCTCACGATCAATGACTACTCTAGCGCCTACGGGCATGCTTACCGCTTTGTCGAGCTTGCATGCGCGTTGGGTTACCGAGGATTGATCAATATCGATGCGATCTTCACGCCCGACGGGCAGCTGTTGTTTAATGAGGCGAATGGCCGCTGGGGCGGTGGATCTGTGTTGCACAGCATTGCAGTCCGCCTACTCGGGCCGCACTACGCCCATTCCCACGTGATTTCATCTGTACGGGATGTCCGCTTAAGCCCGCTCCCATCAGCACTCGACGGTTTGGCCAACGAACGTTTGTTATTCAATAATCCACACGATGGAGGGGTGATCCCTCTTTCTGTCGATCAGGACGCCGGCACGGTCGAGTGCGCTACAATTGCGCGAGACAGGATCGCGAGCCGCAACTTCGAAAAGCAATTGTTGCGGATGCTGTGACTGAATCGCTCTTAGGCCGTGACTAGCCGTGCGGCATCGAAATCGAAGATTTCCGCCACTCCCGGTCCACTCGCCTGCAGAGTGAATACCCCGAGCGCCTCCTCCGCCGGCCCGCGTCATCCCCTCCTCCTGGAACGTTGGGCGATATGAGTCGGATTGGACGAAATTATCGGGACTGGCCGACCATCGTCGGACATCGATAAGATGGTTCAAAGCCGGTTGTGAAGTAGGGCGATGTGAGTAGGCAGGCAGTGTTGGAAAGAGGGGCTCCGTGGGTCCTTAAGTGACGACCCGCAAGACCCATCGACGCGGCGCATTCCAAAACGCGCGGGCTTTGTCGAGAGCTCACGCCGCTTGGTTGGATCGCCAACAGCGTGCAGATCGGGCCGTCAGTTTGTCGAAAGCTAGATCTGCTAGCGTGCGCAATGGAGACACTCGCCGGCATCTGTTGCGATCCGCGAGCCCGCATCGATGGGGGATATAGCAGCGGAGATGTAGGATGGATGAACTCAATAGGATTATGCAATCAGCAGCTTCCGCTGTGGCGGGAACATCACAGAGCGATGAACAACAGCAGCTCCTGCAGCAGGCTGCCTTCGAGCAGCACCTGAGCGGGGCACCAGCGGGGACTGCGGAGCAAGTTGGTGCAGGTCCGTCGGCTACTGTCCAGGAACTTCCTGATACGGCAGCCCAGCAACCGGATACGAAATTTGTCATCATTTCGAACCGCCTTCCGGAATTAAGCCCCGATCAACCAAAAACGGGCGGACTTGCCGCCGCTCTTGAGCCTGTCGTGAGGCGTTCCGGCGCCGTCTGGATGGGATCCTCCGGCAGGCTGGGTGATGGCGACCATCAACCGGCGTTGCTCAAGCAGCTCGGCCAAGGCCAGGTGGCGAGCTTCGATCTGCCGGCGGCGCACTATCCAGGCTATTACGACTATTCCAACGAGATCCTGTGGCCCTCGCTGCACTCGCTCTCCGATTGGATCTCGGGATCCGAAGAGAGTTTTGAGAGCTATCGCGAGGTAAACGACTTCCTGGCGCACGCGGCTTTCAACTTCCGAGATCGTGATGCGTTTGGGGTACAGGACTATCATTTGCTGCCGCTCGCCACTGGTCTGCGCCAGCTCGGCGTCGACGAGCCGATCGGTTTGTTCGTCCATGTCCCGTGGCCAAAGCCTGACGTGTTCGAGCAAATACCACATCATCGTGAGCTCATGACGTCGATGTTGGCAAACAATCTGCTCGGCTTTCAGACTGATGAGGACCGCAATAATTTCCTAGACTGTGCCCGTTCTCGTCCGAACACGGAGATCAGGGACGGTGTTGTGATCTCGGAGCAAGGCCAGACGCTGTGCAAGACGTTTCCGATTGGTATCGATCCCAGGCAGTTTGCAGATTTTGCAGCGGACTCGCTTGAGGCCCAGAAAGACTACATCTCATCCTTGCAGGAGAAGCTGAATGGCGCCACACTTGCGATCGGCGTCGACCGGCTCGATTATACCAAGGGCATCGACAAGCGGATTGAAGCCTTTGGTAGGGTGCTAGAAGAGAAGCCGCGCAGCGTGGCGCTCTTGCAGATAGCGACCCCCTCGCGCAGTAGCATTCCCGCCTACCAAGAGTACATGAGGCACGTCGGCAGCCTGGTTAACCAGATCAACGACAGCTATGGCACGGACGATTGGAAGCCGATCTTCTACGAGAACAATCCTTTCAGCCAGGCTCAACTCGCGGGACTCTATCGCGCAGCGAAGGTTGGGGTAGTGACGCCGTTGCGTGACGGCATGAATCTGGTCGCGAAGGAATATGTTGCCGCGCAAGATCCGAATGACCCAGGCGTTCTGGTCTTGTCCAAGTTTGCCGGTGCGGCGAAAGAGTTCGGTGAACACGCGCTGCTCGTAGATCCGAACCGTCCTGAGGAGATCGCGACCGCAATTTCAACGGCGGCCGATATGCCGCGCGAAGAGCGCATCAGGCGCTGGCGGCCTATGATGGATAAGCTTGAAGCTTATACGATCCACGATTGGGCGGCGGACTTCCTTCGGACACTGGACAACACCCGTTTGAGGGTACCTGCGAATCACTTCCCACATGTGGGCCTCGGCTGGATGAACACGGCTAAAATGCCTCTTTTCGCAAACTATGCCGAGGCCGCGGCCGCCTACGCCGATATGGATGACGCGGATCCCGAGGCGAACGAAGCTGCTTATGGCAAGTTGAAAGCAGGCTTTGATGCGCTAGCGCGCTCGCTGGAGCATAAACAGGATCGACTTTGGGTCCGGCCGCCTGCCACCGAGCCAGAAAACGGCGCAAGCGCCCCCTACCACTGAGCTCAAAGTAGCAGCCGTTCGCCGAAGCCGAACCACGCCTAAAGGCCGAGGAAAGATGAACTTGTGTACGTCAGGGTCAGCAAATTCGATCGTGAAGTCCGGCTGAGCCTCCCCTCGGAGCCGGCGCTCGCCTGCCCCGATAAACGCGAGCGCCTGCCGGACTCAAGAAACCGACTGCCGAGCCACCGGCTTAATTCTACCTTTCTCCAAGCTGCGTCAGGTTTTTCAGAAAGCTGACGCGACTAGCGAGAAAGGAGAGAACGAAACGATCTAACGATATTACCCGACTTTGGTCCGGATCTAGCTAGCGACAACGCCACGGTGCAACAGCCGCAACAGCGGCAAGCGGAATTTGAGCAGCACTTGGGAGACGTGGGACAAGTTGAACAGACTCCGCGACTATCGCACGGGACCATCATCGTCAAACAAAACGGGCTACTCGGCAAATAGGTCGGGCGATCGGGACGGAATACCCCATCTCTTGCGTGATCCTTTCGCTTGATCTGTCCGTCCTTGCTCAGTCCAGACTCTAACTCGATCTGGAGGCAACACGCAGTGGCAGGTCCAGCGTGATGCTCTGGTCCTTTTGGACCAGAACGAACTTCAACCAGGATTGAGCGCTAGGGTGTAGGACCTGCGGTTAACACGTGCTGGAATTTGCAACAGGTGAGTTTTGGTGAAAACTGACGATTAAACCTTCCGCTCGAAGCAATCCTGGAAGCTCAGGGTACGCATGACCATAGGTGATTGAATCGCCCCTTCATCGTCCCTTCGGCGGCTGGCCGGAAGCGCGACACGCGATCGCCTCGTCGCCCAAATCCCGCATCGTCCGCAATCTACGCAACGTCAAACTATTCTTTGCGTCGTTCGACATCATATAAAAAAAATAAAAGCCCTATTTTACATTACGATGTTAGGTTGCCCGCGCTGGCGAATATGCCGGTCACTCTGGAGAACGTCGATGAATACAACCGCTATCAATGACACAGTTCTGGACCTCGGGGACGCTACCGAGCTCACGGAAGGCCTTGGGGGCACGCACCGCCCCGCGCCGCGGACGGGCGATTACTATTTCGAGGGTGATGATTGCGATTGACGCGGAGTGTCTTGATGGGATGGGGTTCGGCCCATCCCATCATTTGACGGCGGGGTGGCCAAGGGATCGCTGCTGTGAGCAATGTATTTCAAGCGTGGTCTAATGGGCGTTGGATCAATCTCGACCTGCAATCCAATCGCTACGGCATGAGTACCACATCTGCAGCTTGTCCGGACGAGAGTCGACGGTTGATCGAGACGAAGGCAAAGTTGCGCGATTGCCTGAGTTCCCCGCCTGCCTTTATCCCACCCCTTCCTCTAGTATGGCACTACGCCCGCGCCGCTCATGCTGCTCGCACGATCCGCAGCCAGACCATCGTTCGTCAACTGGACTTTCTACGTGCCTCACTTCACGGTAGGGCACCCGTGTCTATGGGAGTCGAAAGAATCCATTACTACGCCAGCGTGTTCCAACATCTACGCAATCTTCGGTTCCGCCGCCCGCCCTGTCTTGAGGATTCCGTTGCGGGGTATCTGTTTTTCTACCCCTACATCGCATCACTTGAGCTCCTCGTGGGTGTGAAGCAGCCACCATTCAGAGCCCACGCCTGGCTGCAATCTGGCGATATAATTTTAAACGACACGAAGCGTGCTGTGGATGAGTACAGCGTCATCTTGAGATTCGAGAAATGAGACTCAACGCCGATGCGCTCTTGGATTCAGCCACCGCGCTTGCCTCGATCGTTGTAGACGGTCAGGTGGAACTCACAGTGCTCAACGATCTTGTTGACGCCGAGATCGGCAAGCCTGCTGAATTGGAACCAACACACTTTAAAGGCAAGTCTCTGCCGGAGATTCTGGCTCTCCTGCAGGAACGGTACGCTGGGGATGTGGCTTTCATTGTTCGCGCGCCAGGTGGCGTCGCGATCGTGCGCCCCCCTTTCTCCGAGATCTCGATCTTCAATCAGGTCAGAAATGATGTGATTGAATGCTGGGCAGGACTGAAGTTGCCAGATGGCGTCGTGGCGCAACGCCAAGCCTTCAACTTAGGCTATTTGACCGGCGTGATGTGCAACGCGTCCTGGTTGACCCCGCAAACAGGGTTGTGTGGGATTTTCGAGCTACTGAGTGGCGCGGCGCTCATCGTCTCAAGGGGGACCTTTCGGCAAGTCGATTTTCTGGCGGACGCCGTGGCCCGCCTCAAGGCGTCGGCGGTCTCTTTCGAGGAAGATACGGCCAACTTTCGCCAATTGATGGAGGCGAGCGTCGCTCACAAAACGCGCCGCTATAACGGTGCTTTCAGCATTGAATGTTCCGGTGGCCTTGATTCGTCGGTGGTGGCGTTGGCTGCGGCCGACCTCCATCGAGATAGGCCCCTCTCCCTTCTGAACAGCTACTCAGAGACGGACGTCAATGGCGACGAGCGTTTCTTTTTTGCGGCGCTAGCCGAGCAGGTGGGCGGCACCCGAACCTATGTCGAAACGAATGCTCGCTCCTCGATGACGGACCTATCGTCAGAATTGCTGGCTCCAACGGCGCGACCTTGTAAGCTAGCGGCCACGACCGCTACGACGTTTCAACTTCACGAGGCGGCGCAGACTGCAGGATCGCGCCTGGTGCTCACAGGAGATGGAGGCGATCAACTATTTCTCAGGATGAGCCGCCTGGCCATCGCCAGAGAACTGCTTGCCGAAACCCGATCGCCACGACAGGCATTGCGCGAGCTCGCCGGCCTTGCGATCCAGACCCGAGCGTCTATTTGGCGTGTCCTTCGCGACGTGATCACCGGGCAGAGCAGCCGGAACTTACGACGGCATATGTTCGGTGATCTTCGATTTCCGCAGCCGCCTCTCGCATCAGTGCTGCCGGATGGCCGTGCAGAGCTCGTACCAGGCGCCAGGTCCTTACGCCACCTACCGACGACGCGACTTTTTCAGTTCTTCGGCATGCGTAATGCGGAGCTCAATCGTATTGCACTACGAGGCATTGCGGTAGAAGAGCGAAAGGCCTTTGTGTTCTGGCCGCTGATCAAGGCCGGTCTCCTCACGGCTCGCCGACATCACCACTTAAATGGAATTGATCGTGCACTTGAGCGCGGGGCATTCCGGGAAGAATTACCGGACGTGATCTATCACAGGGTTGGTAAAGGTGCCGGGCGCGACATGCTAATGCGATACGAATATGGTGCCTTGGTGTCACGTATCGAGCGCAGTGCATTGTATCGGCACGGTCTGATCTCCCGCGATCTCCTCCGCTCTGCTGTCGACAATCTGTCTTACGACTCAGCGTCCGCACTCGTTCGCGTCTGCGCTGTTGCCGATTGGATGGACCTTCATGAACTCGGGTAAGCCGCTCTTGCCCCCGCTCCAATGGGACATCCTCAAGACGAGCCTACAATCTTCCCGCCTTCTTGTCGCGGCCTTCCTGCTCACGACAATTGCGGCGTCCGGCTGCACGGTCGCCGGGCCGCTCTTGTTCTCACGCGCCCTCGCCCGGCTGGCCAGCGCGCCACCGCTCTATACGCTCAGTTTATTGTTGCTGTTTGCTGTCACGGCCGCGCTTGCTCGGTGCTTGCAGGACGTCAAGGGGGCTCTGTCGAACCGGCTGGAACAGGACGTTCGTAATCTCTCCAGCAAGAAGATCATGGCAGCTGTGGTGAGCGCCGAGGGATCGCTGCTTGCTCAAAACAATCCGAGCAAGATTTCGGCGATGATGGAGAGTTGGCAACAGTCTAATAAGATCTACATCCAGCTCTATTTGATGGTGCTGATGGGCGGGGTCGCCGATATTGCGTTCTCGTTCCTTGCCGTCGGCGGAGCAACGAATTGGTCGGTGGCGCTGTTCGTCCTAGCCTACGGCGCCGTCCTCGTACTGATAGCGTTGAAGAGCAATAGGGCCACCAAGGTTTATCAGGCCAGGGCGCAGGCCTCAGCTAACGACGGCTCGAACCTATTAGGAAATGCAATTCAAAACATCATTTCAATTAGGGTCTTCCGCGCTCTAGCATGGATAGCTGAGTTGTATGATCGCCAGACCGACGCCACACGCCGAGCCTGGCTCACGTTCTATGGCATCCGGTTGCGCTATGGCGTTTTGCAAGCGACCCTCTTGTTCGTTCAGTATGCCTCGATCTTGGGACTTTTGTTTTGGCTCTATGGGCCGTCAGGCCAGATAGAGGGTCTCGTCATGGTAAGCATGATCCTAGTTCAATTGAACCGGCCGTTCGAGCTTATTGGCATGTCAATGCGGGACATCATCGTTGCGCGCGGCATGGCCGAGCCGCTGCAGGCGTTGCTTGATGCACATCCCCCACCGGTGCGACCCACTACAGTCGGGCGTACTATGCCGATATCCGGCCCACTCACCGTTTCAATCAGCGTGCTTTCCTTTGGTTATGAGCGAGCCGCCTCGCCGCTGCTCTCTGCGATAACGTGCGAGTTCAAGCCCGGCGTCATCAACTTCATTATCGGACCGTCGGGCGCTGGCAAATCAACTCTTATGCGGCTCTTGCTAAAAATGCATCAAGGCTACAGCGGCCTGGTGCGCATTGGCTCCTTGGACCTGGCCACGATCGATCCGGAAGATTACTTGGCGCACGTGGGTTACGTGCCCCAAGAGCCCATGATGATGAATCTGAGTATCCGCGAAAACGTTCTGCTGGGCCGCCCGTTTTCCGATGCGGACGTGTTCCACGCGCTAGAATGCGTCCATCTGGCTGCTAAGGTGACTTCCTTGCGGGACGGTTTGGACCACCGCGTCGGCGAGCGGGGCCAATTGCTAAGTGGCGGCGAGAGGCAGCGCATTGCGATCGCCCGTGCACTTATCGCAAGGCCTCGATTGTTACTTCTCGACGAAGCCAGTTCCGGGCTGGACGAGCAGACCGAGCAGGGGATCTTCGACGAACTTCGGCAACTCGCATCGGACACGACGATCATAGCCATCACGCACCGCCGGGGCCTGATAAATCCACATGACTACGTGCTAGATTTGTCACAGTCGGCATCCGCGAGAGCCTCGCCTGTGCTCGCATAACCTCCGTGACCCGGCGTCTGAAAAAGCCCTGGATGGCACGGGCTGCGGCCTTGTGCTGCCCTTCGACCACCAACGCGCTAATGCTCTGGCTCTCGGCAAGCAAATCGCTGTAGTACGTACGCGTTCCCATTGCGCGTGAGAGGTAGACATAAACGACGTCCGCGATATGATCCGCGACGTGGCGATGCTGTTTGACCAGCAACGCGCGCCGGTAGCACTCGCCTACTTTCAAGAAGAGTTTGGCGGGATCCTCATTGCTTGCGTAAATTGGCTCGATTTCACCGCAGAAGCTTGCCGCCACTTCATCGATCAGCTTCGCCTTTGTGAAATCGCTGATGCTGTCGAGATACATTTGCGATAGCATTTTGCAGAACAGGATGGCTTGGTGTGGGTCGATCGGCCTGGCGTTAAACCCCTTGTGGTCAATATTTTGCACCACATCGCGCTCAGTCAGCCGTATCAAAGCCTCTCGTACGGGGGAAATGCCGACGCGAAGCTCATCGGCAATTTCGGCAGGCTTCAAGGCCGTGCCGGGTAGCCAATGGCCGAGTAGTAGACGCGCGCGCAAGGCCTGGAATACTGGATGCTCCGCCTCAAAAGCCATGATTACTGGCCCGCTTAACCGTCCTGACTGAGTTGGCCAAGGCCGCCTCACCTTTTCGCACAGCTCTGCTCCACGCTTCTCAGGGATATCATCATGGCGGTGTACCCCACCAGCCATTTCGTCGCCGCGCGGACCGGGCGCATGGCTTCGAGGTGCATTTGCGAGGTCCCGCTGGATTCAAATCGCCGGACCGATCTCGTGCGCTCACGCCCCTTCTTCGGGTTGAGGGGTCGAACATCGCGAGATCGTCGCGCTGAGGATAATCTTCCACTCCCTTCTCAACTGCCTGAGCCTGCATCGAGGTGACGGTCGCATTCCTCGCGTGACTCCCGAGCGAGTTCGCGTCGATGTTGCCGTGCGAATCGTTCTCGACCAGGGACGGGCCGTCGTCCATGACTTCGAAAGGTCGAGCAGCCTCGGGGTCTCGAGGGCGCGCCGTCCAGAGACGGCGAGGCATCTGCAGGCGTTCCGTCAGGGCCATGAAGCTCTGTCCCCGAGCAGACATGGGCAGGTCCACACCGGAATGGGCAACGCAGAACCGGTAGAGGCGATGATGGAGCGGCATTTCTGCAATTGGGAAACTCGCCCATGAATCAGCAGCGCTAGCCACTATTGTCGCTGTCGGCGCCAACACGTTCGTTTCGCTGTTCATCATGATGGCCCATGTTGGGACCGAGCTCGCGGCCAAATTCGGCGGACCTCCTTGTCATGGCCGACGAGCCGAGCGGGATGGAGAGGTTGCGCTCCGCCGTTCCAAGTACCCGGACTGGTTCGCACCATGACGCCGGACTGTAGCAGCCGACGGCTCTACGGCGAGTGCCGCCGCTCAAGACTGCTACTATAGCTGCATGGCTCTTGCACATTGTCATTTTCTTGGAGGCAACCGCTCCCCGGCTATCTAGGTGCAATGCTCTTCGTTCGATGATGTCTGTTGCCAGGTCAACCCGCGACGTCGATCGATCTTGAGGCAGAGTGCGGAAGCGCTCGTCTGACCTAGTGAGCTGGTGAGACGTCGCCAACAGCGCGATCGTTGCGATGTCCAGCTCATCTATTGCTTGACATGGACCGCGATGCAGGTCGAGACGGCAATTTTCGTGACCTATTCGCTATCGCCTAACAACCTGACCAAGGGCCTGGCAAACACCACAACGGGGACAGAATAGGCAATGGAAAGAGCGACAACCATGGAGAGCAGGAACTTCGCGGCCTTCAATACGCGAGCAAGGTCGCGTGCGCCCCAACCGACGAAGCCGTTCACGATGTTTACAAGCATCGTGGTGTACCGGAACAAAATCGTCGCCGCGTACTCGAGCGCCACGGGCATGATGGTTGGAGTTGCCCCGACCGACACGAAGACCGCTCGCAGGTTTGGGAGTAGAGCGACCGTAAACATGATACCGATCGGCGCGATCAATCGCCGTGACTGCCTCGATCGGTTGGCGTTGTACAAACTGATTTTTGTCGGATCGACTTACGCTAGGCATACGCTCCCGCCATTCATCCCCTTCTGCGGTCCTTAAGGTCAGAGTTTGTTGTCCCGGGTCCAACGCAATTGCTCTGCGGCAGTGACGCACGCCGTGTGAACTGAACCCCACCAACTCTCAGCAACAGACGTGCAGCAACAGACGTGCCAGCTTTGCAAACCGATGAGTCGTGCGCTTTGCGCCGGCCGGCGGGCGGTGTTGTGTTTTAGTGTCAGGCTCCGAACATAGGCCGTCTTCAAGCGAACGCGGTCATGTCCTTTAACTGCCAATCGAAGGTGTTGGATAGCGCGATGAGACTGGGCGGGACTCCTAGCCCTTTATGCGGGCAGGTGTACGATTCGGCATGACGATTCGCCTGCCGGGCTTGAAACCGTACGCAACGTCAGGTTCTACGCTGCTAACAAGGCCGGCGGGCGTCAGAATTCGCTGATCGACAGTGAACATCGCGAAATCTCAAATCTTAAAGCTCGCTCCTCAGGACTCGGCTCTGCGCTCGTTGGGAGACCTTGGCAGTCAACATGGTCTATGCTCGGCATGGTTTGCGCCGAATCCATTACGTAGGCCGGTGGCGCGATGAAGCCTCATGCCGGCTCAACCGACGGGCACGGGTCGTCTAACGATCAGGAGTTTGCGGACCTATCCGGCGCGCCAGGTCAGGACTTTCTCTGATCGGCCGGCGGGCGGGGCATGCGCTTCGCATCGTCTCTTGCTGATAAGACCTCAATCATCTCGATGATGCGCTGACGGAGGGCAGGATTTCGGAGCGACCGAAACGCTCTCAAGAGACGAAAAGTCTCGGCAACCTCGTCAGAACGGTTCTTAATTGACAAGGGGCCCTCGCATTTACGGCCAAAGTGATGACAGTCTGATCCTGTTTACAGTAGCTTGCGCCGCTTTGATACACAACATGATGCCGGACGGAAAATTGATGTCGGTGTCTTGGCCAATCGGGTGCGACAATATCGAACATCTCACCGAATGGGCCGCTCCTTTGGGAAAGAGCGCCGTTCGTATGAACGAAATCAATGGCGTTCTGGTTTGTAGGATGTGTGGATTTGCCCACTAGCTCCAAGCCGCGTCAGGTTTCAGAAAGCTAACGCGACCAGCGAGAAAGGAGCGAACGAGCCCACCGGACAGGAACATGGATCGATCTAACAATAATATACCCGACTTGGACCGGATCGAGCTGCCGACAACGCCACCGTGCAACAGCCGCAACAGCAGCAAGCGGAATTTGAGCAGCACTTGGGAGACGCGCGACAGGTTGGCCCCATATATCCCCGCAGGCACCTTTATGATGTCACGAAGGAAGACGATTACCTCATCCAAGCAGCCTCCGGCGCTGCCCTCGAGCAAGGGCCACCGCCCAGTGCTACCACCGTCGAAACTTATGATCGTCGACTTCGCAAATTGGCTGAGGCGCTGAAGCAGTATGGACAATCAATTGCTGGGCTCGACGAGGATACTTTGCTGGACTGCGCCAAGACGCTGCTGCCAAAGACAAAATCATCGCCGCAGCCTTGTTTGATCAGCCGGTACCGCGCGCCTGGTGTCCCCGCTCGGCCGAGCACAACACATTACCGTCCTTCCAAGGAAGACGATCGCCTTATCAGGGAGGCTGCCGAGGCAGGCTTTGGTCGGGCGATCGACGTCAAAACCGTCGGAAATTATTGTAGCGGCCTTCGGAAGTTAGCGGCAGCACTTCGCCCTTTGTCACTTGCTAAGCTCAGTCACGATACGCTGCTCGGCCATGCCGACACCCTGTTTCCGAACGATAAGAAAGTTCCGCGTTGAACAGGCTGCGGGACTATCGCGCAATCGTCGGCCAGGACAATTCGGGCGGAGAAGGTGCCAGCTCGCGCCTGCCAACACAGCCGGCCGCGCGTTCGTCCATGCAAGTTTTCGATCATGAGCAGCCTTTTGGGAACGCCGCGGATCGGGGCGGCCCATTGCCGGCTGAGGCTTTCGATGCTCTGCAGGTTTGGCAAGGAATGGGTTTAGCCCCCCATTCTCCCGTGCAAAGTGTCGCCCAGGATGTGCTCTTCGACGCTGCGGAGCGGAGCGGCGAGCATCCGGCTGCGGCCTCGATCCACCGGTGCTTTGGCTGACGATGAGTTCAGCCGCCCAGTTGCCATGCAAAGTGTCGTCCAAGAAGCGCGCTGCTCGATGCCGCGGATCGACAGGGCCCGCTGCCAGCCACCACCTTCGATGCACCGGCGCTTTGGCAGCGGGTCAGTTCAGCCGTCCACTCGCCCATGCAAAGTGTCGCCCAGGACGAGCTTTTCGATGCCGCGGATCGGGACGGCTCTGTGCCTGCTGACAGTTTCGACGTGCCGGAGTCTTGGTCGGCAATGGGACCAGCCGCCCGCCCGCCCCTACGAAGTGCCGCCCAGCACAAGCCATTCGATGCCGCGGATCGGGGCGGCTGGACGGCTGATAGCTGATTCGAAGCGCCGGAGTTTTGGCAGGAAATGGGTTTGGCCGCTCACTGGCCCGCGCCAAGCGTCAAGCAGGAGAGGCTTTTCGATCTCGCAGCGGGGCAGTCCAACTCGCAGCTGCGCTATCCCAACTCGCCAGAATTTCTTGGACGAACGTTTGAGCAAGCCGGGCCGGCATCGGCCAGGGCTGCGGAGACGCCTCCCGCGAGCGGCGAGGCGTTCGATGCTTCGCTGGCCGTTCCCAACGACTTTTCCCACGGCACTCAACTCGCTCCGGACACAATGCTCTCCAAGTTGGGCTGGGGGCTCTTGCCAGATGCAGCGCAGCGAGCGAAGGACTATGACATTCGCGGTGAACGCTACACAGCCATGCTGGGGGCGGGAGGGCCCAACGATGTTCAGCTCATCCACCACCCTCGCCTTCGGCCGATGGGTGAAGCTGCGCCAGCGACACCGCGGCGCGCTCCGACTGATATCTACGGCGCTCTTGAATCGCTGGTTGATCTCGGTTCACCCGCACCCTTCGAATTGCGTGACGATGCTCATTCTGCGCCACTCCCGGAGGGTCGACCGCCATCTGCGAGGCTGCACCGGCTCATCACCGGATCCCGCAGCTAGCCGACATGGGAACGTTCGTTGGCCCCGACTGGCGCCACGGCCCCCGAGAGGCCTCGCCCGCCATCATCGACATCCTCCAAAACCTAGGCCTAAATGCCGCGCCGGGATGCGCCAATGACATGTTTCTTGATCAACGGTCAGCCCTACACGGCCGAAGAGCTGCCCGGAGGCCGCGTTCTTCTCTTCCATCGCCAGACCTTAGCTGAACGGGGGGCCAGCCGGCTTGCCTGCTGGCCCCCGGGGAACGTGGAGCGTCTCGGACTTCCTGACGGTCGAGGAAAAAGCGTCGGGCGAGAGTTAGGCGGCGGGCAAACGCCGCGGTGGCAGGTCCGGCATGATCTTGAGCCAGCATGCCCAGTGCGCCGCATTGAGTAACGCGCCCACTCCAGGCGCGGGAAGCGGCACCGAGACCCAGCCGTACGACAACGAAATCGAAGGTCGCATCGCCCCCCTCAAGAGTTTCCGGTCCACTCGCTCGCAAAGTGAAAACGCCGAGCGCCCTTCCCCGCCCGGCGTCATCGCGAATGTTGGGCGATATGAGTCGGATTGGACCAGATTATCAGGACTGTGCCGAGTGTCGCGACGGCAATCTCAACGCCGGCCAATATGCCGCGCGAACAGCCCATCAGACCTCGCCGGCCTAGATTGATAGCTTGAAGCTTACAAACTCGATCATGAATTCGGCTGAGCCATCTCCTTGGTGGCACCGTCGCTCGCTTGCTCGGGGCGCAGCACTAGCGAGCGACGGCGCGCGTACAGGAGTCGTCTCACGAGCTCTGGGCGGCTTTTGACCAGCCATCCACTAGCCTCAACTGAGGCTCATTCCCCTGAATGGGGCTGGCCAGTCCGGCCGCCACGACACGTTAGGCTGTGCGCTCCATATCGCCAATCAGGATGACGTCGTCTGGAATTGGAGATCCATTATAAATATGTTTCCGCATTTCAAAGTTCTTCTCTTCTTCCCCTTCTCCGGTAAATCGAAATCCCTTCTTGTAGAAAAATTCTGAAGCTCCTTCGTCTTGAGAAATGAGGGATAGACTGGAAAGACCCGCTGACTCTCTAATACGATCGGCAAGATCGATCATAGCTGTCCCGACACCTTTGTACCGAGACCGGCCGCAATTCTCTACGGTAAGAATTCGCAAAGTGTCGCCCCTCGGCGCCACGCTCATACTTCCCACCTTATTGCGTTGACTGGCATCAGAAAACAAAGAAACACATTGGACATTGCCGTTGTTATTGACTGCTCTGTACAACCTGACTTGCTCACCCCGCCTCTTATCAACAGCGAGCGAGACTGGTCCTTCAGCTGCTAGAGCGGCCGTAAACGCGTTTGAATCCGTACCAGCAGCGCCGGCCAGCGCATCGCGCTGCTGGGCCAGACTCTGCTCGTCGGAGGGCACGTAGGAGTAATTGATTCTCATGGTGAGGGCTTGTTATTCGGACAAGCTGTCGGAAAGCTGACAACATCCCACGGGCCTTCCGGAGCGCACAGGGGCTCATATCAGACACAGCTTTTGTCGAAGCGACGCAGCATTAAGCCGCTAAACGATTGGCGTTCTGACGAGCATCAGGCCCGATCTCGTCCGGCAGTGCTGCTCGTAAGATACATCTTTGACCCTGTAATGCACTTCACGATGACCCGACTCGAGACGAACGCCTCGATCAAACGGAAGCGGCCGTCCGGTGTCCAACCATCCGCCCTTGCATTTACATTCGGCGCCCGTGATCAGATCGCACTCTGAAAAGACACGTTCGAACGCTGGAGCACTCGCGGTCACCAGATTAGATTGGCGCTGCCGTCACCAGCCCGTCCCCGTCGATGCCCTTCAGCGAGGCCCGTGATCTGGACAGGGCCTACTGCCATGACCGGTTGCTGGAGGCGCGCTCACGCGAGCTACCCAATAGCGTAGATTGCATCTCACCCTGTTGCCCGCCGACCGACTAGTGCGCCCTACCCTCAAACCAAAGAACGGATGCAAGCCGGCCCATGATCTGGTGATGTGATCCGTTAGGCAACTGGCTCAAGCTTCAACGTTTGGCTTTTCCATCCTTCTGCGGTTTGCGCCGACGTGCCCTGAATGAAAGTAGACGAGTGTTCGGCGCTCTCCGCTCCGCACCGGCCTTACCTCGTGAGCGTACTTACAGCTAGTGATAACGACGCTGCCAAAGCTCGGCCGAAATACCTGCGTTTCACCCGCCCGAGGATACACGACGAACTCTCCGCCTTCAAAATCTCTCGCAAGTTGAACGATGACCGAATACTCGAAGTCAGGATCGCTCGCAGCATCTAAATGAATACCAATGAACGAGCCCGGAACCATTCGATGCATTTGACATCGTCGAATGACGTACTGCGAAGACGCTCCAAAGATCTTCTTAAGCGCAGCCGGCCTGGCTGCGCCTTCAAGGAGCTCGATGATCTGCGCTGACGCTACCCCATTCACGTTAGTGGGATGGCAGCCGGGATAATTTGCTCGAATTCGTTTCACGAAGACGCTGTGGGAATCGTTGGCATCCCCCTTTCGGACCTCTTCTTCAGGAATGTCGCCTTGCAAATGATCGATCCTGGCTAGCTCGTCCTGGGTAAAGAGCGTCCCAGGGGCAACCACGACCGTGCCCGTATCCCGCAATTCCGCCTGGTATCCCAAAAGTGCGTCTTTCGAAAGCACATCATGTTCATGACTCATCTTGAAGACCTTTCGCATTCATCTTCGACTTCAGGCGGGCCAATCCGCTCCGATTGAGGCGATCGCCTGCTCCCAATTCTCACCGTCGAAGTCATCTATTTTTACGGCTTCGATCGTCCTTCTATCCAGGCACTGAACGTTCACGCTAAAGCCCGATGGATTTGAGCGGGGCCGATAAAACGGTTTTACGCCGCACACCCGACAAAACGTGTGACGGGCGATGTTTTTGTTGAACCGATAAGTTGTCAGAAAGTGTTCGCCGCATTCGATTCTGAGTTTGTCCTCGGGAACGAGCAAGTGCAGGAATCCCGACATTCGGCAGATCGAACAATTGCACCTTACTGCGTGAATTTCGGCCGGCGCCCGGACGTAAAACCTGACGGAGCCGCAGTGACAGCGACCACTATGTTCAAGCTCCTCCCGACCACCTGCATCGAGCGAACCAAGTCGGACCAGACTTTGACACCACTCCCGGTTTACCAGGTACGCGCGGCCGAACTCATCCAAGAACCGCGCCACACCATCGGCAGGCACCACTTTGCTGATCAACCGGCTCGTCATCTCCCCATGATATTTCTCGGCCGGATCCTGGCCGCCGACATGGACACGGAAGTACTGAAGATCGTCTGCCCGAACATTGAAGGCCTTCACCAGGGTCGCCCACAATTGCTGGATCATTTCGTCGGCATGCAGTTCAAAGGCAACCATGTAGGCGCAACGCACCAAAGGATCTTTCGACGACAGGCCGTCGTATAGGATCCTCAGGTAGCGGCGCGTCGTGGTGCCATAGTTAGGATGAATGTCTCGGCCAAGTAGCCGCGAGGCGTCCTTTCTCAACAGCCTTGAGTGAAAGTGCTCCGTGTTTAAAATATTGGGCAGCGCGGCGTTCCCGCCCCGCAGAACCAGACTGTGGCCGCCCGTCTCGTCCCAGCATATGAAATTTGCCACCGCGCTGGTTAGCTCGACGTGCCTCGGAACGTCTCGATTCCGAGATATAGCATCGAACACGAGATCCTTTTGCGATCCCGCTTGCAGGTGCGGAAACGCTTGTGACATCGCGAAGTATTCAGGTAACAGACGGGCAAGCTGATCCTTTGACAGCTCAGCAGTGAACGGATGAGGCCCGAAGAGAACGCGCGCATGGACAGCCAACTCCTGGGCAACTGTTTTTCTTGAAGGCTGATGTCGTTTAACGACAGAAGCATCCGGCAGTGGCATTCGAACTCCGGCTCCGCAGAGCAATCCAGTGCTGTGTGCGAATATGAAACAAGCCAGCTTGGTAGCGCTCTATCTTCTAATGTCTTGACCGTGGGTCGACCGATACCGATCTATAACCATGGCCGCCTCGTCTTATTAGCGCCAACAGTTGGTGCTAGCGACATCGATACCTTGTCGATTTGGTCAGTTTGGATGCGTCCGCTCGGTACTGCATAACTGAACGAACTGATCTGCAATTCTCGTCATGACGTGGTCGCAGCGCAAATGCTGCCGCCGAGACATTTACGACGGTCGGAACCGGGCTCGGCAACCCTCTCCCTCTTCGCCCTCAAATCTCCATTCTGGCTGGCATGAACGGATAGCAGCACCCCAGTTATGGGCAGACTTAGCTCCGTTAAGGCGCTCGGTTCGCATCGGCTCCGAGCAGCGCTCAGCGCCGGACCGGCAAGGATAAGCACAGCAGGCAGGTGCGCATTGTAATTGTACCGGCACGTACGGGCGAGGGTCAGATTAGGAACCCTCGCCTCGCCCGCTCTGGAGCCTCTAACGGAGCTGTTGGGCTCTGAACCTGAGTTCCTGAGGTCCGCTGCGTCATTTATGCGCCACCGCCGCGGGGAAAGCGGCCTGCCTGTGGCATTGGCAGGCCACCCTCCGCGCGTTCGTGCGATCAGGCAGCGAGTTCGGCAGCCGTCTTGCCGATGATGGACTCGTCGACCGCCTTCATGATGCCGTGCTCCATCAGCATGTCTTCGAGCTCGTCCATGGAGATGGGGGTCGGGATGACGCCCTTGCCGCCATTGTTGTGGACCTTGGTCGCGAGATTGCGATAGTGGTCGGCTTGCTTGGAATCTGGCGCGTATTCCAATACGGTCATCCGACGCAGCTCCGCATGCTGCACAACGTTGTCGCGCGGGACAAAATAGATCAATTGTGTCCCGAGCTTCTTGGCCAGCGCCTCCGCCAGCTCCAGCTCCTTATCGGTCTGCCGCTCATTGCAGACGAGGCCCCCGAGCCGTACGCCGCCCGAGTTGGCGTATTTCAGAATGCCCTTGGAGATGTTGTTGGCCGCATACATCGCCATCATCTCGCCGGACATCACGATGTAGATCTCCTGGGCCTTGTTCTCGCGGATGGGCATTGCGAAGCCGCCGCAGACCACGTCACCGAGCACGTCATAGGAGACGTAGTCGATGTCCTCGTAGGCGCCGTTTTCTTCCAGGAAGTTGATCGAGGTGATGACGCCACGACCGGCGCAGCCAACGCCCGGCTCCGGGCCACCCGACTCCACGCAGCGGATGTCCTTGTAGCCGATCTTCATCACATCCTCGAGCTCGAGGTCCTCGACGCTGCCGGCATTCGCCGCGAGGCTCAAAATCGTGTCCTGCGCCTTGGCGTGCAGAATCAGGCGGGTCGAGTCCGCCTTGGGATCGCAGCCGACGATCAGGATCTTTTGTCCCATCTCGGCCAGCGCCGCCAGCGTGTTTTGCGAGGTAGTCGACTTGCCGATACCGCCCTTCCCGTAGAATGCGATCTGCCGCAGTGAAGCCATGTTGCTCTCCATCAACCGATTTGCCAAAGATTGCGCGCTCCTCGCGCGCGAGCTTGTTTCCGTGGGCACACCGGTTGAAGGAAAGCAGAACGTCGCTCCCCTTGCGGGTCTGCGTGCGCTTAGCCCTCACTCAGTGTTGCTGCAGCACAATAGCAATGGCCGTGCCAGCGCTTTGCGCGGAGCTCTAAGCCACTGATTTCGCCTGACAACTATTCGCGCGATGACTGATTACGCCAAGTGTTTTGAACCTGACCGGATTGTGGCGGCTGTCAGAAAGGCGACAGCAACCTGACGCGCGGAACGAAATTGTTAGGCGAAAAGAAATGCCGAGTTGCGAAACTGACGGCCGTCGTTGTCGGCAAGGATGTCTGCTGCGAGAGGACTCTAACGAAACCGCTTCTTGTATTGGATTGGAAACGCACGCCGCTCGACGAACCTGCCAAAGCGGTATTCGAAAACCACTAACACCATTCTGGGCGGCTTGGCCGCGGTCCCGTCGATATGCAAGCGCTTCGAGCTCAGTTCGATGCTCCATTTTCCTCGTTCTGCCGCAATCAGGGATTGCTCGAACACGAAGTCGAAGCTGTTGAAGGAAGCTGGGGCTAGCCAGCATGTCCATCACGGGCGGACAGGTTTCCGAATCCTGTTTATTCGCTGCAGGCGGCGATGACATGATTGATGAGCATCATCGGCTGCTGGCGGTTCTGCAAGAGCACGGCGCTTTCCAAAGCGCGTGGTCCTTTTCGGCTATCCAAACCTGACCGCCTCGGCGCTTATTCGTTACTTTAACGAACCAAGTGCAATCAATCAGGCCGCCCTCGGGTTCCTCCAGGCTTTGGCATAGAAGCCTCGCGTGCTGGCAGCTGGAGAGCAAAAGAATCCTGAAAATCTGTTGCTTCGAACTTGATCGCCGAAAATATGCCGGAAACCTCAGGCGGTTTCGGATTGGCCGGCGCCCATCATGGCAGATTCGTGGCCGGACTTAAGATTAGGCTGGCGTGAGGTTTTTTCCGCAACCGGCCATTTCAGACGGGGAGAACACTCGCGGTGTCAGAAACGTCCATAGCGCAACCATCAAAGCTCAACTCGCGCCTCGGCGCGATTTTGCGTTCCACGAGCGGCAATTTTCTCGAGCAGTTCGACTTCTTTCTATTCGGCTTTTACGCCAGCGCCATTGGGAAGGCTTTCTTCCCATCTGAGAGCGAAACCGCTTCGCTGCTGAACACATTTGGTGTGTTCTGGTTGGGAGCGTTGATGCGTCCGGTCGGTGCGATCACGCTCGGCGCCTATATCGACAAGATCGGCCGCCGCCAAGGGCTGATCGTAACACTCTCGATTATGGCGGTCGGGACCGTAGTCATCGCGTTCTGTCCGGGTTACGCTACCATCGGGATCGCCGCCCCTCTGATCGTTCTGTTCGGACGTCTGTTGCAGGGCTTTTCCGCCGGCGTGGAAGTCGGAGGCGTCTCGGTCTACCTCTCGGAGATCGCGACCCCGGGCAAGCGCGGTTTTTACACCTCCTTCCAATCCTGCAGCCAGCAGGTCGCGATCTTTGTGGCTGCCATCCTGGGCTATCTGCTGAACGAATTGATGCCGGCTGAGACAGTCGCCGCCTGGGGCTGGCGCGTGCCGTTCTTTTTCGGCTGCCTCATTGTTCCGCTGATCTTCTTCTTGCGGCGAACGCTCGAGGAGACACCGGAATTCCTGGCGATGCAAAAGCATCCCACAGCCCGCGAGGTATTCACCTCGGCACTCGTCAATTGGCGGATCGTCCTTCTTGGCATGATGATCGCGATCCTGACCACCACGACCTTCTATTTTGTGACGGTCTACACGCCGACATTCGGCAAGAATGTCTTGAAGCTGAGCTCTCAGGACGCCCTGCTGGTGACGCTCCTGGTCGCCATGACGAACTTCATATGGAATCCAATCGGCGGAGCAATTTCCGACCGGATCGGCCGCAAGCCGGTCCTACTGACGATTGCTGGGCTTGCATTGGTGACAACCTATCCGGCTCTGTACTGGCTCGTGAGCGCGCCCACATTCGCCAAGATGTTGGGGGTGGAAATGATGTTTTCCTTCTACTTCGGTACGTATAGCGGAGCCATGCTGGGCGCCCTTGTTGAGATCGTGCCAAAGCATGTACGCACAACCTGCTTCTCGCTGGCTTTCTCATTGGCGGCCGCCTTGTTTGGCACCTTTACGCCGTTCGTCTCGACCTGGTTGATCGGTCGGACCGAAGACAAGGCCTCGCCTGCCTTTTGGCTGATGTTCGCAGCTGTGCTCGGTATTATCGGGGCACTCGCGGTCTACCCGCGGACACCCAAGCCGTCGAGAGTTAAGAAGCCGTTCGCGCTTGGTCGGGCTCTACCTCAATCCTCCCGACAAGCCGCCGGTGTTCTGTTTCGATGAAAGAGCCAAGCTGGCCCACGACCGTACCAGCGCGGCCTGCCGATGAAGGAGGGCCGCGCTGGCACCACGAGTACAAGCGCAATGGCACCACGACCGGTTGGCGGCTCTCAAATGCTGAGGGGCAGCATGATCGAGACCTGCATACCCCGCCAGGGGGAGCAACCCGCTCGATCTCGACCTCCACTATCGTCGACACAACTATGCCATCCGTGAGCCGCGGCCGTAAGGCGTTGGCTCAAGGCGCATCCGCGCTTTTATTGACAAAGCACACCGACCTCGGCGTCCTGCAAACATGGTCTAACGCGTCTTCGCTCAAGACCACCTGAAACCGAATTCGCGGGCGGCGCCTTCAAAAGCGCCACCGCACTCAAGAGCGGAATCATCGAATACTGGAGCACAATGCCGATCCAGCCCCCTCGTCTGGAGAAGGGCTGGAGAGCAAATCGAACAAATAGGTCACGTGAAACAAGTCTTAGAGCCACAACATTGGCAGTCGCCTTGTTCTAAGTCCCGATGACAAGTGGCCCACCCCGGCCGTCTTTCGTTTTGGATGGCATGAACTGCGGCGCCGTTCGTCAGCTTCTCGAAAGCTATCTTGCGTAGCATGTGTCGCTGAAGCTAACCGTTCACACGCTCTGTGAACACCGGGCTAGGGTGGACGCGGGCAACGCCGATCCGTTCGAGCCAACCAGGCGGTGAGGCGCACCATGCCGGACTGCAACAAAAGGAGCCGGCAGAGGCCCGCCAAATAGCTTTGAATTCGATTCCCCGTTCCCGTCTCCACTCTGGCTTCGCGACATTAGAGCGGTTCTCGCGCCGATCCGCTCGGGACGTCAACCCCGGTTACGCGCGCCATCGCGCCATTTATCCTCGACGCGTAGAATTCGCCACGATCTGCGATCGCCGCGATACTTGCGACCGGGATCGTAACGCCCAGTCCGCACTGCGGTTCGGATCTGTTTCGGCCTAGCGCAATAGACGCCGCCGGAACGTATCGCGGACGGACCAGCCCCAGCCGCATGAATTCAAAAAGGATGCTGACGTCCGCCTTTCTTGCTGCGGATCAGAAATGCCCCCCAGCTGAGCGAAATTGTCCATGGCCTTTGCTATCAGCTGCGCATGGGTCAGACGAAAATTCTCCGGCCTCGTATGCAACAGCGCCGGGAAAGGCTTTTTTGAATGCGCAACGAAGTGGTTCAGCATTGTCTCATATAGAGAGAGGCAATCCGGCGTGATGGGATCACCGCTTGATTTCACACGGAAGATGGCTTCCGCGGCAATCCTCCCCGAAGCGATCGCAAGGCTCGAGTCTTCATGGCGGACGAAATTGTTGAGTTGGACGGCATCACCGACCAACACCCAGCCCTCGCCGAAGAGTCGTGGTTTGCTGTTGTAGGCCCCTTCAGGGATGAGATGCGCGGAATAATCATTGGGCTCGGATCCCTCGATTAGCGACAGCACGGAAGGGTGACGCTTGAAACGCTCAAGGATCCCGTAAGGCCGTTCACCCCCACGCTGAAGGTCGGAAACGAGACAGGCTATTCCAAGTGAGATAGAGTCCTTGTTCACGTAAATGAAACCCATGCCGCTCATGCCGTGCGAGATCGTGCCGGCGGTTTCGATCATGAGGCCTTCGTCGCGTTTAAGATTCAAACGGGCTTCAATGATCCGCCGCGGTAAAGAGTGTACTTGCTTGACAAGCAGTGCGACCTCGTGCGGTTTGGGACGCGCGCAGAACCCGGCACGCGTGGCGAGCAACTTGTTGACGCCTTCGGCGATGACCACCACATCCGCCTGAATAATGTCGCGCTGCCGGTCGGTGCGCACGCCAATGACACGACCGGCGCGGTTTTGAGCTAACTCGATAACGCTGGTCTGGCACAAAACAGTTGCGCCGGCCTCTCTCACCTTCGCAGAGAACCATCTGTCGAAGCGGGCGCGGAGAATGAGATAGCGATTCGGTCGCTTGCCGTTACAATGGTTGAAACGGTAACGCAGCCCGACATGAGAGCGCTCATCCATCATCCAGAAGCGCTGCTCGACGAGACGACGCTCGAGCGGCGCGTCCGCCCGGAAGTCTGGAATCAGTTCTTGGAGTATTTCCGGATTGAGGATTGCATTCTGGGTGTTCTTTGATCCGGAATATTCGCCGCGCTCGAGCTGCAGCACCTTCATGCCTCGCTTAGCCATGCTCAGCGCAGCGGCATTCCCTGCCATTCCGGCGCCGACCACGATGGCGTCGAACCTATCTCCGATCATGCACCTCTCCGCACCTTTCTCGCGTCACGGGCGTGCCCCGCCCTCCGCAAGACGGGCGCTCGGGAAAGAATGCGCCCCTCGGCGCCGACGAAAAGCGGCTGTGAGCGTCGGCAGTAGGCCAATCGCATCGGCCACGATCCCAATCTGGGCGAAGTCGAAGATCGGCGCGTTCTTGTCCGTGTTGATGGCGACGATCAGATCGGCTCCCTCCACACCGACCCGATGCTGAATCGCGCCGGAAATGCCGGCGGCGATATAGAGCTTCGGCCGAATGGTCCTACCGGTTTGGCCGATCTGACGGTCCGAGCTAACCCATCCCTTCTGCACCAGCGGCCGGGAGCAGCCATAATCCGCCCCGAGCGCGGCGGCGAGATGACAGACCAGTTGAAAGTTTTCCGGCGATCCCAACCCTAAGCCGCCGGCGACGACGAAGTCAGCATAGGCGAGATTGGATTTTTCGGATGCGCGGTCCGGAACAAACGACAGCACCTTGGTGACGATGTCGTCTTCAACAAGGCCCAGTGGATGGACGATGATGCGACCGGGGTCGCGTGAGACGCGTTTTGGCATCGCCATGACGCGAGGACGGATGGTCGCCATCTGCGGACGGTAATTCAAGGTGAAGATCGTACAGAGTAGCGAGCCGCCGAAGGTCGGGCGGGTCGCTGCGAGCGAACCATCAGCATCGACATCGAGCTCGGTGCAGTCGGCGGTCAAACCGGTGAGCAGTGTGGTCGCCACGGAGCCCGCGAGATCGCGGCCCAACGTCGTCGCGCCCAGCAGCAGGATCTCCGGCTTGTACGTGTTGACGAGATCCGTCAGCGCTTTGGTGTAGGATTCGTTGCGATAATCCGCGAGCACAGGATCGGCCACAACATAGACGAGATCTGCGCCATAGCAGAAGGATTCCACTGCGGCGCCGAAGGTCGCCTCGCCTTCTGCACCGACGACGACGGCGGCGAGATCGACCTTGAGCTTATCGGCGAGCTTGCGGCCCTCGCCCAACAGCTCCCAGGAGACCGGATGCACCTTTCCCCGTTCCTGTTCGACGAACACCCAGACGTGTCTGTACGCCTTGAAGTGCTCCGGCAGCTCCTTTTTCGCGGTGGCGCGACCTTGCGCGGGCGTGGCGGACACTTTCGTCACATTGGTCATACGAAAATTCTCCAGATCAGGAATCGCGGGCAGAAGCTGCAAGCTCGGCTTCAAGTTTTGGTTGATGGCTGAAAATTTCATCAATCAATGCTCGTTCCGGCCGCTCAGCGGCTTCCACCAACACCGCCTTCTGCGCCCGCGCAGAAGGTGCGAAGACGCGCTTGACGACGGTTGGCGAGCCTTTAAGACCGCATTTGGAAATGTCCTCGACACCTGCGTTCTGCGCATTCCATTTCTCGATGGGCGACCGTGCGGCCCGCAAGGCATCCCGCATAGCTCCGCGGCGAATCTGGTTGGTTGCCTCCAGCATGGTTATGAGACACGGCAACCTGGTGCGCAGCACTTGGACGCCCCCTTCCGAACGTCGCTCCGCTTCGATTGTGCGTGCGGCGAGGTCCACGGTTTGGATCTTGCTGACATAGGTGAGCTGCATCGCATTAAGCCGCTTCGCGATGCCAGGACCAACCTGTGCGGTGTCGCCATCGATCGTCTGCTTACCCGTGAAAATGAGGTCGGGCGGGCCGTATTCCTTGCCAATTTTGCGGATCGCGGTTGCAAGAGCGTAAGTCGTTGCCAGCGTGTCGGCGCCTGCGAAGCAGCGGTCGGTCAGCAATATGGCTCGATCGGCGCCGAAGGTCAGCGCCTTACGTAAGGAGTCTTCGGCCGAAGGGGGCCCCATTGTAAGGACGGTGGTCTCGCCCCCAAACTTGTCGCGCAGCTCCAGTGCCGCTTCCAGCGCGAAAAGGTCGTATGGGTTTATGATCGTCGGGACCCCCTGACGCATGATCGTGTTGGTCACAGGGTGCACGCGGATCTGCGCGGAGTCGGGGACCTGCTTGATGCAGACGACAGTATGCATGTGGCTTTCCGGGAGTTACGACAGGTTGCGAGCGAGCTGCAAATGCCGTACCATCAAAGATCTTCAGAAATTTCAATAACTTGCCAGAATATCTTGATAGCTCGATGAAGGCAGAACTCCGACATTCGTAGCTAGTCCGACAGCGCCATTCAGGCCGCGTGATAAGCAGTTAACGTGAATCATTAAGGGTGAGCCCCACAGCAAGAGATGATGAAGAAGGCGGCGGGGCGCGGTTCGGGATCGTCGGCCCACGATGGGATTTTGTTGAGCGTGCAGATAGCCTTCCGCGAAACCCAAGCGGTTGAGCGGGAGTCGATTTTTGGAGCGGAACGAGGCTTATATTGCAAGCTTGTTGGGTCTGAGGGCCCGAAAGCTTGCGATTTCGTTTTTGCGTTTTCTTCGAATCGCGGGTCGTGCCTCCGTGGTTCGCATCGGAGGGACGGACGAAACCAAAGGAAACGACGCGACAAGAGACAGAGCAAGGCTTACCAGTTCTTCTGCGGCGAAGAGTTTTTCCAGCACCCCTTGGTCTTTGACCGCTGTTCGCTGACCCGCTGGCGCCAGCGCATGGGCGAAGAGAGGGTGTTTTTTCTTAAAGCAAGAAACGCACCATCATGCTGGTGAGGGCAATCGACAGGTGGTCACATTCTCAACGGGGCGAGCAAGCCGCTGCCGACGCGCTTGCTGAGGGCATCCATTCTGCCGATCTCGTTCCCAACATCATGGCTCTCAACGTGAATGCGCGGCGCCGGCGAACGACATCAAGCTGGCCGCACTGACGATTTCACGCGCCGAGCGCGATTGCGCCCGCTAGATGATCTCCGGAGGATCACCTAGTACAACAATCCAGGCTTTCGACCTCATAAGGGTCAATCGGCGAGCCGCTCGCGCTCAGTGCTGGGCTTGCGCCGTAGAGGCTTCAATCGCGGTCGCCAGCACTCGGTCCATGAAGAGGCCTCTCACTAACAATGGCGCCCGGGCTTGCCCGCTTGCAAGTAAGCCGTTGCCTTCCACTGATTGGTGACTTTGCACCTGGCGCCTCGTTCAGCCAGCTTGAGGGCGATGGAAGAGAAGAACGCCACCATTCGGCAAGTTTTCGGCCGTGTACGGCTCGCCGTGAATCAAGAAAGAAGTCATTGGGACGTCCTCGTTCGGCAGCAGGCCAAGGTTTTGAAGTATGTCGATCACGAACGACGAGGCCTCTTGGGGGCGGTGGGTCCAGGTGTGACCGATGAACTCTCCAATATCGAGTGGCTGAAGATCCTGGTGATCACCCGGAGTCGGCCCGACGAACGGCGGCGGAAGATCAGGCGTCGGCACAGAAATATTGTCTCCCAAGAAAAAACTGGTCAGTGGGACCTCCTCGCTGGGCAGCAAACTGCTCCTGTGTAGTGCAGCGATTAGCTCGTCCGGTGCGCGCTGGTGGCCATGGCGCCCGTTCAAGTCACGAGCGGCTTGCCCAAAATCCGGTCCTTGGGGCTGGAGCGCAGTTGGCTGGAGAGAAGATGCTAGAACGGCCTCATTTTCGAAAGCTTCTGCAGGGGCATTAAGAGGATCCCGGCTATGCCCCGTCAAAACTCGGACTGACTGACCCAACTGCACTGGCGATGCCGCGAACATGGCATCATTCCCTGCGGCGTACGGCGCCGCGGCGTATGCCTGTCCGCTCCCCTCCATCGCCGGCCGCAGCTCCCAAGGTGCACCCAGGTGATGGGTGGTGGCCTGCGTCAGTACGCCTCGGTCTGAATTGACGAGCTCGCTCAGCTGCCGCTCAATGGCAGCGTCTTGCCAATTGTTTAGGGTCCTCTGTCTCTTTGCTGCCCTCAGTTCTGCTGCATCATGCTCATCCCAGCTGGGGATCTGCTCGCCTGGAGTTCGGTTGCTCTTGTCCAGTGCACCGCCCACTTCGTTGCTGGCCCAATAACGGTCGCTTGGCCAGCTCAAGGGAGCAACGAACGCTCCGGCATCCCACGCCTGATGATGACGCGTGGTCGCCTCGAGAGGCGACGATTCACCGGATTCGTTCACCTCGTCCCAAAGTAGATCCTGATTGTAACCCTCCTCAGCGAGGACCTCTGGCCAATTGAATGCTTGCTGCGGTGCTCCTTGCTGCACACTGACGCCCTCGACCGGCCAAGAGTGGCCGGCTAGGGCCACCCCGTCCCAAAGCAGATCCCGATCCTCACCTTCCGCAGCGAGGACCTCTGGCCAACTGAATGGCTGGGACCTGCTGTGCGCCACAATGGCATCGTCCACAGGCCTCGGGTCCATAAAACCCGCGTGTTCGGGCAAAGTAATGGCTTGGAAATCGCGTCCGACTTCCGGCGCTCCGTCGCCCGGCAGCATCTGCAGGAGATGAACGAGCGCGGCGCCAATCCTCGCGTTGCTGCCGGGCTCCTTCCTATAGCTCGTGACGTCTTCATCCAGCGAGTTGTCATAAAGCCGGCCAATAATGGGCTGCTTGTTGTTTCTACGCAGGTAGTCACTGAACCCCTTGAGAGCAGTTGCATACTTCTTAGCGGTACCCCTCGAGTCCCCAGGGGCTGCCCCTTTATACTGTTCGATGAGAGCGGCGTCCTCGGGATGCGGATCCAGGCAAGTGCGGCCTTTGAGCCGCGGCACGATGCCGCCCGCCGACTGAGCGGCCCGAAGATGACTTAGCGGCGTAAGGACGTACGGGGCCGTGCTTCTAAACTCCGCGAAATCTTCGTCCAGGGACGTGTCCTGGAGCCGCGCAGCAATGCCCGGCTTGTTATTTGCAAAAAGCGAACCGCTCAATCTGCGAAGACGAACTAGATTGGTCTTCACAGTCGCCTCTGCATACCCGGCCTTAAGGAGTTGCTCCTTAAGGGCCGAAATAAGCGGCTCATCTTCACGCGTGCCGGGCCAAGAGGAAATACTGAATGGCTGTGACCCGCTGTGCAGCACATTTGTGCCGTCCACGGGCCGCGGGTCCATAAGGCCCGCGTGTTCCGGCAAAATGGTGGCCTGGACATGTCGCGTGAGTTCCGGCGCTCCGTCGCCCCGCAAGGTCTGAAGGAGATGACCCAGTGCGGCGCCGATGCTTCCGTGACCACCGGATTCCTTCTTATAACTTGTGACGTCCTCATCCAGCGAGTTGTGGTCAAGCCGACCAGTAATGGGCTGCTTGTTGTTTCTGCGCAGATAGTCACTGAAAGCCTTGAGAGCAGATGCATAGGTCCTAGCCGTATCCTTCGAGACCGAGTTGCGAGGGGCAGCTTTTTTATACTCTTCGATGAGGGCGCCGTCATTTGGATGCGGATCCAGGCTAGCACGGCCTGTGACCGGCGCGATCACCGCGCCGGACAGAGCGGCCCGAAGATGATTTAGCGCCGCACGGACGGATGGCGCCGTCTTTTTGAACTCCGCGACATCCTGGTCCAGCGACTTGTCGTGGAGCCGAGCAGCAATGCTCTCCTTGTTGTTTTCACGCAGATAATCACTGAAGCTGGTGAGAACACCTCTATAGTTCCGTGCTGTTTTTGAACGAAGGCCGGTCGCAGGCGCTGCTTCTTTGTACTGCTTGACGAGGGCCGCGTCGTCGGGATGAGGATTCAAGACAGCGCGCGTTGGGATCGGAGCGACCCCGCCCAGCAACTGGAAAGCCCGAAGATGATTTAATGCCGTAAGGACGTTGCGGGCATGACCCTTTCCCCTAAACTCCTCGACATCCCTTGTCAGCGACCCCTCAAAAAGCCGAGCTGCAATGCCCGGCTTCTCATTTTCAAAGAGCCAACGCCCCAAACTAAGAAGCTCAGCTACATTGTACGTGGCGGTGGTCGCCGCGGCCCCAGCGATGAGTAGCGCATTCTCAAGCCCCAAAATAAGTGCCGCATCGTCGGAATAGAGAGGACGCGGGTTAACGCCTACCAGAACCCCAGTTGACAGATCAGCCTGCACTGAAGCGCTTAGCATGGCACCACCGCCCCCGTTATGCGATGCAGCTACGTATTCGTGCCCCCTCCCTTGCATCGCAGGCTGCGCCCCGGAAGGCAATGCACCGATTTGATCGGTGGAGGCTGCATGAGCAGGTCAGCCCCTGAATTGGCGACCTCTTTCAGCTGCCGCTCAAAGGACGCGGCATCTGCAGAAGGAGAAGCCGGTGAGCTCTCTTGCCCGGCCGCGCTGCCCGCCTGTTGATGCATACGGTTGGTTGAGATGAAATCCATCCGTTCTGACCTTCGAAGACATGGGCCAATCTGAAGCTGGGCTCGGATGCCCATGTGAAATTGAGCCAAGATCGACGGCAATTCAGAGTGAGCTCGGCATCGAGCTACTCGAGGTGTCCGACCTCAGCAACAAACTACCGTACGTCCCAGCACTGACTAAAATACCAATGTTCTTCCGATGTGATCAGCGCACCATCCTGCCGCGCGGACATACCCTTTTTGCTAAATGGGATAGCTGTCGAGAACCTGACGAGCTTGCGTGCTTCCGAAGTCTCGCTAAAGACAGCATCGTGCCCGCGCCTGAGCCCTGAAGCAGTGGAACGGAGATCGCGGCGCGCCACATTGACTCGCCGAAGCAGAAGCCAAATCGGAGAAAACGCCGCCGAGCAACCCGCTTGCTTCGGCCCTGGGTGCATGCAGCTAGTCATGGAGAGGGTGACGGCAAGAGGAAAGACCAGCATGCCGCCGGCAAGCCAGTTCGCTTTGCGCCAGCGCCAGGCGTCGACATAGTTGAGGAGACGCCGATATCAGGTTGGTGCGCCCGAGCAATCTTCCGGAAGTCAAGTTGCGCAGACTGCTGAAGGCTATGACGCGACAGACATGAACCTCGCCTG
Source organism: Bradyrhizobium sp. STM 3562 (assembly GCF_045571435.1). NCBI lineage: Bacteria > Pseudomonadati > Pseudomonadota > Alphaproteobacteria > Hyphomicrobiales > Nitrobacteraceae > Bradyrhizobium > Bradyrhizobium sp. STM 3562. The sequence goes on from NZ_CP120694.1 coordinate 5,874,978, forward strand.
ATACTCCGTCTGCGCATCTGTCTCGCAAACCGGACATCATTATCCCAGTCTTGGCCTGGGCTTCGACGTCGGCTTTGGTATGCCCCGTTCCCCATACTCGTAAAATCGATTGTTTTGATGACTGGCATCCACACCTTGGATAGGCGCCACTCAGCGTATTCGAGCGGCCAAGTGCGGACGGCTTGCATCGGCCGCGACAACACGACGGGGAGTGACGGCTCGTACACGCCCTTCGCCAAACCGCCTTTTGGTGCTAAGGGGCCGCGTTGCTTTGACGCCTAATCGGAAAAGAGAATGGCAGCTCAGCAGTCCAAGCGGCGCGTGGCGCTGACCGGTGTAACGGGGCAGGATGGCCCTTAGTTTGCCGAATACCTGCTCGGCCTCGGCTATGCCGCGCACGGGATCAAGCGGCGCCCGTCTTCCTTCAACACAGCGCAGTCGATCATCTCTATCAGGACCTCCATCCCGGCGACGTGCCGTTCCTGATGCACTATGGGGACATGGCGGATCCGACCACCCTGATCGGACTGGTGCAGCAAATCTGCCCGACCGAGATCTACAACCTCCCCGCACAAACCATGTCGGCGTCAGCTTCGAGAGCCCGGAATATGCCGCCAACGACGCCATCGCCGTCCCGCGCCTCTTGGAAGCCATCCGTATTCTCGGTAAGGAGGCTTCCTGCTACCTAGCTTCGACATCCGAGCTTAACGGCCTCGTGCAGGAGATCCGGCAGAAGTAGACAACGCCCCTTGTATCCGCGTTCGCCTTATGGCGTGGCGGAGCTCTTCGGCGTTGGATCACGGTGAATTCCGCGAGGCCTGCGGGATGTTTGCCAGCAACGGCATCCTGTTCAACCATGAGAGCCCTATTCGTCGAGGAGACCGGCATCGACAAGAGCAAGGCGCGGCAAAAGGTCGGCTGGAAGCCGAAGACAACCTTTGCACAGCTGGTGAAGGAAATGGTAGTGGGCGATCTGCGCGAGGCTCGGCTGGAGATCATAGATGGCAAGCACGCCGTTTGAGTTGAAAGGTAAGAGGGTGTTTGTGGCGGGCCACCGCGGCATGGCAGGCTCCGCGATCACGCGCCGACTGGCGAGCGAAGATGTGCATATCCTGACCGCGGGGCGCGGCGAGCTCGACCTGCGCAACCAGGCCGAGGTGTTCGACTGGTTTGCGAGGAAGAAGCCGCAAGTGGTGTTCCTCGCAGCCGCCAAGGTCGGCGGCATCGTCGCCAACAACACGCTGCGCGCCGAATTCCTCTACGACAACCTCGCCATTGCGGCCAATGTCATGCACGCGGCCTATCTGAACCGCACCGAGAAGCTAATGTTCCTCGGCTCTTCCTGCATCTATCCAAAGCTCGCGCCGCAGCCCTTGCGCGAGGACTACATGCTGACGGGTCCGCTGGAGATCACCAACGAGCCCTATGCGGTGGCAAAGATCGCCGGCATCAAGATGGCGGAAGCCTATCGCAGCCAGTACGGCTGCGACTTCATCAGCGTGATGCCGACCAATCTCTATGGCCCCGGCGACAATTACCATCCCAAATACAGCCATGTCGTGGCCGCGCTGATCCGCCGCTTCCATGAAGCGAAGCTTTCGGGCATACCGAATGTAGTGGTATGGGGCAGCGGCACGCCGCGCCGGGAGCTCCTCTATGTCGACGACATGGCGGATGCCTGCGTGTACCTAATGAAAGTGCATTCGAGCACCGACATCGTGAATATCGGCACCGGCGAGGACATCACGATTGCAGAGTTCGCACAAACGGTGGCGCGCATCATCGGCTACACAGGCGCGATCAGCTACGACACCTCGCGCCCCGACGGCACGCCGCGCAAGCTGCTCGACGTGAGCCGCCTCAACGCGCTCGGCTGGCGTGCCCGAACCACGCTCGAAGAAGGCATTGTGCTCGCCTATCGCGCCTATCTTTCCGAGATCGAGTTGGCCGAAGTCGAATAGTCCTCCTTACTTGCCACAAGGCCAGCGCTTGAGATTTATCAAGATGAGGAGCAACCTACTTATAGACGCTCGCATCGACTATACCAATGTGTAGTCGAGCTAACCACGGGAATGATTGGCAGGAAGCGCGGACGAAATCATTATGGCCTGATATTGTCCAGATCATCCGAGGGGCTATGTACAGTCAAGCTTACTCCCTGTTCGGGGAGACGCAGGAACGCACAGATCAAGGTTGCGCACCTAGCCTATATTCCAGTTTGATGGATGACCTGAGTCAGTTGAATTTCGCTGACGCGGATGACCGTCGGGCATTCCCTCCGACCCTACACAGCATATTAGCAAGGCATGGACTTTTCGGGCTCACTACACCAGCAGAGCACGGCGGATTAGCTCTTCCTTTGCAAGAGGCCATCGACCTCATCTCCGCCACCGCATCCTTCGATGTCTCGGCTGCCTCTACCCTCGTTATCCATAACTTCTTGGCCTTGCCCTGCATCGAAGCGGCGCCGCACATCCCTGAACAAAGGCATCTCATGCGGGGGGCAACACGCGGCGACCTGTGCGCTTTCGCTTTGACGGAGCCTGGAGCTGGCTCTGCCCCGCGACATATAGAGGCTTCGGCTTTCATACACGAAGATAGAGTTCGCATCTCCGGCCGCAAAATTTGGATCGGCCTCGCTGACTGGGCTCGTTGGATCGTTTGCTTTGCGCGAGCTTCTGGTCCCGATGCGAAAGGTCGGCTCGTTGGTGTACTGGTTGATAGGAAGGCTCCTGGCCTAAAGGTCACGCACGAGCATCGCACACTCGGTCTACGTGGCATCATTCAAAATACTCTGGAGTTCCAGGATGTCGAGGTGCCGAGTGCTTACGTGCTCTCCCGCGATCAAGACGGTTGGGGAGCAGCAGCATCTAGCATGAACCGCGGGCGTATCGGTGTGGCCGCTATGGGACTTGGCGCCCTTGAGCGCGCTATCCAAGTCGCAGCCGCATATGCAAGCGATCGTCGACTCGGTAAGCTGCGCATGATTGAGAACAGCTATATCGAGCAGTTGTTTGAGCAGATGGTACTCCGGCGAGAAGTAGTGAAGGCAATGTTGGGTGCATCCTGCCGACTTGTTTCAGCGCAGGGCGCGCCCAATGTCCACCTCGCGTCGGCAACAAAGGTTTTGTCATCGGAGTGGTGTGGCCTCGTCGCTGATCAATGCGTCCAACTGTTAGGTGGCCGTGGTTACGATGAGGGGACGCCTGTAGCTAAAATCTATCGAGACGCTCGCATTCTCCGCATCTTCGAAGGTCCAACTGAGACGCTCCTATCGCATCTCGGCCGTTGCCTGCTCTCTAGAGCCACACGTGACGAAATAGCCGATCTTTTTCGGTCTCTTAATGCGGCGCCAGTCCATGCTGCTGCGATTGAGGAACTCTCTGGGCTCGATGAGACAGACGGCGCCGTGCTAATCTATGCGGGTTGGCTCACCACACTAGGACTGGCACAAGCTGTGATGTCTGCTGCCTGCTTCTCCGCCGCAGATTGTGCCACAGCCGCGGCCGACCTAGTCCGTTCCGAATTAGCAACTCTCCGTACTCGCGCGCCTGCACGACTATCATTCGAAAGCCGCATTCGCGCTCGTCGGACTTTGAATGCCTTCCTTCAAGACGCAGCCTCCTCCATCCGCTCACCTGTCATCACAGACAATTACCTCAAGCTGGTGCAGTATGTCAGAAACCCTAGTCCCGTGAATCTACAGTTCGCCACATAATCTCTGATCAGCTTTGTGGCAGAAGCTTTGATGGAAGCCAAAATTTGGTTCGCGGACTCTTATTGTGCAGGTCGATGAAGGTAGGCATATCCGCCTCGAGTTGCCGAACAGAAGCGTGGTGAACTCGCTGGATCTGCTTTCTGGTGAGCGACTGACCAACCCATTGCGGCTCAAGCACGAACCACATGCGCCGACGTCCTTTGCGCCGTCGCCCGGTATGCCGCGCTGGCTCACGAATGCGATTTCGCTTTCGGCGCGAAGAACCACCCCTGGCTCGATCTCTGCGAACGGCTGGCTCGACCTGCTAAGAGATTTAGAATGCGCGTCGACCCGGGGCCTTGGTGTCCTTGCCGTCACCCAGTCTGCCCATCGCCGCAAGTTGCTTGCGGATATCATAGGTCGAGTTGAACACCTCTGGCACACCCCGTTCCACGTTGAGGAGCCTGTAGACGCGCTCCATCGCCGTGCGAACGGAGTATTCGGTCGTGCCGTGGGCGATTGAATTCGTCTTCGCGAGCCACAGCCGGTGATCCACTACCCGCTTGGCGGATTGCAACGGGCAGTCCATCAGTTGCGGCAATTTGCAGGCAAAGTGCTCGATCGTTCCCAACGCGGAATCGCTTAGGAACGAAGCGCGATCTGGATCTTTGGGCGCAGCGGTCGCTTCTCGTAATGGTCTTGTTGATAATGGCTCTGTTTCACATCTGCGATGTCGTTCAGTAGTTGCGCTAGCTCGTAAATCGCCCTGACTTCGTGATCCTCCAGCTCCCCGAGTTCGAGGTGATTCAACATAACGATTAAGCCGTCCTGAAGCCGACCGAGCTGCTTTCCATAGCTGGCGACGTTCGTCAGTATTTTTTCTTCGACGGCCGGATCGGATGCTTTCACGACGTTGACATTGATCAACCCGAGCTGACCGTTGAGGGTGCTAACGACCGATTGCCAATAGCGGAAGCATTGCGACACCGCTCCTGAAAAAGGGACGTTTGCGTCTGACATCGATGTAGCCTCGAATAAACCTGCCATATGCGGTAATGTCGATGAACATCGCCGCAAGCGATCCGATTGGCGAACTTCAGTCGCCGGGTCCACGATCCTCCGGCGCCGCAAGATCGCAGAGATGCTCAAGATGACCTGAGCAAATGACGTACCATCTCGAGTCGCGTGATGAGACGCGTCCAGTCGGACGTACGGCAACGGCCGCGCGAGAGAACGGTGTCCTTCCATGCTGCCACCGAAGAATCTGTAGGCAATTGAACACACGTGTCGGCCCGGTAACGAGCGAAGTCACTGGCCCAATGCGCTCAAGCGGGCAAACTTGATTTGCCTCCTCCTTTCGCGGATCTCATCGAGGCCGGCGGCCATGTGCCGCGCGCAACGGCCGGACATATGACCGCACCGCTCTAATGTGTGATCGACTGAAACAGCTCTTGCCCGCGGGGCGTTCCACAGATGGAGCAAGGTCATTCCATGCGGACGATGGAACGCCCCTACTAAGAGCCAATCGGCAAAGTCAATCTCGTCCGCATCGTATGGGCGCATCTGAAAGCCCGCGGCGCTGATGGCCGGACGCTACGCCCACACCAAGCATTTCAAGCACCATCGCGGGCAATTACGCCTGTTACGGACGCGGCTCGGCCGCCTCATACGTGACATCCGCCGCAAGATCGAAGGCCAGGGCGACTTTGAGGCTGCCCTCGAGCAAGCCGCTTTCGGGCGCCACGCAGATCCGCTCCCAAGAAGGCGCCAGCCGAGCTCGAATGCATCGGCGAGGGCAAGGTCTCGGCGCGATATGGCCTCAAAGTGCCGGCGATCTGGAACCGCTTTGGCGATCTTTTCTCGATTTTGGAGGTGCAGGATCCCTCGAGGTCAACCCACGGAAGCGAGGTTTAGCCGACTATTCGGCTCATTTCTTAACTGCGGCCTCAAGCCAAACCTTGTTCAAAACCGTTTGATCTCGATACCGTATCTCCTTAGGGCATAGCCAATTTGGCGCGGGGTCAGGCCAAGCAGCCGCGCCGCCTTTGCTTGCACCCACCCCGACCTTTCCATCGCGCTGATGAGAGCGTCGCGATCGATTAGCCTTGTGCCACCGAAGAGCGGTGTACCGAAAGGAGTTGGCGCTGCCTGCTCGTTCCCGAGGGGTGGGACCGCAGGTGCAACTGGCTTATCGACATCAACCGGCGGTATGGCCGGTCTCGCTGGCGCGGCTACAATGGGCTTGGCATGCGGTGCTATGTCCTCGGATCCGCTCTTCCACAACATCGCAGAAAGGCACTGGCCGTGGCAGCAGGCAAAATCGTTTCTCACGATCCATGGTCCGGCCGCTAAAGTCGCTGTGCGCTCCACGCAATTTTCAAGCTCGCGGACATTGCCCGGAAAACCGCAGGTCATGAGCAGCTCAATCGCACTTGAATCGAAGCTCAGGTTACGGCCGTTCTTGCAGTTGAAATTCTTGAGAAACTCGGTAGCGAGCATCGGAATGTCAGCGCGCCTTTCGCGCAGCGGTGGCAGCAGCAAGGGAACCACGCTGATGCGGTAATAAAGATCGGCCCGAAATTCGTTTCTTGCGACCGCCTCTTCGAGATTCTTGTTAGTGGCAGTAATCACGCGAACATCGACCTTGATGGTCTGGTTGCTGCCGACACGCTCAAATTCCTGCTCCTGGAGCACACGGAGCAGCTTTGCTTGGAAGGAGGCCGAGATCTCGCCGATTTCGTCAAGAAACAGCGTACCCTTATCGGCGAGTTCGAACCGGCCTTTGCGTGCACTGAACGCACCGGTAAAGGCCCCCTTCTCATGTCCGAACAATTCCGATTCCAGCACCGTCTCGGGCAGCGCGGCGCAATTGAGCTTGACGAAGGCCCGCTTGGCGCGCGCCGACTGCTCGTGAATGGCTTTGGCCGCCAGCTCTTTGCCGGTTCCGGATTCGCCGCGCAAGAGAACCGTGCTGTTCGATTTGGCTACGACCGCGATCTGGTCGAGCAGCCGACGCAGAGCCGGGCTGTCGCCAATGATCCCGTTGACATGAACCTTCTTACGCTCCCGCGCAGGCTGCCTGAACTCCGATAGCTCCTTTTGCAGCCGGTCTTTCTCAGCCACAAGCCGCTCGCGGTCGCTGGCGAACAGGCGATGCAGCTTCACTGTCTGCCCTACGAGCTGAGCGACCATCGTAAGCAGCCGGACGTCGCTCTCGAGCCGGATGCTCGACCTGCTATCCAGAATACGGTCGACCGTCAGCGTGCCCACGACTTTCGGTTCGACGCGAATGGGAACGCCAATGAACGACACTGGTGTTCTGTCGGACGCTCCAAGGAGTTCGACGTCCGCGGGATCGAAGGCTGAATGCAGGGCTACGTTCTCTGCGGCGAGCGGCATGGCCGTCGTCACAATTTCGTCGATCGCCCTTTGCGGCAGCCAATTCTGATAGCGCTCATCGGAGCCTTCGCTCAAGCCGGAGCCGACCGTGATCCCAGCGAGGCCATCATCCTGAAACAGAGAGATAATGCCATGACGCATCTGCACAAACGATCGCAGAAGACGGACGACATTGGCCAGGGTGACTTCGAGCCGGCAGGTGGCGGTAAGCACTCTCGAAATCTCGAAGATGCCGGTGAGTGCGCTCTCGTCCAAGTGCTCAGCGGTCAGCTTGTCGTCAGGCTCGGTGGTTAAGCTGGCGCATTCGCGTGAGGAGGCGATACGCAGGGTAACGACGTCTCCGTTGTTCTGATCACGCTGCCTGTCATGGTCTTCGGATTTGTGAGCAATGGGTTGCATGTCATCCTCGATCGGCGCTCAGTTCACCGGATGGCCTCGAGGAATATCACGCATTTATGGCATTGTGGTAAAATATTACCAAAATTAACAATTTGTCACTTGGTTCTTCGCGCTTAATGGCGCGGACCGGCGTAGATCAATTCGGCGCGGCCGGTTGTTGCTCCAGCGCTGCCGATCACAGGTGCTGGCCCCCATTAATCGGCAGCTCGCTCCCTGTGACATAGCTCGCTGCATCCGAGCACAGAAAGAAGATCACTTTTGCAACCTCTTCCGGTGTGCCTACCCGGCGCAGTGGAATGTTTGGCACGAGGCGAGCTTCTGTGTCCGGCGACAAAATGTCCGTCTTGATTTCTCCCGGTGCGATCGCATTCACGCGAATGCCATGCGGTGCATAGTCGTGCGCCATTTCGCGCGTGAGACACGCTAGCGCAGCTTTCGAGGTGGCATAGGCACTGCCGGCAAACGGGTGCACCCGCGAACCCGCAATCGAGGTCACGTTGACAATCGAACCTTGGGCGGCTTGCAGCTGCTCGAAGAGCCCTTGCGCAAGGAGAATGGGCGCCACCAGATTGAGGTGGAAGACCCTCATCCAGGTCTCGACCGATGTCGTCAACGACGTCAGTCGTGCCCCGTCCGATGTCTTCGGTGACATACCCGCATTGTTAACCAAAGCATCCAACGGCGCGCCCGCAAGACGGTCTTGGATCTCGGCGATCGCACGCGGAAGCATCCGATGGTCGCTAAGGTCGACCTGGATATGATCCAGGCTGCCGCGGTCCCATGGGCAGCGCTCGCCGTCAAACGATTGGCGCGCGCAGGATATGATGCGCCAGCCCGCTTCCAAAAACAGCTTTGCGGTGGCGTGACCAATGCCGCGCGAGGCCCCCGTCAAAAGCAAGGTCTTCCGCTTTCCCTGGCGGACGCCGGCTCTATCGACGTGAAACGGACGGCCCGCCTCCTTGTCCGATGCTGGAGCAGTCGTCATATATTCCTCGTTCAGATCGAGACTCAAGCTTCCCTCAGATTCTCACGCTCGTTCAGGGCCGGCTTTGCAGGATTTGGGCCACTCTCACTCTCAACGAAGGCTCGCGATTTTTGGACTAGATGTAGCGTTCTCTATCTGCTTGGCAGGTTTCGGACATGCGCATCGTTCGGATTCGGACAGCGGGAAACCACCACGAACCATCTGTCGACCAGCGGCGAAAAGCCACAGAGGGCTCTGCGAGAACAGGCGCTGGCGCAAAATATCAGCGCCTTCAATGCGATCCCGCGCATCCATAACGAGAGAAAATGGATCGTCAATAACGCTAAGCTTAACCCGCAATTCCGGCGCCATCGCGGCGCGCTAGGACGAGGCTGCCGTTGCAAGCTCGCGTCCTCAAGCCGGCGCCGAAGGCGCGCTATATGGCGCGCCTTCGCATAATTCGCGCGGTCAGTCGGTCTCAGCTGCAATATTTGCTTCGACGTGATCATCCGCAATCTGCACAATTGCACGACCGGTTGGTTCAGGCTGCACGTTAGCACTATCGTGAAACGGTTCCGAATGTCCTTCAATCAGGATCAGCCGAGCCGGATCGTTCAAATCGAATTCAATGACGCGCGGAGCGAAAAGGCGAGCATAGCGCGTAAAGGCGCTGGTCGGCGGAAAACGGATGACCGTATCGCATCGCCCGAGGAGGTACATGTCGACCAGAGCCGAAATCCCTCCCTCCACCCCCAGTTCTGCACTGTGCAGCGGCCCGGCCTGCTCCGCCTGGAAACGCTTTCTGACCACAAAAATCTCGGGAAAGATGGCCGATAAGCGTTGAAGAACGCGAACGCTGTCCGTGCACAGGAACACCCTCACCGGTCTTGGGTGCGACAACACCTTCGCCCTATCAATGGCCGCGCATACCTGACGCAGGGCCAAATCTGGATCAGCCCAGTAAGGTGCATGTCCCATGACATCTTCACCGTTGCCATGCCTGACATGAACCCCGATGACGCTGTATCCTTTGAAGTGTTCTTGATAGATGGCATCGATCCGTTCTTGGATTTCACGCCTCGGCTTGATGCTCTCAAAGATCTGACGTTCCGCAGTCTCATCGCAACGCCACATCAGACAAGCGTCACAGACGACCGTCTTCGCTTCAGTATCAGTTGCGGCTTCGAAGAGCTGTGCCAGCTCATCACGTTCCCGGAAAATCTGTTCATCCGGACGATAGATGCAGTCGATCGGCGGTTTATTCCACCATTCCGGGAAGAACGGCCCCGGGAACGCGAACTGATTGATCTCATCACCGCAGCAAGCAACGTGTATATCAGCAATGCGTTGCACTGGCTCGAAGAACACTGGGAAGGCATTTGTAAAGGATTGATCGAGATAGCAGGAGCCACGCCAGTCAATGGCGAGCGCGCGCCCCGTCCGTCGCGCATAGCTCCAGGCTGCCGCAAGCGACCACAAGCAATCACCAAAACCGGTACGTCGCCGCGAAACGACGAACCGATCGTTCGTCGTGGCAGTTGCAACCATTTTCGCTTCCTTCTCCTGTGATTGTGCGCTCATGAGACGCAGGTTTGTTAAAGATGATCTCCGCACAATGGCGCAATGGGCCATTGTGATCTCAGCCAGTTCAGCCCGTCCGCGGCGCCTACACTGGGGTTAATAGCTTCTTAAGAGGTCCACTCATGTTCGGCGCAGAGATGCCGGCAGCCCGCCTTGATCTGTATGCCATCTACTCTCTGGGCTCTTCTCACCACTTTCCAGCATGCATGATCTCTCTCGTGGCCACCACGGCTCGGTTTTCCTACCAAGCGGCTCCCGTAGGATTTCAGCAACGAGCCTCGTCCGAACGAGGCTTGGGTCGCACACAACAGCCAACGACCATTTTTGGACCCCGGGGAATACACACTCATGATCTCGCTGTTATCCGTCTTCTCGCATGAACGCGCGCCCCGGGCGCGCGCGAGCAGCGCTTGAAGGATGCAGCCGGACGAGCCGCTGCTCCCACAATCCCCTCAGTTCCTTGACCAGAGATTCGCGCCTCGCCTGATCCACCGTCATCGTCTCGAGCAGATCTCCTACAAGAGCCTCGCCCTCGATCTGCATCAGCAGATCGAACAGCTCGTTAGAAATTCTCACACTATCCCACGCGGAGTGACTCGTCTCGATCGCGCATACCGTCTCCTGGCGGTCCAAAGCTGTGTAAGCGCGGACGCGATGGAGGCGGACATAAGGTGGCAATGAGACTGCGAGCTCAGCCCACTCTTTAGGTGTTGGAGCTCGCTTTTTGATCATGAACGGACCGACGACAAGCCCGTCCAGATCTGTCGTCAAAAACGTGGTAATCGCGTCTGAAACGGAATCGACGATCGGTTCGGCATTGTTGTTGAAGGAGGTATTGAGCAGTACCGGAACGCCCGTACGCTTCTTGAATGCATTGATGAGGTCCCAGTACAGGGGATTGGTCTGCCGGGACACTGTTTGCAGCCGCGCGGTGCCGTCGACATGGGTGATCGCGCCGAGCACACTCCGTTTCGCCTCGTGCACCCGAACCACGAAATTCATGAACGGAAATTCGCGCATCCCCTCCGGCAGATCGAAATATTCGCGCGCATACTCCTCCAGCACTGATGGCGCGAACGGCCGATAGCCCTCGCGTTTTTTGACCATCGCGTTGATCCGGTCCTTGTTTGCGGCCGGCCGAGGATCGGCAAGAATGCTGCGGTTACCAAGGGCGCGTGGTCCAAATTCGGAACGACCCTGCACCCAGGCGATCACGGCGCCGCCTGCCATCAACTCGGCTGCGCTCTCAGCGACGTCATCACGTCGCTCGATTTCAACGTGCCCGGCCCAGGCACGGAGTTCTTGTTCTATCGCGCGCTCGCTTCCAAGATCAGGCCCCCAATAGACCTCCCGCAGCCGCTCACGTGGAGCGGACTGCCCAAGCTCCTGAGAGGCCATGAGCGCAGCGCCTAGCGCGCAACCGGCATCGTGTGAGGCGGGCTGAACGAAGATGTCTTCGAACAATCCTGAATATAAGAGCTTCCCGTTCATGGTGCAGTTTTGGGCCACCCCGCCAGCCAGGCACAACCGCTTCATATCGGTGGCCTTGCGATAGTGACGCAGGATGTGAAAGACAATCCGCTCAAGCGCCTCTTGCAATGAAGCACTCACGTCGCGATGCTGCTGCGTGAACGGCATTCCCTTGCCTCGGACCTCGATCGCGCGAAGCAATGTCGGACCAATACGGTCGAGGTGGACACGGTAGCTGCCCTCATCCAGGAGCTCGTAAAACCGCGCGAACAGCTCGCGATAAGGAGCAGGATCCCCGTATGGTGCAAGCCCCATGACTTTATATTCATCGAACAAGCCGTAGCCGAGATAGCGGATTGTCTCGAGATAAAACAGTCCCAAGGAGTTATGCTCAGGGAAGCTCGCGAGCTGGGTCAGCTCGTTTTTAGATCCTACTGCCATAAGACCTGAGAGAAAGTCGCCGCCGCCGTCGACGGCAAACACGAGACTTTCTTGGAACCCCGACATCGCAAACGCGCTCACCGCGTGTGCCATATGATGGCTTACGAATGAGACCCGCGCCGGGTCGATCTCGGCCCCAAACTCCTGCGCCACTATCGTTTGCAGCAGCACTCTGGCGTCCAGCGGCACCTCGATTTCACGTTGGGACACGCGCATGCGCTGCAGCATGGCGTTGCAGTAGGCTTCCGTCGCATAGAATGCGATGCAATCAATGTCGCTGAGCTGAACGCCCGCAGCAGTAAGACAGTGCTGAATCGAGCGGCTGGGAAGCTTATTCGAATGCTTGATTCGATTGAGGCGCTCTTCTTCCACGGCAGCGATGACCTGTCCGTCTCTCACGAGCACAGCAGCGCCATCGTGGAGAAATGTCTTCGGCAGATCGAGCGAATTGTCGTAGACTTTGTCTAACCCGCCACTCACTCCTAGACACAGCATCTTGCTCTCCGTTCATCGAACGATACTTGCAAGCCTGAAGGCACTCCAGCTTGCTTGCATGTCGCTCGCATCAGCAAACCGCAATGAAGGTCGTGCACTCCAACCGATTGGTCTGACACGCCTGCATCCGAGCACCTGCATACCTGACGAAGCAGAGGGGTGTTCGAGCAACGCTTATCCGCCCAGGTTGCCTCCGGTAGATGCTCTGCAATCTCGTTTGGGCGCCCCAGCCGCTGCCAGCCGCCCCGCACAAGTCCCCTCCGTGAACCTGGGCTATTGGCATCTCGGCACTGCGCGCATGCGCCTCGCCCATGGCAGCCTGCTCCCAAGCTCAGACGTCGTGAGCCGATTTCGGTCTTCATTATGGTGCTGCTGCACAATTCACTTCGCTGTATCCCATGTTTCCTTCTTTTTGCGCGCGATCGGTCATCAACGCATCAGACGACGGCGAAACAGCGCAATTGACAAGAAGAATGGCAACACGGCGTAGATAAAAAGGGCGCTGACATGGAGGGCGGCATCGCTGGCTGGACGATCGAGAATGATCGGGCGAATCAAGTCGACTGAATGTGCGAGAGGCAAGAACCCGGCGAGGCGCTGCAATCCGCTAGGCAGCTGAGTTATCGGGAAGACCGCGCCACAGAGAAACACCATTGGTGTGACGACCAGCGTCTGGTAGAAGACGAAATAATCGTAGCTTGGAGCCAAGGATATGACGACCATCGCCAAGCTCGCGAAGACGACGCCGGTAAAGGCGATAGCTGGCAGGGCATAGAGAACGGATATCCAGCCAGCATAGCCGAGCGTCGCGGCAACAATCCCGATCGCCGTTCCGGCGAGAACGGCCTTACTGGCTGCCCAGGCCAATTCTCCAAGAATGATGTCACCCAGCGTGAGTTGGGTCCAAAGAATGGCTTCCCAGGTCCGCTGGACATGCATCCTTGCGAACGTCGCATAAATCGTCTCAAAGGTAGACGAGGTCATGGCGCTGGTCGCAACCATCCCAGCCGCGAGAAACGCGATGTATGAAGTCCCGTCCACGCGCCCGACGATGATTCCGAGACCAAAGCCGAGCCCGAAAAGGTTAGTGATGGGATCGGCGAGGTTGCCGAGAACCGACGCAAGCGCGACCTTTTTCCATGCCAGATAGTTGCGGCGCCAAACGCTGGTCCAATTGTACGCATTTGCGGGCATGGCCGCCAAATAGCCTTGACCCATCGTTCATTTCTCCATCTCGCGCCCGGTCAACCGCAAGAAGACGTCCTCGAGATTTGGAGGGCGCTGCAAGAAGCGTAGACCGGCGCGCTCCTTCAGCTCCAGCCGAACCTGTTCTGGATCAGACGCATAGCAGAAGATCGTTTCCCCGCTCACTTCAATGCGCTGCGCGTAGGACTTGATCAACGTCACCAGCTCATGCGGGTTGCCGCCATAGATCTCGAGGACTTGGCAGCCAATCTGCTCATCTATCAATGTGTGAGGCTTGCCTTCGCTAATCTTGTGCCCTTTTTCAAGCACGCACAGCCGATCGCACAAACGCTCAGCTTCTTCCATGAAATGCGTGGTCAAAAGGATGGTCTTGCCGCGAGCGAGTAGCGATCGCAGACGCTCCCACATCAGATGCCGGGCGTGCGGATCAAGCCCAGTACTTGGCTCATCAAGCACGAGTAGATGCGGGTCGTTGATCAGCGCACGTGCCAGCGTCAGGCAACGTTTCATGCCCCCAGACAATTCGCCGACCTGTGCATCGGCCTTTGTCTCGAGGCGCGCAAACGCAAGAAGCGGCGGCACCGCTGCCTCGATCTCGCGGGCGCTCATGCCGAAATACCGCCCGAACACGAGCAGGTTTTCTCGGACCGTGAGCTGGAGGTCGAGGTTGTCGAACTGCGGCACCACGCCGATGCGCATGCGTGCGAGACGAGCTCGCGCCGGTATCGGTTCACCAAGCACGCTGATTTTGCCCGCATCGACGGACGTCATCCCGAGGACCATGCGTGCAATCGTGCTCTTGCCTGCCCCGTTCGGTCCCAGGAGGCCGAAGCATTCTCCTCGCGCCACGGCGAACGACAGCCCGTCAACAACGATGTTGTTGCCGTATGACTTCTTGACGCATTCGAGTTGGATTGCGAGGCTCGGCATGCGCTGACGTCAGCTTGCAACTAGCGGCTCGGAGCGCGCTAACTGAGTTGGGACCGTTTTGGTCCAGAGCAGGCCGTCACACCAGACATGCTCGACGCGTCCCCACTCGCAGGCCGCTGCCGCGTTCGGAAAGAAGCCCCGTCCGTGGTGATTTGCACTGGTATTGCAGAGCAGCGGAATGCCAGTGAGCTTTTCGTACTCGACGAGAAGTTCGGCGACCTTATGCGGTGAGGTTCTCGAGATCGTCTGCAATCGCGCAGACCCGTCGAGATGTACAACAGCCGGGACCTTATCCCGCCATTCGGGCCGCGTCTGGTGGTCAAAAAGCATGTAAGGATCCGGTGTCCCCGGGTTGAATATGTCTGGCGCACGATCTTCCAGGCATATTGGGGCTACTGGCCGGTAATATTCACGCCCTTTGATGTCGTTGAGATGGTCCTTCATTCCCGCCGATGTTGCGGCTGCCAGAATGCTCCTGCCTCCCAATGCCCGTGGCCCGAGCTCGGCGTTGCCGGCTAGGAACACCACAGGCTTGTTACTTGCGAGGATACCGGCAAGTTCACGCATGCTACACGGCGTTGATTCCCATTCAGATGGCACATCGCTGGGCCGCAGGGCCGGACCGCTATAAACCGACCATTGGAGCGGGACGAAGCCTTTCTCCGCAGCCATTGCCGCGCAAGCGGCACCGATCGCCGAGCCGCTGTCATTCGGAAACGGTGGTACCCAGACCGCATCGAACAGCCCGGTCTGACGGAGTGCACTGTTCCATTTGATGTTGAGACCGCAGCCTCCGGCTATGCACAGATTACGCGCTCCGGCCAACTCCGTATGCCGCTGCAAAGCGTCGATCACCTCTTCGACGAGAAGACGCTCGAGGAACCAATGAAGTGATGCCAGTACATCTTCCGGCCGTCTGCCCTTCAACAGGGGTGCGCTGGCGTCGAAGAAGTCGTGCATGGCATTAAGCGATAACTCAGGGCAGTTGATCTCCGCACGGTAACGACGCGCCTGTTCGGTCTCACCTGCAAAGTGCTCAAGATATAGCTCGCCGAACACCTTTATGATGTCTTCGTTGGGGTATCCGAGGGCAATATAGGCCATCAGCTTGCCGGCAACACCTAAGTCCCAGCTGGTCCTGGTGTCGCGCTTATATGGCCCGAAGTGATGGCCGGCGACGGCATAGACATGCCCTATTACCGGAAAGAGACAGTCGACGAACCGCGCACCGCGGTGGTCCACGTGATAGAGACGTGGAAAGATGCAGCCGTCCCATACCAGGCAAAAAGCTGGCTCGCCCGCTTCTGCAAATGGGCTCGTACAGTATGCAGAGGCGACGTGGCCAGTCACGTGCGGATAACTCGCATACGGAAAGTCCCGGCCGCCTAGCATGAGGCCGAAGCCGTCGCGCGACGTGAGAAGGCCCTCAGGATGCCGTTCGACGTAGGGGCCGCCCTTGAGAGTGACGGGAGTCGTCCCGCTAAGCAGCCGGAATTGCGACTCCGCCTCCCCGTCCCATCCGTCGATCACAAATTGATCAACATCTTCCGGAGCAAGGCCGTGCTCTGCCAAAGCGGCAACGACGCAGTCAAGGTTGTCGATGGTTTGATAGCGCGGATTATTGTCTCGTTTCTCCTGCTCGATGCAAAAGACAAGGCGCCCGTCGTCGATAAGAGCGACCGCCCCATCATGGGTGAGCTTGATACCGCAAACGCGCATAGTGCCTCCATGTCAGGGCCGGATATTGGACTGCTCTGGAGCTCGCCCCTCTTTCCCAAAGAGCACGAGCAAGCAGTCTTCGTTGGACGAGGCGCCTTGGCAGTGCAGCCGTTCGATCTCGGTCAGTGTCTCTTTGAAGATTGAGATGACCGTCTCGGCGCCGGCGGCATGTCCCCAGCGCCGACAGGTGGCGTCGAGGGCGGATCCGAAAACCACCCTCCCACCTGGCGCAAGCATGCGAACCAGGTTTTGGATGGCTGTGCGCATCTGTTCGACGTCCTTCAGATAATAAAGAATCTCTGCAACCACGATCAGATCGAACCGCTCTGCGCTTGTGAATTCTAGGATATCCGAGGCTATCCACGTGATGTGGGACCACCTCTTCGTCCTTTGGCACGCCCGGCCGATGGCGCGCGGCATGACGTCCACGACCGTCAGCCGTTGAGCGTGGGGCGCGAGCTTCTCGGTGAATGCGCCGGCGGCGCAGCCGACCTCGAGCGCATTCGTAATGCGATCTTGCGAGCGCGCCAGGCGGAGCATTTGCGTGTGACGCTCCCGCTCGAACGGGTTTCCGTCGAGACGCCAGGGATCGTCCGCCGCTAACTCCAGCTCCAAGGCTTGATATTGCTTCTCCAGATTCACGACTTCTTCCTTAGCCGGCACGTCCCGTTGACTCGCCGCGGCAGAGGGTCTCGGATACGACCCGCCTTGAACGACCGGCCGCAAGATCTACCCTGCGGTGTGATCCGGGGCGCTGCGCCCGTTCCAGAGCGCCTTCTCGATGAGCAGCTTTTCGGTCAACGACCTGTTTGCCGAGATCTGCCGGCAATTGGACCGCTTTACGAGACAGCCAGTCGCTGTTGCTCAATGTGAAGAGCGCATATGCCTTTAGTGGGAGTAACAGGAAGATGTTGATGGGTGTGTGCAGAGAAAAGGCAAGGAACCGAAGTTGACGAGCACGGAGAGCCGCCACACCGCAACGAACGGCGGTCATCAATATGATCATCAGCCCGGTCCACCACGGCACGGTACACGTGAACAAGATCTGCGCCAGGGCCGTCAGCGACGAGAGCGCGAGAAGTAGCGGGCCAAGATTTTGCCCGACCACATCTAGTGTGAGATAGCGGTCGAGGCCAGGCAGCAGCCGCAGTGCGAGAAAAGTATCTCGGAAAGTGCTCCGTGCCCATCGGAGCTGTTGCCGCAGATAAGGCCCCAAGGTGTCCGGAACGACTGTCGCCGCCACTGCCTCAGGAACGTATTCCGTTCGAAACCCTGCTTTCAACATGAGGATCGTCAGGTGCCGATCCTCACCGAAGTCGCTCGGCTTTCCTCGAAAAAACTGCGTCTCGTACTGGTCCAACAGCAAAAGGAGCGCCGATCGGCGGTACATTGCACAGGGGCCGCAGCAGCACATGACGGCTCCAAAACGAGCTTGTGCCGCGCGTTCCTCGTTGCACGCCAACCAGTACTCCATATCGATCAACCTGGTTAGCCAGGTGTCGCTCCGGTTGCTTGCTGTCAGCTGCCCCATGGCAGCGCCGACGCTCGCATCCTGCATCTTCGATGCGAGTTTGGTGACCACATCGGGGGCAAGTATCGTGTCCGAGTCAACGTTGAGCACCAGATCTCCAGATGAACGGCGTATCGCCGCGATCTGCGCTTTGCGCTTTCCCGCATTCTTTGGGAGCACAATGAAGTTGAACCTCGGGTCTTGGGCGTAGGTGTCGTGCACCGGTACGACCGCTTCAAGGTTTTCCGAGCCATCGTCCACCACATAGACCCGCAGCCTTCCAGCGTAGTCCTGGTCGGCTATGGACCGAAGGCACGCCGAGAGCGTGCGCGGATCTTCGTTAAAGCTGGGGACGATGACATCCACGCTCGGCAGAACGCCAGTCTCGTCCGACCGGTCGGACAAGAGTGATGCGTCTATCGGTTGCGCATAGAGCGCCTGTACGCTTCGATAAACAGTCGAGAGCAGCGCATAGCAAGAGATAGCAACAGTACTGGTTGTAGCAAGCAGGTTCATAAGAAGCCAGTTTGTTAGTGGGGCTTGGGAAGCGAGCGGATCGAAAATCCGCGTTCATGCAATTGCGGAATCAGGCGAGAGAGTGCGGAGACGGTCTGGTCGCGCAGAGCGGCATCGGAGCTCCAACTCAGCTCCTCCGGAGGAGACCCATCGTGCAACAGCACGATCACACCCGGCCGCACCGAGGACAGCACGGTCTCGATAATTGCGTCGACGCCAGGACGAGCCCAGTCTCGTGTATCTATGGTCCAGTGAACAGCGGTGAGGCTCGCTCTGGCAGAGACCGCGAGAACCTCTTCGGTCCACATGCCGTAGGGAGCCCGCATGTACCGCAGGCATACCTGCGGGTCGGCCATCCTGATTGCGCTGCTTGCCGCGAAGACCTGTCGTTCGACTTCTGCAGGATCGCATCGGGACAGATCCGGATGGGTCATCGTATGGTTCGCAACCTCGTGCCCTTCTGCGACCATACGTTGGATCAGTTTCGGATTCTCGAGCGCATACGCGCCGATCACAAAGAATGTGGCGGACACTTTGTGTTCAGCGAGCACGTCGAGAATATCCGCTGTGAAGCGCGGATTGGGACCGTCATCGAAGGTGAAATAGACGCCGGGCCTTTCGATCCGGCCCAGACCTTCGCTGCGCACCTCTGACAAGACCTGAAAATGTGTCACAGCTCTGGCCCGTTCCGATCAATCATGGTCCCGCTCGGCCAATCGCTCATTGACTTGGCAACGGGCATGACCACCACGAGGACGTCCTCGACCCGGGTTGGCGGCACATTTAGATAGACATCGGCAAGCGTAGACCGCACTCGCAGCCCCGAGAGGATGTTTGCCAGCCCCTGACGCACGAGCATCTTGGTAAGATGCTTCTCGAGCGCATACCGGACTGTGCCGAACCCGAAGGGCACACCGAGCTGCTGCAGAACCGGATACATGACGCGCATTGAGTGGCTAATGCCGAGTCCCTCGAGATCCGGACGCACCCCATACAATCCGAGCTCGGCCACGAGCACGTCGACCTCGCCGACCTTGATGAAACGACGCAGTATGCCAACGTGAGCGGCTATACCACGCGCGTCGTAACCGATGACCCGAATCTCAGGCCTCGCACCAGCCCAACTTCGGTGGGCGTCGAATGGCTTTGCATTGAATGCGCCCGTCGGTCCGTACGTCTTTCGGAAAAAGTCGGACAGCTCGATGTGATCGGCGAGACGCAGCTCGTTTTCCCAAAAGACTTTCCAGCGTACCTGAGAGCGCATGGACGGGCCTACCGAAGGAGTCGACACGGCAATGTTCATGCCCCACTCCTACCCGCCGCCCGGCCTTTGAGTGCGGATTTGATGCAGGCGCCCAGCTCACGTTCGCTGTAGGGCTTGCTCAGGTAATAGGAGATGCCGCCTAGCCGCGGCGCTGTGCGGCTCTCGGCGAAGAGATGGTTCGTGAGCAGAATGGCGGGGATAGGCCTCCCCGAGCCAGCCAGACACTCACCCAGCTCGAGCCCCGCCACGTTCAGCTGCTGCAGATCCGCAATCAAGCACGAGGTGTACGCACGAGTGTTGGACCTCAAGAACTCATCGGCGTTGCAGAACGGCTCTGCGACGTAGCCCATGGAAAACAACATGCCAATCAACACCTCGCGCACAGAAGGATCATTCTCCACGACAGAGATGACGTCGAGCGCGTGTGCCACGCGCACGAGATCCAGCATCGACTTTGCTCGCCGCTTTAATTGAACTTGATTGAAGTTCGCTTCGACTGATCGGTTCGCATACGCATGCGGCACGTGAACTTGGTGCCGTCCGATCTGTGGCCACCCTAGAGCGAGATTTATGGTTTGCTCAATCGTACGTAAGACAGTGGAGAATATAAAAACATTTGAAAAAACCATACGAAGGTTTGTCTGCAGCTGGCTCTGACCGACACTAGCCAGAAGCCGTCGCGCGACACCTTCGCCAAACAGCCTACCCAAGCCCTTGAAAACCAAAGCAAGGCAGACGCGCCTCGATTGATGCCCAGCGCGCAGCAGAGAGTATCTCTCGACCTCAGAGCAAAGCTCGATAACCATCTTGATATGCCCCAATTCTAAACTGAGGTTTGCTATCCGGCATTCGGAAGAATTGGTAAAATCGATTGTTTTTATGAAACACATCCACACTATGGATAAGAACAGACCATGCGTTTCAAAGGCCTGGATCTCAATCTACTCGTGGCGCTCGATGCTCTAATGACCGAGCGTAATCTGACTGCGGCAGCTCGACGGATCAACCTCAGCCAGCCGGCAATGAGCGCGGCGGTTGCGCGCTTGCGCGACTATTTCGGCGATACGCTATTTACGATGCGGGGGCGCGAGCTTGTTCCAACAGCACGTGCGGAAGGGCTTTCCGGCCCGATACGGGAGGCGCTGTCGCACATTCAGCTCTCCATCATTTCGCCCGATGGCTTCGACCCCGCGCAATCAACTCGTGTTTTCAAAATCATTCTTTCCGATTTCATGACGGTCGTCTTCTTTAAAAAGATCGTCGACCGCCTCGCTCGTGAGGCTCCCGGCGTCAGCTTCGAATTGCTACTCGCCGACGAGCCCGATGAACTTCTTCGCCGTGCCGAAGTGGACTTTCTGATCTTCCCAGATCGGTTCATGACGAACTTGCACCCTAAGGCGACACTTTTCGAGGACAGGTTCGTGTGCGTGACTTGCCGCAACAACAAGCACGTGCCTGGCGAGCTCACATTTGACGACTACATGTCGATGGGCCATGTCGTCGCCCGGTTCGGATCTGGAATAAGGCCCAACCTGGAGGAATGGCTGTTCATTGAGCACGGCTGGAAGATACGTACCGACGTCGCGGTGCAAGGCTTTACCATGATCCCGCCGATGCTGTGGGGGACGGACCGTATAGCGGCAATGCCATCAAGGCTGGCAAGGCTTTTTGCAAAGACAACACCCCTGCGCATCCTCGAACCACCGCTCCCACTTCCGGACTTTACGGAATCGGTCCAATGGCCAGCGCTTCACAACTCTGATCCGGGAAGCATTTGGCTGCGACAAATATTTTTGGAGGAAGCTTCCTGCATGGATTGTCCGCGAAGGACCACTGAAAGCCGCAAGCAGTGCTAAGCATGCTCAATTCATTTACTGCGTCAGATGGTCGCGCCTTTCGAGGGCGCTGGTCCGTCGGCTCACTCGACTTTGCTGTGCCTTCCCGCAGGTGCGCTGCCCAGCAGCTCGCGCGAGCCTGTTTCCGCACCTATATGGCAGTCCCAACTCTATCTCACAGCCAACTGGATTCAGCGCAGCTCAGTCTCCGTTCCCGAGCGCACTTGTTCATTGCTCGGACTACCCGCTAGTGATTTCGCGCACAGGCTCTGGGCCGCTCCGAGAAGGCGGAGACGGCATTTGACCAGATCATCGCAAAACAGGATCTAGAGCTCCGCCTAGCCAGGCACAGCTGTGGCGAGACTCTATTCGGTGCTAAACGACGATTTATATCTTCGCAAGTAAGCCCTCTTGAATCGCCCATTGCGTCAGGTTGTAAGCAATGCAACGAAGCTCAACACTACTCGGCATCGATAGCGCTGTGGCGGTTCTGCTGGGCGTCACGGCGCGCACCTCAGCTCAAAATAACTGGTTTTCCCGCCTGCGGGCCAATGGCCCTACGTCAAGGCGGGCGTCGACTTGTATGGAAGCTTGCTGCTTTGGCGTCAGATCTGTTCGGCCGCCTATGAGAACGAATCCCTCGTAGGCTGAACGAGCCAAGTCGAAGAAGGTGAGGCTCTGGGATAATGCTCGCTAAGGTCACGCACACAAACACCGGTTCTTAAGTACAGAATGCGTTTTAAAGGCTTTGATCTAAACCTGCTCGTCGCACTCAACGCTCTGATGGCTGAGCGTAACGTCACGGCTGCGGCGCGGAGCATCAACCTGAGCCAACCGGCGATGAGTGCCGCCATTGGTCGACTGCGCGCGTATTTCGGGGACGAACTCTTTACCATGAGAGGACGAGAACTCGTCCCAACGCCGCGCGCGGAAAGCCTTGCCGGTCCAATTCGCGAAGCTCTTCTGCACATCCAGCTCTCTGTCATTTCAAAGGACGTTTTCAACCCGGCCGAATCGAATCGCCGCTTCAGGATTCTTCTTTCCGATTTCATGGCGGTGGTGTTTTTTCGGAATATCGTGGAGCGCATTGCCCGGGAGGCTCCCGCGATCTGTTTTGAATTTTTGCCACTCGGTGACGAGCCCGATGATCTTATCCGACGCGGCGAGGTCGATTTTCTTATCTTACCGGAATTGTTCATGTCGAACGCGCACCCTAAGGCGCCTTTGTTCGAGGAGCGGCTCGTCTGCGTAGGCTGCCCGACGAACGAGCAACTGTCGCGCCAACTTACGTTCGAGAAATACATGTCGATGGGCCACGTTGCAGTGAGATTCGGACGTACACAAGTTCCAACGATAGAAGAGACTCTTTTGCTCGAGCGCGGCCTTAAGCGACGAGTCGAGATCGTTGTGCAGAGTTTTGGCATGATCCCGCCCCTGCTCGCGGACACCGGTCGTATCGCGACGATACCCTCAAGGCTGGTTAACCATTTCGACAAAACCATGCCCCTGCGGATAGCTGATATTTCTCTGCCATTTCCGGCATTCACCGAAGCTCTCCAATGGCCCGCGTTTCACAACAGTGATCCGGCTAGCATCTGGATGCGCGAACTCTTACTTCAGGAAGCGTCTCGTATGGCTCCCGTGCGCGCCACCGAGCACCAGGCCTAACGCGCTAGGATCGCGGTCGCGCGGGGCTCTCTGCAGTAACCCTCTTGCTCTTCGGAGTCCCTCTCGGTTTCCCGGGAGGGCGAATCAACCGCAATGCTGGCCTATACGACCGGTGGCGGCCGGCGGCCCCATTCTCGTCGTGGCTGCATCACGATGTAGTTGTCGCGATCTACCTACAGGTCTTTATTAGCTGTGTGAGCAAGCCCCCACCCGAGCCTCCGCTGACATTCCCCTCTGCTCCAAGCGGCTGAGGCATCGGCGAAGCCACCGAGTGATTCAGCAATCGATCCAGATTCGTTCGCACCTTAGCACCAGCTCTTGGAGTGTTTTTCAGGACCTGGAGCCGAGATCTGTGGCCGGGGCTCCCAATACTGCCCACCCACCTCTCAAATAATGAGCTGGCTTGCTTTTATCGGCCACGGGCAGTTTTCTTGAACAGGACACTTTGTCCGTCTCGATTAGGCAAGGGAGCCGTTTTGATGGACGTGTCAGAGTGCACGCTGACACGTTGCCAATAGACCTCCCTCCAATTCGATCCTTCGCGCGGCGCGCAGTTTCCAGGTGCTTACGCAGACAAGCGTTCGACAGCGTAATATTCCTGCTGGGCCGTCTTGAGGTCCGAATCGACTGCCCTAGATGCTCTGGGCCGCATGGACACTCATTGCGCGAATAGGCTCACGATGATAGAGCACGTGCGGTCCCGCTCCGCAGAGCGCTCGAATCGGGTCTGCCCTACGAACGCTTTAGCAGGCACGTTCACATGTCGAGTGCCTTAAGCATCGCATCGTCCAACAAATCCAATTGCTCAGGACCGGCCTGAGGCAAACCGCGCCAAGGCGAGCCGCTTGCCCAACGCACTCACACCGTCTCTCCGTCTCTTACACGGACAGCACATGATTCGATTATGACCATGCAGCTCATACTGTTTGGGTCGCCCGCGATCCTCCTCAGCATCCGCACTGACGCTTGCCACTGCGACCACGCAACGATCTATGGTTTGCGCCGCACCTATCGACCGCGTGAATGTCTGTCATCACGCGCGGTGATGAGTAACCGACGCCGCCAATCATTCATTCATCGAGAGCGATTCGTTGTCAGGCCGTTTGACACATTGTCGCGCTGGCACGACGCGCTCTGAAGCATCGCGTGGCCGACATAATACCACGACTGCTTCTCGCCAGCCCTGTATCAGACCACGCATCGTCATGTATCCGGACTGGGTTGTGTCGGGCATTGGGTGTCTGAAAACAAACAGCTAGCCCGTTGGCGGCGCACGTATAACAACACTCCCATCGGCTTATTTATTGCACATCACGCGCGCGATACTTCCGAACCGTGCTGCAAGAACTATGTTGCATGACGGCATCACTGGAACGCACAAGGCATCTTCGTCGTTGTACGCCCCCGGTCCGTCTGATTTTTGCCCTACCGCCGCCAAACGCTGTGGCCACGTGCGCCTCTCCAGTGCAACGATACACACGGAGCGAATGTTGCAGCAGTGCAGTGGTGTCTATGATCCGGAAGAGCTTTCGGTGTTGGGAAGGATTTTTGATGAGGCAATCGCGATGCTACCCCCATCGATGCAGACCTCCGACAATCGCACAGCAATCGCCAAGCTTGTTCTCGAGCGGGCCGGCGGAGGCGAAGGTGGGCTGGGGTCATTGAGGAGCTTGATGGACGCAATTGCGTCTGCCGCTTGATCATGCGGCGTCCACCAAAGCCCATGTCAGTCGCATCGAATGGTGACGATTCAGCTAGACCCTTGAAATCGCTTGAATCTCACGTGACGTCAGGT
The DNA here is from genome assembly GCF_045571435.1 of Bradyrhizobium sp. STM 3562. Taxonomy (NCBI): domain Bacteria; kingdom Pseudomonadati; phylum Pseudomonadota; class Alphaproteobacteria; order Hyphomicrobiales; family Nitrobacteraceae; genus Bradyrhizobium; species Bradyrhizobium sp. STM 3562. The sequence continues at coordinate 5,899,867 of NZ_CP120694.1, forward strand.
TGTAGGCTTCAAACTTGAGAACCATGACAAAAGCTACACCACGAAGGCGTCGATGGCGCATTGGCGAACTTGCAGAGGCGACCGGCGTAACGGTGCGCACGCTGCATCACTATGAGCACATGGGCTTACTCACTGCGTCTGAGCGCACTGACGGCGGTCACCGGATGTACGACCGCGAGAGTCTCAAGCGCGTGTATCAAATCCGTGCTCTGCGTGAGCTTGGTTTCTCGCTCGAAGAGATTCGCAGAGCGATGGACGGCAGGACGTCGCTCACTGAACTGTTGCACAAGCATTTGGAGCAAATTGAACTTCAGGTAGCGCGTACAACCATGCTGCGAGATCGTTTGCGCAATATGACCATGCCTGGTGAAATACAGGTCAGTGTGGATCAGCTTCCCGCCACTCTCGATGCAATGTCCCGCGATGAGCAGCGCAACCAGACAGGGCAGTGCGAATGCGATCTAGACGAAGATCGAGAGGACCGCTGGCGACAGATACGCGACCGCTTGCGTGAGTGCATGGAGCGCGGCGAGCAGCCTTATAGCGAGCGGTCAACCGCGGTGGCGGTTCAGGCTCGCTCGCTTATCACGGAAATCGCTGGGGTCGATTCGACCGTTTCCACCATTCTCAAGGTTCTCACCAGATTAAGCACACCGCGGACCCTGGCGGGCTGGGATCCAAGCCTCATGCGGTATCTCGATCTCGCGCTTAGCGCCTTGGAGAACCGGCCCCGCTCAGGCAACCCCTCCAGCCTCGCTCAGCCGTCGACCACGACGGGGCGAACATGAGGTTTTATGAGGCATTGAACGATTCCCGCTTCGCTTCTTAGGAGGACGAGGCGCTCTTCCCTGCATGCCTGGCCGCCCATCATTGAAGTGTGCCTGAGCCACACTTTGGAACGCTCCAATGTTCTTGATTGCCATCGCGACATTTCGCGCACCGTTTTGGCCACTTCAGATCACGACACCTATCTGCGGATTGCCGGCCTTGTAAGCGGCCCAACGCGTGCGAACTGATGTTCGAGGCGACGGCATAATTATCCCAGATGAAGCCGCCGAAACATTCAACCAAGACTTCGTACCCGTGCCGTTGCAAGCACGACCCTCGGTGCGCTCTGGTTCTCAAAGTGTCTGGTGATATGAGGGGGCGGATCGGTCCGCCTGCTGCTTTAAAAGGCTCGCAGACGCTTCGATCTTCTCAACCTGACTTTCGTCCTCGCCGACAAGTGTCAAGCAAAAGGATAGCAAGGAGGGCCGGACGATCACGTGGGCTCGAATGGGTAATCCTGGAGCGCTCGATCAGCCGTCGATCACCCATGTCTGTACCCAGGCTCGATGCTGACGTACGGGAGAACTCAGCCCGTCGTCTACTTTCTGGCTCCCTGACGCTGGTATTGGCCTCTGGTGGGGCGTGAGCGAAAGTTTCGCATCAGCCACTCTCGCCACCTGCAGCGGGACGGTTGGATGAACATGTGCTCAACCGCGCCGCGCGAACTCGATTCCCAGCGTGATTTGGAGGATAGCTCGAAGGGGCTTGAATCGCACGTAACGTCAAATTGTAGCATCTTCCAAGCACGAGTGTCTGGCGAGCAGCGCGAACGTTGCACTGGTGAGCCGCAGATAGGCGCGCGTGGCCCCATCGGACTGATGGGACTCTCGTTTGATTGAGGCCGACGCGGCAGGGCGTGGGCCCCCATTCAGACGGAAGGCTCAGCTAGATCATCGCAACAAGTCAGGATGAGACCCTTCTAATGTCATTCTCTCGAGTCTTTGCATTTACAGCTTGCGCGTTTGCCGCTTCTGCTTCCATTTCCGCCGCACCGGCGGCTGACATCACGATCGCTGTCGCGGGACCAATGACCGGCACCACTGCTGCGCTCGGTGCTCAGATGCGCGACGGCGCTGCCGCGGCGGTAGATGCCTTAAATACCTCCGGCGTGCTTAGCGACACAAAGGTCGTACTGCGGGTCGCCGATGACGCTTGCGATCCCAAGCAGGCCGTTGCAGTTGCGAATCGGTTGACCATGGACCAGGTCAAATTGGTCGTTGGCCACTTTTGCTCGGCTTCGTCGATTCCGGCGTCCGACGTTTACGCCGAAGCCGCTGTTATCCAAATCTCACCTGGCTCGACCAATCCTCGCCTGACGGAGCGTGGTCTGAAGAATGTGTTTCGGACCTGCGGCCGGGACGACCAACAAGGCGTTGTGGCGGCCGAATACATTCTGCGACACTATCCAGAGACGAAGATCGCCGTCCTTGACGACAAGAGCACCGCTGGCAAAGGAATTGCCGACGTCGTTGCGTCGCGTCTTGAGCAAGCAGGTGTAAAGGTGGCAATGAGGGAGAGCTATATTGCGGGCGAAAAGGACTACACGGCAGTCGTCTCACGGCTGAAGCGCGAAGGAATTAAGCTCGCTTATATCGGCGGTTATTACACCGAGATTGGCTTGATTGTTCGTCAGGCTGCAGAGGCAGGCGCCGGCATCAACGTCATGGCGAACGATGCTCTCATGACCGGCGAGTTCTGGAGCATCGCGAGCGACGCTGCAAATGGCACCCTGTTTACCTTCATGCCTGATGCTACGAAGAACGCCCAGGCAGCGGAGGCAGTTGCAAGGCTGGAACGTTCCAACCGGTCTGCGGAAGGCTACACTCTTTACGCTTATGCCGCGGTTCAGGCATGGGCGGACGCCGTCAAGCGGGCCGGCACCTTCGACGGCCCTCAAGTCGCAGCCGCGCTCCGGGCTGCGCCAATCGAAACAGTTATCGGCAGGGTTCATTTCGACCACAAGGGGGACAATGAGGGGCCCGGCTTTTTCGTTTATCGCTGGCACGACCATGTTGTCGAACCCGCCGAATAGCAAAGCTCGTCGCATCGGAACACCGTGGCTTGCATATCAATGAATGGGTGGAATTGTGAAACGTCCTCGTAGCGTTGACGGCGGCGCGTTCGTCGCGTTTGTCCTCTTCGCGACAGCAATTGCGGGACTCTTGTTTGTCTGCTTCCGGGCGGTGCTCGCTGCCATGTACCCTGTTCCTGACGATCCTGAGGACCTGCTTACGCCTGTTGAGACAAACCAGTCGGCATCGCCTCTGGACTATTCTTGCCTGGCGTTTTGCTTGAGCGGCGGGGAGCGTCGCTACGGGCTTCGTCTCCTTGAACTGATGCGATCGCCGCCGTCTTGGCACCGTCAGCTGCGTGATACGCCGGAACGAGGAGCGCTCTGATGCGGAAGATACTCGCAGCTTGCGGCGCAATTGCCCTCGTGCAAGCTCACGCCGATGCGCGACATTTGACATCCGACAGAGAGCTAGGCCCAGCGATCGTCCAACCACTCGATGGTCCAAGCCCGGGTGTCGCCTTAAAGCGCGCTGCAGATCGTCCGTCCCATCTAAGGTCAGTAAACCCCGATGGTGCAGCGGCAAAGGCCCGCGTGGAAGCGACTGGCGAAGCTGAGCCCAATGACATCAGCGCGACGCTTGCCTTTCTGCTCGACGTCTATGGCCCGGCGCCCGAAACTAAGCAATCTCAGGATCGTAGGCGCGAATACGCCCAGAAGTACATCGATTCGCACCCGGGCATGCCGGGCGTTCTGTTCATCGAAGATGTTGTCGATCACGGCAGCTCGAATACATCGGTCGGGCAGCACCAGCTCGAGTTCCGGCAGACCTTGGTCAACTATTATGTCGGCGGCGGGACTTTGAACGATACCGTGTTCGGTTTCATCGACGGGCCGTACCCTCCGATGTGGACCACGGAGACGTCGGCCGTCTACACGAGTTTGATATACGTCGATGCGCAGGGAAACGAGACGTACGTCAGCCAGGCAAAGGTCAACGAGATGGCTGAGCTTGCTCCCGGCCTGAGCCAGGAGATGATGCAGCGCCAAGAGACTGACAGACGCTATAAGGCAAGCCAGGTTTCACTTGCTGAAGCGATTAAGCAATCCTCGGACAGCGGTAAAGATGAAGGCCTTCAGGAGCTGCGTCAGCGTCAGCAGCAACTTTTGGCCGAGCGCGAAGAAGAGCTGCGAAAGCGGCAACAGCGCGATGCAGAGATGGACCGCATGTATGAGCTTGGCTTAAGAGCTGACTCCGGAACCATCAGCCTTTCCGAACAAAAAGAGCTGGACAATTACATTGAAAAGGCTGAGCCCGAGGTCGCGACTGGCACCCCAGCCGAGCCCGTTATTAGCCACGCGCTCAAGAGCTGCCCGATCTGCCGCCGTATAAACGTTGCGGCGCTGCGCGGCCGACACTTTACGGGGACGTTGCGTTTCATCTCGAACTCTGATCGATCTTTGGTGAAGGTCTATCGGCATGGTTGCGGCCAAGCGATAGCCGTACTGCGGAGCGTGAGAAGCGACCTCTCCGGGCCGATATTTGGTACCTGGACCAACGCAGGAATGGTATCTCCGCCAACGCAAGATACGGCAATAAGCATCCCATAAATTGAGCGTTTAAGCCCACGCAAGCAACACTCGTTCAAGGATCGATCGTTCGTCTGTTTCATATCGTTCCGGCTCTCGCTGCTACGGTGAGGTGGTTCAATGTGCGGCAGCGGCCTGATTTGCTCAATGGCTTGGTTGGTCGCCGCTGATTGAACGTGCCTCTCCGCCCACCATAAGCACCGAAAGGAGCCGAGGCGGGTCATTCAAAGCAACTGCAGCTAGCGCTAGTCGACCAAAGGGAGAAAACGATGTCGGACGCAAAACTTCGCAGTGTGCTTTCTGCCCTAGCTCCTGTCGCGAGCCAGTTAAGTACTCTGCCTGCCGGCCAACCGGCCCCGGATGGAAGCTATGTGAAGCTAAACACGAACGAGAATCCGTTTCCACTACCGGATATAGTGAGGCAAGGTGCAATTGCGGCCCTCGAGCGACAATACCTTTATCCCGAGGATGACAATCTTGGTTTGAGGCAAGCAGCCGCCGCTTCTTACGGCGTGCCGACCGACCATGTGATTGCCGGCAACGGATCATCTGAGCTTCTCGGGCTCGTTTACCGAGCCTTCCTTGCCCCGGGTGACAGCGTGGCGATGGTCTCCCCAGGCTTCACATTCAATCGCAAACTTGCCCTGTTGCAGGGGGCCCAGTTCCTTGAAATCGGGTGCCTGGACGTTGACTCGTTACCCACAGAGGAGCTGCTTCATGGGCCGGCGAGAAAAGCCAAGTTCATTCTGCTAGCCAACCCGAACAACCCGACCGGGACCTTCGTTCCAGTTAAAGATATCGAACATCTTGTCGCAGAATCCGACCGTCTCGTCGTCTTGGACGAGGCCTATGTCGACTTTGCGCCTGATAATGGCCTTCGCCTTGTCGGCCGATATCCGAATCTCCTGATCCTGAGGACATTTTCGAAAAGCTACGCTGCCGCGGGCATCCGCGTCGGCTTCGGCTTAGGCCATCCTGAGCTTATCGGAAGGCTTCGCAATATCCAAAACGTTTTCAGCATGAACGTGATTGGTCATGCGGTCGGCCTCAGCGTTCTTGCGCATCGCGACGCTTACGAGGAGAACCACAGACACATTCGGGATGAAAGAGAGCGCGTTACGACCGCCCTGTCTCATCTAGGCTTTGCTGTGGCGCCCTCTCACGCCAATTTCTTGCTCGCCCGCGTGCCCGCGGGTCACGACGGCAGATGGTGGCAAGCAGCTCTGGAAGACCGCAAGATACTTGTCGCCTTCTTTCCCGATAAGGGGCTTGAGGATCGGATCCGCGTCAGCATCGGCACAAGAGCGCAAATGGATACATTCCTTGCCGCTGTGAGTGACATCGCACGATCGGCTCCATTTGCTCCCCGCCTGACGAGCATTGGCTAGCAGCCGGCGGAGCCGAACACGCATCAGTGTCCATGACGTCGCTGGGCCGGAAAACACGACCGGGCTTACCCCCAAAATTTGAACCCAAACTTGGAGATGAATGAGTGAACAGCACACTTCCTTCAAAGATAACCTGCGGCATCTTTGATCATCTGGACGAGGACGGACGTGATGTCTCTCGACAGTATGCCGACCGCCTCGTACTGGCCGAGGCATACGATCGCCTCGGTTTCTATGCCTATCATGTGGCAGAGCACCATTGCACGCCGCATGGTAGAGGTCCTTCGCCGAACTTGTTCTTGTCAAGCGTCGCACAGCGCACGCGTCGACTTCGGCTTGGCCCGCTGGTGATGCTACTCAATCTCTATCATCCGCTCCGTGCATTCGAAGAGGTTTGCATGCTCGACCATTTGAGCGCGGGCAGGCTCGAGCTGGGCATCGGGCGTGGCTCCGCGCCAATTGAATGGGGCTACTTCGGGATTACTGCGGACGTGGCGCCAGGCCGTTACGACGAAGCCAGTGAAATCCTCATGAGTGCGATGAAAGGTGGCACGCTGTCTTATAAGGGGCAGTATTTCGAATTGAACGGGGCTCCCTTGACGCTAGGGCCCCATCAGCGTCCATATCCGTCGACTTGGGTCGCTACCAATCGACCGGAAACTGCAGCTTGGGCTGCCACAAGGCGCGCAAATCTGGCATGTCTTGGCCCCTCCTCCGCTGTCCGAAAAATTACTGATGCGTTCCGCGCGCATCAAGACGCCGATCCTAAAGCCAGTGACGAACAGCCCTTTCTTGGATTGCTGCGCATGATCGTGATTGCAAGCTCTCACGCAGATGCCTATTGGCTCGCCACAAGTGCTTACGAGCGATGGCTGGAAAGCTTTAAATTCCTGTACGAGCTGAATGGTATCCCGACTCCACCTAACCTGCCGCTGACCTTCGAGGGTGCACTCGAAAGTGAGTTGTGCGTCGTCGGAACGCCATCATCTGTGTGCCAAACGCTTCGCAATCATCTGGAAGAGGCAGGTGCGAACTACCTCTTGTGCCAAGTCGCGTTTGGAAATCTAGCGTTAGATGCCTCCCTGTACACGGCAAGCGCAATCCAATCCGAAATTAATGGCGTCGGCTGAGCAGGGTCTGGCCATTCGACTCTTGAGATCAGCTTCGCATGCCCGCGCTGCTTCACGTTTCCCCAGGGCACTCTAACGGGAGCGCACGCCCTCGGCAGTGCCAACAACGGTTCGTGACGCGGCACGAGCGTGCATGGGGCGACGTGCCGCGATGTCCGCGACGCGCCCACCCCTTCAACTATAGCTATGGAACACATTCGAATGACAAAAGACAGACCGGCCATCGCCTTCGCCCTCGCATGCATTCTGCTGGCCAGCCTTCGTTATGGGCCTGCCGGCGCGCAGGAGCCGGCACATCAGCAGCTTGCCGCCGGCAAACCGATCAATATCGGCGACGTATTGTCGGGCGAACTCAATGTGCTGAAGGTGCTCGAGCCGAGGAGCGGCAAGAAAGTGGCCGCTTACCAGATCACTTCAGAACCGCGCCAGCTGCCCTCACCAAGTGGGTTATGCGACCTGGAGACTGGCCCGGAGACGTTCGAGCTCCTCACAATCCCCGGCGCGGACGATCAGCTGAAAGGGCTTGTCGGCAAGAAGATCTCCGTAAAAGTCGACGAAATCGCCTGTGCTGAGAATGCTCGGCATCTCAGCGAGGCGGTGGTCAAGAAATGGAGCCTAGTGAAACGTCGTTGAGCTTTCCTCCCATCCAATAGAGATCGGATGCTGGGCCCGCCGCAATAGAGTTCTTGCGGCGAGTCCCCTGATATCGAAGAGCGGCATCGACGTACCGGTCAGGAACGAGAGGGTCGAAAACCATTGGTCGACGACCCATGCCTGCAAGCAGCTCCCTACCCTGGCGCACGCCTCTATGAGACTGTCACCGGACGTATCAGAAACATTCCGCGCACCATGCTTGATCGTTAATGTTCCGGTCCGAAAACGACCAGCACGTCTCGTCGGCTTTCATCGCCAACGAGCCTCCCACCGCGTTGCCAGCAAGCAGCGCGACAGCGTCGCCAATGCATCTCCGCTTGCGCACACGGTCACGTTGAGCTAGCTGCGGTCCTAATCAGCTAGCCTTCTCAAAACAGGGACACGTTCGCCGATGGCTCACCGCGGTCACTGACGGGCATTGACCAACGCATTGCCAGACCGGCGGCGCAGACGTCCTCCGTGCGGGGTGCCCGGATGATTTTTCGTTGCGACGGCACTCCACTCACCCGGTCACACCTGCGCTGTGTCGCCGACCATATTTGGTCGGCCGCAGTTATATCGCACTTCCGAAAGACCAATTGTGCGCCGGCGGACGTGCGATTTGCTCGAGGAGATGGTTTGGCGAGCTCTCCATCCAGCAGACCTGCGTTCATGCGCCCTCACAAGCGTCGAACGCCGCTATGGACGATGCGAGATGAGCGGAATTCCCCTTGCTTGCCGCCAAACAGCGCTATGCGGATGCCTCTGGCGACGATCCGACAGTCGGCATGCGGGGATACCTTCGTCATTGCAAGCAGCCACGACTTGCGTGATCCGTAAGCTGAATGACGCAACTACTCTCTTATCCACAATGATCACCTCGCCATAGCGATGCCATGAATGTGACTATCGAGGAACATAAATTCCGTAGCATCAAACGCCAGAGGAGAGCTATCAGTGCGCGTTAGTCCGTATTTCGATGAGATCAAGGCGCGCGCGCTGCAGCTTCTGACGGGTTTTTGTCCCACCTCGACCACAGTTGTCGGAATCAAAGGCGAACTCCGATACGCCGTGCGCAACGCACTTCGACAAGCCCGCGATGAGATGTACCAGCGCGAGAGGTCTTGCATGATGCGAACGCGAGCAGAGCGGGCTGCTGCTTATCGGCGGACGCATTTCAACATCGGTAACTTCGCGCTGGCAGAACGGGAGATTCGTCAACTCATTTGGACCCGGCTTCAGCACTGACCCTGCACTACTTCTGACGGTTTGGAACTTCTCTATACGTGGAGCGTTCTGGCATGGCACAGCGATTGCTCGAGAGCACCGCGCCATGGGCTTTTTTCTCATTTCGGGCGCACAAGCTTGACTGTTCACCTCCCACCTCAACACCGGATTCGAAATCGCGATGGACGCGGATGACAATAGCGATCTCTTGTTGAAGAACTTCGCCAGCATCGTGAAATTCAGCAATTCTTGGATCGATTTGGCTTTCCGCCGAGCAAAACTCCACGCTCGCGCAGAAATCGACGCTTCTGTTCTGCGAGACTGCTCCGGCCCCGATAACGCGAGAGAGCAAACAGAAGCAGCAAACCAAAGGGATCGCGGCCCAATAGCCCCCTGCCTCGGCCGAAGAGGTTGATTGAGTGCGGCCGGATCTAAGCAAGGAGCAGTCGAAGGTTGAGCAACGCCACACAATTCGCAACCATGTTTCACAACGATATCTTGGTGACCTTGGCGGTGGTTAGGTCAGTCAACTCGCAAGTTCGGGTTCTAATTGAATAATCCGAAAGCGCGTCGAAACTCGACAATGGTGTTCAAGAGCCGACAAATGTTCGGCCGACCGCCGCTCCAGGAGCGACCCGCGGCCGGCACCGGAGTGTCGGTTCCCGACGTAAGGAGAACGATCAATTTGTCTGACCAGCCACCAGCCGCAGACGCGTCGATCGCGAGGATCGATCAGGTCATTCAAAAGTTTCGAGAACTGATCGACACCGACAACTCGGTACCCCCTCGCCTTCGGGCTGCACTGCACACGATTTTCGACGAGCATCTCGTCTGCGCGAGGAGACGGATCCGCGAGCACATCGTCGAGCAAAGGGCGCAACGGCAATGAGCATTCCGTCGCTATTCGCGTGCTAAGGCTTTCGGTCCAACTAAGGCACTTCTTGGGCCAGACGGCGGCATTCCTCAGATCGAGTATATCGCTCGATCGGCAGCGTATCAGCGCCACCGATTGGCTCCCTCTGAGTTCTGCTCGAGAAGACGCGATTGGGCTCTCGATGGCGACTAGCATCCCATTCAGAGATTCGATCAGGCCGATCACCTCAGCCTGCGAAGTCGCGCTTTGCTAGGTTCGCAAGGCGGCGGGGTACGTGCCGACAGCGCTGGGTAAACGGCTGTGGGCGAATGGACATTTGTACGGCATGTCCGTGCATTGAGCTTAAGACGATAAAGGCAACGTCATGGATAAGATTTCACAAATCGAGGCGGAGCTTCGACAGATGGAGGCGGTGTATGCTCGCAAGAGCAGCGCGCTCGCGGAGCTGGCGGATGCGTGCCGTAGGAAGTTCGTCGAATTAATCGAGGCCAAGGCGGTACGCGACGGGAAAGTCGCCGCTCAGACCGGTAGCGGCTGCGATCCGATTGTCGGCTTCCCAAGCTGTCCTACAGCTCGCGCCATCGTGCTTGCCAGCAGAGACGAGGACCAAGCGTGACTACAGCGGATGCACCGCATCACCTGCAGCGAAATACGAATTAGCGGCCTCTCCCATCCACGCGACGCTGCCGTAGGTTCGCCGGTTCAACTGGTAGGGCGAGCTTTCATACCCCAGGACGCACCGGTGACGACGGTCGTAGGCTATTGAAGAAAACCGGACGTTTAAAGTGTAACATTGGTCTCATCACGAGCCTGAACCCGCCCTACCCTGACATCATCTTGGGTCGTCTGCCCAAAGCCGGGAATCCCCAGAGCGCTGGGCTCGCCGCCCGGCAACAAGGAAGCGCGCTCGCGCCGATGAGACAATCGGCCGGAACGGGTGAACATCCATTTGTCAGCGAACAAGTTCGGCATCCAGCTTACCCTCGCTCCTTTATCGTGTACCGCTCGCCCGATCGGCTTCTTCAGTCCATTTTAGCGGCTTCACCTTATCTCCGGGCGGCGAACTTCTGAAAGCCTTCCACCACGACTCGGTCGCCCGCTTTCAATCCATCAGTGATGAATAATTTTCCGTCCTGCAGCGAACCGGTGTGAACCGACTCCAGAACGACGCGATTGTCCTCTTTGAGGACGAACACTGCACTTCCAGCCTTCTTGCGCCGGACCGCCTGCTGCGGAACGGCGATCGCCCCGCTGTCAATGCCCTGCTCGATGCAAACCCGCACGTACATGCCCGGCAGCAATTCGTGCGTAAGCGCTTATCCGGAGCCCTTGCTTCGGGATCTGGATAGCTGTGCGAAGAAGCCTCCGGCTTGGACGGAGGTTTGTGATGGGATTGGACAGCAAAAAGGACGTCCATTTGGACGTCTCATCGGCCGGGTCGGTGAGCCGGTTAGAGATCCTTGAAGGGCCGTCAGGACGTCGAGTTCGGTCTGAAGCAGAGAGAGCCCGGATCGCTGCCGAGAGTCTGCTACCCGGCGCCCAGGTATCCGAGGTGGCGCGCAAGCACGGGGCGACGCGCTGGCAGATCTACGATTGGCGACGGCGGTTTCGACAGCGAGGCGTTTTGCCGCCGTGTGAGGCGTCCCCGCCGACATTTGCACCGCTGGTCGTGGAACGCGCGTTAGAAGAGGGTCAGGCTCCGGCGATCAAGCTTGAGATCGCGATCGGTGATGTCGTGCTGCGGACGGATACGGCCATTGATGCCGAGCAGTTATCCCGGTTGATCCGTGCGGTGCGAGCGTCACGATGATCGCGGCCGGTGCTGATCTGAAGATCTACATCGCGACGCGGCCGATCGACTTCCGCTGTGGCCACGACGGGCTTGCGGCAAAGGTGCAGGAGATGCTTCGTCTCGACCCGTTCAGCGGCGCAGCCTTCGTGTTCCGATCGAAACGAGCGGACCGGATCAAGATTTTGGTCTGGGATCGAACGGGCCTGGTGTTGGTGCACAAGCGTCTCGAAGGTTGCAAGTTCGTTTGGCCAACGATCGCAGACGGCGTGATCCGGATATCGCCGGCGATGTTCGCGGCCCTGTTCGAGGGGCTGGATTGGAGGTTGGTCCGCCCGGAAGAAGCGCGGCGTCCTCAGGCGGCTGGATAACTGCGGCAGAATGACTCGGAAGCTATTTTGAACGTGGCAGGCGCGGCGGCGATGTGCTCGAAATAGCGCATGAGCATCGCGGCGCTGCGCGACGAAAATGAACAATTGAAAGCGCTTTTGGCGCAAACGCAGGCGGCCTTGAGCGAGCATCAGGGGGCGCTGGCGGCGTCGGAGGAAGCACGGCGTCGGCTGGAGGTCATTCTCGGCGAATTGCGGCGCGACAGGTTCGGCGCGAAGTCCGAGAAGCTGCGGCCAGATCAGTATCATTTGCCGTTGGAAGACGTGGAGATCGCCCAAGGCATTCTGGACGCGGCGCAGGAGAGAGCCGCGGCTGTGATCAAGGGCCGATCGCGCAGCGATCCGGATCAAGGCTCTCATCGCAACCGAGGCTGCTTGCCTGCCCATTTGCCGCGCGTGGAACGGATCATCGAGCCTGCAAGCACGCTCTGCCCGTGCGGTTGCGGCGCCATGACGAAGATCGGCGAGGACGTCAGCAAGCGCCTCGATGTGATCCCGGCGCAATGGCGCGTGCTGGTCACGCGCCGGCCGAAATACATCTGTCGCCGGTGCTCGGGCCCCGTCGTGCAGGCGCACGCACCGGAGCACGTCGTGCCCGGCGGACTGCCGACCGAAGCGGCCATCGCGCACGTGATCGTCTCCAAGTTCGGCGACCACACGCCGTTTTATCGTCAGGCCGAGATTTATGCGCGCCAGGGCATCAGGCTTGATCGGGCGACGCTGGGCAACTGGTCTGGCCGCGCCTGCTTCCACCTTCAGCCTATCGCGGACCACATGCGCCACCACTTGGCTATGGCGGATCGGTTGTTCATGGATGAGACCAGGGCGCCGGTACTCGATCCGGGGCGTGGTCAAACGAAAAAGGGCTACTTCTGGGCGATCGCCTCAGACGACCGCGGCCACAGCGGCCCAAGTCCACCGATCGTGTTGTTCAGGTATGCCCCCGGTCGCAGCGGTGCCTTCGCGCAGCAGTTCCTCGACGGCTTCGGCGGGATCTTCCTGCAATGCGACGCCTATGACGGTTATGACCGGCTGACCGAAGTTGCTCGACCGCAAGGGCCGTGGACGCTCGTGCATTGCTGGAGCCATTTGCGCCGGCGCTTCGTCAAATTGGTGCGCAACAGCAAGTCACCGATCGCCGAGGCCGCCGTGCGGCACATCGCGCAGCTTTATGCCATCGAAGCCATGGTACGCGGTTCATCGCCGGACATCCGCTTGGCAGCGCGCAAGGAGCACTCGCTGCCCATGGTCGCCGCGCTGAAGTCGTGGTTCGAGAAGCAGCTGTCGATGATCTCCAGCGGATCGACGCTCGCCGAGGATATCCGCTATGCGCTCAATCATTGGGAGGGGCTGACGCGCTTCCTCAAAGACGGACGTCTCGAGCTCGACACCAACCCGGTCGAGAACGCCATCCGGCCAGTCTGCTTGACCAGGAAAAACGCTCTCTTCGCCGGACATGAAATCGGGGCCGAAAACTGGGCCCTGCTGGCATCGATCGTAGCCACCTGCAAACTCAACGACGTCAATCCGGCCAGCTACATCGCCGAAACACTCGAGGCGATCATCGACGGCCATCCCCATAGCAGAATCGAAGACCTCATGCCGTGGCGATTCCGCAAGCCGTCAAGCCCGCATCAATAGGGTGACGGCTGAGCGCTTACATTCGTGCTTGGGGTTGGGAAATTCCGCACGCAGGCTGATCTGACCGGTCGATGTATCGACGCGAGCGTCAGAAAACAGCAATTTTCCCGCAGCGGGATAGACGGTGACGTCGTCAAAGCCCACGCGAACCTTTGCGGTATCAAGCGCAATGCGATCGAGATCGCCCGCCTCAAAAGCGAGATGCAACTGATGCAGTTCGCTCGCCGACTGAGTGAAATCGGCATAGATCGGGTCGAGTTGCTGGACGGTCGCGAGCTTGGTCTGGTCTTTAATAACCAGCGCCCCCTCGCTGACCAGCGCAGGGCCGACTACGCCGTCAATCGGTGTGCGGACCGTCGTATAATCGAGATTGAGCCGGGCGCGTGCGAGCGCGGCTTTTGCCCGGTCCACATCCGCCTGAGCCTGGCGCTCGGCGGAAATAGCCCTGTCATTCTCCGCCTCTGATACAGTGCTGCTTTTTGGCCAGATAGCTCATACGCTGTGCCTGTCGTAGCGCCTGGCGCAGCTTGGCTTCCGCTTTGGCCAACGCGGCCTCGTTCGATAGCACCTCGATTTCGAATGGTTTAGGGTCGATGCGATAGAGAGGATCGCCAGCCTTGACTTCGCTTCCCTGATGGAGCAACCGCTCGACCACGATTCCCGAAACTCGCGGCCGCACCTCGGCGACGGGCATCGCTGCGATCCGCCCCGGCAGCCGCCTAATAACGGCGCGCGCCTCCGGCTTGATAGTAACCACGGTAACTTCTGGCTCCGACATCTCGGTTGCGGCGCTTGCGGACTCGTCTTTATCACAGGCAGCGACAATCGGCATAAGCGCGGTGAGAAGCAGTGCGATGCGTACCGGTGAAACGCGAGATGGCGACATGAGACTGATTGCCATTGATTCACCCGGCACCGGTTCAGCGGTGGAGCGGCCAGGGTGCAGCCCACCTGACCCAACCGACACAGCGTTTGGTGGTTGCGACGCAATACGGAGGAGCCGACGCGAATTGGGAAGGAAGCAGACTTAGCTGCTGCTAAACCGCTGAGAGCCGGCGGACCTCGGAACCTTACCGGCTTGTGATTCACGCCTCGCGTCTGAGGCATCTTGAGGCGCCATTTGAACAACGGGTCGATCGCCGCTCGAGGACGATAGTGTCCGGTCCACCCTGCTCGAGGAAGATCATGTGGGCGAGCTGGTGCCGGAAAGGACGGTCGCGGCACCGATGGGTATGGCCGGGCGCCTTGACTATAGCCGCTAGTGGAAGCGCCATCTGAAAAATCGAGCTCGCCAAACCGCCCCAGCTCGATATTGTTGCTTGGCGAGCCGACGCGTGGCCGCGAAGAGTGCCCAGCCTTATCGCTTGTCCAGCCGAACTTCTACCAGGTCCAAGCAAGTGCATCATAAAGCGCTCGATCAAGAGCGTTGCCTAATGTATTCAATGCTGGTCCCCTCGTCGGATTTGCCTTCAAAGTTGGTGTGACGTCCTCGACGGACTCGCCGCTACGGCTTCTCTGTTGAGTAGGCGCAGGCATTTTGGAGCTGTTTGAGCGCCCGTTGAGGCACTAGGACGCACGGGAGAAACGTTTTATGCCGGTCCCAATGCCGCGGCCGACTACCGGGCTGGCGCAGGCGCTCTTTATCGAGCTCCAAGCTAACTGGCCCCTTCATTTTTGGTGCGCAAAGGCCAAGCAACCGCGCGGTAGGCTGAGACCTTGCCGAACTGATCTCTCATCTAGAATGTCCACCGCACCGCTGCCCAACCGCTATTACCGTGAGACGTTGGCCAACCCATGCGATCCCTCCTTCGCATTTGCCTTTGAAGAGCCCTGCAAGCCGCGGGGGCGGATCAGCCAGTGAGCACGCCCTCTTGCCAGCGAGCGCCTCTGCCGGCGCCGAGGTTGGACACCTCTTGCAAAGCTTGATGCATATCTTCAATCAGATCGCTCGCGCTCTCCAAGCCGGCGTGAATGCGAATTAGCGGCCCCTCGAACGAGAGTGAGCTTTGCATTCGTTTCGGTGTTTCAACCGATAAGATGAGGCTTTCATACCCGCCCCAAGACGCGCCGATGCCGAAGAGTCGCAGGCTATTGAAAAAAAGTGAGAGTTGAGCCCGCGACAGTGGCTTCAGCGCGACTCCGAACAGTCCGCTCGCTCCTGAAAAATCACGTTTCCAAATAGCGTGGCCAGGATCACCGGGAAGCGCTGGGTGCAAGACCTTGTCGACAGCGGGGTGCGCTCCCAAGCTCTGGGCCAGTTCGAGGCCATTGCTCCAATGCTGCTTCATGCGTGCGGCCAGTGTACGCAATCCCCGGAGCGCCAAATAGATGTCGTCCGGCCCGCCAATCTCTCCGAACTCGTGGGCACTCGATTTCAGCGCGGGCCAAGCGCCCTCGTTGGCAGTCGCGATGCCAAGAAAGCCGTCGGAATGACCGAGGATATACTTCGTTGCGGCATGGATCGAGATGTCCACGCCATGATCAAACGGCTTGAAATAAAGAGGTGTCGCCCAAGTGTTATCCAAGATAACGAGCGCATCAGACTGATGGGCGACCGCAGCGAGCGCGCGAACATCCTGAACCTCAAAGGTCATCGACCCAGGTGACTCCAGATAGACGGCTCGGGTATTTGCTCTCATCTTCGCCGAGAGATCCGACACTTCAGTTGGATTGAAGTACTCCACTTTAATCTGAAGTCTTGCGAGAACCTGGTCTGCGAACGTTCTGACGGGCGAATAGACGCTGTCGGTGATCAAGACGTGATCGCCCGCCTTCAGCACGCCGATAAGCGAGTGCGTGCAAGCGGATAGGCCTGACGGGAATAAGATGGATCGGTAACCGCCCTCTAGTTCGCAAACAGCGGATTCAAGTGCGCGGGACAGCGGCGAGCCGAAGCGCCCATAGCTACCAATGACATTTTGCTTACGCGACTCCCATTCTTCCAGAGTTTCCGAGAGGATTGTAGATGCTCGGTAAATGGGAATGTTAGTGAGCGTCATGGGAGGATCGCCGTGTCCGGCCTTGACTAGCGCGGAATGCTCTGGATAGCGCAGTCAGGGTGATTGACGCTACCGTTGCGCGGTGATGGGGTGATCCCGGGTTGGAGCGGGCAACGGGGCATCAGAATGACCAGCGATTCTCAGCTGCGCGAGAAGCGCTTCGGAAGATCGAGGCGTTGTTCGTGGGTGCTGGAACTGCTGGTGAGCGCCTTGCGGCGGAAGCTGCGCTGCAGCGGGTGCGCGCCCGGGTCGAGGAGCTGGCGCGTCACGATCCGCCGATCGAGCAGCAATTCTCACTTCCTGACCAATGGTCGCGGCATCTGTTTCTGGCGCTTTGCCGCCGGTACGGGCTACGGCCGTTTCGTTACCACCGCCAGCGACGCAACACGGTGATGGTCCGCGCGTCGCGGGGCTTCGTCGACAAGATTCTGTTGCCGGAGTTCACCGAGCTGGAGAGGGCGCTGCAAGTCTATCTACACGAGGTGACGCTGCGCGTGATCCGCGAGGAAATCTATGACGACACCAGCGACGCGCAGGAAGTTCCAGATGCTCTGCCGTCGAACTGATCAGGCGGCGAGCTTTGTCTCCGAACCATCGCGCTCGGCCTTCCAATTCCACGGCAGCAGCGTGTGCAGCTGATTGATCTTTGTGCGTCCAGAGACGATGCGCTCAAGAACGTCGGTCAGATAGTGCCGTGGGTCGATATCTTGCAGCTTTGCCGAGTTGATGAGCGACGCGAGAATGGCCCATGTCTCGGCGCCGCCTTCGCTGCCCGCGAACAAATAGTTCTTCTTTCCAAGCCCTATCGGCTTGATGCTGCGCTCGACCGTATTGTTGTCTATTTCAATGCGTCCGTCATCGATGAAGCGCGTCAGGCCGTCCCAGTGGTTGAGGGTGTAGCGGATGGCTTTGCCCAGACCGGATTTCTTCGAGACTTCCAGCAGCCGCGCCTCGAGCCAGGGTTTGAAGTCCTCGATCAACGGCCTGGTATCGCTTTGCCGCACTGCAGCCCGATGCGCCGCCGGCAGACCGCGGATGCGATCCTCGATAGCGTAGAACATCGCGATCCGTTGCAGCGCTTCCGCGGCAATCGGCGACTTGGTCGCGACG
The DNA here is from genome assembly GCF_045571435.1 of Bradyrhizobium sp. STM 3562. NCBI lineage: Bacteria > Pseudomonadati > Pseudomonadota > Alphaproteobacteria > Hyphomicrobiales > Nitrobacteraceae > Bradyrhizobium > Bradyrhizobium sp. STM 3562. The sequence goes on from NZ_CP120694.1 coordinate 5,917,476, forward strand.
TGAACGTCCCAGAACTTCCGCCGCGCATGCGCGAAGCAGAACGCCAGCTGCATCAGACGGCCGCCGCTCTTGATCAGGCCCTTGTAGGCGGCATAGCCATCGACCTGCAGGATGCCGTGGTAGTCCCCGAACAGCTGCTTGGCGCGGATCGCCTTGCGATCCTCGGCAAACACGTAGACCACCGCCGGCGGTGCCGGGCCGCCCCACGACCGGTCATCGATGGCGATTGCCCAGAACTGGCAGACTTTGGTCCTGCCACGGCCGGGATCGAGAACCGGCAGCGGCGTCTCATCGGCAAACAGCCGTGGATAGGACATCATCGTGTCGCGCAACAGCGCGTGAAGCGGCTTCAGCCACCAGGCAACGCGGCCCATCCACGAGGCCAGCGTCTGCCGGTCGAGCGTGATGCCTTGCGCGGCGAACATCTGTTCCTGCCGATACAGCGGCAGCTGGTAGCCGTATTTCATCACCGCGATGTGGGCCAGCAAGGCTTCCGTCACCATCCCGCCATCGATCGCCTGGGCCGGCGCGGGTGCCTGCAGCACACCCTGGCGGCATCCCCGGCAGCCGTACCGCGGACGCACAATGCGCTTGACCCGGTACTGCATCGGAATGACGTCGAAGGCTTCCTTGACGGTCTCCGCGATCTTGTGCAGCCGCTCGCCGCAGCAGGGGCAGATGTGGCTCTCGATATCGATCACGACATCGATGCGCGGCAAATGCTCCGGGAGCGTCCCCCGGTTGCGTCGCGCCGGTCGCTTTCCACGGCCCTCCGCTCCGTCAGGCAGCCTGCCTCCGGTCACGTCGTCGTTGGCGGCACGAGCCACCTGTGCCGTGATGGTGAAGAGAGACAGTTGTCCGGGATCCAGTGTCTCGGAGCGGGGACCGAAGATCGTGCGCTGGTACTGGGACAGGATCATCAGAAGCTTGTCGTTCTCCTGGACTGCAGCGTCGCGTTGGGCGATCGCCGCATCACGCTCGGCCGAAAGCGTGCTGCATTCCGCCGACAACGCCGCAAGCCGTGACGACAGCGTCGTCACGGTTTGTCGAAGCAATGCTGGATCGGAAGGCAAATCACTCATGCAGAGTGGTTCTACAACAGCTCCGCATGAGTGACGAACTACTTTGATACGGATCAACCAGCTCGTGCTGGCTGATCCACAACCCGCATCGGCACACGCTTCCAGTCTGAGCCATCGAGCAGCACCGAGAGCTGAGCATGAGATAGCGGCATGACGCCTTGCTTGATCGGCGGCCAGGTGAACTGCCCCTCGATTCTCTTGTAGTAAAGGACAAGGCCGCTTCCGTCCCAGGTCAGGATCTTCACGCGATCTCGGCGCTTGGAGCGGAAGATGTAAAGTCCGCCGTCGAACGGATCGGCTCCAAACGCCTCGCTCACCAGCATCGCAAGCGAGTCCATGCCGCGACGGAAATCGACCGGCTGCGTCGCGATCCAGATCGACAACCCGGGTCGCAGCCCGATCATCGGCCAACCGTCCCGACTGCCGCCAGCACCTCGCACAGCGCCCGCCGGTCGACCCTCCCCCTGACGCGGATGCGAACCGCGCCGACCTCGATCTCGATCGCCGCCTGCTCCTCGCACGACGGCAATTTGCCTCCGCAGCCGGTGATCGCGACCGGCACAAAGCCAGGTGGCACGGCTCCGTCCCCGCACGCCGCGACCTTCGCCCGCGTTGTCTGACGACGCCACAGAAACAACAGGCTTGGGCTGATGTCGTGTCGTCGTGCCACCGCGGACACGCTTGCACCCGGCGCAAAACTCTCCGCGACAATCGCCGCCTTCGCATCGGTCGACCAGCGCCGGCGCCGGCCGGTCCCGGTGATGATCTCGACACGCTGCAGTGTGTCGGAGCCGTCCTCGAGGATAGGCGTATGCCTATCCTTATCGCCATCCTTACGACTATCCTTTGACATGGTGACCTCGTGACAAATCATTCCACGAGATCTTCCTAGCCGACCAGATCAGCCCTCAGCCCGTGGTCCCTGGATGACGCTCACGAATGTTAGCTATCCCGCCATGTTGAGCAGGGTCTCGACCGAGATGACAGAGTTGCGTCTCTGTCTCGAGCATACGACTGCTCCCATTCCGTTTCTTCATGGCTCTTCAATGAGTTGGCGTTGGGATGAGCAACAGGCGCGCCAACCGTACTCCAAAGTCGATAGCTGGGAGTTGCGACTCATGACGCGGAGGGTCCTTTGACTTTGGTGGTCCTTCCAAAGCGGTGCAGCGGTGGCACCGAGCTTCGAATACGGGGGACTTTCGCCGTGCATGTGGCAGATCGCGGGCAAACGTCCACTAGCAGGGGCAGCACTTCATCCAACCCGCTAGCACCATCGTCCTAGCCAGGATGAGCTAATAGCATCGCGCACTTGATCCCTCCTTCTCCAGTCTCGCCAAAGCCATTACGCAGCAGACGGAGCAAAAATCAGACCAAATACATGCTGGGTGAGCTAGCGGAATCGAGCAGGATTCGACTCGGCCCGAGCTATTTCGGACGCTTTTATCTGAAAACGCACGCGTTACGTCTGGAACTAGACGAAGCCTGTTCTAGACGCGAAATTGCGCTGACGATGAGCTCGACCAATAAGGCGGGCCCGGAGTTTTTGGCGGCTGACCAAGCGAACACATATCGCTCCGCTGAGGGCGGGCCGCCGCGCGGCTGTGGCAACCAACAGTGCTGGTTCTCGGGACTCTTGATCTGGTGCCCATGCGAAAACTGGCCGCCGCCTGTCTGGACGCCTAGAAGTTCCTGGACATCCGGTTAGACCCAATCGTTCGCCCCGCCTTCAGCATTCAAAGCGTTCTGTCCGACGACAGCCGATTTCGATACAGCTCTCAATGTCCCTGTTGAGCCAGGTAACGAGATGACGCGGTAACTTCCCGCATGCGGGAGACGCTCGTCGGCCGCATTGGCCACAAACCCAATTTCCACCACGACGCTTGGCGCGTGGGACCATCGCAGAACCACAAGGTTCGCTCGATGGCCGAGTTGTGCAGCATCAGAACATGACCTGAAAGGCTTCGGACGAGTTCACTTTTGATTTGCATTGAGCGAACGCGTCCCGTGCTCGGCGAGGCTTGCCAGGGTATTCGCCACGTCGCGAGATTAGCGTTGTATTGCGTCGATAGCTGCTGCATCGACGCTGTTCTCGTGCCGCGCCAGCTCATCGGCCTGCCGATCAGACCTGCGACGGACGGGCGTGTAGATGCTTGCGCTTCTGATGACATGATCGAGTACAGCGCCTGCATGCAGCGAGCGCCTCGACTCAAACAGCTTTCCCTCCGCTGCCTTGCTGTTCGGCGCGCAATTCAACACGCGATCGAAATCTGCTCCATTCGCATGAATTAGAACTCTACAACCTGACGCAGCGTAAGATTCAAGACACTTCTTCAGAGGCGAGTGTGGCGCACCAGTTACAGCAATTCGCGACGACACTGTTAAGAAGCGCTGGGGCAGTGGGTACTCAAAACCGAAATGAAAGCTGGAATGAAAAAGTTGTTGTTTGTAACTGCGAGCATCGTCGCGCTTGGCGCGGTGGGACCCGCACTCGGCGCAGATCTCGCTCCACAGCCCGAGATCTACACCAAGGCTCCGCCGCCGCGCGTCGCGGCAACGATCTACGACTGGAGCGGGTTCTATATCGGTGCCAACGGCGGCGGTTGGCGCTTCAATGACCCGAATGGCCTCACGGCGGGTGGCCAGATTGGATATCGCCAACAGATGGGCCAAGTTGTGTTCGGCCTTGAGGGCCAGGGTAACTGGGCCGATTTGAACAGTTCGGATGTCAGCGCCACTCCTTCGGTTAACATCGCTCGCCATACGGACGCGTTCGGCTTAATCACGGGCCAGGTCGGGTACGCCCTCAACAACACCTTGCTGTACGTGAAGGGGGGCGCCGCGGTGGCCAGCGGTAGCTTGCAACCCAATGCGCTCACCGGCCTGCAGCTTGGGGGCTCCCGTTTCGGCGCTACGGCTCTGCCGCTTGGGAGCGTTGATTACACCCGTTGGGGCGCCACTGTTGGCACAGGAATCGAATTCGGCTTCGCTCCGAACTGGTCCGTCGGTGTCGAGTACGACCACATTTTCATGCGAGATGAGAACGTGAGCTTCACGACCCCGGCTGGCGCGGTTGCCACAGATCGCATCCGTCAGGATTTCGATCTCTTGACTGCGCGGCTCAACTACAAGTTCGGCGGACCGCCGGTCTTTAGGTATTGATTCCTTCGCGTTCAAACGGCGGATCGAAAGCCCCGGCCTTCCGGCCGGGGTCCTTTTTTTGAGTGATCGATTAGCCGAGCCGCAGCCACTTGCCCACCGTGCAGGCTTGCAGGCTGCGCACCTCGCGTCCCGCCTTACGGTCCATGGCTGGCCGTATTCACCCCAATCCTCGCGCACAAGCTACGCGTGCGCAACTGCCACGGCAACGACAGTAACGCTTTGGCTACGTCCTTATAGCGTGGACTAGCTGGGGTTGATCGCCCGACGCGCTGTGTCAGCTCCCATCGATTGGGCACGTTGTCGGACGGCTCCTTGGTCTCTACTCGATGGGACCTGCGCTTTGCAGCTTCGTTAGTCCGACATCCTAGCACTGCGCCATGGTCGCTTATTCAACCGCGGAGCCAACGGGCAGAACCATTTATCTCCCTAGAGAGGGCCGCGGCGTTGCGTCAGTACGGGTGGGCAACACCGGATAGTCGATCTTAGGAATTTGCCCCGTTAGCGAGTTCAGAAAAGCGACGATATCGTTCTGCTCCCTATCGCTCAGCTTGGCGCCGAGCTGGGTTTGACCCATGATTCCAACCGCTTCCTTGAGGCTCCACACTTGGCCGGAATGAAAGTATGGCGCCCGCAAGGCGACGTTGCGCAAGGGCGCGGACCGAAAAACGTATTCGTCAGTTGCGGCGCCCGTGAGCGCGAACCGGCCCTTGTCGGCTGCCGGACGCACGTTTGTGTCAGGCTTTTCGATCACACCGAACGGGAAATAATCCTGTCCGCCGACATTGATTCCATTGTGGCAGGACGCGCACCCTTTTTCCATGAATAGCTTCAATCCATCCTTCTGTTGGTCGTCGAGAGCGTTCGGATCGCCTTCGAGGTACTGATCAAAGGGAGCAGCAGGCGTAATCAGGGTCGCTTCAAATGCCTCAAGGCTCTTGGCCATGTTGTCGAACGTGACTGGCGACGCCTCGTTCGGGAACGCCTTCTGGAACATAAAGACATAGTCTGTTATCGAATTCAGCGTCTTGATCACATGATCCGGTGTCGCGTTCATTTCGACACTCGCCTGCACGGGGCCCTTGGCTTGCGCCTTGAGGTCTGCGGCCCGCCCGTCCCAAAATTGCGCCACATTAAAGACGGCGTTGTAAACGGTCGGCGCCCGACGTGGCCCCTGCTGCCAACCATGACCTACGGAGGTTGGCCCTGCATCGACGCCGCCCGTGCTAAGATTATGGCAGCTATTGCAGCTTATGATCTCACTGGCAGACAGCCGGGGATCGAAGAAAAGCATCTTCCCGAGTTCGATCTTTTCGTGCGTGATGGGATTGTCCTTCACGGCAGGCACCACCGATGGAATCGGCTTGAACAGCTGCCTAGCAACGCTCATCAAGTCATCGTCCGCCTTAGCCTTTAGTGAGACCAACACCACGATCGACGCCAAGCATAACTTGCGTACTAGGTGACGCTTCGGCATTGCGAACTTATTCACGATAACTCTCATCAGCACAGGTTCTCACTGGTGGATCAAGAATTGACGAACACGAAAGGCCGCTCGCGGGCGTCGCGCCCAGCACTACGCTTCGCTACCGGACGATGCAGAGCGGCATCTTGATCGTATGTGGTTCGATCTTGAGGTGCTGTACGTCGCGCACACCGCACGCCTCGAAGATCTCGACCTGCGTCCATGGAGCTGCATCACGCATGGTCGCCCAAGCTCGGATTGCCTAATGGGGGTCTGGCCCATCAGGCTACCGTCGAATGTTCCTGACGCCGGCCAGAGCTGCCAATCCGCAATCGGGCAAAACGGCGTTTTGCATAAATGAAGGCATCTCGTTCTCCGCCAAACAGATGGCAATGATGCGTCCTCTGCTCGCACTTGCCTTCCTCTTTCAGAGACGAGGCCTTGCGTCGGTTTGGTCGCGTTTTGAACGCTACAACCTGACACAACGTCAGATTCAAGCTTTTATTCGGCGTGAATTGTTAAGTGGTAGGCTGCGGCGATTCATGGAACATCACGCCGCAGCTCCGGCACCGACGGCAATTCAAATGAGATTGAGGCGTATCGCCTTGACGACGGCATGCATGCGGTTCGCGGCGCCGAGCTTTCGGCTCGCGTTCTTCATATGAAAATTTACAGTGTTTTCGCTGACGTTCAGTATCTTCCCAATTTCCCAGGACGATTTACCCTCTGCGACCCAGCGCAGGCAGTCTTTTTCGCGCTCGGATAGCGCCGCGACCCTATCGCGGCCACACTCCTTCGGCTGCGCGATCTCAGCAAACGCGTGATGAAATTGCCAAGCCAGTGCGCTAAGATGACTCATACGATCTTGAGGATCGACATCATCGAACGGCGATGCGAAAGATACGACAGATACTCTGCCCAGAGGCCCAAACAACGGCACACTCATGCCATGCTTGAGACCTGCTTCTCTGGCCTCGTCCAGTACGCGCTGCTCGCCAGGTTGTAATTGATATTGCTTAGCGAGTTCATCCCATAGAAAAGGCGCCGAAACCATTGGCGTCCGCCGGACCACCGGATCGATCACACGATACTTGCGTTCAAAATAACGGTCGCACCACTCAGGCGGGAAGTTTACGGTTATTGCGGGCGGTAGATACTCCGGTAAGCGAAGCGCCTCCGCAAACGTGAGTGCTCCATAGGCCACTTCACTGAAGCCCTCCTCGCTCGCACAGCTCACAAGAAGGTCGAACAGCGCCTTAATTGATTGCGTTCGCTTCGCGCATTCGACGAAGCTGAAAAGGTCCATGTGGCCCTTCTCGGGGCCGGTAGCAAACGCCGGTACCCCGGCGTCCGATTGAGCGTCTACTTCTAGTTCCATTCCGCTCACCCAGGCCTTCGGCTCTACTTGTCATGCAGCCTGAACACTCTCGCGCAACGGCAGTCGCCGGTTGCGAACTTTTTGACATGCGCCAGGCTAATGCCTAAGGAGGCTGGGGAAGCGCGCTGACGCGGCGCCAAGCACGCAGCGGAGTTGCAGCGGCCAGTGACACTCGAACAGTACACCACGAGCGTCGCACAATTGCTCCATCTTGCGGCACAATGGCTTGCCGCACCTGGGCTACATGCGGCTTTCGATGCAGCCGTCGAGGGTGACTTCCAGCTCGCACCTGCCCTTTGGCTCGCGGCAGTACACGAGCCCAGCTTTCGCCAGAGAGGCTTAGCTGCGGCGAGGTTGTTGTGCGCAGGCCCCCTGACGTGTCGAGGACCGAAATCGACGAAATAAGTGAGATCACGCAGCTCGCCTCGACGCATAGTGAAGATTCGACATTCATGCTTCGGCCTCCATATGTTCGCCACCGATCTTGGGGATCGCTGTTGTCGGCCCTGAGCCGACCGGGAGTGTGCCTACGCTCACGACGACTCGATTCGAGAACCGCACGACGGGTGCGGCGGCAAGGGCAGATGCATTTCGCAAAGGGCTTGGCGGCGTCCACAGGGGACAAGATCGGAACGGTGAGCTCGCCCCCGCACTCGTCGCCCCCGCACGACATGCCTCACGGCATGACGAGATCGTAGGAGTTGATGATGCGCGGTCCTCCTCCCAGCGGAGAGGTTGGCCGCAGGTCGTGCGCAGCCATGCACAAAGCTCTGCCTGATACACAACATCGCGTGCATGCGACACTCCGCAAGCTTCGAGACCCTTGGAATGAGCAGCAAGTCCCGTACCACTCGCGGGCTCGCGAAATCATGCGTGAGGACAAGAGCTTGAAAACATCGGGGACGATCGCCCCTCATGACGCATCGACGCAATTTCGACATACGTCAGAAAAGCGACACCGTCGTTTGCAGCACGCACGCCATCTCGTGATATCGACCAAACCCGCGACTTACCCGGATCAGGTCTTCCTCGCCTCATCTTCGTAGGCCGCGGCACGAAGATAAGTCGCCTCGCCGGTCCCCGCAGCGCAAAGATGCCTGCTCGATGCGCCGCGATGCTTCGCATCGTCGATGTCGAACAACGCGTCAGGCGGATTGATGGGGCTGTGCCGAGTGTCCAAACGCGTCCATCGTTGATTTTCCCTCACCAACGCTCACACTTCTTGTGATTTCCCGCCCTTAGCGACGGGCCGCTCATCCTGTTATGCAACAATTTGCGCACGGACAACTACCAAGGCTAGCAATTGATCCGGATGCAGAGGCATGTCACCTGAGCGTTGAGCTGATGCGTTGCTCAACCGGCTTGCCTCGATCGGGGACGCGCCCCCCTAGAACCAATTGATCGAACGGAGCTCTAAGGAAGCGGCATGCAAGATCACCCACATTCTGTTGTCGCCAACGGCCTTGATCGACGCGTTGACTGCTCGCTTGCAGACATACTGCGCGATGAGATCTGCTCCAGCCGCGATCTGTTCTTCCTCATGGAAGCTCATGACGCGCTCTCGGCTGTGATCGCCAAGCGCGTAGGATTCAAAGGTCTCTGGGCCTCGGGCCTCTCAATTGCCAGCGCTCTTGGTTACCGAGACGCAAACGAGGCTTCATGGTCCCAACTCGTCGACGTCGTCGAGCGCATCGTGGACTCGACCGCACTGCCTGTACTCGTCGATGGCGATGGCGGTTTCGGGAATTTCAACAATGCGCGCCTACTGGCACGCAAACTCCGCCAGCGTGGCGCTGCGGGAGTTGCGCTCGAGGATAGCTGCTTTCCGAAGATGAACTCGTTTGTCGGCGATCGGCATTCACTCGCCGACATTGATGAGTTTTCTGGCCGGATACGCGCAGTCAAAGACACAGTAGCTGACGATTTGGTCCTCGTGGCGCGGATCGAAGCCCTGATCGCGGGCTATGGAATGGAAGAAGCGATTTTGCGTGCTAGCGCCTATGCCGCTGCGGGAGCCGACGCGATCCTCATTCACTCGCGTCGGAGCACCGCAGACGAGATCCTCTCCTTCGCGCGCACTTGGCAGAACTGCCTGCCAATCGTAATCGTTCCAACGAAATACTATCGAACACCTGTCTCTGCATATCGTGATGCCGGCATATCGACCGTGGTCTGGGCCAACCACTCCATGCGAGCCGCAATAGCGGGAATGCGACAAGTCTGCGGCCGTATTATCGCTGAAGAAGGGGTCGCCGGGATCGAGCCAAATATCGCTACGCTCGACGAGGTCTTCGATTTGCTAAGCTACGATGAACTCGCGCGTGCCGAAGCACGATATCTCGCCCGTCCCTGAGTGGCACCGATTTCTCACAATGCAACAACATACTCCTTATTACGGCGCGCCGCCATCCAATCATCTTCCCCGTCTTCAAAGTGCCCGCCAACCGACGCGTTTGTTGCCATCCTGATACTGAACCTATGATACACTGGAGACCACTTTTGCCGACTGCTCTTTGCACTGCCGCGGTTGTCGGCTCGATCTGTGCAGCTGTTCAGATAGAGACCCGTCCTGAGCTCATAGGTGTCGCTAAGTCCGAAGGATGCGGCCCATGATGTGCATCGCTGAGTCATCGGATCTTATGTCTACGCCGCAGGACACTTCCGCCCGCTGCCCCGTCGGTAACCATCATCATTTTGAAATTGCGAGCGCCACGTTGGCGCAACGGACCCACTTGTTCAAGTTGTCAAAGACCGCCACGGCCAAGATCGCTGCCAAAGATGCTGCGACCAGTGGCAAGGAAATCATTGATTTGACCGCCGGAGAGATCTGGAGCGACATCGCACCATCGGTGCGCGAAGGTGCGATCGCCGCGATCGATCGGAACCTCAACCGCTACACTGACACGGTCGGCTTGTTGGAGTTGCGCCATGCGGTTGCTTGCAAGATTGCCGCGGAGACTGCTCAGCCCTGGTCGGCAGAAGAAATCGCGGTGACGAACGGCGCGAAGCAGGCGCTCTTTAATGCGGCTATGGTGCTTCTGAATCCTGGCGACGAAGTGCTAATCCCTGCCCCCTACTGGAGTACTTTCCCGGCCCAGATCGTCGTTGCGGGCGGCACGCCGGTTTTTATCGAGACGCGCCATACGAACTATGTGCCGCGGCTTACGGACCTCGCTGCAGCCGTTACCTCCAAGACTAAAGCGATCGTGGTCAACACGCCGAACAATCCGACTGGCGCGGTCTACGACTACGACACCCTCGCCGGCATTGCCCAGCTCGCCACAGATCGGAATCTCTGGATTATCTTCGATGAATGCTACGGGGCTTTCGCTCATGCCCCACATACTCATCATCCGATCCTTTCGGTTGCACCGCGGGCACGCAACCGTACTTTGCTCGTAAATTCGTTCTCCAAATCGTTGGCTCTGACCGGTTGGCGCATTGGCTATCTCGCCGGACCCAAGGCCGTCATCAGCGCCGTTAAAGCCTTGCAAAGCCATACGACGTCCAGCCCCAATGTTGTTGCACAGCATGCGTTACTCCAGCACCTGGACTCCGGCGATACGGGGTTCCAAACGCAATTGCAACGCGGTATTGCCAATGCCAGGGCGCTCGGGCTTTCGATCCTTTCAGAGCTCACCTCTGTACCCCACCCTTGCGCCCAAGGTGGATTTTACTTCTATCTTGATCTGACCGAATTGCTGCGGCGCATGAACTCCAATGGTGGCCGCACCAACGCGGACGATATTGTAACCGCGTTGCTGATGGACACTGGTGTCGCGGTGGTCTCCGGGACCGCGTTCGGGGACCCCGCCGGGATCCGCGTCTCCTACGGCATTGATCTCCAGCCGCTCGAGAAAGCCTTGCGACGACTGACCGCAGCTCTCAACGGTTGGCGCTGACTTGTCAGGCTCGCAAAATGCCGTCAGTCCAAGAATGTTCGACATCATATCCCGATTTCGTTCCACGCGATGCATGCAATGGCACTCTACTCGCGAGTGCAGAAACAGGGACGACACGCGAAATCGGCATGCGAACTACATACCGGCGTGATCTTGGTCAACGCGCTCTCAATGGAAGAAGGGAAATTAAGATGACTGCTCACGCGCCCAAGAAAGCTGTCATTCTCGCAGCTGGCTTCGGCAGTCGACTGCGGCCGCTTACCGATCTGCGGCCGAAGCCCCTAGTCGAGGTCAACGGCACACCGATCCTCCACAACGCCCTTCGGAATCTGGAGGCGGTCGGCGTTGAAGATGTCACGATTGTTGTCGGCTATCGGAAAGACGCAATTCAATATGCCTGCGGCAGCCGTTTCGGAAAGCTTCAGCTCAACTATGTCGAGTCGGAGGTATTCGATCGGACCGGAAGCGCCTACTCCCTGTGGCTAGCGCGTGACGCTCTTCTTTTCGGAGACTGCTACCTCTTGGAAGGTGATGTCTTCTTCGAGGAGACCGTGCTGCGCTACCTCAACATTACCGATGCTGCCGACGTTGCAGCGGTTGCACCATTTGATTCGACCATGCAAGGGTCCGCGGTTACTCTCTCAGAAAATGGACTGATCTCCGCGTTCCGGATGCGGCAGACGGCAGCGGATCTTGACCGGGACGGCCCGGTTCTTTTCAAGACAATGAATCTACTTCGTTTCAGTGCCACTACCCTGAAAGAGACGATTGTTCCTTCACTGGACGACATCGTCGTTTCAGGTGCCACACAGGCGTACACTGAAGAACTGCTCGCCTATCTGGTCGAGAGACGGGGGCTAACGCTCGGCGCGGCACGCTGTGACAAGCTCCGGTGGTACGAGATCGACAGCCCGGAAGATTTGGAAATCGCTGAACAACTTTTCAAATCAACTCCAACTGCCCCTGCGCCGAGCCGCGTCACTCGGCCCGTATAGCTCCCCACAACTCGCACTCGGGCACGACACCAGGGCTGCAATTGAGCAAAGGAACATCACGATGTCGCAACAAATCAGCATGATGCGTGCTGCAGCGCCCAAGCTGGAAATCTTCGCAAATGCTCTGAGAGCCACCTGGCGTGAACTCGCGGCTTCCGAAGAGAGCATGGCCGCACAGTTCCAGACGCATAGATTTACTGGAACGGACGACGACAGGACCGCGGCCGTGTCGTGGATAGGCGACCGCATCGTTCCAACGCCAGCAATTGATCGTGTGATGCTCACCAATGGGACCATGAACAGCATCCTCTTGCTCTCTTCATCCCTTGTTGGTCCCGGCAATGTCATACTCGCGGAGGAGCTGACGTTTCCGATCGTCTACACTCTAACAGAGATAGCGGGTGCCGCGGTGCAAGGAGTCGAGATTGATGACCTCGGCATTCGTCCTGACGACTTTGAAAAGAAGTGTCAGCAGTTCAAGCCGAAAGCAGTTTATCTGAATTGTACCGTCCATAGTCCAACTGCCTACGTCACTCCAACAGAAAGACGCGTACAGATCGCCGAAATCGCGCGGCGTTACGGGGTGCACATACTCGAGGATGAAGCACAGGCGCTTTACCTCGAAAATGCACCGAAATCGTTCGCAACTATAGCGCCGGATATAACCTGGTATATGATGGGGCTCTCGAAGTACTTGAGCCTCGGCGTACGTGTCGCATATGTTGTTGCACCATCGGCCAACGCGCTGAACAGCGTTTTGGAGAAGTTTCGTCCTCTCACAACTTGGCATCCCGCCCCGATTCTCGCCAACATCGTCACGCGTTGGATTGAGATCGGCACGGCACAAAAGCTGTTAGCTGCCGTACGTGGCGAGGTCCATCGCCGACAGCTCGTTGCGCAGGAACTCCTCAAGCATCTCGTTGGCTTCAGGAGTTCGCACGGGATCCATTTTTGGCTCGAGGCACCACCCGGCGTGGCTAGCACAGAATTTAGCAAAGCCATCGGGGAGGCAGGCGTAATCGTCCGTCCTAGTCAGCTCTACTCCGGAGCCAAGGAGCCTCGCTTGCAAGGAGTCCGACCTGGTGTCGGCGAGCCTTCGAGCATCGAGGAAATGCGTCGTGCCGTCGACCTCATGCGGGAGGTGTACGAGAGGCTGCATCGACCCAAACGGAGCGCCGCCTGATTGGCGATTCAGTGGCTGATCCACAAGAAGGGACACTTTGGGTGGTTCGACAACTTGCAGATCCGGCGAATGCTATCACCAGCTTCGGGCTTGGTCTCTCAATCGTGGCAATCAGCCTCGTGTTGTTTGATCACTTGGAATTGGCTGTTTCGACCGCGCTTTGGGCACTTTTGGCCGATCATCTCGATGGCTTGGTTGCCGAGCGGACCCGGAACCGCGCGACAGTCACCGGGCAAGTGGGTAAGAATCTCGATTCTTTGGCCGATCTAGTCAGCGCGGGCGTCTTTCCCGGAGTCTTGTTGACGAAAATTGCCAATGGAGAGCCATGGGCAGTAGCTATTGCAATCATTTTAGGTCTAGCGAGCGCGCTTAGACTTAGCTACTTCAATTCGGTCGGGCTCGATGGCCGCAATTTCATAGGCCTGCCTACCACATACACCCTACCAGTTGTGGCGGCTGTGTTCTTGTTAAGTCCCCTGGCTGCACGATCCGCCCTTGGACCAATACTCGCCGTTGCGCTGCTCGCTGTTGCATCCCTTCACGTGAGTTCGCTTAGAGTTCCAACAACCCACGGCTTCGGGTACGTCCTCATCCTCATCTACTGCGTGTCAAGCTCTGCCTTGCTTGCGCTCAGATCACTCACGTAATGATCGCGGTCAAGAGTGCAGTTTTGTTCGCTCCTCATTAACGAGCCGGATGAGCTCGAAAAGGCCGGAGCACGCGCCCCGACAAGCTGACGTGGAGAAAAAGATGAGCAGCATCAGTGAGCCGGGCAGTTGGTCATTGTTCAGTGAGTCATTAGCAACCCGCTTTCGGATACGGCCGGGCTATGCGATTCAGGCGCTTCATTACTTGAATGCCGAGCTTGCGCAGCTCAGCAGCTCAGCGCGTGTGGCGGATATCGGTGCCGGTACCGGCATTTTCACCCGACAGATTGCTCAGTTCGTATCAAATGCAGCGGTCATTGTCGGTATTGAACCTAGCGAAGGCATGAGAAAACTCGCGGCGATGCAAAGCAGCACTAGACCGATCAAATACATTGCCGGGTCGGCCGAAGAGTTGCCACGCCCGCACGCGCCATATGACGCTGTAACCGCGGCGATGGCCGCGCACCGATTTAACCGTCCGATCTTTTTCAACTTACTTCCGACGATACTTCGTCCAGGTGGACTCATTGCATTCATCGACAACTTGCCGCGCCACACTCCATCGAAGCTGCATGACGATTATCTAACTCTGCAGGAAAGGTATGTGCCATCCTTCCGTAGGGGGATGAACACTGATATTGCGACCGGCGGTTACGCGTTCTTCGATCTGGCGAAAGAGCTACGTGAACATGGCGGCTTCAAAGAAATCAGAACGTTGCAATGGGACAACGACCACTATGTTGATGAAGCGACATTTCTAACATTCGCCAACTCCTCAACAATAAGCCTCCGCGTCATCGACCAGATCGGAAAAGCCGAATTCGATGAAAAGATTAAAAAACTCTATCTGGATTCCGTTAATGACGGTTGCAAGACCGAGCTGACCTATACGACTAAGCTAATCGTTGCGACACTGAAGCCGGCTTGAAATTGGCTTTCGCAGAGATCTTTGACAAGGCCCTGATGGGGCTAAGCCGAATGATATTTCGGCTTCATGTTTCGAAGCTGACGAGCACCGCGGCGAGCGCATCAGGCGGCGGCTGAATATCCGGTCGTGTAGCAGGCGAAAAATTCGCTTGTCGTTTGCGCTCGCCTGTGGGGGCGGAAAAGGGAAAACGTGAAAACGACAGGCCTCGTGGCGTACTGGAATGACCTTCCGCCCAATACGAGGGGGATCATCTGGGTCACCCTCTCTGGGCTTGCAGCAAGCTTCATGGCTGTCACAATCAAATTATCTGGAGAGCGATTAGACGTTCTGGAAATCCTATTCATTCGTCAGGTGGTACTCGTCGCACTTGTTTCACCCCTCGTCTTTAGACGTCCCAAACTATCCTTTGCGACGCATTGCTGGACGCTGCAGTTCGTTCGTATTGTGTTATCAATCATTGCGATGATCAGTAACTGCACAGCGATGATACATTTGCGGCTGTGCCAGTCGGTTGCGTTGAGTTTCTCAAGGACGTTCTTCGTGGCGATTTTCGCCCTGGCGTTTTTGCAGGAGGTGATCACGCTGAGACGCGGGCTGGTTCTCTCCGTTGGCTTCATTGGCGTTTTGGTCATTGCGCAGCCACTCACAGCTGGGGGCGGCTGGTACGCCTTGTTAGCACTCCTTTCCGCGGCCGCTGTAGGAATGATCTCCGTTGTCATCAGCAAGCTCTCTCAGAGCGAGAGACTGCTCACAGTTCTTACTTATCAGGCGTTCGGAGTCGGAGCCGTCCTGCTCATTCCAGGGACCCTGGTATGGAAAGCTCCGACGTTGATCGAATGGATACTTCTCATTTTAGCGGGACTCATGTCTGCACTTGGCCAGAGCCTGACGTTTGCAGGATTTCGCGTTGGTCAAGCGACCGTCGTCACGGCCGCGGAGTATCTGCAGCTCGTGTTTGCGGCTGTTCTCGCCTATTTTGCTTTCGGTGAATTGCCGCAACGATCTACGCTCACGGGCGGCGCAATAGTAATATTCGCGGCATGGTATGCTTTGCACTACGAGCATGTCAGCCGCAAAACAGGAGGCACACCACTATAGAACCAAAGCACCGTGAGCCGATTCACCGTCGGCACTCCACGACCCGAGCTAGTCGGCTCGAGCGAACAACCGCGGCTACTCTGAGCAGCGCCACCCGCTCAGTTTGCAGATGAGCCGCATCTCGCAACGAGCGGTGCATATTATCGAAAGCCAACTGGGAAAGCGAATGCGCAGCTCGCTTAGGCTGGGCGCGCGCCGTGATTGTTGAGGCACACCACCATGCCCTAACAGAATTGTCCGCCCAACTTTAATCTCGTTGCCAATTCACTTCACCGCGCCGCCGATCATTCCCTCTACAAACAATTTCTGTGCAGCCAAAAAGGCTATAAGCAGCGGGGCCACAACCAGTGCTGAGGCGGCGGCCAACGGGCCGTAATCATTTCCGGCCTCCTCGTTCTTGAAATTCATGATTCCGAGTGGCGGTGGCATCAGGTTCCCATCGTGTACGGCAATTAACGGCCAAAACAGATCGTTCCAGTGGCTGACGACTGAAAAAATCGAAAACGCGATGATCGCAGGCAGCGCCATAGGCAACATTACTTTCCAGACAATGGAAAATTCGGAGAGACCATCGAGGCGCGCGGCGTGGACGACATCGTCTGGTATCCCCTTGAAGAATTGTCGGAACAGGAAGATCCCGAAAGGCGAGACGATATATGGGAAGACAAGTGCCACATAGGTATCGAGTATGCCGAGCTTGTAGCCGAGCACGAAGAGCGGAAGAGATAGGACCTGGTGGGGCAAAAGCAGACCGATAAGGACTAACCCGCCGATGAGATCCCGACCGGCGAACCTAAGCTTTGCTAACGCATATGCTATTGGCGCGCATACTAGGATCTGCAAGGTCAGGATGGAGGCGCAGACAAGAAACCCATTACCCATGTAACGCACGATTGGCACTGATGTCAGCGCTTTGCTGTAATTTTCAACACCATAGAAGTGCGCTGGCAAGAACGAAAAGGACGCGCGAAAACTTTCGTCGGGTGGCTTGATCGATAAGCTGACCATCCACACAAAGGGGACAAGCATAAATGCAGACGTGAGAACCAGGACGCTATGCCGCAGGATAGCGGCTCGAGGAGAAAGCCCGTTCTGACTCATTGATAGTGCACCCTTCGATCCATGATGCGCGCCTGGAGCAGGGTCAGCGTCACCAGCATCACCAGGAATACCACGGAAATCGCGGCTCCATACCCCGTGCGTAAATATTCGAAACTCTCTCGATAGAGCGTGTAGAGCAGCATCTCGGATGCGTGGCCTGGGCCTCCCTGCGTCAGGATTTGAATAGTATCAAAGGTCTCTAAAGCTCTGAGAGCTACAACGATGACGATAAACATCGACACGGGTCCAAGCATGGGAATTGTTACCAGCCGCAGGCGGTCGAGCGAGTGATCGGCTCCGTCAACAGCGGCCGCGTCATACAAGTCGACTGGAATTGATTTTAGGCCGGCCACGAAGAGCACCATCGCGTAGCCTAGATTCTGCCAGATACCGATAATGGCCAGCACGGGTAGCGCTGTCCTGTCATCACATAGCCAGTTAGCCGTGGGGACGCCAAGGGCGGCTAATATCTGATTGACAAGCCCAATGCTAGGATGGAGCAAAGCTTCCCAAGAGATCGCCATGGCCGTTAATGTGGCCATGAACGGCAAAAAATGGATGGCGCGGTAGACAGCGCGGCAAGACGCGCTACTCTCTATTAGAAGTGCAATCAAAAGCCCACCAATGACAGTTCCCGGAAGAACAATCAGCACGTAGATGACAGTGTTGGTGAGTGACACGCGAAAAACGTCATCGAAGACCAGTTCGCGGAAATTCGCGAGGCCGATGAAGGAGAGAGAGCCGGAGCCGAACTCCCAGTCGCTAAGAGCTATGACAAACACCGCAGCGACTGGCAGGAAGAAGAGTACCACGAGAAAGATAAGAGCCGGCCCAGCAAGTGCCCACGCCCAGAGCGCCTCATCTAAAGCGCGGTTTTGGCTGAGCGAGCCGGCGTGCGACACAGGTGCCCGATCCCCCTCGCCCGATGAGGCACCAGGGTGTGGCTGCCGACCGGCAGGCGAGCAACCAACATTCACCATACCCGCTCCTTAATCGGCGAAACTGCCGCAATGCCCGCCCCATTTCGCGAACGGATGCGGCGACCGTCGCTATCGAAAAGAAGTATGTGCTCCGATCTGACGCTGAGATGCAGCCTCTGTCCCGGAACAACATGGGGGACACGCTCGAACGAAAGTCGCCCGATCAAAGGTGGCTTGACACCGGCTACTTCGAGATAAACGAATAGGTCGGAGCCCATATGCTCCACCATTCGCACCGAACCGCTGATTACACCTGGTCCGGCATTATTTGCAAACTGGAGCGCCTCTGGGCGGATGCCGACGGTAAGCTTGGTCCCAACCGGAATCGCAAAATCAACCGAAAGAGCGAACCCCGCGATATCCAGCAAGCCATGCTCGCGCACAACGGCGCTCAGCATGTTGATATTTGGCGATCCAATGAATTCAGCGACTCGTCTATCGTTTGGATCAGCATAGATTGCCTGCGGCGGTGCGACCTGCAGCACCTCGCCCTGGCACATCACGGCTACTCGATCAGAGAGTGTCATCGCCTCCGCCTGATCGTGCGTCACGTAGACGAATGTCACTCCGATGCGCCGGTGCAATTCCTTGATCTCGGCTCGCATCTGGACGCGCAGTTTGGCATCGAGATTGCTGAGCGGCTCGTCCATCAGAAACACACACGGCTGACGCACCATCGCACGGCCGACGGCGACACGCTGACGTTGGCCGCCGGATAATTGGCTCGGCTTGCGATCCAATAAATGCGCAATACCGAGCGCTTCGGCCGTTCGTGCAACCTCCATATCGATGTCGCTTAGGAGGCCTCTCGTGCCCGGCAGGTAGCGCCCGATCAGCGGCAACCGCTGCCAGGCATTTAGGCGTCGCATCCGCAGTGGAAGCGCCATGTTCGCCGCGACCGTGATATGCGGATAAAGCGCATAAGTCTGGAACACCATCGCCACGTTGCGTTGCTTCGGGCGAAGTCCATCAATCACACGATCACCGATTTGAACGCTGCCAGCGTCCTGGATCTCTAGACCAGCGAGAATACGCAACAACGTTGACTTCCCGCAACCTGACGGGCCGAGCAGCGTCAGAAACTCGCCATCGGCAATGGACAAAGAAACGTCGTTCAGCACAGTGGTCGGCCCGAACGACTTGCGGACACTTCTGA
This sequence comes from Bradyrhizobium sp. STM 3562, assembly GCF_045571435.1. NCBI lineage: Bacteria > Pseudomonadati > Pseudomonadota > Alphaproteobacteria > Hyphomicrobiales > Nitrobacteraceae > Bradyrhizobium > Bradyrhizobium sp. STM 3562. Next base: position 5,936,547 of record NZ_CP120694.1, read on the forward strand.
GAAAAATTCCACTCACCAGACGTACTCCGGATTTCGCTCGGAAGTGAGCAATTTGCTTCCAGACTTCTTGTCGCTTATCTCTCGAGAACGGAGGAAGCGCTGAACACGTTCCGCGAAGTAACTGTCAGCCCGCAACGCAGCTAGCTCGCATAACAATCACTCATTCCATGCGCAATTCGATAAGCGTTACACTCAGGCTGCACGACGCCGCCGCACGACCTAAGTGCAAGCCTTCTGTTCGAGGAGATCATACTAGGCTAGAACTCGGTCCGTGCGCCGACTTCAAGGTCGCCCCCCAGACCACATGCGATCACGGTCGAGGCGATATCTTCTCGAGGCGACAATCCCGTGACAAGCATCGAATAATGTGATGAGATATTCCAATTTGCCGATGTATTGCTGTAGGAATTGGCTGCTGTCCAAGTAAGTTGCCCGATCAGAATGGCTAGCGAAGATGACGGAATTCCCCTAAACGCTATCCGGGCTTTCGTGATGATTGCCCGTGAGGGAAGCGTGACACGGGCAGCTAGCGCCTTAGGGGCAACACAGAGCTCCGTCAGCCGCTATCTCGCGGTGCTCGAGGAGTATCTCGGCACAGACCTCATGGAACGGCGCGGCAGGCGGAACGAATTAACACAATTCGGGCGGCTTTTTGCGAACACAGTCGCAGAACCGTTGGATACGGTATGCTTCACTGCTAAGAGGATGCGGAGGCGGAATCGTCCGGAAGCCAATAGGCTTGTGGTCCGTACATCGCTTCCAACCTTCGCCTACTCTCTTTTGATTCCCAATCTCCAAGCATTCTCCGCCGAAATGGGCGGCGTGATCGTGGATGTGATTAGCTCACTTTCGCTACCGACATCATCCGATCAGTTCGATATATTGATCACCCGGGACCTTTCCGTCCTTGAACCGGCCGACGATTGGGAACTCTACAACGAACAACTCGTGTGTGTAGGTTCTCCAAATCATGTCGCCGGAAAAGCCCTTTCAGTTATACGCTCTATGCCGATTCTGAACATCACCTCCCGGCCGGACATACTACCCACATGGCTGAGGGCCATGAACCTGGCCTCAAAAGATATAAAGTCTGGGGCGCGGTATGATCATAACTACCTTGCTCTGCCGGCTGTCATGACGGGAAAATGCCTTCTAGTAGCTCCCGAAATCATTGTCAGCGATCTGGTGCGCAGAGGCATCCTACATATCATACCAGGTTCACGCACTCCCAGCGGGATGCATTATCGAGCCTACGCGATGGATCGTAGTGGCAATCCCGAACTTGCTCGCGCTTTTTGCCGGTGGGTTGCTCGGCTTTGCAAAAAGGCCACGGTCGTCGAAACCGATTAAGATCGCATTTGGCTATTCAAACACGCTAAAATTCGATCAGTTCATTTGATGGCGCCCGACACATCTGAATACAACCATAGCAACAATCGTCCAACCGTACGTTAGATGTGGGAATGCTACAAGCTATGGTCACCGCCACTCGCAAGTCCGGCGCTTCCACGATGACCGCAGGGCGTCTCCGTGTCCGCATGGCTGACCGGTGTCCGGTACACATCATGGCGGCCCACAGCCCGCTGTCGGCGATTTTAGTTGAGGAGGCAGGTTTCGATGGGATATGGGCGTCCGGCTTCGAGCTCTCCGCACTTTATGGACTGCCCGACGTAAGCGTCATGTCTATGAGCCAGCATCTGGACATGGTCCGATCGATGGCCGAGCACTCGTCTCTTCCGATCATCGCCGACATTGACGCTGGATTTGGTAACGCCATCAACGTGATCTATGCCGTCAAGCAGTACGAGCGCGCGGGCGCCGCTGCTGTCGTGATCGAGGATAAGACCTTTCCTAAGGTAACTAGCCTCGTCTCAGATGGCCGCCAGGAGCTGGTCCGGATCGAGGAGTTTGCGGGCAAGGTCCGAGCAGCCGTCGCCGTGCGCTCGACCCCGGACTTCCTCGTCATTGCGCGAACTGAAGCACTGATCGCGGGGCTCGGACAGGCTGAGGCGCTGAAGAGGGCTGCGGCTTACGCGGCAGCTGGCGCGGACATGATCCTGATCCACTCGAAGCAGAGAACGCCCGACGAAGTGGAGAGTTTTGTCCGCACATGGGACGGCAATGCTCCGATTGTAATCATTCCAACCTCCTACCCCCAACTGACTGAACAGCGCATCCGCGCGCTAGGTAAAATAAGCATGGTGATTTACGGTAATCATGCAATCCGGGCTGCGGTCACCGCGATGAAGGACATCTTTGCCCGCATCCGCGCTGACGGTGGCATTCATCGTGTGGATCGCGACATAGTTGGGGTCGAGGAGATTTTTCGATTGCAGAAGATGGAAGAAGTCAAAGAGGACGAATGTAGGTTTCTCAAATGAAATCACCTTTGCGGTTTCCCGAGCGCGATCATCGCTTCCCGGATGATGGGGGGCCAACCAGAATGTTTGACCTAGCCTCCTGTGTCGCCGGCCGTCAAAGTTCGCTTATCCACGGCGCACCTGACGGGACCAAATCTCCATCAATTCCGCGCACGCAACTGAGAGGTTGAGGAGCTGTCGCTAATTCCGGCGGTTGCGTTGCCGGACCACAGATAGCGACCGTGACGAGATTAGCCATCTGATCCTGGACGAGCAGAGGCGAGCTGGCGAACGGGCGCGTGAAGGGGATCATGGATTGGTCTCGCCGCCAACTGCTCACGCTTGAGCTTGCCAACGGGACAGCGGTCGCGCATCCGCAGCGGGCATCTCTGGCTCGTGGCGGTACTCCGCTGGTAGGCCTCGTTGTTGGGCCGTGGTAACTGTGGTAACGCTATGGAGCCACCTTGACCACGCACAACTCAGTTGCAAAATTCGGAATCAAAGAGCGAGGAGGATAACAGCTCCGGGCCGTCAGAGCGGATAACCGTTTGATGCTCCAGTTTTACGCCCTCGCCCCCATCCTTGCGGCCGGCGAACGTTCCCACACACAGTACCATGCCTTCCTGGATACGACCTTCGTGAATGCTTCCTTGAGGATATCCGGGACGTCGACCAATCGCGGGGAATTCCCCAATGCTCATCCCATTTCCATGGGCAACACGGTGCCACTGGCGGTACGCTTGCGGAAGGACGCTCGCTTTGTCGATAATTTCGGCAAAAGAACGCCCCACCTGCAATAGCTGAGTGTTCGCCATTATCAAGTCATGCGCGCGCTGATAAAGATTTCTTTGCTCGGCCGTAGGCTTGGCAGCGCATACAAATGCCCGCGAAAGATCCGCGCCATATCCAAGGGGGCCGATAAGATCGCAGTCGAACGTCACCATTTCGCCCTTCTGAATCTGCTTCTGACTGGCTTCCTGATGGAAGGGATTTGTGCGGGGTCCAGACGTAAGCAGCCGAGTTTCAATGTATTCTCCACCGAGCTCGATATTGGTCTGATGAAAATACGACCAAAGCGACAACTCCGTTATCCCAGGGCGCAATTCCGCTTTGATGCGCCTAATCCCGGCTTCGCAGACGTCAATTGCTATTCGGGTCGCCGCGATTTCATCTTCAGACTTAATCGACCTCGCCTGCTCCATCAGTTCCTGAGCTTGATCGCTTACTATGAGCCCGGCGTCCTCAAGGGAGATGGTTCCCATCCTATCGCAGCGATCTACGTAGAGGCGCGGCTTATACGCGCTGGCCTTAGAGAGCCCAATCAGGTCAGCAATTTCGGCGGCGAACTCTTTTACATGATTGCTGGCCTGGGATCCGGCATAGTAGTAGAACCAGGGTCGGGCAACGCGCACCTCATCGATCAGCGGCAGTCCCTCGGCGTGATGCGATCTGCCTCCAATCTCAAAGAGAACGGTTTTTCCTGACCGCAGTACCAGGGCGTAGCGTGCTGGTTGATGCATTGTCCAAATTTGCATATTCCGCGCACCTGTCGCGTACCGTATGTTGACCGTGTCAAAAAGCAGAAGCGCGTCGCAACCACGCTTATCCATCTCAGCATGCAGTCGGCTCGTACGATACCGGTGAAGTCGCCCAACATCGAGATCATAACGCTTCGGATAGACCCCGTAGCGTGCACAAACGTCTGCAGGAGGAAACATATCTGCTGCGGATGATTGGACGGACTGATGTCCTTTCGATGGCCGCTGCGATGTTCTGCCATTCTCATTGATTGGCTTTACGGCGCTATCGACGTCCTTCATCGTGTGCTTTCCTATACTGTCATGTGTGTGGTTGTCCGTACCGCGCGCTGCAGACGAACTTGGCATCCGGATTGATGCCCGACCTATGGCGCTCGTCCAACGTCGCGCTCTTTAAGTAGAGCGCGCGTGTTTTTAGCCATGTCATTGAGGGCGACTGTCGGGTCCACCGCACCTATATATACTTTCTGCATATAGCGCTTAATGGTGGTGTGGATTTTCAAGCCGTTGGGACCTGGAAAACTGAGCCACGGGCCGGCAACTTTTAAAGCCTTAACAGCAACGCCGAGCTCAGGATTCTCCGCATAGTAAGAGCCAAGTTTATCTGGCGATTCGATTGAAATCCGATTGAAGGGCACAAATCCCGTGAGTTTACCGAGGAGAGTTTGTCCATCCGGCGATGATGCATATTTCACGTAATCCCAAGCGAGATCAGCTCTCTTACTGTCGGAGGTCAGCAGCACACCAGCCATACCCGAGCTCGGCAGTCTGCCGTTTTCTGTAACGGGCAAAGGCACGACTCCAACTTCAAAATGACCTGCTGCTGCCTTCTTGTAGCTGGATAGGCCGCTTGATGAATCGACAAGAATGCCCAACGTGCCCGCTGCGAATGCCTGGCGTGCCTGCGCCTTGCTCATATCCGCGTGATGGCGTACGGCGCCTATATCGGCCAAATGTTGAAGGGCGTTCAGGCCCTCTGGAGATTCGAAAGCGATGTCCTTTCCGTCATCGGTCAGGATCTTCCCACCTTCGCTCTGGACAAGGCTCATGAAACTCCAGCTCGACGAGCCATCATAGTTGAAGGCGATCCCACCACTAGCCGCCTCGATCTTCTTCGCGAGCGCAAGAATTTCCGGCCACGTTTTCGGCAGATGATTGGGATCTCCACCCGCCTCGGCGACAAGTTTATCATTGAAGATAACGACCATGAAGGATGCGCTATACGGAATACCATAGGTCTTTCCCGCGCATTTCGTAAATTCAAGTGCGCTATCGGGCAAGCCAAGTGACGCCCAATCTGGATCCTTAGCGATGCGGTCATCAAGCGGCTGCGCAATTCCACGCCCAGCAAGCACGCAAACGTCGGAAGTACCGAAATAGCCAGCGTCTTGGGTTTGGCCGATGAGGGACTGCCTGAGCGTGACGGCCAACGCATCGGTGTACTCAAGCGCGGGCTCGAGATTTACTCTAACCCCAGGATGGGTCGCCTGAAAGTGCTCCGCTAGCTTGATATGGACCGGTGCCATTAGATTTGAGGCTGCATAGAGCACATCGAGGTCTGTCGCCGAAGCTGACGCAACGCTTGCGGCTACGCCGATGGCCGCGAGTGCAGTGCGTTTCATTAGATCTCTCCAGATAGCTTGTTTGAGGATTAAGCGAGCTAGATCTCGTTCGCGCTTCTCCAAGGCGCCCTCGTGTCAATGGCCATTGACGGTCCGTAAACGCGGGAACGGACCCAGCCTCATTCGTAACCAGGCGCCCAAGCCGTCTCTCCAAGTGCGGATGACAGACAAACCGTGCGAGGCACTGGTGTAGTTAGAACCGCACAAGTACCATGCCCTGAAGACGATCAGCTGTTCCACCCACGACACCACCCGCCGCTGCGACCAACAGCGTGCGCGAAGCCCGTATATACTCAACACCCAGGTCAACCGCTGGCACAGGGGTGTAGATCAAGTTCACGCTGGTCGCCCACAAGCTCCTGTTGATTGTACTCGAGCTTGTCGTGAATTGGGTGACATAGTTCGGATAGTCGAGGCTGGCAGCCGCAACGAGGGCATTGGTTTGAAGATTTGGGAGAAAGAAGTACTGCAGCCCAAGAAGGCCCGCTGTTGCTGTTACCGTATCAATTGTCGCCGTTTTAGCAGTCACACGAGGCAAGCCGAAGTTGGTTACTGCGCCAAATCCGCTACTGACCGTGTGAAGATATCGGCCAATACCAGGTCCATAGTTCACGGTCACAGATAGTGCCAGACGGTTGTCCAAAAGGTTGAGCGCGCCGGTCGCGCCAATACCATAGCCCAAAGTCGACGCGTCATATCGTTGTGGAGCGGCGGCCGCATCGTTATTGATCTCGATCTTCCGCACCATGCCTCGTAGAGCGAAGAACGCGCCCTCTCCGCGCCACAAGAGTCTCGCTGTGAAGTCCGGAGTCCGACTCAAGGTAAAGCCCGCACCACCATTCGAATCCGGATAGCTCGTTCCAGCCGTGGATGTGACGTCGTTGTAAGTGTTCTCTAGGCCCGCACCGAACGTTGTCGATCCAAAGCTTTTGCTGTATTGAACGGCGGCCTGACGCAGGCAACTGGTCCCCGGCAGCGTCCAATTTGACACGCTCCGCAAGGGGATAAGCGTGCCGTCGGCGTAGAGAGAGTAGGTTTGTCCGGCAACTACGTCGCCCCACTCATCAATGTTACCGAACTCTCCGAAGGCTTGCCGAACCCTTGTGTTGAAGCTTGATCCGGTTGCCTGACTCGTAAGATCAGACTGCCCTGCGAAATCGACCTCGAAGAAGCTACGAACAGATCCAAAGCCTTCGCTAACTGGCGTCCTTACATCAAGATTCAATCGAGAATATCGAGCGCCAACAGCAAGATCTCCTGGAGTTTGGATGCCCAGCGTCCCGCTCGACAGCGGGATGGAGGGGACTGTGATTGTGTCCGATCTGTTGCGCGCCCCGAGATCGCCGTAAGCAAAGACCTGCGCATAGCCGTAAACCTTGAAGGAGGTATCGGTGCCGGGAATTCGCACGCTCCCGGCAAAGCTTCCTGTCAGTGGATCTGCTCCACTCCGCGCCGCTTGGGCCTTTGCTCGAGCAGCTTCGGCCTGGAGTCTCGCCTCCTCTGCGCGCGCCCTCGCCTCCTCCGCCTCCTTTTGGGCCAACTTCGCCGCCTTAGCAGCCGCGCGACCTGCGCGCGTACCACTTTGCTCGGCAGCTTCAAGCGAACGAACGCGAGCCTGCAGACGCATCAGCTCCTGCTTTAGACCGTCCAAAGAGTCGGCATGAGCGAGGGAAGATAAATAGGACAATGCGCAACCAACCACTACGCTAGTCGCGCCCCATCGCGATGCAATCAACCTGCCGGGTGTCCTCGGGCGACCGCGCGCCCGGGTAGATGTTACTCTGTCCGTTCTTTTTAGCACCAAAGCCCCCACATAAGTACGCAAACATAAACTCCTGTGTTTTCACGTAGGAAGATCGACATCGTGGATGTCCGAGTTAACGCGTCGCGCGCGGCTGCCGCGGGAGAGACACGTTCTATCAAGCTCCGGGATCGACGCGCCGGAACCGGCGCCTCTTCCCGGCGCGGTAGGGCCGTGGTTCTCGCAAGAAGGCGACGTGCTTAGAACTGATGGAGACGTTCAGCGTCTGCCCATCATTGACATGCGGCGCGTGTGAAATGACGACTCGCCTTCTACATGAGCGGCTCGCATGACGGCCAGTCAGCGCGCTCACACTTGGATGGGAGTGAATCACATTGGCGGCAAGATCACGCTGCGCAAAGCCGCAACGATCTAAGCCAGCGTAGTTGCTTGTAAACACCATGCTCCCGTCCTTGGGCAGACACTTGCTTGTGCCGCCCCAGTATCGTTCGGAAGCAATAGCCTCGTGACAGGCATCAACTAATCAGATGGACCGTTCTGATTTGACGATTGATCAAGCTCAATTTCGATCTGCAGGTGCTGAGAGCCACGTAGCCGCATTAGTACATCGACACGCGCTGTTAGCGCGCCGCAACGGCTTATATGGGGTACTCGCCGGTTCGCCACGAACGAGTATTTTCATCGATGCCTCTCTAGAACGACCTATCGTTTAACACGGACAACCCACCGAACCACCAGACATGAGACCAAAGGAATAGGTGCGGACGTAACGTACAGACTGCGTTTTATTGAATGACTGTGGTCGCGATGCGCCACTTTCGTCCGAAGCGTACTGACCATTTTCATCTGCTTCCTTTGTCGGCATTGTTCATCTTTCTGAGTTGCGATAAGGGGGAAACAACAATGCCGCTGGCTCTGCGAACGATAGGACGCGCTCAGAATTGATCAGTAAGCAAAACAAAGAAGGAAAGAAGCATGGCTAAGCCGCCACACCCATCACATCCGGAGCATCCCGACGTGCCCCCCGCCGAGTGACACGCCGGGTAAGGGCCCGCCGCGCCCCAGCACGCCGCCTGCACATCGCCCAGTGGGTTAGCTTTGTCTAAGCAGAGTAAGCCCAGTGCCGACCAGGATTGTGGACGCTCTGGCCGGATATCCTCGACGCCGAAACTGGTGGCTTTCGCTCGGTTGGGGATCATGCCGCGAACTATTCACAAGCGAAACGGGCTGCTCATCCTAGAAGCGGACTGGCCGGTGAACGGCCGGTCCGCACCGATGCTCTAACGGATCGGGTATTCCCCGCTCCACCCTTTTTTCCGCCCCTCGGTAGCGGCGCCAAATGAAAGCTTCGAACGTCATCAAAACCCGCTCAGTCGCGAGCTGTGCCTGCTCACGCAGGAATCGGGACAATGGGACTCCAACCAGCTGGTCGCCGACTTCGTCCAGGAGCGGCTGAATCATCTCCTGCGCGCCCTCGCGGCCAGAAAACACGGCCGCTGTGAGGACGCGGCCAAGCTCGAGGAGCATGCCGCGGACCCGTTGATGCCCTACTTCGGGGCGGCCTCGGAAGAGGATTCTATCATCCTCTTCGACGGTCAGGCGTCCTTGCCGCCGGCACCGCACGGACTGATGGAGGTCGTCTGCTCTGCTCGGTCTAGCCGGAACAACGACGCAGCGTTTGAGGGAGTCCTGCGGCAACAAGACCAGCAGCGGCGCGGCGCTCGGAAACTGGTTCGGATTTCGGGTGGAGCCGGAACACACCCAGGTGATCGCCGGTCGCTGGGTGAGGTTCACTCCCCCCGCGACCACGGATGCGGGCGAATTGCTCCGGCTCGCGGAAGCGGAGTTGGCACGACACGCGGTGCTGCAACCGAAGAGCGTGCGGAAGATCAACGAAACGGCGCACGGGCCCTTATCCATAACCGGGATCGTGTTTCCTGAAGAGATCAAGTACGGCCATCAGAAGAGCGGCGCGGGCTGGCTCTTTCTGGTCACGCGGCGTGCAGTTGGGCACGAAAGGAGTGGGGTAGCCGCCACCGGGCTTGTTCGAGGAGAACGGGCCGGAAAGGAAGACGTTTTTTCGCGGTTGCCCGTTTCGAAGTCGCTTCTGAAAAAGAAGGCCGTGGTCATTGGGGCGGCGCAGTCGGCAGCTTCGCCGGTCTCGAACTGGCGCGCGCGGGACTCGGCGAAGTCACGTTCATCGATTTCGACACGGTCCAACCCGGCAACAGCCTGCGCTGGCCTTTGGGTCGTTCCGCCTGGGGCAGGAACAAAGCCTTGGCTCTCGCAAACTTCATCGCCGAGAACTATCCATGGACGAAGGCGAATTTCTTCCCCGCACGCCTCGGTCACGCATTCACCGATGTCGCGGCACTCCCGCGCGGGTTGGGCAACGTGCTCGCGCCGGTGTTCGATTTGCTGCGCAACGCCGATGTTGTGGTCGACGCTTCGGCATCGGAAGAGGTGCAACTGGCGATGGCCCACTACTGCGAGCGGTTCGGCGTAGCGTACGTGGTCGGCCACGCGACCTTTGGAGTTGCGGGCGGCCTAGTCGCCCGTTTTCTCCCGGGGGCCGAGGGCTGCTTCGTCTGCCTGCATGAGCACTGGAAGGATAAGCGGATACCCGAGCCGCGCGTCGACGACGCCGGCATCGTGATTCCAGTCGGCTGCAATGCGCCTACGTTCACGGGCGTGGCTTCGACCTGCAAGAGATCTCTCTGGAGATGGTACGTATCCCTCCATTGAGGACCGCCTTGTTTGACGGACGCGAGCGCTGCAGGTCCTAGGGGTAATCCTAGGAGAAGCGCTATGACGATTTCGCGGGCAGAGGTGATCACATCGGTCGAGCGGCGACGGCGGTGGTCGCAGGATGAGAAGGAACGGCTGGTTGCAGCATCGCTAGAGCCCGGAGCCACCGTTTCCGAGGTGGCTCGCATGGCCGGCCTTCATGTGAGCCAGCTGTTCAGGTGACGCAAAGAGCTTTGCAAGCAAGGCAATACCAGTATGGCGCCGTTAGTGCCGGTCGAGATTGGGCCATCTGTGCCGCCGCGGGATGTGGCCGAAGCGCCATTGACGACGCGTCGGCGCGTCGGCGGAAGAGCCAGGGCATCATCGAGATTGATCTTGGGAGCGGACACCGCATCCGGGTCGATGGCGACGTTGATGGAGACGCGCTGCGTCGAGTCCTCGATGCTCTGGTGCGCCGATGATCCCGGTTCCGACAGGCGCCCGAGTGTGGCTCGCGACAGGCTACACGGATATGCGCAGAGGCTTTCCGTCGCTGGCACTCCAAGTGCAGGAGGTGCTGCGCAAAGATCCGCTGAGCGGTCATCTGTTCGTCTTCCGCGGCCGCCGCAGCGATTTTGTGAAGATGATATGGCACGATGGCCAGGGAGCATGCATCTGGCCGTCGGTTGCCGGAGAATCGGTAACGATCTCGCCGGCGCAGTTGAGCTATCTGTTGTCCGGGATCGATTGGCGCAACCCTCAAGAAACCCAGCGTCCGATGCGGGTCGGATAGCCATTTTGGGTTTGAATTTGGTGCTCGATCTGATTCAATGGCTTCGTGATATCGAAGCCGGACGATCTTCCATCGGACCTTGTCAGTGCCCTGGCGGCGCTGCAGGCCGAGCGTGAGGCGCGGCTGCGAGCCGAGGCGATGGCTGCCAGCGCGCGGGCGGAGCTGTCGGACAATGAGGCGCTGATCGCGCATCTCGAGCTGCGGATCGAGAAGCTCAAACGCGAACTGTACGGGCAGCGCTCCGAGCGCACGGCGCGTCTGATCGAGCAGCTGGAATTGGAGCTCGAAGAACTCGCCACCACGGCGAGCGAGGATGAGCTTGCCGCGCAGGCCGCGGCGGCGAAGACGCAGAACGTCCGCCCCTTCACACGTAGGCGGCCGGTGCGCAAGCCCTGGCCGGACGACATCGAACACGAACGCGTCGTCATTGACGCTCCGACGAGCTGCGCCTGTTGCGGCGGATCGCGGCTGGCGAAGATCGGCGAGGACGTGACCAAGACGCTGGAGGAGATCCCGCGTCGCTTCAAGGTCATCGAGACAGTGCGCGAGAAGTTCACCTGCCGCGATTGCGAGAAGATCAGCCAGCCGCCAGCGCCGTTCCACGCGACGCCGCGCGGCTTCATCGGCCCACAATTGCTGGCGACGATTCTGTTCGACAAGTTCGGCATGCACATCCCGCTCAATCGCCAGAGTGCGCGCTTTAAGGCCGAGAGGATCGACCTGTCGTTGTCGACGCTTGCCGACCAGGTCGGCCACGGCACCTTCGCCGTCATGCCGCTCTTCCACTTGATCGAACGTCATGTGCTCGCTGCTGAGCGTCTTCATGGCGACGACACCACCATCCGTATCCTGGCGAAGGGCAAGTGCACGACCGGACGGATCTGGACATATGTGCGGGATGACCGGCCCTTCGCCGGGCCCGCGCCGCCGGCGGCGGTCTATTACGCCTCTAGCGACCGACGAGGCGAACACCCGCAGAGGCATCTGGCCGCCTTCGCCGGCATCCTGCAAGCCGATTGCTACAGCGGCTTCGAGCCGTTGTTCGATCCGCAAAAGAAAGCGACGCCGATCACACCGGCGTTTTGCCTGGCCCATGCGCGGCGGGGCTTCTTCGAGTTGGCTGACATCGAGAAGAATGCCCGGGAAGGTAAGAAAGGCAAACCGGTCTCTCCGATCGCGCTGGAGGCGGTCGGGCGCCTGGATGCGTTGTTCGAGATCGAGCGCGCCATTAACGGCCGCGGCGCCGGTGAGCGGCGCGCCGTGCGCCAGGAAAACAGCAAGCCGATTCTCGACGACATGCATGCCTCGCTGCTCCGCGAGCGAGAAACCCTATCGCGCTCCTCCGAGGTCCTGAAGCCTATGAATTACATGTTGAGGCGCTGGGACGACTTCGCTCGCTTCCTCGACGATGGCAGGATCTGCTTGACCAACAATTGTGCCGAGCGTGCATTGAGAGGCATCGCCTTGGGAAGGCGCAACTGGACCTTCGCCGGCAGCCAGCGCGGTGCCGATCGGGCTGCCATCATGCTGACGATGATCACGACCTGTCGCCTCAACGAGGTCGATCCCAAAGCCTGGCTCGCCGACGTCCTCGCCCGTATCGCCGATCTTCCCGCATCGCGTCTGCACGAATTGCTGCCCTGGGAATGGAAGCTCCTGCGCCAAGGCGACCAGCAGGCCGCCTGACCTTCATACAACGCCATCATACTGCTCGCCGTACCCCCGCGCATGCGTCAATCAGGCGGTCCTCGTCGTGTGCATACGATGGTACGCACAGCGGTGGGTGTCCTCTCGGAGGGGAACTACGATCCTGGCGATTGGGACGTGTCGATACTGACGCTCAAAGACGCTCGAGGTGCGCGGGTCCTGCCTCATTGGAACGCATTTCAATGCCCGCCCCATCCCAAATGCTGCGGAGCCGTGCCGTGATCGTCTGGCTCTCCTCACACGTGCTGCGGCTGATGTGCCGATACGCACGGGAGCTGTCCCCGCTCGAGAATGGCGGCTTTCTTCTCGGCTGGCGGTCCGGCGAGGACCGTATTGTAGTCGATTTGCGCGGCCCCGGGCCCCGCGCTCTTCACGGGCGACACCGCTTCATTCCGGATCATGCCTGGCAGGTGAGCGAAATCAATCGCGCCTTCGAGGCAAGTCGGGGCGACCTCGACTATCTCGGCGACTGGCATTCCCATCCGGACGGCATTGCCGAAATGAGCGAGCTCGATTCGGCCACACTCTTGCAAATAGCCCGGCGGGTGAGTGCACCGCTGATGGTGATCGTGGCCGTAAGAGAAACCGAGTGGCATCCCCAATGCTGGAAAGGAGATCTTATCCGTCCCTTACTTCGGCGCCGGTTGGTAGCGACCCCTCAGGAGATCAAAATATTCGAACCGCCAGCCCGCTGGCCGAGCCAAAGCGCGGCTTGACCCGCAGCCATCCAGCTTACTCGTGTGCGGAAAAACGCGAGGTAACGACGCGCCGCAATGCAGGGAGATCGCCGAAAGAACCTCTTTCGTACGTTGCACCTGCTCTTGATCACATACTATGATCGAACTGAACCAACCTCCAACTACATCCCTCATCTCATAAATCGAATTTCAATCACCTCACTGCCTATTAGGACTCCAAGAAGAGATGCCACTGCACGGCAAGATCGCACTGCCCCTCGTATTGGTCGGCGTCGCGCTCATGTGGCCCGGCTGGCGGGACGGCTGTGCAATCCGACGGGGCGGTCTATAGCCGAGGCGAGATGCTGGCCCATGCCGTGGTGCAGCGCGGCTATGCCCATGTGCATGGGCTGTCCGACAATATCTATGAAAAGCTCACGTATAGCGCCGATTTTGTTACCATCACTGGGGTGGCGCCGGGGCTGTATAGCCGGATCCTGACCGTCAACGGCCCGTCCAACGCTGACGCAATCAGCGGCTGGCGCGTTGGTTGTGGCGTAGGGCCTCTGATTAAGGCCATGAGCCTCATGCAAGGCCAAACGTCGTCCCACGCCAGCTCGGCTTCGCAATATCCTGCGATCGAGGCATTGTCTGGCGGCCGGCATCATGTCGATGAATTTGCGAATGCCTTTGAGCAGCCTCGGGAGCCTGTCGCTGCGAGGCTGAACAAGGCCGAGGTGCCTTCGTGCCGAGTGCCGGACGGCGGCTTCTATATTTTCCTCTCCTGCGCAGGTGTTATCGGCAAGCGCGCACTGGACGTCAGGGTAACCGAAACCGAAACACCGATTTCCCTATGTATCTGCTCAACGCTTTCGGCTTGGCCGTCCTGCCCAGCAGCGGCTTCATGGCGTCGCCCCATATCCACATTTCCTATGCCTCGTCTCTCGAGGACCTCACCCGCGCCCGCGACCGGATCGCCTACGCGCGCTGTCGAAAGATCTGTCAATGCCTGCTGCCAAACGCCTCCGCGCTCCCATGGCCGAGACCGGCCTTGTCTACATCATGGCCGCCCATAGCCCGCTTTCCGCGATCCTCGCAGAAGAAGCCGGATTCGACGGTCTCTAGGCATCTGGCTTCGAGCTGTCCGCGCTCTACGGCCTGCCCGACATGAGCTTGATTTCGATGACAGAGCATCTGGAGATGATGCGGACGATCGCCGGGCGCACGACGCTGCCAATCGTCGCCGACATCGATACGGGCAATGGCAATGCAATCAATGCTATCCATGGCACCCGCGAATACGAGCGAGCCGGCGGAGTGCTGTGGTGATCGAAGACAAAACCAGTGACGAGCCTTTGCCGGCGGGCGGCAGGAGTTAATTCGCATTGAGGAGTTCCAACGCAAGATCCAGGCTGCCCGCGCGACAAGACGGGAGTTCGGATTTTCTTGTTATTGCCCGTACAGAAGCCCTGATCGCGGGTCTCGGCCAAGCAGAAGCCCTGCGGTGCGCACAAGCCTATGTGCAGCTTGGCGGAGACATGATCCGATTTATTCGAAAAAGGATCGGTCGGAGATCGAAGGCTCCTCGCGCCTGGAGCGGATCGGTGCCGTTGGTCATCGTGCCGAACGCATACCCGGATCTGGACGCCGAGCGGGTGAAGGCGTTCCGCAATATCCGCATGGTGATTTAGGGCAATTACGCCATCAGAGCCGCCGCAACTGCCATACAGGACACCTTCCGCCGGATGATCCCGATGGCGGCGTACAGAACGTGCATAAGGAGATTCTGCCCGTGGAGGAGATCTTCAGATTTCAGAAGGTGGGCGAGTTTCAGGCTGCTGAAGCTCGCTTCCTTTGCTGAGTGACATCGTTCCGTTCTCGCCCTCCAACCATCAAGATTCCGCCCTACGACTGATGGGCGGGCGTCACTATCCCTTTGATGCGACCTCCTTGAGCATGGCCCCGTCGAGCAGCGCCTCTCTCAACATCTCCTTTCGCGTTCTCGTCCTCGAGCGCCTTCAATCGGTTGGCATCGGACACTTCCAGCCCGCGTATTTGACCCTCCACTTATAGAATGTCCCGCCGCTGATCCTGTGCTTGCGGCACGTACCGTTTTCGTCCCGGCCCCTGCTCCCGCGAGACTCCTATGATCTGGTTCCGTGGATCGGCTCGGCTTCATGCCCACCCCTCCGAGGTGATGGACTCTGTCCCATTTGTCGAGGAGATTGCACGCGATGCCTCTTTGCGCGCAACTGATAGTCAGAAAACACAAGTGATAGCCAGTCTCGAAGCCGAGCCAAGAGGTGCCAATGGAAAGATCATCACATCCCGGTCATTCCGCACGCAAGGCGAGTTCCGGCTGGATGACCTCGAGACGGATGACAGCGCCAGCTCGCCGACTGAGCGCCATCACGCTGTTCTCAATCAGTGCGACGAGGCTTTCGAGAACACCACAGGGTTTTCCACTTTCCTGGCCGCGATCGAACTTTCCCAGCAACAGCAAGGCGCAATTCTTGTCTGATCGGGCACAGAAGACTAAGGCGCCGGTACCCTCAAATTCCTGCACCACAAAGGCGTCGTCCGAGGCGATGCCTGAAAGCGGCTCATAGGCTTTGCGTAGCCTTGATCGGATCACAGCGTACTCCTCCCGAGATTCGATGACGCCGGCAACGCACAGGTATGGCAATTTTGCTTCAGCCCGCAGCCACACGTCGGTTCCGTCTGCTTTATGAAACACCTCGCTCTCCCTGGCTCTTCTAAAGCCGCCCAGCTTCCGAACTGGCAAGACGCTTCAATCGTCCCGATCACACTCCGGTCTTTCGGACCTACGGTCGCGCATATTTGCAGATAGATCCCGCATCCGAGTTACGCGTGGCCTTGCGGCCTGATCTTAAACCCCTTCTTGCGCCCGCTCGCTTTGACCGCGCTCAAACGGGGCCCCTTCATGGGCGACAAGCTCTCGTGGACCATCCTTCGTTGGGGTCATCAGGACGAACCGCGTGGCTGCCATTATCCCCTAAGATCATCGCATCATTCATCAATTGGCAGACTCTCAGCTATGTTCATAGACGAGCGAAAGAGAGCAGTCGATGGGGAGCGCGGAACAGCCCGCTGGACGATCATTCCAGTTCCGAACCACGTTCCTCTTCCGTACGTCCTCATTGAGACCATTCGGTCGGCTCACGATCCCACCTGTGGGCACGAAGTTTGGATAGTAATTCCACCGGCAATGGCGACATTTGGCTCACGGCAAAATTGCTGCAGACGTGCCCGATTTTGCGCATTCCAGGAATTGTAGTGGCAACAGCTGGATGATGAAGGATGAAACGAAGCGCCGCTTCTGGCATCGACATACCCGAAGGAAGACAGGCGCGCAGGCTCTCCGCGCGCGCGACGCTACATCTGAGATTCTCCGGAACGAAATAGCTGTTTCGCCAGTCCCCTTTAGGCCAAGTTGAGTCTAGGGTCAGTCTCCCGGTCAGGGTACCCTCATCAAACGGAACCCGTGCGATCACTGCGATGTCTAGCTCCTGACAACGAGGGAAGAGCTCATCTGCTGGCGCTTGATCAAAAATGTTATAGATGACTTGCACGCTGTCGATTAGCCCAGTCCGCACCGTATCGAGACAGTTCCATGGCTCCCAGCGGTTCACCGAGAGGCCCACACCCTCGATCAGGCCCTCTCTCTTCCAATCTTCAATCAGACGTTTCCAACTGTCGCTTTTGGCCCAACCATCTTCCCATACGTGGAATTGCATAAGATCAATTCTGGAGACGTTCAGATTCTCAAGACTTTTATGAAGGTATTCATCGCAATAATCTGCAGGAAACAAGCTCTCGAACGTGTCTGACCTCTTTGATGGCCAAATCCGATTCCTTGGTGGAATCTTGGTAGCTACATAGAGTTTTTTTCCTGAGTGTCGCCTCAAGAGCTCACCCAGAAACCTCTCCGATGCGCCGCGGCCGTAAATCCATGCAGTGTCGAAGAAATTGCAACCCAATTCAACCGCGCAATCAAGGCTCGCTATCCGATCCTCTTCACCAACGTCGATCCATCCGCCCTCACCTCCTCCTATGCCCCACATTCCATAGCCGATTTCGCTTATACGCCAGTTTAGGCGTCCGAAGCGTCGCTGTCGCACTCCCGGGGAGGTATCCATACTAACCATCGAATTCGTGTTTCTCGAAGTCATGCGCACGTTGAGGCGAGCTCAAGAGTAGGACCTCATGGCGAGGCGGGCGTCACTATGTGCCGAACCAATTCGTGAGGTTCGGGCCAGTCAATTCCTAACGCCGCGGTCGCGGTTTCATGATAGAGCAATCCGGGCTCGCGAAAACGGCCCAAGAAGCGGTCAACTCCTTCGTCTCCCCAAGCCGGAAGTGGTAACTGAGCAAGAAGCCCCCTCAGTTCTCGGACACATGGAAACTCTTCGCTGACGCTTTTAAGTTTCGCATGGAAACTCGCATAGTCTACCTCTTTCAATGGACGGCGTTCGTTCACAGCCGCGAAGAAGTCTTGAAGATTAAGAGCTCTGCGATTGAACACGTGATAATTACGTGCAGCGTTAGGGCTTTCGGTGAGCGCCTTCGAGATCGCTTTCGCCAAAACATCAACCGGTGAGAAGTCAACGGCAACAGGAAGCCTCGTGTAAACGTTCATTCGAATTGATGCGCCGATAATTTGATGAATGATCGACTTCGGATTGATGGCCGCCGTTTTAACTGAAGGCATTGCCTCGCCAATTCTGAAGACCGAAACCGGTATCCCCGCGTTTCGTGCTTCGAGCAAGATAGTCTCGGCAGCGGCTTTCGTGCACTCGTATCCGCTCAGTTCCAGGGCATCAGTAAGGGGCGGAGTCTGCGCCTCTGATGTGACGAATGATGTCGGCCGAAAGACGGAAAGGGTAGACAGGAAGTGGATTGGAATCGGATCCCCTGCGGATGAAAATTCGATCACATCGATTGTTCCCTGAACATTTATAGGGCGTAGCTCTGCATATGGCTTCGCTAGATTCACCTCAGCGCCGGCGTGCAGCACGAGGTCGCTGCTTCGAGCCAGATCTCGGAACTGTTTGAGCGGGAGTCCAAAGTATCTCTTGCCGAGCGTCCCAGGAACTACGCTGATACGCTCATTGATCCGATCCGGATGGATGCGATTTTGAGCAAAGGCCGATTTGAGGCGATCCCGGCCATCTGCTTGGCAACTCGCTCGGATGAGGCATATGATCCGTTCTATGGGGCTATCAAGCAAAGCATCTAGGGCATGCACGCCGACATAGCCAGTAGCACCGGTCATAAATACAGTACGTGGTCGTAGCTGCTCGATCGCTTTGCTGGGTCGGGGACCTCCAATGATGCTCCACGCCCGTTCTAGATCATCGTTCACCAGCGCTCGCAATCTCTCGATTTCTGGTTCGTCCGCACTCGACCGAATGAGCATCTCTGCCATCATGCTCGGCGTGGGCGCGCGCATAAGCATATCTACCGTCACGGCGCGGCCTAGCGCTTCCGAGATGCCAAGGATGATGTTCACTGCCGAAAGTGAATCGCCTCCCTCGTCGAAATAGTTCGTCTGCGCATCCGCATCTGGAAGCCCGAGTTCGGCCCTCCAAATTCTGGTTAGCGTCGTCTCCAGGACTGCGTCCTTCGAGCTCGATTGTGCCGTCCCGCAAGCGCAAGATCCGAGCAACGCCATGAGTACACCGCGATCGACCTTTCCATTCGGCGTGAGCGGCATCTGGTCCAGGAGGTAGATTCTGGAGGGCACGCTGCCTTTCGGAAGATAGCGCTCAAGCTCTGTTTTCAGAGCTTTCGGAGACACTCTGCTATCCGAGCACGCAAACCCGATTAGAGTGGCAGAGCCGTTTGGCAGGGTGTGAGGAAGTGCCACAAAATCTGTGATGCCCGGTACGCTCAGGGCCATGGAAGACACCTCTCCGAGTTCGATGCGTACACCTCCCAACTTGATCTGCGAGTCGTTTCTTCCGTTGAAGTGAAGCAAACCGTCGGCGCCGACGTGCCCAAGATCGCCGGTAAGATATAGTCGAGGATAGGGAATCTCGTGAAACGGGTTGAGGATAAAAGCCGCTTCTGTTTGCTGTGGCTCATCGAAATAGCCGGCTCCGAGGCAATCGCCGCTGATAGCAATTTGACCGACCGTCCCGACCGGTACAGCTCGGTTCCTTTCATCAAGGATGACAGCGTAGGTGTTGGCGATGGGACTGCCCAGCGGAATTTTGCTTTCGTCGGTTTTGCAGATTTCGTGGAATGCCATGCCTATGGCGCATTCCGTCGGGCCGTAAGTATTTATGACCGAGAGGCTCGGAAGCAAGCGCTTGAGTTTGCGGATAGTCGAAGGATTAATTTCCTCCCCTCCGACGAGGAGAAACCTCAGGGAGCTCAGTAATTCGACCAGCGAGGATCTAGCTTCGAGAGCGCGGACAAGAATGCTAAGAATTGATGGCACAAAATCGGTCATTACGACCTTATGCTCCGCGATCTCCCTAAGTGTAGCGTGAACATCGAGGATTCCGCACCTGTCCGGAATAACGACTGTCGCACCAATACTCAGCGGCCATAGAAGCTGCCACAACGACGAATCGAAGACGTGATGGCTGTTCTGGAGGACGGTCTCCCCAGGGCGAAGGTCGAAGTACCGGCTCATGTATGAAAAGCGATTGAGGAGTCCGCGTTGAGTATTCAGGCAGCATTTTGGTGTTCCGGTAGAACCCGACGTAAAGACTCCGTAGCAAATGTCTTCTCCGTTCCTCACAACAGGTTCAGATTCAGAAACCCCACAGAGGCTGATCGGAAAACAGGCGACGCCTTTTGGTTCAAGCAAGCTGGTATCCAAGCTTCGTTCAAACAGAACCACGTGAGGGGACAGGTTTGTTAGCACGGCCTGCAAGCGCTGCTCTGGCCATTTGATGTCTAGTGGCACGAAGGCAGCTCCAGCGAGCATCGTACCAAGTATCGCGATCACCAGCGGTACCCCGCCTCCACAGAGGATCGGAACAAGGTGGTTGGGCTCGATCTGCCGAGTTCTTAGCTGTTGCGCTGTTGCGCTCGCAGCAAGAGCAAGTTCTCGATAGGAGTACCTCGTCGTCCCATGTACTAGCGCAATCTGCTCCGGTGACGCGTTCATCTGCCCCACAATTTGCTCGATCACTGTTTTGTTAGGCAATTCAATCTTGGGGCCGGCCAAAACCGAAACGAATCTTTTAGGCTGCAGGACATCGGGATCCATTTGGAGCTCCCTAGCGGACTAGCGGATTTGGCGACGAGATACTACCTTGAGCTATCAAGAGGTTATGAGTGCCAGTCCGAATGTTCTACTACAAGACTTGATCGTTTACGCGACCGGGGAGAGCGGCTTTTCCTTCGTCAAGAAGCCATGTCCATGACTCATTTGCTCCGAAAATGGATAATGTGGCGGAGGATGGACAATCGCACATACGCTGCTCAGTTCGCAACTTAACAAAGGCGCGCTAAATGGTAGTTTCCTCGGGATGCCGCCCCGGCACGACGACCCCAATCACGATACGCCCAATGAACGAGAGCGACATGCCAGAGTTGCTTAGGCTTATGCATGCGATTGTCAGTTTTGAGGGCTGTCAAAACTTCCGGCTGAACGAATCGGAGCTGCTTCGGCGTGGCTTCAGTAAGCGGCCGGAGTTTGGCGCTTACGTTGCAGACTTAAGCAGAGGAACACTCGTAGGAATGGCAGTGCATTACGAAATCCCGTTCATGCATACGCTGCAGCCATTGCTGATGCTGAAGTGGCTCTATGTTGATCCGCAGCACCGCGGTCGGCGCCTTGGTCAAAAGCTCATGGGCCAAATGGCCTTGCACGCGCATGCGACGGGACACGACTGCTTCTACTGGTTCGTGCGGAGGGAGAATGTATTAGCGCAGTCGTTTTATCGCAGCATCGGCGCGACGGAGGATCCCACGTGGCGGAGGTGGGTAATGGGTACTAACCCTGGCACGATGTCGTGGCTTATGCAATGACGGTCACAGCCAACTACGACGGCTGGGGCACACGCGGTACTACCGTCGCAACCGAAGCAGTTCTCGCCCAGATCGCAGCGACCAAATACGGCTATGGCTTTGCCGCTGTGCCCGCAGGAGGCGATCTATGCGCGTGATGGTGTCGATCTCGACCGATCGCTGATGGCGCAATGGATAGGCAAGGTCGGCTTCGAACCGTAGCCGTTGGCCGATTTTGTACTGGAGAACATCAAACAGGGTCAGCGGATCTTGGCCGATGAGACGCCCTTGCCGACACTCGCTCCCGGATCGGGCAAGGCGCAAGAAGCTTGGCTGTGGGCATATGCTCGGGACGACCGGCCTTTGGGCGGCAACGGTCCGCCGATGGTGGCTTATCGCTTCGAGGACAGCCGCGGCGGCGAATGCATTGAGCGCCATCCGGCGGGTTTTGCGGGCATTCTGCACGTCGACGGCTATGCCGCCTTAATCGGCTCGCCAGGTCGGCGGGTGCCAATGAGGGCGTAACACTGGCTGCCTGCTTTGCCTACGTCGGAGGCCATTCTCCGGGCTGCACGTCAGCGAGAGCTAGCACCTGGCGACGCAGACCGTCACGACCATGGCCGGGCTATGGGAGATCGAGGCGACATCTGCGGCCAGGATCCGCGACGCGGGTGAAAGGACAAGTCCAGCGCCATCGCCCGCGATGGACAAAGGAGCTGCCCGCCTGTCCGGCAAATCCAAGTTGGCCGAGGCGGTCCGCCACGCTCTATCGAGGGTCGCAGCCCTCGAGCGCTTCCTGACCGATGGCCGCATCGAGATCGACTCGAGCGTTGTCGAGCGGGCAATAAGGCCGCAAACGATTACGCGGAAGAATGCGCGCTTTGCCGGATCGCATGGTGGCGGTCGGATCTGCGCGAGCATTGCAGAGGGCGAAAATGAATGAGGTCGATCCACATGTATGGCTCACGCAAACTCTCGAGCGCATCGCGCGGGACTGGCCGATCTCTCAGATCGAGCCCCTGATGCCTAGGAATTTCCAAGCCTGAACGGCCTCAGCTTGGCTTACTGATAAGCAGCAATCCGGCTATAAACATTGAATAACGTGATGACAACTTTCATGGCAATGTCTGCCGGGAACAACTGGGCGCCATTGCAGAAGCTGCCGGAGCAGAAATTGGCTACTGAAAGCGATGAAGTGCCGCTCAATGCGATCCGGGTGTTTGTTACGATCGCCCGAGAAGGAAGCGTAACGCGCGCGGCTCACGCATTGGGAATGACACAGAGCTCGGTCAGCCGCTACCTAGCTGTGCTGCAGCACTATCTGGGTACAGACCTGATCGAGAGGCGCGGCCGACGGAGCGAATTGACCGAATTCGGGAGGCTCTTTGCGAACACAGTTGCCGAACCACTGGATACCGTGTGCTTCACCGCCAAACGAATGCGCAGCCGGATTCAGCCGGACGCCAATCGGATTGTGGTCCGTACATCGCTTTCGACCTTCGCCTACACATTTCTCATTCCGAATCTCCACGCATTCTCCGCTGAAACCAATGGCGTAATTGTAGACGTGATTAGTTCACCGTCTCAGCCGACCTCTTCCGACAATTACGATGTTTTGATTACACGCGATCTTTCACTCGTCGAACCGGCCGACGACTGGAACTCTACAATGAGCAACTCGTCTGACCAGCGCATAGGCGCGCGGTGGTATCGGCTCTCGGACTACGATCGCGACAGCCTAGTCATCTGGAACGGACGTTCGTCAGATATGATGGCCCGACTCTCTGCAGAGGAGAGCGCCTGTGGCGAATGCAGATGTTAGAGGCCGACCAATCGAGCCGCTGGTGCTGAGTGCCGCAAGAGCGCACAGGCTCATCCTTATGGTGTAGCCCGATCGCTGTCCGAGCGATGCCGTGCGATCCTGCGGTGTGCAGAGGGCTTGCTAAGCAAGTCTGTGGCTGTCCAAGTTCGCATCCATGAACACACACTTGGCAAGTGGCGCCGCTGATTCTTGAAGGACCGCGGCGATGGCCTGCTTGAACGAAGCCCGCCCTCGCCGCCCTTGAACCATCGACGGCGATCAGCTTTCTGAGCTAATCGAGCGGACCATTGCGTACAACGCGATCCGACGCGACGAACTGACCCATCCGCTCGATGGCTGCGGAAACTGGCTTTTCTCACGCTACGATCCGCCGAATGTGTGGACGGCTTTCGGCTTGCAGCCGTACCGCAGCCGGACATTTTAACATTTAACTGTCGAGCGGGTACGCGATATTGTCGAGCGTTATCTATGCTCCCCGAACCGAGCCGTTGTCCTCAACGTCCATGAGAAGAGTCAGACACAGGCGCCCGACCGCGAGCAAACAGTCTTACCGATCATGCCTAGCGTCGGGAACGTCTCACGCACAGGTAGGTGCGGCATTGTACGACTGCGCTTTTTGCCGCGCTCGGTGTCGCGTCCGGGTTTGTCATTGGAAAATGCCACAAGCGGCATCGGACGATCGAGTTCTTGAAGTTCGTCAAAGAGATCGACGCTCAAATCCCTGAGGGGCTCGCTGGCCATATCGTCGTGGACAACTAAGCAACCCGCTAGGCGCCCAAGATAAAAGCGTGGCTCGCTCGCCGACCGCACTATCATGTTGACTTCACTCCGACTTCTGCGTCATGGATCAATTCGCATCGAGCGCTGGTTCGCGGAATTCACCAGAACGCAACTCCAACGAGGTGTTCACATTCGGTGAGGCAACTCGAAGCCGCCATCCGGACCTTCATCAAACTGCACAATAACAACCTGAAGCCCTTCAAATGGACCAAGTCCCCAAACCAGCTCTTGGCTTCTGTCACGCGCTTTCGTCACAATCGCAGACATTATGTGGCGAGCTTCAGACTCACGTGACTAGATTGCGGAAGGCGACCCATACCGGAGCGATACGCGGATGCAGAGGAGCTTCATCGATCAGACTGCCAGCTAGGCGAATGATGGACGCTTTGAACGACGCGCTCTTCAGCTCGCGGTCCCAGACGCGCATCACGCCGGGATGCTGACGGGACCGCTTACAACGATACGACCACACCCGCAGTGCTGATGTCGGAAAGTCGACAAATGCGGTACGATGGGTTGCAGAGTCTTGTGAGGCACCATCCCTACCGTTGCACAACGTGGGCAGCAGACACCGCGATTGGCACGCCAATTGCTCAGACGAAGGAAAGCGCCGCCGCCAGAGGCGTGAGTTCATTCCAGGAGTAGCCGATGACACTTGCCCAAATTGATCCCAACGAATGGGTTGACGTAGTCTGTGCTTTCGTGCGGCACAGCGGCACAATTCAACGACGTTGCCACACGCTCGAGCCAGCCGCTCAACCAGATTGCTACAAGCGTTTAACCAGCACGGCATGAGGCAATACGACGGTTCGGCTTAATCGGAGACTTTGATAAGATCGCACCCATGCCTGTGGCGTGCCAGATGCTTCTCTCGCTCGAAGATTCCGTCCCGAGCGGCGATCTTCTCCTTCTTTTTCGATGGACTGAACTCGCGCACCGCACGCAACAGTCCGATCCTTTGAACAGCAACAGTCTCGCCTTGCACGCAGCGACTGAAACGCGATCTCTTTAAGAAGGACTAGGAAATGCAGCTTGTTGTCCAGACTTCATGCAGCTCCCCAGCGTCAGCCGTGTTTGTTGGCAAAGATTCGCGCGGCAACTGGGTTGCTCGCGAACAGAACGGCCTTTTCGGCGGCGTATTCTTGAACCGCGCCCAGGCAATCAAATATGCTCTGTTCGAGAATGGCCATCATCCAGAAGCCATCGTCGAAGTATCGCGCGAAATCGAACTGGATTTTGCGCCGGCTCCTTCGTCCATTACGAGCGCCCCTGCGAATCGGTGCCAGACAAGCAATTGTGGTGAATTCCTGCGATGTGACGGTTTGTGCGCTCCCTCAGCTCCGTAATTAAAGCTGGCATCATGCTGCCTGTCGGGTGTAAAGGCCCAGGCCACGCAACTGCTTTTCCATTGGTCCACCGGCGGGAGTGGCTGGCGTAACGATCCGTCTGGGGCTAGTCCTGTCACATTTGGTAGCTGCCCAAGCGAGCTTGTTAGTGATTTAGCTTGCTTCTCGAGAGAGGACGACCGCGCTGCCGCAAGACTTGGCAAGCACCTCCGGTGCTTACCCGATGTCGCCAAGCCTTATCGTCCCTGGGCACAGCTGAGCGGCGGCCTGAATATCGCCGACAAATTGGAATTGGGAATGAAATGCAACAGCAGATCGCTCCGCCGGATGGGGGACTTGCAACTGGAGGGGCTGCGGAGCCGACGTACCTGAAGATCGACAGCGCGCCATATTTCGACCCAGCGATGGCGGGGCTCACAGCCGTCGGCGATCGTTTCAGGACCGGACGCCCCACTAATTCTGGGAACTATGCGCTTGGCAGCCGTACACAGGTAATTGATTTCGTGCGGTGCTCATATCTCGGCCTCGACAATCATCCGGTGATCATAGCTGGGGCGACGGAGGCGATTGAGGCGAAGCGGCCATTGGATTGGTCCTCAGCCGCGACGCCGCTCCGCTTCGCACTTCTGACAGAGCTTGAGGAAATTCTGTCCGAGATCTTCAACGCGCGCGTGCTCGCCTTTTCCAGCGCCATGCTCGCCAATTTTTGTGCCATGCCCGTCCTTGCTTCGGGTCTATTGACGGGCGGCAAGAAGCCGCTACTGGTGTTCGATCATTCTGCACACGTCTCGCTCGCTTATCACAAGCCGGTGGCGGCCAACGAAACGCGAGTAAAAACGATCGCGCATAAGGACATGGACGCTCTCGAACGCCTATGCCGTGAAAATCCCGTGGTCGCCTATGTATGCGATGGTATTTACTCCAGGGGAAGCCATTCGCCGATCGAGGAGCTGCGTGAGTTACAGGAACGTTATGGCCTCTTTCTCTACATCGATGATGCTCATGGCTTGTCAATCTTCGGCCCTCAAGGTGAAGGATTTGCTCGCTCTCAGCTTCCGCAAGAGCTCGGTGATAGAACCATCATAACAGCCTCGCTGGCCAAGGGTTTCGGCGCGTCTGGCGGAGTGTTGATGCTAGGAGCAGCGGATCACGAGGCGCTGTTTCGACGGCACTCCATTCCCCAAGCGTTTTCGGCGGCCCCCAATCTGGCAGCGGTTGGCGCTGCGCTCGGGTCATGTAAAATTCACCGTTCCGCAGAACTGGGCCAGCGGCAGAGGCGATTGGCGCAACGCATTGATCTCTTTGACCGTCGTGTCGCAACCGCCGGGCAAGGAAATTCACTTCCGATCCGAGTCATCGCAATCGGATCGGAGACGAATGCGATTGCAATCGCAAAGCGACTTTTCGATTCCGGCTTTTATACGCTGGTGACGTTCCTCCCAGATCTCGATCAATGCAGGGCCGGCATTCGGGTGTGCATTACTGCGGAGCATGATGTCCGCGACATAGAGCGGCTGTGCGACGCCATCTTAGAGAACGTAGCCGAAATAACGGGAAAGCCTTACCCCATTAGGTGACCACAGGCAGCTGGGACGCACACGGAAGAGCAGATGCTGCTTCATGCTACCGCCGGCAGCGCACCCGCCTCAATTCCGCGCCATACATCAGAAACTTCGCGCGGGTTCTGCTCCGCGAGCTGGTGTGCCGCCCGATAACATGCGATTGAACTCTCAAGAAGAGGTGATGATGAAGGATGGATTTTGCGCGATCGTAACAGGATCGGCGTCGGGGCTTGGAGCGGCGACCGCTGCTCTCTTGGCCAAAGGCGGGGCGAGGATCATCGTTAATTTTTGCAAGAGCCAAGAGGAAGCCGAGGTCACGGCAGAAGCCTGCCGCCAGGCGGGCGCTGCCGAGGTCCTACTGGTGCAAGGCGACGTCTCTCGCGATGATGATTGCAGAAAGATCGTGGCGGCCGCTGCTCTGTGGGGACGGCTCGATGTGCTCGTCAACAATGCCGGTACTACAAAACATGTGCCCTCTCACGATTGGGACGGGCTCTCGGCGGAGGATTTTCAGCGCATCTATGCCGTCAATACCGTCGGAGCTTATCAGATGATCCGTGCGACGCGACCGCTGCTCGAGGCCGGCGCCAAAGCGGGCGGACGGCCGACCGCGGTGGTGAACGTGTCTTCGGCCGCCGGCATCAGCGGTAATGGCTCATCGGTCGCGTACTCGGCGAGCAAGGGCGCGCTGAATGCCATGACTCTGTGGCTGGCCCGGGCGCTGGCACCTTCCATTCGCGTTAACACCGTTTGTCCTGGCTATATCGACACGCCCTGGTTCGTCAAAGGTTGTGGCGAAACAGATGCTCGACTTTTGCGAGAGGCTGTGATGGCGCGTGTGCCACTCAAGCTGGCATCGACAGCTGATGATGTCGCGCAGCTGGTCTGTTTTCTGGCAAGCCCCGCGTCGAGCAACATGACCGGCGAATGCGTGCGCATCGATGCCGGCCTGCATCTGACGTTGTGAGAACGCGAAAACTCAATGATAACCATTATGGGCCGAGAACTCCACGCGTTGCATGCGGCTTGAGGTAAGCTCTAGCCCGCAACATCGGTTGCGCAATGCTTGAGTTCGTGCCGGAAACCCGGGAGCGCGACACGTGCATGATGACTCGCTTCGCAATCAATATTCTCGCTTTGCCCCCAATAGGGGCCCTTGACTAAGGCCAAACAGAACGCCGCGTAATCGAACTTCGCGCAGTCCGGAGCGCCCAGGAGGGCTTCTCGCCGCCAGCGCCGGCATACTCTGGCGAGATCACGACTGCTTCGGCCGGGGTTAGCTTTCATCGCCGTTCGAACTGCATGTCATCGAGGAGCCTCGGTTATTTTAGTTGCCGATCCCCATTGGGCGTCGTGGCCTATCGCACGGCCCTGGTCAAAGCGCGCGGGAAGAGTTCGCCACGTAAATATTAACTGGTCGGATGTAGCGTATCCCTCGGTTGAGAGCCACCTTGTTTGACGGACGCGGGCGCTGGGAAAAATGCCCGGGAAGGTAAGAAGGGCAAACCGACCTCTCCGATCGCGCTGGAGGCGCTCAGACGCCTGGATGCGTTGTTCGAGATCGAGCGCGCCATTAACGGCCGCGGCGCCGACGAGCGGCGCGCCGTGCGCAGGAACAGAGCAAGCCGCTTCTCGAGGACATGCACGCCTGGATGCTGCGTGAGCGCGAAACCCTCTCGCGCTCCTCCGAGGTCCTGAAGCCGATCAATTACATGCTCGTGCGCTGGGACGACTGCGCCCGCTTCCTCGACGATGGCAGGATCTGCTTGACCAACAATTGCGCTGAGCGCGCATTGAGAGGCATCGGCTTGGGAAGGCGCAACTGGACCTTTGCCGGAAGCCAGCGCGGCGCTGACCGGCCGCCCTCATGCTGACGATGATCACGACCTATCGCCTCAACGACGTCGATCCCAAGGCCTGGCTCGCCGACATCCTCGCTCGTATCGCCGGTCTTCCCGTGTCGCGTCTGCACGAATTGCTGCCCTGGGAATGGAAGCTCCTGCGCCAGGGCGACAAGCCCGCCGATCAGCAGGCCGCCTGATCTTCGCGTAACGCCATCATAAAGCTTGCAGTGCCGGCGCGCATGCGTCAATCAGGCGGTCCTCGTCGTATGCGTACGATGTAACCCCCCTGTTCTCTGGCGCGGAAGACGCCGGGCTGCGTTAAACATGGCCCAGAATTCCGGTGATGATCGCGTGATCGACATCGGCGTACCGACGTAGCGCGGCAACGCCGAGACGACATCCTCGTCGATGTTGCCGATTGCAAGCCTTCCCTACTGAGCCAACAAGCGAATTGGCGAGCTGAACGCTCGTAGCCGCTCACCGTCAAGCAGGAATGTCTCAGCGTCCGAGATGCGGCCATAAGCTCTGTCACTGCCGGGCGAGATCGCTCGCCTCCATACTAGGCCGATGATTGCTGCAACCTTGCTTCAGCTTGACGAAGGTTGGCTTCCTCTCGTTCTCATCAAGACAGCGAACGAAACCTCGAATTTTGCTGAGACCAGATCGCACGGGTGTCAATCTAGGCTACTGAGAAGTAGAAAAACTTCGGATCGGCTGGCCGTGGACCCTAATCGTGTGTTACGCATAATTCCGGATGTCAATGTAGCCGGTCGTCAGCCGCACTCGCACGCCGACCGGCAACCGAATCATCGCGCCCGTCCATCAGATAGCGCTGCCACCTCTGATATCAGCGTCGCGGCGCCGACCGAACCGGTGATCCGCATTCGAACTCCGGCCGCGGACTCAATCTCAATAGCGGTCACGGAGGGCGCCGTTAACGGTTTGATGATCTGGCGCAACGGAGACTGCCGCAAAGCCGACTTAGTCTTTGACGCCGCGAAACTCCGAGCAAATCGCGTGAACATCATGGCGTTCAGCGATGTCGACGAGACTGGGCCCAGGCGAACTCTCCTCGACGATCAGAAGTTTCCGTGCAGTCCTCGACCTCTTTCGTCGCTCTCGACCAGATAGAACCGTAACCGTCGTCGTGTTTGCTTATTTACAAATTAATGAGCAAACCATCTCGCGCTCGGACGTGATCCAGCAAAGCGGCTCACCGGCTTTCAATTACCGACGAATTCTCCTCCGACCATCGCGCCCAGCGCGATGTCGGTGAGGCGTGACAGCCCGCGCCGCATAACGGTATTGCCGGGCGGCGGATCGCTGGCGCGGGGGAGATGACCGCCGAGCCGGGCGATCTTGATCAGATAGTCGCGAGAGCATTTTCTTTTTTGCTTTTGGTTTGTCGTTGACGAGGCGATCGAGCACGTCGATTTCAGTCGCGGTCGACGCGACGGTTGGCGGCGTGTCTGGGGCGGAACGGTTGAGCATCGTCATCCAGAAGACCCGCCAACTCAGGATGCAAAACAGCGAGATCAGATTGGTCAGACGCTGGGCGGTCCTGAGCTTCGACTCCTCAGCTTTGCAGCCCGATTTGAGGATCTTGTGGAACACCTCGATCTTCCATCTCAAAGCATACCATTCGAGCTTCTCAATGGCGTCGGTGCGGGAACCAACAGGCAGGTCGGTGATCAGCTTCCAATCGATCTTCTTTCTGTTTTTCGGCGTCCCGCGCTCCTCGGCATGGATCACCGTCAGGGTCAGAGCGGGATAGCGCTTCTGCTTTCCGATCGGCGGCAGGACGCGAATCTTGCGATATCTGATCTCAAGAACGGCCTCGTCGGGATCGCCGTTGCTGTCTCTGACTTCGATGCGATGGAGCCCTTTGACGGCGACCTCGTCCATTTCGTCGGCCATCGTGTGATTCCCGTCTCCAGCCAAGCGGTCGACGCAGGTCCTGATCCGGAATGAGTTCCGATCGCCTGTGCCGCGCAGAAAAGCTGGTATATGTCACTCTGGCGATCACCAATATGGATGCATCGTCCCGGATGATCAAAGAGTTGGGTAGACTGCTTGAGATTTTCCAACCACCGGACGCTTTCCTTTTTCTCGATGGGAATCCGGGTCGGATTGATCTTCTTTTTAAGCGCGGCCGTCCCCTTGAATTTCTTGCGGGTCCAGAACTTAACGGCCGCCAACCCCAGCGGCATCCCCTCGATTGTGACCGCGAGGGCTCGAATGCATCGGGATGCCGCAAACCGTGTGCGATCTGAGGCGACCCGCCCTATCCCGTCCACTGTTTATGCTCTTGGTGATGCCGATCGCTTCTGACTTCTCGCGTTGATAGGTGAACTCGGTTGTATCGTGCAGCACAAGAACGAGACCTTCAGTGGCGGCGGCACGATCACGTCTCGATTGGAAATGGCCGGCCAGAATGTCCGCTTCGCTGACCCGTCATTAGAGAAGAAGAACCGGTAGGCTGCCTTGGTATTCGCCCAATCCTGGCAGACGAGCGGAATGCTTTGTCCCATAGCGCTTCCAATCTGCGTGAGCAGCTTGCGGAAGCTGTCGCCGAGCCGCGCGTCCCTAAACTCGCATCCACTACTCTCTCATCCCAACATTCACCTTTCAAGGACCGCAAACTGCCTTTTGCCGATCGATCACTTAATGTCAGCCCCATAGAGAGCCCCTCGCGAATCAGGTGCTCAGCAAGGAATCACAAGTGATTCACCTCTCGCCCGAGCGCGATCGACAAGTGCGTCTTACCGACGCCCGGCGGGCCGAGCAGCAGCACGTTCTCGCCGTTGGCGATCCAACGTGACGCGGCCAGGTCGCGGATCTGCTTCGGATCGATCGACGGCTGCGCCTCGAAGTCGAAGCCCGCAAGCTCCTTCACGGCCGGGAAGTGTGCGAGTTTCAGTGCCATCTCGATGCGGCGATGATCCTTGCGCGCGATCTCGCGCTCGCACAGCAGGATCAGCGTCTCACGCGCCGACAGGTTCGCGCGCGCCGCCTCGTCGAGCAGGTTGTCGAGCTGGTCGCGGATGCCGGAGAGCTGCAATCGCGCCAGCATGGCCTCGAGCCGATCGATTGGTGCTTCGGTGACCTTCTTTGCGCGCGCCATCAGAAGCTCCCTCCGATCGCTGCTTCGTATTCGGCAAGAGGACGCAACAACGAGGGCAGTGGAGAAGGCGCCGGCACTGTCGGTGTCGCGATTGCCGGTCGGCAGACCGCGCCATTGCGGCCGGCAACCCCGTCGAGGTGGGCGGAATCGACGATCCGCAGCCGGCGACCCTCCGATTGCTTGTGGACCGCAACCTCGCGCATGCCGTGGCGGACGCGCACCTCGCCGGCCGCGACCGTCACTGCCACGCGCTCCCCGATCAGCCGCCAAGGCACCGAGTAGCTGTTTGTATCGATCTCGACGGCTCAATCGTTGCCGACGACACGGGTCAGTTCGCGCAACGATCCGAACGACGGCTGCCCGCCGAGCGGCTTCAACCGGTGTGCCTCGTCACGCGCAAAGCGAGCGATCGGCGCCTCGCCGGTCGTGCCGTGGATACGCACGTTCGCCACCTCACGCTCCCACTCGGCGAGATGCGCCTCGAATGCCTCCCAACTAGCGAAGGAATGCCCCGCGATCGCGTTCTTCTTCACGGAGCCGACGCCATTCTCCGTCTTGCCCTTCGTGCGCGCCCGATACGGCGCGCAGGCGCGAGGACGGAAGCCCCAGTGCTTCGCGAACGCGATGAGCTTGTCGTTAAACTGAACCGACCGGCTCACCGCGTCGTGGCGCACCACGAGGGCGCGTGGATTGTCCATCAGCACTTCCTCCGGCACGCCGCCGAAGGTCGTAAATGCACTCTCGAGCCCGGCGAACCAGTGCTCTTGCTTCTCGGCCCGGAACGCACGGACATGCAGCCGCCGCGAATGCCCGAGCGTCGCCACGAACACGAATGCTTTGATCTTCACCCCGCCGATCTCGACCAGGCGCTCGCCGAAGTCGATCTGCAGCTGCCGGCCCGGCGGCGTCTCGAACCGCGTCGTCGCCAGCGCTTCGGCCTTCAGCGCCTGCCGATAGGGCTGCACGGCGCGTTGCAACGTTCGCCGGCTGACTGCCACGCCTGTTTCGGTCAACAGGTCCTGGCGCACCACATCCGCATTGCCGCGATGCCGAATGAACCTCTCGCGCAGCCAACCCTCGAGGCCATGGAGTCGTTCGTCCGCTCAGGCGATTTGAACGCCTTCAGCCCGCCCGCCGCCACGTAGTCCTTCACGGTGTGGTGGCTGCAGCCCAGTTGCCGGGCAATCCGCTTCAGACCCCACCCGCACGCCCTCAGGCGCAACATCTCCGCCACGTCATCCGGCGTCTTCATCACCTGCCCCCGTGGATCAATCCACGATGAGCTTTCCGTGATTCGTTCCTCGTTCATTAGCTCTCTCCTCGGCTATCCAAGGAGGGGGCAATTCCTCGTGACGCCGAGGGGGCAGTTTTCCATGGCGCGCGACAGATCAGCCCGAGTGGTCAAAGTTATGGGTAATTGAAAGCCGGTGAAGCCCGGTGAAGGCCGCCTTGCCGAATGAGGCGTGTTGTTGAGAACTGTCCTTATGGACATGTGTGGACGCCCCCAGTGATGCAAGAAGAATCTCTGGAACGAGCAAGGAGCGCGGTCGGGTGCGGCCTCTGATGCGGCCGTTATTTGCCGCCGGCCCGTATGGGAGTTCGCGGAGCGGGTCCAATTCAGTGATGCGCGCTCGGGGCGCGTGTCCATAACTTGGTTTTCCCGATCCCGTCTCTGACCGTTGCGCCATACTCTCCGTTCGACCTTCTCGCACCGCGGGCAGTGGTGAAGCTAGCCCGCCATACCGGAGCTCGATACGTTCCGCCTCTTGCCATCAATGCCCAGACTATGCGCGCCATCTTGTTGGCAGCGCCACAATCACCAGCATGGGTGGCTTACGATTCAACATGTTCGTGAGCCATGGGTCGGAAGAGCCCCTGCGCCTTGCCCATCGCACCGCAGCACTTGCGCAGATGATCAGTAGTCTGCGTAGTGTTCGCTCACCCATTCGAGAGGTCTCACCAAGCTTCTGCTTTCCCCCGGTTGAGCGCTGCAGCGGTGTTAGACCGAGCCAAGCTGCAAAATCGCGGCCCTTCTTGAAGGCCTGAGCAGTCGGGGCTAACGCAACAAGCGCTGTCGCGGTAACAGGCCCTATCCCGGGAATGGTCATTAATCGCTTGGCTTCCGTATCCGCTTTAACACGATGGGCGAGTTCTTGGTCTAAATGGGCGATCTTCTCATCCAGGGACTGCAACTGGAGATGAGCAATTGTAGGATCGATTGGGCCATCGCGGGGATATCTGCTATCCTATCCAGGAGTTTGGCGACGTGACAGGGCTCCTTTGCGACGACGATCCCGAACTCAGCCAGATGGCCTCGTATTGCATTGATGATTTGGGTTCGCTGGCGAACCAGAAGATCGCGAGCACGAAATACTAGAGACGCTGCCTGTTGCTCTTCTGTTTTTATTGCTACGAAACGCATGGTTGGCCGCTGTGCGGCTTCACAGATCGCTTCCGCATCGGCTGCGTCGTTCTTTTGCCGCTTCACATACGGCTTGACGTAAGCGGGTGCAATGAGGCGAATCTGACGCCCCAATTTTGCGATCTCTCGCCCCAATGATGGCTGCTCGCGCAGGCTTCCATGGCAACCGTAGAGGCCGGCTGCGTGGCGAAAAACTTGAGTACCTGATCTCGTCGCAGCTTCTTGCGGAAGATCACGGCTCCTGAAACGCTCGAGCCATGTACCTGAAACACGTGCTTCGCAAGATCCAACCCAATTGTACCAACGCCTGGCATGAGAACCTCCGTTTCGAATGATGAACACGGCCACCTTGCCACAGGGAAGCCGTGAGGGGGCGTCCACCCCATCAGTGATAGGCGCAGTGCCCAAAGCGATCAATTACTGCATCAGCCGCTGGGATGCATTTAGCCGCTTCCTTGATGACGGTCGGCTTTGCATGTCGAACAATGCTGCCGAGGACGAGTTACGGGCGGTCGCATGGGACGAAAAAAATTGGACCTTCGCCGGGTCCGACGAGGGCGGCCGGCGCGCGGCCGCCATCTACAGCCTCATCGCCTCCGACAAACTCAATGACATCGACCCACGGGCTTGGGCTTGCCGGCGTACTGGCGCGCCTACCGGATCACCCTGCCAAGCGCATTGACGAACTGCTGCCTTGGAATTGGCGCAGCCTCAAAGCGTCGCTCACGCCGCTTAAGCTCGATCAGCCTTGCGCCAAAACGGCCCAGCCGGGGCCTTCGCCGGATGCGTACGGTCTTTTCCAAGCTCAAGGACCTGCTCCGAAAAGCCGCTGCGAACCGTCAATCCCGTCTGCACGGCAACAGCGCAGGTTATCGAACCTAATGCTTTGCTTAAGTTGAACGCGTGTGCGGCGACAAGGCGGTTGGGGTGATCCACCTCGCCTCCAGAGGGAAGGCGCAACCCGTCGAGGACCAGGTCAAGGTATCCGGCGCAAGCGCCTGGCTAGGCGTCGCGAGTGCTGATGCTGCCGACTCTACTTTGCGGCCCACCTGCCGCCGATACCGGCCCCAGCCCAACCGCTCGCGTCCGGCTCTTAGCTATGGACTTTGGCCTCTCAGACATGAACTTTTAATGCGAGCTTCTCGCGCATCTCATTCGGAGTCATCACCCGCACACCGATCCGCTCGAGAATCTCGATCGCACGCCGGATGAGCTCGGCGTTGGTCGCCAGCCGCCCGCGGGAGACGTACAGATTGTCCTCCAGTCCCACCCGCACGTTTGCGCCGACTAATGGCGCCAACGCCACGTACGGAAGCTGCATCCGTCCAATCGAAAAAGCCGAGTAGACCGCACCGGCCGGGAGCTGGTGCACGAGAGCTGTCAGCGTGGCCGGATCGTCCGGCGCGCCGTAGCGAATCCCCATGCATAGCTGAATCAGCGGCGGGTCGCTGATCAGCCCCTCTTTGATCAACTCGTGCGCCTGTACCAGATGCCCGGTATCGAACACCTCGAGCTCAGGACGAACTCCGAGCTCTTGCACGCGTGCGGCCATCGCGCGCAGCATCCCGGGGGCGTTGAGCATGACATAGTCGCTGCGAGGACCGAAGTTCATCGATCCGCAATCCAGCGTGCAAATCTCAGGCAGCAGCTCTTCGACGTGTGCGAGCCGCTCAAGCGCGCCCGCCATGTCCGTCCCGACCCCCAGCAGCAGCGGAGAGTGCGCCCCACCCAGCACGAGGTCGCCGCCCATTCCCACACTCAGGTTGATCACCGGATTCACATCCGACTTCCGAATGCGCTGCACAACGTCCCGAAATAGTACCGGATCACGCGAGCCTCGCCGAGTATCGGGATCACGCACGTGGATGTGCACCGCGGTCGCTCCCACTCGCGCTGCCTCGATGGCCGAGTCGGCGATCTGCTCCGGTGTCACCGGCACATAGGGGCTACGCTCCACCGCATCCCCTCCGCCTGTGACCGCACAGGTGATGAACACCTCAGAAATCATTTTCACCTTCTCCTTTTACCAACGCTTGGTGTGTGCCAAACCGGGCCGACGACAACTCTTCATCTTCTCGCCTGACGTAGCAACTAGGTCGATTGGCCGCGTATTCATTAGGAACTCCCCAGACAAGCCCGCTGCGAACGCCTTACCAGCGGCAGCTCTCAATCCAACAATCGGCGTTCCGCTCGGGGGACTGCCGTGTGCCGCTTGCCCGACGAGGGAACACACGTGCTGCTAGAAGAGTGCTCTAGTTACGAGGCGGCGGCCCTCGGATTTCCGGCGGCGCCTGAGTCAGCTGAACACGGCTAGGATGACCAAGTTGAAAGCTCGTGTGACGCCGCTCGTCTCTCGATCGAGAGTTTGATGATGAGCGCCGCATGTGGACCTCGCGGCCGACATGCTCTCCATCGGTGCATGGTCGGGCATCATGCGTTTGGCGGCGCGGTGCATCGGGTGCACCTATCCAAGCCGTGTTGGTTCTCCGAGTAGTGCGCTGTAACGGGCAATTGGGCAGTTGCGGTGCGCCGCGCCGGAACGGCGCCTGATCTGTCAAGTAAACAGCTCCGCAGTCGACTGAATCCGGCGGCCGGAGCCTCCGCGTGCGCGCGCCAGAGTGGAGCGAGGTTTGATCCGTCCGCCCGTTGGCCCGATTTGTCACTTTGAGGGTGCCTTCTTTGCTTTTGCGAGGTCCCGTTCCGAAAGCATCGCTGTACCGATGATCCCCTCCCTTTCCAATTGCGCCATCTCGGTATCCGAGAGCCCAAGAAGTCCTGCCATGATATCCGTGTTATGTTGTCCGAGCGTCGGCGCCGCTGAGTGGATCGCATACGGCGTTGCGCCTTCGCGAATTGGCATTGAGGGCTGCGGATGCAAGCCTATGAACGCGCGCTCGACGTCCTGGAGAAATGCGCGCGACTTGAGATGCCGATCGGTGAGCAAATCAACTGGCAGCCGGACCACGCCGGCGGCAACCTTTACCGCTTGCAACTCTGTCATCGCGTCATCGGCGTCGCGGGTGAGCGTCCAGGTAGCGATACCACTCTCGATGCCATCCTCAATCGCCCGCCGAGCCTCTGCAGATTTCAGCGATTCGTCGTTCAGCCAGTCAAGCCGGCCGAGGAGCACCGCGAGCCTCTGCCACATTTCCGTGTCAGTCACGGCCACCACGATCCAGTTGTCCTCACCTGCACATCGGAAGCAGCCGTGTGGTACGAACTGCGGATGTCGATTTCCATACCGCATGGCGGGACTCCCGCCGATCGAATGGACTGTTATCCATGGCGACGCGAACGGAATCATGCAGTCGACCAGCGCCAGATCAATAAATTGTCCCTGCCCAGTTTTTCTGGCGTGAATTAGAGCTACCATAGCTGCAGCGCAACCATTCAAACCTCCGACGGGGTCCCCAAAGGCAACGTGGGTCATAGTGGGGGGCCCGCCGGCGTTTCCGATCACGCTCGGCAACCCCGATCCCTGCTCGAAAGTCGTGCCGTAGCCTCGGCAATCGCGATGGACGCTGCCTGCACCAAAGGCTGACATCGACATCATCACGAGTCGCGGGTTGAGCTCTCTGAGCACGTCGTAGCCGAGCCCGAGCTTTCGCAGCACGTCGACCGAATAGTTGTCCACGACCATATCGGCTCCCGCTAAAAGCCGTTTGGCGAGACCCAGTCCCTCGGGCCGCTTCAGGTCGAGTGTGATGCCGCGCTTGTTCCGGTTCATGATGCAAAAGGGCATCGCCTTTTCGTACATGTACTCATCAACGTAAGCAGACCGTCGGTCCACACCGCGCCACCAGTCAGGATATTGGATGGCCTCGATTTTAATGACGTCAGCACCGAGATCAGCTAATGAGCGCGTGCAGAACGGACCCGCCCAGCCCATGGAGAAGTCGATCACGCGTATACCATCCAAGGGCAGTCGGCCAGCATCGATGAAATCCGCTGAAGACGCGGAGGAAGATTGGTGTTTTCGGGTCCTGGCGAAGCGCTGCTGTTCGTCGAGAGCAGGAACCTTTCCGCCACGGCGCGGCGGCGTTAGCGTCAGCTGCTGCATCGAGCCAGCAGCGAAGCCGGCTTCTTCGCCAAGGACGATGGGCGCGATTGCGCCGCGAGCCTTCTTTTCCGTATCCTGAAGCAGATCCGACATTTCGGGTACCGGCACCATCGGGATCTTCCGTCTGAGCCCCTCTGCAAACCACTCCGGCGCTGTTCGCGCTCTTAGCCGAGGCATAAATTGTTGTTCGAAACGTCCCATGTGTTTCAGACGATCTTCCCCGAGAACTAGAGCCAAATCATCGCGCAATTCGAGAAGGTCGAGCATTTCGCAGAATGAGCGCCATTGTGCCGGCGTCACGATCGTAACGCCGAGCCGACCCTTTCTGGTTTCATAAATCCCGACGGGAAAGCCTGGCCAGAACCGGTTGATGCCGCTCCGGCGAATAACGTCGCGACGCGCAAACGCCTCAAACATGAGATACTCACTCAGGGCGAGGCTCGATTCGAAGATACTGAGCGACCAGGAGCGCCCTGCCTGGCCCCTTATTCGAGCGAGCGTCGAAGAAGCCGCCGCAACGAAGCCCCACAAGCCGGCGAGAATACCCGTTTGGAAATCGGGCGCGTGCGACGGCGGGCCCTCGACCGGTCCAACCAGTTTGATAAGCCCTGCTAGCGCGCGGACAGTGGAATCGGTTGCGGCGAATCCTGCATAGGGCCCCTCTCGGCCGAACCAGCTCGCTTCGAGGTAAATCAACCCGGGACGCAGCTGGCGGATCGCGGGTATATCGATCGATGGACAATCTGCTGAATCGACGTCGCGGCCATCGACCACAATGTCGCAATCCTTGATCAACGTCGTCAGACGTCGGCTCGCGTCCGGCGCGGCGGGATCAATGATGATGCTTGACTTGTTGAAGTTCAGGAACGCGAACCACGCGCTTTGGCCACCATGCGTGAGTGGCGAGCTACGACGAAGTGGATCGCCTGATGGCGGTTCGACCTTCTGAACATCGGCACCGAAATCGGCGAACAAACGCGCGCAATAGCTAGTTGCGGCCGAGCTACCGATCTCGACGACTTGCAGATGCGATAACACTCCCATCAAGGGCTCCATTTGTTCAGCGACGCTGCTGCTCCAGAAGATGATTTGCGATGCAATGCGGACCTGTTGGCTATCTGTCGAGTGGGTCGGCAGCTGTGGCTTTTCGATGCTGAAGGACGACAATCCTGCGCGCCGTGCACTTATGGTCGCCTGCGGAAAACACCTTCACGGACTGAAGATGTTCTGCAAAGTTGGTAAGGAAAGCTCATACAATCGAGCAGCCGATGATTTCCCTGCCTCGTTAAATCGGCGAAGATCGGACATCTCTCGCCCCTTTTAGTTGCGAGCGATCGGACCTTTGTAAATCTCGGCCTCACTGTTGGAACGCCTGGTCCGCTCGAGATGCACTCATGAAAGTCGAATTCGATCAAAGCGCTTGGTGGCGCGCAATGTTTTAGACCCAGTAACTAAGCTTATCATTTTTTGCACTTTCCGTATCCGAGCGCGAGCTGATCACTGACGCTACAGCAGAAACGATGGATGGCGATACTACCTACTCTGGTGACAGCTATTGTATTAGATGTGCGCGGAGCCGGCGCCGGATGTGCCAACGTTCAACGCCGGAACATGCTCCTGAGCGATTGCGGGTTTCTTGATGCGGTCGTGGGTTGCTGCGCACGAGGCCGGCTATCAGGCAATCTTCACAGACTTTGACGATTCCAGCAGTAGATCGGCAGCACGAACCGCTTCAAATGCCTAAAGATTGACATGCACACAATCTCTTGCGCTTACGAAGCCATATATCGGCTCTGAAAACCAAGCCTGCTTGCCAGCAGATGGAAACGTAGGACAAGCAGTGTTGCACAGACCGTCCTCCCAATCGACAAGCCAATCCAGATACCAATGGCGCCAAGGCCCACTTCCAAACCAAGCAGGTAGCTGAGCGAAAAGCCGATTGGCCAATAAGCGACGATAGAAAGGAGAAGCGGCAGTCGCGTGTCCTTCAGTCCGCGCAGTGTACCCGCCGCAATGCTGTAAACTGCAGCGGCCACGAAAGAGCTTGCGCCGACCAAAAGGAGCCGCGCAGCTAGTTTCACCGTTGAGTCGGTATCGCCGCCCGCTTCACCCAAGAAAAACTCCGCTATCTCAAAGCGCGCTACAACGACTGCAAGCGTCAGTATCGCAACACTCACAGCACCGAGGAGAATCGCGGCTAGACCTGCCCGCTTGACCCCCGGACCGTCGTTCCGGCCAAGCGCATGGGCAACGCGCACGGCCGCTGCCATGCTGATACCGGTCGGAATCATGAAAAGAATTGCGGAAACCTGGAACGCGATTTGGTGTGCGGCCAGCGCTGCGGTGCCGATCAAGCCAGCCAGGAGCGCTGCGGCAGATGAAAGTCCGTACTCTATCAGAAAGGCGATCGAGATCGGTGTTCCAAGTACGATAATCTGCTGCATTGAGGGCCAATCGAACCGCCAAAGATGTGCAAGGATATGGTAATCGCGGAACGGGCGACACATTGTGGCCAACCACAAACCGGCAAAGAAGGTCGCGAAGTTCACCAAGGTGGTTGCAAGGCCCGCCCCGAACAGCTCTAGCCGCGGCACGCCGAGCTTTCCATAGGTCAGCAAATAGACCAGCAGAGCGTTTACGGGGATAGCTGCGAGCGTGATCCAAAAGGCTGACTTTGGCCGGTTGACCGCGCCCATGAAACTACGGAGGGCCAGAAAGCAGAGCGCGGGCGCCACGCCCCAGGCCAATCCGAACAGATATTGCTGGCCTAGTCGCGCCGCATCCGGACCCTGGCCAAGAGCGAGCAGTATTTTCTCGCCGTGCAGCGCAACGAGCATGATCGGGAGCGATAGCAGCAGCGCCGCCCAAAGCCCCATGCGCAGCAAGCGCCGTATCAAACCTGGGTTTTCCGAGCCAAACGCCTGCGCCGCTAATGTTGCGGTCACCGCCAGCAGTCCCACGCCGAAGGCGATGCCAATAGAATAGACCCTGCCGGCCAACGCTGCCGCGGCGACCGCCTCGGCGCCCAAGCGCCCGATGAGGGCAAGGTCGGTCGTCATCATCGCGATCTGCCCAAGATGCGTCAGCACCATCGGCGACGCGAGTTTCGCGGTCTCGATTAGCTCGATAGCGAGGTGATGGTCAGTCGCCCGTCGACGCAATCCGTACCACGAAACCGACACCGGCATTCTTTCGGCTATCTTGTCCATAGAAGCCACGTTGCCCAGGTTACCTCCGCGGCCAAACGATGCCTTATTTCACGGACAGGTCCTGTTCTCGGCCCAGAATTCGAGCTGGGTTGCGGATGCGGACACCCGCTTAGTTTGGCGTCGGCGCGCATCACAGCGCCACTGAGCGCGCCAGCGGCTTTTGCCAGAGGCCGATCCGGCACAAGCTCTTGGCGCGCGGTGGCAAGCACGCGCCCTTCCGCAAGTGGGAGAGAAGCAGTCCTAACTGACAAATTCACGCGAGCCGCCGACGTGAACTGAGAGGCAATAATCTTGTAGTCATCATTACATATCCTTGAGCATGCGATTCTGGATGTATCCTCTTTCATCAAGGCTCGTGCCAATCTGCGAACGCTTGATTCATAGAGGTTATCTAGCAAAGCAGCTGTGTTGCGGGCCCGACAGCACGTCCAATGTCCGACGCCCCGTCAGAGACGCTTGGTTTCGATGCTCTATGTGTGCCTCTTTCCAAATCGGCGAACAGGGGGCGGACTGCAGTGGGACAAAGGTAGATCACTATTTCGCGAGTGGACGAGATGACAATATGGATTGAGAACGACCCGTATTGACGCTTGTAAGGGACCCTGTTGCGCACTGTGCTGACCTTCGTGATACGTGATACTCGCTTCGGCCGCGACCTTGATCGGAGCGATTCGTCTCCGTGCTCACGACGCCGGTGAGGCGTAACAGCCGCGTCACATGAGCTCTCGATCAATCCAACAGTCACCTTAAGGATCGCAAACAGGTGCCGTGCCAGGAATCATAAGTGATTCTTTCGACTCAAGATTCACTGAGCGCCCAGCAATCTAAGTACATGTTGAGATGCTTTGGCGATGGCTTCTAGTGCGCTGACTGCTTGCATGCCTCACCAGTATGCAAGTCGGCCCCTGGTCTCTCGGCCAAGCCACACGCTCCCCAGCTCGGAGAAAGCCGTTCAACGTAACCTCGGGAGCAACAATTCGGCACCAAATCGCGCCTATACGCAAGCGACTGGATCCTCCGTCGACTTCGAGGCGCAGTGATGGAGACACAACTGCAAACCCAGACGTCCGGGTCCTTACAGACCTCTTGATGAAGCGGAGCGACACCGCACTGCTACTTCCTCTTTCTTTGCGGGGTGTCTTGGAGGCGATCGGATGGCAGCGTAGACCGACCGCACCGAACCTGGTTTGAGAAACATTTGGGATGGCCCGGTTAGAGCCGACAGCAGCTAATTCCACGGATGAAGATCTTGTGCCGGAAGCTTTCGAGGCACTATGCCAAGCCCTGTTCTGACACGATCTAGGATCCTCCCCTTAAACTGCGCCTCTGGCTGGCTAGCACTTAGTGCCGTTATGGCGAACAGTACAACTTCGCACCGTGGAAAATGATGACACATTATCCTGGCAACGAGCGCGTGCCGGCACCCGCTCGCCGAGCGCAGTCTTTGCCCGGGTCAGAAGATTGGCGGACCGAGGACATAAATTGCGGTTGTGCTACTATCCGCACGTTCGATGCAAGCAACCAAAGCACGTTCCGAGACAACCTGCACGATTACCCGTCTGCAGCGGTATTGTAAGGCCCGTCTACATGCCAAGATCGATCATTGCTGTAGCCATACGTACAGCTAGCCTGAAAACAAGCCGCTCGGCTCGCAATTGCTTAGTCGCGGGTTCCTGGTCCACAGCAGGCCGTCGCACCATATGTGTTCGACACGTCCCCATCGACAAGCCGATGCGGCATCCGGGAAGAACCCGCATCCATGGAGGTTGGCACTCGTGTTGCAAAGCAGTGCAATGCCGGTGAGCTTTTCGTATTCCACGAGAAGCTCGGCGACTTTGTGCCCTGATGTTCTCGCGATCGTCTGCAAACGCGCAGATCCGTCCAAATGTACCACCGCGGGAACTTTGTCCCGCCATTCCGCCCGTGTCCTGTGATCGAACAGCATATAAGGATCCGGCGTTCCCGGGCTGAAAATGTCCTGCGCACGATCCTCCAGGCATATCGGCGCCACAGGTCGGAAGTCTTCACGAAGCTTGATGTCGTTAAGATGATCCTTCATTTCCGCCGATGTCGCGGCGGCGAGAATGCTTCTGCTGCCCAATGCCCGCGGCCCGAGTTCGGCGCGTCCGGCGAGGAATATCACAGGCTCGTTGTTGGCAAGGATGATCGCAAGTTCGTGCATACTGCACGGCGTCCCCTTCCATTCGGACGGCATTTCGCTGTGTTGCAGCGCCGGACCACTGTAGACCGACCATTCGAGTGACATGAAGCCTTCCTGCTCTGCGATTGCGGAGCAAGCTGCGCCGATGGCCGAGCCGCTGTCGTTCGGAAACGGGGGCACCCAGACATCGTCGAACAGTCCGGAAGCACGTAGAGCACTGTTCCATTTGATGTTG
Organism: Bradyrhizobium sp. STM 3562; assembly: GCF_045571435.1. Lineage (NCBI taxonomy): Bacteria > Pseudomonadati > Pseudomonadota > Alphaproteobacteria > Hyphomicrobiales > Nitrobacteraceae > Bradyrhizobium > Bradyrhizobium sp. STM 3562. The sequence goes on from NZ_CP120694.1 coordinate 5,980,287, forward strand.
AGCCCGCAGCCACCGGCAATACACAAATTCCGCGATCCTGCAAGATGCGAATGACGCTCCCACCTGAGTGCCATCTCGCGGACAAGCAGACGCTCGAGGAAATAATGAAATGATGCTAGCACATCTTCATCCGACTTGGTCTGCATCCGCAGCACGCTTGCATCGAAGAATTCATGGGCCGCCGCCATCGCAGCATGCATACTGTTGACATCTGGGCCGCAACGACGAGGAGGCCTCGTCTGGGCCGCAAAGCGCTCCTCGTACAGCTCCCGAAACACCGACACAATCTCTTCATCAACAGATCCGAGCGCGATATAGGCCATCAGCTTGCCGGCAACATTCCGGTCCGCCCAGCCGGTGCGGTCCGCTCGCTTATAAGGTCCGAAATGATGGCCGGCCGCGCCGTAGGCACTACCTATAATCGGGAACAAACAGTCGAGAAAGCGTGCCCCGCGGCGTTCTACGTAATAGAGACGTGGAAACATGCCGCCGTCCCAGACTAGGCAGAACGCGGGTTGTCCGGCTCTGGCAAAAGGGCTAGTTGAGTATGCGGAGGCGACATGGCCGGTCACGTGAGAATAGCTTCTGTACGAAAAACACTTCCCATCGAGCATCAGGCCCGAGCCGGCGCGCGACGTGAGCAAGGCGTTCGCATGGAGTTCAAGATACGGCGCCCCTTTGAGAGTGATGAGTGCCGCACCACTGGCGACTTCAAACTGCGACTCTACTTCTCCGCCCCAGCCATCGATAACAAACTCATCAACATCCCGCGCATCCAGACCGTGCTCCGCCAAAGCAGCTACAATTGCATCGAGATTGTCGACGACATGATAGCGCGGGTTGTTGCTTCGCTTCTCCTGCTCGATACTAAAGACAAGTCGTCCGTCCTCGACAAGAGCAATCGCTCCGTCATGCGTTAATTTGATACCGCAGATGCGCATAGTGCCTCCATGTTTTGCACAAGCAATTCGATTAATTCGAAAATTGAGCCTCAATCCGAGCGCAGACCAGCGAGCAGCCTTCAAAAGGCCAGATGCCGGACGAAACCTCTCTTGCGGACTGGGGCTGCAATTGCCGAAGTCGCTGCAGTGCTTGCCTCAGTCGTTGGCCTTCGGACGATAACGGGCTTTTCACGCCCGTCTGCTCGAGTTCCCCAGGGCGGCGACCTGCAACCTCGTCGTCGCTTGACAAACCGAGACTCAAAGGCGAGCTCCCATTCTGTCGCGCTCGTCCATAGCGCTCTGCATGATTTGGGCCACCGCGAACTAGAGTCATCGGGCGCCGTTTGTGATCGAATTTCGCGTCGGCAAAACGCCTAGCGGATTCGAGACATCGGGCGCGTGTGGTTCCCGACAAGTCCGCTGCGAATGGGACGGGCGAGGCTAATACCGAAACTTGGCCACTTTGGACACAAGATTGAGATTCGAGGGCACCGCAGCGTCGAGTGGGGCTATCTCGCTGGTGAACTGAACATCAGGGACGGCAGCTCGTTGGCCTGCATAAACTCGTCCAGGAGACCGAAAGGTCGATCTCATCAAGATCAGCTTGCCCGGCTTGAATAAGCGCAGGAAGTTCCGTGATCTCGAAGACCACAAGCATTAGCTGTGCCGACCGGGGAGCGATGGAGCCAGCCGTCCACACGTCGGTAGCTGGTCATATCTAACTGCTTGATTATCGAGATCAGCACGGTTTTCGTCGGGCCAGTGGCTGCTCGACGTTGAAGACCAACTCTAGTTGTGGCTGACGGGCGCGATGCGAGGAAACATAACTTCGCGTAGACCCAGCCAGATGCAGAATTTCTTCGTCCTCACCGCCTCGTCACAACACTAAATTTACTGATTCGGCCCGATCTCGCCGTTCATCCGAGATCTCGCCCAACATTCTGATTTGGAAGTCGCCCCATCCATTCGGAGATAGTAGCGCCCGCTATTCCGCCATGATGTGACCGTGGTGACGAGGCATCTTCTCGCATAGCATAACTCCTTCGGCTTTCCGAAGGGGGCACCCTGGACGCCAGTCGAGAGGCATCCTCCGTGTGCCCGCTGGCGACGTGGACAGGGGCCCACCCACTCCATGAGCGCCCATGTTGGCGCCTTTGCGGCGATCGGCCGCATGGCCCACAATGTGGAGTATTCAACGCCCAACGACAACAGCGTTCCGCATCGTTTCGTGCGCGCCGAGGTCAAGGTCCGGCTCACGTGCCGTGTCGTCGAGACCTCCCACAACCGATCGACGACCATACCGACCTGCTGATCTGCGAAGCGGGCGGCAGTAGACCAGCTCGGCATTCAGCGCACAAGACCTGCCGTGACGGCGGATCCCTGCTCTACGCCGCACGTCAGCGGAAACTTCCGCGATGGCGAGATACCACTGGCATAGGACGACTTTCAGAAATGAGTTGGTGGTCGCCGTCATCTCCTTCGTGATTACAACCTCGGTATGAAATGAGGCCGCCCTCGATAAGCTTGCTGCTGTGGACTCGTCATTAAAGCCCTGGCCGACGTCGGGCATTCTCTAGCAGGCTGTTGAAGAACTCAGCCGCGTTCGCAAACGAAGGCTGAATCGTCGCCATTGTGGATGTAGAAGTGGCCGACGAGCCTGCCCGCAGTGCCGATCATAGCCCATCCGCGACCGCAGGACGGATCATTCTCGTCGTGCCCTTCCCATGAGAACTCGGCGCAGGCCGATCCGTCGCGGGCGCCGTAGCGCACGTCCAGGAAGCCCTTGAGAGCCCCAAAGGCGATTTCGCCATCGGACTTGCCCTGGAAGGTGAGATGCGCCTCTTCGGCAAGATCGAGGAACTCGCTGTCCCAGACGTCCATCTCGACGATGCGCCAGCGGCCGACAAAGGCCTTGGCGAAGCCGGGCACCTTGGCCATCAGCCAGTCTCCGCAATCAGCTTGGGCAGCCGCACCAGATTGTAGGCGGCGGCAGCGAAGGTAAAGGCCCATGCGACGCGATCACGGCCACGGAAGCTGGTCTTCTCTTGCCCGGCGACCGTCTTGATCCAGCCGAATGCCTCCTCGATGCGCTTGCGGATGCGCTGACTGATGGCATAGCCGCCGTGCCGGGTCGTTCGTCCGTCAATCGCAGAACTACGGCCGCTGGTGTTCTGTGCAACATGCGGCGTCACGTTCATCGAGCGCAGTTCGTTGACGAAGTCTTCTGCATCGTAGGCTTTGTCGGCGCCAAGCGTGATCGCTGTCGGTCGATCGGCACGAGGCTCGATCATGTGCAGCGCGGCCACCCGTTCGGCATGCCCGCCGGCCTGCGTCAGGCAGGCGTCGACCAGCAGGCCGTGGCGGTTCTCCATCAGCCCGTGCCCGATGAAGCACAGCTTCGTCTCCTTGCCTTTGCCCTTGCGGTAGAGCCTGGCGTCCGGATCGGTGGTTGAAGCATGGGTGTCATTCGAGCGTTTCTGGCCATGGAAGTCCGCTTCGGCATTGCGCCCGCCGCCTGGCGCTGGCGGCTCGCCGGAGCTGTCCTTCGGCTTGACGCTCTTCATCGAGGCCCAGGCCTCGATCAGCGTACCGTCGACCGAGAAGTGATCGCTCGACAGAAGCCTCTTCACCTTGGGCTGCGCCAGCACCGCCGCCAGGAACTTGGCCGCGATGTCGCCTTCCAGCAGCCGGTCGCGGTTCTTCGAGAACACCGAATGGTCCCAGGCTGCGTCGTCAACGCCGATTCCGACGAACCAGCGGAACAGCAGGTCGTATTCCAGTCGCTCCATCAGAAGCCGCTCCGAGCGGATCGAATAAAACGCCTGCAACAGCATCGCCCGCAGCAGCTTCTCCGGCGGGATCGACGGCCGCCCAATTGGCGAATAGAGCGCGGCAAACTCTCGCTCCAGCGCCGACAGGCCTTCGTTCACAATCGTCCGGATCGCTCGCAGCGGATGATTACGCCGCACCCGCGCCTCCAGGTCGACGTAGCTGAACAGTTCGCCCGTTCGATTGTCGCCGCCGCGCACGCACCATCTCCGATCTCATCGGACCAATGAATCACGGTCGCCGGTCGGCGGCGAGCGCCTTTTTCAACAGCCTGCTAGTCTTACTGCGTCATAAATTTCGGTAGCTACTTTGACTTGAGACTGCCCTGATACAACAAGGGCATCGAGATAGTGTGGACGCCAGAGCGGCGCTCAATCTTCGCCGAACGGTCGCGATCGAATTTGGAACGTGCCGTTCAGGCCGCAATGGCGGCCCCCCTCGGGCGATAAGTTTCGGGAATTGTAATTTCTTTGAAAAGCCCGGTGGAAGCTGTTGCTGAGGGGGAAATCGTCTCCCGCTCGGAGACCAGGAATCCGTAGGCCGCGATGCACAGCGTTGCGTGATGGTGGAAGCCGCGCCAGCCTCGCCCCTCGAAGTGGCCAAGGCCGATCTCCTGTTTGAGTTCGTGGTAGTCGCGCTCAATGCGCCAGCGCAGTTTGGCGGTGTCGACCAGCTGACGGAATCCAATGTTGGCCGGAAGCGTCGAGAACCAATATTTGCTGGGTGCTTCCTCGCCCTCTGGCCACTCGATCAGCAGCCATTCCTCCGGCCGGCTTTCGGCGAGCCAGTAATCTCGATGGGCCGGACGGATGCGGACACGGGCAAAGCGGGAGGATAAGCGTTCCGCCGCCCCCTCACGCCACGTGATCTTGCGCCAAGCATCCATTGGCAGGCCAAGCGCAAGCTTCTTAACTGAGATCGGTTGATACTTGCCATCACGTCGCAGCAACTTCGGAGGTCGCCCGCTCCCAGACCACTTCTTCGGCGCCCGCGGCCCAGTGCCAGGGCGCCATACGGACGTTTGCGGCTGGATGCCGGCCACATAGTTCAAGCCGAGATCTGTGATGCTCGTACGCAGATCGGTATCAGTGCCATAGCCGGCGTCCATCAGCACGACGCCACGCGGCAAGCCCGCCGCACAGGCCCAGCGCAATTGCTCAAGCGCGATGGCCGGCTTGGTTTTGAAGGTGATCTCCTTGGGCACACCGGCTTTGCGCCGACGCGGACGGTCGGTCGCCCACTCCTTTGGTAGATAAAGGCGATACGCCACAGGCAGGCTCGCGTGATGGTTCGCAATCGAAAGGGTCACCGCGACCTGACAATTGTCTTGCTTACCCAGTTGGCCGCAATATTGCCGTGCAACCCCGACCGAATGCCGCCCCTTCTTAGGAAAGCCGGTATCGTCGATGATCCAGGCTTCGATCTGTCCGTGGCGTGCGATGCTCGGCAGCACTAATTCACGGACCTTGGTCAACACCTGCTGGTCCGACCAGTCGCCTTGACCGACAAAATGCAACAACGACTGGTGTTGCGCTCCTGTCCGCTCAGGAGCCGTGATCGCCGCCATCGGCTCGACACTCTTGCGATCGCAAGGCATCATCAGACCGGTGCAGTAATCGCGAAGCGGTTTAGCTCGACCCGCGTGCCCGATGACGCTCGTAAGACCCTCAACATACGCCGAAAACCGCGACGCGACGTCCCCCGATTTTGCCTGGCCCATTTCAGCCTCTCCGTGTGCCGAAAAGATGAGCCTTCTCAATTATATGATTCTTCTCGGCAAAGGCCGCGACACTCTGACTCAGTGAGACTAGCTAGGCGCCTTCAGCCGCTTGGCTTCCGAGACCTCTATCCCGCCGAACTTGGCTTGCCACTTGTAAATGCTGACGGTCGCTGACGCCATGCTTGCGGCACAGATCGGCGACCCGACACGCCTGGCTCGTGCTCCTTAAATCCCGATGATCTGTTCTTCCGAAAAACGGCTGCGCTTCATGCTCTGTTCTTGTCTTGGGCCAGAGCGAACTTCAACCTGGATTAAGTCCGTCGGGCAAGGTCGCCGCGTTCGGCGGTGCCAATCACGGCGGAATTGACTTCTCACGGGAGATCCCAACGTCCCGGCATCGGCAAAGATCCGTTTCCCTCGGACGGCAAGTCTGGTGCTAACCCGCTAGCCTACTGGCTTCGGCCGTTCACTCCGCCGCGCTCGGCCATTCTGCGCATGTCTGAGATGCCAGCATCGAGCCGAGGAGAAACGTAATCCGTACTTTTCTGTCCGACGAAGAAAGAAGGCGCGATGAAAGCTGAAGCGGTGGCAAACTACATTAATCAAATTAATATTCAACAACGTTTGGACAAGAAAAGCAGCGAAGTCGCGGGCTGAGCGGTACACATCCAGACCTCGCTGCGCACCAGCGATAATTTGATAAGCCTTTGTAGGCGAGCTTACGTTCCGTAACTTCTGGTCCGGTGGTACGACGTCAGCTTTGCAGTGGTGTAGGGAGAGGCACCTTCGCGACCGAGAATACGGCCGAAACCGCTGTCCTTAATGCCGCCGAAGGGAGCTTCGACGAACATGACGACACCCTGATTGACCGCTACGGTTCCGACTTCTAATCGCTCTGCAATGGAGCTCGCGCGATCGCCATCGCGGTCGAAGACATAGCCGGCAAGGCCTGCCGAGGTTGCGTTCGCGCGCTCGATTGCCTGCGGGATGTCGTCGAATTTCCAAAATGCGGAGATTGGCCCGAATATCTCATGAGTCGCGACTCGGGCGATCGACGGGGCCTCCAAGGCCAGGGCATGGGCAAAGTAGTATCCTTTAGTCGGCGCCGGCTGACCAACGATCTCAATCCCGGCGCCCTTCGTACGGGCATCATTGATGAAGTCCGACATCGCGCCGAGCCGGCGATTGTGTGCCAATGGCCCAGTACTCACCTGCTGGTCGAGACCGCTCCCAAGGGGAAAGGATTGCATGTGGTTCGAATAGGCCTGGGTGAAATCGTCGAAAATGGCACGCTGGATGAAGAACCGGTTAGGGGCTGTGCAGACTTGGCCAGCATTCCGATTCTTCCTCGTGGCGAGCATTTTGGCGACTTCGGTCACATCGACATTTTCCGTCACGATAACTGGAGCGTTTCCGCCGAGTTCCATCGTGCTCGGTTTCAAGTGCTGCCCGCAGAGTGAAGCGAGCTTTCGGCCGACCTCAGTCGATCCTGTTAGCGCTACCTTCCGAATGACTGGTGACGCGATCAGATGCGCCGATATGCGACCCGGATCTCCGGTGACCAGATTGACCGCATTTGGGTGTACGCCGCCCTCGAGTAGGATCTTGATCAAACTGATGCCTGTGCAGGGCGTTTCCTCTGCTACTTTGATGATCGTGGAGCAGCCCGCTGCCAACGCGGCTGCTGTATGTGCAACGGGCTCGACCAGTGGGAAATTCCATGGTGTGAAGATTGCCACCGGGCCGATCGGCTCCAGGGTGACGCGAAGCTCGAGGTCCTCTCGCGGTGGCGGCACAACATGACCGTACAGTCGCATGGCCTCGCCGCCGAACCAATCAAGAATCGCCGCACTCGTATCGACTTCGCCCAACGCTTCGGCTATGACCTTCCCCTGCTCAATCGTGATGGTCCGCGCAATTTCCTCACGACGCTCGCGAAGGAGGGCCGCACTGCGGGCTAGCGCTTCTGCTCGTTTCACCGGAGCAAAGCGGCGCCACTCCTGAAGGCCTTTCGCTGCTGATCTTAACGCACTGTCGAGGTCGTCCTCCGTCGCGATTGGCACGCGGCCAATTTCGGTTTCAGAACTAGGGTCGATGAGCGGGAGGGAGCTGCGATCGCCCGCTGCGACCCATCTTTCATCAATGTATAGAGCGCCATCCATAGCTATCAACTACCCTTCGTTTGCTGTTATTGTCGCGTCCCGCCCGACCTAAGACTGGCCCACTCGCCCCTCGAACGTTCCTGGTTTTTCGCTGAATGGGCATGATTTAATCGATTATCAAAAGGGTCCTAGCATCCGCCAGTTAAAGGCGATTGCATCAATAGGACGTATTGATGCACGTTTGAGCCATGATCGGGCAGCTTACCTAGCTCCACCTCAGGCGAACGGAAGCGGCAATCGCGTCAGTATTGCCCGTACCACTTCGATGCGAAACTCGATATCACTCTCGAGTTATCTGCTCGGACGGAGCTGAGGACATCTCGCGCGAGGACCCGCAGATGCGTGTTCAATCCACATCGAAACTCGATTGCTCTACGCGACGGCGCTCTGTGAAGCCGAAAGCGCGCTGGTATGACTTCGGGCGGAGGGATAAGGCCAAAACCTCCGCCTGCCGACCGCCAAATCACGGGTCCCGCAAGGCAACTGTTTGCATTGCCCCGCAACCTCGCCGTGATGAAGCATGCGATGTCGGCAGCGCGCCTTCTACTTGGCGCTTCGCTCGCTTCACCAGCGGACGTCAGCGTGCGCGTATTTGACAAAGCCGCATGCTGCTCCGGACCCGCGTGGCCTGAGCAGAACAGCAGATTGGAAACTCAGAGGATGAGCGTGGACTGTTGGTCCTTCTACGCAGCAGCGACCGCCGAAAGGCGCGAAATCGTCTTTTTTAAACCGTTGTGAAGGCAAAAATTGTCGCTGAAACCTGCGATTGGTCGTATTTGCAATAAGGCAATGCGACTCGGTTCTTGGTGCATTTCGACTAAATCAGTATTGGGTGAGGCCGTGAACATGACCTGCCGCCACTGATGACCGACGCGCAGCTGGGCCATGGGAGAGCTGGGCTCGGGCGGGAGAATCGGACGGCTGGACCGAGCACGATCGCCGTCATTGGTGGGCGGCGCGGTGATGCCGATGCGTCACCGTCGTCGAGCAGGGAGCATCGGCCATGGCTGCTCGTGCGTTAATGGCGCCAAATGCAATGCGGGATCGGCTTTCCCATGGCTCGTCCCGGCGTCATTTGGCGCGCACTGCGCCGGCTGGCGCGCGGCTCAAGCCGCCCGGCCCGCGCGCCAGCTGGCCCGCACCTTGCAGGCTCGTCTTCTCGGTCCGCTCGCTGCGCCGGCCGCCGCACCTCTAACCCACGTCTCCCAACAAGGATAATAGGTCATGACTGATACCAACTGGGGCGGTATCTTCGCCGTTCTCGTCACTCCATTCGGAGCCGATGGCTTCATCAATGAGTCTCGGTACAAGGCGCTCATTGAGGACGCCATTGCCAACGGCGCGCAAGGCGTCGTGACGGCTGGCAGCACCGGCGAATTCTATGCCCTCTCCAAGGCTGAGCGTGCGCGCCTCTATAAGTTGACGGTCGATCACGTTGCCGGCCGCGTGCCCGTCCTGGCAGGCGTCGCCGACCTGCGTGTCGAGGATGTGCTGGAAGCGTGTAAGACGGCCCTTGCGGCCGGCTGCGCGGGCGGCATGATACTTCCACCCATCTACGCCATGCCGAGCGCGCGTGAGATCGTTGCCTTCTTTGAGTATATCTCACGGAGCACGTCGCTGCCGCTGATGCTCTACAACAGCCCGCGTCGCGCGGGCATCGACATCACCCCAGCTCTTGTTGAGCAGCTGTCGGCCCTGCCAGCCGTGGTCGCTATTAAGGATAGCTCCGGCGTCATCACTCAAGTGACAGAGCTTGTGCAGCGTGTCGGGAACAGAATTCGTGTCTTCATCGGTTACGAGACCATGATCGTGCCAGCCCGCGCCGTTGGCGCTCATGGGGTCGTCGCCATGGCGCATCAAATCGCCGGGCCGTTGATCCGCGACTACTGGGACAAGGCTCTGGGTAACGAGAAGACCTTGGATGATCTCGGCCGCGACGTGTTTGCCTTCTATCGTTGCTTCCAGTCCGGATCCTATTACGCGGCTATTAAAGAGACCATGAGCCAACTTGGTGGGGATGCCGGTGGCCCGCGCCTGCCGCTGCTGCCGTTGGCAGACGAACAGAAAGCGGCCATTGCGAAGATCATCGCCCAGGCTGGTCTTACTCGCTGGGCCAGGGCTTAAGGAGAGGCAACATGCGGTTGAATCCCGTGATCCGCGAGATCAACCTTGATAGTGGGCGGCAGTAGAAGATGTTGTAGAAGTCGCTGATGTACTTCACATCCTGCGCGATATGCTTGCATGCCACCTGCTTGGCGTCCTTTCCGTCACATAGCTGTGCCTAATGGGTGAATGCGCCACTGCACTCAAGCGGAAACGGAACGTTTTTATGCAAGGAAGGCACCGTCGCGGTTCCGACGCTGCGTGGCAGTTCGTTAAGAACCCTGATTTCATGCCGGATCAAGGAGGGCGGGGAAAGAGACTAAGGCTTGTTTACAGTCAGGGATTCTCAAATCGGCAGAAAATTGATTCAAGGCTGACAATGGAGATCAGCCTTGATTCGATTGATGTTGAGCGACAGCCAGTGGGATCGGATCGCGCCGGAGTTATCGGGCAAAGCCGGCGACCCGGGCAGCAGTGGACGTGACAACCGGCTCTTTATCGAAGCGGTGCTTTGGATTGCGCGCACGGGCTCGCCGTGGCGCGATTTGCCGGAAGCGTTCGGCAAGTGGTTCACCGTCTATACGCGCTTCTGGCGCTGGGCGCAGAAGGGGGTCTGGGAGCGGGTTTTCAAGGCGCTCTGCGAGGATCCTGATTTCGAATATGTCCTCATCGATGGCCCGCTCATCCGGGTCCACCAGCACGGCACCGGCGCAAAAGGGGGACTCAAAATCAGGCCATAGGCCGCTCACGTGGGGGCCTCACCACCAAAATCATGGCCCTGGTCGACGCCCTCGGCAATCTCATTCGCTTCGTGCTGTTGCCCGGCCAGCGCCACGACAGCATTGGCGTCGAGCCATTGATCACCGGTCTCGATTTTGCGGCGCTGATCGGCGATAAGGCCTTCGACATCAACTGGCTACGCGCCAACCTCAACGAACGTGGTGCCGCCGCAGTCATCCCGTCCAAGGCCGACCGCGCCGGGCGCATCCCTCATGACGCCGAAATGTACAAATGGCGCCATCTCGTCGAGAACCTCTTCTGTTCCCTCAAGGCATTCCGGCGCATCGCAACTCGCTACGAAAAAACCGATGCCAGCTTTGCCGGCCTTCTCAATCTCGTCGCCAGCTTCCTCGCAAGCCGCTGACTGTAAACAGGCCTTAGTCACGGATTATCGTAGTGAGCGCCTTGTCCCAGTCGAGATTAAGGAATCGGCGATTTGGTGTGGCATAGCAACGACGCCATGGGCGCCAGCGGCAGGGGCGGGAACGATCGTGTTCTCGTACCCGACGAAGACACGAAGTCTGTCACCCACGCGCTGCACGAGCTCACCTACCTGAATGGTGACGCCGGGGCTATGCTTTATGGCAACTATATCTGGCGGGGTGGAGAGCTGCTCCACAAGAGCGCGGGGCATGTCCATGCCCGCACCACGCGGGCTATTGTTGAGCATCAGCGGCAGCGCGGTCCTACAGGAGCTATACTCGAAGAAAGGCCACGATGTCACGTAGGCAGGTGGAGGCATCGTGCCGCCCGCGCAGCCCGCCGCGCCCGTTGACTGACACACTTCCAGTACATCATGGATACGCGAATCGGCGACGGCTGTCGCCACGCGGTCAACGGTCAACATATAGAGGCGCGCACGCTCGGCCTTGGTGAGCGTATAGACATCGCCGGTGCTGCTAGCTGTACTTTGTACGGCCACGGTAACTATCCTTTTTGGAAGATCGAACTGGTGATGCGGCGCGCGGCGGTGCAAGCATCGCTTAGGCACAGAAGTGCCCGAGGTAAAGCCAGCGTCTTCGCTGTTCAGAACTCGGCGGTGAATCCATCCATGGCAACGCTCAGCGCTCAGCACTCCTCGATTGGAGATCTCCCACGCCTTACGGGCGTGCTGCTCACCAAAGCGGAAAGATGGATTTCCCTATCGCAATGTCGCATACTCAACATCGTCCGACAGCAGACAAGGTCCGGCGGTTGAGTGCCGCTTGAGCATGGCTAGCCTGTGACTACCCAGTCTGCCAGTCCAGGGAAAACGCCAGGAATCCTACGAAGTGTCGACTTTGTCGACTCCGCAACGCGGTGCTGGTCGGCCCGGCGTCCTTGCCGCTCGCTCCTTTAGGTTATTGATTGATATGCGAAAACGACTCCCGGCCTGTTCTGCTCCGCGGTTTGGCATATTTTTTGGAGACCCCTCGTTGTAGGGCGGCAGGAGTTGCCGACTGATATTACGCCGCCCGATAACTCAAACGAAGGCGACCCAAGATGATGGCTGCCATTGTCGGCTTTGAGGAGAAGACCCTCACCATCGGCTGCGTCCTTAAATCGCACTCCATCTGCCCGATCTTGAAAGGCGAAAATACCGTCCCCCACCTGGGGGCGAGGCAAGGCTCGGAGGAAGACTCCAAGAACTCGAGTGGAGTTCCGGCGCGTCTTGAGCTTCAATCGACTCCAGGAGGAAATGATGAATGAGCTCCTTGGCCTCTATACTGATCACCAAATGACTGGGCCTCTCGGGATCGCGCAGCTTTCAGAGAAGATTAAGCCATTAGCGCGCGATTTTGGGAGATCTGGATGCCTGCTCGTGGCAACCTGTGCAAGAGTTGAGATCTACGGTGAAGAGAGAGCAGTCAGAGATGTCAGTAGGACGGTATTTTCTGGTTTTTCATGCGAGCGCGTAGAAGGTGCGGGGGCAATTACTCAACGTCTCGCCGAGATTGCGTCCGGCGCTCATTCCCAGATCCTAGGTGAGAGCTACATTAGCCAGCAGCTCGCGAAGGCTACCGAATCTCTGAGTCCAGATATTCCGATCTTCCAAATCGCACGCTGGGCAATTGATGCGGGTCGTGTCGTACGCGAGCGGCAGCAGTTCATCGCATCATTCAATTACGATCAGATCGTCCGAGACATTGTAGCTGATCGATTTCCGAGTGGAGAGTCAGGCGACTGTCTTTACATCATCGGGGCGGGTATGCTCGGTCGCGGGCTCATCAGGAGCGGCCTCGGAAAGCATTTCAGCTCCACAGTGATCGTGACGCGGAACCCCAAGAACCTTCGAAAACGCCTTCGCTCCTCCGCTGATATGAAGCCCGCGCTCCTGCGTCCGAACGAGATTGGTTACGCACCCGAACCACGGTCGGTCGTTGTTGTCGCAACCGGCGATGTGAATGACGAATATCAAGCCACTCTTCAGGGAGCCCTTTTACGGTTGAAGCCACGTACCATACTGGATCTGTCATCAATTCCAGTATTTTCGAATGCCGCAGTCGGAGATCTCAATTATGTGAGCATGTACCACCAAGAGTTTCTCCGGTTCATCAAACAAAACAATCAACAGCTCGCTCCGAAACTGCCGCTCGTTGTCTCCGACATAAGGGCCGCTATTCAAAGGGCCCAGATCGACATCCGACCAAAGTAACGACCGAAGTTTCGGGACAGCCGTTCGGAATGGGGTACCCTATTCAGAGGTGCCATATACCAAACCGAGTGACTGGAGCGTTCCAGCGCTGGTCTCAGTGCAGAATTTGGCTCGATGTTGTGATCTGTAATGATCTTGCCTGATCTTGTGATTCAGCAAATGATCCCTCGTGCTAACGCACTACGTGGCCGGCCGCACAGCTATCCAGCTCTCAACGACCTCTACTTGGAGTAGGTCGGATCTGGCCCGTTGTGTTAGACGACGCAGCCAGAAAAGTCGGCGTGTGGGCTGACCGGAGTTCGAGATGCTGAACGCACGCTTCTGCCTGCCGACTCCACGCATCATTCGAACTGGGGCGCAGGCGCGGATATGACGCAGATTACCGTCGGCAAGAGCCGGTGCGGGAAAAGCCGCACGGCCGGATCTGTAAGGGCGAAGCCGAATGGCCGAGCTACTCGACAATGACCACAACTCGCGGGCATATCTCAATGATTTCCGTTGTTTCAGGTGTCGTTCTATAGCGAGTGCCTTGTTGCTAACTCCCGCCGCAATCAGATCGAGGACTTGGGCCTAGGCTCGATTTTGCATCAGCATCGCCGTAGATCCTGGTCCGGACTTTACATCCTAAGCCGGTACAGTAAGGCACGCGCATGTTAGCTATCTTCTTTGGTAGCATCAGGATTTTTCGCCATCGGCTATGTTCGCTCGCAAAGGGAGACTGTTTTAGTCCCAGAGAAGACCCGCCACATCCGATCTTGGGCTCGTATTGTTTGTGCCCGGGATTCCACCGGGCAGTCACACATACGAGAGTACCACCGAATGTCGGCTGAACTGCTCTACTTGTCGAGTGCTCATGTCAAAGAGGTCAAAATTTCACCCCGAGAGGCGCGAGAGGCAATTCTTGCTAGCTTTCGTGAGAATGCGGCCGGCCGTAACATCTGTTTACCGAAATCGACGATCACCATCGGTCCAAGTTCCTGGTTCAGCTCAATGAGTTCGGCGTCTGAGACCAAGAGCCTCGCGATAATGAAATGGGTGGCCGCTATTCCGGTCGAGGGAAATCCCGAGAGGCCGACAGTTAACGCGCTGATTTGTGTGAGTGATTACAAGACGGGCGTGCCTATAGCCATTGTCGATGGAAACTCACTCACACTGATGAGGACGGCTGCGACTTCAGCGGCCGCAGCTTTCTTTCTCGCGCCTCAGGCACCCACGACTATTGGCTTGATCGGCTGCGGGTTGCAGGCGCTTAGCCACATTGATGCGTTTGTCGATCTGTTTCCTTCGCTTCGCAGAATCCATCTCTTAAGTCGGAGTATCCTCTCTGCTCAGAGGGCCGCAACTGCAGCATCGGAAAAGCAACTCGATCCGGTCATTACTGAAGATCCCGATGCGTTGTTGAGTGAGAGCGAGATCGTGATCACCATGGTTCCGAGTTCGCCGGGATTGAAATCGTTTCTGGACGCTCGACTGTTGCCAGTTTCGTCCTTCGTGTCGGCCGTGGATGGGGGTAGAAGTTGGCGACCCGAAACGCTCACCGCCTTCGACATATTTGTCACCGATGCATTGGAGCAATCCTCGTCACCGGTGGATGCGTCAGATCGATACGTCAAATCCATACGATTTCAGGATGATCTGGTGCATCTTGCTTACCGGCCACCGCCGCGTGTGGCCTCAACCAAGGCCTTCTTTGGCTTTCGGGGTGTCGCTATCGCAGACTTGGCGCTGGCAGACTTGGCGCTTCGGAAGGCCAGAGCTTTCGGGATTGGAAGAATCCTGCCGCGATGAAGAATCCTACCTCGGTGAGCCGCGGCTCTCAGCCTCTCGCTTGTCGCGCTGGTCGACGGCTTGGACTGGGGGCAGCTCCATGCTGCGGACATTTCTCGCCAGACGGGCGAGGTCGTGAGGCTGTGACCTCAGGCTGCAGATCGCGCCACAACGGCGCGCGAATCTGATTCCGTGACGGGCGTGAGCGAGAGGACCCTCGACCGTTATTGACCTGCTGCGGGCGCCGCTTGCGCGGGCGCGTGCGGAGCGCGATGCCGCATGGGCCGACGCGATCACCTGCAGTCGCAAAATCACCGACTCCAGCATCTGCTACACCGATTACAGCGCGCCCAATTCGGCCGCAACTCAGAGAAGCTCGATCCGATCAGCTGGATCTGGCGTTTGAGGACATTGAGCAGGCCTTTGCCGCCATCGAAACCGACCACGATAAGAGAGATCCGATCCAGGCGACTGCTCGCGCAGCAAAGCGTACGCCAGCCGCAGCGCGCTTCCCGCTCATTTGTAACCGGTATGAGCTTCCACGTCTGTGGCGATCAGCGCGCGCGAGGGTAGCGGGTAGGCATCCAGTACTGGCGCATGGCCTCGACGACAGTTGGGATGTCGGCATGGGCGTTGCGCAGGAATTCTTCGGTATCGCGGCCCGCTCTCGGAGGCCCAAGCAGCGGGCGCCCCTGCTCGTCGACGCAATGCAGCAGGATGGGCAGGAGCAGGCCGTGATTGATATTGCCGATGTCTAGTAGTGGCGCCCAGGCCGATAGTCTCAGCCGCATGGCGGCATGGAATCCGCGGCACCACGGCCGCGCGTCGACATCGCCATTCGGCTTGCGTGCATGGATCGGCGTGAGCCGGTGTGGGGCGGTCGAAAGGGTGTTGCCGATCTCGTTGTGACGCAGCGCGACGGCGGAAATCGCGGCGAACTCTGGCGTGCCGCCGTGGTTGAATGCGTCGGTGTCGATGGCGAGTAGCGGGCAGATCCAGTCTGGCGGCCTCATCGACACCGGTCCGGCCACAATTGCGGCGATGTAACCGTCGAGCACGGGGAGACTGGTGGCCGTGGGATGCCGCTCGGCGCGAGCCCGCAGCCAGCGCTCGAGCTCGTCGAGCGGCATCGCGGCTATCGCCATCGAGGATGACGAGGATGATGACGAACGGCGGCGGCGGCTCATGCGGCCACCGGTGCGTTGAGCTCACGGGTAGCCTTCCAGTTCCAGGCCAGAAGCTCGTGCAACTGATGGCTCCTGGTCCGGCCGGAAACGATGCGCTCCAGCACATCGGCCAGATAGGCCTGCGGATCGAGCTCGTGGAGCTTTGCCGTGTTGACCAGCGATGCCAGGATGGCCCAGCTCTCGGCGCCGCCCTCGCTGCCGCTGAACAATGAGTTGCGGCGACCCATTGCAATCGGGCGCATCGAACGCTCGACCGTGTTGGTATCGACCTCGACGCGCCCGTCGTCGAGGAACAGCGTCAGGCCGTCCCAGTGATTGAGCGTATAGTTGATGGCCCCGGCGAGCGGCGACTGCGAGAACAGCTGATCGAGCATCGAGCTCAGTCGCGCCTTGAGCGCCTCCATCAGCGGTGCGGTCCTGGTACGGCGGGCCGCAAGCCGCTGCTCGGCGCTCGAGCCGCGGATCTCGGCCTCGATGGCGTAGACCGCTTGCAGGCGCTCGATCACTTCGTGAGCGAACGGTGACTGCGTCGTCTTGTACACCTCGACGAATTTGCGTCGGGCATGGGCGAGGCAGAAAGCCAGCCGGATCGTGCCGCCATGACCGCGCGCAAGCGCCTTGTAGGCGGCATAGCCGTCCACCTGCAGGATGCCGGAGAAGTCAGTCAGCTGCCCGGCGATCTCGTTGGTGCCGCGGCCGCCGGCGAACACGTAGGCGACCGCCGGCGGCGACGGACCGCCCCATGGTCGATCATCCGTCGCATGCGCCCAGAATTGGCAGGTCCGGGGACGATGCCGTCCGGGATCGAGAACCGGCATCGGTGTCTCGTCGCAGAACAGCCGCGGCGAAGCCTGGATTGTCCGCAGCTGAAGCTCATAGAGGCTTTTGAGCCACCATGCCGCACGCTTCACCCAGCCGGCGAGCGTCGCGCGATCGAGCTGGATGCCGTGGCCGGCCAGGATCTGCACCTGGCGGTAGAGCGGCAGATACCAGGCGAACTTCGAGACCACCACATGGGCCACGAGGGTCGTCGAGGCCATGCCGCCCTCGATCAGGCGCGGTTGCACCTTCGCCTGGACCACGCCGTCGGTGCAGCCGCGGCAGGCATATTTGGGTCGGATCGTGCGCAGCACGCGCAGGATCGCCGGGATCACGTCCAGCACCTCGCTGACGTCCTCGCCGATCCGGTGCAGAAGGCCCCGGCAGCACGGGCATGCCGTCGTGTCCGGCTCGATCACCTGCTCGCAGCGCGGCAGGTGTTTGGGCAGCGCGCCGATGTTACGGCGTGCTTTCTTGCGCGGCTTGCCCAATGACTGCGCTGCGGGAGCGTCGTCGTTGGCTGGTACAGGCAACGTGACGTCGGAGGCGAGATCGTCCAGCTCGAGCGCGAGCTGCTCGGCCACGATCACCGCAAGCCGCTCCGAGCGTTTGCCGAAGATCATCTCCTTCAGCGTCTGCATAGCCAGGCGCAGCTTCTCGTTCTCGGCGTCGAGCGCGAGCACCATCTCGGTGAGAGCCGCCGGATCGGTCGGGAGAGTGTCGGGACGAATCGACATGGTCAAAGACATACATGCACGCGCCAAGGGTTCCAGCCAAATCCTCAGCCGACAACAGCCGGTTGCCTCACAGGCTTTGGCGAGACCCGCGTCCAGTCGAGTCCGTCAAGCAGCATCGCGAGTTGGGTTGCGCTCAGATGCACGACGCCGTCGCGGATTGGCGGCCAAGTGAAACTCCCTTGCTGCAGCCACTTCGTCACCAGCACCATGCCGCTGCCATCCCACGCCAGAAGCTTCACTCTGTCTGCGCGTTTGCTGCGGAATACGAAAACATCGCCGCAATACGGGTTCGCGCGTAGCGCTTCGCTCACCAGCGCCGACAGGGTGTGCACCGATTTGCGGAAGTCGACCGGCTGTGCCGCCACCACGACCTTGAGGTCGGGCCGCAGCGCGATCATCGACCGTCTCTGAGCACCGACAGCACCGTGCAAAGCGTCACAGCATCCGCTCCCGGCTCGACCCGGATGCGTGCCCCGTTCACCTCGATCTCGATCGCACCAGCAGTGTCTGGTCGCGGCACGATTTGCGGCCGTGTCGAGACCGGCGCAGGTCCGACACTGCCGGGCTCGCCTGAAGGTCCGACGCTGTGCTCCGCCTCGATCCGCAACGGCACGAAACTCGGCAGCTTGGCGCCGGACGAGGCAAATTGCCGACGCCACGTCGTCAACAACCCGCGCACCACGCCATGGCGTCGCGCCACCTCGGAAATGTTGGCACCCGCCTCGAAGCTCTCGGCAACGATCCGGGCCTTCTCCTCCGCTGTCCAATGCCGCCGCCGGCGCTGACCCGTGATCACCTCGACACGACGATAGGAGCCGCCTTCATGCCTGGCATCAAGCATGGCTTCATGCATGGCATCTGCCATAGCCCACCTCCAAAAAACAGTTCATGCCTAGCTGTATCGCAGCCCAATCGCGCGATGCCCAGGTGGGGGGCTCGTGCCGCTTACGCTCATTTGCCGCGCGTCCATTTGACGAGCGAGCCGGAAGACACCGGCTGCCCCTGCTGTCAGGTGCCAATGCATGCGATCGGCGAGGAGACTTCGCAGCGGTTGGATGTGATCCCGGCGCAGTTCCGAGTCCTGGTGACGCACCGTGTCAAATACGCCTGCAGGGCTTGTGAGCAGGCGGTGCAACGGGCCGGCGCCCGCGCGGCTGATCAAGGGTAGGCTGCGGATGGAAGCGATGGTGGCTTCCCTGCTGGCAGTTGCCGCTCTATTGGCGAGCCCAGATGCTGGTCGCGCAGGGTCTCGACATCAAGCGGGCCATACTGGCGTTCTGGGTCGCTATACCGCCGCCGAGCTTAAGGCTGTCTATCTTCGCTTGCGCCAGCTCATCCTGGCCTCCGCCAAGGTGACGGTCGATGAGACGATTGCACCCATGCTCGATTCCGGCCGTGGCAGCACCAAGCAGGGCTGCTTTTGGGCGGTTGCCCGTGACGATCGCCCCCGGCGTGGGATCGATCCGCCGGCGATCGCTTTTGCCCCCGGCACGGCGCGGTTCACGGGCTCAAGCTGCTCGAGGGCTATCCGGCATCTCGCAGTGCGACGACTACGCCGCCTACAAGAAGATTGCTGCCACCCCGGGGGGCCAGGCCGTTACACTCGCCGTCTGCAGGACGCATCTGCGCCGCCAGTTCTACGACAGCGCCAGGGGACGACGCGCCGATCGCGAGCGAAGCGCTGGAGCGGATTGCGGCGCTCTATGCAATTGAGAAGACGATCCGCCGGGCGCCGCGTGCGCCAGGACCAGAGCAAGTCGCTGGTGCCATCGCTCAAAATCTGGCTCAAACAACAGCTTGCGTACGTCTCCGCTAAGGCGAAAATCGCTGAGGAGATCCCTTAGGGCCTGAACCACTGGGATGGGCTGACCCGCTTTCCGGACGATAGCCGCATCGAGCTCGATACCAACGTCGTCGAGCGCGCTCGTCGCCGGCGACGATCACAGAGCAGAGAACTGGGCCCGCATTGCTTGCTCATCGAGACCCGCAAGCTAACAGGCGTCGATCCGCAGGCCTATCTCTCCGAGTGCTGGCCCGCCGCTCGCATCAACGAACTCATGCGGTGGGCTGGGGCGCAAAATTCGGCCGCTAAACTCACCGGCTGACGCCTTCCGGCGGGAAATCAGGCCCTCGGCGATGCGCGGCCAGAGGCCGGCTAACCAACTCTCTAGCCAGGACGGCAGTCGACATCAAACGCATCTTATTCCAGGCTATTGATCTTCTGCGCATCGCGAGATGCGATCTCGAGTTTATCGATGAGCACAAGCGGCGGGCCGCGGAGCTTCTAGGGTCGAGTGGTCGCTGATCTGGTCGGTTGAAGGATGGATGGGGTCTCCGATGGCTCTCCAGCGACTTGCTTGCCCAAGGTTGAGCAATGAGCGGAACTCCGGGTCGAGCATTTTTTTGCGCTCATCACCGACAAGAAGATCAGGCCCGGAATCTACCGCAGCGTACCCGGCCTGAGGGCCGACATTGCCTCCTCCATCGAACGACAAGGCCGAGCGCCAGCCCTTCCGGTGGACCAAATCCGCCGATGACATCGTTGCTTCCACCGAGCGCTTTGCGTTTACATGTTCCAGTAACCCCACCCGATGTTGCAAACTTCTAGTTCGGGACGCTAGCTTGAACTCGTCTTGTCCGCCTTGACGATGGTAGCCCAGCAGCAATGCCCAAAGGTAAGATTGATTCATCTCTCCAATCCCGGATGCAGTACGCGTCGCCGCACCGTCGCACGGCCCTGTCGGCCGCCGGTATCGCCGCATCAATGAGCCGCAAAACAAGTGCTACGACAATGCCCTATGGAGAGCTTCTTCCATATCCTGATGGCCGGGCTCGTCCATCATCGCCAATACAACACCCTAGGCCCAGCGTGATGTCTTAGCGGTCATCGAGGGCTTGTAAATCGAACTCGGCTCCATTCCGCCATCGGATATACTGTCTTGATCGACATGGAGCAAAAAGACAGATCAAACCGGTGCGGGTCTTTGAGGCGAAGGTCAAGTTGTACGGCACATAGTCGGATTCCTGAGGAACTTCAGGTATTAAGGGTGCAGAACGCACCTGCAAGGCCGAGGTGATCGTCGTGTCACGAACTCTCGCCCTGAAGCGCGCGCGTTCAGAAAGCCTTCCAGCTCGAGCGGCTCTCCTGGTTGGCGCAACGCGAGCACCTGGCGCGCTTCAAAATCGAGGCCAAAGGATTGATGCGCTGCTGAGACCCGCCGACAGATGTTTGACTAGATCGATCACGCTGTGCTGGCAGCCGCTGCCGGCGGGCGTTCCAACGTGCAGAGAGCCTCAAGCTGAGGGATCCGCCGAGCCGCGCGCGACAATTCGAGACGTTGTGTGAAGCCGGCGTGCCGATCGGCGTCATTCGGCTTGGCGCTCTGCAGAATCGTGGCGGTCCGGCCAGGCTGGCTGCTCGAGTTGAGGCGGTGTTTTGCAACGGCAAGGGACCTTCCTTGCAGTCCATGTTCCCCTTTCAACAACGACAAGTGTCATGTCCGGTTCAAAACAGATCAGATTTTTCGCGGGACAGCGAGTTTTCAAAATATAATCAGTATGTTACGCGATAAGGATAAGGCTGGCACAGCGATTGCTGTAGGGAGCTGCAACGCTGAGTGATGCTATAGTTAGATCCCGACCCTCACACCGGCCGCAGATCGTCGCGATTAGCGCTGATGTCGACGTGATCGCCTGGACCGTGCCACTTCATAACGAAGGGAGGATACCGCTCTCGACCTATCAAAGCTCTGACGTGCAGCTAATCGCCCCTTGGCAATCTATGTAGGAGAAACGTGATGCGACTGCTGATACTCATAAACAGTCTCGATTGCTTAGGTGAAAATGATGCAGCTCTTAGCAGTGCATTCCGTGGCCTCGGTTGGGAAGTGATTCTCGGAGAGATCAATACTATTGCCGCAGATGACTACCGGTATTTCACACGAGGAGTGCTAGTAACTGAATCGTACTCTCCCGGTTCCGTCGCAGCTGGGGCTCGACAGTCATATCTTCTTGACGAATGCCAACTGATCTGGGTCCTAGGTTCGCCGCAGCCTCGCGTGTACCGAGATGTCTGGCGAATGCTGTGGCTAGCTTCCCAGCAGACGCGCTTTGTCAACAGTATTGAAGGGTTGGTGTTTCTAAATAGCAAGCATGCAATGGGCTATCTCGTCCCAAGAGAGAACCGAGCTTGCTCATACGTATCGAATGATTTCTCGTCGCTATGGGAGCGTTATCAGCAAGACCCGAGTCAGTCGTGGGTGGCCAAGCCGCCAAATTCCGGTTGCGGGCAAAACGTCTTCTTACTTCCTCAGAACGGACCAAACGTTCGAGCAATCCTCCAATGTCTTACCGGAAACACTGTCGCGCAAAGCGAGATGGACTATGGCGGACTAGGCGGCTTCAAAGCTGATTATGCAATTCTTCAGAAGTTCATCCCGGAGGTCGCGCAGGGCGAAAAGCGCATCGTCGTTACTTGTGGGAAGGTTGTTGCGTGGCATGGCCGGCAAGGCCATCCAAGTGATCACAGATCAAATATAACACAAGGAGGAAGGGCGATCCAAGTCGATCTCAATACAAATGAAGTGGCCCTTGCTGAGTTGATTGGCCAAAAGCTGATGGCACATGGGATCAATTTCGGTGCGATGGACATGGCTTATCCGTATATCATTGAGTTCGATCTTGGTTTTCCTGGCGGGCTATGGGACGCGAAGCTAGTTTCTGGGGTGGATCGCTCGCATCAGGTTGCGGAGCTAATCATTGCTCGGTTCAAGCAGCATTGATCTTCATGATACGACAGAGCTATCTGATACAGTTCGCCCGTATCGAAAAGATGCGTCATAATCTCAAACAGACGAACAAATAACCTCGGCCGAGAAGTCGTGCCGAGCGACCACAGGACGGGGCGGCGTTCGATGGTAGGTGCTTTGTACGGCAAAGCCCCATTTCTGTCGGAAGCCGTTCTATGGAAGCCATAAGTATCCGAGCTAACGCATGATGTTCGGGTACGCTAAATCGTCGTGCGTGAAGAATTGGCGAGCCATCGAGCGAGAGTCGATTTTCCGGACGAAAGAGATTTTGAGATTGCAAGCTTTGGAGGTCGGTCGCTACCGACGCCTGCAATTTGATTTACGGGATTCCCTCCGATCGCCCCGGCATGATTCGGTGGTTCGCAGGGAGGGGACCACGCGACCGAAGAAGCCGGAAACGACGATAGGGGACCTGTTTTCGGGCAAGGCTCCAGTGATCGAGATTGCCATTGGCAAGGTCGTGCGTGCCGGCGTGGACGTCTACGAGGCCACTTGTAGCGGTCATCCGGGGCGGTCCATTCGGCACGATTCCCCCTGGTGTGAAGGTGTACCTGGCCAGCCATCCAGTCGATTTCCGCAAGGGTATCGATGGGCTTGTTGCGCTGGTGCGCGATGCGGGCTCAGATCCGTTTGACGGTGCGCTTTATGTAAGCGGCAAGGAGACCCGGCGGATTGGGTGAGCGATCGGCTATGGGCTGCTGAGTTTGTAAGCCGATGTGAGCTTCTATGTCTGCGCCTAGTTCTGGAACTAGAACCTTCCATATGATCGAAGCGGTCGCCGACCGTCTTGAGGGAGCGCCGCGGCAGCTTCGTCGACGTTGGTCGGACGAGTTCAAAGCCCAAGTTGTGACAGAGGCGCTGGAGCCTGGCGCCAGCGTATCGGCGATCGCCCGCCGGATCGGCATTCACCCGTCGCAGCTGTTCACCTGGCGACGTGATGCTCGGGCCGAGCGGCATTATCGCTCGCGGCCCTTCGAGTTGCGAGGGCGTGGCGGCATCTGTGGCAGGCGCAGTGATCGAGATTGCCATTGGCGAGGTCGTCGTGCGTGCCGGCGTTGATGTCGACGAGGCGCACTTGCAGCGGGTGATCCGGGCGGTCCGTTCGGCATGATTCCCGCTGGTGTGAAGGTGTTCCTCGCCAGCCATCCAATCGACTTCCGCAAGGGTATCGATGGCCTTGTTGCGCTGGTGCGCGATGCCGGTTCAGATCCGTTCGACGGTGCGCTTTATGTGTTCCGGGCCAAAGAGTCGATAGAATAAAGATCGTATGGTGGGACGGCTCCGGCGTGTGCCTCTATTTAAAACGGCTTGAGAAGGCGAAGTTCTGCTGGCCGCGGATCGGGCATCATCGGGTGCAGCTTAATCCTGCGCAGTTGATGGCCCTGGTGGATGGGATGGACTGGAAGCGGGTCCGGACCGCGGCGGTCAAGCCGCCGGAGATTGTTGGGGAAAAGCACTGCGGCGACGCGCTTATGCCATGGAACTACGCCGCCTGTGGCCTCAACTTGCCGCTTACCGCTTTATGTCTTCCGGGCCAAAAGAGCCGACAGAATAGAGATTTTATGGTGGGATGGCTCCGGCGTGGCCTCTATTTAAAACGGCTTGAGAAGGCGAAGTTCTGCTGGCCGCGGATCGGACATCATCGGGTGCAGCTGAATCCTGGGCAGTTGATGGCCCTGGTGGATGGGATAAACTGGAAGCGGGTCCGGACCGCGGCGCTCAAACCGCCGGAGATTGTTGGGTAAAAGCACTGCGGCGAAGTGACTCAGTGAGCTGAAAGGACAAGAGAAGCGCGGCAAAATGTGCTCTGGTCGGGTCAATGACGCCGCCGGATCCAGCCTCCCGAATGACATAGAGACGCTGAAGGCCATGGTACTTGCCATGGCCGAGAAGGCGGCCCTCGCTGATGCTCTGGAGAGAGGTCGCCGATCTCAAGGCCTGCAACGCCGATGCCGATGCGCGCATCGAGCGGCTGACGCAGATCCTGAAAGCCTTCGACCGCGCTCGGTTCGGCCGACGATCGGAAAAGCTCGGCACTGCGAACGGCGACGATGAACAGCAGCCCTTCGTCTCGAGGAGATCGAGACCGGCATCGCCGCGATCAAGGCCCAGGTCCGCAAGGGCCGCCCGCAAGCGGATGGCAAGCGTGCACAGCGTCGGCGCAAGGGCTTTGCGCCCCATCTGGAACGGATCGAAACTGTCATTGAGCCGGAAGAGCTGGCTGAGCATGCCGGCAAGCAAAAGGTGCTGATCGGCGAGGACGTGTCGGAGCGCCTGGATGTGGTGCCGGCGAAGTTCCGTGTGATCGTCACGCGCCGTCCCAAGTATGCGTTCAGGAACGCGGACGGCGCATCCAGGCCCATATCATTGAAGTACGCATTCCGACGGAAGCGCTTCTAGCCCAGATCGCCGTCGCCAACTATGCCGATGGGCCGCCGCTCGTTGACCGGTTTTAGGCGTAACGTTGATACTGGTGCACGGCGGCCGCCTTGCTCAGTTCTCCATCAGCAACTCTGCGGACCATAGCCTCTCGACCTTTAGGCGTCAGAGGAGCATTCTTATGCGTGTCCATTGGGGTCCCCCCGAATCAATGCGTGTTTGGCGACATCAGCGTTCACGGCCTGGGCCGAATGTGGCGCAGATTGTGCCCATCCCGGGAATGGGCACTAAGCGAGAGGCCACCTCGTCCTGTCTAACCCGCACCCACAGTCCCTCGTTCAGCTCTGCAATCTGCTCCAACAGGCATTCCAGGTGCTTCAACAAACTCTGGCAAAGACCGCGGGCAAGATCGGGCAGGTCCGGATCGTTGCCAGGAGATCATGAAATCGGGGGATATGTCTGTCGCCCTGAGCAACGATTAATCCGTATTCCGCAAGATGTCCGCGCAAAGGATTGATCGTCGATGTGCGCTGTCGACTAGGAGATCACGAAGCCTGAATGCCATGGAAGAGGCTTGCTCCTCGGCGCTCTGACTACGACAAAGCGCATCGTTGGTCGAGACGCGGCTTCGGCGATCGCTTCCGCATCCGCGGCATCATTCTTCTGACGCTTAAAAAAGGGTTTCACGTAAGAGGGATGGATCAGCCGGACCTCGTGACCGAATTTTACCGATCTCCCGCGCCCAATAATCCGCGCTAGCGCAGACCTCCATCGCGACCACACAGCTTGGCAACTTGGCGAAAAACTCGAGCAATCTGCTACGGTTGAGCTTCTTGCGCAGAACGGGCCTTCCGTCCTGCCCAGCGCATGGAGCTGGAATACGTTCTTGGCCAAATCCAAACCATTGATGCTAACCTCGTCCACGAATGCCCTCCTTGCTGGGTTGAAACACCACACTTCGGCACAATCGATGCCGTCGGGGGGCGTCCACTCCATCGGCTACGCCCCCTAACAAGCTCGCGCGATCCGATCGCCGCAGTGATGGCATCACATTGGCCGGCTGCTGGTCACACACTCGCCGCGAGTTCTAAGGTAAGCGCGTAGGTCACCCCACGTAGCGGATGATGTTCGATTGTCAGAGAATCTCCTGGTGATTTGTCCGAGGAGTTCATGAGAGCGAACATATGTCTGATAGCAAGAATTTCGAAGTTGTCATGGCTACAGCTGAGCGGCTTTCGGTCAGTCCTGGGCGGAGCTACCGCACCTGGTCGCGGGAGGAGAAGGAATGGATCGTCGGCGAAACGTTTGCACCGGGAGCGAACGTTTCGGCGATCGCGCGCTCCCACGGGCTCGATCCATCGCAGTTGTTTGCGTGGCGACGCAAGGCGCTGGCCTCGGGGCTGGTTGCGCCGGCGTCTGGGGCGCGAGCGCAGGCGGTCAAGTTCGCGCGGTTTGAAGCCGTGGCGGGCGAAATGCTGGAAATTGTCGTCGGCGATGTTGTGGTGCGCATTGGCGGAGAGGTGGAGGCAGAGCGGCTTGCCACCGTGATCCGGGCGGTTCGGCAGGCATGATCCCGGCGGGTGTTCAGGTTTATGTGGCCAGCACGCCGGTCGACTTCCGCAAGGGAGCGATGGGGCTGATGGCGCTGGTGCGGGATGGTGGCATCGATCCGTTCTCAGGGGCGCTCCAGGTCTTCCGCTCGAAACGAGCGGACAAAATCAAGATCGTGTGGTTTGATGGAACTGGGGTTTGCCTTTTTGCCAAGACGCTTGAGGAAACAAAGTTCTGCTGGCCGAAGATTGCGCCGACCCGAGTGCAGCTGAACCACGCGCAATTGCTTGCTCTGATCGACGGCTGGACTGGACGAAGGTACGTCCGGTGGCGATAAAGCGCCCGGAATCGGTGGGCTGACGAGCTGCGGCGAATTGAATCAGGGTGCTGAAAAGTTTGGGAGATTGGCGGCGACTCTGCTGTGATGGCGGCGATATGACGACGCCTGATGCAGAGCTTCCGACGACCCTTGCCGAAGCCCACGCGCTGATCCTGGCCTTGGCCGCGGAGCGGCAGGCGATCGAAGCCGAGAACAGCCGCATCGCCTCCGAGATTGCAACACTGACTGCGGCCAACGCCGATCTTGCTGCGGTCAACCAGACGGCCGACGCGCGGATCGTGGAGCTGACGGCGATTGTGAAGATGTTGGAGCGCACGCTTTACGGCACGCGCTCGGAACGCTTGCGTAGCGACATGCCGAGCGATGAGCAGATCGCCTTCGTATTTGACGAGATCGCCACCGGCGTGGCGGCCATTGAAGCCGAACTGGCCAAGGCAGGCGGCCCGGACAAGCCGAAACGCGCGCCGCGGCCGCGCAAGGAGTTCGGCGCGCATCTGGAGCGGGTGGAGATCGTCATCGAGCCCGAGGTGCCCCCTGGTTGCGAGGGGTTGGAGAAGGTCCTGATCGGCGAGGACGTGTCGAAGCGCCTGGACGTGACGCCGGCCAAGTTCCGCCTGATTGTGACGCGCCGCCCGAAATACGCGTATCGCACCCGCGATGGCGTGGTTCAGGCGTCAGCGCCGCCGCATCTGATCGAGAGCGGCCTTCCGACCGAAGCGCTTCTCGCCCATATCGCGGTGGCCAAATATGTCGACGGGCTGCCGCTCTACCGGCAAGAGGCGATCTACGCGCGTGACGGCGTCGATCTCGACCGATCATTGATGGCGCAATGGATGGGCAAGGTCGGCTTCGAATTGCAGCCGTTGGCCGACTACGTGCTGGAGAAGATCAAGCAGGGCGAACGGGTCTTCGCCGACGAAACGACCCTGCCGACACTCGCTCCCGGATCCGGCAAGACGCAAACGGCCTGGCTGTGGGCCTAGGCGCGCGACGATCGGCCATTTGGCGGCATCGGTCCACCGATGGTCGCTTATCGCTTCGAGGACAGCCGCAGCGGCGAATGCGTCGAGCGCCATCTGGCGGGCTTTACTGGCATCCTGCAGGTCGACGGCTATCCCGCCTACAATCGGCTCGCCAGGTCAGCGGGTGCCAACGATGAAGTGAGGCTGGCAGCGTGCTTTGCCCACGTCAGGAGACGGTTCTACGAGCTTCACGTCAACGAGAGCTCGCGCCTGGCGACCCAGACCGTCACCACCATGACCGGGCTGTGGGAGATCGAGGCCGACATCCGCGGCCAGGATCCTGAGACGCGGGTGAAAGCGCGCCAGGAAAGGTCCGCCGCGATCGTCGCGGCGCTGTTCGATCTGTGGGACAAGGAGCTGCCGCGCCTGTCGGGCAAATCCAAACTCGCCGAGGCGACCCGCTACGCCACATCCAGACGCGCCGCGCTCGAGCGCTTTCTAAGCGACGGCCGTATCGAGATCGACTCCAACACCGTCGAGCGGGCAATCCGACCGCAAACCATCACAAGAAAAAATGCGCTCTTTGCGGGTAGCCATGGCGGCGGCCGGACCTGGGCGACCATCGCCACGCTTCTGCAGACCGCGAAGATGAATGATGTCGATCCGTACGCCTGGCTCACGCAAACTCTCGAACGGATCGCGCAGGGCTGGCCGATCTCTCAGATCGATGCGCTCATGCCCTGGCACTTCAAAGCCTGAACGACCTCAGCTTCGCGCTTACGTTCTAAGAGCTGCCCGTTGCAGGGCGCTCGAGCGTGGCAACGACGACGCTCGTGCCGACGGCGAAGCTCTGGCAGATCGAAAAGACCGTGCGCAGTCAAAGCGGCCCGACTCCCGCGTTGCCGCGCGCCAGCAAGCCTCGACCGCGCTCGTCTCAGATCTCTTCGATCTCCGGCAGCAGACCTTGGGGCGGATCTTCGACAAATCAAAACTGGCCAAGGCGATCCGCTATGCCGTCTCGCGCCGTGCCATCCTCGAACGCTTTCTGACCGATGGCCGCATCGAGCTCGACTCTAACGTCGTCGAACGCGCCATCAGGCCACAAACGTTTACAAGAAGAGATAGCCTCTTCGCGGGCATCGATGGCGGCGGACGAACCTGGCGACCATCGCTGCACTGCTGCAGGCAGCGAAGATTAACAACGTCGATCCGTTCGCCTGGCCCACCCTAACACTTCAGCGCATCGCCAACGGCTGACCAAGCAGCGAAATCGACGCTCTTATGCCATGGAACCACGCCGCCTGATGGCCTCAGCTTGCCGCTTACAAACGAGAAGCCATGAGGCCGACTCTATCACCGCCCCGGCCGGAGCCGCCTACTCACGATCGTCTAAATTGGGCGCTCATGATTGCGCGAGATCGCTGTGCGGCTCGGCGAGAAGCTGCAGCTTTGGTGGTCGAGAGCTCGAGGGTGTCACACGAGACTGCGCGCTGCGAAGGCGCGATCTCAAGCGGGTTATGGCAAACCACCGTGCAGCCGAAGGCCATCACCCTCCTGCGCGATCGAGCGCGCCTATGGTCGATGGCTATCGCGGCCACAAACTTCATCTCCGGCCAGACGCGGCGCCTTCGGGGTGACCGAATGCGAGTTCCCGCGCTGCCCGTAATTGGTCACATGAACACTGACGGACACCTCGGCTGGTCTCACCTCAAAACGGCCGCGAAGGCCATGCCGCTGCCAGTACCATCTCTCCGGAAATGCTCGGCGAGCGGCTTCGTTCAATCCCGAAAACGATCGCAAGCTTTTGAGGGTTGGCGCCCCAAAATCTTGCAGTTTTAAAATGCCGCTGCATCCGCAAAATCAACTCCCGCCCAGTGGTTTGCCAGGTACTTCATGGCAACTACATACGGCCCTCTGCGCCTAGGGTCTATATCCGACCAATGTCGTGACATGGCCTCGTTCCACGAACGAACCAGATGGTGAATAGGAAAGCAACAACTGACGAATACGTCTCGTAAACTCCTCACGACGAGCTCCAAGAACGTGCGGCGTAGCGAAAGACATTGAGTGGAGATACCCAAGAACGTCATCAACATTGCGGTGACGTTCGAAGTAATGACGAAGCTCTGTGATTTCGCTAAATTCGGAAGCACGAAGGACTTCTCGATCAGAAGCTACCAATGCCGACCGAACTGCTCGACCCGGCGGCAAGCTTCCCTTCCAGAACTCCTCGACGGCGCTCCACATGCCGTCCCGCCAATCTCCAGGTTCTGATTCATCATACTCGCTGTTGACGATTGCAATGCAGCCATCTGGTGTAAGCATTTTTGCTAGCTTTGCCAACACCGTTGGTCGGTCCATCCAGTTGAATGAGTTTGCTATTGTAGCGATATCAAATGACGATGCTGTTTCGATCAGGTCCTCAGATCTTGAGACCAGGAAATCTATGTTCTTGATTCCCAAAATTTCCGCCCTGAGTCTTCCTTCCTGGAGCATTTCGTCGCATGGATCAACGGATAGCACGTTCCCAACCGAGCGCGCCAGGGGAATGCTAAACAATCCCGTGCCTGCCCCAAGATCTAGTGCGCGACTGCTGCCGGCAAGCCTGCAAACGCGAGCTAATGATCGAAAGATTTCGTGTGAAAATGGTGTTATGTGCGTTGCGTAGTACCGCGCGGCGCCACGATATATTTCACCTGCTGCAGTCATACCTGCCTCCGTAGATCCGACCTCAAAGGAAGCGACCACTTAAAGCCGCCAGCGACTGGACGCGAACAACGCCCATCACCGCATTAATTTTCAGCGGTTCATAAATCTTAAGAACAGGCGATACGGCAGGCGATCTGCGCCGAACACCCCAAGCTCTCTTAAATAACAACGCACTCTGGGATCGCGCCGGCGCTCTATTGCGGCGAAGAGGTTGCTTGGAGCAGGCCTGACGAGCGCAGCATCTCCAGCGCCAGAAAGTCGACGCATCGATTAAGGCTGGTCGCGAGGGCAGTTGTTGTCGATCATACATACCGAATGCCATTCAGCGGCAATGGATCAGCGCTGATGCTCATCGATCATTGTCATCGGTTTTCACGTCCGATCAATTACCTACGTTGATAGTTGACTACAGTAAAGATCGTTCAATAAATCAGCCAATCAAGTTCATCTGCTGCATTAGCGCTTGTAGTCTTCCGTTTGTTGTGGTGGCTCCGAGAGCGGTTGCCGGTACTAATACGTGTCACTTGACCCATCTCGAACCGTTCTGCACTGCTGCAGCGACAACGCCCTAGTCTCACTGAGTCAGAGTGTCGCGGCCTTTGCCGAGAAGAATCATATAATTGAGAAGGCTCATCTTTTCGGCACACGGAGAGGCTGAAATGGGCCAGGCAAAATCGGGGGACGTCGCGTCGCGGTTTTCGGCGTATGTTGAGGGTCTTACGAGCGTCATCGGGCACGCGGGTCGAGCTAAACCGCTTCGCGATTACTGCACCGGTCTGATGATGCCTTGCGATCGCAAGAGTGTCGAGCCGATGGCGGCGATCACGGCTCCTGAGCGGACAGGAGCGCAACACCAGTCGTTGTTGCATTTTGTCGGTCAAGGCGACTGGTCGGACCAGCAGGTGTTGACCAAGGTCCGTGAATTAGTGCTGCCGAGCATCGCACGCCACGGACAGATCGAAGCCTGGATCATCGACGATACCGGCTTTCCTAAGAAGGGGCGGCATTCGGTCGGGGTTGCACGGCAATATTGCGGCCAACTGGGTAAGCAAGACAATTGTCAGGTCGCGGTGACCCTTTCGATTGCGAACCATCACGCGAGCCTGCCTGTGGCGTATCGCCTTTATCTACCAAAGGAGTGGGCGACCGACCGTCCGCGTCGGCGCAAAGCCGGTGTGCCCAAGGAGATCACCTTCAAAACCAAGCCGGCCATCGCGCTTGAGCAATTGCGCTGGGCCTGTGCGGCGGGCTTGCCGCGTGGCGTCGTGCTGATGGACGCCGGCTATGGCACTGATACCGATCTGCGTACGAGCATCACAGATCTCGGCTTGAACTATGTGGCCGGCATCCAGCCGCAAACGTCCGTATGGCGCCCTGGCACTGGGCCGCGGGCGCCGAAGAAGTGGTCTGGGAGCGGGCGACCTCCGAAGTTGCTGCGACGTGATGGCAAGTATCAACCGATCTCAGTTAAGAAGCTTGCGCTTGGCCTGCCAATGGATGCTTGGCGCAAGATCACGTGGCGTGAGGGGGCGGCGGAACGCTTATCCTCCCGCTTTGCCCGTGTCCGCATCCGTCCGGCCCATCGAGATTACTGGCTCGCCGAAAGCCGGCCGGAGGAATGGCTGCTGATCGAGTGGCCAGAGGGCGAGGAAGCACCCAGCAAATATTGGTTCTCGACGCTTCCGGCCAACATTGGATTCCGTCAGCTGGTCGACACCGCCAAACTGCGCTGGCGCATTGAGCGCGACTACCACGAACTCAAACAGGAGATCGGCCTTGGCCACTTCGAGGGGGCGAGGCTGGCGCGGCTTCCACCATCACGCAACGCTGTGCATCGCGGCCTACGGATTCCTGGTCTCCGAGCGGGAGACGATTTCCCCCTCAGCAACAGCTTCCACCGGGCTTTTCAAAGAAATTACAATTCCCGAAACTTATCGCCCGAGGGGGGCCGCCATTGCGGCCTGAACGGCACGTTCCAAATTCGATCGCGACCGTTCGGCGAAGATTGAGCGCCGCTCTGGCGTCCACACTATCTCGATGCCCTTGTTGTATCAGGGCAGTCTCAAGTCAAAGTAGCTACCGAAATTTATGACGCAGTAAGACTAGCAGGCTGTTGAAAAAGGCGCTCGCCGCCGACCGGCGACCGTGATTCATTGGTCCGATGAGATTCGGAGATGGTGCGTGCGCGGCGGCGACAATCGAACGGGCGAACTGTTCAGCTACGTCGACCTGGAGGCGCGGGTGCGGCGTAATCATCCGCTGCGAGCGATCCGGACGATTGTGAACGAAGGCCTGTCGGCGCTGGAGCGAGAGTTTGCCGCGCTCTATTCGCCAATTGGGCGGCCGTCGATCCCGCCGGAGAAGCTGCTGCGGGCGATGCTGTTGCAGGCGTTTTATTCGATCCGCTCGGAGCGGCTTCTGATGGAGCGACTGGAATACGACCTGCTGTTCCGCTGGTTCGTCGGAATCGGCGTTGACGACGCAGCCTGGGACCATTCGGTGTTCTCGAAGAACCGCGACCGGCTGCTGGAAGGCGACATCGCGGCCAAGTTCCTGGCGGCGGTGCTGGCGCAGCCCAAGGTGAAGAGGCTTCTGTCGAGCGATCACTTCTCGGTCGACGGTACGCTGATCGAGGCCTGGGCCT
Source organism: Bradyrhizobium sp. STM 3562 (assembly GCF_045571435.1). Classification (NCBI taxonomy): domain Bacteria; kingdom Pseudomonadati; phylum Pseudomonadota; class Alphaproteobacteria; order Hyphomicrobiales; family Nitrobacteraceae; genus Bradyrhizobium; species Bradyrhizobium sp. STM 3562. Next base: position 6,013,360 of record NZ_CP120694.1, read on the forward strand.
CGATGAAGAGCGTCAAGCCGAAGGACAGCTCCGGCGAGCCGCCAGCGCCAGGCGGCGGGCGCAATGCCGAAGCGGACTTCCATGGCCAGAAACGCTCGAATGACACCCATGCTTCAACCACCGATCCGGACGCCAGGCTCTACCGCAAGGGCAAAGGCAAGGAGACGAAGCTGTGCTTCATCGGGCACGGGCTGATGGAGAACCGCCACGGCCTGCTGGTCGACGCCTGCCTGACGCAGGCCGGCGGGCATGCCGAACGGGTGGCCGCGCTGCACATGATCGAGCCTCGTGCCGATCGACCGACAGCGATCACGCTTGGCGCCGACAAAGCCTACGACGCAGAAGACTTCGTCAACGAACTGCGCAGCAGGCTGTTGAAGAACTCAGCCGCGTTCGCAAACGAAGGCTGAATCGTCGCCATTGTGGATGTAGAAGTGGCCGACGAGCCTGCCCGCAGTGCCGATCATAGCCCATCCGCGACCGCAGGACGGATCATTCTCGTCGTGCCCTTCCCATGAGAACTCGGCGCAGGCCGATCCGTCGCGGGCGCCGTAGCGCACGTCCAGGAAGCCCTTGAGAGCCCCAAAGGCGATTTCGCCATCGGACTTGCCCTGGAAGGTGAGATGCGCCTCTTCGGCAAGATCGAGGAACTCGCTGTCCCAGACGTCCATCTCGACGATGCGCCAGCGGCCGACAAAGGCCTTGGCGAAGCCGGGCACCTTGGCCATCAGCCAGTCTCCGCAATCAGCTTGGGCAGCCGCACCAGATTGTAGGCGGCGGCAGCGAAGGTAAAGGCCCATGCGACGCGATCACGGCCACGGAAGCTGGTCTTCTCTTGCCCGGCGACCGTCTTGATCCAGCCGAATGCCTCCTCGATGCGCTTGCGGATGCGCTGACTGATGGCATAGCCGCCGTGCCGGGTCGTTCGTCCGTCAATCGCAGAACTACGGCCGCTGGTGTTCTGTGCAACATGCGGCGTCACGTTCATCGAGCTAGGACGAGAACACGCGGCTGAAGTGGCTGCTGGCGGATGCCATAGTGGACAAAACGAACTGTTTGGAAAGAAGTGGTGACGCCAGCAGCCAAGCGGCAAGCTGTCGCGCATCTCATCGATACCCATGGGATGAACGAACGGCGGGCGTGTAAAGCCATCGGGTATTGCCGCATGATCATCCGATACCAGGCCATCCGGGCGGTGATACCGCCCTGCGCCAACGCATGAGGGCGATCGCCCAGGAGCGCCGTCGGTTCGGCTATCGGCGCCTGCATGTTCTGCTCAAGCGGGAGGGCTATCTGATCAACCACAGAAGCTCTTCCGACTGTACCAGGAAGAGCGGCTCGCGGTTCGTTGCCCCGGCCGCAAGCGCGGCGATTGGACCCGGGGTCGATGAATCTGCCGTTCGTGCCGGACGATCGCTGGTCGCTCGACTTCGTCTCGGACCAGCTCACGGATGGCCGCCGCTTCGGCATCCTGACCGTCGTCGATGATTGCACGCGCGAGTGCCTGGCGCTGGTGGCCGACACCTCGCTCTCGGGCACCCGGATGGCGCGGGAATTGGAGCGGCTGGTCATTGAGCGCGGCAAGGCGAAGATGCTGGTCAGCGATAACGGCAGCGAGTTCACCAGCAACGCCATCCTGACCCTGGGCCGATCAGAGTCGTCTCGCATGACATTACATTGCGCCGAGCAAGCCCATGCAGAACGCCTTCATCGAAACCTTCAACGGGTCGGCTGCGGGATGAGCTGTTGAACGAGAGCTGTTCACGTCGCTGGCTCAGGCCCGCGTCGCACTCGGATTTGGCCGACCGACTACAACAACACACGACGCCAGTCGCAGATCCTATGGGGTGGCGGGTGGTCAGGGGTAAGTTGGGTTTGCGACCACCAACTCACCCTGAGGATCAATCATGCGCGCTAATCACACTGACTCACCCGCCGGAAGGAAGTATGCCACGATTTATGTGGCTTTCGAATTGAGCAAGTCGAAGTGGCAGGCTGGGGATAATGCTCCCGGGCACCGAAAAGCTGAGCCGTTACCGGATTGATGGCGGCGACATGCGACACTGTCTGGTGTGCTTTCGCGGGTTCGAGCGAAGGCAGAGCAGATGGGCAAGCCGGTTCGCGTGCGGTCCTGCTACGAAGCCGGGCTAGTGTCCTGAACCAGAAGTTCGCAACATCTCGTCCTGTTGTGCCGGGGTATTGTAACGGCAGAAGCGCTCGATGGAAGCAAGGATGTCATCGGCGGATTTAGTCCACCGGAACGGCTTGGGATTGGCGTTGTGTCGGTCGATGAACGAAGTGATGTCGGCCCTGAGGGCGGCGACGCTGCGATAGACGCCGCGCCTGATCTTTTTGTCGGTAAGGAGCGCAAAGAAGCGCTCGACCTGATTGAGCCATGACGAACTGGTCGGGGTGAGGTGCACATGCCAACGCGGCCTTTTAGCGAGCCATTTCCGGATCAGCGGGGTCTTGTGCGTGGCGTAGTTATCCACGAGGAGATGGACGTCGAGGTCGCGCGGCACAGCGGCCTCGATCTCGTCCAAGAACTTGCGAAACTCGGCGGCACGATGGCGTCCGTAGCACTTGCCGATGACCCGTCCGGTCGCAATGTCGAGGGCGGCGAACAGCGATGTGGTGCCGTGCCTTTTGTAGTCATGGCTCCTTCGGGCTGGCTGGCCGAGGCGCATCGGCAGCATCGGCTGGCTGCGGTCCAGTGCCTGGATTTGGGACTTCTCATCCACACACAGAACGATAGCGTGCTCTGGCGGCGAGACGTAAAGACCCACGACGTCGCGCACCTTGGCCACGAAGTTCGGATCGCTCGAGAGCTTGAACGTCTCCAGCCGGTGCGGCTGGAGCCCGAAGGCCCGCCAGATGCGTTGTACCGTCGACACCGACAGGCCGCTGGCCTTCGCCATGCCGCGGGAACTCCAATGGGTGGCGTTCTCGGGGCAGTTCTCCAGCGTCCGCACGATCACGGCTTCGATGCGGGCATCATCAATCGTACGCGGCGCTCCGGAGCGCGGCTCGTCATGCAGCCCATCCACGCGCCGCTCCACAAAGCGCCGCCTCCACTTGCCTACGGTCTGCCGGTCCAGCCCCAGCTTGGCTGCCACTTCCGTGTTCTGACCGCCTTCCGCGCAGGTCAGCACGATCCGGGCTCTCAAAGCCAGCGCCTGCGCCGTCTTCCGCCGCATCGTCAGCGACTGCAGTTCGGCACGCTCGTCATCGCTCAATATCAGGGGTGCTAGTTGCTGGGCTGCCATCAGATCCTCCGTCGCTGTTGCAGCCGCCATCTCTGGCACAGCGACGCGAATCTACGGCGAATCTACGATTGCGAACTTGTGACTCGGGACACTAGACGGTCATTGGCTGCATCGCTGGCTGACGAGCAACGGGATCGCCAACTACGAGATCGATGCTTCGAGCATCGAGGTTAACCGAAGAGCGCGGCGAGCCAAGACCGATCGGATCGATCTGGCGCAGCTGATGCGTTCGTTCCTAGCTCATCTGCGCGGCGAGGTGGGCGTCTGTAGCATGGTTCGGGTTCCCACGCCTGCTGGTCACGCGAGTTGTTCGTCTCGCGCTTCAGGTACTATTACGTTCTCCGACTCCTGCCTGTGCATCACTTCCCATTTCGCTTCCGCTTATAGGGTTGCTTGCCCGGTTGCTGGCCGGGACACAGGCAGGTCTCCTGGGGTCACGCATGAATCTTCCGTATCGTGCCGTCAGCAAACACCTTGGTACGATGGGTGAATGAGTAACGCCTTCGCCCCCATAGTGCGGGCTCGACCTCGCCCCATCTTTGGCCAACCTGTTCATCGGTAGGCCGAAGGCTCCGCGCCAGCTCCCGTCGCTCCCACCGCCGAACCGGGCAAATCCAACAGCCGGGGCGAACTCAGGACTGGATAAAACTTGATGTGGTGGAACCGCCCGCTCCAACGCTCCAACAGCATCGAACTGCTAGAACGTGGTCGTTCTTCGAACGCCACAAAGGAGGGACCGTTCCAGTGAAACAGGTTAGCACCATCGGGCTGGATTTGGCCAAGCACGTTGGATGCCGAGGGCTCGCCGGTGTTCAACCGGAAGCTGCGACGCAGCGAAGTTCTGCGTTTTTTCCGCGATGCCTGGTCGGGATGGAAGCCTGCGGTATCGCTCACTATTGGGCGCGCGAGATCGCAGCTCTCGGTCACGAGGTGCGGCTCATTCCGCCGGCTTATGTCAAGCCGTTCGTCAAACGAGGTAAAACGGATGCGGCGGACGCGGAGGCCATCAGCGAAGCGGTGACCCGCAAGACCATGCGTTTCGTGCCGATCAAGACGGCCGAGCAGCAGGCTGCCGCAATGGTGCTGAAGACCCGCGCGCTTCTGGTCCGGCCGCGGACACAAGCGGTCAACGCCCTGCGCGCGCATCTGGCCGAATTGGGCATCATCGCCACCGCCGGCCGGGCAAAGCTCGAGGCGCTGATCGCGATCGTGCGGGACGCAACGGATGCTCGCCTGCCCGCGGCAGCGCGCTTCGCTTTGATGGCTATTGCCGACGAGATCGAAGCCTCAGCCGACCAGATCGACAGGCTCGAGCGCGCAATCATCGCGGAAGCCAAGCGCGACGAGGACATGCGTCGGTTGACCACGATCCCGGGCGTCGGCGCTATTACAGCGGCGACCATCAAGGCGCTTGTGCCGGATCCTGGCGGGTTCAAGTCGGCTCGCCACTTCGCGGCCTGGCTGGGATTGACGCCACGGTCTCATTCAAGCGGAGGCAAAGAGCGGTTGGGGCGGATCTCAAAGATGGGGAATCTGGAACTCCGCTCTCTCCTCGTCGTCGGGGCAACAGCCGTCTTGCGGGTTGCCCGAAACGACGCGCTGAGACGGCCGTGGCTGAGGGCGCTCCTCGCCAGACGGCCCTTCAAGGTTGCAGCGGTCGCGCAGGCCAACAAAACCGCGCGGATCATCTGGGCGCTTCTGAACAAGGGCGGGACGTACCGGCGTCCCGACCCACGAGCCGTTACCGCGGTCGTCGTCCGATCAATGCAGTGACCGCTCAAAGCGGGCGAGTTTGATTTGAATGTCGGCGAGGATTAGCCCGGGAGAATGAGCGTACCCGTCGGACTAAAAACCTCGGTCGAAGCGCGCCGAAGCAGGCGCCCTTCCGTCTCGCAAAGCTCATTCGGAAGTTCGCGCGCAAGCTCACATAGCGAGCGCGGAGGCATTCACCATGCTTCTTTTCCTGCCCACCATTCTTTCCAGGCCAAGCTCAATTTGCCGCCGATAGTCGCAAATGGCTCGGGAGGTATCCGCTTCGGAGACTCGAGATCGGCGAAGATCCGCGTTAGCTCGGAAGTTGTGTGAGTTATCATTTCTGCTACGACAATGCCGTTCGCTGTAGAGTTCGTTGCCCCCACGCCATTACAGCCGACGGCGGCCCATACGCCGCGCTCAACCTCCTCGACCGCCGGAACGCTGTTCCAAGTCAGAGCCATTCCGCCTGCCCAAAGGTATTCCATACCAATTCCTTCCAGGCTGGGGAAACGCAAGCTCAAAATTTTGTCATGCCCGCGGCCCGCGCTGCGCACACTCGCCTCACTAACCGATATGCTCGGGTTATAACTGTAGCGCGAACGGATAAGGACTCGATCGCCCGTTTTCCCCCTGATGCGACGGATCGTCGTGCCTGTATGCAGAGAGGGTGTTGCCCCCCACTCCCGTTCTCCGCCCAACCGGTTCGGCTCGAACTCCCGCGTGAGCGATGCATACGTAAAGACATGCATTAGCTGTCTTTGGAGGAAACCGAAGCTCTGCGCGTGTCCGTTGTTGGCAAGGACGATGCGATCCGCCGAGACTGAACCCGCGGGTGTTTTCACCACCCAGCCTCGTCCGGCCCTCTCGAATGCGACGGCGGGTGAACGTTCGTAAATTCGGACGGGCTCTCGCAGGCTATCAGCGAATGCGCGAATATAGGCTGCCGGCTGAATCACCACCGTGCCTGGCATGAACAGCGCGGAAGTGAAGGCAGAACTGCCTGTGAGCGCTGCCGTCTCGGCAGCACTAAGAAAACGGTGCGCTTCACCGAGACTAGCCAACTCTTGAGCATATTCGACGAGATGACGATCGCTCTTTGGCCCAGTTGCAATGCTGTAGCGTCCGCAAGCATCAAGAATTTCCGGCCCCCACCCATTTTCTTCGGCCATGCTCTTGGCAAGAGCTATCGCGGATCGTTTCTTAAAGATGTCCCGCCTTGCCGGTCCTTGCGGGTCAGTTCCGGCGCCTTTCGATGACAAGTCTCGCGGCAAGTCTATCATAAATCCGGAATTGCGGCCTGCAGCTCCGTGCCCGACATTTGCAGCCTCCAGAATGATGACCCGCAGCCGTCGGTCGATTTGCGAAAGCCGTCGGGCGGCCGCCAGCCCCGCAAATCCTGCGCCCACAATCACGATATCGGCACGGACGGCGCCGATGAGCGGAGGATGTTCCGCTCTCTCGGCTAACATTGCGACCCAGCCAGAAACACCCGTATCGCGAGGAAGCCGTGAGGCCGTAAAGGACGTCCTCCGGGGCATCATGCATTCCTCGCTTCAGCCGCGACCAGGTCATTGAGACTGTCGCGGATCATGGCGAGACGATCTGCCGGCAGGCTACGGAGGGGCTTGCGCGGAGTGCCGGCGCTATAGCCGATCAGCTCTGCGGCCGCATAGACGGATTGGACATAGTTGCCCGAGCACAGCAATCTCATGATGGGGGCAAGCGGCGCCCAAAGCTTGCGCGCTTCATCCCAGCGACCGGAGCGCGCGGCCGCCGCCACTCCAACGCAGGTTTTGGGCGAATAGTTAGCGCCGCCTAATATCAAAGCGCTGCATCCGGCGTAAAGCGAGTACGGAATGAGCAGATCCGACCCATTCATGACAGGAAGCCCAGTCTCAATCAGGGCAGTCTGCCGCCGCAGGTCCCCGCAGCTGTCCTTCACCGACACAAATCCCGGGATCTCGGCCAACTGCCGGAACAGAGAGGGGGTGATTTCCATGCCGATGGAGGGAACATTATATCCGATGACAGGCACGCCAACGCGAGCGATCTCCGCATAGAAGTCTACGATGCTCTGGCTGTCGCTCGGTCCCTCAAAAAAGGGAGGCAACACCATCACGCCGTCAGCGCCTGCGTCCGCGGCGCGTTTCGTTCGCTCGACCACATCCTCAACCATTAACGCGGAGGTTTGAGCGATGACTTTTGCTCGGCCGTTGATCGCCTTCGTCCCGCGCACAATCACCTGATGCGATTCTTTGGGTGTGAGATAGACGTGCATTCCAGTGCCCGAACTCAGCACGAAACCATCGACTCCAACGGAAATATACCGTTCAATGTTTTGGTCGAGCCGGTCAAGATCGATGCGACCGTCTGCGAAAAACGGCGTCGCAATGGCAATGTTAACGCCAGAAAACTGAAAGGTCGTCGCCATGGAATTCCTCTACTTGGGCTTGGTTGGGTGGTCCGGTACCTGAACTGATCATGAGCGTGGCCAGTGTTTCTCCCCTGACGGACTCGAACTCACGCAGAATGGCTTGGTGTTGTCGATCTTCTGGCGTTCGCTATCCATCCCGCACGAATAAAACAACGGCCCCTGCTGGCTTCTCTAAGACTTCAGCAAGACCATGTCGCTTTCGGCCCAGCTAAACGCCACTGGATCACCGGGCTTTGCATCAGCAGCGCCTTGGTCAGAAATTCGCTTTGCATGAAAGAGGCTACCATTAGCCCTGCGCAAGGTAAGCCGAGTCATTCCCCCGAAGAACGATACAAACTCCACCGCTCCACGCACTACGTTGGCTTGGCCGGCTGCTGCCGTGTCTGGCCCAACCGGCCTTAATTTTTCAGGCCGGATCAGAATCTTGAACGGCCCGCCGCCTACAGGTGGCGCTGGAAGGCGGATAAGGACCTCATCACCGGTTCTGAGAAGTCCTTCCGTTCCCGTCGGAGTAGCCTCAAGTATGTTCGATTCCCCGATGAACTCGGCGACGAATTGATGCTTCGGGGCGTAGTACAGCTCTTGCGGCCGTCCGATTTGAACAACCGAACCGTGGTTCATCAGACACACTGTATCGGAAAGATTAAGCGCTTCTTCCTGATCATGCGTCACGTAAATGATGGTCGTGCCCAACTCCTTATGTAGGCGCTTAATCTCTTCCTGCATCTGGTCGCGCATGTTTTTGTCAAGCGCACCAAGCGGCTCGTCCATGAGGATGATCTTCGGGGAATAGACAATGCAGCGCGCTATCCCCACGCGCTGTTGCTGACCTCCCGAAAGCTGCCGAGGCTTGCGGGATTCAAAGCCTTTCAGACCGACCCGCTCAAGAACATCATAAACCTTTGCTTTAATCTCCTTGGAGGGGAGCCGGCGAATGAGCAAGGGATAGGCAACGTTCTCAAATACGGTCATGTGAGGCATGAGCGCATAGTTCTGAAACACCATCCCAATATTGCGATCTCTTGCGGGTTCGTTCGTAACGTTCCTGCCGCCCAGCAAAATGCGGCCGGTTGTCGGGCTTGCAGAACCGGCCGTCAGATTGAGTATCGTCGTTTTTCCTGAACCACTTGGACCTAGCAGCGTCAAGAATTCACCCTTGCGAATCTCGAAGCTTGTCTGCTTCAGCGCGATGAAGTCGCCGTATTTCTTGCACACATTATCAAGAGTGATCATCGCACTCATTATATTGTTCCCTCTGGAAGTACGTTTCTTTTTGCGCGCGACAATCTAATGGATCACGTCGACCGCGCTCGATGAGCGTTGAAGAAAGGCCGCCGGCAAGCAGATGAGAAAAGATAGAACCGTCAGCATGGTCGAGACTGCCGCAATAATCGGCGAGATTTCCCATTGAATGCTACTGAACATTTTAACGGGCAGAGTCATGGTATTAGGCCCGACTAGGAACCACGCCAGAACCACTTCGTCGAAGGAAATCAGAAAGGCGAACAGCCACCCTGAAAGGATCGAGGGTAGGAGTTGCGGCAGCACAACAGTAAAGAACATGCTCCGGCGTGTAGCTCCCATCAACGTTGCAGCGAATTCGAGATTGGGATCGAGCTTCACCACCCCAGCCCGGATCACGATCATGACGAACGGCGTCGCATAGACCACGTGCCCTGCCAGAAGCGCAGTGTTTGTGCCGTCGATCCCAAGTACCGAGAAGTACAGATAGAGGCCAAGCGCGAGAATGATTGAGGGTATAAACAAAGGACTGAGAATCAATCCTCCGACGAAGCGCTTCAAAGGGAAGTCGAATCGAGTTAGGCCATACGCAGCCGGCACTGCAAGAATCATTGAAATCGCGCTGGAACAAATAGCGATCTTCAGGCTTTGCAACAATGGCCCTGTCCAATTGGGATCGCTGAAAAAGGCGCGGTAGAGCTCCAGCGATAGCTCCCGCGGCGGGAAGCGCATGCTGTCAATGGTCCCAAAAGAAATGACCATGACGATCGCGCTCGGCGCGAGAAGAAAGACATATATGAAAAACGCTGAGATCGAGCCAAAGCGCCGATAACCCTTACTCAGTTTATCCTTCTGATCAACCATGACTGGCTACCCCTCGAAGCGCATTGCGATGGCGGATCCAGAGGCTTGGTATGGTCAATAAGAGCACCATGAGCAGCAGCAGGACGCCGATCGCGGCGGCTGCAATCCAATCTAACACCTCTCGCGTGTAGAAGTCGACGAGGTTCGCTAGCATCGAGTCTTTACCGCTACCCAACAGAGACGGGATGATGAACATCCCAAGCGACATAACAACTACACTGAATCCTCCTGCGATAACCCCTGGTAGACTGAGAGGCAGGGTGATTGTCCAGAAGATGCGTGGAGGTTTCGCACCCATGATCTCTGCCGCTTTGTAAAGAGAGGAGTCTATCGCAAGTAGGCTAGCAAGGACTGGAAATACCACAAACGGAATGAATTGATTGATCATGCCGATGATAACGCCGAAGCTATTCAAGATCATTGGCAGAGCGATCGTATGCCCCAAGAGCCAGGATAAGAACGAGTTGATGATTCCCGTGCGTCCAAGAATGACGGTGAACGCAAAGCTCTTTACCAAAACACTGGTCCACATGGGCAAGAGCACTAGAATTGTGTAAATCGCCCGTCGACCCGGTGTTTGTCGTGCGAGATGAAGAGCGATAACCCACCCCAGCATTAGACTTGCGAGCGTTCCTATCAGGCTAATCTTGATGGTCGTTGCTACGGATTGGAGGAACAATGCGCTGCCAAATAATTTGGCATACGCATCAAAAGTAAAGTGCGCGCCTCCCAAACTGATGTAGATGATATACAGCAAAGGGAGGCCTGTAATCGCGACGGATGCCACGACCATTGGCCCTATGAAAGCCACAGCGGCTTTTGAATTCTTCTCTAACATTTACTTTGCGGAGGAAAGAAAGGTGCAACGGTTCTTCAGAGACTTAGAGCAGTACCCACTCCTTGAAGCGCCGGTCGATCGCCTCCAGGTTCTCGCCCCACCAGGCGCCGTTAATCAGCGCGTTCGACGGAGAGTCCACGGGGTGAATCCATTTGCGAGCTTCGGACGATAACATATCGAAACCTTTCTTGCTGACGGGAGCAAGGACGAGCTTCTCCATCGTCGCCGCCTGGATGTCAGGCCGCACCGCCCAAGAGAGAAATTTAAATGCGTTCTCCTTGTTTGGAGCTCCTTTCAGAACCGTGAGGTACTCCTCTTGGCTCAATGTCTGATCGAATGAACATGACATCGGATCGCCGGCAGCCTTCACGCGGCTAGGATAACTGTAGGTGAAATCCGCCTCACCTGTCTGGACGAGTGAGATTGTCTCTGGCGTGGCCGTAACCCATTTCACGACGCTGGGCCGGATAGTTTCGAGCTTCTTGAAGGCGCGATCGATGTCCAATGGATAAAGCTTAGCCGCAGGTACGCCGTCGGCAAGCAGCGCCATCTCAAGCGTCTCCGACGCGCGATTGCGCAGCGTACGGCGTCCAGGAAAGTTTGCGATATCGAAGTACTCGACGAAATTTTTCGGGTGCTTGCCATCAGGTGTACGCTTGGAGTCCCAAGCTACGACACCCATTGCATTATAAAGCGGTGCCGCATCCGGGCGCGCCGGAATGGTGAGATCGGTGGCGTCGAAAAGTGCGGGATCCAGTGGCTCCCATAGACCGTGATTTGAGCCGAAGAACGCTTGCCAATTGATTGCGTCGAACACGTCCCATTGGACGTTGCCTGTCTGCACTTGCGCTTTGATCTTGGCTAGGTCGGGCGTGTCAATAATCTTGACGCTGATTCCCGTTTCGGCGCTAAACGGCTTAACCAGCCCCTCCTCTAGGGCAGTGCGGTAAGTGCCGCCCCAAGTAACAAAGACCAGCTCCTTCGACGCCGCCCTAGCCTGCCGAAGAACAAGCGGCGCAGCGACTGCAGCTGTCGCCGCCGTTGTCAGGAATTGCCGTCGCGAAGCGCGCGTTGAATTAAGAATGCTGTGCTCCTTCATACAGATCTCCCTGTTTGCTCATTTACGCACCCAGCGGAACAGCGTCGGCTGATGGGCTCGTCAATCTCAGTCTTCCGAACGGGCTCGCCTTCGAAGGTTCCGCGAACTAACGAGCGCATGACGCCGGTACTGGTGGGTCGCCCCTCCGAAAGCCCTAGCATCGTTCCATTGAGACGACTTGCAGTATTGGGACACATTCATGTATGTTTGAGCCATGCCCGAAAGCGCTACTTCTACCGAAACCTATGGCTTCATTCTAATTCCTGGCTTCTCGCTGATGTCATTCGCGTCAGCGACAGAGCCGTTGAGAGCGGCTAACCTGATCGCAGGTAGAGAACTTTATCGGACGGTCTTCCTGTCGCCTGACGGTGGTCGCGTCTTGTCGTCAGGTGGACTGTCAGTTGAGTGCAGTCGATATGACGGCGGCACTTCGCTGGATACCGTTTTTGTCTGCGCAGGCGGCAAGCCTTCCGACTGGCCGATCGCCGAAACCACCCCACTGCTGCGCCGATGCGCAAGGCTTGCGGCGAAAGTCGGCGGCATCAGTGGCGGCCCGTACCTGCTGGCCGTGGCAGGCTTGCTCGATGACCGAGACTTCACAATTCATTGGGAACATGCACCAGCGTTAATGGAAGCCTTTCCTCAGCTAAAGCCACGGCAAACGCGTTTCGTCATCGATGGAAACCATATCACTTGCGGCGGCGGTATCGCTCCGCTTGACATGATGCATGCTTTAATTGCCAGCAGGATGGGCCCGGGATTCGCCCGGCGCGTCAGCGACTGGTATCTGCACAGGGAAATCGGCGCGCCAGCGGATCCGCAGACCGCCTCGGTTAGAGACCGTTACGGCGTTACTCACCCGGCCCTGCTGCGAAGTCTGGCGCGAATGGAAACAACCATTGAGCGCCCCTTGAGTCGCTCGGCAATTGCACGTCACGTGGGTGTTAGCCCACGACATCTCGATCGATTGTTCCAGCAGACCGGCACAAGCTTTGTCGAGACTTACCATCAGCTCCGTCTAGCCCGTGCCCGGGTTCTCCTCCAGCAAAGCTCCCTATCTATTTTCGAAGTAGCCCTTGCCGTGGGCTTCTCAAGCGCCGGACATTTCTCTCGGACCTTCAAGCGTCACTTCGGCAGATCGCCCGGAAACCTGCGCAGCGGGACTTGCTCCTGATAGCCCAGGTCTCATGCAGCGTAAACGCCCATTTGCGGTGATTGATGACTGTGCGACGCGGACCCGGGGCGGGTCATCAGCGGACGAGAGACATCGCCTGGATGGACAACGTTGTGTCGCCATGATCGGCGGACGGTAGCCGTCGTTAGTTATTCGCTCATGCTGGCGCGACGGAGCGCCGAGTCGTCCTAGTCGACCAAGTGCGGATCTCCATGGCTGCTCTTGGAGTAATGCGCCGGAGACTTGGGAAACGGCGTATATGGCTATGCACGCGCTGAGCCAACGAGTGCGTGCCACCCTCTAGTTGGGGGATTCCAACGGGAGACAATGATTCGGAGCCCAAGCGGGCCATTACATTAGCCCGGTATCCCCGCATTCCTTGAATTTTGGGACTACATAGTCGACCGTGAAGAACCTCCCAAGCCCTGGAGTAGGGATCGATTTTCCGGGCGCGGCGGCATTTGAGATTGCAAGCTTTTGGGGTGTGAGGCCTCAAAAGCTTGCAATTTGGCTTTCGGGATTCCCTCGAATCGCTGCCCGTGATTCCCTCAGTTGCATCGGAGGGGACGATGCGACCAAAGGAACGACGCGATAGCGGACAGACCGATCTCTTGCGCTCGCGGCTGGACGCGATCATCGACATGGGGCACGCGCTGGTGAAGCTTTCGCGGACGATCGACTGGTCGTTCCTCGAGCAGAAGTTCGGCGCGGTCTACGAGGACAAGCCGGGTCGGCCGCCGCTGCCGACGCGTTTGATGGCGGGACTTGCGATCCTCAAGCACACCTACGACCTCTCCGACGAGGTTCTGTGCGAGCGCTGGCTGGAGAACCCCTATTATCAGTTCTTCTGCGGCGAGGAGTTCTTTCAGCACCGCTTGGTGTTTGACCGCTCCTCATTGACCCGCTGGCGCCAGCGCATGGGCGAGGAGCGGCTGGTTGCCCTGCTCCAGGAGAGCCTTTCGGTCGCTACCAAGACCGAGGCGATCAAACCGTCCGACCTCAACCGAGTCATCGTCGACACCACAGTGCAGCCCAAGAACGTGATGTTCCCGATCGATGCACGGCTTCTGAACCGGGCGCGCGAGATCCTGGTGCGGCTCGCCAAGGGAGCCGGCATCAGGTTGCGCCAGTCCTATGCGCGGCTGGGCAAGTTCGCGCTGATCAAGCACCAGCGCTATGCCCACGCCAAGCAGTTCAAGCGCGCCAACCGGGCATTGAAGACGCTCCGAACCTATCTCGGCCGCATCATCCGCGACATTGCCCGCAAGATCGGAGGCAGCGCCGCCTTGCTCAGTGAGAGCGCCCTTCTGCGCATGCTGGCACTGGCACGACGGGTTCTTGAGCAGAAGCAGCACCAGCGCGGCCCGAAGCTCTACTCGCTGCACGCGCCAGAGGTGGAGTGCTCGGCAAGGGCAAGGCGCACCGGCCCTACGAGTTCGGCGTCAAGGTCTCCGTCGCCACCACGTTGGCGCACGCCTGCGGCGGTCAGTTCGTCACCCATGTGAAGGCGCTGCCCGGCAACCCTTACGATGGTCACACGCTTGCAATCGTGATCCCGGAGATGGAGGCGCTGATCGGCAACATCATCGAGCGCCTCCTCGCGGACAAAGGCTACCGCGGCCACAATGCCCCGGCCGATTACAAGTTCAGAGTGTTCACCTCAGGCCAGAAGCGGCGGGTGACACCGAAGATCAAGCGCGAGCTGCGCAGGCGTTCCGCCGTCGAGCCGGTCATCGGCCACCTGAAGTCCGAACACCGAATGGGCCGCAACTACCTCTGGCACCGCCAAGGCGATGCCACCAACGCGGTCCTCGCCGCCGTCGGTTATAACTTCCGCCGCCTCATTCGGTGGCTCAGCCTCTTGTTGCGGCAAATCCTGGCCAGTCTCTTCCCCGGACCTTCGATCAATCCAGCCTGAAATTAGGCTTCTTCACGGACGACTACATAGCCGAAGAGTTGCGCGTGAAGATCAACGTCATTCGCGCATGGTAGCTTCCTGGATGACCGACGCCACTCAGCGTGCCATTTCGCTTAAAGATCAAGCCGCGCGCTAAGCCACGGTCGCCGTGCGAGCTGGGCGAATCTTTGGCGTAAAGCAGCCGGTCGTTGGCTCGAAACGGACGGTGAAACCACATCGAATGGTCCAGGCTTACCGTCAGTATGCGCCCGCCAGATAGAGCACGCCCATAAGGCGCCACTACCGCATTGAGCAGCGACCAATCCGATGCATAAGCCAGCGCGCACCTATGCAGGGCCGGATCGTCGGATAGTTTCTTAGCCGGCTTTATCCAATAATTAATGCGGGCATCGCGGATCTTCCGACCAATGTAAGGGTCCATTTCCACGGGTCGTAGTTCAATCGGCGGACCGACAAGCGCCATCCGACGATCGGGATAATACCACCGACGAATGCGTTCTGGCATCTCCGCCAACACCGATTGCTTCGATGGTTTCTCGATAGTGAGTTGTTCTGGAGATGGCACATCTGGCATGGCCACCTGATGATCGAAGGCGCCCTCTTCACTCCCGTGAAATGACAGCATAGTGCAGAAGATCGGGTTGCCATGCTGGATCGCGCTGATGCTCCGGATCGAATAGCTTTTCCCATCGCGGAGAGATTCGACCCGATAGAGAATCGGGACCAGCGAGTCGCCTGGCCGGATGAAATAGCCTTGGAGCGAATGCAGCATCCGGCCTTCCACGGTACGCGATGCCGTCACCGCCGAGTGCGCGATCAGCTGTCCGCCAAAACTGATTTCAATCCCCGATACGGACTGTCGCCCCGAAATAGATCCGGCCCGATTGATTCGAGCTCGAGAATCGCGAGCAGGACACTCGCATTGTTATCCATCGTGTGCTGGTTTAGTTACTTCATTGCCAGACAGGCACATCCATGAGAATATTTCCAAATGACGGGCTCATTATTAATCGTGCGCGAACATTCGTGTAGCGAACGTGCCGCCAGGTTCAGTTCACCCTGGTAGCACAGTCGGCCGTTCAATCACCCCACTTTAGATCGCGATGATGTGCTCGGTTGGCGACGCTCGAAACGTCGCATTTGCAGGTCTTGCCGTCTTGTTGCGTGAGGACGCAGAAGCACTGACCTTTGTTCATGACGATGGTGATACACAACGCGCCTGGGATTTCTTGCAGACGGTGCACAAGTCTCAACCTGCGACAGGAGCGGCTCACTCATTACGGATACCACGTAGACGCTCCGAGCGTCGCCGCAGTAGCTCGATCGTGGTCAGCATAATGATTGAAAACAACGTCAGTACGGTCGCAGCCGCGGTGATTGTCGGACTTATCTCCTCGCGGAGGCCGGAAAACATGACTTTCGGCAGAGTGCGCTGCTCGGGGCCAGCAACGAAGAGAGTGACCACGACCTCGTCGAATGACGTAACAAAGGCGAACAGCGAACCGGAGATCATGCCCGGAAGTATGAGTGGCAAGGTGACCTTAACGAAAGTCGTGACCGGCGGCGCACCAAGCCCGGCCGCCGCACGAGTCAGCGAATGATCGAAACCCGTCAGCGTCGCGAGCACCGTAACGACGACGAAAGGCGTGGCCAGAGTCGTATGCGCGAGTATCAGTCCAGCATAGCTGTTGAGCAATCCGGCATCGGCATAAAAGAAATAAACTCCGACCGCTGTGATCACGACGGGCACGACCATGGGCGAGATCAGCACGGTCATTGCCGCCGTGCGCCACGGGAAATTCGGTCGGCTGAGTCCGAGCGCGGCTAGCGTACCCAGGAACGTCGACAGCAGGGTAACCGATAGGGCGACGAAGATCGAATTGTACAGCGCGCCCTGCCACCTGACGGTGAGGAAAAATTCCTGATACCAGCGCAGGGACAAACCGGGTAACGGATAAGTGAAGAAAGGAACAGAATTGAATGAGAGCGGGATGACGACGAAGATCGGCGCCACTAGAAACAATAGCACCAATCCGCAGAGAAGCCGGTGCAGGTAGTACCAGCCCTTCTCCATTGGAGAAGCATAGGCGAACGCAGCCATCGTTCTTACCCCATCTTGATCCGGTCGACGCCGACCAGCTTGTTCAAAGCATAGTAGAGTAGCAGCGTAACAATGAGCAGGATCGCGCCGAGCGCCGAAGCCATGCCCCAATTGAGCTCCTCGTTCGTATAGTGAGCAACGAAAGAGCTGACCATTTGATCGGCCGGCCCCCCGACTAGAGCAGGAGTTATGTAGTAGCCTAGGCACAGTATGAAAGTCAGCAGGCAGCCGGCTGCGATTCCAGCCACCGTCTGGGGGAAGTATATTTTCCAAAAGGCGTAAAAGGGCCCAGCGCCGAGCGAACGAGCAGCGCGGACATAGTTCGGCGAGATCGTTTTCATGACGCTGTAGATCGGTAGAAGCGTGAATGGCAACTGAATATGAGTCATGGCCACGATTGTCCCGACCCGGTTGTATATGAGTTCGGCCGGTTGCGATATGATGTGCAGCGCCATCAACATGTCATTGACGACACCGTGCTGCTGGAGCAGCACGACCCAAGCGGTGGTGCGCACTAGCACTGACGTCCAAAACGGCAGCACGACCATTATCATAACAAGATTGCTGAACTTGCGCGGTAGGATTGCCAACAGATAAGCGACTGGAAAGCCAAGCAGCAGAGTTAGGATGGTTACTCCGAGACTGATGCCGAGCGTGCGGACGAAAACGTCGCGGAAGATTGCGTTCTCCGGTGGGGAGGGGACGATCTGGCTATCTGGCCCATACTGGTAGTCGATAGAACGTAGCAGGTAATAACCTGTATAGGCCGATGTTCCGCGGTTGAGCAGGCTCCACAGAGCATGCTGCCCCCAAAGCGGACTGATTTCGATTAGCTCCTCCTTGTAGGGGCCGTCGGAAAGCATGCTCGCCTTACGCGTGCTAGAGATTACCTCGCTGAGAGCACCGGGGATCTCGTAGTTCAGTCGCTTGCCGATAGCGCCCCCCGTCTTCTGAAGCCAAGCTTTTTTCAGGTCGCTTGTCAGCGCGGCATAGACGACCTCGTTCGGAAGGCCTTTGCCGTCCCACGCGTTTAGCGCCGCCATAGTTTGTGGCATCAGCGACAAAAGCGTATCATCGTGAACAGCGTTGAACATCATCCTGCCGATCGGGAACAAGAAGGCGATGAAGACAAACAGCAGGAGCGGAAGGACCAGGATGAAGGCCTTGAGTTTTTGCCGGCGCTGCACCCGCCGCAGCTTGAGACGCAGAGGCATGCCTTCTGTGTTGCCGGTGTGGACAGCTGTCGTCGCCATCAATACTCTCTGAGTTCGTCTGGTTGAGGATTGAGGCGGACCAAGAGCCCCCCGCCTTTTTATTCTTCCGCGCTACTTAGCGAGCCAGACGGTGAAGCGTTGGCGCATTTCGTCGCCCTTTTCACTCCAAAAGGTTGAGTCACTTCTCACGACATTACCCATGTGCTCGGGAGCGTTTGGAATGTCGGGCAGCATTGCGGGATCGATGAGCGCAATCGCGTCCTTATTCCCAACCCCAGTACCGGTGGCGTTTGCCATCCCGGCCTGCTCCTGGGGTGAAGCGGCGAATGTTATGAACTTGTAGGCCTCTTCTAATCGCGGCGTACCCTTGGGGATCACCCAGGCGTTCCCGCTCAACACCGCGGCGTCCCACATGATGCCAAAATGCTTGCCGGAGTTTTTGTTGGCGTCATAGACGCGGGTGGTCCAAGCGTCAGTCATCACAACCTGACCGTCGGCGAGAAGCTGAGGCGGTTGTGCGCCGGTCGTCCACCAGATGGTGTCCTTCTTGATCGTATCGAGCTTCTTGAAGGCGCGGTCAACGCCGTCCGGCGTGCGGAGAACCTTGTAGACGTCCTTGACTGGCACGCCGTCAGCGATCAGAGCCCATTCGAGAGGAGGATTGACCTTATACAGTCCTCTCTTGCCGGGGAATTTCTTGAGATCGAAAAAATCATCGATGGTCTTCGGGCCGTTCGGCAGCTTGTCCCTGTCATAAATAACAACAGTGGCAGCATCCCCGGCCGGCACTCCGCAATCTGTGTAATTGGCGCCCTCGTACTTATCTCGGTCGAGACCCAACCTCTTCCAGTCGATCGCCTCGATGATTCCTTCAGTGCATAATTCTCGGGTCCCCCTCTCGCTGGCGTAGACCACATCCCAGCTCACGGTCTTCGTTTCTACCATGGCCCGGATTTTGGCGAGGCCATAATCGTACTCGGTATCAGTGATATTGATCCCACTCGCCTTCGAGAAGGGATCGAAAATCACTTTGCGCAGAGCCTTCTGGAAGGACCCTCCCCCGCCGGTGACCGTGAGCTGATCGCCCGCGAGGGTAGCATTTGTTGGCGCGAGCATACCCGTCGTCAAGCCGATTACGGCAAGAGCGCTCATAAGTGACGTCCTCATCGTCCATTCTCTCCCTTTTATGCCGCCCCAGGATTGGAGGCGACGCCGCCGAAGACCCGGACCCAGCCTGCTCCGGCGGAGCTCCTTCATCCTCACCGCGCGTCGAGCGCCCGACAGTCTTCTATTTTCCAGCCGACCGTGATCACAGCACCGGGCTCGGCCTGTACCGAGCTGTCCGAGTTCGGCAGCTTGACCACGAAATCATCGTGGCCGCAGACCGAGATGCGGGCGCGCACGTGGTCACCAAGATAAATCACCTCTGCGACCTGCGCGGCGAAAACGTTGGACAACGAGCCTTGCGGCGGGTTCAGTTTTACTCGCTCCGGCCGCAACGAGAGCACAGTTGGCTGGCCAACCGCCTCAACATTGATAGCTAGCGCGTGTACGACGCCGCCCCCCGAAATTTCAACGCTGCAAGTCGCCCCACTTATCGACACAACCTTGCCGTGCAACCGATTGTTCTCACCGATGAACTGGGCGACGAAAGCGTTCTGCGGTTGCTCGTAAAGCTCGGCCGGTCCCGCGAGCTGCAGGATGGCGCCCTCATTGAACACCGCTATGCGGTCCGACATCGTCAATGCCTCGCCTTGATCATGCGTCACATAGACAACGGTCACGCCGAGATCCTCGTGGATGTGCTTGATCTCAAGCTGCATATGTTCGCGCAATTGCTTGTCCAGCGCGCCGAGCGGCTCGTCCATCAGCACGAGCTTGGGATCGAACACGAGCGCGCGGGCGAGTGCGACACGCTGCTGCTGACCGCCCGAAAGCTGGGCGGGCCGGCGGCTGCCATAGGCGCCGAGCCGGACCATGTCGAGCGCGCGCTTGATCCTGGCCTCCCTCTCCGCCCTGCCTAGCTTGCGAACCTTGAGTGGAAAAGCTAGATTCTCCTCCACAGTCATATGCGGGAAGAGAGCGTAGTTTTGGAATACCATGCCGATGTCACGCTTATGCGGTGGCATGTTTTCGATCGAGCGCCCCCCCAGAAAAATCGAGCCGAGGGTGGGCGCTTCGAAACCGGCGAGCATCATGAGGGTTGTTGTTTTGCCCGAGCCAGACGGCCCCAGCATCGTCAGAAACTCACCTCGTGCGATGTCCAGGTTGAGATTCTTAACAACCAGCGTGTCGCCGTCATAGGTCTTTTGAACGCCGGAAAACTCCACAAAACCATTGTTCGTGCCAGGCATAGACCTGTTTTCCTCCACCGCGTCTGCGGCGCCCGTCGAACATTCGACCTCAATGCCCTTCTTCCGGGATTGCAGATTCATGGGTACGCCGTCGACGCCGCGAGGATAGACCTGCATGACACTACTCAATATTTCCTCCCAACCCTGCGCTCCTTCCCAACAAGAATTTTCGCTCCGCGACCTGCGGGGCGAAGTATTTTTGTCATCGCCTAGTACTATCGGGCTCCTCAAACCGAATTCCATCGATGTGCGCCATCAACCCGCCGAATTCCTGCGTAAACCCGCCTTAATGAGGGGGTTTTTGTCGCGGTATTTCGTGCCGGGACGGCGGATCGAATGATCTATTGGATTGTCCGAGACAAGCCAGCGACTACTTCCGATAGAACTCGAGCACAGATTTCCAACTCAGCTGTTCCATTCCAATCGAAACCGCCCCGCTGATGAGCGGCCAAATATGGCTTCGTCAAGAGGTCGCCGGCTCTGAAGGACTGGCCGGTTGGACTGGGGCACGTCAATGCACTCCGAACCATCCTAGTGTGCAGAATGCTCCCGTCTGCGATCACGAAGATTGACATCGCAGTGACAAAACAGATGAGCGGAGCACGAATTTTTCCGTCAGCTGGCCACGCATTCCGAAAGTGCGATTACACCCACGCTTCCCGCAAGCAGCGCGGCAGGGAGAAACCCCAAGTGGCCAGGTAGGTTCTCCCGCGCTTGGTGCTACAGAGATCGGCTAGCCGACGCATCTTTCGCTTGACCAACTGAAAGTCGTTCTCCGCGATGGCGGTCGCAGAGTTTTCAACATCGCGAGCCCGGCGTGAGCCGCGATGTTATTTCCACGGAGATCTACAAGCCGAGCGCTTGAAGGGCTATACCACTCTCCTGGTGGTAGATCCAATGGGATCGCTCCCGATTTCCGCGTCGTGCTTGACTGGAGCGCGGGCGCTCCGTCGGATATTCGCGTTGCGGAAATCCGAGCGCCAATCGGTGGGCCGTTCATAGGGCGAATCTACGTGAATTTCCGCAGCCCCTTACATGTCTGTAATTCCGGACATCAGAGAAGCACGCCCATACATACCAGCCTCCTTTTTTTGGCGCCACACGATTTACGTCGCACCTGGTTTGGTCGTTTGCTTTCTACGTTCTCGTCTGTAGCGCGATCGGGCGCGTCGTCTTTCCATCGTATTGATCCGAACGGCCGCACGCGAACGGGATTAGGACCAATGTGGAAAGCCGTTGCCTGCCTATCCAGCGCGCGCTCCGACTGCGTCGCCCGGCTTCGCTGGCGTAAGTAGTCAAGCCATGTCGGGCAGTGATAACTGCTTGGTCCACAGTTCGGGATCCGCAATGTCCCGAGCAATCGCCCAACCATAGGCTCCATTGCGCTGACGGAACAATTGGACCTCCTGCATCAAGCTGCGAAAGGACCGAGCATTCCGTCGCGCGACCCGATACTCGATCTCTACGACACGCGCTCCGCTGCGTTCTGTCAATGGCAGCCGTACTTCGGGATCTTCAAGCATGTCACCTTTCTCGCCGCGTGCGCTGACGCGCGGCATGGGCAGCCAGAGACCGAGCAGCGGAGAGGCGACCAACAAGGCTGCCGCCGAGAGGAACGCCACGCTGACCCCAGCAGTATCGGTCACGTGACCCCAGCCCCAACTGCCCATGGCGATGCCGCCAGAACTGGCCCTTGATAAGCGGCGAGTGATCGTCCAGCCACCCAGCGTGGCGACCCACGCCATGATCCACACGGCTCCGGCGAAGACGTGCGCAGCTGCCGTCACAACCGGCTCGCGACTCAGTGCCGCTGCAGCAAATGCCCCGCCCATGGACAGAGCGCATGTGCGGATCGCTACCTCGCCGCGCTCATGCGTTTGCATATTTCCGTGATTTTTAAAGCTCCGATCACCGCGCCAAGACCAAAGGAGCTGAGCATGATGCCGTAGATTTCGGCGCCTCCATGCAGCAGATCACGAGCCACCAGCGGCATTACAGCGACAATCGCGCCGCCGAATACACCCATAACCATGGAGCGGATCAATACGGTCCTAATCGCCGGCGAATGCATGATATAGCGCACGCCTGGTACGATGGCGCGGTGCAGCCTTTCGGGCGGTAAGCGCGCTGGTTCAGTGGTGCGCTTCCACAAAAGGAGAGCGAGCGACAACGGCAGATATAACAGCGCGTTGATTGCGAACGCAGCCACTGCGCCGGCAGCCGCGACGACTATGCCACCAATCGCCGGCCCAACGCTCCGCGCGATGTTGTAGCTGATGCCGTTAAGCGCAACCGGCGCCGGCAAGGCCACCGACAATACCTGCTCGCTCACGAACGATTGCCATGCCGGGTCGAATAGGGCCATACCGATGCCTGCCGCAAAGCAGAAGGCCAACAACAAGTTTGGCGTGATCAGACCAAGCCAAGCGAGCGTGGTCAGCGCGGTCACACCTGCGAACGAGATCGCCAGTGAGCACAGCATCACTATACGCCGATCATACATATCGGCCACCGCTCCGGCGGGGATCGAAATCAGCATTACGGTCAGCATCAGCGCGGTCTGAACCAGGGCGACCATATCGGCCGCCGATGTCATCTGAGTCATCGCCCAAGCGGCGCCGACGCCCTGATCAAGGCGCGGAGGTTAGAGAGCAGGCCTGCGAGCCAGATGCGACGGAGCGCCGCATATCGAAATGGTGCAGTGATTCCGTCGGCCTTGCACGTCTGCGGCTTTAGCTTATCCGTCATATCAATTTCTGTCTTGCCTCGCAGACTGCGTCTCAACTGTAAAGCACAGTTCGATACACGCGCTCTCTCAACCATCCAAGCAGCTTGCGGCCATTCGCCGTGCGGCGCGACTGCTGGCACCGGACACGATCATTTCGCCTGGCTGAACAACAATAAGCCGACGGCTCAGCTTGATCTCAACGATACCGCCATTTGGATGATTCGATGGAGCGCGCCTGCTCTTCGACAAGCTATTGAACGGACGGGTCTTCTCACCTGAAATTTTGGCAAGGCCATAGTATAGAGAAACGACGGTGGGGATTTTGCGCGCAATTTGCGAGTAGACGGTGAAAAAGCGCATAAGCGCGGGGCTACGAGAAGGATTGGGATCACTGCGCCAGCCGCGCCGATAGGACGGAAAGTCGTGTTCACCTTGGCCCACACTTCCGTAAGCCAACTGCCCAGTCTCTATTGGCGTGGGTTGCCGCACCCAGTCCGAGGGCGCACCCAAGAGAGACTGCTTGCTCTTGCAGGTCCACGAAGGATAGGAACGGAAATGCCGGAACGCATCGAGACATCGGGCCTCGCTCGTCATCCGCTATCAGGCATCTCAACGGGAATCGCAAACCCTGTCTTTACCCGATTCATTACGACCATCGTTTTGAAGTTTCTGATCTCTGGGTTCTCATGGAAGAAGCGCCTCGCGAACAGTTCGTAGTCTTCCATGGTGCGCGCAGTAATGTAGAGAGCGAGGTCGGCGTCGCCGGCGATGTAAAATCCGTTGACGACATCAACTGACGCTTTGATCGCTTTGTTCAATTTTTCGATAACATCAGAACGCTTGCGTTCTAGCGTCACCAACACCAGCATTTGGATAGGCCGTCCCACGGCCCTCGCCGAAACGATGGATACGTCGGCCTCGATGATCCCTTTCGAACGAAGGCGTTTCAACCGGCGTTGACACGCGGTTGCAGAAAGTCCGGCGGTCTCGCCGATTACCTCTGAAGTTAGACGGTTATTCCTTTGTACGATCTCAAGGATGCGGGCGTCTGTCCGGTCGTATAGCATATCGAGGCTCCGGTGAACTTCGGACGGTTGGCTCTTTTGTCGCGGTCACGAACTGGGCCGAGGCATAAGTGTCTGAAATAAGCCTGTAACAACAGCATGCGTTCTGCTCGAGGCACTTGCGCTCATTGATCTGCAATACGCCCCGGTTCATGCGTATCAACCCTTGATCCTCGAACCGAATTAAAGCTTGTGTTACCCCAGCCCGGCGCAGCCCCAGCACGGACGAAAGATAGTCATGAGTAACGGGGAGCGACTCAGCGTCAGCGGCATCACTCGCCAGACAGAGCCATGATGCCAGTCTCTTTTCTCGGTCATGTCGAACGCCGCACAACCCCGTCTGAGCGCAATGCAAGTTCAGGGCTTGGCCATGCCGAGCGATGCGTTCTCGGATTTCGGGCCGTTCGTTCATGATCCGACGCAAATCCTCGCTGCGGATCCTGTGTGCTGTTCCGGGAAAGCGGACAACAGCCTGATGCGCAGAAAGATATCCTTCCAAGACCAACAGAGCGCCGACCACACCGCGGTAACCTATCACAGCCATCTCGAGTATGCTCCCCTCAGCAACGATCCTGAGCGAGACGAGGCCCGACTCTATGAAATAGACATAATCAATATGCCTTCTCGGTTCTTGCAGAATCATGCGCTCTCTGAGAGCGATGGGCTCAATGAAACTACCTACGGCAGCGAGGTCTTGTAGCGGAAGACACGCCAAAATCGCGTTCTTGACGAAGGATCGGGTATTAGGGCGGTCGTTGTCAGACCAATCAACCATACGCCGTCTCCCTGGCGCCTGGCCGGCCGACAAGTAGGTAGGCTTTGATGCGCGCCTCGCGCCCCGTATTGGTCTTCGAACGGCCTGTCGATCGGTCCAGGGCCACTCTGCCCGGCTAAATAACCGTCGTTTTGCCCGGCATGCTCTTAGACACTTCAGCGATTGCGTGGAATACCAAATCCAGCTCGCACTTGCCTCTTCGAGAAGTGCGTGTTCCGAGATCCACCCTAGAAATTCAGAGAGATGAGCATGCTGCTTAAGAGCAAGGCAGGTAGCGCGCATCATCCGCATGCTCCATCAGCTGGTGAAGACGACGCATTTTCTTCCGTTGAGCACCACGCGATCCTCGAGGTGATGGCGAACGGCACGGGCGAGTACACGCCGCTCGATATCGCGCCCCTTTCGTACCAAATCGTCAGGCGTATCTCGATGCGAGATCCGCTCGACGTCTTGCTCGATGATCGGCCCCTCGTCGAGATCGGAGGTCACATAATGCGCCGTTGCACCGATCAGCTTGACACCCCGCGCGTGAGCCTGGTGATAGGGCTTCGCTCCTTTAAAGCCCGGCAGGAACGAGTGATGAATGTTGATGCATCGCCCTATCAGCTTGGCCGAAAAGCCCTCAGAAAGGATCTGCATGTAACGGGCGAGAATAACCAGATCGGTATTCGTCTGCTGCACTAGCTCCCAAATCCGAGCCTCCTGCTCCATCTTCGTCTCTTTGGTAATTGGCAAATGGTAGAACGGCAAGTCGGCCAAATCTCTGGATGCCAGATGCTCGCGACCATGGTTCGAGACAATCGCCGTTACCTCCATCGGGAGTTCGCCGATACGCCAACGATACAGCAGGTCTGCCAGACAATGATCGAACTTGGAGACCAGCAACATGACGCGTTTTTTCACGACATTCTGCCGCAGAGTGAACGTCATTGCGAGGCTCTGCGCGAGCTCGCCAATGGCAGCAGTGATGTCTGCTTCTGATTTCGCGTGATCAAGTCGATCGAAGACCACGCGCATAAAGAAGCGTCCCGTCTCGGTATCATCGAATTGCTGCGCATCAAGGATGTTGGAACCGGCTTCGAACAAAAGAGCCGAAATTGCCGACACGATGCCCGGGCGATCCGGACAGGACAAAGTAAGAATCATCGAACGATCGGACATACCAGTCACCGCTAAGTTGCGGCCCCTCGCAAACTGCACTTAGGAAACTAAAGGCGAAAACAGCGCGGCAGCATTGGGTCACCTTTGGGAGATTCTAATGTGACAACCGAACTCAGATGCGGAGGCGGCAAACCAGGACCAAAAGCTGCCAGCCATGCTGCGCGGCGCGAGAATTTCGAAGACTGGACCATCTGGCCCGTCCTCGGTTCGCCACAGCTGCACAAAAATATGGGCGAAGCTCGTCAAAGCGGCCGCACCAACTGGAAAGACTTTTGGGTGAAGATCAATCATCGCTCCCTTGGCGAGAACCTCACGTGCCCGCGCTCCCGACACGCACAGTGCCGCACGAGCATGGCTTTGATCGCTCACGGCAGCTTGGTCTGAAAAGAAGCTGAGGAGATCCGAGAAACCCGCTCGTTGTCGAGCAAGAAGGAGCCACTGCTCCGGTCCAGACCAAATCAGTCCATGTCTCGCCGTGAGCGCGACGGAAGACGCTTGTGGTAGATCGAGATCAATCAGCTGCTTGGCGAGACGCCGCAGACCAGTCGCCTCAGGCTTCGCAATCAATGTTGCAAGCTGCAGGTCCATCGGGATCAGCACGGTGACTCCAGGCTCACCTGCGGCTCCAATCCGGCCAGCCGTGACGATGCCTGCCCAAGCGTTGCGCGCGCACCAAGTGGGAATCGTTTGCTCAACCATGCAGACGAACACCTTCGGGATCCAGAAATACGGGCGAGCAAATCTCGACCTCGATCTCGCTGTCGCGAATCGGATCTACAGCACGAACGCGCTCGCCGATGCGAGCCGGTCCATTCTTAAGTAGGCCCAAGCCGATCCAGTGCCCCAGACTAGGCGAGAAAGCCACAGAGGTCATGTAGCCCTCGTCATTATCCGTATTGGCGGTGCGTCCCGCGGCGATGAAATGCGCGCCGGCCTGCAGCCGCTCACCGGATTTTACTGGCCGGAATCCCGCCAGGGTCGGACGGTCGCCTTCCACAAGAGCCTCTCGTTTCGCCATCAATCGTCCAATGAAATCCTTCTTTGATGACATCATCTTGCCGAGCCCAAGATCGCGGGCCGTCGTCTGTCCGTTGATCTCATTGCCCGCTACATGCCCTTTCTCGATGCGCATGACCCCGAGTGCCTCGGTACCGTAAGGCACGATCCCGAACGGCTCGCCCGCGATCATCAACGCGCGCATCATCGCATGACCGTAGTCAGCAGGTACTGCGAGCTCGTAGGCGAGTTCCCCAGAAAACGAGATCCGGAACAGCCGGGCCGGTATGCCTCCATCAACTGTGATTGCCCTCGCGGACAGATAAGGAAAGCTTTCGTTTGAGACATCATGAGCAGCATCAACTAGGCCGCGCACGACCTCGCGCGATCTCGGACCGGCGATCGCGGCTTGCGCCCACTGTTCGGAGACGGAAACCATCCGAACATCGAGCTCCGGCCAAAGCACCTGATGGCAAAATTCGAGATGCTGCATCACCTTGCCGGCGTTCGCCGTCGTGGTAGTCATGAGGAAATGATTCTCGCAGAGGCGCGACGTAGTGCCATCGTCCATGACGAAGCCATCCTCGCGCAGCATTAGTCCGTACCGCGCCTTGCCTACTGGAAGCGCCTTCCAACTATTGATGTAGACGCGCTCCAAGAATTCGGCGGCATCTCGGCCTTGAATGTCGATTTTGCCGAGCGTCGAGACATCACAGATACCGACCCCGCTGCGAACGGCAAGCACCTCGCGATTGACCGTGGTCAGCCAATCCTGCTCGCCGGACCTTGGATAATATCGAGCTCGCTGCCATTGTCCGGCAGTGACGAAGACTGCACCTTGCTCTCGCGACCAGTCATGGGTCGGTGCCAAACGAACGGGGCGGAAATCCTTGCCCCTATGATGACCAGCGAGAGCACCGATCGCGACCGGAGTATAGGGAGGCCGGAAGACAGTAGTACCAGTGTCGCAGATCGCCCTACCCGTCTGCTCGGCCATGATGGCCAGACCGGCGATGTTCGAGGTCTTACCTTGGTCGGTGGCCATACCAAGAGTCGTGTAGCGCTTGAGATGTTCGACTGAACGGAAGCCTTCCCGCGCTGCAAGCTCAACATCTTTGTCCGTGACGTCGTTCTGGAAATCGACAAAGGCTTTACCTTTACCTCCAGTCACTCGCCAAATCGGCTTGAGGCCAGTCGTCTCGACGTCAGTGGTGGGAACGGAATCGATCGACGCTGGGCTGAAGCCGAGCTCGATCGCTGACTCACAGCCCAGCCGAGCACCATCTCCAAGGGCCTCGGCCAGGGAGAAGCGCCCGGCAGCGCTGCCCGCGACGGCTAAGGTTGGCGGCAATGTTCCAGGCACGAATGCCTGCGCCGTCTCGCTCCACATCGGTTTGCCGCCTTGGTGGGAAGCAATATGAAGCGCCGGATTCCAGCCATTTGAAGTGGCGAGCAGATCACAAGCCAGTGTCGTGCGCTTGCCAGAGCTGTCTCTTACTACAACACTCCGCAGCTGGCGCGTCCCCATGGTTGCCTCAATAGCGCCGCCGACGAAAACTAGCGCACGGGCACGCTCCGCGAGCGCTTTGAACCCCGGATCGATTTCATCGCGGGTATCGACGATCGCTAACAAGCGAACGCCGGCCGCCACCAGATCGCGTACTGTGGTCCAGCCATTGTCACCGGCCGTATAGAGTACAACATCTTTACCGGGTAGGACACCAAATCGATTGACGTATGCGCGCACGCTGCTTGCGAGCATGACACCAGGCCGATCATTGCCGGGAAAAACGATCGATCGTTCGATCGCACCCGAAGCGAGGATCGAGCGCTTCGCATAGATTCGCCAACCGCGCTGACGCGGTTGATGAGCTGGCGGAACGGCAACGTGGTCGTTGACACGTTCGACCGCGCCGAAAATACCGTGGTCGTAGAGCCCGAAGACCGTTGTCCTCGGCATGAGTCGCACTTCGGACAGAGAGGCGAGCTCAGCCAATGTAGCCGCAAGCCAGTCAGCAGCAGGACGCCCGTCGATCTCTCGGTTCTCGGCGAGCAGACGGCCTCCCAACCGAAAGTCCTCATCGCAAAGAATGACGCGCGCGCCACTACGGCCCGCTGCTAGTGCTGCGGAGAGACCCGCCGGCCCACCACCAATGACCAAAATGTCGCAGAAAGCGAAGGCTTTCTCGTAATGGTCAGGGTCCGCAACTCGGGCAGCGCGCCCAAGCCCTGCTGCATGTCGGATCAGCGGCTCGTACAGTTTCTCCCAAAACGACGCTGGCCACATGAAGGTCTTATAGTAGAAGCCAGCGGCCAGAGCTGGCCCAACTAGGTGGTTGATTGACCGGAGATCGAAATCGAGCGAGGGCCAGCGGTTCTGGCTCGTGGCATCGAGTCCATCGAATAGCTCAATGATCGTCGCCCTTGTATTCGCTTCGCGCCTTGCGCCAGTGCGCAATTCGACCAGCGCGTTTGGCTCCTCAGAGCCGGCTGAGAGAACGCCACGTGGACGGTGATATTTGAAGGATCGGCCAAAGAGCCGCAAACCGTTTGCAAGCAGCGCTGAAGCCAGGGTATCGCCAGGATGTCCCTCATAGCTCTTTCCGTCGAAGCGGAAGGACACCGTCTGATTGCGATCCACCAGCCCAGCCTTTGCGAGACGGAATGGCTGTGTCCTCATGCCGCCGCTCCCACTCTCGCGTCCTTGGCCGTTGTCACCGACTCGATCGAATGGGTGAATGTATTACGCCGTACCACAAGCCAACAGTGACATCCGGCGCCGTGATACCAGAACTCTTCATGGAGACCGAGCGGGTTGGCACGCTGATAGACATATTCGAACATCGCAGCTTCCGTTGCAGCGAGCCCACAGGGGCGCTCTGTTCCAGCGGCGCCCAAAAACGCAAATTCCTGGATATCGCGCGCACCACAATGAGGACAGGGAATTAGCATCGGATTTGCTCGACCTCTCAGTGGAGATTGGGCT
This sequence comes from Bradyrhizobium sp. STM 3562, assembly GCF_045571435.1. Lineage (NCBI taxonomy): Bacteria > Pseudomonadati > Pseudomonadota > Alphaproteobacteria > Hyphomicrobiales > Nitrobacteraceae > Bradyrhizobium > Bradyrhizobium sp. STM 3562. The sequence goes on from NZ_CP120694.1 coordinate 6,043,329, forward strand.
GGGCGCCAACGCCCTTTTCATCGATTAGACGGCCGGTCGCGAAACGATCCAGCCTGAAAGCAGCGGCCACCGGATGAGGCTCGTCAAAAGCTATGAGATGCGCAAAGCAGAAACCCGACGCCGGCGTCGCCTTGAAGCCGCCATAGCACCAGCCGGCATTGAGATAGAGCCCCTGGATCGCGGTGCGATCAATAATCGGCGAGCCGTCCATCGACATGTCCACAATGCCGCCCCAGTGACGCAACAGCCGCACTCGGCCTAGGCCTGGCCACAGGCCCATTGCCGCTTCCATCACATCTTCGATCATCGGGAGGTTGCCACGCTGAGCATAGGAATTGTAGCCATCAACATCGCCACCGAAGACGAGACCGCCTTTGTCGGATTGACTGATGTAGAGATGTCCCGCGCCGAAGGTCACCACACAATCGATCAAGGGCTTGAGGCCCTCGGAGACAAATGCTTGCAGCACATGGCTTTCAATAGGAAGCCGCATGCCGGCCATTGCGGCCACGCGAGAGGAATTGCCTGCGACCGCAATCGCGACCTTCTTTGCCTTGATTGGGCCGCGGGTCGTCTCGACGGCAGTTACGCTGCCGTTGACGATGTTGATTCCGGTTACTTCACAATTCTGCACAATGTCGACCCCGCGAGTGTCGGCCGCCCGCGCGTACCCCCAAGCGACGGCATCGTGACGTGCCGTGCCACCGCGTCTCTGTAAGAGACCACCCTCGATTGGGAAGCGACTTGTCTCGTAATCGAGGAAAGGCAGCATGGAGCGTACTTGCTCGCGACAGATGAGCTCGGCATCGACCCCGGCGAGGCGCATTGCATTTGCTCGACGAGCGAAGGCATCGCGCTGAACGTCGGAATGAAACAGGTTGAGCACCCCGCGCTGGCTGATCATCGCGTTGTAGTTCAGGTCCTGCTCCAGCCGCTCCCAAAGCTTCATCGAAAATTCGTAAAATGCCGTATTTGCAGGCAGGAGATAGTTCGATCGAATGATCGTTGTATTACGGCCGACATTGCCAGAGCCGATATAGCTCTTTTCAAGCACGGCGACGTTACCAACGTCATGCTGGCTGGCAAGGTAATAAGCGGTCGCGAGTCCATGACCGCCGCCACCGATAATCAGAACGTCATATTCGGCTTTGGGGGCAACATCGCGCCAAGCGGGTTGCCAATCACGATGCCCTTTCAGGGCCTGAGAAATAAGCGAGAAGATGGAATATCGCATCGGCAAGGCGGGCTACTAGCTTCTTCAGAACTTCATATCCAGAGCACATTGAATGGCGCGGGCGGGGTCGCTTGACTACTAGCGACCTCAAATTGTCTGAAAGCGACGCGAAGCGAATAGTAGTGTCGGGGGGCTCCATCCGATTGAGCCACGCTCTCAATGTGTGATTATGGAGCGCGGGAAATCCAGCATCGCGCCACATTCATATATCTATCGATCTAAGATCGGCCGATAATGCTACTGGAGAGAAGGTCGCACGACGGTTTGTGAGTCGAGGTGAGCCGTTAAGAAGCGCAATGGCATGTTGGCTCAGTTAGGAATGCCTGGCATGAATCCAGCACGCTCGACGTGTGTTCTTCAAACGGGTCACCGCGACCTCGTTCGCTCGCTGCGAGCATTAGCAGACGTCCGGTCTGCCAGTGAGTCCTATGAATCTGACGCGTGCAAGTCCGCTCTGAGCAGCAATCGTTAAGGCTGTTGGCACCTTGCAGCGAACCCACGAGCGGACATTTTATGGGAAAAGCCCACGTGTATCCTTTGCTCCGCGTACGCGCTCAACGCCAATGGCCATTGCTGCGGTCCTATTAAACACGCCTTCCCGCTTACTGCGGGCGCTCACTTCGTGGAAGGCTCGATCTAAAACTTGATACTCGCGCCGCATTACCTCATCCTCCTCCCAAAACAATCGTTGGAGGTCTTGTACCCACTCGAAGTAGCTAACTACTACTCCTCCCGAGTTGCACAAAATGTCTGGGACTAAGAAGATTTCCTTCCGACGCTTTCCCAGGATTTGGTCCGCTTCGGGTGTGGTCGGCCCGTTAGCGCCTTCAGCAAGTATACGACAGCGCAGATGGGCGGCCACTCTGGCGTCTATCACGCGCTCGACTGCAGCCGGAACAAGAATGTCGCACGGCAACGAAAGTATCTCCGCCGGATCGAAACCGAGCTCTGTGGAATAACCCTCTAAGCTACCTTTGGAAGCAGCATGTTCAACCAAGTTCGGGATGTTGAGCCCTGCCGGCCGATAGAGTGCACCCGTATGATCGCTCACGGCGATGACTTTGACTCCGCTGTTGTGCAGTTCGAGTGCTGTGATCGAACCGACATTGCCGAATCCTTGGACGACTGCAGTTGCATGACTGAGGTGTATCTGCAGTTCATCCGCGGCGCGTCTAACCAGATGGGCAACGCCCCTACCGGTTGCTTCACGCCTTCCCAGCGTTCCCCCGGCGCTGACCGGTTTGCCTGTGACGATCTCAGCGACTGTCTGCCCCTGATACATGGAGTAAGTATCCATGAACCAGGCCATGATCTGCTCGTTTGTGCCCATGTCAGGCGCCATCACATCCGTGTGCGGCCCAACAAATGGGATCATTTCCTGCATATAGCGACGAGAAAGCGCTTCAAGTTCACGCCGGGACAAGCTTGATGGTTCGACGCTGATGCCACCCTTCGCGCCACCGTAAGGCAATCCGACCAACGCACATTTCCAACTCATCCAGATCGCGAGCGCAGCGACCTCGCCAAGGTCTACGCTCGCAGCGAACCGGGTGCCGCCCTTAGTGGGTCCAAGCGTGAGGTGATGCTGTACCCGGTACCCCTCAAAAACAGCGGTTGTGCCATCGTCACGATGAATGGGGCAGCTCACCGTGACAGCGCGCTTCGGCATCAATAGCCGCGCCCTTGCGTCTTCCGGAATTGATAGATGGTCTGCGATCACCTCGAATTGCTTTACGGCCATGTCAAACACTGGCCCGCTGTACGCGGTCACGTTAGCCCCTTTTCCGGACGTTGATTTGGCAACTGCATATCTGCTTGAACTAGAGATACTCGCGTATCCAGAAGCGAATGAGATACAAGTCTGGCTTGTCTATCCCACATTGAACGGCGTAGTTTCACAGGCATGACCGCTAACGACCGTCGAATGTCTGAAAACGACTGTCCGGACCAGCCGCCCGCTCATGTCGGCTTCCTGCTCATTCCCGACTTTGCAATGCTGCCGTACGTCTCGGTTATTGAGCCTCTACGTGCTGCAAATCGGCTATCGGGACGCACGCTATATCGCTGGAGCCATATCTCAATTGATGGTCAACCGGCTGCAGCTTCCAATGGAGTACGCATTCAGACCGAATTTCGTATCGGAGCGGACGCCCATTTCGACTACGTTTTCGTCTGTGCGGGGGGCAATCCAGCTTTGTTCGCAGATTCCGCGACCCTTGCCTGGCTAAGACAGATCGCTCGGCGCGGCGCAAAAATTGGCGGCGTGTCCGGCGGCCCCTACATTCTTGCGCGGGCGAATTTACTCAAAGGGTACCGGTTCACAATCCATTGGGAGCATGCGCCAGCGTTTTTAGAGGAGTACCCCGAGCTAGATCTGCGGCGCTCTCTCTATGAGATCGATCGTGACCGACTGACATCGGGCGGCGGTACCGCTCCGCTCGATATGATGCACGCCATCATTGCACGCGAACACGGCACCGACTTGGCGATGGCAGTTAGCGAGTGGTTCCTGCAGACGCACGTTCGCGAAGGGACGGGTCCCCAACGGATGCCATTGCGGGCACGGCTCGGTATTGCGCACGCTCCCCTTCTTCGAGCGATCAGCCGGATGGAGCAAACCGTAGAAACTCCAGTTTCTCGGGACGAGTTGGCGCGTGTTGCAAAGGTATCGTTACGGCACCTAGAGAGGCTTTTTCGCCAGCATTTGGGACGTTCGCTGGGCGAGCATTATCTGGCGTTGCGCCTAGATCGTGCACGCGATCTCGTTCGACAAAGCAGTTTATCGGTACTTGAGATCGCGCTAGCTTGCGGTTTTACCAGCGCAAGCCATTTTTCCCGCACCTATCGCGCACGCTTCGGTCAAGCGCCGCGAACAGAGCGATTGAGCGAAACGACCGCTAAACGGCGCTGACGCCTAGAGCCCTGCATTCTCGTGCTGCAAGCTTGCATGTGGAACCTTGCAATGCAATGCGGTGGTTGAGGAACGCGCAATCGAGTCCCTGCCATGAATGGCCAAAGAAGAGGACAACCCTCGACGCGAAATCGTCGCTTCGACGGTATTAGCGAGCAAGTAGGCGACGGTCATGGGACCAACACCGCCTGGCACCGGGGTAACGTAACTCGCACGATCAATCGCTTCGGCGAAAGCTACGTCTCCTACAAGTTTCGCACCGCCCGTCGAGTCTATCGTGCGGTTGATACCGACATCGATTACAATTGCGCCGGGTTTGAGCCAGTGACCCCGAACGAGTTCCGCGGAGCCTGCGGCCGCGACGACAATATCCGCCTTTCGACAAAGGTCTGGCAGGTTTCGAGTCTGGAGCTGCGCGCCTGTGACTGTGCATCCGGCATCGCCAAGCAGAAGTGCCAAAGGCTTTCCAACGATGTTCGAACGACCGATGACAACCACATCGAGTCCCGTCAAATCGCTTACGGCCGTTTTGATGAGATGAACAACCCCCAACGGGGTGCAAGGGGCAAGCGCGGGCTGCCCTACCGTCAATCGTCCAACGTTATAGGGGTGAAAGCCATCCACATCCTTGGCGGGGTCGATAGCTTCCTGGATACGCCCGCGATTGACGTGCTCAGGTAGAGGAAGCTGAACTAGAATGCCATCAACAGAATTGTCCGCATTAAGCGTTTGGATCAGCTCCAATAGCTCGGCGTCGCCAACGCTAATCGGCAACTGATGCTGCTGAGAGTTGATTCCCACATTGCGCGCGTGTTTGGCTTTCATCTTGACGTACACCGAACTCGCCGGATCGCTACCTACTAGAACGACGGCTAAGCCGGGGGTGATGTTGCACTTGGCCTGGAGCATCGCGACATCGCGCGCAACACTGGTCCGAAGGACCTCAGCAATGGTCTTTCCATCGATTAGACTAGCGGTCATCAGTTATTTTCCGAAGACATCAGTTTGCCGAACTCCGTGCTCCCAGAAGATTGAGGCCAGGAAAGACGTTCCTGTTGTTGAATGATGCCGTTGGGAAGGCAACAACTCGCCTAACAGTTCCGTAGATCAATTATCGACGAGCAATGGTTGCCGCGCGGACTGCGTTTCCTTCACGCTACTAGACGATGCAGCCGGGCGGCCTTGACGAGATGCGTCCCTAAGATGACTACATGCGACATTTGATAAGTACGACATCGCTATTCGCGCCGCAAAGAGCGAAGCTGGACGTTAGCGGCCACTGGCAAGTGTATGGATGCTAGGCCAACGGGCGTTGACGGAGCTGCTGGTGTTCGGCCAACCTCGGCTAACCTGCCTAAGCCTTCCTGTGCAGCCGTTTCAGATCTGCCGGGAAGAACACAGAGGGTACGTGAGCCGCAACGTCCTGTGCGGTGTACGATCCTTCGGGATGGAAACCCTCGGTCATCAACATCCTGACCTCTGCTACCTCTTGGCCCGAGACGGCCAGAACCTTGCCGGAATGATCTGCCGCCAACTCGGAGGCCATAAACAGCACGCCAGGAGCCACGTTCTCCGGACGCAGGATAGAATCGAGTTCTTCGTCCCGGATACCTGAAACGTCCGCCCACATCCGAGTGACCGCGTTTGGCGCCACGCCCATTACTCGGATGCCGTATTTTCGGCCCTCGATAGAAAGTACTCGTACCAGGCCGTAGATGCCAGCCTTTGCCGCTCCGTAGTTAGCTTGGCCGAAATTCCCAAAGAGACCCGAGGTTGAGGACGTCATAATGATGACGCCCGGCCGACCGTTGTCCTTGAGCCACTTCCAAACCGGTAGCGTACAGCAGTACGTCCCTTTGAGATGAACCTTGTTAACGAGATCCCAATCCTCCTCCGAGGTGTTGGCAAACGTTCGGTCGCGCAGGATTCCTGCATTGCAGATCAAGATGTCGACTTGGCCGAAGGCGTCGATCGCGCTCCTGAGGATATTCTCTCCGCCAGCCGGGTTGGATACGTCATCGGCATTGGCCACCGCGCGCCCGCCGACCATTACGATCTCGGCCACGACTTTTTCGGCAGCGGCGCTCGTGCCCAAACCATCCACCGTGCTGCCAACATCATTCACGACGACGGACGCCCCCTCTTTCGCAAACAGCTTTGCATAAGCCTCACCGAGCCCGCCGCCAGCCCCGGTAATTATCGCGACCTTGCCATCCAACAATCCCATCGCATCTTCCTCAACCGTCCGCATCGTGGTGCATCGCGGCACTAAAGAAGCACCGCTACTCAATTCTCATTAGTTAAGTATTGCGCAGAGGCAGCGGCTGGCCTAGGGGCGACAAAATAGATCACGCCGAGCTTGCGCCTTGATCTTGGGACTCTTTCTCAGAACGCTGAATGACTAACGCCGAAAGTGAGCTTCGTCCGGTAGTTGCCGTCAATCTGCGATTGCGTCAAGGACAGCGCTATCGCCCGGTTCGCTGCTGCCGCCCTCCTTATGGATACACGACCACTGATTAAGCTTTTATCTGGCGGTGCTTCATTCGAGCGATACGCTCGTCGCGCAACCGAGTGCGGCGCACCTTCCCCGCCTCGTCACGCAAGGGTTCCTCAACGAACTCGATAGTGCGGGGCAGCTTGTAGCTCACTAATCGCTCAGCCAAATGCGTTAGAAGCGCTTCAGCCGTCAGGCCCGGACGCGCTTGAACGATCGCATGGATGGATGAACCCATGTCCTCGTGTGGCAGACCAACCACGGCGCTTGAGATCACCAGCGGATGTTCCTCGATGGCAGCCTCGACCTCGGCTGGATAAACGTTCGCGCCGCCGACCAGGATCATATCGGTGCCTCGGTCTGCCAGATAGAGGTATCCATCGGCATCGAAATAGCCGATATCGCCAAGACTTTCCCAGCCCCCCTCCAGCGTCCGGGCCGTGGCTCCCCGATAGCTGTATGTAGGCTGCTCGCCTTTGGGGCGGCGCATGTAGATCTCGCCCACCTCACCAGGCTGGAGCATGTTTCCGTCATCATCGACGGCCTTCATTTCACCTGCGACCACGCGTCCGACTGAACCACGATGCTTGAGCCATTCGCTTCCACCGATGACGGTCCAAGCTTGGCCTTCGGTGCCGCCGTACATCTCCATTACCACGTCGGGCCCGAACCAACCGATAAAGGCGTCCTTGAGCCAAGGCGGACAAGGCGCAGCCAAGTGCCAGAGAGTCCTTACTGACGAGACATCGTAGCGGGCTCGCACTTCTTCTGGCAGGCGCCAGATCCGGCTCATCATGGTGGGGACTAGATAAATCCAAGTGGCCCTACGCCGTTCAATCTCGCGCAGCACACCCTCCGCGTCGAATTTCTGCATTAGTACCAGATGCCCATCGTGAATAATCGTTTTCATGGCGCAATCGAATGGGCCATTGTGATAAAGAGGCCCAGGAACCAGAGACGTCGGGCTCCGCCCGAAGCGCCAGCCGCCCGGGTAATCAGCCGGCACAGCCGGCGCGATCCCGGACAAGCCGGAGAGGATCAGCTTTGGCCGACCCGTCGAGCCGCCGGACGCCACCGCCTTCAATATCGGCGCCACGCGCGGCTCCAGCGGTCGGCCATCATCGGATAACGCAAGCAGTTCGTCGACGGTGACACGCCTCCGGTTGGCTTCCATGCCTGGCTGAGCGATCACGAGGCGCGAGTCGGCCAGATTGACAATGGCTTGCAGTTCGGCAGCCGGTAGTCGGGAGGATACCGGTTGCGGCGTCGCGCCCAACTTCCAGACGCCCCAACAAGCCTCGATGAAGTTGAAGCCGTTAGCGAGACCGATGGTGACAAGATCGCCGAGTTTGACACCCAGCCCCTGTAGCGCACGAGCAATTCGGTTGGCTCTGACTTCCAACTGGGCACAGGTCAGGGTTTCCTCGCCGCAAGTGACTGCCGGTGCGTTGGGCGTCGCCTTTGCACGGCGGTACAACTTCTCACCTAAGGGAATCATATGTTCAGCCATTTTCGGCGCAGACCTTGCTTTCGTTCAGCTTAACGGCTTGCATGAGGCACTTACTTCACCAAGTGTGGTCCAGGCGCAAAACGTCACAACCGCACCAGCGGCGAGAAGCAGCACCGTTCGGCCGCAGCCGTCGAGCAGTGCTCCGCTTCTTGAATGGCGAGGTCGGCGCCGGCCACGCAGATACGACTTATCGGATGCTAACGCACAACGAAGAGCGGAACGAGGGCTCCTGTAACGGCGGGCTTGAATACCACCTTTACCCTCGTGCCGATCGATAGCTTGTCCGGATCAGCATCGATCACATTGGTCAACATTATTGGCCCCTCGGTGAGCGCCACATAGGCCAGCACGTACGGCTCCTTCATGCGGTTTACAGAGAACGAGTAGATCTCGCCTTCGCCAAGCGACTCCTGCCAATCGATAATCATCGAGAGACAATGCGGGCAGAACCCTCGCGGATACCAGTGGGTTCTGTGACACTGCTGGCAGCGTGGCAGCACGAAACGGCCAGCTGCTGCGGCATCCCAAAAGGGCTTGGTCTCTGGACTGTGCGCGATAAAATCCGTGCCAAACATTGGATTCACTCCCGCTCCAAGATCAGCGTGGCGCAGCTGTGCCGAGCGCCCATCAACCACCCTGTCCCATGCGCTAGTGCCAGCGAGCAATCGTTGACCTGAACGGCCGGATGGGCCTCGCCGCGCAATTGGCGGACGGCCTCGATCACCTTGGTGATTCCGCCCCTCATCGCTGGATGGTTACTGCAAAGGCCACCGCCATCAGTATTGAAGGGCAAGCGACCAATACCGGAGATCAGGTTTCCGTCGGCGACAAAGCGACCCCCCTCTCCCTTTTTACAGAAGCCAAGATCCTCCAAGGCAATGAGCACGGTAATCGTGAAACTGTCGTAAATCGAGGCGTAGCGAATATCGCTCGGCTTCACACCCGCCTCAGCAAACGCAATAGCACCGGACTGTCTAGCCGCTGAGGCGGTCAGCTCGACCCTGCCAGCTGACTGTCCTTGAATGCTCTCGCCCGCCCCGATCACCTTTACTCGCGGTCGCTTGAGACTCTTGGCTATCTCTGGTCGGGCTACCACAACGGCTCCGCCGCCGTCCGAAATCACACAACAGTCAAGCCGGTGCAGGGGTTCGGAAATCATGGGAGAGGCCAGTACATCTTCAGTAGTCACAACCTGGGGTAACATAGCGTATTGATTGTGCTGCGCATGGTGAGACGCAGCCACCTTGATCCAGGCCAGCTGCTCGCTGGTGGTCCCGTACTCATGCATGTGACGGCGCGCGCACAAGGCGTAGCTATCTAGTAGGCTCGTGCGAAGCGGCCACTCCCACAATAAGTCCGGCTCAGTGACATCGGGTGGGGGCTGCACTAATGCGGTGCGTGGGCGTCCAGCCAAGGTAACCAAAGCAACGTTACATTTGCCCGCGGCGATAGCCTGGGCGGCATGAGCAATGTGCTGCAAAGGCGCGGAGCCGCCGATGTCTGTAAAGTCACAATGCCGCACTTTTAAGTTCAAGAAGTCGACTATTGGTGGGGCGCGAAAGCCTCGTTCGTCGCCAGCGGAGAAGTAGCCGTCGACGTCATCTTTGGTTAGCCCGGCGTCGGCCAACGCCCCGGCGGCGCATTCGGCGTGAAGCTGCACCACCGACTTATCAGGCGCTTTTCGCGTGGGATGCTCGTACGCACCGACTATGTAGGATTGTTCACGAGCCATCGCATTGTCCTTTTGTCCGCGTGAATTGTCAGCTTGTGATCACGTTGTTGTCGTTAAACCCGTTGAGTTTATACTCTGCTCAACTCCTTCCTTGACGAGCCCTCCGAGACTTCGCGAGCGATGATCTGCGCCTTCAAACAAGAACATCGATCATGCTGACGGACTTTAAGTAGTGACCGAGCGCCGCATCCCCATCGTCGTGCCGACACGGGTATGCATTTGACCGATTGCTTGAGGATGGCCCTTTGCCGAGTTGACCTATTCGGATTTTCACTGCTGAGAGTGCTCTCGCGCGCTCGATCATATCACCTTCATTCGCTATCTGGCGCGTACATGGCGATGGAGCGTAACTGCTCCGATTCGATGGACATGTCGGTGGCCCGGAGCACTTCGAACCCCACACAACTGTCTCTCCTGCTGGCGGTCTCTCTTCGTAGCGACAGTGACAGACGTAAAGCGGGTCAACGCACAATTGCCGCAAAAATAGCCCAACATCGGAGAATTTATGCGAATTGAGGGCGTTCGTTGCCTCTTTAAGCCGGATGCTTAGATTCCGTTCTTCACCGATTCGATTCTCTGCGCGAAGCGCCCGTGCCCGATGGAGCTTGGCCTGGCACCCTCATCAGGTTAGCTCGACCGCTCGCAAGGCAAGCACGCCTATGGTTGATCCGCTCGCCGTTCGCGGCACCGGACTTTTTCAGATCGCTCGAAAGCGCGGAATCGACGGTCTCGTCAGGCAGTCGCCGCCGTGCATCCTGCTCCGCCATCGTGCGCGCGACAATCTCGATGTGGAACGAAGCAGGCCCAGATGGCGAGTAGAAGCGGTAGCGCGAGGATGGCGATCTTCAATGCCTTGCCGGCGCTCAACCGTGCGGCCGATTCCGCAGCATACGCTTCGAAGCCGCCCGGGCGAGCTATTACGCCTGAAGGGGGCGGTCATGGCGCTGTCGAAGCACCCCGCTCGCGCACGACTGTCCGTTCGGTACGAAGTTTTTACGTCGATGGTCAACCAAACGTGTAAACAAATCGGAGGCGGTACCGTCGCTTCGTTCGCCAGGACAGCTCTAGCAGCTAAGGAGGATCGATGCTTCCAAACCAAGATCCGATCTGGAAGATAGTTGATTCCAAGAGTGCCCCGTTTTTCCATTTGAGTGATAGAATCTGGGATTCGCCGGAGCTTAGTTATCAGGAGTTCATTGCCGCGCGCCTGCACGAGGAAGCCCTCCGGCAGGAAGGCTTTTCGGTTACCCCAGGCATCGCAGGGATTCCCACCGCTATTATGGGCGAAGCGGGCAAGGACGGCCCGGTCATAGCAGTGCTTGGAGAGTACGACGCCCTGCCGGGGCTCAGTCAGGAGGCCGGGGTTGCTCAAGAGCGGCCGATCGTGGCGGGGGGCTTGGGGCACGGCTGCGGCCACAACATGCTAGGTGCGGCGGCCCTTTTGGCCGCCTGTTCAATCAAACAATGGTTGGAGACGAACGGCATTGCGGGCCGGGTGCGCTATTACGGCTGCCCCGCTGAAGAGGCTGGCGCCTCAAAGAGCATAATGGTGAAGCAGGGTGCATTCGATGACGTCGATATCGCAATCTGCTGGCATCCGGCCGCCTTTACCGGCGTGTTCGAGGCGGGATCACTGGCCAGCGTTGGAGCGGAGTTCACCTTCCATGGCCGGGCTTCGCACGCCGCGGTAGCTCCCGAGTTCGGCCGCAGCGCCCTCGATGCTGTCGAGCTGATGAACGTCGGCGTGAATTATATGCGAGAGCATATGCCCTCAACTGCGCGCGTTCACTACGCTTTGATCGATGGCGGTGGTAGCCACCCGAATGTCGTTCAGTCAAAAGCTGTCGTTCATCATCGCGTGCGTGCGGCAACGCTGGGGGAAATGTGGCAGCTCCTGGAGCGCATCAAGAACATCGCACGAGGTGCGGCACTGATGACCGAAACCACTATGCACATGAAGCAACAATCCGGCGTTGCCAATCTCATCGGAAATGCTCCGCTAGAAGAAGCAATGCATCGTAATCTCGTAAAACTCGGCGGACCAGAGTTCGACGATGCTGACAGGCGTTTTGCCAGCGAGATTCAAAAGACCTTCTCGCGCGCAGACATCGTGGCGTTCTACGCCCGCTACGGGTTGCCTGCAAAGGATGAGGCTCTATCCAGCCACATCCTTAACTTTTCACCGGGGCAGCAAAAATGGACGTCGCGTGGCTCGACGGACGTCGGAACTGTAAGCTGGGTTGTGCCAACCGTGCAATGCATTGTGGCGTGCTTCGCTCCCGGAACGCCATTTCATTCTTGGCAGCTCGTTGCGCAAGGAAAGGCGCCGGCGGCGCACAAGGGCACAGTGGTGGCAGCCAAGGCAATGGCGGCACTCGCAAAGGAGCTCTTTACCGATAAAGCCCTCCTATCTGCAGCGAAGTCCGAGCTACAGAGCTTCAGAGCCGAGAACGAATTTAGAAATCCCATCGGTCCGGAGATGGCTACCGTGCCCAACGCGGCGGCACACGGTAAGGGCTAATTTCTGCCAAGAAAGCCGCCTGCGCCAACGCGAGCAACACGTTTGATTTGCAAACGAGCGTCCGGGACGGCTCACGTCCAAAGCTTCAATTGGCCGGCCCCGGCCGGCAGTTTGGCGCCCGGAGCTTTCTAACGTTTGGACGGCCTTCTGATCCAACAAGTCAGTCCCAACGTAGTCAATGGCTTCCACCTTGACCGCGGTGCGCCTCTGGTGTTTTTCGGTGAAAGTCGGGAGCGCGACTTGGAGGGTCGAGATACTGTTGTTCAAGTCGCACGAGATGCGAAATGATTCGTGGCAGTAAGCTCGGGTTCATTTTCGTTGAAGAATATCGGGCAGCCTCCGCATCTTGCTTGAGGTTCGTCCAAGGACGTCTGGTAAGGATCTTGGTCGTGTAAAAACGGCCTTGCAGGGCCGTCAGTCTTGAAGCCAAAACCAGGCCGGCCTCATGCCGCGATCGCGGCGATCAGCGGCCTGATCCCGAGGATATTCATTGCTCGGGTCAGATTATAGGCCAGAACCGAGAGGGCCAACTCGGCGGCTAGCTTTGGGAGAGTTTTGGTCAGGAAGTGCGTCGCTCCCATGCGTGCCTTCATCGTGCCGAACGGATGCTCGACAGTCTCGCGACGAAGGCGCATAGCGAGCGGGTTCGCATCGAGCCGCTGCTGCACGGCGTCGAGCAGATGCTCGTGCTCCCATCGTGTGATCCGCCGCTCTGACCCGGGCGTGCACTGGGGTTTGATCGAACAATTCTTACAGGCGTTGGTCCAGTAGCGCCGCAGCATCTTGTCGGCTTCTTCGTTTGTATAGCGATACGGCAATCGCTCCCCGGCCGGACAACGATAGGCGTCTTCCTCCGGCAAATAGACAAAGTCCTGCTTACCGAAGCGTCCGTCCGACTTGGCGCCCGAAGTCATCGGCTTGGGCAGAGTTACCGTGATGCCGGCCTCGTGACAGGCGAGGATCTCCGGGCTGCTGAAGTAGCCGCGATCGGCAACGGCCTCGAGCGTCTCTGTCTTCAGAACAGCCTTCGCCTGCCTGGCCATATTGGCAAGTTGTGCCCGATCTGAGCCGCTGTTCGTCACCTCATGCGCGATGATCAGGTGATGGTCGGTATCGACGGCGACTTGGACATTGTAGCCGACAACGCCGGATCCGCGGCCACTGGTTGCCATCGAACGGCTATCCGGATCAGTCAGGGAGATTTGCTGATCCGGCGACGCAAGCATCTGCTTCTCGTAGGCAGCAAGCTTGCCCATCTCCCCCTTCAGCTTCGTCAGCTTCTCGGTAAGCCTCGTCACCTTCGCCGCCAGCGCCTCGCTCGGCTCCTGTCGGTCGGCCGTGTCAAGTTGGCTCAGATAGCGCGCGACGCTCTCCTCCAACTGAGCACGCCGCCGCTCCACCTTCGCGCGCGTGAAGTTCCTGTCCCGGTTGTTCACGGCCTTGAACTTGCTCCCATCGATGGCGACGCTCGCCGTCGTGAGAAGACCCATCTCGCGGCAGAGCTCGACAAAGCGCGCACAGACCTTACCCAGCCCCAGGCTGTTGTCCTTGCGGAAGTCCGCGATCGTCTTGTGATCGGGAGCAAGCCGACCCAGCAGCCACATCACCTCGATGTTGCGTCCGGCCTCTCGTTCCAGCCGCCGGCTTGACTGCACCCGGTTCAGATCGCCGTAAATGTAAAGCTTCAGGAGCACCGAGGGGTGATACGACGGCCGGCCAGTCGCCGCCGGCGTAACTCCACCGAAGCTCATTTCGGCCAGATCGAGCGCATCGACAAACTCGTCGATCACCCGAACAGGATTGCTCTCGTCAATGAAATCATCGAGGCATTCAGGCAGCAGCGTCCGCTGCCCACGATCCGCCTCTTCAACGAAGCGCCTCATCGATTCCCCCAAAGAATCACAGGAGAATCATAACAGCAGCCCAGCGTTTTCACACATGGGGTAATTCCGGTCAGAGCCATACTGAGGCTCTGCGAATCAGCTCTCCAAGCCAATCGATGAGGCTCACCCCTCGGGCCTGCAATGAAGGAGAACTGCAATCGAGCATTATGTTGGACTGGACGTTTCGCTGAAGCTAACAACGATCTGCATCGTTGATCGGGCGGGGAAGATTCAACGTGAGGGAGTTGTTGATTCCGACCCGGAGGTGATCGCGGCATTCATCCAGTCAAACGCGCCGTATGTCGCGCGGATCGGGCTCGAAACAGGGGCAACGTCGACATGGCTGTGGACCGAGTTGAATAAGCTGGGGCTGCCCGTCATCTGCATCGATGCCAGGCACGCCAAGGCGGTGTTGAAAATGCAGGTCAACAAGAGCGACCGCAACGATGCCGCAGGCATCGCCCGCATCATGCAATGCGGATGGTATAAAGAGGTGCGCGTCAAAGACCTCGACAGTCATGCGGTGAAGGCTCTGTTGGTCAGCCGGGCTCTGCTCGTCAAGATCAAGCGGGATCTCGAGAACGAAATCCGCGGGCTTCTAAAGAACCTCGGGCTGGTTATTGGCCAAGCAAAGATGAACGTGTTCGCATTGCGTGCTGCGGAGCTCACCAAAGATCGGCCGGAACTCGCCGTGGCGGTAACGCCGCTACTCACCGCGCGAGTTGCCATCGAGCAGCAGATTGCGGATCTCGACCGTAAGGTTATGAAGCTCGCACGCAGCAATGCTCAAGTGCGACAGTTTATGACGGCACCTGGCATCGGACCTGTCACGGCTCTTTGCTTTCTTGCAACGATCGACGACCCTATGCGCTTCAAAAAGTCAAGAAGCGTCGGGGCCTATGTCGGACTAACGACCCGGCGATACTCCTCCGTCGAGATCGACTGGACGGCTCGAATCTCGAAGTGCGGCGACAAAATGTTGCGAAGTTATCTCTTCGAGGCAGCCAATGTGCTGCTCACACGCGTGGCAAAATGGTCAGCGCTCAAAGCCTGGGGCATTCGGCTGGCAAAGCGAAGCGGGCTGCGCAAAGCCAAGGTTGCGGTCGCGCGAAAGCTCGCGGTCATTCTGCATCGGATGTGGATCGATGGTACCGAATTTAGATGGTCGTCAAAGGAGACCGCCATGCAAACAATATAGCAAACCAGCGAATTCCCGCCGACCACCGGCGGAATCCAAGGTCCCTGCCGGGACGCTGGCGTTGGTGCGATCGCCCCTGGCTTTGCGATGCTCAAAAGGCAAGCCCGCTTCACACATTGATCCGCCAGCGTCATCCTACGCCATCATGCGGAGGGCATGCCCCTACCGCGGAGAGAACCATGAACCCGGCAAGGACGTCTTTGGAGAGTCTTGACCGCAGGCCCGGAATTAGAGAACAGCCAGGATCATCTTCAACAATGAGCCGCGCGACCGTGGTGCTCCTCCTTCTCGGCTGCTTGTCGCGTATCGCCCCGCTCTTCGCGTTGTTCGGGTCCAAGCACTTGACAACCTCGCCTGCGGCGATGGTGGCGGCCTTGCACGCGGCCTTCTCATTATATTTGGGTCGCGGGCCGAGGGTCTTGCGCTGGGTCCGCCTCACCCCCGGCTTGGTGAAGAGGAAGACTCGGGTCCGGCGTCGGTAGCGCGCATGCGCAAGGCGACGCCGGGCAGGTTGTCGTCGTGGGAGAGATAATACTGCGCCTTACCCGGCGGCGTTGGATTGCGGATCACCGCATGGGTGGAGTGTTAACTGGTTCCTCCGTCAATGATTCCTTCCCTCTCTCTGTGCCTCGGTGTGCCCCACAAGAAGGGGCGGTCAGCCTCGAACAGAACCGGGTCTCAGACTTGCGCCAAATTCTACGGTGCGCACGACGGGGGCATACAAGTGCAGTAAGTCAGTTAGAGACCTTATGTCGCACAAGACCAAAACTCACATCGATCGCGTTCTGGACATTTTACTGGTGACGGGCAGCCTGGCCTTACTGGACACCAAACCCATCTCGCTATGGAGCGAGTGTGTTATGGTTGCCTTACCGCATGACCATCCGCTCAGCGCGTGAGACGATCTTCTGGACCGACTTGCACGGCGAGACTGTTCTACTCAGCCAATACGATCCCGGAAAGGAGTTGGAGGAACTTTTGGTCTCGAACCTGGTTTCGCCCGCTGATCGCCCCAAAATCGAGCGTCACGACGTCAGTCGAGGTATCATCGAAGAGTCTGATCCGCATGGGCGCGGGCATCAGGTCGTGTTCGAGTCTGACGTTGGCGCCAACGTTTCAGGCCTTGTCCACCGAGAATTGCGGGACGGCGGCGATATAGCCGGTTCAAGTTCTTGGCGTACTGGCGAGTCGAAAGTGAAAACCCCGCGCTAATGCACTCCTTAAAATGCTCTCCGAGCGCCATCCCTCGTTTTGCCGGACTACCTTGTCGGCGGGGCGGTGCAGAAATTCGTCTGAAGAGGCCCTCCAGCGCGCAATTTAGGCGATAGTAACGGGATCGTTGCATTAATTGGCATCGGCAGATCGCTACTGTCTACTGTCGTCCAACCCTGTTTCAGGAGACGAGCCGGGGGGCCGGCAAGCATAATGACGCGGCCAACCTCATCTCAACCTGCTGAAGGCGAACCATCATTGTTGCCTGCGCATGAGTACACATCTCAAGTTGACAGCGAGTCGCATTACGAGATGGGCCGGCGCCCATTTTGCCCGGACACTCGGAGCGCCGCCGCCGCCGGACGAGATGGGCTCTACGGCCTAAACAGACCAGCGGCAAAGCGATTCGCGCGTTCAAGTGCCTGTCGCGCGAAAGCATGATTGTCACTCAGAAGGAAATGAGATGTCCTTGATACAGCGCTCCGAACACCTTTGGCAATTTCAGGACACGTGCAACGTTTACGTGCTGAAGAGTGGCGCGGAATGCCTCCTCATCGATACCGGGTCCGGCGCTATCATGCAACATCTTGCTGCTATCGGTATCCAGCGGGTCGACTGGATTCTACATACCCATCACCACAGGGATCAGTGCTGGGGAACACCTATCTTTCAGAAGACCGGCGCGAAAATTGCCGTGCCAGAATACGAACGGCACCTGTTTGAGAACGTCGAGTCCTATTGGCAGGCGCGGCGCATCTATGACAACTACAACGACAGTAATACGTTTTTCTCGTTGGGAGAAAATATTCAGGTTGATGCTGTTCTCGAAGATTACAGGACCTTTGTGTGGAAGGAGTATGATTTTCGGGTCCTGCCGGCAAAGGGCCACACATACGGCATGGTCGCCCTAATCGCACAAGTGGATGGCAAGAAAGTTGCCTTTACGGGCGATCTGATGACGAGCGGCGGAAAACTCTATCAGCTTCACGCAATGGAGTACAATTACGGCGATCTACTTGGAATTGAATTTACGATGCAGTCGATTCTCGCCTTGAAAAAGGAAGAGGTCGAGATTGCTTTTCCGTCGCATGGAGCGCCAATCGGTGAAGTGAACGCCGATATCACAGCTCTCGAATCGCGCCTCGAGGCACTCGCTAGCATTGGCAGGCTTTTTACATCGGGCCGAAACAGCGGCTTCAGGGATCTGGACACCATCCGTGAGAGCAGGTTGCAAAGAATTACTGAGCATCTGCTGTGGGCAGGGCCCTATACATGTTCTAATTTTTACATCGTTCTAAGCGGAAACGGCCACGCAATGCTGGTCGACTACGGATTTCCCTCCATGGGGCACCTCCATGCGTCCTCCGATCACGAGAGCCGGCAAGCTTTGCGATTCGTTCAGCACCATATCGATCAGCTGCGCGAGGGCTATGGAGTGCGAGAGATCGAACTTGTGCTTCCCACCCATATTCATGACGATCACACCTGCGGAATACCATTCCTGCAACGGCATTTCGGCACGCAATGCTGGGCTCTCGATCGAATAGCCGAGGTTATCGCCGATCCCGCTGCCTGGGCAAGCACGCCTTGCTTATTTGACAAGCCGATCGAAGTGCAACGGATTCTAGGCGATGGCGAGGCATTTCAGTGGAGAGGGTTCGACTTCGAAGTTCACTATGCTCCGGGCCAAACCGAATTCCATGCGATCATCTTAGGCAAAATCGATGGTAAGCGGATTGTATTTGGAGGAGACAATCTGTTTCTCGTCAATCCTCACGCCAGAGGAATTGAACGCGAAATCCTTGTCCAGTCTACGGTCATGCGCAACAGCTTTCAGTTGAACATGCATCAACACTGCGCGAATGGGATAAAGGCGACGATGCCTGATCTCGTATGCCCTGGCCACGGAGAGCTGATTCGCGTGGATCAGTCGAGGATCGCGGAGTACGTGGACTACATCGAACGTAAGGAAGCAGCATTTCGCGATGTAGTAGGTGAGCCTGCAAACCATTTTATAGATCTATTCTGGGCACGAATGCTGCCATACCTTTCCGAAGTCCGACCGAAGAGCACGGTCAAATATACGATCAAGGTTCGCAACAACTTGGAACGCGCAGCTGTCTACACGGCCCGGATCCTACCGGCATTTGGTTGGACATCAGATGGAGAGCCGGAAAGCGTCACGCTTGAGCCGACGCACGAAGGTGAAATGACCATTACGGCGACTGCGCCGTCTCAGCTCGATCCGCGCCGAAGGCTCCTGACTGCCGAGATTCTGATAGACGGTGTATCGCAGGGACCTGTATGTGAAGCTCTCGTCTCTGTTTCTGGTGATCCCAAAACTCGCTCTTAGCCTCGTAGTTGCTTACGCCAACGGCGTTGCGTGTGGGCGCGCCGCCGCACTGGCCGTCATGGCAGGCCAGCCTGGATCTCCAGCGCCTGGTTTTCCGCAACGAGAGCTGGATCAAAGCGAGTTGGCCCCGATACGGAACAGCACGTCCGGCGCGGATGGACGCGCCGAGTTCGAGTGGTCTTTTCATCGGATCTCGCTTGGCCACATGCGCCGCCACGCCGCCCGGCGTGGCAATCCAGACCCGATCCCGGTGCGCGGCGGTATGAGTACGCCGCAATGGCCGCAGTGACGGCTCGACGGATGTTGCGATAGCTCGTCCAGCACTATTGGATTGATGCGCTCCTCACCCAGCTGGTTCGGAGCCTTGCCCAGCTAATTGCAACCGAGATGTGGGACAAATTCGGTGGTGAGCCGGGGTATACTGCTCCCGCACATGCAGCACCTAAAGCGTAAGCATGCGGCGTGGGCCGCTGGCCAACTAGATTATTCTGATTGCCAGCGCTTGAGCCATTCCGGATTTTCTTTGTACATCCGGATGAGCTCGATCAGGTTTTCGATTCCGAAGTCGGTGAACGCCTGGATGCCGTCTTCGCCGACGCCATAGACCCAGATCACACCGCCCTCGATTTCCATTTCGATGGCCGCAACCATTCTTCGTCTTCGCCGAGGTCCTTGGCGACCTGACTGATGGTGGTGACGTGATGGACCTTGTTGACGTGCGTGGTCATGCCGCTCGAGCGGAGATCGTTGCTGTCGCTGGCTTCCAATTCCAGGGCAGCAGCTCGTCCAGCCGATGAGCCGGATGGGAGGCGATGCGGGCGAGGACGTCCGCCAGCCAGGCCTGCGGGTCGACACTGTTCATCTTGCAGGAGATGATCAAGGTATACATGGCTGCGGCACGCCGTCCGCCGCGGTCAGAGCCGCAGAACAGCCAGGATTTTCGCCCAAGAGCTATGCCTCTTAGGCCTCTCTCGGCAGCGTTGTTGGAGAGACAGATACGCCCGTCCTCGAGGAAGAAGGTGAAGCTCGGCCAGCGCTTCAGGACGTAGGTGAACGCCTTCGCCAGGTCGTGCCCGCGAGAGAGCTTGGCAAGCTGCTCCCGCATGTAGATTTGAAGATCCTCGACAATGGGCCGGCTCAGCGTCTGCCGAACCTCCAGGCGCTCTTGTGTGCTCTTGCCATTGATCGAGCGCTCGATCTCGAACAGCGCATCGATCCGGCGCACGACCTCGATCGCGATCGGCGAGATCGGGATTTCCTTTTTGCCAGCGGCCTTGCGCCGCGCATTCTCTTCGATGTCGGCCATGGCGAAGAATGGACGTCGCGCATGCGCCCAGCAAGCAGCCTCCCGGATCGGTCCGGGCTGGCGCCCAGCCAGATAGAGCTGGTTGTACCCGTCAAAGGCATCGGCCTGCAGGATGCCGGCATAACGGGCCAAATGCGCCTGAGGATGCTCGCCCTTGCGGTCGCGTGAGTAGTAGAACATGGCCGCCGCGGACCCGCGCCACCAAAGGGTCGGTCGTCCCGGACGTAAATCCAGCACCGTCCCGTGTCGGTCTTTCCCTTGGCCAGCACCGGCACCGTCGTATCATCGGCATGAAGACGCTCGGCCGCCATGACATGGGCTTCGATGAGGCGCAGCAGAGGATCCAGTACCGTGCAGACCGATCCCACGGCGTCGGCCATGGTCGAGAGCGCGATCGGCACGCCCTCCAGGGCGTAGCGCTCGGCCTGGCGGTTCAACGGCTGATGCTGGCCGAACTTCTCGAACATGATCATGGCCAGCAGGCTCGGACCGGCCCAGCCTCGTGCGACAGCATGGAACGGCGCTGGAGCCTGGCTGATCTTCTCACAGTCGCGGCAGCTAAACTTCTCCCGCACCGTCTCGATCACTTTCCACTGGCGCGGCACGGATTCCAGCGTCCGGGTCACGTCCTCGCCGAGCTTGCGCAGGCGCTTGCTGCCGCAGCACTCGCAAGCCGTCGGTGGATCGATCACCACCCGTTCGCGTGGAAGATGCTCGGGGAAGGTCTGGCGCTCGGCGCGCTTGCGCGTAAATCCGCGCACCGTCGTCGTCTTGGCCACGGCACGTTCGGCTGCCAATTCGTCTTCAGTGGCGTTACTTTCCAGCTCTTCGAACGTCAGCGCTAACTGATCCATCAGGCGGGACGATCGCTCTGACCGTTGGCCGTAGATCTGATGCCTTAGCTTGGCGATCTGCAGCTTCTGCTGGGCGATCAGCGCCTCGTCTTCTGACGCTTTGGCGCGGGCGACCGCAAGTTCGGCCGCGATCACCAAGCCGTTCGCGCGCTCGATCGCCAGCGCCTCTTTCAAGGCGGCGACCTCATCCGGAATCCCGTCGCGACCACCATCCATGCGACGCAATGAATCACAGATTGGACGCGTTGGGACTCCCTAAAATGGAAACGCTCGCAGATTTCTTCGCTCAGCCCGCGCTCTGCGGCCGCCAACTTAGTTGTGGATTTCTCCAGTCGATGCCCTCGAGCATATAGGCCATCTGCGCCGCCGAGATCGACACCGCACCGCCCGATGCCGAGGGCCAGATGAACTTGCCGCGGTCAAGACGCTTGGCATAGAGCGACATGCCTAGCACTACTTTGGCGGATCGTTGATTTTGCCGTGCGTTATAGGATTCCCGAATCAATTTTTCAATGATTCATGGGTGGTCGGCTCTTGGAGGGCTGACCATGGCGGGATGGGAAGACGAACTCGAACGCTGGCTGATGCCGTTCTTGGACCGGCTGGGTCATAAGTCTCGGCAGCAGATGTGTCCCCGTTACGTTGCGGGATTGATCGGTCCTGGCGATCGCAAGAGCGTTCAGCCGATGGCAGAACGCCTCGCAACCGGCAACTACGATCAGCTGCACCATTTCATCGCCGATGGTGTCTGGGACGCGACGCCGCTGGAGACAGAGCTGCTCAGCCAGGCGGACCGGCTGGTCGGCGGCAGGGATGCGGTGCTGGTTATTGATGACACCGCACTGCCGAAGAAAGGTGAACGGTCGGTTGGTGTTGCGGCTCAATATGCGTCGGCTCTCGGCAAAACGGCAAATTGCCAAACACTGGTGTCGTTGACGCTCGCGCGCGGCGAAGTGCCAGTGATGGTCGCGTTACGTCTCTTTCTGCCTGACAGTTGGACAAGCGACGTGTCTCGTTTGAAGCGCGCTCGCGTGCCAGTCGAATATCGAACGCCACGGTCCAAGCCGGAGATTGCTTTGGCCGAGATTGATCGCGCGATGGCAGCCAACGTGCGCTTTGGATGTGTGCTGGCGGATGCGGGATACGGACTTAGCGCACCGTTTCGACAAGGGCTGACAGAGCGCGGGCTGGCCTGGGCTGTCGGTATCCCTCGGCACCTGAAAGTGTATCCGGTCGATGTGAAGCTCATTTGGCCGATTACCAAGGTCCGCGGGAAACCACGAAAGCACCACGTGCCCGATATCTTATCGATTGCGGCAGAACAAATGCTGGCCAGCGCCAAATGGAAAACCGTGA
Source organism: Bradyrhizobium sp. STM 3562 (assembly GCF_045571435.1). Taxonomy (NCBI): domain Bacteria; kingdom Pseudomonadati; phylum Pseudomonadota; class Alphaproteobacteria; order Hyphomicrobiales; family Nitrobacteraceae; genus Bradyrhizobium; species Bradyrhizobium sp. STM 3562. Next base: position 6,065,893 of record NZ_CP120694.1, read on the forward strand.
GTTGGCGCAGCGGGACGAAAGGTCGGCTGAAAGCCCGATTTGCTGCTCTCCGTGTCCGCACCGCCGACGGCCCTCCTCAGCGGATCTGGGATAAGGGTCAGCAGCATCTCCCGGGCGACGAAGCCTGGCTCATTGGCGAGCAACGTGCCTCAGGGGAGAAGAAATACTATCTTGCCAATCTCCCGGCGGCGACAGATCTGCGCACACTGGCTGCCACCATCAAGGCACGATGGATTTGTGAGCAGGCGCATCAGCAGTTGAAGGAGGAGCTTGGACTTGATCACTTCGAGGGGCGATCATGGCAGGGCCTTCATCGCCACGCCCTAATGACAATGATTGCCTATGCCTTCCTACAGCATCGTCGCCTCGCACACGCGGGGCGGAAAAAGAATCAACGGACCGCCGCCCCAGCCAACGATGCCCGCCGTACGTCACGCCATCGTCGATCTCATCCTTCGGCCGCCGCCTCAACGGTGCCCATACTGCCGAAGACAAATCCTTGAAAACCACTGGCGCAAACAGATTCTGCCAAAGTAGTGCTAGCCCGTCATGCCATAAAATCTTGACCAGATCGCCGCGGCGGCCCCGGAAGATGTAGAGATCACCGGCATGAGGATCGCGCTTCAAGCTCTCCTGAACCGTAAGAGCCAAGCTTTGCATGCCGCGGCGCATGTCCGTGTGACCCGTGGCGATCCAGACCCTGACGCCGCTCGGGATCGGGATCATCGCCGCCTCAATAGCTCAAGAACCCGCTGCAGCGCCTCGCTGTCTACGTCACGGTCAACCCGCACCCGACAGCCGCCAAGCTCGATCTCGATGATTCCAGCCCTTGCACGCTGCGCAGGAGGCGAACACGACGGTTGCGGCGCGCATGTCGATGCTGAAGCCGGCGTAGAAGTGATCTCCACCGGAACGAGCGCCGGAACGGTCTCGCCGCCTAGGTAGCCCTGGCGTGCCTGTCGGCGCCACGTGAACAGCAGGCTTTGAGCCATTCCATGTCGGCGGGCGACGCCGCAGACCGTCTCGCCAGGTTGCAAGGTCTCCTCAACTAGGCGGACCTTCTCGTCGTAACTCCATCGGCGCCGACGTTCAGCACCTAAGACCTTGACCTGCATTCGCTACATGACCTTAAGGCTAGACTTAAGGTCACATCCTCAGAAAGGCCGCGGAATTGCACAAGGTGGCCGCCGCCGCAGGGATACCCTAAAGCGTATCTCGTCTCATGAAGTCGCCTTCTGATAGCGATATAGATTGCATGTGTCTAGCAAGCTGAATTTCGAGCTCTCACTCGAACATCGAAACTGTTGCTGGCAGCCATCTTCCATAGGCCTCCGGCGTAGGCCGCAGGCTGGTTGAATTATTCGGACGGCCAGCGCTTAAGCAATCCCGGATCTTCTTTGTACATTCGGACGAGTTCGATCAGGCTTTCAATGCCAAGGTCGGTGAACGCCTGGACACCGTCTTCGTCGAGGCCATAGACCCAGATCACGCGGTCCTCGATCTCCATTTCTTGGCAACGTCAGGCAGCCAATCCTCATCTTCGCCGAGGTCTTTCGCGACTGGGTAATGGTGGTGACGTGGTGGGCCTTGTTGAGGTGGATGGTCATGCCGCTCGGGTAGAGATCGGAGACGCAGGGGTCCAAATCCATGGCAAGAGTTCGTTGAGCCTGAGCCGGATGGGCTCCGATGGACATCGGGGAGCCAGACCTGTGGATCGACGCCGTTCATCTTTGCCGTTTATGCCGCCCGCCGAACTATGCCGACCCGGGTCGTTTTCCCCAGATTCTGGCTGACCGGCGTTTGGTCGGTCCGGCATAGTTCGCTCTGTGCCTCAGCTGTCAACGGCGGAGAACAGGAAGATGGAGCTTGAACAGTACTTGGGCGGAAGCCGGCGTACGGTCTGACAAGCGGGACGCACGGGCGGCTCGTCGAGTGCTACGCCGTTCGTTTCGCCAAAGAGAGGCTCGTTCGGCACGGCGTGTGGCGTTGTGTCAACGTAGTTGAATCCCGGCTGTCGCTGTACCCTGATTGATCTCGACGAGCAGAACCGTACGTGACGCTCTCAAGTCATACGGCTCTCAACAAGTAACGAAGCAGAACTCAACATCGAGCGAACAGCTTCGCCCTACGGCGGCGGATGCATCTGAGCCAAGGTGGAGGCGCTGACCTTTTCATTCTTCAGCACTTTGTATTTGCGTCGCGCCCAGCGGTTAAGGGATTCGTCGACGTATCGATACAGGTTGTGCATTTCTGACTGCCAGTATCTGCCGTGGTACTGCATCCAGTTCACGAAGGACGGGGTTCAGTTCCAAGGCGATTGCGTCGATGTCCGTCTCCGAGCGAAGCCTAAGCCGGAGCTGCCGGACCGTCATACGCATAGACTTCATCGGGGCCTGCTGGCCGCTGGCGAGAGCGCACAGAAGTTTTCGTTCTTCTGATGGTTTCTTGGTACGCGTCCGGTGGCGGCCCCTGGTTAGGTCATCTTGAGCAGATGGCTGACCGCGCTTATGCGGCCTGGGCGACGTTCTGAGGTCGCCAATTCCAGGGCATGAGTTCGTGGATGCGCTTGGCAGGGTGATCCGGTAGGCGCGCCAGCACGTCGGCAAGCCAAGCCTGCGGATCGATGTCGTTGAGCTTGGCGGTGGCGATGAGGCTGTAGATGGCGGCCGCACGCCGGCCGCCCTCGTCGGACCCGGCGAAGGTCCAATTTTTCGTCCCACAGCGACCGCCCGTAGCTCGCGCTCGGCAGCATTGTTCGACATGCAAAGCCGTCCGTCATCGAGGAAGCGGCTAAATGCATCCCAGCGGCTGAGGCAGTAATTGATCGCTTTGGTCGTGTCGTTGTTCCTGGAGAGCTTGGCGCGCTGTTCGCGCAACCACGCCTCCAACTCGACGATCAGGTGGCGGCTACGCTCCTGGCGCACACGTAGGCGCTCCTCAGGAGCAAGACCGTTGATCTCACGCTCGATGGCGAACAGGATATCGGATGCGCTTGACCGCCTCAGCCGCGATCGGCGCCTTGGTGAGCCGTGCCAGATCCAAGAACTTGCGTCTGCCGTGCGCCCAGCACGCGGCCTCGATGATCGGGCCGCCCTTACGATTGGCCTCGTAGAGCCTGCCAAAACCGGCGTAGGCGTCGGCCTGCATCAGTCCGGCATAGCCGGCGAGATGCTGCTCCGGATGCGCACCGCCACGATCGGGCGAGTAGAAGAACACGGCCGCCGGCGGATCTGGGCCGGCAAACGGACGGTCGTCGCGTACGTAGGTCCAGAGCCGACCGGTCCGGGTCTTGCCCTTGGCCAGGACCGGCACCGTGGTGTCATCTGCGTGGATGCGCTCGGCTGCGAAGACGTGGCTCCGGATCGCATCGACCAGAGGCATCAGGGTTGCCGCGGAGGCACTGACCCAGTCCGCAAGCGTCGAGACGTCGAGATCGATGCCTTCACGCTGGTAGACGTCGCTCTGACGATGAAGCGGCAGGTGCAGGCCGTACTTGGCGAACAGGACATGGGCCAGCAGCTTGGGCCCTGCACGACCGCGCGCAATCGGATGCGAGGGAGCCGGCGGCTGGGTGATCGCTTCGCAGGCCCGGCAGACGAGCTTCTCGCGCACGTGCTGGATCACCTTCCACTGGCGGGGAACGAGCTCCAGCGTCTCGGTCACGTCCTCGCCAATCTTGCGCAATCGGCTGTCGCCGCAGCATGGGCAGATGGCAGGCACCGGATAAACAATGCGCTCCCGCGGCAAATGCTCCGGCAGCGGCCGACGGGCTGGCTTGCGGCGCTCGAACGATGGCACCGCAATCTTCTCGGCTGTCATCTGCGCCGCGGTCTCAGCTTGCGCTGCGGTCTCCTCCAGGTCGGCGAGCTGGAGCTCGAGCTGGTCCAGCAATGCGCCTCGCTCGGAGGACTGTCCGAACTGCTCGTGCCGGAGCTTCTTGATCGTGAGCTTGAGCTTCTCGATCAGCAAGGTCCCCGCCTGGGCTTCCGCCTCCGCGGCCAACCGGGCCGCTCGCTCGGTGCGCAGCATCGCCTGCCGCGTGGTCACATCGTCGGGAAGAGAATCATCAGCGCCCATCGCCGACCAGAGAAGCACAAGACGCGATCTCTGTCCGAACCGCAGATCCTGCCACCGATTCAAATCCCGGCGATCAGCCCGCCGCCTGCGGTCGCCAGGTATGTTGCGGCAGCCGCCAGTCGATACCCTCCAGCGAGGGCACATCGAAATATCCCCTCGGGGGAGTCTGACGAATCACCCGCCATCGAAGTTACAGTGTGCGAACCGACGCATCCGTTGTTCGGCCGCACGTTCCGCGTCATTCGCCGTTCGGTCCATCGTGGCGGCGGCTTTCCGCTTTCGTACGAGGTGGAATATCGAGATGGTGCCAGCCTTTTGATTCCGGTCGCGGCAACCGAACCACGGATGTCGATGGAGAATCGAACGAAGCTGAGCGTCGAGGCACTACACGATCTGACTTCTCTGGTTGAGCAGCTCGAACACGATGCCGATCGATCCGAAAGACTTTTGGGCCACGCTGCCAACAGCACTGCAGCGCCAAATCGTCAACGAGGTCGCCGCAGTGCTGGCGGAGGCAAGTCATGAAATCCGAGCTGGTCAAGCCGATACACTTGGCGCGACGGGCGGTCGTGTACATACGGCAGTCGACGACCCATCAGGTGGTGACCAACCAAGAGAGTCTGCGATTGCAATACGCGCTTCGCCAACGCGCCATCGAGCTCGGCTGGCACGAAGCTGGCATCGACGTCATCGATGCTGATCTCGGCATCAGTGGGGCGTCGGCGGCTCAGCGCAGCGGCTTCAAGGAGCTGGTCGGACGTGTCGGGCTCAAAGAGGTTGGTCTGATCTTGTCGATCGACATGACGCGCCTCGCCCGCAACTGCTCGGATTGGTATCCGCTGCTCGATATCTGCGGGCTGCACGGCTGCCTCATCGCCGACCGTGATGGCGTCTATGACCCCGGCAGCGCGAATGGCCGACTGCTGCTCGGCCTAAAAGGGACGATATCGGAGCTCGAGCTCCATACGATACGCAGTCGATTGACGGCGGGTCTTCTCGCCAAGGCGGAGCGCGGTGAGCTTGCGCTCACCTTGCCGGTCGGCCTTGTCCGCGATCCCTCTGGCGTTGTCGTCAAGGACCCGAACCTGGAGGTGCAGGAACGGCTCGAACTGCTGTTCGAGACCTTCCTGAAGGTGCGCACCATTGCCAAGGTCATGCGTGAGTTCAACGACCGCGGTCTGGAGCTGCCGCGCCGAGATCGTCACGGCGATCTGCATTGGGCGCGAGCGACGACATCCGCGGTTGCAACGATTCTGAAGAATCCCGCCTATGCGGGTGCCTTCGTCTACGGACGGACACAACTGCGCAAACCGTCGGACGGAAGATTACCGGCACAAGCGCCGAAGCCGATCGAGCAATGGCGGATCATCGTCAAGGACCGCTATGCTGCCTACATCGCTTGGCAAAGCTACGAGAAGATCAGGGGCATCGTCAGCGACAACCGAGCAGAATACATGCGCAACAAGACCAGGGGTGCTCCACGTGAGGGCGAACTACTGCTGCAAGGCATCGCATGGTGCGGAAGATGCGGTCACAAGATGTACGCTCGCTACAAGAGGGGCGCCGAGTACGTCTGCAATCACCTGCGTTCGCATCAGGGGCTGCCGGCATGCCAATACATCCGTGCTCCCCGCGTCGACGCCGCCGTGGCGCAAGCGTTCCTCACGGCGCTGGCGCCGGCCGAGATCGACGCGTTGTCGTGCGCTCGTCGCGCTCAGCAACAGACGTACAAAGCAATACGGAGCAATGCCGAGCAGCAGCTCGAGCGCCGGCGCTACGAAGCAACGCTCGCCGAACGTCAGTTCAACCGCGTCGATCCTGACAACCGGCTCGTCGCCGCCGAGCTCGAGCGCCGTTGGGAGGCGGCTCTGAAGGAGGTCCGAGCGGCAGAGGAGGCCCTGGCCCGTTTGAAGTCTCCCCAGGCTATCGCTCAGATCACCGTCGGCAACAGGGCGCTGAACAACAAAGTCCGCCTCTCCGGCCGTCTGCCTGAGATCTGGACGGACCCGAGCACGACCGACGCGAAACGCAAAGCGCTGCTGCGCTGTCTCATTGACAAGGTGATCCTCGACCGCGGCGAGCACGACGTTGCCGGGGTGAGGATCGTCTGGCGCGGCGGAGCCGTCACCGAGATCGAGGTCAAGATGCGTGTCAACTCAGTAGCGAATCTCACCCAAGGCGCGGAAATGCGAGAACGCGTGCTCGAGCTCGCCCGCACCAAGATGCACGAGGACGAGATCGCTGCCATGTTGACGAGCGAAGGACATCGGTCGCCAAATTGCCCCGACAAAGTGCTGCCGATCACCGTCCAGCGCATTCGCTTGCACGCCGGCCTCAAGGGGCTTACCGAGCAACGTACGCGATGGCAGCATTCACCCGACTTGCTCAGCGCACAGGAACTCGCCGGCGTATTGAACATTCCCGTGAACTGGCTCTACGTTCAGATCAGGCAAGGGCGCCTTTTGATCGATGGTCACCCTTCCGGCGCGCACCTGTTCTCCAATACGTCGCGCGTGATTGAGGCTGTTCGAAAACTACGCAATCACGAGCTCGATCATCTCGATCTCAGAATCACTGAGCTTCACGAGGAGGAGCTTTCGCATGGGTAGTCGAGCAGGTAGCCAAGCTGGGCTGGGGTGATGGTCACCACGCCATCAGCCGACGACGGCCACACGAAGCGGCCGCGCTCCAGCCGCTTGGCGTAGAGCGACATGCCCAGTCCATCGTGCCAAAGGATCTTGATCAGCTTGCCGCTTTTGCCGCGGAACACATAGAGGTCGCCGCCGTGCGGGTCTCGCTTGAAGGCTTCCTGCACCAGCAAGCCCAGCGAGTTCATTCCGCGACGCATATCGGTGTGGCCGGTCGCAATCCACACCCGCACGCCCGACGCAATGGGGATCACCGGTGGCGTCCATCTGCCAGCGCCGCCACGGCGGCCTTCAGCGTCGCCGCGTCGACCGCGCCCGTGATCCGCATCCGAGCCCCGGCCGCAAACTCGATCTCGATCGACCCGCCGCTGCTGGCCGGCGCGACTGGACCAGGCGTCGGCCCTGATTCCGAGACTATCGCCGGTACGAAGCCAGGTTGATCGGCGGCATCCTTCGGCTCCGGCCGAAACGAGCGTCGTCATCGCAGCAGCAATGAGCGCGAAACGCCATACCGCTGCGCTGTTTGCCGCGACCTGGCGCGGCGCCTGTAAGCTCTCCAGGACGATCTTGAGCTTCTCATCCTCGGACCAGCGCCGCCGCCGGCGCGTGTCCACCACCTCAAGCCGTTCGACTTGGGCACTGCACCTATCACTGATGGGGTGGACGCCCCCTTACGGCTTCCCTGTGGCAGTGGCGGTGTTCATCATTCGAAACGGAGGTTCTCATGTCAGGCGTTGGTACAATTGGGTTGGATCTTGCGAAGCACGTGTTTCAGGTACATGGCTCGAGCGTTTCAGGAGCCGTAATCTTCCGCAAGAAGCTGCGACGAGATCAGGTACTCAAGTTTTTCGCCACGCAGCCGGCCTCTACGGTTGCCATGGAAGCCTGCGCGAGCAGCCATCATTTGGGGCGAGAGATCGCAAAATTGGGGCGTCAGATTCGCCTCATTGCACCCGCTTACGTCAAGCCGTATGTGAAGCGGCAAAAGAACGACGCAGCCGATGCGGAAGCGATCTGTGAAGCCGCACAGCGGCCAACCATGCGTTTCGTAGCAATAAAAACAGAAGAGCAACAGGCAGCGTCTCTAGTATTTCGTGCTCGCGATCTTCTGGTTCGCCAGCGAACCCAAATCATCAATGCAATACGAGGCCATCTGGCTGAGTTCGGGATCGTCGTCGCAAAGGAGCCCTGTCACGTCGCCAAACTCCTGGATAGGATAGCAGATATCCCCGCGATGGCCCAATCGATCCTACAATTGCTCATCTCCAGTTGCAGTCCCTGGATGAGAAGATCGCCCATTTAGACCAAGAACTCGCCCATCGTGTTAAAGCGGATACGGAAGCCAAGCGATTAATGACCATTCCCGGGATAGGGCCTGTTACCGCGACAGCGCTTGTTGCGTTAGCCCCGACTGCTCAGGCCTTCAAGAAGGGCCGCGATTTTGCAGCTTGGCTCGGTCTAACACCGCTGCAGCGCTCAACCGGGGGAAAGCAGAAGCTTGGTGAGACCTCTCGAATGGGTGAGCGAACACTACGCAGACTACTGATCATCGGCGCAAGTGCTGCGGTGCGGTGGGCAAAGGCGCAGGGGCTCTTCCGACCCATGGCTCACGAACATGTTGAATCGTAAGCCACCCATGCTGGTGATTGTGGCGCTTGCCAACAAGATGGCGCGCATAGTCTGGGCATTGATGGCAAGAGGCGGAACGTATCGAGCTCCGGCTATGGCGGGCTAGCTTCACCACTGCCCGCGGTGCGAGAAGGTCGAACGGAGAGTATGGCGCAACGGTCAGAGACGGGATCGGGAAAACCAGGTTATGGACACGCGCCCCGAGCGCGCATCACTGAATTGGACCCGCTCCGCGAACTCCCATACGGGCCGGCGGCAAATAACGGCCGCATCAGAGGCCGGACACATGTCAGCACCCGACCGCGCTCCTTGCTCGTTCCAGAGATTCTTCTTGCATCACTGGGGGCGTCCACACATGTCCATAAGGACAGTTCTCAACAACATGCCTCACTCGACAAGGCGGCCGTCACCGGATGCGTACGTTTCTTGCCCTACGCGGGCGAAAGGTAAATCCCAGAGACTCAAATGACTGGCTGGCATGGCTACCCGGGCGATTGCTGTCTTGTAGACGATCTTGGTCCTGTCGGGATGCATTTCGACTTCGCATTCCTCAAAACTTGCTTGCAGCGCCGCTTAATGGCTTCCGCGTCAGCCTTGGTTCGGCAATGGACGAGCCGATCGTCCACATATCGACACGAGGGCGACTGCGGGAAGTTCCGCGCAATCCATGTATCAGACCTTGTAAGGTTGCCCTTCAAGTCCTTCTCAAAAGCTTCGAGCGATACCTTATCGCACGCCGGCGCGCCCGCATTGGCTTTGATCAGCTTGTAGCCCTTCATCACTGTCTGCTTGTCGATATTGTACTGCTTACGTCAGGTTACACTCACATGTCCTCCTGCTCATTACAAAACGACTGGTTCCTGCAGTTCCCTACAAAATACTGTGTCCAGATCGCGTCCCCTAAACGCCCATCGCCAAAGGCACAGTAATCCAGGCGTCTCAGGGATTGATCTCAGGGATGGCACGCGCCCCTGATTTTGGCGACGTCTTAGTAAGTTTTCGAGATCATCGGAACATTCGCTTTCGCTCGCCTTCTGAATACCTATTTGCCCCGTAAACCCGAGACTTTTGCAACACTGATCGCGCCGTTTAAGCGAAGCCACAGTGTCGTGGTTTTGCACCTGCGCGGGAACGCCGATGCAGGAGGGCGTCCTCCATCTCTCATAAAACTGTCCGCATTAACTCCGGTTATTCACGTCTTTCATGCTCTGCAGCACACCACGCCAAAGCATCTTGATCAGATCGCCGCGGCGCCTCCGGAAGATGTAAAGATCGCCAGCATGGGGATCGCGCTTCAGGCTCTCCTGGACCGCAAGGGCCCAGGCTTTGCATTCCGCGACGCACGTCGGTGTGGCCAGCGGCGATCCAGATCCCGACGCCGCTCGGAGGAGGATCATCGCTATTTCAGAAGCTCAAGAACCCGCTGCAGTGCCTCGCCGTCCACGTTCCGGTCAATGCGCACGCGACAGCCGCCGCCAATCTCGGTCTCGATGATGCCGGCCCTGTGCTGCGACCAGTTGCGGCGCGTCAAGGGTACTGCAGCGGCGCAGAGGTGATCTCAACAGGAACAAGAGCCGGCACGGCCTCGCCGCTCAACTGCCTCTGGCGCATCTGCCGGCGCTAAACCGCAAGCAGATTTGGGGTGAAATCATGTCGGCGCGCAATTTCGACAACACTCGCCCCGAGTGCCAAACTCTCTTCCACGATCCGACACTTCTCGGCAGTGGTCAAGCGCCTTCGCGCTCCGGACCGGTTAGAACAGTCACTGTCGTCACGTTGCTCATTTGCTGGCAAATTTATCAGCAAATCATCTCACGCTCGACCGTATTCCGGGAAGGCGGCTCTCGCCGGAGCGATACGCCGGTTTCGGCGCTTCTTGGGTTTCACTCCGTCGACACGCTCACACTGTCCACCGAGAACCGCACCATCCCGCAGCGATCAAGAGAACCTCGGCGGCGGCGCTGGGTGTGGTCCTGTGATAGTCTCGGATCGAGAAATATCGGAAGAGTCAGCGCGATCACCTTGTGCGCTCCACAGTGAGCTACTTTTTATCCCGTCCCGCCTGCCAGCTCGCGACTGCGCGATTTGCCGTCTATTATCGAACAGGTCTCCAAAATGGAAAGGCCCCCAGTGGGCATACCGGGAGGCCTTTCTTGGAGGTCTAGATGAATAGAGCCGGTTTGTCTCTCCTTCCGCTAGTTTGATAATGAAATCAGAAGTTGCGCTGAGCGCGAAGCAACAGCGTCAGGGCGCTCTGGTCCTTCAGCTCATAGGTACCAGCCGGCTTCGCGATAGACGTCTGGAGGGGCAGAGTTACAGTGCTTCCGCTCGCATGCTTCTGATCGAGTATCGTGTACGCCAGTTCTGCCGAGAAGGTCAGGTTTTTGACCGGAGTCCAGCCCGTCCTCGTACCGATAACGGAGTAGTTAAAGCTAGGGTTGCACCCAGCAACTCCAGTGGAGAGCGCGAGGTTTGCTACGAACCCGCCGCAGATATAACCTCTAGCTGTGTCGTTGTAACGCACCGCTGAAAACGCGCCGAAGATGCTGCTTGCCCACTGTGGATCCCAGTTATGGGTATAGCCGCCCTGGAAGCCAAACGTTGTCGTTAGCTGCTGGCCGGAGCCGGCCACGAACACGGAATCAGAGACACCAGCGAGGGCGAGGCTCTGGTAAGCCCCAGCAACAGTCGTAGCTCCGTACATAGCGAAGGCGGGCGCATCCGTATAGTCGTGGAAGTTGTAACGGCTTGCACCGTACGTATATACACCTGACATGTTGATCGTATCGCCTTGCCCGGTCGGAACGTTCTTGATTGACAATGCCAGCTGACCAGCCCAGCCCCACTTATCGTCCGGATGCCCGGTGAGCTCGGTGGCGCCATAGTACGCGGCATGGTTGTCGTGCGCAGCCAACGAGGCCTTGAAGAAGCCCCATATCTGATCAACAGTTACCGACGCGATCAGGTCGGGAGCTCGCGAACCGCCGAAGTCATTCGCTCCATACGCACCTGTAGCCAGCCCAGCAGCTGTCGCTCCGCTCACGTTCCAAATGGCGAGCTGATTGTGGGCAACCGGATCCTCAGCAGAGAAAGAGGCCGAGACGCCTTGCCCCAAGGCGATGGTATATGCGACCTGGTTGATGGGGTCCCAACCTCCAGCGCCTGGCAATTCGAAGGCATTTGCGGGGTACTCGGCCCACGGAGTGCTGAACTGGGACGTAGCCCTGCCGAATGTGAAGCCTGCGAATTGCATGAAGGCGTAGTAAAGTGCGGGAGTGCCCTGCGAGATCTGGTTACCGGGCGACGTCGGATACGACGTCCCGCCAGCGCCGGTCCCGCTATAGGTCCCGCCTGTATAGGTCCAGGCCACCTCAGCGAACGTGCGGACCACGCCGTACTCGGTTGCAGTACGCGTATCGACGGAGAGGTCTATACGAGAACGCGCACTGAAATAGTCGCTCAGGCGATTGCGAGCGCCACCCAAGCCGCTATCTGGCGGAGTGTAATGTCCGCTCGTGTTAAACGTCGTTTCAGCGCGCAAGTATCCGCCCAATTTGATGCAGGTATCAGTGCCCGGGATGTAGTAAAATCCAGCGCCATAGAGGGTGCAGACCGTCACGTACTCGACTGTTTTAGCTTTAACAGGCAGATCAGCCGCCTGCGCCCCCCCCAAGGCGATCAGAGACGCCGCCGAACCTAGAAAAAGGCGCTTCGTCATCTTCATCAAAGAATCTCCAAATGCTTCACATGAACAGTGGCCGCCTGCCCCTCCCCTCTTGAAGAGACTGGCCACTTGCGCCCCCAATCATTGTCGACCTGAAGGGCCTTCGTCGAACGCCAGCTAATCGCTCAATCAGTGACGTCGCGGTGCGGACCATTCCGCTCCTCGCATCCCTAAATTTACAGATTGCTTTGGGTAGCGGGGCGCGAACTTTGTACACAATGAACCAAACTGCGCGGGCGCTTGGTTAGCGTGGCGCGAAAGCGTCAGAAGCGTGCGCTGCGTACTGTTTGCTGCTTAAGATGCACGTTTCCCGCTCACGACAGTTTCCCTCGATGTTAAACTCAGCTCAGAACAAAGATGGCTCCTTGACGCAAGCATGCCCGTCTACTCCCAAGCCCGTACTGAGCAGATAGCCCCGCTAACCGATCGTAACAACGTTGGGCCTATCTACTTGCGGAATGCGCTCAAGCTCGCGCTTAGGCCAGGCTATTGAGCGATGTCATCAGGAGCTCTCTCGTGCCCAGTCTTCCATGTAACCTGCTTTGAGCATTTCTTCGATCTGCAGTAAGCGGCTCGTCGCGATGATCCCGTTCTTGCTCCCGGCACCGCACATTGAAGCTTTCTGCTGATGAGCGGTCGCTCGTTTTGAAGTTGAGCGGCGTCGATCGACCGCCTGCTGAGCGACGTAAAGATCGCAGCAGCCGGAGGAACCGACGGCGGGCTTTTCCAGTGCCGTACGGCGGCAGGTCCCGGTGCGCACATTCAATCACTGGGGATCACCTCCGCCGGGTTACTGCGAAGCGTATCTGGTTGCGCACGGTGGCATGTCCGTATCCGGCGCGTTCATTCAGACGCTGGTGGATATCGCAACGGGATGGACCGAATGCTTTCCGCTCGTCGTACGTGAAGCAGCTCTTGTGGTCGAGGCTCTTGAACGCGCGCAGAACCTATTTCCCTGGCCCGTTCGCGAGCTCGATTTTGACAACGACAGCCCTTCATGAACGACACGGTCGTGTCGTGGTGCCGCTCTCAGATGTCGAAGTAACTCGTTCCGGGCCTACAAGAAGAACGATCAAGCATTCGTTGAACAAAAGAACGGAGCTATCGTTCGCCGCCTGGTGGGCTACGGCGGTTTCCTTCGTTTAAGCTGAAGGAGAAGCACTGCGAAGCCGCCAAGGTGATCAAGCGCTATCTTCCTCCGGCAGCCGTACGAACGAGCGTTCGTCCATACGAATTGTCTATGAGGCATTCAAACGCAGGCTGCGAGAGATCTATCGCTCGCTTGATCCGCTCGCATTGCTGGCGCAGATGCGGGATGCCCAAAATGAACTGGGCAAGCGCGTCGATCGGCGGCTGGAATGCGCCACTCCCGACAGGTGCCTTCGCCTAATCACCGCAAACCGCTCGCTCGCTACAGCGCATGGAGGGCGCGCTTCGCGAGGCTTGCTCGGACCTGCGGTAAGCCGGTCTAGGACGAAACGGGGATCCGCTTCGGTAACATTCAATATGAGGGGGCAGTTTTCCGTGACGCGCGACACCCGTTCTTCTTTCGCGGCCTCAGTCGTTTTCGACACCGGTCAGTCGGGCAAGTAAGAATTAGTGGGCTCCATTCTTTCGAACACTCCCTTTGATTCGCCGGAGATCCGGTGATCCTCCCCCGAAAAATTGACAAGGTTAAGCTGCTTTTAGCTCCATCTCGATCGGGCCGATATAGCCGATGGCGGAGTGACGACGAGTTCGATTGTAGAAGCCCTCGATATAGGCAAAGAGGTCCAGTGTGGCTTCTGGCCGTGTTGCATAGTGCCGGTGGTGGACGAGCTCCGTCTTGAGCGTGTGAAAGAAGCTCTCCATCGGAGCATTGTCATAGCAGTCGCCCTTGCGGCTCATCGACGCCCTGAGGCCGGCGGATTGCATCACCTTGCGGTAATCCGCCGAGGCATATTGAACGCCGCGATCGGTGAATCAGGCCGGCACCTGGCCGCTGCGCCGAGATCGCCATCCGCAAGGCTGCCAAGGGCAGGTCGGCGCGCAAATGATCCGCCATCGCCCAGCCGACGATCCTGCGGCTGTACAGATCCATGACGGCGGCCAGATAGAGCCAGCCCTGATCGGTCTCGATGCAGGTGATATCGGCCAGCCAGATCTGGTTCGGAGCAGCGGCGATGAAGTTGCGGTCGAGCAGGTTCGGGGCGATCGGCAGGTCGTGGCGGCTGTCGGTGGTCCGCACCCGGCGGGGCCGCGCCATGATGGCCCTGATGCCGTGACGCCGCATCAATCGCTCGATGCGACCACGGCTCGCCGCGCGGCCCAGAGCCCTCAACTCGACATGGATACGCGGGCTGCCATAACGCCCGCGGGCGTCGCGGTGGACTCGCCGACTCGCCTGATGTCGTCGACGAGGTCACGATTGGCCGCAGATCGTCGGCTCTCCGGGCGCGAGCGCCAGGCATAATAGCCGGCCGGCGAGACGCCGAGCACGTCGCACAGGAGCGTCACCGGATAATCGGTGCGGCGATCTTCGATGAAACGGAATCTCATGTCCGTGTTCCAGCAAAGATTTTAAAATGTCGCGCTCCATGCGCAGCCGCTCGTTCTCTCGCTGCAAACGCGCGATCTCTGCCGCGTGGTCCGCCGACGGCAGCGCCGCCAGCGTTGGGGGGCGCCGCGCCGCTGCCGTCGGCTCCAGCCGAGCCCCTCGCTGCTCCACCCACCGCCGCAGCACGGAATCGCGCAGGCCAAGCTCCCTGGCCACAGACCCGATCGAGCGCCCGCTCGACGCGACGAGATCAACCGCTTGCCGCTTGTAGTCGCCCGTAAACGAGCGACGTTGACGTCCTTCCATCCGAGACCTCCTGGCTCTTCGAGCCTACTACAGGTGCCCCATCAATTCGGAGGAGGTTCACCGGCGCAAGGTCTGGTGCCAGAGATGGCACAGATCTGCTACGACCGCAGTGGAGGCTTGCTGACGCGCGGCAACGCGCGTCGGTGCTTTGACCGCGCAGGTCTTCTCGACCTGCCAGAGTTTTGCTATCCGCTCGAGCGTCGTTACCACTCTCTAGCCCGCTGCGACATGCCGCTTGTCGAACTTGCGCCTGCGTGTGAGCAGAAGCCAGCAAATGTGATGGCATCATTGACGCAATCCGCCGCGCCAAATGGAAAACCGTGAGTTGGCGCAGCGGGACGAAAGGTCGGCTGAAAGCCCGATTTGCTGCTCTCCGTGTCCGCACCGCCGACGGCCCTCCGCAGCGGATCTGGGATAAGGGTCAGCAGCATCTCCCGGGCGACGAAGCCTGGCTCATTGGCGAGCAACGTGCCTCAGGGGAGAAGAAATACTATCTTGCCAATCTCCCGGCGGCGACAGATCTGCGCACACTAGCTGCCACCATCAAGGCACGATGGATTTGTGAGCAGGCGCATCAGCAGTTGAAGGAGGAGCTTGGACTTGATCACTTCGAGGGGCGATCATGGCAGGGCCTTCATCGCCACGCCCTAATGACAATGATTGCCTATGCCTTCCTACAGCATCGTCGCCTCGCACACGCGGGGCGGAAAAAAAGAATCAACGGACCGCCGCCCCAGCCAACGATGCCCGCCGTACGTCACGCCATCGTCGATCTCATCCTTCGGCCGCCGCCTCAACGGTGCCCATACTGCCGAAGACAAATCCTTGAAAAACACTGGCGCAAACAGATTCTGCCAAAGTAGTGCTAGGCGGCATAGCCGATGGAGCGGACGCCCGGCGACGGCATCGATTGTGGCAAGGTGGCGGTGCTTGGTGCGACTGCTGTCGTGCGATAGGCAAGGCAACATGGATCGCCAGCAGGACTGTCGCGTGGAATGGTCCGCGGTGGCGGTTGCAAAGATCCAGCGTCTGCTGCTGCGTAACGCAACGCCAGAAGCTCGGAGACGTGGGAATGTGGTAAGCTCTAACTGAGGATTATGGGCAGTCGGTGAGGGACCGGAATCGAAGGAGTCAAGAGGTGGATGACGCGCAACCGAATTGGATCCGTTACACGCATTCCATAAGGGCCCGCGACGTGCCGAGGTCGCATCACGGGACAGAACACAGGTCAGCATCCGACCACATACCCGTTCCGAAGTTAAACTTTCCTTGCATTTACTGGGGGTCCACACACACCCATCTGCAGGATACCGCGATAACCACTGAGATGCCGGATCGCCCATTCGCCGGAGCGGCTGTTTTCGAAGCGATAAGCCACCTTCGGGGGACCGTTGCGACTAAAGGTTCGGTCATCTCGGGCGTAGGTGCATAAGTAGGCCCCTTCGTCGATCCGGAGCCGCGAGCGAGCATCGGGAAAGTGGTGTGGTCGCCAAAGACCCGTTCGGCCCTTTTTGATCTCGCTGAAGATGTAGTCGGCCACGATCGCATTGCGGCATCAGCTTGCGGTCGAGTTCGACCTTGTCGCGGGCGTAGATAACCGCTGCCGCTAGAGCGGCTGGCCATCGGCATCTTTGGAAACGGCGATCTGGGCCAAAAGCGCTTCTGTCGGAATGCCTCTCCAAGGACATGGGCCGGTGCCTTGATACAACCTCCGCGTTCTTCATCTGCGCGGGTTTGAGCTGCAACGAGCGCGATGCAAATGCAACGCTTGGACGTACCGGAGAAGATGTTCTCGGACTTCAGCGCGGTCATTCATCACTCGCCTTAAATTCTCGACTCGGATCCTGAGTGCGTTTCCCGCAAAGAGTACTACAGATTCATATGTCGGAAGATGAGGTCCTACCAGGAGAGAGGCTCCGACTACTCCCCGATATCCGATGATGGCCATTTCTAGCGAGCTTCCCGCGGCGACGATCCTTAACGACACCAGTCCCGATGATAAATAGACCTGGTGGAGACTCTTTTTTTGAATCATGCAGGATGATGCGTTCTCTAAGCGCGATCGGCTCAAAGAACTTCCCCATTGCGGCGAGGTCTTGAAGAGAACTCCTCGCGAGAATCTCGTTTTTCACAAACACGGCGCATTTGGCCGCCCCGTCGCAGGGCGGTTGACGGTCGGCTGCGTACTGGACGCGCGCCTGAGGGCTGCACCCGCGAACTTCTCTGGAATGGCGGCTGTGTATTCGGACATAGTACGCTCCGTCTCCCCAGTGCGCGGATTCCATCTGGTCAATGCCGCTGACCGCCACGAAATGTTAACTTCTGACCCTGGCTGTTCTCTAATTCCGGGCCTGCGGTCAAGACTCTCCAAAGACGTCCTTGCCGGGTTCATGGTTCTCTCCGCGGTAGGGGCATGCCCTCCGCATGATGGCGTAGGATGACGCTGGCGGATCAATGTGTGAAGCGGGCTTGCCTTTTGAGCATCGCAAAGCCAGGGGCGATCGCACCAACGCCAGCGTCCCGGCAGGGACCTTGGATTTCGCCGGTGGTCGGCGGGAATTCGCTGGTTTGCTATATTGTTTGCATGGCGGTCTCCTTTGACGACCATCTAAATTCGGTACCATCGATCCACATCCGATGCAGAATGACCGCGAGCTTTCGCGCGACCGCAACCTTGGCTTTGCGCAGCCCGCTTCGCTTTGCCAGCCGAATGCCCCAGGCTTTGAGCGCTGACCATTTTGCCACGCGTGTGAGCAGCACATTGGCTGCCTCGAAGAGATAACTTCGCAACATTTTGTCGCCGCACTTCGAGATTCGACCCGTCCAGTCGATCTCGCCGGAGGAGTATCGTCGGGTCGTTAGTCCGACATAGGCCCCGACGCTTCTTGACTTTTTGAAGCGCATAGGGTCGTCGATCGTTGCAAGAAAGCAAAGAGCCGTGACAGGTCCGATGCCAGGTGCCGTCATAAACTGTCGCACTTGAGCATTGCTGCGTGCGAGCTTCATAACCTTACGGTCGAGATCCGCAATCTGCTGCTCGATGGCAACTCGCGCGGTGAGTAGCGGCGTTACCGCCACGGCGAGTTCCGGCCGATCTTTGGTGAGCTCCGCAGCACGCAATGCGAACACGCTCATCTTTGCTAGGGCGTCGAGGTGGGCGGTTATCTGTCGTCCCTGTTCTGGCCGCGCCGGCCGTGCCGCCGCCACCACCGCCGCCTACGGCTTCGACCACTGCGCAGATCAAGCCGGCCGAAGGCACATGAGTCTGGTTCGACGTGAAGACGGATAATTGACCTTGGTCGCGGCCCTTCGGATGGCCCATCCAGCGGCGGATCGTCTCGTTGTCCTCCGCATCGCGGCGCGCCGCTTCCTTCGCGGCGTTGTCGACACTCGCCTGGTCGGCGAGGTCAGGCGTCAGATCGTCCTGCGGCATCAGTGCGTATCGAAGGCCTGCCAATAACCAGCTCGAGGTTCTTTAGGAGCCCGCGGATTTCGTTCTCAAGATCCCGCTTGATCTTGACGAGCAGAGCCCGGCTGACCAACAGAGCCTTCACCGCATGACTGTCGAGGTCTTTGTCGCGCACCTCTTTATACCATCCGCCCTGCATGATGCGGGCGATGCCTACGGCATCGTTGCGGTCGCTCTTGTTGACCTGCATTTTCAACACCGCCTTGGCGTGCCTGGCATCGATGCAGATGACGGGCAGCCCCAGCTTATTCAACTCGGTCCACAGCCATGTCGACGTTGCCCCTGTTTCGAGCCCGATCCGCGCGACATACGGCGCGTTTGACTGGATGAATGCCGCGATCACCTCCGGGTCGGAATCAACAACTCCCTCACGTTTCCGCGCCCGATCAACGATGCAGATCGTTGTTAGCTTCAGCGAAACGTCCAGTCCAACATAATGCTCCATTGCAGTTCTCGTTCATTGCAGGCGCGAGGGGTGAGCCTCATCGATTGCTTGGAGAGCTGATTCGCAGAGCCTCAGGATGGCTCTGACCGGAATTAACCCCATGTGTGAAAAGCCACATTCCTCCGTTTCCTGATAGGGGATACGGATGGGACGCCTCGTTGAAGGCGCGGACAGTCCCAGCTGACGCTTTTGCCGGAATGTCTGGAGGATTGGGTAAGCGAAGACAACGCCGTCCATGTGATGACGTGTTCGTCGAGGCGCTCGATCTGCATGGAATGGGGGTTGAGCGTGTGATCGCCAAGGAGACGGGCCGGCCTTCCTATCATCCGGCAGCCCTTCTGACGCTTTTACATTTACGGTTATCTCAATCGGGGGCAATCCAGTCGTCACCTGGAACGTGAGGCATGCCGCAATATCGAGGTGATGTGGCTGATCGGCCGCCTGGCTCCCGATCACAAGACGATCGCCAATTTCCGGAAGGACAATGGTGTGGCGATCCGGAAGGTTTGCGCGAAGTTCATTGCACTATGCCGGCAAATGGGCCTGTTGCAGACCCCGAGCGTCGCAATCGACGGCAGCAAATTCAAGGCGGTGAACAACCACGACCGCAACTTCACGCATGCGAAGGCGGCGAGGCGGATGGCGCAGAGCGAGGAAAGCGTCGGTCGATATCCGCGTCAACTCGATAGCGCGGATCGGCAGGAGCCACCGGAAGCGATCAGCATCAAGACAGCGAGGATCAAGGAAAAGATCGCTCGGCTGAAGCAGGAGGTGAGCCGCCTGGAAGTGCTTGATGCGCAGATGCGCAACACGCCGGATCAACAGATATCGCTCACCGATCCGGATGCCGGTTCGATGGCTACCAGTGGGCGCGGATCGGGTGTCGTCGGCTACAATGTCCAGGTCGCGGTGGACACCGAACACCATCTGATTGTTACGCACGAGGTTATAAACGTCGGCAACGACCGTGGGCAGCTTGCTCGGATGTCGAAAGCAAGCCAAAGAAGTGCTCGAAGTGGACAAACTCGAGGCGGTCGCCGACCGTGGCTACTTCGACGGAGAAGAGATACTAGCCTGCGAAGAGGCTGGCGTTGCAGTCACCTTGCCCAAGCCCATGACGTCGAACGCCAAGGCGGAGGGCCGGTTCGGCAAACAGGACTTCGCCTACCTGCCTGATGAGGACGTCTACCGCTGCCCATCCGGCCAGCTGCTCCCCTATCATTACACCAAGATCGAGCACGGAATGACGCTGCGCCGTTACTGGTCGACAGCAGCGTGCCCAGGCTGCGCGATGAAGAGCCAATATACGCCGTCAAAGGAGCGCCGCATCACGCGCTGGGAGCATAAGCATGTGGTCGAGGAGGTCCAGCCATGCGGACGCGGCGCGAGACGGTCGAGCATCCCTTCGGCACGATCAAAGCCCGTATGGGTGCGACCCACTTTCTGATGAAGCGCCTACGGAATGTCGCCGCTGAGATGGCGCTGCATGCTCTCGCCTATAACCTCACACGGGTGATGAACATCCTCGGCAAACCGAGCCTGATTGCAGCCATCCGCGCCGCCTGAAGACCAGAAAGTGCGTCCAAAGCGCAATACCGCGTCGCGATACCCACTTTGGCCGGGCATGGACGATCCGACGCGAGAACGTCGGCCGGCGACCGCGGCCGCGTGCCGACCTATGCGTTTGCACAAAACAATACCATAACCAGACTTCAGTCTCGATTTGCGCAATGGGGCTGTTATCAACGATGAGTCCCCGCGTTCAAGTGGCGCTTAATGACGGATTTTAGATCCGCATTGGTCGCTCAGTCATACCGACACCTCCCGTGAGCGACATCTGCTCGGCCCTTGATCGAGTCAAGCAGCATCGGCGGACATTCAATGAGCTAGCTGCGACTGTGCGCACGTTTTTGCCAAGTCCGTCGTACGCCGCATTGATTTGTTCAATGGGCCATCTCGACGCCGTTCTTTGATCTGGCGGCGAAGGCGGATTCGGTGACGGTCCGGCTACTGCGACCGCGATGTCCTCCGCAAATGCCGCTGTCGAAAGCGCGATCGAGGCGCCAACTGCCAGGCCCGTGCATGTGCTTGAGTTCATGAAGCCTCTCCGCAGTGATTGCCTTTGTGTTACTCAGGCCATTTTCGTTTCGATCGCGACTTCCATAGTTTTGATCAACACGATCTGCGTTGCTCCTTTTACAGGGGCCTCCGCCCCCGCTCTTGACCTCCGCCTTGATTCGTCCTTAATTTCCAATGCGGAAGCGCACCAGTCGTCCAATTCGCCCGAAGGCGTACACGGGATTGATGCCGCAAAAAGTCTCGGTGCCCGATTCAGTCGATCCGGACGGGTCATAGGTCGAAAGCTGACACTGCGCACCCCGATGCCCCTGGAGCGAATAGCGGCCTTATTGAACGCTGTCGCGCAGCCGCGGCTCCGCTCCAAAGCTGGGCACCACGGGGCTTTTCTTCTCTCAAGAAAGTGGACTGGTTGAGATGCTTTTAGCTCCATCTTGATCGGGACAGTATATCCGATGGCGGAATGGAGGCGGGCTCGTTGTAGAAGCCCTCGGTGAAGGTGAAAATGTCGCGCTGGGCTTCGGCTCGGGTGTTGTATTGGCGATGATGACCGGCTCGGTCTTGAGGGTATGGAAGAAGCTCTGCATCGGGGCATTGTCGTAGGTGCCTGTGCAGCTCATTTCAGCGATTCCGGCGGCCGTGTCAGGACCGCGCGATAGTCCTGCGAGGCAGACGCACGCCGCGAGCGGACTGATGGATCAAGCCCGCCCTCGAGTGCGGCTGCTGGATGGCCATCTTAAAGGCGGAACTTCGACCTGCGTGTGATCCCGCATAGCCCAATCGACGATCTTGCGGCTGAAGAGGTCCATGATCGCCGGCAGATGGAGCCGCCCCAGCAGCAGGAATGTAGCCGGTACGGCGAGCAAGTCCGGTTCGCCACGGCTGAAAAAATTACGTTCGATGACGTTCGGCGCGATCGGCAGGCGATGACTACCGTCCGTGATCCCAACGCGCCGCAGTGGCTCCACAACCGGCGCGTATGCCATGTCATCAGCCGCTCGCCCCCCACGACAGGCGCCACACCCCCGCACTCGCAGTACGGCATGAACTCACGGGCCGCCATAGCGTCCACAACTGTCATCGACGCACCTGCCGAATTTCAACCAAGAGCATGGCATTGGACCTTCCCTCTCGCTCGCCGGGCGATCACGTCACGCGTAATGGCCTGCAGGCAAAATCTCGAGCGGCGCACATCAGCCCCGCCGGATAAGCCCAGCAGTGATCTCCTATGAACCGGAGCGCATGTCCGGGTTCCGACAAAAGATCGCAATCCACTTTTTTAGACGTCGCGCTCGATGCGCAGCCACTCGCTCTCCTGGCGCAGCATGAGCTTCAAGCGACTACAGGCATCGACATGAAAACGGTCACCGCCGATGCCGGCTATGCTTACGCTAAGGTCTACGGCGCTCTCGAATCGCGCGGCATCGACGCGATGACCCCAGCTAAAGCGGGACCAAAGAAGATTGGCGTACCTCTCAGACGCTCCCGGCACGACGCCAAGCGCGACTATTGAAGTGCCTGCGAGGACGTCTCTTGCGCCTCGCGCGACCCATCAAGCACGGCCGTTTCTTTTTTAAGGCGAAAGGATTGTGCCCCGGTGTCCGCTAAGGCGACTGCCTATCGGAGGTGGAAGTTAATAAGGGAGTTGTTGTGGATAACGATTATCCTGCACTGCTCCGAAGCCGTCGCAGGTTTTGCCTCCATAGTAAACGGACGCATCAAGTGGTACGCCTCCGACTTCGACCACCATTGGTTCTCCCTCGATGCTTCGATCAATCCTTCGTTCGCGAGAGCTCTGGGTCAGCTTACCTGGCATGGTTTGTCATCCGCGCCGCCGTGTCCATTATCGCTCTGCAACCAGCAGCTCCGTAGGAAAGCGTCCGCTGCCACGACATTCGTGCGCTGATACGAACGGTTGCGCGCCTGAGGGCGAAGACCTGCTGCCCTCGAGCAACTTGCATTTCATGCACAGCCTAACACCCATGCTTACCCGGTTTAAATCCTGCATGGATCGCTTCTAATGAATTGGTAACTCGATGCGCGGCCGGAGCACTCTGAGCATAGTCATCCAGCCATGTCCAAATTCGGATTCGATGGACTACATTTTTCTTGGCCGAAGAAACACACAGCGCGGATTGTAGCACGATGACGGGCGCCCAGCTTCCGATTGGACCGGTGAAAGAAGCCGAGACGACGACCATAGTTAGGAGCCTCATGGTCGAGTTTCCCCAGCATTCTAAGTTGCCTAACTGCTAGCGCATGTTGTTTTCTGGCTGCAATCAGATGCCAATTAGTTCTAGGCTCGGTCGCATTGAGCCCTGCCGCGGAGCGAGCCCTCTTCATCAATTTCTACCTTGTTACCTACTGTCTCACTGTCTTGTCCGATAAGAGCCGCCCGCCCGGTCGGAAGCTCAAGGGGCAAGGCTTTCATCTCGCTTATCACGAGTCAAAGCACCGCTACCAGTTTAGCAACGAGCACGGCAAACCGCTGCTACGATTTCCGCGTACCGTGGATCTGCGCGCAGATTGCACAGACCTGATCACCGCTAGAGGCCGGAGAACCTCATGTACTCTCCTCCCCTTACAGTAACGCAATCAAGGGCAGGTTGACGCCTAAATTTCGTGCCGACCCACTTCACAAGCCGTGCTCCTGGGCCCGCGTCAACGACGGCGTTGCCGGCGTCAACCGTGAGCTCCTATCGTTTTATTGCGAGCCGTGCGGTGACGTATCACCTTAGGGCCAGCTACGTCCCGCGTAGACCTGGCTGCTCTGTTCTTGAGAACCCCGCTTTGACAACGGTCCATTCTGGTCATCCAGCAGCCAATTCGACAAAGCACCACGTGAGATATCTTCAACAATTGTTCTCGCGAGCGATACGCAAAGGCGCAGTCACCAGAAATTCATTTCGATGTTTTTACCCGATCCTCTCTCCGCTTTAAAAGAGAGGGAGCCAGGCAGCGGCACGCACACATAGTCCGATCAGCCCGTTCGGCCGCGCGCCATCCAGCTCCAAGCCATCAGCACCTTGCACGCGAGCATATCGCACGAGCATCCGGCCAAACTTGACCAGGAGATATACTGCCCTGAGATCGAGTTGACGCATCAGCGCTCGGATATCGAGGTACATCAGCGTTTCGATTTCATCACTGTCTTGATGTTTCTTCTGCAGTTGCAGGTCGATAGCACCTATTTTCTCGTAGAGCGATGCGAGCTTTGGGATCGCGTCGAAAAGGAGATAGCGACTATCCGACATCAGGGCCAAACGGGCCACCTCGCGAAACAACACGATGCGAACGGACAATCCTTGATAGTCGGGATGGACAACCATGCGCGAGACTTCGGCGAACCCTTGTTGCCACAAGAATTCGGGCAGGTGCACAATTTGTGCCATTTCACTAAGGTTGGGATTCCCTCCATTCAGCACTAGACGGGCGGATGCGACCGGCTTCTGGCCGAGCCTGGCGAGAAGGACAATCGCGGATTGATCGAGCGGATCTGTCCAACTGGCAAGGTCGACGGCATCCGGCCGACGGCCGAAGAACACGTTGGCATCCCGACGGAGCCTGTAAACCATGGCCAGGTCATTTCGATCCACTACTTGCGATACCGTGAGCCAATCCTTCAACTTGTCTGCCTTAAAACCCAGTGTCCACACCCCATGGGCCGTAAACGTGGGACTGACAGCAAGCGCCCAATGCGCGGCCTTCTCTGTCGAGGTCTGCCCGATGACATTAACGTACGCCACCGTCTCCGATTCACTGCGTTCAATTGCGCTCACCTGAGCGACGATCGATCCAAGATTGCCCGATTTCGTCCAACCGTCCATGACTATCCGGGCCGCCGGAACGAGCCGCCGTTCTGGATCGTCGACGATCGCTAGTAGCTTAAACGGCGACAGCGCCTCGATTTCCCCGAGGAGCCTGCACCCTTCCAGCACTGGCCCAGAAATACGGACCCAGAGAGTATCCGACGTCTGATGAAGGCGTTCTCCCCAGCCATCAGGTATCCCCCTCCCGAATAAGATCCGCTTCTCTCCAGGAAGATGCTCGAAGTCGCGGAGCGGAAGCACACAACGAGCGCGGCCCAATGTAAACGAATGGTCCGCCGCCACACTTAAGCCGATCCAAGCTGCGTTGATAGTTTCTGGTGGACTTGGCTGGGCGTCAAAATTGAACGCCCATCTGCCGCCATCGACTTCATCCAGATAACCCGCATAACGCCTGGATGCGATCCAGAGTGCCGCCCTGGGCTTCCTAGCCACGCGCGGCATCGCCGGCAATTTCGACATCTGACAGTCCTGGTGAAGGACGGGCACGAGATGCTCCCCACAGCAGTCAGTCTTGACCGTCTTTCATCCGAAAACAGCCGCGAATTAGTGTAGGCGGTAGCCTTGCAGAAGGGGCTGCGAGTACACGGGACAAAATTCATCACGGCCTACCTTCGTCGAGTAAAACTGGGACGGCACTTCACGTCTAACCACCTGTGTGAAGCTACTCGGCTCGTTTCGAAAAAACCAACGCTCATCGCTTACAATGCATTGCCATCCAAATCTGATGCACAGACGCCAGGCCAGCGCTCCCGCAAGGCGCGCGAAACGCTTGAAATCACTTGCATAGAGAAGACGCCCGAACGGCTCGTACCACTTCCTGCGCATGCTCTTCATCAACAGATACAACGGCGCTGACCCGGACCGATCCAGGATGACAAAATGGTGGCAGAACACGTCCAAATGATCTTGGAAAATCGCGAGATTTTCCGGATCCAGATAGCTGCCGATCTCCCACTTCCGTCGTATAATTCGAAGATTCATCGTGGCGGTCGGCAAGGGATAGAACAACCGCAGTTCTGTCTCGAGATCTTCGAACCCGAACTTCTTTCCGATCTGATGCACGGTTTCGGTTGGAGTGTAATTCACGACCGTATGTGTACGTCGGAGGCCGAGTACCGGCATAAGCAGGTCGAGGCTATTGTTTCGGTGGATATCATCGACGTACCAGCTGTGGATTTCACAGAACGGCTCTTGGCGGCCGCGAATGATCCTCAACGTGAACAAGGTCCCGAGGAAACCAACGACTTCTCCTCCATCTTCCATCAAATATCCGAAATATGATTGATCCCCGCCCCAGACTGGACTGAATAGGCGCCGTCTTGCAGCAAGCGGCAACGATCGATTGTTCAGCGTGGAACGGCGGAGCAGCCGATAGACAGCGTACATATCTGTAGCAACCGCACGGCGAACTGATGCACTCATCACACAATCTCCAAGCAACGCGTGTTTTCTCTGGCGCCTTTCGCCGAGGATGGGCCACGTTTCGCGAGCAAAAGCTGCAATTAGGTCAGTGACGGAGGCTGCGGAAAGTGGCGCGCCACCCATTCATCGTCGTAGATCGAATCGAGGTACCGCTCACCGGAATCCGGCGCGATAGCGATCGCAACCTCGCCAGCGGCCGGGCGGACCATTCGCTTTCTCAGTCCGCTCAAAACCGTTCCGCTGGAGCCGCCGAGCAGAATTCCATATCGCTGGACGAGCTCCCGGCACATCGCGATGGTCTCGCGCTCGGAGATGATAAGCACCTCGTCGACCTTCGTCGGATCGGCTACTTCCGGCCGACGGCTCGTGCCGAGCCCTGGAATTTTCCTCGGCC
Source organism: Bradyrhizobium sp. STM 3562 (assembly GCF_045571435.1). Lineage (NCBI taxonomy): Bacteria > Pseudomonadati > Pseudomonadota > Alphaproteobacteria > Hyphomicrobiales > Nitrobacteraceae > Bradyrhizobium > Bradyrhizobium sp. STM 3562. The sequence goes on from NZ_CP120694.1 coordinate 6,092,449, forward strand.
CAGGTCGTCCGCCGAACGTAACGGACCCCTCCACATCAATCGCAACAATTCTTGTGCTCGGAGATCGTTCACGGAAAACCTCGCTGCAGCCCATTGCCGTTCCGCATGTTCCGGTGCCGACGAACAGATAGTCGACGCGAGCAAAGTCGCGCAGAATCTCAAGCGCGGTCGACCGCGCGTGCGCGCGCAAATTGGCAGGATTCGCGTACTGATTGAGCCAGATCAGTGAGGGATCCGCAGCAAGCTCTCTCTGTATATAGTCAATTCGGGTTTGTAAGAACCCACCGTTTGCGTCCCGTTCCGTAACGACAACGACCTTCGCTCCCAATGTCCGCATCATGGCCGCCGCGTGCGATGTCAGGTTGGGGTCGCTGACGCAGGTGAAGTCAAGCTTCCGTGCGCGGCAGACCATTGCGAGAGCGACGCCCAAATTTCCTGATGAGGACTCAATGAGCCGCGCCCCCCTGTGCAGCCCTCCAGCGTTCTGCAATTCGTCAAGCATGTGGATCGCCGGCTTGAGCTTGATTGATCCCGCCACGTTGAAGGATTCGAGCTTTAAGAACGTCTTGGCCGGTCCGACGAACTCGTTTAGCTCTATGAAAACGCCTTCGGAGAGGTAGGCGATTGGCGAGGATAGGATCATGGAAGAGATCACATAGGTTACAGACGAGCGGCGTTTAGGTCCGATCCTTCTTCGAAGAAGAATTCCCGAATTTCGACCGCCTTACGGCTCAAAAGCGCGCGCTGATAAAGCACGGACCCAACCGCGACATCGAGAATCCCCATCCCGAACGGTGAGAACACAATCGGCCGCCGAGCGTCGGGAATGCGACCGCCGGAGAGGATCGAAGGCAGCGTAAAGCGAACAAAATTGCGGTGGCCCACCTGTTTCTCAGCCAGATGAGCTGACGTGTCCGCCTTTAGGCAGTGCTCGACATCGTCCACGACATTTTCGCAGGCAAGTATGATCTCCGGCGACAAGTCGCGAAGCGAGATATGAAGGATTAGCGGATTGTGTTCGACACTACGCTGGTCAAAAATATAGGGGCTTGCCGCTGTCGTCGCAAAGACAACAACTGTGCCGGAGCGCATCGCCTCGACTGGCGACTCGTGCAGCTTGATCGGTCCATGAACCACCGCTGTGAAGCGTTCACTTAAGGCTTCGGCGTTCTCTTTTCTGATGTCGTGAAGGTTCAGTTCGTTAATGCGCCATCCTGTTCTAACGAAGAATTCAAGTATGTAGCGCGCGATGAGGCCGGCACCGATGACGGCAAGTGCATCAATTTCCTTCCGGAAACGATTAAGCTGGAACGCTCCCACCACGGCGGAAGCCGCTGTGCGGGCAGCACTGACAACACTGCCTTCCAAGCAAGCTATCGGATAGCCGCTAGCGGCATCGTTCAAAATCATCACTGCCGATGCTCGTGGCATGCCATGATCGATGTTTTTCGGGAAACTCGATATCCATTTAATGCCTGCTACTGCGCCGCCACGAAAGGATTCGATATAGGCTGGCAGTGCAATAATCCGGTCGAGTGGCCGCATTGGGAAACGCAAAAAATGGCTGTCGGGATTGACGGTCAGACCGGCATGATGGGCCACATAGGCCGTCTGGACGGCATCCAAGATGGCCTCGACATCATCAAAGACGAAGCCGTGGACAGTTTCTCCTGTGATCACGTGGAAGGCACGACGCAACCCAGCTGCATTGGTCGACATGACATCCTCAAATTGTTGCGCGAGGCTCAGGCGAGGTATCCACTAAAGACCCGGATTAAACCTCATAGTCGACGCCGACGCCGTCGAAGCGGAGACGGTCTTGGATGTGAACTTGGAGACCGCTTGAATCGTATCCGGTCAAAAGACCCGCTTCAAAAAGCCGGACCACGATCTGCGAGCTGTTTTCGGCGCATCCCGCATCACTCAACAGCTTGATCAGGGTCCTGTAGCCGATCTCCTCCGATGCAAGTTTTCTAAAGATCGCTCCGACAGCTGGTTCTACGGCATATTTCGTCATTACTTTCCCGGCTTCGTTCGCAAGAATAAGCCGGGGCTTGAGGGTGAAGTCCTCAGGATCGACCTTGTAGTACGTTTCAAGTCGGACATCGTGGCCGATCCAGACTAGCTTGGTCACCGAATTGAGTTTCTTGGTGAGCTGGCTCACCCACTCAATTCGCCGAGGCACCAATTCTGCGTCAGAAAAGTCGCTGGATAGATCCTGCCTGCTGTGGCGACCGATCGCGATCATTGTCGAGGCCCGGTCACGGAAATCCTCGATTTTCCAATCCGCTTTCTGAGAGTCTTTGACGAGATTTTCAAACCAGTTGCGCCGCTCGAAACGCTGGTCGTCAGGCTCCGCGATACGGCGCTTGTTCCAGAATTCCGATTCCGGCTCGGTGAAAGAAGCGAAATTGTAAAATGATGCAAGAAACTCGTGGTATTGTTCGAACGTCAAGCTGTAGCTCTTGCCATACCAGCGATGAACGTCGTCCGCCTCGTTCGGGTACCGGGAGATCCGATCGATGCCCGCCGCCGCTGAAACTGCCGACTGCGCGGCCAAATGCACGCCTTGGGAAAATAGCGGGTCTGTGAAACATGCGGAGTCACCGACGAGGAAGAACCGCCCGCGCGAATGGATCGACGTATCATACGACCAATCGCGCACCACTCGGACCTCGTCGACCCTTTTGGCAGTACCGAGCAGTGCCTTTGCCCCGCGACAGGCGGACAGCGTTCGCTGATAGAAATTATCAAGGCCCTCATTGCGGATCTCTTCGGCTTTTGACTGATCAACAATGACCCCAACGCTGTAGACATCGCCCTTGAGCGGTATCATCCAGCACCAACCATGCTCGAAGGTGATCGAATAGGTCGTGCCGCGCAAATCTCCTCTGAAGGGATCGGGACAGCGGAAGTACGACCACACGGCGAGACTTCGATAGAATTCATCATAATTCCGGCAGCCCAGCTTGTTCACCAGGATGCTATCGGAGCCTGACGCATCCACGAGATAGTCGCCCGAAACCGAGCGCAGCCCGTCAGCATCGTCAATGTCGATTTCGACGTGATCCGGATGATCGGCCCGGATGTCGGTCACCGAGCAATCCTGCTTCACTTCTCCGCCGCGCCGCTTCACCTCCTCCAGCAGCATGGCGTCGAATTCGTCGCGTTTTACCTGAAGGGCATGGTCGTAGATCCAGCCGCTGACCTGAGGAACCGAGAAGGAGAACGTCCACGGCGCCTGATCAACACCCCATAGGAAGGTCGCCGAGGGCTTGCGGACGAAACCAGCGGCGTCGATCTGCGGTTTAAGCCCCAGTCGGGCGAGAATCGACATGGTTCCAGGCAGCAGCGACTCGCCAATGCGATAGCGTGGATGGTGAAAACGCTCATAGACGCTGACAGAATGCCCCAGCTTGATGAGAGCCAGGGCGGCAATCGACCCGGCTGGGCCGCCGCCGACGACAAGCACCTTACTGCTGGACATAAATATCCGTCCTTTGAATTGATTTCATGCGAGAGGAAGAGAATGCGAGCATGCCGCTAGCGAGGTTCTCCGTGAGGCACGTGCCCGCGAGAACATGAGCTTCGTGTCCGACCGCGACGCTAGGGCCGACAACGCAGGAGAGACCGAAAAAACATCCGTCGCCTATGACCGCGGAGTTGCCGCACTGGAAACCGGGTGCCAGGAATACCCTCTCTCCAATTCGGCTATGGTGACCCACACCGCACTGATAATTTAGAATCGTGAAGGCGCCGATCACGGTGTTCACCCCGACGTGGCAGAATGGTCCGACGAGCGCGCCAGCAGCTATTCTCGCCGAGCACGCAACATTGGCCGTCTCATGCACGAGCGGAGGAAAGCGATCGCGCAGCTCCGAGCCTATCCAGCTCCGCATGACGGCACGACGCGCCGGATCCGAAACCGCAAACACGAACGCAGCAGCACGATCGTGGAACCAGGAACGCTTAAAGGAGACCGTGCGAGCGCCCGGCGTTGCAACAAGCTCCCCTTCAAGGGACAGGAATCCAGCCACTTGGAACCGTTTTCGATCAGGAGAGCGTGCGCGCTCGACATAGCTGGCGACTTCGAGTGCGAATTTTTCGGCTCCGATGATGAAGATGTCGGTCATAGCCGGACCCGCTTTTTCTTAAAGCGATCCGACATTTGGATGTGATCAACCAAGGTTACGCGACTTGGAATCTTAAAGCGCGGCACTCGTTCAACCAAGAACTGGTGGATCGACCTTTGAAGTTCGGACTTGTTCATCGGCCCCTTTGGCAAGACATCCACCCACACAGCCTGACCCGTGATTGCATTTGGCATGCCATAGACCACGCAGTCCGCGACCTCCGGATGGCCCAGCAGGATGGTCTCGAGCTCGAGCGGGATGACTTTCTCGCCCCCCGCATTGATCACCTCCTTCAGACGACCACGCAGTCGTATGTAACCGTCATCGGTCAATTCGGCTGCGTCACCGGTGCGAAACCATCCGTCCTCTGTCACGGAGGCTTCGGAGGAGTTGAGATAGCCAATAAATTGATTGCTGCTCCTGAGCTGCAGTTCACCGTTGCAAATTCGAAATTCCTGCGAGTCGCTGTCTATCTTGAACAGCGTACTTGCCGAGCGAGAGCCCCTGGTCCTGGCAATGCCGGTTTCAGACGTACCGAACGTCTGAACAAAGCGAATCTTCGGAAATGTCGCTCGGAGCCGCCCAAGCAATTCCTCAGGCATAGGCTCTGTTCCGTAGGTGACGAGCCTCAGGCTAGACAGATCATGCCGCGTGTACGCGCCGCTGAGCAGGACGAGGTTCAAAAATGTCGGACTTGTCGGCAATACATTGACGCGCTGAGCCTCTATGGTAGCGCAGATCGCGTCTGGGTGGCGCGCGCCCGGGATGACTGCGGTGCCCCCGGAAAGCAAAGTCTTTATCAGTGTGTTGAGCCCGCCAATATGATCAAATAGCAGAAACAGCAGAACGGTTACATGGTTGTGGGCGCCTGCCTTTTTCCGGGTCTGAAGGAGCCGATCAAAATCATGCAGGATTGCCTTGGGCTTTCCGGTGCTTCCGCTCGACAGCAGCACCAGACCTGATGCGTTCCTCTGGCGCAGAGTACCGTAGAGCTCATGATCTCCACTCGCGCCAAGAGACTCGATTCGCCCGTCTTGGGACGGCGTGATGAGAAATCTCGCACCGCATTCCGACTTCAGGACAGGTATCAGCTCTTTCCTCAAATTGACGATTGGAATCGCAATCGCCTTGAGGCAGGAAAGCGCGAGCAGTGTGACTATTCCCGCAACCGAAAAGTCCGAGTTCAGGATCACCGGGTCTCCCGCGGAGACCTTATGTTGCCTCAAACTCTCAGTCTGCAATTCTATTTCGTTGGCCAACCACGCGAACATCACGCGATCGGCGCCCTCAACCAGGGCAACCTCCTTGCCGCGCGCGATGATTTCGCTCAACCAATTGACTGGCATCACTTTACCCCACCCAAAAACATGGTTTCGCCAGTAACCATTCTCGCGCCCTCGGAGAGAAGAAAATCGATCGGACCGACCAAGTCGGAAAACTCGCATACCCGAGGTATCGCTTGACGCGCGACGAGAGCCTCGATCTTTTCGGCAGGCACCGAGCGAGTCAGCGCAGTGCGGACGGGAGGTAGTCCGAGCGCGTTCACACGGATATTGAGCGGTGCCAGTTCATGCGCCAGCGTCCTCGTGGCCTGCTCGAGCGCCGCCTTGCTCGCCGCATAGGCCATCTGACCTTCCAGGGAATAGATCGTGGCGACAGTGGTCAAGTTGACAATCGAGGGATATGGATAACAGGACCGCCGAAACAGTTTGACGGCCTCTCGGATACAATTGAACGCTGAGAAGACGTTCAGCTCAAACATGCGGCGGATCTCTTCATCCCGAAGCAATAGGAACGGCGCCATCCGCGCCACAGCCGCATTATTTATCAGGGCATCGATCGACCCATATTCCTTTCGGATCTGCCTAAACATGCCCGACAAACCAACCGTATCGGCCAGGTCAACTTTAAAGTGGCGCCCACCGAAAGGTCGCCCTTCCGGCACTGTCCGCGAACAGCCGAGCACCTCGTGCCCCGAGTCGATCGCATGCTGTGCGAGCTTGCGACCAATACCGCGACTAACTCCCGTAATGAGGATACGCATCAGGTGGCTGACTGCGAGAAGGCTACGCAGCGCGCTCGCACGTCTCATCGAGCTCTTCCACAATGAAGTCGATGAGGTTTGCGATGCTCCGAAATGGGCTAACTTGTCGCGAGACGGCTCGTTCCGACGTCAGGCTAATCGTGCGGCCCATCTTCTCTTCCACTTCTTCCTCAAGGAGAAGCAGGAAATTGACGAGCTGCATAGAATCAAAAATTCCCTTATCGCCAAACAGCTGGATAAGCTCGGCTCGTTCGAGGTAGATCGGGTTAGAACGGCTAACGTCCATCATCACGAGGCATCTTCTGATCAACGGTACCAGTTCAGAGCGCATGCAGTTCTCCGTCTAGCGGTGACCGGTCTCTCTGCTAGTCAGTGCAGGAATTGGGCCACCCCATCTAGCCAGCAAATTGCTGCCTTCCCGTGCGCGGTGTCGCATTATCAACATGCGCGTGGCAGATCTAAAACGCGAGGCGGTTTGCTTTCAGACAGTTACGACCTCGCGCGCTTGCTTCGAGCCCAGCTGCGCCGCTCGCGTGCACGCTTTAGCGTCTTGTCGTGCATTCCTATAAAATGCGCAGCGCTATCTCTTCTTTTACGGGTGCAAAGAGACTTTTGCCCGACTCCTCGGGCAATCCATCCTACCGCGGCATTGATTCCTCGTTGAGGATGCCATCACCCGGAGTCGAATTGACCGCCCGATGAGTGGTTATTTATGCAACAAGAGTGTTGATGAGGCCCAGATGGATGCCGCTCACAGCAGCTGCCTTCCACGAAACTCAGTCGCCCAGATCAGAACTCGTTTGAGGTGCCGGACGGCTGTGTCGGCGGATGGAGCAGTGCGCGTGCATCCGATTTCCGAGCGCATGAAGGGGTGAATCGTACTCACTCGTCGCGGACTCTGCTGGTCGCTGAAACTCTTGACCATCATTTCTCTTTGCGAGAGCGATGAACACATTATGACCGGCACGGAACGATAGTGATCGGCGAGACTTTGGCCCTAATCTCACTGAGTCAGAGTGTCGCGGCCTTTGCCGAGAAGAATCATATAATTGAGAAGGCTCATCTTTTCGGCACACGGAGAGGCTGAAATGGGCCAGGCAAAATCGGGGGACGTCGCGTCGCGGTTTTCGGCGTATGTTGAGGGTCTTACGAGCGTCATCGGGCACGCGGGTCGAGCTAAACCGCTTCGCGATTACTGCACCGGTCTGATGATGCCTTGCGATCGCAAGAGTGTCGAGCCGATGGCGGCGATCACGGCTCCTGAGCGGACAGGAGCGCAACACCAGTCGTTGTTGCATTTTGTCGGTCAAGGCGACTGGTCGGACCAGCAGGTGTTGACCAAGGTCCGTGAATTAGTGCTGCCGAGCATCGCACGCCACGGACAGATCGAAGCCTGGATCATCGACGATACCGGCTTTCCTAAGAAGGGGCGGCATTCGGTCGGGGTTGCACGGCAATATTGCGGCCAACTGGGTAAGCAAGACAATTGTCAGGTCGCGGTGACCCTTTCGATTGCGAACCATCACGCGAGCCTGCCTGTGGCGTATCGCCTTTATCTACCAAAGGAGTGGGCGACCGACCGTCCGCGTCGGCGCAAAGCCGGTGTGCCCAAGGAGATCACCTTCAAAACCAAGCCGGCCATCGCGCTTGAGCAATTGCGCTGGGCCTGTGCGGCGGGCTTGCCGCGTGGCGTCGTGCTGATGGACGCCGGCTATGGCACTGATACCGATCTGCGTACGAGCATCACAGATCTCGGCTTGAACTATGTGGCCGGCATCCAGCCGCAAACGTCCGTATGGCGCCCTGGCACTGGGCCGCGGGCGCCGAAGAAGTGGTCTGGGAGCGGGCGACCTCCGAAGTTGCTGCGACGTGATGGCAAGTATCAACCGATCTCAGTTAAGAAGCTTGCGCTTGGCCTGCCAATGGATGCTTGGCGCAAGATCACGTGGCGTGAGGGGGCGGCGGAACGCTTATCCTCCCGCTTTGCCCGTGTCCGCATCCGTCCGGCCCATCGAGATTACTGGCTCGCCGAAAGCCGGCCGGAGGAATGGCTGCTGATCGAGTGGCCAGAGGGCGAGGAAGCACCCAGCAAATATTGGTTCTCGACGCTTCCGGCCAACATTGGATTCCGTCAGCTGGTCGACACCGCCAAACTGCGCTGGCGCATTGAGCGCGACTACCACGAACTCAAACAGGAGATCGGCCTTGGCCACTTCGAGGGGCGAGGCTGGCGCGGCTTCCACCATCACGCAACGCTGTGCATCGCGGCCTACGGATTCCTGGTCTCCGAGCGGGAGACGATTTCCCCCTCAGCAACAGCTTCCACCGGGCTTTTCAAAGAAATTACAATTCCCGAAACTTATCGCCCGAGGGGGGCCGCCATTGCGGCCTGAACGGCACGTTCCAAATTCGATCGCGACCGTTCGGCGAAGATTGAGCGCCGCTCTGGCGTCCACACTATCTCGATGCCCTTGTTGTATCAGGGCAGTCTCAAGTCAAAGTAGCTACCGAAATTTATGACGCAGTAAGACTAACAGGCTGTTGAAAAAGGCGCTCGCCGCCGACCGGCGACCGTGATTCATTGGCTCCGATGAGATTCGGAGATGGTGCGTGCGCGGCGGCGACAATCGAACGGGCGAACTGTTCAGCTACGTCGACCTGGAGGCGCGGGTGCGGCGTAATCATCCGCTGCGAGCGATCCGGACGATTGTGAACGAAGGCCTGTCGGCGCTGGAGCGAGAGTTTGCCGCGCTCTATTCGCCAATTGGGCGGCCGTCGATCCCGCCGGAGAAGCTGCTGCGGGCGATGCTGTTGCAGGCGTTTTATTCGATCCGCTCGGAGCGGCTTCTGATGGAGCGACTGGAATACGACCTGCTGTTCCGCTGGTTCGTCGGAATCGGCGTTGACGACGCAGCCTGGGACCATTCGGTGTTCTCGAAGAACCGCGACCGGCTGCTGGAAGGCGACATCGCGGCCAAGTTCCTGGCGGCGGTGCTGGCGCAGCCCAAGGTGAAGAGGCTTCTGTCGAGCGATCACTTCTCGGTCGACGGTACGCTGATCGAGGCCTGGGCCTCGATGAAGAGCGTTAAGCCGAAGGACAGCTCCGGCGAGCCGCCAGCGCCAGGCGGCGGGCGCAATGCCGAAGCGGACTTCCATGGCCAGAAACGCTCGAATGACACCCATGCTTCAACCACCGATCCGGACGCCAGGCTCTACCGCAAGGGCAAAGGCAAGGAGACGAAGCTGTGCTTCATCGGGCACGGGCTGATGGAGAACCGCCACGGCCTGCTGGTCGACGCCTGCCTGACGCAGGCCGGCGGGCATGCCGAACGGGTGGCCGCGCTGCACATGATCGAGCCTCGTGCCGATCGACCGATGCGGCCAGCCACGGATCCTGTGCATGCATCGTGTAGGTCGATGCCCCGGGAAGCAGTTCGTCCAGTCGTCGCAAATCGAGCAATGCGGCATTGCTGAATGCACAAACAACTATCGTGTCAATATCCAACATGGTGAATCTATAGACCATCCATTCGTGGTCATAACCAATCCGCCTTCCGCCCGTCAGCGTCACGTTTCGGCTCCCATCGCTCAGTGCCGGCTTATGCTCGGGGGAGCCCCCCGGGGTTGAGATGTGCTCAATTGTTGTAACCACAGCCAAGACAGTTACGAGCAGAACAGATGCAAGCGAAAACGAAGTACGTGTAACGCTGATCACCCATGGGTCCAACCTGAGACGGTAAAGACCCCATTCCTCGTGCTACACGCGACAGAGTCAACTGTTTTTAAGTCGAGCTGGCGCAAAGGGCTCGGAGGCGACATCCGAATGGGTGTTCTTCTTTTGTGATCATGTGCTGAGACGTTATTAACGCCGATCCCAGCTACACCCACACGCGCCACCCAATAGAAGACAATTGCAGAGCGTGGACGATTGGTCCGTTCCGTACAAAGTTTGCGCGGCGCACTGAACCCATGGTAGAGATCCCTGCTATTTTTATGACCAGACGCCTCCAGCCCTAGCTCAGCCGCTGTCACACAGACGATGTCGCGAGGATGTTAATGCCGCTATAGCATCGGGTGCGTCCTTGAAGCTCACTCAACGTTGTGGTGATGGTGCCAGTCCGAGGCACGGCTGCGAAGCGGCGAGCTGCGCTGAGTGGCTCAGTAGATTGGCGAGACCTCCGGAAAAGGGTATCTTCTCAATCCCAGTATCTGGTGCCAGTCACCCCGATGCGCCGGCTCATTGCGAAGCACCCCAGGTCTCTTCGACCAAGGCATCAAGCATATCGGATACATCGTCTTCGGTGACGTTCAGGGTTACGGAAATTCGCAACCGCGCCGTTCCCGCCGGAACGGTTGGTGGCCGTATCCCACGGATGTCAAAGCCGCGCGCCTGCAGTCTCGATGCGAGCCGCATCGCACGCGCATTATCGCCGACGATATAAGGAATGATTTGTGAGTTCGAAGGACTCGAGCGGCCGCGCAGTGCAATCTCCCGATGTGTGAATGCGACCAAACTCGTCAGACGCTGCTGCCGCTCGGGCTCGTCCCGCAACACCAAGAGTGCCTCGCGAACGGCAACGGCCATCAAGGGCGACGGGGCCGTCGCGAAAATAAATGGGCGACAGCGATTGACCATAAAATCGCGCAACACGCCGCAGGCCGTGACAAGCGCACCTGCAGCACCCAGCGCTTTACCGCAGGTATGAACGACCAAGAGATTTTCGCGCCCTTCATAGCGCGCGGTGAGCCCTCGTCCCTGCGCGCCATAGACGCCAGTGGCATGGGCCTCGTCTACGATCAGGAATGCATCGTAACGATCGGCCATCGCAACAAGCTCTTTCAGCGGAGAGAAATCGCCATCCATGCTGTAGAGACTCTCGACCACGATCCAGACCCGCCCGGTTCCGCCTCTGGCTCGCCAGTCGCGAATTGTGTATTCGACCGATTGGGGATCATTGTGCGCGCTTATCCGAAAGTCGGCCCGGCCGGTTCGTGCGCCTTCATGAATGCTCGCGTGCACGAGGGAATCCAGAACAAGCAAATCACCCCGCTGCGGCAGGGTGGTCAGGACAGCAAAATTTGCGACGTAACCGCCCCCAAAGAAGAGCGCGGTTTCCACCCCAAAGAACTTCGCAGCTTCCGCTTCGAGCGCTTCATGCTCCTCGCAATTGCCGCGCAGAAGGCGCGAGCCGCCGGCCCCGATCGGCGTGCCCGCCTCGAGCGCGACGCTGATCGCCTTTTTCATCCTCGGCGCACTGGCGAGCGCGAGATAATCGTTCGACGAGAAATCGACACCGGCGCGCGGCTTGAGGCCGCGCAGCCGATCATCTCTCTTCAACGCATCGAGGTCCGCGACATAAGGAGCAAGTTTGGCCGCATGAATGAATGAGCTCATTTCTTCAGTCTCGGACTCGTAATCAAATCGGACAAATTCTGATGACCGATAGGAGCGAAAGCTCCAAAGCCGCCCATAGTCTTCAGGCTGGTAGGACGCGATTTTCTCGGTCGACCAGCACTACGCGTGGTCTGAAGTCCTTTGCTTCCGCCTCATCAAATGAGGCATATGCAACGATGATGATCTTGTCTCCAACTATCGCAAGGCGGGCAGCCGCGCCGTTCAGGCCAATGATACCCGAATCTTTCCGGGCCTCGATGACATAGGTGGCAAAGCGCGCTCCGTTGTCGATGTTGTAGATTTCGACGCGTTCATTGATTAAAAACCCTGCCGCGTCTATAAGCGCACGATCAATCGATATCGAGCCCTCATAATGCAGATCCGCCTCCGTCACTGAGGCGCGATGGATTTTGCCTTTCATCAACGTAATTCGCATGGATCACCTACACTGGAATATGCGCACAGCGAGCTGGCTATCTGTTTAGTTAAGAGAAAGGATGGACGCGATATCGAGCCGGTCCAGCAATTTCGCCTCCCGATCCGCTTTCGGGTTGTTGGTGGTCAAGAGCGCATCGCCGAGGAAGATTGATTTCGCCGGCCAAAAAGCACAAACTCCGTAGCTCATCGCTCGTGCAGTGCCGTCCCGTGGACAAGCGTATCGCGCTCCTGGGAACCATGGTCCGAGCCATCGCCATCCGACGCGCAAACGCGTTCGGATTCGGACGCTCCGCGGTGTCATGGGCCGGCACGCTCTTGACCTCGTTCCACAAATTGATCGGCACGCTGTCTGGATACTGAGCAAGATTGGCGAGCAGCACGAGCATGCCGAGGCGGCCCTCTACGCCCTCGTCCATTCCGGTAATGCCGGCGCTGCACACCTTGATGTCGGCATCGCGTACAAGTGCAAGTGGGTCGATGCATGCGGTCCTGCAGCTCCAGCAGTCTGATGATTCTGCCCTAGCACTCCGGCGAGGTACCTAAAGGTTGTGACTGTAGAAGCCGAGCCCGGCCTCGGCGAGCCTTGCAGAGCGCATCAAGTTCAACATGCCGGGCGTAATGCAGCTTCCCATTCGAAGGCTTTTAACCGCGCTGACCATCTCACAGATAGAATCGAGATCTCGGTCTTTTGGACGGCGCCAGCCGCGGCCATGCAGAAGCGCGTCGCACCGGCGTGATTGGCGCCGCGTTGTGGCGACCAGATCCGCACAGTCCATCACCCGGGCGGCTTTCAATGCCGTCGCGTAATGTGCGATTTGTGAGCAGTAGCTGCAGCTTTGCGAAGAGTCGTCGGCCATGATGCTAACGAGGCTGGCTGCTTCCAGTTGGTTCGGATCGAAGTTCTCGCGATGGACGCTCTGCGCCCGAACGATCCACTCGGCGTATCGCGGTGCATAGAGCGCTTCCGCCTGGGCGTGCCCCCAATCACTGCGACCCCGCGCGCTATAGCCGCGTTCGCTGCCCACGTCCCCAGCAACAGTCATTCGACTTGCGTTCCCCTCCAGCGTCACCATAGATAACCACGAATATTATCTACGATCACGACTCTGGGTGATGCTAGCCAAGGCTAGAGGAAGATGCATCACGTTTTATAATAGATAATCTATGATGCCCACGAGAGCACGACGACTTCGGGCGGCACTGCAGAGTTGATGACTTGAGCGCCGTCAGCGGCGCGCTGCAGCCGGACGTCCCGTTGCTGCAGGAGCATCTCGCGCTTGAAGTCCATACAACGCACTTTCAGTGCGCGGCATTTTTGGCAACTTCAGGCCCAACTTCTTGTCCTGACCAGTCCCGTCGCGGTGTGCGGGGTTGCGCCGCTTGATACCAATTCAGTGAATGAGATCGCAAAGATGTGCGCCGTGCTCGAAGTGGCCGTCCTCCCAACGCTGCTCCCAAGCTTACCTCCAGCCAGTTGGTGCGTATTGAACTCACGCGGATGGAAGGAGATGGTGCGGCGACGATTCTCGGATTTTGAAATGACCAATGGCGCATTTTACCACGCGCTGGTAGCTCATTGCGCGATACCGCGCCCGCTTGCGAGCCTCGATGCATCACGCGCGCAATTCACGACTCGTATTCGCGATTGTGCGAAACTGCCGCTCGCAAACCGCGATCCAATCAGGATCACCGCCTAAACTGCAAAGCCGCAAGACGCGCAACGTTACCTACATCCTGCTCGCGCGTTCAAATGATTGAGCGCCTTGCGCTTCCCGCGGCTGACCGGGATAAACTCCAGCGGCTCTCATCGCAGAACAGACGATCGCGAAGGCTCAAACCGGCGGCTGTGAAGCGTGCGACACCGCAATCGGCTGCAGCCGTTGCAGTCGGCCCGATCCCAAGATAGTTATACGGCTCCTTGCGACACTACTCCTTAAGGGCCATCCATGATTCGTCACATCGTCTTGTTCAGCGCCAAGAATAAGGCCCATATCGAGCAAATCATAGAAGGCTTGTCGATCCTTACTGCCATCCCACATGCAGATCGGCTCGAGGTCGCTCGCAATCGCAAAACCGACCAGCTCGGCAACGATATTGACGTTGTGGTCTATGGTGAGTTCGACAGTGAGGCGGAGCTCGCAGCTTATAAGGCGCACGATCTATACCAGGAAGCGATCAGGCGGGTACGACCGCTAAGGGAGCTGCGATTCGCGGCCGACTACAATGTATCTACAGATGCACATTCGGCTTAGAGGGTGGCCATAGCCAAGGTGCCGGGCGCGGCGTGTCCACTCCCGGAGGTTTGAGGTGGCCAAGAGTACCAGGGCCTGGCGGGTTCCAGAGGAGCCGCCCTCTCCTCGGGTTAGAGCAGAAACGGATCGCATCTCTCACCACCTCAGTCAGTGACAGACAATCCGATGTACGTGCGCGAACTGCAGTGGATTGAGCCTGTCACAGCGATGCGACGTCTGGCGCATCGATCTCATCTGACATTTATCGACAGCGCAGCAAGGAACGAGCTCCTTGGGCGCTATTCATATCTGACCTGTGATCCGTTCGGCACATATACGGTCGCGAACGGACAAGCGAGTTGGAACGGAGAGGCTCTTGAGGGCGATCCATGGGGAGTTCTTCGCACCCTGCTCGCCAACTACCCGCAAGAGCATCACCCCGATCTCCCGCCCTTCCAGGGAGGTGCGGCAGGTTTCCATGCTTACGATCTGAATAGGACACTGGAGCGACTTCCCGCGCTGCCAATTCCGCGTCAGGCTTTGCCCCAAGCCATCCTTCATTTCTATGACGTGGTCGTGAGCTTCGACCACCGTGACGAGAGATCCTGGATCGTCTCGACCGGATGGCCAGAGCAAGATCCTTCACTGAGAAGCGAGCGTGCACGCCGCCGAGCGAATGACTTTGTAACACTACTTGCCAGCCCCATGTCGCCGCGGGTCGCGCTCCCTGGCACAGTAGGCGAATGGCGTTCGAACTTCAGCCGCGAAGGGTACATTGCGGCCGTACGGCGCGTGATCGACTTGATTTTGGCCGGCGACGTATTCCAAGCTAACATTGCGCAGCGCTTCAGCGCCAAGGTGTCGCCCCTCTTCGATCCGCTTACCTTCTACGAGCGGCTGAGGTCCTTGAACCCGGCGCCCTTTGCGGCCCTTTTGCGCTATGGCAAACTGACCGTTGCATCGAGCTCGCCGGAGCGATTCCTAAAACTTGAGGGACGACAGGTCGAAACCCGTCCCATCAAAGGCACGATAGCGCGCTCTGCGGACTCCAGGGAAGACCAGCGTCGCGCTGAGATCCTCCAAGCGTCCGAAAAGGATCGTGCGGAGAACACGATGATTGTCGACCTCCTGCGCAACGATCTATCTCGTGTTTGCACCCCGCATTCGGTCGAGGTTGCAAGACTGTGCGAACTCGAATCCTACGCCTCGGTGCACCATCTCGTGTCGATCGTCCGGGGCGAGCTTGCCGGGGACGAGGACGCCGTTAGCCTAGTTCGCGCTTGCTTTCCGGGTGGTTCCATCACTGGGGCGCCGAAAGTAAGATCGATGGAAATTATCGCGAAAATCGAGCAGGTGACACGAGAAGTCTATTGCGGGTCAATCGGGTTTATCGGCTTCAATGGGCACATGGACACGAACATTGCGATCCGCACTGTCACGATCAATGACGGCGTGGCGGTGTTTCATGCAGGTGGCGGAATAACGGCGATGTCGGATCCAGAGGCCGAATATGAGGAGACGCTCGCCAAAGCTCAGCGAATCTTTGATGCATTTCGCAGCCTAGAAGATGTGGTGCATTTTGATCGTAATCATCGATAACTATGACTCTTTCGTCTTCAACATTGCCCGTTACTTCCGCAACCTTAATGAAGCGACGGAGGTTATCCGGAATGACGCGGCTTGCGTCACCGATCTCGTTGACCTTCGACCGCGTGCAATAGTGATTTCTCCTGGCCCGTGCACTCCAAAGGAAGCTGGAATATCTACCGCGGTGGTCCGCGAGCTTTCAGGTCGTGTTCCAATTCTGGGAATCTGCCTTGGACACCAATGTATTGGGACTGTTTTCGGCGGACGCGTGGCGCGGGCACGTCGCCCTATGCACGGTCGCCCCTCGTACGTAACCCATGAGGGCCGGCGACTGTTCAAGGATCTGCCGTCCCCACTTCGCGTGGGGCGCTATCATTCTCTAATTGTCGAGCTCGACGAGACGTGCGCGCCCCTGATGGTGACAGCCCGGTCGGAGGAAGGCGAGATCATGGCCCTCGCGCATCGCGATCAACCAACTTATGGGGTGCAATTCCACCCAGAATCAATACTCACCCAACAAGGGCATGTGATATTTATGAACTTCTTGCGGCTTGCAGAGAATTTTCCGAGCGTGAGAGGGATTCCGGGAACGGAAATCGAATGAGCTGTCAGGTGCGCGCGCGATTGGGTCACGTAGCTGAGTCCCCCTCATCCTCGTTCGCATTATCGCGTTCCGCAGGCTACCTCGTCCCACTAGCTTGCCGCGACCCAGCGCCTGCCAGCGAGTAGCTTGGGCGTGGACTCTTATCGAACCGTAAGCTTCCAGACAATGCGAACGTGCCCGCCCAGGATCGATGGCCGAAATATATGCATGTCTCGAACACGGAGCCCACTTTCATCAATCAAGTTCATGACGCGCCCGACATCTCCCTGATCTGAGAATACCACATACATTACGCCATCGGCATTTAACCAGAGACGCGCGCCTTCGAGCGCTGAGGCAAGCACTTTATGACCTTCATCAAAGCAAGAGCGCTCGAGGTCATCCTTCGCTTTGCGATTCCAGTAGGGGGCTGCAAAGAGAATGACGTCAAATTGTTCTCCCGATTGCAGCGCGGAATAGACGTCGCTATAACGCACCTGCGCCTTGTCCGAGTAACCTAGTCGCTCGATATTTATCTTCGTCGCGAGGACGGCTTGCGGATTTATGTCGAGCGCCACTAGGCGTGCAGCCCCGGCACGGAGTGCTGCAAACCCTAGCACACCTGATCCGCACCCAAGATCCAGGACTGTTGCCCCAGGTTCGATGTGCCACTTCGAGATTAAGGCGTCGGAACCATGACTTAGCCGCGGTGACAAGACGCCAGGCAGGACGTGTAAGGGCATCCCGCTCACTTCCACATCATGCGGGCGTTCGCATGATCGAAGTTCGGTCAGCATCGCATCTACGTCGCTCGTTTGGCGCCGCACGGATACGCTTAGCGTCGCAGTCATGCAACTCTCCATATTTCGGTACCAGGAATGAAACGGCTAATTCGGTGACGGTGCTCGGCCATGGGCACGCCTGCTACCCCCTGCCGCCATGAGCATGTCCCGAAGCTCATCCACGGCGATCGGGCTGGCATGGTGCCCTGCACGAACATTGTGTGGATGTTGTTCATGCTGGTACCACAGCCGGACTCGCTTGGAACGTAGGCACTGCCCTATGACCGCGTCATAGGCCCCGCATTCTTGGCATCAAATCCGCTCGTGCGATCCGTCGTGAGCGGAATTGGCAAGGCTGGCCTCCACGCACCGGATGTTGGATCCGCGATCGTCCGCAGGTGCCGGGCGATAAGCATCGAAGCTCAGGACCAGGGCCTGCGTCTTCCTGTGCTGGAGTCCCCTCCTCTGGCGAGTCCGGAGGATCAGATCCTTCTCATAGAGTCTTCTCATATAGTGTGCTCCGACGGTTGTGCCCCGCCTATGTGATTTTCTCCATCAAACAGTCGCCGACACTGGACGGCTGGTCCCATCTCCATTTTTCACCTGAGTTATCAGACCGCACATTAGGGAAAGACACCGCTCCGCTGGGAGCGCGAGCATTTCTGCGGCCGAGGATTTAGCGCATGCTTCCGTGCCGCTGGCGGACATAACTGGAGTTGATGTACACATAGACTTTCTCGTGGCCTTTGATCCGCCTGACGATCATCGATCATCCGCTCGGTGGTCTGCAGCATTTTGCCGTGCGTCGCTCATCCAGACCAATTACCAACCCCGGTAGTTGACCGCTGCAAACTCTTGCATGTTGAGCAACACCGATGCGC
Source organism: Bradyrhizobium sp. STM 3562 (assembly GCF_045571435.1). NCBI lineage: Bacteria > Pseudomonadati > Pseudomonadota > Alphaproteobacteria > Hyphomicrobiales > Nitrobacteraceae > Bradyrhizobium > Bradyrhizobium sp. STM 3562. The sequence goes on from NZ_CP120694.1 coordinate 6,110,523, forward strand.
TCGGCTGTCGTGGATGCTTCTTTTCCGTGAGCGTGTTCAGGCCCTCAGGGGACCAGTCGAGCTCTCTACTTCCGCACGTTCGGTGCGGAATGGCCGATCGCTTTCAACAGCGCTGAAGGCTTCGGCGCCTTCGAGCCGCCTTGTCGTGCCCGCCCCTCTTCACCACGCGATGGGCGCGCGCTTGGCAAAGGCGCTGCGTCGGTTCTGTGTCATGCGTACTCCCAAACAGCTGCCGCAATCATCTTTCCGCCACTCCTTGGGTCCGGCGGTCCGGCCTTCTTCCTGGCTCACCGATAAATGCACTTTCACCCGAGCAGCTTCTTGGCCCTTCTTTTCGATGAGACCGCTGAACTTAGAAGGCGATAGGGCCTGTGGCAGATGTTAACCGCGTCACGCGAGCCCAAGACGCACTCGGGACACTCAAGGATCTGGCTCGAGGTGTTCGCGGGCGATCTGATGCTGAGAGAGCGTTATCCGGGACTCACTTTCGCTGGTCGCTTGCGGCCTCGCAGGCGCTCTCATCTTTGCCCGTTGGCGCTCTTCGCAAGATTGCGTAAGACAATTTCAGAAAGCCGCACAACCAGCTGTTTGAGCTGGGCGATCTCTTGTCTACAGTGCTCCAACTCGCGCATTTCGTCCGTCGTCACCGTTAGCTGATTCCTACTGCTTGCCGTCATGTTCTTCTCTGATCGACCGAGTGTCCGTCGATGTAGCTCTCGCCAGGCCGTGTATAGACTTTAGTGACCGAAAGTCGAACCTTTAAGGAAGGCTGGCTTGTATCTGAGGCGTTGAGAGCTCCCAAAGAACCAACTCAGTACGTAACGTACAGAACGCGCCACCAATTTCATGACTGTAGCCATAGCGCCTCACTTGCGTCCGAGGCGTACGAACCAATTCAACTGTTTCATCCTGGCGGCGCTTGCCCCCATTTTGGGCTTCCGCTAAGGACACGAACGATGGCCTCGAGACATACGTAGAGTTGATGGCAATCAAAAGGACAATTGGTCCTCTTCTTGATGCTTTTCGCCTTGGGAAGCGTATTGTGCACACAGCGAGAGTCCTGCGCCACGTCGGCTCTGTATGGTTAGCCGCGAGCGAACGGCCGGTCGCATGTGGGAGCCCCGCGCTGCAATCCAATTTTAGAAGGACCCCTCGTCCTCCTAGCGCGCAATGAGGCGGGCAATCGAATGGCTCGTTTCTACTTCAATCTTCAAGGAACCGTGAATGTCGATGACCCCATCGGGTTGTCGTTCGAAAACGAACTGCAAGCCTTCCGTGCGGCACAAACTCTAGCGAAGGATCTAGCGATTAGCCGACCTGCGCTGCGGGGCACCACCTGCGTAGTCGTTACCCGCACCGATCGGGGCGAGGCCTACTACATTAGCGTGTGATCAGCTTTCGAATTTAAGCGGACTCGGGACTGTGGTCGCAATAAGACCGCCAGTGTTCACGAGGCGCGTGCGAGGCCGACGGCCTCCGGCGTCCTCGTCTGGACGAGCTTTCCAAGGCAGTCTAGCGTCTCCGCATAGACCGGTGCATTAATCACGTGCGAGCCCTCCGCCCCACGGGAGCCGCTCCGGCACGAGCTTGCATGAAGCCAGACGATACGACGCAAAGCAAGAGCAGTTCTAGAAACGCGGCACGTTCGCCTCCTCCTCATAGCTAGAAGTGAAAACCTGGATGAAGGGCAGCGTCTAGTGCCCTGACCAGCGGGTCAGGACCATAGACTAATGCGCGTCGACGCTCTCAAGGCATGCATGGACATCAGCCCAGAGCATTCGGATGCGCCAGTCGCAGCCGAAGCTGCATGTAACGCGATGCTTTGCAAGCCAATGATTGATTGGCTACACAGCAGTTTACCGCCATCCTGATCTTCTTTAAAGCAAAGGACGGCGCATTCACGCGGCAATCCAGCTTGTCCGCGCGTTTCTGCATGGGTTTTCGCCGAGCCGGCATCGAGTCCAGCCGCGTGAGCATCCGGCCACATGGAGTACCGACCGAGAGGAGCACTCGGTATGCGCTTCTTAAGCCTGCTCCTACCTGTGAATACGCCATCTCGAAATCGACATCGGCACGCTCAAGCCAGATCGCCCCGGAAACACGCCACGGTCACTCTGAGCGGAGTGAGACAGGTCCAGCCCCCGCATCTACTTGCAGCAGGTGGGGCAGTGCTACGTTCACGAACGATTTGATGTCCGTGTCGGTCTAACTATAGGGCTAGTCGTCGTTTGGGAGTAACGAAATCTCGACAACTCGCCAATCCCTCTCGCGGCCGGACTCCGCGACATCCGCGCGCAACCGGTTGCTCGCCCCCCAAGTCGCCGATGCAAGGGGGGCGACCTTTTGAAGGTGACATGCTCTGTCAAGCGCAGGGCGCGCTTTGGACGGCCAGAGGCGCGTGATCTGGCCCCATCGGCCGCCGACGGACGTTGATAGTAGCTCCTTTCGCCAGGCAGCGAGGAGAGCGAAAATTCAGATCGGAAATCGAAATACCGAAGACGGTTGATCCGCGACTGGTGTTCGTGCCGCAAATAAAAGCTCGCGGGGGACCGCAGCTCGTTTGCATCTCGAAATCGAGATCCAAGAGTTAAAAACAAAAAACTCCTTCTGGTGAAGAGACTCATCAAATCCACTTTCGGGACCCGGTTGTTAGATGACTATCAAATCCGTCGCGAAAAGCGCCATGGCGTCCCAAGAAGCGATCTGTTTCGAACCAGAGGGGCCTCTGCCGATGTCAGACGTTCGATACCAGTCCCGTACCCCGTGCCGCGAAAAGTATGGCTTTTTGGCTTGTGACCCGCGAGACGGAAGTTGCTAATCACTCTTCTCCAAGGCAGAATTAGAAGGCTGCGACGATGTTGATCGAAGCCGAGACAGTCTTGATCATGACGTGCGACGCGAGTTCGCGCTCGAGACTGTAATGTCCCGTCTATTTTATTAAAGGTTTTTCCGGGTGCTTAAATCATCTGATTTTTTCTCCGGCCATATTCCAGATTTTATGAGTAGCTGGTCAATTCATTTTCAAGGGGAGCAGATTCATTGGCTGCTCGTTTACGAAAAGGGACGGCAACCCTGGGCCAGACTGGCGCTGGGAATCGACTTCTGGCGGCATTGCCGCCGGCCGATTTCGGCTTGCTCGCCGCACACTTTCAGAAGATCTCTTTCGAGCCCGAAGCCGTTTTGGTGCGCTCGGATGATGAACTCGACCAGGTTTATTTTCCCCACAGCGGCGCCATCGCCTTCATGCTCGATATGCCAGACGGGCAAACGGTCGCAACCACGCTGGTCGGGCGGGAAGGCGCTTTGGCCTCGCTATCCGTACTCGGGCCTTCACTTTCGTCCGTTACCGCGGTTGCTCGCATGGCCGGCACGGCATCGCTAATTTCCGCCGCGAAATTCCGGGTTGCCTATGCGCGAAGTGCAGCCATCAGGAACATCGTGCAGGTCCACACCCGCTCGCTTTTGTTACAGCTCCAGCACGTAGCCGCCTGCAACGCGCTCCATACGGTGGATGCCCGCATGGCGCGGTGGCTACTGCAGCTGCACGACCGTGTTTCGGAGGACCTCCTTCCGGTCACGCAAGAGGCGCTATCCCAATTGCTCGGAGTGCGGCGAACAACAGTGACGTTGACGATGAGCAAGCTTCGCGCAGCGGGCGCCATCCGCTCCGATCGGCGCGGCTTCATCGAAATCGACCGGGCGGGCCTCGAGAGCATCACATGCGATTGCTATACGCTAATGCAGCGCAGGATCGATCGCATGTACGATCAGGAATTGTCGGCTCCGCAACCTGCGCTTGCGCCATAGCCGGGAGATGCTCCGTAGCGGCGGCCGAGCAAGAATGCAGGCGTATTCGGATCGCCTATCAAGATTCGCAAATGCGCGGCAGCTTCATCTGACGCACCGTGCGGCTGGTACGCGTATCTTTTGGCTATGGCCATCACGGACCACGGCACGCCCGCATCGGCGATGCTCACATACAACAGGACTACAAGTGCAAAGCCGCTGACAACCATTGCCGGTTTGATGATGCCGAAATGCGAGCCCATCGGTGAGGGAAAGAGCAATCGGATAGGCTCCCTCTGAGGAAAGGAGCTCGCGTTCGATTGCTTAAACCGGCGCCTGACCGGCCGGGCCGTGCCAGGAACTGCCACGACGCTGGCCAATTTAGTATGCTTCAAGAAGTCCGCAACTTCTGAAATCCGCCTGGTCGGCGACAAGGCTCTCGCGGCGTTCAATGGCCCAATAATTGACGTGATCGCGCCAACGAAGACTTGCTGACCCCCAATGGGAAGCGACCGCGAATGTCGATATCGAGCCGTTCGGAGAGCAGGACCGCCGAGAAGGAGCCGCGCGTCTTAATTGTCTCGACATCTCTGTCTTTCCGCGACATGGCAAAGCTTTACCCGCCCGCCGATTCTAGCGTACCAAAAACACTGGCCTCGCACGCACGCAATCTCGCATAGAGCGTACGCGACCTGTCGACGTCCAGTAAGTTGCGTAGTTGCGTGGGCCCCCTTCTCCGGCTGATATCCCTGAAATGCCGTCCAACAACCACGCTGGAGTTGTGGGATCACAAGGCCCGGAGCGCCTAAGCCTCGCCATCCAGCCAGCCGATCTTGCTCTTGAGGAACCGAAAGCCCAGCACCTCCAAGCCGGCGTGCTCTCTGTTATCCCGGCCGTATCCATGGCCGCCCGCCGCCTGCTCGTAGAAATAGGCCTCGTAACCCATCGCCTGGAGCTTTGCGGCCATCTTGCGCGCGTGTCCAGGATGAACACGATCGTCCCGCCGGGTCGTGGCGATCAGGATCGGCGGGTAATTTTGGCCCAGCTTGGCGGCGTGATAGGCCGAATAGGTCTTGAGCCACTCCCAGTCGCTAGGCTTATCAGGGTCCCCAAATTCTGCAATCCAGCTTGCTCCTGCCAGAAGCTTGCTGTACCGGCGCATGTCGATCAGCGGGACCGTGCAGAAGAGCGCGCCAAAGTGATCCGGATAGCGCGTCAGCATATTGGTGATGAGGATGCCGCCATTGGATCCGCCCTCGGCCGCGATCCGCTTCGGCTTCGTTACTCCGCGACGCACGAGATCGGCGGCAACGGCCGCGAAGTCGTCGTGCGACAGTTTCTTACCGGCGAGCCGGCCGGCGTCGTGCCAGCGCGTGCCGAACTCGCCACCGCCCCGTAAATTCGCCTGCACTGCGGTCCCGCCACGCTCCAGCCAGAGCTTGCCAAGCGCTGAATCGTAGTACGGCCTTAGCGAAATCCCAAAGCCGCCGTAGCCGCTCATATAGACGGGCGCATCGCCTGTTACGCGGGCCGGACCGGTCTGCACATAGGGAATGCGCTCGCCATCAATCGAAATGGCCTCGTGTTGGGTGACCACGAGCCCATCCGCGGTAAACATCTTCGGCGCCTGCTTGAGCACAGTCGGACTGGCGACGTTATTCTCGATCAGCATAAGCGAGGCTGGCGTGAGCGGATCCTGGCTACTGACGAGCAGGTCGCCATTTCCTTCGGATGGATCGCGATCAAGGGGCCAGACGTTGATCACGCCGATCGCGGGGAGCCCGCGCAGTTGCTCGCGGGTCCACCCTTGATCTGATGGCGTACAGATCTCGAAGAACGGCCGCAGCTCGTTGAGAATGGAAAGCACAAGCTTGCCTGCACTCCAAAAGAATCCCTGCAACGCACGGCGCGGGCCTGGTTCGAAGAGAACCTCGAACTGACGGTTGCCTCCAAGGAAAGCCGCGAGCGAGATGACGAGCAGCGTATCCGCGGCGTAGGTCCGCCCCGCCACAGACCAGGATTCGCGCGGCTTGATGGCAAGCCAGTCGCGATAGAGGAGCATCCAGATATTGCTTGGCAGACCGATCTTAGTCGTGGCACCGGATTCATCGCCAAGCCAACTGTTAAAGTTGAAAAAGTCCACTTCATCCACAAACCACATCCGCGGCGGCGTGACAGTGTGGTCGACATAGCACTGGACTCCCATATGGTCGGCTTCAGCCTCAAAGATCACCGGCGCCTGATCCGCCGGTGTTCCGCGCCGCCACAGCCTCACCGTGCGCGCATAGCCGGAGGTCGTGGCCATGCCCTCCCCGTGAGAGCTCGATAGCACCAGTGTATCGGGATCGAGCCATTCAACGCGGCTTTTAGCTTCCGGCAAGAGGAAGCCATCACGGACAAACGTCTTCGCGTCAGTATCGAACTCGCGCAACGTGACGGCGTCGCTGCCGCCGCGCGATAGGCTCAAAATCGTCCGCCCGTAATTGCCGGCCAGTGGGGCAGTTGCGTTCAGAAGCCAATCTTCGCCTTCGCTGACGGCGAGCTGATCGATATCGAGCAGAACTTCCCATGATGGCTTCGGCCTGCGAAATTCTTCCAGAGTGGTTCGTCGCCAGAGGCCGCGTGGATTGCTCGCGTCCTTCCAGAGATTGTAGAGGTAGCCGCCGCTCCGGCTGACATGGGGGATATTATCCGGTCGATCGTAAATCGAGGTCAGCGCGTTGCGATCTCGCTCGAATGCCGCGCCGCCAAACGCCTGCAGCGTCGTGCGATTTTGCCCCTCGACAAATTCCAAAGCCCGCGCGCCTTCGATCTCTTCCAACCACAGGTAAGGATCGTCGTCCGGAGCGGAAAGCGTGGGCTTTTCGGCCCGCGACTTTGACGCCTCGCTTGCTTTGACCATGCTTCATTCCACTCCTGGCATTGACGCGCACGCCCGACATGGCATCCGATCGAAGCCCTTCATTTGTAAGTTGTTCATAATGAGGCGGTGAGCTTGGAGCCCTGCGCAGCATGAGATTCACGCTAAGGAAGTCAATGTTGTGCCGCAGCTACCACATTTGGTGTTGATGGGGCGCGCGCAGCCAGAGGCCACCCCTTGCAGCGAGGAAATCAGAAGCCGAAGCAAATTCAGGTCGAGGCCCCGCTACCAGGCGCGGTCACGCTCGCCCGCTCTGCCTGGCATGTCGATATCGGAGCGCTGCGACCGGCCGAACGCAATCTCGGCAGCCCCGACGAACGAAATCGACCACTGACGGTTACTGATCCCGTCTAGCTCGCACCGCAAGCGTCTCCTTTGGCGTCGGCCCTCAGCAGATGACGGCAGTTCTAAATCCTACTGTGATCCGGAGCTACGGGAGATTGCCAGCGCGAATCCCTTGGGGCCGGGGCGGTCTCGCACAGCTCGCTCGGTAGATCGTCCCACTCGGCACGACAAGCCGAGCCCGCGTCGAACATGAAATTGCCACCAGCGCCTTCGCCTCGATGGCGAGGATGTGCGTCGTCAGCGGATGCGTCAGAGCGCCCGCAAGTCAACTACCAACTTCGGCATTTGATGGAGCTGAGACAGACATGGCACTCAGTGTCAATGAACCGCGCGCGACGGCCACATCAAGGAAATATAAATGAAAGAAAGATCGAGCTAGCCCAACGGCCCTGACGAATGTGTCGCCCCCTCGCCTGCCGCTATCAAGTCTTCTCCACCCGGTATCTTCTCTTTTTTCCCGAACTCCATGATCGACTTTATGGCGCGATCCCCGAGCGCGCATGTTTCAACCGCCTCTTGGCTTCTAGCGGGTCAATCGCCTCGTCTCTCAGCCAGCGCGTGTGAACCAAGCGCCGGCCAACTGGCTGGCAAACGAAACCTTCCGTTCCAGCGACTGCCATCTTGTCGAAGACACGTCTTCTTCGACCAGGATCTTCGGCATCAGAAACTCCTCTCACCGTTACGGTCGAAAGAGACGGCTCGTTTGGAGCCAATGGCGAAAACATTACTGTGCGTCGATCGATTGCGACTATCTGGCCCGGCACCGAATACTAGTGCCCGCTCTCGCCGCCGAGACGGCGATGCTAAACCGCGTTGCAGTTGTCGATCTCGAGTCTCGGCACTACGTCGCGCTCGCCACATGCGATCCCGACCATTCCATGGCCTGCGGTACTCCCGCCAGCAACCAGCCTCGGGACGGCTAAGCCGGTCTCGTCGAGATAGCTGGTAACGCCAAGCACCACCGCGGCCTAGCTCAAACGCCCAATGCTGGTCAGCTCCGGGCCAATCGGCTCGGAGCGCAATCCATCAAACCCAACAATACAGAAGCGGAGCTCACTATGTGTGGTCGTGTTAGCTTGGTGATGTCGAACGAGATCTACTCGGGCGCGGCACCGGTTTTCGGGTTTCGACAACATACCAGCCAAAGAGGGCCTGCTATCGCACTCTCGCTGGCAGCGGCTCTCACCGGCAGCTCGGCATTCGCACAAGCAGCCAACGACCACTCGCTCAAGAGCGACACTTCGGATGCGGCTGCCAGGAGAACACTAGCAAAAGAGACGGATCCTGGCAGGACCGTGCGGCCCCGCCGGCTCAAAGCAGCAGCGCGTGACATCGGCAGCTCGGCACAAGCGCTACCTGCGATGCAGCCTAAGGTGAAGGGCCACCATTTGGATGAAGTTGCGAAAAGAACTCAAAAGAGGATCGACTCATTCGCAACATTTGAAAATCTCCGCGAAAAGGGCATGTGGCTCATCATACCCGGACCTGCCGACACTGTAGATCAGGATAAAGGAGGGATTAGATCCGCGCTGGCAGACGTCGGCATCGGTTATGTCGGCGGGACAGTGAACACCTTTATAGACAATCGACTGCCAAATGCAGCCAGAAGCACGATGCCAAATCAGTCATTCATGGGTCAGAATCCGACATTTGGTACCGTGAATTTCTTCATCGTGACCTACGATCTCAGCCGCTTTGGAATACCCGATGGTCAGATCACCGCAGGCGCCGAGCAACAATACTGGACGTGGAAACCAGGGGGGCCAGATAGAGTTGGCCTCAACACATTGGCCTACTACCAGACATTTTTCGACGGGAAAGTCGAACTCAAAACCGGTTATCTCAGAAATGTAAATGAGTTCGCTGGCACATTGGTCGGAGGGAATGCAGGAGCAAGCGTTTTAGCTCCCTCGTCGAATATCCTGTATCAAGCAGGGATGAGCAACAATGCCGCGCCTACGCCAGCTCTCAACCTGAAGTACAATTTTGATGATCACCTATATAACAAGTTCTCACTCCAGCGCTCAATCAGTCCCGACGGTCAGTATGCGCAACTAACCGAAAATCCCACCGGCTTGAACTGGAGCACGGGTCACACAGGCATTCTGTTCCTTGATGAAGCTGGGTATAAGAACAAAGCTGCTCCGGGCTTACCCGAGACCTGGTTGCGGGTCGGCGCCGGCTTCAACAACAGCAGCTACAAGAACTTGCAGGATCCGGCGCAACCGAGATCCGACGCAAACAGCATCTACTACGTGGCCGCGGACAGGCAGCTCTGGCAGTCTGATGCGGAGGTCTCGGCATATCGCGGCATCTATGGTGGGTTCTCCGTAATGTACGCTCCACCTGACGCGAATAGAGTTAGTCAATATTACGAGCTTCGCCTTTATGCGAAGGGACTGTTTGACAGCCGCCCCACCGATCAGATTGCGCTTGTGGCCACCGACGCCGTCTGGAGCAAGTTTGCAGTGGATGCAGCCTCGGCCAAAGGTGATCTCGTGCATCGGGAAAGTACCGCGATCTCGGGCACCTATACCGCGCATCTTGCACCCGGGATCTACGCGAGCGTAGGACTGACATACATCAACAAGCCGACGAGCGTTACACACACACGTGAAACCGGGCATGCTTTGAACTTTCTAGTATCTACGTCGGTGTTTTTCTAAGCGCTCAAGTCGCCTCGTGTGTTTGCAGACAGGATTCCAGAATCAGACAATTGATTTAAGGCTCGAGAATTCGAGATCAGCCCTTGAGTCGATCAGTGTTGAGCGACGCGCAAGTAGGAACGTGAGCGTCATGGGAGGATCGCCGTGTCCGGCCTTGACTAGCGCGGAATGCTCTGGATAGCGCAGTCAGGGTGATTGACGCTACCGTTGCGCGGTGATGGGGTGATCCCGGGTTGGAGCGGGCAACGGGGCATCAGAATGACCAGCGATTCTCAGCTGCGCGAGAAGCTTCGGAAGATCGAGGCGTTGTTCGTGGGTGCTGGAACTGCTGGTGAGCGCCTTGCGGCGGAAGCTGCGCTGCAGCGGGTGCGCGCCCGGGTCGAGGAGCTGGCGCGTCACGATCCGCCGATCGAGCAGCAATTCTCACTTCCTGACCAATGGTCGCGGCATCTGTTTCTGGCGCTTTGCCGCCGGTACGGGCTACGGCCGTTTCGTTACCACCGCCAGCGACGCAACACGGTGATGGTCCGCGCGTCGCGGGGCTTCGTCGACAAGATTCTGTTGCCGGAGTTCACCGAGCTGGAGAGGGCGCTGCAAGTCTATCTACACGAGGTGACGCTGCGCGTGATCCGCGAGGAAATCTATGACGACACCAGCGACGCGCAGGAAGTTCCAGATGCTCTGCCGTCGAACTGATCAGGCGGCGAGCTTTGTCTCCGAACCATCGCGCTCGGCCTTCCAATTCCACGGCAGCAGCGTGTGCAGCTGATTGATCTTTGTGCGTCCAGAGACGATGCGCTCAAGAACGTCGGTCAGATAGTGCCGTGGGTCGATATCTTGCAGCTTTGCCGAGTTGATGAGCGACGCGAGAATGGCCCATGTCTCGGCGCCGCCTTCGCTGCCCGCGAACAAATAGTTCTTCTTTCCAAGCCCTATCGGCTTGATGCTGCGCTCGACCGTATTGTTGTCTATTTCAATGCGTCCGTCATCGATGAAGCGCGTCAGGCCGTCCCAGTGGTTGAGGGTGTAGCGGATGGCTTTGCCCAGACCGGATTTCTTCGAGACTTCCAGCAGCCGCGCCTCGAGCCAGGGTTTGAAGTCCTCGATCAACGGCCTGGTATCGCTTTGCCGCACTGCAGCCCGATGCGCCGCCGGCAGACCGCGGATGCGATCCTCGATAGCGTAGAACATCGCGATCCGTTGCAGCGCTTCCGCGGCAATCGGCGACTTGGTCGCGACGTGAACGTCCCAGAACTTCCGCCGCGCATGCGCGAAGCAGAACGCCAGCTGCATCAGACGGCCGCCGCTCTTGATCAGGCCCTTGTAGGCGGCATAGCCATCGACCTGCAGGATGCCGTGGTAGTCCCCGAACAGCTGCTTGGCGCGGATCGCCTTGCGATCCTCGGCAAACACGTAGACCACCGCCGGCGGTGCCGGGCCGCCCCACGACCGGTCATCGATGGCGATTGCCCAGAACTGGCAGACTTTGGTCCTGCCACGGCCGGGATCGAGAACCGGCAGCGGCGTCTCATCGGCAAACAGCCGTGGATAGGACATCATCGTGTCGCGCAACAGCGCGTGAAGCGGCTTCAGCCACCAGGCAACGCGGCCCATCCACGAGGCCAGCGTCTGCCGGTCGAGCGTGATGCCTTGCGCGGCGAACATCTGTTCCTGCCGATACAGCGGCAGCTGGTAGCCGTATTTCATCACCGCGATGTGGGCCAGCAAGGCTTCCGTCACCATCCCGCCATCGATCGCCTGGGCCGGCGCGGGTGCCTGCAGCACACCCTGGCGGCATCCCCGGCAGCCGTACCGCGGACGCACAATGCGCTTGACCCGGTACTGCATCGGAATGACGTCGAAGGCTTCCTTGACGGTCTCCGCGATCTTGTGCAGCCGCTCGCCGCAGCAGGGGCAGATGTGGCTCTCGATATCGATCACGACATCGATGCGCGGCAAATGCTCCGGGAGCGTCCCCCGGTTGCGTCGCGCCGGTCGCTTTCCACGGCCCTCCGCTCCGGCAGGCAGCCTGCCTCCGGTCACGTCGTCGTTGGCGGCACGAGCCACCTGTGCCGTGATGGTGAAGAGAGACAGTTGTCCGGGATCCAGTGTCTCGGAGCGGGGACCGAAGATCGTGCGCTGGTACTGGGACAGGATCATCAGAAGCTTGTCGTTCTCCTGGACTGCAGCGTCGCGTTGGGCGATCGCCGCATCACGCTCGGCCGAAAGCGTGCTGCATTCCGCCGACAACGCCGCAAGCCGTGACGACAGCGTCGTCACGGTTTGTCGAAGCAATGCTGGATCGGAAGGCAAATCACTCATGCAGAGTGGTTCTACAACAGCTCCGCATGAGTGACGAACTACTTTGATACGGATCAACCAGCTCGTGCTGGCTGATCCACAACCCGCATCGGCACACGCTTCCAGTCTGAGCCATCGAGCAGCACCGAGAGCTGAGCATGAGATAGCGGCATGACGCCTTGCTTGATCGGCGGCCAGGTGAACTGCCCCTCGATTCTCTTGTAGTAAAGGACAAGGCCGCTTCCGTCCCAGGTCAGGATCTTCACGCGATCTCGGCGCTTGGAGCGGAAGATGTAAAGTCCGCCGTCGAACGGATCGGCTCCAAACGCCTCGCTCACCAGCATCGCAAGCGAGTCCATGCCGCGACGGAAATCGACCGGCTGTGTCGCGATCCAGATCGACAACCCGGGTCGCAGCCCGATCATCGGCCAACCGTCCCGACTGCCGCCAGCACCTCGCACAGCGCCCGCCGGTCGACCCTCCCCCTGACGCGGATGCGAACCGCGCCGACCTCGATCTCGATCGCCGCCTGCTCCTCGCACGACGGCAATTTGCCTCCGCAGCCGGTGATCGCGACCGGCACAAAGCCAGGTGGCACGGCTCCGTCCCCGCACGCCGCGACCTTCGCCCGCGTTGTCTGACGACGCCACAGAAACAACAGGCTTGGGCTGATGTCGTGTCGTCGTGCCACCGCGGACACGCTTGCACCCGGCGCAAAACTCTCCGCGACAATCGCCGCCTTCGCATCGGTCGACCAGCGCCGCGCCGGCCGGTCCCGGTGATGATCTCGACACGCTGCAGTGTGTCGGAGCCGTCCTCGAGGATAGGCGTATGCCTATCCTTATCGCCATCCTTACGACTATCCTTTGACATGGTGACCTCGTGACAAATCATTCCACGAGATCTTCCTAGCCGACCAGATCAGCCCTCAGCCCGTGGTCCCTGGATGACGCTCACGTAGGAACGGATTGCGCGGGGGTATCCGGCAAAGTCGGTGACCTCGGCAGCAGTGGGCGTGACAACCGGCTGGTTATCGAAATCCCTTCTTTGGATTGCCCGCGCGCTTCTGGTGCTGGCGTAGAAAGGCGTCAGGGACCGCGTCTTCAAGGCTTTTGCGACGACCCATTTCGAGTATGTCCTCCTCGACAGCACACTCGTCCGAAAGGGGGAACTCAAAAACAGACTATGGGCCACTGGCGCCGCGGCTTAAGGGCGAAAATCATGACCGCCGATCGACGCCCTCGGCAATCTCCTTCGCTCCGTCCTTTGGCCGACTCATCACGAGCGCATCGACGTCGAACCGCTGATCACGGATCCCAATTTTGCGCCGCTGATCGATGACAAGACCTTCGACAGCAACTAGCTCGCGCCTACCTCAACGAACGTGGTGCCGCCTTGGTCACCCGATTTGACCCCATGTCGCATAAGCGACCACTCGCCAAGCAACGTGGACCGAACGTCGAACTTGTCGAACCGCGCCCTGTTGCGGGCGGTCGTTAATGGGGGTACGCGCCAGCTTCAGGAGAGGTCCAAGATGCTGCCGTTGCTCAAGCAAAGCTCTCGCAGCGAGCTCAGCATCTCGCGCGCAACGAAATTGGCGGCCCTCGAGACTGTCAAACATGCGTTCCGCGGAAAAGAAACGGAAGCCCTGTTCGCTGCGGGTGACGATGCCAGCAGCCCGGTCACAGACTTCAATGATATAGGCATTGGGCATGATTGCTCGCTCACCGGCAAACCGGCGTTCCTGTCTGCTTTGCGATGTCCGGTCTTCCAACGAGAGGAATATCAGGATTAGGTGCGCGTGACTGCAGCGGCGCAGCGAGAACACATGCGGCTGCGCATGTTTCCCAAGTCGGTTGGCCTCTCGATCTCATCGATTAAGCCTCAGAGCAATGTTCGTTGTCCACTATCTGGATTGATAGCATTTTCAATGAAATGCTGTCCAAATTCTGGGCGATAGCGATGATAAAGTCAAAATGAGTGTGACTGCGCGTGCGAATCAACACAAGGCTACACGCAATCCGGCGCGTGGAATACCCTACTCTCGTTGATCCAAACAGCAGCTGAAACAAGCACCAAAGCCATAAACCTTGCCGTGTTTGGTCCAATAGAGCTCGCCCTGGTCCGGCAGGAGAGCGCCAAGACCGCCGCCACATACTCCATAGTCGACCTCGCGGCCGTCTCTTTTAAAGCATTGGCAGATGAAAGCAGGGCTTTGCGTCAGCTTCATCAATTAACCCCCTCGTGTTTGGAGCCTCCTGCAACAGATTGGTGCTTAAAGCAGCGCCTCCTGTGCACACCTCACCTGGTGAACTCGCCTTCCAACGTTGGCTTGCCTGAGCGTCTCGCGGTCTGCTGTATAGTCGGTTCGAAGATTGCCCGTGTGCAGCGCTTCCCGAAAGGCGGATCCACTCTTTCATGGTCTGGCCAAAATGGCCGCTACCTCATGAAGCACTTAATAGCCTCGCAAGCTCACAGGGATGTTTTTCGGCCCGACTTTGGCGCGGCGCGTTCGTTCTGTGGGGGCTTCAAACGTCAGGATCCCTTCGGGTTCACCTCGGCGTAGCCACCCTTGTCGTCCCACTTGTAGACGACATAGTCGAGCTGCTTGATGTCGCCCTTGGAGTCATATTCCAGTTTGCCGATCACCGTGTCCCAGGAGCCGGCTTTGATGGTGTCCATCACCTTCTTTGGATCGGAGGTACCGGCCTTCGCCACGGCCTGCGTCCACACCTGGATGGCAGCATAGGTGTAGAGTGTATAACCTTCGGGATCGATGTTCTTCGCCTTGAACTTTTCAACGATCGCGGCCGCGCTTGGCTTCTTGCGCGGATCGGGTCCGAACGTGAACAGCGTGCCTGCGCCACCGGCGCCGGTGATCGAGGCATATTCCTTATCGGCAAGCGCATCGCCGGCCATTAGGATCGTCTTCAGACCCTGGTCGCGCATTTGGCGCAGGATCAGGCCGGCCTCCTGGTGATAGCCACCGACATACACGAGATCGATGTTCTCGGCCTTTAGCCGCGAGACAATCGCGTTAAAGTCCTTGTCGCCTTTGGTGTAGGACTCATAGAGCCTTTCGGTAATGCCTGCCTTGTTGAGCGCCTTCTTGGTCTCATCCGCCAGACCCTTGCCATAGGTGGTCTTATCATTGAGGATCGCGATGTTCTTGCCGTTGAAATTCTTGGCGATGTAGTCGCCGGCAACCGCGCCCTGCTGGTCATCGCGACCGCAGACGCGAGCGACATTCCATAGGCCTCGCTCCGTGAAGGTCGGATTGGTGGAGGCCGGCGTGATCTCCAAGACGTTATTCTCGGCATAAGCCTCGGAGGCCGGGATCGAAGAAGACGAGCAATAGTGACCTGCCACAAATGGGATCCTCATGCCACCGATCTTCTCCGCGACCGAGCGCGCCTGCTTGGGATCGCAGGCATCGTCCTCGACGTCGAGCGCGAGCCTCCTTCCCAGTACGCCGCCGGCAGCATTGATTTGCTCAATGGCCATATCGGCCCCATTCTTCATCTGACGGCCGAAGGCGGATTCGGTGCCAGTCATCGGCCCGGCCACGGCGATGGTGATGTCTTCAGCGAATGCAGTGTTGGAGAGTGCAATTAACGTGCTAACGGCCAGGCCGATAAATCTCATTGAGCTCATGACGTCCTCCAGAGTAATTGTTTTCGGCTTGCCCTCGCCGCCTCAAGCCCAGGCATTTTGTTTCGATCGCGAATTCGAAGCGTTGATCAACAAGATGCGGGTTGTCGCTTTTGACCAGGATTCTGCCTGGGCTCTAGCCTCAGCCCTGATTGGTGTCAGGCCTTACAGATAGCGCGCATCGAAGAGCTCGGACCAAGCGACCGAGGCTTGCGATGTCTCCGTCTTACTTCGTAGAGCACTGTTAGATTCCATAGGGCTGCGCCGCCTCACGAGAGCGAGGCACAACTTGGCAGATCAAGATTAGCTCAATTAAGAAGGCATTAAAGGGATAGGTCTGTCCGTTTCGTACAAAATGGGCCGGCAAACCCCTCATCTGCATTGGAACATCTCGCTTTGGTCCGAAACGTACCAACCGTTCGGTCTACCAATTCGCAGCATTGTCCGGATTTTGGATTTGCGGTAAGGAGCAACGGTTTGAGTATTCAACCTGAAATATGATGCCGCTGGATTTGACTATTCCTAAAGCACCATTTGGCAGCAGCGCTCCTGCAAGCAATGATGACGCGGTCTGGCGCTTCATGTGGGAGATCAGATCCGTCAATCTGTTCCTGGAAGAACTCTGCCGATTACGGGCGGATGCATTGGGCATTACTGCACCACAGTGGATGATCTTGATCGCGCTGGCAGACTTGGACCGGGGGAGCGGGGTTCCGGTCAATGCCGTATCCAAGCTGATGAAGGTCGATTCCTCGTTCGTCACGACCCAATCAAAGCTGCTGGAGAAAAAGGGCTTGCTTCGGCGCAAGCCCTCTACGAGCGATGCCCGCATCGTGGAAATGTCTCTCACGGATAGAACCTACAAGCATCTGGCGGGCCTCTCATCACAACAGGAGGCAATCGACAAATTGGTCTTTGGTGAATTCGGCGTTCGCGGACTGAGTGAGTTCGCCAGCAAGTTGGCGGGCGTCCGACAGCGCCTCGAGAAAGCTCGTTTGAAGATCGCTCTGGATTTGTGAGCACCAAACGCACGATCGCCAGGAATGACCGAACTCCAGTTGGGCATTTCGATGGCGGGACTGCAGGCCGAAGCACACAGCACATTTAAGACATTTAAGCTATCGGGGAGACAGGGACTGATGCCATGTCTGATCGACTCCCATTTTTCGAGGTTTTCATAAAGCAGCGCCGGCGAAGGTGGTCGTGGTCGGTCTGCACGAAAGAAGGTACGTTGGTAATGACCGGCTCAAGAACTAGCCGGTCAGCGGCCAGCTATGATGCCAATAGAGCGCTGTTCCTCTTGTTGCTCAGTGCCCCATATCGTTCGCGACCGTCGCGTCGAGACGTCGATCAAGAGCCTCGGGCTCACCGGCCACTTCCGCCCAAGCTTTAGACCGCTGCTTAGGGAACGGTGCGCTCACCGGCGCGAAAAACCGCCTCGACGCAGGTGCAGCGGACTTTCGCGCCAGCTGGTTGCGACTGACAGGATCCGCCAACCACAGAAGCGCGCCTTTGTCCCCGCTCTCGAAGTACGCGTCGCTTCGATCCGCGTACGGCTCGCCGGCATAGTAATCAAGGAAAGCGCCGAAATGGTGCAAGTAGCGCTCCGGCTCGGGATATAACCACCTCAGCAGCGGACACATTGTAAAAGCGGTTGTCAGAATTAGCGATGACTCTCGACCGATCTTCAGGCGTGACAATCTTGATCGTTTCATTCTCTCTTGTTGCTGACGGCATAGTCACTCTTCTCTCGACGTTGTCCGATAGCTTCTATGGCGCGACAATCAGGATGAGACGAGATCTCACCTTGATCGCCGCGGCCCAGCTTCGGTCAGGATGCCGGCGAAGCCGCAGTGGAAACGCGTGGAAGCTTCGGACCAAGCGAATCTCCAAAGGCTTGCGATTCCACCAACCTGCAACTCTTGGCTCGACCTTACTGACACCTAGCGTGCAGGATTGGGGCACTCGGCGCAGCGGTCAACGCGTGCTTTCGGGAATGCCATGTCACGTTCGCAGCCGCCTTGGCGGACTGTAGGCATGGCCCCGTCCGCTTTCGGACCGAAGACGCCAGCAGGCGAACGGACCCGACCGTTGCCGCCGTCTAGCTGATGGTCACCAGCGTATCTGGAGGATCACGCATTCTTAGTCGATCGAAGCCTTCGAATCCGACAACAAGGACGTTGCCGTTCGCTACCTGTCGGGCAACACTGAGGCGCCAAAAAGAGCTTCAAGGGTTAGCCGAGTAGCCACCGTTATTGGCGATCAGGTCTTCGGCCAAGGAACACCGCCCTTTTGACTTGGAGCAGCACGAAGAAACGTTGCGCCGTCTGCTCCTCTCCCGTTTCGAAACCATTGTTGCTTCAGCCCATCCATCTGGAGGCCACGCCCTGCTCCACGTCATCGAGTGAAGCCGTCACCCCCAGCGCGCTCCGCCTGTCGAACTCAAGGGGCCCAGCTTTTCGACCGAGCAGCCGATCTCCGCACGCTGATCGATTGATTGATCTTCTTGCGGGAGCACTCCTGATCACATTCTCTTAAGGAGTTGGTCCCTCCGACACGCAGGTGCGGCTCGGCGTCCCGTAGGTTCGGATTCGGACGTCTGAGTGATGCTCTCACCACAGCGGCGCTCTGCCGCAAGACAACCAGCTAACTACATCCCGAGGCGAGAAAAGTGCATCGACGCGTGCTCCGCCTCGAGAAGAGGGTACCGCGCGTTGCCGCCAGCGGTGCTCAACAAGGATCTACAGAATGCTGGCGTGAGCTTGCCGCGGTGGATCACGACGTTTTCGTGGCCCGCCGCAGCTCGTGCGCTCTGCCAGTGCCGATTGTAGCCGCGCTGTTCATTGGACTTCACATGACAAGCGGCGAAATCGGCGTCACCCAGCATCGCCAACTGCCACGCATGTACCGGCCGCTTCGTGTGGATATGCACCCACATCGGATTCGGCGTCGCACCACTGCGCAGTGCCCTGGGCTGCAGCTTGATCTCGAACAGCGTTCCCGGATCGCTGCTCAACGCGCGCGGTGCATCTGGAACCTCCAACTCCCCGTCCGCCCGCAACTCTTCAAGGTACTTCTGCGAGGGAAAGCCGTAGGTCTTCATGCAATCGGCCAGCATCCCGGCTTTTCGCGCCTTCACTGCGTTTGCCTGTCCCTGCACTTCGGACAACATGGTCTCGAGCCGGACTATTTTGTCGTGCACTTCGGGCACTTGCGCAGCCGTGAGCAGGCCACCTCGACGAGGCTCCTCGAGCGCGGCGACACAGGCCTTAATCTCCGCGGCCTGCGTCTGCAGGCGCTCGACGACGATATTTAGGACGTGCTCGGCGTCCTCGGGTTTCATCTGGCGCGCTTGCGAGACGGCCCTTTGCTGAGCCGGCAGATCGAACTGCAGCAGCTTGTCCAATCGCTCGAGTGATCCCGCCAGTGCTCTCCTGGAGGACGGAGCCTGCCACATCTGGAGATGCTCGGTCGCAGAGGATGACGCCCTCGCGTGGGCCTCCTCCGCGGTGGCGAGTTTCTTCGTACCCAAATCCGAGAGTACGATGACCTTGGCTGGGCCCCTGCCAGCCTCAGCCCCGGCGAGCTGCGGCTCGGGTCTTCCAGCTGTCGAACTCCCCTCGCCTGCGGCCGCTGCGCGCCTACCTTTGCCCTTCCTGCGCGCTGCAGTGCCCTCGCCCACCGGGGCGGCATGCAGCGCAGCCCAAGCCGGCGGTTCAATCGTGGCTGCTATCTTTGGCTGCACTGCGAGCAGCCGCATGACGTCGTTCGCCGTAACCCACGCACCTTCAATGATCTGGTCCAGCAACTCCAAGGGAACGTCGGCTCCGGATCCCGCATCCCTCAGGCCGGCAACCATGCCGCTCACCCCTGATGCAAATTCCGAAAGCCGCTCCATGACTCCTTCCAGCACGGCGCGGTGCTCAGCATCGAGCGCCGCTCCTTTGCTCTTCAGAACGGCCTCGGACGTCGAGACGAATGCCGGGAAAATATCCTCGATGAAGGTCCCGAGCAGCCGCGCCCGCCCGTTCCCGTCCATAAGGGCGTCGCGCACGGCTGGTTCGAACGTGTCCGCTAGCGGCTCAATCAAAAGCTGCGCGTGAGCGACCTGCGATTGCAGATACATGCACTTCGTATAGAGCGCCCAACCGGTATGCAGTCGTAGTGTGGCCTCTTCGGCCTTCCGCATCTCGGGCTTGGTGCTTGGTAAGTTGGCGGTAGCCGCGCAGACGAACTGCGTCCGCTCCGAGCGCAATGCCTTCTTTCCCCACCACTCGGTGCAGGCCACATAGTGGTTCGCCACGCTTGCAACCACGCGGCGCAGCTGGTCAGGCGTAGCGGTGCCTCTGATCCTGCCGGGCAGAGCTGCTGCTTCTTTTCTCGTCTCCTCAAGGCCGTCGATAATCCGAAAGGCCACGACGTTACATTCCTCGGCCGCCTCCAGCGTCTCATCGCGGAGCCGGCGAGCCCGATCGTCGGGCAGAATGTGACGCGCCAATTCTGGGGGGCGATTCGCGTAGTACGCCAGAACTGCTGAGCCTGCCTTGACGACTTGATCGATCAGCTCTTGCGCTTCCGAAAAGTTCCGGGCGTGCGTGGCCGCGCTACGACAAGTATTAAGGTCCTCAAGCAGGCTGCGCAGTTTTCGCTTCGCAGCCTTGATCTCGTCTGGCGTTGGGGCTGCCACATCCGAACTTGGTGGCCGGCTCACGACCGGCGCCATTCCATCTTGAGACCCGGAGCGCATCCGCTCCACGAGGGAATCGAATGATTGCCTGGCTTCGCCGAGGACGGGGCTGGACTCCGGGCTCGAACCGCTCGATTCCCACGTGCTGTCGGGTCCTGCAGCCCCAACGTGCGATTTGCCATCTCGGCCAATGCCGGTCATATTCCATCTCCGAAAAGGTCGAGAATGCGCGGCCCGTCTGGATAGACCGATTGGCTGACGAGTAGCTGACGAAAGCGCCTTTTTCCCGGATGCGCCAGAACATCCAAATCACCTTGGGTTCCAATTTCTATGGAAGCTGCCGTGCTGCTGAAGACAGCAATGCGGTGATGACAGCGCCAGATGCGGGATAGTCAGCCTGCAGGGATGACGCCGGTCTGACGCTGCCTCGTCGTGACCGCGATGGATCTGGGCTGTGAGGCTGCGATAGTATCGAGGGCGACGGCGATCTTAAGATCCCGCCCCATGTCGGCTGCTTTGTTATTGGGACTTAGCAGGCCATCCCGAATAGCTGCCACCCACCTCGAGAATGCTCGCGTCCTGCAAAGATGCATCGTGGTGAGGCAAGGCCTTGCGGCGCATCTCGACTGTGAGGTCTTCAGCTGCCGCGCACGTCTTATTCTCTGGGGAGGAGCTGAGAGTCCGAAGAGTTTACGGATGCAGCGGTCATGCACTAATCCTGATCGGACGTGGGAATGTCCGAAGTCTGTGTAAGAGATTTCTGTAAAGGTAGATATTGGGTTTTGAGACATTGAAGCGTGGCATCGAGGGCATGTTCGACCGATGTGATCGCTTCCGGGAAGCCCTTTAGTCCCTCGACGGCGACAATCAGGATATCGTTGACGTCGCGCGCCCACAATAGGGAGAATAAAGTCGGCGACCAAACTGACGCGGCGAGAGCAAGAAGCCTTGCAAGGCAGATGATTCGGCCTCGTTTTATCAAGGCTGGCGGAGTGCCGGATCGTGCAGAACCAGTGCCCACCGTTGCTCCGCCCCTCAGCTTAGGTGACCGCTCGGCTCACCACAATCCGGCACCATCTTGAACGAAACAGTAAGATTCCTTCCTGGCCGTCAGCTTCTCGAAAGCTTCCTTAGCAAAATTGTAGACCAACAATCAGTACCCAAGTGGGAAGCAGCGAATGAATATCGATCCCCGCAATACCGCAGAAGCCACGATAGACTCTCGCGACCTCCCTGCGCAGCCGCACCCCGTCGGCGAGCAGCCGGACGAGCTGAGCGCACAGACCAGATCACTGGCACACCCGTCCGCGGAACAAGCACATTTTGAGCAGCAGCTCGATGCCTTACATCCAATCCACCGAACCTCGGATCCAGCTCCCGCGGCGGCAGATCGCGGAAGCGGCACATCTTCGGCTGCGCAGAACGGAAGCATACCGGAAAGCCAACGGTGCGCGGCCATATCGTTTGTGAGCGCGCGCGCCCAGCTTGCCGCAACGCTGACGGGTGCCACTCTTGAGGCGCTTAGAAACGAGATTGATCTGGCCGCGCAGCAATCAGCAAAGTGGTCACCCGCCACCGCGGTTGATCGGGATAGCATTTTCGATGCCGTGGCGGGGTCGTCATACGTCAAGCTGCATCGCTTTCAGAACCAGGACGCCGATTGCAAGCCGCGCGCCGAAAACAGCACCAGCGCAATATCGCATGTCCGTAGCACGGCACGTGATCACGCTGCCGTTGGAGATCCCCTGGAGCGATATCCCATGGACCGAGCGCGCCAGGCTGGGTGGCATATGCGCGGCAAGATAGACGCATCTCCTTTCGTGTCGCTGGTAGAAGACCCCTCAAAACTGGTCGTTTCGCGGGACCCCTGGGCAGGAGCGATCGCAAACAATGCGACCACGCTGCACACTTATATGATCCCGAAGTCCGCGGTCTGGACGCCCGACGACGTGTTGGGCAGTATTGGCCTGGGGATGAATGTCGAGGATCAGGACAACATCGATGCGGATGTGGATCTGATGTGCTCGCTGGGCAGAACGCCAACCCGAGAAACCGAGCGCTTGTTTCTGGGAGGCAATCTGAACGACTACCGGACGGCCAGCCAAGCGAATCCATACAAGCGTGAAGGTAATGAATAGATAGGCCGCCGCCGCACGCTGCGCCAAGTGCTTTCATGTTCAAGCACCAAGATACCTCCAATAACGAGGACGCTGGAGGATGCGCCATCGGCGCTCGGGGCACAAACAATGGCTCGATCAGCGGGTGAAACGCCGCATCAGCACAGGATCACACTTTCTCCGGACTTCTCAACACATTGAAGCGCTGGTCTGGCGGTGACCCGACCAGCGCCCCAAAATAACGCATACCGAAGGGACAAACCGTCAGGCAGTTGATCGAAGGAGACCCGCCCCGGCCGCGGCTGGAGAGCACCAGACCTCCGACGGACCATGCAGAGCGCAGTAGCCGACCCGCGCACCAGTGCATGATCAGCCGCTCTTCGGCTCCGTCTTCGCCAAAGCATCATTCATCGCCAGGTTCAACATTCTTCGATCGATCGAGCTGCTGCTGCCCATCGCTCGAAAGACATCTGCCCGTTCTGTCTCCTCTGGCCTAACCGCTTGCGATTCGCACGGTCTGCTATCTTTTGCGGTCACTGCTTTATGTCTGGCGCATCACGCTTGTCATTTTGCGACCCGCTCAGCCGCGGCTCGCCATGACCGGATATCGCCGCCTGATGCCTGCGGCACCGGCGCGATATCGGTCGTTTTGATGGTGCCACCAACAATGCGAGCTCCCAACACGTCCGATCGCATGAAGATCCTGCATTCTGCAGGGGACAATCCCGACAAGGCAGGCGGCTCCACGCAACTACCAAGCAGCGGAGCAAGAGCCGGGCCAATCGCCTGACGCTTCCGCACACGCGCAGCCAGTTGAACCGCACGCACGCGCAGCGGCCCTTCTGTGTCGAAGCAGGCGCCACCTGTTCGGCGCCCGCCAATGTTGTCGCAAACTCGCCATTGCACATGAGCAGAACGCGCGCCGGCGCCCGGCAACTGCCGCGGATTCTTTTGTTAATCTTTGCTGGCAACTACCGCGATCAGTTCAAGGCTTCAATGGGGCTGCAAGAGGCAGGCATTTTTATTGCACGCGTTGTCATGAGTTTCGTCGTGACATGCTTCAGTCCACATGTGGAACACTGGCGCGCGGGCCGGCCACATCAACATAGAAGGCGTGTTGGGCAAGTGGAATGCAGGGTGCGCGACCCGGCTGGTCGAAATATTCGGTCCAGGGATCGCGCTGCAGGCGGATCGAGGATGGCCAGGCAATTTACTCAGGAGAAGCTGGAGCCGGTTCTCGTCGCGGCAGACGAACGCTTGACCAGCCGCGCCGTATTGGGCGCAACGATCGGCAATATTCTCGAATTCTATGACTTCGGGACCTATAGCTTTTTCGCTATCCAGATCGGTCAGGCGTTTTTCCCGGCAGCCGACCCCTTCGCCAGCCTCATGCTGTCGCTCGCGACGTTTGGCGCGGGTTTTGTAACCAGACCGATCGGGGCCATCGTGCTCGGCTCGTACTCGGATTGGGTCGGGCGCCGGCCCGCGATGACCGCCAGCTTTGCGATGATGAGCGCAGCGATCCTTGTGTTGGCTATCACGCCTTCATACGAGACGATAGGAATAGCTGCTCCGTTACTGGCCATCTTCGCACGTTTGGTGCAGGGCTTCGCTCTCGGAGGTGAAGTCGGTCCGACTACGGCCTATTTGATGGAAGCGGCCCCGACCGAAGCCCGCGGCCTTGCTGTCTCGTTTCAGCCTGCCAGCCAACAGGTAGCTGCGACGGCCGGAGCGCTCGTTGGAGAAATACTCTCCCTCACCATGACAGGCGAAGCACTACATGCGTACGGATGGCGGATCGCTCTTTTGCTTGGTGCCGGTACGCTGCCGTTCGGACTTTGGTTGCGGAGCGCCCTGTCGGAAACGTTGCACCGCCCCGAAGGCGCGGCTCCCGTCGCCCAGCCTATGAGATCGCCTGCCGCTCGCCGCATCATGAGCTTGGGATTCGTTATTTTGGCCAGCTGCACCATTATCACCTATCTCACGGAATATATGACCACCTATGCGCTGAACACCCTGCAAGTTTCTGCGCCTCTCGCTTTTGCCGCCACGCTCATCAGCAATACGGTAGGAATTCCGGCCGCCCTGCTCGGCGGTTGGCTCGCGGATCTGGCCGGACGCCGGCACATCATGATATGGCCGCAGGTCACTGCGTTGCTGATGACCTATCCGGTGTTCTTGTGGATCGCAGAGAGCCGCAGTGCCCTCGCACTTCTTGCAGGCCTCGGCGCGCTCACTCTCATCGGAACGATTCCATATAGCGCCTTCTATGTGAGTATGGCCGAAGGTTTGCCCAAGAACATTCGCGGTGGCGCCTTCGCGACGATCTACGCCTTGGCGATAGCGATTTTCGGAGGCACAGCTCAACCTGTCGTCGCCTTGCTGACTCACGTTACAGGCAGCGCTCTGGCGCCCGCCTGGTACATGCTTGTCGCTAGTGCGGCCGGGCTCTGTGCTATGGTTATGATGCCCGAGACCGCACCCCCGACAATACAGAGCGCTGCGAAGGAGCGAAGGCCGTGACAGCGCTGGACAATGTGACCACAGGTCCCTTCCGGCTAATATCGCGCACCGCCTCACGTTGTCCGGGAAGAATGTAGATCGGCCTGACAGATAGGGGAACAGTTGTCTTGATGCGACATTCGATTTTGCAGGAAGGTCATATGTCCCATTTTCGGGCCCGGTCGAAATCCTTCCCATCATAGCCTTCCGACCTATTGTGGCGGGGTGGGATTTCGAGCACGGCGCCCAAGATGTCCGGTGATCCGATTTCTGCCGGCGTAGCGAGCGTCGGCAGCACGGATATGCCTCGGGCCGCTGAGCCTTTGGCCCCGAAAAGTTGCTGCGCGGGAGAGCTTCCTCAAGAGCTTGCATCGGCGCTTGTTCGAACGCGTCTGGCCTATGGCCGGCAATTCCGAACGACCGAGCGCAACCTCGGCGTCGCGCCTCATCTGATCGAGATTTCACCACATCTGGTGCTCGACGCCCAATATTGGGAGGACAACACCCATCCGGCGGACGAACTTGCCCTTCGCTTCCATCCGCTTGGTATCCGTGCTTTCGTCTCCAAACGGTAACGGTCGCTGGTCCGCGATTGGCCGCTGACGTGCTGGTCACGCAGTTCGGCGGGCGAACGCTTCACATGGGGCGGCGCCAAGTTGAAAGCGGCTGGTGACGCACGCGCGATGGATATCGCGGCGCTTCAGGCTGTCGACAACCATAAGCTCGGGCCACTCATCGCTTTCGCCCGTGTCATAAACTCAGTCAGATCTCTATTCTGGCAAAGCGTCGGCGAACTCACGCACCGAAGAGCTCACAGCCGAATTTCTGCCGGAACTGGCTTCTTCATTGACGAGCGGGGATAATGAACTCGTGGTGGACAACCGCTAAGCCCTGCTGCCCAAGGAGAAGTCGGCAATGCACGTTCGTGCAATCGACTCCTGGCGTTCCCGAGCTTATGCTCGGCGAAGCGGGCTCGCAAATGCTCAGCCCAGCACCGTCTGCCCATTCTTGGCCACGATAACTTGCCGCTCTCGAACATGAGCTTCGAACGAAATCGAATCGCCATCCTTCCAGAGATTGACTGTAACAATCTCACCTGGGAACACCGGGGCGGAAAAGCGGACGCGATGACGACGGAACGCAGAGGGATCATAGTCGGCATACGTCTGCAACACAGCTCTGCAGGTTAATCCATAAGTGCACATGCCATGGAGAATGGGCTTGGGAAAACCCGCCCGAATCGCGAATTCCGGATCGCTATGCAAGGGATTTCGATCCCCAGAGAGGCGATAGATGAGCGCTTGGTCTGGACGGATCGCAAAATCGACTGATCTATCCGGCGGCCGGCGGGGTACCTGATGCGGCTCAGGCATGCCCTCCGATGGTCCACCGAACCCGCCGTCGCCTCGCGCAAAGATCGAAGAAACTATGGTGACGATCTTGCCACCGTCGCCATCTCGGACGAACACTTCGTTCTGAATGACAGCGCCCTTCTCCCTGCCCTTGTCGTACACACCGAGCACGCGTGCATCTGCGGTCGCGCAGGCCGCGATAGGTATGGGCTTGTGGAACGTGATGTCACGTTCGCCATCAACGACCATCACGCGATTGAGGTCAATGACGCCCGGTCGCACTCCCCAGGCGCAGACCGAGGCAAAAGTCGGAACAACCTTCAGCGGCTTGGGGCTTGCAAATGCCTCATTCACAAACTGCAGCTCTTTTTCGTTGCGAGGATCAGATCCCATGCCGATGCCAAGCGCATAGAGCATCACCTCACGATCGCTCCACGAATAGGGAGTTGCTTCAGTCTTGAGATCAAGAACCGCGGGATAGTCGATTGGCATTTTCGGCGGCTTCCTTTGCTACGCATCCCGTTCGTGTCACGCCAGCATAGTCGCGCTGTATCTCACGCGTGATGGCGGAACGAACGAAGCGATGCTTGTTAGCATGATCATTGACGGCATAATGGCCCATGGCGCGCTCGTCCCGGATGGCGACGTCGCCCTCCTTAGGCATCGAAGCCGACTTCATTCTTCGGTCTCGGCTTCATGCCTGTGAGATGGCTTACCCAATGGTTCATAGGTAAGTCAGATGCGGCACCAGGTTCGGCTCCCGGCGCCAGCCCGCATCAGAACTTGTAGGTGACACCGGCGCCCACCAACCAGGGATCGATGTTGGCTCGTCCGGTGACCGGGATCGCGTTGTTTACGGTCGCCGAATAGTCTGCCCGCAGCCACAACTTCTTCACGTCTACGTTGAGGCCCCAGTGATGGTCGAACATGTAGTCGAAGCCGAATTGGGCGGCGGCGCCAACCTGATTGCCAATGTGCAAATCCGTCACCGTTAGGCCAGCGAAGGGCGTATTGGCTGCGGACTGGTTGAAGAATACAGTGTAGTTGATGCCAGCGCCGATATACGGTTTGAACGCACCGAAGTCTGTGAAGTGATATTGAAGGGTCAGCGTCGGCGGCAACAGCCCGGCCTTGCCGATCTCGAGCCCGCTGAGCGTCCCGCTGCCGCTGACATGATGGCTGGTCACGGCGAGAATGAGTTCGGCGGCGATGTTCCTGGTGAGGAAATAGGTGATGTCGAGCTCCGGTATCACTTGATTGCTGATCGAGAGCCCGGAATTCGGCGACGAGAGAAGCGGAACACCGGCGACATTGACTGTGCTGCCTCCAGCATCCGGCAATACGCCGAGTACACGCAGTCGGATCATCCAGGGATTGAAGGGCTCAACCGGCGGCGCCTTGGTGTAGACCGGCTCCGCAGCCTGTACCGACATGGCGGCCCCGCCGAACGCCGCCGCGAGCACGAGCAGGGATGACATCGCCAGAATTGTTCTTCTCATCAAATTCTCCATTTCCAAGGTCAGCATGGGATAACCGTCCAGGTGCGCCCGCAACGACAGGGCGCGATTAACGACCGGGATGCTGCGGGCCCGACCGGTGCCGTCCGCGCCGAGACGGGCACTCAAGCGGAGCGCTAGGCAACCTTCATGGTGGACTGCTTACGGTCTTCTGGCGTGTCACACTGCACTGGCCCTCGAGGCTGACGGGCGACCGTACGACGGATGCTCGAACGGGACCTGATCGACGGTGCGCGCTCCCAGGCCCGGACGTCGATCTCGAACATGCCGCAGGACGAGCGGTCGAACGACTCGAGGGCAGCGGCCTGCTCGGCCGAGAGTTTGAAACGCGGCTGGCCTTGGCGTCGCGCGGCAGTCGCTTGCAGCCGCCTCCAGTAGAGCGGTCGGTCATCACTGTAAGGCACGCTGGCTTTGAGCGGCGCGCGTTGCTGCGCGCGATCGACGGCAGTCCGCCATAGCTGCTGCTCACGTAGAAATGACTCCGTTTCACGATGTTCTTGCAGTTTGCATAAGCGATCGACCAGCGAGAGCCCGACTCTCTCGAAGCTAGCCCCCTCGATCATCTGACGGGCGAACGAATTCGGCTGCAGCACGGCAGGATTACTGTTGTCGGCCAAGGGCGAGCGATTTTCCTCGACCGATAAAGTGGCGGTCTGGTCTAGGCACGGCGCGGTGAGCAGGGCGGAGCCCGTGGGGTAAGTGGCAGGGCGCTCCGGACATCTCGTGTGCGCTGCAGGCGAGATCACCCTGCCCTGCGCTATCACGGATAAGGCAGCGCTCCGCACTCGCTCACAACTTTGTCGCGGGAGTGAATGCTTCATGGCGTTTAGAGTTCTGGTCCTGGGCAATGCGTATTCAGGCTCGAACGAATGGACTAAGAACGCTCCAGCAATCAGCGTGCCACTTGCGGCACTGACGCTTTGCTTCACGAAACAGACGCGCGCCTGCAAACGCGCCAGCGACTACAAAAGAATCACCATCCTCGGCACGCTGAATGAATGTCGTCTTGGTGTTCGAGCCTCGGCGCGACAAGCCATTTCATAATGATCGATCGGACACGCATCATCAGCAACTGCTGTCAGAGGTCGACGGTTTTGGAAGGGCTGTTTCCGTCGTCATCCCGGTAGTCGGCGCGCCACGCGCGGGCTCAATGCGTCCCTCCCTAACGAAAGAAACACAATTGCGGTCAAAGCAGCTATGGAAAGCTTGGCCTCCCTGTTGTCTTTTCGACATGATGGTCATCAATCGGACATCGATGGCCGGCCACACATGAAGGTAGATGAAGCCCGTCGCATCTCACGCCTAGCGCTTCGCTTATGAGTCTAGGATCTCGCCATCATCATGAGGAGCCAAGACGGTCCCCAATCTCTAAGCAATCCGACCAGGACAATAGACCGTCCGTGCAAATCGTCATGGAGGGAGCCACGATCGA
Organism: Bradyrhizobium sp. STM 3562; assembly: GCF_045571435.1. NCBI lineage: Bacteria > Pseudomonadati > Pseudomonadota > Alphaproteobacteria > Hyphomicrobiales > Nitrobacteraceae > Bradyrhizobium > Bradyrhizobium sp. STM 3562. Next base: position 6,139,799 of record NZ_CP120694.1, read on the forward strand.
AGCGCGCGAGGGCGATTGCGTCTCGGCGGCACTGCTTGCACGGGCTACGACGTGCCTCGTGCAACACCGGTGCGCTGCCCGCCACCCTCGCCTTAATGCACGATTAGAATGTGCTTCGATTGTCTCGTGACCATCGATGACGTTGGCGCTGGCCCATCGCTCTCGACTCTTGCGGCAGTCAAGGCGATGTAGTTCGCGGCCTCTCGGGCAACCTGATGAGTTTCGGGCTCCTCGGGGCTTGCATCATCGGTTCGGAAGGCGGGGCCAAGGGGCGCACTGCGCCACGAACCAAAATCCCCGTTGGCCAGAGCACAACGTGGAGTCGCCCTTCCGCGGCACTAGACTGAGCATGGCCATTGAGCATTGGATTGTTTGCGCCCAGCGCCCCGCGGCTCAACTTCACCTAACGAGATGGGTTTTGTCCCGACCGGGCAGATGATAAAGTAAGGCTTTAGCCTGCTGTAAGCCGGCATGGAGCCTACTTTCAGTTTCCTTTCAAGACGAACAGCGAAGCAACTCAGTTCAGACGAATATCTCTCCCCAGTCTTTGCTCGTGCAGGGACGGCACTTCAAGGCTTCCAATCGTTTTGCTTGGCGGAATTTCACAAAAGTAGTTGGTCAGCGACTTCAGCAGCTGCGACTGAATGTGCTCTTTCAGTTCGACCGGAATATTTTCCGGACCATCTAACGAATTCAGGGCTCGCCCCACCAACTCGATCGCGCGATCCACGTCGCCGCTCTCGTAATAGTACTGAGCGACGCTCGCATAGGAGAGGAACTTGGGGCCGTCTTCGCGCTGCGGAGGATCGAGTGCGAGGATGTGGTCGGACAATTCCTTACCGATGGCAAAGCGATCGGCAGCGGGAAACTGGGAATTGTCTTTGGCCGGATTAAAAAGCTGGCCCATGGCACTGGCCATCCATATCTCCGAGTTTCGCTCGAGAGCATCCCGAGCGAATCGACGCATCACCGGTACCCCTGCCTGGAACTCGCGTATTTTGTGAAGTAACAGATCTGCTTGAAACGCACGCAAATTCAGATCCTCGGGCGTCCGAGCGACCGCCTCTTCGACGACCGAAAGCACGGCGGTCAAATCTGCGCCCTCCAACGCCGGCGTCAGTTCGGCCAATATCAGTTCGTGCGTGGCGCGCTCGACCTCCGCCGGATCGCCTGCTTTCGGTTCATCCCTGGTGCGCCAGACGCCCAAAATTTCCGGCAGGACCTCATCGAGCGCCAACGGATGGCCGATGAAGGCGATGCGGCCCTCACCATCGACGACGAAGGAGGTAGGGATTCCCCGGGAAGAACTGGCGTCCATCCATAGCTTTTTCATTTCGCCCGTAGAGTCCAATGCGATCCGAAAATTGAGATTCGGGACATTCTTGGTAAGCCACGCATCGACCCGGTTGTGGACATCGCCCCCCGTCGCAGCTTCCTCAGCTAGGACACCTAAGAGCTCAAGTCCGAGTGCTCTATATTTTTCTTGTAGCTGGACGAGTTTGGGTAGCGCCCTAAGACATGAGACGCACCACGTTGCCCAGAATTCGACGACGTACGTTTTTCCGGCCTGAAAATTCGTGAGGGGCTGCCCACGGAGCCACTTCTCGACTTTGATCGGAGGTGCCGGCGACTTTATATCCAGCACCATATTGGCTTCCAAGCCCATTGCCAAACATTGGGGCATGAGAGCAATCAGGATTGCGACGAACACCACGATCCGGAGACTTCTGGACCAGATTCGAGTCCCCTGCGCGGACGTCGTCGTCGCAGATAGGGTCATGACTTCCTCCTCCTACTCGTGGACCTTAATACGGAGCCACCGCGCAGAATCGACCGGCATCGCGCGAGGGCCCAGCCGATCGTGCCGCCAACCGTCTCGACGATATCGGCCTCCTGTCGAGGATGTCGGAATGAGACAACTGGCAGCCTGATAGCTCTCCTCAAGCAAGGCGCGCGCCAGAGGCTTCGAGCGGCACGCAATGTGTGTTCTTGGTGAGATGAGCTGGTTTCACACTAGCTCGGGTACGACTTGCCTATCACCGTCCACGGCCCAAGCGAGGCTGATCGAATATGTGAGATGGTGGAGTGCCCACCGGAGTTACGGTTAGAGGCGGCTCTCCCCAACTCCGTGCAATGCCTAGCGCGGCAACGCGCCGACATCGCCGTGGCTGCGCATTCTGGCGCACGTCCTCGCGCCGGACGAGCTCTACGCATCTCTCAAATGCTCAGCTCGTACGGAACGATCTTGCGTCAGTATTGCGCCAATGGCGCATACAGGATCGTCAGCTCGTATCAACTGCCTGCCCTCATGCGCGAGTTTTGGCCTCAGGCCTGGGGTGTCTTTCAGGCGTCGTGGTGCGCATGACGATCATGCCACGCGAAAAGAAGAGTCGGAGGTGCAGCGGACTTTGGCGCTAGCCGATGCGCACCGGACAAGCGAAAGCGATGTTGACGATTTCGAGCGAGGAACGTAGGCCGCTCACGGTCATAACACCGTCGCGCTCGCTCCCTGCGGCGCTGACGCCGCGGGCCAAGATCGTGCTGGCCGGCGAACGTGAGCCGAGCAACGTCGTCGTTGCGACGCGGCCTGGTGTCGGCCCGATACGACGGAACAATGGCGCAATCGCTTCATCGCAAATCGGATCGAGGGCTCCAAGAAGAGGTGCGCATCTGCCTCGATCAGGATACCCGCAACCACGCAATATCTATGCTACGAACTTGCGGGAGAGAGGACTAGCACCACGTCGCATTGATGTGGGGAGCGGGTTGGCAAGCAAGGACGCGCCCGCTGCTCTGTCGGACCGTGCGGTGGCGATGATCACGCCGGCTCCTTCTCCGCCTCGATCGATGGGAGCGGCTCGTGATAGATGATCGCCTCGAAGCCGCGCAAACGCTTATAAATCGACATCAGATCAATAATTGTGGTCCAGGAGGTGATGAGATACTGGAACGCGCTCCACACTTCACAGAACGCGCTCGGATTTGGTTCATCGGGCCAAGCGTAATCTTGCCCGCAACGAGGGTGGGAATGAGTAGAACGTAGGAAAAGATGGCGTCGGCCTGCAGATAGACGATGCGGCCGATATTGAAATAGACGCAATTCAGGTAAAGCCGAAAATAATTCCGCCTAACATTGCTGAATAGAACGCGGAGCGTTGCCGGATCGGCGTGAACAGGATCGTCCTCGCCGAGCACGAGCTCCTTGCGATAGGCGGCCTCGACCCGTTGGTTAAAGAATTCGATCGCGGGCAGTCGAATCCCGATCAATGCGAGCGCGCCGGTGCCGAACAGTGACCAGATCACACCCAAACCAGCGGGTACGGGATCGCGCCGATCAGCGGCACCTCGGTGACGACGTCGGACAGCTTCATCAGGATCGGCAGGAAGGCGATCAGCGTCAGCACCGAGCGGATCAGACTGTCACCAAGGTTCTCCAGAGTCTTGGCGAATCGCATCGTGTCTTCCTGCACACGCTGCGAGGCGCCTTCGATGCTGCGGAGCTGCGGCCAGTTTCGGATATAGAAGTCGTTCATCGCGGTACGCCAGCGAAAGATATAATGACTGGTGAAGAAGCTTGTCAGCACGCTGACGATCACGGCCACGAACGCAATACCAGCAAAGATTGACAGCAGGGCGACGAACTCATCGACAGTGACCTGTCTCGACTTGGATACCGCAGCTTGGATGAGATCATAAAACGGACCGAACCAGGCGTTGACCGCGACGGTTACTTGGACCTGAAAATAGGAGGCGAACAGGATCAGCGCGGAGCCCAGAATGGACCAGCCCGCCCAGGGATGCGGAGCAAACAGCATCCAGGCGCCGGCGAAGATGGCGACGCAAAGCGCGAAGTACAGATCGAACCAGAGCCCGGAAGGCGACCAGAAGACCGAAATCCCGACCGGCTTGGGGCCATGGATGAGAGCGCTGGCGAAAGCGTATCAAATCGCCATGGCCAGGGCGGTCCAAAGCAGGGCCGTCAGAAGGAACAGTTTGGGGCGCGGGAAAAACGAAGCGAACATGTCAGGGCGCGCTCTGATAAGGCGATGGGAGCTTATCGAACGATTGCGCGAGGCAAATGGCACCGAGGCGGCACGGTCTCGAGCCGGAACGTAGAACATAAGCAGTGCGGGGGTGCCTTAGTGTAAACCGGCGTCGCCTCTACCGACATCGCGGCCCCGTCGCACGCCGCCTCGAGCACGAGCAGCGACGACGTGGTCAGAATTGTTCTTGTTCTCACCAAATTCTCCATTTCCCAGGTCAGCACCGGGATAACCGTCCAGGTGCGCCCGCAAACAAGGCGCGATCGTCGAGCGGGATGCTGAGGGCCTAGCCGATGCCGTCCGTGCCGAGACGGGCACTCAAGCGGAGCGCTAGGGGACTTTCATGTCGGACCGCTTGCGGTCTTCTGACGTGTCACACTGCATCGGCCGGCGACGCTGACGGGCACGTCGCCCGAGATGGTGGCGCGGCGAACGACGCGATGCAGCTCGCCGTAGTCATTGAGTGCATAATGTTGCGTGGCGCGGTTGTCCCAGATGGCGACGTCACCCGCGTTCCATTGCCAGCGCACGGTGTTTTCGGCCGAGGTAATATGGGACTGGAACAAATCAAAGAGCCTCTGGCCGTCATATTTGGGGATGTCAACAAAGCGCTGCACCAAACAGCCGAGCACTAGCGTGCGCTCGCCCGTCTGTGGGTGCACTCGCACAACCGGATGCTCGGTTTCAAAGATCGTTCGGGTGAAGACTTCGTCAAAATGCTTCTTATCGACCTCGCGAACATGGGCCATTCCGGCGTAATCGAAGGAGTTGCTATGAACAGCCCAGAGCTCGTCTGCAAGGCGTTGCAGCGGCGGCGCCAGGTCGAGATAAGCGGCCGCGGTGTTTGCCCAGACGGTATCGCCGCCAAAGGGCGGGATCACAACGCCTCGCAGGACAGCGATTTTCGGGTAGGCATTAAGGAACGTTCCGTCCGTATGCCACACATCCGCCCTCCCGCCGCCGCGGGCTGAATCAAGCTCGAGAATCGATGCCGTTCCCTTGGAAGCACCGAGCATCGGATGCGACTCCAGCTTCCCCAGACACGCAGCAAATCGCTCCTGCTCGGCGTCATCGAGATGACCCTGATCACGAAAAAAGATGACCTTGTGTTCGAGCAGAAGCCCTTCGATGGCGGCTATTGTCTGGTCTGGTAAATCGCCTGAGAGCTTGATATTCCTGATTTCCGCGCCGATGCGCGCCGCTCGTTTGACGACATCAAGATGCGGAATAACATCAACGGTCGAATCCGTTCCACTCATTACCAGTCTCTACTTTGCTGTTTGTTTGCCAGAGAAGCCATTCGGCCGCGCATATGGCGCATGCCTGATTGCGGCCGCCGAGTCTGAGTGATCAACAATCGGCACCGATCGGCCCGTATGGCGCAATCATCTCGGAAGAACGGGTGATGAAACCCAGGCAGCGGCAGAACAAAGACCAAACGTGTTTTGGCTCCTACCGCCGCTATGCATCTCCCTGGGGAGGGTCCTCACGATTGCGGCGCCGCTCTCGTTTCTTAGTCCCGGAGCGAAGCGCCGGTCCTCGACGAAATGATCAGTCACGTTACCTCTTCATGAGCAATCTCGCGTTACAGATCTTCCAGCAATGTGCGTGCCACTCGCGAAAACAGCTCTCAAGCCTTTCATCTGCGAAGGAAATAGCTCATCCGGACCAACGCCGCGGAGCTGCGCGCTCTAGAAGCGCCACGGTATTGTCGCGGATACAACAAGCGAGGGGTCGGTACCGACCATCACTATTCGCCGGCAACGCCCGCGATTTGCCAGTCAGCTCCCGACTGCAGCGAATCGGGGCCTGAGCATTGAGCGGCGCGTGGATCAGGCGTGCTCCTGATCATTCCGCAGAAGTGCGCGCCCTCGCGCCTCGCGAACTCGGCATCTTTCACAGCCAGGATCGAGCACAAGAAAATCCCTGAGCCGACTTCATGCTGCCAGCGCATTACCCAATCGTTGCTGGGCGTTACCCACCGCTGGTACAGTCGTTTGGCAGATGCTGCCGCGAGGTCACCGGCAGCTTCGCGCTGATTACAGCCGAGAGCAACATCAACACTTGGTAGTTGATCCGCTCGCCCAATTGGCGACCACATTGGTCCGCGAGGCCGACCGAATGCCGGCGGTCTTTCGCTCTTATGCGGCCTCTGCGCGATGAGACAACAATGCACGACGGAATGCCGACATCTCGGTACCTTGATCTATCCAAGCTCGCAATGTCGCGCACCGTCGAATTTATTCCGTCAGTGCACTTGACCTCCGGAAGCGCCAAAAAGGCCGTTCAAGCCATTCAACTGGTCCGGTCGGCCTTTCGTCAGAGGCTGAAGTGCATTGTGATTCCCGCTCCATCTGGCATTACCATCCAATGTCCAGAAGCATCCGTACCTGCTATCCTGAACGCGTCCGCCGCCGTCGAAGAAAAGCTCGATCGTCTTCAGCGGGAGCACCTCACCGCCAATATGGTTCAAGAGATACTTTCGATTACTGCAGCCGAACTTCGCCGTTGGTCAAAGGACGGGCGAATACCGACCTCGGGTCGAGCATTCTTTAGTCAGGGCCGAAAGCAGGTTGGTTTGTTTCTATACTCGTCTGAACCGATTTGCGCCTTAGCGGCCAGACCGGGACAGATCGCCGGTTGGCGTCGTTCCGACAACGAACGAAAGGTCCTCCACAAACAATCTTCATTGTTTCCGTTAGCTGGGCGTTGACGGCTAGCTTGTCACGCTTCAGCCGCCTCCCGCCGCGCACTAGCTGTCTTGTTAATAGCTCGGCTGTCAGGTTTGAGACCGCAAACAACAATTGACGCTGAACACAAAGTAGCAAGCGACTAGAGAGCCTCCAAATTTCAAAGCGGCACGCTGCTTGCTTCGTCGAGGCTCCAGCGGGCGCGGTACACGCGTGTCCGCTATCGAAAACCGAATGCAACTCTTTCCCTCGCTACCGCCGTCCTCGCAATACCCGCGATGGGCGCAGTCCAGGAAAACGACCATGAAAAACGCGATTCTCCTCGCCGCGTCGCTATCCATGACCTGTCTAATTTCCCCGGTAACGCCCAAGACGCTGCCGGCTGCGACAGAGGCCGCCGATCCTTACATTTGGCTCGAAGAGATCGAAGGGCCGCGCGCATTGGCTTGGGCGCGCGCGGAGAACGACAAGACGCTCGGTGTGCTCCAGTCGGATTCTCGCTATCAGCGCCTCAATGAGGAGGCGCTCAACATTCTCCAGGCCAAGGATCGGATCCCGTACGTTTCATTTGGACGGCGCGGTCTCGAGAATTTCTGGCAGGACGAGAAGCAGCTGCGCGGAGTCTGGCGGCGTACCACATTCGAAAGCTATCGGACCCAGAGTCCGCGATGGGACACCATCCTCGACTTGGACGCTTTGGCTGCCGTGGAAAATAAGAATTGGGTCTTTGAAGGAGGCGATTGCCTCCTACCCGAAGAACGCCTGTGTCTAGTCCGACTTTCCGACGGCGGCAAAGATGCCCATGTAGTGCGCGAGTTCGACTCGGACGCCAAAGCCTTCGTCACGACAGGTTTCGACTTGCCGGAGGGGAAGCAGAACGTCAGTTGGGTCGACCGCGACACGATTCTGATTTCACGGGATTGGGGCGAAGGGACCATGACGCAGGCTGGCTACCCTTTCGTCGTGAAGGAGCTCAAGCGCGCCCAGCCGCTCGTTGAGGCGCGCGAGGTGTTTCGCGGAGCACCGACCGATGTCCAGGTCTCGCCATTCGTGTTGAGCGACAATGAAGGCAAGGTCCATGCGACCGGCGCCGTGCGCGCAATCAGCACGTTCGAGCATGAGTATGTGCTCTTCGGGCCCAAGGAGCCGATCAAGCTCAACCTTCCAAAAAAGGCAAGCATCGTCGGTATCGCCAGTGGCCGCCTGCTCGTGACCCTGAACGAGCAGTGGACAGCACCGTCCGGCGGCATCTCGTTCGCAAGCGGCTCGATCATCTCGTATGACTTGGCTGAATGGAAGCAGGACCCGCTGGGCGCCAGAGCGTCGCTCGTCTTCAAGCCCGGATCTCGGCAAGCGGTCAGCGGGCTCGCCACTACCAGAAACCTGTTGTTTCTCACAATTCTCGACAATGTTCAGAGCAAGGGGTTCGTCTACAAATATGGTGAGGGCGCCTGGCAGGGCACGCCGGTGCCGCTTCCGGAGAATGCGAGGGTCGGTCTGTCTTCCGCATCAAAAAAAACGGACGAGGTGATGTTCACGGTTTCCAGCTTTCTCGACCCCCCCTCGCTCTGGTACTTCGACGCCGTAACCCAACGCCTCGCAAAAGTGAAGTCCTCACCGCCTAGGTTCAATGCGTCTAGGCATTTGGTGGAGCAATTCGAGGCAACTTCGCGCGATGGCACCCGAATTCCTTACTTTTTGGTGCGGCCCAGGACCGCGAGGTTTGACGGATCGATCCCAACACTTCTTTTTGGCTATGGAGGGTTTCAGGTTCCAGTGCTTCCGTCTTATGCGGGGCTCACGGGACGGCTCTGGCTCGAGCAGGGCAATGCATACGTCATCGCGAACCTGCGCGGCGGCGGAGAGTTCGGGCCGCGGTGGCACGAGGCTGCCCAGGGGGCAACGAAGCAGCGCACATGGGATGATTTTATCGCCGTTGCGGAGGATCTGATCCGGCGAAAGATCACCTCTCCTCGCCGGTTGGGCGTAATTGGCGGCAGCCAAGGAGGTCTGCTGGTGGGGACCGCCATTACTCAACGACCCGAGCTCTTCAATGCCGCCATCGCGCAGGTCCCGCTGTTCGACATGGTTCGGTTCACCAGACTGGCGGCCGGGGCCTCCTGGATCGGTGAGTATGGCGACCCCGCCATTCCCGAACAGCGCAAGTGGCTCGAGACCTACTCGCCCTATCACAAGCTGGTGTCGGGCAAGACCTACCCTGCTCCATTCATTCTCACCTCCACCAAGGACGACCGCGTACATCCCGCGCACGGCCGCAAGGCAGCCGCGAGGCTAGCTGAGCTTGGCCAGCCCTATTTCTACTATGAGAACATCGACGGGGGGCATAGCGCCGCTGCAAATCTCATCGAAGCTGCACGTCAGGTGGCCCTCGAATATGCCTATGCATTCCGGCGACTTGTCGATGACTGATGTCCAGGAGCCAACATCGCAATCCACATCATCAGCCTTTACTTCGGCACCATCGGCTCTGGATCAGCAAGCGCGTGCTTACAAGGATCTCCGACAATTACAGATTCTTTCGCACTTTCAGGATCGACGGCTTCTTTTAGGATGACGGAGCAAAGATGAACGATGGGAATGGCATGGGTCAGGTGATCAAGATTGATGAGGCCCCGATTCTGGATCCCCACGCGGTAAGGATCGGCGTGATTACCGCTTCAACTAGCCCGCACTCGTCAGGCTTCGTTCCACCTTCTGGTTTTCTGGCAGAAATCAACCGGACGTGTTCTCGTATCTTCCTCGATCAGGAAGAATGCTTGCTTCGAGCAGAGACATCGTCGTCCGTGAGATCTTTGGTCCAGACAGCGCGCCCGTGTCGCTTCCACGGCCGCACGGAATACCTTCCATCTTTAGCGCTCGTCCATATTCGGCACCGAAAAAAGGGCCACTCCCGAAGGAGTGGCCCGGCCAAGTCTGGGAGGAAACGCCCCACAACGGAGGCCTCTGGGATCAAGCCGCGGCCTGATCGATTGGCGAGTATGGCAGGCCGAGGCTCTCGGCCACCGCTCTGGAAGTGAGCCGGCCTCGATAGACATTGAGGCCTGCGCGCAGGTGTGGATTTTCGAGCACAGCTGCAAATCCCTTGTTGGCGAGAGCCAAGCCGAAGGGCAGCGTGGCGTTATTTAGCGCCTGGCTTGAGGTTACCGGGACGGCTCCGGGCATATTCGCCACGCAGTAATGTATGACGCCATCCACCTCGTAAGTTGGTTCAGCGTGCGTCGTCGGACGCGATGTCTCGAAGCATCCGCCCTGATCGATAGCCACATCGACGATCACAGAGCCTTTGCGCATCGAACTCAACATGCCGCGGCTGACAAGCTTCGGCGCGCTCGCTCCCGGAATCAGCACCGCGCCAATCACCACGTCGGCAGCAAATACCTCCTCCTCGATGGCCTCCAACGTGGAGTACCTGGTACGAACACGCCCCTCGAAGAGCTCGTCCAGCTCGCGCAGCCGCGGTATCGAACGGTCGAGGATTGAGACTTCGGCACCCAAACCGACCGCCATGCGCGCCGCATGCGTACCGACGACACCGCCTCCGATCACGACGATACGGGCCGGCTGGACACCTGGGACACCACCAATCAACAAGCCCCGCCCGCCCGCATACCGCTTCAGCGCGCTACCTGCCGCCTCGATCGCGAGCCTGCCTGCCACCTCGCTCATCGGCGCAAGCAGCGGAAGCCCTCCACTCGCGTCAGTCACCGTCTCGTAAGCAATCGCCGTGCATCCAGACTTCAGAAGGCCATCGGCCTGGGACCGGTCGGGGGCCAGATGCAAATAAGTGAAGAGGATCTGGTTTTCTCGGAGCTGTGCCCATTCGGATGGCTGGGGCTCCTTGACCTTGACGACCATGTCGCTCGATGCAAAAACTTCCCGAGCAGAGTTCAGGATTGTCGCACCGACCTTGCGATAATTGTCATCGGTTACGCCAATGCCGGCGCCCGTATTCGTCTCGACAACGACACTGTGACCGGCCGCGACATATTCGCGGATGGCTCCAGGCGTAAGGCCTACCCGGTACTCGTGTGTCTTGATTTCTCTGGGGACACCGATCTTCAATTGCAATCTCCTTTTTCGCGAGCTCTTCTAATCGCAACGTCGATTTGTTTTCCTGCAATGGGCACGAAGATCACGCATAGATTCAACGAATTTTCCGCCTTCAACGAAGGATTCCAAGCGGCGACCGAGAAAAAGAGATCACGTACTCACCGATATCCGCGCGCACGAGCAGGTGAAAATTGCAAAGCAACGCAGCTCACAGCACTTAAATTGCGCTAGCTGCGTGGATAGCACGACGGTGAAACGGCTTGCGTCACTGGACACACTGTTGTGGTCGCGATGGGCTGCTCTCAAACCAGAAAACCGGCTTCATCGCAATCGGCCGGCAGCTTCGAGACGCCGCGGGAGGTCGAAACTGTCATCACGGAGCATGCAGGAGAGGATTGGTGCTAGCCTTAGCAGCAAGCGCCTCCGAGAGCGTTATTACCTTGCCCGCATCGGCGTCCTTCCCTCACGACCGTCCGGCACAATAGCGTCCCAACTGCGCGAGCTCTTGTTCGCGGCGAAATCACCCAAGTAACGCGCAACGCTGCAAGGTATCGACGAGAACCTGCGCAATACCCTGCCAACAACCATGCCCCGTCGATCTGGACATCTGGCGACGTCATCATCGCGCCGCCGGGTTGTCGTCCTCATCAATAAGGCACCGATATTGTCACCTCATAAGCCGACGGAATTCATCCCGATCGTTCGTAGACCGATAGTTAGCAGGTAGGTCTTATTCAGCACGGCCGGCATCGAGCTCGCAGAGTAGCTATAGGAAGTTACATAGCTCGCTGCCAGCACGAAGCAATCGTCGACATAGCCGGCCCCGAGAACATACTGGTTGATCTTGTTGGCCTCAAGGTCCCAGCGCGCCGAACCGGTCACGACCAGGTTGGTGGAGACCTTCAGCGAACCGGAGGTCAGGATGCCCTCGCGGCGGGTCAGATAGCCGAGATCCGGCTGCGGCGCGTAATTGCCGTACGTCATGCTGACCGACCAGCGATTGAAATCAGCGCGGCCTTCCGCCTCGAAGCGCTGCACGTTCCAGGTCTGCTTGTCCACGCGGGAGCGAACGCTGAACGTATAGGTGCTGTTCGGCGAGTAGGCGACGCTCCCTACATAGTCGGAGCGGGGCTTGTCGAGACCGGAATTCAGGCCGGTATTGATGGAATCATGGACCCCATAGGAGTTCAGTCCGAACAGTTGGTAGGACTCTCCGAACAGCACCTTGGTGGAGCCGCCGCGGTCGAACTGGGTGGTGGCCTGTACGCCGACATTAGCTCGCCCCCCACCCTCGCGGCGGTCGTAGCCGGAGAACTTGTCGATACTGAACAGGTTGGAGGTATCGAAAACAAAACTCTGCGCGTCCTCGTTCGGCAGCTTGCCGGCATAAGTCTCGTTCGGACGGACAATGACCTGCGCGATCGGCTCGACTGTGGTGGTGCCCCACGGATGAACATTGATGAGCGGGTAGCGATATTCGAGGCCGATCGTCGGCATCAGAAGCAGCGCCTGCGTGTGGCCAACGGGCAGGAAGTTCGACACGCCGGGCTGGTTCGAGACCCGCGCGTCGATCGCGTCGGCGCGCAGGATGGCGAACGGCGTCCAGATCTGGCCGAGCGGATCAGTGAAGGATTTTCGCCATTGCGCCTCGGCCGTCAGGCGCGTGTAGGTGCCGGGGAAGCCGCGCAGCAGGCATTGCGAGGGCATCCGAGCCAGCGGATCGGCGGATGCCGTGGTGCAGAGGCCGGCTGTGTTGGCGAGCGTCGTGATCGGGTCGAACACGGCCTGATTGCGGGTCAGGCTAGTGAAGTTCACCTTGTAGCTGAACTCGCCGCCGAAGATCGGGCTGTTGATCACGTTGTTATAGTCGATCACCGGATGAATCGCCGGCACTTGGCCTTGATTGCCGGAGTAACTCAGGTAATGGATCATGCGCGCATCGAAAAAGCTGCGATTGCCGACGCCGGTCAAATAGAGCTGCGAGATCCCTTCGGTCGGCAGGCTCAAGAACGATGCGAACGGGTCCCGATACTGGCCGAGCCGATAATCCTGGAAGAAGTGGTAGTCGGAGAGGAGCACGCCGTCCCAGCCCCAAACCCACTTGTCGTTGATTGCAAACTGGCCGTGCGTCTCGATGCCGCCGCGGAACTGGCGGTTGCCCGGCTGGCCGGCGAAGGCGCCCGGATCGAGCTGGTTGATGCCGTAAGCGCGGATTGAGTAAGAGCCATCCAACAGGCGCTGGCGGAATTCACCCTGGACCAAGATGCCCTGTCGCGAGGTGAAGCGCGGGTAGAGCGTCAGGTCATAGTCTGGGGCGAGCGCGAAGTAATAGGGAATCTCGACGGCGTAACCATACGTCGACGCTTGACTGGGAGTTGGCATCAGAAAGCCGTTCTTGCGCTTCACCGTGGGGTCCGGGGTCGAGAAATACGGCAGATACGCCATTGGAACGCCCACAAATTCGAGCCGCGCGTTCTCGAAATAGAGCATCTTCTCGCTCTGGTTATGGATGATGCGCGCGCCCTTGACCTGCCACAGCGGTGGTTTCTTCGGGTCGTCCTTACAGGGTCCGCAAGCGGTATAGACGCCTTTCTCGAACACGGTGTAGTCGCCGGCCGAGCGGTCGGCGCGCGTCGCCGCCATGCGCGTCTGGTCCTCGGTATCGATGCGCAGCGAATCGACAAAACCATCCCGGTAGTCGTCGCTGAGATCCATGATGTTGGCGTAGGTGATCTTACCATCGCTGTCCGTGAGGCGGATGTTGCCTTCCGCGTGCAGGCGCTTGGTCCTCTGGTTGTAGATGACCTTATTGGCCTCGACGCTGGTGCCGTTGTAGAACATCTGCACGTTGCCGACCGCCGACACCCGCGAATTGCTGTAGTCGTACTCCACCTCGTTTGCCTGAACCAACATCTGGTTGTCGTTGGCAACGCGCGGCGGCACGGGCCGCGCCGGGCGCGGATTGTAGGTGAAGCTTTGCGCGGCGGCAGCGGTGGTGAGGCCGAGCCCGATCGCTCCGGTAAGAATGAACCCCAAGATCAGTCTGGCGAGGACGCTGCAGCGGGCCATGCGGATCTGTTGACGGAGCACGCGACTGCGTCGCCCGAGTGCAGGCGATCTCAACTGGCGGGCGGCGACAACGGCCACTAGCCGGTCGCCTCATACAGCAGGTCCAAAAGCCGGCAAGGCCACCCAACAACGCCGGCAGCAACATCGCAGCAGTGAGATCTAACGACGGCCGCGCACGACGTACGCGACAGCATCAGCATGAGACTGATTGGAGTTGATCGAGCAAGTTTCATCTGAACTCTTAGACGGGGCTGCGAGACCCGCCATCGACAAATGCCAGCATCTCAAGCAACCGACGTGCCAATGTTGTTTACCTGCTTTCCTTAAGGAACTTTGTGGCTCTCGCGCCGGAATGCAGCCGTCGCTGTCCGGTCTTGGACATTGACGTCTCAGACCGCACACCGCTCAACGCAACAACATGGATCGTCAGTGGCGACGATGGTCCACACAGCAACAGAGGAATCAGCGTTGCTGGCCCATATGCTCTCGTGCAGATGCCCGACCGCAACGCGATTGGCGTGGGGATTACAATCCTTAGAAGCGGTAGCCAACGCGGCCGCGACGACCATCTGCTGGCCAGGGGCTGGCAGATCGGTCTCCCGTCCTCATGCTCGTTCAGCACCGCGCCTGTCCGTCAGTGCACCTTGCGTTGGTGCATGCGCCTCGAGCGCACGTACAAGGAGCTCCCGTTGCCGATGATCTATATCAGCCATGTCATGGCTGATATCGAGGGGCAGCCACATACGCCAATGCAGCTGAGGTCTTCAGACATTGAAGCCTCTCCTTGCGATCATCAGCTTCAGAGCGATGGCCGCCTGTATGATCGAGACTGTACAACCTGACGCCACGTAGAGTTCAAGCCCCATGGCCGTCGCCTGGTTGGCTTTCAAAACAGAACCTGACGAAGCTGCGGAGTTTTAAGGAATCCGGCGCAATCCAGTGCGGCCGTTGCCATCGTGACGATCTTGATCGCGCTGGAATAAGGCCACAGATCGTCGCCGCTGCCAAATACATCTTTGGTAATGATGGGCGCCGGCGCCTCGCGCATTAACGGACAATTTCGGACTGAAAATACTCTCTTGTCGCGCCCGGAGCGAACCCTGCGCGCGATCGGAAATCCAATTCTTAGAGAAGTAGCAACAGATCAAAGCTTGGTAGAGTGGTGAACGGCTGATCGCGGAACGCCGCCATCCGCCCCTGCTGGCGCGAACCCTCCCGTTGCTACTTTCCGTCGCAGTCGTTCAACCGGTATTGGGCCTAGCCGAGATGCGAACTTCTTCGAATTGTACGTCGCGATACGCCTTCTGGACGTGGCTGGCCAAGATAGGCGGTGACCACGGCCGGATAACTTGCGATTGCGGCCGGAGCGCCGCTCGCAATCCGCGCACTGAAGTTCAGGACAGTGACTGCACTGCATAGCTCCATAATGAAGCGCATGTCGTGCTCAACCAGAATGACCGTCAGTCCTCCTGCCGAAAGATCTCTTATGAGTTGAGTGACCGCGGTCGTCTCAGAGGGATTCAGCCCCGACGCCACTTCGTAGAGAAGCAGCAGGCCCGGCTCGGTTGCCAATGCGCGGGCGATCTCGACAAGTCTCGCTTGCCATAGGACATCCGCGCCGGCGGCCCCAGGCAACAAGTCGATGGCCACCTGCAGCGCCGGCTCGGAAAGTCAGGCCAAGGGCATCGATGGCGACAAGGCCGTTCACGCTGATCATCTGCTGTCGGCACCCTCCGATAGTTCTCGATGTTGCTCAGACAATTGACAGCTTTACCCGCAGTTGTAGAAGTGCGGCGTGGACGCACCGGGGTCGGCGCGTTTACTGACTACCAAAGTGTTGAACGCCTAGACATTTGGACGTCTGATATGTCGGTTAGCCAAGCCCTTAGTGGCCTTCCCAACGTTCCCGTCTGGTATGAAGATGCTGAGCGTCGGAAGGCACTTGCCTCTGATATTGGCGCCGACGTCGCGATTATCGGAGCGGGTTATACAGGTCTGTGGACTGCATACTACCTGTTGAAGGCCGAGCCGACCCTCCGCGTGGTGGTCATCGAGCGCGAGCATGCTGGGTACGGCGCCTCGGGGCGGAACGGGGGTTGGGCGTCCGCAATCTTCCCGCTCTCGCTCCAGCACGTCGCCAAATCCTCATCGCACGCTGCCGCGCTTGCGCTTCAGGCGGCCATGAACGACACGGTCGACGAGATCGGACGCGTTCTTCGCGACGAGGGCATCGATGCCAACTATGCCAAGCAGGGCTTCCTGTCGTTAGCCAGGTCATCTGCCCAGCTTAGCCGCGCCCGCACTGCCGTACGGGCGTCCGAGACGTTCGGCCTGCCGCATCAGTGGCGACTTTTGGATGCCCAAGAGGCCTCAGCTATGGTAGCCGCCGAGGGGGGCGTCGGCGGGCTGTACACCGAGCACTGCGCAGTGATTCATCCCGGCCGCCTCGTTCGCGGTCTCGCCCGCACCATCGAGGCTCTCGGTGGTCGCATTTACGAGAAAACTTCGGTAACTGATTTTCGCAGAGGCAGCGTCATCACCTCCGGCGGCACGGTTCGTGCACGCGTCATCGTTCGTGCAACCGAGGGATTCACGACCCAATTCAGGAAGTATCGTCGCGCCCTTATCCCGCTCTACTCACTGGTGCTCGCCACTGAGCCTCTGCCGCGCCACCTGCGAATCAAGTTGAAGCTCGACCACCGCATCGCTTTCAATGATATGCGCCATCTGCGGACCTATGCCCAGGTGACGGCCGACGGCCGGCTGGTTTTCGGAGGCAGGGGCGCGCCTTATCACTTCGGCTCAAAGGTTTGCTCGGAGTACGACATTGGAGATGCCGTACACGAGAAGATTCGGGCTACGATGACAGAGTTCTTTCCCGCTCTGAACGGCGTCCGGGTCACTCATCGCTGGGGCGGTGCGCTGGGGGTTCCGCGAGACTGGCATCCATCGGTCGGACTGGACCGCGCCTCGGGCGTCGCGTGGGCAGGTCAGTATGTTGGAGACGGTGTCGCAACAAGCAATCTTGCGGGACGAATCCTCCGCAACCTCATCCTTGAGCGGGATGACGACATCAACCGCCTGCCAATCGTCAATCACTGGTCGCCACAGTGGGAGCCTGAGCCCTTCCGCTGGCTCGGCGTAAACCTCGGACTCTACGCGGCAGCGATCGGAGACGCCGAGGAGCGCCTCGCAAAGCGCCCCTCCCGAGTGGCCCACGTGCTGGAGTTACTGACCGGCGCACACTGACAACATTGATCACAGACCTTAAAGGGGATCCAAATGACCGCAATGACCGCTATCAACAGCACTGAGGTTATGTCGGGCCGTCTTCCGTCCGCCGGTCAAACGGCCCGGCGCGGACAAAGGCGACCCCCAGCTCGGCCTGTTGAAAATCGCTCCGAAAGCCGGCGGCAACGTAGGGATCTGGGAATGCCAGCCGGGAGGCTGGCCCGTGAACAATCGCCCCGATACCGAGGTGGCGTTCATCCTGTCTGGCAGCGCAACCATCGCCGACGCAACCACCGGCACGGCCCACATTGTCAACGCAGGTGACGTCGTCGTCCTGCCTCCTGGGTGGACCGGCCGCTGGGATGTGACCGAAACCGTCCGCAAGGTCTACGAGATCTACTGAGCGCTGCGCGGCGCCGCGCTCCATGAGCGGCCAACACGCGATCGCAGAACGACGGCCGCACGCGCTCGACTATGACGACGACGTGACCAAGATAGCTAGGGCACGGTCGGCTGCCAATAGCCGGTCATTTCAAGAGAGACGCTTCCGTCGGCCGGTGGGCTGTTGCCGAGGCGCACGCCCGCCACTCCCACGGCGGTTTGCCGCGTTGATGGTCAATGCCGTCCATGCGCGAACAAGGTCATACGGCTATCAAACCTCAGGGCGCAGGCGCGCCTCTCCCTCTCTGCCCGATGCCCCGCTGAACGGCCGCGACGAGTTCGTCGTCAAAGATGCGCGTCGAATTCAAGGCCCCGGGAGTATCGATGGACGAGCGGCGCGGCCAGGCTACCGTCAGCCGAACCCGCTTTTGGCCTCAGGACTTACCCGCAGCCTTCGCTACATCATGTACCTGCGGCCGAGAGGCGCAAGTATTTTTTGCTACGGTCTGTCACGCCTCCTTGCGACTATCAACGAAGGGCGACGCGCTAACTCGTCTCGGTTTGATGAGAGCTATGCGCGGTCATCGAGAATATCGTTTTCTTCCGTCATTCTGGGCTCAACATCTCAACTGTCTCGACCGTGACGTCTCGTGCGACGGAGTGATGGAGAAGACGAATGGCGGACGTCAAATTCCTTACCCGGAGGAAGTATCAGCACGATACCGTAATGAGGTCACTGTTGGTACGCTGCGGAATTGGCGCGCGATGAGGGCCTGCATATATCAAGATCGGGAAAGCCGTCTTATACCCGGTGAGCGAGCTTGACGCTTGGGATCGCAGAAATCTTGTGATTTGTAGTGCGTCGAAAGGATCGGACGTGGGCTAGCTTGGGAAAAACCCACAGGCGCGCAATGTGCGCCCGCATACTTGACGTCGCTACACTCGTCAACCGCGCTCAGTTTTTCACGCTCGGCGCGTGTACTCGTCAAACCAACGCTTACATCGAAAGTCAGCTCTCAACGCTGAGACCATTTTCCCGCCTCCAGCCATGAACGAATACTCAGCACTGAGAAGGCGGCGTCGAGCCAGCACTCCCCTCGACGTGAGTCACAGCATCTTAAGTCCATGCCTGCTTTGAGAGTGCGCAGAAAGTGGTGTAGACTCGTTCATGATCCAGCGTGCTCTAAGCAAACGGGCTATGCGCCGACTGTCGCGAGGGTGATGCTCACGTTGGATCATCGGGTGCCGATCCCAGTTTCATACCCAAATGGTCGTTCGCCTCGAAGAAAATGAACGGCATATCAAAGCGATACGCGCCGATGGAAGAGATTGGTTCACAACCATACAACGGGCCATAATGCCATTCATTGCGCTAACGGCCCAGTCGTCCGCGATCGATTGGTCGACGTTCACGCTAGGAAGTCCTCTGCCGGGATCCGCAGCCTCTTGAATGAAAGCGTCAGCTAATGAGTTCCGGAATGCGGAGATTGTCTCCGCGTCCGTCTGCGAAATCGCGCACACCATTCCTTGATTGTGTGCGTCCATATACACTCGAGGACCAAAGGCATTGCCGCTGGCATTTGGCGCCATGATTAGCGTGTATGTAATTGTCCTGCCCTTCGACGATGTAAAACTACGGAGCCCCACAGAAAGTGGTTTGGGGATCAGGACCGAGTTGACAAGCCCATCCATATGGAGCTCGGGACGACCCTGCCTGAAAGCTCCTACCTCAGTGAACGCGGCAACTTGATCTGCTCGGTTGTCTGTCCTCTTTCGCGACATGTGCTTAACCACACTTGGCTGCTCATCGCTGCTCCGCCCCGTTCGCCAGCGGAGAGGCGACAGAGCTGGAAAAGTCGCGGTGGCCAGATGAGGATTGGCCATTCCATCTGCACTGGCGCGATTGACACAGAACAACTCCACAAGCCGTGCGGTCGGCACAGGACCTCGTTGCGACTGTCCGACACTCAAAAAATATAGCGCACGGGAGTTCACTCGAAAATCATCGGCACGACTCTTAGGATGAGCAATTAAAACCTCGAAGTCATCAGCCCGACTATTCGAATCGCCTGCCGTCGCTCCAGGTATGCGGACCACCGATACAGACGCGGCCGCGAGCAACACGAATCCAACGAGGTACAAGTGCCGCAAACGTTCAGCTAACGGACTCGATCGACGTCTCACGATGGAAATGGCTCCACCACCAGATGGGGGAAAGGCGATCACCGATTAGCTGATCAGGCCTCTCGCCGATGACTCAGCTATCTATATCGGCAACAGTCATGCCAAAGGTCTCTTCTTGTGAGAGAAGCAAATGGCAACACTCACGTGCCCCCCAACATCACCGGCCTTGAACGCGTTCGGTGATGATGCCATGAACAAGCAAGCGCCGTGCCGCACAAAAAATGTAGGTTTGCAGGGCTTCGTGGTATGTGCGTGACATCAAGAGCTCGCGACTTGTGTCAAACCTGACAATTGACCCTATTCGAGCAATTCATTGCTAAATCCAATAATCGCCAGGGGTTGATCGACCTAGAGAGTTGGTTCACAGCACTGCAAGTGTCTGCAAGTCCGCATGTGGGGTGCGCAGCTTTAGTTTCAGTAGCGGGGTCCTTGCTTTGATCCGGTGATACTGCTGCGAGTGGAGCCTGTTCGACGGTTCAACTTCATGCGTCCTCCGTAAGCGGCACCGCGTGGCTCTGAGAGATGGCAAGGTCATATTTCAGAAGCGTCGCCCGGCCCAGCTTCGGCTGCGCAACATCTGCCGCCAGTACCGCTCCACGACGCGGTACGCCTTCATAAGACACCGAAGATTTCCCGCGACCCCGTAATAGGTATAGTGGCCGCGTAGGAAGGCATTGATTTCGCCGCCCCGCTCACCGACCGTGTGATATCATTGAACTCGGCGAGGCTGCTCCTTCCAACCCGCTTCGGTGAAGCGCTTGAAGTAAACTGCGCTGCGCCGGTCGTATTGGCTGTAGAACGGCACGAACCTGAGATCCGCGGGCCAGATGATGCCCTGCGCCCGGAAGCGAGGGCGATCCGAAACTATTGGCGCAAAAGCGCTCAGCACGTCCTCGCCGACTATGGCAGGTTCGATGCGGGTCCACTCAATTTCCGCGGGGCCGAGATCCGCGGCCATGACCAGAGGGCCGCACATGACGGCGACCGGATCCTGGAGCTGCGAGCTTGTAAGCTATGCCTGCAAAAACAAGAGCATGCCTCCGAAGTGTTTCAGCAGAGCCCCTATGGCCATACGCCCCTGCGGAAAATGCTCTGAACAAGACAAGCGGATCGCCACCGTAAACGGCTGACCTATACCAGGAACTGCAATATCTTCCTGCGCAGCAAGGATGGTTGAAAGACATCCCTTTGACTGGGACGGATCTGAGGGAATGGCGATCGGCCGGCACCTTCGAAACCGTCGTAGCACGATCGGCGCTAACTTCGGCTGCAAGGCCTGGCGGCTCTCTTAGCTTGGGACTGCATGGTCGACCACGATCCCTTCCGACAACATCGAACTCCAAAGCGTAGGTACCGTGACCCAACAAAGGCTTGCACCACCAAAGCGACCAGACCACCCGAAGCTGCGAACCCGCATTCGCAAGATCAATCGCTGGCCAAACTGCGCCGCTCCCGAAAGCAACGGAACGGGCTAGTCCGCGCCATTGGTTCAGCTACCAGCTCCGAAGAAGATTCCTCGCGAGATCGCCGACGAATAGAAAGGGGTGGCATCTTGACCGACGGGACCGGCGGATGCCGCGAGCGGAGCGAATCGTTGCCCTCATCCGCTCTCGCCGGCGACTCGGACAGCCGAGTCTCGGCCAAAGACACTTCGATCGTCTCCATCAGCCCAACCGGACATAAGCCCTTAGTCGGTCGCCCAGTGCCTGCCGATTGGCCACGACGCTATCGAGGTGCACCTGCTCTGGCTCCCCTCCCTGGGCCAAACGTCCAACCAGCTCGCGCGTGGCCTCCAGCAGAAACACGCCGCAATCATAGCCGTTCTGCTGCTGGGCCATGCGGGCTGTTCTCACGGGCGCGCCCAGCCTTGCTGCGAGCTCCTCTGCCACGGCCCGGTTGCCACGCCCGCCGGAGTCGTAGTGATAGGCGACCATGCTTTGCGGCACTCGGTGATCAAGGAGCAGCAGCGACCAGTGAATGCCTCCCCCATCAGCTCCGCCATCGTTCAGCGGCAAGAACAGGAAGTTGGCTGTACTATTACCATTCTGGTCATGGACGATCGCCTCGAAAGTTGCTCGTACTTCGTCCGGGTTCTCGGCCAAGCGCAGCAGTTGGGTTACCGCGGGCGGTACGAACCGGGTCTGTGCGGCCAGATCCGGATTCTCTATCTGCAATTCTTGCTCCAGGAGCGCATAATCCGCCGCGATATGCTCGTCGCCCAACCATTCCTCGGCGCCGAGCGCTAATCTGCTGCGGTCATGCAGCGAGGCTGTCGGATCCAAGGCGTCGGTGCGAGCACCCGACGTTTTGGGCGGAAGCACGCTTGACTGATGATCATCATCATGCAGCGCATGCGATGTGGACGGCAGATCAACCAGAGCCCCAAGGCTGCCGTGGATGTCCGACGATGGGGCCCTCGCAGATGATGAGCCGTCTGCCCGCATCTCCTCCATGAGCCCACTGGAAGCTGGCGCCTTCTCAGAGCTTGACGCAACAGCAAGCTCCTGAACCGAGCCGACCTGGCGAGCGGCTTGTCCTGCGCCGCCGGTGAGATAGGCGTGCAGGGCCGCCACGCATTCTTGGGCATTCTTGTTGTTATTCCTTTTGTGGGGCGGAACGACCGTAAGATTGGCTTGGCGATAATGTTGTGTGCGCTCCCGTACGAGTTCCTCGAAACGCTCCTTTTTCATGGCCGCCTGATCGGAGCTCTGCAATCCGCCGGTCTTCCCTGCCTCGTCGATCCGCAGCAACGGGCGACTGGTGTCATTTGCAAGGCGCTTCCAGATCTCGCCTCGATCAGTGTCGAGCCAGATCGAGACCGCATTGTCCAGGATGAGGCGACGGGTTTCTTCATTCTCGAACGCGCCGCCGCCAGTCGCGAGGACCACGTTGCCTTTTCCGACGTAGTCCGCGATCAAGCTCGCCTCCCGATCCCTGAACCACTGCTTGCCTTTGTCTTCGGCATCAAAAATTTCTGTGATTGACATGCCGGTCTCCCTTTGAATTTTTTTATCGGAGTCGACGAAGGCGAGCCCGAGACGCCGCGCGAGAGCCGGGCCGATGGTGGACTTGCCGGCGCCCGGGAGTCCGACAAGCACAATCGGCCTCGAGCCGAGCGACGAGACAACCTCTTTGATCATTGGTGATTTCTCGGCCAACCGTGGCCGCTCGGCAGCTCGCGGACCAAAGATCGCGCGAGCAGAACCTCGAGCATCGAGTTCGATGCCCCAATGGGGAAGTTCCCTGGCGCCTTCTGGTATCGCCACGTCCCTACAGACCTCTCGTGCACTCCGGGCAAGTTCTTGCGTGGCTTGGTCCAGAGCATCTCCGCTCAGTTCGAGCCGCTGCTTGTCTCGCTTCTTGTAGGTGTCGTGGTTGGTAAGCTTAGCCTGGTAGCTCTGCGGGGTGTGGAACTCTAGCGAAAAGCGATATCCCTCCGGCGTGGTGAGCACACTGGTGATGCCGATGAAGGTTGGATCTCGCATCCTGAACCAGTTGATCGTGCTGACCTCAGCGTAGCCCTGCTCGTCGAGCGCCAAAATGGCCTTTTTGAAACCACGTGCAAAATCCTTGTCAGGGATTTCGAAAAGATGCCGGACGGCGTTGTTGATCAGCTGCGTGTCGCCGTCCTTAGGGCTCGTTCCCGTCAACTGGTTTGCCATTGAGCGCGTCGATCTCAACGGTTTATCCGAACGAGGCATGCGCACGTCGATATCTGCTCGCCTTAGGATCTTGGCAACCTCAACCACTGCTGTGGTAATCGCCTGCTCTTCCGCTACGGCCCTAGCACGCTCAATTTCTGCGCGATCCGCGGCCTCTTTGGGATTCATCGCGATGACCGTATCCTCGGCCGTCAGCTGTCGACCAGAGGCTTCCGGCAGGATACGCTTGTCCGCCGCGAGCTTGATGGCGGCTTCCATGATTGAAGCCGTTAGCGTCGGATTATCCTTCAGATCCTTCAAGGAAGCATCGACATCGAACCTGCCGTGGTTGAGCGTGGCCGCTAGGGCTTTGACATAGGGCACGGATCTTAGGCCCGGCGTTTGTTGCAGTAGGCGCCGAAGCTGTTGGCTTTTTTTCAAGAAGAGTTGGGCACTTGTGTCGGATTTATAGGCGTCGGTGCCGACCTTATTGCCGAGGCTCAGAAGATTGCTTGCACTTTGTATGAGGTCGTCCGGCTCGTAGCCATCCGGTCGAGGATCGATGCGCGCAGGGTAATGGTCAAGTAAGGCCTGAACGCGGTCTCGCGGGTGAGCGGAGGCCTGATAGGCTTCGGCCAGGTCCGGTAGCAAATCCGAAACCGCCTGGCTCATGCCGTGCTCGGCGTGGGTGTCGCGTTCGACCATCGCGAGCGGGAGCTCGCCATTCGCTTCAGCAGCCCAAGCCTCCAGGTCGGCCGCGAGCAACTCGTTGACCTCTCGAGCGACCGGATGCTCTGCGAGCTCGATCTCGCGCATCACCCTCTCAAGCTGGGGCTGGATATCTTCGTCGCTCACCTCTTCCTGATTCAACAAGTCACGTATGGCGCTCCTGAGCTCGTGGTGAATGCCTTCGTAGGTACCAAAGATCGCCCGCTCGGCAAACCAGCGTCGGGCTCGATCGGATTGAGCCAGAAAATCTCGCTGCAAAGTGCTAAAGGTTTCCAAAGTGTCCTGCGTGGCAGCGAGGATTTGGCTGGCACGACTAAAATTGTACCTGCCGTCCTCGATGGCGGGAGTATGCGATTTTGGCGGCTTGAGTGACCGGACTCCGCGAGCTTGCTCCGCCTCATCGAACTGTCGAACATGCTCATAGAGCTCCGGCCGGTCACCGATAATGATGACCGTATCCCCGTCGAAGTCGCCGTCGAGCTTTTTTTGTTCATCGGGCGGCACGGCAACCAAGGAACCCGGAGCGAAGACTTCGGTCGCCTGAAGGATGCCGACGCCATGAATTGACGTGTCCGCCGTGACGCGCTCCTTGCGGCTGCTCCAGGTCGAATGGGACTTAACGTCTTCCGCCGACAATACTATCGCACGATCTCGGTAGCTGGCTGGCCACATCTCGTCAGGCACTACGATGAGAATGCCCTTGGCGAAAAAGGTCGGATCATCGCTTGCCAGTTGCTCCCCCGACTTCTCGGCGACATTGAAGCTATATTGCATGGCCACGCATTTATCGAGAAATGCGGCGGTTGGGTCGCCATCGTGCGACGACTTGACTCGTTCAGCCCTCAATGGGCGCAAGTTTGGCTTATCGTACGGGGAGCGGCCGATCAGCACGCCACCCGTACCCGCCAGCCCCTCGCTCTTAAGCTTGGGCACATGCAGACGGCCATCACTGGATGGCACGGCGACAGCGCCCGGCGCTTCGATGTGTCCGGCCGTCACAGTGCGAAACAAATCTTCGGAGCTCAGCGGTTCTCCTTTTTTGGTCTCAAGCCAACTGTTGGCCTTCTCGCGTGCCTCTTCTGCCACCCGCTCGCTTCGCGAATAATATTGCAGGGCCGTAGCGGGGAGCGACGATTTCTTTCCCTCTGCGAATGCAGGCACCCGATCAGGACCATCCCCCCGGCTAGCGCGCCGGACAGCCAGCATACGTTCCGCCAGAGAGGCTTTGATGAAGCCGGAACCGTCATGCGGCCGCAAAGCTATCGGGCCTTCCGGTCCAATCAGCTTGAACGGATGCTCCTCGCCGGCAGGGCGGTCCGGCAACAGCGACAATTTGAAATTTCCCTCTAGCGCGTAGTCACGAGGGCCTAGATCTTCGATCGAAGGAGGCGCAGCAAAGCCCCTACGTTGCGTGTAGTAATAGGCCTCTTTGAACGGCGCCCAGGCGCGCGATAGCTGCTCGAATGCGGTACCCGGTGCGGTTTCGGCATACGGGATGGCCAACAGCTTCCCCCCGGAAGCCTTGGGGCCTCGCTCGCCTGGGGCGACGGCGGCGATTTGCGACAGGGTCGGCTTCGGTGCCTTCAGCTTGCTTCCGCCGAACAGGTCCATGCGGTAAGGTACATCATCGACACAGAACACGCGCCTTAGCATGAACGGGCTCGGCTTTCCCGGCAGTTGGACCGCCACCATCGGAATAGCTCCCGAGGTCAAGCGATGAAAAATCGAATATCGCTGCTCCGGCTCCGTGGCCAGCCGGCGCCCCTGCAGGTCAACGACCGGCAACTGCATCAGTCCCGCCTCACCTTTGGGCGGTCTGGGCTCGTGATCCATCGTTCGTAAAACTTGATGCATATCAAAGACGGACGGCGGATGTTGATTCCGGATCGTCCCCTCATCCAGCGCCATGAACGAGTCGAGCGCGTCAACCGCATCGTCCCCTTCGATTTGCGCAATCAGATTCCAGCTCATGTTGGAAAGATCGCCCTCGATGAGGTTCCGCGTCTCCGCCAGGATTTTCTTGGTCTCGCGCTCCAGCTCTTGCCGCCTCCTAGCCAAGTCGGACTTCTTACCTTCGACATACGGTCGTTGGTACAAACCCGCCAAGACCTCACGCGCCTTGAGCACTTGAAAGATTGACAGCGCGGGACGACGACTTGATAACGAGGGACGGCTCCGCCGCTCGGCATTGCTTGCTTGTAGATATGCCCAGACCTTCTGCTCCAAACCTGGTTGGAGATCGTTCAGCAGGTTTAGCGCTTGCCTCCGGTGCCAGAGCATCGATTTCTCCGGGCTGCGGGCGAACGGCAGCAGAGCGATACAAATGTTGCCCATGGATTCGAGGTTGTTCTCGGCGACAAAACCGGGGGCATGAACCAATTCCTGGAGCCGAGCTAACCCTGTCGGTGCGAGCAAAGCGAGATCGTCGAACAGTCGAGCCTTTCCCAGCGACTTGAAGATGTTGGTTATGCTCAAGACATCGGCCTGCTCGAGCCGATCATTTGCATAATCCAAGTAATGGACAAGCTGCTGCAGCCGGTCTTTCAGCAGGTTGGCGTCAGCAATGTCTCCAGCTTCCTCGGCCCTTATGAAACTTAGCCCTAAAGCATTGGCTAGCCTGCTGAGGTCGGGCGTTGCGAAAGCAGCGAATCGTTGGCCTCCTCGACCCAGGTCGCGCGCGAGATGCACGATTGCCTGGCTGCATGCCGCCTCTCCGCGCCATTTGATGAAGCTGTTCATCAGGTCGGCCTGTTGCTGCGGAGTAAAATCGGACAGCCGGCGGAAAAGAATCTCCCGAGCGATAGCGACTGCGGCTGCGGAACAGTCTTCGTCTGAACGCCACTTGCTGAAGCCGTTCACGAGGTTTGTCAGCTCCACGTTATTAAAGTCGGAGAGCCTGCGGCGGTCGAGAAGATCACGCGCGATCGCGGCTGTTGCTCGGCGGCAGCTCTCCTCTCTCGGCCATTTGCTAAAGCCATTCACCAGGGTTGAGGACTCCCGTCGAGTAAATGACAAGACAAGATCTGGGCGGCTGAGGATCTCGTCGGCGATAGCGGTTGAGGCTTGAAGGGTCGACGTGCGGTCCGGCCACTTACTGAACGCATTGACCAGGGCCGCAAGCGAGGTCTCAGTAAAGGCAGCGAGCCGGCCGTGGCGGCCAGCACGGTCAAGGATCTCGTCGGCCACAGCGACTGTGGCTTCCTCGCAAGCCAGCTCTTTAGGCCACTTGCCGAAACCGTTTACCAAATTGGCCAGATCCTGTTGGCTGCAATGAGACAGGCGGTCGGGGAAGCTGACGATCTCCTCTGCGACGGCGGCAACCGCCTTGCGACAGACCGTCTCTTGCGGCCACTTGCTGAAGCCGTTCACTAGGTTCGCCAGGTTTAGCTCGGTGAAACCGGAAAGGCCGTTGGGTTCGCGGGCGAGCTCAAGAATTTCTGGAGCGATGGCCAGCGCGCCTGCCTGGCATCTGGAGTTATCCGGCCATTTGCTGAAACCGTTCACCAGGAGGGCCAAGCTCGGCCGAGTGACACCCTGCAGCCGAGTGCGAAGGATCTCGCCAGCGAGCGCGGCTGTGGCCGCTCTACAGTCCGCTTCCTCGGGCCACTTGCTGAAACCGTTCACCAAGTTTACCAAGGCCTGTGGGGTGAAATCACGTAACCTCCGCCGCTGGATCTCCCGGGCGATTGCCACCGTGGCCTCTCGGCACTCCTCTTTTCTCGGCCATTTGCTGAAACCATTCACCAGGAGGGCCAGGTTCTGCGGAGCAAAGCCAGAGAGCTGGCGACGACAGACTTCGGCGGCAATTGCGACCGCCGCTCGGCGCGCAGGCCGCTGGTCGGGCCACTTGCTAAAACCGTTCACCAGGTTTGCCAGGGCTTGTGGATCAAAGTCAGCTAGTGGGCGCCGCCTCACCTCGCTGGCGATTGAGAGTGCGGCGCGCTCACACCTTGCATCTTCCGGCCACTTGCTGAAACCGTTGACTAGGTTCGTAAGCGCCTGGGAATTATAATCCGAAAGTTGCGCCCGATCAAAGACCTCATCGGCAATTGCGGCAGTCGCCTTCCGACAGATCGCCTCCTTCGGCCACTTACATAAAGCGTTCACCAAACTGGGTAGTTGCTGCTCACTGATATCGGAGAGCCGCCCGTTCTTGGCGCGCCGCAGGAGCTCGCTGGCTATCGCGATCATGCCTTCGCGGCATTCCGTGCTTTCCGGCCATTTGCTGAACCCATTGGCCAGCGATGAAAGACTGAGATCATTCAGATGCTGAACCGCCAGATTGTCCTCGCAAAAGAATTTCGCGATCCTGATCGTTCCATTACGGCATGTCGTCGATTGTGGATGCCGGCCGAATGAAACCGCAAATAGCGAAAGCGCCCTCAGGGCAACTTTCCTCATGAGTGTGTCGTCAAGCTGTGAGACGTGAACTGCCATCGCCTTGCACGCATCTATACCTGCCTGACCTCCGGCCTCTCGGCTCACCGCATTGCACGTGAGGGCGTAGCCCCAACTTTGATTACCGCGTAGATTGTCCTCCCATTGAGGTATAAACTCGCTTTCAAACAGAGCCGCAGCCCTTTCCAGGAACGTTGCAAGGCTCGGCATCTTCAGCAGCTTGCTATAGTCCACTACGGCAATTGAGAATGCATCGAAGTCACGAGCGCGAGACGCGCGCTCAAGAGTCTCCATGCCTTCGCGAAGCCTCGAGCGATCGAGATCCGCGCGTCCATGCCCTTCCTGACCATGCGCACTGTGCGGCCCCACCTCGCTGATGCGCCGCTTGACTGGCCTGCCCCGCAGGTCGGGCCCGGACCGCTCGGCTTGGATGAGAGCGTCTCTTTGCAAGCGCCCAGACATTCGATCGCCTTGCAACGCTTCTTCGCCCAGACGAGCGGCGCTCACGTCGCGATTTAGCCCGTCAAGATGCGGTCTAGGCCGGTGGTTGTCGCTCTCGGTGGCGACATCGCCGATACGACGCTTCTTCGGTTCAGGTCCTATGTCGGGCCTCACTCGTTTCTGACGAGCTATTCCTTCTCTTTGCGAATTCGCAGTTTCACGATCTGGACGCCAGCGTTCATCTCCAAAACGCGACGATTCTGGTTCCGGAGCGAGGGCGTCACGGTAAGATCGGTACGCGCGATCCTGACGATTGCGTTCGGACAGCTGGTCGAAAGTTTGCTTTCCCGACTGAGCTCGAGAGGCAGCAACATGTTGTTGTTGAACGCTGAGAATGCCAGCGTGCAAATCATCGCGCCATCGACCAACCCGACGATGTTCGTCGTCAGATCGCTCGGAGGTTTGCTCTCGACGTGCTGGGCCGGGCTGCTCAGGCTTGGAGCGAACATCCTCCAAGACAGCGCTGAATGATTGATCTCGAGCGTCTCCAGCTAATTCATTGCGCTCACGATCGACCCGCAGGCTTGCGTCGGCTTCAGAGTTCGGCGTGTCCGATCGCCACCGGTCGTGAATGCGCGTCAAGATTCATCTCCCATTCAGTTGAGGATCTGTAAGCACCGGCGGTTGGTGCGAGCATGCGCTGCGATGCCCGTTGTTCGGCGACGCCCGTTGTTCGGCGAAACGACACCAAGCCGAACGATTACTGACCCGGCCGAGGCGAACCGGTCAGGTGTGAGGTGCGCACTGCGAGATGGATCGCCCATCAGATCCCGGGCAGCTTCGCGGAGGACTTGTGCAGTGATGCTGCAGGCTGGAGCGCCACGACGTCGACGCACGCAATACCCACCGCATGGACGACAGGCTCAATTTTCAGGGCAGTGAACTTGGTCCAAGTCACTATGCAATACTCAATCAAGTTTTTACCGGTCGGCGACCGAGCGGTTTGGCTTTCCCAGACGCTCCGGTTCGATAGGCAGCGATCAGCATAGCCGTCCTCACCTGGTGTCAACCCTCGCCCCACGATGTTCTGTGCGAAGCCTGATGTCCGTACCCCAACAATGATAGCCCGATGCTTTAGCGTATAGGAGCTGACAACAAGCTGACGAAGTCGCCACGAGTAGCGCCACCATCACGCATCATGGCCTTTGGTTACGGAACAGACTGATCGATTTGAGATTGATATTTGCTACAGCCCTCTCGATGCATAGCGAAGCTTGGTCATCGAGAAGCTGACGAGCTTCAGAAAGCCCGTGATCAGCCGTGGAGCCGATGCATTCCGGAAGCTGTGGCGTCAGATGTCCAGCGGGATTTCGGTTAAGGCTCAGTCCAGTTTGGGAAGACATGGCACGATCAGTCGTCGTCCACGAAATATCGCGTCCCGCTCGGCGTGCTCAATCTCGAGAACGCATCAGCATCTCATTGGAAACAAGCGCAAGCGCTCCGTGCCGAGGTGCCGCTCAACTTCACCGGCTCCGCCTGCTACTTCTGGAGCATGGTGTCATATTGCAGAGCAAACTCCTCGGATAAGAAAGATCTGCCCGGCAGGTCGAGGCGGGCTAAACTGTTTCGTGGCCAGAATCCGTAAAAGGCCTTAAGATCCCGGCGCCATGGCAACCGTAACGACGCAATCCTCTGCAAGCTCAATCACACGATAGACCCATGGGGCGGCGAACGGGCGCCACTTGCGGGCAGACTGCAGGCCGACTCAAGACATTTTTCGTGTCGTGATTGTCTCCAAATGCAGGCCATTGGGCTCGATATAGCGATCTGAGAGGCGTTGGAGCAAGTTGGCTACCTCATTTGATGGAACCGCAAATTCTCCATGATTAGGATCAAAGAGTGTGGTCCTTCCATCCAAGGTCGACGTCGCGACTGTGTGCCGTCCACCTTCGACGAAAGACAAGCTCAGCAAATACTTCGATCCATCGGCAGTGATTTTGTCCAGCATGCGGGAGACGCCTGCAGGGGCGTCGAATCGGTATACCTTTTCCTTTTGGGATGGTTGCAAACCCGCTTCCCGCAACATGGCGTATTTCGCCTCACTGTTGGCGCGCGAAGATTCTGTCCCCTCGCTTCGCAAGTCGCCCCTGATCTCCATGTAGCGCTCCTGCCACTCAGAGGCCGACTGGTGCCCCTCGGATCCGGGTAATAGCGCAGTCATTCGGGATCGCGGGCTGTTCTGGAGATTGCTGAGCCACTCCGCGGTCAGCCCAACGCATATGCCATCGACATTCGCATCACGCAATACGGCGGTCCTGTAGTCGAACAGCGGGGCGTTTGGTGTTGCTCGAGCGGATGCGGTGGGTTGGCTAGGATCCGAGACATTTGGCTTGCTGGCGCAGCACCCCATGTTGTCAGCCGACTCCCCAGACAGAACATTTCTCCCCAGAGCGAGGTCGGCAACTACATCCATAAAGCTGTCACCGTTCACTGACTCACTCGGTTCGGCAGACTGAGGATTAGGTGACGATGGGCGCTCTATTCGATTATACATCATCATTTGCCTCGGATCTGGCGTCAGCCGCTTTGCTGGACGTCCGGACTGCTTTGTCCGTGCTGCGAAGGATAATCAGACAAGCTGATGACAACCTGACGGACAGGTGTCACCCGGGTTAGAGCCCATGAGGAGGCGCATATTTAGAGGCTGGGTTGAAAGGCATGTCTTCGGGCCGCGAGCGCGACCGAAGTGATGTCGCCCATGCCTCGGACGTGCGTTCACGTGCTTCGAGATCAATGAGGACGTGACCGTGAGATCGCTCGCGGAGCGCCGCAATGAAGAAGGACCATCCAACCCGCGGAGACGTCAGAGGCCGGACGCGCCCGTATAGGAAGCAATCAACAAGAAAACCGCGATGCTCCCGCCCATGAGTTCGTCGCATACGTTCGGGGCGCGCATGTGGCCACCGTGTTGTGTGGGCGAGGAGCGAGCCCGGCGTTTTCTGGTTGAGTTCTTGAACGAGACATTGTTTTCCCAAGGCGAAGCGGCGCTCCTCTCATCTTGACGCAGGTCGTACGCGTTCGCGGTGTCCAGCCGGACAATCGTGCACGATGTTTCCAACGCTGCGTGCGTCAGAGAGGCAAGTTTGCGTTCGAACCGACAATCCGCGGCAAAGGCGCGACACGATAGGTCGCCTATTCACAGTTGCATCCATGGATGGGACGGGCCAGACGGAACACCTCAGCGCTTCTTCGGTTTCCTCTTGCGGCCAATCGGGTTTGAGACCGTCTGACCCTTTGTATCCAGAAACGCACACTGTATCCCATGACACGCCTTCTGCCCCTTGTAGTTGGCGAGAGCCTGGAGCAATCCCGACCGCGCGTCGTGCTTCAATTCGTCGGGAATAGGCTTCGCGCTATCCAGCGACTTCAGCGCCACCTCGACCAATGCGATCGCGCGCCCCTTCTGTCCGATCTCATAGTGATACTGAGCAACTGCACCATAGGACAGGAACTTGGGGCCGCCGCCGCGTTCTGGAGGATCTAGTTTCAGAATGTGCGCGGACAATTCTTTGCCGATCGCAATTCGCTCGGCCTGCGGGAACTGGGAATTGTCATTCGCCGGATCGAAGAGTTGACGCATGGCTCCCGCCATCCACACCTCGGAGTTTCGCTCGATTGCGTCCCGAACGAGTTGTCGCATCACCGGCACGCCGTTCTGGATATCGCCTACCTTGTGAAGCAGAAGATCCACCTGGACTACGCGGGAATTGATGTCGTCCGGCATGACAGCGACTAGCTCGTTGACCGCCGAAAGCGCCGCCGCCCAGTCAGCGGCCTTCAGGGCCGGCCGTAGCTTGGCCAAGATCGGTTCAGTCAGTGCTCGCTCGCGATCCCGTTCAGCCGTGTTGCGTTTGCCTTCCGCAATCCGCTCGCTGTCGGCGGTTTTCCCTTCATCGCTGGTTCGCCAGCTACCGTCTAACACTTTCGGCAACACGTCATTGAGTTGGCCCGGATGACCGATGAAGGCGATACGACCGTCACGATCGAGCACAAATGAGGTAGGAATCCCGACAGAAAAGCTCGCCTCCATCCAAAGCTTGTTCATTTCGCCAGTCAAGTCGAATCCGATTCTATAATTTAGATTCGAGAAGTTCTCGTTTAACCACGTCTCCAACTTGGTTCGGGCCTCTTCCACCGTTTCAGCTTGTTCGGCCGCCGCAATTCCGATGACCTCAACTCCGGCGTGTTTGTGGGTCTCTTGGAGCTGGATCAGATGAGGCATTGCCGCGACGCATGGCCCGCACCAGGTTGCCCAAAATTCGACGATATAGATTTTACCCGACTCAAAAGTCGTCAGGGGCTGCCCGCGCAGCCAGTTCTCCACCTTCATTGGAGGAGCTGGGGAGTCCATGCGCAGCACCATCTCTTCGTTCTCCCGATCTATCGTTGAAGCGCTCGAGCTACGCTAAGTGTCCCGATGGGTTGAGACACGGGATCTGCAGGTTGGCCCGCAAACTGCGCTCTGTGTTGTTTTCATCAATAGCAAGCACCGTGCCAAGAACGTGTTCGAGCGTTGAGGGCATGAGCACGCTTAAACCAGCTCTCTAAAGCTGCCGATCTTGCGGTGTGTCCGAGACCGCACAGTTGGACGCTTCGCGCCAGTGAAGGAACCTGCATTGCGATCTTATGCGCAGCTCACTACTGCTCCTTCGCCAGTACCTGCAGTCGCCCAATGCATCAGCCGGGACGAGCAAAATGCCTTGCCCCCGCACGAGCTATTCGTATTCGAATAGGAGATTATCGGCCTACGAGAGAAGCTGCGGTCGGATGATCAAGTTGAAACGTGAATTGAAGATTGAATAGACCACGAGGGGCACGTGCGCGCTGCATTTGCTGATTTCCTCGCGCCTGGAAAGATTGTTAGTACTTACACGCAGTGAACATCACCCCCAAGACCGATGGCAGCTTTGCTGGTAGCGGGATCAAGGCCCCGCTTCCGGCGCTTCCCTGAGCGAGCCCGCTGCCAGTCGCCTTGCAACATGACGTCTCCTATTGACAGTCGACGCTGGTGCCCGCCCGCTTGCCTCACCGTGACCGTCGACTATGCGCCGCACCCATTTTCTATTCGCCCTGAGTAACAGAACGTGGAACCCTATTTCCTCTTCTTGGCGTCTCGAAGTCGCTCGGATCGATCCGCCGCTTCAGCGCCGTCTGCAGCGCGGCGTGGTCGAGTTCGCCCTCCCACCACGACACGAACACCGCGGCGATGCCATTGCCGGTGATGTTGGTGAGCGCACGCACCTCGCTCATGAACTTGTCGATTGAGAACACGATCGCCATGCCCGCCACCAGCGCCGGATTGACGACCGAGAGCGTCGCCGCGAGCGTGATGAACCCCGCGCCCGTGACGCCGCTCGCCCCCTTCGAGGTCAGCATCGCCACCACAAGAATGGTCAGCTGCTGGCTGAAGGTGAGATCGATGCCGAGCGCCTGTGCGATGAACAGGGTCGCCAAAGTCATATAGATGTTTGTACCATCGAGATTGAAGGAATAGCCCGTGGGCACCACAAGGCCGACCACCGATTTGGAGCAGCCGAGCCGCTCCAGCTTCTCCATCAGTTGCGGCAGTGCGCTTTCCGATGAGCTCGTGCCCAGCACGATCAGGAGCTCGTCCTTGATGTAGGCGATGAACTTGAAGATGGAAAAGCCGACAAAGCGCGCGATCAGGCCGAGCACGATCACCACGAACAGCCCAGCGGTTGCATAGAACAGGGCGATGAGCCCAATCAGGTTGCCGAGGGCGGCGGGACCGTATTTGCCGATGGTGAAGGCCATCGCGCCGAAGGCGCCGAGCGGAGCCGCTTTCATGACGATGCCGATCACGCCGAACACCGCATGCGCGGTATCGTCGACGAGCGAGCGCAGCCGATCGGCTTTCTCGCCCATTGCCATCAACGCGAAGCCGAACAGGATCGCGAACAAGAGCACCTGCAGAATGTCGCCCCGCGCGAGCGCGCCGACCACGCTGTCAGGAATGATGTTGAGGACAAAGTCGACGGACTTGATCGCCTTGGCCTGATCGACATAGGTCTGGACCGCGGCGGCGTCCGGCTTGGCGGCGAGGCCATGGCCGATCTGAAACAGGTTGCCCATGATCAGGCCGATGACCAGCGCAAAGGTCGAGACGATCTCGAAATAGACCAGCGCCTTGATGCCGACGCGGCCAACCTTGCGCGCATCCTGGATGTGCGCAATGCCCGAGACCACCGTGCAGAAGATGATCGGTGCGATCACCATCTTGATCAGCTTGATAAAGCCGTCGCCGAGCGCCTTGATCCAGTCATTGGTCGCAAGATGAGGCCAGACCCAGCCGACCACCACACCGAGCACGATCGCGAATAGAACCTGGACGTAGAGGATATTGTACCAGGGTTGATAGGCCCGCCCGGGGCTCGCAGTTGAAATGGCTCTCATGACGCTTCCTCGCCCTAGAATTCATTGAGACGGTCGCGCGATGAATAGCAACCGCCGTCACATAATTCATTTGTCCTGTTGGCAGCTTTGTCCGGCGCCATGTGTCGGAAATCCGACAATCGGCAGCCCTCGCTCAAAGCTTTCCACAGGGTAGGTGCTTCTTTTTTCTCCTAAAGCAAGGAACGCACCATCACCCCACGATCGGCTCAGGAAGGCGCGGAATTAAGAGGAAGGGGCGCCGGGCCCAACAACTCGGTGCGGGACGCGGTGACCCCTGATGGCTGACGTTATGATCTCGTCGAAGGTGGTCGTCATTCGGTAGCCTTTGAGCTCTCCCGAACGTTTGGCTAGTTCAATCAAATAGTCCTCCGCAGCTCATCCGTAGCTGGCACAATCGTCTATGGAAGCATCAGCGCCGCCGACCACATGATCTTGGTCCCGGAGCGGATCCAGCTCAGGGATAGGATCTTGAGAATAATATGGCAAGCTTCTGCAGTCGCGACTGGATCATAGTTCAGGTCGCCTTCCCATCATCAAATCGGCTACGTGCTGTGGCGTTTCTCGCAAGGCGGAACTACATAGGTCTCGTAGATCATTTTTCGCCGGGCAGGATCGTCGAAATCGCAGCCGAGTGACCATCCGCTAGTTTTTAAAACCACTCGATGTTTGGCCGGCGATTTCTACGAGCTTCGAGTTCCGAGATTTGCGGAAGATCGGAGGGGCATGATGCTCGATCGATCATCATATTCCTGAGACTAGGTTGGGATAGCGGCCGCACAATTCGAGCGATTCGGCCGCCTATCCTGTGGCCGATCACAACCGGCTTTTGCAGTGTCAGTCTGAGCGCATTGCCATGCGAGATCGTCCGCAATCCTGGCTACGTGTGCTCGGATGCATCGCTAGTGAGCGCAAAGATTGACGGCCGCGACGCGACGGCTTTGGGCGCAAAGTGAAGATGCCGTGGTGGCCCGTCCACCCGTTAATAATGACTACTAGAGGAGCGAGGGCGGCTGCCGCTGCGGCCTCAACCAGCGCCAAACACACCATCGCAAGTCCGC
Organism: Bradyrhizobium sp. STM 3562; assembly: GCF_045571435.1. Classification (NCBI taxonomy): domain Bacteria; kingdom Pseudomonadati; phylum Pseudomonadota; class Alphaproteobacteria; order Hyphomicrobiales; family Nitrobacteraceae; genus Bradyrhizobium; species Bradyrhizobium sp. STM 3562. Next base: position 6,176,209 of record NZ_CP120694.1, read on the forward strand.
AAGACGGCCTTTCAAGGTTGTGACAAGAGAGCACAGCCATTGCGCCTGCACTGAGCTTTCTTTCGCCTGCCCGCCGCGAGACCTTGAACCGGACCAACGCGTACGCGGTGTCGGCCAACAGGCAATAGGAAAAGCATCACGACTGCGGATTCCGAATGCCCGCCGAAAAGAGCAGCAGCCACCGCGCTGAACGAAGCGGCACCTATCATTTGCACGAAAGTTCTTGCGGGCCAATGGAGCCCACAGCATCTGACATCGGGCGCAGCGCTTCGTTAATGCAGCCAACAGCTGATTACGACAGCTTTAGATCATCTGATAGGTACGAAACGTACATTCCCAGTCAGCAGCGCACGAACATGGAAAGCCGTCCGGATCGGGTTCATGTCGCAGTCCATTGAAGCTATTGGCTGTAATGCCCAGCCTGCTCTGCGCGAGCAGGAGGGACTAAGCGCAAAGTCATTTGATCCGGACACTTAAGGTCCGCTCAGAGTAAATAATTCTCCTGTTGATGGAGAAGCGAGAACAGCAAGAGCACAGTAGTCGTCTGGAGAGCATGAGACGTTTCATGCACCTGGTGACGCTTGCAAATTCTGCCGTAGTGATGCAAATCGCCTCGCCCTACGTTGGTGACTTGACGAGATCCTCACGGAGCCCAACGGCTGCCGGTACGCTATCGCAAGCCCAACTACCGAAGCGGCAATTTCATCGCATGGGGAGCAGCCCCGGAATCTTCGATATGAACGCTACGGCTCAAACTGACTTTCAATCCATGGTCAAACCGGCAAACCGTACGCTGCCGCGGCATTTGCGGCGACTGGAGGCCGAATCGATCGAGATCATGCGCGACGTGGCGGCCGAGTTCAAAAAGCCCGTCATGCTCTATTCCATCGGCAAGGATTCCAGCGTGATGCTGCATCTTGCGGTGAAGGCGTTCTATCCGGCCAAACTGCCCTTCCCGCTCCTCCACGTCGATACGACCTGGAAGTTTCGCGAGATGATCAGCTTCCGCGACGAGACCGCCAAGCGGCTCGGGGTCGATCTCATCGTGCACGTCAATAAGGAGGGGATTGAGCGCGGCATCAATCCGATCACGTCGGGGTCCTCCCTGCACACGCAGGTGATGAAGACGGATGCGCTCAAGCAGGCGCTCGACCTCTACGGCTTCGATGCGGCGTTCGGCGGCGCGCGGCGCGACGAGGAGAAAAGCCGCGCCAAGGAGCGCATTTTTTCGTTCCGCTCGCCTGGACACATCTGGGATCCGCGCAACCAAAGGCCGGAGCTCTGGAATCTGTTCAACACCCGGATCAGGCAGGGCGAAACCATGCGCGTGTTTGCGCTGTCGAACTGGACGGAGCTCGACGTCTGGGAATACATCATGCTGGAGAAAATCCCGGTCGTCCCGCTCTATTTCGCGAAACAGCGCCCCGTGGTGCGCCGAAACGGTACGTTGATCATGGTCGATGATGAGCGCCTTCCGCTCGAGCCGGGCGAGACGCCCGAGCTGAGAATGATCCGTTTCCGGACCCTCGGCTGCTACCCGCTCAGCGGCGCCATCGATTCCGAGGCTGCGACCATCGAGGAGATCGTCGCGGAGATGCAGGTCGCGAGAGTCTCCGAACGCCAGGGACGGCTGATCGACAGCGATGAAGCAGCCTCGATGGAGAAAAAGAAGCGGGAAGGCTACTTCTGATGGATACGGCCACCATGCAGGGGCTGGGCGCGCCCGAAAACAAGGATCAGCTCCGTTTCATCACCTGCGGCTCGGTCGACGACGGCAAGTCGACACTGATTGGCCGGCTGCTGCATGACAGCAAGATGATCTACGAGGATCAGCTTCAGGCGCTGGCGCGCGACAGCGTCAAGCACGGGACGACCGGCAGCGATATCGATTTTGCTCTCCTGGTCGACGGCCTCGAGGCGGAGCGCGAGCAAGGCATCACCATCGACGTGGCGTACCGCTTTTTCACCACGCCGCGGCGCTCCTTCATGGTGGCGGACACACCGGGCCATGAGCAATACACCCGCAACATGGCCACCGGCGCTTCCAATGCGCAACTCGCAATCATCCTGATCGACGCCCGCAAGGGCATGCTGGTCCAGACCAAACGCCACTCCTTCATCTGCTCGCTGCTCGGCATTCGCCACGTCGTGCTGGCGGTGAACAAGATCGACCTGGTCGACTACCGCAAGGAGGTGTTCGACCGCATCGTCGGCGATTACGTCGCTTTCGCCTCCACGCTGGGCTTTACCTCGATCGTGCCCGTTCCGATCTCCGCGCGCTATGGCGACAACATCATCGACCGGTCCGGCAACACGGAATGGTACCACGGCCCATGCCTGCTGGACTATCTCGAGAGTGTCGACATCCAGTCCGAGGTGGCCGGCCTGCCGTTCCGCTTTCCGGTGCAATGGGTGAACCGCCCCAACCTGGACTTCCGCGGTTACGCCGGCACTATCGCCTCCGGCAGCGTGGCGGTGGGCGACGACATCGTGGCGGCCGCTTCGGGCCGGATCTCGCGGGTCAGGCGGATCGTGACCTACGATGGCGATGTCGCGAGCGCGGAGGCTGGCGACGCGGTGACGATCACGCTGGAAGACGAGATCGACATCAGCCGCGGCGATATGCTGGCGAGGCCCACGGAGCGCCCGGAGGTGGCCGATCAATTCGCGGCCCATGTGATATGGATGGATCAGGAGGCCCTCGTTCCCGGCCGGTCCTACGTGATCCGGGTCGGCACCCAGTCGATCCCAACCGGCAGCGTTACCGCGATCAAATACAAGATCGACGTCAATACCAGGGAGCATCTGGCAGCCCGAACCCTGGGCCTCAACGAAATCGGCTTCTGCAACATCGCCACTGCCCTGCCCGCCAGCTTCGATGCCTATGAGGCGAACCGGCGCACCGGATCGTTCATCATCATCGACCGCTATACCAACCGCACGGTTGGCGCGGGAATGATCGCATTTCCCTTACGGCGCGCCACGAACATCGCTTGGCAACCGCTCACGGTCGGCAAACAGGAGCGCGCCGCGCTGAAGCACCAAAAGCCGTGCATCATCTGGTTCACCGGCCTCTCGGGCGCCGGCAAGTCGACCATCGCCAACATGGTCGACCAGAAGCTGTTCGCGCGATCGCATCACACGATGCTACTGGACGGCGACAACGTCCGGCATGGTCTCAATCGGGACCTCGGCTTCACCGAGGCCGACCGCGTCGAGAACATCCGTCGCGTCGGCGAGGTGGCAAAGTTAATGGTCGACAGCGGCCTGATCGTGATCTGCTCGTTCATCTCCCCCTACAGGGCAGAGCGCAAGATGATCAGGGGTTTGGTCGGCGACGGAGAATTCCTGGAAGTATTCGTTGACACGCCGATCGAGGAATGCGAACGCCGGGATCCCAAAGGGCTTTATTCGAAGGCGAAGTCTGGCAAGATCAAGAACTTCACCGGCCTCGATGCGCCTTATGAGGCTCCGATCTCGCCGGAAATTCATCTAATGACGGCACGGTTTCAGCCTGAGCAGCTCGCCGATGAGGTGGTCAACGCGCTCCTTAGGCGCGGCATTGTGTCCTCGCCGTGAGATTCGGATCCGACGCACCTGTTTCGATTGCGACGGATGCCCCCGCGCCCGGATCGGACCTCACCAAAGTCAGCACCGTCGATCTGCCCTCGCAAAAACGTTTATTTCGGCGAGCGGACGCGAGTTGGGAAATATAGCTACCATGCATCAGGACACCCCAGCACGATCTCTTATTTGTTCTAATCCAACAGGATCAATGAGGAAGTTCTGCGTATCCTTGGCGACTGAAAAAGCTCGAGACTGACCTGGATATGATCGATCCCCTCTACGTCGCCTCGGGATTCGGTGTCGGCCTACTTGTCGGGATGACCGGCGTGGGCGGTGGCTCGCTGATGACGCCGCTACTGATTCTGTTATTCGGCGTGCACCCATCGATAGCTGTTGGTACTGACCTGCTATACGCCGCCGCTACCAAGACCGGAGGCAGTGTGGTGCATGGCTGGTCGCGCACCGTTCACTGGTCGGCCGTAAGTAGGCTTTGCTGCGGCAGTATTCCTGCAAGCGTGCTGACGCTTTTTGTGTCGTGGAAGCTGGATCTCGGGAGTGATGTTGAGCGCAGCCTGGTCAACCTAGTGCTATCCGCGGCGCTTCTGCTCACCGCTGGATCTGCAATCTTACGTCCATGGATTGTTAACCGTTATCGGCCAAGGGCAATGCAAGTGGATACGAGAGTCACCACGATCGCGACCGTGCTCCTCGGTGCTGTGCTCGGCGTGCTGGTGTCCATTTCGTCCGTTGGCGCGGGCGCTGTCGGCGTCACGGCGCTTCTTCTCCTCTACCCTCGCCTACCGATGGCGACTATCATCGGATCGGACATCGTACACGCAGTACCATTGACACTTGTTGCCGGCGCCGGGCACTGGGCAGTGGGCGCCGTGGACTGGCATCTCATGGGCGTGCTGCTGATGGGCTCTCTGCCGGGGATTGTCGTGGGAAGCTACAGTGCCGCACGCATTCCCGAGACGGCACTCCGATTTGCGCTCGCTACCGTTCTGATTATTGTCGCGACAAAGATCATATCTGAGGAACTGCATTTACCATTGGCGACTCTCCAAGCTTCGGCCCGGAGCGAAGCGCATTGAGCTGCATCGGTTCCTCGCGCGCGCAAGCTCTCCTGTCCCGGGTTGGCGACGGCGGCACGCGCAATGAGAGACAGCGCAAGCTGCCTTCGGGAGATCGATGATGTCCGATCGAGACATCCGGCGCGGGTGATCGCAAAAGCGTCGGGCTTCGCAAAGAAGGGCCATGAAACGCAAATACCCCTAAGGTCCCGCTCATCTCGAGCATGACCTTCCAGAAGTCGGTCCGCCTTCGACCACGTCGAAGACACACGTTCGCGCAGACGTCACAGGACGTGCGGGCGCTGCCGGATTGCTGATGTCCTCAACTAATCTTACTGCTTCAGAAATTCGATAGCTGATGCGGTCGCCAGGCACGGCTTCCTCCTGCCTGCTCGAGCCCGCCCGCACCCTGGAGCTGCTGGCGGGCAGCTTGTCGCGCGAGAGGGTGCGCCGCCGCCTGACCGCGAAGGATCTGAAGCCGTGGACAAGTGGTGCATTCCCCAGGTCGACGGGATTACATCGCCCGCATGGAATGCCGAGGCACCCGACCCGAGGCCCCCAGTGGTCTGCTTCGGCGAGAGCCCGATCCGAGCTCATAGGCCAGATGCGCCAGCCGACGACGGCTTCGTGATCAGCGGCCACGTCAGGTGGTCCTTCTGACTGCGCCGCCTCAGCGAGCGCCGCCATAGGTAGGCCGCATCAGCAAGCAGCGCTATCCCCGATCCTGCTCGGGCGGAATCGTCACCTGAGAGAGCAGGGAAGACGGCGCGCCTTGCACCATCTGGCATCGTATCCCGCACGCGAAGAGGACGCGGCCGCTGTCCCCGCGAGCGGCCGGTGCACGAGGCCTCTATCCTCAATTTCTGCTTGGCTTGCTTTCCGTTGTTAGTGCCGTACGCACGACGGATCGGTCAAACAAAAGAAGAGATCGCAGATGCCATCCAACGGGTCCTCGGCGCATTGAGGATATGATGTATCAGCTACCTGCAGCTTGGTGGTGACCGGTTGTGCGGCAACCTCAGTAATAAAAGTCGGCACCGCCGCCGTTGCAAGCGCGACGGCGCTCGCAGTTACAAACAGCAATTTTTTCATTCGAGTGTCGCTTTCCTAGGTTGGCCCCAGCCTCCTCAACGTCTACATGACGAGGCCGCAATTGGTAAAATTGATTTTCTTGATTGGGTCTATCTACGGAATGGATAAGCTTGGGGCATCTCCGGGGCTTGGTCTTAAGTTGCTCGGAAACAGCGAAGCCGTTTATGGTCGGGCCGGCCTCGCATTGATCGACGCATTTGTCGGAGCAATCAAACACCGCGTGTTTTTGAGCCTGACTGCGTCGTCTGAGCCAGGAAATACGACGGCTGCGGAAATCGCTGTGATTCCATTCTTTTGTTCGGCTGCGCTGCAGGCAACACGGCAAGGCTTGGACCGGCCCAAGCGCGGCGGCACGCTAGCAGTGGAGCGGACTGCATTCCTGGCCAGAACTTGCATCGCCGCGATAGGGTTGTTGGACGCGGCCAACCTTGTGGCGCAGCGTGACGCATTGGTTGCCTTGCCGCGCTGAGGCGCCCGCGCGCCGGTTTTTGCCGCAGCGCTTTTCATTGCGCCTCGAATCGTTCGTAGCCTTGGCCCGGCCTGGCCGGCAATCAACATCTCGCGGTCGCGCAGCGCGAATCGCCACCGAGCTTTCCAGCCAGATCCGCGGTACCTTCGGTCTGCTCGTTCCAGCCCGAAAGGGGAAGGACCTTCGAGAAGAACGTCTGGAGCCTTCTTGCCGATCAAGACGGACTTGCATCGATCGTGCTTCCGATGTTGGAAGCCTGGAGTAGCATTCACTCGGCCGCACTCGGACGCCAGTAGGTCCGGCGACGCGCGACAGAACCAGGCGCGCGGGGACGGATACTCATTCTTATCTTCCTCTTTGCCGGCTCCTTTGAGGCGTCCGTTCAAGTATTTGTGGAAGTTCTCAACCTGACGTGATTTCAAGGTCGTCATCTTGGCATGCCATTCGCGTATCGTTTTGGACGCGGCACTGTGGGAAACCTGACAAACGACTCTCGTTCACTGGCACGATCGTCCCGTTCACCTTTTATGTGTCCTTAAGGCGCCATCAGCCGAGGTTAAGTGAGCGGCACGCCGATTGCTCTGATGAGGTGGTGGAAAGCCACGTGCAGCCCAAGCGCTCGCTAGCCACGTAGCTAAGGAGCCACCCATGAGATCCGCGCAACTGATTTCAACGTCGATAAAGGTTTTGATCCGGCTTTTGCGAGAAAGAGCCGCGCTTGGCGCGCGTCAGGCTCACGGTCCGTACCACCCTCGGCTCCGTGACGAACCAGGACCTAGCATCCTTCACCCGATAGGTTTCGCGCCGGCCGGTGCGACATCGGTCCTAGGAGATCATCCAGCAATCCGCCGTTCGATCGAACATCGGTCCTGACCAGAAGGGCAAGGCGCCCCCCGACCTTCTGAGAGCGGGAAGGCAGACGATCACTGCGCTCCGTGAGCGGGCGCACAAGAGCGAGAGTTGATGAGCATGGATGGTTTTTCCACCGAGGTATGTGAGTCCATCAGACTCACTATCGAGCTCGCGATCCTCTCCACCGCGATTCTCTTGATCGTAGGCACGCCGCTTGCGTGGTGGCTGGCACGCTCGAAGACAGTGTTGGCCCTGGTGGTTGGCAACCTTGTCATGCTGCCGCTGGTCCTACCTCAGACCGTACTCGGCTTCTCCCTGCTCATGTTGCTTGGGCCCCATGGGCCTGGCGGCGCTCTCGCAGCTTTCTGGGGCGCACGAAGCATCGCCTTCACCTTTGCGGGCATCGTGGTCGGATCGGTCCTTTCGGCGCTGCCCCTCGTGGTCCAACAGATCCAGAACGGCTTCGTTGCGATGGGCGACCGTCCGCTGGAAGTTGCGGCCACTCTGCGCGCCTCTCCCTTGCGTGCCTTCTTCACAGTGGCCCTGCCCTTGGCGCGTCCGAACCTTCTCACTGCTGGCCTGCTTGGCTTTGCGAATACCATCGGCACCTTCGGAGCCGTTCTGATAATCGGCGGCAACATTCCTGGGCGCACCAAAGTGGTCTCGGCATTTCTCATCGACTATGTCCAGGCCTCGCGCTGGCGCGAAGCGAGCTGGCTTGCGGGTGGCATGCTGGCATTTTCTCTTGCCGTCATCCTTACCGTGACCACAATTGACAAATGCAGCCACAGGAGCAGCAGGTGAGGCTCGCGACGGCAGGCCGCATTGAAATCGCCTTCAAGGGTCCGCTCGGCTGCCTTACGCTCGATACGCAGTTCAGCGTGCCCGCGAAAGGCGTGACCGGGATTTTTGGGCCGCCCGAGTGTGGCAAGTCGACAATCGCGCGCTGTATCGCAGGCCTCGAGCATTTTCCGACCGGTTTCTGCGCCATCGATGGCGAGGTGTGGCAGGATGAGACCAAATTCCGCCCACCGCATTTGCGCGCTATAGGCTATGTGTCCCATGAGGCGAGCCTTTTTCCGCATTTGTCCGTCAGGCGCAACTTGCTTTACGGAGCGCCCAAACCTGAACCGACACCCATCGCGTTTGATGCGGTCGTGGAATGGCTTAGCCTAGCGCCGCTGCTGGATCACTCTCCTTCGTATATCTCGAGCGGCGAACGGCAGCGAGTGGCCATCGGCCGAGCGCTGTTGTCCCAACCCAGACTTCTTGTGCTGGACGAGCCACTAGCTTTGCTTGACGGATGGGCTAAGCGGGAGATGGTGGCAGCTATCGGACGCCTGCGTGAGAGGCTTGCTGTTCCAATGATCTACATCAGCCATGACATGGCCGATATAGAGCGCTTTGCCGACCATATCGTGCTGATGGAACGAGGGGTCGTGATCGCGGCCGGACCTCTGCATTCGCTGCAGACTGATCCAGCGTCGCCGCTCGCCGTCAGCCGCGAAGCCGCCGTCAGTCTTGATGCGGCTGTCGGGGGCTATGACGGACGCTATGGCCTGCTCATCCTGCGCGTGAAAGGTGCAAGGCTATTGGTGCCGGCGCCTCCCCTTGCCCCCGGCCTTCGGCAACGGCTGCGTATCGCGGCCCTCGACGTTAGCATCGCACGCGATCCACCACGTGCCAGCTCGCTCCTCAACGTCTTCCCAGCGCGCATCAAAGCCTGTTTGTCGCTCGCGACGTCAGAGGTCACGCTAGTACTTGCGCTCGGTACTGGAGGCTCGGGTACGGAGATTTTGTCGCGCATCACGCGTTTTTCCTTTGACTCACTAGGGCTCAAGGATGGAATGGACGTATTCGCGCAGTTCAGACACGTTTCTCTCGTCACGGCCTCCGAACCGATTCAGCCAACCACGCAGGCTTGCACGCCAGTTGCAGCTTCTGGAGAGGCAAGCGCCGCCGCCTGAAACGAGAATTCAGCTACGCCGCTCAACAAGCGTTCGATTGTTGCGTTTCCGCCAATGCAAGGGCGGGGCCCGAGTGGCACATTGCTTGCCTGCTTAGATCGCGAAATCATCAGCGCGCGAAGCGGGACTTGTGAGGATACTATGCTTGGAATTGGAAGTAGATTGCCTTCGTTCGAAATCACGGGCGTGAAGCCCGGCTTTCACGTACAGGAGGAAGAGGGGCAAAGCGCGCTCGAGACGCTCACCGAGCACAGCTTCCCCGGGAAATGGAAAGTCATCTTCTTCTACCCGAAGGATTTCACGTTCGTCTGCCCGACCGAGATCGCCGAGTTCGCCCGCCTGTCGAAGGATTTCGCCGACCGTGATGCGGTCGTGCTGGGCGGATCGACCGACAACGAGTTCTGCAAACTCGCCTGGCGACGCGAACACAAGGACCTGCACCGTCTACCGATCTGGCAGTTTGCTGACACGAAGGGCGCGCTGGTCGATGGTCTTGAGGTCCGCTCGCCTGATGGCGTCGCGTACCGCTACACGTTCATCGTCGATCCCGATAACGTGATCCAACACGTCTATGCGACGAATCTGAATGTCGGCCGCAGCCCTGCGGACACCTTACGCGTTCTGGATGCATTGCAAACGGACGAGCTCTGCGCCTGCGACCGCGAGATCGGCGGCGAAACGCTGAAAGTTGCCTGACGTATGATGTCAATTGAGCAATTGAAGCATCGGACTCCCGCGTTTGCAAAAGACGTCACATTAAATCTGACGTCTTTGCTCGCGAATGACACGCCCTCCCCATAGAGCAAATAGAGCTTATCGCCGCGATCCGACCTGCAGCCAACAGGTGATTTACGCAACAGAGGGGCTGCTGCCGGAGTGATGACCCCGGCGGCGAAAGCCGCAGCGTCAGTCATGGCAACGAATAATGTCTCTGACCGCCTCGTTCACGGCACTTCTAATCCGGAATACAAGATGCTGCCGGCGCGGCTGCGCATGAACGTGATCGCAAATCCGGGCTTGGACAAGGCGGTTTCGAGCTGTAGTGGCTGGCAGCAAGTGCCATTAACGGGTACAGCGCCTGCGTGGAAGGCCGTGAGAAGGCGCCGCTCGACCGCGATCCAGATGCGGTGCGCTCGCAGCGATCGTGCAGTGGGTTTGTCGTCAAGATCGAGGCGACCGGAGTCGCCATGATCAGCTGCCCAACTGATCTGACTCCTTCTATCCTGTCGGGGAATTCCGGTAATTGTCGCCTGGCACCGTCCTTGGTGGCCCCTTGTATCGGGGGAGCTTGGCAGGGATTAACGCTTGCACCGCTTTCGTCCGAGTCATCACGACGCCTATGACATGCGCACTCTCTTGCAAGATTTCCACGATGAGATGACTCCACATCCTTCCCGAGGCTATGAGCATCAGGAAGCGTTACATTCGGGTCAGCGACCCGAACGTGTTCTTGAGCATACGCCTTCCCTCCTCGGACGTGCCGGTCGACTCCGCTGGGGTTCAGCAACAACCTACTCGACACTCTTCTCTCAGCTCTTCCGCTACAGGCTCCGGAGCGGAGAAGAACGCACAGCGGTCCCGCTCCTAGTGGCTGCTGATCGAGGGGCGACGACTTTTCAGGCTGACGATGCCGATGCCTAGCGGGACTGTTGACGTCGCTTGCAGCATTCTCAATGTGTGGATGTCGGTCGAAAGGCTGGTTCGACCTGCCTCGCCGTCCCGCCTCGCTCAGACAGGTCATGAATGTGGGATCGCCCTACGAAGTAATCGACTGATGATCATTGGCAGCTGATCTCGGCCTTCCCGAGCTTTTTCCATGGGCTCTCGGCTCAGTAAGCGACCGATCTTGCGTGCGTTTCCCACACTACCGCTCGCCAGCAAATCCGAGATCTGCTCCAATTCGCTATCCGTCAAACGTGACATCTTGATTCCTCGTCTTGTAGGGCTCGACCGCGACGTTTATGTACATAGACGGTGCACCATCTCCGCCTTGTGTCGGTCCCGCCACTCCAAAATGAATGAAAGCCGAGCATTTGGCGTTTCCTTACGCATGGATGGCGCTCGTCTATGTATTCGAGCAGTTCGCGACCGCGTTCAAAGTGGCGCAATTCCTCTGCCGCCATGTCACGCCGCACTGGTCTAGGAGGCTGAATTGCTCGTTTGGACAGACAAATTCGGCCCGGTGTCGGTCGCACGACGGCAAGGCCATGGTTGGCGGCCATAGGTCAATGCCGTTTTCCCCTAGCTCGCTTGCAGACACCTACGAGCATCGCGCTCCAAGACAAGGCAGCTCAAGCGACCGCTCGCAAATGCACCCGTATCCAAGTTGATTCGGTTGGGAAGTATCTCAGGCTCCTCGACAGGTGAGTGCCCGTGAATGACAATCTTACCAAAGTTGATTTTGCTGCTAAGGAACTCGTCTCGAATCCAGAGCAGATCGGTCGGCCGCTGCTGGTCGAGCGGGATACCTGGCCGCACGCCGGCATGGCATAGAAAGTATTTGCCAACGGAGATCGAGAGCTTCAGCGATGAGAGGAACGCAACATGCTCATCCGGGACTGCGGCGCGAAAAGTCCTAGACGCCTCCTCGATCTCTTTTCCGACCATGAGCGTGCTGACAGCTACGCCATAGGAATGTATAGTCTCGAGCGCACCCCAGCGTCTCCAGCCGGCGCCGATCTCCGGGTCCATCAGGAACAGCTGGAGCATCTCCTCGTGGTTGCCTTTGAGCGGGACATACGGCGTGGGAAACGCGTTCCGCGTAAGCCGGTCCAGGACGCCTCGCGAATCCGGGCCCCGGTCAACGTAGTCTCCCAACGTCACCGTGAGTGCCTCCGCAGCAGGGCGGTCGGCAAGATCCCGTCTGATGAGATCGGCAATTTTATCGAGCAAATCAGAGCGACCGTGGATGTCGCCGATTACATAAACCCTGATATCATCTGTTAGTGTAAGAGAAGAGTCGCCTACCATCATTCTCTCGGAATTTCCGAGCCCCTCTGCCGCAACGAAGAAAAGCCCACACTCATCAGGCCTGAGGCTCGAAAACACGCCTGCCTGCGGCGATGGGTGAACCCTTAAGAGTTCTGACTACAAATTGGGAGCCCATACGGACGAGACGTGGCCAGCCCGTGCTGCAAACGGGAGCCACGCTGCCGAAGGACGCACGACTATGCAACGTTCATTTTCCGCCGATTGGTGATTCGCCGCCTCGCTCAGAGCCCCATGGGCGTTCCGATTTTGGCTCTCGAGGCTCTACGACATTGCGTAGGACAGTTTCAGAAAGGCACATAAGCAGATGTTCAGGCGCGCACTCTTTTGCTTACCGGCGCTCCTGCTCTCGCTATTCGTCTGTTACCAGGAATCCTTCATGCCGTTTCCTACTTGCCGTCATTCTTCATGGAGGACCCTTGTCCAACAGAGGAGGCCAGAGTTGGATGCGCCCTGGGCAAACATTATGGCAAGATCGAGGGCTTTGCTCCGACAGGTACGGTACGTAACGAACGAACAGTCTCGTTTCCTGCCCCAGTGTGCCGCTTTGACTTCAGATTTGATCGTTTCGTACAAAGTTTTCAAAAACCGCGCCCTATAATGGACCATAATGGCGGCTGTCCGGTCGAATTAGAGCGACGCTGATCGCGTGCCGCGTTCTTTGTCAGGAGAAGTTCATGCGCTGGCCTTCATTGCCGCATCCGGAGCATTTTTGAGCGCCAGGGGTCTGCGGTCTGATCGTGCGGATACATACCCCGCTGTTTGACCAGATTTTCGAAGGAACGTCATTGCATTTTGGATCAGGGCCAGGATGAGCCGACACAGCCGAAGATGCTCTGGGCGATCTCCCACAATTCTTTGTTCTGCGCTGAGCCAATACTTTCCGCGCCTGACCAGCGCTGGCGGGAAGGTCGTTCAGTAACCATGATCAGAACGGCCAAGCGCGGTTATCGCACTTGCGAGCACTTGCTAGAGCCTGCCGATATGCACCACGCACGTGTGCCGCAGGGCGTGCGGACTGACGCCCTTGCTGGCGATCATAGGCGCAGGGCGCGAGGCCGTCACTCACACCGGACTGCAGGCGGCGGAGCGCGGCCGACGATAGTCGTGAGCAGGCCTTGGCCCCACAGCCGCTGCGCGGCTCTCTTGGCGTCCTCAAGCGTCACCGCATCGACGAGAGCGTTGTGCTTCTCGATATACTCGATCGGCAGCTTGTCGCGCTGATGCTGTAGTAGCGTATGTGCCAAGCCGGACTGTGTTTCCAACTCCATCATCTGCAAGCCCTTCAGGTAAGATTTGGCCTCATCCAGCTCCTCCCGCGTAGGGCCTTCCTCGGCTATGCGCCGAACCTGCCTTTCCAGCTCTTCAATCGTCTCACCCATACGATCGGGGCGGGTGCCGGCATTGCCTACGAACAAGGCGGAATGATCCATGGGCATCAATGTTTGGTGGACGGAATAGGCGAGCCCGCGCTTTTCGCGCACTTCGTGGAAGAGCCGGGAGGATAGACCACTGCCGCCAAAAATCTGATTCAGGAGACGGGTTGCCATATAATCCGGCTCGCTGCGGCGGACCGCGGCACCGCCAAATGTCACAACCGTCTGCGGCACGTCGAGCGGAATGAAAATTCGCTGGGGAGGCTTCGCCGGAGCCACATCGGCTACTTCCGTCAAATCCGACCGTTCGGGCAAGTTGCCAAATGTACTATCGAGCAGGCTCCCGAGCGTCTGCGCATCAATGTCACCTACCACCGCGATCTTGAGCGTGTCCTTGGCGATCACGCGACGGACGTAGTCCTTGAGGTCGGCGTTCTGAATCTTTTGCACGCTCTCCAACGTCCCCTCAGGCTCACGGCCATAGGGATGTGAGTTGAAGGCAAGTTCGAAGAACTTGCGATAGGCGGTCGATACCGGCTCCGTGGAACGGTGCCGCAAGCTCGCGAGCACCTCGGCCTGGATACGTTCGACATCGCGGGCGTCGAAACGGGGCGAGGTCAGCGCCATCCCGAGGAGCTCGAAGGCCTCATGCTTGTTATGCTTGAGCATGCGCAAAGACCCGCGGAGATCGTCCCGCGTCAAGGTAAAGTTCAGGTTGATTGCGCCTTTATCGAGCCTTTCGTGAAAACTCTTGGAGTCAAGATCGCCGGATCCTTCTGGGAGAAGCCGGGCTACCATGCAGCCGAGACCCGACCTTTCGGGAGGGTCCTGAGTTGATCCGCCTGCGAAGGCATATTGCATCGCGATCTGCGGGACGGTCGCATCTTGCACGAACCAGGCCTCGATCCCGCCCCGCGATACCAGCCGCTGGACTTCGGGCGCGCCATGCGACGGTGCAGAGCGGACTGTCGCCGGCGCGACCGGGGCGCCAGTGATGAACTCCCCACTCTCCGTCGACGAATACGCCGTTGGCGAGTCTCCTTGTTTTCCGGGCACCGAATGTTTGATGAGATAGCCCATCACGCTGCCCTTCCCGTCGAGCCATTTCTGGGCCGACTCGCGCACCTGCCCGGCGGTGACGGCACGGATGCTTTCCGGCAGTCTTCGGACGTCGTCGATGCTGAGGCCTGTGGCGAGCGCCGCGCCATACAATCTCGCAAGCGCCGGAGGACTATCCTGCGCGTACAGTAGGTTCGCAACTAGCCTCGTCTTGACGCGATCGATCTCCTCCGTCGGCGCGGGATTTTTGGTGAGATCGGCTACAACTTTGTCGATGGCTTCCTCGATCTGAGCGAACTCGAGGCCAGTCTTTGGAATAGCAGAGATCACGAATTGCGAGTCATCGAGCGATTTTGTCCCGTAGTACGCGGCCGTGCTGATCGCGACCTTTTTGTCATTTACTAGGTTTCGATAGAGGCGGGAATTATTCCCGCCGCCCATTAACTGCGCGAGCACGGTAAGCGTCGCGCTCTCGCCAGCCCCCGCGATAAGAGCCGACGGCACGCGATGATAGCGGTGCAACTGCGGCTGCTCGACCCGCGGATCGGCCAGGGTTACGGTGCGCAGGACCTCAGGCGCTGGCTCCTGCGGTCGGATGCGTTTTGCGGGTATCGAAATCTGCGCCGGAATATCGCCAAAGCTTTTCTCCACAATCGGACCGATATCCTTGCATACAACGTCGCCGGCGATGACCAAGATCGCGTTGTTCGGCGCATAGAAGCGCTTGTAAAAGGCAAACGCGTCCTCGCGGCCGAGCTTTGCGATCTCGTGCGGCCAGCCAAGCACGGGGTGCCCGTAGGGGTGGTTGACGTAGAGCGTCGCCATCATCTGTTCATGGAGCCGCCTCTCTGGACCGTTGGCATGGCGCACATATTCCTCCAGAACCACGTCACGCTCGGACAGCACGCTCTCATCTTCGAGAACAAGGCCAGTCATCCGATCGGCCTCAAATGCCATTATGGTTCCAAGGTATTCACGCGGCACGCGCTGGTAATAGCAGGTGTAATCGGTCGAGGTGAACGCGTTCTGATCGCCTCCAACCCGTCCCACGGTCTGGACAAATTCCCCCGCGGGATGCCTGGCGGTACCCTTGAACATCAAGTGCTCGAGGAAATGCGCTAGCCCGGATTTTCCGGGCGGCTCATCGGCCGAGCCGACTTTGTACCAAATCATCTGCGTGACAACCGGCGTGCGAGGACACGAGATCACCACCACCTGCAGCCCGTTTTGAAGAACAAAGCTTGCTACTCGTTCCGGGCTGATTGTGGTCTCGGTAAGGATGCTACTTTCAGGGGCATCCCGGAGATCGGGATTGCCGCTACTATCCGGATTACATCCGACGCCGACCTTACTGCCCGTCATTGTGGCCATGGAAAAGGCCGATGTGCAGCCCGCTGTAGTGATAGTGGAAGTCGTACTCTTCATGCCATTACCCTTGTCGCACACGGTCTGTTCTTGTAGCGCACACTCCAAAAGAGCATGGGCGTTGCACGCCGCGCCAGGCAACCGAGCAAATGCCGCGCCACTCTCGTGATGCTTCCGCGCGGGTGACAGTGCTCATGATGCAGTCTACGGACTCTCTTTGGGAAGACAGGCCTTGCTATTCGTGCAATTGACGATCGTCGGAACCGCTGTTGAGCACCTAGCCGAACTTGAAAAGGACCCCATATCCGCCACGCGGATAGCTCCATTCGATGTCGCCAGTGGGTTCGGCAATCACACGACAGGTACCGCACTCGACGCACCCGTCGACGGTGACCTCGACCTGGCCCCTATCGTTTAGCTCGTAGCAGCGCGCCGGACAGATCTTCAAAAGCGCAAGCAGCTCGCGCGACGGCTTATTGTGGGCCCGCACCTTGATGTGCGGACGGCCCACGTCGACGAGATACCGATTGTAGAACAGCTTGTCCTCAACGCGCACTGACGGCTCGGTACTCATGTTTCAGGCTCCTTATCGGGTTTCGGCTGGGTGCTCAACGCCAAGCGCGGGCGAAGCGTACTGCATCACTGAACAGGCCTGTCCAGGACCGCGCATTGACAAAGGATTTCACCGTTGTCTTCTGTTTTTCGGCCTTCGGTGTGCCATCGACGCGCACGTAATTTTGCATTGCTCTGCAGATGAGCTGCGGATACGTGAGGAAGAAGTTGTGCGAATTGGTATGCAACAGCCTCGGCATGTCTCTATGTTTTTTTAGATCCTTGACTACAAAGGAGCGGTCCAGCAACCTCTTGTAGAGCGCAAGATGTTCCGCAGTCATTGGAAGGCCGCGTGATTTCAACGCGCAGATTGCTTCCGCCGCGATGCGGCCCGAGGTCATCGCCAGATTGGAGCCCTCGCGATGAATGGCGTTGTTGAGCTGTGCCGCGTCGCCCACCACCACCCAGCCTTCCCCGTATAGTTTCGGGATCGCTTTGTAGCCACCTTCTGGGATGAGGTGGGCCGCATATTCTTTCACCTCCGAACCCTCGATCAGCGGCGCGACGGACGGGTGATGCTTGAAACGATCGAGCAGACCGTATGGGGTGTGTGCGGTACGCCGAAAGTCTGCAACCAGACAGCCAATGCCAAGCGAGACGCACTCCTTGTTTGCATAAATGAAGCCCATTCCGGTCATGCCACGCGAAATGGTACCAGCCGCCTCGATGACGACGCCTTCGTCACCCTTTATGTTGAAACGCGCCTCAATGGTCTCACGCGGAAGGAAGTGCATTTCCTTGACCGCAAGTGCCACCTTGTCCGGCTTAGGACGTTCGCGCAATCCGGCGCGGGTGCCAAGTACGCCATTGACGCCCTCGGCCAGGACGACGATATCGGCACGGATTTCGCCATCCAGTCGGTCAGTATGAACCCCGACAACTCGGCCATGGCTGTCCCGCGCCAGTTCCGTCGCGGTGGTCTCGAACAAAACAGTGACGCCGGCCTCGCGCACCTTTGAGGACAGCCATTTGTCGAACTGCGCGCGGATGATGGTGTAGCGGTTCGGGCGCTCTTCATTGAAGTCCTCGGAGCGATAGTGAAGACCGACATGGGAGCGATCGTCCATTAGCCAGAACCGCTGCTCTACAAGATGGCGTTCAAGCGGCGCGTCCTGCCGGAAGTCCGGGATCAGCTTTTCCAGCATGTCTGCATAAAGGATCGCACCCTGTACATTTTTTGATCCCGAATATTCACCCCGTTCGAGTTGCAGCACCTTCATACCGCGATTGGCCATGGTCAACGCCGCGGCATTTCCGGCCATACCGGCGCCGACGACGATGGCGTCGAACCGTTCCTCAATCATCATAAGCTCCTTTAGCTGGCGAACCAGGTACGCGAATGCGAAAGGCGAGCGCGAAAGGCGGTGCTCAGCGTCGGCAGCAGCTCCATCGCCTCGTTGACGATCCCGATATGGGCATAGGGTGCCGGGTTGCCGCGCTGTTGGTTGATGCACTTGATAAAGTGCGTGCGTTCTCCAGAGCTGAAGTAGACACGCGAGTTAGTCACGACCGCCATCCATCTCCCGCTCAATGCCGGCCTCAACGGCATCAAAGGCGATTTCGAACGGAATTAAAGCGAGCGTGGCCCAGAGGATGATCCCGGTGCGCGCGGTGAGCAGTAATGGCAGCATCATCGTCGTACTCCAAATCTCGTCTTGCTCTATGAGAGACTTGGCTGGACAACAGCAAGTGCTGTACCACATGCCGCGCGATCACAATCAGCTACAAAATCAGTGACTTAAAAGAGATTATTAAGGTCATTTACGACCATCACCCAAACCCAATTACGACATAGTCGGGAATACGACAGCGCGCCACTTCGAGAGTCGCTGGAGAGTTATTGAGAGGCAGGCATTGCGCGCCGGAGGTCCTGCGGTCAGTCAGGCCTGATCTTGCTATTTCAGCGCACTCAACGGCACGAACGCCGCTGATTTCTTGGGCTCGGCGACCGCATCCTTTAAGACCTTGAACACCCGCTGCTCGATCGGCGAGGATGCAACGAAGTCCGCATAGGCTTGCGCGAGCACGGCTTTGCACCGGGCCGCAATATCAGTCTCTGCGGCACCGGCGAGTTGTTCCTCCTGGAGATACTGCCCCATTCGCTTTAAAATATGCAACCGCGCGACATTGACGATCTTTGGGTCATAGTCGACCCCGAGCAGCTCGAAAAACTCCTCGGCCGAGGAGGCCTTGTTAAGCTGGTCCAGGATCCCACGCGCAGTTTGCGTGTTGCTCATCGAAATATCTCCCATAAGATTAAGCCTGACTCGTGATGCGGACCCGCCAGAGGGTCGTCGTCTGCCAACGACACCTTGGAAGGTCTTGGTATTGTTCGATGCGACATGTAATCTTGCGGGCAGCCACGTTCGTGTGCGCGCTTTGACAGCGCCGTTGCAGTGTGATGCCGGACATGGGCGCCTCACACGCAGCGGGTTTCGCGCCAGATGGCCACGACCGTCTCGCGCGCAACCGGCCGCTTGTGCTCCAGCGCATGTTTTTGCACCCGCGACAGAATCTGTCTTGCTTGATCGGGGCTAGCGGCCAGTTGCATTTCCTCGAGCAGCCTGATGATCGCCGAGAGACCGGAATGCTTGCCGATCACAATACGGTGGGAGCGACCGAGCAAATGGGGATCCAGCGACTGATAAGTCCGTTGATCCTTCAGCAAGCCGTCGACATGAATGCCGGATTCATGGGTGAAGACGTCTTCTCCGACGATCGCCTTGTTCAGTGGTATCGCACGTCTCGCTGCTGCTGCGACCACCATTGCGACATTCTCGAGCTCCGCCAGTTGGATGCCGGTGTCGCGCCCATAGAGCTGTTGGAGTGCGACCGCGACTTCTTCAAGGGGCGCATTGCCAGCACGCTCGCCCAGGCCGATGACGGTCACCGAGGCATGGCTCGCCCCGCCCTTGATTGCGGCGAGCGTATTGGCGGTCGCGAGCCCGAGATCATCATGGCCGTGGAATTCGAGCTCCAGATCGGTGGTCGCTCTCAAGCACGAAACCAGCGCATAGGTCGCTTCAGGGTCGAGGACGCTGAGCGTGTCGGCAATCCGAAACCGCCGCGCACCCGCGGCCTTTGCGGTTGCGATCAGCCTAACGAGAAATTCGATATCAGCGCGTGAGGCGTCCTCGCCGCCGACGGCGACCTCAAGCCCCCGGTCGCGCGCGTAAGCTACCACGCGCCTCACCTGCTCTAACGCGCGTTCGCGGTCCCCACCAAGCTTGGCCGTGATCTGCACGTCTGAAGCTGGAACGGACACATTGACCATGGACAGCGTCGCCTCAATCGCTGCATCCACATCGGCTTCACGCATCCGACACCAGCCAATAGCCGTTAGCGGAAGACGGGCTTCAACAATGGCACGGATGGCAGAGATCTCTTCACCTCCCATGGCCGGCGTTCCCGCCTCGATCTCCGTAACCCCGGCACGCGCCAAAGCCCGCGCGATTGCCAGCTTTTCCGCACTGGTGAAGGCAACACCAGGCGCCTGCTCTCCATCGCGTAGCGTCGTGTCATTCAGCACGATCGGCCTCAACAACGGCGTCTCGGACCAGGAGTTTCTGGCATCGGCAGCAACGACGGCAGTCACGAGAAGCTCCATGTGTACGTGCTCAAAAACTGCCTCAGCAAGCCGCATGCCAGGCGCCCGACCCAGCTCCGATTCATTGGAAATATTGGCTTCCCCCGTAGTTCGGCTCTCACAGCTGCAACAGGGTGGGACATCTGCCGCGTGCAACTTCCCGCACGCCCCAACTCGGCCTGGATGTTAGCTCCTGGTGAGAGGCGCAAAACCGCTTTAAGTTGTGGATTGAGTTTCCGTATGCCGACTTGGAAAGTGCGATGGAACTGGCGCAAACGATCAACGATAAGGCTGGATCGTCGGCAGAAACGATGAGCTTGCCGCGTGCATGGGACAAACCGCCTCAGGCGGGACGTTCCGCACGCGGCTGGGCGCGACAAAGATGTTCGGTTTGATCGAGAGCGGCCAACCTCGAGCCACGCTGACTCAGCTTGGACGGATGTCCTGGCGACTTGCGGAAACCCGCCCTCTCGTGTCTTACCATTCTTGAATGTTGATGTGTGACCCGTACAGAGGAAATGCATTGCCGCCACCACCAGCGATTGAACGACACAATTTAACGGCTTGATGTCTCGCCTAAACAGAAAGAGCGAGCCCGTCAGACCTTCATGAAGCCTCCGCAATAAACCGCGTCCGTGCTCCGGGAGAGGCTGCGATCATCTATCGGAGCGCCGGCAATGGTCTCGGGCTCAGAGGGACCGGCCTCCGGAGCTCATGAGGGAGCTGCCTGCAAAAGGGCCTCGCGCCGACGCTCAGCCATTCGGCTTTCGCCGCTTTCATCACCAAAGCAGAGATTGAAGTCTTTGCATTGGGTGCACACGGGCGTCGTGCAAATCACGAGGCCTTCATCCTCACAGAGGGTCCGATAGAAAAAGCGCTTCCAGCGCATATTCCTGGTATTACGGCCGGCGAGCGGCGCGAAATGGCGGTTTAGGAGTCGAGATAATTCGCCCCGATCGCGCAATCCCAACTCTTCCCACAAATGATTTGGCTCCATCGCACGACGCGCGATCATCGACGCAAGCCACCGGCCGGTGTGCCCCTCGCTGGAGCGTTGCGCCAGCAAGAGATCACGTAACATTGCGACCTCCTCGCTATCGTTGAGCGCGAAGCGCAGAAGCAACTCTTCGGCCCTAATCCGAACGTATGGAAAATACTGTTCAAGCAGAAGGGTCAGGTCCTCGCTGGACAGCCCGACCCTCTCGGCAACCAGACCACCATCCATCGTGCCGACCGCGAGAATGGACGCCAGCACGTGGCGATCGAAGTCGCTGTCGTTGCTTGTCTCGGCATCCGCAGGCTTGCCCCCGGTGAGCAGGCAATAGCTCGCAATCCCCCTATGCACCTCAGGGCCGCCATCTGCGGTCCTGACGGCCATGAGCGGAAAGAATTGAGCGTCGAACATAACCACGGCCCTTCCAAACTAATCCGGCATGGCCGGCCACATGGTGCGCTGGCCAAGAAGGTCTTTCGCGGGAACGCCGCCCCCCCACCCGGCATTCGGGAGGCTGACGTCCATCCGTAAGACTGTTAGGCAGCGAGTTCGGCGGCCGTCTTGCCGATGATGGACTCGTCGACCGCCTTCATGATGCCGTGCTCCATCAGCATGTCTTCAAGCTCGTCCATGGAGATGGGGGTCGGGATGACGCCCTTGCCGCCATTGTTGTGGACCCTGGTCGCGAGATTGCGATAGTGGTCGGCTTGCTTGGAATCTGGCGCGTATTCCAATACGGTCATCCGACGCAGCTCCGCATGCTGCACAACGTTGTCGCGCGGGACAAAATAGATCAATTGTGTCCCGAGCTTCTTGGCCAGCGCCTCCGCCAGCTCCAGCTCCTTATCGGTCTGCCGCTCATTGCAGACGAGGCCCCCGAGCCTTACGCCGCCCGAGTTGGCGTATTTCAGAATGCCCTTGGAGATGTTGTTGGCCGCATACATCGCCATCATCTCGCCGGACATCACGACCCTTCCCGTAGAATGCGATCTGCCGCAGTGAAGCCATGTTGCTCTCCATCAACCGATTTGCCAAAGTTTGCGCGCTCCTCACGCGCGAGCTTGTTTCTTTCCGAGAAACCGGCACACGGGTTCAAGGGAAGGAGAGCATCGCTCGTCTTGCGCGTCTGCGTGCACTCAGCCCTCACTCAGTGTTGCTGCAGCACAATAGCAACGGCCGTGCCAGCGCTCTCCGCGGACTTCTAACCCACTGATTTCGCCCGGAAAACACTTCGCCCGGCGACCGTTTACGCCAGGTGTTTTGAAGCCGACCGACCCCCTGCCGCTGTCAGAAACCCGACACTCGATCGCCAGCCTCAAGCAGCAGAATTCGACTGACAGCACGCTCACGTGCGGAATGGAAAGTGCGAGCCGGAAGTCGCATGTGCGAGTGCTCGCGAGTACTTCGACATGCCACGAGAGCATTCATCCAGAAAGAAAGCCGCGCGGCACCACATGCGCATCGATCACGAACGTGAAGGCATTTTTCTTGCATTCGCGTCGTCTGCGACAAGCCTGACGTGACCGCCGCTTTTGAAGGCAGCGGGGCCGGCTGCAAGTGCAGCGCACCGATGCTGAGGATGCAAGCCGACCGCAAGAAAATCATCACTATTGTCGGACGCAACCGCGCTGCGCCGATCGTGCAGCTTCCACTTAGCCATGAGCACCATTATCTTCTACCAAAAGCCCGGATGTGCGACCAATGCGCGCCAGATGCAGGCGCTGAACGCGGCCGGCCACAACGTGATTGCAAAGGATATCTCACAGCATCCTTGGTGTGAGGACGAGCTGCGCTCCTTTTTCGGCGATACGCCGGTCGCATCCTGGTTCAACCGCGCCGCGGGCCGTGTCAAGTCAGGCGAAATCGATCCGGACACATGCGATGCGGCAAGTGCGATCGCCCTGATGCTGGGCGATTCGCTTCTGATCAGGCGACCGCTGATCGATGCAGATGGCGCAAGATGCGCCGGATGCGATCGGAAGCCGTCATTATCGCTATTTGCGGGGAGCACCCGAAATGATCTGGAGGGCTGTTCGCGCGAGGGAACCGGGGCCCAATGCCGGAAGGCCGTAAGAACGGTAGAAAGTCAGTGAGCTCGGGTGAATGGCCGAGTAGCGCGAGAATATCTGTTCCCAGCGGAGACGCGGGTTAGCCCGGTCGTCCGGCAGCATGGGCGGCACTCGCAAAGACTTTGCGAGCGCACGCGAGAGCTCAAGCTTAGGACCCGCCAATGTGGGCGAGGTCATCGTCCAGAGCCCTTTGGAGGCGGTCATCGGTTCGCGGCAAGGGGCGCTCGGTGCGGATCGACGGCCAAGTCTGCGCCTTCCCTCAAGAGACCCGCACCACTCACCGACGGCTCCTTCTGCAACACGCGGGGCGCGATTGCGTGATCACCGGCCTGGCTCTTGGTCCAGACCGCTCTGCCCTTAAGTCAAAAACGAGTCGGTTTAAGGCAAAAGCGAGTCCGCCCACTCCGGCTTGCTGAGCTCGAACATCCGGTTTGGCCAAGGAGCAGACGTTGAGCGCAGACGCATTTTGACCCACAAGAGACATCGACCAATTGAAGTGATATGTTCGCTCCGCGTTGGTAGCTCTAAGACGGTCGTGCGCTCTGAAAAAGGCGGACACATGATACGCAAGTCGCTATTGATTTTGTTGCTGCTGGGCGTGCTCGGACCCATGTCCGGGGCATCTGAGGACAATCCCCTAATTGGAACTTGGAAGTTGAAGTCGTTTGTCCGGGAAGTCGCGGGTACCGGCGAACGCTACAATCAAATGGGCGAGCATCCAGACGGATATCTCAGCTACGCTGCCGATGGACGAATGCTCGGCCTTTTCGTCGCGGACGATCAACCGCATCCGCGCGCTGAGCCGACCGACGAGGAGCGGATTAAACTGCACAAGTCGATGCTTGCATATGGTGGCACATACAAACTGTCTGCCGGGAAGGTTGTTCATCACGTCGATATCGAATGGGACGGACGCCGACTTGGAACTGATCAGGTCCGCTATTATAGACTTGAGGGCGACAGGCTCGTGATTAAGACCGAACCGAATAAGAGTCCGATTGACGGGCGCGAGGGGGTCGGGATTCTGACGTTCGAGCGCGTCAAGCAGGTGCCTTAGCGCAGCATAGTTTTGCTGGAGTTGCCGTAAGTGATGCCTGCGCCTTCGCATCGACCTGCTGTCGAAGGCGGGAGAACAAGGATGCAAATGTCTCCTCTTGTGCCCTTCTGCGACGCGCCGGTCCGACTGGATGTCCAGTCTGCGCGAAACCCGACCGCGGACCCGGAATTCGACTACGTCGCGCAACCCGGGACTCGAATTTGATTAGATCTGACTCGAAATCTACTTGGTAGACCAACATGAAAATATTGACGATCTTGTTCCGCCAGACTCATAATTCGCGTTGGGGCACACCGGCCATTTTGAAAGCGCGATCGCCCGAAGCTTTTCGCTCAGGCAAAGAAGGCGCGGATGGTACTGAGGCTCATTCCGCCGATCGCGCAACCGCTCCCGCCTGAGGCACTTGACCTGCATTCCGCCAGCCACGCGCAATTGGGGCCTCTACCGCCTCAAGGAGCTGGGGCGTGCTCAATCTCTGGATTCCAACCATCTGGCCGTAGCTTGCGAAAGGCTTACGCCAGGATCATGCGAACGTGGGCTCCCGTTACGTCTGCAAGTCTTCCAACGGCCTAGCTAGTCATAAAGTCGTTCAGTCTGGGTGAATCATGATGTCCATGGTTTCGTCGGCGGCATCGAACAGATCGGCAAGCTGGTCGTCTTCGACGAGCTTCACGCCGCATACGCAGACGTCGCTGCCGATTACGGCAACCGCGAGCGGCTCAAGGGCTTTTCCGTTGCAAGGACCACTGATGCAAAGGCCGCTCTCGAGCTCGAACATTGCGCCGTGCCGACCGCATTTGATAAAGGAGCGGTTCGGCGTGAAGAACTCGCCGGAACCGATGTTGAGCCACACGCCATCGTGCGGACAGCGATTGACATAGCCGTAAAAGTGATTGCCGGCGGTCCGCCCCACAACGATCGGAAATGGCCGGTTTGCGCCGTCGTTCTCAATCCGCGATAGGCTGAAAGCTCTAGCATCCCCCCGCTCGATGGCGTCGGCAGGACAGACGATGAAGACCTCGATCTCATGATTGTCGCCTATGCTCTCTCCTTTCATGCCCACCTCACGCTTTCCTTTGAACGCATCGCCGTACGTCCGACCTCAGCCGAAACACCAAGGGCCTGCGACCACCACTGGCACTCGTCCCTGACCTGCTATTTGAAAGATCAAGGATCTGCGGCGTGACGATCGGTCGGCTCGCCGTCCGGACCGAGCGTGACACTCGAAACTAATCGGGAAGTGGCCTGTTGCGTCCATGTCCTTGCCGCTTTTGGTACAGCTTAGAGAGGCTGCGCGACGCCCTGGAGGTCGACCACCATGTTTCTGGTTCCAAGCACTTTTGCCTGGCAGGCGAGCCGCGACTTGGGGTCGATGCCCTCCATTTTCTTGAGCCTCTCATTTTCAGATCGCCTCATCTTCGAAAGTCCGCTGCTGCCGCTCCGGACGAGGATCTGGCATGATCCGCATTCGCCCTTTCCCTCGCATTTGTGAGGAATGACGAGGTCAGCGCCGAGCAGCGCCGCCAAAAGCGAGGTGTGCGCGCTAACCCCAATCATCTTACCCTGCGGAAAGACCGTAACGATCGACATTAACTTTCCTTTTGTTTGGTACTGATAGTTCGCTGGTCCTAGTAGATCGCTGCGCCGGCGCCCACGTTGATCGAGGCATCCTTCATCGTCTCCACGATGAACTCGATCTGTCCGTCAGTGAGATGGGTGTGAAATGGCAGCGCTACGGCGCGATCAGCAATTTTTTCCGTGACCAGAAAATCGCCGCGCCGATACCCAAATTCAGAGTAGTGGGGCTGCAAGTGCAACGGATAGCAATAGGCGGCGGCCTCGATTTTCTCCATCCGCAAATCATCGAGAATTGCGTCGCGGCTCGACCGGCTGAAACGCGTCCCAAGATGCACGAGATAGAGGAACCAGTTCACCTCGGTCACATCAGGCCCGACATAGGGCGGTTTGATCCCCTCAAAGGATTGCATATGCAGCCCATAGAGCTGCTCGACGAGCCGACGCCGCTCCAGGATCTGATCAAGCCGATCGAGCTGTGCCAGGCCCAACGCTGCGGCCAGATCGCTCATCTCCCCTTGAAGGGGCGCTGCACTCGCAACGGTCCCGGACCCCCGCTCGTCAAGCCCACGCCCGCGATGGCGGCGCAGCGCCATGGCCGTATTGAGATCGTCGGTCACCACCATTCCACCTTCTCCACAGGTGAGGGCCGACGGTTGTGCGAAATCGAAGACGGCTATGTCGCCGAAGGTGCCAACAAGCTTTCCCTTGTATCTTGAACCGATAGCTTCGGTGCAGTCCTCAAGAAGTGGCAATCGGTGGCGCTCCGCCAACGCTCGAAGCTCCGACCACTGGCCTGGATGGCCATTCGGATTCGCGCCGACGATGGCACGCGTACGAGCGGATATTTGTTCTTCGACACTGGCCGAAAACAGCGCGCCCGACCAATAATCGACGTCGGCGAATACCGGCCGCGCACCCGCAAGACTGATGGCGTGGACCGTCTCGCGAAATCCGTATGGCGAAGCGATCACCTCCTGCCCCGGCGTAATGCCGAGCGCTTTTAGCGCGAGCAGAAGGCCGATGGTGCCGCTTCCGACTGCAACGCCATATTTGCGCCCGAGATACGCGGCGAACGAATTTTCGAACGCCTCGGTCACGGGCCCGCCGGAAATCCGTGACGAGCGAAGCAGGGCATCTACCGCGGAGAGCTCCTCAACGGTAATGTCAGGATCCGAGAGCCGGATGAACGCTGGATCCAATTCGGCGGCTTGCACCACACCTGCCCCGGGGAGCGCGAGCGCGGTCATCGC
This sequence comes from Bradyrhizobium sp. STM 3562, assembly GCF_045571435.1. Taxonomy (NCBI): domain Bacteria; kingdom Pseudomonadati; phylum Pseudomonadota; class Alphaproteobacteria; order Hyphomicrobiales; family Nitrobacteraceae; genus Bradyrhizobium; species Bradyrhizobium sp. STM 3562. The sequence continues at coordinate 6,203,163 of NZ_CP120694.1, forward strand.
CTGACAGCCTTTGCCGCGAGCACGAGGCCGGTCGCCCGCGCCGGATCAGGTGTGATCTGCACGCAATGGTCGGAGCCGTCGATCAAATGAAGATCGTAGTCCCGAAAACTTCGGAACGGCGGCTCATTTACATCCGAAGCATCGCAACCTGTCAGGGCGAGATGCGGAAAGCGCCGCCGCAGCTCTGTGACCGAGCTTGGGTTGACCTCTGCCGCAAGAACTTGCTCGATCTGCATCAGTTCATCAGCGCCGATTGCCATCCCTGTCCTATCCTTGCACACACAGAAACGCAGGTCATTTCCAGAACACCCGATCGAGATCGGCATTGAGCTCGTCGAGCGCTGCGTTGAGCCGAGGATGGACACTGTGAAATTTCCAGATTCCCCGCTCGTGGTCTTTGGAAAAGAGCTTCCAGACGGCGCTCACGGCGTCTTGATGAATAAGCGCCACGTCAATGAGACCTCCCTGTTGATCGATTTTACGCGAACAACAGGGACTCTCAATGAGATACCCTCCTCTCACTGGCTTGACGTCCGGTGACACATAAAGATAGCGTTTGCGCGATCTCAACGCACTTTCGATCCGCTTGCGATCGAGCTCGTTCGGGTGGGCGATCGCGCGAGCGACCGGTCGTTTCGTGAATGCGTCATTCATCGTCCCTGCGCTCCCTCGACGGGCGTGATCTCTTCTTCCAAACAGCCGACCACCAGATGTTCGCCGAACTCGACCAGATAGATCGGCAAGTTCACCTCGGTCTGTGTTCCGACCCTAACGATCTCGCCGACACCGCCTGCGCGGACGAGGAGTACGTCCGCTGGGGCGCACGGAAATGATCCGTCATTGACGAGGTCAATGGCTGCCTTCACCCGCTGGCCCCACTGGTACTTCGGCAGCCGCGGGTCGATCATTGTACGGCCTCTTCGGGCAATGGTGGGTCTTCAAGCTCGCGTTCCAGTACGAGCTCGAGCTCCTTGCGCTTCATGCCGACTCGATTGCCACTTTCGAAAAATTCGACGCCGTAGATGTAGAACTGCTGCAAAAAAGTCCCGATTGACACCACGTAACCGACCTCCCCCTTCCTGACGAGGATTTCCCCAATCTCCTTGCCGGCATAGGTTCCGTCATTTCGGATCGTGAACTTGGCTCGTACTTTCTCGCCGAAGCTGAAGGATGGCGGCGCGGAGAGCTCGACCAAATCGCTGTCGCGAACGATGTTGCTCATGCGCCACTCTCCCCTGGTCCATCGATTGCCAACCGCGCGCTGGCCACTTCCTGGATCATGCCGTGTTCGTCCTCGGCCAAGCCTGGCCGCTCGGCGAGGCAGCGCGCCTACTCACGGCGGACCACCCAATCCGCCTCATGGCGGAGCGCGATGAGCCAATCCCGGAACACCGCCTGGCGATCTCAACCCATAGGGCCTGATGCCGATTGTTGATGACGGCGGGCTGCGGCTTATCCGGAGTGCGGGACGCGAGCTCGCCGCGCCAGTCGAAGTCGCTGTTACTCGTCATTGCGCCGAACGGCGAGGGCTTCCGGCTCGGTAGCGCTAGCTGCGGGCAGAAGTTATCCTTCATCTTCCCGCCCCCAACGCGCCGGTACGTCCACGGACGCTCGGCGCCGATCTATCAGTGCCGCAGGCTCGCTGGCGGGAAACTTAACCCGGTTTTGGCAGCGACGGCTAGATCGGCTCTGCCAGCTGAGGACGATGCCCAGCTCTCGGAATTGAGAAGGGACTTGAAGCACGCGCGCCAGTTCAGATGCGGAACGGTCCGCAAGAGCCGATCCAAGAGGCGAGCGGCTGACAATCCCGAGCAAGCGCCGGCCGGAGCGGGTACCCCCAATATGTAGAAAGCGGTTATTGTCGCTCACTAAGATCCTCGCGATCCTCTCACAGCGGGGCGTCAGGGCAAAGCTCACGGACTCGTCCCGTTCGCTGGAGCGTCATAGCGCGGCAATGAGGCGTCGATGACGCAGGTTTCATCGACAGGGCATACGGCGGCGCATTGTGGCTCATCGAAATAGCCTATGCACTCGGTACATTTCTTTGGATCGATGATGAAGGTCCCATTCTTCTCCGAGATTGCGTCATTCGGACACTCAGGAGCGCAAGCCGAGCAGCTCGTGCATTGCGAGGCAATAATCTTGAACGGCATCGGCTCCCCCCTATGCGACCGAAGTCAGCGCACTTTGGCGGATCGCCCCATCGCCCCGCTCGACGTGCTGGATGTCCCCGCTTTGCACCTTCTCGAGATAGGACTTGAACCACGCGATCACCGACTTCTCGATGAACTCATAGGCATATTCATCGACTGGCACGATCCCGGCCCGCAATAATTCGCTTTTAGGGCAGCCGCCGATCTTTGCGACGAACACCGCGTGGCAGTCATTGATGGCCCCTATGGTGGTGGTTAGTCTTCCCTCTTCGCCATAACCGCCTTGGCAGTAGAGATCGACGCGGCGGTGGCCAACGAATTTGGGGCCAACGCTCGAAAGCTGGTAGATCTGGAACTCCTTGGCGTGACCGAAATGCAGGTTGATGAGTCCATCCCCTTTCGTCGCCACCGCAACAAGGAGCTTAAGTTCGCTCGTTTCCGCGGCAAGCTCCGCCAACCCCTCCTGCTTAGCCGCGAGCTTTTGGGCGCGCTCCTGCTCGACCTTGCCCTGATAAGCCAGGCGTGCGTTGATGTCATATCTGACGTCAATGGACATGATCTTCTCGGTCGTGAATTCCGCGCCCCGATCCTCGCCGAGCAGGCCGACAGCATCCGCCCGGCACTGCCGGCAATGTCGCATCATGTTCATCTCGCTTTCGCATGCATCCTGCAGAGCCTTTAATTCCAGCGCGCTGGGACCCCGCTGACCGTTCAGGCCGAACACGGTGCCGTGCTCAGGCGCGGAGATCAGTGGCATGATGTTGTGGAGGAAGGCGCCACGCGCTTTAACCGCCTTGTTTACCTCGACCAGATGCCGGTCGTTGATGCCCGGGATCATCACCGAATTGATCTTGCAGAGGACGCCGCGCTCGGTCAGCATCTCAAGGCCTTGCATCTGGCGATCAGTGAGGATCTTCGCGGCTTCAAGGCCGCTGTACCGCTTATGGCGATAGAAGATCCAGGGATAGATCTGCGCGCCAATTTCGGGATCGATCATGTTGATCGTGATGGTGACATGGTCGATCCCAAGGCGGGCGATTGTGTCGACGTGGTCGGGGAGCGCGAGGCCGTTGGTCGAGACACACAATTTAAGGTCTGGCGCATTCTCGGCCACAAGCTCAAACGTTCTGAAAGTCTTTTCCGGATTCGCCAGGGGATCGCCGGGCCCGGCAATCCCGAGGACAGTCATCTGCGGGATGGCCGAGGCGACAGCCAACACCTTTTTTCTCGCCTGCTCAGGCGTCAGCTTCTCACTTACCACGCCTGGGCGCGATTCATTGGCGCAATCATATTTTCGATTACAGAAATTGCATTGGATGTTACATGCGGGCGCGACCGCAACGTGCATCCGGGCATAGTGGTGATGGGCTTCTTCACTGTAGCAGGGGTGGTTCTTGATTTTCTCCCAGACGTCGGTCGGTAGATCGCCTTGGCCGCCTTGCGAGCCGCAGCTGGGCTTACCCCTGCCCCCGGACGCCCCGCAGCCCTTCTCGGCCGTTGGCCGCACTATGTTGCCGATGCCGATTGCACAACGTCCGGACCTTGCGTTCTTGAGTACTGACACGCCTGTCTTTCCTTTCTCGCTGCAGGCGGAAACTGGAGGAAGTTTTGCAACTCGCGTGCCATGCCGGGTTCGCAGGTAATCTTCGCGGTTCCCTGAATGAGTTACGTGTTCCCTGATTTGCCCCGAGATTCACCGCCGTCTTTCGTCACACTGGCATTGTCCTGACTGTGACAGACGATGTCAGCTCGCCAACCGAGCGCGCACCGCGCGCAATCTGGCGCAGCACGCACACACTGCCGCGTGCCGCCGGGCCGGATCAGAACAGGGCGAGGTGTCAGTGACAGAGCAGGATCTCGATTGCGCGCGGAAGCGCGATTGCGAGCGGGACGATGTTCTGTTCAGCGAGAAATTTTCGCTCGTTTCTCGTCATCGAGTTCAGATCCAGGATTGCGTAGTGAACCCTGCCCGATCGCTTCAGCAGCTGCCGCGCAAAGGTTCGAAGCAGCTGATCGTTGAAGCGACAACCAATGAAAAGGAAACTGGACCCAGTTCGTCGCTCTTTCACCGCGAGAGGAATCGGCGTCTGAATATCGATCTCGGTCAGCACTTCGACATAGTCAGCGTCGGAGATAAGAAAATTCCTGGCAGGCGTCACTGCTCCATGTGGCTTATACAGGACCGTGGTCCAGTTTTGCGCAGCAACCCAATCGACCTCCCTGCCCCCTGCATCGTAGAAGCGATACCAGTGGTCCTTCCCCGTGCCTGCGCGGGGCACACCCTGGATCTCGCCCCATCCCTCGTATTTGGCAAGCGCCGCACAGGTGGCGCCGTCATACCAGGTGTCGACAATAACAGGTAAAGACAACGCGGCCAGATGACGATGAAGTGGCGTTGGCTCACTCGGCGAAGCAAAGGCCTGCGCCATCAATCTCGTCAGCACCGAGCGATGCCTGCTGGTTTCGATGTATTGCGCGGCCGCCCAGACATTGCCCTTGGCCCGGCGAGGTAGCGCGACCTTGCCAGCGAAGAAGGTTGCCAACGCCTCTGGGGTCATCGGCACATCGGGATTGGACAGCTCGGCCAGCCCGGGGCCGAGATAGGGAATGATGCAACGGGTACGCAGCCTGCGGCCGAGCTCGGGGAGAATGGCCTCTGGATCACCCGCATTGAGCGGGGGCATCTTCATCGCTCATCCCCGTCCCCACCACGCTTTCTGGCATTGATCGTGATTGGCAGCGGCGTGTCACTCGCCATCTCAGGCAAATCGAGCACCCAGCCATTGGCTATTCTTATCCATCCACCCCAGAGCGTCTCGTGCTCCGATTCAACGATCGGCTCTTCGAGATCCTTTTTTGGTACATAAATGGACAGGCCAGCATCCGGAGAGCGGCGAATCATGACTTTCATCACTTCAACTCGTACTTAGAGGGAAGCCCCCAGCGAGATCGCGAGGGTCTCCCGACATGGGCCGCAAGTGAGCTAGGATGCTAGGTAGGGTGCGCAGGACCTGATCGACCTCTTCGATGGTGGTCTCACGCGAGAGCGAAAACCGAACCGCCCCGCGCAGGCTCCTCGGTGCTACATTCATCGCGCTCAGGACGTGCGAGGGCTTCATTAACCCGGCACTACAAGCCGACCCAAGCGACACGGCAATGCCGGCGCGATTGAGATGATGGGCAATCGCCTCACCATCGACATGCTCAAATGCGATGTTTGTCGTGTTCGGCAAGCGGTTCTTGACGTCACCAAGCACCGCGCAATTGCCATATTGCAAAATCGCTTGCTCGAGACGGTCGCGCAACTTACTGGTGCGGATGCGCTCCGGCTCCAGCCGCTCGGTCGCAAGCTCTGCAGCCCTTCCTAGCCCGACGATACCTGGTGTGTTCTCGGTCCCGCCGCGCCTTCGGCGCTCCTGTGGCCCGCCCCAGATCAACGGCGCGAATTTGGTCCCCTTGCGCAGATAGAGCGCACCGATTCCTTTGGGGCCATGGAGCTTATGCCCGGACAACGAGAGCATGTCGATCTCACTCTCTTCCAAGCTGATCGGCACCCTGCCGACGGCCTGAACCGCATCCGTGTGAAACAGCGCGCCGACTTCGCGAGCCATTGTGGCCAGAGCCTTCACTGGGAAGATGGTTCCGGTTTCGTTGTTGGCCCATATAAGCGACGCGATTGCCGTGCGCGGTCCAAGTGCCCGCCGATAAGCTTCGATTTCGAGCCGCCCCTGTGAATCCACGGGAATCAAATGGACCCTGGTACCCTTTTTCGACAAGTGTTGGAGTAGCGCCAGGATGGCCTGATGCTCGACGGAGCTGGCGACGATCTCGTTGCGTCCGTCCTGGGTCGCAAGCGCGGACAATATGGCCGCGTTGTTGGACTCGGTTCCACCGGACGTGAAGACAATCTCATGATCGTAGGCCGTACCTAGCAGAGCCTGCAGACAGCGGCGGGCTTGCTTCACGGCGCCCGCCACCTCGTTCCCGAAGGCATGGACGGAAGACGGATTGCCGAACTGCTTTGTGAAGAACGGCAGCATGGCTTTGACGACGGCCGGATCCGTTCGCGTCGTTGCATTGTTGTCGAGATAAACGAGCACAAATCCCTCGTTCGGCTTCAATGTCGCGCTTTGCCAGTGCCGGCGATGGGGATCAGGCGAACGAATTCGCCGAGCCTCTCGATGAGGCGGGCCTGAATTCCTTCGAGGGTGGCGCCAGAGAACTTGCAGAACATGCAGGCTCCCGTCAGCTTGACCATGACCTTGTTACCGTCGATCTCAAGCAGTTGGCAATCGCCGCCATCCCGCCGCAGACTGGGCCGAATCTCCTCGATTACGGCGCGTATCATTTGCTTCCGATCAGCGTCACTGACTCGCAACTGCTTCGGTTGTTCGCCTTCTACCAGCATGCGTTGAGTTGTCCTGTGATTAGCTGAAGGATTTGCCGCAGGAGCAGTTCAAATTTGCGTTCGGATTGTCGAAGGTGAAGCCTGATCCGTTCGTTCCCACCACGAAATCGATGGTCGTGCCGGCGAGGTGCTGCTGACTTTCGGTGTCGACGAACACCCTGACCCCGCCGTGTTCGATCACGGTGTCGTCAGGCTTTGCCTGGTCCGTCAAACCCATACTGTATTTCAGCCCAGCGCAGCCGCCCGCCTCGACCATAATTCGCAAGCCGCCTGCCGGCTGCGCCGACGCCGAAATGGCCAACTTGACCGCGTTTACCGCGCTGTCGGTCATATTGATCATAGGTCTTCCTTTTTTTCCAAGCCATTGCAGGCTGGTTTGGCAAGTCGTGTGCCACTAGTTAGGCGCTTGCGAGTGCTCACCAATTTCCAAATTCCGCTGGTCGGCTTCTCGCCCTTTGTCGTGTTCCTGACAACGTTTGCAAGACCGCACGCCCCTTTGGTGCTCTAGGCTTTATGATCCCGACCGTTACAGGGCGGCGGCAAACAATTTGCATTGCCTCTCGGGCTTGCCGGAGCCTCCGGCGATTGTCTTAGATCGAGGAACAATTGTTCATGACTGCAATCGAAAACACCGCGCTCGGCCGCCTTGAAACGGAAGGCCGTCTGCTCAACGCCGTACTCAAAGGCGCGACCACAAAGCCTGGCCGGTTCGGCTTTCGCGGTGACATTGCACTGAAATTCCAGGCGCAGGTCGCGGATGAGAAACGGCCGCCGGACTATTCGATTGAGCAGGTCCTGGCGGTGGCGCAGGAAGGCGAAAGCACAATTCCGGTGCTGGCCGGCTACCTGCACTCGTTCGCTTACCTCAGCGATGTGACAGAAGTTCTCGAGGGTGCACTCAGTCCCGATGGAACCTATTTCATGTTCTGCAACAACATAGATCTTCTCGCGAAATATCGAACCAAGCTCGGCGCGATCACTTTCTACGTGCTGCCCTGCGACGAATCTACGGTCTGGAAGGAAATGATGGATCTGGTCGGGGTCAACAAGGACGATATCAAAAAGCTCACTGCGCCCGGTAAGCTCGATTACCTGCTCGACGCGGCCAGGACAATCGAGGCGTCCTATGACGAGATCACTTATGAAGAAGGGCTAAAGAGGATGACTCCCATGAAAAACCGCAACGAGAACCGGCCAGTGTGAGCGCGCGGCCTCAGCTCGTATCGTCCCCCTCCTCCACAAGTGGCACGCCGGTCACGCAGATCTCACCGTCCAGCAGCGTCAGCGCGACCGGCGTGAGCTCGTGCCCCTTGCACGGCCCGTCCACACACCGGCCAGTACTGAGCTCGAACGTCGACCCATGTTTCCCGCACATCAGTCGCGTGCCGGTAGGGTCCAGGAACTGACCATGTTCCCAGTCGAGATGAACCTGATTGTGCGGACATTTGTTTAGATAACCAAACACGCGTCTGCCCCAGCGCACCACGACAATTGGCCATGGTCTGCACCTGCTATCCTCGTCGATAATTAAGAGCACAAAACCCTTGGCGCGCTGGCTTGGAATATCATTGAAGCGGCAGACTGCATACGCGGTATTCAGCTCAATAGCATGTTCAAGCATGCGTGCCTCCGTCATTGCTCACCCGCGCTCAGCGTTGCAAGAATCGCGCAAGCGGATATCTTCGAGGCTCTTCGGACATGACCTTTGTTCTCAATTAACTCTAGCGCAAATCAGCGAGGAATGATTCAAGTCCTCCACATGGGGGCTTGATCATGCGTTACGATCTGATGGATTTCGAGTGGAGCGCTATTCCACCGAAGGGACGCCGCGGCCGCCAGCCGCAGAATAACCGGCAGATCATGATGGCATCGTTTGCGTGGCAAGGACGGGAACGCCGTGGCGAGATTTACCCGAGCGGTATCGACCTTACACGACCGTCTACAGTCGCTTTAATCGTGACGCAAGGCCGACAGGCTGATGGCGGCAGTTACCAGGGCCATGAGGAGTTCCAGATGGTCGACAGCTCGATCGTGCGGGTGCATCAGCGTGCCTCAGAGGTCAAGCCTGGAATGCACCCAACCGAAGCCATTTTACCCCAAAATGCTCTAGGTGTATTTTTGGGCAGTAAGCACCCGGATTATCTCGTCGGCATTCAACCTCCGAGAGTGCAGGCAATCGCAAACCGATTCGAATACGTGGTACATGCGCATATGGTGCTCAAGCGTTCGCGCGTGGTCGTCGGGCGAGCGGCCTTTGAACTCGGTCCACAGACCCAGGTCTTCGATCAATACACGCGCTATCGAAGTATGGGGGTCATGATTCCCATAGAAGCCGTGAAATTGGACATCGTTTCCAAAAGGATATGCATCATACTTAACGCGCTTTTTCTCTGTGGGGGAGAGCGCTGCGAACGAAGATTCGACGACGGACCACATCTCGAGAATCTCGCAAGTCTCGGCGACCTCCGGCGGGGCTGGGTGTTTTGAAAAAGGAGCGCCGTGATATTTCCAGCGAAGTGCCCAAAGATCGTCATTGGCGATGGTCTTTTGAATAAACTGAGGGTTCTCGCCTTCCATCTCAAGCGCTTTCGAAACATCGGCCAACATCAACATAATCAGCTTCTCGCCGTCCGATAGATTCATTTCGCCTCCAGTTTTGCTCCTTCTTAAACGTCGCCTCGTGGATGAGGATGATCCGATGCTTCCGGATCAGGTTGATGTGGTCACCTGCAAATTCTTGTAGTTGACTAGCGCAATGTTCTCAGGTCTGGGAGCGGGGCCGCGGGTCAAATAATTCTGACGTCAGTGAGAGCAGGGCCGGCCGCGAATGGGCACCAGCTTAAACCCGCAAGGAACGCTTTCGATTTTATCGCGAATGAAAGCGCTGCAAAACGGTGATCGAGGCGTTTCCTACCCTCACTCGTCGACTCGTCAGCTTCTCCAAACCCGCACGTACGAGAATAGACGCCAGGAAACTCTTTGACGCAGTGGTGAGGGAATGAATATCGACCCACGCGGCGCGGCGGAAAACCTTTCAGAGCTTCCGATAACATGCGTCAGCAAGAATGGGGGCCGCAACATCATGCTGAGCTGAGCGCAGACATCATCTCACTCTAGTCTGGCCGCGGCGCGATGCCGAGCATGGCTGGGGCAATCGCAGCAGGACCGACGGATGCACGCCGACGCTGGCTCTGAATGCGTTCCGCTGGCTGCGCCATAGTCACCGGCCCAAGCAGCGCGCTTGAACGCTGGCGGCCCGGTGTAAGGTCGCATCGTCAAGCTTCGTTCGTCCGGGCTGTCGGGCCCGAAGTCCGTTCGGCGCAACCCGCGCGCGCCAAGCGGGTGACGGCAGTGCAGACATTTGTTTCCGAACATTGGAGAAGGTCATGAAAGCATCTCCTCCCATGATCGCCCGAACGGAGCACCGTGCGCAGGCGGGAGCGCGCCTGCGGCGCGTCTCCGTTTTTTTATCTCCTTCGGGTCGGCGGGCCTGATGACAGAATGCCGTTACCCTTCATGCGGTCCCGTCTTTCAGTCCTCCGATCCGGCCTGTCCTCCGCGGAAATTGAGCGCCCGCTCCAAGTACCAAGCGGGGTCATCGTCGGACGACTCTGTCTCGACATATTCTTCGTTCGAGTTTTCGTCGCTACTCCCTTCAACGGGACCCTCGCTCTCGGCCTGGAGATAGAGTCGAGGCTTGTCTTCCCGCTGCCACTCGCCGGCCTCGTTCTTCGTCCAGATATCGCCACGCCTTTTAGGGTCAAGCACGAACTCATTTCCACCGACGTCAACAAAGCCCATCTGCTCCAGGCGGGGCTTCACCTCGTCATTAGCGGGCCGCGACATGATCAGAGGCTTTTTGCCATCCAGCCGAAGTTGATGTTCAAGCAGAATATCGCCCGCGTTCTCAACGAGAGGATGCGTCACCCGGAGAGCCACGACCGATGAGAGGTTTTTTCGCTCAGGAAAGTGCTGCTTCTGCCACTCCTCTCCTTTGATGCGGAATCCTGGATCCACTCGTAGGAGCCCGACACTCTTATCGCCCAGTTCATAGCTGAAGTACCGCGAACCGGGCTCGTGATCTACACTCGCGGCGGCTCTGGCGACCATTGCGGTGCGCTCAGCTTTTTTGGATACGAAATCCGAGTACTCTTGCGGATTATCGGCTATGTGTTTGATGTCGTCGCCATAAAAGTTCCTCAGTTCCTGCCTAAACGTATCGTGGTCCTTCAGCTCGTAGATGGGAGGTTCGGAGGTGAGGGAGTACGGACGTCTCGCCGATGACGAACCAGGCGCTGCGTCTGCAAGCGTTTCCCTAAACATCCCCTCCTCAGCCTGCCCCGGTTCGTCGGCCCGGCTTGCGCTAGTTGATTGGCTCGAGGATCCAGTGATTCTGCTATACACGCGATTTGCTCTCCATCCACAGGTTGCGTCGCCGTTAATTTCGGGCGTACTCAAGACGCTCCAGCAACTTAGGCGGGTGAGCTGACTACAACCTGACGTGCAGAACAATCTGTGGCAGCGCTGACGTATTTCGCGCTCTTCGGCTGCAGCGGCATGTCGGGCGCTAGTAGAACCGCTCAAGTCTACGCTTCCTAACCGCGGCTTCGCTGGCCCGTCCTCCTATGCCATCCCTCGGAGATCTACGATCACAGCGGCGAAGGCAGCCTTTTTAGAAGAACAACAGAGACTGGTCGGAAGCCGCGCCGCCTGAAGAATTTTTGAGCGATTGAGTTGCCGATCCCTGTTTCACAGAAAAGAGTGGCAATTCCGAATTCGCAGATCGATCCCTCAACCCAGGCCAAAGCTTGCGTGCCATATTTGGCAGCACGCTTCGCAGAATGAACGACCAGATCTTCGATCACGGCATAGGGGCCACTTTCGATGAACTCGAATCTAATCAGTCCGACACACACCAATTCGCTATCATCGTAGCCCGCGAAAGCCCGGGTCTGGTGCGGCAACTGCGCAGATTGCGGAAACAGGGCCGATGAAAACTCGTCCCCGACAACCGATGCGAGCTTCGTGCTCCAAGTTCGGTCAGGATGTGCGCGTCCAGACAGAATCTCTTCATGCGAGACATAGTCGGGTCCCACGTGTCGAACAAAGAATTGCGCCAGCAGCTCCGGGCTCACCGAGCTATCACACCATCGCATTACAAGCGTCATCCGGCGCTCACCATCCGCATTCAGCACACCTCACAGCTCATAAGGCTCCTCAACTCTTCATACGCCTCAACCAAATGAACAGCCGCCCTGTCCAATTCGTCACTCGCCGCTGACAGCGCTGGTGCCACAATGAACTGCTACAGCTTCCTCGCTCACTGCAGCAGCAACCCTTTCGACGCTTTCGCATCGGCGGCGACTTGATCGGCAGGTGAAATAGCGAAGATCACATCTTCGCAAATGCATATTACCCTCCGTATCGCTCGACCCGATTGCTGCTCCACCACAAGTTCAACCAAAAAACGACCGGGTCCGCCCGACCAGTCCGCGCTGTGAACGGCGTCTCGTTGGTCCGGCCTCATTTGTACCAGCCCCCGATCCGGGTCACCTCGGAAAGCCAGGCCTCATACGGCAGTCCTTTTGTAGAACGCCGCGGCCGCGTCATTCTCTAATCTTACGAGATGCGATCCGCAGGGCGGCCGCGGTGAGGGGTGTAAACCAATCTAGAGTTCCCCCTCTCCCGGGAATTTCACATCTGCGGGTCATCAAATCAAGGACGGGTAGACTCACGCCGCTGCCGCTTCAGCGGGCATGTGGGTCTGGCAGTTTGTGGGACACACCCTGGCGCAGGCGCCACACCCGATGCACGCCCCCTCGTCTTTTATCACCATCACCTTCTTCTCGATTTCATCGTCCCCCTCCTCGTCCAGCTCCACAAGCTCCCCCTCCTCGTTGAGGCCCTTGAGCGTCATGATGTCCCGACCGCAGACCTTGAAGCAGCGGCCACACCCGATGCAATGCTCCGGATCGATGGAGATCAAGAACTCTGGCGTCCAGCCGCGACCGTCACGCGTTGCAAATGACATGATCGGCTACCTCTTAGACCTTTTCCATCGCCTTCAGCTCCTGACGCTTGCGCTCGAGTTCGGCAAAGGCATCGTGCGCCTTCTGCGCCACCATCATGATTGAGGTCCAATTGAGGGGCAGCTCCTCCGACAGATCATGCAGGTCCATCTTGGCTTGCGAGGCCTTGGAAGAACGTTTCTTGATCTCAGCTTTCAGTAGATCGACTTCGGTCATGAGCTATCCTCAATAATTTGCCACGTCAGGATACTTCTGGATCATCTCGATCCCGCTTCTGACATGTTTATCGCCCTCGGCGGCAAGCTTGCTGAGGCTCAGGAAGCCGAAGCGGTGCACGTCGCGCAGCTGCTTGTTCACTACAATCAGCCGGCCCCCGATCAGCACTATGCGGCCAAACCCTTCATGGTGCATCTTCAGCATCGGCTGGATCATCACACCGGTGGCTTTTTCGATCGACAGCGCGACAGCATCAAAGAACAGCTCGAGCCGCCAAACCGTGTCAGGGTCGGGATCGCCGACGATCGGGAGCGCGCGCCGCTTATCGTCGTCCAGGATATAGGGTGCGAGCAAGTCAAGATCGCTCTTTTCCTCCCAGGCGCCATGTGAATCCTGGGCGCGCCAGAGGCTGACCAGCTCCCTCACGAACGGCGCATTGATGGCTGCTTCAGCTCGCCCGGTCTCTGTGGCCTCGGTCACGTCGTTTTCACTCCTCGAATTCCACCGCGCGCGCCTGGTCCTTCTTCAGCGCTTTGCGCAACCAGGGTGGCGGCGTCCCCTTCAGGACGCGCTCCAGCTTCTCCAAAAGTGCCAAGATGCTCTCGGGCTCGTTCACCTTGATGGGATGAATATTGCTTGCCACAACTCGCGCGGCGGCAGCCCCTCCGATGGCAGCGACATAGAGGATGGCGCAATCCTTGACGACCTCGATCTTAGGCGCGAGCTTGTCCTCATCGCCATCTTCCTTGAGATCGCCGTCGAACTCGATCGCCTTCAGAAACACGTGCCCGCCTGGCCCAACGTCATAAATGACAATGTTTCTAGCCCAGCCGAAATGCGCATCGACGCGCCTCAAATCCTGGGTAGCGAATGCGACCTTCATGCAACCGACCTCCCTGTTGTGTTGGCCATGCGGCGACACCGTGAGGCCAAATTGGACGCCCGCCAGCTATCGGGCGTCGGCTGATGATTGACTTCACGATCGGTAATCACGAGATTTGCGATGTTGAAGATGAGTTCGCGTGTACCCCGATAGCCGACCGATACTTGATGTCCCGCGCCGATCCGATCGAACACTGGAAATCCCGCGCGATGAAACGGAATGTTGAGCCGCCCGGCAGCTTGCCGGCCATGCGAATGCGTAATCAGGAGATCGCAGGCTCTTCTTCTGGCTAGCTTTTCAAGATCCTCGAGATCTCCGATCACCACCTCCTTGGTCTTGATCCGCTCAAGCAAGGGCGAGTGTGTGGTCGTCACTGCAGCGCTAACGTGTGCTCCCATCTCGTGGAGCATATTGGACAGGTCGAATAAGAGGTCAGGCTCGGCGCCGATCGCAAGCTTGCGGCCGCCGATATGGAAATGCGCGTCCAGCATCGCATCGGCGAGCTGCCCGCGTTGGCGCCGATATTTTGATGGCACGGGCTGCCCGCTGATCTCGCTCAGGAATGCGAGAAATTCATCGTTCGGCATCAGGCCACACATTCGTTCGAATAGGCGAAACGGCACTCCCGTTTTGGACTGCATCGCTTCTGCTGCCCGCCGCATCTGTGCGCCGATGGCAATCGTCCAGCCGGACCGGCCCATGGTCGCGATTTCATCAACTCCGACGCCGCCTATGGTCGTCTGCGTAAACTCGTCGGGGATATGTCCATCCAGTGACCCTGCCAGATCAGGAAGGAATGATGGCGTCAGCCCGAAATCCTCCAAGATGGTCCTGAGTTCATCGAGGTCGCCAGGCGTCAGGTGACATCCCGGAAGGACATTCACCCGCGCGGGGTTGCGCTCGGCCTCGGCCGGCGGCACGTCCACCAATACCTCGACCAAGCGCGCGACCGTCTTTTCCCAGCCATCCTGGAAAGCGTCCTTGAAATCGGGGGTCGACACATAGACTAGAGGAACGTCCGCTAGCTGCGGATGCTTTTCGCGAATGAGCTTGATGAAGGCGTCGACGTCCTCCCCATTCGTTTCGGTCACTCCTGTCGAGCAGATGCCGATGATTTCCGGCTTGTTACGATTGTAGATGTTTAGTATGGCCTGTTCGACATTATCATAGCCCCCGAGCACAGTCGCGACCTCGCTCATAGCGGTTGTCTGTAGCGGTACCGGCTCCCTGAAATGGCGCACGAATAGCGTGAGGCCGAACGATGTGCAGCCTTGCGAGCCGTGCAGAATGGGCATCGCGCCACGCAGGCCCATGAACGCGAATGCACCGCCAATCGGCTGGCTCATTTTCAACGGGTTAACTGCGCAGGCCTTTTTCGAAATGGTTACGCTAGCCATGAGACGCGGCCCTACTCCGCTGCATCGAGCATGTCAGGCGCCGAGGACTCCCGGATACTCGCAAGAATGTGCCTGATCCGGCTCTTGCAGGCGCCGCAGCCGCCGGACGCATTGGTCTTTTGCCTGATCTCGCGCACGGTGGTCAGGCGATGCGAGCGGATCGCATCCTCGAGGGTGCCGAGGTCAACCCTTTTGCAGAAGCAGATCCTTTTTGAGCGACGAGCCCTCTCCGCCGGTGTCGGACACGAGGCGCTCTCAGCTGCCTGCGCCATCGGGTCGGAGTGCGTGTTCTTGCAGAACGCCTCCCATGGTGCAGGTTGACGCAGTTGCTCCCAAATCGGATTGAATAGTGCCTTATCGATCTCCTCGACCAGCTTCACTATGCCGACATAACCCAAATAGGCATGAGATCGCTCTTGGTTGATGTCGAGCCAAGGCATCGCCGCCTTCAGCGCCACGAACTGCGACTTTCCGCCAGACAGCATGATGTCCGCCCGCGCGTCCTTCAGCATTTTGTACATCTCGCGAGCCGAGATATCCTCGATCATGTGGGCATCCAGCCCCATCAGCTCCTGGATGCGCTCCTTGTCCTCCTCAGTAGATTTCTTGACGCTGGTGCCCACGAGCTCAAGCCCAGCCTCCTGGAGCGCAGCCAGTACGGACCAGGACTTCACCCCGCCGGTGATCAACAATGCCCTCTTCCCGCCAAAGCGGGACTTGTACTGCCTGATCGCGGCCCAGGCGCGCGCCTCCTCGCGTGCGATCACCGCCTCGGTACGCTCGATAAGATCTTCCGGCGCTCCGCGCCGAACCAAAAGTTGCGCAATCTCGCGCAATGATGCGCTAGAGTCCTGGATGCCGTAGAATGAGCCCTCGAAGAATGGGATGCGGTACCGCTCCTCCATTCTGCGCGCCACATTGATCATCGACTTCGAACATACTAACATCGCGGCACGAGCCCGATGCGACGAAGCCACCTCTTGATATCTGCCATCCCCGGAGATGCAGGACAGGATTCGGATCCCGAGCTCGTCGAATAACGGCTTGATCTGCCAAAGCTCGCCGGACAGATTGTATTCACCGATCATGTTGATGTCGTACGGCGTGGTGTAGTCCGGCTCTTCTGTCCCGATGACGTGCTCGAGCAAGGCCTCGCCGGCAAGCTTATTGCCAAGATTTTTCGACCCGACGAACCCCGGCGCATTTATAGGAATGACCGGCTTGCGGAACTTGCGCGAAGCCGCCTTGCAAACGACATCGATATCATCGCCGATCATCGCGGGGACACAGGTCTGATAGACGAAGACCGCGGCCGGGTTGTACTTTCTGATGATCTCCTTGATTGCGTTATAAAGGCGCTTTTCGCCACCAAATACGACGTCGGTTTCGGTCATATCGGTCGTGAAGCTGGTGCGCCAGATACTGGCGCCAGACGAAGCAGCACCGCGGTTGTCCCATGAATTACCTTCGCAGGCGATCGGACCATGGATCAGATGTGCCACATCGGTAAATGGTTGTAGCGCGATCTTGGCGCCGTCGAACGCGCAGCCGCCAGCGGCGGCGCCCGGCTGGAGCTGCTTGGTGCACCCCTTCTTGCGCTCGACATCCGATTTGTTGGCATTCTTCGCGCAGCCTGGCTCATTGAAGATGTCCTGAATCGTGGCCGATAGCGAACTCATCCGCTTCTTCTCTCACGTGATCGTGGGGCAAAAAATGATACCAACTTGCGCCTGAGCCATCGCCGGTGCAGGCCGGCGACGGCTCAGGCGCGTTGCTCAACGAATGATGTCGAAGCTATAGTCGGTCTTACCCGGAATATTGGCATTCTTGTCGAACTCATCGAAGATCTTGTCGAGGATCTTGATCAACACGTTCAAGCCGCCCTGATAGCCCCATACGGGAGAGCGATGGTGATGATGTCTGTCGAACACAGGGAAGCCGATCCGGATTAGCGGCGTGCCGGTGTCACGCTCCAGATACTTCCCATAAGTGTTGCCGATCAGGAAATCGACGGGTTCGGTAAACAGCAGCGAACGCAGGTGCCAGAGATCTCGGCCCGGATAGGCGCGACAGTTCTGCCCAAACGGCGAGCTCGCAAATAAGGCCTCCATTTTCTCTTGCCACGTCTTGTTGCCGTTAGTCGACAGGACATGGGTCGGTTCGGCACCAAGTTCGAGCAAGAATGCAGCTAACCCATGGCAGACATCGGGATCGCCATAAATCGCGAATTTTTTGCCGTGAATATGAGCGCTCGAGTCCGCGATCGCGTCTACCAAGCGGCCGCGCTCTCGCGCGAGTTCATCCGGAATCTCCTTGCCTGTGATACGGGACAAGGCCATGAGGAACTCGTCCGTTGCGGATACGCCCAACGGGTAATTAAATGCTACAACTTCCTGACCGTGTTCTGCGATGAACGGCAGGGTCTTCTCGGTGCACCATTGCTGCATCGAGATTGTCGCCTTGGCGTGAATGGCGTTCGCAGCGTCTTCCAGACTGGTGCCCCCGTCATACATCCGGAACTCGCCATCCGTCGGCGTATCGAAGACGTCGGAATTATCGGCCAGAACGGTGTACTGGATGCCCATCACTTCGAAGATGCGCTTGATCTCACGGAGATTGCCGACGGCATAGCCGTCGAAGCCGCCGAGGAAGTTCACCTTGTCATTGGGCTTACGCTCGAGCTTTGGAGCGGTACCTGCCTTACCGTCCCAGAAATGCTCCAGGATTCCCTTGATTGCGTTGTCATAGCCCGTGACATGGCTACCCACGAAGGCTGGAGTATGCGCGAATGGCACATCGAGGTCCGCCGGAACGGAGCCCTTTTCCTTTGACGTTTTAATGAACGCGTTAAGGTCATCGCCGATGACCTCCGCCATACAAGTGGTGGAGACCGCAATCATCTTCGGCTTGTACATGTTGTAGCTATTGGCCAGGCCGTCGATCATATTGTTCAGCCCGCCGAATACTGCCGCATCCTCGGTCATCGACGAAGAGACGCACGAGGTCGGTTCCTTAAAGTGCCTTGACAGATGACTGCGGTAATAGGCGACGCACCCTTGCGAGCCATGCACGAAAGGCAGCGTACCTTCGAACCCAACGGACGCGAACACCGCGCCGAGTGGCTGGCAGGCCTTGGCTGGGTTTATAGTCAGCGCTTCTCGAGCGAAATTCTTTTCGCGGTATTCGGGCGTCTTCGTCCATTCGCGAATACGCTCGACCTCCGCGGGATCGCGGGGATTTTCGAACATCTTCTTTTTGTTTTCCAGCATCTGCTGGTATTCCGGACCGCGAAATAGCTCAAAGTGATCGAGCACGCGTTCTGCATTCTGCGCCATTGGTTAGCCCTTTCAGATATCGTGAGACATGTCGGCTCGCCTCTCGGCAGAGCACCGGCGAGTTATTCCGCAGCCAAGAGCCTCGGCTTGGCGGCATCCTTCCAGGGCGCCTTGGTCTTTTTCCAGATGGGTGAGTTGATGGCCATGTCCATGTCTCGGGCAAAGATCGCAAAGCCGTCGTAGCCGTGATAAGGCCCCGAATAATCCCAAGAGTGCATCTGCCGGAATGGCACACCCATCTTCTGGAACACGTATTTTTCCTTGATCCCCGAGCCGACCAGATCCGGCCGGATTTTTTCGACGAAGTGCTCGAACTCGTATCCAGTGACGTCGTCGTAGATCAGCGTGCCATCCTTCACATAGTGTTGTGCGGTTCGTTGATAATCATCGTTATGCGCGAACTCGTAGCCCGTGCCGACCACCTCCATGCCGAGGTCTTCATAGGCGCCGATCACGTGACGGGGACGAAGTCCGCCTACGAACAGCATCACACTCTTGCCCTCCAACCGCGGGCGATATTTTGCGATGACCGAGTCCACAAGCGGCTGGTACTTCGCGATTACCCTCTCGGCGCCTTCCTTAATCTTGTCGTCGAAATACCCCGCGATCTTGCGTAATGATTCCACGATCTTGCTTGGCCCGAAGAAGTTGTATTCGCACCAGGGAATTCCGTACTTCTCTTCCATGTGACGCGAAATGTAGTTCATTGAGCGGTAACAGTGCAGCACGTTCAGCTTCGCCTTTGGCGTGGCCTCGAGCTCGGCCAGGGAGCCATCACCCGACCACTGCGCGATCACGCGAAGCCCCATTTCCTCCAGCAAGATACGGGACGACCATGCGTCGCCGCCGATATTGTAGTCACCTATAATTGCGACGTCGTATGGTGTCGGTTCGAACCTCGGCCTATTCTCTGGCGTGAGCCTGTCGAATATCCAATCGCGCACAGCATCGTTGGCAATGTGGTGGCCTAGCGACTGTGATACGCCGCGGAATCCCTCGCAGCGGACTGGCACAATGGTCTTGCCGCCATATTCTTTCGATTTCGCTCGAGATACAGCGTCGATGTCATCGCCAATCAGACCGATCGGGCATTCGGATTGGATAGTAATGCCATTGTTTAGAGGGAACAGCTCCTGGACCTCGTCAATCAGCTTTATGAGCTTCTTGTCGCCGCCGAAAACGATATCTTTTTCCTGAAAGTCGGAGGTGAACTGAAACGTCACGAAGCTATCGACGCCGGTCACGCCCGTGTAGTAATTGCGCCGCGACCCCCACGAGTACTGTCCACAACCGACCGGGCCATGGCTGATGTGGATCATGTCCTTGATTGGTCCCCAGACCACGCCCTTGGAGCCGGCGTAGGCACAGCCGCGGATCGTCATCACCCCGGGAATAGATTTGATGTTGGACTTCACTCCGCAATCCGACTTGCCGGCCTCGTGAACGTTGAGGTGCTTGGCGCGCCGTTTCGCCGTCTTCTCCGGATAGACCTTCAGCACCTCCTGGATCAGCTCCTTGTTCCGGGCCTTGATTTCCGCGATGCTCTGGGCTTTGGCGAGACTCATGCTTATGTCCTCAAAGATTCGCCGCTATCGATGCGGCTTTCGCCCGAGAGTTTTGCAACGAGCATGCCAGCAGGATCAGGGTACAAAAATGGGAGCATTCAGAAGCAGATAGCGCGCCACTGCGGGCCCAGAGAAGCTGTTGTTGCAAACCTGACATCCGACCGCCTCCCGAAAACGTCTCACCTGGTCTGTCCGCAACGAAACAATGGCGCGGCCCGCTCGCTCGATTTTGCACTCATGCTTGCGGACATAGCGCTCAGTGCGAGAACCGGCGCTTAAGGTTGATCCTCAGGAACTGTGGCAGCCGATCATGCCCTTGCTAAATCCGCCCTTCGACCAGGCTGCTGCCTCGACCGCGAGGAGAGAGCGTCGTCCGGGGACGGCAAGGGCCGAATTAAGATCTGCGGTAGCGAGCGCATTCGACATCTGGCCGATCGCGATCGGCTCGGTGCGGGCATCAGAAGATTCTCGACCTCCTCTAGGGCGCAATGCTGCCACATCGACGGCGCCCGTTTAATCACCGCGCCAGGGCCCTCCTTAGCGAAATGCCACGACACGATCTTGGAATCGTGCTCCATGCTCTCGCCGATATTTGGCTCGGCCTCGGATTCGAGCTTGATCGACCGGTAACGTTGCGGGCGAAGATGATTTCCTTGATTGCGGCGGGCATCGTACGTACTGCGCCACCTTCGCCTGCGCGTACCCTCATAGGCCTGCGTTACGGCATTGGGCGAGAGGCCGTAATGCACATTGGCACATTCGCTGGCATAGACCTGCTCGAGCGCTCAAGCACCGCTCCCGGCATCTGGGACTAAGCGGCATTATCAAGCTAGACCAGGAGCTTACGGTCAGACACGCCGGAAACTCCTCGCGCAAGAGCATCACATCGTAAGCGCCGCTGAGAACAGGCGGATGTTGCTCATCGCTACACCTCCGGCCGCCGCTCCTGACTGGCGAGCAAGCCGCGCAGGTTGTCCTTAGCTATTTGCGCGACGGCATCCCTGGCCAGGTCTGCATCAGGAGCGCGCCTGCACCTGCTTCGGGAGTACGCGCGTCCCTCAGATAGAACAGGAGGCCGCCCTCAACATTGCGTCACGCGGCGCAGCTCAAGATCCCCAGCTCCGGCTTGTTGTCAGCTTCCGCCTCGTCGGACAGCGGCAGGGCCCGCTTGATCACTTTTGCCTCTCCATTCCGCTGCGCCACCAATAATGCCGTTATCTCAGGTCGGGGCGCCCGCGTCTGCGTTCTCGCAAATGCGAGGGCATCGCTTGTAAGCTCGGCATCCGATAATCGCCAAGATCACGAGGCGAACTACAAAGGCTCCGGCAGCAGGTACCCCTTCAATCCGGCCGCGGGCCGCTCGCCTTTTTGTCGGATGTCCTTATGCCTGCACGCACGTGTCGGGCACTGGACAGACATCCGCGCATCGCGGCGTCTCGGATTGCCCTTCGCATTGGGTGCACTTCTTTGGGTCAATTACATAAATGTCGTTCTTGAGGCTGATTGCTCCGTTGGGGCATTCGAATTCACATGCGCCACAGACGGTGCACTGGGACGCAATTATCTTGTAAGCCATACAGTTCACTTCCTCGAGAATGATGCGGAACGCCCTCTTCCATTCAAGGCTCGTGCCAGAGGCTGCGCCTGCACAAGTCGCTTGCTGTTTCATCTCGCAAGCTGTCGTCGGCCAACACGTGTCGGTTCGGACACGCTCTCCTCGATGTGCGTCACGCGAAAGATGGCCTCATCCGAGCAGGTACCGCTTTCATGTACCCACCATACAGCCGGATGAAGCACTGACCCTAGCCACGCGGAATCCTCAACTTCGTCCCCTGCTGAATCCGAACTCGACAACTTGGGCCTTCGGCATCGCCGTGATCCACAACGGGCAAAAGCAAGAGCACCGCCGATCTGACCGGATCGAAGTGACTGCCCGCCCAGGCGAAACGTGCTGTCATTTGGCCCGTCTGTTGCTGCGATCAGAACCTCGCGGGAAGGGCTTTGCGGGATGCCGAGTATAGCACGCAAGTATGAGGCGAGTTGGCTCAAATGTCTTTGGAAATTGATCGCCGGAAAAGGCGTTTCGATGTCATTCTCGGCACCAACGAGATTGCGTCCGCTATTGCGGTCCAGCTCGCGCGCGCCGGCGATTGCGTATTGCTCTCCTATGATCCAGATCGACCCGTGCTTCGTCGAAAGATGGCCTTCCATGACGCGCTCTTTGCGGGCAGCGCCCAGGTCGAAGATGTTCTGGGTGAACGAGTTGACGATAGGATCCAAGTCCTGAAAGCGGCTCGCGAGCACGGCAGCAGGAGAGCGTCCGTTCTTGTGTCTAGGCTCGGTATTTTCGACCTGCTCCCAATTGCTCCTATTGACGTACTGATCGACGCGCGTCTGCAGAAGCGCGCTGTCAGCCCCGATCTGCGGCGCCTCGCGGCACTGTCAATCGGCGTCGGTCCTGGCTTTTCCGCAAGCTCAAACTGTGATGTGGCGGTCGAAACCCGACCCGGCAAGATCGGTCTCGCCGACCAGGACAGTTGGACCGAGGCCCCCGATGGAATTGCAAGCCGGCTGGGCGAGCGCGGCGCAGAGCGCTTTGTCTATTCAAAGATCGCCGGCCGCTGGCAGACGTCGGCCGAAATCGGCACACCGATCTACAAAGGTCTTGTAATCGGTCATCTATCGGGGATGCCCGTGGCGGCGCCCCTCGATGGTATGCTACGCGGGATCGTACGTGATGGCACCGAGGTTCCTTCGGGAGTGAAGCTCTTGGAGGTTGACGCGCGCGGCCCGTTGGCGCGATGGACTGGCATCGACAACCGCGGCCGGGCAATCGCGAATGCGACATTAAACGCAATTTGCCGAGGAGCGGAACGTCTGAAGCAGAATCGGTTGCGGTAAGACCGTTAGCCATGCCCTTCCCGCGCCGCTTAACATGCACGATGATATTTCCAAGCAACACTCACAAGTTTTCGCTATCGGAAGCGTTCTGTGCCGCATCAACTTGAACGACTGGGGATTAAGTCAAAATAATTCTACTCCGACGGCTCGGCGTCATATGGCCTAAGCACATTTGTTGTATTTGCCGCTGTGACGGTCTGCAACCGTGACCTCCCTGCTCGCGCAACGAAATCGACTATCGGGACGGCGAGCTTGATCGACTTTTGTTTCCGGATAACCGGTTAAGCAGGCCGAACGACGACACGGTAGTCCATCTTTTGCGTGAATTAGCCCACATGATCTCTCGAAAATCCCTGCGCGCCAGTCAATCTGCTGTCTTGAGAGCGGTGCTGGAAGATGCTGTGAAAATGGTACCGGAAGCACGGTACAGTTCGTCATTGAAGGCGTGCCTTGCTGAAAAGATTCTAACCTTAGCGGCAGCCGGTGAGACGAACCCGACTGTCTTAGCACGTCTCGCCGTCCGCACCATGCAGGAAACGTGTACGACTTGTTATGGCTGCGGCAGACACCACGTGCCTAGTCGCGTCGAATTGAGGAGTGGATCACTTCCATCGTGAGCTCAGGTCGATCAACGTTGTACTTCAGCCAGACGCGAGCTCTTGGCGCGTTAAGTCATCATCGTGCAGAGCTTAACGCCCGCCTAGCAGATCTACCTTGATGATGCGTCGCAAGGTATAGTGGGCGTCTGCCGATGCCCTAGTCATCGGCAGGTGTCGCTTAGTGCCTAGCTGACAGCATAGAGCGCACAAATCGAGAAGTGCAATCATGCCGCACGAACTCCGCTCCGAGCTAGGTCTGCGGGGTCAAGATAGCCCGCAAATGACGTGCGGCGGCAACCATGTTCGCCAGTGCGGGGCGCACCTCCTCCCATTGACGTGTTTTCAGTCCGCAGTCGGGATTGATCCAGAGCTGCGCATCTGAGAGCCGCTGCCGAGCCAACATAATGAGATTTTTCATCTCCTCGGGTTCCGGTATGCGCGGTGAATGGATGTCGTAGATGCCGGGCCCGATCCCGTTCGGGTATTTGTATGCTTTGAAAGCATCAAGCAATGCCATCTTCGACCGTGACGTTTCGATCGAGATGACGTCGGCATCCATCGCTGCGATCGCATCGATGATATCGTTGAACTCGGAATAGCACATGTGGGTGTGGATCTGGGTTTCGTCGGCAACACCCGACGAGCAAATGCGGAAACTGTCCACTGCCCAATCCAGATAGGTCTTCCACTGCGATTTGCGCAGCGGCAGTCCTTCCCGTAGGGCGGCCTCATCGATCTGGATCATGGCGGCGCCCGCCTTTTCAAGATCGAGCACCTCGTCCCGAATAGCCAGTGCGATCTGCTGGCAGACTTCCTTGCGAGATATGTCGTCGCGGACAAAGGACCAGTTTAGGATCGTCACGGGTCCTGTTAGCATCGCCTTAACCGGCTTTTTGGTCAGCGATTGAGAATAGCGCCACCACTCGACCGTTATCGGCCTCGGCCGAGACACGTCTCCAAACAATATGGGCGGCCGGACGTAGCGCGAGCCATATGATTGAACCCAGCCGTATTTGGTGAACCTGAAGCCGGACAGGTGCTCACCGAAATATTGCACCATGTCGTTCCGTTCAAACTCACCATGCACGAGCACGTCGAGCCCGATCTCTTCTTGCCAGCACACTGCTCGCGCAGTTTCTTCTTTCAAAAACTCTTCATATTGCTCGTCATTCAATTTTCCCTTGGCATGGGCAGCCCGGGCATTGCGAACATGCACTGTCTGCGGGAACGATCCGATCGTCGTCGTTGGAAATATCGGCAGATCGAACCGTGCCCGCTGGACGTCGGCCCGTTTTGCGGATGGGGTCAGGCGGCGACGCATGCTCTCATCAATCGCAACCATTCGCCGGGCGACAGCCGCACTGTGGATGATGGGCGAGGTTTCGCGAGCAATGGCTGCGGCCTCCGACGCTGCCAGCGCATCGGCCACCGCGGCCCGATCGCTCCCAAGTGCTCTTCCCAGAGTTGACAGTTCCTCGATCTTCTGAACCGAGAACGCCAGCCAGCTCTTCACGTCCGAATCGAGATCAGTTTCAAGCTTCACGTCGATCGGGACGTGAAGCAGCGAGCACGACGGCGCGATCTGAACGCGGTGCATGCCCAGCTTAGCGAGCGCCGGAGTCAGCCGGTCCACCAATGCCGGAATGTTAGAGCGCCAGACATTCCGGCCATCAATCACGCCGAGCGAGACCACGAGATCACCGCGAGCACCAGCGGCGATTGCGCTCAACTGGTCTGGAGCCCGAACGAGGTCGACGTGCAGCCCGGCAACGGGCAAGGCCAAGGCCGTCTGGAGGTTGTCGCCAATCGTGCCGAAATAGGTGACCAGCATGATTTTAAGATCGGGCACAGCCTGGGCCAAGTGCACGTAAGCCCGGTGCAACGCGGCCCGGGATCCTTCATCGAGGTCCAGGACCAGAGTTGGCTCATCGAGCTGAACCCATTCAGCACCGCGCCTGGCCAGTTCGCGAAGGACCTCAACATAGACCGGTAGCAGTCGATCAAGCAGCAATAGTGGATCGAATGCTGGATCTGCACTCTTGCCGAGCTTCAGGAAGGTGACGGGACCGATCAGCACGGGGCGCGTCTGATAACCAAGGCACTTTGCTTCCTGATATTCCTCGATCGGCTTTCGGGAGGACAGCTTAAAACTCTGGTCACTGTGGAATTCCGGGACCATGTAGTGGTAGTTGGTGTCAAACCATTTGGTCATGTTTTGGGCTGGCGCACCGTGGCCGTGATGGGTCTGGCTGCAGTTCGCGTGTTGGTCATCGTCTTGCGCGCCTCGCGCCATGGCGAAGTACGTCTTGAGAGATGGTGGACCCGCGGTCCAGCCGTAAATCTCGGGAATCGCGCCGACCATGACGCTCGTATCGAGCACATGGTCATAAAGCGAAAAATCGTTAGAGGGTATCACGGTCACGCCAAGCGATTTCTGCCGCGCCCAATTGGCTATCCGAAGGCCCGCCGCCGCATCAAGAAGCTGCGCTTCGCTGGATTTTCCACTCCAGTAGCTCTCAAGTGCGAATTTGAGTTCGCGACGCGGACCGATGCGCGGCGTACCGAGCGTGGCGACAGGAAGTGAAAGGATAGACATAGCTTCAACCCCATGATTTGGGGGCAAAGGCCATGGCGGACGCATGCAGGGGAAGTCGCGCGGGCGACGGCTGCTTGGCGCACCACCGGGACACCCCGCCCGTGGACGAATATGTTGTCGGGGCAGGTCTCCTGGCTTGCGGGTCGTCGCTACTGTCCGGCCTTCCCGAAGCCGCTTGGCTTCAGTGACTTTTGTTGGACAGCGGCTCGCCGTTTACAGTTGCGGGGGCAGCGCCGGCATTGCACCGGCTTCCCTCTTAGCTCCGGACCAGGTGCAGCCCGGAGAACCACGACGCGCTCGATTATCTGCAAAAGCACCGTTCCGTCAAGCTCCTCGCATTAGCAAGCACTCCTTGCATGAAATAGCTGGACCATGCGCTGATCGAACTTCTCATAATCGGCTTGATGATGAAGGTTCATCAAATAGATCCTGGGGCTTGATCCCGTTGGGTGATGAAGGTCATCGCTGCGCGCCAATTGGTGCACGCCCTCGAGCGGCCTCACGATCGCGATCGCATCGGTCGAACAGTCGCGCTACGCCCGACCATAAGGTCGTTTTTGAGAGCCTGCTATCCAGCGCTTGCACCCAATTCGACGAGATCAAGGCATGTTCATGGCGCCAGCGGGTGGATCCAGCCCGGTCTCCCGATCAGAAACTTAGAGATGAACGCCAAGTTTCCGTTCGGCGGCACGCAACATCAAATCAGCTTTCTGGCGGCGCGAAACCGCAATTCTTGTTCAAATTCTGACAGCCGCACTAAAGCCCGTCCGGTTCAAAACACTGCTCGCCGTGGAGCGCCGTTGAGCTAATTCAAGCGGAATCAGGCGCTTAATGGGCGCAGACGATGCTGGCACGGACGTTGCTACTAAGGTTCAGCAATGCTGAATGAGTGCTGACTGCACACAGACGCGAGACGGGCGATGCTCACTTTCCTTGAACCCATGTGCCGCGCTCGTGAGAGAAACAACTTTTTGCTTGTGAGTTCGTCCATCGTGGCGCTTAGGTCGGCGGCACCGACATTCGCTGCGGATGTCGCTCGGCAGCCGGCCTACATCAAGGCACCCCCCCTTGGTCGCTGCCGCGATCACAGATCAGGTAGCACAAAAATGTCGCGCAAGCTCTGGCAATAACTTCGGAGAGTAACGTGGTGCTGGGCTTAGAATGCCCAGCTCCTCCATGGAGGCGGAGAACTGGCTTCGTGGCCAGCCCCTCACGAGCTTCCTCGTCAAATTTGGAGCAGCTTGGTGCGCACCGTGTCTGGCGGCGCTGTCCCATCTGGTGCAGATGCAAGAGAAATACAGGGATAGCCGAGTTGAGACCCTCGGACTCGCAGCTGTCCATGCTTCTGCAGACGGGGAAAGATGGAAGACGTCGATCGTCCATGCCTGGCTCAGACAAGCTCTCGAACGGATCGCGCAAGGCTGGCCGATGTCTCAGATCCATGCTCTCAGCGCGACGAACCCGCAAAGCGTGAGCCGCTTCAGCCAAACGCTTACGCAAAGAATGGGTGAAATGGGTAGGAGATTCCGGCCGCAGCCCCCACACTCAGGGCATTTATCGCGTCCCTTCGACCGCGCGCTAAGCATTGGGCACATCGGGTCTGGATCGAAGACTTTTAGAGGGCGTGCGGCACAAAACCTAGCGCCATGACAAGCGAAGATGACAAACGATCCGCCGCAATCCGCCTGGTTCTCCCGTTTGCGGTGGAGCATTGGCTGAAGCAGCCAGTCCGTGCCACGATCATCCTCGTCGGCTTCTTAGGGGCAACGGTCGCCGACCTGTTGATGCCGGTCTATTCCGGCCGTCTGGTGGATGCATTGACGTCGGGCCCCTCCGACCAGGCGGCGCGACATGAGGCGCTGATTGCGTTCGTTGGTACCCTCGCGCTTGGTCTGCTCTCGATTGTATTGCGGTTTATGGGCTTGCGGGCGATCGTGCCGTTCACGCTGAAGAACATGTCGGATGTGGGCCGAGACGCCTTTATGCGCGTGCAGCGGTTCTCAACCGACTGGCACGCCAACTCGTTCGCCGGCTCGACCGTGCGCAAGATCACCCGCGGCATGTGGGCGCTCGACCTGCTTAACAATACGATCTTTATGGCACTGTTGCCGTCGCTCGCGGTGCTCGTCGGCTCGACGATCCTGCTCGGTCTGCATTGGCCCGTGCTCGGCGGCGTGATCGGCCTCGGCGCGGTGATCTATGTCACGTTGACGGCGGCATTCACGATCGGTTACATCGCGCCGGCGGCGCGCGTCTCCAACGCTTGGGACAGCAAAGTCAGTGGCACGCTGGCGGACGCGCTCACCTGCAATTCTGTAGTGAAATCCTTCGGCGCAGAGGCGCGTGAGGATGCGCGGCTTGGCATTGTCCTCAGACGCTGGCGGGCGCGGGTGCAGCGCACCTGGCTGCGCTCCAACGCCAGCAGTGCGGTGCAGCTCGTCATCCTCTTGTGCTTTCGCGCTTCGGTGATCGGCGGCGCCATCCTGCTGTGGATAGCGGGGCGCGCCTCGCCGGGCGACGTCACCTATGTGTTGACGTGTTATATCATCATCCACGCCTATTTGCGCGACCTCGGCATGCACATCAATAATCTGCAGCGCTCAGTGAACGACATGGAGGAACTGGTCACCATCCATGGCGAGCCGATCGGCATTGTCGACGCCCCCGACGCCAAGCCGATCGACATTCACGGTGGAAGGATCACGTTCGAGGACGTCACCTTCCTCTACGGCGGGGATCGCGCGCCGCTCTACGACGGATTGTCCATCAACATTCGTACCGGCGAGCGGATCGGCCTGGTCGGCCGCTCCGGCTCCGGCAAGACCACATTCGTCAAGTTGGTTCAGCGGCTCTACGACGTCTCCGGCGGCCGGATCCTGATCGACGGCCAGGACGTCGCGAAAGCCACTCAGCAGTCGCTGCGCAGCCAGATCGCGATCGTGGAGCAGGAGCCCATCCTGTTTCACCGCTCGCTGGCTGAGAACATCGCCTATGGCCGACCGGAGGCCCGCAGAGCGGCGATCGAGCATGCAGCGAGGCTCGCCAAATGCGCACAGCTTCATCATACGATTGCCGAAGGGCTACGGGACACTGGTGGGTGAGCGCGGTCTAAAGCTGTCGGGCGGCGAGCGGCAGCGCGTCGCGCTGGCGCGTGCGTTCCTTGCCGATGCTCCGGTGTTGATCCTGGACGAGGCGACGTCGAGCCTGGATTCGGAATCGGAAGCGCTGATCCAAGAGGCGATGGAGCGGCTAATGAAGGGCCGCACCTCGATCGTGATCGCGCACCGGCTCTCGACGGTACGCGGCCTCGACCGCATTCTGGTGTTCGATCGCGGCGAGATCGTCGAGCAGGGCACGCATGCGGCACTAATCGCGCAGCCTGGCGGCATCTATCGCAGCCTCTTCGAGCGGCAGGCCGTCGAATTCGGTCAGATCTCGGCGGCAGGTCAGCCTAAAGCATGGCTGGCCGCATCTCCGAAATCTTAGCGTATTTACCGTTCCTGGCCGGGCGGCTGAAGGCACGCCTCACTCGATAGAGCGTCCGTCACCGGATGCATACCAAAGAACAATATCAACCTGGATGCGCCATCAGCCGTTTGCTGGCTCGCGATGAACACATTGCCGGCTTTCCTTAGGGGGACGCCCTCTTGGACTGGTTAGCTCAGCTGCGCGCCCACCAATTTAACGCCCGCAGCACGTCAGTGCGAGAGATCATGCCGGCAAGGCGCTGGTCACGCTCGATCACCGGCATGCTTCTGATCCTATGATTGACCATGAGTTCAAGCACCCGCGTCAACTTCGTCCTTGTACCAACATAAATGAACTCCGGAGTCATCACGCTGGAAACCCTCAAGTTCATCAGATCGTCATAACGTGGCATGATGTGAGGGGGCGTGAAAACAAAGCTGGCCAAAAAATCACATTTTGAGACTACGCCGATCACTTGCGACCGGTCCTCAACGGGATAGGCATTGAAATCATCCTTTGCAAAGAGATCGCCGAGCTGACGCAGGGTGCAGTCACGCGTCACGACTTTCGGCGTCCTAGTCATGTATTCATCGACAGTTTGGTCGAGGAAGCTGTACAAGTCTCACGTCTCTTTTCGGCTGAACACCAAGCCAATCCCATTCACTTCGAGGACGTTGAAGCAGGATTTAGGCCAACGCGATCCAAGCGACGAGAACGGCCCCTCTGGGCGACGTATCTCAATCTAAACAATACTTGGCGGCTTCCAAACATCAGCTGCGTTCACTTGCAGACGAAAGTCGCTTGGCCCAGTCTCAAAGGCGCTCCCGGCAGCATCGAAGCGGAAAATCGTGCCCGGTCTTATCGGAGCAGGATCGATTTACGCGCGCCCACAATCTGGCGCGTCGTGACAGCCTCGTTTACCCAATATGCATCTAGAAACGGTGCATGGGGCCCGCCACGCGTATCCCTCCCCGTCATAACACCGCTTTCTTTGTTGGGCATTTTCGTCCCAACAACCTTAGCCTCAATTGTTCGGCGTCATAGTCCGATTGAAGATTGTGGGTCCCACCACTACTTCCCGCTAAGCCCCATTCGCGTAAAAGATGACGGCATATCGATCCACCTTCTTCCAAGCTGCGAGCGGCTAGCAGGCTGGGGAGCTCCGCAGGTCTATGGGTGGCGGGTGCTCGGGGTAAGTTGACCTTGTGACCACGAACTCACGCCGAGATGAGCGATCGAGCCTTCCGAGCGGTGCTCTACTCCGCGATCCAGCTGTTTGGTCGTCTCATGGATGCGTCCGCTGAGGACAGCTCGGCTTTGGCGTAAGTCGAACACCGCGCCCCCCACTCGTTTGACAGGCCTCGTGCAGTCCGACTATTCGTCTCTCAGCTGCAAGGCAGGCGCCAGCACAATTACGCCACACCAACTCCGTCCCGGGAAGCGGCTGCATCATCATTTGCACAAAAATGCCCTGTAGGTCGCGGGCCGCCCTCTGTTCGGCTCGATCCATATGAGGAAGGACAAGAGCAGAGTTTGGCCTCGCTCGCTTGTATCCAAAAATCCAAAAGCGCAGAGGGTTGATAGGCTCCACGAGTTATGAGGAGACAATACTCAGTGCGATAAAGATCTCGAGGACAAGGCCAAAGCCTAAGCGGATGACGCTCAGTGAGCGGGATCCGGCCCGTGAGTAAGGAATGTGGAGTGTTAAGAAACAATGTCAAATCCCGGTTCGCTGATGAAGTCGCGGACTGCGCGCCCCAGCCTTTCCAGACGAAATCGCAACAATGTTGCAAAATTCCGAGGAACAATTGAGACGGCCATGTCACGATTTCAGATTGCCGTTACCGCTTTGGCCGGGTACCTCCAGA
This sequence comes from Bradyrhizobium sp. STM 3562, assembly GCF_045571435.1. Classification (NCBI taxonomy): domain Bacteria; kingdom Pseudomonadati; phylum Pseudomonadota; class Alphaproteobacteria; order Hyphomicrobiales; family Nitrobacteraceae; genus Bradyrhizobium; species Bradyrhizobium sp. STM 3562. Next base: position 6,234,581 of record NZ_CP120694.1, read on the forward strand.
TATGCGCAGCGCATGCCGAGCCAATTCTGGTCTCCCAATTCGAAAGCAGCGCTTTTCACAGTGTACAGGCGGCCATCGATGCGCTGCCAGGGAGCGGCGATATTCTCCTCGCTCCAGGCATCTATCGCGAGAAGGTCAACGTCACCAAGCCAGGCATCCATATCAGGGGGGCCGGGAGGAGGCCTGATGATACGGTGGTTGTCTATGGCGACGGCGCCATCAATGTTGGAGGTACTCTTCGTTCCGCGACCCTGACGGCATCGGGTGACGACTTTCGTCTGGACAATCTGACCATTCAGAACGACTACTCTCAAAATCCGGCTCATCCTCCGTCCCAGGCCGTGGCGCTTGCCATTACCGGCGACAAGGACGTTATCACCCGGGTCAGGCTACTCGGCGCACAGGATACATTGTTTGCCAATAAGGGGCCGAACGGGCGCATGGCGCGTCAATACTTCGCGGACTGCTACATCCAGGGACACGTCGATTTCATTTTCGGCAACGCAAAGGCCTATTTCCATCGCTGCGAGTTGCACGGGATTGCCAATCAATGGGTAGTCTATACGGCACAGAGTAAGACATCGCAGGAAGAGGATAGCGCCTACGTTTTCGATCATTGCATCCTGACCGCCGACCCCGCCGCAGGCGCAATCGCCCTTGGTCGCCCTTGGCGCTCCTATGCGACGGTCATTTTCCTATCGACCAAGATGGATGCCCCGGTCATTGCGAGCGGGTGGCGCGAGTGGAACCCCGGCAAGAGCGAGACTCTGAAGACGGCCTACTACGCCGAATTTAATTCAACCGGCATTGGAGCCGACCCGAAAGAGCGTGAGCCGTATTCTCATCAGTTGACTCGAATGCAATCCGAGCAGTGGTCGCTCAAGGCCTTCTTTCCCGGTGACGCAAGCTGGCTGCCCAAGCAACTATCAAAGTAGAAGGAGCATGCATCTAATTGGCGCCGCATCCCGCACCATTGTTGCCAGACGGCATATGCGAATGAGGCGTCGCAATCAGAGCCCGGAATTTTGGCTGCGCGAGCCATTAACACCCCGAGTTCAGTCTTCCGAACTCGAGCGTTTGCAACCGAAACGGCTTTTTGATTGTCTCTTCGCCGGCCTCGATTTCCATCTCCAGGGACACACGCGCACAGAGTCGCCCTCGGCCAGTCACGGCAACATTTCCCTTTTCAGCGGAATTGTAACGAACACTCTGCTAAACGGCGGTGGCCACTGCCGCTATCAGCTTGACGAGCGAGCGTAATTCAATCTCGCTCGGGCCTGTGCGTCCCAAAATAAGTTTGGCGATCTCTGTTCGAGTGGCAGGCGTTTGCATGTCTTCCGGTAGAGCAGCGACTGCTTCATCGAAGATTTGTCCTAGGTCTGAGAGCTGCTCTGGATAGTAAACCGCGCTGCGCTCCCGTACATCCTGCGCTGTACTCACCCCCTCGAGCGCGCCGTTTCGCGCGTCTCGGTTGTGGCAAGCTTCCAACCGCGCGGTTATCAGTTCGCTTGCAAGTTCACTGAGCAGTTTCTTTGCCTGGCGAGAGCCCCAGTTCTCGCAGGTCAGCCTTGCGACTTCCTCGATTAGCAGTTCGATGCTTTGCTTGAGCTGCCGCACACGGGAATTGCAGCGGTCGCAATCGGCACCGCCTTCGACGGGCTCTGCTCTGGCAAAATTCCGACCTGGATCAGTCTTTATTCTCAAAAACAAAAAATATCTGACTAAGATGTACAGAGGAATGGCCAAGAACTGAAATGGTTGCCCCCAAAACGTTCGATTGAGTCCTCTAGAGGCATTTGCCGGCAGCGTTTTCCTAGATCCGTACATTGTCACAGTCATGGCCGCCTCACGCATCGTCCTGGCACGCGGGTTCTGGGTTGATGCATGCCAGCAGCTCGCCCTCATGCAACGTCGGCTTCTCTATTGAGACGTCAAAGTGCGCAAAGAGCGGAAGCGTCACTGATTGCCCCAGCAATGGACAATCAATGTTCACGACCCGATATGCCCCAATCCTCCAGCCGGCGCCTTGACTAGCAGCGCTCGATCCAATCGGTAAAATAGATTGTTCTGATCGAACGCATTCACAATGTGAATAGCAGGGGCGCGCAATGAAGGTTGAGCCACATCAAAGCGCTGGGCCGTCCCGTTATCCTATCAATATTCGGCTGGTGAACCTGGTGATCCCAAAAAAGCCTAGAACGACGGATGCCCTCCTCAATTCGAGCACCTCTCGTTTACGTGGTCGACAATGACGCCGAAGTGCTGCGCTCGCTGCGATTTTTACTTGAGGCAGATGGCTTTGAAGTGCGGACATTCCGCAGCGGCGAGGCGCTGCTCAACGGGTTGACAATCGCTGCCGCCGATTGCTTCGTCATTGATTACAGAATGCCGCACATGACCGGAGTCGAGCTGGCTAGCGCCCTACGACAGCGCAAGATCGCCGCGCCGATCATCCTTATCACCGGCTCGCCTAATCGAAACATTCTCACCAATGCCGCTGCAGCCGGCATCAGCCACGTCCTGATCAAGCCTCACATCGCCGAAAGCCTTCTCACCCACATCCGCGACGCCATTGATGCGGAGCGCCCACCGAGCCCATAAACCAGCAATCCACAATCGGACTGCCGACGGCCGTGCCCGGCCTGCCTCCCTAAGGCGTCCACGCGTTCCCACGAGGGGATTACTGCCTATAGAACTCGGTTTTTCCTGCGGGCGAGGACATGGCCGAGCCGCCGCCGTGGATTGGCTGACGATAGCGGCGAACGGGAGTCCTCGCTCTCCGAATAATTGTAGGATCTGAAACTCGTTCATTGAAGTGATGATCCAGAACCGCAGAAAAGCTGGTCGAGGCTGGGCAGGAAGCCTATTGACATCCAACACGCCTGCCTCGCGTTCTTTCGTGAGCGTCATGGGAGGATCGCCGTGTCCGGCCTTGACTAGCGCGGAATGCTCTGGATAGCGCAGTCAGGGTGATTGACGCTACCGTTGCGCGGTGATGGGGTGATCCCGGGTTGGAGCGGGCAACGGGGCATCAGAATGACCAGCGATTCTCGCTGCGCGAGAAGCTTCGGAAGATCGAGGCGTTGTTCGTGGGTGCTGGAACTGCTGGTGAGCGCCTTGCGGCGGAAGCTGCGCTGCAGCGGGTGCGCGCCCGGGTCGAGGAGCTGGCGCGTCACGATCCGCCGATCGAGCAGCAATTCTCACTTCCTGACCAATGGTCGCGGCATCTGTTTCTGGCGCTTTGCCGCCGGTACGGGCTACGGCCGTTTCGTTACCACCGCCAGCGACGCAACACGGTGATGGTCCGCGCGTCGCGGGGCTTCGTCGACAAGATTCTGTTGCCGGAGTTCACCGAGCTGGAGAGGGCGCTGCAAGTCTATCTACACGAGGTGACGCTGCGCGTGATCCGCGAGGAAATCTATGACGACACCAGCGACGCGCAGGAAGTTCCAGATGCTCTGCCGTCGAACTGATCAGGCGGCGAGCTTTGTCTCCGAACCATCGCGCTCGGCCTTCCAATTCCACGGCAGCAGCGTGTGCAGCTGATTGATCTTTGTGCGTCCAGAGACGATGCGCTCAAGAACGTCGGTCAGATAGTGCCGTGGGTCGATATCTTGCAGCTTTGCCGAGTTGATGAGCGACGCGAGAATGGCCCATGTCTCGGCGCCGCCTTCGCTGCCCGCGAACAAATAGTTCTTCTTTCCAAGCCCTATCGGCTTGATGCTGCGCTCGACCGTATTGTTGTCTATTTCAATGCGTCCGTCATCGATGAAGCGCGTCAGGCCGTCCCAGTGGTTGAGGGTGTAGCGGATGGCTTTGCCCAGACCGGATTTCTTCGAGACTTCCAGCAGCCGCGCCTCGAGCCAGGGTTTGAAGTCCTCGATCAACGGCCTGGTATCGCTTTGCCGCACTGCAGCCCGATGCGCCGCCGGCAGACCGCGGATGCGATCCTCGATAGCGTAGAACATCGCGATCCGTTGCAGCGCTTCCGCGGCAATCGGCGACTTGGTCGCGACGTGAACGTCCCAGAACTTCCGCCGCGCATGCGCGAAGCAGAACGCCAGCTGCATCAGACGGCCGCCGCTCTTGATCAGGCCCTTGTAGGCGGCATAGCCATCGACCTGCAGGATGCCGTGGTAGTCCCCGAACAGCTGCTTGGCGCGGATCGCCTTGCGATCCTCGGCAAACACGTAGACCACCGCCGGCGGTGCCGGGCCGCCCCACGACCGGTCATCGATGGCGATTGCCCAGAACTGGCAGACTTTGGTCCTGCCACGGCCGGGATCGAGAACCGGCAGCGGCGTCTCATCGGCAAACAGCCGTGGATAGGACATCATCGTGTCGCGCAACAGCGCGTGAAGCGGCTTCAGCCACCAGGCAACGCGGCCCATCCACGAGGCCAGCGTCTGCCGGTCGAGCGTGATGCCTTGCGCGGCGAACATCTGTTCCTGCCGATACAGCGGCAGCTGGTAGCCGTATTTCATCACCGCGATGTGGGCCAGCAAGGCTTCCGTCACCATCCCGCCATCGATCGCCTGGGCCGGCGCGGGTGCCTGCAGCACACCCTGGCGGCATCCCCGGCAGCCGTACCGCGGACGCACAATGCGCTTGACCCGGTACTGCATCGGAATGACGTCGAAGGCTTCCTTGACGGTCTCCGCGATCTTGTGCAGCCGCTCGCCGCAGCAGGGGCAGATGTGGCTCTCGATATCGATCACGACATCGATGCGCGGCAAATGCTCCGGGAGCGTCCCCCGGTTGCGTCGCGCCGGTCGCTTTCCACGGCCCTCCGCTCCGTCAGGCAGCCTGCCTCCGGTCACGTCGTCGTTGGCGGCACGAGCCACCTGTGCCGTGATGGTGAAGAGAGACAGTTGTCCGGGATCCAGTGTCTCGGAGCGGGGACCGAAGATCGTGCGCTGGTACTGGGACAGGATCATCAGAAGCTTGTCGTTCTCCTGGACTGCAGCGTCGCGTTGGGCGATCGCCGCATCACGCTCGGCCGAAAGCGTGCTGCATTCCGCCGACAACGCCGCAAGCCGTGACGACAGCGTCGTCACGGTTTGTCGAAGCAATGCTGGATCGGAAGGCAAATCACTCATGCAGAGTGGTTCTACAACAGCTCCGCATGAGTGACGAACTACTTTGATACGGATCAACCAGCTCGTGCTGGCTGATCCACAACCCGCATCGGCACACGCTTCCAGTCTGAGCCATCGAGCAGCACCGAGAGCTGAGCATGAGATAGCGGCATGACGCCTTGCTTGATCGGCGGCCAGGTGAACTGCCCCTCGATTCTCTTGTAGTAAAGGACAAGGCCGCTTCCGTCCCAGGTCAGGATCTTCACGCGATCTCGGCGCTTGGAGCGGAAGATGTAAAGTCCGCCGTCGAACGGATCGGCTCCAAACGCCTCGCTCACCAGCATCGCAAGCGAGTCCATGCCGCGACGGAAATCGACCGGCTGCGTCGCGATCCAGATCGACAACCCGGGTCGCAGCCCGATCATCGGCCAACCGTCCCGACTGCCGCCAGCACCTCGCACAGCGCCCGCCGGTCGACCCTCCCCCTGACGCGGATGCGAACCGCGCCGACCTCGATCTCGATCGCCGCCTGCTCCTCGCACGACGGCAATTTGCCTCCGCAGCCGGTGATCGCGACCGGCACAAAGCCAGGTGGCACGGCTCCGTCCCCGCACGCCGCGACCTTCGCCCGCGTTGTCTGACGACGCCACAGAAACAACAGGCTTGGGCTGATGTCGTGTCGTCGTGCCACCGCGGACACGCTTGCACCCGGCGCAAAACTCTCCGCGACAATCGCCGCCTTCGCATCGGTCGACCAGCGCCGCGCCGGCCGGTCCCGGTGATGATCTCGACACGCTGCAGTGTGTCGGAGCCGTCCTCGAGGATAGGCGTATGCCTATCCTTATCGCCATCCTTACGACTATCCTTTGACATGGTGACCTCGTGACAAATCATTCCACGAGATCTTCCTAGCCGACCAGATCAGCCCTCAGCCCGTGGTCCCTGGATGACGCTCACGTTCTTTCGCCTGCTATTCGAGGTACCGCAGCGTCCCTACCTTCATTGTTATAAGATCGGAATCTCGCGACTGCTTGGATGTGGCGGCATGACCCGAGCTTCGCCAGCTAACGAGACCAGAATTTGGTAGTGCCAAAGAACTAAAGCAGGCCCGAGCTACGCGCCTTGCTTTGGCCTGCGCGATAATTGATTACCATTCGATGTCATCCGCGCATCGCGCGATGCGGATTCCCGTATCGGCGATGCATTTGCTCGGCGATTATGAGAGAGATCAAATTTATGATCAAAGTGACGATCATAGCCGACGGACCAAAAAAAGCCCGGCCCCTTTCGGTGGCCGGGCTGAAGTCAGTCTGGGAGGAGCGACGCTATTAGGCATCGCACCAGCTTCCGTCGGCGAAGGAGCCCACCGACGGATCCTTTACGGCGAGGGCATTCGCCGTTAACGCAGCCACGAGCAGACGAGCCCCGTTCAGAATGAAATCTGCTGTCGCTTTCCTCTGTTCATACCGAAACCATTGAATTCGACGTCACGGGAGCGTGCAGCAAGGCACGCTTGCCTCGTGTTTATATTCACGCACGTTAGAGCAGTCGTATGTCCCGCTTCTGGAACTAGCCTGCTGGAACGGCAGGTCCGTCACACGTCTAGCGAGTCTCGGCATAGATGAGCTGACGTTTGGAGGCAGTGGTGCGCCTTGCGCCTCGCCTGTCATTGCTGATCACTCGCCCTGGATGGACCTTCAATCCAAACTAGCGCAGGAGCATATGGCTGGCCGCTATTGCTCCGTTGCGACGACTTCTATGCGCAATTCCGTGCAGCCGGTAAAATCGATTTTTTCAATAGAACACATCGACACCATCGATAACTGAAATGCGCGCGACGGCCATTAGACCGTTTTGGTCATCCAGGCGCTCAGATCGAAGACGATTGCTGAGGATGGTCGCGCGTGGCGACTACTGATCGCGAGATCGCAACCCAGAGTTAAACCGCCGGGACCCAGATCCACGACGAGATGATGGGATAGATGTGGCAAGGACCGCCCACTCTCCAGCGTTGGGTTGCTCCATACTGTTCTTGCTCCAGTCCCGCCGACCTAGAACGCCGCCCTGGCAAGCGCATGATCTGAACGTGTTTGATAGCGGACAAGCTCACATCCGCCTTGTGGCAATTGCGACACCATTTCAATCCTGAGCCACCGGTGCCATCGATCAGGCGACCGACAAGACAACTAAAGCTGGGTGTTCGCGTGGCGTATCATTTGCAAGAGACCATCTTGGGTATCGGCACGAAACGGTCCAACGTGCGGATGCCCGCAACCACGCGGTTGCGGCCCGACGCACAGCTCCCCCACCGTGAGTGCGTCGGGCCTTTTTCAGACTTTACAGGGGGGCGACCGCGTTCACTCCAGAGCGCTGCTGATCACCTCATGACCCGAAACTCCCGCATACCTCTTCCCGGCCTCACAGACGGGCAAGCTGCTTACGTCGGATAGCCCCTCGGTCGCGTGCAACCATTGGAGAGATAGTAAGGTGCGGTCAGGCCGATGAATGGCCTAGGACGGCCGCGACCGCGCAACACACATCAAAACGGTTATCGACGCTTCGCACTCACGCGTAATCGAACACAGACTTAGTTTGCATTTGGCGGGTGCGCTTCCCATGGCCAGCGTTACTCGCCGCGAAACCGAGCAGCTATCGCAAGAACTCCTCCAGCAAACGGCAGATAGATCCCATTTATGGATCGGCTACCGCAATTCACAAGTTTCTCCGAATTGCCAATCTCGGCCTTGAACACGCCGGTAAGGTCATCCATCGTCACATTGAGGTCCTGAAAGCCCAAGAGTTTCCCCGTTGTGGACGCATATGATTTGTATACAGCCTCCTTGATCACGAGAATCAACTTCGAACCGAGGCGGTTGCTGCACCATTCTCCACGTTCCATTTCCTCAGGTGTACATATGATCCGCAGAAGGTCGGCTCCGAGCGCTTCTTCATCTTCAACGTCTATTCCTAGAGCGAGTACGTCATCGGAGCGTCCGGCAACAGCGGCGCAATGAGACGAAGAATGGGAAATGCTTCCGACAACGCCGGAAGGCCAAAGGGGCACTCGATCTACTCGTGACAAAATCGGAACAGGAGGGACGCCCAGACCGCGCAACGCCTCGTGAGCGTGATGGCGTCCCCAGGCGAACTCACGCCGTCGACGTAGCGAGACGTTTCCCAAAAGGTCGGCTTCCTCGGCAAACAGGAGAGGGACCGGATCGCTTATCGCCCCCCCGGAAAAACTGATGCCGTGACCCAACGCTTTGCGAATGTCGCCCCCTAGCATTTCAAGCGTCTTCATAGCTGGGCGGACCCTTTCTTCTGGAATAATGTGCACGCAATTGACTTCGTAGCTCGCCGGCTGTTGGCAAGTCACACTCGGCCGGTGTTCGACATGCCGGCAACTCGGAAAACCAGAGCTTTGGTCGGACGGCCGAGACGAGATTCAGGCGAAGGTTTTGCTGATCTACAGCAGGCGCCCCATCTGGGGCCGCCATCGAGAAATGAATCGTAAGCTACCGGCTCAACAGCTCCCTGCCCCGCGCAAAAAAACACTAGGATGGCAAAGCGGACTTCCCTTCGGTTCTCAAAGCAGCAGTCCGATGTATCGTGCCGGTCCAACAGCGCGGCTATTGACTGACCACAATCGCTCAAATCTCCTTGAGAACCGCTCGAGAGTGAGGTGCGCCTGGTCCGTCGTCGCACAGGCTCTGCAGGCGCCCGCGCCTCTGCTCCAATGCCTTCGAACGTGTATGGCCCGAGTCCACGCAGCCGCGCCGGTCGCAAAGCTCCTTGTCTGCGGATCTAAGTTTTCAACCACTCGGACATGCTGAGGACGTGTCGGCGCGGCCATCTCCAGTTTGTCATTGTGGACGAGCGTACTGTTGATCATTCAGGCACGGGAAAGGTCGAACCGCATTGATACCAGTGCGAGACGTTCCTGAGCAGAGGTTACCTAACCCTGAGCCGCTCCAGGTTAATCTGTGAACTCGAGCTGGAATTTCCCGAAACCAGTGGGCTTCGTTTTGAATTTGGCCGTCCTACCTGCGATAGCCGCTAGTGTCCCTGATGCGAACTTGAAGACTGTCTTGCCCGAGGCTTCAACGCCAACAGTCTTGCCTTCATCCATGAGAATTGAGGCGGTGCCCTCTACGAGCTGTCCGACCGCAAAGCCGCCAGGCGCCCGATGCGTATCGAGAGAAGCCAAGTACGTTCCCTTTAGATCATCCCATTCACTGACCACGACGGCTGTAAGCACGCCATCCTTCAATAGGCCATCTAAGCCGCGACAGGCATATTCAAAGCTGACGATGTCGTGATCTTTCCGATCACCTATCGGCTCTTGACTAGCCGCGACTGTGGGGGTGCAATCATAGCGTGCGATGATGTCTGCAAGCGCAACCCCGCGCATCCCCATCAAGACAAGAGCGGAGCATAGGATAGTAGCGAGACAGGATTGTGTCATTTTAGCTGGTCCTGGCAGGTGTGCTTTGTTGGCTTGGTACGTACAATGTGACGTAACGTGAGATTCAAGCCCCTGGGCGGCGCGTTTCACGCTAACTGAACGCTGGCCAGGGTTGACGGTCAGTTGCCCGGCGTCTCAAAGACGCTGTAGCGGCTAGGACGAGGCGATTGGAGCGACGTTGGCGCACCGCTGCCTCGCTGCCCGCAATGGGGTGACAATGGCTTGGCTCTTTGCTTGGACCGTCGTTCCAAGTCTGGCAAAGGGCGCTATTTGATCCGAAATGAAGGATGCCCCACCTAAGCGCTTGCGCCGGGCGGAATCCGCATGCCTCGCTTTCTGCTTTTGGTCCTACTTTAACCGCCGCAGATTATGCCGTTTTTGCGCAGGCCAACAAAGCTCTCGGCGAGGCGGCGACGAATTAGGGTGCGTGCTCATAAATGTCCGCTTCGCGTTGATCGATGCGTATTCAAGTTGTACTGTTGCAAAATCAATCTTCGTGTGTGGCGGATAGGATTTTGATACCAGACGACCCATCAGCATACGTTGGCAGCATACCCGAGCAATACGACCGAAACTTGGGGCCGCTGCTTTTCGCGGATTATGCAGTGGACATTTCCCGACGCGCGGCCGCTTGTCGACCTCGACGAGTGCTAGAGATTGCCGCAGGGACCGGGATCGTTTCGCGTGAACTTCGAAATTTGCTGCCTGTTGGCGTAGAGCTGACAGTGACCGACCTCAATTCACCGATGTTGGAGATCGCACGAACGAAATTTCGACCCGAGGAGTTGGTCAAATTTCACCCTGCCGACGCTACAGCGCTACCCTTCCCTGATAACAGCTTCGATGTGCTCGTATGCCAGTTCGGTGTTATGTTCTTTCCCGACAAGGACAAATCCTATCGCGATGCCATTCGCATTCTTGTTCCCGGGGGCCGTTATATTTTCAGCGTTTGGGATTCGCATAGATACAATGCGTTTGGCCGCGTAGCGCATGAGGTGGCCGGACGCTTTTATCCGGCTGACCCTCCCCAATTCATGACAGTTCCTTTCGGCTATCGCTTCGAACCCATCAAGGACTCGCTGATCGGTGCTGGCTTCGCCGACATCAGTGCCCAGGTAATCCGTTTGGAAAAGCGCGACGCCGATTTGACCGCCCTCGCCCGTGGGCAGATCTATGGCTCTCCGCTGATCGATCAGATCCAGCAGCGTGGTGGCTTCGAAGCAGAACAAATCGTTGCCGCTCTCGTGCAAGCATACCGTACTGAGTTCGGAAACGACCCAGCCACCATACCGCTCCAAGCGATCTTATTTTCTGCCAGAAAGCCGTCCTGAGGCAGGCTATGGGTCATTTTCGACGGATTCGGCGAGGTTGTTATCGGGTTGATGTCCGCTTCTAAGCCCCGACGAGGCACATGACAACTAGCTCGCTCTTACTCAACTGACGTCAATCAGACTATGGTTCGCCTTAATGAAGTCCGCGTCCTAACGCGCGTGAAACGTAGGTCCTCTGAACCGCGCAAGAATTTGGGACGTCCAGGAAATTGTTGCTCGACGTATTTGTTACACCGAACAGACTCGGGCAGAACTGCTGCTGCTTCGGTCAACTCTCCGGCAGCGATCGAGCCTTGAGGACTGCCGCTCAGCGAATATCTTGATCTTTAAAGCGCTGTAGGTTTCAACAGAACGCTCCAGCCTGACTTTCCAGCAGATGTAGCAGGTGAGTAAGCGCAGTCCTTTGCCGTTAGTTTGAGAATGCGTGGTGATAGTGCAACCACCCGAGCGGCATTGAGGAGGCTTTCAGGCTCACTTCGCAGCCTACCCGCTTCGGCTCGCGTGGCTTCCTGCGACTGTGAGCTGTGCTGAGATTGAACCTGCTCCCTTCAACCCGGAGAAACGAAAAAGTGTCAAAATGATCGCTTGAAGCCCCGGTCTCGCGTGCTAAGGAGATAAACTCAGCTCAAGGAGGAGAAAGTGGCTAAGGCGAAAAAGAACGGATCGAAACCCAAGCGCTACACCGCCGCTGATGTCAAATTGCTAAAGCAGCATTCGAGAGCAAGAACGCCGGTACCGAAAATTGCCAAACAGATGAAGAGAACAGAAGGCTCGTTGAGGCAGAAGGCTTTGAAGCTCGGGATTGGTCTCGGCCACCAGCGATAGCCAGCATCTTGTACTTGCCGGCGGCTTGTTTCGACTAACTAGCCGCCGGAACACCTGTAGTAATAGGCCGTTGCGGGCCTCTCCTCAAAGACCGACGAATGAGCATCGCTCTGCGTACGAGGGGCAGCCCTCGACAGATCCAAGCCATCTACGTTGTAGAATGGATGCGCGAGCTACCTGTACAATGCTGCCACGACAAAAGGTTGTGTCTTCAACTGAAAGCCGCCTTGCGCTAGCGCCCGCTTGACAAGCTCATCACCTGCAGTCACCCAGGGCGCCCCGATGGTAAACCAACCATTTGCTCTGGGTCACTCATCGAAGCGAAACGCATCTATGGCGTGGGCCGTCAAAATGACTAAGCTTAAGAAAGTCAAAGTTCCTGCAAGAGCCGAATACACACTCCATCTTCCTTCACTTGGACCTGCGTTAAAGACCTGAGTACCCGCACAGTCAAAATAATTCATTACGGCGCACGAAGTTGCGCCGGACTGGTGAGTTTTTGCCAGAGCGGCCCACCGGTATATGCTGTTCAAGCGTTTGGACACGAGAGCGGCCCCGGTTTTCGCATGCTGGCTCGAGGCGAATCGCCCGTTACACCTCGCAGCCGCTGGTCGCATAACCCGAGCGTGAGCCATTTATTCCATTGATCACCTGATCGCGGCAGCCAAGCTCGATCCGCATTTTGCAGCCAAGACAAAGCCGATGGCTTCAAGACGAGCTAAGCACGAAAACGCCTAAACGATGCCGCTCGCAGGTCCGCCCAGCAAACAAAGTAATCCGATGGAGAGCCTCGCGCTTTTTACAGGACCAATTGAAGACTAAAGGCGAAACCACTCCGCCCAGATTTTCAATGTGATCGCCAATAGCCAGGCAAGTCCGCGAAATCGCCTCAGAATCTCTCAACGATCACCACACGAATCACCTTCCATGCTGGTCGCGCCGTTCGCCGCATTAGCGCGATGCGAGCAAATCGAGGGGGAGGCGAATGGCGCAAGAACAGCCCTACCCGCTCCGTCGCGAACAACTCAGGAGACAAGATGAACTTAGTGAAGACCTCAGTGATCGCATGCGCCCTTTCCGCTTTGCTCGCGAGCCCGGTGCTCGCGCAAGGGCTAGCCACCGACTCCAAGGCTCGCAGCGGCGTGCAAGGCAAGAGCCTGCAGGGGACCATAAGCGATGATGAGGAGGATTTGGCTGTTCAGCCGCCTGCAGCGGACAAAAAGGTTGCTATCAAGCCGACCAAGGGGACCAAAGGTGCATCCGGAACCAACGGTATTGCCCCGCATAAGGGGCTAGTTGAGGATTCGGCGACCGGCGCACCGCCGGCCGGAAAGCGCAACTAACGCGCGCTGCCGGGTCGGCAAGCCTCCGGTCGCGCGCTGCGGCCGGAGGTTTTTACTAGAACAGGATATGCTTTGAGGCTAGTCACGGTTGAGCATGAGCTGAACGGCCGGTTTCTGATACATTGTTCATTTGGAAAGCGCACAAGCTGGTATGTGTGGGGCGCACGTTAGCCAGTCAGAAGATTGCCCGTACGGACGCGCGCCGGCAAGCCTCCGTCACCAGGACTCCTCACGCTCGGCGGCTCTGAATAGAGGGGTTGTTGTTTACGTTCACCGGCCTGTCGGCTAGGCCCAAAAGAGGCCACCGCAATCGGCCAAAGCGGAACTGTACACCGGCACTGCCTGAAGAACTGATCACGTTGCGGAGCCGAAGATCTCTGCAGCCCGCCTAGTGCGACGCACCTCTCCTGGTACGGACGAGCGGCGTGCGAGGCCTGAAGGGCTGACAATGCCGTACGCTCGACATTCCGTATTTGTATGTCCGATTACCGCCTCAATGTCGTAAATCCAACAGGAGCTGCCAGGCCCATTCCGCACGAAAAGCTGTAGGTGGTCATGTTCTTCTCGTTCAACGAGGCGCAGTCGAGATTTCATCGGTGGCACGGCGATTGCTGATGAGCAAATAGACCGGAAGTCGTGCTCATCGCCCAGGAGTTACCGATGACCCTTGCCCCGATTAAAGTTAGTAGTACCAGACGCCGTTCTTGCTTGGTGGCGCGCAGAGCGTGAACGCTAACGTCCGGCTGCGAGCATCTTCACCCACCCGCAAATGAGAGTGTTGCCGATTTCAACAGACGGCTTGCAACACGCGGCCATTGCGGATGCGCAACTCACCGAACGCATGCATCCCGCAGCTACAGCCCAAGCCGCTGCCCCATCCCAAGTCACACAAGCTAATAACGCGCCTCACCCGGACCCGAGCAGAACTTACACGAGCGCCAACGACCAGAACTTAGCCGAGCTCAAAGAGGCTTCTGTGGACATGCTGGATGTCATCGGGATTGGGATCGGCCCATTTAACCTCAGCCTCGCGGCGCTTATTGAACCTACTCCGCTCCGCGCACTCTTCCTGGAGAAGCGAGACGCATTTTTCTGGCATCCAGGCCTTGCGCTGCCGAACAGTCGCCTACAGGTCTCGCCGCTCAAGGATTGCGTGACGCTGGTCGATCCAACTAGCCCATACTCATTCCTGAACTATTTGGCACTGCATGGTCGGCTCTACAGCTTTGTCAACAAGCGCAATGCTTCAACGTCCCGGAAGGAGTTCATTGAATATTACCGATGGGTCGCAGGGCAACTCAATACGCTCCGCTTCTCCGAGGAAATCAAGGATGTTGTTCCCTTTAGGGACGGCTACCGCATTAGGACGAATACAACCACATACTTGGCGCGTGCTGTTGTAGTCGGCGTTGGGGTAGAGCCCAAGATCCCCGCTTGTGCCCGGTCTTTGCTATGTGACACTGTCTACCATGCGGCCGATTATCTCGAGCGGCAGCTTCCGCATGCACACGAGCATGTGCTCGTTGTGGGAGGTGGTCAGACCGGCGCTGAAATTATCGAGGACATTCTTACTCGTTCTGTATCCACCCAGATCACGTGGGCAACGTCGCGTTCGAACTTGTTTGCCATAGACGACAACAGCTTCGTGAATGAGGCTTACACGCCCGCCTATAGCCGCCGCTTTCACGCTCTACCGCTTCAGCAGCGCCGGGACATAGTCGAGGGCGAGATGCTTACGAGCGATGGTATTTCTGTCGATCTGTGCAACCGCCTATATGAAATGCTATACGACCGCAGCGCGGATGGCACACTGGCCGACCGTTTTCGTGTGTTGTCCAGCGTAGTCGTAAAAGACGTCACGCCCCACAACAAGCGCTGGCGAGTAGATCTAAATGACATTGCAATGCAGCGAAATAGCTGCGTCCTCGCCGATCGTATAGTGCTTGCGACAGGTTTCCAGCCACGTACGCCGCCCTTCTTGCAGGCCCTCCTCGAGGGCGCGTGTATGGAAGACGGCCTGCCCGTACTCGGTCCGGACTACGCAGTCCGCTTCAGTCGGCACATGCCAGGACCAATATATCTGCAAAATCAAAGCCGCGTGCAGCACGGATTGCAGAGCGCCAATCTATCTTTGGTCGCGCACCGCAATAGCCTGATTATTAACAGCCTCCTCGGCCGACAGTTCTATTTGAATACATCCGACAGGCAGATGATTGAGGTCTACGCACCTTCGGACACGTCTGAACGAGATGGCGGTGTGGTTGCGATTCCATCAAGCCGACACCTGTTGGGCAGCGTATGAACGGCGGGTCGATTTCACCGCTGCGGAGCCGGATTGCGGATGGAACGGCTAAACCTGCCGATCAGCTTTCAGCCACGCTCGACTACCGGGCCTTTGCACCATTTTTGATTGCGTCGATTGTCATTGCAGCAGCTTACGGCACTAGCTTTCTATTGCCGGACTACATGGATGCGCTCGGAGCTGATAGTCGAGCTGCGGGTCTTATCATTTCAAGCGGCATGGCTGCCACTCTCGTTTCCTGTTGCTTGGCGGGCTGGCTGGCAAAGCGGATGGGCCTATTACCCACGGTGACGGTCGCCTCGCTATTTATGGGGTTAGCCATGCTGGCGTTTGCCGGCGCTGCCCTCGACAGGCGAGCGGCGTACGCTGGAGGATTACTGGTGGGCGCTGCTTGGTCGGTGTTCTTCATCCTGGCACCCCTGCAGATCATCCGCTATCTACGGCCCTCAGCGCGTATTCAGTATTTGACTGTCTTATCCGGATCACAGATGGCCGGGCTCGGCCTAGCGGCTCCAATTGGTCATTTGCTTGCAACATACACTGGTTCGCTGGCCACGATTTATGCGGTGCTTGCGATTGCGTGCGTGATCGCAGCCGCTTGCGTAGAACTTACAAGACGCGCGATGTCGAGGCTAGCATCAGTGCCGATGCCGGACATCGAAATTACATGGGCCGCGACTACGACACTGCTTCAGAAGTGCACGGCACTGCCGATCGCAATGATCGCGATTTCAGCCTGCATGTTCGCCGGGCTGTCCACATATCAGAGCGCATATTCCGCATCCCGTCACTTGAATTCAGATCTGTTCTTTCTCGTTTTTACTGCTACGAGCGTCGTACTACGCTTCTCGGTCGCTCACCTCATGGCCCGTCTGCCCCTACAGCGACTGGCGCTCACGCTCATCCTCCTGACCGCTGCGTCTCTGCTGTTGTTCCTTCTCAATGATGGCAGCATCTCACTACATATCGCGGCCACGGTCCTCTTCGCCGCCGGGTATGGGCTAAGCTATTCAACGTTGAACACGATAGCCGTCAATCTTGCCGGAGAGCACGGCCTCTCCGTCCCCACTGCCTCGCAGATCTTTACGCTCGCATACTTCCTCGGGCTGTTCGGCTTTCCCATAATCGGAGGGCAATTGGTCCGCGGTTTCGGCCCTGACGTGATGTTGCTGAGCCTATTGAGCGCGACCGCTCTTAATGCGGTGCTAGCAAGCCGCCTCGGGTAAAGCACAACTGATCCGTCTCATCCTACGAAGGAGCTCACACATGCTGACTGAGGCACAACAATCGAAATGGAACAAGGATGGATATCTTCGACTGGAAAAGTTCTTCGATACAGCCACGCGCGACAAGATTTCTCGTTTCGTTGAGGAAGTCGCACGTTGGGATGTAAGCTCCGACAAATGGATGTTGTGGTTCGAGAAGACGAGCGACAGCCGCAAGATTATCTCCAAGGCCGAGAACTTCTTAGACTATCACGCCCCGCTACGGGAGGCGCTCCTGGCCGATGGCCGCATTCGCACAGCGGTCGAGACACTCTTAAATGAGAAGACACGGATGTTGAAGGAACTTCTGATCTTCAAGTATCCGGACAGCGGCGGATACCGCCCACATCAGGACATCTATCATATCCCACACAAGATACCCGATCGCATGGTGCACGCAATTGCATCCATTGCCGTGGACGACTCGAACCCCGGTAACGGTGGGCTTTTCTTCACGCCAGCTCGCCATAAGGAAGGAGTGTTTCCGATGGATGCCGGCGGCGTCATTCCCCCCGAGATCGCCGAGACCTTCACATGGGAGCCGATGCACTTGAAGGCTGGCGATGTTCTCATTTTCGACGACTATGCGCCCCATTACTCACTGCCAAATAAGAGCGATCGGTCGCGTCGTGCAATTCACTTGGTCTTCCAGCGCGCATCCACTGGGGGCCCGACACGTACCGAATACAACCGCATGAAGCGCGCCTACAACCCACCAGAGGAAGCGGTGGCGGATCTTGAAAACCTAAAGCTTCCCAACGGCATATTCTATCGCGACTGATAGCCGCGTGTCAGGAAAGACCAACGTGTACACGAAGCAGGCCGATCATTCTCTAATGCGAACCGAATACGGCGTCCTGGTCTGGCGCCTTTTGGAGCATCTCCCTCAAGGTCTCAGCCCAGCATTTGGCGCTTCAGTCGTGGAGCTCGCTCCAGGCAATGCGGTCGACCCCCACGATCATCAGGAGCACGAACTTTGGCTTCTGATCTCTGGTCGTGGAGAATTCGAAGTCGACGGTCAGGTCCGTGAGGTTAGCGAAACGACCTTGTGTTACATGTCGCCACATCAGACGCACACTATCCGCAATCTCAGCCAAGACAGCGCTCTGAAGTTTATCTCGATTTGGTGGGATTAACGTGCACACTTATTTTGTCTGCCCCGCGCCGCCTTGCCCGAACGGCAAACTACACCTTGGTCACATCGGCGGGGTGTATTTACTCGCCGATATTTTCGTCCGCTTTCAACGCATGACCGGCCATCGGGCCTACTACATCACTGGCTCAGATGAGCACGGCACATATACCCTCGAAACGGCACGAAAGCTCGGCCAATCCTTTAGCGAGGTCGCAGACCAATACGTTCACCAGATCTTACAGTGTTTGCGCGCCGTACAAATCACTCCTGATGTGTTCGTGCGCACATCTAGCGAGCTTCACAAGGACAGTGCGCTGGCGATATTCCGCGAGCTGCAAGCGGCCGGCTACGTCGACGTACGCAAGGGCGTCCAACTGTATTGCGAACATTGCGGTGAGCTCGTTACGGACTCGCTCGCCATTGGCCGTTGCCCGGCTTGCTCATCGCCTTGCGACAGCAATCTGTGTGAGAACTGCGGGCTGGCTGTTCAGCACGACACAATCCGTGACGCACGGCACGTCACCTGCGGCCGTAATCTTGTGCTAAAACCCATCATGCAGGCCGTGTTCGACATGCCACGTCTCGCTCGCCCACTGGACGAAGCCATTGGAGAAAGCACATGGCCCGAGTCGATACGCGCGAAGGCGAGCGCTTGGCTACGCCGGGAGGTGCGCGGCTTGCCGATGACCCGCCATTTCAGGCACGGTGTGGAGGTGAAAGAGCCTGACTCTCTGATCGGCCAAACGCTGCTTACATGGTTTGAGGGCCTCTGGTGCTTTGAGACTGGAATTCGCGAGCAATGCGCCCGCGTTGGTCTGGACGTAAACGCGACGTTACACGACCAGAACACCGAGCTTCTTTTCTTCATGGGGCAAGATAACCGCTTCTATTACACGCTAGGAGTGGCCGGCGCTCTGCTCGCGCGCGGCTTCCCAATTCCCAAGAATCACTCCGTCCAGGATTTCTACAAGTTGGAAGGCGAAAAGTTTTCCACCAGTCGTGATCATGCTCTTTGGGCCGATGAAGTGGCGCGCGAGGTGGGCCCAAACGTACTCCGTTACGCACTGGCGCGAGTGGCCAAGCCGTTTGGAACCGGCGCAAACGATTTTGATCTCGACGGGCTCGTCTCGGCAGCCTCACGTATTCGGGTCTGGGAAGATGCGTTACGCCGCTACGCAGAAAACGCTCGCACAGTAGACAGCACCGAACTATCCCCGAATTTCCGCCGCTTCGCTGAAGATTACGCCGATGCGGTCACCACACTGCGTTTCTGGGATGGGCTTGACATTATCGACAGATACTTCGAGCTGGCGGGCTTTGCAGATGCAGACGGTTGGACATGGAATGCTGCGCAGATCTCGTTGTTCCTGAGCCTACTCTATCCCGTATTACCCGAGCTAGCGATGGGTTACGGCCAGCACTACTTTGGCGTTGCGTGGCGGCCGTCCCTCCAGACATCAGGCGTCGCAGCTCAGCCAAAGACGCCGGTCGACTTTCCCCGTTTCAGCACGCCAATACCCGCAAACTTTGCCGCGGAGTACAACAAGCGCTTTTGCAAAGAACAGATTTGGCAATCATCAAGATCCGCATGACAAGCCATGCATTCGCGCATCTCAAAACGCAGCGCTGTCGCTCAAGGCTTTGAACCGTTCAATTCCTCAAGTGCGAAGCATGGTATTAATTTCGGCCACGGCCTCGCCGATCCGGTGATGTTTCCAGAACTGCCGTGGCCAGAGGCGTTTGACCGAGGTACAGGTGTCGCTCCCGCCGATCTGCGGCAGTATACGGACGTGGCGGGTTTGCCCGAACTTCGTACAAAGCTCGCACTGAGGTACGGTGTGCGGCATAACCAAGTTATGCTTACGGCTGGTGCTTCACAAGCTTTGCAGTTGCTTGCGGATGGCTGGATTGACCCCGGTGACGTAGTCCTGACGGAGGATCCCTCCTACTTGGGCGCACTGCGTACGTTTTCGATCGCGGGTGCAACCGTGGTCCAGCTAGGCCTGGGCGCAGAGGGAGTGGATCTGAACGAAGTCGAGGCAATGCTGCAGACCCGTGCCCGGGTGAAGCTTTTCTACACGATGCCAGCGTTTCATAATCCAACCGGACGCCAGATGTCGTGCGACTACGTGGCCAAATTGGCGGCACTTCTAGCCCGCAGCGGCGCTCTGTTGGTGCAGGATCTTGTATACGCTGAGTTGCCCTATAACGGTCCAGTGCATTGGCTGGCGCCAGGCAACAACGTGGTCAATGTCCATAGCATCTCAAAAGTTGCCGGACCGGGGCTGCGGGTAGGCTGGGTGCTTGCGGAGCCGGACATCATCAATAGGCTTGCGCACCTCAAACGCGACGGCGGCGCAAGTCCGATTCTAAGCAATATCGTTTTGGGCTTGTTGCAATCGAGCGCTCTTGACGCGCACATATCACGCTTGCGCGAGCACTACCGAGCGAAGCGAGACAGTGTACATAAATTACTGCAACGCAGCCGGATATGCGAGCCGGAATATAATGTGCCAGGCGGGGGCTTCTCGTTCTGGGTACGGCTTACCGCCGGTACGGATCCCGAGAGGTTTATTGAAGCTGCGAGCCGCGAGCACGACGTGCACCTTGTAAGTGGTCGCAACTATGGCCCACGAAGTGGCCGTCACGTGCGCCTGTGTTTTAGCTATCTTCCAATATCTCTCATTGAGCAGGGGCTAGAGCGGTTAGGTAATTTGCATGCTAACCTCTAGACGCGCGCCGTATCTTCCTTCGACAATAGAGTTTTGCGACCTGGACGGGGTCGCACGTCCAGGCACCAGCGCCGGCCGTTCTGAAGAAAGCGAGCTCGCGAGGACACAAATTCACTGTCCTGCTTTGTTGCCGGCCGCAAGGTCGCCTTGATGCCCCTAGCCGACCTGCCCGTCACTCGTCCAAGGCCTCGAAGAACTCTTCGAGCTGTACAAAGGGTGCGTCGCGCCTTGCGCTGATGTAGACAACCCGATCGCCGTCGCGTTGCAGTGCTCGCGCCTTTGACCTTCGCAGTCGTCCCGGAAGGAATGTCGCAGCTACCGCCTCCGGCCCGACATTCAGTCTTATGATGCCTCTTCGCCTGCAATCGATCCTGAGCCTTGCTGCCGCAAAGAAATCGAGCGCTGGCGGGGGCAACGTTCCGAACCGGCGCAGCGTTTCCTCCTCTAGCTCATCCAACTCGTCATCGTCTCGGCACCTCGCCGCGCGGGCATAGATTTCCAGCCGGACCGCCTCCGATTGCACGTAGCTCGCCGGCAGCATGTCGACGACCGGTAGATTCAGCTCGGGTACCCATAGCTCTGCTGTTCTCTCCTTGCCCTCCGTCGCCAATTTCAAAAGATGGCTGTAGAGTGCGGGTCCGAACACCTGTACATGCCCCGACTGCCGCTCCGAAAGCAGATCTCCCGCTCCCCTAAGGTCTAAGTCACGTGCACTGATCGCAAAACCGGCACCGGGTCTACTAAACTCCTCCAGAATTGCCAGCCGCTTCTGAGATCGCTCTGAGTCCGAATCTGTCAGCAAATATGCATATGCGCGTATGCCGCTGCGTCCCACCCTCCCCCTGAGTTGATGAAGTTGCGCAAGACCGAACCTTTCGGGCCAACAGACCACGATCGTATTTGCCCGCGGGATATCAAGTCCGCTCTCCACGATGTTGGTTGCGAGCAGAACGTCCGCGGCGCCTTCAACGAAGGTCATCATGCGATCGTCTATTTCGTCGACGGATAACTTGCCGTGTAGAGACACGATACGAAGATCGGGTGCTGCGGATCGAACTCGCGCCAGCATCGGCTCCAGATCCTGAATTCGCGGACAGATCAAGAAGCTCTGCCCATGACGCCTTTGTTCGCGCAGCAATGCCGCGACAATGGCAGCATCTGACAGCGGCGCGATCTTGGTGACGACGGGAAGCCGATGCACTGGCGGAGACGCAATGACGCTCAGATCTCTGAAGCCCGCAAGACCTGTCGCAAGTGTCCGCGGAATCGGGGTGGCGCTCATCCAAAGGGTATGAATGCCTTTGGCGAGTTCGGAAAGTTTCGCCTTCTCTGCCGCTCCAAAGTGGTGTTCCTCGTCTATGATGATCAACCCAAGGTCCGCGAACTTCACGTCCTTGGACGCGAGCGCGTGTGTTCCGACCACGAGTTTCAACCTTCCGCTCTTTAGCCCCTGCTTGGCTCCCCTTGTCTCTGAGGCCGAAGCGGCGCGCGACAGGCTACCCACCTCGATGCCGAACGGAGAAAAACGTTTGCGGAAAGTCGCAAGGTGCTGTCTTGCCAAGACGGTTGTCGGGACTGCGATCGCCACCTGCTTACCTGACAGCACCACAGCGGCCGCCGCCCGCAAAGCCACCTCAGTCTTCCCGAAGCCCACATCGCCACAAATGACCCTGTCCATTGGATGGCCGGACGCGAGATCTTCCAGCACCTCCCGAATGGCTTTGGCTTGGTCGACCGTAGCAAAATACGGAAAGCGCGCGACGAATCTCTCATAGTCGGGACCCGGTGGTACAAATTTCGGAGCCCGCCGGCGACGGCGCTGGCTGATGTGCTTAGATAGCCGCTTGCCGGCGGTTTGGATTTCCTGTTCCACCTGGCTGCGCCGAGCCCACCACGTACTTCCATCTGCTTTGTCCAAGGCCAGCTGGCCGAGCTCCGATGCATAAGGCCAGATCAGGGCAAGATCGGCAGGCGGCACGAGAACAGCGTCGTCTCCAGCGAATTTAAGCCGGATCATTTCGCGTGACGACACGTCCCCCGTAGCCACAATTTGCAGTCCACCCAGCAAAGCCAGCCCGCGCTGCAGATGAACGACCACGGCGCCCAGTTCTGGTATGTCTGGATGATTGAATGCGGCATTCCAG
Source organism: Bradyrhizobium sp. STM 3562 (assembly GCF_045571435.1). Lineage (NCBI taxonomy): Bacteria > Pseudomonadati > Pseudomonadota > Alphaproteobacteria > Hyphomicrobiales > Nitrobacteraceae > Bradyrhizobium > Bradyrhizobium sp. STM 3562. Next base: position 6,257,201 of record NZ_CP120694.1, read on the forward strand.
ACCCTTGCCATGGGCTGAGGATGATGAGCCCTGCTGCCGAGCACATCGGAAGCAGTCACAACGATCAGCGGTTTTCGGCCCCGCACGAGAAAACCTGCATCGAAATCGGCCAGAACCGCTGATTCACGCTTACGTCCGGCCGTCGCGTCCCTCCAATTCGCACAGCGCTCTGCCTTGATGCCGCTCATCCGCTCCATCGCGCGCAGATCATCCTCCTGGGCCGCAACGAAAACCAGTCGCGAACCGGCGCGCCGCTTCTCATTGACGAATGCACGCAGCGCTTTTTTCGGTGATACGAGCTTCGAAAATTCAGGCGTAGCACTAAAACGCGAGGTTTGAGACAGAACGCTCATATGCCTGGTCGCCAGCTTCCATTCGCGTCGGCCGATATATTCGCGTTCTCTGTCAGTGCCGCCGCCGGCCTCCTCGATTGTGCTCAACCAGTTATCAGCGTGGGCAGACACCCGCGCATCCGCAATCCACTTGGCGCGGCCACAGTAGTCAAACAGAGTCGAGCGTCTTCCGCGCTTACTCCGCAAATTCAGCCGCTCCGAGATCGGATCGACGACAAGCTCCTTTGCTTCGCAAATGTCGCGATGTTGTAAGGGGTCGAATGCCACGATCCGACGTATCACCTGGTCGGAATGCTCTACTCTGAACGGCCCGAGTGCCCCAGCGGGAAAGATCTCGAATGTGTTTCCGTGAAATAGGGCGTCGCCCGGGTAGACTGCCTCGTCATCAAGGTCGTAACCCAGCGCATCGAGGCGGGCCTGGAGCTCCTGCTCAGAAAACTTGGCGCCCCGCTTGAGGCGCAAGACTGCGCGAGCCCAACTCGCGGGCGTTGGTAGACGCTCCATGACGGCCTCGACCGTGGAGATGAGCAGGACCGGCTTTTCAGGGTTGGCGAGCCGCCTCAGGACCGAGCTGCGTCTGCCGGCGATTTCGTGTGATGGCTCCATCTGATCGAACGGCAGAGTATTCAATCTTGGAAAGACCAGCACATCGCACAGCGGGTCAAGAGCATGAAGGACGGCTCCCAACCGCTCGGCCCTATTCTCGTCTTCGGCGAGAAACACGATCCCTTTACGGCCCGACTTTCTCCACTGTTCGAGCAAATGGAGAGCCATCATGCCCAGGGGAGACGAAGAGGAGATCGCATTACGCGATGGCGGAGGTTTTCGTTTCGTCGCTCTGCTAGCGAATCGTATTCTTTTAGAACGGCTCATAGAACCCGCGTTTGATCCGCAACCCGCCGAGGCTCATAGCGAATATCGTCCATCGAGATTTGAATCCTGGAGACTATGCTAAGGACCGCGTGCATACGCGACTCTTGTCGCGAACGCACGTCTCTAATCTCATTTGTCTGGTGAATACTCGGTCTTTCCGTTTAAGGATCGCGAGGTGAACCGTGCGGACGTTGAATTTAGCGGCGATGCGCGAACAGCTGGATCGGGCAACGGGACCTGAGCACCGGACGAGGGGGCAGTCCTTTCCATAGAGTAAATAGTTTCGATCCAAACAATCGATTTCACAAATGGCAAACTGTCTGGTCCAGAGCCCCTCGCCTGTTCGTCAATGAGCCATGAGTCATTGATGCAGTCAGCGGATCGCATATGGGCACGTGAAGCGGACCGATTGACTTAGCGCAACGACGCAGGGGGACACAGCGCTCAAGGTGGGGGAAATAAGCATGGGATACGACCGTTGCGGACCTCACTCCTGAAAAAGTACTACGATGCCCGCCTACCTTGGTACACTATCTATCCAGCCGTATCCCATTTCTCCGCCGCGATCGGAGCCACGGCTTGTGAGAAATGGCTGGGGCATCTGGCACCTGACGAGCCGGTATCGCTCTATTTCCACGTTCCCTTCTGCCAGTCCATCTGTACGTATTGCGGCTTCCCGAGGACTATGACGCGCCGGGATGCGCCAATTCTAAATTTTCTGGCCGTGCTGCGTGAGGAGATCCGTTTGGTCGCGGAGCTAGCGCCCGAAGGACTTTTTGTCAATGACGTACATTTCGGGGGCGGAACGCCGACCCTTATGAAGCCCGCCGAGTTCACGGATCTGATGGAACTCCTGCGACGCCAGTTCGCATTCGGGAAAGCGGCTACCGTCGCGATCGAAATCGACCCGCGCACGTTCACCGTCGAGATGGCCGACGCTTTGACAACAGCCGGCGTCAATCGCGCGAGCGTCGGAGTTCAAACTTTCGACCGCACTGTCCAAAGAGCCATAAACCGGGTCCAGAGTGAGAAGCAGATCGCCGCGGCTGTCGAAATTCTGCGGCACCGGGGAATAGCCAATATTAATTTCGACCTCATGTTTGGTCTACCAAATCAGACGGTGCAATCCTGCGTTGGGAGTGCGGCCAGGGCAGTGGCGATGCGCCCCGGCCGTCTTGCGGTTTTCGGTTACGCCCATGTTCCTCTCTGGGCGAAAAATCAGCGCCTAATCGACGAAGCGGCGCTACCCGACGTCGCTGCCCGTGCCGAACAGGCCGCGGCGATGGCCGACACTCTGGTCGCGGCCGGCTATCGCAAAATCGGGCTCGATCATTTCGCTTTACCGGACGACCAGCTCGCGCTGGCGCAAGAAGCCGGTCGTCTGCGGCGTAATTCCTTGGGTTACTCGGCGGACACTTGTAAAACCCTGATCGGTTTGGGCCCGTCGGCCATCGGCCGCCTCGGCGAGGGCTACGTCCAGAACGAAATTGCAACGGGTTCCTACAGCCGGAAAATCAGAGCCGGCCATCTGGCAACGTCAAAGGGCCATCGTCTCAGCAACGAAGACCGCATGCGAGCCGAAATTATCGAGCGGCTGATGTGCGATTTGGAGGCTGACGTCCCGAGGATCTGTGCCCGTCACGGGTTTGATCCGATTGCTTTTCTCGATTCGGCCGAGCGCTTGTTAATGCTCGCCGAGGACGAGATAGTGGACGTCAAAGAGGGCGTCATCCGCGTGAGAGATGAGCACCGATTCATTATTCGCGGGGTTGCTGCCGTCCTAGACCAATATCTCGAACGCCCGTTGTGCTAGCAGGCACACCAGCGTGGAAATTCCAACGGTCCCTCACCAACATGCTCCAGTATATCTTTAGAGAGGAACGTAATCATCTTTTTGCGGCTTCCGACAGCGCTTCATTCCTTCTTCGCTCGTCAGCTTGTCGAACGCCGCCCCTGGAATAGTCAACGAGACCTCAGGCTACAGTCGTTGGGATGAGGAATGGATATCAATCAAAGGAATCCCAGAGCAGCTCTCGGCGGATCAGGCGAAGTTTGAGCAACAGGTGAGCTTGCGACCGCTCCACCAAACGTCAGATTCAGCTCTTGCTTTGACTGATCCCGGGATCTGGTCCGCCCCCACCACAACCAGCGGCAATCTAAGACCCCGCGCTATCCCGCGAAAGCGAGCGCCGTTCAGCATCATCTTTTGTACGGGCGCGCGCGGAACTTGCTGCACGGCTGGCTGGCGAACGATGAGGCGCTGAAAAACGAGATCGAGCTAGCCGAGCAGGCCCAAAAAACGGGCCAAGGCCACCCGGATCTTCCGCCGTCCGCATTTTCAATGACGTGCTGGACTCGTCCTATCTGTCGGTGCGCCGGTTTCAGAACGACCGTGCGGATTGCAAACCTCGCCTCGAAGGCGAGGTGAGTGCGATCAAGCATGCGTCCTACCTACGTGATTTACGTTGGACGCTAAGCCCCATATTTCTCAGGCACGGCGCGAGGGCAATTGCGACGAGCGCTGAGCAGCTGCACACCCACATGGTACCGAATGTTACTGCTTGGCGCACCAAAAAGATCGAGGAAATCCTTGAGCGCGGGCGTGACCCCGAAGACAAGGAGTTGCTAGATTGGGGAAGAGAATACCGACCCAGGAGACGGAGGTTTTGTTTCTGGGTGGGAATCTGGATGACTACCGCGCCGCGAGCCGATCGAACCCTTACAGGCCCAAGGCGCAGGAAAATGCTCGCCCGGTCAAGAAAGCAAGGAACAGCTCGGATGTACGAGGTGATGACGGACTCTCGAACCGGCCAATTTGACGGCGGAATCTCTCGAACCACCTATGAAGTCGAAAACCCGTAGTTGGGGCGTTCTTGCCGGAACATCGCGGTTGCTGCCTTCTTTCGTTGACCAAACAAATACGCACCGGCGCTATGTCGGTAGGACCCTCTCCCGCTTGTCGACAGTTCCGACAAGCTCACGTCCGCAAAGCAGCACCTTCGATCAGCCGCTCACAAATGAGTACCCGCGACATTAAGCTGCAATCTGCACCGGGAGCGCAGCGATGCCATGAACAAAGTTCGATTCGACCCGCTCCGGCTCGCCAACAACCCGGACGTTGAGGCGCCGATTCAGCATCTCCTCCCAAAGGATCTTAAGCTGCAGCTCCGCAAGGCGCCTCCCGACGCAGCGATGGATGCCGAATCCGAACGAGAGATGTTGCCGCGCGTTCTTGCGATCAATGATGAAGCTGTTGGCCTGGTCGATAGCCTCATCGTCCCGGTTACCAGAGATGTACCACATGACGACCTTATCGCCCCGCCTGATCTGCTTCTCACCTATCATGATGTCGGTTGTGGCAGTGCGGCGCATGTGCGCAATGGGCGTCTGGTAGCGTATGATCTCGGACACCGCACTCGGCACGAGCCTAGGATCATCGCGCAACTTTCGCAGCTCGGAGGGATTCTGGTTCATGAACAAGACACCTCCGCTAATCGAATTGCGCGTGGTGTCGTTCCCGCCAACGATCAACAGCATGAGGTTTCCTAGAAACTCACGCGGCTGCATATTTCGCGTAGCCGGTGAATGCGCCATCATTGAAATCAGGTCCACCCGCGGCTCGGCATTTACCCGCTCGTTCCAAAGCCGTTTGAAATACTCCGAGCACTCGGAAAGGACGGCTCTTCGTTTTTCCCAATTGTCGATCACATGGCCTGTTTTCGGAGTCAGCGCGGCCACCTCGGACCAGTACGTCAGCAGTCGCCGATCTTCAAAGGGAAAATCGAATAAGGTTGCCAGCATTTGCGTGGTCAACTCAATCGACACCTTGTCGACCCAGTCAAACGTGTCGTTGCACGGCAAACTGTCCAGGATCTTGTTGACGCGCAGGCGGATCAAGCCCTCAAGCTGTTTCAGATTTTCGGGTGCCACTATCGGGCTAATTGTGTTGCGCTGCTCCTCATGCTTAGCACCTCCCATTTTTATGAAGCTCGGAGTCCAATACTCCTCCGGCGTATCGACGATCGTGATGCCACGCTCTGAGGAGAACGCCCTGTGATTCGCGTTCACTTTCATGATGTCGTGGTACTTTGTTATGGACCAATAAGGACCGTAAGGGCTATCTTTACAGTAGTGGACGGGATCTTCTCTTCGCAACCGCTCGAAGCACGGCCAAATCGTATCATTCTGAAACCGCTTGGGCTCGCTCACATCCAGATGGCTTAGGGGGAGATCACAATCACCGTCGCATACGCGCTCTGGTAACAGGGCTCCCATAATCGTCTCCTGCATCTTTAGGCTCCAAAGCTGCCGGCTCGCCCGAGCGCTGTTTTCGAACAAGGGGACGGGCCGACCTTGATTCGCCTTAATTCAACGCTGGTCGAATTAAGTTTCTGGAGAGCTCTCACGATCTCTGAATGTCTTGTCGTTCCGCACTGCCGCTCGGCAGTAGTTGCGATGGTCGGGCGGAGAATATTGGAAAAGAAGATCGAAGGTCCCCTACCAGGACTAGGAGCCACGCGAATTGACCGTTGTTTACTAGCGAAGCCACATAGGCAACGCCATTGCGCCTCTGGGTCGTCCTCGTTGCACAGAAGCCCTGCCCGGCCCATCCAGGCACCTATCGGCAAACATCGAGGGCAAGTCGCCTCGAAGAAGAACATACGATCTTCGCTCTAACCATCCGGTCCTATGGCTGCCGGACCTTCGCAGGAACCCCTCCTTGGGGCCATGGTGCAGCAGTCGGCTTTCGCCAGGACGCGTCCTACTTACGCCTGCAGTTCACCTGTGCCGCCGGAAGATTTGGAGGCTAGCTCGTCATCGGTCATTGCGCCAAGTGGCACAGTCGAGGTCTTCGAATTGATCGTGCCTCAGCACCAAATGACGGCAGCAATCCTTGCAAACCCTGAGCGAGCGCAAGCGGGACAACGCCAAGGAGCACTTCCATCAGAACTCTCCCAAACTCAGGCTCCGCGCCGCTGCCGTTTCGCGCTCGATGCGCACCGATCGCGCATGATCGTCGGCGCCACGCGTAGCGCGTTCAGCATGAACAGGAGTACGCGCCCGGTATCTGGCCGCCGCGATCAGCGCGGCGACGAACGCAAAAATTGCGATCGGCACCGCAGGTGCGTTGTAGCCGATCGCAACTTCTGCCGCACCAGGCGGCGTGCCTTGCGCGAAAAGTCTATCGCGGCTACACGGGCGCAAGCGGTTGCCGAGCAAGACGCGGTCGGGCGGCCGCGCCGCTGAGATCGGCGACACCGAGACAGGCGCCGCCGCGAGGTTCATGCCGTCCTCGACCATCATCACCCTGAAGCCGTTGCGCTTGAGCGCCTCGATCCGCGTTCCTCGCGCTGCCGGTCGGCAATGCGGTGCACAGTTGATGACGGCTGCGGCGGTCTGAACGCTGGCCGCGCAATCGCCGTCGGGCTCCTTCGCCGTCGGCGAAAACAGGCCTTAGCTCCAGCCTCCGCTCCTCATTGTGTGACACCATCATGTTCTGCGAACCCGCCGATTGCGGACCTTCAATTGGCGAGAAGTCGCAGTTCAAGCAGCTGTGCGCGCTGTTCAGTTGAAGCCGGTATCAGCCCCTCGGTCGATTCTGCAGTGCCCGCCGATTGGCGCGGAGGTCGCTGAGGTTCAGGGGGTCTGGGTGCGATCCTTCCGCCATTCGCCTAACCAGCTCCCGGGTGCCGTCCACGACAAAGACGCCGCAATCATAAGTGTTGCTCTGCTCGCGTATGAGCGCGTCTTGCAGATTGGCTCCTACTCGCTCTGCGAGCGTTGCTGCAGGTCTGTCATTGTGTCCTGGGGCGGAGTCGTAGTGGTAAGCAACCTGGTTGTTGCGATCACGGCGGTCCACCAGCAGCAGCGACCAATGTGAGCCGCGGTGATTGAGATCCGTGGCGCTGGCATCGTTCACCGGCAAGAAAAGGAAGTCGGCTGTATCGTTGCCATTCGGATCATCGACAATTTGATGGAATGCGCTAAGCGACTCAGCAGTGGTACCCTGGCCCACTCGAAAGGCCTGGAGGGGATCTGCAAACCGGGTCCGGGCGGCGAGGTTTGGATTGCTCGCCCACAACTCCTGCGACAGCAGCTCGTAGTCCCGCTGGATATGCACGTCACCCAGCCATTCCCTGGCTCCCAGCACCCGTCCGCGGCGGTCGCCGGAAGATGCACCGGTAACCGAAGAGCCGATCTGAGCACCCGGGACCGGGGACGGGCGAGGATGATGGATGAATTGCGCACCGCGACGTCCTCGCGCCCCCAATGTGATGGAGTAGGTCTCACCGTTGATGGAGACCGGCTGGGGGGCCATTCGCGAACGGCAACAGCATTTTATTGTCCAGTACATCGAGCAGGAAATCCGGCACCGGCTGTGAGCCATGCTGCCAATCCTTGCCGACGAGATATCCGATATCCTCGAGCTCTTGAGGCATGCCTGATGGCCCCATGAAGAACGAGGGCCCGCCGGCAGGGCTGAGCACCGGCCCTGACTGGGCGTCGTCACGCATCTCCTGGGGGGTGGACGACAGATCAACGAAAGAATCGAGACCGCGATAGATGTCTGAGGAACGAGCCGGCTCGCCCTGCGGCGTTGGGAAGTCGAAGTAGGACGGCAGTTGCACGGACCAGCTTGAGCTCGAGCCAGCCGGCTCCTGCAAGTCGGCCTGCCCAAACGAGCCTACCATCGGCGGCGACTCACTTTCGGACGGCGGCGTCGGCAAATTTCGCACCCAGGTCGGGGTGGAGGCTGTGTCCGAGCCCGCCCTTTGCGGAGGAAAGGGTACACCCAGAGCTCTGTTTGCCTCGACGAGTTGCACATACTGCCTGAGCTTCTTGAGTGTCACGCCAGATTTCCCTTTGGCTTGGCTGAAAGCCCGGTAGTCTGCGTCCAGCGAGCGTTGCTGCTCATTATTGCCGTTGATTCGGCTCGCGATGCTCTCCTTACCCTCTGCGCGGAGCCAATCACTGAACTTGCGTTGCGCCGAAGCAGTACCTTGAATAGTTTTTCTCCTGTGCTGGGAACTCGGGTCGAGCTTGCTCAGCTCTTCGTTGGCGAGCCCCTCGATGAGGCTGGCGTCGTCGTCGTAAGGGCGAAATCCTTGTTGGGGCTCAAGACCAAGGTATTGTCGAAGTCGATCAAGTGAAGGTGTCCGCTTTGTGGCTTTTTTGTACGCCGCATAATCTGCGTTCAATGACGACTGCTGCTCAGCAGTCCCGTCAATTCGGTCCATGATGCTCGGCCTGCCCTCCCTCTGGAGCCAATCACTAAAAGAGCGCAGTGTGGAGGCCATCGTCGAAACGGCGGCTTTCTCGTTGCTGGTCGCGTCGGATCCAAGCTTGGACAGAGCGTCGGTCAGAAAGTCGTCGATGGTGGAGACGTCCTCCGGATGAGCCGATAATGTTTCGCGCCCCATCAGGCGGGCCCCGGCACCGACAGCTTGGAGCCCGTCAGCCCCGATCCTGCGGAGATGAGACAGTGCCGCGCTGAGGCGGTCACGATCATCGCCGCCAGCTTCGACGTACGCGTCGATGTCGGCGGCGAGCGATCTTGGCTCATTGAACGCCCGAAGAGCCATTGGCCCCTTATCCTGCGCTCGGAGCCAACGAGCAAAGGCGTTGAGCGCCTGCACGTTGGACTTGATCGTGGCAGCGGGAACCCTTCCGGTCCCGCGGCCTCTGGTACCATCGGGAGCAACTCTGTACTCTTTGACGTTTTCCACGAACTGGCGGATCATCCGCTCGTCCGAGGGATGCATCGGTTGCTCTTGCGCGTCCACCCAAGCTGGGGCTGAAATGGGATTTCCAGCCTGGAAATTCCGGAGTGTTTCCAATGCTCCACCGACATAGTTTCTGCTGTTGGCGCTCGCTACCTTCATAAATTCATCTTTATGGGCTATCAGCAGATCAGCATTGCCAAGCAGGTCTTTCATTGCCAAGCAGGTCTTTCAAAGTGATGCCTTTGGGTCGGAGGAACTCGCTGAACATTCGAAGAGCGGTCACATAGTTCTCGATCGTCTTCGTCTTACGGTTCGCGCTACCCAATGCGGTCTTGAACTGTTCAATCAGCTCCAGGTCCGCTTCGGACGGGCGACTACGCTTGGCAAAGTCCATGCGAAGCTCTGAATAGACCGCGTCGGAGGACGAGCCGCCGGACGACTTTTCCCGGCGACTTCCTCCAAAGACCTTGCCGAGCCCTGATTTGACCCGAGAGAACAGTCCACGAGACTTGCTGCCCTTCGTACGGGCCTCAGGTTGCACTTGCGCCGCCGCCGTGTAGCGCATGCTGCTGAATGGCCTGTCCCGCAAGTCAGACCGGTAGTCATTTGCAGCCGAGCCAAGATGATCGTACGGAACATCGACACTGTAACGCGTGCTGCTGAACGAATTGTCCCGGAGGCTGGCCCTGGGCGGCATCCGCATCGAACCACCAACGTCCGTCCGCTGGATATTTTCACGCGACGGTGCGGCTGGAGTGTCGGGGGAACTAGCTTCAGGCGAACTCTCCTCAGGAGAGCGGAGCTGCAGCTCACCCAATTGCTGCTCAAAGCGAGCTTGATCCGCAGGCTCGGCATCGGCCTCTTGCCGTGCACGCTGCAGCTCCCGCTGCTCGGCGTACCAGCGCGTCCAATAGTTCGGATCGTTATAGTCCACATCACTCTCCCTAGCAGGCTGTTGAAGAACTCAGCCGCGTTCGCAAACGAAGGCTGAATCGTCGCCATTGTGGATGTAGAAGTGGCCGACGAGCCTGCCCGCAGTGCCGATCATAGCCCATCCGCGACCGCAGGACGGATCATTCTCGTCGTGCCCTTCCCATGAGAACTCGGCGCAGGCCGATCCGTCGCGGGCGCCGTAGCGCACGTCCAGGAAGCCCTTGAGAGCCCCAAAGGCGATTTCGCCATCGGACTTGCCCTGGAAGGTGAGATGCGCCTCTTCGGCAAGATCGAGGAACTCGCTGTCCCAGACGTCCATCTCGACGATGCGCCAGCGGCCGACAAAGGCCTTGGCGAAACCGGGCACCTTGGCCATCAGCCAGTCTCCGCAATCAGCTTGGGCAGCCGCACCAGATTGTAGGCGGCGGCAGCGAAGGTAAAGGCCCATGCGACGCGATCACGGCCACGGAAGCTGGTCTTCTCTTGCCCGGCGACCGTCTTGATCCAGCCGAATGCCTCCTCGATGCGCTTGCGGATGCGCTGACTGATGGCATAGCCGCCGTGCCGGGTCGTTCGTCCGTCAATCGCAGAACTACGGCCGCTGGTGTTCTGTGCAACATGCGGCGTCACGTTCATCGAGCGCAGTTCGTTGACGAAGTCTTCTGCATCGTAGGCTTTGTCGGCGCCAAGCGTGATCGCTGTCGGTCGATCGGCACGAGGCTCGATCATGTGCAGCGCGGCCACCCGTTCGGCATGCCCGCCGGCCTGCGTCAGGCAGGCGTCGACCAGCAGGCCGTGGCGGTTCTCCATCAGCCCGTGCCCGATGAAGCACAGCTTCGTCTCCTTGCCTTTGCCCTTGCGGTAGAGCCTGGCGTCCGGATCGGTGGTTGAAGCATGGGTGTCATTCGAGCGTTTCTGGCCATGGAAGTCCGCTTCGGCATTGCGCCCGCCGCCTGGCGCTGGCGGCTCGCCGGAGCTGTCCTTCGGCTTGACGCTCTTCATCGAGGCCCAGGCCTCGATCAGCGTACCGTCGACCGAGAAGTGATCGCTCGACAGAAGCCTCTTCACCTTGGGCTGCGCCAGCACCGCCGCCAGGAACTTGGCCGCGATGTCGCCTTCCAGCAGCCGGTCGCGGTTCTTCGAGAACACCGAATGGTCCCAGGCTGCGTCGTCAACGCCGATCCGACGGACCAGCGGAACAGCAGGTCGTATTCCAGTCGCTCCATCAGAAGCCGCTCCGAGCGGATCGAATAAAACGCCTGCAACAGCATCGCCCGCAGCAGCTTCTCCGGCGGGATCGACGGCCGCCCAATTGGCGAATAGAGCGCGGCAAACTCTCGCTCCAGCGCCGACAGGCCTTCGTTCACAATCGTCCGGATCGCTCGCAGCGGATGATTACGCCGCACCCGCGCCTCCAGGTCGACGTAGCTGAACAGTTCGCCCGTTCGATTGTCGCCGCCGCGCACGCACCATCTCCGAATCTCATCGGAGCCAATGAATCACGGTCGCCGGTCGGCGGCGAGCGCCTTTTTCAACAGCCTGCTAGATGAGATGACTCTTCATAGCTGCCACGGAGCCACGCTCCGGTGCACCGACCACACAGACTCCGGCTTCAAAAAACCGGCGAAGATCGGCCAAATTGAACAAAAGGGACCGTTATCACGCGCCGCTCCGAATTCGTGCATTACTGACACCTGCGCAGCCTGGCTGCTGCAGAAGAGCGCCCCGCCCTCCAGTAACAGTGACCGCTCGCCAACATCAAAACGAGCCAGGAAAAACACAAGCCAAATACTTTCCCGATCCAAGCCACAGCCTTGCGGCCTCCTGGGCATGGTCGCATGCGGCAGACATCGCGATCGGAATTGGACCGTCCCATTGCTGTTGGAAGGCGCCCGGATTCGATACTTGTACTGCAAACCCTGCTCCGCCTTCAGTTCTTCAGTTCTTCAGTTCACTATCCTCACATTCGCTATCCAACTGGGCTATGCCTGCACAGGCACTGCTCCAACGCACCTGAGCTGTTAGGCCATTGACGACTCTCCTTGAGGTCATGAAGCTTCAGAGCGATGGCCGGATGTATGATTCAGACTGTACAGCTTGACGCTACGTAGGCTTCAAGCCCCCATCGCCGTCGCGTTGAGCCTGGTTGGCTTTCGTACCCGTCTCGGGCAGCAAATCCTCGCAGCTTGGTGATCTACCGCCGCTTTAAGGGCCTATGCGCGAGACACCGCCGCCCATTGATTACCCAAGGCGTATCTGGCAGTGGCAAGCACTTGTGGCCTTGTTCCAGCGCGAACAAGATCGTCGCGAGGGCACCGCGGCTCTGAGTTGCTGCCAGATTCTCCAAGACCGGCGGCCTCGTCAGTTTTTGTATTTCTGAATCCCGCACGCCGAGAGCCGTGATGAATTCGGCTCATTCATGCTGAGATGAATGCGCTTTGCTTTCAGGAGCGAGAACAGACTTTGATCAGACGTTTGCTGCCGAGCAACTCACGCCATCGCGCAAAGGTCGACAGGCGAGTTCTCATCGCGGTTGTAAGACATAAAAGCACCTGAAGCGTACCGGTAGTGATCTTGATGTCGACCAGTTCGTGACCGACCAATTCATCCACGGCGCGTTTGCGCAATCCGGCTGCGACTATGAGACACAGCTGAAAGACTATGGCCAGCCTGTCGGTCAAGGCAAAAGACGCGACAACGGGAGCCGATATCACAGACGTCAGCTGGGTGGCGCAGATCTGGATCAAGGACGAGCCGCGGGTTCATCACTACGCCGAGAATGTCTTGAGGGCGGCGGCGGAGAAGAGCGGTAAGAGGATCCGCGTGGTCTATGTCCAGGATCGTGAGAGCGGCATCAAACTTTTCGCACGCCAGGCCTGGTTCGTGCGCTCACCAGACGGAGAACTCAGCGCGATCCTGCTCAAGGATCGCACCGAGAAGTGGTCGAAACATCATGGTGGACGAGTACTTGACTACGCCGGCGCACGCGATGCAGTCATAGCGATCAGGTAATGGTCTCGAAACTCGGCAAGGATCGGTTCACCGCTGCGTTGGCTGGTACGCGGTTTTTCGATCGCAGCCTGCATTCCGCTCTCGCAGCTCGCTTCCGTGCTGCACGTGAATGTCGGCATCGCCAGTTTTCCGCAACGTGCCGCCGCCGACCGAGGTCGTCTAGTCGGCAATCCTGCTTGCAAAGTCGCCGAAAGTTCTGGCGCACGTCACGAGCAGCCTGTCGCGTGTGTTCGCCGGGTATAGGGCGGCGATCATGATCGGAATAGCCCTTCGCTTTGCGATCGGCCGCCCGCGCCCCGCCGGCGATATCTTTCTGCCGCCGCTTGAACTGCTGCGACCAAAACTGCTTCTTCGGATCGCCAAAAGCATCTGCCTAGGAAGGCGCACGTCAGCGGAACTGTTGATTAGAGACGAGGCAGTTCAACGAAAAATGATGATCTCGTCTTTCTCGGATATCGATGGGTCACAATGATCCTCGGCCCTTTCAGCTGCCCTATAATAGTCGAAGCCTTTTGTGCCTTCAGTAGAGTTACGAGCAAGCATTGTGATTGAATGAACTACGCATTGTTCTTTTCCGGCGCATTCCTGCACACTGCGGTCACCAATCGGATGCCGACAATCAGAATAAGAAAAAAGTGTCGGGGGGCGCTTCGGTGTCACTATCAGCGGTGCTGGGATTCTTATGTTCGATGTGATGAGCTGGTTTACGTGTGAGGTGCAGGGCAACCGCTGCTCACAAATTTCGGAACACCGTCGCGCCGTTCGACATCGCATGCCAGCTGTCGAGCACTGAGGGACTGTCAGATTATGCGTCGGATGCCCCTCACTTGGGACATGCTCCCTCTTTTCACAACCGACGAGAATATTGGGGAAGCTGTGCTAGGCCCGGACCGCAAGCGAGAGTTTTCTGCCATTGCCCAGTTGCTCGAGCGCGAGGGAATGCCAAAGATAAATCCCGTGTGGGGCGGTCGATACGTTCCGGCGGTGAAAGCATTTCTCGACGCTCAATGTGGCCTATCGACCGTAGTCCCACTCGCCCCGAACGGAGTAGAGGGAACATTCCATGACCGACGAAGACCGCCCGGCAAGTCCGGGCCTTAAGTGGAGAAAGCGGAGACACGGGCCTCCGGTCCCGTATTGGTTCGCTGACCCCAAAGCCATTGAGGCCGGCTATCCCGTTAAGTCGGCCAACCTATCGATTCTCGCCGACCGCCCTGCCCTGCTAATTGATCGCGCGCGGCGTTTGCAATCAGAAATGCTGCTGTGGATGTGGGGACAGCGGGGACCAAAGCTCATTGTTGACGGCACCTTCAAGGCCGTCATCCTATTATACGAAGCTGACCCCGAGAGCCCCTACAACACGGATATCAAGCCCGGTGTGCGGGAGACTTATGGCGTCTACATCCGCAGGCTGATCAGTCACATAGGCGACCTTCGCATCGACCTGCAGGACCGCCGCGCGGTCAAGCGCTGGTTCAAGGAATGGCGATTTGACCCCGATGGCCGCGATCGCCTCCCTCGCGCGAGGATGGTACTTGCGGTCCTGAAGGCGGCAATCACATTTGGTGTCGGCTGCCGCGTGCCCGGCTGCAAGGCCTTCCAGGAAGTGCTGGAAACGATCGAGTTTCCCGCCCTTCGCTCTCGCACCTTTGCGCCTACGGCCGCACAGATTGAGGCAGCGCGGAAAGCCGCACATGCGGCCGGCAAACCGAGGCGTGCCCTTCTCTATGCGCTTGTGTTCGAGACGACCGGTCGGGCCTTTGACTTCTTGGGGCAATGGATGCCGCTGTCCTATAAGAAGTCGAGCGCGGTTGTGGCGTACGGCAAGAAGTGGATCGGGCCGACCTGGGCCTCAATCGACGATAACATGTTGATGACGATCAAGCCGACCAAGACCGAAAACAGCACGGGGGTCGAGGTGACCTTCGATCTCTCGGTTTGTCCCATGGTCATGGAGGAGCTGAAGCTGATCCCAAAGGCGGAGCGCAAAGGTCCCCTCATCATTCACGAGGGGACCGGCCTGCCTTACGTCTATCAAACCTTCCGTGGAGGCTGGAAAGCAGATTTCAACGCGGCCGGCATCCCAAAGGGTATGTGGTGCCGCGATCTGCGCGCCGGCGGTGTCACCGAGGGCGGCAAAGCGGGCGTCAGCAAGGATGACCGGCGCAAAATCGCCGGCCATGCCACACCAAAGCAGACTGAGGCTTATGACCGCGACCAGATAGAAGCCTTTCGCCGGACGATGAAGACCAGGACCAGCTACCGCTCCCAGAACAGGGCGTAAACAAACTCAGGACCACGCCGGGACCACGGGACCACGCGACCAAAATTTCTTAGTGATTTCAGATCGTTAAAAATGCCAAAAGTGGGTTAATCTTAACGAGCTGTTAAAGCAAGCTGCTTAGGCTTTGCACGAAGTTGATACAGTTTCGCGTACAGCCGCCATGACCAGACCTCCGCTTTTTCAGGGCTTCGACGGGTTGATGACGCTCTCCCGTCGCGAGGGCGTCGATATCAGGCCTACTCTGCTGCGCGTGCTGACTGATCTCTATGTTCAGACCAGCGCCCACTCCTCCGATGAAGCGCGCCAATTTGTCGAACTGACCTCGCGCCTGATCGATGAAGTCGACGACGGCACGCGCACCGCCGTGCGTGCGCGGCTCGAGGCCTATCCGGGCACGCCGCCGGAAGTCCTGCGCAAGCTCGGCGTCAAGTCCGCTCACTCCGACGAATCCATTTCGCTCGTCGCCCAGCTCCCCTCCTCGCCAGATCCGGCGGAGGGGCAAATGCGCAGCCTGTCTATGCAGCCGAAGGACGCGGCCGAGCTCTGCGAGATGTTTTTTCACGCGAGCGGCAGCGAGCGCATCTCGATTTTGCATAGCCTCGCCGGCACGCCCCTGAAGGCCGCGTCACGCCTTCCGGAGGCGCACGCCAAACGCGCCATCGAAACCCTGGAGATGGCAGCTTTTGCCGCCGACCTCGAAAGTTTCACGCTGGAGCTCGGCGAGAGCCTGATGCTGCCGGCGCGGATTGCTTCACAGATTGCCGATGACGCAAGCGGCGAGCCGCTGGCGACCGCGATGCGAGCGCTCACGATGCCAGGCCCGGTGTTTCAACGCGTGCTGTTGTTCCTCAAGCCGGCGTTCGGCAGCTCCGTGCATTGGGTGTTCCGCCTGTCGCGGCTCTACGAGCATCTGAACGAACGATCGGCGCTGATCATGCTCGCGGCCTGGCGCGGCGCGACGGCGGCAAGCAGCCGCGCGAAATTCCGCCCGAGCCTCTATGATGACGAACGCCAGCGCGCACGCTTCGCCGCGCCGACGACAAACCCGGTCGCGCAGCCCGGCTCTGGCAGGATCGTGCGCACCGGCACCGACGATTCATAAAGTTGCTGATCACGCCGGCGCGAGATCGAGGAAGTGCCGGCCGGCCTTGTCTTCGGTCTCGACAATCCATGCGTCCGGATCGAAGCGGACCTCCTTGATCAGGCGGTCCTCCACGGCGCGCTCCTGGAGCGGCGCCGCCGCGACCGGAACGAAGAAGCGTTCGATCGGCCGGCTGTCGTCATAGACGGCCTGCGGCGCCGGCACATACAGCATGGCGTTGCCGTCGAGCGTGGCAACCTTGACGAACACGGCGCCGGCCTCTTCAGCCCCGCGCCGTCGCACCGCGCCGAACACGCCCGCGCTCTGGCAGCGGCGCAAATAGGCCGCCACCCAAATACTGGTCTTCAATCGCATGGGCCGGACGATAGGCGAGCGCTGCAGCGGAAGCTAGAGCATGATCCGGAAAAGTGTGAAGCGGTTTTCCGAAAAGATCATGATCAGACAAGAATCTAAAGCGCGATGGCGATTCGACCTAATCCCATCGCGCTTTAGAGCATGCCCCGGAAAAGTGTGCAGCGGACCTCCGAAAGGATCACGCTCAAACAAAATTTGAGAGACGTGATCACGATTCAACCTGATCTCATCGCGCTCCAGTCTGGAGGCGCAATCAACTACTCGACCGCATGGCCCGTGACGGCGGCCAGCTCGCGCACCAAGCGCTCCGATACCTGCCCGGTCACCGGCAGTCTGCGCTCGCGCTCGAACTTTTCGATCGCTACTCTGGTGTCTGGCCCAACGGTACCGGTCGGCTTCAACTGCCCGTAGCCATATTCGGTGAGCACACGCTGCACGGCCGCGACGCGGCGGGCGCCGGTGATGGGGCCCGGAATCGGCGCCGGTGGCCGCAGGACATTTGTGGCCGGCGGCGACGCCTGGGTCGTCGCCTTCACCAGATTGGCCAAGGGATCACTGGGCCTCTGGTCGGCGGATCGCCGTTCGACCGGCCTTGATTCGACCGGTTGCGGTTCGACGACTTTTGGTTCGGCGGCTCTCGATTCGACAGCTCTCGGCTCAGGCTTCGGATCGAACAGCCTGGATTCGCCAAGCTTCGGCTCGGCCGCCTTCGAATCCTGCGGAAGCGCATCGGCCTCCGCGGGACGCGGGCGCGGCATCGGATTGACGGCGAAAGCGGAAGGCGGCGGCGCGACGGAACCGAACATCGGCGCGGGATGCGGTCCGCTTTGCAGGAACAGCGCATTGGTGATGATGGCGCTGCAGGCGGCAAAGGCAATCAGCCCCGCGACCATGTCCTTCGGACTGTAGAGCAGAATCCGCAGCCAAAGGCTGCGCTCGGGCTCGGCCGCGACCGCGGCAGCGCCACGACGGCGGCGCGGCGTCTCGTCGTCGCCACTTTTCTTCCTAGGCACTTTTCTTCACCTGAACTATCTGGTCCTCCAGCGCTGGCCGCGAGGCCGGCGTCAGCATGGTGATGTTGCAAGCCGCTTGCGGCTTCTCGAAGACAAGCGGCAACGCCACCACAACCGTGGTTCCCTCGTCGACCTTGCTCTGCACCGTCAACTCGCCGGCATGCAAGGCCACCAGGCTCTTGACGATGGAAAGCCCGAGACCCGTCCCTTCGTGACGGCGCTGATAGGTCTTGCCGGCCTGGAAGAAGGGATCGCCGATCCGCTTGAGATCGTCGGCCGCGATGCCGACGCCGGTGTCGGTCACGCGCAGCAACAGGCGCGATCCATCCACCTCCGCGCCCACGGTGACCCTGCCGCCGCGCTCGGTGAACTTGATCGCATTGGACACGAGGTTGAGGACGATCTGCTTGAACGCCCGCGGATCTCCGGTGATGCCAGGCAAATCCTGCGGCGCGTTGGCGATGAGATCGACGCCGTTTTCGCGCGCCTTCAGCGCTAGCAAATTGCAGCAATTGATCAGTGCCGCGCGCGGCGCGAACGGTTCCGGCGAGATCTCGAAGTTGCCGGTTTCCATTTTGGACATGTCGAGGATGCCGTTCACTACCGACAACAGATGCTGGCCGGAATCGTTGATGAGCTGCGCATACTCCTTGCGACGCGCCGCATCCAGCATCAGCGCGTCTTCCCTGGCGATCATTTCGGAGAACCCGATGATCGCGTTCAGCGGCGTGCGCAGCTCATGGCTCATGGTGGCGAGGAAACGCGTCTTGGCGGCGTCCGCGGCTTCGGCCGCGCTGCGCGCGAGATCAAGCGCCTGCTCCTGCATCTTGCGCTCGGTGATGTCGCGCATCACCGCGACCACCTCGGCCTCGCCAGTGTCCGTCACAGAGCCGGCTCCGCCGAGCGGTCGGCAACGCATCTCGACCCAGACGAAATCGACCGGACTGTCCGGGCCATGCGCGCCGGCGCGTGCCGCATCGCGTTTCAGACGGAATTCGACGCTGCCCGCCTCGCTGCCGCGCGCCGCCTCGGAAAGCGCCGTCAGATAGGCCGGACGATCGGCGACATGGACGCGGTCGAACAGGCCATGGCCGAGCAGTTGCGCGGCCGACGCGCCCAGCATGATTTCCGCGGCGGGCGAAATGAACTGTACGGCGCCGTTGCGGCGGTGGCGCGAGATCACATCGCTCATGTTGAGCGCCAGCAGGCGATAGCGTTCTTCCTCCTGCGACAGCAGCTCGACGCTGGTGCGCGCGAGCGACTCCGCGCTGAACGCAAGGCCCGCGGCGTAAAGGGTGGCGGAGGCTACGCCGAAGGCGACCAGGGCGCCCTGCTTCGGCGCGCCGGCGTCGATGTGCGGCAACAGGTCGAAATGGCCGAGCGCAATCAGCAAGGCCGTGCAGGACAGCGCCAAGGCGGCGGCGAATGCAACCACGCGGCGCGACGCCGACATCGCCGCTTCGAGCGGCACCACCACGAGCCAGATGGCTGCAAAGGAGGAGATGCCGCCGGTGGTGATGGCGACCGCGGTCACAAGACAGGCGAGCGCCAATGACGACAGCACATGCGCGCTCTCGTAACGGCCGGTGCGCGACAAGAACCACGACAGGAGGATGGGCGCGATCAGCCATGCAAAGGCAACGACCTCGAGCGCGCTGGGCGCGCCGCGCAGCACGAGATAAAGCGGAAACGCCGCAAAGGCGGCCAGGCTCCCAAGCAGCCGCGGCGCGATGAAGGCGCGATGGCGTGCACGGGTCAACGCATCGTAGCGCGCCGATGGGTGCAGCAGCGCATCGAGGCAGTCGCGGATAATCTTCAAAACAGTCACGGCACTCGCGCCCTCGGCTGGTACGTCGGTCAAACGCGCCGGAACGCCCCCTTCGCCGCGCCACCGTGTCAGAGCGAAATTAAACGAACGCTAAGCGCACGCCGGGTTGCAGCCAAACAACGTCCATTCGCGGCATTTTCGCTCATCGCCATGCGGCGCATTTGACGCAGATGGTGAACGACAGGTTTCCGAAGCCGGCGACTTATGGTTTCGAAATGGTGGACGCGTCGCATATTCGCTCGCTTTGAACGAATCGCAGCAACCGAAATTTTACGGCGATCCGCGAACGGATCCATTTTTGCGCAAATACCGATCGAATTAAGTTCAACGCAATCAGTTGCGGTTTATCGGGAGCTGCTAGGTCCGCGCTGATTGCGAGGTCAACCGCAACAGGCCTTGAAAGGCCGCAAGGCGTAACGGGACCTTTGTTAGGACGGACCGGGGTCGCGACATGTTTTTTCTGCTGCGCTTGGCATTCTGGCTCGGGCTCGTGCTCGTGCTACTGCCGCGGGAAAAAACGCCCGAATCGGAGAAGCTGCCGCAGCTCAGCGTGTCCGACGCCGTGCAGGCGGCGACCGCTGCCGTTTCGGACATGAGCCAGTTCTGCAAGCGCCAGCCGCAGGCATGCGAAGTCGGCGGCCAGGCGGCGACCGTGATCGGCGCGCGGGCAAGCGAGGGCGCGCGCAAGATCTACCAGTCCATCACCGACAAGGACCAGAAACCCGAGGACAAGAAATCCGGCACCGACAAGGGCGTCGACAAAGACAAAAAGGCGCCCGACCACACCGGCTCGATCGGCGGCGACGGCGATCCGGATCCGGCCATGGCGGAAAGCGCCTCGCGCGACACATTGACGGCGGACGATCTGGCGCTGGAATGGCGCGGGGTACCCTGACCCCGCCTGCGGGAACCCCGAATTCGAAAGGACATGTCGCTTTCGGCGCCGTGCGACCCTATATAGGGCCTTGAGGGATCAACGCAGGCTGCCATGACGATCGACGACATCAGGGACAATTTTGCGCTGCTGGAGGAGTGGGACGACCGCTACCGGTACGTTATCGAGCTGGGCCGCACGCTGGAACCGCTGCCGGAAGCCGAACATTCGCCCGAGAACAAGGTGCAGGGCTGCGTCAGCCAGGTCTGGCTGTCAAAGAAGCTCGAGCGCGACGGTGACGACGTCTTGCTGAAGTATCGCGGCGACAGCGACGCCCACATCGTGCGCGGTCTGGTCGCGATTCTGCTGACGCTGTATTCGGGGCGGAAACCGCAGGAGATTCTCGCAACGGATGCGCTCGAGATTTTCGACGAGTTCGGCTTCCGCGAGCATTTGACGCCGCAGCGTTCCAACGGCTTGCGCTCGATGGTCGAGCGCATCCGCAACGACGCCCGCACAGCGTTGGCCACGGCCTAGCCCGTCATCCCGGCGAACAGCGTAACCCCGCCAATCCACGCGGATCAGTCTCCTCCGTCATGCCCGGGCTTGTCCTGGCTTGTCCCGGGCATCCACGTCCTTCGTGCGTACCACGGGTGGCAACGTGGATGGCCGGGACAGGCCAGGCTCGTCCCGGCCATGACGCGGGTTGGCTGTTGGCTGGCTCATTGAGCGTCGTGATTTTGATCCGGCCTTCGCTGGGACGACCTGAGAGATGCCCGCCAGCTTACTTCCGTTCGCGGCGCCGCTGCTGGCCCAAGCCCATTTTCTTGGCGAGCTGCGAGCGGGCCACGGCATAGTTCGGCGCCACCATCGGATAGTCTGGCGGCAGGCCCCATTTATCGCGGTATTGTTCCGGGGTCATGTTGTATTGCGTGCGCAGATGCCGCCGGAGCGACTTGAACCGCTTGCCGTCCTCCAGACAGACCAGATAATCCGGGTGGATCGATTTCTTCACTGCGACCGCTGGCCTCGCCGGTTCGGGGGGCGTTTCGCTCCGGCCGCTGGAGACACGCAACAATGCCGCGTGGACCTGACTGATCAGGTTCGGGATTTCGGTGGCCGGCGTCGGGTTGTTGCTGAGATAGGCCGAGACGATGTTTGCGGTCAGGTCGATGAAGCTCTTGCCGGCGGCGTCTGTCATGAGGATGATACCTCTTGGAACCTCCGGTCGCGCGATCTCGCGACCAGGCGGTGTTCCCGCGAGCGTCAATACGCTGTTGGATTGGTTTTGATCTGGCGAATATGCGCGGAATACTGCAGCTCGACAAGAACAACCGAGCTCAATTCATCAGAATCGCCCTAAACCGAAGTACAGGCCAGACTATTCACGAACGCTGATCGAGATGCGCGCGCAACTCGTCGATCGATGCGAAGCGCATCAAGCCTTCGGGCATCTGCGCCTCGATGGAGCCATCGGAATAGAGCGAATAGGCCATCCCGTCGACGACCCCCGACTTGATCACCGTCACCGCCGGCTGCTCTTCGCCCTCTGACGGCTCGGCCGAACGCGCGGCTTCGGCGGTCTCCGGAGCGGGTTCGGCAGGCTGGGGAGGCACGCGCCCGGGTCGCCGCGGCACCGGTTCGAAGGCCCGCGGACGTTCCGCCCTCGGCCAGGCCATTCCGACATTTGGCGGGGCCGCCTCACTCGCCTCGGACGGAGGCGGCGGAGGTGCCGCGGACTCGCGCTCGCGATCCTTTCTCACGGTCGACGAAAACAACAGGTTGCGCCGACGCGGCGGCGCCGGTTCGGCTTCCTCGGGCGGTGGGACCGGAGCTTCCTGGCGCGCCCGGTCGCGCAAGGGACCCTGCTCGCGCCACGGCGGCGTGGCCGCGGAGAGGCTTGGGGCGGGCTCCGCCGCCGTGGGCGCGCCTCGATCGCGGAGGAACTGAAATTCCTCCTCGGCCGCCTCGGGAACGGCTGGCGGGCCGGCTGACGCCAGCACCGGCCGCGGACGCGCTTCCTCGGCCATGCGGGGACCGAGCCGGCCGGCAATGTTCCTCAGCTCCCGCACCACGACCGCCTGGGCGAGCACGATGATCCCGCTGCAAACGGCGACTGCTCCAGCCAAAATCAGCGTATTGCCGAAACTGAGTTCGAGCAGCAGCCCGTAGACGACCGCCACCAATCCGGCCAGGATGGCGCCGATTCCGGCGATCAAAAGAGCGATCATCATCGAATCATTCCCCCGGTCGCGCCCTTTGATCCGGCACGGGACCGTCCCGCCACGATACCGTCATATGGTTCCCAGGGCCAACCGCCAATTGCCGCGTCGGTTCCGAAAAAGAAAGGCGATCAGGAGCTTATTCACACTCCCTTCAGCTTCGGACGATTAACCATGGCCAAGCCTATCAAAGATTTGGGTTTGCTGCATCGCAGGGAAAATTAGTCACGATCGCCAATTACTTAACCCGGGGACTGCGCTATAGGGGTACCCGGGAATTGAGGCCCAAAGTGCCATCTGGGCCAGTGGGGACGCCGGGTTACCAATCATCATGTCTTCCATCACAACTTCGGCCATCGACACGCCCTGGCGGCGCTCGATGGAGCGGACTTGCGACGATCTCGCGTTGCTCCTGCTGGCCGCGGTCGGCTTGATCGCCGCGCTCACGTTCCGCGACTATGGGCTGGGCTGGGATGACTACACCCATGCCGAATATGCCGACCTCCTGCTGCGCATGTACGGTTCCGGCTTCAAGGACACGGGCGCGCTGTCGTTTGCCAACCTCTACATGTATGGCGGCGGTTTCGACATGGCGGCCGCCCTGCTGCACAAGATCATTCCGCTCGAACTGTTCGAGACCCGCCGCCTGCTGGGCGCTGTCGTCGGCGTGATCGGCCTTGCCGTGACCTGGCGGCTCGCGCGCCGTATCGGCGGCCCGCTCGCCGGACTTGCGGCGCTGCTCCTGCTCGCGCTCTGTCCCATCTATTACGGGCACATGTTCATGAACCCGAAGGATGCGCCATTCGCGGTGGCGATGGCGATCCTGATGATGGGCCTCGTGCGTCTGGCCGAGGAATATCCCTCGCCCTCGCCCCGAACCATCCTGATCGTGGGCCTCGGTGCGGGCCTGTCCATCGGTTCGCGCATCCTCGGGGGTCTCGCCCTCGTCTACGCCCTGATCGGTTTCCTGCCGCTGCTCGTCGACGAATTCCGCGCCCAAGGGGCACTCGCGGCGACCCGCCGCTTCTTCCACGTGGTCTATCTGCTGATCCCTGGCCTCGTGCTCGGCTACCTCGTCATGGGCCTGATCTGGCCCTGGTCGATCATCGAGCCCGGCAATCCCTTCCTGGCGCTGACCTACTTCTCGCATTTCTTCGAGAGGCCCTGGAAGGAGATGTTCGATGGCGCGCTGGTCTCCGTGCCCGACATGCCGTGGTCCTATTTGCCGACCCTGTTCGCGCTGCAGATGCCCGAGGTGCTCCTCGCGCTCTCGACCGGCGGAGTGATCGGCACCTGCGTCATGCTGACGCGGCGTGACGTCGCGGCGCGGCGCAAGACCATTCTGTTAATGCTGACCTTGGCGGCGACGCTGCCGATCGCGATCGCGATGGTGAAGCGCCCGGCGCTCTATAACGGCATCCGGCATTTCGTGTTCGTGATCCCGCCGATGACAGTGCTCGGCGGCGTCGCATTCGCCTGGTTGATGAAGTGGCTCGGAGAAAATCGCCGGAGCTGGCAACCCGTGCTGCTCGCCGCGTTCTGCTTCGGCCTGTTGCTGCCGCTCGGCGAGATGATCCGGCTGCACCCCTATCAGTACACCCATTTCAACTACATCGCCGGCACGGTCCGCGACGCCGACAGCCGCTTCATGCTCGATTATTGGGGCCTCGCCTTCAAGCAGGCCTCCGAAGAGCTGCGCCAGCAGCTTGAGGAGAAGCATGAGGCGCCGCCGGCGGGACGGAAATGGAGAATGGCGGTGTGCGGCCCGCAGCGGCCGGCCCAGGTGGCGCTTGGTCCCGACTTCACCATCGACTGGCGCAGCCAAGCTGCCGATTTCGCCATGACGCTCGGCGAGTTCTACTGCAAGGGCCTGAACGCACCCGTCATGGTGGAGATCAAGCGCGACGACGTGGTCTATGCGCGCGTCTATGATATCCGCGGCCGCAGCATCGCCACGCTGCTGTCGATCCCGCCTCCGTAGACCCCCGCGCGCTTCGCGGACTTCCGAGCATGACTGCTGCGCGCAAGCGCCGGCTTGCTGCGACACGTTCGCAGCATTACGCTCTCTGCGAGAGGAGCCGAGTTCGGAAGCCGAGTTTGAAGGAGAGGAAGATGTCGCCAGCGGAAGCGCGCCTGAAAGAAGTGCCGTCGGACATGACGGAAGCCGAGTGGAACCAGCGGGTCAACCTCGCGGCGTGCTATCGGCTGGTTGCGCTGTTCGGCTGGGACGATCTGATCGACACCCACATCTCGGCCCGCGTGCCCGGACCCGAGCATCATTTCCTCATCAACCCCTATGGCCTGCTGTTCGAGGAGATCACGGCGTCGAGCCTGGTGAAGGTCGATCTTCACGGCAACCAGCTCAGCAAGAGCGACTACAGCATCAACCCGGCCGGCTTCACCATTCACTCGGCGATCCACGAAGTGCGCGAGGACGCCATCTGCGTGCTCCATCTGCACACATTGGACGGGACGGCCGTCTCGAGCTGCACGGAAGGATTGTTGCCGCTGAACCAGACGGCGCAGCTCGTCACCCACGATCTCGCCTATCACGACTATGAAGGCATCGCGCTCGATCACGACGAGCGGCCGCGGCTGCAGCGGGATCTCGGCGATAAGAATCACATGCTGCTGCGCAATCACGGCACGCTGACGGTCGGACGCTCCGTGGCGTCCGCGTTCGAGCGCATGTATCATCTGGAGCGCGCCTGCTCGATGCAGGTGCGCACCCGAGTCCTGGGGCCGACCTATCCGGTGGATCAGACGGCGATCGACAAGAACACCGAGCTTGTGTCGAACCGCGACCGCGCCGAATTGCGCGCGACCAGGCTGGTCTGGCCGCCCCTGCTGCGCAAGCTCGACCGCATCGACCCGAGCTACAAGACTTAAGACCGCGAGCAGGCCGACAGCACGAAAGGTTGGAGACGTGACTATCCTGGTGACCGGCAGTTCCGGCCATCTCGGCGAAGCATTGGTGCGCACCCTGCAGGCGCAGGGGCGCGAGGTGCTCGGCATCGATATCCGCGCGAGCGCTTTCACGCACGAGGTCGGATCGATCACGGACCGCGACTTTGTCCGCCGCTGCATGAAGGGCGTCACGACGGTGCTGCATGCGGCGACCCTGCACAAACCGCACGTGGCGACGCATGGCCGGCAGAACTTTGTCGACGTCAACATCACCGGCACGCTGAACCTGCTGGAGGAAGCAGCCGGCGCGAAGGTCGGGGCCTTCATCTACACCTCGACCACCAGCGTGTTCGGCGATGCGCTGGTGCCGCCGGCCGACGAACCGGCCGCCTGGATCACCGAGGACGTCACCCCCGTGCCCAAGAACATCTATGGCGTGACCAAGGCGGCCGCCGAGGACCTGTGCCAGCTCTTCGCCCGCAATCATTCATTGCGGATCATCGTGCTGCGCACGTCGCGCTTTTTTCCCGAAGAGGATGATAACGCCGCCGTGCGCGCCGCCTTTGCCGACGCCAATGCCAAGGCCAACGAGTTTCTCTACCGGCGTGTCGACATTGAAGATGTGGTCGATGCGCATCTTTTGGCCGCCGCCCAGGCGTCAAGGATCGGTTTCGCCAAATACATCATCAGCGCCACCACGCCGTTCTCACGCGACGACGTCGTGGCGCTGCGCCATCAGGCGCCAGACGTGGTCCGCCGCCATGTGCCCGGCTATGAGCGGGAATATGCCCGCCGGGCCTGGAGCATGATTGCCGGCATCGATCGGGTCTACGTCAACGACAAGGCGCGCGCCGAGCTCGGCTGGCAGCCTCGCCACGACTTTCGCTCGCTCGTGACGCGCCTTGCGCAAGGCGGCGATATCTTGAGCCCGCTTGCGCGCGCGGTGGGCAGCAAGGGCTATCACGACCGTGCCTTCAGCGACGGCCCCTATCCGGTTGAATCGAGCCCGGCCTGAAGATGTGATGGACGAATCCGCGAAGATGCGGTAAGCATCGCCCACACACCCTCTACACGTCTTTGGAATGAAACGCCGTCCAATCCCGGGCGGCGTTTTTGCGTTTGCGCCGGATTGTAGCCGGATTGTAGGATGGGTAGAGCGCAGCGAAACCCATCAGCTCGGCGTCAAGAGCGTTCGCCAAACTCCCCACTCAGCTCTCCGGCATTCCCAGCCCAATCCTCTGGATACAGGCCCAGTGCCACCATTCGGCGAAACGACGAATAGGGCCAATCCCTGACCCGTGTCGCATGAACATGGTCAGGGAGCACGACGATTGCGTCGATCGTGAACGGATGACGTCCACGTATCTCGCGAACAGCGGAGCGCAACTCGTCGATGTGATGTGTGAGCAGCCGAAGCCGTCGATGCGCCAAATTGACGGTGAAGAAGAAGGCGCCGCCTGGCATAAAGTTGCGACGATAGCCGGTCATATCGGCACGCAGAGAGATGGTGGGTTTCGCTACGCTCTACCCATCCTACAATCCCTTTATTCCTCTTACGTCCGCGGCATCTCCGCCAACGCGGCGAGAATGCGCGCCCAGGAGCGGATGCCCTTGTGGAAGCTCTTCAGGTCGTATTTCTCGTTCGGCGAATGGATGTTGTCGTCGTCGAGACCGAAGCCGACCAGGAGCGAGTCGAGGCCGAGCGTCCTCTTGAAATCGGCGACGATCGGGATCGAGGCGCCTGAACCGATCAGTTGCGCCTCCCTGCCCCACTCGTCGGTCAGCGCTTTTTTGGCGGCGGCGAGCGGCTTCATGTTCCAGTCAAGCGCGATCGCCGGCGCGGCGGAATGATCTCCGAACTCGACCTTGCAATCCTTGGGCACGCGCGCGCTCACGTAGTCGCGGAAGGCTTTGCGGATTTTTCCCGGCTCCTGCCCCTCGACCAGACGGAACGAGACCTTGGCGGAGGCCTGCGCGGGGATCACGGTTTTCGAACCCTCGCCGATATAGCCGCCGACGATGCCGTTGACGTCGCAGGTCGGACGCGAGGAAATCTGCTCGATCAACAGGCGATCCTTTTCGCCGGCGGGAATCGACAGCCCGATCGGCTTGAGGAAGGTCTCCGGCGTCAGGTTGAGTTTCTTCCATTGATCGAGGATATCGGGCGGCAGGTCCCTCACGCCGTCATAGAAGCCGGGAATGGTGATGCGGCCGTCATCGTCGAACAAGGAGCCGAGAATGCGGGTCAGCACCCGGATCGGATTCTGCGCGCCGCCGCCGAAGACGCCCGAATGCAGGTCGCGATTGGCGGCCTTGATCTTGACCTCCTCGTAAAGCAGCCCGCGCAGCGAGGTGGTGATGGCCGGCGTGTTCGGGTCCCACATGCCGGTGTCGCAGACCAGCGCGAAATCGGCTTTCAGCTCGTCCTTATTGGCTTCCAGGAACGGCACGAAGTTCTTCGAGCCGACCTCCTCTTCACCTTCGATCAGGACGGTGATGTCGACCGGCAACGAGCCGGTCACCGATTTCCAGGCGCGGCAGGCCTCGACGAAGGTCATGAGCTGACCCTTGTCGTCCTCGGCGCCGCGCGCAACGATGATCTTGCGCCCGTCGGCGTGGTCGGTCACGACCGGCTCGAAAGGCGGCCGGTGCCACAGCTCGAGCGGATCGACCGGCTGCACGTCGTAATGGCCGTAGAACAGCACATGCGGGCGCGAGCTGCCGCCGCCATTGCTGCTCTTGCCCACGATCGCCGGATGGCCGGCGGTCGGCCGCACCTCGGTGGCAAAGCCGATGCTCGCGATGTCCTTGGCGAGATGCTCGGCCGCCCTCTTGCAGTCCTCCGCAAAGGCGGGGTCGGCCGAAATCGATTTGATCCGCAACAGCGCAAACAGCCGTTCAAGGCTGTTGTCGAAATCGGCCTCGATGCGATCGAGGACTGAGTTGAGCTGCGACGCGTTGGACATCCGTTGTTCCTTTGCTAGCTGCCTTCCGGCTTCGCTTTTAGCGCCGCTTGCGCCTTCGAGCCAGCCGCCTCCTTCTTCAGCGGGTGCAGGATATGCCAGACCAGGCCCGCGGCGATCACGGCAGTCGCCGCGAGATTGTTGCCATAGGCCTGCAAATCCTTCGGGAAAATCGGGAACGACAGGAACATCAGCGCGCCCGCCACCGCAAGCGTCAGCCAGCTCCAGAGCCGAACCCTGGGCCTCGGATCATAGGCGCCGCGATGCATCAGGATCGTGATCGGGAGAAACAGCCACATAAAATAGTATTGCCGAGCCAAGGGGGATGCGACTGTCATCAGGCAAAACAGGATGCCCAGTTCTTCCGCATCCGATCGTTCGGTCCTTCGCGAGGCCGGCGGCATCACCGCGATGAAGCCAAGCCCGACCAAGACCGAGACCGCGAGCACCACGAGGTTCGCCGCCTTGAACGAGAGATCGACCACGTTCATGGTGCGGACGGGCTTGCCAGGATCGTCCTGGTTGTAATTGATCGGACGCGTCAAGCGGTGAGTCACCGCAATGATCGATTGATTGACCCACGACCAGTTCTGCTCGTCACGCTGGCCAAAGCCCTTCTCCGAGCTCGACCCGACCATGCCCTGATACCAGGTCTTCAGCTCCGCGATGTTGTGCTGGAAGCCGCGCACCGGCGCCGGCACCACGAACAGGAACACGAGCAGAAAAACCAGCATGCTTGCGAGCGACGTCCACTGCCGACGCCAGACGAGATAGGGAAACACCGCGATCGGGAACACCTTGAGCGCGGTGGCGAGCGCGAACATGCTTCCCGCCATCCAGGGACGCTGATGCTGCAGCGACCAGAAGCCGTACATCATCATCGCCAGCAGCACGAGATTGGGCTGGCCGAGATCGAACATGTCGAACACGAAGCCGATGGTGACGAAGCCGGAGAAGAAATACAGCCACTGCCCGGGCACCCTGCCCGATCCGGCCATGGCGTGAGAGAGCTGGGCCGTCACCCACCACGCCCCCGCATTGAGGAGCGACAGGCAGATGTAAAGCGGGATCTTGCCGAACCAGGCGGGGACCGCCAGCAGCACCGCCGACAACGGCGGATAGATGAAATCGAAAATCGCGTTGGGATCGTTCGGATAGAGAGGCTTGCCCTGCAGCACCTGCTGGCCGGCCCAATACCAGAGCGGATAGTCCTTTGTCTTGCCGAGCGTGCCCCAGATTTCCGGCACCAGGACATCGGCCGTGAGCACGAGACAGCAGAACAGGAACAGGATATCGACCGGGCTCCGCAGCGACGGAAGTCTCGGCAGGCTCGCTTTTTCTGAGGTCACGCGACTTTGACCCGGAACTTGGAGATCATCGCCGCAACAATCCCCCGAGCACGCCGCGCACCACCGCGCGGCCGACCGAGCCGCCAATCGAGCCCGCGACCGATTTACCGATGTTGGCGGCCATGCCGCCGACCACCTGATCCGTCACCGAGCGCGTCACCTTGCGCGCGATCAACTGCCCGGTCGATAGCCGCCCGCGCCTGACGTTGGTGCCGAAAATACTGCTCACGAGCGAACCGATCTCTCCCCATACGCTGCCGCCGGATCCGTCCGCGGTGGCCGCGCTGTCTACGATGCGCTTCTGCAATATCTCGTAAGCGGACTCGGAGTCGATGGCGGTGTCGTATTTTCCCTTCACCGGGCTTGCATCCATGATCGCCTTGCGCTCCTCCGGCGTGACCGGTCCGATGCGCGCCGATGGCGGCCGGATCAAGGCGCGCTCGACCATCGCCGGCACGCCATTGCCTTCGAGGAAGGACACCAGCGCTTCGCCCTTGCCGAGTTCCATGATGACCTTGGCGGTGTCCAGCTTGGGATTGGGCCGGAACGTCTGCGCCGCGGCCGCCACCGCCTTCTGATCGCGCGGGGTGTAGGCCCGCAGCGCATGCTGTACGCGGTTGCCGAGCTGACCGAGCACCCGATCCGGCACGTCGATCGGATTTTGGGTGACGAAATAAACGCCGACGCCCTTGGAGCGGATCAACCGCACCACCTGCTCGATCTTCTCCATCAGCACCTTGGGTGCATCGTTGAAGAGAAGATGTGCCTCGTCGAAGAAGAACACGAGCTTCGGCTTCTCGGGGTCGCCGACCTCCGGCAACTGCTCGAACAGCTCCGACAGCATCCACAAGAGGAACGTGGCATAAAGCCGCGGATTCTGCATCAGCTTGTCGGCGACGAGGATGTTGATCATGCCGCGACCGTCGCGATCGGTACGCATGAAATCCTGCAGCGACAGCGCCGGCTCACCAAAGAATTTCGTGCCGCCCTGGTTCTCCAGCACCAGAAGCTGGCGTTGAATCGTTCCAACCGTGGCTCGCGTCACATTGCCGAATGCCAGCGCGGCTTTGCGGATGCTCGCCAGCGGATCGTCCTCGCCGTCGGCGCCTTTCTTGCTCGGATCGGGGACGATCGCATCCAGGAGTGCTCGCAGATCCTTCATGTCGAGGAGCGGAAGCCCGTTCTCATCGGCCACGCGAAACGCGACATTCAGCACGCCCTCCTGCACGTCGTTGAGATCGAGCATGCGTGACAGGAGAAGCGGCCCCATCTCGGTGACGGTGGCGCGAACAGGATGGCCCTGCTCGCCGAAAACATCCCAGAATATCGTGGAAAACTGATCGGGCTGATACGTCAGCCCGATCTCGGTAGCCCGCTTGGCGATAAAATCCTTCGGCTGCCCGACTTCGGAAATGCCGGAGAGGTCGCCTTTGATATCGGCCGCGAAAACGGGAACGCCGGCACGCGCAAACCCCTCCGCCATGACCTGCAATGTCACGGTCTTTCCGGTTCCCGTGGCGCCGGTCACAAGCCCGTGGCGGTTTGCAAGTGCGAGCGTGAGGAAGGCGGGCTCTTCGCCCTTGCCGACGAATATCTTCGTCTCGCTATCGCCGAGCTTGTCGTCGGAAGTCGCCATCGTTCTTTGGTCTCGCAACTGCATCCCACTCTTTAACTCGCATCATACTGCATCTTGCAAGTCGATTTAAGCCGGTCAACCGACCCTTCGCGGGAGCAAAAGGCTGTCAAACGCAGGCGATATGCCTCGATCCGTGCTTTCAGCCAATTGCAAGAGCAAGGCAAGCGTTCCTCGCCTGACGATTTCCTTTGAATCTCACACCTGCTCTTGCACGCCTGCAACACTCGCGCCGCGATTGAAGACGAATCGCGCATTGCAACGCGGTGATCGCTTGTATTTCGCCGTTCGCAAGCTCAAAATGATTTCCCAAGATAAAAGGAGCCGGTGCACAACCGGTTGAGGCGGGGCAATATGGACGAATTGGTTGGCGAGCTGGTGAGCAAGGCCGGCATCGACCGGTCTATCGCTGAAAGAACCATTGGTATCATCCTCGGGTTCCTGCGCAGCGAAGGTCCTTCCGATAAGGTTCAGGTTCTTATCGACAAGATTCCAGGCGCGGAGGCGGCGATTGCTGCATCAAGCAGCGGCGGTCTCTCGAGATTGATGGGCGGCGGCCTTGTGGCCGTCGGTACCAAGCTCATGGGCCTGGGTCTTGGCATGGTGGAAATTCAAAACGTCGCGCGTGAACTGCTGCGGTTCGGCCGCGACAAACTCGGAGCGGATCAGATGGGCGAGATCATCGCCGAGACGCCGGGACTGAGCCAATTCGCCTAGATCACACTTTTACATTTATTGCCATGACATATCCTCTCTTCGATCTGGAGGGCATGACAGCCTTCTCCGCTCAAAAGCTCAAATCGCATGGTATTCGCACCACCGAAGCATTGCTCGAGGCCGCCGGCACCGTGAAGGGACGCAAGTCGCTGGCCGCAAAGACCGGCATCAGCGAGCAGCAATTGCTGGAATGGGCGAATGTCGCCGATTACATGCGGATTCCCGGAATGGGCAAGGCCAAGGTTGGGCTGGTCCGCGCCGCCGGCGCCACCACGGTGCGCGAGCTTGCCCATCGCAATCCGACGCGGCTTGCGCAGAACATGAAGGAAGTGAACACCAAGCGCAAACTGGTCCGCGTTCTCCCTTCGGAAAAATCGGTCGAGCAGCTCATCGCGCAGGCACGCAAACTGCAACCCAAGATCACCTACTGATAGCTGCCTAATCCCCGCTAAAAAGACCTGCTGCCCGCGGCGACGGTTTCAGGACCTTATCATTTGTTATTGACGCGCAGGCCGCGGTCGCCGGCCGCTTGACTTGGGAGCGGCAACCGCGCAAAGCCACCGCATGAGCGCGATCCCGTCCAGACCTGCCGAAGCGGCTGTCGCCGGGCAGCATCCGCTTGTGCGGAAGCTGCTGTCAAAGCCCTATCCGGCCGTGATGGGCGTCTTGAACGTGACGCCGGATTCCTTCTCCGACGGCGGACAATTCTTCAGGCCCGAGCGGGCGCTCGCGCATGCACAACGCCTGATTGCCGAAGGCGCCGACATTCTCGACATCGGCGCGGAATCCACCAGGCCCTATGGCGGCGCCCAGCCGGTCACGGCGGAGGTGGAGATCGCGCGTCTCGAACCCGTGCTGCGCGAGATCGTTGCCCTCGGCGTTCCCGTCTCGATCGACAGCATGAAATCGGCAGTGGTTGCGTTTGCGCTGGATGCAGGCGTCGCGATCGCCAATGATGTCTGGGGCCTGCAGCGGGACAGCGGCATGGCCGAGCTGGTGGCCGCGCGCAATGTACCTGTCATTGTCATGCACAACCGCGACAAGGCCGATCCGACGATCGATATCATGAAAGATATCTCGGCCTTCTTTGCGCGCTCGCTGGAGATCGCGGCCAAGGCCGGCATTGCCCGCGGGAACATCGTGCTTGATCCCGGCATCGGCTTCGGCAAGACGCAGGAGCAGAGCATGACCGCGCTGGCGCGGCTTGAGGAATTGCAGAGCTTCGGCCTGCCGATCCTGGTCGGTGCCTCGCGCAAGCGCTTTATCGCCACCGTCGGGCCGGCCGAACCGGAAGAGCGGCTTGGCGGCTCGATCGCAGCGCATCTTATCGCCGCCCAGCGCGGTGCCGGCATCATTCGCGCCCATGACGTCGCGGAGACGGTGCAGGCGCTGCGTATCGCGGCGGCGGTCGAGGAGAAGCGATGACAGATACCATTTTCATCAAGGGCGTCGTCGTGCATGCCCGTCACGGCGTCATGAAGCATGAGACCGAGGTCGGGCAACGCTTTGTCATCGACCTCGAGCTTTTCGCCGATCTCTCGGAATCCTCGCGCACCGACCGGCTCGCCGATACCGTGTCCTATTCCAGCGTGGTGGAGACCGCAACCGAGGCCTTCAGAAACACCAACTACAAGCTCCTGGAGCGCGCAGCCGGCGCCGTGATCGACGCGATCCTGGCCGCGTTTCCCAGGGTGCGCGGCGTCAAGATCACCGTGCACAAGCCGCATGCGCCCATTGCCGAGATTTTCGAAGATGTCGGCGTGGTGCTCACGCGCACCCGGCATGCACATGGCTAGCGCGATCATCGCGCTGGGCGGAAATGTCGGCGACGTCCGTGCGACGTTCAGGCAGGCGATCGTGGACATCTGCAGCCTTGCGCAGGGGCGCCTGGTGGCGCGCTCCTCCGATTATGCCACGCCGCCCTGGGGCGACGAGCAGCAAGCGCGCTTCGTCAACGCCTGCATCGAAATCGAGACCAGCCTCGATCCACACGCCCTGCTCGCAATCCTGCAAAGGGTCGAGCGCAAATTCGGCCGCGACCGCAGCAAGCAGCGGCGCTGGGGACCGCGTACGCTCGATCTCGACCTGATCGCGTATGACGACGTTTCGCTGCAAACGGCGGAACTGACGCTTCCGCATCCGAGGGTCCTCGAGCGCGCTTTCGTGCTGGTCCCGCTCGCCGAGATCGCTCCTGACCGCCAAATCGGCGGACGCGCGGTCAAGGCCGCGCTGGCAGAGTTGTCGACCGAGGGCATCGAACGGCTTCCAGCGATGGATTGACCCCCAAAACAACCGTTTGGCTTGGCCGTCCGGCCGTGGCAATTTCCGGCCCAAGCCCTAGAAATTGCGCCGGGAGCAAACCACCGCATGACTACCGACCTGCCATTGGCTTCCGATTTTCCGCAAGCCACCTATGAGGACTGGCGCAAGCTGGTGGATGGCGTGCTCAAGGGCGCCTCGTTCGAGAAGCTGATCAGCAAGACCTATGACGGCTTGACGATCGAGCCAATCTACACGCGGGCGAAGAACGCCACGCTCGTTACCGCGCGGCCCGCGGCCATGCCCTGGCAGATCATGCAGCGGATCGATCATCCCGATCCCGTCAAGGCCAACAAGATTGCCCTGCACGAGCTCGAGAACGGCGCGACCGGCCTCGAGATCGAGTTCGCCGGCGGCGCGGGCGCGCGTGGCTTCGGCGTGATCGACGCCGGGCCGGAGACGCTGCAAAAGCTCTTCGACGGCATTGTCCTCGATGCCGGGATTTCGATTGCGCTCAACCCCGTACTGGCCCGGGAAAATGCCGGCGAAAATCTCGCCGCGCTGATCGAAGCAAAAGGCATTGATCCGGCGAGGCTCGATCTGCGCTTCAACTATCAGGCGCTGTCGACCATGGCGGTGCGGGGAGCCGCGCCGTCTGGCTGGCGCGAGATGCAGCCGCCATTTGCGAAGGTGGTCGCGGGATTGATGAGGCGCGGTTTCAAGGGGCCGTTCGTGCTCGCCGATGGCCGCCCGATCCATGATGCCGGCGGATCGGAAGTGCAGGAACTCGCTTTCGCGCTGTCGCTTGCGGTCGCCTATTTGCGCATGCTCGAGGCCGGCGGCGTCGAGCTCGATACGGCACGCGAGGGGCTGTCGTTCCGCCTGGTGGCGGACGCCGATCAGTTCCTGACCATGGCCAAGTTCCGCGCGCTTCGCCTGCTCTGGGCCCGCGTCGAACAGGCGTGCGGCCTTGCACCCAAGCCTGCCTTTGTCGCCGCGGAGACGGCGTGGCGGATGCTGACCCAGCGCGATCCCTACGTGAACATGCTGCGCGCCACCATGGCAACGTTCGCAGCCGGTCTTGCCGGTGCCAACGCCATCACGGTGCTGCCGCACACGCTGGCGCTCGGCCTGCCCGATGCCTTCGCGCGGCGCGTCGCGCGCAACACGCAGCTCATCCTCCTTGAGGAATCCAACCTGGCGAAGGTATCGGATCCCGCCGCCGGCTCCGGCGGCATCGAGATGCTGACGCAACAGCTTTGCGCGGCGGCCTGGGCCCTGTTCCAGGAGATTGAAGCCGCCGGCGGCATTTTTGCCGCCCTTCAACAAGGCCTGATCCAGGGCAAGGTGGCGGCGACGCGCAGCGCGCGCGAGGCCAGCATCGCCCGCCGGAGGGATGTTCTCACCGGCGCCAGCGAATTTCCCAACCTGCGGGAGGCGCAGGTCGCGGTGGAGGACGTGAAGCCGGTGACGCTTGCGGCCACAAGCGACGCCATCACCTTTGCACCCCAGACCTTTGCACCGTTGGCCCCGATCCGGCTCGCGCGGCCGTTCGAGGCGCTGCGCGACCATTCCGACGATATTCTCAGCAGGA
The DNA here is from genome assembly GCF_045571435.1 of Bradyrhizobium sp. STM 3562. Lineage (NCBI taxonomy): Bacteria > Pseudomonadati > Pseudomonadota > Alphaproteobacteria > Hyphomicrobiales > Nitrobacteraceae > Bradyrhizobium > Bradyrhizobium sp. STM 3562. The sequence continues at coordinate 6,293,195 of NZ_CP120694.1, forward strand.
CCGGCAAACGGCCGGGTGTGTTTCTCGCCAATCTGGGCCGCCCGTCCGATTTCACCGCGCGCGCAACCTTTGCAAAGAGCTTTTTCGAGAGCGGCGGCATCGAGGCCATCGACAGCGAGGGCTTTTCCGACACCTCCTCCCTTGCCGCCGCCTATAAGGCCTCGGGGGCGGACCTCGCCTGCCTCTGCTCCTCGGACAAGGTCTATGCCGAGCGGGCGGCGGATGCGGCCCGGGCCCTGCAAATCGCGGGCGCCAAACATATCTATCTGGCAGGTCGCGTGCCCGAGCAGGAAGCTTCGTTGAAGACGGCCGGCGTCGACAGCTTCATCTTTGCCGGCGGCGATGCGCTCGCGGTGCTGCAGGACGCTTACCGGCGAATGGAGCAACCATGACGGCCGACACAAAACTTTTGCTTACCGGCGGTTGCCAATGCGGTGCCATCCGCTTCGCAGTGAAGACCGCGCCGCTCAAGATCAGCATCTGTCATTGCCGGATGTGCCAGAAAGCCTCCGGCGCGCCGTTCGCGTCCTTCGCCGATATCCAGAAAGAGGATTTCGCCTGGACCCGCGGCCAGCCGGCGTCCTTCCGCTCCTCCTCGATCGCGGAGCGCGACTTCTGCGCCCAATGCGGCACGCCGTTGAGTTTCCGCCGCATCGACGGGGACCGCATCGAGATCATGACCGGCGCATTCGACCGGCCCGATCGCGTGGTCCCGACCCGACAATACGGCACCGAATCCCGCCTCGGCTGGGTGGTCGGGATCGCCAACCTTCCGAGCCACACCACGCTAGAGAGTTACGGCGCGGAGAAGCTTGGCAGCATCGTCAGCTACCAGCATCCGGACCATGATTGAGATGACGAGCTGTGTTAGGATCGTTCCATGAGCCGCATCCCGAACTTTGCTAGCGTCGCCTTCGAAAAAGCACCCGCCCCTCAAGCCGCCGGCAATGCCGAGCCTTGGCTCACGCCCGAGGGGATTCCGGTCCAGGCTGCCTATCGCGAAGGCGATCTTGCCGGCATCGATTTCCTCGAGACCTGGCCCGGCATCGCGCCATACCTGCGCGGTCCCTACCCCACGATGTATGTCAACCAGCCCTGGACCATCAGGCAATATGCCGGCTTCTCCACGGCGGAGGATTCCAACGCCTTCTATCGCCGCAACCTCGCGGCCGGGCAAAAAGGCCTGTCCGTCGCCTTCGATCTCGCCACCCATCGCGGCTATGACAGCGATCATCCGCGCGTCTCCGGCGACGTCGGCATGGCCGGTGTGGCGATCGATTCCATCTACGACATGCGCACGCTGTTTGCCGGCATCCCGCTCGACCAGATGAGCGTGTCGATGACCATGAACGGCGCAGTGCTGCCGATCCTGGCCCTGTTCGTGGTGGCGGCCGAGGAACAGGGCGTGCCGCCGGAGAAACTGTCGGGCACCATTCAGAACGACATCTTAAAAGAGTTCATGGTGCGCAACACCTACATCTATCCGCCGAGCCCATCGATGCGGATCATCTCCGACATCTTCGCCTTCACCTCGCAGCGGATGCCGAAGTTCAATTCGATCTCGATCTCCGGCTATCACATGCAGGAGGCCGGCGCGACGCAGGATCTCGAGCTTGCTTATACGCTCGCCGACGGCGTGGAGTATCTTCGCGCCGGGCTCGCTGCCGGCCTCGATGTCGACCGCTTCGCGCCGCGGCTGTCGTTCTTCTGGGCGATCGGCATGAACTTCTTCATGGAAGTTGCCAAGATGCGCGCCGCCCGCCTGCTGTGGGCGAAGCTGCTCAAGCCCTTCAATCCGAAGGATCCGCGCTCGCTCTCGCTGCGTACCCATTGCCAGACCTCGGGCTGGTCGCTGACCGCGCAGGACGTGTTCAACAACGTGATGCGCACCACCATCGAGGCGATGGCCGCAACCCAGGGCCACACCCAGTCGCTGCACACCAACGCGCTGGATGAGGCCCTGGCACTGCCAAGCGATTTCTCCGCGCGCATTGCCCGCAACACGCAGCTCTTCCTGCAGCAGGAGAGCGGCATCAACCGGATCATCGATCCCTGGGGCGGCTCCTATTATGTCGAGCGGCTGACGCACGATCTGGCGCTCAAGGCCTGGGATCACATCCAGGAGGTCGAAGCGCTCGGCGGCATGGCAAAAGCAATTGAGGCCGGCCTGCCCAAGCTTCGCATCGAGGAAGCCTCCGCCAAGACGCAGGCGCGGATCGACGCCGGCAAGCAGGCCGTGATCGGCGTCAACAAATATAGGCCCATCGACGAGGCGCCCATCGACATTCTCAAGGTCGACAATTCCAACGTCCGCCGCCTGCAGATCGACAAACTCAAGCGGCTGCGTGCCGAGCGTAACCAGAAGGATGTCGATAGCGCGCTCGCGGCGCTGACGCGCGGGGCTGAGGGCAAGGGCAACCTGCTGGCGCTCGCCATCGACGCGGCGCGCGCCAAGGCCACGGTTGGCGAGATCTCCGACGCCATGGAAAAGGTGTTCGGCCGCCACCGTGCCGAGATCAAATCCATCACCGGCGTCTACAAGCGCGAGGCCTCCAGCATGTCGAACCGGGTCGCAAAGGTGCAGGCGCTGATCGAGGCCTTTGAGGAGGCGGAAGGGCGCAGGCCCCGTATCCTGGTCGCCAAGATCGGCCAGGATGGCCATGACCGCGGCCAGAAGGTGATTGCGTCGGCCTTTGCCGATATCGGCTTCGACGTCGATATCGGGCCGTTGTTTGCCACCGCCGAGGAGGCCGCGCGCCAGGCCGTCGAGAACGACGTCCACATTCTCGGCGTGTCCTCGCTCGCGGCCGCCCACCTCACCGCCGTCCCCGAACTGAAGGCCGCGCTGAAGAAACAGGGCCGCGACGACATCATGATCATCGTCGGGGGCGTGGTGCCGCCGCAGGACTACGATGCGCTGTACAAGGCCGGCGCGGAGGCGATCTATCCGCCGGGCACCGTGATCGCGGATGCCGCCGAGGAGCTGATCCACAAGCTCAATGCGCGGCTCGGCCATAGCGAGGCGGCGGAGTAGCTGCTAAGCTTAGCGGATCGTGAACCGAGGCGATCATGACACGTGACGAGATCATCACGGCGATACGGAAGAACGCTGAAGCGCTCAAGGCGGAGGGCGTGGCCAAGCTCGCCATTTTCGGATCTCGCGCGCGCGGTGATGACCGTCCGGAAAGCGATATCGATGTCCTGATTGAGGTTGAGCCCGACGCGTCATTCTCTCTCCTAAACCTCATTGGTGTTCAGCACATCATTGAAGATGCTACAGGGCTGGACGCACAGGCGACAATGCGACGATCGCTCTCTCCCAGCTTTGCGGAGCGGATCGCGAACGACATCGTCGAAGTCTTCTGACGTGCGGCCGGCACTTACCGATCGCCTTGATCATATTGCTGTCGCGATTGGCCGAATTCGGAAGATCGTGGCCGGCCACACGCGCGAGAGCTTTTCCGAAGACATTGTGATCGGGTTGGCGGTAGAGCGGTTGCTCGAAATCATCAGCGAGGCATCTCGCTTCATTCCGCCGGAATTGAAGGCCAAAGAGCCGAACATCAATTGGAGGCGATTGGCTGACCTCGGAAATTGGCTACGCCATGCCTACCATCGAGTTGATGCAGGCCTGCTATGGAGCATGGTGGAGGCGATCTCGAGCCTCTCGAGAAATTTGTCGACGGAATTGCGAAGGACACTGATCATTGAGCATTGCAACTTGTCTGAGATCGAGCGTTATTCCGCTCCTCGGTCTCCTGTTCGTACAGTCCGCTCTTGCCGCCGCCCCGAAGCCCGAGGCCACCGTCAAAACCAAAGCCATCGAAGCGAGCCTCTATCTCGACGACAGGATCAAGGCCGATGCGGCGCTCGCGGCCGATTGTCTCGCCGAGGGCAAGAAATGGCTCGACAAGAACGCCGCGGAGGCGGCTTCCGAGCTCAAGCAGGATCCGCAATTCTTCCGCGACGGCGGCTGGAGCTTTGAGCGCAAATACAGCGTTCGCTCCGCGGTCGGCGACCGCTATGTCTCGATCGTTCGCGACGATTACATGGACACTCGCGGCGCCCATCCCAACACGGATGTCAACACCATCCTCTGGGACCGAGCCGAGAAGAAGCGCATCAGCATCCGCCCCTTCTTCAACGAGACCGCCGACAACGGCCCGACCATGACCGCGATGCTGAAGGCGGTGATCGCCTCGCTCAGAGTCGAAAAGAAGAAGCGCGACGCCGGCGACACCGCGACGGCCGAATGGTTCAAGGGGCTCGAGCCGAATCTCCTGAAGATCGGCGCGGTGACGCTCGCGCCCTCGACTGAGGCCGGCAAGAGCTCCGGGCTGACCTTCCATTATCCGCCTTACGCGGTCGGCCCATATGTCGAGGGCCAGTACGTCGCTTTCGTGCCATGGGAGACGCTCAAGCCGTACCTCACGGCGGAGGGAACGCGGATCTTCGGCGGCAGCCGGCCCAAGGACGACGAGGAAGAGCAACCGTGAGGCGCTAGTCTAAGCGGTGCAGACCGACGTCTGCCCCCTCGCCTGTCCGAACGTGCCGTTGTAAAGCAGGGCATGGCCACGCCCACCAATCCCCGCTTCGACATCAAGACCTTGGCGATGGAGCTGCGCGCCGGCCGGCGTGCGGCGCTGGCGCGGGCGATCACGCTGATCGAGAGCCGGCGCGGCGATCACCAGGCGGCCGCCCGCGAGCTGGTGCAGAAACTGTTGCCGGAGACAGGCAAGGCGGTCCGTGTCGGCATCACCGGCTCGCCGGGCGTCGGCAAATCGACCACCATCGACGCGCTTGGCATGTTCCTGATCGAACGCGGCCACAAAGTCGCGGTGCTTGCGGTCGATCCCTCGTCGGCGCGCTCCGGCGGCTCGATCCTTGGCGACAAGACGCGGATGGCGCGCCTTGCCGCCTCCGATCACGCCTTTATCCGCCCCTCGCCTTCCTCCGGCACGCTCGGCGGCGTCGCGGCCAAAACCCGCGAGGCCATGCTGCTATGCGAGGCCGCCGGCTTCGACGCGATCCTGGTGGAGACGGTCGGCATCGGCCAGTCGGAGACCGCAGTCTGCGACATGACCGATTTTTTCCTCGCCCTGATGCTGCCGGGTGCCGGCGACGAATTGCAGGGCATCAAGAAGGGCCTGGTCGAGCTCGCCGACATGATCGCCATCAACAAGGCGGATGGCGACAACGTCAAGCGCGCCAACACCGCGGCGGGCGAGTATCGCAGCGCGCTGCACATCCTCGCATCGCGTTCCGAGCATTGGCAGCCGCCGGTCGTGACCTATTCGGCGCTGACCGGCGCGGGCATCGCCGAGCTCTGGCAAAAGATCCTCGATCACCGCAGCGCGATGACCGCATCAGGCGATTTCGCGCTACGGCGGCGCGAGCAGCAGGTGAAATGGATGTGGTCGATCCTGGAGCAGCGGATGATGGCTCGGCTGCGTTCGGATGCCCCGTTGCGCGGAAAGGTGAAAAAGATCGAGGCCGAGGTCGCGGCAGGCCGCATCACGCCGGCGGTGGGTGCGGAGGAGATCGCGGAGATGCTGAAATGAGCGGGAAGCTGCGCATCCTCCTCACCGGTTTCGGCCCGTTTCCTGGCGCGCCCTTCAATCCGACCATGCCGCTGGTCGCGCGCCTGACGCAACTGCGCCGCCCCGCGCTCGACGACGTCGAATTGACCGGTCACATCTTCCACGTCACCTACCAGACGGTCGATCGCGAACTGCCGGAGCTGATCAAGGAGCTCGCGCCGCAGGCCTTGCTGATGTTCGGTCTTGCCGACCGCACGCCTTATCTGCGGGTGGAAACGCGCGCACGCAACGCCGTCACTACGCTGCTGCCGGACGCGGACGGCACGCTCGCGCGGCAAGGGTCGATCGTCAGCGGCGCCGACTCCATGGCATTCGGTCCGCATACCGCAAGCCTGCTGCGTGCGGCGCTCGCAACGGGAATCGATGCGCGCCCCTCGCGCGATGCCGGCAGTTATCTCTGCAACTATTTGAGCTGGCGCGCGATCGAAGCCTGCAGGCGGCCCGACGGTCCATCGCACGCCGCCTTCATTCATGTGCCCCTGGTCGCGCGCGATGGCGCGTCTCACCATGGCTCCTCAGGCATCACGCCTGATCAACTGGTCGATGCCGGCGAAGCCATGCTGATGGAGCTAACCAAGCTCGCGAGGCAGGCCGCGCGCGAAGCTGCGCCCGCATAGTTGCAGGGTGGGTTGAGCGCAAGCAAACCCCATCACCTTCACCGGCGGCAGGCACGATGGGTTTCAGTTCGTTCAAACCATCCATCCCACCGGCCACCGCCGGGTAAAGATTTAACCCTACCTCGAAGAAACATCCTTCCCGCCCCTCGCGGTTGCGGCACGACACCGCATTTCTGGAGTAACTCTCGCGACGCGTGCATTCGCGAGAACTGCGGGCCATGGATCTCAATCGACGTCATTTGCTGGGTGTTTCCGCGGCCGGCGCCGTGGGCGCGCTGGCATCGCCTTATACGGCGCGTGGGGCGGCGCTCGCCTCGCTCGGGCGCGATGCCACGCAATATGGCGTGCGGCCCGGCAGCCCCGACGACCAGACCAGAGCGCTGCAGCGCGCCATCGACGAGGCTGCCCGCGCGCAAACGCCGCTGGTGCTGCCGCCCGGTGTCTACCGCACCGGCCTTCTGAATCTGCAGAACGGCACCCAGCTCGTCGGGGTGCGCGGCGCGACGAAGTTCGTCTTCAGCGGCGGCCCGTCGCTGGTCCTCGGCGAAGGTGCCGGCCATGTCGGCCTGACCGGCATCACGCTTGACGGTGGCGACATCCCGCTGCCGCCCCGGCGTGGCCTGATCCATCTTCTCGGCGGGCGCGACATCCGCATCAACGATTGCGAGATCGTGAGCAGCGGCGGCGCCGGCATCTGGATCGAGCAGGTCTCCGGCGAGATCAGCGGCAACAGCTTTGCGCGCATTGCGTCCACGGCGGTCGTTTCCTTCGACGCGCTGGGCCTGATCGTGTCGCGCAACACCATTTCCGGCACGAGCGACAACGGCATCGAGATCCTGCGCACCGCGATCGGCGACGACGGCACCCTCGTCGCCGACAACCGTATCGAGGACATCAAGGCCGGCCCCGGCGGCTCGGGCCAGTACGGCAATGCCATCAACGCGTTTCGCGCCGGCAATGTGATCGTGCGGGGCAACCGCATCAAGAATTGCGATTACTCCGCGGTGCGCGGCAATTCGGCATCGAACATCCAGATCACCGGCAACAGCGTGAGCAATGTCCGTGAGGTCGCGCTCTATTCCGAATTCTCCTTCGAGGGCGCCGTGATCGCCAACAATACGGTGGATGGCGCGGCGCTCGGCGTCTCCGTGTGCAACTTCAATGAAGGCGGACGCATCGCGGTCGTACAGGGCAACATCATCCGCAACCTGCTGCCGAAACGGCCGATCGGCACCGCGCCGGACGATGACGCCGGCATCGGCATTTATGTGGAGGCAGATAGCACCGTCACCGGCAACGTCATCGAGAACGCACCCGCTTTCGGCATCGTTGCCGGCTGGGGCAAATACCTGCGCGACGTCACCATTTCCGGCAACGTGATCCGCAATGCCTTTGCCGGCATCGGCGTCTCGGTCGTGCCGGGCGCCGGCACCGCGCTGATCAACGACAACGTGATTTCGGAAACAGCGCGGGGCGCGATCGTCGGGCTGGATCACGCCCGTCCTGTCACGGCGGACCTGACAGGCGACGGCGCGCAGCGCTATGCGCAGCTCGTCATCGGCAGCAACGCGGTGCGGAGATAGGTCTTTAGAGCGCGTTGCGCAGCAGCGGATAGCGCTGCTCGATCGCGGCGAGGTCGAGCCGTGGCGGTGATGGGGCGATCAGCGCCCGCTCCAGCGCGACGAGATCGATGATCGGTACGGCGGGCACCTCCTCCGCAGGAACGAAGTCCGCGGCGGTGGCGGATGCGATGGAGGGCGCGCTTGCGAGCGGAAGCGCCTCGTACCCGCGCTCCTGACGGACGAAGCGAGGCGCCTCGTCCTTGCGCGGGCTCGACCGGCCGGACAAAATGCGCCAGGCCTCCACCGCTCTTTTGGCTTCCCGGATGTTCTCGAGAAAAGCGCGTTCGCTGTGATAACGGCGCCACCGGCCGCTCTCGAACAATTCGGTGAGATGCTGCAGCCGCTGCTCGGCAAGCATGCACCAGCGCACGATCAGATCGTGGCGCAAAGCCACGTCCAAGTGATGTGTCATTGGACCCCAGCCCGTAAGGAAGATAACGGACGCAGACGCAACGGACGCGAATCACCCTGACGTGACCGCATTATTTTTGTGGAAAACATTTTTGTTGTCCAGCGGACGCCAACATTTCGCCGCGCCAGGCGGCCTTCCGAAGGTTTCGCGGTGAAGCCACGCGCGCATCATGCAGCCATGTCGCCCGAGGGCTGCGGCAAAACAGCGCGAAAATGAAAGACCCGTCCGGGGGGACAACCGGACGGGTCAAAGTCATATGGCGCTTGGGGTGGATGGGCGCTCGCGCCTGATATGACTGGCGGGGAGGGATTTCCGCTCCCACACCTTTTGGTCGCCAAGCACCCGGGGCACGTTCAATCGGCGCGCGATTTTTTTAGCTTTTGAGGAAAGCGGTTCCGGGTGCGGATTAGCCATTGCTCGGCGGCGCCATTGGCCCCAGTGGCTGCGGGTTTTTCGCTCGCGACGGCCGCAACTGGCGGCTTTTCGCTCCGTTCCGGCACGCTTTCACGGATCTGGCGGGTTCTGATGCGATCGCGGGCGCGGGCGCAGCGGCAAGTCGCAATCCTCACGGCGGCACAGGCGCAGGCCGCAGAGATCATCACGTCCTGGTGAGGTTAGATCGCGCGCGGTGAGGAGGAGCGTGAAGCACGGGATTCGGAGTTCACGAGCAGCCGTTACGGCGCCGGCGCGGCGAAGCTGACGCTCTTCTCGGAGGAGAGCCTGTTGATCACGCTTGAGAGATCTTCCCTGCTCATGGCCTGATCGCGGAACTGCAGGCGGAACGTGCCGCTCCCGGCCGTGCCGATGATGGAGGCCTGATATTTGTCGAGCAGCGCCGTGATGTCAGCGATACGAGCTTCCGCCGCAAAGCGCACCAGCGCGCGTGGCGGCGCGGCGCCGCCCAGATCGCGCACGACGGGCTCGCTCACGCCAAGCGAGGCCGTCCGATAGCTGGCGGATTGGCTCTTGATCAGCACGGCGGCGATCACGCCGGCCTGCAACGCCAGCACAAGCGCACCGAGGCTCGCACACCAGGCGAGTGTCCGCGGCGAAAGCCTGGCGAAAAAGTCGGACACGCGCGCCGCCAAGCCGGCGCTCACCCGCCGGCGGCGTTCGGGTTCGGCGTCGATCGCCGCAAACAGCTTCTGTAGCGGCCGTCCCGACGGCGCACCGAGGCTCTCGTTGACGGCGATGGTTTCGGCATATTCTTCGCGGATCACCGCAAATTGCCGCGCAAGATCGGGGTCGCGCGCCAGCGCCTCCTCGACGCGCCGTGCGTCGCGCGCAGCCAGAGTGCCGGCCGCGTACCATGGCAGCAGCAGTTCAATGTCACTGGGCCCGTCTTCCAGCATTTTCTTGCTCAGTGCCATCATGGCCAACCTCGCTCCACGCCGGCTGCTTTGAGCAGTTCGGCCAATTTTTTGCGCGCACAGAACAGCCGCGTCTTCACGGTGTCTTCGGGAATCCTGACGATGTCAGCGACCTCTTCCACCGATTTCTCGTGGTAGTAGAGGAGATCGACGATCTCCCGATGTTCGCGCGAAAGTCCCGTCAGGCACTTACGCAACGCTTCACTGGTGTCCTTCGCGGTGGCGACCACCTCCGGATCGTCGGACGCATATCCGGAAGCGCGTCGGCAACCTTATCCTCCAGTTCAAGGTCCTTCCTGCGCCGCAACGCAGACAGGGCCTTGAAACGTGTGATTGCCAAGAGCCAGGTGGAAACGGCGGATCGGCCTTCAAACCTGACGGCCTGACGCCATACGTCGAGGAAGACCTCGTTGATGAGGTCTTCCGCGATCTGTTCGTCGCGGACGAGCCGAAGCCCGAAACGAAACACCCTGACATGGTGCCGCCCGTACAGCACCTGCATGGCGAGCCGGTCGCCTTGAGGGATCCGGGCGATCAGAGTTTCGTCCGAAGCCGCCTGTCTTGCACCCAAGTGCCGTCTCGCACGATTTGTCGGATGGGGTTGGCGAGTGGTTCGATCGTGGAGCCAAGATTCTTGAGTATGGCACGGCTGCGCGATTGCATCTGTGGCCTATCCCACAACCCAGCAGATGCTCAGGAGAGTGCCCCGCCCCAGTGAGAGCGTCTTGCGAATAGAGGTATCATAATACAGCAACTCGAACGAGCTTGGCAAAGCTTCCACCAAGGCAGGGCCGACGACCCGTGACCCGTCGTCCGCCGCATCAAAATTCCTTCCTCGAATAGCGGTAACGGGGGCCTTCGCGCGCACTCCCAGTCGGCTCCAAAAGATACCAAAACTAAAGGCTTTCCCGCGTAGATTTTGCCTTCAGTTCCACCGATGGCGAAATCATGGGCCCGAGCTTTCGGGCTCGCCTATGTGGCGAGAATCCTGCCCTTTCGCTCTCGGAGACCTGATGGGCGCCGTTTTCAGAACACGAAGACATTTTCAACGGACGACGAATCGGCGGTCCGCATCTGCTCCAGGACAGAGACATGGGTTCAAAGTCTGCCGCCACTACCGATAGCTTGCTCGACGAATTGCAGGCCGCGCTCGCCCACGGCACGGTGGCGCGGCGGGTCGAGACACTCCGCCGCGTCACCGACCTGTTCATCGAAGGCGCGGTCGACTATTCCGACCAACAGATCGAACTCTTCGACGATGTCTTCCAATGTCTGATCGAGCAGATCGAGGTTTCCGCCAAGGCGCTCCTTGCTGATCGTCTGGCCCCCATCGACGCTGCCCCACCGCAGACTATCCGCACGCTGGCTTTCGACGAGGCCATCGAGGTCGCAGGGCCGGTGCTGTCGCGCTCTGAACGGCTCGACGACGCGACGCTGATCGAGGCGGCGCACAACAAAAGCCAGGCACATCTGCTCGCGATTTCCAATCGCAGCGCGCTGAGCGGCGCGGTGACCGAGGTGCTGGTGCTGCGCGGCAACGACGAAGTGGTGCGGAATACGGTCAACAATCCCGGCGCCGAATTTAACGAGCGCAGCTTCACCCGCCTGGTCAGCCGCGCCGAGGGTGACGACAATCTGACGACTTGCATCGGCCTGCGTCCCGACCTGCCGCGGCATGTCTATCTGAAACTGCTCGCCAAGGCTTCCGCGACCGTGCGGCAGCGCCTAGAGGCGGCCAATCCAAAGCTGGCCGGCGATGTGCCGGGCGCGGTACGCGAGGCAACCCGGCGCGCGCGCTCGGCTCCCTCCGGGCTAACCCAGCAGACCGAGATCGCGCATGCCCTGGTCAAATCGCTCTACGAGGACGGACGGCTCGACGAACAGCAGGTGGCGCAGTTCGCGGAAGACGGAAAATTCGACGAAGCCAACGCCGCGATCGCGGCCCTTGCCAACGTGCCGGTGTCGACAGCCGAAAACATGATGATCGAGAGCCGCGCCGAAGGAGTGATGATCCTGTGCAAAGTGTCGGGCATGTCCTGGTCGACCGTGAGGGCGATCATCAATATGCGCGACGAGCTCTCGGGCGGGACGCCCACCGACATTGCCTCCTGCAAGGCAACCTATGAGCGGCTGCGCCCCTCGACCGCGCAACAGGTGCTGCGCTTCCATCGCATGCAGCAGAGCGCGGACGCACCGGCGGCGTGAGGTCGTCCTCCCGCGACAGGATGGCGTCATTGCGCGCGCAATGACGGGCCTGGTTGAAGGCGCTCCGGCTCTGCAACTTGAGCGCGGATGCTCTAAAGCGCGATGGGATTAGTTAGGTCGAATCGCCTTCGCGCTTGTTTGAGCATGATCTTTTCGGAAAACCGCTTCACACTTTTCCGGATCATGCTTCTAGAATTTCAGCACCCGCGCCCCCGCCAGCGCGCCGACCGCCGTCACCAGCGTCGTTGCCACCGTGTACCAGGTCGCGACGAACAGCGGCGAATCGTCGGTGCAGTGTGAGGCATAGAGCGTCGCGGCGAGGCCCGAGGACATCAATCCAGCCACGGCGCCGGTGAGCGCGGGGCGCGTCGGCGCGCCGTGGCGCAGGCCGACGAGCGCCGCTGCGAGCAGCGGCAGCGACATCAGCGGGATCGCGGTCATGCAGAGCCGAGAATTGTTGCCGACCAGCCGCGTCATCATCGGCAATCTTTGCGGCAGCATGGCTTCCCCGGCGATCCCGGCGGCCAGAATTCCCGCGGGGATCACGAACAGCCAGCCGAAGCCGCCCAGCGAAACTTCGGGGCGCGACAAATGCAGGCCGGCAATGATTCCCGCCAGCGCCAGCGCCAGCGTCACCGCGAACTTGAGGTCGAAAAACGGATTATGCATCGCGGTCATGACGTCCGCCCGCACGCCCAGCGCGGAGAAGAACATCAGAAGCGACACTGGTGCTGCGGCAAGCAGCGCCAGCGCCAGCACAAAGCCGACGGGGCGCGCGCGATAGGCGTTGTCGGCGGCGAGCGTCCGGATTAGCTGATCGGTATCCATGCTCATTGTTCTCGTAGCCTCGCCGTGAGACTGGCCAGGGCGCGATGCAGCGCCACGCGCACCGCGCCCTCGCTCATCGCGAATTTTCGCGCGGTGTCCTTGATCGAGGCGCTCTCGACCGCGATCGATTGCAGCACCTCGCGCTGGCGCACCGGCAATGTCTTGAGCTGGGCCTGGACCTCGGCGGATGAGGCCGTTTCCGCCCTGGGCTGCTCCGGCAGGGTCTCGGCGAAATCATCGATATTGACGAACACCCGCCTACCCCGCCGGCGCAGCGCGTCGATCAGCTTGTTGCGCGCGATGGCAAACAGCCAGGGCGCGAACGGCGCGTTCGCATCCCAGGTATGTCGCTTCAGATGCACCGCCAACAAAATGTCCTGCACGATATCCTCGGCCTGATCGGGAGGCTGCCCGGCACGCGCGAGCCCCCGACGCGCCGCGGCCCTCAAGACCGGCGCAATGGCCCCGAGCAGACGATGATATGCCGCGTCGTCGCCAGCCATGGCCGACCGCATCAGGCCGGTCCATTCGTCTTCACGTTCGCGCACGCACGCTCCAACCGTTCAATTCGGCCGATCTATCAGATTGTTACGCCGAAAAATTAAAATCACGAAGCCGTGATCGAGATTTCCGTGCCGACGATTTAGCGGCTCATTAACACCGATTGTCGCCGCTGGCACGGGCCGTCAGCTCGTCGCTGCAACTTGTGAAGACAGCGCGGAAATGCAGCAGCAATTGCTGCCCCGCTTTCGCCCGGTATAGCGCGAAGATTCCCTTTTTCTGCCGTGCTGCTGTCATGGCTGAAGGTCTTCTCTGTTCACGTTCTGGGGACTGGAAAAGTGGAGATTGCCAATGAGCAGGGCCAATGCGCATTCGGCGTTGATACTCACGCTCGGAATGGTGATGGGTTTTGCGGTCGTCCCGCCCGCTGCAAGCGACGAGCTCAACTCTCCCGTGTTCGTGACGCCGGCCGAAAACGCGGCGCAGCCCGGCACCTCCACACAGCCGGCCAACCCGAACCCAGTGGTTGCTCCCGATCAGCTCAACGATGTCGACCGCACGCTGCAAAACAATGCCGCGGCCCAGACGAGCGCTCCTCCCGTGCCGGCCGCCCAGCCAAGCACGCCGGCCGCGTCCGCCGACGCGCCTGCCGCCCGCTCCGCTCCCGTCGCGGCCGCCGGCGCCGAGCATTCGGTCTGGGACGAGACCTCTCTGATCGGCAAGATCTTCATCGGCTTCGGCGCGCTGCTGACCGTCGCCTCCGCCGCGCGCATGTTCATGGCCTAACCCTGGCAGGTGCGATCCCGCAGCGGGCGCGTCCCGTTCCCGCGCCCCCGGATTGCGCGACGATCGTTGCACTTGAAGCGCACCCGCGCAGCGGGCACATTCGCCCGCAACACATCAACTTTGCGGGTGAACCATGAGCACGTTCGAGCACATCATTGTCGAAAGCAAGGGCGCGGTTGGCATCCTCAAGCTCAACCGGCCGAAAATGCTCAACGCCCTGTCCTTCGGCGTGTTTCGCGAGATTGCCGCGGCGATCGACGATCTCGAGGCCGATGAGAATATCGGCTGCATCGTCGTGACCGGCAGCGACAAGGCCTTTGCCGCCGGCGCCGATATCAAGGAGATGCAGCCGAAAGGCTTCATCGACATGTTCTCCAGCGACTTTGCCGCAATCGGCGGCGACCGGGTCGCGAAGTGCCGCAAGCCGACCATTGCGGCGGTGGCGGGCTATGCGCTGGGCGGCGGCTGCGAGCTTGCGATGATGTGCGACATCATCATCGCCGCCGATACGGCCAAGTTCGGTCAGCCCGAGATCACCCTCGGCACCATTCCCGGGATCGGCGGCACGCAGCGGCTGACGCGCGCTGTCGGCAAGGCCAAGGCCATGGATCTCTGCCTCACCGGGCGGATGATGGACGCCGACGAGGCCGAGCGCAGCGGGCTTGTCAGCCGCGTCGTGCCCGCGGACAAATTGATGGACGAGGCGCTCGCGGCCGCGGAGAAGATCGCCGCGATGTCGCGGCCCGCGGCGATCATGGCCAAGGAGGCCGTCAACCGCGCATTCGAAACGCCGCTCTCAGAAGGCCTCAATGTCGAGCGCAACCTGTTCCACGCGACCTTTGCGCTGGAAGATCGCGCCGAAGGCATGGCCGCCTTCATCGAAAAACGCAAGCCGGTGAACAAGAACAGGTAGTTTTCTGCGACGGCAGCGCCGCTTATTCGGTCGTCATGCCCGGGCTGTCCCGCCTGCGTGTCGAAGCCCCTTTTGGCAAGGCGAAGGCCCGGGCACTCACGTTCTTCCAGGAAGACGTGGATGGCCGGGACAAGCCGGACAAGCCCGGCCATGACGGTTGCGTTCGGGGCTGCAGCCTTTTTCGTTTTCTGAGGGCAAGGAAGCCGTCGATGAGAAGCCGCCGCATTCACGTCACCGGCGCATCGGGGTCGGGCGCCACCACGCTCGGCCGCGCGCTCGCGGACGCGCTGGCGCTGCCGCATCACGACACCGACGACTATTTCTGGAAGCCGACCACGCCGCCCTATCGGGAGCAGCGCGAGGTCGGCGAACGCCTGCGGTTGATGCGGGAGATGTTTCTGCCACGGGCGGACTGGGTGTTGAGTGGCGGCCTCGGCCGCTGGGGCGACGAACTCATCCCGAACTTCGATCTCGTCGCCTTTCTCAGGACACCGCATGAACTGCGCATGCGGCGCCTGCGCGCACGCGAAGCCACGCATTTCGGCGAAGATGCGGTCGGACCCGGCGGCTGGCGCTACGAAGAGACCGCCGCTTTCATGGAATGGGCATCGCACTACGAAGACGGCACACGCGAGGGTCGCAGCTTGGCGCGGCAGGAAGCCTGGCTCGCCAAATTGCCCTGCCCGGTGTTGCGGCTGGACGGATCCCGGCCGATCGCAGAGCTGGTCGCGGAAGTTCGGTGCGCACTGAATGGCTGAACGGCGCGAAGCGCTCTTGCCCAAGGAGAAGGAACGACCGAGGATCAAGTTGCCGTCATTCCGGGGTGATGCGATCTCCTACCACTGTCGTTCCGGGACTCGCGAAGCGAGAACCCGGAACCTCGAGATTCTCAGATGTGCAACTGCACATCAGAGTTCGGTGCTAACGCACGCCCCGGAATGACGCGTTCAACAATAACGCGCGAACAACGATAACATGCGCGCCCAGGGAGGAAACAACCATGCTCACCAGACGAACCATTCTGCTCGCCTCGATCGCCGCCGGAGTCACCATGCAAAATCAATCAGCCCGCGCCAAAGCCTCGCAGCCGTCCACGGCGGTGAATTTCGACGTGCCCGCCGGCGCCTGCGATTGCCACACCCACATCCACGCGGACCCGGCAAAATTCCCGTTTTATCCGGGCCGCGTCTATACGCCCGAGCCCGCAAGCCCAGAGGAAATGAGCGCGCTGCACAAGGCGCTGCATATCGAACGGGTGGTGATCGTCACGCCCAGTGTCTACGGGCCGGACAATTCCGCCACGCTGTTCGGCATCAAGGCGCGCGGACCGACCGCCCGCGGCGTTGCCGTGATCGACGACAAGACCTCCGAGAATGATCTGGACGCGCTCCAGCAGGCCGGCTTTCGCGGCATTCGCCTCAACCTCGCGACCGGCGGTATCAACGATCCCAATGTCGGGCGCAGCCGCTTCCAGGCCGCCGTCGATCGCATGAAGGCGCGCGGCTGGCATGTGCAGCTTTACACGACGCTTCCGATGATCACGGCGATCAAGGACCTCGTCGCCTCTTCTCCGGTGCCCGCGGTGTTCGATCATTTCGGCGGCGCGCAGGCCGAGCTTGGCGTCGGCCAGCCGGGCTTTTCCGACCTGGTGGACCTGGTCAAGAGCGGCAAGGCCTATGTGAAGATCTCCGGCGCCTACCGGGCCTCCAAGCTCGCGCCTGATTATCCCGACGTGGTGCCGCTGGCGAAGGCGCTGATATCAGCCAATCCGGACCGCATCGTCTGGGGCACCGACTGGCCGCACCCGGACTCGGTGACCCCGCCCGGACACAAGGTCACCGACGTGACGCCGCTGCTCCAGATCGACGACGGCAGGCTGCTGAACCAGCTTGCCGTGTGGGCGCCGGATGCGGCGATCCGCAAGAAGATCCTGGTCGACAATCCGGCGCGGCTTTACGGGTTCTAGGAGCTAAAGCATCCGCCGATCAAGTTGCAGGGCCGGACGAGCGCCTTCAAGCAAGCCTGTCATTGCGAGGAGCGAAAGCGACGAAGCAATCTAGACTGCATCCGCGGAGAAAATCTGGATTGCTTCGCTTGCGCTCGCAATGACGCCGGAGGTTGGGCGCGCCTGTCCTCTATTCGCTCATCTCGGCGACTGCTCTAAAGCGCGATGGGATTAGGTTGAATCGCCATCGCGCTTTAGATTCCTCTTTCGAGCATAATCATTTTGGAAAACCGTTTCATACTTTTCCGGATCATGCTCTAGCGTCCCTGGTAGACCGGCTTGCGGCGGTTCAGCCAGGCCTTGAGCGCCTCGCTGAGATCATGGGTCGGCACCATGCGCGCGAACTGCTCGCTCTCGATCGCAAGGCCTTCAGCGATCGAGGCGTTCAGGCCGCGCGACACGGCTGCGATGATGCGCGCCGCCGTCAGAGGGGAATGCCTTAGGATGCGGTCGGCCAGTGCGAGCGCTTCGGAAAGCACGCTCTCGTGCGGAACGATGCGGTTGATCAACCCCATCTCGTAGGCGCGCTGCACCGAGAAGCTGTCCCCCGTGAGCAGATATTCCAGCGCACGCTTCCTCCCGGCGAGCCGCGGCAGGCGTTGCGTACCGCCGAATGTCGGGGGAATGCCGATGTTGATCTCCGGTTTGGCAAAGCTCGCCTGCTCGCTCGCGACCGCGAGGTGTACCGCTTCGATGATCTCGCAGCCGCCGCCGAAGGCAAGGCCGTTCACCGCGGCGATGATCGGCTTGGGGAAGGCCTCCATGCGCGCGGTCATCGCCTGGCCGCGGCGCACGAAGGCTTTCACCGCCGCATCGGGCCCGTCCTTGATGCTGCCGGAGAACTCGGCGATATCAGCGCCTGCCGAAAACGGGCGCCGAGCACAAGAAGCGGTTCGAGCAGTGGCTCGACGGCATCTTCGCCGAGCACGGCATCGAGAAGCGGGACGAACTGGCGCGCGAAGTCATGCTGCTGCTTGATGGGGCGGCCACGGTCATGCTGATCCATCATGATGCCGCTTACGTCAAAGCGGCCGGCGATCTCGCGGGTATGCTGGTCGAAGCAGCATCGCGGCGAGATTTGGGTCGAGCGGCTGAACGGCTTCAGGGATTTGAGGCGCAGACATTGAAGTAATATCTCGCTTGAATGCGACGGCCTTCTCAGGATGAGCGCGCAACCACTTGAGGCAGTTGCGCAATCCGCCGAAGCGCCGCTGCCCCCCGGAGCTGATGGCCTAACTCTTGGACCGCTTCAGATCCGCGTGGGCCACTCCGGCGGATGGCTGCCGAGCGGCATCGCCGGGCGCGCCCAGAACGCCGGGGTGTTTGCGAGCTTTGCCGCGTGGCTCACCGAGCTCAGCCGACCGAAGCCCGAAGGCAGCTCTTCGAGCAGCGGCTTGATGGCCTCGGCCTTCAAATCCTCGGTCTTGAGCCCGTCCGCGATGCGGCCCAAATTCCAGAGCCAGCGCCCGGTCTGCGCCAGCGAGACGCGGACCAGCCAGCTACCGCCTTCGCGCGCCTGGCGTGCTTTGGCCATCATGGCGCCGAACGCCATCAGATAGCCGGTGGCATGGTCGAGCATCTGTGCCGGCAATTCCTTCGGGCCGTCGACGCTGGCCGCCTGCCCTTCGGCGTGATTGAATCCGGTCGCCGTCTGCACCAGCGAGTCGAAGCCGCGACGCTCCGACCACGGGCCGGCATGACCATAGGCCGAGAGCGAAACATAGACGATGCCGGGGCTGACATGCGCCGCCTCCTCCGGCGAAAAGCCGAGCGAGGCGATGGCGCGCGGGCGATAGCCTTGCGAGACAATATCGGCCTGCGCGAGAAGCCGGCGCAAGGTCGCCCGCCCCTCCTCGCGCTTCAGCTCGACAAAGCTGGTCAGCTTGCCGCGGCCGGTATCGATCACGAGCCAGGGAATCGTCGGCAGTGCGGGCCCGGAGATCAGCATCACGTCGGCGCCGTGCGCGGCGAGCGTGCGGCCCGCGACCGGTCCTGCAATGACACGCGACAGGTCGAGCACGCGAATGCCTGCCAGCGGCCGGTCTCCCGCCGGCCAGGGCTTTGGCGGAGCCTCGCCGATTTTCTCGATCGTGAACAGCGGCAATTCCGCCAGCGCCCTTCCTTGCAGATGCGCCGACCATTCGTCGTACGAACGCATCATCGCTACCACGGCGCCGCCGGCATAGGCGGCGGTCTCGAACGCTTCGCCCTCCCATTGCATGAGCGCCGCCTGGATCGCCTCGCGGCTCTCGGCGCAGTTCAGGACCTTGCAGACGGCGGCGCGATGATGCGGAAAATTGGTATGCAGCCGGACGAAGCGGCCGTCGCCC
Organism: Bradyrhizobium sp. STM 3562; assembly: GCF_045571435.1. Taxonomy (NCBI): domain Bacteria; kingdom Pseudomonadati; phylum Pseudomonadota; class Alphaproteobacteria; order Hyphomicrobiales; family Nitrobacteraceae; genus Bradyrhizobium; species Bradyrhizobium sp. STM 3562. The sequence goes on from NZ_CP120694.1 coordinate 6,312,384, forward strand.
GTCCTGTAGATGCCGGCGGTCGGGTCCCAGGCCGGCGGCGGTGGCTTGTCGTCGAGCCGCAAATAGCGCTCGGAGCGGCATTCGACCGCGGCGTGACGCATGTCCACGGCGACTTCCTGCGCTTCGCCGCTGCGCATCTGCCAGAGCTGAGCCGCGGCAAGGCCGCTCGCCGCAATGCTCGCTTGAGCGGCGGCGGCGACGCGAAACGACGACGGCAGTTGCGGTTCTTCGCCGGTGAGCGTGACGGCCGAGAGCGCAGCAGCGTCGCCGTCGGCGAGGTGCCACAGGTCAGAGAGAATTTCGCGGGGTGTTTGCATGGTGGGAGCCTTAAGACACTCCTGTCATCATCCGCGAAAGCAGATGATCCAGTATTCCGGGACGCCGGAGATCGACTGAGAAGCCACGGCCTACTGGATACCCCGCTTCCGCGGGGTATGACAACAGAGGGTAAGGCGCGCTTCCACTCAATGAAAATCCCGCGAGGCCGGCAGGATGCGGACGTTGCGGGGATGGCGGAGTTTTTGCGCGGGCGCCTCCGGGTGGTCGCGAGGATCGTCGTTGAGGGGCTCGATTAGTGCGGGGCCGGCCGGCACCGGCGGCTTGCGGGTGAGCGCATCATTGGCGAGACCAATCAGATCGGCGGAGCGGTCGATCAGGCGCTCGGCGACGAGATGTACGACCTTTTCCGGGCTGCTTTGGATTCGTCCCTCGACCAGCACCAGGCGCGCGCCCATCACCTCTTTGCGGAAACGCTCCATCACCTTGGGCCAGACCACGATATTGGCGATGCCGGTTTCATCCTCCAGCGTCATGAAGACGACGCCCTTGGCGCTGCCCGGACGCTGCCGCACCAACACGACGCCGGCGCAGCGGACATATTGCCTGTCATTGGCGTGCGACACCGCCGTGCAGGGAATGACGCCTTCGCGCGAAAACATCGCACGCAGGAACTGCATCGGATGGCCCTTCAGCGACAACCGGATGGTCTGGTAGTCGGCGACCACATGCTCCGGCAGCGGCATCAGCGGCAAGGCTTCCGTCCTCTCATCCGGCTGCTCGCGCGCGGCGGCGCTTTCGAACAGCGGCAGCGGCACGTCGTCGGGCAGCCGCCGCACCGCCCACAGCGCCGCGCGGCGATCGAGCCCGAGCGAGCGGAACGCATCGGCATCCGCAAGCAGGATCAGCGCGCGCTTGGGCAGGCCGGTATCGCGGGCGAAATCTTCCAGCGAGGTGAAGGGCCGGCGCGCGCGGGCCTTGACGATGCGGTCGGCCCAGTCCTCTTCCATTTTCGACTCGTCAAGTTGCGGCATTGATGGTGCCGCACCTCTCCCATAGGGAGAGGTCGCGCCGAAGGCGCGGGTGAGGGGCGCGGCCTCTCGAGGGACCTGAGCCCCCTCACCCGATTTGCACTGGACGATGCTTCGCATCGCCAGTGGCAAATCGACCTCTCCCCGTTGGGGAGAGGTGAACCGAGATCGCGGCGAAACCGTTTCAATTAAAGCGCATTCGGCGGGTACATTCCGAAATGAAGCGCGAATCTCCTTCAACCTTCGCTCATCCGGATCGATCCAGTGAAAGCCGTCGATCTGGCGGAAGCCGAGCCGCACGGCGCAATAATCACCGCTCCCCTCCTCCAGCGTGTTCTGCGCGAAACTGTAGGAGACGTCGACCTCGCGCACCTCGACGCCGTTCTTGCGGGCATCGCCGACGATCTGCGCCGGCGCATAGAATCCCATCGGCTGCGAATTCAGAAGCCCGCAGCAGAACGCGTCGGGATGAAAGCGTTTCAGCCAGGAGGAGACATAGACGAGCTGCGCGAAACTTGCGGCGTGACTTTCCGGAAAACCATAGGAGCCAAAGCCCTTGATCTGGTCAAAGCAGCTCTTGGCGAATTCCTCCGAATAGCCACGCGCGACCATGTTGCCGATCAGTTTCGACTCGTATTTGCCGATGGTGCCGAGATTGCGAAACGTCGCCATCGAGCGGCGCAGGCCGTTGGCCTCTTCGGCCGAGAATTTCGCGGCCTCGATCGCGATCCGCATCGCCTGTTCCTGGAACAGCGGCACGCCCAGCGTCTTGTGCAGCACCCGGTACAACTCATCCGCCGGCCCCCGACCCGGCGCAGGCGAAGGATAGCTCACCTTCTCCTGCCTGTTCCGGCGGCGCAAATAGGGATGCACCATGTCGCCCTGGATCGGTCCGGGCCGCACGATCGCGACTTCGATGACGAGATCGTAAAATTCACGCGGTCTCAAGCGCGGCAGCATGTTCATTTGCGCCCGGCTCTCGACCTGGAACACGCCAAGCGACTCGCCCTTGCACAGCATGTCGTAAACCCTACCGTCCTCGCGCGGAATGGTGGCGAGCTCGTAATGCTCGCCCTTGTGCTGCTCGATCAGGTGAAAGCATTTGCGGATGCAGGTCAGCATGCCCAAAGCCAAGACGTCGACCTTCATCATATGCAGCGCGTCGACATCGTCCTTGTCCCATTCGATGAAGGTGCGGCCCTCCATCGCGGCATTGCCGATCGGCACATAAGTGTCGAGCCGATCCTGGGTCAGCACATAGCCGCCGACATGCTGCGAGAGATGACGCGGAAAATCGATCAGCTCGGCCGCGAGCTTCACCGCGCGCTCGATCATCGGATTATCAGGCTGAAGCCCCGCCTGCCGCACCTGCCCTTCAGATAAGCCATCGCTCCAGCTTCCCCAGACCGTATCGGCGAGCAGCGAGGTGACGTCCTCGGTCAGCCCCAGCGCCTTGCCGACGTCGCGAATGGCGCTGCGCGGGCGGTAGTGAATGACGGTCGCGATCACGGCCGCGCGGTGACGGCCGTAGCGGCGGTAGACATATTGCATCACCTCCTCGCGCCGCGAATGCTCGAAATCGACATCGATATCGGGCGGCTCCAGCCGTTCCTTGGAAATGAAGCGTTCGAACAAGAGATCGATTTTCGTCGGATCGACCGAGGTGACGCCGAGCACATAGCAGACGGCGGAATTGGCCGCCGATCCCCTGCCCTGGCACAGAATGCCCTGGCTTCGCGCATAATGCACGATGTCATGCACGGTGAGGAAATAATGCGCGTAATTGAGCTCGGCGATGAGATCGAGCTCCTTGCGCAAGGTTGCGCGCAAGGCGTCACTGATGCCGCCGGGAAAATGTGTGGCCGCACCGGCCCAGGTCAGATCCTCCAGATGCTGTTGCGCGGTCTTGCCCGGCGGCACCGGCTCGTCGGGATATTGGTATTTGAGCTGATCGAGCGAAAATTCGATGCGCCTGACAAAGCGGATGGTTTCCGCAATCGCCTGCGGGTAATCGCGAAACAGCCGCGCCATTTCTTCCGCGGGCTTGAGATGTCGTTCCGCATTGGCCTCTAATCGCCGGCCGATCGCCTCGATCGTGGTCTTCTCGCGCACGCAAGTCAGCACGTCCTGCAGCGGCCGACGCGCGGGGTGATGGTACAGCACCTCATTGATGGCGAGCAGCGGCACCTGTGCCGTTTGCGCAAGGCGCGAAAGCCGCGCCAGGCGGCGGCGATCGTCGCCGCGGTAAAGCAGACTGGCCGCCAGCCACACGCCCTCGGCTCGCGTCTCCTTCAACCGGTTCAGAAGCTTTAGAGCGGCAGTCGCCTCGAACCGATGCGGCAGCGTCAGCACCAGAAGCTGGCCTTCGGCAAAGTCGAGGAGATCATCCATTCTCAGATGGCACTCGCCTTTCTCGACGTCCTCGCCGCGCTTGCCGCGGGTGAGCAATTGGCAGAGCCGACCGTAAGCGGCGCGGTCGCGCGGATAAACGAGAATATCGGGGCTACCGTCCATGAAGACGATGCGCGCGCCGACAAGGAGTTTTGGCTTATGCTTGAGCTCGGGATTTTCCAATTCGCTATAGGCGCGCACGATGCCGGCGAGCGTATTGTGGTCGGCAATGCCGATGGCGAAAAGGCCATATTCGCCGGCCATATGCACATATTCCTGCGGATGCGAGGCGCCGCGCAGGAAGGAGAAATTGGTGGTGGCGCCGATCTCCGCGTAAGGCTGCGTTTTCATGCGAACAATCCGTGCATGTACCAGGCGGGCTGCACGGGCCGCCCGGTTTTCGGATCAAGCTCGCGATCATAGAGGCCGTCGCGGTAGACCCAGAACCGCAAGCCCGCCTCGTCCTCGACGCGGAAATAATCCCGCGTCAGCCCCGCCCCTTCCGAGCGCCACCATTCCATGGCGATACGCTCGGGCCCTTCGGCGCGCACCACCGCGTGCGCGGCGCGGCGCCAGACAAAGCGCGCCGGCGGGCCGTCCGGCACCTGCGCGATCACCTGGATCTCCTCCGGCCGCTCGAACAGCCGCAAAGGCCTCAAGGGAGGTTCTGCCTCGGTGCGCGGCTGCCAGGCCGCTTGCGCAGCGGCAGCCAGATGCTGTTGCGCCGGCACCGGCAGCACCGCGCGTTCGGGAATGTGGGTGTCCTGCGGCAGATGGACGACGACGCGCCGCGAGCCGATCCGCGCCGCGATGCGATCGATCAGCGCTGCCAGCTCGTCATTGTCATGCACATGGGCGTCGAGATCATGCTGCTGCTGCACCACGATCTCGGTCCGGCTTGCCGAAAGGCGGATCAGGTCGAAGCCAAAGCCCGGATCGAGCGGATCGCTCAAGGCATCGAGCCGCTCGCGAAACAGGCGGTCGATCACCTCTGCGCGCGTCACCGCCTGCCCGGTATCGACCACGATGCCGCGCATGATGCCATCGGTGCGGAAGAAACCGGCTTCCAGCCGCCGCGCGCCCTTGCCCTGCTGCGCCATCGAGGCCACGAGCATTTGCGCCAGCCTGGACAGTGTCAGGGAAATCGCCGTATCGGTCGCAATCGGCTCGGCAAAGCGCTTTTCGACGATGTAATCCGGCGGCGGCTTGCGCGGGCTGATCGGGTGATCGCCCTGCCCCAGCGCCTGTTCGAGCCGCGTCGTGAACGCCGCGCCGAACCTTGCCGTGATTTCATAACGCGCACGCGAAGCCACATCGCCGATGGTCTTCAAGCCCGCGCGGCGCAGACCCGTCGTGATCGCCTCCTCTGCGCCGAGCGCGGAGACCGGCAGAGGCGCGACCGCGCGTGCCTCCTCACTGTCAGGCACGATGGTGCCATGGACATGCCGGGTCAGGGTGCGCGCGCAAATGGAGGTCGAGGCGATCGCCGCGCTCACCGCAAAGCCCTGTGCGGTCAGGAGATCGCAGAGCAGCTTGAGCAGCGCGGCCTCGCCGCCGAACAAATGCGCGCAGCCAGTGATATCCAGAAACAGGCCGTGCGGCGGATCCAGCGCCACCAGCGGCGTGAAACGATCGCACCAATCGGCGATGTCGTTGAGTATCCTGGCATCGGCCGCCAGATCGGCATCGAACACGCGCAAATGCGGACAGATGGCGCGGGCATTCGCCAGCGGTTGGCCGATGTCCAGGCCGAAACGCGCCGCCGCATCATCGAGCGAATGAATTTTTATCGCATTATTCTCTTTGGCAACGACGACACTGGGTTCGTCGCCGCCCTGTTGTTTAACCGGACCTTCGCTTGAGAGCGCCTTGAACGCGAGCTCGCGTTTGATGCGGTCGATGGGCAGGCGCGGCAGCCACAGGCTGAGTATCCGCCGAGGGTTCGCTGAAAAGGCACTCATCACATTTCCATTCCATGATCCATCGCCCGAGCGGGCCATGACGGTTGCGGACAAGTTCCACGTCGAACAACGGTGCGCCCCATCCCTGCCAGGGAGATGCGGGCGGCGAGCGGCTCGCGCGCACGATCCATCGTGTTTCCGCCGTGGAGGGGATGGGCGCAGCCGCCATTCGCAGCAGAAGGCCAGTGACGCCGGCGCCTTGCGCCGCCAGCGTCAGCTTGCGGCTGGCCACGAGATCGAGCTGCCGCGTCTCGCCCCAGACCTCCAGCACCACAGCCCCCACCGCATCGCAGGCGAGCGCATCGGCGGCGGTGCGTAAGGCGTTCTCGACATCGGGCGCGCGCACCGTCACCAGACGACGCGGATCGAGGCCGAGTTCGGCCAGCCCGCTCATCGACAGCGCGCCGGTTTCGCGTTCGGAAAAATCCTGCCGCACCCAGACCAGCGGCCGGCGCGGTGCGACGCGCGCAGCGAGGCCGGCGACAAATCCCGTCGCCGCCGCGCTTTGCCGGCCGCCTTCGCAAAACACCTCATGCATCGCGCCCTTGACGAGCCCGCCCTGCAGCACCGCATCCACCTCGGCATGACCGAGCATGGTTCGCTGCAACGCATGGACGCCGCCATGCGTCTCGATGCGTTCGATACAGCCGCGCAAAGTCGCAAGCGCGCTCGTGCGTGCGCTTGTCATGGCGTCGCTTCCTTCAAGAGAGGGTTGGCCGTCACTGGCTCTCTTGAAAAGAGAAACCAGGAGCTGGCCTATTTGTTCATGCTATGTTCTAATATAAAGCTAACAACGCCCGCGGAGTCAATCGGGATTGATCCAAGTTTTTCGCCAGGTATCCCAATAGGATCTGGGGAACATTGCACCCCGGCCCGCATTGGCCTCTGCGGCGACCACAACCAAGCGGAGATCGCCATGACCCCCACCTCGGGCACCTCCAGCGCCAGCCTTTCCGCCCTGCGTGAGGAGGCGGCCGGCTGCCGCGCCTGCGATTTGTGGAAACACGCCACCCAAACCGTGTTCGGCGAGGGACCCGCGCATGCGCAAGTCGTGCTGGTCGGCGAACAGCCCGGCGACAAGGAAGATCTTGCCGGCCAGCCCTTCGTCGGACCGGCCGGTGCAATGCTCGACCGCGCGTTGGAAGAAGCCGGCGTCGATCGCAAGAAGACCTACGTCACCAACGCCGTCAAACATTTCAAATTCGTCCCCCGTGGCAAGATCCGCCTGCATCAGAAGCCGAATACGCCGGAAATCAAGGCGTGCCGGCAATGGTATGAACGCGAACTGGACCTGCTCAAGCCTGATCTCGTGGTGGCGATGGGCGCCACCGCTGCGCAATGCGTGTTCGGCAAGATCACTCCGATCAATAAAAATCGCGGCCGCGTGATCGATCTTCCGGAAGGCCCCAAGGCGCTGGTGACGGTTCATCCGTCCTATCTGCTCAGGCTGCCCGATGAGGACGCCCGGCGGCGCGAATATGCGCGCTTTGTCGACGACCTGAAAATCGCGGCCGCATTGATGCGAAAATCGGCGCGCGCGGCGTAGACTCTCGCTCACCGCCCAAGGTCTGCACGTCATTCCCAGGCGCTCGCAAGCAGCGAGCGAACCCGAAAATCCCGCGCTGCCAGGCTTCTCCTCGTCATTCCGGGGCGATGCGAAGCATCGAACCCGGAATCTCGCCCCGCAAACTCCAGGTCCTCGCGCCACAACCTCTGGATTCCGGGTTCGCTCCTTCGGAGCGCCCCGGAATGACGGAGCACGTGTCGCCCCGGAACGACGAAGTCTTCAGGGCACGCCAGCGGCTCCGGCATGGCCCCTTTCAACCGCGTGTCACATGCATCGCGCAAAATCCTGACCCGTCGGGGACAGGAGGCTTAAACATGAGCGATGTTGCGTTACCCGGTTCGATACAGCCCGCACTGAAAAAGGGCCCGGACCTTGACCGCGGTTTTCATCCGCTGACCGGTGTCATTTATCTCGGCGTCGTCGCCGCTGGCCTGCTGTTCGTGGCCTACAGCATTTATGTCGATATTGATGCGACCGGCACGCGGGTCACGACCTACCTGCCGTATATCCTGTTGTTTGTCGCGCTTCTGATCGCGCTCGGTTTTGAATTCGTCAACGGCTTCCATGACACGGCCAATGCCGTGGCGACCGTCATCTATACGCGCTCTCTGCCTGCCCATATCGCCGTCGTCTGGTCGGGCCTGTTCAACCTGTTCGGCGTCCTGCTCTCGAGCGGCGCGGTGGCGTTCGGTATCGTGTCGCTGCTGCCGGTCGAACTGATCCTGCAGGTCGGCTCGAGCGCCGGATTTGCGATGGTGTTCGCGCTGTTGATCGCCGCCATCATCTGGAACGTCGGCACCTGGTATCTCGGCCTGCCCGCTTCGAGCTCGCACACCCTGATCGGCTCCATCATCGGCGTCGGCATTGCCAACGCGCTGATGCGCGGCCGCGACGGCACCTCCGGCGTGGACTGGTCGCAGGCCACCAATATCGGCAAGGCGCTCCTGCTGTCGCCGCTGTTCGGCTTCGTCCTCGCTGCGATCCTGCTGTTTGCGCTCAAGACGGTGCTGCAGCGCGCTGCCGATGCGCTGTTCGCCGAGCCAGTCGGCAACCAGCCGCCACCCTGGTGGATCCGCGGCATCCTGATCCTGACCTGCACGCTGGTCAGCTTCTTCCACGGCTCAAACGACGGGCAGAAGGGCATGGGCCTGATCATGCTGATCCTGATCGGTACCGTGCCGACGGCCTATGCACTGAACCGCGCGATGCCCGAGAGCCAGGTTCAGAAGTTCATCGCCAATTCGGAGGCTGCGAGCAAGGTGATCGAAGCCAAGGCCTTCGGCTACAACGTGCTCGGCAATCCCCGGCCTGCGGTGACCAACTATGTTGCGCAACGCGAGCTCAATGAAGGCACCTTCCCGTCATTGGCCGTGTTGGTGCGCGACATTGCAAAGCAGGTCACCGAATACGGGTCCCTGGCAAAATTCCCGGCGGAAGCGGTCGGCAACACCCGTAACGACATGTATCTCGTCTCCGAAGCGCTGCGCTTCCTGATGAAAGACAAGGAGGCCGAACTGTCGGCCGCCGACGTCGCGACGCTGACCGCCTACAAGGCTTCGCTAGACGCGGCCACCAAGTTCATTCCGGGCTGGGTGAAGATCGCGGTCGCGATCGCGCTCGGCCTTGGAACCATGGTCGGCTGGAAGCGCATCGTGGTGACCGTCGGCGAAAAGATCGGCAAGACCCACCTCACCTATGCGCAAGGTGCCTGCGCCGAAATCACCGCGGCGGCGACGATCGCAGCCGCCGACGGCTATGGCCTGCCGGTCTCGACCACCCATGTGCTCTCCTCCGGCATCGCCGGCACCATGGCGGCGAACGGCTCGGGGCTGCAATGGTCGACCATCCGCAATATCGCCATGGCCTGGGTGCTGACGCTGCCCATCGCGATGATGTTGTCCGGCTTCCTCTACTTCATCTTCGCCAACGTGTTCTGAGACGCACGATCGCGTCTTTGAAAAAAGCCCGCGCCTCACCGCGCGGGCTTTCCCCGTTTCGCACCGGAACCCGGATGCGTCTACGAAGGGCCATTGTCGTGGCATATGTTACGTTATAACATAACCGCATCCATGCGGTGCTGCCGCCCGTGCACGGAGGCGCGATTTCAATGTTTTCGGCTCCGAACCAACCTGACGAAGACAGGCTTGCCTCTGGTTTCGCGGAGGCGCGCACCCATGTCCAAGGCGCCCTACGGCACGCAGAGCGCGAAGGCATTTCGAGCGAGACATTGGCGTTCGCTCTCATGAGCGAGGCCCTCCCCCGCATCGTGCACACGCATGGACCGGCCTGGACGGCCGAAATGCTCGCCAAGCTCGCCCATCGCATCGGTGCCGGCCTAGTCTAACGACACCCAGCTAGCGCCGGACTCAGGGCCGGCATATCGTGCGGTCGATCGACGTCGCTCGCAACGAGACCATTGTTCGCGAAGAGCGATCAAGAAACTTCGAAAACAAAAGCGCGAGGAAATGCTGATGACAGGCGCAAGGCTGAAACATTACGGCTGGGGGCGCGAAGGCGAAGGCATGAGCGCGGAAGAACGCAATTTTGTGCTCGGCCGCTACCGCCAGAAATTCGCGCGTGACACCTTCGACAGCATCGCCATTCCGCGCCTCGAAGATCTCTCCTTGCGAGCGCCGCGGATCACGCCGCCGGCTTCCCTGGCCGCCTTCTGCAGCAGCGAACGCTACGACCGCGCCGCGCACACTTACGGCAAATCCTATCCCGATTACCTCAGGGCCATGCTCGGCGATTATGGTTGCGCGCCTGATGTCGTCGCCTATCCCCGCAGCGAGGCGGAGATCTCCGCCGTCATGGATTGGGCGGGCTCCGTCGGCGCCTCCCTGACGCCGTTCGGCGGCGGCTCCAGCGTCTGCGGCGGCGTCGAGCCGCGCGTCGATGGCGTCAAATACAAAGCCGCTGTTACCCTCGATCTGCGCAACCTCGATAAGGTCGTCGAAGTGGACGCGACCTCGCGTGCGGCCTTGATCGAGGCCGGCAGCTTCGGTCCTGCGCTGGAAAGCCAGCTCAAGCCGCATGGCTTCACCTTGCGGCATTTTCCGCAGAGTTTTGAGTATTCGACGTTGGGCGGCTGGATCGCGACGCGATCGGGCGGCCACTTTGCGACGCTCTACACCCACATCGACGAATTCGTCGAAAGCTTGCGCGTGGTCACACCGCGGGGCGTCGTCGAGACGCGCCGGCTGCCGGGCTCGGGCGCCGGCCCCAGTCCCGATCGAATGTTCATCGGCTCGGAAGGAATTTTGGGCGTGATTTCGCGCGCCTGGATGCGCCTGCAGCCGCGCCCGAAATTCCGTGCCGGCGCCTCGGTTCGTTTTCGCTCGTTCTTCGCCGCGGCGCGTGCCGTGCGCGCTATTGCCCAGGCAGGCCTCTATCCCTCGAACTGCCGCATCCTCGACCCGCAAGAAGCCTTCAACACCGGCGCGGCCGACGGCAGCGTCGCGATCATGGTGCTGGCATTCGAGTCCGGCGATCATCCGCTGGATGCCTGGATGGCGCGCGCATTGGAATGCTGCGCCGACCATGGGGGAACGCCGGAGCCGGCAAACGCCGGCGATGCGCATCTGGAAGGCGCGGCCGGCATCTGGCGCAACGCTTTCATCCGCATGCCCTATGCGCGCGAGTTCTTAAATCCCGCCGGCATCATCAACGATACGTTCGAGACTGCGATCACGTGGGATCGCTTTGAGAGTTTTCATGATGCGGTGAAAACGGCGACGGAACGCGCCATCCTCGATGCGACCGGCGTCAAGGGCGAGGTCACCTGCCGTTTCACTCACGCCTATCCGGATGGCCCGGCGCCCTATTTCTCGTTCCATGCGCTGGGGCGCCATGGCGCGCTGCTCGAGCAATGGCAGGCGATCAAGAGTGCGGCGAGCGACGCGTTGATCGCGGCGGGCGGCACGATCACCCACCATCACGCCGTCGGCCGTGATCACAGGCCATGGTACGACCGCCAGCGCCCGGAACTGTTCGCGACCGCGCTGCGCGCCGCCAAGCGCGAACTCGATCCGCACGGCCTCCTCAATCCGGGCGTGCTCATCGACCCCTGATGAGGCCGCAAGGATCGGAGCCGTTGGATCGGAATGAGCGGGCCGACCTCAGCATGAAGGAGCGGCCCGCCGCCTAGCGGTTGGCCTTACCAGCCCCAGCCCCAGCGGCGCCAGCCCCAACCCCACCTGGGACCCCAGAACGGGCCAACGGCTGGGGCGACACCCACAGTGTAGGCCGGGTAAACAGCGGCGTAGCTGTCATAGGGATACGCATAGCCGTAGTCGTAGGGACCATAATATCCGCCGTAATAAGGTGCCGTGGCCGCGGCAGCGAGGGTCCCTCCGATGACCGCGCCGGCCAGGGCCGCTCCGCCCCAACCCCAACCGCCGCCACGACGCCAGCCCCAACCACCACCGCGCCAGCCAGCACCGCGCCAGCCGCCCCAGCCTCCACGCCAGCCACCGAAACGGGCTTGAACAATGTTCCCTTGGTCGGCGGTCTTCGCTACTGCGGAAACCGAAGTGAGGGGAGCAGATTGCGCCGGGACGCAGGGCAGAAGGGATAACGAACCGATCACAGCAACCGCTGTGGCAATCTTTGAGGTACTCATGGCAAAACCTTACCTGCTGAGTTGATCGTCGCTTCAACATGCGCAGGCGCGTTTTGTTGCTCACCCTGAAAAAATTTGAAGCCAGCCAGCGTCCGTCCGTCAGCCGACGACGGCCGTGGAACGGCTCCTATTTGCTCTGCAGCGGCGCCAACCTATCTTGTTTCGACCCGTCTCATCGTCAGTGTTTGGGTGATGCGTTCCATGACGCAGTGGTACCTGGTGTGGGTCGAGGGACCGCGCGGACCTGAGCCGCAGAAGTGGTCTTCGAACGGGCTTTGGGGCCAGCTTGGCCGGCAGGACGTCATCGTCCGGTTTCCGCTCACCGAGCGTGAAGCGGAACTGTCGCTGGATGAATTGGCGAAACTGCACCCGCCCCCGATCGGCTGATGCCGCGGACGCCAGCCGCTCACATCCGTTTCGGCCTGTTCCCGACCTCCGCGAAAGCCTGATCGATCCGGTTGCATCGATCGCCCGTGAGGCCGGGACGGCAACACTCATTCCGCTGGGGGCGGCGGTGTCGGCACGCGAGGATATTTGTGCCCCGGCGGCGACGCCAGCCGATAGGCCCTCAATTTTGGTTCTTTCCAGGACGCCAACACCGCACCGCAGACGGCGCATTGCGCGCGTCCGGGATTTCCCTTGGCGGATGTGGACTCCGCGACTTCATAAGACGCCAGGCAGGACGGACAGGTCGTATCGGATATTTTCATGGAAGGACCATGATTGGATTTCCCCGCGACGCCATTGAACTGAATCAATGCGACGCCAAAAGGGCCGATCTGCCTTTCGTCTCTCCCTTTCGCCGCGACAGCACATTTTTAAACTGCAGGATGGGGCGAGCGAAGGCGAAACCCATCACGACATGATGGAAGCATGATGGGTTTCTCTTCGCCCAACGCGTCCTGCAGATTTACCCGTGCGCCCGGCGCGGCAACGCATTTTCGGCGACATCAGCCGGCGCGGGGATCTGCATCAGGATGGTCTGGCTCGCGGGCACGATCTCGATTCCACACTCCTGGAATCGCCGCTTCATGCGGCGGTTGAATTCGCGTTGCACCGGCCAGCGCCCGCTATCCGTGCAGCGAATCTGCCCGACGATCGAGGCCATCGCGCCGTCGACCTTGTCGACGCCCCACAATTCGAGATCGCCGAGCATCACGTGCCGGTACTCGGGTTCGCGGCGCATTTCGGCGACGATCTCCTTCAGAATCTGACCGGCGCGGTCGGTATCTTCGTTGTAGGCGACATTGACGCTGACCGCGGCGTTGCCAACGCCGCGGCTGGCGTTGGTCAGAGTCGTCACCGCGCTGAAGGGGACGATGTGCACCGCGCCGTCGCCGGCGCGCAGACGGATGGTGCGGATCGAAACGTTCTCCACGATCCCGGACAGGCCGGACACGGTGACATTGTCGCCGACCTGCACCGTATTCTCCAGCAGCAGGAACAATCCCGTGATGAGATCCTGCACCAGCTTCTGCGAGCCGAAGCCGATGGCGATGCCGACGATGCCGGCGCCGGCCAGGAGCGGAGCGACGTTGACGCCGATTTCGCTCAGCGCGGTGAGACCGACCACGGTCACGATCAGGCAAAGCAGCGCGGTTCGCAGCATCGGCTGGAACGTGCGCAGCCGCGCCGCGCGCGCATAGTGTCCCTCGCGCGACAGCATGTTGACCTGCCGATCCATCAGGGCGTTGGCTACTTCCCAGATCACCGCCGCCGCGAGCGCGGCGATGCCGATCGTTACGACCGCCTCCAAGAGCCGGCTGCCGATCTGGCCGCCATAGAACCACACGATGGCATCCACGCCCCAGACCTCGAGCACGGCAACGAAGCCGATGAAGCCGATGATGGTCGAGACGATCTTGCGTAGCAGCGGCAGATAGCGATTGGCCCGCGTCTCGAGGCCGGGAAAGCGCTGCAGGATCTCCGGGCGGATCCGGAAACCGCGATCGATCAGGCTGAGCACCACCATCGTGACCACTCGCGTGATCAACGCCACGGCGATGGTGCCGACAAAATACTGCAGCAGCAGCGAATAGCCGTTGCGGATGTTCAGCGCCCACACCGCCCACAGCGCGAGGTCCAAGACGATCGCAAGATAATGCCAGAGGCCGGCGAGGCGATTGCGTGCGCGTGCCGCCAACCCTTGCCTTCCGGCCGGCGCGCGAATGGCGTCGGCGACCTGCCTGCGGCACTGCAGGATGATCACGACGACAAAGAGATGCACGACCAGCATCACCATGCGCAGCAAGGCCCCATAGCCGGCGCGATGCAGCCCAAGCAGAAGCGCGACATTGGCAAAAGCGATGCCTGACACGGCGACGGTGACGATGCGGCGCGCCCAGATCTCGATATAGGCCGCGGTTTCGGCGCGAACACGAAACAGCCCGAAAGGCCCCGCCAGCGCCCGCACCACACAGATCAGCGCGCGCGACAGCGCATAGGCATTCACCACCGCAAGGATCACCAGCCGCGACGTCGTGAGCACGCCGATCTCGGTCCCCAGCATCGCCGAGGCGATGCCGACAAAGACGAGCACCGGGAGCAACTCCAATACGAGTCGTCCCACCACGAAAGGCAACCTGATCAGCGATTGCCAGACGCGTGCGAGGCTAAGGCGGCGGTGCTGCAGGTCGATCTCGGGAGCAAGGTCGATCGCGGAGGACGGCATATCAGTAGCGGTCGATGCCGGCAGCGTGACGCGCACCGTCTGCGGAACATGCGCCTCCAGGAATGCAAGCGGCCGCTTCAGGATACGAAAGATCAGCCATTCTGCGACGAAAGCGCAGCCGAACACCAGTGCCAGTTTCCAGGCGATATCGATCAGGAGATCGTAGGAATAGGGATCATTGGCCGTGCGCACGATCCAGTAATAGAACGCCGGAAAATGCGTCAGCGTCCGCGCCATGTCGGCGACCTCATGCGAGATGTCGCCGATCTGCTCAGAGACCGTCAAAAGGAGTTGCGCGCCGAGGCTGTCCGCGGTGAGCGGGATCGGCGACTTCTGCTCGGCCTCGGGCGCAGCGGCGGTCGGCGCGGCCTGTTGCTGCGGCGAGGCATTGGCGATCGCGCGCAGCGTGTCGATCATCTGCGCGCGCTTCTTGTCGTCCTGAAGCGTGTCGAGCGCCCGCTTCGCCTGGTCCGGCGTCAGCGCATCGGCTTTGTCCGGGGCTGGCGCGGTTGGAGCCGCCGGGGACGCCGGCGTCGCGCGAGGCTGAGCAAAGGCCGGGACGGCAAACAGCACGCAAGCGAGCAGGATCGCGGGAAGATGTTTGAACGACACGAAGACCCCTTTTGAATATGCCCGCGGCGGCAAAATCCGAAAACCGGAATCACCTTGGCGCCTGCGTCATGTCGGATTAGCCCTTTTCGCCGCGATCCTGTGTCGGAAATTTGCCACTGGAACGGCTTTCTCTTGGCATTTGCTGCACGTGCTTTGTCATGTCAGCCATGCGAGCCACCGAACGCGGTCATCACTTCGTTCAACATCTGCTCCTCCTCGCCGGCATAGCGGGGCGAGAAGTGAAACGGCTCGATGCGGCGCACTTTGGCTTGCCGCGCGATCTCCCCGGCCGCCGTGGTGGTCAGGTGCGCGCGCTGGCGCGCCAGCGCGACATCTCCTTGCGCAAACGCCGCCTCGATAAAGAGAATATCCGCATTCTCGACCAGGGCGATGATGGCGGCGCGGTTTGCCGGCGTGTCAGCGACATCGGTGACATAACCGATCTTCTGCCCCGGCGTGACCGTCAGCACGTCGCGCAAGGCGCCCAGCGGCTCGAGGCGCGCATCCGAACCTGCCGGTCCGTCAATGCCGATCAAATGGTCATCCGGACGATCTTCCGCGACCGCCCGCTTGAGCGACTTCAGCCAGGCGCCGACCGGCAGGCCCCGCTCCTGCAACCGGTTCTTCCAGATGTTGATATGCGCGGCCTCCTGCAGCGCAAAGCCAAGACATGCGGTATGATGCTCGAGCACGGCTGCTGACACGCGAAATGTCGGCTCGCTGTGCAGCGCGTCGTGGCAAGCCGCGCATGCGGCGACGGGCTCGGCGGCAAAGCCCGTCTTCAGCCGGAATTGCGTAGCCGAGATCGCGTGCGGCGGTGTGAACTCGCTCACAATGAAGACGAGATCGGTCTCGTAGGTGTCGACGAGGTCCCATCGATAGCCCTGGAGCTTGTGATAGACGCGCTCGGTAAAGCCGGACGGCCCGTAAAGCCGCACGGTCTTCTCGCGGCCGACCGATAGCCGCAGCAGGTGATCGAAGCCGACGAAGTGATCGATATGCGCGTGCGAGACGAAGATCTGGTCGACGCGCTGGATCTTGCGCGGGGCCAGCGTGGCAATGTCGCCGATGTCGAACAACACGCTGCGCTTCTCGAACAGCGTATCGACATAAACGGTCGGATCGCCGTAGCGGCCATTGACCAGGCTGGGATGGAAAAGCGGTCGCATGACGGAACGTCGCCCAAGCCAGTTTCGCGGCCGATGCATATCGGCGATCAACTCGCTTTCGCATTAGGATCGATTTGCCTGGCGTGCAATCGGATGATCGTCCTCCCCCCGCATTCGATCTGCAGGCTCACGGAAATCTTGTTGCCAGGGCAACTATTTTGTGCGAGCCTCCGATCACGGCAGAGAGCGAGCCAATCGCCGCGCCGGATCCGGGAGGAACTCATGTTCGGTAAACGAGCCGCGGCGACCTGCCGCGCTTCGCCGGCCGCAGCCAAGGCCGGCAGAATGACGCGGGAGTTCGCGACCGACGTCGCCGCCTCACGTTCCGTTGCCGGTGACCGCACCAAGATTGTCGTGCAGCCGCCGCAACAGGCCGATCAGCATTTCCTGCTCGTCTTTGTCGAGACAGGACAGCAACCGGCGTTCGCGCTCGAGCGCGGCGACAATCACTTTGTCGTGCGTCGCGCGCCCCCTCGCCGTCAGCGAAATCGAGTGCGTCCGCCCGTCCCTCGGATCGGGCCGGATGGCGATCAGGCCGCGCTTCTGCATCACCGAGAGCGTGCGGCTCACCGGCCCCTTGTCGAAGCCGATGACCTGACAGATGCGCGATGCCGGAATGCCGGGCTCGATCGCGAGCAGCGACATGATCCGCCATTCCGTGACGTTGACGCCGAAATTGCGCTGGTAGAACGTGGTCGCGCTGTTCGAGAGCTTGTTGGCGATGAACGTGATGAACGCCGGAACATAGCGTTGAAGATCGAGCGTCGGACCGTCAGGCGTCTTGCGGGGCTTGGTCGATGGCGGGCTGCTGGTCATTTCCGGGTCGAGGCTCGCGGCGAATGTCCCGGACATAAGGACATGGGGCGGAACTTCACAAGATCAAAATTCGGGAGGACGGAATGAGTGCGTTCAGCTCCCCTGCGTCGACCGGTGCCGCCGCTGGGCGAGCGGCCATGCCGCATCTCGATATCGATCCGTTCGCGATCGATTTCTTCGACGATCCCTATCCCGCGCACGAGAAGCTCCGCGAGAGCGCCGCCGTGGTCTATCTCGACAAGTGGCGGGTCCATGGCGTGGCACGCTATGCCGAGGTTCACGGCGTGCTCAACGATCCCCTCACCTTCTGCTCCAGCCGCGGCGTCGGCCTCAGCGACTTCAAGACGGAGAAGCCATGGCGGCCGCCGAGCCTCATTCTCGAGGCCGACCCGCCCGCGCACACGCGTACGCGCGCGGTGTTGAGCAAAGTCTTGTCGCCGGCCGCGATGAAACGGATTCGCGATCACTTCGCAGCCGTTGCCGACGCCAAGATCGACGAACTCCTGCAGCGCAAGAGTTTTGATGCCATCGCCGATCTGGCGGAGGCCTATCCTCTTTCGGTGTTTCCGGACGCGATGGGCCTTAAGCCGGAGGGACGCGAGAACTTGCTGCCCTATGCCGGCGTCGTCTTCAACGCCTTCGGCCCTCCAAACGAGCTGCGCCAGACCGCGATCGAGCGCTCGGCACCGCATCAGGCCTATGTCGCCGAGCAATGCCAGCGCCACAATCTCGCCCCGGGTGGATTCGGCGCGGCCGTCCATGCGTTCGTCGATGGCGGCGAGATCAATGGGAGCGAAGCGCCGCTCCTGGTGCGCTCGCTGCTCTCGGCCGGCCTGGATACCACCGTGAACGGGATCGGCGCCGCCATCTATTGCCTGGCGCGTTTTCCGGATGAGCTCGCTCGGCTCCGCCGCGATCCATCGCTCGCGCGCAACGCGTTCGAGGAGGCGGTCCGCTTCGAAAGCCCGGTGCAGACGTTCTTCCGAACCACGACCCGCGAGGTCGAGGTCTCAGGCTTTCGGATCGGAGAGGGCGAAAAGATCCTGATGTTTCTGGGCGCGGCCAACCGCGATCCGCGGCGCTGGGCCGATCCTGACCGTTACGACATCACCCGCAAGACGTCCGGCCATGTCGGCTTCGGCGCCGGCATCCACATGTGCGTCGGACAATTGGTCGCGCGGCTGGAGGGCGAGGTCTTGCTTTCAGCGCTCGCCCGCAAGGTCGCGGCGATCGAGATCACCGGGTGCGTGAAACGCCGCTACAACAATACGCTGCGCGGGCTCGAAAGCCTGCCCGTCACGTTAACGCCTGCCTGAACCATGCCGCGCATCACCTTCATTCATCCCGATGGCCGCGACGAGACGGTCGAGGCGGACACCGGCGCGACCGTCATGGTCACCGCCCTCACCCACGGGCTCGACGGCATCCTCGCCGAATGCGGCGGCAACGCCATGTGCGCCACCTGCCACGTCTATGTCGACCCGGCCTGGCTCGATAAGCTGCCACCGCGCAGCAACGAGGAGGATGCATTGCTGGATGGCACCGCGGCCGAGTGTCAGCCCAACAGCCGCCTCTCCTGCCAGATCAAGATCACGCCCGAACTCGAGGGCCTCGTGCTGCGCCTGCCCGACCGGCAGACGTGAATCTTCAGCTTTCCCGCAACAGCTCGCCTGACGACTGATTTACGAAATGCAGCCGGGCACACGCGGGACAAACAATCGCTTTATAAACTGCGGTGCTGTCGTCCGGCCGCTGGCCTTCGCAGTCCACCCACTGAACGTTCAACGCTTTAACGGGACATCGAAATAGGATGAGCGGCATCCGTTCCTCCAAGGTCGAGAGAGCGGTCGCGCGCGCGGCCGCTCCTTTGTCCGTGACCAACGAAACCGGAAAGCCTCAGGCGGCGCGCTTCATACGCTCCAGGTTTTGTGTCATGTGTGTCGCCGCATCATCCGTCAGCTTGAGCGATATGTCGGCGATCCGGCGACTGCTCTCCAGCACGCTCCCGAGCGTATCACGCATGAGATCGCTTTGAACGGCCGCAACGTCCTGGGGACTGCGGCAGCGCCACAGTTCGTTCATGCGTTCCATGCCCGTCTCGAGTTGGCGGCGAACGAACTCAAAGTACTCCTGCGACAATCCGCTCATGCACTTGCTTGCTGCCGTGGCAGAGTACAGGAAAGTTTCGGCATTCCGGGCCGAGCGCTCGGTCGCCTGTTGCGCTTCGTTGCCCGACAAACCAAGGGTGCGGCCGACCTGTTCGGTCGAACGGCCCATGATCGCCGTCGTTGTGTCCAGACCGAAGCGCCAGCTATTCCGTAACAGTTCCGCATTCTGCTGGAGCAGATTGGCGCCGGCCTTCGCCACCTCCTCGGTCGCTTCAGCAGCAGCGTGCACCATCCGCCTCGGCTGCTCGGCAATTTGCTCGCTCGTTGCACGAACTGCACCCTCTGGATCGTGGGTCGACTTCTCCTCCTGGCGTGCCATTCGATTTCCTCCGCTGTGTTCTTGGTGAGTCCCGGATCCTGCGCATCCGTCGTCACGGGTTCAATCCGAAGCAAACGAGCGTGGTCACTTTGCGACGTTCTTACGTTTCTGATTTCGTCGATCACTTGCGCTCACGGCGCCTCGCGACCTCCGCTGCAGGTTATGCGTGAGCCCGTCTCGCAAGCTCAGCGACGATAACGCTGGAACCCATTCGTGGTTGTGCTGCCGATGAATAAAATCGGCAGCATCTCGGGAGCGATCAAAAGTCGCGGACGGACTTATACCGATGTGATCGTCCTTCGGTAGGGTCCTCGCGGTTCGCGGAAGGTCAGACAGGTTGCCTTGGACATCAGGAGCTTTGACCCTGCTGGTTCTTATTCCGGAATGCCGCCTCTCCGGCGTCCGACACCTCGACCCACTTCTTGTCGGGCGGTGCGTCCGCGACGTAAGCGTCGTGCCAGTTCCACCATTTGTAGGTCGGGGTCTGAGGATACCCCTCGGGCGAGTCTTCCCAGACCTCCTGCCGGCCCAGCGGCGTGATGTCGAGGTAGTTCCAGGTACTCCCCATCTGTTCGTCGCCGCGGTTGTTGATGAAGTAGGTGCGGAACACGCGGTCGCCGTCGCGGTAGAACACGTTCGTGCCGTGCCACTCGTCCACGCCGAAGTCGGCGTCGAAGCTGTCCGTGATGGTGAACCACGGCATCTGCCAGCCCATCCGCGCCTTCAGCCGCGCGATGTCGGCCTGCGGCGCACGGGAGACGAAGACGAGGGTCGTATCGCGGGCGTTCAGATGGGCGAGGTGTGCGACCTGATCGGCGACCATGGAGCAGCCCCGGCAGGCGTGGTCGGGCCAGCCATAGACCCCGGGCTCGAAGAAAGCCCGGTAGACGATCAACTGACGCCGGCCGTCGAACAGGTCGAGCAGGCTGACCTTTCCCGCGGGACCCTCGAACGCATATGCTTTCTCCACGGCCATCCACGGCATCCGCCGCCGTTCGGCAGCCAAGGCGTCGCGGGCCCGCGTCAGGGCCTTTTCCTTCACGAGCAACTGCTGGCGGGCCGCCTCCCAGGCCTGCGGCGACACGACGGGTGGTGTTTGCATGGCAGGCTGTGCGCCCTTCCGTCCGTTCTCGGCTGATGTCGTCATGGCTCTTCAAACCTCCTGATTTGGGCGAATGCCCGCGCCGCCAGGGCTGCAGGCGCGACACCATTCGCCGCTCATCGCGCGTTGTTGGTGGCGAGATGGTTTTGGCACCGGAAATCGAACGGCGGGAGTAACAAGTGTGGCGCTATTCCGATCCAATGCTCGACTGCGGCCGCGGCCCGTGCGCTCCATCTGCCAAAAGTCCGCGACCGCCAGCCTCGCGGCCTTAGACGTGCAAGCAAATTGGGGCGGACTTCGTTGACTCCGTCGAGCGCGGACGCGAGATGTCGTATACCATCGCCCCAGGTCACCACCTTAGGAGCAGGATATGAACCCGCCGCCAAGCATCGATGCCGGCGCTGCCCATTCCGAGAACGGCGTTGTGCAGTGGTTGACAAACCACACCCGCGATGAACGCTTCATCGACAATATTTTCGCCGAGCTGTGTATCCGCCTTCAGCGGGCCGGCATTCCCGTCAAGCGGGCGTCGCTTCATTTCCTGATCCACCATCCGCAATGGCTTGGCGCCCGGATCATGTGGGCCGACGGAATGCGCGAGGCCGAGATTGCGAGAGTCGATTACGATGTCAGGGGACGATCCGAATACATCGGCAGTCCCGCAAACGAAATCTATGAAGATGCCAGCGAGGTGCGCGAAAATCTCGAACGCGATCCGTCGACGGGCCGTAAGCATGCCGTCTATGATGAGATGCGGGCCAAAGGCTTGACGGACTATGTGGCCTGGCCGCTGTATCATACCCTTGGCAAGCGCCACATGGTGACCTTTGCAACCGACCAGCCAGGTGGTTTCGAGGAGACGCACATCGCCTGCCTGTCGAGACTGTTGCCGACTCTGGCGCTGGTCAGCGAAATCCGCGTCAAGAACCGGCTGGCGCGAACGCTGCTCGAAACCTATGTCGGGTCCCATGCCGGCGAACTCATTCTGGCCGGCGCCACCAGGCGCGGAAGCGGGACAACGGTGCGCGCCGCCATCATGATCTGCGATCTGCGCGATTTCACCAGTATCTCCGATAACTGGCCGCGCGATGATGTCATCGATCTTCTGAACGACTATTTTGACGCGATGTCGGAGCCGATTGCGCGACATGGCGGGGAAATCCTGAAATTCATCGGCGACGGCCTGCTCGCCATTTTTCCCCTCAGCCAGCCTTCGGCCTGCGCAAATCTGTTGCACGCCGTGACTGAGGCGCGTCAGTCCATGATTGCCCTGAACGAAAAGAACGGCGAAACCGGTCGTGTGCCGCTGAACTACGGTATCGGCATCCACGTCGGAGACGTCATGTACGGCAATATCGGCTCGCGCAGCCGGCTCGACTTCACCGTGATCGGTCCCGCGGTGAATATGGCTTCGCGTCTCGAAGCCCTGACCAAACAACTGGGTCGCAAGGTGCTGCTGTCCCGCGCGTTCGCCGACTTCGTGCAAAGCGAGTTCGATCTCGAGCGCGTCGGCGAATATCCGGTGCGGGGCTTCAGTGACCCAATCGAGCTGTTTGCGTATGACGGCTGAGGCCGTGGCCACGTTGCCGATGGCTCATGGCGCCTGCTCGGCACCTGGGCTTCGAAGACCGGCTGCAGGTCGTGCGGCGAGCTGGCGATTGCGCGGAGCACTTCAGACATCGCCGCCTGCTGCGCAACCAATTCGGCAACCTGCTGTCGCAGCTCCAGCCGAGATGGAAGGCGCGAGCGCGGCGTACGCCTGCCGGCCATGCTTCTCGTCCGAGCTGCTCGTCTCATTGCCCTCGCTGGCTCCCGTTGGTTCGGTCTTGGACCTCTGGTCCGCTGTTGGTGATCTTACATGCCGGATGACAATTCGCGCCAGTGATCGAAAGCGAGCGCTATCTCTCCCCGGCGTGCAATTGGGCGAGGCTCGCTGGGGCTGCTCTCAATTGCCGTGTAGTTGTTTCAAAATTGATCTTCGCCGCAGATTCGCAAAAATTGAGATCGTGGACGAAGATCCAGATTCATTCACGCGATGAAGACCCCTCTGTGATTGGCTGAATTGGCGGATGTCAGCCGCATCAGCGATCACCACGTTACATTCGTAACCATCGCATCCTGTGGATGGCACAGCCGATTTCGCCCGCCCGGCGCACAAATCGGTTGGCCCTTGGTTCTCACGGGCCGCTCGCCGCGCATCAGGGCCACAGGCGCACGTCATGGTCCCGCCTGTGGCTACGTCACTTGTCCAACGCCTGAGCCACCAGCGCTTTGATCATGCGGCGGTAATACGGCCGGATGGCACCTGGTGTTTGCGCCATGTAAACAACGGCGAGTTGCTCTTTCGGATCTATCCAGAAGAACGTTCCACCGGCACCAGCCCACATGTACTCGCCCTCAGACCCGGGTACACCGGCAAGCCCTGGTCCTTGTCGAACCATAAAGCCGAGTCCGAACGTATAGCCATCCACACCCATCAGAAGAGCGCCGGGTGTAAGCGGTGATCCGGGGCGATTGCCCAATTGATCTGAGGTCATCAGCCTCACGCTGGTTGGGCTCAGATACCTGCGGCCATCCAGCGAGCCGCCATTCAGCATCATTTGACAGAAGCGCAAATAGTCGGCGGCGGTCGACACCGCGCCGCCACCGCCGGAGTCATTCAAGGGATCGATCTTCACATCGAGCATGGCGTCATTTGGGCCGCCTGTGAGCGGATTTTTCGGCAATGGCTCAGCGATGCGGCTCCATTGCGCCTCAGGAACCTTGAAGCCCGTGTCGACCATGTCGAGGGGGCGGAACAGCCGCTCGTCGAGAAATGCCGAGAGCCGCTGACCCGAGATCGCCTCGACGACGCGCCCGAGGACATCGACCGCCATGCTGTACTCCCATGTCGTGCCCGGCTCATGCACCAGTGGCGCTCTGGCAATGCCGGCGACGAATTGGTCCGGTGTGATCATGCGGGATTCCGCGGTGATGTCGGGCCGGTAGAGCTTTGCTTCGGCGTAGGCCGCTTTGATTTCCGGGACATTCGAGAATTCCCCGTACGTGAAGCCTGCCGTATGCCTGAAGAGATCCTGAATGGTCATTTGACGCTTGGCGATCTCCCGCGTGGTCTTGCCATCCTTGTCCGTGACAAGCACCTCCATCTTGGCGAACTGCGGCAGGAACTTCGCCACCGGATCCGTGAGCTGCATCCTGCCCTCCTCGACCAGCATCATGGCGGCAACCGAGGTCAGGGGTTTCGTCATGGAATAGATGCGAAAGATCGCATCCTTGGTCATTGGCTTGCTGGCCGCCTTGTCCTGAAACCCGATCGCTTCGGAGTAAATCAACTGGCCTCGGCGAGCGATCATCACGACTGCGCCCGGCATGCGATCAGCGTCGATCTCCTTTTGCAGTACGGTCCGAATGCGGGAGAGCCGGTCCGGCGAAACATCGACGGTTGCCGGCTCCGCGATTGGGAGTACCTCGGCAAAGGCGTGACCGGCGAGGACCAAGGTCGTCGTGACAAGCAGCAGTCTCAGCGCAGCTTTCATGCTTTCCTCCCTTGTTCGTTGTGTTGCTTCATGGCTGCGGGTAGCTCGCGATGATGTTCCATCGATTGTCGGCTGGCAAGGCAGGCGACAAGGGGTCTATCCGCATTGCGCTGGCGCGATTGCGCCGACGCGCTCAATCATTGCCACCATGCCGGAAGGAGGATACCGGCCTTGCGCAAAATGCTTTACGATTATTGATCGCGTTCGCAGTTCGAGAGACGGGCGGATGACAGCTAACCATCACCGGATTCGACTTGCCTGCGCGGTTGCCATGGCGACCGTGATGATGGGCTCTGCGGTCCGCAGCGCCGTGGCCGCACCGTCCGCTGCGTCGACGAGCAGCACGTCGACGGACAGCCCCATGCTCGCCGGACACGAGGCGCGCAGCGGGCGTTTCCTCTACGCAATCAATCAGGCGGCGACCACACGGGGCTCGATATCGGTCTACGACATCAGTGCCGGGCATCGCCTGGTTAAGACCATCGAGACCGTTCGCGACGTGGACGACGTCAGGGGGGTCGCCGCCAGCACGGCGACCGGCCGGCTCTACGTGGCCTACCGCAACCGCTCGGGCATCGGGATGATCTACTGCCTCGATCTCTACAAGGATGGAGTGCTCTGGAATCGCGCCATCGATCCCGACGTCGATCGGCTGGCGGTCCACCCGGGCGGGCAGCTCTTGTACGTTCCGACCTCGGAAGACGGCTCGGCCCCCTTTATCAACGTCCTGGATGCCAGCACGGGTGACGCCGTTCGCAAGGTGTATTTCTCTCATCGATCGCACGACACCCTCTTCCCGGTTTCCGGGCCGCTCTTTCAGGAGACCAAGGCCGAGGACGGAAGCGGGAAATACCTCTATTTGATCGATCCGCAGAGCTACGCCGTCTCACGCACCGGCCCTTACGCGGGCATTCTCGGTCCCTACGCGGTTGATGGCACCAGCCGCTACGTGGCGAACAACGTGACCGGCCTGTGGGGGATGCAGGTTGCCGACCTCAAGAGCGGCCGCATCGTCACCGCCGGTCTTGCGGAGCATCCGCACGGCGAGCCCGGGCTGCTGCACGGGATTGGCTGGACGCCCGATGAGCGCGAGGTGTGGCAGAGCAGCAGCGTGGACGATCCGCACATTTATGTATGGAGCATGCGCGATCCGATGGCCCCGGTCCTGGTGGAGCGGATCAGCATGCAAAGTCATCGCGGGGCGCATTGGCTTACCTTCGACATTGAAGGCAACTACGCTTATGTCGCGCCCAACAAGAGCAGCGATGATCCCACCGAGATATTCGACGCTCACACACACAAGTCCGTGGGCCTGATCGGTTCGTCGGAGGACATGATCGAGATCGATTTTGCCGATGGCAAGGTCAGCCGCGTTGGAGATCAGTATGGCGTCGGACGCATCGTGCGCGGTTCGACGAACTGATCGATGCGGGGATCTCGCTCGGCGATCCCTTCGATTCGCCCGTCGAGCAGCCAAATCAGTTCAATTTTCGATTGCCGCACTCGCTAAACGGCGCGGAAAGCCTGCGAATTTCACCTGCGCGAAAAATCGAATTTGCCGAGGCATTTCAATCCGGTCTGACCTGTCCAGATCCGATGGCAAAAATATTTATATTTCGTTTTTTCCGAATTTGATGATTACTCCTCTCCGTTCCGCGCCTGCATGAGGGGCGTTACGCGTCGTCACGAAACGTGGTGCGGAATGCGGTGGACGCGAGAATGCCGACAGACGAGCGGCATGATCGCGGACGGCGAAGTCGTGTGGTTCTGGCGCGCCCACGCAGGCGCCAAGTTGGCGACGATGCTTATCGCATCGCGCTGACGACGGTGGCAATCAAGCCTGGTTCACCGGGAAGAGCACGAAGTAAGCCGTAAACCACTCGCGCGGGGAAGGCCGGTGTGATCACCGCCTGTACCTGTGGTCAACGCGCGCTCGCGCAATTTCCTTTGCGCGGGGGCCCCGGGTGCAGCGGCCACCCGGCCTTCCCTGCCCCTCTGATCTTCAGTGAGGGCGAAGCTTCCTGGCACAGCTCGGGCGCCACGCGCCGCGAGAATACGAAGGCATGTCAGCCGGGTCCTGCGATGGCCTTGGCAGCCCAACCCGCGCACCGTTCGCGCCACTGGCATCACGGATGCAAGAGGGATTAACGATGCGAGACGGACAAGTCAGAAATGTCGGATCGGCGATCATGCTTCGCAGTGCGTCATCGACGTGCCGCCACAATTGTCGCTTCAACTCAACTTCGGCAAAGAGAATTTGGGGAAACGTCGAGGCGTGCCACGCGAGGATTGTTGTGACGCAACGTCCGCCCGTAGCGCGTTTGGACAGGCTGAGGACAAGGCAATGTCGGCAACGCGGCCGATCGAGAAGCGCAAGGCACTTGCCGCTGCGGCACGCCGGCTGCTCATCGCTGCAGTCGCTTTGATGGCGAGCCGTTCGATCTCACTCGCCGGCGACGAGGCGCTGCGGATCGTTGATGCGTGGGTTCCAGCGACGGATCGGATCGGCGCCGATGTGCCGCTGCTATTGACCATCCGCAACGAAGCCGATGCCGCAGATGCGCTTCTGCGCGTCAGATGCCCCATCGCAAATTTCTCCGAAAGGCATACAGTCGATCGCGGCGAAGGGGCGCCCGCGATGCGAATGATCCCGCAGATCCCGCTTGCCGCTGGCAGCACCACGGTGTTCAAGCCGGACGGCTATCACGTGATGCTTCTGCAGACCCGGCAGCCGCTCGCGAGCGGCGAGCGGTTCACGTGCTCAATCGCATTCCAAAAGGCAGGAACAATCGAAACGGAGGTGAACGTCCGCCAACTTCCCTGAGATCGTTCGCAGGCGCAACAGCATCTCGACAGAGACCGACGCGACACTTCTGCACGAGGTCAATGAGATAAAGGTCGATGAACAAAGAAGGAGGAAACGACATGAAAGACTTTAAAGGGTACAGGCTTTCGTTGCGAGCCGCATTGCTCGCAACCGTTGCTACAGTCGCGACCATCGCCGCAGTGCCAGGCAAGGCAGATGAGGTCACGCCTCAGCGGCTGCTGAATGCGGACAAGGAGCCCGGCAACTGGCTTCTGCATCACAAGGACTTTTCCGCCACCCGCTTCTCCAGCCTTTCCGAGATCAACAAGGGCAATGTGAAGAACCTCAAGGTTGCCTGGACCATGCAGCTTGGCGGCGTCGAGGGCGGCGGCATCTGGACCCATGGCGGTCTCGAAGGCACGCCGATCGTCGAGAATGGCATGATGTATGTCACCGACGGATGGGGCTCGGTCTACAAGATCGACACCCACGGCGGCAAAGGCACGCTGCTCTGGAAGATGGATCCAAAGACCGACCACGACTGGGCGGGCGCCGTGGCCTGTTGCGGCGTCGACAACCGTGGCGTCGCGCTGTGGGGCAATCTCGTGATTTCGCATACGCTCGACGGCCGGCTGATCGCGACCGACAAGGAGACCGGCCAGGTCGCCTGGCAACGGCAGGTCGCCGATCCCGACAAGGGCGAGGTCATCACCGGCGCGCCCTTGATCGTCAAGAACATGGCGATCACGGGGGTCGCCGGTGCCGAATATGGCATCCGCGGCTGGATCGCGGCGACCGATCTGACCACGCAGAAGGAGGTGTGGCGCACCTACACCATCCCTGGCAAGGATCAGCCCGGGCACGAGACCTGGAAGGACGATCAGAACGCAGCCGCGAGCGGCGGCGGCTCGACGTGGGTGACCGGCAGCTATGATCCGGCAACCAACACCATCGTTTGGGGCGTTGGCAATCCGGGCCCGGACTGGGACAATGAGTATCGGCCCGGCGACAATCTCTACACGGACAGTTCGCTCGGGCTCGATGCCGATAGCGGCAAGATCAAATGGCACTATCAGCACACGCCGAACGACCCTTACGATTACGACAGCGTGGCTGAGAACGTGCTGGTCGATGTTCCCGGCCCCAACGGCTCGACCGAAAAGCTCGCGCTGGAGGCCGACCGCAACGGCTTTGCCTATGCGGTCGACCGCACCAACGGCAAGTTCGTCTGGGGCCTGCCCTTCGTGAAGAAGGTGACCTGGACCAAGGGCCTGGATCCCGAGACCGGCAAGCCGGCCGAATACGACCCGAGCAAGCAGGTGCAGCTCTACAATGCCGCGGTCACACCGAGCCGGCAAAACAAGGTCACCGACATCTGCCCCGGCAACATGGGCGGCAAGAACTGGCCGCCGACCGCCTATAATCCGGAGCTGAAACTCTGGTACATCCCTGTGATCGAGAGCTGCAACCGGATCACGGTCGAAGAAGAAACGCCGCAGAAGCTGAAGCCGCGCGAATTCTTCACCGGCGGTGGCCCGAGCCAGCCGGTTCGCATCACCGGCAGCGTCACCGCGATCGACGTGACGAGCGGCAAGATCGCGAGCAAGTTCGAGACGCAGTTTCCGAACCTGGGCGGCATTCTCGCAACCCCGGATCTGGTCTTCTCCGGCCAGCCCTCCGGCGAGGTGATGGCGCTGGACGGCAAGACGCTGGCGAAGCTCTGGGAGTTCAACACGGGTGGCGGCGTGAATGCGCCTCCGATCACGTTCTCGGTCGACGGCAAGCAATATGTCGCGATCCTCGTCGGACTCGGCGGCGCCTGGGATAAGTGGTTCATCGATGCCACGCCCGAGCTGAAAAAGATGCAGCCGGGATCGATGCTCTACGTCTTCTCCCTCTAAAGCCTAAAGCACTAGGAGCGGGCGATTGGATATCCTGTCGCCCGCTCTTCTGCCCAGAACGGATCGACAAGAGAAATGATAGGACTCAACAGGGCTGGTGCGGCGTTCGTGATGCTCGCAACCGCGGCGATCGCGACAGGCGCAAGCGCGCAGTCGGCGGATCCCACCGATGCAGGCAAGGCCATCTTCAAGCGAGCCAATTGCGTCGGCTGCCACAAATGGCACGGCAACGGCGGCGGCGGCTATGGCGGCGATGCACTTTCGTTACGGAAGACGGAGCTGACGCGTGAACAGATCATCGAAACCGTAGGATGCGGCAGGCCGGGAACCGGCATGCCGTTCTTCACCCGCGGCGCCTATGATGCCGTCAAATGCTACGGCATGACGCGCGAGGACGTCGATGGCCGGATGCCGCCGGAGGCCAACACCTTCCTGCGACCCAAGGACATCGAAGCCGTCGCGGATTACGTCATCGCCCACATCAAGGGCAAAGGCGAACCGAACTACGGCGAATGCATCGCGTTTTTCGGCGAGGGATCTCGCGTCTGCGACGTCTACAAGGCGGAGCAGTCGACCAGCACGAATGCAGCCACATCGGGGCAGTCGAAATGAAGCCGTGGACCCCATTGGCGATGGCTGCCCTCGCTGTCGTGCTGACGTTGCGGCCAGCAACGGCCGAGGACTTCTCCGGCAACGATCTGCGCGACATCAGGATTGGAATGGCCGTCACCGATCTTCCGGATACTGGCTATACGGATTTTGCCTGCGCGACCGATGCCAGCCGCAAGCTTTCCGCCTGGTCCGACTGGCGTAGTTGTCCGGTCGGCACGGATCAATTGCGGGCGCTGCGCTTTGGCTACGACCCCGCGACCAGCAAGGACGGCACCGTCGTCGCCGGCCATCCGGCCATCCTGACGGCGCTGATCGACGAGGCCGGCACCGTTGCCGGCCTGAAGATCGAGACCGATCCAAAGGCACGGTTCTATCTGCGCAAGAAGGCCTTCCTGTTCGGTCCCCAGGTGAAGGCGCGCTATGGATCCGAGGGCTGGACCTGCACGCAGGCCCAGCCGGATCCCGGCGAACAACCGGTCGGCGGGGTCTACATCAAGGAGAAATGCACCAAAACGACTGATGAACGCGCGCTCGTGGTGGAGCGCAGTCTGTTCCGGCAAGCCGGTCAGGACGAGCGGAGCTTCGTCGACGAAACCCGGGTCACCATTCTCCGCGCGCACTCTTAGCGCGGGATGAATCCGAACGAGAATCCCAGGCGGCAACCTTATCGTGGCCCATCCTTCGAGACGCGGCCTTGTGGCCGCTCCTCAGGATGAAGTCGTCATGGTTGGCGCACTCTCGATCCTCATGGTGAGGAGCGCGGCAAAGCCGCGCGTCTCGAACCATGAGGCCCCGGATGAACGGGAATCACCTTTTCACGAGTGTCGCTCACGCTGCCAGCGAGTTCTCCACCAGCTTGATCCAATAGGAGGTGCCGTAGAGGATCGCCTCGTCGTTGAAATTATAGGCGGGATGGTGCAGGCCTGCGCTGTCGCCGTTGCCGCAGAAAATGAAGGCGCCCGGCCGTGCCTCCAGCATGTAAGCGAAATCCTCCGCGCCCATCAGCGGCGGCGTCTCGTGCACATTGCCCTCGCCTGCCACCTGCTTGGCGATGCTGATCGCCTGCTCGGTCTGCGCGGCGTGGTTGACGGTCACGGGATAGCCGCGCTCGTAAGTGAGGTCGATCCTGGCGCCGGTGATCTGGGCGACGCCCGCCACCACCTCGCGCACCCGCCGCTCCACGAGATCACGCACCTCCGGCGTCAGCGTACGCACGGTGCCGTGCAGCTCCGCGGTCTGCGGGATCACGTTGCGGGCATTGCCGGCGTGGAATTCGCACATCGAAATGACAGCCGATTCGAGCGGGTCGACATTGCGCGACACGATCTGCTGCAGGGCAGTCACGAGTTGTGCGCCGACCATCACGGAGTCGATGCATTTGTGCGGCCGTGCCGCATGCCCGCCATGGCCCTCGATCCTGATGTCGATGGCATCTGTGGCCGCCATGATCGGGCCGCTACGGATCGCAAAGGACCCGATCGGAATGCCCGGGCCGTTATGCATGCCGTAGACCTGCTCGATGCCGAAGCGCTCCATCAGGCCATCCTTGATCATCGCGGCCGCGCCGGCGCCGCCCTCCTCCGCCGGCTGGAAGATCACGACGGCGCTGCCGGCGAAATTCCGCGTCTCCGCGAGATAGCGCGCCGCGCCGAGCAGCATGGCGGTGTGGCCGTCATGGCCGCAGGCATGCATCATGCCCTTGGCCTTGGAGGCGTAGGGAAGATTGGTCTGCTCCTCGATCGGCAAGGCATCCATGTCGGCGCGCAGGCCGATCACCTTGAGCTGGCCATTCGTCGCCGCCTTCCTCCCCTTGATGACGCCGACGACTCCGGTCTTGCCAAGGCCGGTTGCGACCTCGTCGCAACCGAATTCGCGCAACCTGTCCGCCACGAAGGCCGCGGTGCGGTGGACGTCATAGAGCAGTTCCGGATGTTCATGGAGGTCGCGGCGCCAGGCCTGGATTTCGGGGTGCAGATCGGCGACGCGATTGACGATGGGCATGGAAAGTCTCGGTTGTTTGGTTCGGATGGCGGGTAGTCCTCTCTAGCATGCAAGCCGTGTTCCGCCCAGCGCCGCGGCGGTCTATACAGGTGTCACAAAGATGCGCGAGCGCTTAAAAATCCGAGGAAAGTGAGGGAGTTATGAGACGGCTTGAGGGCGAGTTCGACTATATCGTGGTCGGCGCGGGCACGGCCGGCTGCATCGTTGCCAACCGCCTGTCGGCCAATCCGAAGCACCGCGTGTTGATCCTGGAAGCCGGCGGCGACGACAACTGGATCTGGTTCCACATTCCGGTCGGCTATCTGTTCGCCATCGGCAACCCCCGCTCCGACTGGATGTTTCGCACCGACCCCGAGCCCGGCCTGAACGGACGCTCGCTGGCCTATCCTCGCGGCAAGGTGATCGGCGGCTGTTCCGCCATCAACGCCATGATCTCGATGCGCGGCCAAGGCGCCGACTATGACCATTGGCGCCAGCTCGGGCTCACCGGTTGGGGCCGCGACGACGTCTGGCCGCTGTTCAAGAAGCTCGAAGATCATTTCCTCGGCGAAAGCGAGCACCACGGCGCAGGTGGCGGCTGGCGCATCGAGGCGCCGCGGCTGTCCTGGGCCATTCTGGATGCAGTGGGCGAGGCAGCGGAGGAAATGGGGATCAAGAAAATCCCCGATTTCAACACCGGCGACAACGAAGGCGTCAGCTATTTCCACGTCAACCAGAAGCGCGGGCGGCGCTGGTCCAGCGCGCGCGGCTTTCTCAAGCCCGCACTAGGCCGCCCCAATTTGCGGCTGGAAAAGCACGTGCTGGTCGATCGCCTCGTCATCGAGGACGGCCGTGCGGTGGGCGTACGCTTCGCTCGGGATGGCGAGACGTTCGAGGCGCGTGCCAAAGGCGAGGTGATCCTGTGTGCCGGCGCGATCGGATCGGTGCAGGTGCTGCAGCGCAGCGGCATCGGGCCTGCGCATTGGCTCTCCCCGCTGGGCATCGAGGTCCTGCGCGACAAGCCTGGCGTCGGGCGCAATCTGCAGGATCATTTGCAGCAGCGCGCGATCTACAAGGTCAGCGGCGTGCGAACGCTGAACGAGACCTATTGGTCGCTGCCGCGGCGCGGCCTGATGGGGCTCGATTATGTCTTCCGTCGCCGCGGGCCGCTCACCATGGCGCCCTCGCAACTCGGCATCTTCACCCGCTCGGACGCGACGCGCGAGCGCGCCAACATCCAGTTCCATGTGCAACCTTTGTCGCTGGATAAGTTCGGCGACCCCCTGCACCGCTTCCCCGCCATCACCGTGAGCGCCTGCAATCTGCAGCCGACCTCACGCGGCGAGATACGCATCCGCTCAGCCGATCCGAATGAAAAGCCCTCGATCGCGCCGCACTATCTGTCGACCGACGACGACCGCCAGGTCGCCGCCGACGCCATCCGCACCACGCGCCGGCTGATGCGCCAGAAGGCCCTGGCGCGATTTTCCCCGTCCGAACTCCTGCCCGGCCCCAGCGTCGGGGATGACGACGCCGCACTCGCGAAGGCCGCGGGCGATATCGGCACCACCATCTTCCATCCCGTGGGCACTGCGAAGATGGGCACCGCGACCGATCCACTCGCCGTCGTCGACGAGCGGCTGCGGTTTTTCGGCATCGGCCAGCTTCGCGTGGTCGACGCCTCGATCATGCCGACGATCACTTCAGGCAACACCAATACACCGACCGCGATGATCGCCGAAAAAGGTGCCACAATGATCCTGGAAGATGCGCGCTAGCGCGCTCCAACAATGGGGAGGATAAAATGACGCTATTCCAGCGCCCGACGCCACCATCATTTCGTGCCGAAGATACGTCCTCCGAAGTCGGCACCAGCCGGCGTGGCTTCCTGAGGCTGGGATGCGCCTGCTGTGCCGTCCTGGCTGCACCTTTTGCCCATGCACAGACGCCTTCGCCCGACGTGGCGCGGCATCTCGCGGCGGCCAAGGAAGCCGCCGGCTCCGATCTCGGAGCCTATCTCACGCTTGGACAATCAGCCGATCCGAACTTCAAAGCGGAGGCACCTGACCTTGCGGCGCTCATGAGGATGCCGGCTCCGCCCCCCGGCAAAGCGTTCGACAATCTCTATTTCGTCGGCAGCAAATGGGTAAGTAGCTGGGCGATCACCACGTCCGGCGGCATCATCCTGATCGACGCCATGGACAATGAGGAAGAGGCGGCGCGGATCGTCGAGGGCGGGCTCAAGACGCTGGGGCTCGATCCTGCCGAGGTGAAAACGATCGTCGTCACACATGGCCATGGCGATCACTACGGCGGCGCCAACTATTTCGTGCGGAAATACGATTCGCGCGTCGTCGCAAGCGAAGCCGACTGGACGATGATGGAGACCAAGCTCGAGTTCGACAGCCCGCTCTGGGGCCGGCCGCCAAAGCGCGATGTCTCTGTCGGCGACGGCGCCAAGGTGACGCTCGGCGATACCACCATCGATATCCTGATCACGCCCGGTCACACCATGGGCACGATTTCTCCGCTGTTCGACGTCTGGTCGGGCTCGCAGAAGCATCGCGCGCTCTTGTGGGGCGGCACCGCCTTCAATTTCGGCAAAAAGCCCGAGCGGCTGCAGGCCTATATCGACGCCACCGCGCGCACGTTCAAGATCGCCAAGCTGCAGGGCGTGGATGTCTTCCTCTCCAACCACAATCTTTACGACGGCGCGGTGGAGAAGCTGGCCGCGAAGTCGGCGGAGGGACCCAATCCGTTCGTGCTCGGCGAAGCAACCGTGCAACGCGCGCTGACCGTGATGAACGAATGCGCGCAGGCGACGCTGGCGTTGTGGAATTCGTGATCGGGCACGTCGCGGGCCGCGTTACTCCACGACCTTGATGAATTCCGGCGGTTGCGAGGCGTAGTAGGATGCCGCTTCCTCGATCTCCTGCGGTGTCATCGCGCGCGCGATGTTGCGCATCTGCTGATTGATGTCGTTGCGGCGCTCGCCGGAGGCAAAAGCCTGCAGTTGCGTTTTCATATAGAGCGCGGACTGGCCCTCGAGCCAGGGGCTGCCCGTCTTATTGTCGAGGCTGCCATGGCAGGAGCCGCACGGCGCGATCCCGCGGAGCGGCGCCCCATAGACGACAATTCGGGTCGGTGCCAATTGTGGTTCAGGGTGAAAGGCCGGCAACCGCGGCAGATAAGCATAGTAGGCGGCGAGATCGGCAATGTCCTGATCGGAAAGATTCTGCGCAAATGGCGACATCACCGCGTTTGTGCGCGCGCCGGAGCGGAAGTCGAGCAGCTCCTTGTAGATCACACTGGCATATTGGCCGGCGAGATTTGGCGAATCCGCCTGGCTGATGCCGGTGGGTCCATGACAAATGGCACAGCGCTGCGCGAGCGTCGCGCCGCGGCCGATCGATTCCTGGCTGGCACGCGCGAGCGTTGTCGAGGTGAGCACGACCCGAGAGGTGTGTGCCGCAGGCTGCCCACCTTCAGCCGTCGACGCGCGCGGCAGACCAGCCGCGCCGCAGATCGTGTCCCAAAGGCCCGCAAACTTCAGTTGCGGCTGGGCATAGGGCAGCACAATGAAGCCGCCGAGCGCCGTCAACAGGAACAGTGCAACCGTAATGCCGACGCTCGCCGAGAAATAAGGATTGCGAAACGAGAATATCTCGCGCGCGCTCATCGCTGCGCTCCCACGTAGACTGCGGGCACCGACGTATCCTGGCGCGAGGCTAGGTTCGCAATCGGGAAGCCATAATTCGTGATGGTCAGGCCGATCATCAGCGCCACCCACAACGCGTAACTGTTGAGAGCGATCGGCACCCGTACCGGCGGATGCACCGCCAGGCTGAAGCGGTAAGGACCGGCCTCGGCGTGCGGCGCCATCTGACCGCGGGCGAGAATGAACAGGAACAGCAGACCTGAAGCGAGCAGGATGACGGCGCCGATCACCGACAACGTCACATACACCGCCTCCGGCGCCAGTGCCGGGCTGGTGAAATCGAAATAGGCCATCCGGCGCGGCATGCCGAGAATACCCACCCAGTGCCAAGGGAAGGTGGTGACGATCATGCCGATGAACCACAGCCAAAGCTGGGTGCGGATCAGCCTGACATCGCTGAAGGCGCGGCCTGTCAGATGAGGCCAGAGATCATAGGCGATTGCGAAATACATGATGACGATGGCGCCGCCGAAGATCAGATGAAAATGGCCGGTGATCCACTGCGTGTTGTGCACGGTGGCATCGAGCTGATAGCTCATGTTGATCAACCCGCCGGCACCGCCGAAACCGAGCATGACGAATGAAAACGCGACCGCAAGCATGATAGGGTTGTCCCAGGGCAGCGCGGCGATCCAGCCGAACAATCCCCGCCCGCCGCGCAGCCGGCCCGCGATTTCGACCGAGGCGCAGATCGTGAACACGGTGAGCAAGGTCGGCAGCGCCACCAGCGCGGTGAAGGCGGAGTGGATGAACTTGAATCCGGCGCCCACTTGCGGGTCCGCAAAGGTGTGGTGAATGCCGATCGGCATCGCCACCACCAGGAAGAGGATAAAGGCCATCCGCGCCATGGTATCGCTGTAGACCCGGCCGCCGATCGCGCGCGGCACGATGGCGTAATAGGCGATGTAGGTCGGGATCAGCCAGAAATAGACGATGGCATGCAATGTCCAGGAGAAGAACACGCGGGCGAGCCCGGCGTCGATCGTGCTCCTCAGTCCGAGCGCAACCGGAATGATCTGCAGCAGCAGCTCAAGCGCGGCGCCGACCGCCGTCCATGCCCAAAGATAGGAGCCCGCGACGTTGGCAAACATCGCAAGCGGCACCGGCGCATCCGGATGCGCGCGCCTCCAGACGTGCAGATTGATCGACATCAGCGCAACCCAGACCCAGGAGCCGACCACCACCAACACCACGCCGATGTAATAGAACGGACTGCCGATCAGCGGCGGATAGAAGGTGTAGAGCACCGAGGCGCGGCCGAGCGCCACCGGCACCATCGCGATGACCGCGCCGACCGCAATCAGCCAGAATCCGGTCCAGGCCCAGCGGACGCCAATCAGACGCTGCTCGAGCGCGGATTCGCTGATCGCATAGCCAAAGCCCATCGCCACCAGTGTCGGAAACACATAGCCCATCGCCGTGCCATGCGCGGTGAGCGAGCGGTAATACCATTCGGGATCGCTGAGCCAGGTGTGCAGCGGGCTGCGGACGAACATCTGCCAGGCGCCGAGCACCAGCGCGAGACCGAATACGGCAAAAGCCAGCCAGAAATGCGCGAGGATGAGCCTCTTATTCACCAACACAGCTCAGCCTCCCGCCATTTTTTGCCCGCGCGGCGAATTCCGCCTTGTCGATCACCCTCACCTTGCCCCACATGCCCTCGTGGCCAAAGCTGCAGAACTCCTGGCACGGCATCAGATAGTCGCCGGTCTTCTCGAAGCGCATGAATTGCTCCGAGATATAGCCGGGCACGAGCATGGTGTTGATGTTGGTCCCCTAGATCAGGATGCCATGGACCACGTCGGCGCTGGTGGCGCGTAACGCGATCGGCGTCTGTGCCGGCACCAGGATGCAGGCGGGCGTGAACGAATATTGCTGGCCGCTTGCGCGCACCGTCACCGAGCCATCCGGTTCGAGCACGCTGCCGAGATTGGACTCGACGAACTCGCCGGACAGATGCAGGCGCGACGGATCGACGGTCTCGACGCGCGCCTGCGGCATGGTCGCCCGGTGGATGCCGGCGATTGCAGCAAGCAGCGTCACCGTCACGACGATGATGATAGAGACGACCGCCCAGCGCCGCTCGACGCGTGCGGCGACCTCGGCGCCGTGAGGATTATCCTGCACGCTCATTGCAGCGCCCCGCGCGGCATGAACACGAAGAGATAGAAGACAAGCCACATCAAGACCACGATCACCGTCGCTATCCCTGCCAGCATCAGCGCGCCACGCGGTCCGGCGGCGACCACGCGGTCGACGGCCTGTTGATCGGCCGGGGCAAACTGGGGCGAATCCGAATTGAACATGGGCAGCCTCAGTTCAATGGCGCGGAGCGCAGCTCATTGGCTTCGCGGGCGCTGACCGCCGCGCCGCGATTGCCCCAGGAGGCGCGGATATAGGTGACGACGGCAGCGACCTCGTTGTCCGAGAGCAGTCCAGCGAATGGTGGCATGCCGTAGGGCCTGGGATTGCCCGCCGTGCCCGGCGGATAGCCGCCGTTCAGCACCATGCGGATCGGATTGACCGCGGATTCCATTCCTATCGACTGGTTGCCCGCAAGTGGCGGCCAGTGCGGCGGCTTGCCCTCGCCTTGCGCGCCGTGACAGCTCGCGCAGCGCGCGTCATAGACGGTCTTGCCGAGGCTCATCAGCAGGCTGCTCTCTGATCGCGGCAGCGCCGAGGCCGCCGCCGGAGGCGGTGGCGACGGTTCGGCGATGCTCTTCAGATACACCGCCATGGCACGCGTATCGTCGTCTGTGAGATATTGCAGGCTGTTGTGCACCACTTCGGCCATCGGCCCGTAGACCACGCCGCGCATCGAAACGCCTGTCTTCAGGAGATCGGTGATGTCCTTGATGCTCCAATCCCCAAGCCCCGCCTCGCGGTTCGACGTCAACGACGGCGCGTACCAGTTCTGCATCGGGATCAGGCCGCCCTTGAAGGCCTCCGATTGCGAGGTGCCGCCGAGCGCGTTGATTGGCGAATGGCACATGCCGCAATGGCCAAGTCCCTCGACCAGGTAAGCGCCGCGATTCCATTCCGCCGACTTGCCGGGGTCCGGCTTGTATTCGCCTTCGGTGAAGAACAGCGTCCGCCAGCCGAGGATCAACTGCCTGTTGTCGTAGGGAAAGCGCAAATCGTGCTCCCGATTCTTCTGGTTCACCGGCGGGACACTCTTCAGGTAAGCGAAGATCGCATCGCTGTCGGCACGTGTGACCTTGGTGTAGGACGCGAACGGCATCGCCGGATAGATCAGGCCGCCGTCGGGAAATCGGCCCCTGTGCATGGTCTGGTAGAAATCGTCGGCGGTCCATTTGCCGATCCCGGTGTCGCGGTCCGGCGTGATGTTGGAGCTGTAGAGCGTGCCGAACGGCGTCGGCATCGCGCGCCCGCCGGCGAAAATGCGCCCCTCCGGCGCGGTGTGACAGGCGATGCAATCGCCGGCGCGTGCAAGATACTCGCCTCGCGCGATGATGGCGTTGCTGTTGGCTCCATCCTTGTCCTGGGCCAGTGCGGCGCAGGCGAAGAGCGAGGCGAGAATAACGGGAAGGAATCGCGACCTCATCACCCGCGCTCCTCAATTCGGTTCGCTGCCGCAAGCGAAGGGCAGCACGTACGTCCCCTTCGGGGCAGGTGCCAGGCTCACGGGTGCTGTCCGCGACGCAAGCCAGGCTGCAACGGCCGTAACATCCGCTTCGGTCAACTTGGCGGCGACGGTCTGCATGCAATCGGGCGCCTTTGCCGTGCGGGTGCCATAGCGCCAGGCGCCGAGCTGCGCGCTGATGTAGTTTGCACGCAACCCAAGCAATCCCGGAATGCCGGGCTCCATGCCGGTGAGCGCCGGCCCATGGCAGCTCGCGCAGGCCGGAATCTGTCGCGACGCGTCTCCATGCGTCACCAGCGATTCCCCGCGCTGCAAAACCTCCTGGCTCACGTCACTGGCCGCAGGCGGCGGCAATGGTGGATGCAGGCTTGCGAAATAATCCGCCATGTCTTGCAGGTAGGGATCGGGCAGAAATTCAAGCAAATAGTTCATCGGCGGGTATTTGCGCCGGACGTTTCGGAACGCGAGGAGCTGATTGTAGAGATAGCCGGCAGGCTTTCCAGCAAGGCGCGGGAAATAAACATCATTCGTCCCCTGCCCCTGGTCGCCATGGCAGGGCGCGCAAGCCTCGACGCGCGCTGCCATCGTATCGGGCGGCTGATTAGGTGTTTCGGCGTTGGCGGGAAAGGCCTGGATGGAAAGTGCAAATCCAAGGCCGGCAATGAAAACGCGCAGCAACACGCGGCCTCCCCAAAGCAGCGTAACCAGCAAGTCTAAACGCTCGCCGGCATCGATTGTTCCTCGTTGCGGACAGCGTAGAGTCGCAGCGGATTCTTCCTGATGCGACTCTACTTGGCAAGCCTCGTCCGCGTTGTTGCGATGATCCAAATTAGGGCGAATTGTCGCTCGTTCGACATTATCTCAAATGGTGATGACCGCTCGCCAACCAGCGCTCTACTGACGAGGCGCATCCTTGGACAGGAAGGAAGCGGGGCGGTTGACGAGATCGGCGCCGCGGTGAGCGCATCCAAGCCCGGCGATCACGTCCTGACTTCCAGCATCTCGTCCTGCGGAAAATACGACTATTGCCGGCACGGCACGTACTCCCATGGCGCGAACGGCGGATGGATTCTCGGCAACAGGATCGACGGGACCCAGGCGGAGCGGCATAGGTCGCCGCATCCGTAGTTTTCCTGACCGGAATGCTCCGAATTTTCCGCCGGCGGCCCCGCTGGTATCTCTATGACGTGAACGTCGCCCTAATGCGGGATGCGAAAGATGACCCAGGTCTTTTTCCATTGTTCCAACAGACGAGGAGCGGTGCTTAAGGGATGCCCCGCCGAGGTGACTGACCTCGCTGAGGCGCGGGAATACGCGAACTGCGTCATCCGTTCCCTCATCATGGAGCCGACCGCGGAAGACTGGCGGGGCTGGGTCCTGCACGTCACCGACGACGATGGCGAGGAGCTCTTCACCCTGCCCTTCACCTCCATGCTCGGCAAGCCGCATTGAGAGGACGCCATGCCGATCCCGCAGCCGTCCTTGTCTCCGCTTCGACGCAGCCTGCATGTGATCGCCGCGGGGTGGCAATGGCTGATCAAAGCCGCCTGGGATCCCTATCGGCCCGAGCTGCACTACATGCGTGGGCCCGGCCCGAAATGGCGTGCGGCTCATCAGCAACGCGTCGAGCGTAACCTGCTGTAGTCAAGGCGAATCCCGCACCAGCTCACGGAAACGTCATTAACCCCTGCCGCAATGCCAGCGGCTCGCCGCGGATGCGGTGGGAATAAACTCCGAGCGCGCTCGATCAAAGCCGTGGAGCCCAATCATGGGTCCAAGGAGAGAGCGCGATGAGCCACAACCACAAACACGACGAGGAATCCGGCATCAGCCGCCGCAGAGTGCTTGAATGCATGACCTGGGCGGGCACCGGCGTGCTCTGGACCATTTCCGGCGGTGTGCCGCGCTCGCTCGGGCTGGTCGATGCCGCGAGCGCCGCCGAGCGAGGGCTGACATTCCTGCAAATCAGCGACAGCCATGTCGGTTTCGACAAGCCGGCCAACCCGAACGCCCTCGGCACGCTCGAAGAGGCGATCAACAAGGTAAAGGCGCTGCAGACCAAGCCCGCTTTCATGATTCATACCGGCGACATCTCGCACCTGTCGAAGGCCTCCGAGTTCGACGATGCGGACCGCATCATCTCCCAGGCCAAACTGGATGTGCATTACGTGCCGGGCGAGCACGACTTCCTCGATGAAGAGGTCAAGTTCTACAAGGAACGCTACGGCAAGGGCACCAAGGGCCCGGGCTATTATTCGTTCGACGCCAATGGCGTACACTTCGTCGGCCTCGTCAACGTCGTGGACCTGAAGGCCGGCGGCCTCGGCAATCTCGGCGCCGAGCAGCTCGAATGGCTCGAGGACGACCTCAAGGGAAAATCGAAATCCACCCCGATCGTGGTGTTCGCGCACATCCCGCTGTGGACCGTTTATCAGCAATGGGGCTGGGGCACCGAGGACGGCGCGCGTGCGCTCGAATATCTCAAGGGCTTCGGCTCGGTCACCGTACTCAACGGCCATATCCACCAGGTGATGCAGAAGGTCGAAGGCAATGTCACCTTCCACACCGCACGCTCCACGGCCTTCCCGCAGCCCGCACCCGGTACCGCTCCCTCGCCCGGACCAATGAAGGTCGAAGACAGCAGGCTGCGCAGCGTGCTCGGGATTGCCAGCGTAAACTTCAAGCAAGGCGATCAGCGCCTCGCCATCATCGACACGCCGCTGCAGGGCTAAGGGAATTCGCAAATGACGCTGACCTATTTCCGCGGCTTGGGTCGCCACCTCCTGCTTCGCCTCGCGCTCGCCGCGACCATTTCCCTCACGCTCGGCGCCCACAGCGCGCAGGCCCAGGAGTTGCAGGTGACGATCGACAACTTCACCTTCACACCGCCCGACCTGACGGTGAAGGTCGGTGACACCGTCACCTGGACCAATCACGATGACATCCCGCACACGGTGGTATCGGCAGGCAAATTCAGGTCGAAGACCATGGATACCGACAACAGCTTCTCCTTCACCTTCACCGCGGCCGGCGACTACAAATATTTTTGTTCGCTGCACCCGCATATGACGGGAATGATCAAGGTTGAGTAGTGCCGCAAACCAAGGCATCACAATGGTGCCCGGCCGGTGGCCTAAAGCCGGCCGGGCACCCGCGTCTTCTGCAACCGCCGGGCAAAAGGCGATGCCGGTCTTCAGTTTCGATCATGATCCCGACAGGGCGCGGCGCTTTCGCGAATTGACGCTGCCGCATCTGAACGACGCCTACACGCTCGCGCGCTATTTGCTGCGCGATGCAGCGGATGCCGAGGACGCGGTGCAGGAATGCTACCTGCGCGCGCTGAAGCATTTCGACACCTATCGCGGGCCGGCGATCAGGCCCTGGCTCTTCGCGATCCTGCGCAACATCTGCCGCGCCGAATATGCGCGCCGCGCCGCCGCGCCCGCCGCGACCATCGAGGACACGCCGGAAGCGGCGGAGCAAACCCCACTGTGGCATGAGAGCCAGGAGACGCCGGAGGCGCAGATCCTGCGCGAGCGCGATGCCGATGCCATCCGCCGGCTGATCGATACGCTCGCCGAACCATTCCGCGAGACCTTCGTGCTGCGCGAAATCAACAACCTGTCCTACCGCGAAATCGCCGAGACGGTCGGGGCGCCGGTTGGCACCGTGATGTCCCGTCTCGCCCGCGCCCGCGCCATGCTGCGCGCGGCATGGATCGCGGAACAGGAGGCAGCGAGATGACATGTGAGGAAGCCGAAATCCTGATCCACGCGCTGATCGACGGCGAGCTCGATGCGAGCCACGCGCGCGAGGTCGAGGCTCATGTCGCAGCGTGCACGCATTGCGCCGCCGCCCTCGCCGCCTATCGCCAGATGAGCCAGGCGATCGCGGGCGCCGCTCTGCGCTATACCGCGCCGGAGAGCCTGCGGCGCCGCGTCGATGCCGCGCTGCCAAAGGCGACAGCCGCAGCGCCGAGCCGCCGCCTGGTGCTGCGCGGTTTTGCGATGGGATCAGCGGTGTCGGCGCTTGCCGCAACCGGACTCGTCGCCATCGTACTGCGCGAG
Organism: Bradyrhizobium sp. STM 3562; assembly: GCF_045571435.1. NCBI lineage: Bacteria > Pseudomonadati > Pseudomonadota > Alphaproteobacteria > Hyphomicrobiales > Nitrobacteraceae > Bradyrhizobium > Bradyrhizobium sp. STM 3562. The sequence continues at coordinate 6,355,312 of NZ_CP120694.1, forward strand.
GACGACGAGCAGCGCATCATGTCCGAGATCGTCTCCGCGCATCTGCGCTCACTGCAGGCCGGCCATCTCACCGACGTGCTCTCGACCGACCAGCACACGGTCAAGCCATGGTTCAACGGCAGGATCGACGTCGCCCCGCCCGTGATCGATCTCACCGCGCAGGGCTTTACCCTGATCGGCGGCCGCCTTGACTATGTCGACGCCCGCCCGATCGGAGCCGTCGTCTACAAGCGGCGGGCGCATGTGATCAATCTGTTCGTCGCGCAGACCGCGAACACCGAGCATCGTGCGGCCCGAACCGAGACGCTGCAGGGCTACAACATCCGCACCTGGAGCGACCGCGGCCTGAATTTCTGGGCGATCAGCGATATCGGCGCGGATGAGCTCGCCGAGTTCAGCGAGAAATTCGAGGCGGCAACGCGCGCCAATAAGGAGGGATAGAGCGTAGCCCGGATGAGCGCAGCGATATCCGGGCGGCTAATCCCGCATGTCGCTGCGCTCACGCGGGCTACGGCTGACGCCCAGTCTTACGCCGACTTCCGCACCGCGTTGTCGACCAGCGTCTTGCCGAGCGACCAGATCGCGCCTGGGACCTTGTGGCTGGCGGCGATCACGCTGTCGAACGCGGTCGCGATCCAGTTGCAGTCCTCTTCGGTGATGTTGAGTGACGGCAGCAGCTTGATAGTGTGGCTGCCATGGCCGGCGACCTGGGTGAGAATCTTGTGATCCTTGAACAGCGGCACGGTGATGAGCTGACAGAATAGCCCCTTGCTCGCGGTCTCCAGCACGTTCCACGACGCCTTCAGCCGCAGCGATTTGGGCGGACCGAACTCGACGCCGATCATCAGGCCCTTGCCGCGAACCTCTTTCATCAGCTCGTAGCCCGGGACCATGCGGGTCAGCGCCAGCCGGAGCTCCGCCCCGCGCTTGGCGGCGGCCTCGATCAGCTTTTCCGACTCCAGCACTTCGAGCGTGGCGATCCCCGCCGCCATCGCAAGGTCGTTTTTCGCAAAGGTCGAGCCGTGTACGACCGCACGATCCATCTGGTTGAAGATCTTGTCGAAGATGCTCTTGCGCGTGAGCAGCGCGCCGACCGGGACATGGCCGCCGGACAGTGCCTTGGAGAGCAGCACCATGTCAGGCTCGACATTCCAATGCTCCACCGCGGTGAAGCGGCCGGTACGGCCCATGCCGGTCTGGATTTCATCGGCGATGAACAGCGTGCCATATTTTTTGCACAACGCCGCCGCCCCCGGCAGAAACTCGTCGGTCGGCATGTTGACGCCCTTGCCCTGGATCGGCTCGACGATGAAGCCGGCGATCTCGCGCGACGACAGGGCCTGCTCCAGCGCGGCCAGATCGTTGAACGGAATCGACGTGCAGCCGGGCAGCAGGGGCTCGAAACCCTTGCGGAAGTTCGGGTCGTCCGTCAGCGACAGCGCGCCGTAGGAAAGCCCGTGATAAGCGTGGCCGCAATAGACGATGCCGGGGCGGCCCGTCGCGCCACGCGCGAACTTGATCGCCGCTTCCACCGTCTCGGCGCCTGAATTGGCGAAAAATACTTTATCGAGATAAGGGACAAACTTGAGCAGGCGCTCGGCCAGGACGCCTGCGAGGGTCGAGACATCGAGTTGCACCAGATTGGGCAGGTCGCTGTCGAGCACGCTCTTCAAGGCCGCGCGCAAGGTGGGATGATTACGCCCGATGGCGAAGACGCCGAAACCGCTCAACAGATCGAGATAGCGCACGCCATCGCGATCGTAGAGATATTGGCCCTGCCCCTTCTGGAACCCGACATCGTACCCGATCGTTTTGAGTACCCGGACGAGCTGTTCATTGAGGTGGCGCGCATGCATGGCGCTGCGCTGCGCCTGACGCTCAACAAACATCTCGGAAACGTCTAGATTCGGACTTAGCATCAGCTACATACTTCGGTTGATGGCCATCTCGTCAACTGAAAACGCTCAATGCGGCGTTTTGCCCTCATTCACACCCTCAAAGCAAGCACAGGTTTGAGCCATGTTGCACTGCCCACGAAAGTTCATGCGTAAAGCCAGTATTTTTTCGGGGGCCTTTCTTCTCAGTAGCATCGTGCCTGCTTTGGCGCTTGACCCGACAGGAGACTGGCGGGTGGCCGATGGTGTCGCAAATGTCCGGGTAGCGCAATGCAATGGCGACATGTGGGGCGTGATCGCCTGGGAGAAAGAGCCGGGCGGTCGCGACACCAATAACCCCGATCCGTCAAAGCGGAATAGACCGACTTTGGGCATGCCAATTCTGCTCGATATGAAGAAAAAGCCCGGCACCGATCAGTGGGAGGGACAAGTCTACAACGCCAAGGACGGGCAGACCTATAGTTCTACCATCAAGCCCACCGACTCCAACCATCTCGAAATTCAGGGCTGCGTACTCGGCTTTCTCTGCGGCGGCGAGACCTGGACGCGCGTCGCGCCGCCGATTCCCTCGAACCCCGCCAACAGCATGGCCAAGGGCGGTCCTCCGAGGAGCAGCGCGCCTCAGACAGCGCCTAACCCGCCGCGGACCACCGGTGCCGCCACCTCCCCTGCTCAGAAGCATGCGTCCGGCCATCCGAACGATCCGGTCGGCGACATCTGCCTACTCCCTGATGTCGCGGGGCTTGCCCATTAGTGCAGGCTGAAACAGCAGCACGGCCGCCAGCGTGGTCAACAGCGAAAGCGCGAGCAGCTTGCCCATGCTGGATGTGCCGGGATGGCTCGACAGCCAGAGGCTGCCGAAAGCGGTTGCCGTGGTCATGGCGCTGAAAAAGATCGCCCGCGTCAGACTGGTCTGCAACAGATTCGTCCTCCCCGAACGCCACGCCGTGACATAATAAATCTTGAACGCAACGCCGACGCCGAGCAAGAGCGGCAGCGCGACGATATTGGCGAAATTGAGCGGCAGCCCGATCAGCACGCAGATTTCCAGCGTCACGGCACCCGCGACCAACAGCGGCACGAGCGTCATCAGCACGTCGGTGATCCGCCGCAGCGTGATCCAGAGCAACAGGCTTATCACCACAAGCGCGTAGATACCCGCATGGACAAAGGCGCTGACCACGGTGTCGCCCGATTTCAAGATCGAGACCGGCCCACCGATCGCGGTCGGCTCGGCGGCGAGCACGGCGCTGGCGAATTTGCGCAAATTATCGTTATCGTTGGGATCGCCGCGCGGTAGCGCCTCGACTCGCATCAGGCCGTCCTTGCTCTTCCATTCGCGCACCAGTCCCTGCGGCAGCGTCTCCAGGCTGACCGGTTGCGCCTGCAGCGCGCTCCTTAGCTGGTTGAATACGACATTCATCGGGGTGACGAAAATCGCCTGTGCCTTGTTGCGCGTGGCCTCAGTGGCGGCGGCGAGTTTTTCCAGGGCATCGGCCAGCCGTCGGCAGGCCATGGCACCCGGCCCCTTGTCATCGCCGGCCGTGCGCCGCAGGGCGGCGACCGAGCTCTTCAACGAATCGATGTTCTCCTGATCGGAGGGCGCGGGATCGACGGAATCAGGATTGAGCGCGGGGCCAAGCGTCTTCGCGGCCTGCGCGATCAGCTTCAGCTTCGGTCCCTGGTCCTCCGGCACGAAGCCATCCAGCGACATCACGCGCAGCACTTCCGGCAGCTTCTCGAGCTTCGCCTTGATCTGCTGGGCCTCGGCATCGGAGCGCGTCAGCACGTTGATGGCGCTGGCGCCGGTGTTTGGATCCTTGCGCAGGTCGAGATAGGTCGCGATCGACTCGGCATTCGGATTGCGCAGATGCATCGGGTTGAAGTCGAACCGCATCTGGTAGAGCAGCGGCAGACCGGCCACCGACACGGCCAGCGTGCCGACCACGATCGGGATACGGTGCTTCTCCAGAAAATGATCGACCGGCGCCAGGAAGGCATAGCCGACCGGCTCCTTCTCGCCGGGCGGGTTGAGCAGGGTCAACAATGCCGGCAGCACGGTGATGCTGGAGAGAAACGCAAACAGCATGCCGACGCCGGCAATCTCGCCGAGCTCGGAAATGCCCCTGTAGTCGGTCGGCATGAAGCAGAGAAAGCCTGCCGCCGTCGCCATCGCCGCCAGCGACAAGGGCACCGCGACGCGACGCGCCGCCTGGGCCAGTGCCTGCTTCAGATCGTTGTTCTTGAAGCGCTCCGAGCGGTAGCGGACGCTGAACTGAATGCCGAAATCCACGCCCAGGCCCACGAACAGCACCGCAAAGGCGACGGACAGGATGTTCAGCGACCCCACCAGCGCCAATCCCGCGGCCGTGGTGATCGCAAGCCCGATGAACAGGTTGACGAACACGGCCAGGATGATCTTCGCCGAGTGCAGCGCGAGCCACAGGATGACCAGCACCACGATCACGGTGCCGATCCCGTTGATGATGGCGCCCTCCTGCACGGTCGAATATTCTTCGTTGGCGATCGGCACCGGCCCGGTCAGGCGGACCCGCGCCTGATATTTGCCGGCAAAGTCGAGGTCGGCGGCCGCGGTCCGGATCGCATCGGTGGCCGCTCTGCCAGGCTCGAGCGCGTTGTAATCCAGGATCGGCTTGAACTCGATGAAGGCGCGCTTGTCGGAATCGGTGAGCGGTTGATCGCTGGTGAGCGCACGCCAGGAGAAGTTGGCGTTGCCCCTGTTGAGGACGTCCTCCACGGTCTGCGCGATCATGTTGAAAGGCCGCGCGGTGCTGTCGAGCTTGACCTCACCGCGCTTGACGCCGGAAAGCCCGGTCTCCAGCGCACCGGTGAGCCCGCGGATCGACGGATCGCCGGCCATGATCTCGACCAGGGGTGCGGCGGATTCGAATTGGCCCGTGATCTCGCGAACTTCCTCCGTCGGCAGGAATAGCAGGCCTTCCCTGTCAAAGAACTCGCCCCAGCCGAGCGGCTGCATCGACATGAAATGCGTCGTATCGCTCTTCAGCTTACCCAGGAGCGCGCTCGCTGCGGCGACGGTTTGTTCGGGCGTTGGCGCTTCCACCACGGCCAGAATCGTGCTGTCGCGATCGAAGGCCCGGTCGAACTGCTGGTCGCGCTGGCGCCAATCCAGCTTCTCCGAAATCAGCGTATTGATGTCGGTGTTGATGGAAAAATGCCGCGCCGTGTAATAGCCGGCCGCAACCGCCAGAGCGAATCCGACAAGTAAAGTCAGAACAGCAAATCGGGTACAGGCTCTGACGATCGAAACAACGATACTTGTCAGCACTTCTTTTCTTTCTAATGGTTCAGGGGTCGACGGAAACGTCCGGCTGTCTGGCGGCGTTTCCTAAGCCGGATTAACCTGGATTTGAACTTTCTTCCTCGTAAGGACTGCCTGAGCGTGGCAGGAAAACGACAGCGCTCCCGCGATGCGGCTGATATAACCGGGATTGCTGGGCGGTAAAGTGGCGAACACGTGAGGTAGTAAAGACTTCAGCTTCCGTAACTTAGCGCTGACTACTATAGTACCGCATCGGCTCGCGGCCCATTTCTGAGCCGATCTGCCTTTTCGCGCTGCTGAATTTTTGACACAAACCCCTGGTTCCCGCGCGTCTCGCGTGGACCGGGAACAGGAAACATCGTGGTGGTGCGGAGATTGCAGATATTCGCGGCACCCGGAGGTGACGAGGAATGAGTTTGGGTACGGATAACGAACATCCGAGACAGATCTATCTGGCGCAGCCGCGCGGATTTTGCGCCGGCGTGGTCCGCGCGATCGAGATCGTCGAGCGTGCGCTGGAGAAGTACGGACCGCCGGTCTATGTGCGCCACGAGATCGTGCACAACAAATACGTCGTCGAAAGCCTGAAAAACAAGGGCGCCATCTTCGTCGAGGATCTCTCGGAGGTGCCGCCGATGGCGGTGACCGTGTTCAGCGCCCATGGCGTGGCGCGCTCCGTCGAGGAGGAGGCCGCCGAGCGCGGCCTGCCGGTGCTCAATGCGACCTGCCCGCTCGTGACCAAGGTCCACAATCAGGGCAAGCGCTACATGTCGAAGGGCCGGACCGTGATCCTGATCGGACATGCCGGCCATCCCGAGGTCGAGGGCACCATGGGCCAGGTCCCCGGCCCCGTGCTCCTGGTGCAGAATGTCGAGGATGTGAAGGCCCTGACGCTGCCAGCGGATACGCCGGTGGCCTACATCACGCAGACCACCCTTTCGGTCGACGACACCAAGGACATCATCGCGGCGCTGCAGGCCAAATTTACAGATATTCAAGGACCGGATATCCGGGATATCTGCTATGCGACACAGAACCGGCAAACTGCGGTAAGGGATCTTAGCAAGCTGGTGGATGTCATCCTGGTGGTGGGGGCCGCCAATAGCTCCAATTCGAACAGATTGCGCGAAATCGGCACCGAGGCCGGCGTCGCGAGTTATCTGATTGCGGACGGGAGCGAGTTAAACCCCGACTGGCTGAAGGGCGCCAAGACCGTCGGCATCACCGCCGGTGCGTCGGCGCCGGAAGTGCTGGTCGACGACGTTATTGAGGCGCTCCGGCGCATCGGCCCGGTGAGGGTATCGGTGCTGCCGGGTCGGGAAGAAAATATTGAATTTCGCCTGCCCGCCGAATTGGCGGCAGGCTGAACGGCAACCGTTGAGACTCGAGAAAGAAAACCCGTAATGGCAATACCGTTCCTGAAGGAGCTGCGTATCGGCAGCTATCTGATCAAGCAGAAGTTGCTCGGCCGGAAACGCTATCCGCTGGTGCTGATGCTGGAGCCACTGTTTCGCTGCAACCTCGCTTGCGCCGGCTGCGGCAAGATCGATTATCCCGACGCCATCCTCAACCGCCGCATGAGCGTGCAGGACTGCCTGGACGCCGCCGACGAATGTGGCGCGCCGATGGTGGCAATTCCCGGCGGCGAGCCGCTGATCCACAAGGACATCGGCGAGATCGTCAAGGGTCTCGTTGCCCGCAAGAAGTTCGTCTCCTTGTGCACCAACGCGCTGCTGTTGGAGAAGAAGCTCGACCTGTTCGAGCCCTCGCCGTACCTGTTCTTCTCCGTGCATCTGGACGGCCTGCGCGATCACCACGACAAGTCGGTGTCGCAGAAGGGCGTGTTCGATCGCGCCGTCTCCGCGATCAAGGCGGCGAAGGCGCGCGGCTTTACCGTCAACGTCAACGCCACGATCTTCGACGGCCATCCGGCGGAAGAGATCGCCAAATTCCTCGACTTCTGCACCGAGCTCGGGGTCGGCGTATCGATGTCGCCGGGCTATGCCTATGAGCGCGCGCCCGACCAGGAGCACTTCCTCAACCGTACCAAGACCAAGCGGCTCTTCCGCGACGTCTTTGCGCTGGGCAAGGGCAAGAAGTGGAATTTCATGCATTCGGGCCTGTTCCTGGACTTCCTGGCCGGTAACCAGAACTTCGAATGCACGCCGTGGGGCATGCCCGCGCGCAACATCTTCGGCTGGCAAAAGCCCTGCTATCTGCTTGGCGAAGGTTACGCCAAGACCTTCAAGGAGCTGATGGAGACCACCGACTGGGATTCCTACGGCACGGGCAAGTACGAGAAGTGCGCCAACTGCATGGCGCATTGCGGTTACGAGCCGACCGCGGCGACGGCGGCGATCAACAACCCGCTCAAGGCGATGTGGGTGGCACTGCGCGGCATCCGCACCACCGGTCCAATGGCGCCGGAGATCGACCTCTCCAAGCAGCGCCCGGCGCAGTACATCTTCTCAGAGCAGGTCCAGAAGAAGCTCTCAGAGATCCGCCGCGAGGAGGCCCTCGCTGCCAAGCAGAAAGCCTCGACAGCCGCGTAAGGAGCGCAGCGCGCGGTTGAAATCGATCCCGGTCGAGACCAGCGCGCTGAGCGTCCGCGGATTGCGGACCACGCCGGAGAAGATCTTGCGCAGATCGACCTTGCCATCCGGCCTGATCGCCGATTTGGCAAGGGCCGGCAGCGAGCGGTGAGCCGAATCACTGATCACGCGCAGCGCCGCGAACGGCAGGCCGGCATCGGCTGCATAGGCCGCGGCGATGTGGCTTTCCATGTCGACCGCTTTGGCGCCCGTCTGCAGCCACAGGGCCGCCTTACGGGCCTGGGCGGCAACCACCTCCTCCGCCCCGGCAAGGCCGCCACGGATGATGCGCCGGCGCCTCAGCGCCACGCTCGCCACCACCTCTTCGTTCAAGGACAGCTCGGCGAGCCATCGGCCGTCGCCGGCGACGACCTCGGTCGCCAGCACGATATCGCCCGGTTTCAACGAGGGGTCGAGGCCGCCCGCCACGCCAAAGCTGATGACGCCGCGGATCGTCGTCGGATCAAACACGGTCAGCAGCGCACGCAACTGCTTCGGATCACTACTTGAGCAAATGACGACCATGCCGGGGCCGGCCGCAATGCGGGCCTCCTGCACCAGACCGGTCACAATCAGAACTGGCCGCGGATCGATCCCCTTATCCGCGGTCGCCTCGTCCTCCGCCCCCAAACTCACTTCTCGACCCCTGCCACCCTGCTGTTGGTGTTTTCAATTCCGATCCCGCGCCGGCACCCTCGGCGGGACGAATTCACAATACCCATGTAGCGCAGATAAAATACCCGTGGAAATCCGGTTGGTATCAAACGCCGCCGTTCCACAAGCCTTTTTCGGAATGTGTTGCAAGTGGGTACCGCCCCTGCGCGCCACGGCCAGATGGTCTATCCGGCCCGCAACCCTAACAAGCAAAGCCCGTGCCGTTCGTTCGCGGGCGCTACGAGCCGGCGGCCAGCACATGATCCGCGGCGCGGTCCCCTGACTGGACCGAGCCCTCGATCGTCGCCGGCAGTCCCGTAGCCGTCCAGTCCCCCGCGAGAAACAGGTTCCTGAAAGCCGTGACCGGCCCCGGACGCAGAGCATTTTGTGCAGGTGTCGCCTCGAAAGTCGCACGGCGCTCGCGCACGATCTGCCAGGGCGGCAACTCGCCGGCAACGCCTCCGGCCTTGCAGATGTCCTGCCAAATGGCCTGCGCGAGCTCCTCGCGCGGCTGATCGACAAGCCGGTCGCCATTGCTGATGGTGACCGAGAGCCGCTGTGGGAAGGCGAACAGCCATTCCACGAGCCCGCCGACGACGCCCAGGATCGGCGGCGCATCGCGGGGCGGGTCAAAGCGGAAATGCGCGTTCACGATGGCGCGGAATTTCGTCGGCGTCTTCAGGCCCGGCAGCAGCGAGGCCGCCGCCCGCGGCGGCACGGCCAGCACCACGGCATCCTCCGCGCCAAGCGCGATCGTGTCGTCGCCGCCGAATTTCAGCGCGCTGACGCGGTCCCCCGCCATCACGAGCTCGCGCAGCTCATGACCGATGCGGATGCTCGCCCCCCTTGCCTGGAGATGCTTGATCGCAGGCTCGATCAACACCGCGCTCAAGCCGTCGCGCGCGATCAGGGGCCGACAAGCCTGTCCACCGGCGAGCAGGGTTTCGCGCACGATCGCCCCGGCGAGGCCCGCCGAGCCTTCGGGCGGATCAAGATTGAGCGCTGCAAGCAGGAGTGGTTGCACCAGCCGATGATACAGCGTGCCCTCGCAGCGAATGGCCTCGTCGATCCGCTTGCTCTCCTTGGCCCAGATCAAGGGCGCCAGCGCAAGATAGTCGGCCAAGCTGGTATCGGGCACGCGGCGGCTTGGATCGAGCACCCAAAGCGGCAGCCGGCCATCACCAAGATCGAGCTGCCAGCGCCGCCCGGTCGCTAAATCGACAAAGGGAAACTGCGCTCGCGCCGGCCCGACCAGTCCCTTCTCGCTGCCGATGGCGCGCGCATAGGCCAGCGCATGATGATTGGCTGACAGCAGCAGGTGGTTGCCGTTGTCGATGGTGAGATTGGTCGCCGCGTCGAAATAGGAACGGCAGCGGCCGCCCGCCTGCTGCGTGGCCTCGTGCACATGCACTTGATGGTTCGCGTCCGCCAGCCGTACGGCCGCGGACAGGCCCGAAATTCCGGCGCCGATGATGTGGACGGTCTTTGGCATCAGATGAAGGCGTAGCGCAAGACGATGGCGAGGCGGGCGAATTTGCCGACGCGGACCGGTGCGCGCGGGGCCGCAAATCCCCGCGCGATCAGCAGTTGCAGGATCGCGTGATAATATTTCGACATGATCCGCGGCGCGCGCACGAGGCGGCGCGGATGGCGCGCCATGATTTTGTCTGCCTCGACAAAATGGGACCGCGCCCGTTCGACCAGCGCCGCGCAGACCTTCGGCAGCGCTTTCTCGGTCGCGACCCTGAGCGGGTCGGTCGAGGTGATACCGTTCTTTTCCAGCTCCTCGCGTGGCAGATAGAGCCGGCCGAGGCTCGCGTCCTCGTCGATGTCGCGCAGGATATTCGTCAACTGCAGCGCCCGGCCGAGATGATGAGCGAGCAGAATGCCGTCATCGCTGGGCAGCCCGAATACCCGCACCGACAGTCGTCCGACCGCGCTCGCCACACGATCGCAATAGAGATCAAGCGTCGCAAGGTCCGGCGCGCGGATCTCCTGCGGCACGTCCATCTCCATGCCGTCGATGATGGCGAGGAAATCCTCGCGCTGCAGGCCGAACTTCTTCACCGAGGCGACATAGTCGCGCAGGCGCGGCGGCGGATTGCCACGGTACAGCGCATCGATGTCCTCGCGCCACTGCTGCAGCGCGCTGAGCCGCTCCGGGCGCGGACCGTCGGAATCGGCGATGTCGTCGACCTGGCGGCAGAAGCTGTAGATCTGAAACATCGCGTCGCGCTGCTCGCGCGGCAGGATGCGCATGGCGGCATAGAACGAGCTGCCGGACGCAGTCGTGCCGTAATTGGTGTCAGGCGCGGCAGCTTGAACCGTCATCGGCCTGCCGCCGCTTTGGACACGGGCCGCCGGCCCACGACGCGTCGCACCGTCTCGGCCGCCATGCCGCCGAGACTGTGGAAGAGCAGCTCGAGCGGGCTCAGATGCACCCGCTCGCTCAGCGGATCGCGGACTTTGAGCAACCGCACGATCTTCTCGGCGAAGGCATAGATCACCGAGATTTCAAGCCCAAGCCGAAAATCCTTCACTTCGGCGCTGAACGATTTGCTGTCTTCGAGCAGGCGCTCGTTGCGCGCGGCGAGCGCCTGCAGACACTGCAGCAGCTCCGCCGGCGCCTTGTCGCTTCCAAGCATTTCGACCGACGCACCCGACGCCGCAAGCGCATCGCGCGGGAGGTAGACGCGATTGAGATTGCGAAAATCCTTGCCGCAATCCTGCAAATGGTTGTTGATCTGAAGCGCAGCGCAGAGTGCGTCATTGGCCGGCCAGGTCGAGGTACTCTCGCCATGGACGTCCAGCACGAAGCGGCCGACCGGCATCGCGGAATAGCGGCAATAATGGATGAGGTCGTCCCAGTTCTCGTAGCGCAGCTTGGTCACGTCCATCCGGAATGCAGCGAGCAGATCGAGCGCATGGCGCGGCGGCATGCCGCGCTCGGCGAGCGCCCGCCGCAAGAGAACCGCCTCTTTCTGGCTGTCGCCCTTGCCGAGCAACTCGGCCTCGAGCAGGTCGAGATAGGCGAGCTTGTCGCTTGCTGCGAGCGTTGCATGGTCGGCAATATCGTCGGCGGTCCTGACAAAGTTGTAGAAGGCGAGAATCGGCGCCCGATGCCGCGGGTGAATCAGAAACGAGGCGACCGGAAAATTCTCGTCGCGGTGCGTCTTTCCGGATCGCAATTCGCTCGCGGCGGTCATCGGGAACTGGCCACATCCGTTGGGGCGCGAAGGCCTGAAGGTCACCAAACGATCTTCGCGCGAAGCCGCGAAGCACGGCTCCCATATAGGGGAATATGCTTTCAAAACCAATGCTGTCTGGGTGTTCCGCCGGCCCCCGGCTCGGCTTTGCGGGGGCGCGGCGGCAATTGTTAGCGCGCCTGGCGCGCCGCTGACGCGCCTGGCTTGGCGATTATTGCCCGTGGGACTTCAGCACCAAGTCGCAGGCCGGGCTGATTTTGGCACGGTTTTCCTTGAGGCAGGCGAGAATCGTGAAGTCGCCTTGATCGATGACGGCGCGGCAGTGCTTCTCCACGTCACGGGTGCAAGCCTTCTGCTCCTCCGGCGTTCCACGCCCATTGTCAGCGAAGGAAGCGGTGGAAAAGACAAGCGGCAACAGCGCAAGGGCCAGAAGATATTTACGCATCATGTTCCTTCATTCTGAAGCAGAGTTTATCCGCCCCGCGCGAGGCATCGCCGGGAAGGTTTTTGGGATTAAAAGCGCCGCGAACCCCCGCGCGTCGCTTCGAGAAGCACAAGCGTGGACAAATGCGGCCAAATTTGCGGCGACCGCCTCCCCCTTTGTGGGCTTCCGGGATGTCGTTCATTGGCACAGATAAGCTTTTGATACTAGAACATTATTCTGCCGCGATTGCTTTTCGTACTTGGCTGTTGCAAGCATGCAATCCTGGCCGGGAGGCTAGGGCCGATCGGTTGAGGATTCCGCTATGCGAGAGGCTCACAAATCGGCTGATTCGCTTTACGGGCGCGCGGCCCTGTCATTTGAACCTAACACAGTGCAACAACACTAAACCTTCGATGCAGCGACGCGCGCACCATGAATGACAGGCGTCATTTTGGAGAGATGGGAAACGCGATATGAAACTGTTTGGCTCCAGTCCGTTTGCGCAGGCGATGAAAGCCGCAGGCGTCGGCGCCGCACTGATGATGTCCGTCTCGGCGGGGCACGCGCAGTCGGGCAGCCCGTTCGCCGGCTTCAACGGCGCCTGGTCCGGCACCGGAACGGTTGCGCTGTCTGACGGCACCGTTGAGCGCATTCGCTGCAAAGCGGACTACAAGGTCGATGGCACGGGGTTGGGTCTGCGGCAGACCCTGCGCTGCGCCAGCGACAGCTACAAGTTCGATCTCACCAGCGACGTCACCAGCAACGGCGACCGGCTTTCCGGCAATTGGAGCGAGGCCAGCCGCAACATCAATGGCAGCTTGCAGGGCACCGCCGGCGGCGGCCAGATTCAGGTCTTCGTCGAGGCCAACGGATTTGCCGCCAACCTGACGTTGCGCACCACCGGCAACAAGCAGACCGTGCAGATCAACTCCAAGGGTGAGATCCGGGGCGTCAACATCACGATGGTCAGGAGCTGAACGCCCTCGACGCTGTTTTACGCAAAGTTCGCCCCCGGCACTCTCTCAAGGCGGATCGAGAGCCGGGGGCTTTTTCATTTCATCGCGTAGGGTGGGCAAAGGCGCATTTGCGCCGTGCCCACCACAAAACTGCGCGGCGCCTGTTGGTGGGCACGCTTCGTTTTGCCCACCCTACAACCATGTATCGTATCGACAGCTCCGTGAGTTAGTCTCACACCGAGCGTTTCTCCGGCCCGTGGATGCGCTCGTGCAGATTGATCAGCCACATCGCGGTCGGCCGCAGGATGAAGAGGTCGGCGACTAGCGCGGCCACCATCGAAAACGCGCTGAGCCAGCCGAACAGCCGCAGCGACGGCAGGTCGGAGAAAATAGTAACGCCAAGGCCGCAGGCCAGCACCACCGTCGTCAGGATCAGTGCCGGGCCGACCAGCACCGTGGCGCGCTCCACCGCCACTGCCGAGGTGACGCCGGGCTTGGTCTGCAAGCGCAGGCGGTTCAGGAAATGAATCGTGGCGCTGAGCCCGAGGCCGAAGGACACCGTCAGCGCGACGACGCTGGCAAATTGCAGCCCCTCTCCCAGTAAGTAGAGCAGCGTGCCCGACATCACCACCGGGAAGATGCCCGGCAGGATGCAGGCCAACATCACCACCCAGGAGCGGAACGCGAGGCCAATGAAGATCGCGACGAAAGCGAATTCGATCGTGAGACCGCGGTTAAGCTTCTCGATCATGTTGGCCGAGTTGCGCGCGGCTATGGCGGCAAGCCCGGTGACGGCGATCTCATAGCCCGGGTGCTTCTTGCGCACCGCGTCCAGTTCATGGTCGAGCTTCTCGACCACAGGCAGAAGCTGGCTGGAATCCTTGTCAGGCACCCTGCCCGCCACCACCACCGCGTCCTGCTCCGGATCGATGAAGCGCTGCACCAGATATTTGGGAATGAGGTCGACATATTCCTTCAACGTTCCGACATCCGTGGTGCCGACCTTTTCGGCGAGCCAGCGGCGCAGCGTCTCCAGCGACCAGACATTGCCCACGCCGGCCGCGCGCTCGACCGTGGCGTGAACATCGGCGATCGTCTGCAAGGTCTCGGGCGAATAGAGCGACGCGCCCTTGGGGAATTCGATCAGCACGTTGATCGGATTGGCGCCGGTGAGCTTGGCGTCCAGCCGCTCGCTCGCGGCGACCGCCTGCCGCTTGTCCGGCACCTGGTCGGCAAGCCGGTAGCGCGGCTGCAGGTTGGCATAGACCAGCCCAAGGCTGCCTACGAACAACACCGCGATCAGGCTGAACAGGCCGGGACGGCTGACCATGCGTACCGCGATCCAGTAGCAAAAATTGCGCAGCATCTGCACGCCGGCATCGGCGCGCTGGAACTTGACCGCGAAGACATTCTCGTTGCGCACGAGCAGGACACCGAACACCGGCACCAGCGACAGCACGGCCAGCAGCGCAATAATGGTCGCGGCCAAGCCTGCCTCGCCGAACTTGCGGATCAGGTCGGAGTCGGAGAACTGCAGGGCAATGAAGGAAATGCCGGCGGTCGCGTGCGTCAGCACGCAGGCAGGTCCCACCACCAGCACGGCATTCTTGAACGCGGTAAACTTGTCCTGGCCCGCGATCAGCCGGTCGCGTGCAGCGAAAGTGAGCTGCATCGAGTCGGAGAAGCTGATCACCATGATGAGCGGTGTCATCACGTTCAGGAACATGTTGAGATTGAAATTGGCCCAGCCGAGCCCGCCGAGCGCCAGCAGGATCGCGATCATCGGCGGAAATGCCGCCACGACCATGAAGGAGATCTTGCGGAAGAAGATGATGGCGATGACGCAACCGGCAACGATGCCGAGGATATTATAGGTGAGCCCGTCGCGCTCCACCGCGTTGCGGATCTCGAGCTGCATGACCGGCACACCGGAGAGCTCGACGTTGAGCCCGGTATCGCCGAGGTCCTGCGAGACCAGCTTGCGGATATCGCCGACGGTCGTGGCGAGCTTATTCGAGGAGACGACGTCGGGCTCGAGCGATAGCACGATCAGCGCCAGCGTGCCGTCTTCTGAGAGCAGCTTCCCGCGAATGATTTCGTTGCTTTTGACCGTCTCGATGAACTTGCTATAGGCCTCGCCGGTCGGCAGTTCGTTCGGGAACAGCGCGGCCGGCAGCTTGCCTGGAGCCGGCGCCTGCCGGGCGGAGAACAGCGATACCAGCCCGCGCGTGCCGTCGACGAGCTGCAGGTCGGTGACGAAGTCGCGCAGCTTTTCCAGATTGTCGCGCGCCAGGAGGTCCTTGCCTTCGACGACGACGAGCACATCGAATTCCTCCGCCGGGAAGCGTTTGGTCACCTCCTCGTACTGGTGGAATTCCTTGGTGTCCGAGCGGAATAGCTGGGAGAGCGAATCGTCGATTTTGATGCGCTGGATGCCGAACACGGCGGCGATGACGAGGACGGCCAGAATGATGCAGGACAGGATCGGGGCCTTGACCGCAATCAGCCCAATCCGCTCCAGGCCGAAGGCGATGCTCCCCGTGGGGCGCTCTTCGACCTGCTCGACATGGACCTGACTGTCGTAATTCTTCTCGAGCATGCCCTGACCGGTTCTGGGATGGGAACAAATCTCTATAGCTTAACTTTCGCACGCGCGATTGTGCCAGGAGGCGGACGTCAAATCACTGCGCGCGGCCTTCATGGATCGGCACTAAGCCTTGATAATGTTTCGAAAAAATTACGGCTGGCGGTTTAGCAGGTCTGGCGCTCGCCTCGCAAGTTCCCCCCGCGAAAGCGTGAAAAATCGATCGCCCTTGATGCTTTTGCGCCGCGCGTGGCGAATATGTCACGCGGAGGGCGCTGGCGGCGCGATTCGCACCTGCGCGGCCTCCCCGCTTTCATCCTTTAGTGCAACGCCTGTGACGTTCCGCCTCAACCCCTCGCGAACCAACCAGGCGATCTTGTAGGCGGCTTCGTCGTAAGTCAGCCCGTTGCGATGGATGTTGGAAACGCAGTTGCGCTCGGCATCCGAACGGCCCAGCCGCGGCGCAAACGTGAGATAGGCCCCTAGACTGTCGGGTGCCGACAGCCCGGGTCGCTCGCCGATCAACATCACGGCCATGCGCGCGCCGAGCAGCGCGCCAATTTCGTCCCCGAGCGCGACCCTTGCTCCGGAGGCGACCAAAGTCCGGCCAACGTCGATATGGTCGGCGGCAAGGCGCGGCAAGAGCTGCCGCATCAGTTCGACCGCATGGCTGTGCACGGCTGTCGGCGACAGGCCATCTCCTACCACGATCGCGACATCGCACGTCGCGCCCTTGCGCTCCTGCAGCATCTCGATGCCCGCTTGATCGAGCCGGCGGCCGAGATCGGGACGCTTGAGATAATCCTGCCGGTTCGCCGCTTGGCTGTTGACGGCGCGGACATCGAGGCCAAGCGTGCCAAGCGCCGCCATCAAGCTACGCACATCGAACGCCGCGTGCACGGCGTCGCGAGCGCGCGCGTGATCCAGGGTGAAGTCAAGCAGAGCTTTCGTCGTCAGGCTCGCGCCGGCACGGCCCAGCGCCACGCGCGCCGGCGTGAGCTCACGCAAACGCGAGACTGATCGGCGGGTCGGTGTGGTCATACACTCATTCGGCGGGCACCGCCGCCTCGCGCAGCCTGATCGAATAGTTCGAGGCGTTCTGATTGCCCCTCGTGGCTTCCTGAGCGAACCTGACCAGGTGATGGCCGACCAGCGTTGCCGCTAGCAGGCCTTCGATATCACCCTTCCGCAGCCGCTTGAGCGCAAACTTCCAGAACACGCGTCGGTAATCGCCGAGCACGCCGACTTTCCAGAAGACATTGCGCAGGATGACGAGCGCGCGCTTGATGTTGGCCCAGGTCGCCTGCCCGCGGATGGGCGGCTTCACCCGGTTGGCATAGGTATATTCGCATTGATAGTTGTAACGATCAAAGAGCCTTTCCGGGCCATAGGCGATTTCCATGCACCGCCTCCATTCGCTGACCACGTGGTCGTAGGGCAACAGGAACTCGACATTGGAATCGCGGCCCTCGTCGTGAATGAGCCGGCCCTCGCGCTCCAGCCGATCCCATAGCGGCGTCTTTGGTAATGCCTGCAAGAGATTGATGGTCAGCATCGGAATTCTGGACTGGTCGATGAATTGCAGCAGCGCATCAGCCGTATCGGGTTTATCGGTGTCGAGCCCCATGATGATGCCCGAGACCACTTCCATCCCGTAGGAGTTGATGGTGCGCACGCCCTCCAGGATCGGGACCATCATATTGTGGTCCTTCTGCATCGCCTTCAGCGCGTCGGGATCGGGCGTCTCGATGCCGCAGAAGATGGTGATGAAGAACGCCTCCTGCATCTTCTCCAGAATTTCGGGCCTTTTCGCGATGTTGAGCGTCGCCTCGCAGGCGAGCCGCGTCGGATAGCCGTGCTTCTTCTGCCATTCGATCAGATGCGGCAGCAACTCCAGCGCCGCCTTGCGGTTGCCGATGAAATTGTCGTCCACGAAATAGACCGTGTTGGTTGATCCGCCTTCGCGCAGCTTGTCGAGCTCGGCGATGATCTGCTGCGGCGTCTTGACGCGCGGATTGCGGCCGTAGAGGCCGGGAATGTCGCAGAACTCACATTGATAGGGACAGCCGCTCGAGTACTGGATGTTGGCCAGGAAATATTTGTCCAGTTCGGCGAGCTCGTAGGCCGGCACCGGAAATTCGGTCATTGGCAGGCGATCGAGCGTCTTGAACACGACCTGTTGCGGCGGCCGCGAGACATCGCGCGCGAGCTGCGCGAGCAATGCATTGGTCGCGTCGCCCAACTCGCCGAGGTGCAGGTAGTCGAAGGCTGGATAATATTCCGGGCAAGCGCTCACCGAAGGCCCGCCGATGGCGACGGGCAGGTCATATTCGTGCGCGCGACGGCAAATGTCGTTCATCTGCTTGCGCTGGATGTGCATGCCGCTGACGAAGACCGCGTCGGCCCACTCGAAGTCTTGCTTCGCTGCCGGCTGGATGTTCTCATCGACGAAGCGCACCTGCCAGTTTTCCGGCAGATAGGCCGCGATCAGCAGCAGGCCCTGCGGGGGCATCAAGGCCCGAACGCCGTCCGTCAATGGATAGGCGTATTCCCAGGTCGCGAAAGCGGACGTATAGCGCGGGAACACACAAAGAATGCGACGCACCGTCTCACTGCTTGCAGCTCTCATCGACTCCCCTCCGCCATTGCGCACCGGTCCGGCAAATCATCAGTGCGTGCGACAAAGCTGGGCCTAAAAATGCTCAAGATTGTGACCGCCGCTCTCATCCCCCTCGAGATGCTCTAGAGACGCTCGTTTCCCGGCTCCGGCTCAAATGGCGGGGCTCTCCTGTTCGATCAAGCGCGAGGCAAATTCGGGTAACTGCCCTGCATCGCCGACAAGCCGGAAGCTGGAATCGGCGAGCCCGACCTGAAGTAGCCAGTCGTCGAATTCCGGCGCACGCTTCAGGCCGAAGAGGTCGCGGACATAAAGTGCATCGTGGAAGGAGGTGGACTGATAGTTCAGCATGACGTCGTCGGCCCCCGGTACCCCCATGATGTAGGTGACGCCGGCCGCGGCGAGCAGCGTCAAGAGATTGTCCATGTCGTCCTGATCAGCCTCGGCATGGCTAGTGTAGCAGACATCGACACCGAGCGGCAGGCCCAGCAGCTTGCCGCAGAAATGGTCCTCGAGGCCCGCGCGGATAATCTCCTTGCCGTCATAGAGGTACTCGGGCCCGATGAAGCCGACCACACTGTTGACCAGGAGCGGATTGAACGCGCGCCCCACCGCATAGGCGCGGGCTTCGCAGGTCTGCTGGTCGACGCCATGATGGGCATTAGCCGACAGCGCAGAGCCCTGCCCTGTCTCGAAATACATCAGATTTTCGCCGACCGTACCGCGCCGCAGCGAGCGGCCCGCCTCATACGCTTCCCGGAGCAACTTCAAGTCGACGCCAAAGCTGCGGTTGGCGGCTTCGGTCCCGGCGATGGACTGGAAGACGAGATCGAGCGGAAAACCCTGATTGATCAGGTCAAGGCTCGTGCTGACATGGGTCAGCACGCATCCTTGAGTCGGGATATTCAGCCGCGCGATCACCTCATCGAGGAGGTGGAGCAACCTGCCGATAGTGGCGGGATCGTCACTTGCGGGATTGATGCCGATACAGGCATCGCCCGACCCGAGCAGGAGGCCGTCGAGGATGGAGGCGGTGATGCCCCTGGCATCGTCGAAGGGGTGATTCGGCTGCAACCGCGCGCTCATGCGGCCCGGCAGGCCGATGGTGTCGCGAAAGGCCGTGGTCACCTGGCACTTTTTTGCGACCAGAATCAGGTCCTGGTTGCGCATCAGTTTCGATACCGCCGCCGCCATTTCCGGCGTGATGCCGCGCGAAAGCTTTTGCAATGCATCGGTCGTCGCCGCATCCGACAACAGAAAATCGCGGAACGCGCCGACCGTCATGGCGGCGACCGGCGCAAACGCCTGTTCGTCATGGGTGTCGATAATCAGGCGGGTGACCTCGTCGTCCTCGTAAGGGATCACGGCCTCGTTGAGGAATTGCCGCAGCGGAACGTCAGCCAGCGCCATGCGCGCAGCGATCATCTGTTCGGCGGTTTGGGCCGCGATCCCCGCCAGCCGATCGCCCGAGCGCGGCGGCGTCGCCTTGGCGAGGAGATCGCGCAGATCGTCGAACAGGTAAGCAGTGGCGGCGATGGTGTGGCGATAGGCCATGGTCACTGGCTCCCTGCGCGTCCTGTGCGTTGCAAAGGTAAACGGCGCCGACCGAGGTGTCCTGTATTATTACGGGATTCCTGCAAAGGCCGGCTTTGACGCCTCACCAGCCCCTGCAAAAACATGATTTCGATAAGCAATTCCTGTGCAAGTTGCAGCGCACAAGGGCTCGCGCATTAAGATTTTATCCATCGGAACCCTGCACAATCACGTATCGGCTGGCGCACTTGCCAGGTTCAGAGGGAGCCCGTCGGCCCAACATTTCAACAGCCGAAATTCCATCATGAGCCTGTTTTCGCGCCTCTCGCTTGCGGCGAGGCTGTATTCGATTTTCACGCTGTTCGCCGTGCTGACCGCAGCGATCGCAGTGCTGTCCGACTATAACAGCCGCCGCAATACCGAACTCACCGCTGCCATCGAGCGGGCCAACCTTGCTGCTCTCAATGTCGAGCGCGTCAATTCGCTGGTCTATGCGGTGGTCATGGAGTCCCGCGGCGTCTACATGTCGACCGATCCGGCGGCTGTGCGGAAGTTCGGTGACGGCATGCTCAAGTTCAACGACCAGATTCTCGGCATCGTCCAGAAATGGGAAGGTATCGTCCAGGCTGACGATGCCGCACAGTTTGCAACCTTTAAGAGGCGCATCGAGCAATTCGTCGATTTCCGCAAGGAGCTGGTGCGCCGCGCCAACGAGATCAGCCCCGCGGCGGGGCGTGAATGGGGCGACAATGATGCCAACCGCACGGTGCGCTCGGCACTGAACAAGGATCTCGAGGCGCTGTCAAAGGTCTATGCCGAGCGTGGCAGGCAGATCTCGGCGGAGACCGAACTCAACCGCGAGCTTTCCTTCGTGCTGACCTGCCTGGGCGGCGTTGCACTGGCACTCGTCGTGATCGGCGTGGTCATCATCGCGCGCTCGATCGCGCGGCCGCTGTCGGCGATCACGGCGACGATCGAGCGTGTCGCCGAAGGCGGCGACCATGTCCAGGTACCACACACCGAACGCAGCGACGAGATCGGTGCGCTGGCCCGGGCCATTCGCATTTTCCAGGAAGCGATGGAGCGCAACCGCAATCTCAACGCCCAGGTGTCGGCGGATTCCAGGGCGCGTGACGAGCGCAGCCGGCACATCGAAGCCGCAGTCGAAGAGTTCCGGCAGGCGATCGGCGCGGTGGTACGTGCCGTCGACGAGAATGCGACCGCGATGCGCGGAACGGCGGAGACCATCAACCGCGTGACCTCGGACGCCAATGCGCGCGCGGATGCCGCGGCCGGCCTGACCGCGCAAGCCTCCGGCAATGTCTCCGCGGTGGCGAGCGCCACCGAGGAGCTCTCCGCCTCCGTGCAGGAGATCGGCCGTCAGGTTCGGCAATCGGCGGCCGCCGTCGAGCAGACCGGCGCGCGCACTGAAAAATCGATCGCCGAAATCGAGAGTTTGGCCGCGGCCACGCAGCGGATCGATGGCGTGCTGACGCTGATCCAGGCGATCGCCGAGCAGACCAACCTCCTCGCGCTCAACGCCACCATCGAGGCGGCTCGCGCCGGCGATGCCGGCCGCGGCTTTGCGGTGGTCGCCCACGAGGTCAAGGCGCTGGCAGGACAGACCGCCAAGGCCACCGAAGAGATCGGCCAGAATGTCGCTCTGATCCAGAACTCGACCAAGAACGCGGTCGACGCCGTGCGCGAGATCGGTCATGCCGTCCGCGAGATCAACGACATCACATCGACGATCGCCGGCGCCGTTGGGCAGCAGGATGCTGCCACGCGCGAAATATCCGTCAACGCGCAATCGGCGGCGCAAGGCAACCACACGCTGGTCGCCAACATCGGCTCGCTGCGTGACGCGATCGGCGAAACCTCGGCCGCGGCGGCCTCGGTTCTGTCAGCCTCTGGCGGCCTTGCCTCGACCGCGGAGACGCTGTCGAACGAGGTTGAAAAGTTCTTCCGCAATTTGCGCGCAGGCCCGGCGGGGGGCCAGAAGGTGGCCTAATCAGTGAACCCTCACAATGCGTCGGGTGGGCGCGGCGCAAACGCGCCTGTGCCCACCCTGCGGTCGCGGTTTGGTTTGTCAGTACCGCCACTCCGCACGCGACCTACGCCACACAACCGGCGGAGGCGGCGGGCCGACATCACGCTGCCAGACGCGGCCATCGTCGAACTGGATCCGCATGCCGTCAGGCGAATAGACGGCGCCCTCGTCACGCGCATCGATCCAGATCCGGCTATAGGGTGCGTTCCAGTCGGGCCAGGCCTTGAACGAGTCGCCCGCTTCCGTCGTCAGCGTTACCGCCTCGCCATTCTGCGTGACGAAGGCGGGCGCACCGAACATGCCGTCCCGGCAATTCTGAATGCACCGATAAGTGCCGGTCAGGTTGACCGTTGCGGCCGAGGCGCCGGTGGCGGCGCATGCGGCCAAGAGGCCAAGGGCCAGCGATAATCGTCTCATCAGGATCACTCCATCGCTTGCATCACAAGATGAGCCCGACAAGGCGGGCTTCGGCGACGAACAATCCCCGACAGCAGGTCTTTGTTCCCGTTGTCTCCCGCAGTTCCAACACCGCTCCGTGATCTGGAACTCCTATCATTTATGATTTCAGCACGGAACATGTTCACTCCACGAGCAACACATCGACGGCGACATTCAGCTTCTGCTTGGGCGAGCCGACGATGATGCCGTCCACCGGCGACACGTCGGAAAAATCGCGCCCGATCGCAATCATGATGTGATCGTTCTCGACCAGCAGATCGTTGGTCGGGTCGAAGCCGATCCAGCCGAGCGCCTCGCCGCACCACAGCGAGACCCAAGCATGCGTCGCATCCGCACCCTCCAGGCGTGGCTGGCCTGGCGGCGGAATGGTGCGCAGGTAACCGCTGACATAGGCCGCCGGCAGGCCGAGGCCGCGGAGCCCTGCGATCATCACATGAGCAAAATCCTGGCAGACGCCGTGGCGGTTCTCGAACACTTCGTTGAGCGGCGTGGAGATCACGGTGGCCTTCGCATCGTATCTGAACTGGGTGCGAATGCGATGCATGAAATCCGCGGCGCCAGCGAGAATCCCGCCGCCCCGCGGAAAGCTCGCGGCGGCGTAAGCCGTGATCGGCGCAAGCACCGGTACCAGCGGGCTTGCGAAGACATAGCCGATGGGCGATGCGGGACCGAGACTGTTGGCCCCGAACGCGATATCGCGAATGCGCTCCCAAGCGGGGCTCTGCACGGCGCGGCCGGGCGCCTTGCGCGCGACCTCTACACGCGAGCGCGAGTCGATGCGCAAATGGCGATGCGGGGCTTCGATCACCACACTCTCGGTGAGCGTGCCGAAGAAGTCGCGCCGCATCGTGCGCTCGATCGGACGCGGCCGAATCTCGACGTGGTGCGACATCAATCGCTGCCCGTGCCCGCTCAGCGGCTCCAACCGCAGCGTGCAGCGGGCGAAGCTGACCGCGCCCTCATAAGCGTAGGTGGTGACGTGACGGATGTCGTAGATCACGCAAGGCCCGTCAGCTTCTCGGGCCGGCTGGCATTGGGCCCATGCGGGAAATAATGCGAGCCGATGGCATCGGCGAGATTGAGCAGGTCCTGCTCGAGCGCGAACAGCGTCTTGGTGTCAAGCGAAGCCGCTTCCGCGGTCGTGAGCGTGGATTGCAGCGCGACCGCAAGGCGTTGCGGCCGCTCGATCAGGCCGGTCTCCTTCAGCGCCGGCAGACTCGCGATATGCTCGTTCAGGGCCTGCACCTGGAATGCGACCGAACGCGGATTATAAGGATCGAGCACGGCAAGATCGCGCACCGGCGCCAACACCGGCGCGAGCAAATAGCGCGAGCGGTAGGTGATCTGGCAATCGACCAGGGTGAGCAGCGTATCGAGATCTTGATCGCTCGCCTCGTCATAGGCGAATTGGCGCGCGAAGCGGGTGGTGTTGATAGCGCGCTCGGCACGCCGACCCATTTCAAGGAAGCGCCAGCCGGCGGCGCGATTCATGTTCTCCTGGGCGAGGCCGGCGAAGCTCGCGAGCTCCTGCAGCGTGAGTTCAGCGGCGCTGATCACGCCGTCATCATCCTCGATCTCGTTGGCGAGCCGTTCAGCCATTTCGGTGATGACCTGCCAGGCATCCGGTGACAGGCGTTCGCGCAAGGACGTCGCGGTGCGCTGCGCCGCGCGCACCAAATTGAGACCCGAGCCGAACCGCTCCTCCGACTGCAGCGCTTCGGCCGCGACCTTCGCTGCTTGCATCCGCGCGCTCTGCGAGGCCGCGCCCCAGGCAACGAGCAGCCGCTGGATGCGTTCGGCCACCTGCAGCGCGCCGGGCGCGCCCTCGCCGGCATCGCGCTGGTGCGTGCCGAGCGCGCGCACGAGGCGCAAGGTCGCCTCGGCGCGTTCGAGATAGCGGCCAAGCCAGAACAGATTATCGGCGGCGCGGCTCGGCAGCACGCCGGCAATGCGCCGGATACGCACGGTGTCGGAGGCGGGCAAGAGCGTGCGGGTCGACACCTCCTTCTCGGAGACCACCCAGACATCGGCGGCGCGGGCGCCGTCGCCCATGGAGACGGCGCGCGCATCGAGCTGCTCGGCGATCCGGCAAAAGCCGCCGGGCATCATCACCCAGCCGTCTGGCGTCGCGGCCGCAAACACCCTGAGCACGAAGGGGCGCGGGGCGAGCCGGCCGTGGTCCCATACCGGCATCGTCGACAGCCGCACCAGCTCCTGGCCGGCGTAATCGATGCCACGGTCGCGGATGGCGGCTTTTAGCCGCTCGCGCTCGCTCGGCGACAGTTCGCTCGCCAGCACCGGGCCATAGTTGGCAAAGCCAGGGACGGCCCGGCTATAGGCGCCTTCGATCGCAAAATCGTCGAGTCGTGAGAGCACCTCCTCGCGCGCCGCCTTCTGGCCGCACCACCAGGTCGCGATGTGCGGCATCTTCAAATCCTCGCCCAACAGGCGCCGGCAAAGGCTTGGCAGAAAACCCAATAATGCGCGCGCCTCCAACACGCCCGATCCCGGCATGTTGGCGACCACGACGCCGCTCTTGCGCAGGACATCGATCAAGCCGGGCACGCCGAGATGCGAGGAGGCATCGAGCTCGAGCGGATCGAGCGAGTTGGAATCGACCCGCCGCAGCAGCACGTCGAGCCGCTTCAGGCCGGCAACGGTGCGGATATGGACGCGGTCGCCGGAGACGGCGAGGTCGTCGCCCTCGACCAGGAGAAATCCGAGATAGCGCGCCAGCGTCGCGTGCTCGAAATAGGTCTCGCTGAAGCTGCCCGGCGTAAGCACGCCGATACGCGGCTCGTCGCGATCGGCGCTGGCGCGAAGTGAGTCGCGGAAGGCCTCGAAGAATGGCGCAAGCCGCTCGACATTCATCGATTTGTAGAGCGAGGCAAAGGCGCGCGACAGCACCAGCCGGTTCTCCAGCGCGTAGCCAGCCCCCGACGGAGCCTGTGTGCGGTCGGAGAGCACCCACCAGCGGCCATCGGGGCCGCGCCCAACATCGGCGGCGTAGAGGCTCAAGTAGCGCCCGCCCGGCGGCTTGACGCCGCAGACAGGTCGCAAATATTCGGCGCTGCCGGCGACCGCTGCTGCGGGGATCGCGCCATCGGCGACGAGGCGGCCCTCGCCATAGAGGTCGCGCAGCACGAGCTCGATCAGCTCGGCGCGCTGCACGATGCCGGCGGAGAGTTGCAGCCAATCGGCCTCATCGATCAGAAGCGGCAGGTGACTGAGCGGCCACAGCCGCTCGGCGGCCTCGCCGGGCGCCCGGTAGGTGACGCCCGCTTCGCGCAAGTGCCGGTCGGCCGCGCCGAAGCGGCGCTCGATCTCGGCGGGCGACAGGGTAGCAAACGCATCGAAAAAACGGGTCCAGACCGCGCGCGGCCCGTCGCTGCCGATATATTCGTCGGGGATTCCGGGAAGCCGCGCATAGTCGCGCATCCACTGCGCCACGCGCCGCTGGCTGGGTCGCGGCCGCCCCGCCGCCTGCGCCTGGCCGGCCGCCTGCCCCGCACCTTGGCCCGCCTCATCGCTGGTGGCCGCCATCCCGACTCTCCTGCCAAAAACCTATCTTTCAATGCGGCGGCGGGGTTCTCAAGTCGAGAGTGAGCGGAAATTCGATCGAGCGCTCCTCGCGCGGCGGATCGATCCTGCCCGGGGTGTGGCCGTGATCCTGGAAGCGGGCGAGCCGGCGTGCCTCGGCCTCGTAGGAATTGACCGGCTTTGTTTCATAATTGCGACCGCCGGGATGGGTCACATGATAGACGCAGCCACCGAGAGAGCGGCCGTTCCAGCTATCGATGAGGTCAAAGGTCAGCGGCGCATGGACAGGCATTGTCGGATGCAGGCCGGAGGCCGGCTGCCAGGCCTTGAAGCGCACGCCGGCGACCGCTTCGCCAGCGCGCCCGGTCGCGGTCATCGGCAAGCGCCGGCCATTGCAGGTGATGATATGGCGCCCCTCGACAAAACCCTCGGCCTTGACCTGCAGCCGCTCGATCGATGAATCGACATAGCGCACGGTGCCGCCCGAAGACCCCTCCTCGCCCAGCACGTGCCAGGGTTCGAGCGCCTGCCGCAGCTCCAGCGAAACACCGCCATGATGGACCCGGCCGAACGCGGGAAAGCGGAATTCGAGCTGCGCGAGGTACCATTCCGGCGAGAATGGGTAGCCGGAGCGTTTGAGATCCTCGAGCACGTCCAGGAAGTCTTCCCAGAGGAAATGCGGCAGCATGAAGCGATCATGCAGGCCCGTTCCCCAGCGCACGAATTTGCCATCCTGCGGCTCGCGCCAGAGCTTTGCGAGCAGCGCCCGGATCAGAAGCTGCTGCGCCAGCGACATGCGCGGATCCGGCGGCATCTCAAGCGCGCGAAATTCGACCAGGCCGAGCCGGCCAGTCGCGCTGTCAGGCGAATAGAGCTTGTCGATGCAGATTTCGGCGCGGTGGGTGTTGCCGGTGATGTCGACCAGGATATGCCGGAACAGCCGATCGACCAGCCACAGCGGAATCTCGGCCCCCGGCGGCGGCACATTCGCGATCGCGATCTCGAGCTCATAGAGGCTGTCATGCCGCGCCTCGTCGATGCGCGGCGCCTGGCTGGTCGGGCCGATGAAGAGGCCGGAGAAGAAATAGGACAGCGAAGGATGGCGCTGCCAATACAGCACCAGGCTCTTCAGGAGATCCGGCCGGCGCAGGAAGGGCGAGTCCTGCGGCGTGGAGCCGCCCACCACGACGTGGTTGCCGCCTCCGGTGCCGGTATGACGGCCGTCGATCAGGAAACGATTGGCGCCGAGCCGGCACTTGGCGGCGTCCTCATACAGGCCGAAGGTGATGTCGACCGCCTCGCGCCAGCTTGCCGCCGGCTGCACATTGACCTCGATGACGCCGGGATCGGGCGTCACCTTGATCACTTCGATGCGCGGATCAAATGGCGGTGCATAGCCCTCGACATGAACCTGCATCTGCATGTCTTCGGCGGTCGCTTCAACGGCCGCGAGCAACTCCAGGTAATCCTCGAGTTTTTCCACGGGCGGCATGAAGGCGCAGAGCACGCCATCGCGGATCTCGATCGACATCGCCGTGCGCACGCCGCCCTCACCCGCGCGCTGCTGCAGCACAGGTTGTTGCGGCGCGCTGGGCGCCTGGCTTGCGAAGCCGAACACCGGCAGCGGCTCGCGCGGCTCAAGCGGGTCCTGCTCGACGATGTAAGGGTAATCCTTGGGCGGAATGTGCGGCAGCGATGAAATCGGCAATCGCAACCCGAGCGGGGAGTCGCCGGGCACCAGGAACAGATTGCCGCGCCGGAGCTGCCAGCGTTCGCTGCGCCAGCGCGGGGCTTGGGCGTTCCAGCGCTGGATCGGCAGCACGAAGCCCTTGGGGACGTTCAGCCCCTGCTCGAAGACGCGCGCCATTCGCGCGCGCTCCTCGGGATCGGCGAGCTTTGAATCGGTCGGGTCGACATTGACGGGCAGCGTGGCTTCGCGCTGCAGCCAATGGTTCGGATCCTCGAAGGCCGGAATGACGTAATCGGGCTCAAGCCCCAGCTTTCGCGCGGTACCTTGCGCGAACCGCTCGGCCTCGTCGATACCGGCCTTGCGCGGCCGGTCGATGTTCGCGATCAGGTCGGCGTTCTTCCAGATCGGCACGCCGTCCTTGCGCCAATAGAGGCCAAAGGCCCAGCGCGGCAGGCTCTCGCCCGGATACCATTTGCCCTGCCCGTAATGCAGCAGCCCGCCCGGTGCGAAGCGCGCGCGTAAGCGGCGGATCAGGTCATCTGCGAGGCCGCGCTTGGTCGGACCGACGGCGGCGACATTCCACTCCGGCGATTCCATATCGTCGATCGAGACGAAGGTCGGCTCGCCGCCCATGGTGAGCCGCATGTCCTGCGCCTTCAGATCGGCATCGACCTGCTCGCCCAATCTGTCGAGCGCGGCCCAAGCCTCATCCGAAAAAGGCTTCGTGATTCGAGGCGCTTCACGGATGCGCCTCACGCTCATCTCAAACGCGAAGTCGACATTGGCAAAGCCCGCACTGCCGGCGATCGGCGCCGCGGAGCGATAATGCGGCGTGGCAGCAACCGGGATATGCCCTTCGCCGGCCAGCATGCCCGAGGTGGCGTCAAAACCGATCCAGCCCGCGCCGGGCAGATAGACTTCGGCCCAGGCGTGCAGGTCGGTGAAATCCTTCTCGAGTTCAAGTGGCCCTTCAACTGGATCGATATCCGGGCGCAATTGAATGAGATAACCCGAGACGAAGCGGGCAGCGAGCCCGAGATGCCGCAACGTCTGGATCAAGAGCCAGGCGGAGTCGCGGCATGAGCCGGCGCCTCGGCCAAGCGTCTCCTCCGGCGTCTGAACGCCCGGCTCCATCCTGATGATGTAGCGAATCTTTCTCTGCAAGGCCGCATTGAGATCGACCAGAAAGCTGACGGTCGAGTCCGCCTCGCGCGGGATCGAGGCGAGATAGTCCTTGAACAACGGCCCGGGCTCGATCGTCTCGAGATAAGGCGCAAGCTCGGTCTTCAGATCCTTGCTGTAGTCGAACGGGAAGCTGTTGGCATAAGGCTCGACGAAGAAATCGAACGGATTGACCACGGTCATCTGCGCCGTGAAGTCGACCTCGACTTTCAGCTCCGTCGCCTTCTCGGGGAAGACATAGCGTGCAAGCCAATTGCCCTGCGGGTCCTGCTGCCAGTTCACGAAATGGTTCAGCGGCGTGACCTTGAGCGAATAGGACAGGATCGGCGTACGTGTGTGCGGCGCCGGCCGCAGGCGCACGATTTGGGGGCCGAGATCGATCGGACGGTCGTACTTGTAGTGCGTGACGTGATGCAGTGCGACGAAGATCGACACAGGTGACGCGCTCCAGCAGCTTTTTTGAGCAGAACATTGCCGTGGCGAAGGTTCAAGCATTAACAACGGGCAGCGGGTGCCTAGGAGGCGTGCGTCGCACGTCAGCGGTCCACCGTCATTCCGGGGCGCCTCGAAGAGCCGAACCCGGAAGCTCGAGATTCTCAGGTGCGCAATTGCGCACCATAGTTCGATGCGGAGCCTGTCGTCCGGCCGCGCTTTGCGCGGACCGGGTGGCATCGCCCCGGAATGACGGCGCCGCACACATCTTCGCGTTCTCGCGGCGCGACCCCGCCCGAGCTTTGCCAGTGACATCGCCCTTCGAGATGAGAGGGCGCAGGGAAGGCCGGGTGCCCGCCGCACCCGCGGCCCCGTGTGCAAAAAATGCGCGAAAAGCGCACACGGGAGCAACCACAGGTACAGACGGAGACACTCCGGCCTTCCCTGCGCGGTGGTTTACGGCTTACTTCGGGCTCTCCCCGGTGAACCAGCTTGATTGCCACCGTCGCCGGCGCGAGCGTTGAGCATCGTCGCCAACTTGGCGCCTGCATGGGCGCGCCAGGACCACACGACTTCGCCGTACGCAAGTGCGCCGCTCGTCCATCGGCCACTCACGTCCACCGCATTCCGCTCCACGTTCGTGACGATCGCGATACGCCCCTTGCCGGTGCGGAACGGACGCACTTAAGCACGATTTCTGAAAATACGAAACAGAAGAATTTTTGCGGAAAGGACTGGACAGCCCAAATCAGTTTGAAAGTTCAAGCGAAAATCGATTTTGCGCGCGACGTCTTGCAAAGCATTTCGGTCGAGCAGCAACGCGCCCGACGTCCGGCGTCATTGCCGGGCCTGGTTGAAGGCGCTTGTCAGGCTCTGAAACTTGATCGGCGATGCGCTAGTGCCGAGGCGCAGTCAACTCCGGATCGCGCGTGAGATGGTCGCTGACGGCGGTCACGCCGGGAATCGTTTCTGCCGCGATCGTAATGGCTTGGCGCTCCGTCTCGGATTGGACAAAGCCCCAGAGATCGACGGTGCCGTTCGTGACGGTCACATTCAGCTTGTGAAGGCGGGACCACGGCTGCCTTTTCAACTCGTCGAGCAGTTTCTCGCGGATCTGAGTGTCCGGCAGCGTGGTTTCGAGCTTGGGCCGGGCGCTTGCGACTGCCTGAATGATGTTGGCGCGGCTGACGATACCGACGAGGTCGCCGCCCTCGTCCAGAATCGGAACGCGGTTGATATGGTTCTCCTCGAACAGGTCGGCGATTTCGTAAAGGGGCGTTTCAGGCGAGGCGGTCTTGACGTTGCGCGTCATGATGTCCTTCACCTTCACCGCATGCGACTTCACGTAATCCGCTGCAAGCGCGCGATCGCCCAGGAGGAGCGACACCCACCAGGAAGACGGACGCTCAGTTCCGGCCTCCGGCCGGCGCATAAGGTCAGCTTCGGTGACAATTCCGACGAGCTTTCCGGCATCGTCAAGGATCGGAACTGCGCTGATCCGATTTTCGATCAGAAGCCGGGCCACCTCACGAACAGTCTCGTTCTCCCTCACGGTTATGACGGGAGAAACCATCACGTCGCGCGCCTGCATTCGAGCCTCCTGTTTGCAAATGGCTCGCAGCAGTTCAACTTCGTCACGAGGCGGCGGGTCCGAGATATCTGCGGTCGCCGCCACCACATTTGTCGTCGGTTCCGGCCGCCGCGGGTCTTGGTTCCGCAACAGCAGCATGCGCGCTCGAAGTTAAGTCTTGATACTTGCGCGCAAGCCGGCTGCGAATCCGATCGCCTCGCCCAGGTTGCGGTAGGGCTATCGCGCACGGCGCGGCCGGATTTTTGCGCTGATGTTTCCACATCGTCATGGCCGGGCTTGGCCCGCCTGCGGGGCCGAAGCCCCTACGGCAAGGCGAAGGCCCGGCCATTCACGTCTCTCTTCACGCGGAAAGCAAGACGTGGATGCCCGGCACAAGGCCGGGCATGACGGGTTTGTGGGCCAACCGACCAGATCGGGCGCACCGAACCTGCAGCGCGATCCGCATATGCGATGGCCCTGCCGCTTGCGGGGCGAGGCAGGTTAGCGATCGATGCCGTCACGGATAGATTCCGCGGTGTGGGCCTGACCTTCGCCAGGACGACGGCGAAATCGGCGACAGCTACGCCGACTCTACATCGTCGCCCCTAGCGTCCAGGGTGCGAATTCGGCGCCGCCGAAATCGAAGCTTTCGCTCTTGGTCGGCTTGCCGGACGCGGTCTTCAAGATCAAATCGAAGATACGCTCGCCGCATTGCTGCACGGTTTCCTCGCCGTCGAGGATGGTGCCGCAATTGACATCCATGTCGTCTTCCATGCGCTTGTACATGGGCGTGTTGGTGGCGAGCTTGATCGAGGGCGCAGGCTTGCAGCCGAACACGCTGCCGCGGCCGGTGGTGAAGCAGACGAGATTGGCGCCGCCCGCCACTTGGCCCGTGGCCGCGACCGGATCGTAGCCCGGCGTGTCCATGAAGACGAAGCCACGCTTGGTGACGGGCTCGGCATAATGCAGCACGTCGACGAGGTTGGTGCTGCCGGCCTTGGCCATCGCGCCCAGCGACTTCTCCAGAATGGTGGTGAGGCCGCCGGCCTTGTTGCCGGGGCTCGGATTGGCGTTCATCTCCGCGCCCTCACGCGCGGTATATTCCTCCCACCAGCGCATCAACGAGACCAGCTTTTCGCCGACCTCGCGGCTTACCGCGCGGCGCGTCAGGAGATGCTCGGCGCCGTAGGTCTCGGGCGTCTCCGAGAGGATCACGGTGCCGCCGTGACGCACGATGAGATCGCTCGCCGCCCCCAGCGCCGGATTGGCGGAAACACCGGAATAGCCGTCCGAGCCGCCGCATTGCAGCGCCACCGTGAGCTCGCTCGCCGGGACGGGCTCGCGCTTGACCTTGTTGGCGTCGGTGAGCGCTTCCTTCACGAAGGCGATGCCGGCCTCCACCGTCTTGCGCGTGCCGCCGACCTCCTGGATG
Source organism: Bradyrhizobium sp. STM 3562 (assembly GCF_045571435.1). Taxonomy (NCBI): domain Bacteria; kingdom Pseudomonadati; phylum Pseudomonadota; class Alphaproteobacteria; order Hyphomicrobiales; family Nitrobacteraceae; genus Bradyrhizobium; species Bradyrhizobium sp. STM 3562. Next base: position 6,387,431 of record NZ_CP120694.1, read on the forward strand.
TCCATCGCGCGCAGGCGGCCGGCGAGCTTCTGCTCCTGCATCAGCCCGCCGATCTGGTTGACCTCGCATCCCAAGCCCAGCACGACCACCGCGGCAAAATTCACGTGCCGCGCATAGCCGCCGAGCGTGCGGCGGAGCAGCGCGAGCGGCTCGTCCTGCGTCATGCCGCAGCCGGTCTTGTGGGTCAGCGCGACCACGCCGTCGACATTGGGAAAGTCGGCCAGCGGATTGTCGCCGGTGAAGGGATTTTTCTTGAAGACGTCGGCGACCAGCCCCGCGACATGGGCGCTGCAATTCACAGAGGTGAGGATGCCGATATAGTTGCGGGTGGCGACGCGGCCATCGGGCCGGCGGATGCCGTCGAAAGTAGCCGGCAAGTCGAAGTTCGGCGTCGGCTTCACATCGACGCCGAAAGCGTAATCCTTGGCGAAATCGCCCATGCCGCAATTTTGCGTGTGCACGTGCTGGCCCGGCGCGATCGGCTGCGTTGCAAAGCCGATGATCTGGCCGTAGCGGCGGATCGGCTCGCCGGTCGCGATCGGCTTGATCGCGACCTTATGGCCGGCAGGAATCCGGTCGGCCGTGGTGACGCCATCGGCGACAGCCATCCCCGGCGGCAGGCTCGCGCGCGCGATCAGGACGCTGTCGTCCGGGTGCAGGCGAATGACGGGTGCCGGGGTCATGATGGGGTCTCCCTTTACTTAGCTCGTCACCTCTCCCCGTCCTTCACGGGGAGAGGTCGGATTGCATCGCAGATGCAATTCGGGTGAGGGGCAAGGCAGGCGCTCAATTGCAGGCACCGCTTTCGCGGATAGAGGCCCCTCACCCCGACCCTCTCCCCGCGAAGAGCGGGGAGAGGGAGAAGGTCACGCCTTCCCGGCCGAATCCTTGCGGGTCTGGTTGACCTGCATCTTCGCATAGGTCGCCATCAGCCCGACTTCGTTCGACAAGGTCACCAGCTTGAAGCCCATGTTGATGGCACGCACCGCGCCCTCGGCGCCGCTGCAATGGATGCCGGGGTTGAGGTTGCGCTTGCCGCACTCCTTCACGATCTTCTCGTAGATCTTCAGGATCTCCGGCTCGTCGCGATCGAGTTTCGGCTCGAGGCCGTAGGAGAAACCAAGATCGGAGGGGCCGATATAGACGCCATCGATGCCTTCGACATCGAGGATCGCTTCCATGTTTTCGACCGCGGTCTTGGTCTCCATCATCGGCAGCAGCACGATCTCGTCGTTGGCGGTCTTCTGATAGGTGCCCGCGGTGCCGTACATGCCGGCGCGGATCGGCCCGTTGGAGCGGACGCCAACGGGAGGATACTTGGCGTAGGAGACGAGATTCCTGGCCTCCTGCGGCGTGTTGACCATCGGGCAGATCACGCCATAGGCGCCGCCGTCCAGCACCTTGCCGATGATGCCGGGCTCGTTCCAGGGCACGCGGACCATCGGCGTGATGGGATGGCCGCCCATCGCCTGGAAGCACTCCACCATCGAGATATAGTCCTGCACACCGTGCTGCATGTCGACGGTGACGCTGTCGAAGCCGCATTGCGCGATCACTTCGGCGGTGAAGCCGGAGGGAATCGCAAGCCAGGCGTTCACCACCGCTTTGCCCGAAGCCCAGATCTGCTTGACTTTATTGTTTGCCATGGATTGCGTTTCCTCTTTGCCGTTTCTCAACAATAGCAGGCTTAAATCATAGTGAGACCAAGTTCAGTTGGCTGCCGCGGTCGTTCACCTCTCCCCAGGGGGGAGAGGTGACCAGAAGCTGCGGCACGCACCGACTCAACCAAAACTCGTCTCGCTCTAGCTGGTAGCCCGCTGGATGCTTGCTTCGCTGACGCCGACCTCGCGCGCGGTGTTCACTATCGCCGCCCAGGTATCATCAGGCAAGGGGATGCCGTTCTTTGTCCGTTCGGCGCGGGTCTTCCGCTCGGGATCACCGGGGATCAGCACCTGATCGACACCGGCGACCGGCTTGGTCGCCCGGATGAAATCGGTATAGCGGGTGACTTCACCGTCGAAGAAGTTCTGGGGATCGACGACCTTGGGGTCGATGTAGAAGGCCAGCATGCCATTGGCGAAGCGGCGGTTCGCGGAAGTGGCGCCGGTGCCGGTCAGGGCGCCGCCGAGCAGTTCGCAGATGAAGGCGAGCCCGGAGCCCTTGTGCTCGCCGAACGCGCGGATCGCGCCGGTGCCCTTGGTGTGGTCACGCGGCCCGTCGGGCGTATAGGGACCGTAGAGCACATGGGGGTCCTCGCTCAACGTGCCATCGGAATCGATCAAGGCGCCGGTCGGCAGCTTCTTGCCGCCGCGGCTGGCGACCAGGCACTTGCCTTCGGCGACGATCGAGGTGGCGAAATCCAGCACGATGGGATCCTGGCCCTCGCGCGGGATGCCGACGCAATAGGGCGCGGTCGACAGCCGCTTCTCGACGCCGCCATAGGGCGCCACCAGGAGCGAGCCGGCGGCCGTCACGAAATGTATGGACACCAGGCCCTCGGCGGCCGCCATTTCGGCCCAGTCGCCGACGCGGCCGAGATGGCCCGAGTTGCGCAGGGCCAGCGCCGCAAGCCCAGCCTTCTTGCATTTTTCAATGCCGATCTTGACCGCCTGTGGCGTCACGGTCTGGCCATAGCCGAACTTGCCATCGACCACGACGAGCGAGGGCGTATCGACCACGACCTCCGCGGTCTGGTTCGGCACGATCGAGCCCATCTTCTTCCAGCGGATATAGACGGGCACGCGGATTACGCCGTGGCTGTCATGGCCGGTCAGGTTGGCCGTGGTCAGGTAGGTCGCGATGCGCCTTGCCTCCTCGGGCGAGGACTCCGCATGGGAAAAGACATCGGCGACAAAATCGATGAGGTTCTCAACCTTGATCGTGACCATGGATCGTTCGTTCTCTTTTTCATCTCGGCATGATCTTCGCGGAAAACCGCCAGCGGCCTTTCCGGATCATGCGTCTCACGCAGTCGCAACCTTAGCATGACCGCCGAGATAGGCGGCGCGGATGGCTTCGTTGCCCCACAATTCGTCAGGCTTGCCGCCGAGCACGATCCGGCCGGTTTCCAGCACATAGCCGTAATCGGCGACCGACAAGCCCATGCGCGCATTTTGCTCGACAAGCAAGACCGTCGTGGTTTGCCTGATCTGCGAAATGATCCGGAACACCGCCTGCACGATGACGGGTGCGAGCCCCAGCGAGGGCTCGTCGAGCAGGAGCAGGCGCGGCTTTGCCATCAGCCCGCGGGCCACCGCGACCATCTGCAATTGCCCGCCGGAGAGTGTCCAGCCTAGCGCATTGGCAAACGAGCGGATCTCCGGGAACAGGTCGAACATCGCATCCGCTTCGCGCGAGATCTCCTTGGCGGAGGCGCGGCGGTTGGATGCGCCGAGCATGATGTTTTCCTTCACCGACAGGCCGGGAAACACCCGCCGTCCCTCCGGAACGTGGGAAATGCCGAGCCGCACGATCGCCTCCGGCCCCTGACCTGCGATGGACTTGCCGTCGAACAGGATGTCGCCGGCGGCCGGTTTTTCCAGGCCCGAGATGGCGCGCAAGGTCGTCGACTTGCCGGCGCCGTTGGCGCCCAGCAGGGTGACGACCTTGCCCTGCTCGACGGTGAGCGAGATGCCGCGCAGCGCTTCGATCTCGCCGTAGCGAACCACCAGATCGCGGATTTCGAGCAGCGCCATTTATTCGCTTCCGAGATAGGCGGAGACAACGTCGGGATGGCGCAGCACCGCCATCGACTCGCCGTCCGCGATGCGGCGTCCGAAATTGAGCACGGTGATGTGCTGGGCCGCCTCCGAGACCAGCGTCATGTCATGATCGATGATCAGGATGGTCAGCCCCTGGGCTGCGATGCGCTTCAACAGCTCATGAAGCTCGAGCTTTTCGGTCGAGTTCAAGCCGGCCGCGGGCTCGTCGAGCAACAAGAGCGTCGGATTGCCTGCGAGCGCGCGGGCGATCTCGATCAGCCGCTGATGGCCGTAGGAGAAGCTCGTGATCAGCTCATTGGCGCGGTGGCCGAGCCCGACGAAGGTCAGCGCTTCCATCGCGCGCTCGGTGAGCGCGGCATCCCCACCCTGCCCGACCATGGTGTTGCCGGGCCGCTCGGCACCGATCTCGACATTTTCGAGCGCCGTCATCGATCGGAAGAGACGGATGTTCTGGAAGGTGCGGCCGAGCCCTGCGGCGGTGCGCTGATGCGGCGGCATGTTGGTGATATCGGTGCCGTCGAGCATGATGCTGCCCGAGGTCGCCTTGTAGAGGCCGGAGAGCACGTTCAGCGTCGTGGTCTTGCCCGAGCCGTTCGGCCCGATCAGCGCGTGCACGCCGCCGCGCCTGACCGCGATGTCGACGCCATCGACCGCCTTGAGGCCGCCGAAATGCTTCGAGAGGGCGCGCACTTCGAGCACGATGTCGCCACTAAGGCTCGCCGGCTTCAACTGCAGCGGCTTTACGGCGGGCGGCGCCTTGGTCTTGGCGCGCCAGCGCTCGAAGATGTTGGCGACGAAACCCCAGATGCCGTCAGGCATGAAGCGGATGATCAGGATGACGAACAGGCCGTAGATCGCGAGATAAAGGCCGGGCACGCTTTTCAAAAAGCGCAGCCATTCCGGAATCAGGATCAACAGCCCCGTGCCGATCGCCGAGCCGATTGGCGAGGCGACACCGCCGAGCAGCGACATCGTCAGGAAGACGATGGAATCGGCGAAAGAGAACTGGTCGGGGCTGATATAGGCGAAGCCGCCGGCAAAGAGACCGCCGGCAAGGCCGCCAAGCACCGCGCAGATCCCAAAGGCGTAGATCTTGGTGCGGAACACATCGATGCCGTTGACGCCCGCGGCAAGTTCATTGTCGCGCACCGCACGCATGGCGCGTCCGAGTTTCGTATCCGGCAGGTGCCAGACGACGTAGCCCACGATCGCCAGCACCGCGACGCAGAAGGCGAGATAGCCCTGCGACGTCGAGAACAGGGCCGGCCGGCCGATATTGGAGACGCCGTCGGGCCCGTGGGTGAGCCAGATCGCGTTGATCATGACGAGCGTGACGATCTGCTGAAACGAGATGGTCACCATGGCGAGATAGTGCCCGCCGAGCCGTAGCGTCGACATGCCGAGGAAGGCGCCCGCGACCAGCGCGGCGAGACACCCAGCGAGCAGGCACAGCCAGTAGCTCATATGCAGGTCGGCGGTGCCCAGGCCAACCGCATAGGCGCCGAAGCCGAAGAATGCCGCCTGCGCCAAATTGATCTGCCCGCACAGGCCCAGCACGACCGACAGCCCGAACACCGCGATCGAGAAGGTCGTCGCCTGCATCAAGATGTTGAGGACGTAGCCGTCGAACTGCATGATACCGGCAAGCGTCACCAGGATCGCGGCGGCGACGAAATACGGCAGATGCCGCACGATCAGCGGCTTGCTGCGGATGACGGGGGCCGGCGCCGCCATGTTCTCGCTTCCTGCGCTCATGCCTTCTCCGCCACGCGTTCGCCGAAGATGCCTTGCGGCCGGAAGATCAGGAAGGCGATCAGTACCAGGAAAGCAAAGCCGTCCTTGTAGGGGACCGAAACATAGGCCGCCCCGAACGTCTCGATCACGCCGATCGCGAGCCCGCCGATGATGGCGCCGGCGACGTCGCCGAAACCGCCGATGATGGTCGCGGCAAACGCCTTCAGCGCAATCGTCGAGCCCATCTGGATCGAGACGAACAGGACCGGCGCGACCAGGATCCCCGCCAACCCGCCGAGGACCGCGGAATAGATGAAGGTGATCATGATCATGGCGGAGACGGAGATGCCGAGCAGCGAGGCCATCTCCTTGTCCTGCGAGGTCGCCTGCAGCTTCTTGCCGAGCAGGGTATGTTCGAAGAACCAGTAGTTGAAGATCACGAGCGCGATCGTGACCGCGATGATCAAAAGATACTGCGCGTCGAGATAGACCGGGCCGAGCTGGATGCCGGGCGTGTCGAACCAGCCCTGCAGCACCTGCGGCTGCGGGCCGTAGATCGCGAGCACCGAATTGTCGAGCAGGATCGAGGCGCCGATGGTGGCGATGATGACCGGCAGGAACGTGCGGTGGCGCAGCGGATAATAGACGCCGAGATTGAAGATGACGCCAAGCAGCGCCATCCCGCCAAGCGCGATCAGGAACGACAGCCAATAAGGCCAGCCGAGATCGACCGCGAACACCACCATCAGATAGGCGGCGACCATGGAGAACTCGCCTTGCGCGAAGTTCACCACATTGGTGGCCCGGAAGATCAGCACGAAGCCGAGCGCGACCAGCGCATAGACGGCGCCGATCCCGATCCCGGTGAACAAGAGTTGCAGGACGAGATCCATGAGCGGTTTCGCTTGGCTTTAAGTCCGTTGGATGATGCGATGGGGAATATCGGCCCCCGCCGCTTCAGGCGGAGGCCGAAAGCAAGGCTCAATCGGTGAATTCGATGTGCTTGTCGAAGACGATGTTGCCCTTGTCGTTCTTCACGATGTTGTAGCCGTGAAGCCCGTCGCCGTTCTGGTCGAAATTATATTCGCCCTCGGCGCCCGGGAATTTCTTGGTGGCCAGGATCGCCTCCCGGATCTTGGCCGGATCGGTCGAACCGGCCTTGTTGATCGCGGCCGACAGCACGCTGATGGCATCGTAGGTCCAGGAGCTCTGGTTATCAGGAGCAACCTTGACGACATCGCGGTAGGCCTTGCCGAACGTCTTGGCCGTGTCGCTGGAGTCCTCGGCGTAATCGGCAACGCCGAAGGTGTTGTAAAGCGCGGGACCTGCGAGCTTCAGCGCGGTGATATTGACGATCGAGGGCGAGCCGACCCAGGGAATATTGACGCCGAGCTGACGGAGCTGACGGGCGAAGATGCCGAGATCGTTCTCGAACGTGAAATAGGAGCCGAGAATATCGGCGCCGGACTGCTTGATCGCCAGCACGACGGGCGTGAAGTCCTGGCTCTGGTTGGCGTAGCCCTGATCGAGCACGGCCGGACAGCCGAGCTTTTCCAGCGCCGCCGCCAGCGCCTTGCCGCCGGCGGTGCCGAACGCGTCGGTCGAATGCAGGATCGCCCACTTCTTCTTGCCCAGCGTGTTGACGCCGTATTCGGCAATCACGCGGCCGGAATAGCTGTCATTAGGGCGGAAACGGAACAGCCACTGATTGCCCATGTGGGTGAGATTCGGATCGGTGCCGCCGATCATCACGGGCTTACCGAGCTTGAGCACGTCGGGCGCCATGGCGTGCACCTGCGTGGAGCGGATCGAGCCGAGGAAGGCGACGATGTCCGGTTGCGCGGCGAGCTTGGAGAATGCGAGCACGATGCCGGGATTGGTGGTCTGATCGTCTTCGATGACCAGCTCCGCCTGCTTGCCCAGGATGCCACCGGCTTTGTTGACGGCTTCGAGCGCGATCTTGGCGCCCTGAATGGCGTAGCGACCGGATTCTGCGGCGGGACCCGTCACCGGCGCGCACATGCCGATCTTGATGGTCGCGGCGCCTTCCGCTCGCGCGCTCTTGATGATGTAAGGTGCTGCAACTCCCGCGGCGAGACCGGCCGCGAAATCGCGTCTCGTCAGTTTCATTCCTACCTCCCTGAGGCCGGGCATCCTTGTCGGCCCTTCTTGGTATTGGCGATCGCGCACGATCGCGAAAACCGGGTGCTCTTTAAGGGCTCTCGCGGCGAGAGTAAATTGTTATCGCAGCGATTTCGACTAACGGCGCAGAAAGCCCGTAAACAAGGGCGTTTCTGTGCTCAAAGCCTGTGCAGAAGTTACAGCTATGCGTCCCGCCGCAGATCATCATGCAAATTTGCATTTACTCCTGATCTGATGTCGCAGCCTCACTCGCCTCCTCCGTGTCGAGATCGCCGAGGCTCGCCTCCAGCGCGCCGAGCATCGCATGGAGCTCGGCGAGCTTGCGGACGCCATAGCGCCTGGTAATTGCGGCGTAGATCGCTTCCGACGACGGCGCGACCTCTTCCATCAGCTTGAGGCCCTTTTCGGAAATCGAGACCACGCCGCGACGCAGATCGGTTTCAGCGGTGCGTCGCTCGATCAGCCGGCGCGCTTCGAGATCGCGCAGGATCCGCGACAGGCTCGGCCCCAGCAGAAAAGCGGTACGCGCAAGCTCCGTCACCTCGCTCGCCTCAACCGCTGCAAGCGCGCGCAGGATTCGCCACTGCTGCTCGGTCAGCCCATGCCGCCGCAGCGACGGGCGGAATTGCCGCATCACAGCCTCGCGCGCCCGCAGCAGCGCCATCGGCAGCGAGCGCGAGAACTCGCGCATCGGCACCCGATGTCCCGGCAACGCAGGGCTCACGCCCGATCGACTCGATGATTTCGTCCGCCCCATCAGCCCTTCCGATCCGCAGTAAAATTTCGCAATGCAGCAAACATCAATTCGATTTGCCCGGATAAACTTAACATGTTAAATATCTCCCCGCAGCAGGTTTTCGCGAGCGCGTATGGCCCTTTCTCAGCAAGATATCCGCGTTGCGGCCGAGCGCCTGCATCAGGCGGAAAAGACCCGGCGGCAGATCCGGCAGTTGTCGCAGGACTTCCCTGCCATCACCATCGAGGATGCCTACGCGATTCAAAAGGCGTGGATCGAGATCAAGCGCGCCGAGGGACGCATCGTCAAAGGCCACAAGATCGGCCTCACCTCGAAGGCGATGCAGAGCGCGCTCGACATCGACGAGCCTGACTCCGGCGTGCTGCTCGACGACATGTTCTTTGCCGATGGCGGGCTCGTGCCCTCGGACCGCTTCATCGCCACGCGTGTGGAAGCGGAACTCGCCTTCATCATGGGCAAGCGCCTCTCGGGACCCGATTGCACGCTGTTCGACGTGCTCAATGCAACGGAGTTCGTGGTGCCCGCGTTGGAGATCCTCGACACGCGCATCCAGCGCGTCGATCCGGAAACCAAGGCGACGCGGAAGATCTTTGACACCATCGCGGACAATGCGGCCAATGCCGGCATCGTGCTCGGCGGCCGGCCGTTGCGGCCGCTGGACGCCGACCTGCGCTGGATCGGCACGCTCTGCTACCGCAACGGCCAATTGGAAGAGACGGGACTGGCGGCCGGCGTGCTCAACCATCCTGCCACCGCAGTGGCCTGGCTCGCCAACAAGATCGCGCCGCTGGACCTTGCGCTGGAGCCTGGCCAGGTGGTTCTCGCCGGGTCGTTCATTCGCCCGATCGAGACCCGCAAGGGCGACACGAGGCCGATTATGGCCCTTACGGAACCGTTAGTTGTTATTTCGCCTGATCTTGCGCGTGGAGTAGACAATGCCGCATTTCACGATCGAATACTCCGCCAACCTCGATGGGCGTCTCGATATGGCTGAGGTGGTCGAGGTCGTTCGCAGGGCCGCGGTGGAAACCGGCATCTTCCCGCTCGGCGGCATCCGCGTCCGCGCCATCCGCTGCGAACATTATGCCATTGCGGATGGCAAGAAGGACTACGGCTTTCTCGACATGGTGCTGCGGCTTGGCGAGGGCCGCGATCTCGCCACGCGCAAGAAGTCGGGCGAGCACGTCTTTCGCGCGCTCTCCGAGCACCTGGATCCCCTGTTCAAGACCAGCAAGTTCGCGCTGTCGTTCGACATGCAGATCAACGACAAGGAGACGAGCTTCAAGCGCAACAACATCCACGAAGCGCTCAAAGCGGAGGCTGTTCATGGATAAGGCGACGCCCAAAGCCGATCAGTTCAAGGCCAATCTCGACCGCGCCGCGCCGCTGCTTGCCAAGCTGAAAGCTGCCGGCATCGGGCACATGATCGACGGCAAGACCGTGCCGTCGATCTCGGGTGCGACCTTCGAAACCAGATCGCCCGTGGACGGCGCGGTCCTCGCGACCGTCGCCCGTGGCAATGCCGAGGATATCGACCGTGCCGCCACCGTCGCGGCGGAAGCCTTCCCTGCCTGGCGCGACATGTCCGCCGCGCTGCGCCGCAAGCTGCTGCATCGCGTGGCCGACGCCATCGAGGACCACGCCGAGGATATCGCCGTGCTCGAATGCATCGATACCGGCCAGGCCTATCGCTTCATGGCCAAGGCCGCGATCAGGGCGGCAGAAAACTTCCGCTTCTTCGCGGATAAATGCGCCGATGCCCGCGACGGCCTCAACATGCCGAGCGGTGAGCATTGGAATATCTCCACGCGCGTGCCGATCGGCCCGGTCGGCGTGATCACGCCCTGGAATACGCCGTTCATGCTGTCGACCTGGAAGATCGCGCCGGCGCTTGCCGCCGGCTGTACGGTCGTCCACAAGCCGGCGGAATGGTCGCCCGTCACCGCCGATCTCCTTGCAAAGATCGTCAAGGAAGCCGGCATTCCCGATGGCGTGCTCAACACCGTGCACGGCTTTGGTGAAGAGTCCGGCAAGGCGCTGACGGAGCACCCCGCGATCAAGGCGATCGGCTTTGTCGGCGAAAGCGCGACGGGATCGGCGATCATGGCGCAGGGCGCGCCGACCCTAAAGCGCGTGCATTTCGAGCTCGGCGGCAAGAATCCGGTGATCGTATTCGACGATGCCGATCTGGACCGCGCGCTCGATGCGGTGGTGTTCATGATCTACTCGCTCAATGGCGAGCGCTGCACCTCATCGAGCCGGCTGCTGATCCAGCAGAGCATCGCCGAGCCCTTCATCGAAAAGCTCGCCGCGCGGGTGAAGGCGCTCAAGGTCGGCCATCCCCTCGATCCCGCGACCGAGATCGGACCGCTGATTCACGAGCGGCATCTGGCAAAGGTCTGCTCCTATTTCGATGTCGCGCGGCAGGATGGCGCCGTGATCGCCGTCGGCGGCAAGCCTCATGATGGTCCGGGCGGCGGGCATTATGTGCAGCCGACGCTGGTCACCGGCGCACACGCAAAGATGCGGGTCGCGCAGGAGGAAGTGTTCGGTCCGTTCCTCACGGTCATTCCGTTTCGTGACGAGAAGGACGCCATCGCAATCGCCAATGACGTGAAATACGGCCTCACCGGCTATGTCTGGACCAACGATATGGGCCGCGCCTTGCGCGTTGCCGACGCGTTGGAAGCCGGCATGATCTGGCTCAATTCGGAAAATGTCCGCCACCTGCCGACGCCGTTCGGCGGCATGAAGGCGTCCGGAATCGGCCGCGACGGCGGCGACTATTCGTTCGACTTCTACATGGAAACCAAGCACGTCTCGCTGGCGCGAGGCACGCATAAAATTCAAAAACTGGGAATTTAACCAACACCGTCGTTCCGGGGCGCGCGAGAGCGCGAACCCGGAACCTCGAGATTCCGGGTTCGATGCTCAGCATCGCCCCGGAATGACCAAACCCGGGGGAAACCACATGCCCGTTCCACAACACGTCTTCGACCCGCCCTTCAACATCATCCGTTCAAGTCACGTCGTGCTTGACGTGACCGATCTTCAGCTCAGCCGCAGCTTCTACGAGACCACCGTCGGGCTACATGTCGAGGACGCCGACGACAACACCGTCTATTTGCGCGCCGCCGAAGAGCACCAGCATCACTCGCTGGTGCTGCGGAAAGCCGCGGCACCGGCCTGCAACCGATTGGGATTCAAGGTCGGCAACGAGGCCGATCTCGACAAGGCCGCCTCCTTCTTCACGGAGAACGGCATCGCCTGCGCCTTCGCCGACCAGCCGTTTCAGGGCCGGACCCTGCAGTTCACCGATCCCTTCGGCTTCCAGATCGAGCTTTATGCGTCGATGGAGAAGCGGCCGCATCTGCTGCGCCGCTACGATCTCTATAAAGGTTGTCATCCGCAACGGCTCGATCATTTCAACGTGTTTGCCGCCGAGGTGCAGGACACGGTCGACTTCTACGCCCGGCTCGGCTTCCGCCTCACCGAATATGCCGAGGAGGACGGGCCGAACGGCCGCATGGCGGCGGCCTGGCTGCATCGCAAGGGCAACGTACATGACTTTGCGCTGACCAACGGCAATGGTCCCCGCCTGCACCATTTCGCCTATTGGGTGCCGACGGCGATGAACGTCCTGCATCTCTGCGATGTCATGGCCTCCAGCGGATATCTGAAAAACCTTGAGCGCGGGCCCGGCCGGCACGGCATCTCGAATGCGTTCTTTCTTTACGTGCGCGATCCCGACGGCCATCGCCTGGAGCTCTACACCAGCGACTACTTTACGATGGACCACGATCACGCTCCCTTGCGCTGGTCGCTCAAGGATCCGCGGCGGCAGACGCTGTGGGGCGCGCCGGCGCCGCGCTCATGGTTCGAGCAGGGCTCGCCTTTCACGGGGCAAAAGGTGCGCGAGCCGCTGTTTGTTGCGGATGTGACGGTTGCGGATTGATGGGGATGAAAAGCAAAGATTGTTACCACGAGTCCTCCCGGCGAAAGCCGGGACCCATAACCAAAGGGCGTTGTGGCGGCAAAGGGCGTCTGTCATCGTGCCCGATTGATGGATCACGCGGTATGGGTCCCGGCGCTCGCCGGGACGACGGAGAACCAGCATGACCTGCGCCCGCCTCGCAACCTATTCCGTTGGTGGCAGGACCAGGTACGGCGCCGTGCTCGACAACGGCATCGTCGACCTCTCCGCGCGTCATGGCAAAGACTACCCGACGCTGCGCGAGGCCGTCGCCGCCGGCGCACTCTCAAAGCTCGCAGACCAAGCGGCGCGGCAATCGCCCGATCATCCGCTGGACGCCATCACCTGGTTGCCGCCGATCCCCGCGCCGGAAAAGATCATCTGCATCGGCGTCAATTATCCGGATCGCAACGCGGAATACAAGGACGGCCAGGAGGCGCCGAAATATCCGTCGATGTTCATGCGTACGCCGCGATCCTTCGTCGGCCACAACACGCCCCTGGTGCGACCGCGCGCCTCGCAGCAGCTCGATTATGAGGGCGAGGTCGTGCTGGTGATCGGCAAAGCAGGCCGGCACATTTCGGAAGGTGCGGCCCTTGACCACATCGCAGCGCTGACGCTCTGCAATGAGGGCAGCATCCGCGACTGGCTGCGGCACGCCAAGTTCAACGTCACCCAAGGCAAGAATTTTGATGCCAGCGGCAGCCTCGGCCCCTGGCTCGTCCCCTATACCAGCGAAAACCAGATCGCCGATATCCGCCTGACCACCCGCGTGAACGGCGAAACGCGGCAGGACGATCGCACGTCGCGGCTGATCTTCCCGTTCCGCTACCTGATCAGCTACATCTCGACCTTCACCACGCTCGTTCCGGGTGACATCATCGTGACTGGCACGCCGACCGGCGCCGGTGCACGCTTCGATCCGCCGCGTTATCTCAAGCCCGGCGATGTCGTCGAAGTCGAAGCCGAAGGCATCGGCCTGTTGCGCAACGGCGTGATCGATGAAGGCCTCTGAGCATGATCCGGAAAAGTGGAAACCGGTTTTCCCTCGCGACAAACGCGGGGACGCGTTTGCGCGGAGATCATGCTCAAACAAAGAGATGAGATCAGGATCCGATTCCGTCTAATCGGATCATGATCGAAGCCAATCCGCAATCAACTGGATCCCGCAATGACCACAATGACCGGCGGCGAAGCGATCGTGAGCGGCCTTGTCGCCCACGGCATCAACACGGTGTTCGGCCTGCCCGGCGCGCAGGTTTACGGGCTGTTCGACGCGTTTCACCAGGCGCAGTTGAAGGTGATCGGCGCGCGGCACGAGCAGGCCTGCGGCTACATGGCCTACGGCTATGCGCGATCGAGCGGCAGGCCCGGCGTGTTCAGCGTCGTGCCCGGCCCCGGGGTGCTCAATGCAGGCGCCGCCATGCTAACCGCCTTCGGCTCGAACGAGCCGGTGCTGTGTCTGACCGGACAGGTGCCGACGGAATTCTTGGGCAAGGGCCGCGGGCATCTGCACGAGATGCCCGACCAGCTTGCGACCTTGCGCACCTTCGTGAAATGGGCGGAGCGCATCGAATATCCCGATGTCGCGCCGACGCTCGTGGCCCGTGCGTTCCAGGAAATGTTGTCGGGCCGGCGTGGCCCGGCTGCGTTGGAAATGCCTTGGGACGTGTTCACCCAACGCGCGGCAACAGGTCCGGCGAAAGTGTTCGAGCCGTTCCCCGCGCCGCTTGCAGATCCCGATCGCATCAAGACCGCCGCGGCATTGATTGGCGCCAGCAAGCAGCCGATGATCTTTGTCGGCAGCGGCGCCATCGATGCACGCGAAGAGATTCTCGAACTTGCCGAACTGATCGATGCGCCAGTGGTAGCGTTCCGCAGCGGACGCGGCATCGTCTCCAACGCCCACGAACTGGGATTGACCATCGCGGCCGCCTACAAGCTCTGGCCGCAGACCGACCTGATGCTCGGCATCGGCACGCGCATGGAACTGCCGACCATGTTCCGCTGGCCGTTCCGGCCCGAGGGCATCAAATCGGTGCGCATCGATATCGATCCGGTCGAGATGCGGCGGCTCACGCCCGACGTCGCGGTCATAGCGGATGCGAAGGCGGGCACGCGCGACCTGCTTGCGGCCGTCCGCAAGGCCGGCTACCGCAAGACCAGCGGCCGGCGCGCGGAGATCGCCGAAGCCTCCGCCGCTGCGCTCACGGACATTCAGCAGGTGCAGCCGCAAATGGCCTATCTGAACATCCTGCGCGAGGTGCTGCCGGACAACGCCATCGTCACTGACGAACTGTCTCAGGTCGGCTTTGCCTCCTGGTACGGCTTTCCGGTCTACGAGCCGCGCACCTTCATCACTTCGGGCTATCAGGGCACGCTCGGCTCGGGCTTTCCGACCGCGCTCGGCGCCAAGGTCGCCAATCCCGACAAGCCGGTGGTCGCCATCACCGGAGATGGCGGCTTCATGTTCGGCGTGCAGGAGCTCGCAACCGCCGTGCAATTCAACATCGGCGTGGTGATGCTGGTGTTCAACAACAACGCTTACGGCAATGTCCGGCGTGACCAGCGCAACCGCTTTGAGGGCCGCGTAGTGGCGGCCGACCTGGTCAACCCGGATTTCGTCAAGCTCGCGGAGTCGTTTGGCGTCGCGGCCAGCCGCGTCACCTCACCGGATCACTTCCGGCCCGCGCTGGAAAAGGCGCTCGCGCATGGCGGGCCTTATCTGGTTGCGATCGAGGTGGAAAGGGACTCGGAAGTCTCGCCCTGGACGTTCATTCATCCGACGCGGCCGTAGTCTCTGTTGTTGTTCTCCGGGTCGATGCTGGCGCATCGCCCCGGAATGACGGAGTAAGAGAGCTAGACTAGATCCCTCGCGCGCTTGGCGCCCTCGAGGCTGCAAGCACCAGCAGCGCGCAGCCCGCGACGAGCCAGCACGCGACCGGGGCCCAGTGCAGCAACGGCGCATAATCGGGCAGTTTTTGCAGCCCGCCCGCGACCGCCGCCATCCGCGCAAATGTCGCAAGCGCAAGGGCGGAGAACACGAGGCCCGTCACCCTGCCCTCCGCGCCCGTGGCGCCGATCGCGAGCGCGGCCGAGACCGCGCTCATCAGCATGCAGCCCCAGGCGGAGCCGGCGAGGAACTGGGCCACGATCAGCGTGTTGAGACTGCCCGCAATTTCTGCGACCCCGATCGCAACCGCGCCCAACAATCCGGCGATGCCCATCACGATCAGACCACCGCGATGCTTGACCACGACGCTTGCCGGAAACATCGCGATGTTGAACCCGATCCAGAACACCGGCATCAGCCATTGCAAGTCGTCGTTCTTCGCAAAGCGCAGATAGGATGGGGCGCTGTTGACGGAAAAATGCAACTGATAGCCGAGTGCGAGCAGCACCGTCATCGCGATGAGGAGCACCGGCACTTTGCCGAGCGGCCTTGCAGGCGTGCGCGGACCCTTCCGCGCAGTCTGTTGAGCAACTTCGGCCTCGACACGTGCGAGACCAAGCGCGGTGAAGAACAGCACGACGCTGGACAGGATGAAGGGAAGCCGCGGGTCCAGATCGCGCAGGACCACGCCCAGATACGGTGACACCGCGCCGGCGATGCCATAGCCGAGCAGGACCAGGGCCGCGAGGAACGGCAGCCGCGGCTTGGCGCTATACTTGCCAAGCAGGATCAGCGGTGGCGCGCGCAACGCGGATGAGGTCACGGCCCAGATCGCGATCAGCGCGATCAGGCCGGCTTTCGCGCCCGGCCCTATACCGGCGACGAAGGGCAAAGCCGCGAAAGCCGCGCATGACAAGAGCGTCAAGCTGCCGACGAAAACGCCGATCCGGCCGACCAGCGCTTCGATCCTGTCGGCGACGATGCCCATCGCGGTGTCGGTGACGGTGAAGATCGCCTGATCCATCATCAGGATCAGGATCACGGCGGCGGGTGCAATCCCGACCTGCGCTGCGAGCTTTGGCAGATAGATGACGTAGGTGGTCCAAAGCAGCGTAAACACCAGTTGTAGGAATGCGAGATAGAGGCCGGTGCGATTGGCGCCCGCGCTCGTTTCGATTGCCAGCTCTTCGGTGGTCATACAGGGCCTCCGGCGCGCGAGCATAGCCCTGCCGGAGCCTCGGCGAAATTGACGGCTCTTCACCTTCGCGTGCAAGACCGGCGCCAGTGTTGTGTCTCTGACATCCGATTCACTCGGTGTCATTCCGGGGCTCGCGAAGCGAGAACCCGGAATCTCGCGCCACAACCTCTTCATTCCGGGTTCAGCCCTGCGGGCTGCCCCGGAATGACGGAGATTCACAACACTAGCGCGCCCGCCGGAAGGTTAGGTTGATGCGTTGGCGACCCATTGCAGCATGTTCGCCATCGGCGAGCGGCGCGACGCCGTGAAAGAACAGCCGCGACGGCCCGCCCCACACCACGACATCGCCATGTTGCAACCGGTAGCGCTGCGGCTTGTCGGCGCGTTTCGGACCACCGAAGAGAAAAACGGCAGAAAGGCCGAGCGATACCGAGACGATCGGCTGACCGAAATCGCGTTCGTCGCGGTCCTGGTGCAGGGACATGCGCGCGCCGGGCTCGTAACGATTGATCAGACAGGCGTCCGGCGCAAAACCGGCGAAGCCCGCGCGACTGGCGGCCTCTCGGGCCAGCAGGAGGAAAACCGCCGGCATGGCCGGCCACGGCTTTCCGCTCTGCGGATCGATGGCGTCGTAGCGATAGCCGCTACGGTCGGTAACCCAGCCGACGGAGCCGCAATTGGTCATCGCCACCGACATCTGGTGACCGCCCGGCGTGTGCATATGACGAAGCGGGGCTTGCACGATGATCGCGTGCAACGCGGGCATCAGATCATGTTCGAACGCTTTGGCAAAGCCGCGCAACAGCATCGCGCCTTGCGCGATCTTTTGCTGCGCAGGGCCAATGTCGAGGACGCCTTCAAACAGATCCGCAGTCATTTGGCGTCGTGAAAGATCACGCCCACGGTATGGCGGTGGCCTGCACGGAGGCGGCTCACGCCATGGCGCATGTTCACGCGATAAGGCCCGCGTGTCCCCTGCACCGGGCGGTGATGCACGGCAAAGGCGACCGCATCGCCCTGGCATAGAGCGACCACCTCGGCGCGCGACTGCATGCGCGGCCGCTGCTCGGTCAGCACGAATTCGCCGCCTTCGAAATCGCGGCCCGGCGCCGACAGCAGGATCGCCACCTGCAGCGGGAAGACGTGCTCGCCATAGAGATCCTGGTGCAGGCAGTTGTAATCGCCGGCCTCATACTGGAGCAGCAGCGGTGTTGGGCGCGTTTGCCCCGCGTCGTGACAGCGCTTGAGGAAAGCCTCATGCCGTTCGGGGTAGCGGATATCGATCCCCATCGCTTCGTTCCAGCGGTTGGCGATGCCGCGGAGCCGCGCGTAAAGCTCAGGACGCAGTTGCGCGATGATGTCCGGCAAGGGATAGGAAAAATACTTGTACTCGCCGCGGCCGAAGCCGTGGCGCGCCATCACGATGCGGCTGCGGAAATGCGAATCGTCAGGATAGAGCGCGGCGAGACGCCGGCACTCCTCGGGTGTGAGGAGCTGCTTCAACACCGCGCAGCCCTGCGCATCGAGCTCGCTTTCCACGCGCGCCCAATCGATGGCCTCGACGCGGGCGGCGACGTCGGAGGATGGAACCGTACGAACGATTTTCTTGGCGTGTGCGATCATGCCCGCAGTCTCGCAGATCGCGCGGGGTGCGACCACCCGATTTCCGACGCGTGATGTCGGTGTCGCTGGAACCTAGCACTCCTCGTCGTCCCGGCGAAAGCCGGGGCGACAGCGGAGATAAACCTAGCCCCGCACCGGCAGCGTAATCACGTCATACGCATGCTGGATGCTGCGCTTCAGCACCGGATCTTTCAGCTCGAACTCGAACCGTTCCGCCGGGCGGATGCCGCCCTTGGCGGCAAAGGTGCCGCCGAACATGGCGCAGCCGTCGGGCAGTTTGCCGCCTTCAAAGCCGCGCTTGATCAGTTCGTCGACCGGCAGCATCGCGTCCAACGTGCCTTCCTGATAGAGCTCGCGCTCGCCTGCGGTGCAGGCATAGGAGCGCAGGATCAACCGGTCCCAGTGCGCGGCGACGTCCTCCAGCTCCCACAACACCGACGCGATCGGCTTGTCGCACATCTGCTTCGAGACGGTGACGTTATAGGTCTCGACCTTGCGGTCGGTGTGGTCGGAGCCCAGGCCGACAAAGATGCGCCCCTGCCAGCCGATCAGCACGAATTCGACCTCCCCGCTGGACTCGCCGCCGCAGACCTCGATGCTGTCTTCCTGCGTCAGCCGCCGCGCCGAGGCGCGGTAGTAGATCGGCGTCGTTGCGGGGCGCGCGATGCCGAGCGCCTCGAGCTCGGCAATGTGCTTGTCGCGCGCCACGGGATCGCGCCCCGTCCAGCCGGCGATCACGAGCTGATCGATTGCGAGCGTCAGCGGCGTCGTGGTGCTCTTGCCGTCGACGGTGAAGGTGAGGTCAAACACGGATCACTCCCTCCAATGCAGCCGCAAGCTCGAGGATGCGGCGGTCCGCGCCGCCGGGCGCTGCCAGCATGAAGCCCACCGGCACCTCGCCCTCCTTGTGGGCAGGAAGCGAGATCGCGCAGCCGTCGATCAGGTTGATCAGCGAACAGTTGCGAAGGGAACGCAGGTTCTCGGTCGTGAACGCCTTATCGTCGGCGGCGAGATCGGCGATGCGCGGCGGGGTATTGGCCGTGGTCGGCAGCACCAGCGCGTCATAGGACGCAAGCCGCGCATTGATGCGCGCAATCAGCGAGCGGCGCGCGTTGAGCATATCGATATAGTCGGGCGCGCTGATGGCCTCGCCACGCAGGATGCGCACGGAGACACGCGGATCGTAAACGTCGCCCTTGCTGGTGAGCAGATAACGATGCCAGGCGTAGCTTTCAGCGGCGGCGAAGCCGCCCTTGCTGTTGATCGGGCCGGCATCGAGGAACTCCGGCACTTCGATATGTTCGATCTCGGCACCCAATCGCGACAATGTTTTCAAAACGCGATCGAAGGTCTGCGCCACCGGCTCATCAAGATCGTCCAGCACGATGGTGGTCGGCACCGCCAACCGCACGCCCTTGATCGGGCGCTGGCGCAGTGCCGTGACCGGCTCATCCGCCAGCACCGCATCGAGGATCGCGCAACAGCCGACGCTGCGCGCGAGCGGCCCATAGCTGTCGAGCGAAAACGACAGCGGCACGCCGCCGTCGAGCGGAATCCGCCGCTGCGTCGGTTTATAGCCGACGATGCCGTTATAGGCGGCCGGAATCCGGCAGGAGCCGCCGGTGTCGGTGCCGAGCGCGCCATGCGCCATGCCGTCGAGCACGGAGACCGCGGCGCCCGAGGACGAGCCGCCGGGGATATGGCCTTCGCTCCGCCGCCAGGCGCCCTTCGGCGTCCCGTAATGCGGATTGATGCCGATGCCGGAAAAGGCGAACTCGGTCATGTTGGTGCGGCCGATCACGACGAACCCCGCGCGGCGCAGCCGCGCCACGACAGGCGCATCGGCTTCGGCCGGGGCGGAATCCTCCAGCGCGCGTGAACCCGCGCGGGTCACCTGTCCCTTGATGTCGAACAGGTCCTTGATGGAAATCGGAATGCCGGCAAAGCGCGAGGGCGCCGCGTTGGCCCTACGCAGGCGATCCATCGCGTCGGCCGCATCAAGCGCGGCATCCTTGTCGACATGGATGAAGGTGCGCTGCCCCTCGCCGGCGGGGTCGGCGATCCTGGCAAGGCATTCCTCAGTCAGCTTGCGGGCGCTGGTGCGGCCGGCTTCGAGATCATCGGCGAGTGAGTTAAGGGTCGGAAGCTTGGTCATGATCATCTCGCCTGACAGTTCAGTTACGCTTTATCGACAGGCGTCTCGATCTCCAGATCGAGCAGCGCTGAAGACAGCGACTTGCCGTGCGCATCCAGCGCCAGCGATCGCGTCACCCCGCCGCCGAGCGCCCGGCTCATCACGAAGTTCAACGCACCTATCCTGGGCAGCTCATAGCGCACCACATCGCCTTCGACAACGCCGGCGAAATGAGCCTTCACCCGCGCCGCCGTCACCTGGTCGAGCAGCAGCGGATAATCCTTCAGATCATAGGCGATCACGGAAATGTTTGAGGTATTGCCCTTGTCGCCGGTGCGGGAATGAGCGATTTCGCGCAACTTCATCGCGTTACACCTCGACAAAGCGCACTTGCGGTTTTGCCAGTTCGCGCGGCAGCAGGACGGAGGCGACCGCCACCACCTCGCGGGCGGATTTCCAGGCGCCACCGCCGCCGGCGGGACCGTTGGTATACAGCGTTTCGACCTCGTTGCCGATCCTGACGGCTTCGCGCAGATTTTCGGTGCGGCCGGTGACGCGGATGCGCACCTCATAGGGCTCGTTGGGATGCACGGAGACTTGCGGCCCGTGTAGCGAGTCCATGCCGATCAGGTCGAAGCGCAATTCGCTCGCGGCAACACGCGTCAGCTTCAGCCGCTCGCGGACGATGTCGAGCGCCAGCCGCCCGCGCGCCAATGCTCCGGGGCCTGCATAGGAGATCTGTCCCTCGCCGATGAAACTGTCGATATAGCCGACCGAGACCTTGAGCGTACCGGTCGGCTCCGTGCCGCGCCCGCCGGTGATGCGGACGCGATCCGGCCCGATCTCCTCGACCTCGACTTGCGAGAAATCCGCCACCACGTCGGGCTGGATGTATCGCGTGGGATCGTGCACCTCGTATAGCAACTGCTCCTTGCAGGTCCGTGCGGTGACGGCGCCGCCCGAGCCCGCGACCTTGGTGACGACAAGCGCGCCGTCCTCGCCGACCTCGCCGATCGGAAAGCCGAGCCGCGCGAGGCCGGCGACGTCCTTGTAGGGCGGATCGGCAAAATAGCCGCCGGTGATCTGTCCGGCGCACTCCAGCAAATGTCCGGCGACCGTGCCCTTGCCCAGAAGAGTCCAGTCGTCCATGGCCCAGCCGAAGGCGTGGATCATCGGCGCCAGGAAAAGCGCGGGATCGGAGGCGCGGCCGGTGATCACGATATCTGCGCCGGCCGAGAGCGCGTTCGCGATCGGCTCGGCGCCGAGATAGGCGTTGGCGGAGATGACGCGGTTGCCGAGCTGCTTGATGGTGCCGGCAAATTCCAGGATTGGCAGATCACCTCGGCTGCAGGCATCCAGCACGTCATCTCCGATGATCGCCGCGATCTTCAGCGACGAGAACCCGAGCGAACGCGCGATCTCCGCGGTCTTCTTCGCCGCCGCTTCCGGATTGGCGGCGCCCATATTGGTGACGATCTTGATGGCTTTGGCGGCGCATAGCGGCAGCACGGCGCGCATCCGCTCTTCCAGAAGAGGATCGTAGCCGAGGTCCGGATTCTTCAGGCGCGCCTGCTGCGCCAGCGCCACCGTGCGCTCGCCCAGGCATTCGAACACAAGATAGTCGATATCGCCCCTTTCGGCGAGCTCGACCGCCGGCTCGATACGGTCGCCCGAATAGCCAGCGCCGGAACCTATTCTGATGGTCCGCATCATTTCAGCCCGAAATAGGCGCGGTGCAGGGCCTCATTGCCGCTCATCTCGACCACCGTGCCGGAGAAGCGGATGCGTCCGCCTTCCAGCACGAACACCCGCGTCGCGACTTCCAGGAAACTGATATTCTGCTCGGCGATCAAGAGCGCCAGTCCCCGTCCCTGCAGACCGCTGAGGACGCGGATGACTTCCTTGACGAATAACGGCGAGAGCCCTGCCGAGGGCTCGTCCATCACAAGGAGCTTGGGCTCGGCGGAGAGCGCCTTGGCGATGCCGAGCATCTTCCGCTGGCCGCCGGAGAGACTCGAAGCCAGCGCGCGGCGCTTGTCGCGCAAGACCGGAAAGAGCTGGTAGAGCTCCTCCATCCGACGGCCCGGATCGGCGTGGCCGAGCGCCTGCGCGCCGATGCGGATATTTTCCTCGATGGTGAGATCGGGAAACACCGCAAGCTCCGACATGTAGGTCATGCCGCGCCGCATGCGGTCGCTGGAGCGCATATGGGTGATGTCGTCGCCGGCGAGCTGGATGGTGCCGCGGCGCGCTTCGACCAGGCCAACCAGGGATTTCAGGAAGGTGGTCTTGCCGGCGCCGTTGGCGCCCAGCAGCAGCACGGTCTCGCCGGGCCGCACGTCGAGATCGACGCCCCACAACACCTGCATGCTGCCATAGCCGGCCTCGATGCCGGCAGCGTTCAACAGCGGCGCGGCCTCAGGCGGCATGCTCGCCTCCCAGGAACACCTCGATCACCTGCGGCTCCTGCACGGCGGCGGCCAACTTGCCCTCGAAAATCTCCTTGCCGGCGTTCAAGACGATGACGCGATCGGTGATGTGCTCGATAAAGCCCATCAAGTGCTCGACCACGATGATCGCCATGCCGCTTGCGGCCAGCGCCTTGATGTGCCCGGCGATCCAGTCGAGCTCCGCCGGATTGAGCCCGGCGGCGAGCTCGTCGAGCAGGAGCAGCCGCGGGCGGGTGGCGAGCGCGCGGGTCAGATCCAGCATCTTCTGCTGCGCGCTGTTGAGCTCGGACGCCGGACGGTCGGCGAGTTCGGTCAGGCGATATTCGTCGAGCAGATCGGCAACGCTCGGCGGCGCCACCGCCGGGCGCCCGTGGCTGAGCGCGACCTGGACATTCTCGCGCACCGTGAGCGACATGAAGGGCTTTGGGACCTGGAAGGTGCGGTTGATGCCGCGGTGCACCAGCTTATGCGAGGCGATGCCGCCGATCGGCTGGCCATCCAGTGTCACCTCGCCGCCATCGGGCGCATAGAGGCCGGAGATCACGTTGATGGCGGTGGTCTTGCCGGAGCCGTTGGGACCGACCAGTCCCAGGATCTCGCCGGGAACGACGTGGAAGCTCAGCCCGTCGAGCGCGTGGAAGCCGCCAAAGCGCTTCACGAGCTTTGCGACGTTGAGAATGGGCTTTGGCCTAGGGGACATGCCATCCCCTCCGCGTCGCCAGCGACACCAGGCCTGCCGGCAGGAACAACACCAGGCCCATGATCAGGAGGCCATAGATGAGCTGGAAATATTGCGGCGTGGTGAAGCCGATCAGGTTGTAGATGCCATAGAGAATGATGACGCCGACGATCGGCCCGGTGATGGTGGCGACGCCGCCGAACAGCGCGAACACGATCGCAAAAATGCTGAACTCGCCGGAGAAGACGTTGTCGGGATAGAACACCGAGACGTACCAGGCGTAGATGCCGCCGGCGAGCCCGGCGACCAGCGCCGATGCCAGCCAGGCAACGACGCGCATCTTCACGACGTTGACGCCCGCCATGGCGGCGCTCACCGAATCCTCCCGCACCGCCTGCAGGGCGAGCCCGAAGCTGGAGTTTTTCAGATACACGACGGCGGCCACGGTCAGCGCGAGCACGACGAGTGCGGCCATATAGGCTGAATTGGGATTGAAGGTGCCGGTCAGCGATACGCCATACGGCCCCTTGGTGATGCTCTCCAGCGCCGGATTGGCGACCAGGTGCAACACCGCAAGAGATGCCGCGAGGTTGGCGATGGCGAAATAGGCGCCCGACAGTCGCAACAGCGGCGTCAGCAACAGCCCGAGCAGGATGCCGACCACGCCCGCGGCCAGCACCGCGAGCAGCGCCGGCGCCTGCAGATGCATCACCATGATGGCAAAGCCATAGGCGCCCGCGCCGAAAAAGCCGACATAGCCGAACGGAAGATAGCCGGTGAAGCCGTAGATGATGTTCACGCCCTGCGCGAGGATCAGGAAGATCACGAAATTGAACAGCAGGAGATGGTTTTGATACACGCCCGGCAGCACCGCCAAGACGATCACCAGCGGCGCGAGAATGAAGAGCGTATGCTTGAGAGCGCTAGGCAACGCGCACCTGCCTTCCGAGCAGCCCGCTCGGACGCAATAGCAGGATCAGGATCAACAGAACGTAAGGCAAGAGATCGGCCCAGGAGGAAAGATAGGTCTGCACCAGCATGTAGCAGACGCCATAGACGACACCACCGAGCGCGGTGCCGAGCGGATTGCCGAGCGAGCCCAGCACCACGATCGCGAAGGAGGTGACGGTGGCATCGGCACCGAAGGCCGGCGTTACCGACCCGAACATGAAGGGCGCGAACACGCCGGCCACCGCGGCAAGGCCGAGGCCTATGCCGAAGGCGGCCGCCGAGACGCGATCGACGTCGATGCCGGTCGCAAGCGCCTCATCTCGCCGCGACATCACCGCGCGCGTCAGCGTGCCGAGCCGGCTACGGTAGAGATAGAGATAGACCAGGCCGATCGCGATGAGGCTGGTCACCGCCGCGATCACCCAGGGCGCCGGAAATCCTTGGCCCAGAATCTGCACCGGCCCGGCCGCGCCCGGTTTGCCGCCAAACCACTTCACCTTGATGGTCGAAAACACCGTGCCGAGCAGCCGGCTCTGGATCGAGCGCTCGCTGGTGCCGGCGAAGATCGTCGTGATGGCTTCGATCACCTGCGACAGGCCGAAGAACAGGATGATCGAGAGCATCTCCGGATTGACCGAGCCCTGCAGCCTGGGCACCAGCACCCAATAGAGCAACAGACCGGCCAGCAGGAAGACGATGAACGCAAGCGGCACCGCGAACAGCGGATCGATGCCGGCGAGCGTCACCACCCCGAGCGCAATGAAGGCGCCCAGCATCAGCACGTCGCCATGCGCAAGGTTGACGATGCGCATGACGCCGAACACGAGATTGAGGCCGATACCGACCAGGCTGAAATAGAGACCGAACAGGACGCCGGCGACCAGCGCGTAAGTTAACATGCTGGATCAGTACCGCTGTCTGGCCAGGTACCCATCCCGCACCGTCATCCTGAGGCGCTCGCGAAAGCGAGCTTCGAAGAGTGAACGGCCCCCGCTGCGAGAGCCAGGCCGTCGCCCTTCGAGACGGCCGCGTTGCGGCCTACTCAGGGTGACGGGGATGGAGAGCCCATCTCGTCTAAGTCCAGTCATTGCGCCCTCCGCAGACGTCCCTTCTTGTTCACCCGCACCCGCCTCACGGAGCTGGATAGACCGGTTTGCCGGTCGCGGTCTCGTGCGGATAGATCGAAACGAACTTGATATGGCCGTGATCGTCGAGCGCGAGCTGACCGAGCGGCGTCAATTCGCCGATCTGTCCGCCCGTCTCGTCGAGCGCGAAGGTGCCGTCCAGGGTCTTGAGCTGGCCGGAGAGGCTGAACACGGCGCGCCGCAGCTCCATCTGATCGAGCGAGGTCGCGACCGACAGCGTCTTTTCGATCACGAGCCCGGTGGTGTAGCCCGCCACAGCATTGAAGCCGAACTCGATCTTGCCGTCAGGATATTTCTTGTCCCAGGCGGCCTTATAGTCTTTCATCGGCATGCCGAAATTGACTGGATATTCCAATTCCGACGGCGGCACATAGGTCCAGATGTGCTCAAGTCCCTTGGCGCCGATGTTCTTCTCCAAAAGCCCGGTCTCGAGCCCGGCATAGATCGCGAACAGCATCTTGAACTTGATGCCGACGTCCTGGACGTTGCGCAGGAGGGCAATGTCGTTCGGCGCGTAGCCGAAGTGGATCACGGCATCCGGATTGGCGTTGTTGATGTTGTTGATGATGACCGTGTAGTTCGTGGTCTCGGTCGGCACACCCTGATCATAGACGATCTCGATCGGCGCGCCGGAATCCTTCACGAACTTGCGGAACGCGTTGGCCTGCGTGCCCGTGAACTCGTTGGTGGCGTAAAGAATGGCGATCTTCTTGATGCCGAGGCCGGGACCGTCATGGGTGATGAAGTCGGCAACCGGCTTCGGCCAGACGGTCGACACCGGGTCGGCCATCAGTGCAATGTAAGGATTGTCCTTGGAAAAGAAGCTTGCGCCGGTACCGGTCTGGTCGAACAGGAACATCTTGTGGTCGCGCGCGATCGCCACGGCAGGCGCGGTCAGCACCGAGCCGGAATCGGCGACCAGGAGATCCACCTTGTCCTGGGTGATGAGCTGATTGTAGAGCGTCGAGGCGGTCGCGGTGTTGCTCTGGTCGTCGTAGGAGATGAGCTTGACCGGCAGCTTCTTGTCGAACGCCTTTACAAAGACACCGCCCTCGGCGTTCTTCTGATCGGCCCAGAGCTTCAGCGCGCTATAGACCGGCATCGAGATCGAGGCATAGCGGCCCGAGGAGGCATACAGGGTGCCGATCTTGATCTCGGCCGGCGCGTCCGCCGCAAAGGCCGGTCCGGCCAGCAGCGCGGCCGCGGCCAGCGCGGCCAAACTGTTCTTGAACATTACGTTTCCTCACCAGTGTTGTCGGTCCCTTTTGGCGCGTCCGCGCGGACAAATCAACTATACGAGGATTGAAATAATTCAATCTCAGCCATACGATTTATCTATGGACATCAGCCTGCGGCAAATGCGCTCCTTCGTCGCCGTCGCCAAGCTCGGAAGTTTTACGCGCGCCGCCGAATTCCTTCACGTATCCCAGCCGACGCTCACGGTGCAGATCAGGCGGCTTGAAGAAGCGCTGCAGCTCAAGCTCTTCGATCGCAATCCGAGGTCGGTGAACCTGACGCGCGTCGGCCGCGACCTGCTTCCCTCCTTCGAGCGGACGCTGCAGGATCTCGATTCCGTGCTGCTGGACGTGAAGCACGTGTCCACCGCGCAGCTTGGCCTCGTGCGGATTGCCGCGCTGCCGTCCTTTGCCGCGAGCCTGTTGCCTGATTCGATCAGGCACTTCAGGAAGCAGAACCCCGGCGCGTCCTTTGCCGTGAAGGACGTCATCGCAAGCGCGGTGCTTGGCCTCGTCCGCTCCGACGAAGTCGATCTAGGGCTCACCGGCGGCAATGTCGATTTTCCGGACATCGAGGTTCTGTTCAGGGCGAGCGACGAGATCAGGGTCATCTATCCCAAGGGCCACCCGATCGATCGATTTTCCCGCATCACAGCCGAGCGCCTGGCGCAGTTTCCGATCGTGATGATGGACAGCCGCACCAGTGTGCGTGCGGTGACGGACAACGCCTTCCGAAAGGCGAAGCTGATGCCGACGCCGGTGACGGAAACCACCCAGATGATGACGGCGCTCGGCATGGTGCGCGCCGGCATCGGCATCACACTGTTGCCGGCTTCCGCGCGCGAGATCGCGGCCGAGCCGACCTTGCGGGCTCGACATATCAGCGACCCCAATTTTTCGCGGCCGGTTTGGCTGATCAAAAGGAAGAACCGCACGCTGCCGCCGTTGAGCAAGGCCTTTGCCGATCACCTCTCGCGCGAGCGCGTCAGCTTTCTGAAGCGGGACGATGACGATCGCTAGATCACGTTGCAGAGCCGGACGAGCGTCTTCGACTAACCGGTCATTGCGAGGAGCGAAAGCGACGAAGCAATCCGCATCCGCGGAGAAAGTCTGGATTGCTTCGCTTGCGCTCGCAATGACGCCTGAGCGTGGGCGCGCGACCACTCGATTCGCTGAGCTCGGCGGCGGCTCCAGCGCAGATTTTGCGCGCCGTGGAATACGTAAAGCGCGCACGCGCATAGCTGCCTCGCCGTTGACGGCAGGTCCTCAATTGGCGCATCAAGATCGCAACGATCTCGATGGAGGAATTGCCGACATGGCCGAGGCAGCGCGGGCGCGACCGAAACCGACTCCGGAGACACAGCATTTCTGGGACGGCACGCGAGCGGGCGAGCTTCGCCTGCAGCGCTGCGAGGCTTGCGCGAAGACCTATTTTCCGCCGCGGCCGTTCTGTCCCGCCTGCGGCTCGCGCGAGGTCTCAGTCTTCAAGGCGAGCGGCAAAGGCAAGCTCTACAGCTACATCATTCATCACCGGCCGGCGCCCGGCTTCACCCCGCCCTATTCCATTGCGGTGGTGGAGCTCGATGAAGGTCCGCGACTGATGACCAACATCGTCGATTGTCCGCAAACGCCGGAAGCGCTCACGCTCGATATGCCCGTCGAGGTCAAGTTCGAAAAGCTCGACGAGCAGATCACCCTTCCGCTGTTTCGTCCAGCGAAGGGGTAAGCCGATGCGTAGAAACCAGGTCGCCGTCGTCGGCGCCGCCGAGACCACCGAGCTTGGCGTCATTCCCCACATGTCGCAGATCCAGTTGCACGCGGACGCGGCACTGAACGCCATCAAGGATGCGGGGCTCAAGCTCTCCGACATCGACGGCTTTGCCACCGCGGTGGAGACACCGCAGCAGATCTGCCATTATCTTGGCATCACCCCGACCTGGGTCGACGGCACTTCGGTCGGCGGCTGCTCCTTCATGCTGCACGTCCGCCACGCCGCGGCCGCGATCGAAGCCGGCCTCTGCAAGACCGTGCTGATCACCCATGCCGAAAGCGGCAAGTCCAACATCGGCCGCACGCCGCGCCTGGTCGGACCCGACAGCCTGAACGGGCAATTCGAACTGCCTTACGGCGTCACCACGCCGGCCAGCATGTTTCCCATCCCCGTGCTGCGATTCATGAAGACCTACGGCATCACCCATGAGCAGCTCGCCATGGTCGCGGTGGTGCAGCGCGAATGGGCGGCGAAAAACCCGCGCGCGACCATGAAGGAGCCGATCACGGTTGCAGATGTGCTCAACTCGCGGATGATCGCCTATCCGTTCCGGCTGCTGCAGTGCTGTCTCGTCACCGACGGCGGCGGCGCCTTGATCCTGACCTCCGCCGACCGCGCCAAGGATTTCCCGCATAAGCCGGTCTACATCCTCGGCACCGGCGAGAGCGTAGAGACGCCGATGGTCAGCCAGATGGAGACGTTCAATTCCTCGCGTGCCTTCAAGGTGGCGGGGCCGCTGGCCTTTCAGGAAGCCGGCATCGCGCACAAGGATGTCGATCACCTCATGATCTACGACGCCTTCGCGCATCTGCCGCTTTACGGGCTCGGCGATCTCGGCTTCATGCCGTATGAGGAGACCGGGAAATTCATCGCCGAGGGCAACACGCGCCCCGGTGGCAAGCTGCCGCTCAATACCAATGGCGGCGGCCTCTCCTACATGCATTCGGGCATGTACGGCATGTATGCGCTGCAGGAAAGCGTGCGCCAGATGCGCGGCATCGCGCCGGCACAGGTGCCAGGCGCGAAGATCTCGGTGTGCCATGGCGTCGGCGGGATGTTTGCCGCATCAGGCACGATCATTTTCACGAACGAACGTTAGCAACTCTCGTCATTCCGGGATACGCCGAAGGCGCAGATCCGGAATTTCGAGATTCCGGGTTCGATGCTGCGCATCGCCCCGGAATGACAAATGAAGGAGACATCATGACAAAATCACTGCAGGACAAAGTTATCGTCGTCACCGGGGCCGGTCGCGGCATCGGGCGCGAGATCGCGCTGCTGTGCGCGGCGGAAGGCGCCAAGGTCGTGGTGAACGACCCCGGCGTTGCCTCCGACGGCTCCGGCGCGAGCGCGGCGCCGGCCGAGGAGGTGGTCGAGGAGATCAAGAAGCGCGGCGGCACGGCGGTCGCGAATTTCGAAAGTGTCGCGGAAGCCATCCCCGCAAGCCGTATCGTCAAGGCCGCGACCGATCACTTCGGCCGACTCGACGGGGTCGTCAACAACGCCGGCATCCTCCGTGACATGATCTTTCACAAAATGAGCGTGGAAGCGTTCGAGGCGGTGATCAAGGTGCACCTGATGGGCTCCTTTTACGTCTCGCATGCGGCGGCCCGGCTGTTCCGGGAACAGGAGAGCGGCGCCTTCGTCCACTTCACCTCGACGTCTGGTCTGGTCGGCAATTTCGGCCAGGCCAACTACGCGGCGGCCAAGCTCGGCATCGTCGGCTTATCGAAATCGATCGCGCTCGATATGCAGCGCTTCAATGTGCGCTCCAACTGCGTCTCCCCGTTCGCCTGGAGCCGGATGATCGGGACCATCCCGACCGAGACCGAAGCCGAGAAGGCGCGCGTGGCCAAGATTCAACAGATGGGCCCCGAAAAGATCGCCCCCGTTGTGTCCTATCTGCTCAGCGATGCGGCCAAGGACGTGACCGGCCAGATTTTTGCGGTGCGCATGAACGAGATCTTCCTGATGGGCCAGTCGCGTCCGTTGCGCTCGGTGCAGCGCAGCGAAGGCTGGACGCCGCAGACGGTCGCCGAGCATGCGATGCCGGCGCTGAAAGCTTCGTTCTACAAGCTCGACCGCTCGGCGGATGTCTTTAGCTGGGATCCGATTTGAGCGGCTCCGCGAACGACACTACCTGAGATTGCAATTCGGATTCTGCCTGCTTTATGCCGGAATGCGGGCAGATGGTTTCCTTCCAACAAAAAATTTGGGAGGGAATCATGACAACTCCACTGACCTTTTCCGACAACAATGCAAAAGCCGGTAACCTCAACCGCCGCACTCTGCTGAGGGGCGCGGCGGGAGCACTGGCGACGGCCGTGACCATGGAGACGGCCGCTGCCGCAACGGTGGCGCCACTTGGCCAAACCGGCACTCCGACACGATCAACCGCGCCGCTGCCCTTGGGCCCGCTTCCCGGGAGTCGCTATCCGGATTCCCACCTGGAGTCTGCCCATCCCAAGGCCACATTCGGACCTTCCGGCTTTCCGGCCTTCGCCGGCACCATGGCGGTTGAACGCGTTGCGACGGGAATGCGCTGGGCCGAAGGGCCGGTCTACTTCGCAGCCGGGCGCTACGTGCTGTTCAGCGACATTCCCAACAATCGCATCATGCGCTTTTCCGAAGATGACGGTCACCTGAGCGTATACCGCCAGCCATCGATGAACTCGAACGGCAACACCATCGATCGAGAAGGACGCCTGATTACTTGCGAACATAGCGGCCGGCGCGTGACCAGGACTGAACTTGACGGCTCGATTACGATCATTGCCGACAAGTACAATGGCAAGAAACTGAACTCGCCGAACGATGCGGTCGTCGCTTCCGATGGTTCGATCTGGTTTACCGATCCGATCTATGGCATCGGCGGCTTTTACGAGGGCGTGAAGGCCGAGCCCGAGCAGGAAAAGCACAATGTCTACCGGGTCGATCCGAAATCCGGAGAGATCAAGGTCGTGGTCGACGACTTCGTAGAGCCCAATGGCATTACCTTCTCGCCCGACGAGAAGAAGCTCTACGTCATCGACACCGGTTTTACGGACGGACCGGACAACCCGTCGCACATCCGCGTGTTCGACGTGGATATCGGGACTGGAAAAGTTTCGAACGGCAAAGTCTTTGCGGAAATGCCCAAGCCCAGCATCACCGATGGGATGCGTGCTGACACCGCCGGCCGCATCTGGTGCTCCGTTGGTTGGGGCGATCCGAACGAGGACGGCGTGCGCTGCTACACCCCCGAGGGTGAACTGCTCGGCAAGATCCACATCCCGGAAACGGTCGCCAATCTGTGTTTCGGCGGCCAGCAACGAAACAGGCTTTACATCTGCGGCTCGAGCTCGCTGTACGCAGTCTACACGAGCGTGCAGGGCGCTATGAAGCCATAACCGGCCCCGGGAAAGTGAAAGCGCAAAAGCGCCCACAATTGTTGGGTTAAAGGATTCGATCGAAAAGAGACTGTGGATCAAACTATCTCTGGTTGCTTGGCCTGATCCGCCCGCTTTATGCCGGAATGCGGGCGGATGTTTTCCCTCCAACAAAAACCGTTGGAGGAAACAATGACAGCTCCACTGACCTTTCCCGACAATGACGAGAACAAGACTGGCAATCTTAATCGCCGCACCCTGCTGAAGGGTGCGGCGACGTTGGCCACCGTGAGTGCGATGGCCTCAGAGGCATCCGCACGCGACTACGGCCGGAGCGCCGAGCCCGAGCGATATCCCGATCCCGATGTCGTCGTGATCGATCCGAAGCGCTTCAAGGCCAAGGTCGGCAACACCGCGATCAAACGCCTTTACACGGGCTGCCTTTGGGCGGAAGGCCCGGCCTGGAACGCACAAGGCCAATATCTGGTCTGGAGCGACATCCCCGCGAACCGCCAGCTTCGCTACCTGGACGATGACGGCCACATTTCCGAGCAGTTCCACAAGCCGTCCAACGAAGCCAATGGCAGCACCTTCGATTTCGAGGGACGGCAGATCACGGCCGAGCGTACCCGGCTGGTCCGCTACGAGCACAATGGCTCGGTCACAGCGCTCGCCGAGCAGGCGGGCGGCAAGCCGCTGAATGGCCCGAACGACATGGTCGTGCATCCCAACGACGGATCGATCTGGTTCACCGACCCCGGTTACGGCGCGCTCAGCACCTACGAGGGACAAAGGGCGAATACGGGATCGCTGCAGCCCTATCAGAAGGAAGCAGTGTATCGGCTGGATGCGAAGACCGGCCAGCTCAGCAAGGTCGCCGACGATCCCTTCAAGCCAAACGGCATCGCCTTCAGCCACGATTACAAGAAGGTCTATGTCTGCGATACCGGCACGACGCATTATCCGCAGGCCAAGAACATCGTTTGGGTCTATGATCTCAACGGCGACAAGCTCTCAAATCCGCGCCAGTTCATCGACATGACGCTGAACGGCAAATCGGGCTTCCCCGACGGCCTGCGGGTCGATATCGATGGCAATGTCTGGGTCGGCGCGGGCTGGGTCGGTCCGGGTTATGATGGCGTGCAGG
The DNA here is from genome assembly GCF_045571435.1 of Bradyrhizobium sp. STM 3562. Taxonomy (NCBI): domain Bacteria; kingdom Pseudomonadati; phylum Pseudomonadota; class Alphaproteobacteria; order Hyphomicrobiales; family Nitrobacteraceae; genus Bradyrhizobium; species Bradyrhizobium sp. STM 3562. The sequence goes on from NZ_CP120694.1 coordinate 6,420,353, forward strand.
TCTTTTCCGGCGACGACGGCGCCCGGATCGGCCAGATCATCCTGCCTGAAACCTGCGCCAATCTCTGCTTCGGCGGCAAGAAGCGCAACCGCCTGTTCATGACGGCGAGCCAATCGCTCTATGCCGTCTATGTGGAGACACAGGGCGCGCATAATTGTTGATTTTGCACCAGCCACTACTCTCACCGTCATGGCCGGGTTTGTCCCGGCCATGAGGAATGAGCATGGGGCGATATCGTCCTTCGCTATCCCGTATTCCTCAGCCCCGCCGAGATACCGTTGATGGTGAGCTGGATGCCGCGCAGCACCTGCTCATCGGGATTTTGCGCGCGGTGCTCTTTCAACAGTTCAACCTGCACGTGGTTGAGCGGGTCGAGATAGGGGAAACGGTGGCGCACCGAGCGCTCCAGCAGCGGGTTGCTCTGCAACAGCCGGTCATGCCCCGTGATGTCGAACAGCGTCTCGATCGAGAGATGCCATTCGCGCCGGATGCGGCCGAAGATCTTTTCGCGCAAGTTCGCGTCGGGCACCAGCTCGGCATAGCGCGAGGCGATCGCGATCGAGCTTTTGGCCAGCACCATATCCATGTTCGAAAGCAGCATGCGGAAGAACGGCCACTCCTGATACAGCTCCTTGAGGAACGGCATGCCCTGCTCGGGATGCTCTTCGATCCAGGTCTCGACCGCGCTGCCAAAGCCGAACCAGCCCGGAAGCATGAGGCGGCATTGCGCCCATGAAAACACCCAGGGGATCGCGCGCAGGTCCTCGATCGCGCGCGTCTTCTTGCGCGACGCCGGGCGGCTGCCGATGTTCAGTGTCGCGATCTCGTTGATGACGGTGGAGGCCCAGAAATAATCGACGAAGCCGTCGGTCTCGTAGACGAGGCCGCGATAGGCCTTGAAGGCGAGTTCGGACAGCCGCTCCATGGCGGTGAGATATTCATGCTTGGGCGCATGCTGACGCGGGTGCAACAGGCTCGCCTCGAGCGTCGCGGCGGCGAGGATTTCCAGATTGTTGCGCCCCACTTCCGCATTGGAATATTTGCTCGAGATGATCTCGCCCTGCTCGGTGATGCGGATCTGGCCGTTCACCGCCCCGCCCGGCTGGGCAATGATCGCATCATAGCTCGGCCCGCCGCCGCGGCCGACCGAGCCGCCGCGGCCGTGGAAGAGGCGAAGGCGGACGCCGTGACGCTCGAACACTTCGACCAATCCGATCTCGGCCTTGTAAAGCTCCCAGCCTGAGGTGACAAAACCGCCGTCCTTGTTGCTGTCGGAATAGCCGAGCATCACCTCCTGCACCGCGCCGCGGCTGTCCACCAGGCGCCGGTAATCGTGCAGCGCCAGCATGCGGTCCATGATGCCGGCGCAGGCCTGCAAATCCTCGATGGTTTCGAACAGCGGCACGATGTTGATGGCGCTGCGCCCCGACGGATTGATCAGGCCGACTTCCTTCAAGAGCAGCGCCACCTCCAGCATGTCGGACATGCCCTTGCACATGGAGATGATGCACTGGGGAATGACATCCGAGCCGAATTTCTCGTGCGCTTCGGCCGCGGCCTGGAACACCGCCAGCTCACTCAGCGTCTCCTCGCTGTATTTGACGAATTTCGAGATCAGCGGCCGCGTGTTGCGCAGCTCGCTGGCGAGCAGCGCCACCCGGGCGTCCTCGGTGAGCGCAAGATAGGACATGCCCGGCGTCGCCGCGTCCAACAACTCGGCAACCGTGCGCTCGTGCACCGCCGAATTTTGGCGGATATCGAGCCGCGCCAGATGGAAGCCGAAACAATCGACGGCACGGCGCAGCAGCCGCAACCGTCCGCGCGCGATCACCCGCGCATTGTTGGCGAGCAGCGAGCGGTGCAGCACGTCGAGATCGGCCTTGAGCTCCTGGGCGGTCCGATACGGCGCGGCCTCGCCAACCGGCTTGCGGCTGATCTCAACCTCAAGCTTGTGCGCGGTTGCGGTCAGACGCGCATAGATGCCGGACACCGCGAGACGGTAGGGCTCGCCGCTGCGATGCGGCGAGGTGTCGGGCGAACGTTCGGCGAGCGCACGCAAATCCTCCGAGACATCGGCGAGATGCGCGGCAATGGACAGTTCCGCGCCGAGCGCGTGCAGCTCTTCGAGATAGAATTGGATGATGCGGCTCGACTGCAGGCGCAGCGTGCCGCGCATCACGTCGGCGGTGACGAAGGGATTGCCGTCGCGGTCGCCGCCGATCCAGCTTCCCATCTTGAGGAACGAGGCGATCTCGCCGGCGGCCTCGTCGTCCGCATCGAGCCGGTCTTCCAGCGCGCAAATGAGCCGCGGCACCTCGTGCAGGAAGGTATAGTCATAGAACGCGAGGCCATTGGTGACCTCGTCCAGCACGGTCAGCTTGGTCCGGCGCAACAGGTTGGTCTGCCACAGCGTCAGAACCGCGCGGCGCAACTGCTCATCGCCCGCCTCGGCCTCTTCGGCCGTGAGCTGCACGCGCTCGCGCCGGTCGAGCAGCATCGCGATCTCCATTTCGCGATCCATGGTGCTCTTGCGGCGGACCTCGGTCGGGTGCGCGGTCAGCACCGGGCTCACCAGCGCGTCCTTGAAGAACTTGCGCAGGTCGGGTGCGGAAAAGCCGGCGGCCTTTGCATGTTCCAGAGTTTCGGCCAGGACCCCTGCGCGCGGCGCGCCCCTGGCATTGCTGCGGGCGCGCATCTGGCGGATGTTGTTCTGGTCCTCGGCGATGTTGGCGAGGTGGGAGAAATAACTGAAGGCGCGGACGATGCGCACCGTCTCGGAGGTCGACATGCTGTCGAGGATGGATTCGAGCTCCCGCCGCGCCGCGCGATCCTCGTCGCGGTGGAAGCGGATCGAGGTCTGCCGGATGCGCTCGACCAGATCGAACACCTCGGCCCCCTCCTGGTCGCGGACGGTATCGCCGAGGATGCGCCCCAACAGCCGGATGTCGTTACGCAAGCGGGCGTCTTCCTCGAGCGCCTGCGCCTCATCGGCGCGGTTGGCCCGCTGTTCGAGCTCGGAAGGCATGGTCTGGGGGAACATGGTCGAGGGCTCCAGCAACTGCCCGGCAATCCCGGAGTCTGCAATTTTTTTGACGCAGCGCAAGATAAAGAAAGAGGCGGCCTGAGGTTCTCGCCACTGTCATTCCGGATTGGCCTGTTCGAGGCGCCCCGGAATGACAACAACATCAATCCGGGTCCACGAACTTCGGCGCACGCTTTTCGAGATTGGCGCGGACGGCTTCCGTCTGATTGGGGCTGCCGATCAGCTTCTGCTGCTCGATGGATTCGGCAAGCAGCGCCGGTCCCGGGTCAACCGAGAGCTTACTTAGCATGCGCTTGGCGGCACGGATGGCGTCGGGACTCTTGCCGGCGATCTCGCGCGCCATCTCCAATGCCGCCGCGCGCGGGTTATCGCAGATCCGGCTTGCGAGGCCATAGCTCAACGCTTCCTGAGCGGAAAAGATTCGCCCCGTATAGGTGAGCTCGCGCAGGATATCGTCGCGCACGAGGCTTGCGAGAATCGGCGTGCCTGCCATGTCAGGCACCAGCCCCCATTTGATCTCCATGATCGACATCCGCGCATCGGGCGCGAGAAGGCGGATGTCGGCGCCGAGCGCGAGCTGAAAACCGCCGCCGAAGGCGACGCCATGGACGGCGGCGATCACCGGTACCGGGAGCTGGCGCCAGCCCCATACGGCAGCCTGGGGAAAATTTGCAAGTCCGTGCGTGCGAAGCGTGAGGTCGCGTTTTTCGCCGCCCGGAATTCCGTTCCCGCCATTTTCGTTCATGGCCGCAAAGCGCCCCATGTCGAGGCCGGCGCAGAACGCCCGCCCCTCGCCGGAGAGCACCACGGCGCGCAGTCCCTTCTCCCGGCTCAGCCTGTCGCTTGCATCGACCAGCGCCTCGAACATGGCGGCATCCAGCGCGTTCATCTTGTCGGCGCGCACCAGGCGGACATCGGCGACGCCGTCGGCGATCGAAATCGAGACGCGCTGCTCCATCGGGCTCTCCTGAACAGATTGTTGTTTGTTTGCCGCTTTACAGAACGGCGCCGGACGGATTTAGTCAATCGAGCAATCAACAAGCGATCGCTCGGGCGGACATCATGTTCAAAGACAATCTTCTCCTCGGCCGACGCATCCTGGTCACGGGTGGCGGGACTGGTCTTGGCAAGGCAATGGCCGCGCGGTTTCTTCAGCTCGGCGCCGATGTCCATATCTGTGGCCGCCGCAAGATCGTCTGCGACGAGACCGCAACCGAACTGATGGACCTCTATGGCGGCCGGGTCACCAGCCATGGCGTCGATATCCGCAACCAGCTCGCGGTCGACGAGATGGTGGAGAATATTTTTCACGAAGGTCCCCTCACCGACCTCATCAACAACGCGGCCGGCAATTTCATCTCACGCACCGAAGAGCTGAGCCCGCGCGGCTTCGACGCGGTCGCCAATATCGTCATGCACGGCACCTTCTATGTGACCCATGCGGTGGGGCGGCGCTGGATCGCGGCAAAACTGCCCGGCAATGTGGTGTCGATCACGGTGACCTGGGTGCGCAATGGCTCTCCTTACGTGGTGCCGTCGGCGATGAGCAAGTCCGCCATTCATGCCATGACCATGTCGCTGGCCACCGAATGGGGCCGCTACGGCATCCGCCTCAACACCATCGCGCCCGGCGAGATCCCGACCGAGGGCATGAGCAAGCGCATCAAGCCCGGCGATGATGCCGGCGCGCACACCAAGGCGATGAATCCGATGGGGCGGGTCGGCACCATGGAGGAGTTGCAGAATCTCGCGGTGTTCCTGATCTCCGGCGGCTGCGACTGGATCAACGGCGAGACCATCGCCATGGACGGCGGCCAGGCGCTGGCCATGGGCGGCAACTTCTATCAGCTCCGCGACTGGAGCGACGACGACTGGGCGAAGGCGCGGGAGTCCATCAAGGCCCAGAACGAAAAGGACAAGGCGCAAAGGGGCTAGTGTCCCGAGTCACAAGTTCGCAATCATAGATTCGCAGTAGATTCGCGTCGCTGTGCCAAGAATCAAGAATGAAGGCAAACAGCGGCGGAGTCTCCAATGGCGGTTCGGCAACTTGCCCCCCTGATATTGAGCGATGATGAGCGTGCCGAACTGACGTCGCTGATGATGCGACGGAAAACGGCGCAGGCGCTGGCTCTGAGGGCCCGGATCGTGCTGACCTGTGCAGAAGGTGGCCAGAACAAGGAAGTGGCGGCCAAGCTGGGGCTGGACCGGCAGACCGTAGGCAAGTGGCGGCGGCGTTTTATGGAGCAGCGCGCGGCCGGGCTGCACGACGAGCCGCGCTCCGGCGCGCCGCGCACGATTGACGATGCCCGCATCGAAGCCGTGATCGTGAGGACGTTGGAGAGTTGCCCTGAGAACGCCACTCATTGGAGCTCCCGCGACATGGCAAAGACCAGCGGCCTATCGGTGTCGACGGTGCAACGCATCTGGCGGGCCTTCGGGCTCCAGCCGCACCGGATGGAGACGTTCAAGCTCTCGACCGATCCGAACTTCGTGGCCAAAGTGCGCGATGTCGTGGGCCTCTACGTCTCACCGCCGGAGCACGCCATCGTTCTGTGTGTGGATGAAAAGTCTCAAATCCAGGCGCTGGACCGCAGCCAGCCGATGCTGCCGATGCGTCCCGGCCAGGCAGCCCGAAGGAGCCATGACTACAAAAGGCATGGCACCACATCGCTGTTCGCCGCCCTCGATATTGCGACCGGACGGGTCATCGGCAAGTGCTACGGGCGCCACCGTACCGCCGAGTTCCGCAAGTTCCTCGACGAGATCGAGGCTGCCGTACCGCGCGAACTCGACGTCCATCTCGTCATGGACAATTACGTCACGCACAAGACCCCAATGATCCGCAGATGGCTGGCCAAAAGACCGCGTTGGCACGTGCACCTGACCCCGACCAGTTCGTCATGGCTCAACCAGGTCGAGCGCTTCTTCGCGCTCCTCACCGACAAGAAGATCAGGCGCGGGGTCTATCGCAGCGTCGCCGCCCTCAGGGCGGACATCGCCTCGTTCATCGAACGACACAACGCCGATCCCAAACCGTTCCGATGGACCAAATCCGCCGATGACATCCTTGCTTCCATCGAGCGCTTCTGCCGTTACAATGCCCCGGCAAAACACGACGCGATGTTGCGAACTTCTGGTTCGGGACACTAGTTCAGCATGGTCATGGCTTTCGCCGGGGTTGCTTGCGATTTCAAACAGCATTGTCAGACAGCCGCTCACTCCGCTGTCATCGTCCGGCTTGGCCGGACGATGACATAACCCGTGGCGCGCATTGTGGGCTCACAACGGGCGATACGGGTTGTTGGATGCCCCGCGTTCGCGGGGCGTGACGAGTGAGAGACATGGGTCCTTATTCCCGCAGCGCCTTTCGCCCGAGCCTTGCATCGTCCATCACCCTCTTTCGAGAGGGCGCAGGGAAGACCGGATGGCCGCTGCACCCGGGGCCGCCGCGCAAAGAAATCTGCGCGAGCGCGCGTCAACCACAGGTACAGGCGGGATCAGCCCGGCCTTCCCTGCGCGGTGGCTTTACGGCTTATACGCGCTCTCCCCGGTGAACCAGCGTTTGCCACCGTCATCAGCGCGATGCGCCAGGCATCGTCGCCAATTTGGCGCCTGCATGGGCGCGCCAGGACCACGCGACTTCGCCGTCCGCAAATGATGCCGCTCGTCTGTCGGCGCATTCACGGCCACCGCATCCCCGCCTCACGTTTCGTGACGACCGCGATACGTCCCTCTGCATCGAGGCGAGATGGAAGAACGATACGGCAAATCCGAATTTCGGAAAAGCAGAATATTTTCGAACGAAAGGCTTGACAGAAGTTCGCGCAAGCAGCCCGCCGGGCAAATCACTCTGCGAGTCGTATGAGGTCGTGTCGTTTACAAGCCCGAAGGCCTTGAGGCATCGACATCAACATCCGCTGTTTCCCTCAACCGGACGGTTGCCGCCCAGGAGTGGAATGACGCAAATGTGAAGGGTTTCGGATGCCGGCCGCTTGAGGACGACGCCGCGCATTCTGCGGCCGGCATCCGAAACCCTTCACATCTTCGACCTATTCCACGGACGCGCCAGCCATTCCATTTCAGCTTTGCCCCGCAAGCAACTGGTGACCGGCTGCGCCGACAGCGTCTTTCGCGATCATTTCTTACTGCGGTTATGGGTCCCGGCTTTTCGCTGGGACGACTGCCGTATAGTGGGTGGTAGCGCCGGCCAACGATCCATCACGACAGAGCAGAGTTTGTAAGCCTGGGAGCCATTCCAGCAACATTTCCGCTTGTGCTTATGGGTCGCAGCCGGGACGACCTGCCTGAAAGGGACCCCTCCCCGTATTGTCTTTGTTGCCGCGTGACGTCACTATCGCGGCAAAGAAAACGATACGGGGGAAACATGTCCATTGCCGAGCGGCCGGCGACGCTGGCCGAGATGGTGCGGCTGCAGGCCCAAAACCGCGGCAACGCCACCGCTTTCGACTTTGAAAGTCGCACGACCAGCTTCGCCGAGTTCGACCGCAAGACCAACCGTGTTGCCCGCGCCCTGAGCGCGCTCCGCGTCCGGCCCGGCGAACGCATCGCCTACCTCGGCAAGAACAGCGACATCTATTTCGAATTGCTGCTCGGCGCCATGAAGGCCAATGTGGTGATGGCGCCGGTGAACTGGCGGCTCGCCGGCCCCGAGGTGGCCTTCATCGTCGAAGACTGCAAAGCGCCGGTGCTGTTCGTCGGGCCCGAGTTCATCACGCTGGTCCGCAACATCGCGCCGGAGCTGAAGACCGTGCGGACGATCATCGCCACCGAAGGCGGCGCGCCGGAATGGCCTGACTTTACCACCTGGCGGGACGCGCAGAGCAGCGCCGATCCCGGCGTCGAGATTACGCCAAAGGATATCGCCATCCAGCTTTATACCTCCGGCACGACGGGCAAGCCGAAAGGCGCGATGCTGTCGCACGCCAATTTTCTCAACCTGGTCAACGCCGGCAGCGAAGCCGAAAGGCCGGACTGGAACAAATGGACCACCGAGGACGTCTCGCTGGTGGCCATGCCGATCTTTCACATCGGCGGTTCGGGCTGGGGCGTGATGGGTCTTTATCACGGCGCGCGGGCGGTGATCGCGCGCGAGTTCGACCCGACCAAGGTGCTCGATTTCTTCGAGAGGGACGGAATCACGAAAATATTCATGGTGCCGGCGGCCATGCAATTCGTGGTGCGCCAGCCCCGCGCGCGAAGCGTGGATTTTTCACGCCTGAAATACATGCTCTACGGCGCCTCGCCCATTCCGGCAGCGCTGCTGAAGGAGTGCATCGAGGTGTTCAAATGCGGCTTCGTGCAGATGTATGGCATGACCGAAACCACCGGCACGATCGTCGCGCTGCCGCCCGAAGACCACATCGAGGGATCGGAACGGATGCGTTCGGCGGGCAAACCGCTGCCCGGCGTCGAGCTTGCGATTCTGGACGCCGAGGGCAACCGCCTGCCGCCGCGCCAGGTCGGCGAGATCGCCACCCGCTCCGGCTCCAACATGGTCGGCTACTGGAATTTGCCAGAGGCGACCGCGAGAACGCTCGACATGGACGGCTGGCTGCGGACGGGAGATGCCGGTTACATGGACGAGGACGGCTATCTCTATATCCACGACCGCATCAAGGACATGATCATCTCGGGCGGCGAGAACATCTATCCCGCGGAGGTGGAAAGCGCGATCTGCGATCACCCTGATGTAGCGGAAGCCGCCGTGATCGGCATCCCCGATGACAAGTGGGGTGAAGCGGTGAAGGCCATCGTGGTGCTGAAGCCGGGCATGACGGCGACGGCTGCCGACATCATCAATTTCACGCGTGAGCGCATTGCCGGCTACAAGACACCCAAATCGGTGGACTTCATCGCGGCATTACCGCGCAATCCCTCGGGCAAGATCTTGCGGCGGCACTTGCGCGATCCCTACTGGGCGGGGCAAGACCGACAGGTGAATTGATCCTCAGACCGCGCGCCAAGCGCTAGAATCTGGCCAAGCATTCCGCGCTACAGAAAAAGAAAGGAAGCGAGCATGGAGCTGAGATTTTCGAAGGTGGAGCGCAAGGGACCGATCACCATCGTCACGCTGTCGCGGCCCGAGGTGTACAACGCGCTGCATATCGAGGCGCATTTCGAGCTCAACAAGGTGTTCGACGATTTCTCCGCCGATCCCGAGCAATGGGTGGCGATCGTCACCGGCACCGGCGACAAGGCGTTTTGCGCGGGCAACGACTTGAAATGGCAGGCGGCAGGCGGAAAGCGCGGCTGGGACAAGGGCGGCTTTGCGGGACTGACCTCGCGCTTCGACTGCGACAAGCCGATCATCGCGGCCGTGAACGGCGTCGCCATGGGCGGCGGCTTCGAGATCGCGCTTGCCTGCGACCTCATCATCGCCTCCGAGAACGCGACTTTCGCCCTGCCCGAGCCGCGCGTCGGACTTGCGGCGCTCGCCGGCGGCCTGCACCGGTTGCCGCGGCAGATCGGCTTGAAGCGCGCGATGGGAATGATCCTGACCGCGCGCCACGTCTCGGCGCGCGAGGGCCACGAGCTCGGCTTCGTCAACGAGGTGGTGCCGCAGGGCGAGGCCCTGGCCGCCGCCGAGCGCTGGGCGGAGATGATCTGCAAGAACTCGCCGATGTCGATCCGTGCGTCGAAGCAGACGATTCAGCGCGGCCTTGCGGTCTCGCTGGAACAGGCGATCGCCGAACAGCGCGAGTACCCCGCCGTGAAGGCGATGGTGGAGTCGCAGGATTACATCGAAGGGCCGAAGGCGTTCGCCGAGAAGCGGCCGCCGAAATGGCTGGGGCGGTGAGCCCCAACCTCGTCATTCCGGGGCGGTCCGCAGGACCGAACCCGGAATCTCGAGAGTCCGCCTTCGATGCTTCGCATCGCCTCGGAATGACGGTGGATGGTCAGGCATCGCGCGGCGCAGGCGGGTACCGCCGGACAGCTTGCCCCCAACGACGGTTGCGCCCGGGTAGCAATCGATGACCGAACGCGTAAGTGCGTCCTCGATCATTTGCCCGTAAACTTCGCCGGGCGCTTCTCGAGGAACGCGGTGACGCCCTCGCGAAAATCCTCCGTGGCTCCGGCGGTGCGCTGCGATTGGAATTCCAGGTTGAGCTGATCCTCGAAGGAGTTTTCCGGGCTATCCCAGTAGAGCTTGCGGATCAGCGACAGGGCAACGGTCGGCCCGTTCGCAAGCTCGCGCGCGAGCTTCATCGCCTCTTCCATCAGCACGGCATCGTCATAGACCCGGTTGATCAATCCCCATTCCAGCGCCTTCTCCGCCGGCAGCCGCTCGCCCATCAGCGACAACTCGATCGCGCGCGCCTTGCCGACCAGGCGCGGCAGCAGCCAGGTCGAGCCGCAATCCGGCACGAGGCCGATACGGCGGAACGCCTGCAGGAAATAGGCCGAGCGCGCGGCAAGGATCATGTCGCCCATCAGCGCAAAGCTCATGCCGGCGCCGGCCGCCGGGCCGTTGACGGCGGTGACCAGCGGGCAATGCAGGTTGCGGACCCGCCGCAGGAACGGATGAAAGCCGGTCTCGAGCGCCGCACCGGCGTTGCTGCGGCCCGGCTTCTGCTGCTGGTTACGGCCTTGCAGATTGGCGCCGGTGCAGAAGGCGCGCCCCGCTCCCGTCAGCACCACACAGCGCACCTCGGCCTTTCTTGCCTCGATTTCATCGAGCGCCTCGCTAAGACCGCCCAGCATGTCCAGGGACACCGCGTTCATGACCTCCTGGTGATCCATCCGGAGAACCGCGACCGGTCCATCGATCTCGAGCGTGCAGTGCTTGAATTGCATGGTTTCCTCTCACCTGGTGATCCGCATTTTCCGTGGCGCGGATGGAATAGGGTTCATGGCGCATATTTGATTTTTGCCGCGCGCTTGTCCATGCTCGGGGGCAACGTCGATCTCCCGCAAAACGCACGGCTGACGTGCGTCATCCAACAACGGAAACGCCTCATGAACATGTTCGACCTCACCGGCCGCGTTGCGGTCGTCACCGGTGGCAATGGCGGTATAGGCCTCGGCATCGCACAGGCACTTGCGTCTGCAGGCTGCAATGTTTCGATCTGGGGCCGCAATGCCGACAAGAACAAGGCGGCTGCTGCGACCATGGCCGCCGGCCCCGGCAAGGTGCACAGCCGCATCTGCGATGTCACCGATCCTGCCTCCGTGAGAGATGCCATGATGGCGACGCTGGACACGTTCGGCCGGCTCGACGGTTGCTTTGCCAATGCCGGCATCGGCGGCGGCGGCCGGCGCGCCTTCATCGAACGCACCGAAGAGGAATGGCGCACGATGTTCGCCACCAATCTCGACGGCGTGTTCCACGTGTTCCAGGCGGCGGCCCGTCATATGACGGAGCGCGCCAATAATGGCGACAAGTTCGGCCGGCTGGTTGCGACGTCGAGCCTCGCCTCGCTGTTCGGCACCGCGCGCAACGAACATTATGCAGCGACGAAAGCCGCCATCAATGCGGTGGTCCGCGCGCTCGCGGTGGAGTTGGCGCGTTATGGCGTGACCGCCAACGCCATTCTGCCCGGCTGGATCAAGAGCGAGATGACCGCGAAGATCATGTCGGACGAGAAATTCGTCGGCAACGTGATGCCGCGCATCCCGATGCGGCGCTTCGGCGAGCCCGGCGATTTCGGCGGCATCGCGGTTTACCTGATGAGCACGGCCTCGTCCTATCATACCGCGGATTGCTTCGTGATCGACGGCGGCTACACCGCGTTTTGATCTTTGCGCGTGAGGCGAGTTGGGACCAAACACCGTCGTCATACCCCGCCATCGGGTCGGCGCAAAGCGCCGCCCGATGACAGGCTCCGGCGGGGTATCCAGTACGCCGTATCGCCTCGGCTCTAGCACCGCCGTCTCCGGAATACTGAATCGCCCGCCTGCGCGGGCGATGACAGCTCAGTCTCCGTCGCGAGTCCGTCTCCTCGCGGCGCGTCAGGCCTCCGGGTTTGCCAACGGCAGAGGTGCGGACAAGTCCCCTTCCCGATTGTGACTTCGCCTGGACCAAGGCAGCATGTCGTGGCGGCCATCCCACCCGACCGCCACGATTTTTTCGGCTATAACTGCCCTGGGGAGGGCACCAAGGGTAAATGAGCAAGCGGCAGGCACGGGCAGGATCGCTGTGGATGCGGTTGCTGATTGTGGCAACCATGATCGCCCTCGGTGTGCTGATCGGCTGGGGATTCCTGACCGGACGCCAGGAGGCGGCGAGCGAGGCCGAACGCGAGCGCACGATCAAGGTCCCGATCCGGGCCTCCACCGAAAATGGCGAGCCGGTGATCAGGCTCGACGAGGATACGCTGCGGCGCAGCGGCATCGAAACAGCCACGCTGCCCGCGGCGCCGCATGACGAAGAGCTGCGCGCTTATGGCGTCGTGCTCGACGTGGCCCGACTGACCGAACTCAGCAACAGCTACGCCACGGCCAAGGCGCAGGTGCAAACCGCGCAGGCGAAACTGGCATCCTCGAAGCCGGCGTTCGAGCGCGCGCAGAAGCTCATCAGCGAGCCGCAGGCGGTTTCGCAGGCCCAGCTTCAGGCGGCTCAGGCAGCCTATGGCACGGACCAGGCGAGCCTGGCCGCCGCGGAATCCCAGTTACGCACGCTTGCGGCGACGGCGTACCAGGAATGGGGCCCCGTGCTTGGCAGATCGCTTGTCGAGGGCTCGCCTGACATCACCCGGCTCATCGAGCGGCAGGATTTCCTGCTGCAGGTCAGCTTGCCGCCCGGCGTCACGCTGGCGAAGCCGCCTGCGGCGGCCTCCATTGAAACCGGCAAGGGCAGCCGGGCCGCGATCACCTTCGTCTCGCCGGCAACGCGCATCGATCCGAAGATTCAGGGCGTGAGCTTTTTCTTTACGGCGCCGGCGGAAAGCGGCGTCCTGCCTGGGATGAACGTGCTCGGGTTCCTGCCATCCGGCCGATCCATTGATGTCGCCGCGGTGCCCGCCTCCGCGGTCGTCTGGTGGCAGGGGCGAGCCTGGGTGTATCGGCGCACCGCTCAAGACACCTTCGCACGCACGGAGATCGCGACCGATCGGCCGATGCCGGACGGCGGCTATCTCGTGAAGAACTTGCCCGATCATGCCGAGATCGTGACGCGCGGCGCGCAATTGCTGCTGTCCGAGGAATTCCGCGCGCAGATCCAGGTCGAGGACTAGCCGTGAGCGCCGCCCATCCCTCAGGTCCCCAGGCCGCGATCATCGGATTCGCGATCCGCTTCCGCGGCATCGTCGCCGCACTGGCCTGCCTCCTGGTGGCGTACGGCGTCTATGCGCTCGGCCGGGCCAAATACGACGTGTTCCCGGAATTTGCCCCGCCGCAGGTCAGCATCCAGACCGAGGCCGTCGGGCTGACGCCCGAGCAGGTGGAGATCCTCGTCACCCGTCCGATCGAGAATGCCATCAGCGGCGTGTCCGGTATCAGGACGTTGCGCTCGACATCGATCCAGGGCCTCTCGGTTGTGACGGTGTTCTTCGATCCCGCAAGCGACATCTACCGCGACCGACAGGTCGTCGCCGAGCGGCTCGCCGCGGCGACCCAGCAGCTTCCGCAGGGACTGCAGCCGCCGGTCATGACACCGCTCACCTCCTCGACCAGCCGCATGCTGGTGATCGGCCTGACCTCACAGACGCGCTCGCTGATGGAGCTGCGCACGGCCGCCGACTGGACCGTCCGCCCGCGGCTCCTCGCCGTCCCGGGCGTTGCCAGCGTCACGGTGTTCGGCGGCGACAAGCGTTCGATCCAGGTGCAGGTCCATCCGGACGAGCTCATCCGCTACGATCTCACGCTCAACGATGTGCTGACGGTGGCGCGCCGGTCCACCGGCGTGCGCGGCGCCGGCTTCGTCGACACCAGGAACCAGCGGATCGTTTTCCAAAGCGAGGGACAATCGCTCAAGCCCGACGACATTGCCCGGACGGTGCTGTTGAGCCGGGGCGCCGCGAGCGTGACCTTGGGCAATGTCGCCGATGTGGTCGAGGCGCCTGAACCACCGATCGGCGGCGCGGAGATTCAAGGCGGCCCTGGCGTGATCCTGAACGTGGCGGAACAGTATGCGGCCGACACGCTCGAGGTCACGAAGAATGTCGAGCGGGCGCTCGAAGAGCTGCGGCCGACGCTGCTGGCTGACGATATCGCCATTCATGCCGATCTGTTCCGTCCGGCCAACTTCATTAACACCGCGACGGGCAACGTCCGGGATTCGCTGATCCTGGGCGGCCTGCTCGTGGTCGTGATCCTGTTCCTCTTCCTGTTCGATCTGCGCACCGCGGCGATCTCCTGCACCGCCATCCCACTGTCGCTGCTGGCCGCAACCATCGTGCTCGAGCGGCTTGGGGCATCGCTCGACACCATGACGCTCGGAGGACTTGCGATTGCGATCGGTGTCGTGGTGGATGACGCGGTGATCGATGTCGAAAACATCGTCCGCCGCCTGCGCGAGAACCGGCGATCGCCCCAGCCGCGACCGTTCGCGCGCGTCATTCTCGACGCGACGCTCGAAGTCCGCGGCGCCGTGGTCTATGCGACATTTGCCGTCATCCTGGTCGTGCTGCCGGTCATGACGCTGACCGGCACCGCAGGGCGCCTGTTTGCACCGCTGGGGTTTGCCTACACCACGGCGGTGCTGGCTTCGCTCGTGGTCGCGCTGACGGTAACGCCGGCCCTCTCCATGGCGCTGCTTCCCGGCAAGGTGCCGACGCGCGATCCGCCGCTGATCCGATGGACGCGCGGCCGCTATGAGGCTCTCGCGCGGCGGGTCGCGGAGCGGCCTCGGACGATCATCATCACAGCCGCCATGCTCACCGTTGCGGGCTGCGCCGCGCTGCCGTTTCTTGGCGGCGGCTTCATTCCGGAGCTGAAGGAGGGGCATTTTGTCGCCCACATGTCGGCAGTGCCCGGCACGTCGATCGACGAGTCCTTGCGGATCGGCGGCCGCATTGCCGATGCGCTGCGGCGGGTGCCGGGGGTGCGGTCGGTTGCGCAACGCGCGGGGCGCGCCGAGGAGTCTGAGGACACCTGGGGTCCTCACTACAGCGAGCTCGAAGTGGATTTGCAGCCGGGCCTGTCGGGCG
This sequence comes from Bradyrhizobium sp. STM 3562, assembly GCF_045571435.1. Classification (NCBI taxonomy): domain Bacteria; kingdom Pseudomonadati; phylum Pseudomonadota; class Alphaproteobacteria; order Hyphomicrobiales; family Nitrobacteraceae; genus Bradyrhizobium; species Bradyrhizobium sp. STM 3562. Next base: position 6,435,503 of record NZ_CP120694.1, read on the forward strand.
AGGAGGTCGAAAAGGCGCAAGCCGATATCCGCCGCACCTTCGCCGGGTTCGTGGGCGTAAACACCGCGGTGATGACCTTTCTGACGGAACGCATCGAGGAGACGCTGTCCGGCTACACTGCGGCGGTCGCGATCAACGTCTTCGGCAACGACCTCGACGTTCTCGATCGTAAGGCACAGGAAATCGCGCGAACGCTCGGCGAGATCGATGGCGCGACCGACGTTCAGGTCCAGTCGCCGCCCGGCTTGCCGCAGCTTTCGATCCGCTTACGCAAGCCCGATCTGGAGCGCTGGGGCTTTGATGCGGTCGAGGTGCTCGAACTGATCCGCGCCGCCTATCAGGGCGATGTCGTTGGCCAGACCTATGATGGCAATCAGGTCTTCAACGTGATCACCATTCTCGACGCGAGCAGCCGGGACAATATCAGCAAGGTCGGCGACCTGCCATTGCGCAGTCCGGGCGGGGCCTACGTTCTGCTCAAGCAGATCGCGGACATCTACCAGACCTCGGGACGCTACCAGGTTCTGCACGAAGGCGCGCGTCGGGTGCAGACAGTGACGGCCAATGTCAGCGGCACCGACCTTGTTTCCTTTGTCCGGGCCGCCAAGGCAGCGATCAGTGCCAAGGTCCAGCTTCCTCCCGGCACCTACGTCCAATTCGCCGGTGCCGCGCAGGAGGAATCGCGCTCCAAGCGCGACCTTGCGGTCAATTCACTGATCGCGACCGTCGGAATCCTCCTGTTGCTCTCGGTCGTCACGCGGAACTGGCGCAACCTGCTCCTGGTGCTGGCGAGCCTGCCCTTCGCGCTGGTCGGCGGCGTGCTCGCCGTCTTTGCCACCGGCGGACTGCTTACCCTGGGCGGCATGGTCGGCTTCATCACGCTTTTCGGGATCAGCCTGCGCAATTCCATCCTGATGATTGCGCATTACGAGCACCTGGTTGACGTCGAGCGCAGACCGTGGGGATTGGAGACGGCGATCGCGGGGGCGGCGGACCGGCTCACGCCCATTCTCATGACCTCCATCGTGACCGGCCTTGGCATTCTGCCGCTCGCCATCGGCATGAATGATCCCGGCCGCGAGATCCAGGGGCCGATGGCCGTCGTCATCCTCGGGGGATTGCTGACGTCAACGGCATTGAATCTCCTGGTCTTGCCGACGCTCGCGCTGCGTTATGGCCGGTTCGAGCGGCCACGCGACGAGTTCGCGCCCAGGGCTGCATTCGATGACACCGTCGCCGGCGAGTCCGGCGCCGCCGAATGACGGCGCTAAGAAATAACCGCCACCGCTCGCTCCCGCTCGTTCGCCGCCATCGCAAAGCCTTCATAGCCCTTGGCGGCGATCTCGTTGCAGATCTGCCGGTAGGTCCCGACGCCGCCGATATAGGGCATGAAGATGCGCGGCTTGCCCGGGATGTTGGCGCCCATGTACCAGGAATTGGCCTGCGGATACAGCGTCGCGTGGGCGACCTCGTTGACATGCGCCACCCATTTGTCTTCGGCGTCTTTCTCCGCCTCCATGAGGCTAAGGCCCTTCGCATGCATGAAAGCGAGACAATCGGCAATCCAATCGACATGCTGCTCGATCGAGACGATCATGTTCGACAGCACCGATGGGCTACCCGGACCGGTGATGATGAAGAGATTGGGGAAGCCCGTGCTCATCAGCCCGAGATAGGTCTTGGGCCCTTCAGCCCATTTCCGGTTCAGTGTTAATCCGTTGCGGCCGCGAATGTCGATCTTTGCGACCGAGCCTGTCATCGCATCAAAGCCGGTCGCCAGCACCAGCGCATCCAACTCGTACGTTTTGGCCGTGGTGCGCAGGCCATTCGGCAAGATCTCCTCGATCGGATTGGCCTTGATGTCGACCAGCGCGACGTTGTCCCGATTGAAGGTCGCAAAGTAATCGGTATCGACGCAGATGCGTTTGGTGCCGATCGGATGCGAATTGGGCTGCAGCAGCCTTGCCGTCTCCGGATCTTTGACGATCTCGGCAATCTTGCCGCGGACGAAATCGGCGGCGGTGTCGTTGGCGGCCTTGCTCAGCGCGAGATCGTTGTAGGCATACATGAATGTGAGGCCGCCCTTCTGCCAGCGCTGCTCGTACTTCGCACGGCGCCGTTCGTCGCCGTCGTCGAGCGCGCCGCGATCGGGCAGATCGGTATAGATGCCATTGCGCGCGACTTCGCGTGCGAAGCGCCGGATCTGCGGATAGTTCTGCCGGAATGCCTGCCGCTCCTGATCCGTCAGCGGCGCGTTACGTGCTGGAATCGAAAAATTCGCCGTGCGCTGAAATACGGTCAGATGCCTGGCCTGCCCGGCGATCACAGGTACCGACTGGATGCCGGAGGATCCTGTGCCGATCACGCCGACGCGCAAGCCGGTGAAATCCACCACTTCATGCGGCCAATTGCCGGTGTGATAGACGGGACCTTTGAAGCTTTCGAGGCCTTTGATGTCGGGCCTGCGCGCATTGGAAAGGCAGCCGGTGGCGAGCACGACGAAGCTTGCGATCATCGTGTTGCCGTCGGACGTGGTCACTGTCCAAGTGTTCGCAGTTTCATCGAACACCGCGCGATCCACGCGGGTGTTGAACTGAATGTCGCGCCGCAGGTTGAAGCGGTCGGCGACATGATTGGCGTATTTCAATATCTCCGGCTGCGGCGCGTAGCGTTCGCTCCAGTCCCATTCCCGCTGCAGCTCCTCAGAGAAGGAATAGGAGTATTGCATGCTCTCGACGTCGCAGCGTGCGCCCGGATAGCGGTTCCAATACCAGGTGCCGCCGACGCCCCCGCCCTGCTCGTAGACGCGCACTGAAAAGCCGGCGCCGCGCAGCCGGTACAGCATGTACATGCCAGCAAAGCCGGCGCCGACCACCACAACGTCGTAGGTTTTCCGGCCTTCGGGAGAGATCGATGGCAATGCAGACATGAAGGGCGCGCTCCTCGGAATTCGTTCTTGTTGAGCGGAGGATTCCACGTCCGTGCGAAAGCGCAAGAGGCAACACGACGTGACAGATCCTCGCCCAGCGCGGCAAAATATTTTGCTGGGCGGAACGCGTGCGGCACTGCCGCCCAGGGGTAGCGTCTACACGCAAGTCCGGTGCGCGAAACCCGCTTGGCGTCGAGGCGTGCGATGCGCTAGCGTCTCGCGTCATCTTCAAAACAATACGAGCAGACCGAACCCGCCGCGATGGAGTGAACGCCGATGAAATCGCCGATCTGCGAGATGCTGGGCATCGAGTTTCCGCTCGTCGCCTTCAGCCATTGCCGCGATGTGGTGGCCGCCGTCAGTCGTGCCGGCGGGTTTGGCGTGCTCGGCGCGACCGTGCACTCGCCTGAATCGATCGAGCAGGAACTCAAGTGGATCGACGAGCATGTCGACGGCAAACCGTATGGCGTCGACGTGCTGATCCCGGAAAACGTCTCGACCGCGGGCGAGAAGCAGGTGACATGGAAGAGTCTGGAGGCGCGCATACCGCAGGCGCATCGCGACTTCACGCGCGACCTCCTGCGGACATACGGCATCGAGCTCGCCACCACCAATGTTGCCGACAATCAGCCACAGCCCTTCGATGCGGATACGGCCTTGCAGCTTCTTGAGGTCTCGTTCCGCCATCCGATCCGCCTGATCGCGAACGCGCTCGGCCTGCCGCCGAAGGAGATGATCGAGATGGGCAGGAAGCACGGCGTGCCGGTGGCCGCGCTGGTCGGCGCCAAGGAACACGCGCTGCGTCAGGTCGCGGCCGGCGTCGACATTCTGGTGGTGCAAGGCACGGAAGCCGGCGGCCATTGCGGCGAGGTGTCCACCATGGTGCTGGTGCCGGAGGTGATCAAGGCGATCAAAAACATCCGCGACGTGCCGGTGCTCGCCGCCGGCGGCATCATGACGGGCCGGCAGATGGCGGCGTGCATGGCGATGGGTGCGGCGGGGGTGTGGACCGGCTCGGTGTGGCTGGCGACGGTGGAATCCGAGACCACCGAAATTTTCCGCGAGAAGATGATCGCGGCCTCCTCGCGCGACGCGGTCCGCTCCAAGGGGCGCACGGGAAAACCGGCACGGCAACTCCGCTCGGTGTGGACCGATGCGTGGGACCGCGGCGAGAACAGCCCCGGCGCGCTGCCGATGCCGCTGCAAAGCATCATCAGCCGCGATGCCTTCAATTCGATCGACCGCGCCGCAGCCGCAGGCAACGTGAAAGCACGCGATCTCGTCAGTTATTTTGTCGGCCAGGGCGTCGGGCTGATCGACAGCGTGAAATCGGCGGGTGCCGTGGTGCAGGAATTCAAGGAAGATTTTCTCGAAGCGATCGAGCATATGAATGCGCTCGTTGCGGAGTAGTCGCCGCCGTCATTGCGAGGAGCCAATGGGTGGCGCGAACGCGCGCCCGATGCCAGGCTCCGCGACGAAGCAATCCAGACTATCTCCGCGGATCGCTTCTGGATTGCTTCGCTTCGCTCGCAATGTCAGAAGGAAAGAGTACGGCAAGAACAACAGCGTCGTTTCGGAAGTTCGATGAGCAGCCCCCTCCCCTCAGAACGCATTCCCGTCATCGTCGGCATCGGCGAGATCGTCGACCGGCCCAAAGAAATCAGTCAAGGCCTCGATCCGCTCGCGCTGCTGGAGCAGGCGCTTAGGCGCGCCGAGGCGGACTCGGGCGCGAAATTGCTGCACGAGGTGCAATCGCTCGACGTCGTGAACTTCCTGAGTTGGCGCTATCACGACCCGGAGAAACTGCTCGCGCGGCGCCTGAACATCAATCCGGCGCACTGCTATTACGGCCCGGTCGGCGGCGAGAGCCCGATCCGCTATCTGCACGAGGCGGCGCAGCGCATTGCGCGCGGCGAGTGCAGCGTCGCCGCGGTGTGCGGCGCCGAGGCACAATCGAGCGCGACGAAAGCCGAGCGCGCCGGGGTCGCCCTGCCCTGGAGCCCGTTTGCGCATGATGCACCGGAGCCGAAGCGCGGCGCGGCGTTCCAGAAGCCGCTTGCGGTGAAGCTCGGCGTATTCCGCCCCGTGAGCGTCTATCCCTTTTACGAGGTGGCCAGCAGTGCGCATTGGGGGCAAACACCGCGCGCCGCGCTTGCGGAATCGGGCGAGCTATGGTCGCGTTATTCGGCGGCCGCCGCGATCAACCCGAATGCCTGGCTGAAGCGGCATTTTGCGCCGGAAGAGATCACCACGCCCTCGCCGGACAACCGGCTGATCGCCTGGCCCTATACCAAGCTGATGGTCGCCAATCCGACCGTGAACATGGGCGCGGCGGTGCTGCTGACCAGCCTCGCCAAGGCGCGCGAGGCCGGCATTGCTGAGGAACGCCTGGTCTATCCCGTCGGCGGCGCTTTCGCCGAAGAGCCGCGCGACTATCTCATGCGCGACCAGTTCTACGAAAGCCATGCGCAGAACGCGGTGCTCAACGCCGTGATGGATCTCGCCGGCGGCGATGGCCGGGCCTTCGATGCCATCGAGCTCTATAGCTGCTTTCCCTGCGTGCCCAAGATGGCGCGGCGCACGCTCAAGCTCGGACCCGACGTCGAGCCGACCGTGACCGGCGGGCTCACTTTCTTTGGCGCACCGCTCAACACCTATATGACCCATGCGACCTGCGCGATGGTGCGTAAGTTGCGCGAGGGCGGAAAGCTCGGGCTGCTCTACGGCCAGGGCGGCTTCGTGACCAAGCACCACGCGCTGGTGCTGTCGCGCGAGTCGCCGCGCATGCCGCTCGCGCAGGAGACCAGCGTGCAGGCCGCGGCGGATAAGAACAAGCGCGCCGCGCCGGCGTTCGTCACTGAGGCGTCCGGTCAGGGAGCCGTCGAAAGCTTCACCGTGCTCTATGGCCGCAACGGCGAGGTCGAGCATGGCGCGGTCATGCTGCGGACAGAGGCGGATGCGCGCACGCTGGCGCGCGTGGCAGCAAGCGATGACGTGACGCTTAAGCATCTCACCAATATGGAGCACAGTCCGGTGGGCTCGCGTGGCGAGATCGCCATGGCCGACGACGGCGTGCCGGAGTGGCGGGTCGGGTGACGCTGCCACCCCCTTCTCCCCGCAAGCGGGGCGAGGTGGAGAACCCTACCCCTTCACATCCTGCCGTTCGGACACCTTCGCGGGCTTGCCGATGGGCGCCGCGCCGCCGGCGATGTGGACCTGGTCGCCTTCGGCGACGCCGTCGGGCGGGGCGACGATGACGCGATCTTCCGTCGACAGGCCCGAGCCGATCTCGATATCGCGGCCGAGGTCGCGCGCGATGGTCACAGTCTTGAACCGCACCTTGTCGCCGACGCCGACGGTGGCCACGCGCAAGCCCTTCTGGTCGAAGATCAACGCGCTCGCCGGAATGTGCAGCGGCATGCTGTCGCGCTGCAGGCTCAGCCGGACGCTGGCATAGCCGCCCGGCATCAATTCGCCGTTCGCATTGTCGATGCCGAGCTGCATCCGCGTGGTGCCGGAGTTGACATCGACGGCCTGCGCGGAGGCCTCGACGGTCGCCGGGAATGTCCGGTTCGGATATTCCGGCACGGTCACCACGGCTTTCGCGCCGATCTTGATCGCCGGCACGTAGTTCTGCGGCACGTTCACATAGAGCCTGAGCTTTGAGACGTCCGATATCACGAACATCGGCAGCCCCCCACCGCCACCGGCATTGATCAGTGCGCCGACGTCGGTGTCGCGCGCGGTGACGATGCCATCGAAGGGCGCGGTAATCTTCTTGTAGCCGGCCAGCACTTCAAGTCGCTCGACATTGGCCTGGGCTGCCTTGACCGCGGCGATCTTGTTGGAGAGATCGGCGGTGCGCTCGTCGATTTCCTGCATCGAGACGAAATTCGAGGCGAGCAGCGTCTTGCGGCGGTTCAGCGTCGCCTCCGACAATTTCGCGCTGGCCTCTTGGCTGGCGAGATCGGCGCGCGCCTGCAGCAACTGCTGATCGAGATCGGGCGCCTCGATCTCGGCGATCACCTGCCCCGCCTTTACCTTGGCGCCGATGTCGGCGCTCCAGCTTTTGAGGTAGCCGCTGACGCGGGCGAAGATGGGAGCGCGTGAATAGGCTTCTAGCCGCCCCGGGAGGTCGATCGTCGCGCTCAGCGCCTTCGCGTTCGGCTGCACCACGGCCACGGTTGGAATGGCCTGATCATCGGTCCATTCACGCAATTTTGCGGCGCTGTCTTCACGCGCCCTGATGCCGGTCACCACCACCAGAACGGCGGCTAATCCGGCGAGACCTGCGAAAATGCCCAACTTCCGGCGCGACACCGGCGTGGTCTGTTCAGTGGGCATGCAGCGTCTCCAATGCGGCGGCGGCTTTGGCGCCTTGTTTCTTGTGTACCATACTAAAGACCACGGGAACAAACATCAGCGTCGCCATGGTGGCGAAGATCAGCCCGCCGATGACGGCCCGCCCGAGCGGGGCGTTCTGCTCGCCCCCCTCGCCCAGACTCAGCGCCATCGGCGTCATTCCGATGATCATGGCGAGCGCCGTCATCAAGACGGGACGAAAGCGCACGAAGCCGGCCTCGATTGCCGCCTAGATCGGATCGCCAAGCTCCTCGTAGCGTTCACGCGCAAAGCTGATCACCAGCACGCTGTTGGCGGTGGCAACCCCCATGCACATGATGGCACCGGTCAGCGCCGGGACGGACAGCGTGGTGTTGGACGTGAACAGCATCCAGATGATGCCGGCGAGCGCCGACGGCAGCGCGGTGATGATCACGAAGGGATCAGACCAGGACTGGAAATTCACGACGATCAGCAGGTAGATCAGCACGACGGCGGCGAGCAACCCGAACAACAGGCCGGCAAAGGCACTGTTCATGGTCTGCACCTGGCCGAGCAGCACCACGGAAGACCCCTTCGGCACCTCCTTGGCGGTGTCGGCGATCACGGCCTGCACGTCGGCCGCGATCGCGCCGAGGTCGCGCCCCTGCGATGTCGCGAAGATCTGCACCATCGACTGGATGTCGTATTGCGAGACCACCGCGCTCGAGGTCGAGCGCTTGATGTCGGCGATGCCGCCGAGGATCGGCGGCGTGGACGTCGAGGCCGCCGTGATCGGCAAGGTCTCGAGCGCACTCAGCGAGTCGATCTGGAATTGCGGCGTCTGCATCACGATTGAATAGGACACGCCGTTGTCGGGATTCAGATAGTAGGTCGGCGCGACCTGCGAGGAGCCGGCAAGATTGACCACGAGGCTGTTGGTGACGTCGCGCTCGGTAAGGCCGACATATTGCGCTCGGGTGCGGTCGACATCGATGTTGAAGGTCGGATTATCAGGCGACTGCTGGATGCGCGCGTCCGCGATGCCGGGGATATGGCGGATGCGGCTGAGCAGCTTGTTGGCATAGACGAAGTTGGCGTCGAGGTTGGCGCCGCGGATCTGCAGATCGATCGGCGCCGGCGCGCCGAAATTGAGGATCTGGCTGACGATATCGGCAGGAAGGAACGCGAACGTCATGCCCGGAAACTGCCGCGGCAACTGCTCGCGCATGATCCGGACATATTCGTCTGTCGGCCGGTGTCCCTCTTTCAGCTTGATCTGGATGTCGCCGTCCTGCGGGCCGATCACGCCGGTGTTGTTATAGGTCATGTTGATGCCGGAGATCGGCATGCCGATATTGTCGGCCAGCGTTTCGATCTCGCTCGGCGGAATGATCTTGCGGATCGCCTTCTGCACCTCCGCGAACTGGCCGGCGCTTTCCTCGATGCGGGTGCCGATCTGGGTGCGGACGTGCATGAGGATCGAGCCGGAATCGACGGCCGGAAAGAAGTTGCGGCCGAGATACGGCGCCAAGAGGAACGACAGCCCGACGAAGCCCAGGAAGCCGGTAAGGAAGATCGGCCGGTGCTGCATGGCGAGCGTCAACAGGCCACGATAGCCCGTGCGGATGCGCTCGAAGCGCGCCTCGAAGCCGCGCTGGAACAGCACCAGCGGATTGCGCGAACGTGGCGGCTCGCCGTCGTGATGCTCGTGCTTGTGCAAGAGATACTTCGCCATGGTCGGCACCAGCGTGCGCGACAGGATGAACGACCACATCATCGCGAACATCACCGCTTCGGCCATCGGCACGAACAGGAAGCGGGCGACGCCGGTCAGGAAGAACATCGGCACGAACACGATGCAGATGCAGAGCAGCGAGACGAAGGCCGGCGTCACGATCTGGCGCGCGCCGTCCATGATCGCGGGCTCGACGTCCTTGCCCTGCTCCAGGTGCCAGTTGATGTTCTCGATGGTGACGGTGGCGTCGTCGACGAGGATGCCGACGGCGAGCGCCAGGCCGCCCAGCGTCATGATGTTCAGCGTCTCGCCGATCGCCGACAGCAGAATGATCGCGCCGAGCACCGAGAGCGGGATCGACACGGCGATGATGATGGTCGAGCGCCAGCTTCCCAGGAACAACAGGATCATCACGCTGGTCAAAAGCGCCGCGATCACGCCTTCAAAGGCCACGCCCGTGACCGCGCTGCGCACGAACACCGACTGGTCGCCGATGAAGCCGATCTTGAGCGCATCGGGCAACTGATCGCGGACGTCGATCACCTTCTGCTTGATGCCGGCGATGATATCCAGCGTCGAGGTGTAGCCGGCCTTCAGCACCATCATCAGCACGGAGCGGTTGCCGTTGACGTGGACGATGTTGGTCTGGGGCGGATTGCCGTCACGGACGCTCGCGACATCGCGCACATAGACCATGGCGCCGTTCACCGCTTTGATCGGCAGGTCGCCGAGCTCCTCCATCTTCAAGGGCGAGTTGTTGAGCTGGATGTTGTATTCGAACCCGCCGATCTTCTGCGTGCCGACCGGGGTGATCAGATTTTGGGCAGCGAGCGCATTGGCAACGTCCTGGCCGGAGAGGCCGCGGGCCTGCAGCGCCGTCGGGTTGAGGTCGATCTGCACCTGGCGCTGCTTGCCGCCGAACGGATAGGGAATAGCGGCGCCGGGCACCGTGACCAGCGGCGTACGGAGCTGGTTGATGCCGATATCGGCGAGGTTCTGTTCGGTCAGGCCATCGCCGGACAGCGCCACCTGGATGATCGGAACGGTGGAGGCGCTGTAGTTCAGGATCAAGGGCGGGGTGGCGCCCGGCGGCATCTGCTTCAGAAGCGTCTGCGAGATCGCGGTGACCTGCGCGTTGGCGGTGCGGATGTCGACGTTCGGCTGGAAGAAGATCTTGATGATGCCGACGCCGTTATAGGAATTGGCGACGATGTGCTCGATGTCGTTGACGGTGGTCGTCAGCGCCCGCTGGAACGGGGTGGTGATGCGGCCGGCCATCTGGTCAGGCGGCAGGCCGGTATACTGCCAGACCACGCCGATCACGGGGATACGGATGTCGGGGAAGATGTCGGTCGGCGTGCGCAGCGCCGCGAGCGGCCCGATGATCAGGAGCAGCAACGCGAGCACGACGAAAGTGTATGGCCGGCTCAGGGCGATGCGGACGATTGCGATCATAGGATAGGCGCTTTCCAGGTGAGGCGGGACCGCGCGGAACCTGCGCCCCCGAACCGCAGGGGATTGATTTACCTCAACCGCGGCCGGTTAGCTAAGGCCTGCGCGTAATGGCCGCATTCGCTTCCGCGATATCTGGCGGAGGCGCCCCCAATGACCGGCCAAAAGGAAACGGGCCCGCTTCACGACGGGCCCGTCCAAATTGCTCCGGCGGGTTGCTCAGGCCGCCCGCACCGAGGTCAGGAACTTCGAGACCTCGTTCTTCAGGCGGCTGGAATCGCCCGACAACATTTGGGCGGCCGAGAGCACCTGCGAGGAGGCCGATCCGGTCTCGCTGGCGCCGCGCTCGACATCGGCGATGTTGGACGAGACCTGCTGCGTCCCCTGCGCGGCCTGCTGCACGTTGCGGGCGATCTCCTGCGTGGCCGCGCCCTGCTCTTCCACGGCAGCCGCGATGGTCGAGGAGATTTCGGACAGCTTTTCGATGGTACCCGAGATTTCCTTGATCGCGTTCACCGATTCCTGCGTGGCCGCCTGGATGCCCGAGATCTGCTGACCGATCTCGCCGGTGGCTTTCGCGGTCTGCTCGGCCAGCGCCTTGACCTCGGAGGCGACGACCGCGAAGCCGCGACCGGCCTCGCCGGCGCGGGCAGCCTCGATCGTGGCATTGAGCGCCAACAGGTTGGTCTGGCCGGCAATGGTGTTGATCAGCTCGACCACGTCGCCGATGCGGGTCGCGGCCTTGGAGAGTTCGCTGACGCGCTCAGTGGTGGTGCGGGCCTGGCCGACGGCATCGCCGGCCATGCGGGCCGATTCCTGCACCTGGCGGCTGATCTCGGTGACGGAGGACGCCATTTCTTCGGTCGCTGAGGCCACCGACTGGACGTTGGTGGAAGCTTCCTCCGAAGCGGAGGCAACGGCGGTGGCGAGCTGCTGCGAGCGCTCGGCGGTGGCCGAGAGCTTGCCGGCGGACGATTCGAGCTGAGAGGAAGCCGAGGACACGGTGTTGACGATCTCGCCGATCATCGCCTCGAATTCGCGGGTGATGTTGTCGACGCGGCGGCCGCGCTCGATCTTGGCTTCCGCGTCGTGGGCGGCGGCCTCGTCGGCAGCTTTCTTGGCGATCAGGGCCTCCTTGAAGACCTGCAACACATCGGCCATCTGCCCGATCTCGGTCTTCTCGCCACGGTGCGGAATCTCGACCGAGAGGTCGCCGTTGCCGAGCGCCTGCATCGGCGTGACGATCGAGGCGATGCCGCTGGAAACGTCGCGGATCAGATAGACGCTGACGGCGATGCCGAGGACAATGGCGGCGACCAGGATCACGGCCAGGATGGCGAAAGCCGAAGCGTAGTTGGCCGTGGCATCAGCCGCCGCCTTGTCGGCGCCGGTGTTGTTGAGATTGATGTCGTTCTTCAGGATCTCGTCGGCCTCCATGCCAATCTTGTTGACCGTCTTGGCGTTGAGCTCGTGGGCCTCATGCGGGAGTTTGCCGGTATCCTTGCGCGACAGCGCCAGCACCTCTTCGGTGGCTTTCTTGTATTTTTCCCAGTTTGCCGACCAGTCATTGTAGAGCGCGCGCTCCTCCGGCGAGGTAATCATGGGCTCGTACGCCCTGCGGAGCTTGGTGTTGTTCTCGACGACGCCTGCAAGCACTTTTTCAACCGAGGCCTTCTCTTCCGGCGTCTCGCCCAGCATATGCTCGCGAATGACGGTGCGGTAGGTGACGACGCCGGCGCGCAGCTCGCCCAGAACGCGGACGCTCGGCAGCCAATTGGTCGTGATGTCGACGGTGTTGGCGTTGATCGACCTCATGCTATGGACCGCAAGCAGTCCCATGCCGGTCATCGCGACGAGCAGGAACGCGACGACCGCAATGATCTTCGCGCGGATCGAGTACTTGGCGAGCATGATCTAATTCTCTCGTTTTTGGCCGCGCTGCGCGGCCAATTGTGATGCTTAAAAACGGCAGACTCGGCAAATGCCTGCCCATCAGAGCCGAGGCGCCCTTCACTTTGGGTAAACGGCGTGCTCCGTATGACTACTGAAAAGCTAAAGAAATGAATTAAGGACTAAATTCCCGTGCGCTCAGCGCATGAGCCTAAGCGCGTCGGCGAAAAATTCAGGTCCGCCGAAATTGCCTGACTTCAAGGCAAGCAGCATGGCGCCTTCCTTGGTGCCGACTGCGCGCAAAACAGGCACGCCGGCCGCAATTTCGTCGCCGACGAGGAAGCCTGGTATACGCAAGCGGTCGACCACCGCGCCCGACGTTTCGCCGCCGGCGACCACCAGGCGACGAACGCCGGCTTGCACCAGTCCTTCGGCGATGTCCGCCATGGCTTCCTCGATGGCATGGCCCGCGGCATCGCGACCGTAACGTGCCTGCAGCGCGGCTACTCGATCAGGCGTTGCGCTACTCGCGATCAGGAACGGGCCTTTGGCGAGCCGCTCGCCGGCCCAGGCCAGCGCCCGCCGGGCCTCGTCCTTGCCTTTCACCGCCTGCTCGGGATCAAGATGCAGCACCGGCATGATCGCTTCAGCTTTCGCGATCTGGCCGAGGGTTGCCTGCGAGCAACTGCCGGCCAGACACGCCGCCGGCCCGCCGACCGCCGCCATGGCGTCGGCATGGGAGGCATTTTGCCGGCCGCTTGCGGCAACCAGCGCCCGCGCCAGACCTAGTCCGATCCCGGAGGCACCGACCGACAGGCGATGATCGAGCGCGACGGTGCCGATGGTCTCGAGATCGCGGTCAAACACCGCATCGATAATCGCGGCCCCAAATCCGTCCGCCGCAAGCGCGGCAACGCGCGCGCGCACCGCGTCCACTCCGCGCGTCACGGTGGCGAACTCGATCAGCCCGATCCTGGTCTTGCTCTGGCGGGCCAGCACCCGCACCAGGTTGGAATCGTGCATCGGGTTGAGGGGATGATCCTTGAGCGGGCTCTCGTTCAGCGGCACCGATCCCACGAACAGGTTGCCCTGGTAGACGGTGCGGCCGGTTTCCGGAAAAGCGGGCGTCACCAGCACGAGCTTCTCGCCGCAATCGTCGCGCAGCGCATCCATCACCGGGCCGATATTGCCCTTGTCGGTCGAATCGAAGGTCGAGCAGATCTTGAACAGCACGTGGCGGGCGCCGCGCCCGCGCAGCCATTTTTCCGCCTCGCGCGAGCGGGCGACCGCAAGGGAGGCCTCGATGGAGCGGCTTTTCAGCGACACCACCACCGCATCGATCTGCGGCAGTGCGAGATCGTCAGAGGGCACGCCGATGGTCTGCACCGTGCGCAGGCCCGCGCGCGTCAGCGTGTTGGCGAGATCGGATGCGCCGGTATAGTCGTCGGCGATACAGCCGAGCTTTAACGTCACGGCTTTACTCCAGCATAGGGCTTGAACCAGGCGAGACCATCGGCGGTCTTGCCGCGCGGATTATATTCGCAGCCGACAAAGCCGGCATAGCCGAGCCGGTCGAGTTCCGCGAACAGGAACGGATAGTTCAACTCCTCACCGTCGGGCTCGTGACGGGAAGGAATGCTGGCGATCTGGATGTGGCCGATGATCGGCATCGTCTCGCGCAGCCGCATGGTGACGTCGCCATGAATGATCTGGCAGTGATAGATGTCGAACTGAAGTTTGAGGTTGGGAATGGCAAGCTCGCCGATCAGGTCGCGCGCGAAGGCGAAGTCGTTGAGGAAATAGCCGGGCACATTGCGCGGGTTGATCGGCTCGATCACCACATCCAGCCCATGCGGCTGGAAAAACTCCGCCGCCCAAATGACTGATCTGCGGAACGCCGCAACTGCATTCGCATCCTTGCGATCGGCGATCCCGGCCATCAGATGCAGCCGCTTGACGCCGGTCGCCTTGACGTAGGGCAGCGCCATCTGAAGGCTCTGCTGCAGATCGGCGAAACGGTCGGGCAGCGCCGCAAAGCCCTTTTCGCCGGCATCCCAATTGCCGGGCGGCAGGTTGAACAACGCCTGGGTCAGGCCGTTGCGGCGCAGCCGCTCGCCGACGTCCTCGGCGGGATATTCGTAAGGAAACAGGAATTCGACTGCGGTGAAGCCGCATTTGGCTGCCGCCTCGAAGCGATCGAGAAACGGCACCTCGTTGAACATCATGGTAAGATTGGCGGCGAAACGGGGCATTGGCTGACCTCTTCTCTCTCGTCCTAGCTCGGCTCACCAGGCAGCTTGGCGCCACTAATCTTGGCATACATCCGCGCCACGGAGGCATCATCGTCGCGGCCCATACCGGACGCCGATGTCATCAGGAACATCTGCAGCGCCGCGGCCGCGACGGGCACCGGAAAGCGCGCCGAGCGCGCCATGTCCTGGATGATGCCGAGGTCCTTGACAAAGATCTCCACCGCGCTGCGCGGGGCGTAATCGCCGTCCAGCACATGCGGCATCCGGTTCTCGAACATCCAGGAATTGCCGGCGGAGGCCGTGATCACCTCATAGACCTTGCGGATGTCGAGGCCCTGCTTGGCGGCAAAGGCCACGGCCTCGGAGGCCGCCGCAATATGCACGCCGGCCAAGAGCTGGTTGATCATCTTGAAGGCGGCGCCCTGGCCGGCCGCATCGCCGAGCTCGTAGACCTTTGCCGCCATCGCATCCAGCGCGGGTCGCGCCTTGGCGAAGGCGGCGGGACTGCCGGAGGCCAGCACGGTGAGTTCGCCCTGGGCGGCACGCTGCGCCCCACCCGAAATCGGCGCATCGAGATAATGCCGCCCCGTTGCCTCCAATTGCCTGGCGAGCCGGCGCGCGATGTCGGGATCCATGGTGGCGGAGGAGATGAACACCGCATCCTTGCCCAAGGTCTCGGCGACGCCGCTTTCGCCAAACAGGATGGCTTCGGTCTGCGCCGCATTGACAACCACGCTCACCACGATATCGGCGCTCTTGGCGGCCTCGGCCGGTGTCTTGGCCCCCTTTCCGCCCTCCTTGACGAACCGCGCCACGCTCTCGGCCGCGACATCGCAGCCGGCGACCTCGAAGCCGGCCCGCTTGAGCGAGGTCGCCATCCCGAAGCCCATCGAGCCGAGCCCGATCACGGCCATTTTCGGTTTGTCGGATTGCGGCATGCGGCAACTTCCCTTTGCGTTTCCGTTTATTGAGCTTTGCCTCTGCCTATCACGGCTTGGCCGTGCTGCCAAAGCGTGAGACAAGGCGGAATAAGGGATGGCCGCCATGAGCGAAACAAAAAGCGAAACAAAGATCCGCGAGGACATCTGCCGCTTCGGGCGCTCGCTGTTCGAGCGCGGGCTGACGCCGGGTTCCTCCGGTAATATCAGCGTGAAGTTGGACGATGGCGGCTATCTGGTGACGCCGACCAATGCCTCGCTCGGTTTTCTCGATCCGGCGCGGCTGTCCCGGCTTGATGCGAACGGAAAATCGCTCTCGGGCGATGCGCCGACCAAGGAAGTGCCGCTGCACAGCGCGCTGTATCAGACCCGCGGCGCGGCACGGGCCGTGGTCCATCTGCACTCGACCCATTCGGTGGCGCTCTCGATGCTGCCGGAGATCGATCCGCGCGCCGCGCTGCCGCCCATGACGGCCTATTACCTGATGCGCTGCGGGGCGACCGCGCTCGTGCCCTATTACCGGCCCGGCGATCCGGCGGTGGCCGACGCGATCAAGGGCCTCGCCGGACAATATTCCTCAGTGCTGCTCGCCAATCACGGCCCGGTGGTCGCGGGCGACACGCTGGAAGCCGCGGTATTTGCCACTGAGGAGCTGGAAGAGACCGCAAAACTCTATCTGCTGTTGCGGGGCCTGAACCCGCGCTATTTGTCGCCGGAGCAGATTGCGGATCTTGTCAAGACGTTCGGGCTGACATTGCCGGAGCACGGGCATTAGGCCCTGGCCGTCCGTGCCAGGCACGTCATTCCGGGCGATCCGAAGCATCGAACTATGGTGCGCAATTGCGCACCTGAGAATCTCGAGATTCCGGGCTCGCCTCTTCGAGGCGCCCCGGAATGACGGTGCCGAGAAATTACAGCCCCAGATACGCCTTGCGCACGTCGGGATTGGTCTTGATCTCGGCCGCAGGTCCCTGCATCAGCACACGGCCGGTCTGCAGGATGTAGGCGCGGTCGGCGATTTCGAGACACTCGGCCATGCGCTGCTCGACGATCAGCACGGTCATGCCGGCGTCGCGGATCCGTTTCACCGCGGCGAAGATCTCGTCCACCAGTTTCGGCATGATGCCCTGCGAGGGCTCGTCCAGCATCAAAAGCCGCGGGCGCGTCATCAGCGCGCGACCGATCGCCAGCATCTGCTGCTCGCCGCCGGAGAGCGTCTCGGCCCGCTGCTCCAGCCGCTCGGATAGCCGCGGAAACAGCTTGAACACCAGATCCAGCGGCCCCTCGCGATCGCTTTGGGAGCGATAGAGATAGCTGCCGAGCCGCAGATTGTCGCGCACCGACAGGCGCGGAAACAGCCGCCGGTTTTCCGGCACATAGGCGATACCGCGCGCCGTGATCAGATGCTGCGCCAGCCCATCGATCCGGTTGCCGTCGAAGCTGACGCTGCCGGAGCGCGGGCGCTCGGCGCCGGCGATCGATTTGAGCAAAGTCGACTTGCCGGCACCGTTCGCACCCGCGACGCAAACGATCTCGCCCTGCTCCACCTCGAGGCTGACGGCAGAGATGGCGACCAGCCCCTGATAGGCGGTGGTGACTTCACGCACCGACAGCATGACGGTCCCCGAGATAGGCGGTGATGACTTTGGGATCGCGGACGACGTCGACAGGCTTGCCTTGGACCAGCACCTTGCCGAGATCGAGCACGATGGCGCGGTCGACCAGCGGCATCACGATTTCCATGACGTGTTCAACCATCAAAACGGTGATGCCGGTATCGCGCACGCGCCGCACCAGCTCAACGCCGGTCTGGGCCTCCGTGGGCGTGAGCCCGGTCAAGACTTCGTCGAGCAGCAGCAGCTTCGGCTGGGTGGCGAGCGCACGCGCCACCTCGAGCCTGCGCTTTTCCGCCGGCACCAGATCGGAGGCGAGCACGTGGGCACGGGCAGCGAGGCCGGCGAACTCCAATACTTCATACGCCTTGCGCCGCGCCTCGCGCATGACGGTGGTGCGCACCAGCGCGCCGACAATGACATTGTCGATCACGCTCATGGTCTCGAAACTCTTGACCACCTGGAAGGTGCGCCCCACGCCGCGCTGGCAGCGCTCGGCTGCGGGGAGCGCGGTGACATCCTCGCCGTCGAACCAGATCGAGCCTTCGGTCGGCCGGAACACGCCGGCGATCAGGTTGAACAGCGTCGACTTGCCGGCGCCGTTGGGACCGATCAGGCCGACGATCTCGCCGCGCCCGACCGAAATGGATACGTCGCTGTTCGCCACCAGCCCGCTGAAGCGCTGGGTGATGTTGCGGGTCTCCAGCAGAGCCGTCATCGCGCAGGCACCTTTTTGCCTCGCGAGAACAGGCTGACCAGACCTTGCGGCCGCGCCAGCGAGATCGCCACGATCAGCGAGCCGTAGACGATGAGATCGACTCCGCGCCCCGACCCGCCGATGTAAGAGCGCGTGAGCTCAGTGAGCGGGATCAGGATCACGGCACCTAACAGCGGCCCCCACAGGGTGCCGATGCCGCCGAGCACGGCGGGCAAGGCCATGAGAAGCGAGAACTGGAAGCCCATGACGCTTTCAGGATCGATATAGGACACGAACTGCGCATAGAAGCTGCCGCCGATCGCGGTGAGGAAGGCCGAGACCGCGGCCGCGCCCATCTTGGAATTGAACACCACGACACCAAGGCTCTCGGCGGCTTCCGGATTGTCCTTCACCGCGCGCCACCAATAGCCCCATTTGGAATCCTCCAGCCACCAGGTCACGAACCAGGCGATGGCCGCGAGCACCAGCGCGAAATAGAAGTAAGGCAGCTTGCTGCGCGTGAACTGGAAGGTGAGCCAGCTATCGCGGCGGATCGGAATGTCGATGCCGAGCGCAGCGCCCGCCCAGTCCCAGTTCTGGAACAAGAGCAGCGCGATCTCGGCGATCACGATGGTTGCGATGACGAAATAATGCCCGCGCAGGCGGAAGCAGGGATAGCCGAGCGCCATTGCGATCAGCGCCGACAACACGCCGCCCGACAGCATGCCGAACCACGGCAGGATGCCGAACTTCATGAACATCAGCGCCGTGGTGTAGGCGCCAAGGCCGAAATAGAGGGCGTGCCCGAGCGATATCTGGCCGCAATAGCCGGACAAGATGTTCCAGCTCTGCGACAGCGCCGCATACATCAGGGTCAGCACCATGATGTTCTGGACGTAGACGTCCTTGACAAACAGCGGCGCAAGGGCAGCAAGCGCCGCCAACACGGCGGCGACGATCAGCTCGCGGCGGCGACGGCTGGCAAAATCCTTGTCCATCAGATCGACCCGAACAGGCCGCGCGGCCGAATGAAGACCACCAGGAGGTAGACGGCATAGATGCCGACCGATTTCAGCGAGGGCGGCAGGAGCAATGCGGTGGTCGCTTCGACCAGGCCGACCAGGATGCCGCCGGCGAACGCGCCGAACACGCTGCCGAAACCGCCGAGCGCCACCGTGACATAGGCGATCAGCGCAAAGGAGGCGCCGACATCGGGATAGATATAGAAGAATATCGCCATGATGGCGCCGGCGAGCCCTACCAGCGCCCCGCCAAGCCCCCAACCGAGCGCGAACACGCGGTTCTTGTCGATGCCGACCAGTGCCACGGCGCCCGCGTCTTCACGGGTTGCTTCCAGTGCGCGGCCGAAATCGGTGCGGTGGATGAAGAAGTAGAGCGCGACAAAGGCCGCGATCGCCACCAGCGCGCCGACGAGCTGCGGTTCGGGCAGGAAAATGCCGGCAACCGAAACGGTCTTGCCGCCGAGCCAGGAGTGATTGATGCTGCGATAGTCCGGCGTGAAGAAGAACTGCGCCAGGCCGCGCATGACGATCGCAAGACCGAAGGTCGAGAAGATCTGCACCATCCCGGCATTGGCCTTCGCCCGCACCGCAAAGCGCACTATCAACAGATAGACCACCGCGCCGAACACGAACAGCGCGGCGGCGACCAGCGGCGCCGACAGCAGCGGATCGAGCGCGAAGTACGCGAACAGGAAGAACGTCACGTACATCGCGATCATGAGGAATTCGCCGTGGGCGAAATTCACCACGTCCATCAGGCCGAAGATGAGGGCGAGCCCTACGGCGATCAGGCCGTAGAGCAAGCCCATCAACAGGCCGCTGGCGAGGCTTTGAATAATGGTTTCGGCGGTCACGCCCCCTGCCTCGCTCGCTGTTTACTTCGCCGGCATCGGCCAGACAGGCTCGGATACGGCCACCTGCGCCGGCGCCACGGTCACGAACTTGCCGCCCAGATACTGCAGCAGCACCGGATCGGCATCGTTGTTCTGGCCCATCTCGTCATATTTCACGCGCTTCCAGGGCATGATGGTGACGTCGCCCGGCATATCGGTCGCCGCCAGCGCTTCCCGGATCTTGTCGCCATCGATGGACTTGGCGCGGTTGATCGCCTCCGCCATCAGGATCAGGCCCATGAACTGGCGCGAAGTGTAGTCGTTGAAGTCCTTGCCGGAGCGCGCCTTGAACATCTCGTTGATGAGGCCGACCATCGGCCGCTTCTCGGCGAGGTCGAGCGAGAAACTGCCCCGCGAGATCACGCCTTCCAGCTTGTCGCCGACGGCATCATATAGCGCCTTTTCGGAGAAGCCGGCATCCTGCGCCATGATGTTCTTCGGCTTGTAGCCGAGTTCGGCCATGGTCTTGACCAGGAGGATGGCATCGGTGGTGTAGCTCGAGGGCATCAGCACGTCGGCGTCCGCCGCCTTGAGCTGCTGTACCTCGGCGGTCAGCGACGGCGAATTGGCGCGATATTTGATGTCGGCCACAATCTTGTAGCCACGTTCGCTCGCCAGCTTGGTCTGCGCGTTGGCGGAATCGGTTCCGAAAATCGTGTCTTCGTGGAACAACGCCAGCGTCTCGATCTTCTGGCCCTTCTTGCGCAGGTCGTCGAAGAAATCGAACATGGCCTTCGAGAACATCTCGTCATGCGGCGAGGCACGGAAATAGAATTTCAGGCCGCGGCGATGCAGGCTCGGCGAGGAATTGTCGGCCGACAGGAACGGAATCTGGTAGCGCTCGCAGGTCTGGCTGACGGTGACCGCAACGGCGCTCTGATATGTGCCGACGATGGCGCAGACCTTCTCCTGCGTGATCAGGCGTTCGGTTTCGGCGCGGCCCTTCTGCGGATCGGCCTGGTGGTCGGCGAACACCAGCTTGACCTTGGCGCCGCCGAGGCCCGGCAATCCCTCGCCCTTGGCGAGCGGCAGCTTGAAATCATAGTCTTTGTTGATGATGTCGGCCGCGGTCTCGAAGGCCTTCTGCGCGTCCACTCCGATCTGGGCGCTGGAGCCGGACAACGGATAGATCACGCCGATCGCAACTTCCGAAGCCTCTGCGCGGGCTGCGATCGGGCCGAGCGCGGCGGCTGCACTGGCCCCAAGCAACAGATTACGGCGGCTGATCTTCATCACTTCATCCCCTGTTTATGCCCCGGTTTTTGCGGCAGCTAAATGTAACGGTTGGCGGCCGCCGTAAAGCCTCAAGTAACGGCAGTCCCCTGCCCATTAGAGCACGGCCAGATGTCTGTTCTGCAAGTCCGTCACCAGCATGAGCCCCGGCGCGTGCGTGATAGCAAACGGCACCTTGGCCGCGGCGATCACCGCTTGCGGCGTGACGCCGCAGGCCCAGAACACCGGAATCTCATCCGCTTCGACCGGCACCGGATCGCCGTAGTCGGGTTTCGCAATGTCCTTGATCCCGATCAGGTGCGGATGGCCGAGGTGAACCGGCGCGCCGTGCACAGACGGAAAGCGCGAGGTGATCTGCACCGCGCGGATCGCATCCGCCGGCTTGTACGGACGCATCGAGACCACCATGGGACCCGCGAACGGCCCGGCGGACGCGCAGGCAATGTTGGTGCGGTACATCGGCACGCGCACATCGCGCTCGATATGCTTGATCGGCAGCCCTTCCGCGAGCAGCGCCTCTTCGAATGAGAAGGAGCAGCCGAGCACGAAGGCGACGAGGTCGTCGCGCCAATGCGCCGTGATGTCGGTCGGCTCCTCGACCACCTCGCCGTCGCGCCAGACGCGGTAGCGCGGTACATCGGTGCGGATGTCGAGATCGGCGCCGAGCGCGGGAATGCGGGGATTGCCGACATCCGACATGCCGATGATCGGGCACGGCTTCGGATTGAGCTGGCAGAAGCGATGAAAGGCAGAAGCGAACTTTTCCGGCAGGATGGCCAGGTTGCCCTGCACGTAGCCGTTGGCGACACCGGCGGTGCTGCCGTCCTTGCCGGCGCGATAGGCGCGTCGTGCTTCGACGCTCGGAAGAATCTTCTCCTCGCCGCGGAATTGCTGCCCTGCCGCAAAAACAGTCATCGGAGCGACCTGCCTAATATCTCGACATGCTCACTCAATCCCAATCGTGGTATAAAGTCTAATCGTTGTTTTTGATCATGATCGATAAATCGAATTTATCAGTCGTGGCAAGCATCTTAGGCGGATTCCGATGCTGGATTTCAGGTCGATCGAGACGTTTCTGTGGGTGGTCAAACTCGGCAGTTTCCGCGGCGCCGCCCAGCGGCTCAACACGACCCAGCCCGCAATTTCCCAACGCATCGCCCAGCTCGAACGCGAAATGGGCGTGAAGCTCTTGAACCGGGACCACCGCGTCGCCTCGCCCACCCCGAGCGGCCGGCAGATGATGGTTTACGCCGAAAAGCTGATCGGGCTGCGCTCGGAAATGCTGGCCGAGGTCGGCGAGCGCACCGCCATGCGCGGCGTGCTCCGGCTCGGTGTCGCCGAGACCATCGTGCACACCTGGCTGCCGCGTCTGATCAAGAGTCTCAACACCGCCTACCCGAACCTGCTCCTGGAAATCGAGGTCGATATCACACCGAACTTAAGCGCACGGCTGCTCAACCAGGAGATCGAGCTGGCTTTCGTGGTGGGACCGCTGTCAGGCTCCGGTGTCCACAATCGCGTCCTCTGCGATTACCCGATCAGCTTTCTTGCCAGCCCTTCGCTCGGGATTGGCAGCGGCCCGATCACGCGGGCGGAGCTCGCGCGATTTCCGCTGATCACCTTCCCGCGGAAGACCCAACCCTATGAAGCCGTGCGCGCGGTGTTCAACCGGCCCGACCTGCCGCCGATCCGGCTGCACGCCAGCACTTCGCTCTCGACCGTGATCCACATGGCGATCGAGGGGCTCGGCATTGCCGTGATTCCGGCGGCGATCGTGGAGAGCGAGCTCGCCGACGGACGGTTGCAATTGCTCAACACCGATCTGAAGATGGAGCGCCTGACCTTCACGGCAAGCTGGCTCGCCTCTCCTGACGTCGTCGCGGTCGAGCGCGTGGCCGATCTCGCCGGCCAGATCGCGCATGCAGGCATGTCGGTTGACGCCGCCCTGGCCCCGAGTCATGTGACGGCTTGAGTGCAATGGCGACTTGGTTGAGATCGCCATCGCACTCAAGATTCTCTTTCAGCATGATCTCTTCGGAAAACCGATCATGCTCTTGAACAACGCCGTTCAGAGGAAAGCAGCATGAGCCGAGCCGCAACCAACCTGCAGATCGATTCCGCCCGCCTGTGGGAAACAATTCACGAAACCGCGAAGTTCGGCGGCACCCCCAAGGGCGGCGTGCGGCGTTTGACGCTCTCGGCCGAAGACAAGCAGGTGCGCGACTGGTTTCGTGGGCATGCGAGGCCGCCGGCCTCGAGGTGAGGATCGACGCGCTCGGCTCGATGTTCGCGCTGCGCAAGGGCCGCGACATGAGCAAACCTCCGGTCGGGCTCGGCTCGCATCTCGATACCCAGCCCACGGGAGGCAAATATGACGGCGTTCTCGGCACATTGGCGGCGCTCGAAGTCGTGCGCACGCTCAACGATGCCGGGATAGAGACGGACGCGCCGATCTGCATCATCAACTGGACCAACGAGGAAGGCTCGCGCTTTGCGCCGGCCATGATGGCGTCGGCCGCTTATGTCGGCGACTTCACGACCGACGATATTCTGTCGCGCAAGGATGCCGAGGGCACCACCGTGGCAGAAGCGCTCGATCGCATCGGCTACCGCGGCGACCTCCCGGTCGGCGGCCAGAAGCTGGGCAGCTTCGTCGAGCTGCATATCGAGCAGGGCCCGATCCTGGAAGCGGAGAACAAAACCATCGGCGTCGTCGATTCCGGTCAGGGGGTGCTGTGGTATGATGGCAAGATCACCGGCTTCGAGAGCCATGCCGGCTCGACGCCGATGCCGCTGCGGCGCGATGCGCTCGCGACGCTATCGGAAATCGTGCTTGCCGTGGAGGCCATCGCGAAAAAGCATGGCCCCAAAGCCGTCGGCACCATCGGCGAGGCGGTAATCGCAAAGCCCTCGCGCAATGTGATCCCGGGCGAGATCGCCTTCACCGCCGACCTGCGCAGCTCGGATGATGCGATCATGAACGCGCTCGACCGCGATTTTCGCGCGGCTGTGGCCGAGATCGCCCAAAAGCGCAAGGTCGAAGTCGGCCTCGAGCTGATCTGGCGCAAGCCGCCGACCCATTTCGACGCGAAGCTCGTCGACGCCGTGGAGCATGCCGCCAATTCGCTCGGCTATTCCAATCGCCGTATCACCTCCGGTGCCGGTCACGACGCTTGCAATCTCAACACCAGGATTCCGACCGCCATGGTGTTCGTGCCGTGCAAGGACGGCATCAGCCACAACGAGCTGGAGGACGCAACGCAGGCCGATTGCGCCGCAGGCGCCAATGTGCTGCTGCACACGGTGCTTGCGCTCAGCGGCGTTGCTTCCTGACCTCAATCATCGAGCAGCGGAGAACCATCGTGCGCGGAGTCTTTGTCGATGCCAACGAATCGCTGGCCGTCATCTTCGAGCGGCTGCAGCAGCCCGGCGATCCCAAGGTGCGGATCAACCGCAACCCCGATTTGACGCCGGACGAATGGCCGCAAGTGCTCGACGGCGCCGAAATCGCCGTGGTCGACCACACGCCGCTGCCAACCGAGATCGCGAGGAAATGCACCGGGCTGAAGCATGTCGTGTTTCTCGGCACCGGGGCGCGCAGCTATATGAATCCGGAAGAGCTCGCCGAGCTCGGCATATCAGTGCATCTGATCAAGGGCTATGGCGACACGGCGGTCGCCGAATGCACCATCGCGCTGATGTGGGCGTCCGCCCGCGTGATCGCGCTGATGGACCGCGAGATGCGCGCAGGCCAATGGCTGCGCGAGGACGGCATGCAGCTCACCGGCAAGACGCTGGGACTGATTGGCTTTGGCGGCATCGCCGCGGAAGTCGCGCGCATCGCGTCCGGCTCCGGCATGCGCGTGACCGCCTGGAACCGGACACCGAAAAGCCATGCAGGCGTCGAGTTCGTTTCGCTGGAGAGATTGCTCGCGGACAGCCACGTGGTCTCGCTGCATCTCTTGCTCAATGACGAGACTCGCGGCTTCCTCTCGCGAGAGCGCATCGCCGCGATGCGGCCGGGTGTCATCCTCATCAACACCGCCCGCGGTGCCCTCGTCGACGAGCCCGCCATGATCGACGCGCTGAAGTCGGGCCATATCCGCCACGCGGGGCTCGACGTCTTCAACATCGAACCGCTGCCGGCGGATCATCCGCTGACAAAACTGCCGAACGTGACGCTCTCAGCCCATTCCGCCTTCCGGACGCCTGAAGCAAGCGAGAACCTTATTGCCGCCGCATGGGAGCATTGCCGGCGGGTCGCGAAGGGATAGCGCGAACGTCACCGTTTCTCTTCCGTCATGCCCGGGCTTGTCCCGGGCATCCACGCCTTCAAACTCGGAGGCCCGTGGATGGCCGGAACAAGCCCGGCCATGACGCAAGCAACGACTTGCCTCCTACTCCATCATCTCCGCGACCGCCTTGCCGCAGGCTGTCGTGTCGGCGTTGCCGCCGAGATCACGGGTGCGCAGCGTGCGTTCGCCGAGCGTGCGCTCGATCGCGGTGACGATCGCTTCACCTGCGGCTTTCTCGCCGAGATGCTCCAGCATCATCGCGCCGGACCAGATCATGCCGATCGGGTTGGCAATGCCCTGGCCCGCAATATCGGGCGCGGAGCCGTGCACCGGCTCGAACACGGAGGGGAAATCGCCTTCCGGATTGATGTTGCCCGACGGCGCAATGCCGATCGTGCCGGTGCAGGCCGGGCCGAGGTCGGAGAGAATGTCGCCAAACAGGTTGGTGCCGACCACGACGTCGAACCAGTCCGGATGCAGCACGAAATTCGCCGTGAGAATGTCGATGTGGTACTTGTCCCACTTCACGGATGGATACCTCTTCGCCATCGCCTCCACGCGCTCGTCCCAATAGGGCATGGTGATGGAGATGCCGTTCGATTTCGTCGCCGCGGTGAGGTGCTTCTTCGGACGCGACTGCGCGAGTTCGAAGCCGAACTTCAGGATCCGATCCACGCCGACCCGCGTCATCACGGTTTCCTGGACCACGAACTCGCGCTCGGTATCCGGGAACATCCGTCCGCCGATCGAGGAATATTCGCCCTCGGTATTCTCGCGCACCACCCAGAAATCGATATCCCCCGGCTTGCGGCCCGCGAGCGGGGACGGCACGCCCGGCATCAGCCGCACGGGGCGCAGATTGACGTATTGATCGAACTCTCGCCTGAACTTGATCAGCGAGCCCCACAAGGAAATGTGATCGGGGATTTTGGCCGGCCAGCCGACCGCGCCGAAATAGATCGCATCATGCTTGCCGATCTTCTCCTTCCAGTCGTCCGGCATCATCTGGCCGTGCTTGGCGTAATAGTCGTAGGAAGCGAAATCGAAATGATCGAACTGCACGGATACGCCGTGCTTTTTCGCCGCCGCCTCCAGCACCCGCAGCCCCTCCGGCATTACCTCCTTGCCGATGCCGTCACCGGGGATGACCGCGATCCGATATTGTTTCCTTGCGCTACTCATCGAGAGTTTCCTTGAGACATATTTGGGCTTGAGCCGGCGAGGCCCTGCGTTGACGCAAATTGCAATGGACCAAACTTGCCCGGCGCGCAACGCTGCAGTGCAATGTTGACCGCTTGATCCGGCCCCGCCTAACGGTTTTGCTGAAGGAATCCCTCCCATTCAGCGAGCAACCCCATGGATCTGCATCTACGCGGCAAGCGCGTCCTGATCACCGGCGCCTCAAAGGGCATTGGAGCTGCGGCGGCCGAAGCCTTTGCCGAAGAAGGCTGTCACCTGCGCCTGGCCGCCCGCAGCGGCGACCAGCTCAAGGCGCTGACGGAGCGCCTGCGTTCGGCGCATCAAATCGACGCCACCGCCCATGCGGTCGATTTGCGCAAACCCGAGGACGTCGCCCGCCTGGCGAAGGATGCGTCCGATATCGACATCCTCGTCAACAATGCCGGCGATATTCCCGGCGGCTCGATCGACAAGATCGACGAGGCGACCTGGCGCCACGCCTGGGAGCTCAAGGTGTTCGGCTATATCAACCTGACGCGTGCGGTCTATGCGCAGATGAAGGCACGTGGCGGCGGCGTCATCGTCAACGATATCGGTGCGGCCGGGGAGAAGTTCGATGCCAACTATATCTGCGGCAGCGCCGGCAATGCCGCGTTGATGGCCTTCACCCGCGCGCTCGGCAGCAAGAGCCTCGCCGACAATATCCGCGTCGTCGGCATCAATCCGGGTCCGGTCGGCACCGACCGACACGTCACGCTGCTCAAGACCCGGGCCAAGAATCAATTCGGCGACGAAAGCCGCTACACCGAGTTCCAGAAAGGCCTGCCGCTCGGCCGCCCCGCACATGCGCGCGAGATCGGCGACCTCATGGCATTTCTGGCATCCGATCGCTCCGGCTATACGTCGGGTGTGATCTTTACGGTCGATGGCGGCATTAGCGCGGGATGGTGAAGTTCTCACCGTCGTTCCGGGACGGTGCTCCGGCCCAGACCTCAGATGCGCGATTGCGCATCGGGGGGCCCCCCGAGATTTCCGGGTTCGATGCTGTCGCATCGCCCCGGAATGACCGAAGTGGTTCACCCCGCCCGCCCGAACAACTGCCTGATCAGCGTCGTCATCCGCCCAGCAGGCGAAATCATCTCGTTCATGATGGTAAAGTGATTGGCGCCGGGGATTTCTTCGTAGGTCAGCGGCAGCCCGCGTCTGGCACGGTAACAGGCAAAATCCGCGGTCTGCTTGCGCAGCAGCGGCAGTTCGCCCGAGCCGACGATCAGCGACAATGGCTTTGCCGGCCCGCTGTCCTGCATCACCGGCGAGTTGCGTCGTGAGGCGGCCTCGTCGAGCCCGAGCTTGGCGTTGAGATAACTGTGGCGGATCGGCTCGAGCTCGTAGATGCCGCTGATGCCGAGCCCTGCCGCGACTTTTGGATGCGACAGCGCCATCGCCGTGAGATGGCCGCCGGCGGACCAGCCGGAGACGACGATGCGGCTGCCGTCGCCACCAAGCGCAGGCAGTTGCGCGCAAAGAGAATCGATCCCGGCATGAATCTCGGCAACGATCTCGTCGAGCGTCGCGTCAGGCGCGAGCGTGTAACCGATCAGCGCCACATTGATGCCGTGCGCCATCGGCCCTTGCGCGACCAGCGTAAAGACTTCCTTTGCCCGCATCTGCCAATAGCCGCCGTGGATGAACAGCAGCGTCGGCGCGCGATCCGCGGCTTTGAGGAAGTCGATCCGATTGCGCTCGCGCGGGCCGTAGCGGAGATCGAGGTAGTCCGGGTGGCGCTTGCGCAGCTCCGTCGAGCGGCGCTCCCAGGTAGCGACGATCTCGCCGCTGTCGGCAACCGCAAGGCTGTTGTTGAGGCCACGGTCGAGCTCGTCCTGGTTCATTTCGCGCCAATCTGGCGCCTCGAGTGGCATCGTCATGCCGAAATCTCCGATACGTGACGCGTTGCCACTCTGCCGCAAAATGTTCTACAGGGCTAGCGGGGTCCGCTTGTGAAGTGCAGAGCGAACGGAGAGATGAAGTGAGCCAGCAGGAATTGATCCGCCAGAGCGCCTGTGACGTCGTCGCGAAGTTGAAGGCGGGTGAGGTAACCCCGCTCGATCTGCTCGACGTCTTGGAGAAGCGGATCTCCGAGGTCGACGGCAAGGTCAACGCGCTGCCGATCCTTTGCTTCGAGCGCGCGCGCGAGCACGCCAAGGCGCTGATGAGAAAGCCGGCCTCCGAGCGCGGCCTGCTCGCGGGCCTTCCGGTGCCGATCAAGGACCTCAGCGACGTCGCGGGCGTGCGCAACACCCAAGGGTCTCCCATCTTCAAGGACCACGTCTCGGCGCGTTCGGACATCCTGGTCGAACGTCTCGAGGACAATGGTGGCGTGGTCTACGCCAAGTCGAACACGCCGGAATTCGGCGCCGGCGCCAACACCTTCAACGAGGTGTTCGGCGCAACCCTCAACCCCTTCGACACGTCACGCTCGGCGGCCGGCTCGTCCGGCGGCGCCGCGGTCGCGCTCGCCACCGGCATGGCCTGGCTGGCGCATGGCTCGGACATGGGCGGCTCGTTGCGCAATCCGGCGAGCTTCTGCGGTATCGTCGGGATGCGGCCGAGCATCGGCCGCGTCGCACACACGCCAAAATTCAAGCTCGACCGCACGCTCGGCGTGCAAGGTCCGATGGCGCGCAATGTCGAGGACCTGGCACTGCTTCTGGACGCGATGAGCGGCGAACACCCGGCCGATCCACTATCGCTGCCCGCGCTTTCGTCATCGTTTCGGTCCGCGGCGCGATCCGGCAAGAAACCAAAGCGCGTGGCGTACTCCCCCGATCTCGGGATTACCCCGGTCGATCCCGAAGTCGCCGCGATCACCCGCAAGGCGGCAGAGCGCTTCACGGAGGCCGGCTGCATCGTCGAGGAAGCTCATCCCGATCTCAGCGAGGCCCATGAATGCTTCCACGTGCTGCGCGCCTTCGATTTTGCGGTCAGCAAGGCCGCGCTCTTGCGCAAGCATCGCGACCTGCTCAAGCCCGAGGTGATCTGGAACATCGAGGAAGGACTGAAACTGACAGTCGAACAGATTCAACGCGCCGAAGCCCAGCGCATCGCGATGACGGCGCGCGCGGTAGAATTCTTCAAGACCTACGATCTGCTGCTGGCGCCGACGACGATCGTCGCGCCGTTCCCGGTGCAAAACCGCTACGTCGCCGAATGCGCCGGGAAGAAGTTCGACAATTACGTGCAGTGGCTCGGGATCGTCTACGCGATCACGCTCGCCTGCTGCCCCGCGCTGTCGCTGCCCTGCGGCTTCACCAATTTGGGCCTGCCGGTCGGCCTGCAGATCGTCGGTCCCCCGCGCGGCGAAGCGCAGGTCCTCGCCGGCGCCAAGGTGCTGGAGGATATTTTGGGCCTACGCGGCACCACGCCGATTGATCCGAGGGAGCCGAGGTAAATAGCCGCCGCTAATGCGCCTTGGTCTTGCGGGTCTCTTGAGACAAACTGCTCAGCCCCTCAACACAGTATCGCGCCGCGCCGTGCCGCCTCGATCGCGGCCGTCAGCGCCAGCTTCGTCTCCGCAACGATATCCTCCACCAGTTCCTCGCGCGTGGTGCCGGCGATCTGGCCGGTCCACAGGCCCTGTTCGGCCAGCGTGATCACGCCGTGCAGCGAGGCCCAGATCTTGAGCGCGTAGCGTTCGCGCAAGAGGCCGACGGCCGGCGCTTCCAATGCTTCAACGAGCAGCGCAAAGGTTTCCCGTCCCGCCGCATGAAGCTCGCTGTCCTTTGCCGAGCAAGCCATCACGCGCGAGGCAAACATCAACCGATAGATGCCGTTGCGGCGCAGGCCGAATTCCAGCGTGGCGCGCGCGAAGCGCGACAGCTTTGAACGTTTCGAGGGCTTGTTGATGATGCCGCGAAGTTCCGCGCTGAATTGGCGAAAGGCTTCCGCCGCGGCTGCCACGAGCAGCGCTTCGCGGTCGGCAAAGTGACGGTAAGGCGCCGGCTGCGACACGCCGAGCCTTTTCGAGAGCGCCTTGAGGCTGACGGCTTCGGGGCCGCTTCTCTCCACCTCCTCCAGCGCGGCCTTGATCAGCGCCTCGCGGAGGTCGCCGTGATGATAAGCGTTGAGCGGCTTGCGCGCGAGCGGCTGCGACATCGCGTTATGGTGATCTCCCGACTATTTGGCTTGACAGGACGAGACCAAGCCGAATGTAATATGCTATAACTTGGCGGTGCAGCACAAGCAGCACGCAGCGCAAATTGCACAAATGTGGCCCGACCACAGGCGCGCGCCGCCGACAAAAACACAATGCGCCCGCACCAATGGCGCGCATCTTCACCGAGGGAACGTTCGAATGTCTGCAAAACTGAAAGTTCACGTCGATCCCGACAAGTGTCAGGGGCACGCCCGCTGCAAAGCGCTGGCGCCCGAATTGTTCGACCTCGACGAATACGGCAACGCGCATGAGCATGGCGACGGTGTGGTGCCGGCGGGCCTCGAGGACAAGGCCTGGCTCGCCAAGGCGAACTGCCCGGAAATCGCGATCGACGTCATCGAGGAGTGACCAGACGCCTCGATGCATCGAGCCAAAGCGAACGCAGGAAGAGGAATCGAAGAAATGTCCGATCTCGCCCAAGCAATGCCCGAAGCCGACCGCGTCCTTCCTGAACATCCGCCCGTGACAGACTGGGTGCACGATTTCGACCACACCGACCCGCGCTGGATCGAAGACCCGTTTCCCATCTGGGACGAGTTGCGCGCGACGTGCCCCGTGGTGCACACCAAGCGCTTTCAGGGGTGCTATCTGCCGACCAGCTATGAGGCGGTGAAACAGATCGCGCACGATACCGAGCACTTCTCCTCGCGCCGCATCATCGTCCGCGACGAGCGGCCCGAGATCCAGAAGAATGCCGCTCCGCCGATCACTTCCGATCCGCCGGAGCACAAGCCCGCCAAGCAATTGTTGCTGCCGCCGTTCACGCCCGATGCGATGAAGAGGCTCGAGCCGCGGGTGCGCGCGATCTGCAACGAATTGATCGACGAGTTCATCGCGGATCGCCGGTGCGATGCCGCGGCGCGTTACACCAAGCACATCCCGGTGCGCGCCATCTGCCATATGCTCGGAATCCCCGAGCGGGACGGCGATCTCTTCGTCAAATGGATCCACATGATCCTCGAACTCGGCATCAAGGACGAGAGCATGCTCAAGCAGGGTGTGCAGGAGATGTCGGCCTATTTCACCGACCGGATCGAGGAGCGCAAGCAGCGTCCGACCGACGACCTGATTTCCACCCTGATGAACGCCAGGGATAAGAATGGCCAGCCGCTCGACGACAGCCATGTCCTGGGCAGCTTGCGGCTGCTGCTGATTGCCGGCATCGACACCACCTGGAGCGCGATCGGCGCCTCACTCTGGCATCTGGCGAAGGCGCCTGCCGACCGCGAGCGGCTGGTGAACGAGCCGGAACTGATGCCGACGGCGGTCGAGGAACTGCTGCGGGCCTATTCGCCCGTGACCATGGCACGCGAGGTGATGAAGGAGACCACGATCGCCGGCTGCCCGGTCAAGCCGGGCAATATGGTGCTGCTGTCGTTCCCGGCGGCCAACCGCGATCCCGCCGTCTTCCCTGATGCCGAGAAGGTCGTGCTCGACCGCAAGAGCAACCCGCATGCTGCCTTCGGGTTGGGCATTCACCGCTGCATCGGCTCCAATCTGGCGCGGATGGAGATGACGGTTGCACTTCAGGAATGGCTGAAGCGCATTCCCGACTTCCGGCTCGACCCGGCCGGCAAGGTGACGTGGTCGGAAGGCACGGTGCGCGGCCCCAGACAGTTGCCGATCCTGTTCGAAAAGGCTACCTGAGGCCCCGAAACCCACCCACAAGACCTTCGGAGGCCCGACAATGACAGATCAGACACTAACCCGGGCCCCCGAAAAACTCGACGTCGCCGACGTCGAGCGCCGGGTTCGTGCGATCTTCATCGGCTCGGCCGGCAACCTCGTCGAGTGGTACGATTTCTACGCCTACACCGCGTTCGCGTTGTACTTCGCGCCGGCGTTCTTTCCCGCCAGCGACCCTGTGGTGCAGCAGCTCAACGCGGCCGTGCTGTTCGCCGCCACCTTCCTGATGCGGCCGCTCGGTGGCTGGCTGTTCGGCTATCTGGCCGACCATTTCGGCCGGCGGCTGTCGCTGACGCTCTCGGTGCTGTGCATGTGCTTCGGCTCGCTCATGATCGCGGTGACGCCGACCTACGCCTCGATTGGCTTTGCCGCGCCGGCGATCCTGGCGCTCGCCCGCGTCATCGAAGGCCTGAGCCTAGGGGGAGAATACGGCGCAAGCGCCACCTACTTGAGCGAGGTCGCCGATGCCAAGCACCGCGGCTTCTATTCCAGCTTCCAATACGTCACCCTGATCGGCGGCCAGCTCACCGCGATCATCGTGCTGCTGTTGCTGCAGAAGGTGTTCCTCACGCCGGAGCAGCTCAAGGCCTGGGGTTGGCGCATCCCCTTCGTCATCGGCGCGTTGCTTGCGATCTTCACCGCGGTGATGCGGCGCAACCTGCATGAGACCGAGGCGTTCATCGAAGCCAAGAAGGCCGTCAAACCGAGGGGCTCGCTCCGCGACCTCTTCCGCTATCCGCGCGAGCTGTTGCTCGTCATCGGCCTGACGGCCGGCGGCACCGCGGCGTTCTACACCT
Source organism: Bradyrhizobium sp. STM 3562 (assembly GCF_045571435.1). NCBI lineage: Bacteria > Pseudomonadati > Pseudomonadota > Alphaproteobacteria > Hyphomicrobiales > Nitrobacteraceae > Bradyrhizobium > Bradyrhizobium sp. STM 3562. Next base: position 6,468,650 of record NZ_CP120694.1, read on the forward strand.
TCACCACCTATATGCAGACCTTTGTAAAACTGTCGGTCGGGCTCACCGAGGATCAAACCACCATCGTGATCTTCGGCACGCTGGTGTTCGCGACGCTCTTGCAGCCGACCTATGGCGCGCTATCGGACAAGATCGGCCGCAAGCCGCTCCTGGTGTTCTTCGGCATCGTCGGCACGCTTGCGACCGTTCCGATCCTGATGACGCTGAAGGAGACCAAGTCGCCTTTCATCGCGTTCCTCCTGATCTGCGCGGCCTGGATCTTCGTCGCGGGCTACACCTCGATCAACGCCATTGTGAAAGCCGAATTGTTCCCCACCAATGTGCGCGCGCTCGGGGTTGGGCTACCTTACGCCATTACGGTGTCGATGTTCGGCGGCACCGCGCCGGCGATTGCGCTCTACTTCAAAAGCATCGGACACGAGACCTGGTTCTACTATTATCTGAGCGGCATCATCTTCCTGTCGCTGCTGATCTACTCAACGATGCGCGACACCAAGCACGAATCGGCAATGCACCGGCACGAATAGCGGAGGTCGCACGAAATGGCCGATGAGAACGAGCCCCCCGAGAGCAAGCTGACCCGCACCAAGCAGCGCTGGGCGCAGGAGGGGCGCTTCCTCACTGGCAAGGTCAGTCGCCCCGAGGAACAGCGCCTGCCGCCCGGGCAGCATTTGACCCGGGATTGGCCGGTGCTCGATCTCGGGCTGACGCCGGAGATTTCGCGTGAGCGCTGGCGGCTCGACGTCTACGGTGCGGTCGAGCAGCCGGTCTTCTGGGATTTCGCCCAGTACATGGCGCAGCAGCAGAGGCAATTCACCTCCGATATTCACTGTGTCACGACCTGGTCGCGTTACGATAACCAATGGGAAGGGCTCGCGACGCAAGACCTGCTCACGGCCTGCCAGCCCCGCGAGGACGCGCGCTTCGTCGTGCTGCACTCCTACGACGGCTACACCACCAATCTGGCACTGGAGGATTTCGCCGCCGACGACGCGCTGCTCGCGCATAGCTGGTCAGGCCAGCCGCTCACGGCCGAGCATGGCGGCCCGGTGCGGCTGGTGGTGCCGCATCTCTATTTCTGGAAGAGCGCGAAATGGCTACAAGCGATCGAATTTCTCGACAAGGACGCGCCGGGCTATTGGGAAGTGCGCGGCTATCATAACCGCGGCGACCCCTGGGCCGAGCAACGCTATTCCGGCGATTGAGGACCTGCTCCTCTCCACGTTGCAGAGACCATCATGGAGGCCGAACGATGCCGACTGAACGCTTCCAGTTTTTGGGCGAAGGCGGCCACCAGCTCGCGGCTACGCTCGACCTGCCCGATCGTGCGCCCATCGCCTACGCGCTGTTCGCCCATTGCTTCACCTGCGGCAAGGACGTGCTCGCGGCCAAGCGGATCGCGGTGGCGCTTGCCGCCAAGGGCATCGCCGTGCTGCGGTTCGACTTCACCGGACTCGGGTCCAGCGAGGGCGATTTCGCCAATTCCACCTTCTCTTCCAATGTCGCCGATCTCGTGCACGCCGCCGATCATTTGCGCGAAACGCGGAAAGCGCCGGCGATCCTGATCGGCCATAGCCTGGGCGGCGCCGCCATCCTGGCCGCCGCGGAAAGGATTCCGGAGGCGCTCGCCGTGATCACCATCGCTGCGCCCTCCGATCCGAACCATGTCACCGGTCTGTTCGAGGATCGTCTCGAGGACATCAGGGCAAACGGCCGGACCGAAGTCTCTCTCGCCGGCCGCCCCTTCCCCATCACGCGCGAATTCCTCGACGACGTCGCCGAGCATGAACTGATGCGGCACATCGCCCATCTGCGCAAGGCGCTCCTGGTCATGCATGCGCCGACGGACGACACCGTCGGGATCGAGAATGCCACGCGCATCTTTCTCGCGGCCAAGCATCCCAAGAGCTTCGTCTCGCTTGACGATGCCGATCATCTGCTGACCAACCGGCGCGATGCGACCTACGTCGCCGATGTCATCGCCGCCTGGGCGAGCCGCTATCTCGAGCCCGCCGGTCCCGCGGCGACCTTGAACCTCGGCGAGACGCCGCGCCACGTCGTGGTGCGCGAAACGCGCGAGAGCAAATTCCAGCAGACCATCGCCGTCGGGCCGCATCGATTGCTTGCCGACGAGCCGATCGCGGCGGGCGGCGAGGACTCAGGACCAGGGCCGTACGACTTCCTGCTGGCGGCGCTCGGGGCCTGCACCTCCATGACCATGCGGCTTTATGCCGAACGCAAGGCGCTGCCGCTCGACCGCGTCACCGTGACGCTTGCCCACAGCAAGATTCACGCGGAGGACTGCGCCGAGTGCGAGACCAAGATCGGCCTGCTCGACCAGATCGAGCGGGTGATCGGCATCGAAGGCGCGCTCGATAGCGAGCAGCGCAAGCGACTGATGGAGATCGCGGACAAGTGCCCGGTGCACCGCACGCTGACGTCCGAGGTCCGCATCCTGACCAGGCCCGCCGATTGACGAAGAGCCGGAGGCCTCAGGCCGATGGACTTGATTGCGGCTCCAGCGCGGATGCCAGCGGCCGCACGCGCAGCGCGCCGCGCAGGCCCGCGGCCGTCCCCGCCAGAATGCCGGCCACCGCAATGAAGGAGCCGAGCGCCAGCGTCGACAACCCGGTCAGCCCCTGCCCGACCGAGCAGCCAAGAGCCATCGCGCCGCCCGCGCCCATCAGCACTGCGCCGCCCGCCGAGCGCAACATGTGGCGCGGCGAGTTGAAACCTTCCAGGTGGAGACGGCCGGTCACGAGCGCGGTCGCGACACTGCCGGCGAACACGCCGGCAACGGTGGCGATGCCGAAATTCAACGTGAGGCCCGTCGACAACATCACATACTGCAACGTGTCGGCGATCGGCGCGATGAAAGTCAGCGAGGTCACCGGCACCGGGTTGAATTCGTCGGCGCCGAGATAACCGGTCGCAAACCAACCGGCCGCAACCAGAAGGCCGATCATAATGCCCGCCCCGATCTGGCCCGGTGCGCGGCGGAACGGCGGATGCGCGAAGGCGAAGACCAGAAAGGCGGCGCCGATCGCGGCAGCGGCCACGATTCGCGCCGGCGCGCCGTGCAAACCGACACTCGACAGCCAGGCCGGCAGCGAGGTGACCGTGACGGTGCTCTGGGAGACCTGCAGCGCGGCAATGCGCATCGGCGCAATCAGACCCTTCAGCGTCATCTGCGCGGAAATGCCGACCAGGACGATCACGACGAAGGAGCGCAAATTGCCGCGCCCAAGCAGGATCAGCGCGCGGGAAGGACAGCCGTTGGCCATCACCATGCCGTAGCCGAACAACAAGCCGCCGAAGAACATCAGCGGGCCGGAGAAGGTCGGCTGCAGATAGATCGATTTGCCGAGATCGACCACCCCGTAAGCGGCAAGCGCCTGACTGGCCGCGACCGCCACGGCGATCGCAAGCGCATATGTGCGAACGAGGCGCGCGTCGCCCTTCGCCCACCAGCCGCGCAGGCTGCTCATCAGGCAAAAGCCGCTCGTAAGCCCGATGCCTCCGTAGATGAGGCCGATGATGAGGCCGACGAGAACGACGAGGTGATTAGAGTCCATCAACAGTCCTAGAGTGGGTCGTCATTGCGAGGAGCGAAGCGACGAAGCAATCCAGATTCCTTTCGGCGGAAACAGTTCTGGATTGCTTCGCTTCGCTCGCAATGACGTTTCGCGTTACGGCCGCAAGATCACCCGGTCGCGCGACGAACCGGCGACCGCGAGATAGGCGCGCCCGGCGTCTTCCAACGGATAGATCGCAGTCGAATTGATCGCAAACGGTTTCAGGTGCCCGCTCGCAAAGCCGGGCGCGAGTTCCCGCAGCACGTCACCGGTCGCGACCGACGAGAGCGCGAGCGTATCGATACCGACATAGGTATGCTGCCCGCGATAGAATTCCAGGATGTTGAACTGCACGACCGGATTGACGGCTGCGATCAGGATCTGGCGGCCGCGAACGGCGAGCGATTTGTGCGCCGCCTGGAAATAGGGATCGCCCACCGTGTTGAACACCATCGACGCGCCCTTGCCGTCAGTCAGCTCGCGCACCCGCACGGCGACATCGGTGGCAGAGGCGTCGATGACCTCGATCCTTGCATTGGCGTGACCTTCGTAGGCCTCGTTCTTGCGCACCACCCCGATGACCCGCGCGCCATGCCATGTCGCGATCTGTGTCGCCGCCTGGCCGACCTTGCCGTTGACACCCATGATCAGCACGGTTTCCCCGGCTTTCGGGATGCCGGAGCGGCGAAAGCCTTCCATCGCGGTAACGAAGGGAACACCGATTCCCGCCGCCTCTTCCCAGGAGATCGTCTTCGGCTTCTCGACCACGGCGCCGGTTTCGACGGCGAGATGCGTGGCATGAGTGCCGTCGCGGCGAATACCGAGGTCGCCGGAGGAGCCGAACACCTCGCGCCCGACCGTCCCTTCCGGGCCATCGATCACCACGCCGGCATAGTCGCGGCCCGGCGTGCGCGGAAACACGGCATAAGCCATCAGCCCGGTCGCGGCCTTCACGTCCGAGGGATTGACCGCGGCGGCCTTGATCTGGATCAGCACCTCATTGTCGCGGCGCGACAGCGTACGCCGCTCGATCACGGGCGCAAGCGAAGCGACGTCAGCCGCCTTCGCGTTCAGCCGCACGCAGCGCGCTTCGACGTCTTTAGACACTCCCAGTTCCCCTATCGAACACTCGTGTCCCTCCTCCCGAGCAGCCGCGAAGCGGCGTCTCGAAGGATGAGGCCACCGGCCGGGCCTCATGGTTTGAGACGGCGCTCACGCGCCTCCTCACCATGAGGAGCAAAAATGGTTACCCCTTCGGGCGCTTGTCGTAAACCCGCTTGGCCTTGCCGAGCGAACGCTGCAGCGTCTCCGGGGCAACCGCCTTCACCTTGGCGGTGATGCCGATGGTGTTCTTGATGTGTGCGCTGATCCGCTCGGCGTGCTCGACGAGGCCGCGGCCGTCCCAACTCTCGGGGCGAGACTCGGCGATGATGGTCAGTTCGTCCATGCGGCCATCGCGAGTCAGTTCGAGGATGAAGTGGCCGCCGCACCATTCGGTCGCGAGCAGCACCTCCTCGATCTGGGTCGGGAACAAATTGACCCCGCGCAGGATGATCATGTCGTCGGAGCGTCCCGTGACCTTCTCCATCCGCCGCATGCCAGGCCGCGCGGTGCCCGATAGCAGCCGTGTCAGGTCGCGGGTGCGATAGCGGATCACCGGAAAGGCTTCCTTGGTCAAGGAAGTGAACACAAGTTCGCCCTTCTCGCCGTCCGGCAGCACCTTGCCGGTCTCGGGGTCGATCACCTCGGGATAGAAGTGATCCTCCCAGATGTGCAGGCCGTCCTTGGTCTCGATGCATTCCTGCGCGACGCCCGGACCGATCACCTCGGAGAGCCCGTAGATGTCGGTCGCATCCATATCGAAGGCGTCCTCGATCTCGGCGCGCATTGCGTTGGTCCAGGGCTCGGCACCGAAGATGCCGATCTTGAGCGACGATTTGCGCGGGTCGAGGCCCTGGCGCTTGAACTCATCGAGGATCGCCAGCATGTAGCTCGGCGTCACCGTGATGATATCAGGCCGGAAATCGTTGATGAGCTGCACCTGCCGCTCCGTCATGCCGCCGGAGATCGGCACCACCGTGCAGCCGAGTTCTTCCGCGCCGTAATGCACGCCCAACCCGCCGGTGAAGAGGCCATAGCCATAGGCGTTATGGATGATCATGCCGGCCCGGCCGCCGGCAGCACGGATCGAACGGGCCATCACGCTCGACCAGGTCGCGATGTCCGCTCTGGTGTAGCCGACCACGATCGGCTTGCCGGTCGTGCCCGACGATGCATGCACGCGCACCAGCTTCTCGCGCGGGACCGCGAACATGTTGAAAGGATAGTTTTCGCGCAGGTCCGTCTTCGACGTGAACGGGAATCTGGCGAGATCCGACAGCTCTTCGAAATCGGAAGGATGCACGCCGGCCCTGTCGAAAGCCTTCCTATAATGCGCGACGTTTTCATAGGCATGGGCGAGCGACCATTTCAGGCGTCGCGTCTGCAGCGCCATGATCTCATCGCGCGAGGCGCGCTCCGCCTCATCCATTTGAGGATTATAACTGCCGGCCCCTACTTTCAGGCTTGTCGTCGCCATCTCGCTGTCCTCGGCGTTTCCCAGAATTTTTCATTGTTATTTGAGTTATTTGACCTCGCTGTCCGGCAGCCAATTCCCAGCAATGGTGCGGGAATGGCCGCGAAACTCGGCGATCACCTCATCGCCGGCACTGACGCGCACATCGTAAATGCCGGAGCGTCCGTTGCGCGAGATTTCGCGGGCCACGGCAACGAGGCGATCCCCGAGCTTTGCCGGTCGGATGAAGCTGATCTGGCAGTGCGCGGCGACAGCGCGCTCGTTGCGGCTGTTGCAGGCGAAGGCAAAGGCGGAATCGGCGAGCGTGAAGATGAAGCCGCCATGGGCGATCCGCTGGCCGTTCACCATCTGCGGCTGGATGGTCATGGCGAGCGTCGCCTCGCCCGCCTTGACGCTCAGGATTTCCATGCCGAGCCCCGAGCTCGCATCGTCCTCCTTCCACATCGCGTCCGCGCAGGCGCGCGCGAGATCGTCGGGCGATAGTGTGGCCTTGACGTTCACTTACAACTCCCCGGACTATCGGCTTGTGCGAGCAAGCCTCTTAAACTTGTAAACTTCTATGCTGCGGCGACGCGATCGACGAGTCAACGACGCCTCATCTTCAGACGTGGTCGTAGTCCACGACCACGCGCTCAGACACCGGCTTTGCCTGGCACGTCAGGACAAATCCAGCCTTCAACTCCCACGGCTCCAGCGAATAGTTGATGTCCATCTCCGCCTTGCCTTCGACAAGCTTGGCACGGCAGGTCGAGCACATGCCGCCCTTGCAGGCAAAGGGCAGATCGATACCGGCGCGCAACGCAGCATCCAGGATGGCCTCGCCTTCCGCCACCGGCACGTCGCGGCGCTTGCCGTCGATGATCAGCGACGCGAATGCCTTCGGCGCCGCCGAGGCCGGAACCACCGCCTTGGGCCGCGGCTTGCCGCCGAATTCGGAGACGAAACGCTCGACATGAATGCGTTCGGCCGCGATGCCGAGCGCGCGGCAAGTCGCCTCGACTTCCTCGCTCATGCCGGTCGGACCACAGATGAAGACATGATCGACGCTCTCGGCCGGCACCATCGCGCGCAGCAGAACTTTCACCTTGTCGCCGTCCAGCCGCCCATGCAGGATCGGGATGTCCTGCTCCTCGCCAGAGATCACGTGAAACACCGAGAAGCGGTCGATGAAACGGTCCTTCAACTCCTCGAGCGTTTCGCGAAACAGCATGCGCTCGGTGGTACGGTTGCCATAAAACAGGAAGAAGCGGCTCTTCGGCTCGCGGGCGAGCACGCCCTTGATGATGGACAGAATTGGGGTGATGCCGGAGCCTGCGGCAAAGCCGACATATGTGCGCGCATCAGCGGCCGCTGGCGCGACACCGAAGCGGCCGGTCGGCGTCATCACGTCAAGCTGATCGCCTTTCTTCAGGTCCTCCGCGGCCCAGTTCGAAAACGCCCCGCCATCGACCTTCTTCACGGCGATGCGCAACTCGCCGTCATCGGGGCCGGAGCAGATGGAATAGGAGCGACGCACTTCCTCACCGTCCAGCGTGGTCCGCAGGGTGAGGTATTGGCCCGGCGCGAAACGATAGTCATCGGCGAGCTCTTTGGGGATCGCGAAGGTGAGCGAAATTGCATCGGCAGTTTCGCGACGAAGATCGTCGACCGCGAGGCGATGAAAGCGAGGAGCGTTGGACATTACAATTCTGCTCTCGATACACATGGCGCGTCATTGCGAGGAGCGGGGCGACGGAGCAATCCAGAGCCGCACGCCTGGCTCTCGATTTCTTCGCGGAGCCTGTCATCGGGCCGCGCTTCGCGCGGACCCGTTGGCTCGCAATGATGGCATTAGTGGCATTTGAAATAATCAAACGGTTCGCGGCAGCTCTTACAGCGCCACAGGGCCTTGCAGGAGGTCGAGCCGAACTCCGAGAGCAGCTCGGTGTCATCCGAACCGCACTGCGGACACGCAACGTGCTGCATACCGAACAGCGCGCGGCGGGAGCTCGCAGGCAGAGGCGGCGCGATGCCGTAGTCCCGCAATTTGCGGCGTCCCTCCTCGCTCATCCAGTCAGTCGTCCAGGCCGGCGACAGCACAGTGCGCACCTTGGGATTGCGGAACCCCTCGCGCTCCAGGGCCAGCTCAATCTCCAGCGCAATCATGTTCATGGCGGGGCAGCCGGAATAGGTCGGCGTGATCGCAACCTCGACGCGGTCACCGGCGACCGCGACGTGGCGCAGCACGCCGAGATCGGCGATCGTCAACACCGGAATCTCAGGGTCGACGACGCTCGCGGCCGCCTCCCAGGCGCGTCGCTGGTCGTCGGTCTCGTGATCGACTTTGTCTTGCGCGGCTACCATGTGAGACCCGGAAATGTCCGCTGCATATACTGCAGCTCACTTAAGAGGTGGCCGAGATGCTCGCTGTGCCGGCCACTGCGGCCGCCCTGCTGCATCCAGCTATTATTCGGTAGCGTCAAAGTCGCTTCGCCCACGACATCGGAAATTGTCTTCAGCCAGTGCTGGCGCAAGCCTACCGGATCGATCGCGGCGCCCTTATCGATCAAGCCGCGCTCGGCGTCATCGACCGAAAACATCTCGCCGGTGAAGGCCCAGAGATCGTCGATCGCGGCCTGCGTGCGCGCGTGGCTTTCCTCGGTGCCATCGCCGAGCCGGATGATCCATTCGCAGGAGTGGCGCAAGTGATAGGCGCTCTCCTTTTCCGATTTCGCCGCGATGGCCGCGAACGTGGCATCGCTCGATCTCATGGCGCGCCAATAGAGATCGGCGAAGGCGGAATAGAACAATTGCCGCACCATTGTGCGGGCAAAATCGCCGTTCGGCTGTTCGAGCAGCAGCAGGTTGCGGTATTGCCTGATATCGCGCAGATAGGCGAGCTTGTCCTCGTCATTGTCCCGGCCCTCGACCTTGGCCGCATAACGATAGAGCTCGCGCGCCTGGCCCAGGAGGTCGAGCGCGATGTTGGATAGCGCCATGTCCTCTTCCAGCATCGGCGCGTGGCCGCACCATTCCGACAGCCGGTGACCGAGGACCAGCGCGTCATCGGCGCGGCGCAGCGTGTACAGCACCAGCGGCGTTTCGGAGACCTGAATATTGGAGACGGCCATCGGTCAACTTGCTCCTTCCTCATCCTGAGGAGCCTGCGTGAGCAGGCGTCTCGAAGGATGGGCCGCGGGCCTCATGGTTCGAGACGGCGCTGTCGCGCCTCCTCACCATGAGGATTGAAAGTCACATATGCCCGACTTCTTCCGGCACTTCATAGAACGTCGGATGCCGGTAGATTTTGGACGCCGCCGGTTCGAACATCATGCCCTTGTCGGCCGGATCGGACGCGGTGATCGCGCTCGACGGCACCACCCAGATCGACAGGCCCTCGCCGCGGCGGGTGTAGATGTCGCGCGCGGCCTGCAGCGCCATGGTGGCGTCGCTCGCATGCAGCGAGCCGACATGCTTGTGCGCGAGCCCGTTGCGGCTGCGGATGAATACCTCCCACAACGGCGTGTTCGGCGTGGCCATGCTCACCTCCCTTAAGACCTATTCGGCGGCCTGTGCGGCCTGCCGGTATTTGCGCTTCTCCGCGTAAGCCGCGGCGGCTTCGCGTACCCAGGCGCCCTCGTCATGCGCCTTGCGCCGCGCGGCCAGACGGTCGCGGTTGCAGGGGCCGTTGCCGGCAAGCACCTGCTTGAATTCGTCCCAATCGATCTCGCTGTAACGCCAATGCCCGTCGGCATCCTGCGTCATGCCAGGGTCCGGAATGGTGAGCCCCAAAAATTGCGCTTGCGGCACGGTGGCATCGACGAATTTCTGGCGCAGCTCGTCATTGGAGAAGCGCTTGATCTTCCATTTGGTGGAAGTGTCGCCGTGCTGGCTCGCTTTGTCGGGGGGACCGAACATCATCAAGACCGGCCACCACCAGCGATTCAGCGCATCCTGTGCCATCGCCTTCTGCTCGTCGGAGCCGCGGCAAAGCGTCAGCATGATCTCGTAGCCCTGGCGCTGGTGAAAGGATTCTTCCTTGCAGACCCGGATCATGGCGCGCGCATAGGGGCCATAGGAACACCGGCAGAGCGGAATCTGGTTCATGATCGCGGCGCCGTCGACGAGCCAGCCGATCACGCCGATATCCGCCCAGGTCAGGGTCGGGTAATTGAAGATTGAAGAGTACTTCGCCTTTCCCGCCAGCATCGCATCGACCAGTTCCTCGCGCGAGGCGCCGAGGGTCTCGGCGGCGGCATAGAGATAGAGCCCGTGCCCGCATTCGTCCTGAACCTTCGCGAGCAGCGCCGCCTTGCGGCGCAAGGTCGGCGCGCGAGTGATCCAGTTCCCTTCCGGGAGCATGCCGACGATCTCGGAATGAGCGTGCTGGGAGATCTGCCGGACCAGGGTCTTGCGGTAGGCGGCCGGAATCCAGTCGTTCGGTTCGATGCGTTCTTCCGCATCGATGCGCGCCTGGAAATGCGCGGCGCGCGCGGCGTCCTCAAGGCTGCGATCGTCCGCATCCGACGTATTCAGCGCCTGGGTGTACATGGCGCACCTCCCATGTTTATTGGGAGGAAATATATATCATAATCACCGAATGGCAAGATATTTTTGTAACATATCGGTCAATTCGCGAACCGGCGGGACAGCACCGCGCGCGCCTGCGGCAGCGCCCCGGATTCGTTGGTTCCGTGGCTGTCGAGCCATTGTTCGGACGTGATCAGCAGGGCGCGATAGATCTCGCCGCAAAGCTGTCGCGCCGCGCTCCCCGGCCAATCCTTCGGCAGGAGTTTTGCCGGCAGCAGCGGATCGCGCAGCACCACACGGCGGTAATAGTGGATGAGGAGGATGCGCGCGATGAAGGCATCCAAATCGGCGAGCGGCTCACGGCGGCCGATCCAATCGCGCAGCGGCGCAAAGGTCTTCATGAATTTCAGATAGGCATCCGCGGTGCGATCGAGCGGCCAGCTCTCACGCAACAGACGCCGGCCGCTGTCGTCCTCGGCCGAGACCTCCAGGCGGATGGCGCGACTCGCCTCCTGCGGAACGGCAACGCCTGATGGCGCCACCCACACGCCGGGCAACGGACTGCCGAAGCCGGCATTCTTCAGCGCCTCGCGCGAAGCCTCGCGGTCCTCGCCGTTGGCGATCAAGAGCAGCTCGAAGCGTCCGCTCCAGTCCGACGGCGGCGGATCGTAGATGTGCCGCGTCGCAGCCGCGAAGGTCTCACTGCCCTTCTCCGCCAGTCGATAAAAGCTGTTGCGGCCGACCTTTTCGCGTTCCAGCCAGCCGTCGGCGGCGAGCCGCGACATCGCCGTGCGCACCACGCCGCTATCGATGTCCAGAGCCGTGAAGAATTCCAGCAGCGTTCCGAGCCACACCGAGCCGCCGCGCGGCACAATGGCGTCGCCGAATACGGTGATGACGATGGAGCCGGTGCGCGAGGGCTCGCGCTTGAGCTGATGGATGATGCGACTGAGCGCGGCGGGCTGCGGCATGCACGAAGGCATAGCGCGATTTTCAGCTCGCGAACAATGCCGCGAGACCTTACCGGTGCGGATCGGGATAGACGAGACTGCGCCAGCCGCTGCGGTCGAACGGCTTCCAGCGGCCCTCCGGCTGCGCCAGGCGATCGGCGATCGCATAGACGACCGCGGGATGATAGCCCATCCCGCAATGGCTGCTTTGCACCTCGATGCTCTCCGAGTTGGCCGATGTCTTTTCCATGCAGCCCTGCCAGGCGCAGATGCCGTCGCTGCGGCTATAGATCGCGGTGGTCGGCACCGGCGGCGGCTCGGCAAGCGAGCCGAAGCGCGGATCGACCTCGTCGGCGCGACGGCCGCTGACGAGTTCATATACGCGCCAGGCGTTGGTCGCCTTCGGATGGCCCGCGAACGGGCTTGCCAGCGTGATCACGCTGCGCACCCGTTCCGGCATCATCTTGGCAAGCTGCCGGGCGTAGAGGCCGCCAAGGCTCCAGCCAACCAGGCTGATCTTGCGGCCATGCGCGTCGTTCAGCTCGCGGACCAGATCGACCATCGCCTCGTGCACCCCGTCGCGAGGACCATAGTTGCGTCCCAAACGCCAGCCGCTCACCGCATAGCCGCGGTTCTTCAGGAAGCTGCGCAGCGGCCGTGTCGACAGATCCGAAGCGACCAGACCGGGCAACACCAGCACCGGGTGGCCGTCGCCGCGTGGCGCCAGGCTCAGGAGCGGCAGGCTGCCGAGGAAGGCGCCGAGTTCGTGGATCGCCCTGCCCTCGAGCAGCATCAAGGTTTTGGACGGTGGGCGCGGGATTTGCGCGGGGATGGACATCCTCGATTTCCTCGCTTGGTCTCGCCTCTCCGGCGAATGCGTGCGCCGATGCGTGGGGCACTCTGCCGCCTTCAATTCAGCTAGGCCGAATTCTGTGCCATTCAAGCGGACTGTGTGTGGCGGGCTGTCTGGATTGGCTCGTCGCCTGCGCTCCTCGCAATGAGGAGAGCGAAACAAAAAGAAAGGCCCGCGCGGAGCGGGCCTTGCGAATGATCCGCCGATTTGAAATGCAATCAGGCCGTCTTGTTGTAGGCCTTGGCGAAGTTGTCCTGTACGGTCTTTGCACCGCTGGCGACGAGCTTGCCGAAATACTCGCCGGTCGACTTGGCCCGCGAGAGGAAAGTTTCGCCGCTGGCGCGCGCAAGGTCCGACTGGATCTGCACCGCCTCGTTGAAGGTCCTGGCGGAGGCCAGCTTGTCGATGCCAGCGAAGAACGCCTCAGTGTCTTGATAGATCGCCTGCTGGATGTTGCGGCCGATCTTGGTCGCCTCGCTGACTGACTCAGCAACGGCGCTCTCGATCACGGCGGTCACCTTCTCCGAGCCGGCATAGGCTTCGGCAACCCGCTCCTTCGCGGTATTGGCCGCGCGCTTCACGAACTCGCGCGCGGCTTCGGGAACTTCCGCGTTCTGCAGATTCTTGAACGCCTCGGTGACGGGCGCGAAGGCTTCCTTTACACCGTCGAACACGGAATTCGTCTCAATGGTCATAAGTCTCTCCATCCTCAGATTCGAGCTATGGGCTCACCCCGTCCGGATTGGCCCGGGGCACCTTTTCTTATGCCAAAATTAATGGTGCGCTGCAATATGTATGCTGCAGCGCGACATCACGCATTCGTGAGCCCAGGGTTGTTTAGGTTTCATAGTACCTCTATCCGCCAAAACTGCGGTCGCCCCCGCTCAACTATCGCCAAGCTGCTTATTGCGCAGCCGTCGGGACCTTCGCGCCAGAGTTCGGCGACTTGTCGGATGAGTTGGCGGGCGACGATGACAACAGCCAGGCAACTTTCCACGACGCGGAGTTGCGGCCTTGTCGTTGGTCGGCCACGCGGCTGCGACGAGCGGAGTGCTCAAGCTCCGTGGCCGAAACAGCAATACCGCTGGCATGTATTCTGCGATGCTCAGGCCGTGGCCTGAACCCTTCTCCTTCAGTATGACCTCCCGCAGGCAACCCGCAGAGGAAACACCGTGAGCTCAGTCGCCCATCAGGGAGAACAGTTCGTCCGCGCCAACGGCATCGACATCTGTTACGAGATCTTTGGCGCTGCCGACGCCGAACCCATGCTCCTCATCATGGGGCTCGGCGCGCAGATGGTGCTGTGGGATGACTCGTTCTGCGCGCAACTCGCCGCGCGCGGCTTCCGCGTCATCCGTTTCGATAATCGCGACATCGGCAGATCCTCAAAGCTTTCCGGCGGCAAGCGGCTGACCCCGCTCGAACTGCTCAAACTGCGTTTCCTTCGCATTCCGGTCACCGCGCCCTACAAGCTCCATGACATGGCGAAGGACACGGTTGGCCTTATGGATGCGCTCGGTATCCACTCGGCGCATCTGGTCGGCGCGTCCATGGGCGGCATGATCGCCCAGGAAGTGGCAATCTCCTTCCCACACCGGCTGCGTTCGCTGACGTCGATCATGTCGACCACCGGCAATCCGCGCGTGCCGCCGCCGAGCCGCCAGGCGACGGCTGTCCTGATGGCGCCGCCGCCCAACACGAAAGACGAATTCATCACACGCTTTGCGCAGACCTACAAGATCCTGCGCGCCGGCCGCTTTCCGCAAGATGAAGCGCTCGACCGCCCCCGTGCCGAACGCATCTTTGCGCGCGGGCTGAGCCCCGCCGGCAGCGGGCGGCAATTGCGCGCGATCCTCGCTTCCGGCAGCCGCAAGGAGCGGCTGGCATCGGTGAAGGCGCCGACGCTCGTCATCCACGGCACGGCCGATCCACTGGTGCACCCTTTTGGCGGAAAGGACACCGCGGCATCCATTCCCGGGGCAAAGCTCCTGATGATCGAAGGCATGGGGCATGTGCTCGCGGTCGAGCTGTGGCCGCAGATCATCGATGCGATCGCAGCGCATGCGCATGGGGCGGCGGCGGAGGCGGCGTAGCTACCCGAACCGCCGTCTCCGCCATTCGATCAGCTTGGCGCTGACCTCGTCCGGCTTTTCCTGCTGGGTCCAATGGCCGCTGTCGCGCACAAGATATTTCTCCAGGTCCGGCACCAGCTTCTCCATCCCGTCGGCGGCGGACGGCGGCAGCACGCGATCGTCCTCGGCCATGATCATCAGGGACGGCACGCGCACGATGTGATCGAGATCGGCCGAGCGCTGCCAGTTGCGTGACATGTTGCGGTACCAATTGATGCCACCGGTGAAGCCGGTTCGCGTGAAGGTGTCGACAAAGACCTGCATCTCCTCCGGCGACAGGAATGGCTGTCGGGGATCGCGCTTTCCGTCATAGCTCGCGACGATCTGCGGAAAAGCGAGATTGACCTTCGGCAAGGCGCCGATGCCTGCAACCGGCGGCTCGGCCAGCGGTGCGTCGGTGCGCGGCAATGGCTTGCGCATGAAGAAGTCAAAGGTCTGTTCCACGCGGCTGCCGAAGATTCTATCCGGCTCGTGCGCGGTGTCCTGGAATTGCACGATATACATGTCCGCGCCGAAGCGGGCACGCAACAGCTCGATGGGGTCGGCCCAGGCGCGGTTGGTGTGCGGCGTGTTGAGGCCGACAACCCCGGCAACGCGCTCAAGGTGCCGCAGTGGCATCTGCCAGACGACGAAACCGCCCCAGTCGTGGCCGACGAAAACCGCCTTGTCGATGCCGAGATGATCGAGCAGGCCGACGAGGTCGCCGGTCAGATGCTCGATATCATAGGCCTCGACAGGCTCTGGGCGGTCGGTCGCGCCATAGCCGCGCTGGTCGGGCGCGATGACGCGGATCCCGGCTTCGCTCAACGCCTTGATCTGATAGCGCCATGAAAAGGCGAGTTCGGGCCAGCCATGACAAAGCACGAGCGGCGGCGTGTCCGTCTTCGGTCCGGCGTCATAAAAGCCTATACGGATGCCGTTCGCCTGCGCGAATTGGAGCGGCGGCATGTCGATCATGATTGCCTCCCGGCGTTCGGCGTGCGGCCGCCGCTATTTCTTCTTGTCGTTCGGGCGGGAGCTGCCGAGACCGGCCATGGTCACGAACATGTCCTGAAAGCGTTCGGCAAGCTTGGGATCGAAGGTCAGCCAACTCTGGATCAAGGCCTCCGGCGACATCTTTTCGATGTTCGTCATCATCTGCTGCTGCAGCTTGTCCATCACCGCCGTCTGCATGGGCGCGACGTCGGGAAATCCGAAAAATTGCCGGGCTTCGAGAGGCGTGCAATCGATCTCGATATTGACCTTCATTTCCACTCCTGAGCGCGCTGTGCTGGCCGGTTGCAGTATCGCCGCGACGACCCGTGCTGCGCAAGCGAACTGATGCTCTGATCGTGCTCAAGGTGAACGTCGCTGGCGCAGCCCATTTTGCCGCCGATTAAAACGCGTGGCGCCGCTGCAGTGGCAAAGCCGTCGCTCGCAGTTGCAAACCGCTGGTTTCCCAGGGAAATCGCGCTTGCGCGGCGGGAAAACTCGATCCAACATGGCTCAATCCTTGCACGGTCGCGATGCTGGATGAGCAGCGCCATCAGCGGAGAACGTTGGAGAACGTTGGTAATGTCGGTAATGTCGGTACGTCAAAACTTGCTCGCGGCGATTGTCGCCGCAACGGTGGCTGTCGCGGCGTCGCCGGCTTCAAGTCAGGTGCTGCGCTATGCCAACCAGGGCGAATTGAAGTCGCTCGATCCCTATACGCTGAAGGAAACCACGACCATCGCCCACCACGCCCATGTCTATGAGGGCCTGGTCGCGCGCGACAAGGATTTGAAGATCGTCCCGGCGCTGGCGGAGAGCTGGGAAACTCTGGATCCGACCCATTGGCGCTTCCACCTGCGCAAGGGCGTCAAATTCCACAATGGCGATCCCTTCACCGCCGACGACGTCCTGTTCTCCGCCGACCGGGTGCGTGCCAACGGCTCCAACTTCCTCTCCAACGTCCCCGGGGACGCGAAATTCGTCAAGGTCGATGATTACACCGTCGACGTGATGCTCTCGGCGCCCAACCCCATCCTGATCTCGCAATGGGATGGCTGGTACATCATGGACAAGAAATGGTGCGAAGAGCACGACTCGATCGCGCCGACACCGGCTTCCGCCACCACGCCGAGCTTTGCCGCACTGCACGAGAACGGCACCGGCCCCTTCATGATCGAGAGCCATCAGCCCGGGGTGAAGACCGTGTTCAAGGTCAACCCGAACTGGTGGGGCAAGCCGGAGCATAATCTCAAGGAGATCGTCTTCACCCCGATCGCCTCGGACGCGACCCGGGTTGCCGCCCTTCTGTCGGGCGAAGTCGACGTGATCGAGCCGGTTCCGGTTCAGGACATTCAGCGGGTCAACGCCAGCGGCGTCGCCACCGTCATGAACGGACCCGAGGTGCGCACGATCTTTCTCGGCATGGATCAGGCGCGAGACGAACTGCTCTATTCGAATGTCAAGGGCAAGAACCCGTTCAAGGACATCCGTGTCCGTGAGGCCTTCTACAAGGCGATCGATGTCGACCTCATCAAGAACCGCGTGATGCGCGGGCTGTCGACTCCCTCCGCACTGATGATCGCACCGCAACTCTTTGCCTTGTCCAAGGATTTCACGCGGCCGAAAGCCGACATCGACGGCGCCAAGAAGCTGATGGCCGACGCCGGCTACGCGGACGGCTTCGAGGTCACCATGGATTGCCCCAACGACCGCTACGTCAACGACGCCGCGATCTGCCAGGCCGTGGTCGGCATGCTGGCGCGCATCGGCGTCAAGGTCGATCTCCTGGCGCAGCCCAAGGCACAGTATTTTGGCAAGGTGCTGAAGCCGGGCGGCTATAAGACCTCATTTTACCTGCTGGGCTGGACGCCGGCCTCGCAGGATTCGCATAACGTGCTGCACGATATCCTCGGTTGCCGCGATGACCCCAAGGACCCCACACGCGGCGAAGCCAATCTCGCCGGCTATTGCAACAAGGAACTCGATGCGCTGGCCGACAAGATCCTGGTCGAGAGCGATACCGCCAAGCGCGACCAGATGATCAAGCAGGCCTTCGAGATCGCGATCAAGGATTGGGCCTACATCCCGCTGCATCAGCAGGCGCTGTCCTGGGGCGTGTCGAAGAAAGTGAATTTGACCCAGCGCGCGGATAACCAGGTGCTGCTGTACTGGGCCACCAAACAGGAAGAGTAGGCGCCGGTGCGCGTGAAGTCCCGGAAGCATTCGCTTCCGGGACTTGTCGTTTTGGCCGCGCCGGCGCGGCGCGTTTTGAAGAGATGTAAAAAGGAAGAGATGCTCGCTTTCACTCTTCGCCGCATGATTCAGGCGATCGGCGTGATGCTCGCGGTCGGCATCATCGCCTTTGCGATGTTCCGCTTCGCAGGCGATCCGGTGAACCAGATGGTCTCCATCGATACATCGGCCGCCGAGCGCGCAGCGATCCGCAAATCGCTTGGCCTCGACGATCCGATCATCATGCAGTTCGCCCATTACTTCGCCAATGCCGCGCAGTTCAACTTCGGCGTTTCCTACCAGTTCCGTCTTCCGGTTGCCGATCTGCTGAAGGAGCGGATGCCCGCGACGCTGGAGCTCGCCACCTGCGCCACCATCCTCGCGATGGTGTTTGGCATTCTCATGGGCGTGTATTCGGCGCTGCGCCGCGATACGCTGCTTGCCAAGGCGTTCCAGGCGATTTCGCTGATCGGAATCTCGCTGCCGACCTTCCTGATCGGCATTTTGCTGATCTATCTGTTTTCGGTCACGCTGGGATGGCTGCCCTCCTTCGGCCGCGGCGAGGTGGTGAAGATCGGCTGGTGGAGCACGGGGCTGCTCACGCTCTCGGGGCTGAAGGCCCTGATCATGCCCTCGATCACGCTCGGCCTGTTCCAGATGACCTTGATCATGCGCCTGGTGCGCGCCGAGATGCTGGAAGTCTTGCGCACCGACTACATCCGCTTCGCCCGCGCACGCGGATTGACCACGCGTGCCATTCATTTCGGACATGCGCTGAAGAACACGC
Source organism: Bradyrhizobium sp. STM 3562 (assembly GCF_045571435.1). Classification (NCBI taxonomy): domain Bacteria; kingdom Pseudomonadati; phylum Pseudomonadota; class Alphaproteobacteria; order Hyphomicrobiales; family Nitrobacteraceae; genus Bradyrhizobium; species Bradyrhizobium sp. STM 3562. The sequence continues at coordinate 6,487,235 of NZ_CP120694.1, forward strand.
TGGTTCCGGTCATCACCGTGACAGGACTGCAGTTTGGCTCGGTAATTGCATTCGCGATCATCACCGAGACCGTGTTCCAGTGGCCGGGAATGGGCCTTCTCTTCGTGCAAGCCGTGCAAAACGTCGATATCCCGATCATGGCGGCTTATCTCTTGATGGTCTCCTTGATCTTCGTCACCATCAATCTGGTTGTCGACATCCTCTACACCATCGTCGATCCGCGCTTGCGCGCAACCATCAGCCGTCCGGCCTGACGCATGAGCGACGCCGTCGTACCGCACAAAACCGATGCCCGCGCCCAAGCAGCACGCGCCTCGGCGTCCGGCTGGTTCACGCGCGTGATCGAGAGCGACCTGTTTTATTCGTTCTGTCGTTCCAAGCTGACGATAGCAGCGGCACTTGTGACGTTGCTGTTCTTTCTGCTCGCGATTTTCGCGCCCCTGCTCTCGGTGCAAAATCCGTTCGACCCGGCGCAGTTGCAGCTCATCAATTCGCGCATTTCGCCGCTCTGGACCGCTGACGGCCAGACGCCGTTCCTGCTCGGCACCGACGAGCAAGGCCGCGACGTGCTCTCGGCCATCCTCTATGGCCTGCGCATTTCGCTCATCGTCGGCGTGCTCGGCGTCGCCTTCTCCGGCGCGCTCGGCATCCTGCTCGGCCTGATCGCAGGTTATGTCGGCGGCGCGGTCGACAGCCTCATCATGCGGATCGCCGACGTGCAACTCACCTTCCCCGCCATCCTGATCGCGCTGCTGGTCAATGGCGTGGTCAAGTCGGTGTTCGGCAACCGGCTCGATGCCGCGAGCATGCTGGGCGTACTGGTGCTCGCGATCGGCCTGAGCTTCTGGGTACAATATGCGCGCACGGTGCGCGGCTCGGTTATGGTCGAGAAGAGCAAGGATTACGTCGCAGCAGCCCAACTGATCGGCCTGCCCGCGCCCGTCATCATGCTGCGCCATGTGCTGCCCAACACCATGGGCCCGATCCTGGTGATCGCCACCATCAATCTCGCGCTTGCCATCATCACGGAAGCGACGCTGTCCTTTCTCGGCTCCGGCATGCCCGACACCATGCCCTCGCTCGGCACCTTGATCAGGATCGGCAACAACTATCTGTTTTCCGGCGAATGGTGGATCGTGGCCTTTCCCGGGTTTGCGCTGGCCGCACTGATCCTGTCCATCAACCTGCTTGGCGACTGGTTGCGCGACGCGCTCAATCCGAAGCTCAGATGAGCCGCCAGTTTTCTTGAAGACCTGACCGCATGATCGAACCCGTGCTTTCGTTGCGCAACCTCCAGGTGGAGTTCAAAACCCGCCGCGAGAGGTTGCGCGCCATCGACGGCATTTCGTTCGACATTGCCAAAGGCGAGGTGCTGGGCGTGGTCGGCGAATCCGGCGCCGGCAAATCGGTGACGGGCTCGGCGGTGATCGGCTTGATCGATCCGCCCGGCCGCATCGCGGGCGGCGAAATCCACCTCTCGGGCTTACGCATCGACAATCTCCCTCCGGAGGAGATGCGAAGGATCCGGGGAAAACGGATCGGCATGATCTTTCAGGATCCGCTCACCAGCCTCAACCCGCTGTACCGGATCGGCGACCAGATCGTGGAGACGATCAGGACCCACATCGGCATGTCGGAACAGGCCGCGCGCAAGCGCGCCATCGATCTGCTCGCCGAGGTCGGCATCCCAGCGCCGGAGAAACGCATCGACGGCTATCCGCACGAATTCTCCGGCGGCATGCGGCAGCGCGTTGTCATTGCGCTCGCGATCTGCGCCGAGCCGGAACTGATCATCGCCGATGAGCCGACCACCGCGCTCGACGTCTCAGTGCAGGCGCAGATCATCGCCCTGATCAAGCGGCTCGGCCGCGATCACGGCACCGCGGTGATGCTGGTGACCCATGACATGGGCGTGATCGCCGAGACCTGCGACCGCGTGGCCGTGATGTATTCGGGGCGTATCGCCGAAATCGGCCAGGTGCAGGGCGTCATCAAGAATCCGCTGCATCCCTACGCCAAGGGACTGATGGGCGCGATCCCCACACTGACCGGCGAAGACCACCGGCTGGTGCAAATCCCCGGTTCGATGCCGCGGCTGTCCGCGATTCCACCGGGTTGTCCGTTCAATCCGCGTTGCGCCTTCGCCTTCGAGCGCTGCCGCGTCGAGCGGCCGGAGCCGATCCAGCGGGGAGCCCAGGCGGTCGCCTGCCATCTCTACGACAGCTCGCTCAAGGAGAGCGCGGCATGAGCTTCGTCGAGATAAAGAATTTGCGGCGCGTATTCGACGTCTCCAAGCCGTGGCTGAACCGCGTGCTCGAAGGCGGCCATCTCGAATTCCTCAAAGCGGTCGATGGCGTCAGCTTCGACATCAAGAAGGGCGAGACCTTTGCGCTGGTCGGCGAGTCCGGCTCCGGCAAGACCACGGTGGCGCGCATGGTGGTCGGCCTGCTGCCGCCGACGTCAGGTGATGTCGTGATCGACGGCGTCTCAATGACCGATCCGCGCCAGGCGCAGATGCGGCGACGCCTACGCCGCCGTATCCAGATGATCTTCCAGGACCCCTATGCGAGCCTCAACCCGCGTTTCAGGGTCGATGCCATCATCGCCGAGCCCATCCGTGCCTTCGACCTGATCCAGGGCGAACGCCAGATCAAGGAGCGCGTCTGCGAGCTGCTGACCCTGGTCGGCCTGCATCCCGACGACGGCTTGAAATATCCGCATGAATTTTCCGGCGGCCAGCGCCAACGCATCGCGATCGCGCGTGCGCTCTCCTCCGAAGCCGAATTCATCGTCTGCGACGAGCCGACCTCGGCGCTCGATGTTTCGGTGCAGGCGCAGATCCTTAATTTGATGCGCGATCTGCAGGACAAGTTCGGCCTGACCTATCTCTTCATCAGTCACAACCTCGCCGTCGTCCGCCACATGGCGTCCCGCATCGGCGTGATGTATCTCGGCCGCATCGTGGAGATTGCGGAAGGTCGCGAGCTTTTCAGCCGCCCGCGCATGCCCTACACCAAGATGCTGCTCGGCGCGGTGCCGGATCTCGCGATGTGCGGCCGCCAGCGCATCCCGGTCAAGGGCGAGATCCCCAACCCGATCGATCCGCCACAAGGCTGCGCCTTCCACCCACGCTGTCCGCTCGCCTTTGACCTCTGCCGCAAGGAAACGCCCGAACTGATCGACGGGGTCGCCTGCCACGCCGTCAACACGGCGCCCGCACCGGCATGATGACGCAGATGCGAGACAGGCTTGCGGCGGGGCCAGTTGGCAGCGGCCTACTGCTGTGATCAAGTGCGCCTGCTCACGTTGCATGCCAAATGCCAAACTAATGGATAAGCCATGGCCAACCATATCAATCCCGATCCGTTCACGACGCGCCCCGAGATCGAGGGCACCTTCGGCGTCGTGACTTCGACCCATTGGATCGCAACCGCGGTCGGGATGGCCACGCTGGAAAAAGGCGGTAACGCGTTCGACGCCGGCGTCGCTGCGGCCTTCACGCTACAAGTGGTCGAACCGCATCTCAACGGCCCCGGCGGCGATGTGCCGATCATCGTGCATGACGTCAAACGCGGCCGCACCGAGGTGATCTGCGGCCAGGGTCCGGCGCCGGCGCGCGCCACCATCGCGCATTACAAGAGCGAGGGCCTGGACATGGTGCCCGGCACCGGGCTGCTCGCCGCCTGCGTGCCCGGCACGTTCGAATCATACATGCTGCTCCTACGCGATTACGGCACGATGCGGCTGCGCGACGTGCTGGAGCCCGCGATCGCCTATGCCCGCGATGGCCATCCGCTGGTCGAGCGCGCCTGCGCCACCATCAAGACCGTCGAGCAATTGTTCCGGCAGCACTGGCCGACATCCGCGGCGGTTTATCTGCCCAACAATGAAGTGCCGAAGCCTGGCACCATCTTCACCAACAGGCAGCTTGCCGAAACCTACACCCGCATCCTGAAGGAGGCCGAGAGCGCCGGCGGCGATCGCGTGGCACAGATCGAACGCGCGCGTGCGGCCTGGTCGAAAGGTTTTGTCGCGGAAGCGATCGACAAATTTTGCCGGACCCAGGAGGTGATGGACGTCTCGGGCGCGCCGCACAAAGGCGTGCTCTCCGCCGACGACATGGCGCGCTGGCAGCCGACGATCGAGGCGCCGCTGACTTACGACTATGGCCGCTACACGGTGTGCAAGGCCGGCGTCTGGAGCCAGGGACCGGTGATGCTGCAGCAGCTCGCGCTCCTCAAGGGTTTTCAGCTCGACGGCCTCGATCCGGTCGGGCCCGACTTCATCCATCTGCAGATCGAATGCGCCAAGCTCGCCTACGCCGACCGCGAGACCTTTTACGGCGATCCCAAGTTCACCGAGATTCCGATCACGACGCTGTTGTCGGATGCCTACAACGACGCGCGGCGCAGGCTGGTCGGCGAGAAGGCTTCGCTCGATTTCATTCCAGGCTCGGTCGAAGGTTTTGGCTCGGTCGTCAAGCTGCGCCGCGCCGAAGGCCATCGCGAGGCGGTCGGCGCGATGGGGGCCGGCGAGCCGACGGTCGGGCGCTTTGGCGAGGTGCGCGGCGACACCGTGCATTTCGATATCATCGATAAGGACGGCAACATGATCTCGGCGACGCCCTCCGGCGGTTGGCTGCAATCCTCGCCCGTCATTCCCGAGCTTGGCTTCTGCCTCGGCAGCCGCGCCCAGATGTTCTGGCTCGAGGACAATCATCCGGCCTCGCTCGCGCCGGGCAAGCGGCCCCGCACCACGCTCTCGCCCACCATGGCGCTGCGCGACGGCGAACCGTATCTGGCGTGGGGCTCGCCCGGCGGCGACCAGCAGGATCAGTGGATCACGCAATTCTTCCTGCGCCACGTCCACGCGAAATTGAACCTGCAGGAAGCGATCGACGCACCGGCCTGGCATTCCGAGCACTTCCCGATCTCGTTCTGGCCGCGCACTGCGCGCCCCGGCGTGCTCGTGCTGGAAAACCGCGTGCCGAAGGCGACCGTCGCTGAGCTGGAGCGCCGCGGCCACATTGTCGAGATCGGTCCCGACTGGTCGGAAGGCCGCCTGACCGCGGCCTCCCGTGTCGGCCGCCGCCGCCGCGCCGCGGCCAATCCGCGCGGCATGCAAGGCTACGCTGCCGGCCGCTAGACATGGTGCCTCTCTCGCGAACTGGTTTGCCTGCGGGCGCGGACCACCTCTCCCCATCGGGGAGAGGTCGGATTGCAACGCCAGGTGCAATCCGGGTGAGGAGTCTCAGGTCCCACGATAAATGGCGCCCCTCACCCGGTGCTCCGCGCCGACCTCTCGCCAAGCAGAGGCGTCGCACCGCCGATGCGGCGGCGACGCAGTCTGACCACACCGCGCGCTAGTGGGATTGACGGTATGACCTGGTCGATCATCGCAAAGGACAATGTGACCGGCGAGATCGGCATCGCGGTTGCCACGAAATTCTTTGCGGTCGGCGCGCGCGTGCCGTTTGTCGCGGCCGGTTTCGGCGGCATCGCGACGCAAGCGCTGGTCAATCCCTATTACGGCATCGACGGGCTGAGATTGCTGCGCGACGGCAAGAGCCCGCAGGAGATCGTGAACACCCTGACGGCGGCGGATCCGGGCCGCGAAAGCCGGCAGCTCCACATCCTGGATGTGCAAGGGCGGATCGCCGCGCATACGGGGCGCGAATGCATCGACTGGTGCGGCCATGTCCAGGGCGACGGCTTTTCCGTCGCGGGCAACATGCTGGCCGGTGCCGACGTGCTGGATGACACGGCTAGCGCCTATGGCGCCAATCACAGCCTGCCATTCGCGCAGCGGCTGATCGCGGCGATGCGCGCCGGCGAGGCGGCCGGCGGCGACAAGCGCGGCAAGCAATCGGCGGCGCTGTTGATCTATGGCAACGAGGAGTGGCCGGCGCTCGACCTGCGCGTCGACGATCATCCGGATCCGCTGATCGAGCTGGAGCGGCTCGAGCGGGTGAGCCGCGAACGCTGGGTGCATTTCCGACAATTTCTGCCGACCCGCGACAGCCCGGCCGGGATTACCGACCGCGCCATTATCGACTCCAGTCTTCAGGCTGGCCCGGCGAGCAAGCGATGAGCACACATCCCCTGATCGAAATCGAGGGCCTGCGCATTCTGTTTCGCGGCGATGACGGCCGCACCATGCACGCGGTCGATGCCGTCGACCTCTCCGTCGCCCATGGCGCCACGCTAGGCCTGGTCGGCGAATCCGGTTGCGGCAAGAGCGTCACATCCCTTGCGATCATGGGCCTGTTGCCGAAACGTTCGACCGAGATTTCCGGCTCGATCCGCTTCGACGGCTTCGATCTGCTGCAAACGCCGGACGAGACCCTGCGCGATTTGCGCGGCAATCGCCTTGCCATGATCTTCCAGGAGCCGATGACCTCGCTCAATCCGAGCTTGACCATCGGCGACCAGATCATCGAGGCCGTTTTGCGCCATCGCGGCGGATCGCGCCGCTCCGCGCGTGATCGCGCAACCGAGCTGCTCCGCCGCGTGCATATCCCCTCGCCCGAGAGCCGCATCGACGAATATCCGCACAAGCTTTCGGGCGGCATGCGCCAGCGCGTCATGATCGCGATGGCGCTCGCCTGCGATCCGCGCCTCTTGATCGCGGACGAGCCGACCACCGCGCTCGACGTCACGCTGCAGGCGCAAATCCTCGACCTGATGCGCGAGCTGAAAGCCGCGAGCGGTGCGGCAATCATCCTGATCACCCACGACCTCGGCGTCGTCGCCGAGGTCTGCGACGAGGTCGCGGTGATGTATGCCGGCGAGATCGTCGAGCGCGCCGCCGTCGATGAGCTGTTCGCCTCGCCGCAGCATCCCTACACGGTCGGCCTGCTCGGGTCGATCCCGCGGCTTGATCGTCGCGCCGAGCATCTTGCCACCATCGAGGGCATGGTGCCGAGCATGGCCAAGCCGCCGGCCGGCTGCCGCTTCGCGGCGCGCTGCCCCTTCGTCAGCGAAATCTGCCTGAAGGCACCGCCGCCGCTGGTCGCGGTGAGCGCAAATCACGCCTCGCGCTGCATCAAGGCGCCGCTGGAAAGGCTGGTCTCATGACCACGCTGCTCGAAGCCGAAGGCCTGATCAAGCATTTTCCCGCCGCGCGTTCACTGTTCGGCCGGCCGACATCGTTCGTGAAAGCGGTCGAAGGCGTCAGCTTCAGCGTCGACGCCGGCGAGACGCTGGCGCTGGTCGGAGAATCCGGCTGCGGCAAGTCCACCGTCAGCCGCCTGCTGTTGCGCCTGATCGAACCTGATGCGGGCCAAATCCGTTTCGAGGGCCGCAACCTGCTCGCGCTGGATGCGAGCGAGCTGCGCGCCTTCCGCCGCAAGGCCCAGCTCATCTTCCAGGACCCCTACGCTTCGCTCAATCCGCGCATGACCGTGGGCCAGGTCCTGAGCGAGCCGCTCGCGCTGCACGATCTGGTGCCGCCGCAGGCGCGCCGCCAGCGGGTGGAGGAATTGCTGCGGCTGGTCGGGCTCGCGCCGAACGCGGCGCGCCGCTATCCGCATGAGTTTTCCGGCGGTCAACGCCAGCGCATCGCGATCGCACGCGCGCTCGCGGTCGAGCCGAAACTGATCATCTGCGACGAGCCGGTGTCCGCGCTCGACGTCTCGATCCGCTCGCAGATCTTGAACCTCCTGCGCGGCCTGCAGGAGCGGCTAGGGCTCGCTTACATTTTCGTGTCCCACGATCTCGCGGTGGTCAAGCATATCGCCGACCGCGTCGCCGTGATGAATCTCGGCAAGATCGTCGAGACCGCGCAGACCGACGCGCTGTTTGCCTCGCCCCGCCATCCCTATAGCCGCGCGTTGCTGTCGGCCGTTCCGGTGCCCAAGCCGCAGGCAAAACGCAGCCGTATTGTGCTGCAGGGTGAGCTGCCGAGCGCGCTCAATCCCCCCTCGGGCTGCCGTTTTCATACCCGCTGCCCCTATGTGGTCGCGCGTTGCCGCGACGAAGAGCCTCACTTGAGGGCAGATGGCACGGGTCATGCAACCGCCTGCCATCGCGTGGCGGAACTGCCGCCGGCGGAGGCGATCCTGCCGTCCGACGGCGGCTTTTCGCCTGCTCTGGAAAAGCTGGTCTCAGCCTTCAGCAATGGCAGGGAAGTCGGGACGGGCGTCGGGGTTGATACCAGCAAAACCACGACAACGGCGTTGTAGGTGAGAGTGATGAGAACGAGTGCGATCAGGAAATTGGGTTTGGCGGGGCTCGCGACGGCGCTGTGGCTCGCCTTCGATGCGGGCGCGTTCGCCCAAACGACGCTGCGGATCGGCATTGCGCAGGACCCTGACATCCTCGATCCCTCGATCGGCCGCACCTATGTCGGTCGCATCGTGTTTTCCGCCTTTTGCGACAAGCTGTTCGACATCGACGAGAAGCTCAACATCGTCCCGCAGCTCGCGCTGTCCTATGAGACCTCCGCCGACGGCAAGGCGATGACGATCAAGCTGCGGCCGGGCGTCAAATTCCACGACGGCGAGCCGCTTGATGCGCAAGCGGCGAAATTCTCGATCGAGCGCCACATGACGCTGCCGACCTCCTTCCGCAAGTCTGAGCTTGCCAGCGTCGACCATGTCGAGGTCGTCGACCCCTTGACCATCAAGCTCGTGCTGAAGACGCCGTTCGCGCCGCTGATCACGCAGCTCACCGATCGCGCCGGCATGATGGTCTCGCCCAAGGCGGCAAAGGAGGAAGGCGACAAGTTCGGCCTGCACCCCATCTGCGCCGGTCCCTACAAATTCGTCGAGCGCGTGCAGCAGGATCGCATCGTGTTCGAGAAATTCGCCGATTATTGGAACAAGGACAACGTTTTCATCGACCGCATCGTGTACCAGCCGATTGTCGATGCCACCGTGCGCCTTGCCAACCTGAAATCCGGCAGTCTCGACCTGATCGAGCGTGTGCTCGCGACCGACATCAAGGACGTGCGCTCCGATCCGAACCTCGTGCTGGCAACCGCGCCCTCGCTCGGCTATCTCGGGCTCACCATCAACATCGCCAACGACAAAAATAAAGGCCCGCTCAGCCAGTCGGCCAAGGTGCGCCAGGCGCTCGAGCTGTCGATCGACCGCGAGGCGTTGAACCAGGTCGTCTTCAACGGCGAGTTCACCCCGGGCAATCAATGGGTCAGCCCGGAGCATCCCTATTATCAGAAAGCGTTTCCGATTCCCCAGCGCGACGTCGAGAAGGCCAAGGCGCTGTTGAAGGAAGCCGGCGTCACTCCCCCTATCACCGTCGACATGATGGTTCCGCAAGGGTCTGAGGAGCAGGCGGTTGCGCAGGTGGTGCAATCGATGGCGGCGGAAGCAGGCTTTGATCTCAAGATCAGGACGATAGAATTTGCGACCTCGTTCAAGGATGCGCAGGCCGGCAATTTCCAGATCTTCCAGATCGACTGGAGCGGCCGCATCGATCCCGACGGCAATTCCTACGTCTTCATGCACACCAAGGCGCCGCAAAACGACGGCGGCTATTCCAACCCCGAGGCCGACAAGCTGATGGAGGACGCGCGCCTCGTCAACGATCCCGCCCAGCGCAAGGCGATTTACGAGAAGCTGACCAAGATCCTGCTCAATGATGAGCCGATCATCTATCTCTTCCATCGCAAGATCCTGATCGCACACACCAAGAAGCTCGAAGGCTATCGGTCGATGCCGGACGGGCTGGTGCGCGTGGTCGGGCTCAAGCTGAAATGAGCATGCGCGCCCTCTCCGCTTTGCATGGAGGCACGTGCGCCTCATGCTGAACTTTCTGGCCCGCCGCCTCGCCCAGCTCGTTCCGACACTGTTCTTCGTGTCGGTCCTGATCTTCTCGCTGCAACACCTCCTGCCCGGCGACCCCGCGCTGGCGATGGCGGGCGAGGAGCGCGATCCGGCTGTCATCGAGCAGATCCGGAAGCTGTACCGGCTCGATCAGCCGATTCCCGTGCAATATGCCTACTGGCTCAAGGGCGTGCTGTCGGGCGACTTCGGTGAATCCTTGCGCATCAAGGCACCGGTGCGCGACCTGATCGCGCAGAAACTGCCGGTGACGCTGCAGCTCGGTTCGATGGCGATCGTGATCGCCTTGTTGATCGGCATCCCCGCCGGAATCATCTCGGCGGTGAAACGCGGCACGGCCTGGGATTACGGCGCCAACCTGTTCGCGCTCTGGGGCATTTCCACACCGAATTTCTGGCTCGGCATCCTCCTGATCTTCCTGTTCTCCATCAAGCTGAACTGGCTGCCCGCCTCCGGCTACGTGCCGCTCACCGAGAGCTTTCGTGGCAGCCTCGCCTCGACCATTCTGCCTGCTTTCGTGCTCGGCAATGCGATCGCGGCGATCCTGATGCGACACACGCGCAGCGCCATGATGCAAGTGCTCGAGAGCGACTATGTGCGCACGGCGCGCGCCAAAGGCCTGCCGGAGCGTTCCGTCATCCTCAAGCACGCCATGCGCAATGCCTTAACACCGGTGATCACGCTGGGCGCGCTTGAGCTGGGTACGCTGCTCTCGGGCGCGGTGCTGACCGAGCAGATATTCTCGATCCCCGGTTTCGGCAAACTGATCGTGGATGCGGTGTTCAACCGCGACTATGCCGTCGTGCAAGGAGTGGTGCTGGTGACGGCGACGGTTTATATCCTGCTGAATCTTGTCGCCGATATCGCCTACATCCTCGTCAATCCGCGGCTGAGGGGCTGAACCATGAGCGAGGCCACTCTCGCCGCCATCGGCGTAACCGGCTCGAACGAGACGCTGGAAAGCCCGGCTCGCCGCGCGCTGCGCCGGCTCCTCAAGCACAAGGGCGCGATTGCGGGCCTCGTCGTAATCTCGACCTTCATCCTGCTCGCCCTGTTTGCGCCGCTGATCTCGCCCTACAATCCGATTGCGACGAGCTGGACGCTGGTGCGCAAGCCGCCCTCCGCGCTGCACTGGTTCGGCACCGATGATCTCGGGCGCGATATTCTCGCCCGCGTCATCTTTGGTGCCCGCGCCTCCCTGCTCGCAGGCCTGATCTCGGTCAGCATCGCGCTATCGATCGGCGTTCCACTGGGGCTGCTCGCCGGCTATCGCGGCGGCTTCGTGGACGCGCTGATCAGCCGCATGACCGATGCCATGCTGGCCTGCCCGTTCCTGATCCTGGCGATTGCGCTCGCCGCCTTCCTGGGTCCCAGCCTCGGCAATGCGATGATCGCGATCGGCATTTCCGCGACGCCGGTGTTCATCCGCCTGACCCGCGGACAGGTCATGGCGGTGAAGATCGAGGACTATGTCGAGGCCGCGCGCGCCGTGGGCAATCCACCCTGGCGGATCGCGCTGGTCCACATCCTGCCGAATATCCTGCCCGCGCTGCTGGTGCAGGCGACACTGTCGATCGCAGCCGCGATCATCGCGGAAGCCGCGCTGTCGTTTCTGGGCCTCGGCCAGCAGCCGCCCGCGCCGTCCTGGGGCAGCATGCTCAACGCCGCGCAGCGCTTTCTCACCAACGCGCCGTGGATGGCGATCTGGCCGGGGCTGGCGATCTTTCTTGTCGTGCTGTCGCTCAACCTGGTCGGCGATGGCCTGCGCGACGCGCTCGATCCGCGCCAGCGGTGAGCACTGCGGCAAACACTTCTGTTTCACCGTCATCTTGAGGCGCCACCGCGGAGCGGTGGCCTCGAAGGGCGACGGCCCAGGTGCTGCAGCGGGGGCCGTTGATCCTTCGAGGCTCGCTTCGCGAGCACCTCATGATGACGGGTCTAACAAAGAAACGGCTTCAACAGGTTCAGATGACGGTCTCCCGCAGCACCCGCCGGCAATCCATCTCGAATTCGAGATCGATCACCGGTGGCCGCGCAAAATGCCAGGTCAGGCCGGAGCGAGCGGCGCCGCGGTGGACCAGCTCGTCGGCGAAGGCGGGATGGAAATCGCGGATGGTGTAGGCCTGCACGCCCGTGGTGTCCTTCCAGGCGAAACCGAATGCGGCGAGGCGTTCTTCCATCGATCGGGCGGTGAAGCGAACCTTCTCCCGCAGGCCTTCCGGCGAGAGATCGCGATAGCTCACGATGCGTTCGGGATAGCTGCCGGCGCCTCCACGCGCTTCGGCCCCGCCCGCGATGACAAAGCTCGGCGATGTGCCCTGGCTCGGGCGGATGAAGGAGAAGGCATAAAACGACGGCTCGGCAGGCGGATCGATCTCGGGGCAGACATTGCTGCGCGCCACCGGATTGGTGGAGCCGTCATAAAGCCCCCACTCCGCGAGCGTCTTCACATAATGCAGATTGAAGGCGCGAAAGCCCTCCTCGGTGAAGGCCGCCGGTGAGCGCAGCTCGCAGGCGCAGAACGCGGTCAACGGCCGGCCTGCAGCCTGAATGTGGCTTGCGATCTTCGCAAAGCCTTCGGCCAGCGGCACGAGCCGGTCAAACCGCACGCGCTCGATCTCGTAACCGGCCTCGGCGGCCGCGCCGCTCGAATATTGGAACACGGCCGGAATGAACTGGTAATTGCCGGGTGCAAATGCGCTGATCATTTTGCCTCTCGCCATTCGATTCGCATGCGGACGCCCGCGTTCGCAGGATATCACGAGAGGAGGCTCAAACGACAATGGGCGGCCACAAGGGCCGCCCATGCCTTAACCAACATCCGATCAGGCTGTACCTGATCAGGTCGGCTTGAGCTGGCGGCCGAGATCGAGTTCGGCAATCTCCTTATTCCGTTCGGATTCGGCCTCCGCGCGGTGATCGGTCGCGATCGCGACATACACCGCCGGCAACACGAACAGCGTGAACAAGGTTCCAATCGACATGCCGGCGACCACGACGAGCCCGATCGAGAACCGGCTCGCGGCACCGGCGCCACTGGCAGTCAACAGCGGGAGCAGGCCGGTGACCATCGCCGCCGTCGTCATCAGGATCGGGCGAAGCCGGACACGGGCGGCCATTTCGATCGCCGAGCGGCGGTCGAGCCCTTCCTTGAGCTGCAGCTCGTTGGCGAACTCGACCATCAGGATGCCGTGCTTGGAGATCAGCCCGACCAGCGTCAGCAATCCGACCTGGGTGTAGATGTTCATGGTCGCGGCGCCGAAGAACAACGGGATCAGAGCGCCGACGATCGCCATGGGCACGCTGATCATGATCACCAGCGGATCGCGCAAGCTTTCAAACTGCGCCGCCAGCACCAGGAAGATGATGATCAAGGCGAACGCAAAGGTGATGGCGAGCTGGTTGCCCTCCTGCACATATTGGCGGGAGTCCGCGAGATAATCGTGGCTGAAGCCCGCCGGCAGTTTCTTCGCTTCCCCTTCCAGGAAGTCCACGGCCTGGCCGACCGTAACACCGGGCATCGGCACGGCCTGGAAGGTGGCGGAGTTCAACTGGTTGTAGTGGGTGAGCGAGTTGGGATCGGTCGCGGTCTCGATCGACACCACCGTCGACAGCGGCAGTTGCTGGCCGGTCGAGGTCGTCACGTAGTAATTGCCGAGCGATTCCGGCGTCAGGCGCTTTTCACGCGGAACCTGCGGGATCACCTGATAGGACCGCCCCTCCAGATTGAAGCGGTTGACATAATTGCCGCCGAGCAGGGTCGCCAGCGCGCCGCCGACGTTCTGCATGGTGATGCCGAGGTCATTGGCTTTGGTGCGGTCGATCTTGATCCGCACCACCGGCTGGTTGAATTCGAGGTCGCTGTCGGTGACGATGAACAGGCCACTCTTGCGCGCGGCATCCTTGAGCTTCTGCATCTGCTCATAAACGGCCTGGAAGCCTTGCGTCGAGTTGATCACCATCTGCACCGGCAGACCACCCGGACCGCCCGGCAGCGGCGGCAGGTTGAAGGCAAAGGCGTTGACGCCTTCGATTTTCGAGAGCTCGCCCTGCACCAGCGGCTTCAGCGCGATCGATGAGCGCTTCCGCTCGTCCCAGGGCTTGAGCAGCATGCCGGCGATGCCGCCCTGCGGGCCGTTGATGCCGTTGAGTACGAAGCGCAGGTCGGTCTCGGGGAACTTCTGGAAGGCCTTGTCGAGCTTGTCGCCGTAGAAATCGAGGTAATCGATGTTGGCGTATTTCGGCGCCTTGGTCACCGCGAACACGATGCCCTGGTCCTCTTCCGGCGCCAGCTCCTTCGAGGTGTGCATGTAGAGGAAGCCGACCAGGCCGAGGATCGTCAGCGCGAACAGGCCGGTGACGGGGCGGTAGTCGAGCGTGCGGTCGAGCTTGCGCCCGTACCAGCGCGTCATCGCGCCGAACACCTTGTTCACGAGCCTGGCGAACCGCCCCTCCTCCGCGCTCTTCAAGAACACCGAGCACATCATCGGCGAGAGCGTCAGCGCGATCACGCCCGAGACGATCACCGAGCCCGCGAGCGTGAAGGCGAATTCGCGGAACAGCGAACCGGTGAGGCCGCCGAGGAAGCCGATCGGCGCATACACGGCGGCCAAAGTGATGGTCATCGAGATGACCGGGCCGACGATCTCGCGCGCGCCTTTCATGGCCGCCTGCACCGGAGGGGCGCCTTCTTCCAGGTGCCGGTGAATGTTCTCGACGACGACGATCGCGTCGTCCACCACGAGCCCGATGGCCAGCACCATGGCGAGCAGCGTCAGCAAATTGAAGGAGAAGCCCAGCGCCAGCATCATGCTGCAGACGCCGATCAACGACAGCGGAATGGTGACGACGGGAATGACCACCGAGCGCAGCGATGCCAGGAACAGGAAGATCACCACCACGACGATCACCACGGCTTCTCCCAGCGTCTTCTCGACCTCGTCAATCGACGACTGGATGAACTTAGTGGAGTCGTAAGCAACCTTCATCTTCAGCGAAGGCGGCAGGTTGCGTTCGATCTCGGGGAACAGCGCGCGAACGCCTCTCACGATGTTGAGCGGATTACCTTGCGGCGTTGCCTGCACGCCGATGAAGATCGCGTGCTCGCCGTTGAAGGCGACGCTGGCATCGGTGCTCTGCGCCGCAAGCTCGACGGTCGCGATGTCCTCCATGCGAACGAAGCCGCCGTCCTTCGCCTTCACGATCATGCGCTTGAACTGGCTGACGTTCTGCAGATCGGTATTGGCCGAGACGTTGGAGACGATGAAATAGCCCTTGGCCTGGCCGGCCGCGGCCTGAAAGTTGTTGGCGGCAATGGCGGCCGATACATCAGCCGGCGACACGCCGCGCCCGGCCATCTTCACGGGATCGAGCCATAGCCGCATCGCGAACGTCTGGCCGCCCAGGATGTCGGCCGAGGCCACGCCGTCGACGGTCGACAGCACCGGCTGCACGACGCGCGTCAGATAGTCGGAGATCGCACTGCCGGTCAGCTCCTCGCTCGAGAAGCCGATATACATCACCGCCGTGGTCTGGCCGGTGGTCTTGGTGACGATCGGATCGTTGGATTCCTTCGGGATCAGGTATTTGACCGAGTTCACCTTGGCGAGCACTTCGGTCAGCGCCTGGTTCGGATCGAAATTGAGCTTGATGTAGACCTGAATCGTAGATGTACCGAGCACCGAGGACGAGGTCATGTAGTCGACGCCCTCGGCGGAGGCGACCGCCTGCTCGATCGGCGTGGTGATGAAGCCCTGGATCAATTCCGCGGACGCGCCGGGATAGGAGGTCGTGATGTTGACGACCGTGTTCGACAATTTGGGATACTGCCGGATCGGCAGGACGGTTGCCGCGCGAAGGCCGATCAGCAGGATCAGCAAGCTGACCACCACCGACAATACGGGGCGCTTGATGAAGATATCGGTCAAAGCCATCGCGACGATCTCGTTCTTTCAAATATTCCGGCATGACCCGAAGCCGAGGCCGGGCCATGCTGCTGTTGCGCGCAGTTCTTTACGCGTAGCTACGCGTCATTCAGTAACGCGGCGGCTGCGCCGGGATCGGCGGCGGCGGATCGGTCGATATCGCGACGGCCGCGCCCGATTGCAGCTTGAGCTGGCCGAGCGCGACAACCCGGTCGCCCGGCTTCAAGCCCTTGAGGATCTCGGCGCGACCGTTCACGCGATCACCGGCCTGCACGAAGGTGCGCACCGCGGTCAGGCTGGTCTTGCCATCGTTCTCCTGCTTCTCGGTGATGAGGAACACGGAGTCGCCGTAGAGCGTGTAGTCCACCGCGGTTTCGGGGACGGTCACGACGGGCGGCTTGTCCGGCAGCACCACGGTGGTGGTGACGAACATGCCCGGCTTCAGGATACGGTCAGGATTGGCGATCGTCGCCTGCACGCGGATGTTCCGGGTGTCGGTGGCGACCTGCGGCTCGATCGTCGTGATCTTGCCCTCGAAGGTCCGCCCCGGATAGGCATCGACCCCAAGGCGAACGGTCTGTCCGACCTTCAACTGACCGCTGTCCTTCTCCGGCACCGTGAAGTTGGCGTAGAGCTCGGACAGATCGGTCAACGAGACGATGGCCGTGCCCGCGGTCAGGTATTGCCCGACCTCGACATGGCGAACGCCGAGTTCGCCCTCGAACGGAGCGCGCACCAGCTTCTGCGAGATGATGGCCTCGGTCTTGGCAATGCCGGCAAGGGCCTGGTCGTATGCCGCCTGCGCCGAATCGACGGTTGCCTGTGGACCGAATTGGCGCTCGGCGAGCTGCTTGGCGCGGTCCAGCGAAAGTCGCGCCACCGTGGCCTGCGCCTTGTAATTGGCAAGGTCGCCTTGGTCGGGCCCATCGAATAGCTGCACGAGCGGCGTGCCCGCCGTCACACGAGACCCCGGCGTGAACAGGATTTCCGTGACGCGGCCGCTGACGTCGGAGGTGACGTTGACCTGGTGCACGGCCGCGAGTTCGCCCACCGCGGTCAGCAGGTTCGGCACCACCTCGGCCTTCGCCTCGGCGACCGCAACGTTGAACGGCGGCGGCTTATTATTGGCGAAGAACTGCGCGATCATGTGGCTGCGGAAGGCATTGAAGCCGACCAGCGCCCCGACCAGGAGCAGCAGCAACAGGCCGACGATGGCAAACCAACGCACCATCCGCACCGGCCGGGTGCGCGGCTTCTCCTCGATCGGCTTTCCCGAGAGCTTTGGTTCGGTCGCGATATTCATGTCATGCACTTTCTGCAATCACCGATTGAGCCGGCGGCGGCTTCAATTGGCGGCCCAAATGTGAAGCAATTGCGGCCTGGTTAAGTCCAATTCCACGCAAAAGGAACTCGCAGAGCTGGCGTTCCACATCAATTGCGTTGTCGTAGGCGAGACAGGGCATGGCGGGAAGCCGCATCAGCGCCGTCGAAAGCAGCGTGTGATGAACGAACCAGAACAGGTTCAGCGGCGCGACCCCGATCGGTGACGCATCGCCTGCGGCGACAGCTCGCTCGAGCGAAGCGACGAAGATGCCGCCGATCAGACCCTCGACCTTGGCATAGACGAGCCGGGCAAATTCGCCGTCGTCGAGATGGCTTGTGACCATCAGCCGCAGCCGCTGCTCGTCCTCCTTGTCCGGTCCGTTGGAGACCTGCAGGAAGTGCTGGACCATGGTCCTGACGAACTCGACCAGCGTCGCGGTCGAGGGCTCCCGCTCGAGCAGATCAGCGAGCACGGGATCGGCCTCGCACTCCTCGGCCAAGATTTCCGCAAACAGCGCTGCCTTGGACGGGAAATGCTTGAACAGCAGCGCTTCCGAAATCGCCGCCGCCGCCGCGACGCTCTTGGTCGTGGTGCCGGCAAATCCATGGCGGGCGAAGCAGCGCTTGGCAGCGCCCAGGATCAACTGGCGCCGCAGGTCGCTGGTCATGCGGAGGGTGCTCATCCTTGTGAGTAAGCACTCACCTACGACAAAAGTCAAGGTATGATGCTGCGCCGCAACTCGCGCGGTGCGTGTTTGGAGTCCCTATGTGTCTTCAGAGAGGGGCCAAGTCCAGGTCGCCGCGCAGCCGGGTTAGTATGAACATACCATCCCTGGTCGGCAACACCCGCTCCAGATTGGCGCTATCGATCTTCACGCTGGCAAAGCGCGGCCCGGTGGAGACATCCTGCATGGATTTCGCGAAAGCCTCGACCTCCGCCATCGTCGAAATGGCGCGGCTGTCTGATATCCCGCACGATCTGGCGACACCGACCAGATCGGCGGCCACGGCCGTGTGACTCATCTGGCCGCCGGTCTCGCCGTAGCATTCGTTGTCGAGCACGACGATCGAGAGGTTGGTCGGCTTCTGCAGGCCGATGGTCGCAAGGGCACCCATGCCCATCAGCATCTCGCCGTCGCCCGTGATGACCACCACGGGCAGCTTCGGCTGCGCGAGCGCCAGGCCAAGCCCGATCATCGCGGCACCGCCCATGCCGCCCCATAGATAGAAGTTGCGGACGTGGTCGCCGGCGGCGGTGATGTCGTTGGTCGGAGCACCCAACCCGCCGATTGCGATCGCGCCCTTGCGGTCGGCGAGCAGCGCTTTGACGACGTCGCGCCGATGGAGAAGGTTTGGCTTGCTCATTTGACAAACACCTTGGCGCCGATCAGGCGCTGCGACAACAACACGGCGGTCGGCGTGCACGCGTTGTAGGCCTGGCTTGCCGCGGCCTCGACCACCTCGCGCACTTCTTGCGGGTGCGAAGCGCGCAACACCTTGATGCCGGCGAGTTCGAAAGCGGCTTGCGTCGCCGATCCCATCGGCACCTGCCAGGGATTGAACTCGCCCCATTCACCGCGCATCGTCACCAGCGTCAGGAACGGAAAACGGAAGATCTGCGTCAGCGACAGCATGTTGATGCAGTTGCCGACACCGCTCGACTGCATCAACAGCACGCCGCGTTGACCGCCGGCCCATGCGCCAAGCAGAAGCGCCACGCCCTCCTCTTCGGTCGTCAAGGGAATGCCGCGCATCGTGGATGACGCAAGCACGCGGCGGATCAACTGCGAATGGCCCGCATCCGGCACGTATGGGACCTGACGAACCTCGAAGCGCTGCAAGATTGCAAAGATATCGTCGGGCCAGGCGGAGACCGTATCGGAGTCATCGGCGCGCGCGTGCATTTGGCTGTGTCCAGTTGGCGAGCAACAACGGCGGCGGGACTGTAGACGGAGCCGGGTGTTTCCTCAAAGCGCAAAAACGGCATAAGGCTCTGCGGTAACGATCGCCCCATTTGGCTGCACAGCAGCGAGCAGCCGAGTTCGGTCATGCGTTCCCAAACCGGTCCGAATTGTGTTGCACGGGCGCGGCGCTGCCGTCTAACATCGTTGCAAGTGAAACTAATAACCCGCCGCCAAGGTGTGACGGATGAATGGAAACGCGCGCGAGCTGGCTGCGAGCTTCGATCTCGAGAAGCTGACGCCCGAATTCTACGAGAACCCCTACCCGACCTATCGTGCACTGCGGGAGAACGAGCCGGTCAAGCGGATGCCCAACGGCTCTTATTTCCTGACGCGCTACGACGACCTGGTCGCGGCCTACAAGGCGACACGCGCGTTCTCCTCCGACAAGAAGAAGGAATTCGCGCCGAAATACGGCTCTTCGCCGCTTTACGAGCACCACACCACCAGCCTCGTCTTCAACGACCCGCCGATCCACACCCGCGTGCGGCGGCTGATCATGGGCGCGCTGTCGCCGCGCGCGATTGCGGAAATGGAACCCGCACTGATCGCACTGGTCGATCGGCTGCTGGATACTGTTGCGGCGAAGGGAAGCTTCGAACTGATCGGCGATTTCGCGTCCGCCATTCCCGTCGAGGTCATCGGCAATCTGCTCGATGTACCACATGAGGAGCGCGAGCCTTTGCGCGACTGGTCGCTGGCGATTTTGGGCGCGCTCGAGCCGGTCATCGGCCCGGAAGCGTCCGCCCGCGGCAACAAGGCGGTTGCGGACTTCCTCGCCTATCTGGAGACGCTCGTGGCGCGCCGCCGCGCAAAACCCGGCAATCCCGAGCGCGACGTGCTGACCCGCCTGATCCAGGGTGAGCCCAATGGCGAGCGGCTGAGCGAGAAGGAGCTGCTGCACAATTGCATCTTCCTCCTCAACGCCGGGCATGAGACCACGACCAACCTGATCGGCAACGGACTTGTCGCCTTGCTGAAGCATCCGACGCAAAAGCAGCGGCTGATCCAGAACCCGGACCTGATCAAGACCGCGGTCGAAGAAATGCTGCGCTACGAGAGCTCGAACCAGCTCGGCAACCGCATGACCACCGAACGCGTCGAACTTGGCGGCGTGATGATGGACGCGGGCACGCCGATCACGCTCTGCATCGGCGCCGCCAACCGCGATCCCGCGCAATTTCCCGATCCCGAAACGTTTGACATCGCGCGCACCCCCAATCGCCATCTCGCCTTCGCAACAGGCGCCCATCAATGTGCTGGCATGGCGCTGGCGCGCCTCGAAGCCGCCATTGCCATCTCGCGCTTTTTGGCGCGCTTTCCGAACTACGCACTGAACGGCGAGCCCGTGCGCGGCGGCAGAGTCCGGTTCCGAGGATTCTTGAGCGTGCCGTGCGTGATCGAAGCATAGTCCTCATTCCAGCCCGCACCGGAAGGCTCCGAACCGGGCTGTCGCGACACGGCAATCGGAATTGATGCAACGCATGCCGCAATAGCGCGTTGATTCGAAGGACCGGTCGCATCGGTTCATGAACTCGCGGAGGTCGCGACATGCACGACGTGGTTGAGGACGCCAGCGTCCTGGGCGGATTGGCCGTTTTCGTCCTATGGACGTACGTTTTCCTGCCTCTGGTTTTCTTTCATCATTGACGTGTAGGATGGGTTGAGCGGAGCGACCCATCAACCTCGATGCCGCACATGACGGGTATCGCTCCGCTCAACCCATCCTACAAATCTACACCACCGTCCGGTGCCGTTCGATGCAGGTGCGCAGGACCTCATCGATCGGCCTCGCCCACCAATCATTGGAAAAAATCTCGATCTCGGAGTAGCCGGCAAAACCTTGCGCCTCGACGGCGGCCCGGATCGAACGGATGTCGATCACGCCATCACCCATCATGCCGCGGTCGTTGAGGATGTCCTTTGTCGGCACCAGCCAATCGCAGACGTGAAAGGCGAGCAGGCGGTCGCGACCGGCCCGCGCGATCTGCGCCATCAACTCCGGATCCCACCAGATGTGATAGACGTCGAGCGCGACACCGAGCGCGCCGGTGTGGCCGGGGTCGAGGCGATCGCAGATGTCGAGCGCCTGTTTGGTCGTGTTGACGCAGGCGCGGTCGGCCGCATAGGCGGGGTGCAGCGGCTCGATCGCCAGCGGCAGTTTTGCCGCCCTCGCGTAGTCGAGCATCTCGGCAATGGCATCATCCACCTGCGCACGCGCCGCCGCGATATCCTTCGAAGCCGTGCTGCCGGGCCGGGAATATTGCGGCAAGCCTCCGACCACCAGCACGACGCAGGAGGCGCCGAGCGCCGCGGCCTCATCGACGGCGCGCCGATTATCATCGCGCACCTGGCCGCGCCGCGCCGCATCGGAGGTGAACATGCCGCCGCGGCAATAGCCCGACAGCTCAAGCCCCGTGTCGCGCACTACGCGCACAGCACGTTCCAGCCCAACCGCTGCGACCTGGTCGCGCCAGGGATCAATGGCGCGAATGCCATGGCGTGCACAGGCCTCGATGATGTGAATGAGATCACCCTGCTTGCGGACGGTCGCAGTATTGAGCGAGAGCCAGCGATGATCGGAAGAAAAGTCGCGCATCACGCCTCGACACCGCGCAAGGTCAGCACCGCCTTCATGCGCGCGGTCGCCAATTCCGGATTTGCGAGCAGTCCCGCCTTGTCGGCCAGCCGGAACAGTTCGGCCAGATGCAGCGTCGAACGCGCGCTCTCCTGCCCGCCGACCATTGTGAAATGGTCCTGATGGCCGTTGAGATAGGCCATGAACACCACGCCCGTCTTGTAGAAGCGCGTCGGCGCCTTGAAGATGTGGCGCGACAGCGGCACGGTCGGCCCTAGCACGTCGTGGAAACTGGCCTCGTCGCCTGCGGCGAGCCGCGACAGCGCGTAGGAGGCCGCCGGGGCGATCGCGTCGAAAATGCCGAGCAGCGCGTGCGAAAAGCCGTAGCTGTCGCCGGCGATCAGTTCTGCATAATTGAAATCGTCGCCCGTATACATCTTGATGCGCGCATCCAGCCGCCGGCGCATGTCGATCTCGCGCTGCTTGTCGAGCAACGACACCTTGACGCCGTCGACCCTGGCCGCATTTGCATTGATGATGGCAACCGCCGTATCCATGGCGGCATCGAGATTTGCGCTGCCCCAATAACCCGCGAGCGCCGGATCGAACATGTCCCCCAGCCAGTGAATGATTACGGGCTCGCGCACCTGCGACAGCACGCGGTCGTAGACCGTTGCGTAATCATCGGCATTGCGGGCGAGCTTTGCCAGCGCGCGCGAGGCCATCAGGATGATGCGGCCGCCGACTTTTTCGATGGCCGCGATCTGTTCTTCGTAAGCGCGAACAACATCGTCCAGACCTCGCGCATCGTCCACAGCTAGATGATCGGTGCCGGCGCCGGAAAAGATCAGAGCGTTGCCGCGCCGCTTGGCGGCTGCCACCGAACGGGTGATCAACTCGAGCGACGTCGGCCAATCCAGCCCCATGCCGCGTTGGGCGGTGTCCATCGCCTCGGCGACGCCAAGGCCGAGATCCCACACATGTTCGCGAAACGCGATCGTCTTGTCCCAATCGACGGCGGCCGACAGCCAGGGATCGACATCGGCGAGCGGATCGGCAACGACGTGCACCGCGGAAAACGCCACGCGGTTCAGCGTGCCTTCAAGCCTCGCGGGAAAGCTCCGCGAGGCAGCGAGGCGATAGGTTTCGAGCGAGCCGTCGGCCCTCGGCAGCTTCAAGGACCGCGAAGACATCGGCAGAACCGGCTTGTTCATGGCCCTCTCCCTAAAGCTCGATCGGAGCGACGTCGACGAAGCGCCGCTCGCGCCAGCTTTGCAGGGCGCATTCGGCGAGCTGCACGCCCTTGGCGCCCTCCAGCAGCGTGTATTTGTAGGGCACGTCCTCGCAGACGTGGCGGATGAACATCTCCCATTGCTCCTTGAAGCCGTTGTCGTAGGCGACGTTGTCCGGCAGCTTCTGCCAATCGGCATAAAAGTCATGCAGCCGCTTCTCGTCCGGATTCCACACCGGCCGCGGCGTCGCCTGCCGTGCCTGGATCATGCAATCGGTAAGGCCCGCGACAGCGGAGCCCAGCGTACCGTCGACCTGGAAGGTCACGAGATCATCGCGATAGACCCGCGTCACCCAGGACATGTTGATGTGCGCGATCACGCCGCCCTTCAAGGTGAAGGTAGCGTAGGCGGAATCGTCGGCGGTGGCCTTGTACTTTTTGCCCGCCTCGTCGAAGCGCTCGGGAATGTCGGTGTTGCCGATGCAGCTCACGCTCTCGACTTCGCCGAATAGATTGTCGAGCACGTAGCGCCAGTGGCAGACCATATCGAGGATGATTCCGCCGCCATCCTCGGCGCGGTAATTCCAGGACGGTCGCTGCGCTTCCTGCCAGCCGCCTTCGAACACCCAATAGCCGAACTCGCCGCGCACCGAGAGCATGCGGCCGAAGAAGCCGGAGTCGCGCAAGAAGGCGAGCTTCTTCAAACCGGGCAGGAACAGCTTGTCCTGCACGGTGCCATGCTTGATGCCTTTCGCATTGGCCAGCCGCACCACATCCAGAGCCTCCTTGAACGTCGTGGCGATGGGCTTTTCGCAATAGATATGCTTGCCGGCGTTGATCGCTTTGGTCAGCAGTTCGGGCCGCGCCTGCGTGGTGGCGGCATCGAAGAACACGGTATCGTTCCTGTCCGCCAAGGCCTTGTCGAGATCGGTGCTCCAGCGCTCGATGCGGAATTGTTTTGCAAGCCGCTCGACCTTCTCGGCGTTGCGCCCGATCAGGATCGGATCCGGCATCACGCGATCACCGTTCGACAATTTGACGCCGCCTTGCTCGCGGATTGCAAGGATCGAGCGGATCAGATGCTGGTTCAGCCCCATACGGCCGGTCACGCCGTTCATGATCAGGCCGAGGCGTCGGGTGGTCATATCATTTGCTCCTGCAGGGTTCTTGGCTTTGTTTCTTCGAGCGGCGACAGCGCCGACCAGTCCGGATGAACGGAGGCGGCAAAGCCTGGTACGGCCAGCGATCCCGTCAGGAGATCGCCATCGTGAATGGCAAGGCGGATATTGTCCCCATCGCCTGTGTAAAGATCGGAATGCGCGGTCCGAAAGGCCTGCGCCTCTGCCAGCGGCGCGCCGGCAAAACCATCGACATAATGATGGCCGTTGCGCTCGGCGTGGGTGACGCCGATCAGGGCGCCGAGTGCGAGGTCCTGCTGCACGGCTAGGCCCGCCTGACAGGTGAGGTCCTCGCCGGTGATGAAGAAGCGCCTGCCCTCCTCGCTCCACTTGGCGGCGCGGGTCGCGTTGATGATGGATTTATAGATGCCCTTGCAGGACTTGGAGGAGATGCCGGTATAGCCGAGCTCCCGCGCGGTCGGAAAAGCACCGTAGGAATCATCCGCTTCGTCGATGATGAAATCGCGCGCCGCGAGCGCACCGAGCGGCGATTGCCTGGTGATGTCGCGCGGCATCGGCTGTTCGATATAGAGCAGCTTGTCCGCGATCGGACGCAAGGCGGCATCACGGTCGAGCCGGTCGACCAGTGCGCCCAGCGCATTGAGGTCCGCATATTGCTCGTTGGCGTCGAGCGTGACCTTGTAATCATGCAGCCCGCTCGCAAGCTCTCGGCCGATCCTGGCAAGCCGATCCGCATCACTGTCGGGATCGCCGCCGAGCTTCAGCTTGAAATAGCGCGCGCCGGAATTTTCGTTGGTGTCGGCAACACCGCCCTCGCCCTCGACACGATCGCCGAGGCCTACCGTATGCCGGACCGCGACACGTTCCAGCCTACGCCTGCGCGCGAGGAATGAGTTGATGTCGCGCCCCGACAGATCGGGCGACAGGCGTGCGTCGATGTCCGCGATGTTTTGCGCCATGCCGTCGAAGATGTCGAGATTGGCGGCGCGCAGCAGCGCGTCCAGAATGGCCTTGTCGATCTCGGCGGCACCGTAGCTAGCCGCGAGCGGCGGAATATCTTCCCTGGCGCAGGCCGCGAGCAGCGGGCCGATGCACGCCGCATGCAGCCCGAAGGCGGTCTCAAAGCTGGCGTCGCCAAGATAGAGACCGCGTGCGATCATGAGCGAACGGCGGAGCTCGGCGACCGTCGCATCAGGCGAAAGCTCGGGGCGCTTGTCGAACCATTTCGGCACCAGGAGCTCGGCGCTCCCGCCAATCGCTCGTCCTCTGCCCTCGACCTCGATCTCGACCCGCACGAAGGCCTGCGGGGTTGCGTCGATGGTCACCGCGCCGAAGCGGAACGGCCGGGCGAAATGCACCGGGCGCTCAAACAACGAGATGTCGCGAACAACGAGGCGAAGCGGCATGACACCTCTAGTCCAGCGCGCCTTGCGTGAAGAAGTGCTTGCGGATGCGCTGTACCAACTCCGTGAACAACGGATCGGCCATGGCGTCGAGCGAACGGGGCCGCGGCAGCGGCACGTCGTAGATCGCCGCGATCGCGCCCGGCCGCTCGGTCATGACCAGAACACGGTCTGCCAGAAACACCGCTTCGGGAATCGAATGCGTGATCAGCAGCACCGTCTTGCGGGTTTCGCGCTGGATCCGCATCAATTCCACATTCATGCGCTCGCGCGTCATCGCATCCAGCGCGCCGAACGGCTCGTCCATCAGCATGATCTTGGGATCATGCACCAAGGCGCGGCAGATCGAGGCGCGCTGCTGCATGCCGCCGGACAACTGCCAGGGCAACTTCTTCTCGAAGCCCTCAAGCCCGACCAGTTTCAGCAGCTCCTTCGCGCGCGGCAGATATTTGCCGCGCGGCAGCCGCTTCATGTCGATTGGCAGCAGGACATTGCCGAGAATGGTCCGCCAGGGCAGCAGCAGGGCATTCTGGAAGACGATACCGACATTGCCGTGCGGCCTTGTCACGCGCTCGCCTTCCACCAGGATTTCGCCGGTCGACGGCGGCAACAGGCCCGAGATCATTTTCAAGAGCGTGGATTTGCCGCAGCCGGACGGGCCGACAACGACAAAGAATTCGCCGTCCCTGATATGAAAATCGAGCGGGCGCAGCGATGGCACATCGCCGTCGCGCGTGCGATAGGTCTTGGAGACGCCAGACAGCTTGATGCCGGACGCGCCGGTCTCGGCGCGATCGCTCACCAGGCGCAAATGCGCTGACCTCTGATCGGCAGTCATTCTCGTCGCGGGCTTCATGCGGCAATCCCGTCAGGAGTCGCCCTTGGGCAGATAATCGTTGGTGTAGAACGCCTTCGGGTTCTCCTTGGCCTTGGCATCGAGGCCGCCATATTCCACCATCAGATTGACCGTATCGGTCATGTTCTGGTCGGTGACCTGGAACGGCCGCTTGGTCTTGGTTTCCGCCGTGCGGTAGAGCGGGATAGTCAGCTCAAAGCCTTGCGTGAGCGTCTCGATCTTGCCGCCCTTCGGATTGGCGTCGAGGATCGATTGCGCGGCAGCCTTCGGGTCCTTCTCGGCGGCTTCGACCGCCTTTGTCGTCGCGGACATGAAGCGCTTCACCAGATCGGCATGCGCCTTGACGTAATCGGTATTGGCGATGATGCCGGATGAAACCATGTTGATGCCGTAGTCGGCGAACTTGATCGGATAGACCTCCTTGCCGGTCGCGTCCTTGATCTTCATGGATTGGTCCATGACGTAGCCGAGCAGCAGATCGGCCTGGCCGTTGATCACGGCATTGAGCTTGGTCTGACCATCGCCCGCGACAGTCTTGAAGTCGCTTTCCTTCAATCCCGTCTTCTTCAGAAACAGCGGCCAGATCTGGGTCATGGAATCCGCCGGCGTGATCGCGACGGTCTTGCCCTTGATGTCCTCGGGCTTGCGGATGTTCTTGTCGGCAAAGCCCATCACCGACATCGGGCTGGTCTGCAACAACACGCCCGTGGCAATGACAGGCGCTCCCTTCACCGCCGCGCGCATCATGGTGGGCACGTCGACATAGCCGAAGTCGGCGGTCTTGGCGGCCACAGCTTGCGTGGTCGCCGCCGAGCCGCGGCCCTCCTGGATCTCGAGATCGATGCCTTCGGCCGCGTAAATGCCCTTGGCCTTGCCGTAGTAGAACGGCGCGTGCTCGCCATAGACATACCAGTTCAGCATCAGCACGACTTTGTCAGCCGCCGCTGCCGGCACCGACCAGAGCGCTGCCATGCCCAAGGCCATTGCGGCCGCGGTCCATCGCTTCATCTGCTTCTCCTCCCATTCGCGTTTTTTAAGGCCATCACATTTTCTTCGGCTGGCCATTTGTCGTCTACGAAGCGAAAATGACCTCCTCGCGCTGGCTGACATGCCAGGGGATCAGCAGGCGCTCGATACGGTCGACGATCCAGAACAGGATGACGCCGAGCAGCGCCAGGATCACGAGCGCTGCAAACATGGTCGGCAGATCGAAGGTGCCGATCGAGCGTTGCATGACATAGCCGATGCCGGAATTGGAGCCGACGAACTCGCCGACGACGGCGCCGACCACGGCCAGGGTCACCGAGACTTTCAGGCCCGAGAAGATCGCCGGCATCGCGTGCGGCAGGTTCACCGCACGGAACACGTGGAAACGGCTGCCCTGCATCGCGCGGGCGAGATCGACCATGTCAGGGTCGACCGACTTGAATCCCTGCACCGCCGAAACAACGACGGGAAAAAATCCGAGCAGGAAGGCGGAAATCACCTTTGGAATGATGCCGAAGCCGAACCACACGACGAACAGCGGCGCGATCGCGACCTTCGGGACCGACTGCGAAAACACCAGCAGCGGATAGATATAGCTCTCGACGGTTTTCGAGCCGGCAATCAGCATGGCCACGGGGATGCCGAATGCAGCCGACAGCACGAAACCATAGATCGTCGCATACGTCGTGGGCCAAGCTTGGCCCAGGAGTTCCGGCCAGTCGTTCCACAATACCGCGACGACATCGGCGGGCGCAGGAATCTGATAGGCTGGAATCTTGAAGATCCGGATCGCCAGGTCCCAGGCGACCACGATGAAGATCAGAAACAAAAACGGCCGCACCCAGGCGGCGTTCAGCGCCTTCGCCATAGCGCCTTGGGCTCTCGCCTCCGCCACGTGTCTCTCCCCGGCTTTTTTCTCTATTCGGCAAGAAATTAACCCGCTGGATAAATACTGTCTAGCGACAATTGCGCGCGGTGCCGCGCGGTCTGACCGGTGCATCCATATCCACCGTCATTCCGGGATGGTCCGAAGGACCAGACCCGGAATCTCGAGATTCCGGGTTCGCTGCTTCGCACCGCCCCGGAATGACGGTGGTAAATGAGAGAAGCTCGGCTTGTCTCGCGACGCTCAAACCGTCTGCGGCAGCGGAACGCGCAGCTTTGCCTGCTTGTTCCGGCCGAAAATGGCGAATGATTTTCCGGTCAGGGCCGCGAGCACGAGGCCGACCATGTGGTCGAGCCGCTCCTCCTTGGCCTGCTGGGACAGCAGGTCGCGGCCGAAGATCACGCTCAAGGTCGCGCTGTTGGAAAGATAGAAGAAGGCGAGCGCAGCGATCGAAATATAGAGCTGCACCGGGTCAACCGCGACCTGGAAATCGCCGCTCTCGACGCCGCGAGTGACCACCGTGCGGATCATCTCGACGAAGGGCGAGTGCAGCGACTTGACGTTGGTCGAGCGCTTCAGATGCCGCGCCCGTTGCAGGTTCTCGGTGTTGAGCAGCGCAAGGAATTCCGGGTTGCGCAAAAAGTAGTTCCAGGTGAACTCGATGAGCCGCTTGATCGCCTCGGGCGGATCGAGATGTTCGAGATCAAGCCCGCGTTCCTCGGCACGGATTTTCTCATACGCGCCCTCCAGCACCGCGAGATACAGGTTCTCCTTGTTGCCGACATGGTAGTACAGCATGCGCTTGTTGGCGCCGGCGTTGGCCGCGATGCGGTCGACACGGGCGCCGGCAAGGCCGTGCGCGGCAAATTCCTGCTTGGCGGCCTCGAGTATGCGAAGCCGCATACCCTCAGGGTCGCGCTGCCATTTCAAGATGCGTTTTGCCTTGGCCAAAACGATCGCTCAAATCTGTTCGCACGACGCATGTAGCATGCTCACCCGCCTTTGTCCTGCCGCGCGCGGCGTCTCACGGCTCCCGCGGCGTTTGTTCCAGGAACAGCGTATTGATGCCGCAAGTGCCTGAGCGCAGGTTCATCACCCGCGTGCCCGGCTTGCGGCCGTCGCGCACCTCCGAGACATCGATGCCGCAAGCCACCAGTCGTTCCCGCACCGCCTCGATGTCAGCCACACGCCAGCTCAATCCCCACAATTTGTCGTGCAGCCGATCGCCGCTTGTCCCCGGGCGGCGCACGAGTTCGACGATGAGATCGCCGCAGCGGAAGAACATCAACTGCCCCCAGTCCGCATGCGTGCGGTCGAGCGCCATGTCGAGCCCAAGCCGCGCACCATAGAGTGCGGCCGCCCGCTCGGACTCCTCGGTCGCGATCACGACGTGGTCGAGCCCGAGCACGGGCGTCGGCACGGTCGCGACCGAGCGGGGGCGCTCGCCTGCAAGCTCAAGAAAGAACATCCGCACGCCGCGGGTCAGATCGGTCGCGGCACGGGTGCGCCTCCAGCGCAAGGTCGCGCCCGAGACGGAATCGCGGTTTTCAAGCTCCGCGATCGGCTCCGGCCTGAGCGCGACACGATCGAGCCTGCGATGCATCTTGGCGATATCGGGGGTACGGAAACAGATGCTGGCGAGGCCCTCACCCGAACCCTTAATCACGCTGCGGATGCGGTCGGCCTCGGCGCTGGAGCCGTGCGGCGCCATCAATTCCAGGCTCATATTGTCGAGCGTGAACAGCACGCGATCGGCGCCGTCGCCACTGTTTTGCCACGACGGCGCGCGACCGAACAGCACTTCGTAGGCCGCTGTCCCTGCCTTGACATCCTCGAGCAGGACGACGATGTGGTCGAGACCGGTGATCACGGCCAAAATCCCACTTGGAAGTAGACGGTCATTGATCCCTCCCTGTAAGCGCGCGTCCGGAACCCGGCTCTGCCGGCGGCCGTTGACGGGCTGCTCGGCAAGTCGACGATGCCCGGGGATGGTCGTGACCTCAAGCGATCGAGACGGCACAATTGCGAATAATTTCAGCGTTTGAAGTATATTTGCAGTGCTAATCTCGGGCGGCGGCCGGGACCACCCATCAGCGCATGACGGATAAGCTAAATGCAGGCCCTCTTTATCGGACAAACCTATATCGACGTCACCTTCATCACCGACCATTTGCCGACCGGCGATGAGAAGCACGTCGCGGAAGCTTACGCGGTCTCGTTCGGCGGCAACGCGGTCACCGCCGCCTTCTGCTGCGCCAAGCTCGGCATCGTGCCCGACCTGATCGCGACCGTCGCCAATGACTGGCTGGGGCGGATGTTTCAGGACATGTGCGCGAAATACGGAATTTCCCTGCACGGGCGCAAGGTCAACTCCTCCTCGCTGTCCTTCATCATGCCGAAGGACGGCAAGCGCGCGATCGTGCGCTGCCGCGACGACAAGCACATCCATCCCTTTCCGCATCTCAATCTCGGCAATTGTCGCGCGCTGCATATCGACGGTCACCAGCCGGATGCCGCGATCTATTATGCCAAGCTGTGCCGCGAGGCCGGCATTCTGACCTCACTTGACGGCGGCGGCTTGCGCACCAACACCCATGAACTTCTGCAGTTCATCGACGTCGCTATCGTCGCCGAGCGGCTATGCGAGCAGATGGACCTGACGCCGGAGAAGATGCTCGATTACCTGAAAAGCCGCGGCGTCCGGGTCGGCGGGGTCACCATGGGCGAGAAAGGCCTGCTCTGGTACGACGAGACCGGCGCGGTCCAGGCCATGCCGGCATTGCCGATCCCGCGCGAGCGCGTCATCGACACCAATGGCGCGGGCGACGTCTTTCACGGCGCCTATGTCTACTCCTACCTCGCCAATCCCGGCAAAAGCTGGCAGGATCATTTCGACTTCGCCCGCGCGGCGTCCACCTACAAGATTCAGCGCCTCGGCAATGAGGCGGGCCTGCCGACACTTGCGGATATCGAGCAGGTGCGGCAAGAATTCGAGGTTCGGGTTTAGCCTATTGGAATCAGCACATGGGGCGCGTCTTCGTCGCGGGTAGCATCAACATGGATGTGGTGGCGACGGCGGAGCGCCACCCGCAGGTCGGCGAAACGGTTGCCGGGAGCGCGGTGCTCTATTTCCCTGGCGGCAAGGGCGCCAATCAGGCGGTCGCCGCCGCCAATCTCGGTGCAAAGACGACGCTGATCGGCCGGCTCGGCAACGATGCCTTTGGCGCGGAGCTGAGGGGCTTTCTTCAGGCCCAAGATGTCGATGTGAGCCTGATTGCCCAGACGGGGCAGCATACCGGGACGGCGATCATCACGCTCGCCAATGCCGACAACACCATCGTCGTGATACCCGGCGCCAACGGCCTGGTCAGTCCCGACGACGTCACCCAGGCAGCGCTGGCCGAGGGCGACGTCGCGGTCAGCCAGTTCGAGATTCCGTTGCCGGCCATCAAGGCCTTTTTCCGCAAAGCGCGCGTCGCAGGTAGCCTCACCATCCTCAATCCGGCGCCGGCACGCGCTTGCGACTGGGAGCTGCTTGACCTGGTCGACATCCTCGTGCTCAACGAAACCGAACTTGGTTTGCTTGCGAACATCAAGCTGCGCGAGGATGATGAGATCGCGCATATCATCGATGCGGCCAGGACACTGGAAACAGATCGCGCCAGGGTCATCTGCGTGACCCTCGGCAGCCGCGGCGTGGTGGCGCTCGCGGGTGGCGAGCACCATGTGATTGCCGGACGCAAGGTGAAGGCGGTCGATACCACCGGCGCAGGCGATTGCTTTGTCGGCGCGTTGGCCGCCCAACTCGCGAGCGAGGCCACGCTCCACGATGCCCTGGTTTACGCGAACGCGGCCGCGTCGGTCTGCGTGCAACGAATGGGCGCCGCGCCGTCGATGCCGACGGTCATGGATGTGAACGAGGCTCTCCGTCCAGAATTGTAGGGTGGACAAACGCCGCGCACGCGCCGTTGCTTACCGTTCTTCACGCTCGTGGGCACGTCTTGCCTTGCTCGCCTGACGAATTCCTCGGGCTACGCCAACGCCTTCTTTAGATCAAAACCCTGATCCGCCGCCTGCTCGGGCGCAATCGAACGGTCCATCCCGAGCAACCGCCGACCGAACATGTGGTCGCCGGCGCGGTTGATGGACTCGATGCCGAGAAGTTTGTCGCCCTTGTAACAGAATGCCGAGAACGCTTTTTGCGCCGGCTCGCCGCGCAGCACCACGCGATCGTAACCGGTGGTGAGGCCTGCGATCTGCAGCTTGTCGTCGCCCTGATCGCTCCAGAACCAGGGCTGGCCGTCGTAGGGCTCATCGTCGCCGGTCAGCCGTGCGGCCACGCAGCGGGCGTGGTCGGTGGCATTCTGCACCGACTCCAGCCGCAGCGAACCGCCGAAGCGCGGGCTTGCGAACAACGCGCAATCGCCGATCGCCGAGATGTTGGGATCGGCAGTCAGCAGATGCTCGTTGACGATAATGCCGGACGCAACCGGCAGGCCGGCCTCCGCCGCAAGTTCGACGTTCGGCAGCACCCCGACGCCGACCACCACAAGGTCGGCCGGCAGATGGCGGCCGTCGCTGAGGCTGACGCCCGTGACTTTGCCATTCGTGGCCTCGATGCTGGTCGCCTGCACGCCGAGATGGATGCGGATACCGGCCGCGCGATGGCGTTCCTGGAAATAGTCCGAGACTTCCGCAGTCACCGCGCGCGCCATGACGCGGCTGGCGAGCTCGATGACATCGACCTCAAGCCCCTTGATGCGTGCGGTTGCGGCAAACTCCAGCCCGATGAAGCCGGCGCCGATAATCACGACGCGCTGGTGCGAGGGAAGGCAGGCGCGCAACGCATCGCTTTCGTCGAGGATGCGCAAATACTTCACATCAGGCAGGCTCGCGTTGGGCAGATCGAGCAGTCGATTGCGGGCGCCGGTCGCGAGCACCAGATGGCCGTAACCGAGCGAGCGGCCTGAGGCGAGTTTGAGCTTGCGCGCGGCGCGGTCGATCGCGACGGCACGATCGGAGACCAGCTCGATCTTCTGGTCGGCATAGAATTTCTCCGGCCGGAAGAACAGGCTGTCCGGGCCGACGGCGCCCTTGATATAGGCCTTGGACAAAGGCGGCCGCTGATAGGGCAGATGCGCTTCGTCGTTGATCAGAAAGACAGGCTCGGCGAAACCGAGCTGGCGCAGGGAGGCCGCGACCTGAAAGCCCGCATGCCCGGCGCCCACGATCAGAACCGGTCCTTGTGTCATCGGGACAGCCCAATTGCTAGGGCACAGGAATTACCCATGTCGTATCCTCTCACCGATTTTGGCTGGCTATCCTCGCCCGACAGAGCGGCGCTCGTGTCCGTCCCGAACGATGATCGTTCCATTTGGCCCCATAATTCGGGCGGACGCAAGAGCGCTTGCCGGCGGAAACCCATCGGCGGGACTGGTGGGGATTGTCACCCCGCGCCTTCTGCGATCTATTTGCAGCACAATCTCATGCCGGGATTTCACCATGCCGACACCAGCCCCCACGTCCCTGCCCGATGATCCCGCACTCTTGAGCATCGATGGCGCGATCGCCACCATCACGCTCAACCGCCCCGCGGCCTTCAATTCGATCGATCTGTCGATCGCCAGGAAGCTCGAACAGTTGGGCGCCCATGTCGAAGCGTCCGACGATATCAGGGTGCTGGTGATCCAGGGCGAAGGCCGCGCCTTCTGCGCCGGCGGCGATTTGCAGACCATCGGCGCGGCGGCCGCCGCGGACAATATCGCGCCCGTCGTCGGGGAGATGCTGGCGCATTATCACGCCTTCATCACCGGCCTGCGGCGGATGCCGAAGATCGTGCTCTCGAGCGTGCATGGCTCGGCGGCCGGCGCCGGATTGTCGCTCGCCTTCGTCGCCGATCTCTGCATCGCGGCCGACGATGCCCGCTTCACGCCGGCCTATGGGAAGATCGGCGTGTCGCCCGACGGCGGCGGCACCGTCGGCGTGGTCGCCAGCGTCGGCGTGCGCCGCGCGCTCCAGATCTTTCTCGCAGAGGACAGTTTTACCGCGCAGCAGGCTTATGAATGGGGACTGGTCGCAAAGGTCGTTCCCGCGACCGAACTGAAGGCGGCAACCCGCGAACTGGCGCTGCGCCTGGCGCAAAACGCGCCGGCGGGGTTGGCTGCGACGAAAGCGCTGATCTATCGCTCACCCGCGACGCCGATCGAACAGCAGCTCAACGCCGAGCGCGACGCGATCATCGACTGCATGCAAACCGAAGACTTTCGCCTCGCGGTGAAGAAGTTTCTGAGCAAGGGGAAGTGATGTAGTCGTCCCTGCGAAAGCAGGAGCCCATACCGCGAAATCTGTCAATTCGGGCAAATGTACCCCGTCCCTGCCGGTGATTTGAAACATCCCACCGATTCCGGGATCACATGCTTGGGCAGCCACAGCACCACGTTCGGGAAGTAGATCGTGAAGGTGATCGTTGCCAGGAACACCACATAGATCGGAAGCGCGGCGCGCAACGCCTTGCTGAAGCTGATGCCGACGAATTTCGAGGCCATCAACAGCACAAGACCATAAGGCGGCGTGATCAGACCGAAGGCGAGCGTTGCGATCAACACCACGCCCATATGCACGCCGTTGATGTCGCCGGCCTGCGTCAACGCATTCACCAGCGGCATGAAGATGATGATGGTCGGCACCGGCTCGATGAAGTCGCCCACGACCGTGAACAACGCCACCATCAGCAGCATGATATAATGCGGATCGTTACCGGCGATCGAGGTGATCCAGTCGGCAATCACCATGGCGCCGCGCAGGTAAGCCAGCATCCAGCCGAAGGCGTTGGCTGCACCGATCGTGATCAGCGGCAGCGAGAAGATCAATCCGGCGAGGCAAAAGTCATAAGGGATCTTCTTCAGATGCCCGCGGTTGAGCACGGGAATCACGACCAGGATGATCCAGACCACAGCGACCACGCCGGCTTCAGTCGGCGTGAACCAGCCGGTCAGGATACCGCCGAGCAGGATCACCGGGATCATCAGCGGCAGCGCCGCGTCCGCTGTTGCGAAAGCCACCTGTTTGAAGGTGGCGCGCGGCTTGCGTAACCCCGAGGGGCCGAAGAAATAGCAATAGATCATCAGCCCGAAGCCGATCATGAAGCCGGGCACGACGCCCGCCATGAACAGGCCGGCGATGGAGACATTGCCGACGGCGCCATAAACGACAGCGGTGATGCTCGGCGGCACCAGGGCCGCGATGGTCGACGCGGAGGCGATGATCGCCGCGATGAAGGCGGACTCGTAGCCCTCGCGCCGCATCGGCCCGCCGAGTGCCCGGCTCATCACCGCGACGTCAGCGGTGGTCGATCCCGACATTTCCGAGAAGAACATGCTGAAGACGACAACGACCTGCGACAGCCCACCTCTAATATGGCCGACCAGCGAGACCGACAGATTGGCGATCCGCACCACCACATTGGCCGAGCTCATGAGCTCGCCGACCAGGAGGAAGAAGGGAATCGCGAGCAAGGCCTCGGAGTCCACGCCGTCAAAGATCTTCTGGATAATTGCGGCGAGCGACACGTCCGCCAAGGTGGCCCCGACGAACACGCCGGCCATCAGCGAGAACGGTACGGGCACGCCGAGATAGCCGAAGAAAAGGAAGCAGAACGACATCAGCGCCAGGATGGCAGGCGCGCTCACGGGCCCGATCTCCGCCGAATGCCGGCCTCGATCGGCGACGTGGTGGCGTCATCGTCGTCCGCGGGCTCCGGATGATCGAAACCGTTGATGACGCCGTTGACGAGCTGCTCGACCGTGAACAGCGCGATCAACAGGCCTGAGATCGGGATCACCGCATAAAGCGAGGCGATCGGTGTACCCGACGGCAAGCGAAAGCTGCCGAAGCCGCGGAGATAATTGAGATAGCCATACCAGATCAGGCACGCCGCGACGCCGAGCACCGCGATGCGGATCGCGATCTCGACGACCAGGCGCGGCGTGCCATGCATCGCCTCCGAAATCGCGGTGAGATAGAGGTGATCGTTGCGCCGCGTGGCCACTGCAGCACCGATGAAGATCGCGTAGATGAAGAGCGTCGAGGTGACTTCCTGCAGCCACAGCCAGGGATGGCCGCTGGTTCGCGTCACGATGTCGGCGGTGACCGACAGCGAAAAGCCGAAGCAGAGCACGCCGCACAGGATCATCAGCACCAGTTCGAGCCGATCCAGCGCCCGCCATTTCAAATGACGCTGCCGCTGCAACACCAGTCTGTCGGCGATGGACATTCCCTAAGCGCTCCCCCACCGCATCCGCTTTCGTCATGGCCGGGCTTGTCCCGGCCATCCACGCATTCGTGCTCGGGTGAAGCTACGTGGATGCCCGGGACAAGCCCCCGGGCATGACGGCCTTCGCGTCAATTAATCGACCGGATCAGGTCCTTGATCTTTTCCGCATGCGGCCCGAGATCGTGCGCGAGCTTGTCGAGATAGGGATCGGCGATCTTCCGAAAGCCGGCCTTGTCGACATCCTTGACGATCTTGACGCCCATCTTCTCGAGCTTGGCGCCTGCCGCATGTTCCAGCTCGAAGCCGCGCTTGGGCTCCTGCGTGCTGACATCGCGCGCCGCCGTCACCACCCATTGCTTCTGCTCGACCGACAAGCTCTGCCAGAGTTTGTCGCTGATCCAGAGGATGGCATTATTGGCTTCGTGCTCGGTGAGCGACAGCACCGGTGCGACTTCATAATGTCGGTTGATCAGATAGACATTCTCGCCGTTCTCGGCGAAATCCACGACGCCGGTCTGCAGCGAGGTGTAGACGCTGCCGAAAGGCATGTGCACCGT
Source organism: Bradyrhizobium sp. STM 3562 (assembly GCF_045571435.1). Classification (NCBI taxonomy): domain Bacteria; kingdom Pseudomonadati; phylum Pseudomonadota; class Alphaproteobacteria; order Hyphomicrobiales; family Nitrobacteraceae; genus Bradyrhizobium; species Bradyrhizobium sp. STM 3562. The sequence continues at coordinate 6,524,154 of NZ_CP120694.1, forward strand.
CTGCGCGCCATAGGCCGGGAACATGGTGTCCTCGGTGGCGGTCGCCTGGACGCGGACCTTATATCCTTTCACGTCATCGACCCTGTGCACCTCCTTCCGGCCGTACATGTAGCGAAAGCCCTGGGTGCCGAGCCCGATGGCGTGAATGCCCTGCACCGTCTGGTCGATCATGTCGCGGATCGCGGCAAACACCTTCTCGTCGCCGAGCGCCTTGACGATGTGGTCCTCGTCGCGAAACAGGAAGTGCAGCGACATCACGCCGGCCTGAGGCGAGATGGTCGAGGTGTTGGCGGAGGAGACGATTGCGAAATCGATATCGCCAGACTTGACAAGTTGCAGGATCTGCGGCTCCTGCCCGAGCTGCGCGCCGGGATACTGGTCGACCAGCACGGTGCCCTTGCTCAACTCTTTGAGCTTTGCGGAGAAGATGTCGTAGGCGATGCTGTAGCCGGAATTGAGCTGCTGATCGTGGGCGAAGCGGTAGTGCTTCACATCCTGCGCATTTGCGCCCGCAGCGAAACACACCGCCGCGAGCGCGATCAGCCCACGGACGAGCTTGGCCGCAATAGCCATCATTCCCTCCCCGGTTTTGATTTTTCGCGATCATCCCATCGTGTTTGCCGGATTGTCAATTGACCATCCGGAATCTCCCCGAGAGGGAAGCGAGATCCGCCGCCAGCTATTTTCCGCTGCGCCGCATGAAATCGAAGTCACAGCCCTCGTCGGCCTGCAGGATCGTTTCATTGAACAGGTGCGCATAGCCGCGCCGGGCCCAGTCGGGCGTCACAGCAGGCTTCAGCGCCCCGCGACGCCGTTCCAGTTCGGCAGGCTCGACCAGCAGATCAATGCTGCGGGACGCGACATCGAGCCGGATCATGTCGCCGGTCCTCACCAGCGCCAGCGGACCGCCGACCGCGGCTTCCGGCGTAATGTGCAGCACGATAGTGCCGAAGGCCGTGCCGCTCATGCGCGCATCCGAAATGCGCACCATGTCCTTCACCCCACCGCGCGCGAGCTTTTTCGGGATCGGCAGATAGCCCGCTTCCGGCATGCCCGGCGCGCCCTTCGGCCCGGCATTGCGTAGCACCAGGATATCATCCGCGCTGACGTCGAGATCGGGATCATCGACGCGCAGCGCCATGTCCTCGACGGATTCGAATACCACCGCGCGCCCGGTGTGCTGCAACAGTTTCGGCGTTGCGGCGGCATGCTTGATCACCGCCCCGCGCGGCGCAAGATTGCCGTGCAGGACGGCGAGCCCGCCTTCCGGCTTGATCGGGTCATCACGCCCGCGGATCGCATCCTGTCCGGGGACCTCTTCCGCCGCGGCGACCACGTCGCGCAGCGTCCCGCCCGCGATCGTCCTCGCATCGAGGTCGATCAGGTCTCCGAGTTGCTTCATCAGTTTTGGCACGCCGCCGGCGTGGTGGAAATGCTCCATGTAATGCTCGCCTGACGGCTTGAGATCGACCAGCACCGGCACCTCGCGGCCGATCCTGTCAAAGGCGTCGAGATCGATGCGATGCGGCGTGCGGTTGGCGATCGCGGTCAGATGGATGAGCCCGTTGGTCGAGCCGCCGATCGCCTGCAGCACGACTTGCGCATTGCGGAACGAGGCTTCGGTGAGGATTTCGCTCGGCCGCGGCCCTTTCGTAGCCGCCATCGCGGCCGCGACCTTGCCGCTGGCCTCGGCCAGACGGAAGCGTTCGGCATGGGGCGCGGGGATGGTCGCGCTCATCGGCAGCGACAGGCCGAGCGCCTCGGTGATGCAGGCCATGGTGGAGGCCGTGCCCATCACCATGCAGGTGCCGACCGACGGCGCGAGCCGCCCGTTCACCGCCTCGATTTCCTGGTCGTCGATCTCGCCGGCGCGGTATTTCGCCCACAGCCTGCGGCAATCGGTGCAGGCGCCCAGCACCTCGCCCTTGTGATGCCCGACCACCATCGGACCGACCGGGATAACCACGGTCGGCAGATCGGCCGAGACCGCAGCCATGATTTGCGCCGGCAGCGTCTTGTCGCAGCCGCCGATCACGATCACGGCATCCATCGGCTGCGCCCGGATCATCTCTTCGGTATCCATCGCCATCAGGTTGCGCAGGTACATCGAGGTCGGATGCGCAAAGCTTTCCGCAATCGAGATGGTCGGGAACACGAACGGCGTGGCGCCCGAGAGCATCACCCCGCGCTTGGCGGCTTCGATGATGTCAGGCACATTGCCGTGACAGGGATTGTAGTCGCTATAAGTGTTGGTGATGCCGACGATCGGGCGATCCAGCGCGTCGTCGGAATAGCCCATGGCCTTGATGAAGGCCTTGCGCAGGAACAGCGAGAATCCGGCATCGCCATAGCTGGTCAGTCCCTTGCGCAATCCGTCGGTCATTGTCTTTTTCCTTTTCACTCCGTCATTCCGGGGCGCCTCGGAGAGGCGAACCCGGAATCTCGAGATTCCGCGTTCGCGCCTATTGGCGCGCCCCGGAATGACAACCTGGGTTAGCAGTCCCGCGGCGACGTAAACAACTGATCATTTCAATCGAAGATCCGGCGCATGTCGCCGGAGAACTCCATGCCGCAGAACGCTCCGCCCTGGTAAAAGTCGCCGACCGGGTCGGGCGGCAGCTTCGCCTGCTCGGCAAAGGCATGCGCGGCGAAATCCTCCGCGCGCCCTGTGGGTCGATAGCCGAGATCGTAGGCGCGGTGATTGTCCCACCAGGAGCGCTCGTTGTGGGACGCCCCGTACAGAATTTCGAAATGGATATCGGCATGTTCGAGCCCGATGCGGCAGAGCTGCACCAGATCCTCGGGCTTGAGCCAGATCGACAGGCGCCGATGGTCGATCGGCTTGTCGCCGAAATTACCGATGCGGATGCAGGTCACCTTGATCCCGTGCTTGTCGGCATAGAGCGCGCCGACCGCCTCGCCGAAGGCCTTGCTCACCCCATAACGACTATCGGGCCGCGTGGTCACGTCGGTGCCGATGCGGTGATAGCGCGGATAGAAGCCGACGGCGTGATTGGATGAGGCGAACACCACGCGCTTGATGCCCTTTTTGCGGGCGGCTTCGAAAAGGTTGTAGCAGCCGATGATGTTCGACTGCAGGATAGCATCCCAGGGCCCCTCGACCGAATAGCCGCCGAAGTGCAGGATGCCGTCGATGCCTTCGCAGATCGCCTCGACTTGCGCGGGGTCGGACAGATCCGCCGCCTTGAATGTCTCGTTGGGAGAGAGATCCGCGGGCTTGTTGATGTCACTGAGCACAAGGTCTGGATAGATCGGCGGCAACAGCTTGCGCAGTGACGTGCCGATTCCCCCCGCAGCGCCGGTCATCAAAATACGTGGCATTTCTTCCCTCGCCTTCCCTCATTGTTGACGGCGACCGGTTTGCGGTCGTCCGCCGACGATGATAGCAAACTCAACGCTCGAGGAAACGCAACAACGAGAATTGCAAATGTCCGATGCAACGTCCCACGCCGAAGCTTCTTCTCATGGACAAGGCTGGCGGCCGGCAACCTGTTATCCCGACCCGGCCATCCATGCGCTCGACCCCCGGTTCGAAAAATACTGGCTGAAATTGTCGGCTGTCGAACGGCTGACCACCGGCCTGCGCTGGGCCGAGGGCCCGGTCTGGTTCGGCGACGGCCGCTATCTGTTGTGCAGCGACATTCCCAACCAGCGCATCATCAAGTGGGAAGAGGAGACCGGCGCGGTCAGCATCTTCCGCAAGCCCTCCAATTTCGCCAACGGCAATACCCGCGACCGCCAGGGGCGGCTGATCACCTGCGAGCATGGCGGCCGCCGCGTCGTGCGCACCGAATATGACGGTTCCATCACCGTGCTGATGGATGCTTTTGACGGCAAGCGGCTGAACTCGCCCAATGACGTCGTGGTCAAGTCCGACGGCTCGATCTGGTTCACCGACCCCATCTTCGGCCTGCTCGGCAATTACGAGGGCTACAAGGCGGAGCAGGAGATCGATGCCAATGTCTACCGCATCGATGGTGATACCGGCAAAGCCGCGATCGTCGCGGAAGGCGTGCTCGGGCCCAACGGGCTCTGCTTCTCGCCTGACGAAAGAGTCCTCTACGTCGTGGAATCCCGCGGCGTGCCGAACCGCAAGATTCTGGCCTACGACGTCTCGCCTTCCGGCGACAGGCTCAGCAACAAGCGCGTGCTGATCGATGCCGGTCCCGGCACGCCCGACGGCATGCGCTGCGATGTCGACGGCAATCTCTGGTGCGGCTGGGGCATGGGCACGGCGGAGCTCGATGGCGTCATGGTGTTCGCGCCCGACGGCGCGCCGATCGGCCGCATCGCCCTGCCCGAACGCTGCGCCAATGTCTGCTTCGGCGGCTTGAAGCGCAACCGCCTGTTCATGGCGGCGAGCCAGTCGATCTACGCGCTCTATGTGAACACGCAAGGTGCGCTGGGGGGATGACCAACCATAGCCGTCGTCCCGGCCAAGCGAAGCGCGAGCCGGGAGACCCATACCACGGAGGCTCTCGATAAGCTCCACTGGCCGACGTTCCTCGCAGGAACGCCGGCCTGTGGTTATGGGTCCGAGCTTTCGCCAGGACGACAGTCTCTATTTGGCTGCCGCTTACGCCGCGTTGTAACCCGCAACCGCCTTCGCCTCGAGATATTCCTCGAGACCATACTTGCCCCATTCACGGCCGTTGCCGGACTGTTTGTAGCCGCCGAACGGCGCGGTGCGGTCGTTGGGCGAGCCCTGCAGGTTGACGTTGCCGGCGCGGATCTGCCGGGCCACCTTGCGCGCATGCTCGACCGTGCCGGCGGAGACGTAGCCGGCAAGCCCGTACGGCGTGTCGTTGGCAATGCGCACTGCGTCGGCTTCGTCCTTGGCGCCGATGATGGTGAGCACCGGCCCAAAGATCTCCTCGCGCGCAATCGTCATCTCGTTGGTGACATCGGCGAAGATGGTCGGGCGCACGTAGAAGCCCTTGTTGACGCCTTCGGGCAGGCCCGGGCCGCCGGCGACCAGGGTTGCGCCCTCGTCAATGCCCTTCTTGATCAAGGCCTGGATCTTGTCCCACTGCGTGCGGTTCACCACCGGACCGATGGTGGTGCCCTCGCCGCGCGGATCGCCGGCCTTGGTCTTGTCCGCCACCGCCTTCGCGATCGCGGCCACTTCCTTCATCTTCGACAGCGGCACGATCATGCGCGAGGGCGCGTTGCAGGACTGTCCGGAATTGTTGAACATGTGCGCCACACCGCCGGTCACGGCCTTGGCGAGGTCCGCATCCTCCAGGATGATGTTCGGCGACTTGCCGCCGAGTTCCTGGCTGACGCGCTTCACAGTCGGTGCCGCGCGCTTGGCGACATCGATGCCTGCCCGCGTCGAGCCGGTGAACGAGATCATGTCGATGTCAGGGTGTTCGCTCATGGCGGCGCCGACCTCGGGGCCGAGGCCGTTGACCAGGTTGAACACGCCCTTCGGCACGCCGGCCTCATGCAGGATCTCGGCGAAGATCAGCGCGCAGGTCGGCGTGAACTCGGACGGCTTCAAGATCATGGTGCAGCCCGCGGCGAGCGCGGGGGCGACCTTGCAGGCGATCTGGTTCATCGGCCAGTTCCAGGGAGTGATCATGCCGACCACGCCGACCGGCTCGCGCAGCACCACGGCGGTGCCGACCGGCTCCTCGAAGTGATAGTTCTTCAGGACCTCGAGGGTGGAGGCGAAATGGCCGAGCCCAGCGCCGGCCTGCAGCCGCTCCGCCATCGGCAGCGGCGCGCCCATCTCGTCGGAAATGGCGGCGCCGATCTCTTTGGCACGGCCCTTGTAAATTTCGATGATCTTCGAGAGCAGCGCGACGCGCTCTTCCTTGCTGGTCTGCGAATAAGTCTCGAACGCGCGTTTTGCCGCGGCTACCGCCTTGTCGACGTCGGCCTTCGAGCCGAGCGCGACCTCATACATCGCCTCTTCGGTGGCCGGGTTGACGACGGGCGTGGACTTCTTGACGGCGGGATCCACCCAGGCGCCATCGATATAGAACTGGAGACGGTTGACCATCGAAAACCTCGTGATTTCAGTGCGAACGGATGGGAAGCTAAAGCGTTCGGCAACTATCCTTGCACGAAAGCCAGGCCAGTTGAACCCGCCATATGCGGACGCCTGCGATGCCGCAGGTGCTGGATATAAGAGCGGGAACGCGATGGTGGCAAGATGACTTGGCTCCCTTTCACCTTACGCTGGAAGTTCGATTGGCTAACCATGAGCACAACAGGGTTGCAAGAAGACCTGCAATGCCGGATAGCCACGAGCGTAAGACGAGCACGCACAACAGATAGCCAGAGAGAGATGCGTATCCCAGCCGCCAGCGATCGTGTCTGAGAAGGTAATCGACTCCTGCGGTCGGGAGCGCAAGCATCATCCCCACGGGATAAGCGAACCACAACACCTTCGTTAGGTCCACGGAAGCCTGAAATACCGTACCAAGCCAGCCAGCATGGCGCGGGTCACTATACAACAACAAGAAAGTCCATCCCCCAATCAAGGGTCCCAGCATAAGAAAGATCAGGAATCGCCTCATCTTGGAGAATGCCTTTGAGCAGCTCTCAGACGGCCATTTTGCGGTGCATCACGGGCGCCCCGGCGGTGAGGCTTTCGGCCGCATCGATGATGGCATTCGCATCGATGCCATAGGCCCGGTAGAGCTCATCGATCGAGCCGGTCTGGCCGAAATGCTCGACCCCGAGCGCCTCGACCCTGTGGCCACGGACGCTGCCGAGCCAGCCGAGCGCGGCCGGATGGCCATCGATCACGGTGACGATGCCGCAATCGCGCGGCAGCGGCGCGAGCAGCTTTTCGACATGGCTCAGATGCTGCACGCCGCGGCGGTCACGTCGCAAATTCCGTGCGGCGGTCCACCCCGAATGCAGACGGTCGACCGAGGTGATCGCGAGCAGCCCGATGTCGCGGCGGCTCTCGCCGATGAAGCCGGTCGCCTCGATCGCTTCAGGCGCGACCGCGCCGGTGTAGGCGACCACGACCTCGGCATTAGGGCCGGGCTTGCGCAACCAATAGGCGCCTTCGGTGATGGCCTCCCGCAGTTCGGGACCCAAGAGCCGCTGCGGCTGTTCGATCGTGCGCGTCGACAGCCGCAAGTAGACCGAACCGCCCTCGCCACCTTCACGCTGCATGTGCTTAAAGCCCCAGGCCATGATCGCGGCGAGCTCATCGACAAAGGCAGGCTCGAACGACGCGAGCCCGTCCTGCGCCATGCCGATCAAGGGCGTTGCGATCGACTGATGCGCACCGCCTTCAGGGGCGAGCGTGATGCCCGACGGCGTCGCCGCCAGCATGAAGCGCGCATCCTGGTAACAGGCATAGTTTAGCGCATCGAGGCCGCGCTCGATGAAGGGATCATAGAGCGTGCCGACCGGCAGCAGCCGCTCGCCATTGATGTGGTGCGAGAGCCCGAGCGCCGACAACAGGATGAACAGGTTCATCTCGGCAATGCCGAGCTCGATGTGCTGGCCCTTTGGCGAGGCGTCCCAATTATAGGTCGATGGGATTTTCTCGCTGCGGAAGGTGTCGGCCTTCTCCGCGCGCGCGAACAGGCCACGACGGTTGACCCAGGCACCGAGATTGGTCGACACGGTTACGTCGGGTGAGGCGGTCACGATGCGCGCGGCGAGCGCGCTGTCATCGCGCGCGATCTCGTTGAGCACGAGGCCAAAGCCTTGCTGCGTCGACATCTGTGCCGCAGGCTTGAACGCAAGCTCGCGCGGCACCTCGACCGTAGGCGCGCTGAGGCGGCGCTGGCTGTCGCGATTGAATGGCACATCTTGCAGGAATGCCTCAAGCACGGCCGGCTCCTGCGCCAGGCCCTCGAACCTGTCCCACTCGTGGCCGGGCCGGATGTTCTGGCTGCTGCGCCATTTCTCCATCTGCGCCACCGTCATCAGGCCTGCGTGATTATCCTTGTGACCCTGGAACGGCAGGCCGACGCCCTTGATGGTGTAGGCGATGAAGCAGACCGGGCGATCGTGGTCGATCGCCTCGAACGCCTCGATCATGCTCGCCATGTCGTGGCCGCCGAGATTGGACATCAGCGCGAGCAGTTCATCATCGCTGCGGCGATCGATCAGCGCCGACACGACGCCCTGATCACCGATCTCATCTTGAAGATGCTTGCGGAAGGCGGCACCGCCCTGGAAGCACAAAGCCGAATAGAGCGCGTTCGGGCAATTGTCGATCCAGCGCTTGAGCGCCTCGCCGCCGGGCTCGGCAAAGGCCCGCCGCATCAGGTTGCCGTATTTAACGATCACCACGTCCCAGCCGAAATTGCGGAACATGGTCTCGAACTTTTCCCACAAGCCCTCGCGCACCACGGCGTCCAGGCTCTGGCGGTTGTAGTCGACCACCCACCAGGTGTTGCGCAGGCCGTGCTTCCAGCCCTCGAGCAGCGCCTCGAAGATGTTGCCTTCGTCCATCTCGGCGTCGCCGACCAGCGCGATCATACGCCCCTCGCGGCGATCCTTCATCCAGCCATGCGCCTTGACGTAATCCTGCACCAGCGAGGCGAACAGCGTCTGTGCGACCCCGAGCCCCACCGAGCCGGTGGAGAAATCGACATCGTCGGTGTCCTTGGTGCGCGAGGGATAGGACTGCGCGCCCTTGAAGCCGCGAAAATTCTCCAGCTTGTCGCGGGTCTGGCGTCCGAACAGATATTGAATGGCGTGAAAGATCGGGCTCGCATGCGGCTTCACCGCGACACGGTCCTCCGGCCGCAGCACCGAGAAATAGAGCGCCGACATGATCGTGGCGAGCGAGGCGGACGAGGCCTGATGCCCGCCGACCTTTAAGCCGTCCTTGTTGGGGCGGATATGATTGGCGTGATGAATGGTCCAGGACGACAGCCACAGCACCTTGCGGGCCAGTGCCGACAACATTTCCAGACGTGCGGGTTCGATGGCCATGGCGTCGCCTCCGGGACTCAAGTGATGGCGCCATGTTAGTCCTGGAACGGGCAGGAAAATTCTCAATTTTTCGCGCATAGGCCGATCTAATTAGTATAAATTCCCAACCTGCCCTCCATTTAATCGAGTTCATCCCAATGTCCGCCCTCGACGCCATCGACCGAAAAATCCTCTCGCTTCTGCAAACCGACGGCCGCATGACCATGCAGGAGCTGGCCGACAAGGTCGGGCTTTCCGTCTCGCCCTGTCACCGCCGAGTGAAGCTCTTGGAAGAGCGCGGCGTGATCACGCGCTACATTGCAACCGTCGACCAAAAATCGGTTGGCCTCCATGTCAGCGTCTTCATCTCCATCAAGCTTGCGCGTCAGAAGGAGGAGGATCTCTTGCGCTTCGAACGAGCGATCTCGAAATGGGACGAAATCCTCGAATGCTACCTGATGACCGGCAACCGCGACTACCTGCTCCGCGTGGTCGCCGCCGACCTGTCCTCGTATGAAGCATTCCTGAAGAACAAGCTGACCCGCCTCGACGGCATCGCCTCGATCGAGTCCAGCTTCGCGCTGAGCCAAGTGAAATACTCCATCGCGCTGCCGGTGTGATGCTTGTTGTCGCGCGCTCGCCTCACACTCAGTCGTCATACCCCGCGAAAGCGGGGTATCCAGTAAGCCGTGCTCTCTCGATTCAGTCACTGACGTCTCTGGAATACTTCATCGCCCGCCTTCGCGGGCGATGACGGCGGAGGTTATGGGCCCGCTCTCATCGGATACACCGTCCCGTTCTCGCGGCGCGATTGGCGCCCGAGTTTTGCTCTCTATCACCCTCCAAAAATACAGAGGGCGCAGGGAAGGCCGGGTGGCCGCTGCACCCGGGGCCCTCGCGCCAGAAAAGATGCGCAAAGGGCGCGTGACCACAGGTACAGGCGGAGACACACCGGCCTTCCCTGCGCAGTGGTTTACGGCTTACTTCGGGCTCTCCCCGGTGAACCAGCTTGATTGCCACCGTCGCCGGCGCGAGCATTGAGCATCGTCGCCAACTTGGCGCCTGCATGGGCGCGCCAGGACCACACGACTTCGCCGTCCGCGATCAGTGCTGCTCGTCCATCAGCACCATCACGGCCACCGCACCCTGCCCCACGTTTCGTGACGATCGGCCGTAACGCCCCTCTTGCCGGGACAGGATGCGCGGGACGATGGCGGTGATTTGCCCGACGGCGCAAGGCGACGGCATGCGACAGATTAACGCGACGGGCAAAATCACTCCTCTTGATCGGGACGCCCCTGGCCGCCAGATAAAGACCCGTCATGCCGGGCTCGACCCGGGCATCCACGCCTTTCCTTTCGCGCCTGCCAAGGAGTGGATGGCCTGGCCTTCGCCCCGCCGTAGCCCGGCCACGACGCTGTGGTGCAGCCCCGCAGAACTCCGCTAGAGACGCGCGGGTCAGAGAAGCTTCCGCTCCGCCAAACTCCTCATCAACGCCCCGACGCCGAACGTCCACGGCTCGCATTCGTCGCTGGGCCGCATGCGGTTGACGAGCTTGCCGAGCTGCGGCGCGGCGATGGTGACGATGTCGTCGCGCTTGTGCGTAAAGCCCTGCCCCGGCGCATCGCGGTCCTTTACAGGCGCGAACATGGTGCCGAGGAACAGCGCAAAGCCGTCCGGGTATTGATGCACGGGCCCGATGGTCTGCGCCACGAGATCGGTGGGATCGCGGCTGATCTTGGCTATTGAGGAATGACCGTCGAGCACAAACCCGTCCTGCCCGGTCACGGTCAGTCCCACGTCCATCTTGCGCACATCGTCGAGCGAGAAGGTCGCGTCGAACAGGCGCAACAAGGGGCCGACGGCGCACGAGGCGTTGTTGTCCTTGGCCTTGGACAGAAGCAGCGCCGAGCGGCCCTCGAAGTCGCGCAGATTGACGTCATTGCCGAGCGTCGCACCGACGATCTGGCCGCGGCTCGACACCGCGAGCACGACCTCCGGTTCCGGATTGTTCCAGGTCGATTTCGGATGCAGCCCGGCATCCATGCCGGTGCCGACCGAGGACAGGACCGGCGCCTTGGTGAAGACCTCCGCATCGGGACCGATGCCGACCTCCAGATACTGGCTCCAGGCATTGTGCTCGATCAGCGCCTGCTTCAGCCGCATCGCCTCGGCCGATCCCGGCTTAAGCTTTGAAAGGTCGTCGCCGACCAGCCGCACGACTTCCTGGCGAATGGCCTCGGCGGAGGCCGGGTTGCCGCGCGCCCGCTCCTCGATCACGCGCTCCAGCATCGAGATGGCGAAGGTCACGCCGGCGGCTTTCAAGACCTGTAGGTCGACGGGCGCAAGCAGCCAGGGTTTCTGCGGGTCGCGGCGGTCGGGCGGCGTATTGGCCAGCAGCTCATCGAGCTGCCCGATGCGCTCGCCCTTAAAGCCGCGCAGCGCCCGCGCCGGATCTTCATCATCGCACAGCGCGCTCACGGTCGGAAATCGCGCAGTGACGTCGAACACGCCGTCATCGCGAACCGCCACCACGGCCGGACCGCCGACCCGCGGCAACCAAACGCGCCCCACGAGTGTACCGCGGGTGCCGTCCTCAGGCAGGACGTCTTTTTGTGTGAGTGTTATCATGGACCGATCTCCTCCAATGTTCTTGTTATAGCGGATCGGATACGTTGAACCAACGTGTCGCGCGAACGCGCGCCCGATGACAGGCTCCGTGAAACCCACGTGGGACCATCGTGATGGTTTACGCGTTTGGCGCCGGCTCGGCCGCGGTCAGCAGGACTTGCGAGCGCCGCACGCGCTCGCGATGGGCGGTGTAGAGGCCGCTGGCGACAATGCAGGCCGCGCCGATCACGGTCCAGATATCGGGCACCTCCCCGAAGACAAGAAAACCGAGAAAGCTGACCCACACGAGTTGGGTGTAGGAAAACGGCGCCAGCACTGACGCATTGGCATAGCGAAAGGCCAGCACGACGATCCATTGGCCGGCTGTCGAGGCGAGGCCAATGATGATGCCGAACAGAATGTCGTGCCAGCTTGGCGTAACCCAGACGAACGGGACCAGCGCGGTGAGGATGGCGAGCCCCGAAAGCGCCGAATAGGTCATGGTGGTGATGGCATGCTCGCGGCCGCTCATCATGCGCGTCATGACCAGCGTCAGCGCCCAGCACAGCGCCGAGACGATCGGAAAGAACGCCGCCACGTTGAAGGCGCTTGTCCCCGGCCGCAGAACGATTAGCACGCCGATCAGGCCGAATGCGGTCGCGAGCCAGCGGCGCAGGCCGACACGCTCGGACAGGAAAATGATCGACAGCGCCGTGACGAAGAGCGGCGACACGAAGCTGGTGGCGGAGGCCACCGCCATCGGCAGATAGCGCAGGCCCGAGATGAAGAGCAGCGACGAGCCGAGCAGAGCTGCGCCTCGCAGCAATTGCAGATCAAGCCGCTCGGTCTTGAGCGCATAAAGCGGCGTGCCCGGCAGCATCGCCGGTACCATGATCAGCACGAAGACGACAAAGCGGATCCAGGTGATCTCGACCGAGGGCAAAGTGGCCGACAGATATTTTGACGTGACGTCGGAGGTGCCGAGAAAAACCGTCGACAGCAGGATCAGCGCGATGCCCTTGAAGGGATGGTCCGCACGCGCCGGCGCGCGAGCCCGCGCGGCGGTTCCCTGTTTGGGCAAGGTCTTTTCCGGCAAGGCAATGGATGCACTGTCGCGCCTTGCGGCAACGGCGGGCGGCGGCGTCACGGCGAAACTCGGCGAGGGAACAAACGAATCGAGAAGGTCTGACAAAACGCCAATTGGCGCGCATCGACAACACCTGAAAACAGGACGCCGATATGCGCCAGCCGTTGAAAGGTTTCGTTAAGAAACGTGTGTTGCGCATGCGCGAGGAATGACCGAGCCCATCACAACATCGGCAGGCTGCGCGGTTTCGGCCCAAGCGGAAAGGCGCGATCCAGCGCCGCAATCTCGCTTTCGCTCAAGGCGAGATCGACGGCGGCGGCATTGTCCGCCGCATGCTCCGCGCTTGAGGCCTTCGGGATCGCAAACACCGTAGGTTTACGGGTGAGGAACGCGAGCGCGACCTGGCGCGGCGTTGCGCCGTGCGCCTGTGCAATCTGTCGCAGCACCTCGCCGCCCTTGCTCCCTGGCGTCGGAAAATCATCGTGGCCGAATGGGGAATAGGCGACGACGGCCACCTGATGCTTTTCGCACCAGGGCACCACTGCATGCTCGATCGCACGTTCTTTCAAGTGATAGAGCACCTGGTTGCAGGCGATCTTGCCTTCACCCGCGACACCAAGCATCTCGTCGAGATCGCCTTCATCGAAATTGCTGACGCCCCAGCTTCGGATCTTTCCGGCGCGCACGAGTTCCTCGAACGCTGCGACCGTCTCGGCAAGCGGGTAAGAGCCGCGCCAGTGCAGGAGATAGCAATCGAGATAATCTGTTCTCAGACGCTTGAGTGAGCGCTCGCAGGCGGTGATGGTGCCCTTGCGCGAGGCGTTGCTCGGCAGCACTTTCGAGACCAGAAACAATCCGTCCCGCTGGCCGGCGATGGCTTCCGCAATCACCAGCTCCGCATCGCCATACATTTCGGCGGTGTCGATATGGGTCATGCCGAGCTCGACGCCGCGGCGGAGCGCGGCCACCGCCGCCTTGCGGTCGCCGCTATCGATGTACCAGGTGCCTTGTCCGATGACGGACACGCTGGAGCGAGTGCTGCCGAAGACATGGGATCTCATGGTGACGTCGAGCTCCGTTCAGCTCTCCCGTTGGGAGAGCTCGGATCGCATCGCGTGATGCGATCCGGGTGAGTGGTTAAAGTCCATCGTGCAGATACGGCCCCTCACCCGGCGCTGCGCGCCGACCTCCCCCCGTCGGGGAGAGGTGGACCGAACCCGCGGTCGACCAATTTCGGCACGAGCCATGCGCTAACGCGCCTCTCTCAATTCAGTTCATTGAGGTCCGCGACCAGCACCGTACCGCTCGCGGATTCGGTGATGTAGAGGCGGTCGCGGTTCGGCCCGCCGATCGCGACATTGGTGCAGCTATGGCCGGCGCAGGATTTGATGCGCGCAACCATCTCGCCATTCGCCGCGAACACGAAGACATGGCCGAGCGAGGCATGCGCCACGAACAGGCGGCCCGCTTTGTCCATGGTTATGCCGTCGGGCCCACTGGTGCCGAACATCGAGCAGAAGCGGCCGACCTTGGAGACGCTGCCGTCCTTCATGAAGGGCAGCCGCCACACCGCGTTGTCGCGCGTCATCGCCACGAACAGCACCGTTTCGCTCGGATCGAGCACCAGCCCGTTCGGGCTGATGCCGGTGTTGAGCAGGCAATCGAGCCGGCCGCTGGCTGCGAGGCGATAGACGCGCCCGCTCGGATCGTGCAAGCCGGTCTGGCCCTGATCGGTGAAATAGATGTCGCCATTGGAAGCGATGTGCAGATCGTTGCAGCCGCGGAATGATTCCGAATTGCGCGAGCGCAACAACGGCAGCATGCGCCCGGCTTTCGCATCGAGCTGCATCAGCCCGTGCCGGTAGTCGGCAACGAGAATACGGCCGCCCGCGTCGATCTTCAGCCCGTTCGGCCAGCCGTCATATTCGGCCACCAGCGTCCATGCGCCGCCCGGCGAAATTCTGAAGACACGGCCGAAGGGAATGTCGACGATGTAGAGGTTGCCTGCCGCGTCGAATGACGGGCCCTCGATGAAGCAATCCGTGGCAAGGCCGGGACGATTGGCATCGGCCCATTCGGTCGCTTCCTTGCGGCGAAATTCCTGCGGCATCGCCGAGAACACGCGCGTCTCGATCAGCCGCGGCGGCGTTTCCAGATAGAGCATTTTTGTTGGGTCACCTGCATTTCGAGCAGGCGCACCATAGAGCAGTTCGTTCAGCGCGTCGATTAGCGAACTTCCGCAGCCCATGCACCGTCATTCCAGGGCGCCTCGAGGAGCCGAACCCGGAATCTAGAGGTGCGGCGCGAGATTCCGGGTTCAGTCGCGTCGCGACTGCCCCGGAATGACGGGACAAATCAACCAGCCGCGCTGGCGAGGCGGGCCTTTTCCGAACCTGCCCCCGCCTGCGCAATCAGGCGCTTCAGTTCGGGGACGCAGGAGCCGCAATTGGTGCCAGCTTTCAGCTTTGTGCCGATCTCCGCCGCGGTGGCTGCACCGCCTGCGATCGTATCGCAGATAGTGGCGCGGCCGACGCCGAAGCAGGCACAGACGATCGGGCCCGTGCTGGCAAGCCCCTCGCTGGAATGCCCCGAGAGCAGCATGGCGCGCGCGGCGTCACTGAGCGCAGCTTGCGCGAACATGGTCTTGACCACATCCCAATCGCCGGCGTCATGCGCAGGACCGACGAACAGGCAGGTATCGATCCGCTCGCCGGCAAAGCATGCCGCACGGTAAACGCCGCCTCCAAAATCCCTGTAGTCGGCAAGATCATCGCCGGCGATGTCGCGCAGCCAGGCCGGCCAGCGGGTCAGATCGCCATTGTCGGCGAACAGATAGCCATACCCGCCGGTCACCGCCGCGCGCGCCCACCAGACATTGTCCGGCAGCGTGATCTCCTTGCGCGACAGCACAAAGCCGCGGAAGACATATTCGTAGGGAGCAATCGAAACCGGCGTCGATTTCGATTCCGGCTGACCCGAATAAGGATCGGTGAAGGGCGCGACCAGCGCGCCGACCCGCGCCCCCGAGGTCGTCGCCGCGCTCCAATGGATCGGCGCAAACAGCATGCCGCGCTGCTGCCGCTCGCTGACGACAACTTTCAAGATGCACTGACCGTAGTCGGTGGTCACACGTGCAAAACTGTCATCGATGATGCCGAACCTGCTGGCGTCATCAGGATGAATCTCAACGAACGGCTCCGCCAGGTGCGACCCCAAGCGCGGGCTCAGACCGCTGCGGGTCATGGTGTGCCACTGGTCGCGAATGCGCCCGGTGTTGAGCCGCAATGGCCGGCCGGCACTGGTTTCGGTGCGCAGCGCCGGCACTTCCGGCGCGACGAATCGCGCCTTGTGGTCGGTCGCATAAAACCGGCCGTCCGCGAAAAACCGACGCCGCGGCTCGAGTTCGCCCCAGCGCAGCGGCCAGTGCATGGGCGACATCGTATCGAACGCTTCGTCCGAGATCTCCTTCAGGCCGCCGATGTCGAAATCGCGGCTGCCATCGTTCTCGAAGGCGGAGAGCGCCGCATGCTCGCGGAAAATCTCGGCGGCCGATTTGAAGTCGAAAGCCGCGGCGAAGCCGAGGCGCTTGGCGACCTCGCACATGATCCACCAGTCGGGCCTCGCCTCGCCGGGCGCGGGCAGGAAGGCGCGCTGGCGCGAGATGCGCCGCTCGGAATTGGTGACCGTGCCCGATTTCTCGCCCCAGGCCAGCGCCGGCAGCAGGACCTGCACGCCGGCCGTGACGGTGTCATTCTCGCGAACGTTTTCCGAGACGATGAAAAGCTCGAGCTTCTTCAGGGCCTCGCGCACGACATCGGCGTCGGGCAGCGAGACTGCCGGGTTGGTGCCCATCACCCACAGCGCCTTGATCTCGCCGCGCGCGATCGCCTCGAACATCTGCACCGCCTTCAGCCCCTCATGGGTGGCGATGCGCGGCGCCTGCCAGAACCGCCGCACGCGATCGATGTCCGGCGGCGTAAAACCCATGTGGGCGGCGAGCTGATTGGCGAGACCACCGACCTCGCGCCCGCCCATCGCATTGGGCTGGCCGGTCAGCGAGAACGGCGAGGCGCCGATCTTGCCGATCCGCCCCGTCGCGAGATGGCAATTGAGGATGGCGTTGACCTTGTCGGTGCCCTGCGCCGATTGGTTCACCCCTTGCGAATAGAGCGTGACCACGCGCTCGGTCTTCGCGAACATCTGGAAGAATGCCGCGACATCACCTTCCGGCAAGCCCGTCGCGAGCGCGGTCGCCGCAACGCCGCCGGCGATGGCGCGCGCGCGCACCAAGGCCTCGTCAAAGCCCACCGTGTGAGATTCGATGTAGCTCTTGTCGAGCGCGCCGTTGTCGGCGAGATGCACGAACAGCCCGCAGAACAGCGCGGTGTCGGTGCCGGGCCTCACCCCTAAGAACAGGTCGGCCTCGCTTGCGCTGTCGGTGCGGCGCGGATCGATCACCACCATCCGCGCGCCGCGCTTCTGCTTGTTCGCGAGCATGCGCTGATGGAGGATCGGGTGGCACCAGGCGGCGTTGGAGCCGACCAGCACCAGAAGATCGGCCTGGTCGAGGTCTTCATAGCAGCCGGGCACGGTGTCGGCGCCGAAGGCGCGGCGGTGGCCGGCGACGGACGATGCCATGCACAGGCGCGAATTGGTGTCGACATTGGCCGAGCCGATGAATCCCTTCATCAGCTTGTTGGCGACGTAATAGTCCTCGGTCAGGAGCTGACCCGAGAGATAGAAGGCGACGGCATCGGCGCCGTCGCGGGCGATGATGTGCTTGAGCCGATGGGCGACATGATCGAGCGCATCGGGCCAGGCGACGCGCTCGAGCGAGCCCTTGCAGCGGATCATCGGATGGAGCAAGCGGCTCTCCAGCCCGATCGTCTCGCCGAGCGCTGAGCCCTTGGAGCAGAGCCGGCCGAAATTGGCGGGATGCTCGCCATCGCCCGCGATGGTCGCGCCGCCCTTGCCGTCGGGCGTCGCCAGCACGCCGCAGCCGACGCCGCAATAGGGACAGGTGGTGCGCGTGGCGGATAACGTTGGATCGGTCGATGTCATCGCAGTCGGGGCTTCATGCGGCTTTGGCGGCCAGCGCCAGCGCGCGGCCGAACATCATGGCTTTGCGGATCCGCGCGACCGGCTCGCGCGAGCGGATCAGTTCGAGATACCAGAGCGCATCGGTGACATCGCCGATCAGCACCGCGCCGGTCAGCCGGCCATCGGCGATGACGAGCTTCTTGTAGGTGCCGCGCCTCGCGTCGCTCAGCACGATGCTTTCGCTGCCTTCCGCTCCCAGAAAATCGCCCGCGGAGAACACGCTGACACCTGATACTTTCAGGTTCGTCGCAACCACGCTGCCCTCATAGGCGACCTCGCGGCCGGCAAGATGCCGCGCCAGCATGCGCGCCTGCTCATAGGCCGGCTCGACCAGGCCGTAGCAGATGCCGCGATGCTCGGCGCATTCGCCAAGCGCGAAAACACCTTCCGCGCTGGTCTGCAGGCAATCGTCGACCACGATGCCGCGATTGACCGAGATGCCTGCTTCTTTCGCGAGCGTCACGTTCGGCCTGATGCCGGCGGCGAAGATCACCGCATCCGCCTCGATCCGGCGGCCATCGGCCAGTTCGACGCCTTCGACGCAGGCTTCTCCGAGAATGCGCGCGGTGCTGGCGTTGAGCAGGATGTCGATGCCCTTGCGCTCGACCAGCGATTTCAAGAGCTGAGCTGCCGGCGCATCGAGCTGGCGCTCCATCAGGCGGTCCATCAGATGCACCAGCGTCACCGGCGCGCCCGCCTTGGCGAGACCATAGGCCGCCTCCAGCCCGAGCAAGCCGCCCCCGATCACGACCACGCGCTTCTTGTTCGCGGCGAGCGTCAGCAGGAGATCGACATCGCGGCTGTCGCGGAAGGTGTTGACCCCTGGCAGATCGGCGCCGGGCACGTTGAGGCGGATGGCGGTCGAGCCGGTCGCCAGCACCAGTTTGGAGAACTCGACGCTCTCGTCATTCTCGATCTTGAGCTCGCGCCGCCCGATGTCGATCTCGGTGACGCGCGAGCCGTATTTCAGGGTGACACCGCGCTCGCGCCACCAGGACGCAGGCTTGAGCTCGATGTCGTGGGAGGCGGTCTCGCCGGCGAGCACCGACGACAGCAGCACGCGGTTATAGGCAAGCCGTGGCTCCTCGCCGATGACGGCGATGGCATAACGGCCAAGCGCGGATTTGACGAGCTCGTCGACCAGGCGCGCGGCCGCCATTCCGTTGCCGACGATGACCAGCGGTTCGCTCACGAGAGGCTCCTATTCCGCGGCTTCACGCCGGCCATAGGCCTGTTCGATCATGAAGGCGGAGAGCGTGCCATAGGCAGCGCTCCAGGCCTCGGCGACATCGCTCGTCCAGGCCTCGCCGAGCCCCTTCTCCAGCGTCCACAGCAGCGCGGAGCCGACCACCGGATAATGCTCGGGCTTGGCCCCATAGGCGACGTGGCGCTGGGCCAGAGCGGCGGCCGCCGGGAGAACCGCTTCCAGGTTTGACAGGCCGTTCACCACCACGGCCAACGTCGCCATCAGCTTCTTGCGCTGCTCGCTCATGTCGCCCGGAAACATCGCCCTCACCTGCGGCGCGACCTCGAACAGGCGGTCATAAAACATCACCGCGGCCTGGTCGGCGATCGGCGCCACCTTGGAAAAGCTCTGCTGCACGAGTGTGACCTGCTCCGGTGTCATCTTGTTCTCCTGCTTGGTTGGTCTCCCTCGCCCGACCAGCCGGGCGAGGGCAACGATCGAACGATGACGCGCGGCGGCTTACACGCGCGCCTCGGCAAGGCTGGTTGCGCCGGCGGCCGCGGGCGAGCGGCGCAGGTAGTACCACCAGGTCAGCGCCAGGCATGCCGCGTAGAAGCCGAGATAGATGACGAGCGCGAGCTGCGGGCCGCCGGTCAGCGCGATCGACTTGCCGAAGCCGCTCGGGATCAGATAGCCGCCGCAGGCGCCGATCGCGCCAATGAAGCCGAGCGCGGCGCCGCTTTCGATGCTGGCCGCCTTGAGCGCGGCAGCACGGGCCGCATCGCCCTGTCCTTTCACCTTCTGCAGGTTCTGCTCGCGGAAGATCGAGGGGATCATGCGGTAGGTCGAGCCGTTGCCGACGCCGGTGGTGACGAACAGGATCAGGAACGACGCGAGGAAGCCGGCGAAATCCTTGTTGCCGACGAAGTACAACACGCCGATCGTCGCCGCCGCCATGACGATAAAATTCCAGAAGGTGATGATCGCGCCGCCGACCTTGTCGGCGAGCAGACCGCCGATGGGGCGCGCCAGCGAACCCACGAGCGGTCCAAGAAATGCGATTCCGATGGTGACGGCCGGGAATTGCGTCTTGAGCAGCAGCGGGAACGCCGCGGAATAGCCGATGAAGGAGCCGAACGTCCCGATATAGATGAAGGACATGATCCAGGTATGCTTGCGCTTGACGATCGCAAGCTGGTTCTTGATCGAGGCCTTCGCGGTGGTCAGGTTGTTCATGAAGAAGGTGGCGCCGAACACCGCGATCGCGATCGGCAGCACCCACATCAGGCCGGCATTCTGCAGGTACACGCCGCCGACCGGGGTGGCCTGATAGAGATTGATGATGCCGAGCCCCATCAGGATGGGCGTTAGAAGCTGCACGCTGGAGACGCCGATATTGCCGCCGGCGGCATTCAAGCCGAGCGCCCAGCCCTTCATCCTGTCCGGATAGAAGAAGGAGATGTTGGTCATGCTGGAGGCGAAATTGCCGCCGCCGAGTCCGGCGGTGGAGGCGACCAGCAGCATCAGCCAGAACGGCGTCTCCGGATGACTGACGAAATAGGCGAGCGCGAGCGTCGGAATGAAGAGAACGGAGGCACTGAAGATGGTCCAGTTGCGGCCGCCGAAGGTGGTGACCGCAAACGTATAGGGAAAGCGCATGAAGGAGCCGATGAGGCCCGGCAGCGCCACCAATTGAAACAGCTCGTCGGTGGAATAATGGAAGCCGGCCTGCGGCAGCTTGGTCGCGACGATGCTCCAGATCAGCCAGACCGAGAACCCGATATGCTCGGCAACGATCGACCAGATGAGATTGCGGCGGGCAACGAGCTTGCCCTTTGAGTTCCAGAACGTTTCGTCTT
This sequence comes from Bradyrhizobium sp. STM 3562, assembly GCF_045571435.1. Taxonomy (NCBI): domain Bacteria; kingdom Pseudomonadati; phylum Pseudomonadota; class Alphaproteobacteria; order Hyphomicrobiales; family Nitrobacteraceae; genus Bradyrhizobium; species Bradyrhizobium sp. STM 3562. Next base: position 6,544,915 of record NZ_CP120694.1, read on the forward strand.
CAGGATTCCAGTCCGATATCCAGGTCGGGTTCTGATCGCTCATAAATCTTCCTTTCATCGTGCGGCAATGCACGAGCGCGCGCCCTGGGGAGGCCCCAGTCGTGGCGGTGTCACAATTCGGATGAGGTTTTGCGAAGGACGGCGTCGGTGGCGTCAGAAGCTCTATTTCAAGCTTCGTGCCAAACCAGACCAACCGGAAATCATCAACAAATACAGAGCATTACTTGATATGCACAAGCATTGTGCAGGCCTAATTTCGCATCAAAAATTGGCGCCACGCTTATTTCTTGAATGCCGATTCGCTCATTTCTTGTGCGGCGCACAACAAATGGGCATCGACTCCGACCCAACACCGACCGGTCTCTCTCCGTCACCCCTCAAGGACGCGAGCGCAGCGCGCCTCGAAGGATGAGCGGGCCGTTTATTCTTCGAGGCTCGCTTCGCGAGCGCCTCAGGATAACGGAGAGAGTGTGTGTCTGTGTGGTGTCCGCCTCAGTGCAAAGGGCGGACGAACCGTTAGGCCGGCTCAGCGACCTTCGCACCCAGCGGCTTGGGCGCGAGGCCCTCGCCCGGCTTGAGATGGAAGTCGTAAGTCATCAGGTGCCACGGCCCGGTCGCCTTCGTGCCATCCGGCATCGCGGCGTCGCTGCGGGTCTCGACCTGAGCCACCAGTTCATCCTTCACGCCGAACACCACGTCGGAATCGAGATATTTGTCGCCGCCGATGAAGACGTGGGTGATCAGCGGCTCGTATCCGGGCGCGTTGACCAGGAAATGGACATGGGCAGGCCGCATTGGGTGGCGGCGGGTCTGCATGATCATCTCGCCGACAGGACCATCGGTCGGGATCGGATAGCTGCACGGCAGGATGGTGCGGAAGAAAAAACGGCCATCGGCGTCGGTGATGAAGCGCGCCCGCGACGAGGCCCCTTCCGTGGCGAAGGAGGGTTTTTGCGAATCGTAAAAGCCGTCGCCGTCGGCATGCCAGACGTCGACGGGAACGTTCGCCAGCGGCCTGCCGGCGAGATCCGTGACCCGGCTTTGCACGAACATCCGCTCGCCCTCGAGCTTGGCCGAGATGTCGGTGCCGTGCGGCGTCACCTTGTGCTCGCCGACATAGAACGGGCCGAGCACCGTGGTCTCGGTTGCGCCGTCGCGGTCGCGGTGATTGACCGCATCGACCAGCATGGACACGCCCAGCACGTCTGACAACAGGATGAACTCCTGGCGGATGTCGGAGCATTTCTGTCCGGTGCGGGTCAGGAAATCGATGGCATATTCCCATTCCGCGAAGGTCAGGTCGGTCCTGCGGACATAGTCATGCAGCGACTTCACCAATTCCTGCAGGAGGAATTTCGCGCGCGGGTTCGGCGTCTGCTCGAAGCTCTTCACGACGGCGGCGGTCAGTTCGGTTTCGTTGAATTGCGCCATTTTGATTTCCTACCCGGGATCTTTTTAGGTTACGTCGTAGCCCCAACCTACACCAGTTGTGCAGCTTCGTAAGCAGCCGGTTGGAGTGAGAGCCGGTTTCGGCTATCAAATCCATGTATCCAGCTTCCGCGACAAGAGGTCCGATGCTAGCCCCGCCCCTCGTCTCGCCCGAATCCGCCGGCATGTCCGGCGCCGCCCTCGCCCGCCTCGAAGCGCATCTGAAGCAGCGCTATGTCGACGCCGGCCGTTTTCCCGGAACCCAGCTCCTGGTCTATCGCCGGGGCAAGTTGGTGCACTCGACCGTGCAGGGCTATGCCGACATCGAGCGCAAGGTGCCGGTCAAGGACGACACCATCTTCCGCATCTATTCCATGACCAAGCCGATCACCTCGGTCGCCTTCATGATGCTGCTTGAGGAAGGCCGCGTCGCGCTGGACGAGCCGGTCGTCAAATACATTCCGGAATGGAAGGATCTCGGCGTGTTCGTGGCCGGCACGCCGCCCGCTTTCCTGACCCGCCCGCCATCGCGACCGATGCTGATCGTGGACCTTTTGCGGCATACCTCCGGGCTTACTTACGGATTTCAGCAGCGCTCCAACATCGACGCGGCCTATCGCGCCGGCAAAATCGGCGAGATCGAAAAGGCCGGAACGCTGCAATCGATGATCGAGGCGCTGGCCAGCATTCCGTTGGAGTTCTCGCCGGGCGAGGCCTGGAATTACTCCGTCTCCACCGACGTGGTGGGCTATCTCATTGAAAAGATCGCCGACCGGCCTTTCGAGCAATTCCTGAAGGAGCGGATTTTCGATCCGCTCGGCATGAACGACACCGATTTCTACGTACCGGCCGAGAAGGCGCATCGACTTGCTGCCTGCTATTCGGCCGATCCCCAGGGCGGCATGACCTTCCACGCCGGCCAACGCCGAAACGGGCTGACGCTGCAAGACGATCCGGCCACCAGCTCTTTCCTGCAGCCCCCTTCCCTGATCTCCGGCGGCGGCGGATTGTGCTCCACGGCTTCCGATTATCTGATTTTCTGCCGCGCCCTGCTGAACGGCGGTGAGCTCGGCGGAGTGAGGCTGATCGGGCCGAAGACGCTGGCGCTGATGACATCAAATCATCTGCCGAATGGGCTCGATCTGCCGAGCATGTCGCGCTCACTGTTTTCGGAAGCAACCTACAACGGCATCGGGTTTGGGCTCGGCTTTTCGGTGACGCTCGACCCTGCCAAGACGCTGATCCCGGGCAGCCGCGGCGAATATTCCTGGGGCGGCGCGGCGACGACCTCGTTCTGGATCGATCCGGCTGAAGAGTTGATTACAATTTTCATGACCCAGGTGTTGCCCTCGAGCGCCTACCCGCTGAGACGGGAGCTGCGCACCATGGTCTATGCGGCCATTACCGAGAGCAATCTCTAGGGTGGAACTCCGCAAACCCAGTTGCGTCGCGCCGACGAACCGCGCGGCGCAATCCGGGCCGGCCTGTTGCGCAAAATGTTTGGCCGAGTCGGCGCGGTTCTCCTATGCTACCAGTGGTTGGGCGGCCAATCTGGGGCGCTTGTGTCAAAGCTCTCACTGCCAGTGCGTCTTGTCCTTCTGGTCGCGGGCACCACGCTGCCGCTGATCCTGTTTGCGGTCGGCATCGTCTATCACGATTACGAGAAGGACCGCAGAGAGGCGACCCAGCGCGTGCTGGAGACGGCGCGCAGCATCCGCATCACGCTCGACGCCGAGATGCGTCGCATGACGGGCGGATTGCAGGTGCTGGCATTGACCAACGCGCTGCGAAGCGGCGATTTCGCCAATTTCGGGGCGATGGCCTCGGGCTTTCTCGACCAATACGCCAAGGACGGCGTCATCCTGGTCGCGGACCGCAACGGCCAGCTCGTGTTTTCGTCGCGCAAGCTCGACACGCTCAACTTGCCGGTGCGCAACAACCGCGAGATGGTCGATCAGGTGTTTGCGAGCAGGCAACCGCAATATTCAAACCTGTTCGAAGGCGTGGTGAAAAAGCGGACGGTGTTGACAGTCGAGGTGCCGGTGTTTCGCGACGGCACGGTGGTTTACGACATCTCCTTCAGCCCGCCGCTCGAGGTATTCCAGGGCATCATCGAGAAGCAGCGCCCGAGCGCCGACTGGACCGTCACGATGCTCGACCGCGAAGGCAAGGTCTTCGCGCGGATCCCGAACCCGGCGGCGACTTTCGGAAAACGCGCAACGTCGTCACTCTATGACCAGATGTTCCAGACGAACGAAGCCACGCTGACGAGCACCTCGCTGGAGGGCGTGCCGCTCATCACCGCCTACTCCCGCTCTCCGCTCACGGGTTGGACGGTCGCGGCCGGCGTTTCCGAGGGCTCGCTGGTCGCCCCGCTCTGGCGTGACCTTGCGATCACGAGCCTCACCGGCCTCCTGCTGCTTCTCGTCGGCCTCGCCTTTGCGGTGCGGATGGCCACTACAATCGCGCGCGGTGAAATGCTGCACAACCTTCTGATCGAGGAACTCAACCACCGCGTCAAGAACACGCTGGCGATCCTGCAGGCGATCGCGGTGCAGACCTTCCGCGGCGCCACCAAGACCGAGCGCGAGAAATTCGAGGGCAGACTCGGCGCTCTGGCCGAAGCGCATAACCTGCTCTCGAGCGAGAAATGGCAGGGCTCGGAGCTCAAGGACGTGCTCGAGCGCGTGCTGCAGCCCTATCTGATCAGCGGTCCCGACCGGATCAGGATGGTTGGCCCGCGCGTGCCCCTGCCGCCACGGGTCGCGGTCGTGCTTTCGATGATCGTGCACGAGATCGCGACCAATGCCGCCAAATATGGCGCGCTGTCCAATGACACCGGCACGGTTGCGGTCGAGTGGGAGATCTTGAGCGAGAACAACAATCCCCAGCTCAGGCTGATCTGGAGGGAGAGCGGCGGACCTCCGGTCACCGCACCGGTGCAGCGCGGCTTCGGCTCACGGCTGATCGAGCGCAGCGCCCGCGACCAACTCGGCGGCGAGGCCACCGTGGATTTTCTGCCGCGCGGCGTGGTCTGTACGATCACCTGCGCGCTGGCGGACACGGAGTAGAGCGAATGAGGTTCGCTCGAGTCCGCTGAAGGTGGCTCTGCCAAACGTCACAGCTTCAGCCGATGTTCTGCAGCATCGGGAAGGTTTCCAGAAGCCAGATGCTGACGCTCGACACCGCACCGGTCAGAAAACCGATGCCGGTGATGATCATCAGGACTCCCATCGCGCGCTCGACCGTGACGAGGTGCTTCTTCATGCGCGCAAACAGCGCCGAGAATTGCTCGACCATCAGGGCCGCGATCAGGAAGGGAATGCCGAGGCCGGCGGAATAGACCGCCAGCAGGCCGGCGCCCTTGGTCACCGTGGCTTCGGCCGCTGCAATCGACAGGATCGCCGCGAGGATCGGACCGATGCAGGGCGTCCAGCCGAAGGCAAAGGCGAGCCCCATCACATAGGCGCCCCACAGCCCGACCGGCTTTGGGATGGGCAGACGGCCTTCCCGCATCAAGAGCCCGATCCGGGTCAGCCCGAGGAAATGCAGCCCCATAAGGATGATCACGATGCCGGCCAGGATCGAAAGCTGCGCCGACCAGGCGCGGATCAGTGCGCCGATCAGGGAGGCGCTGGCGCCAAGCAGGATGAAGACCGTGGAGAAGCCGAGCACGAAGAGGGCGGCGGACAACATCACCGCGCGCCGTGAGCTCGATGCCGGCTCGTCGCTTTCGATATGCTCGATGGTGGCGCCGGTGAGATAGACCAGGTAGGGCGGCACCAGCGGCAACACGCAGGGCGAAAGGAAGCTGACCAAGCCCGCGATCAGCGCCGCCGGGATCGTGACATTCTGGATCATGCGCTTGTCGATGTCTCCTGCCCGATTCCTGAAGGCTCTTGCCTGGAGGGTTCAAGCCTTGAGGTGGAGCAATTCGGCTTCATGTAACGGATAAAGATAGTTGCGCAACGAACGCCGTTGTCGGCTACTCGCCAGAGCTACCGAAGCAACGGGGCGAGCTCCAGCGCATGGGGACCTCACATTCGGGATGTCGGGATCACAAATGCGGCATCGCGCCCGCCCGCCGCGCTCAACAGGAGTCTCAACTACTTCACGACGCGCAGCAGCGGCCGCCCATGCAACCCCTGAGCTTGCTCCGCCTCGCGCGATCCCCCTTCCGTGTTCGCCGCCATCTCTTCGCACAACGCCTTCAGCTCGGCGTCGCCGATATGGTAAAGCCGCATCCGAAGATCGAGAATGGCGACAGAGACCAGGTTGGCCGTATCGCGCTTCCCGCCCGCGGCGAGCATGCCGCGGCACTCCTCGAGCTTCACGAGAGCCGCAAGCAATTGTTCGTCTGAATTCGCCACCGTCTTTGTTTCCATTCCCGGGCTTGCGAGATGTGGTCGAAGCCTCCGCAACGATAACATGAGCGACAGGAGGATTCGAATACCATTTCGCTGCGACGCAGCCTGCGCGCCTGATCCTTTCGACCAAGGGCCTGTCTGAGGGGCCTAACGCCCGACGTGGAATAACGACGCACCCCCACGTCCACGAATCCACCGTAAAATCATGGCGATAACTTCCCAAAACCGACCGTAAGACTACGGATGGGCGATGAAATGGCGACGACAGAGACCCGTTCAGGTTGTGATTTGCGCAGTATTCTGCCAATTTAGCAGTTCGAGACGATGATGCGGTTGCTGATGGAACGAGGCGGTTCGCAACGGAAACACACGCTCACGCCGGTGGGTCACACTGACCGGCATGTCACCATCAACGCTGTACCGCACAAGAAAATAATACCACTGAGGCGCAAGCCGAGTTGGTCCGACACTTGGTCCTACTACCATCGCACCAATATGCACAGCCTTAAGCTGCGCTACATTGTTGTATGGACAAGTAGAGCCTCCAATCCCGCTGAAGACCCGTGATTTGGAAACAAATTCATACATTCACGGGAACTCAAAGCGGTATATATGGGTGCACCCCTGACCCATTGATCCAGGGGCTTTTCGACCGAAGGACGGTAACACCAGAATGAACAAATCAGCGGCGAAGAAGATGAAGCAGCGCAGTGCCGGCAAACCCGACATTGAGCTTGGTAAGCGAATCCGGTTGCGGCGCGTCGAACAGAAGATCTCGCAGGCGGAGCTGGGCGAAAAGCTCGGCGTCAGCTTCCAGCAGGTGCAGAAGTACGAGAAGGGCGTTAATCGCGTCGGCGCCGCTCGCCTTCAGCAGATCGCAGCCGCGCTCGATGTGCCCGTCACGTTCTTCTATGACGGCGACAACAAGTCGCGGGAAGTTGAGAGCCTGCTGTTTCTCGACAGCGCATTCAGCCTGAGGCTGCTCCGGGCCTACAGCAAGATCAAGGATCAGACGGTTCAGCGCCAGCTCGTGTCCTTGATGGAATCGATCGCGGCCAACGAAGAGTAAGCCTCGCAGCGAGCGGCCGATGGCCCCGGGTGCGAGCATGATCCTCTGCGCCATGATGGCGATTGACCAAGGCTGCCCGACCAGCCAGCAAACGATCGCATCGCCAGGCCACATATCCGCCCGGCGGAGTCCTTAGTGGCCTGCCGCGAGCGAGCGTGACGGCTTCGAGCTGTCCAACCAATAGAACTTTTCAGCGCTAGAGCAATTCATGGCTAGGCTGAATCGGGAGGGATTCCCCTGAGGGTTGGTTTGTGATTCAAGATGCTGGCTGGGCTGGGGGCCAGCATCTGATGAGCCGACCTCTTTCCAATGATCTGCGAGAGCGAGTGGTGGCGGCGGTGGCAGCTGGCGAGAGCTGCCGTACGGTAGCGGCACGGTTTGGTGTTGCAGTGTCGTCGGTGGTGAAGTGGTCGCAGCGCCATCGGGCGACCGGCTCGGTGAGCCCGGGCAAAATGGGCGGGCATCGCAAGCCGGTGCTGGAACCACACCGCGCTTTCATCAAAGAGCGGATCCGACAGACGCCGCATCTGACGCTGCACAAGCTGAAGGACGAACTCGCCGCGCGCGGGGTCAAGGTCTCGCACAATGCGGTCTGGACATTCCTGCGGCGCGAAGGACTGCGATTCAAAAAAACGCTGTTCGCCCTCGAGCAAGGCCGCGCTGACGTTGCGCGTCGGCGGCGACGCTGGCGGTCATGGCAGGCCAGCTTGGATCCCCAGCGCCTGGTTTTCATCGACGAGACCTGGATCAAAACCAGCATGGCCCCGCTGCGCGGATGGGGACCGAAGGGCGAGCGGGTGCGAGGTTTTGCCCCGCACGGCCACTGGCGAACGCTGACTTTTCTCGGCGCTCTGCGCTGCAATGGTCTCACGGCCCCTTGCGTCTTCGACGGGCCGATCAACGGCGAGTGCTTCCGAGCTTATGTCGAACAGCAACTCGTTCCCGTTCTCAAGCCCGGCGACATCGTCATCATGGACAATCTCGGCAGCCATAAGTCGGCCGCTCTGCGCCGCATCATCCGCGGCGCCGGCGCCAGGCTCTGGTACCTGCCGCCTTACTCACCAGATCTCAATCCGATCGAGCAGGCCTTTGCCAAGATCAAGCATTGGATGCGCATCGCCCAGAAGCGCACCATCGAAGACACTTGGCGTTGCATCGGCGACCTCGTCACAACTATCCAGCCCCGCGAATGCAGCAACTATTTCGCCAACGCAGGTTACGCTTCCGCCAAATCGTGAAACGCTCTAGCCGCTCTCGCGCGCCGCAGCGTTATGCGCGGCCGCAAATTTATGATCACGCAACAGTGTGAGCCCGGCCATCGTCGGCGCATTTGGTGCGGCAGGATTCGGGACGTTATGCCTAGCCTGCATGCGCAACGCGGCCATCCTCGCCAAGCATCTTTCGGTGGTCCGCTGACCGCATCTGGCGCGGTCGATGCAAGCTCCCTCGCGAGGACGGCAGCTCAGCGGTGCATATAAATCATCCCTGGCCCGGCGGCCGATGAGCTAAGCTTCGGCTGGCCTTCACTGAGGGCCGGCCCTTCCTTTAGCGAAAGCCGCTTTCATGCTGGATACGCCCCACAAGTCCAAGTCCTACGCCGACGGCAAGATCCTGCAGGAGATCACGGGCGGCATCGGCGTCATCACCTTCAACAATCCGGACAAGCGCAATGCGATGTCGCTTGCGATGTGGGAGGGGCTCGGCCTCGCGCTGACCGAATTGCGCGATGATCCTGACGTGCGCGTCGTGATCCTCACCGGCGCCGGCGACAAGGCGTTTGTCTCCGGCGCCGACATCAGCCAGTTCGAGAAGGAGCGGCACAACGCGCAAGCCTCGGAGGAATATTCCAGGCGCAGCGCCGCACAAAGGGCCCTGCTCGCCGACTACCCGAAGCCGACGATCGCGTGCATCCGCGGGTTCTGCCTCGGCGGCGGCATGCTGGTGGCGATGCTCGCCGACATCCGCATCGCCGCGGACGACAGCCAGTTCGGCATTCCCGCGGCCAAGCTCGGCATCGCCTATGGCTATGATGGGCTCAAGCATCTGGTCTCGCTGGTGGGGCCGTCCTGGGCGCGGCTTCTGATGTACACGGGCATGCGGATCGATGCTTCGGAGGCGCTGCGCATCGGCCTGGTCGAGCGCGTGCTCCCCGACGGCGAGCTGTGGAATGCGACCATGGAGATCGCGCGCGCCATCTCCCACAATGCGCCGCTGGCGATCAAGGCCGCTAAGATCACCATTGCGCAAGTGCTGAAGGACTCCGGCGATCGCGACATGGCGGCGATCAAGGACATCGGCATCGCCTGCATGGATAGCGAGGATTTTCGCGAAGGCCGCCGCGCTTTCATGGAAAAGCGCAAGCCGCAATTCCAGGGACGGTAGCGGCGCGATGCACTCGAAAAGCCTGAACCGCGCTTGGCTGAACCGATGTTCAGGTAGATTAAATCGCGGACAGTATCGCGACAGCACCGCAACTAACTGATCTCGCAGAAGTTCTGGAGTCTCGGAGGAGGAGACATCCATGAACGTGAAATCTGCTTTCATTGCTTTGGCCGCACTTGGCGGCGTCGCATTCAGTGCAGGTTCGGCTTTCGCCATGCCAAATGGCATTCCGCAAGCCGGCCAGATCATCGGCCAGAGCGCAAACATCCAGGAGGCCCGCTGGGTCTGCAATCCTTGGGGCCGCTGCTTCTGGCGTCCGAACTGGTATGGCGCCTACGGCTACTACGGTCCACGCCCGTACTGGCGGTGGCACCGCTGGCATCGTTGGCACCACTGGTATTAGAACGTGAGGGGGCGCAAGCCCCCTCTCTTTTTGACGCAAGCGGACTGGAGTGCGAGCAGCGCTTTCGCAACGTCGGCGCTGCAACCAAAAGCTGTTTTGCTGGTTCTTGGAGTCTCCAACAAGGGAGACAGCCCATGAAACTGAAAGCTGTTGTTGTTGGCTTGACCGCGCTCGGCGGCGTCGCGCTCACCGCCGGTCCGGCTGCCGCCGCGATGCCAAACGGCCTTCCTCAGGCCAAGCAGATCACCGGCCAGACTGCAAACGTCGAACAGGTCCGCTTGGTCTGCAATCGCTTTGGTCGCTGCTGGCGTACCGGTCCGCGCGTGGCCTGGGGTCCGCGCCGCGTGTGGCGTCCCGGCTGGCGCCGCACCTATGCCTTGGGGCCGGGCTGGCGCCGCTCCTATGCCTTCGCTCCGGGCCCGGCGTGGGGCCCACGCCCAGCCTGGGGTCCGCGGCCGGTCTGGGGCCCGCAGCCAGGTTGGGGCTGGGGTGGCGGCTGGAATAGTTGGGGCTGGTGATCAGATCGGGCGCCAAGCCCCTTTCGATCGCCGCTCACGCTACAGCGCCGCCAGCACCGCTTCGGCAATATCGGCCGTTCCGTTGCTGCCGCCAAATTCAATGGGCTTGATGCCATCGGCATAGGCCTTGTCGACCGCGCGCTCGATACGTTCGCCCGCATCGGCCGCGCTCGTGAGGCCATGCCTGTCCGCAAGCCAGTCCAGCATCATCGCGGCTGAGAGGATCATCGCGGTGGGGTTGGCCTTGCCCTGCCCCATGATGTCGGGCGCGGTGCCGTGACACGGCTGGAACACCGCATGGCGATCGCCGATGTCGGCTGACGGCGCCATGCCCATGCCACCGATGAGGCCGGCGGTGAGATCGGAGAGGATGTCGCCGAACATGTTCTCCGTCACCATGACGTCGAAATCCCAGGGCCGCTTGACCAGCATGGCCGAGCAAGCATCGACATAGAGGTGTTCGGCTTTCACTTGCCGATGACGTTGAGCCGCCTCATCGAACATCTCGCGAAAGAAGGCGAAGGCCTTGAACACATTGGCCTTGTCGACGCAGGTCAAGATCCCGCCACGCCCCCGCGCGCGCCGCCGCTCGGCGAGCTTGAAGGAAAACTCGAACAGTCGCTCCGAGGTCTTGCGCGTGATGAGAAGCGTCTCACGGGCCTCATCATACGTGACCACGCCCTTGCCCATCGACGCGAACAGTCCTTCCGTGGACTCGCGGATCAGCACCAGGTCGATGCCGCGCGCATCCGCGCCGAGGATCGGGCTGGGTACGCCCGGAATGAGCCGCGCCGGACGCACGCCGGCATAGAGATCGAAGTGAAAGCGCAGCTCGATCTGCGGCGCGATCTCGGTATTGTCGGGATAGCGCACCGATGGCAGCCCGCAGGCGCCGAGCAGGATCGCGTCCGCCTCCTCGCACAGCTTGAGGGTGGAATCCGGCATCGACTTGCCGGTTTCGCGATAATGGTTGGCTCCGGCCGGCGCCTCGGTGAAGCGAAATTTCAGATCCGATTTCGCCGCGACCTTGCGCAAGACCTCCAGAGCGGGCGCCATCACTTCGGGCCCGATGCCGTCACCAGGCAGCACGGCGATATGGAGCGCGTTGTTGGCGGACATGGGATTCCTCAGGAGATATTGTTCGAACGAAGTTGGAGGCCTCCGTCATGCCCGGGCTTGTCCCACGGCTGTCCGGTTGAGAGTTAGCATAGAGCAAGGCTCATCTGTTGCTGATCTTGAAGGAGCGGTGGCGGATCGAGCAGATTGTGGATTGATCTGCGGTGCAAGAGGTTGGCGCGGACCAACCTGGCGAAGACGAGCGGGCTTCGGACGGCTTTTTGGGCAGCTTGAGCCAGACGTAGCAGCAGGAAGGCGATCAGAGCGACGGCGATCTGGATGCGCACCGCATTCTCGGAGGTGCCGACGAAGCGGGTGATCTTCAAGGTTTGCTTGACCCAGCGGAAGAACAGCTCGATGGCCCAGCGCCGGCGATAGAGCTCGGCGATTTCCTCGGCGGGGGCATCGAGATCGTTCGACAGGATGCGCAGGACCTTGCCGGTGTCGGTCCTGACCCGCACCTCGCGCACGGCATCCTGCATCGGATTGCGGCGGCTCTTGGCCTGGCGCGCGGGCAAGAAGCCGATACGGTCGGAGAGGATGTTGCTGGTGGGAACGACCGCAAGCTCCTCGATGACGTCCAGCGGCGTATTGGATTTGAAGCGGGTGACGATCCGGCATCCGGCGGCATCAAGCGCGGCCCACCAAAGATAGTCGTAATAGCCGAGATCGAAGACATAGGTCGCACCCGGCTCGACCGGCATCTGATGGGCTGCCGTGATATCGTTGACATTGGCCGCGGTGACCGCCGCATAGATCGGCTGATCGGCGTCGGCGTCGTAGATCACATGCACCTTGGCGCCGCAGACGCCGGCCGAAAACTGCGCCCAGTCGGCACTATATCTGTTCAGCCGCACGCTGGTGGCATCGATCAGATAGACCGCCTCGGCCATATTGCGGCGCAAGCCACGGTGGGCCTGCTTCATCATCAACTCCAGCAGCCCGGTAAACACCGTGAAAGGCCGGTTGGCGTTGGCGTCGGACAAAGTTGATCGCCGGACCGGCGCTGCGCCAAGGTGGTAGAGCCGCGCCTCATGGCTCGAAAGAGCCGTCACAATCTCGCGCAGCCCCGCCGCCCCCGAAAGTTGGCCGTACAGCAATGCCAGGAACTGCACCTTGGTCGGCAGCCGCCGCACGCGCGCATCCGCATCATGTCCTTCCACAAGCGCTTCAAACCGATGCCACGGCACGAGCTTCAGAACCTCGCGGAATACTGTATTGTGATGCGGCATGGCGCTGATCTCCTGTCGTGTCCCGGAACGCTTGCAGACGTCCAGAACAGACTAGAATCAACGCCATGCGCCTTGTCCACAAATTCTAAACCGGACAGCCGTGGGCTTGTCCCGGGCACCCACGTATTACCACGGGCTCGCCGAGAAGACGTGGATGGCCGGGTCAAGCCCGGCCATGATGTTAAGGCGGCAGCGGAAGCCCTAAGGCACCAACACCGCGCGGCCGACCAGGCGTCCCTTCTGCAAATCGACCAGCGCATCGTTGGCCTTGGCGAGCGGCAGCGTCGTCACCGGGATCGGCGGGATCTTCTTGGCGCGGACGAGATCGAGCAATTCCTGCGTCTCGCGCAGGTTTCCGACGTAGCTGCCCTGGATGGTGATCGCCTTGATCGGAATCAGCGGCAGCGCCCACGGCGCGCCGCCGCCGAACAGGCCGACGATCACGAGCTTGCCGCCCTTGGTCAGGCAGTCAAAGCCGAGCTGGGTGGTGGCGGCATTGCCGACAAGATCGATCACCGCGCGGATCGGCTCGCCCGCCTTTTTCGTCAATTGCTCTAGCGCATCCGGGGCGCTGCCGTCGACGGTCGCGAGCGCGCCGGCCTTCTCCGCCGCCTCGCGCTTGCGCGCGTCGATATCGACGACGATGGCGCCTCTGCCCCCCATCGCCTTCAATAGCGACAGCGCCATCAGGCCGAGCCCGCCGGCGCCGAAGATCACGATCGGCGTATTGAAGTCTTTCTCGACCTTTTTCAGCGCGCTGTAGGTGGTCACGCCCGAGCAGGCGTAGGGCGCGGTGGTGACGGGATCGAGGCCCTTCAGGTTCAACAGATACTTTGGATGCCGCACCGTCATGTGATCGGCATAGCCGCCGTCGCAATAGACGCCGAGCGATTGCGGCCGCAGGCACATGTTCTCGTCGCCGGCAACACAGGTCGTGCATTGGCCGCAGCCGAGCCAGGGATAGACCAGCGCGATATCGCCGACCTTCAGATCGCCCTTGTCGGCCTCCTTCACATCCGGCCCGAAGGCGAGGATCTCGCCGACCGTCTCATGGCCCATGGTACGCGGCAGCGACACGCCGCGATCCTTCAAGGACAGCGGCTTGCGGCCGTGGCCGAGATCGTAGCCGCCTTCCCAGATGTGCAGATCGCTGTGGCAGACGCCGGCCGCCTTGACCTTGATCAGCACCTGCGTCCCCGAGGGCTGCGGCGTCGGCTGCTCCACCTCTTTTAGGGGCGCGTGGAAATCGGCAACCTGGAAACTCCTCATGATTCCTCTCCCGTCTTCTTGCTCTTTTGCTTTAAAGCCACTGCGCCGACGGCGCTGACCGCGCGAACCTGCTTATTGAGAACAAAGCCCCGTGGCAAGGCAAGGGCCGTATTGCCTCCCATGCGGGCCTGCGCCGCTATTCGGCCGCAGCCTGCTTGCCTGAAAGGGCCGCAATCTTCTGTTCGGAAAGGCCGGCCTCCTGGAGCAGTAGGCTCGTGTGCTCGCCAAGCGCGGCGATCCGCCGGCCGGCCGCGACCCTCGCACCCGACATCCGGAACGGCAGGTTGAGCACCTTGAAGGCACCGCCGCCATCCTCCACCTCCGCCAGCGCGCCGCGATGGGCAAGCTGCGGATCGGCCAAGGCTTGCGCGACGGTGCGGTAGGCGGATGAGGGGACGCCTTCCTTGTTCAACTCGGCCAGGCATTGTTCCGTCGTCACGGTGCGCGACCAGGCCTCCACGCCGTCCATCAAATCGGCCCAGTTGTTGCGGCGATCGGCGTAGAGCGCAAAGCGGGGATCGCCGACCCATTCGGGGTGGCCGATCACCTTCACGAGGCTCTGAAAGGTTTTTTCGCTGGCGACCGCGACCATGACATAGCCGTCCGCCGTTTCGATCGGCCCGAACAGCGGACGCGAAGTCTGCTTCACCGGGAATTGCGACCACTGCACCTCGTTGAGCGTCAGGCTCAGCATCGATTCCAGCATCGACACGTCGATATGCTGGCCGCGCCCGGTCTGGCTGCGCTGGTACAGCGCCGCCGAAATCGCTCCGAAGGCATAGACGCCGGTCAAGACATCGGCATGGTAGATGCCGCAATAGTCCGGCCGCTCGCGGCCGGGCTGATAGGCCAGATGCGCCATGTCATAGCCGGACGCGGCATGGATGACCGGCGCATAGGCTGGCAGTTCGGCCGATGGCCCATTCTGGCCATAGCCGGAGATCGAGCAATAGATCAGCCGCTCGTTGAGCTGATGTAGCGCATCGTAATCGAGCCTGAGCCGCCGCATCACGCCCGGCCGGAAATTCTCGACCAGGATATCGGCGCTTGCGACCAGCCGCCGCACCGCCTCGATGCCTTCGGGCGACTTCAGGTCCAGCACCAGGCTCTTCTTGCCCGCATTGAGCTGACCGAACGCGGTCGAGTATCCGTTGCGCACGGGAGGACGACTGCGCATGGTCTCGCCTTCGACCGCTTCGATCTTGATCACCTCGGCGCCCATGTCGGCAAGCATGCGCGCACAATGCGGGCCTGCGATCGTGGTCGAAAAATCGAGAACGCGAAGGCCGGCAAGGCAACCTGTCAAATGGCCCTCATCGTTTTTCGTTATGGTCATTCTCAAGTCTCCCTAGACTCAAAACGCTCGCCTTCGAGGCGCGCGGCGCAAGCGACCCTAAGGCTTGAAATCCTGTTGGGGAAGCTTTCCGCCGCACGGGCTTTCGGCGCGCAGCTTTGAATTGAGAGAAACTGGACCTTTTCTTGCATGGCAGCATCTGACAGCGCGACCCTCGGCAACGGGGCACTCGTACGGGGCATTGTTTGAAGGTCCTTTTTGTCACGACGGAGATGGACGACTTCGTCCGCGTAGGCGGACTGGCCGCCGTTTCCGCCGCCCTTCCCCGGGCGCTGCGCCCGTGGAGCGACGTGCGCATCCTCCTTCCGGGATACCGGGACGTCGTCGAACAGTTCACGCATATTCAGATCGTTGGCCAGTGCGCTCCGTTCGCACAGATGCCGGCCTGCACGCTCGGCCGTTCGTCGACCAAGGACGGCCTGCCGATCTACCTGCTGCTTTGCCCGGAGCTCTACGATCGGCCGGGCAATCCTTACGGCGACGAACAAGGGCGCGACTGGCCGGACAACGACATCCGTTTCGGTCGCCTCGCCTCCGCCGCTGCCGAACTTGCGATGGGCAAGCTGGACAAGAATTGGGCAGCCGACCTCGTCCACGCCAATGATTGGCAGGCTGCGCTGGTGCCGGCCTATCTCGCCTGGCGCAGCGCCGGGATCCCCACCATTCTGACCATTCATAACCTCGCCTATCAGGGTCTCTTCCCGAAGGAATCGTTGCGCCGGATCGGCGCACCCGACAACGTCTTCCATATCGACGGGCTCGAGTTCTACGACAAGCTGTCCTTCCTCAAGGGCGGCCTCGTCTACGCCTCGCATTTGACGACGGTCAGCGCGACCTATGCGAAGGAGATCACGAGCGCCGAGTTCGGCTGCGGATTGGAAGGCCTGTTGCGCATCCGCTCGGAGGCCGCGCAGCTCACCGGTATTCTCAACGGCATCGACGAAAGCTGGGATCCGCGCTTCTGCGCGCAACTGGCGCAACCGTTCGGCGCCGGCGACTGGGAGGGCAAGCAGGCCAATGCCGACTATGTGCGCAAGCAGTTCGGGCTCGCCGTCTCGCGCGGCCCGATGTTTGGCCTGGTCGCGCGGCTCGTGCACCAGAAGGGCATCGACCTCGTGCTCTCGGCCGCCGACGAAATCGTCGAAGCCGGCGGCCAGATCGTGGTGACAGGCTCCGGCGAGATGCAATTCGAGCAGGCGCTGGTGGATGCGCATCGGCGCAGGCCGGATGCAATCGCGGTCGCGATCGGCTTTAACGATGCGCAGGCCCGACGCATCTTTGCCGGCAGCGATTTCACCCTGATGCCGTCGCGCTTCGAACCTTGCGGACTGAGCCAGATGTATGCGCAGCGTTTCGGCTCGCTGCCGATCGGCCGCCAGACCGGCGGGCTCGCCGAAACCATCACCGACGGCGAAACCGGATTCTTGTTCGAACAGCCGTCGGCCGAGTCGTTTCTCGGCGGCATCCGCCGGGCGTTTGCCGCCTTCACCGCCAAAGACCGCCTCGACTCCATGCGCCGCAGCGCCATGGCACGCAGTTTCAGTTGGAGCCTGTCGGCCGCCTGCTACAGCGCGCTGTACCGAAAGCTGGTGTTGCCGTAAGGCGGCGCCTGCCTTTCGCCGCGCGCCTAATGGCGATCCTCCGGTAGCTGCAGGAACCGGCGCAGCAGATAGTCGATGGAGATCCGGCCCGGTCCCCACACCATGATGCCGAGCGCCATCGCCGCCCATGTAAGATGGATCGGCCAGCCATCGGGCACCGTGAGTTCGACAATGGCCGTCATCAGCAGCAATCCGAGCCCGGCAAAGCGGGTGGCAAGCCCGAGCACCAGTAGAACCGGAAACACGATCTCCCCCGATCCCGAGAGAAAGGCCACCACGGTCGGTGCCGGAAAATGGTAGGGGCCGCCCGGCAGGTGCAGCATGAACTCGTCGGTAAACAGCGTCACGGCGGTGTCGCTCAACCGCAGAAAACCGTCCCATTTGAGGATGCCGGAGCGCCAGAACGGCACCGCGAGTGCCACGCGCATCACGAGCTGAACCAGGGAAGGCGATGCCACCGTCTGCACTACGCCGCTCGCTCTGTCGACCAGTCCTACCACCAATTGCAACGGCTCGACAGCGGCAGTTCGTTGATCACTGAGCATCATGCGTCTCCAAGGGTGGCCATGGTGAATGCGCCGGCCTCGATCATCCCTGCGATGGCGGAAGCGATATCGAACGAGGGCGACACCTGCAGCGCCGAAGCAGCCGCTTCGCCGAGCGGTCGTCCGGAGATCAGGTCCAACAGCAATACGGCCCCACCCGGCGGCAGGCGCCTGACGACGACATCGATATCGGGTCTTGTAATCAGGGCATCTTCCGGCGAAGAGGCATCGATCGCGCCTACAGGATCGTCGCCGCGGTTGGCGGCGAAGATCGTCAGCGCCGAGAAACGCGACCGAACGATCCGGGTTGCCGGGTGGACGGTAAAGACAACATCGGCCGTGCGATCCGACGGGAGCACGGCCAACGCAGCCGGCGACAGCGGCGCGGCATCGGCGGCATGATAGGCGTCGAGCCAGGCCCGTTCGATCCGCGCGGTGTCGGCAAGCCATGGCATCGCGCGGGCATATTCGTACTCATCGATGAAGGCCGGGAAATCACGTCCATATTCGAACAGCAGCGGCGAGGTCGGCGGATTTCTGCGAATATGGACGCGCGCCATGGCGCGGAAGAAGTCGACGCCGGTGATACGCTGGACCGCGGGATAGATCGCAGCGAGTGCGTCGATGAGGCTGACCGTGACATTGTTGCGGTAGACGTTGTAACGCCTGGCTGCAGCCTTGCCACCAGGACCGGTAACGGCGAGCGGCGTTGGCTGGCCCGGATCGAGGAGCCCCAGCGTCAAGGCGCTCGCGTAGCTTGGCTCGCGAGCGTCTTCAAGCGACAGCATGGCGATCCTTCCGCGCGATGGCTGCGTAACGGTCAATGATTGCCTGAGCTGCAGCAGACTCGGCCTTCAGGATCGGCCAGTCGGGAATGTTGCTATCCCACTCGATCAATGTCGGAACGGGTCCACACCGTCCGATGACGATCTCAAACAGCTTCCATACCGCGTCCCCAACAGGCGCATCATGGCTGTCGATCAGCAGCAGGGCGCCTTCATCGTCACCCTGCTCGGCATGACCGGCCAGATGTATCTCGCCGACGAACGCGAGCGGAAAGGCGGAGAGATAGTCCAGTGCTGAGAAGCCGTGATTGGTCGCGGAGACGAAGACGTTGTTGATATCGAGCAGCAGGCCGCAACCGGTGCGCTGGGCGATGCGGCGGATGAATTCGGACTCGCCCATGGTCGATTCGCGGAAAGCGAGATAGGTAGCGGGGTTTTCGAGCAGCAAGGGCCTGCGGATCGCCTCCTGCACCTCGTCGATGTGGTCACAGACCAGGCGTAGCGTGGCCTCGGTGTAGGGCAGCGGCAGGAGATCGTTGAAATAGGTGGTCTGGTGCGTCGACCACGCCAGATGCTCGGAGACCAGAGCCGGCTCATAGCGCTCGACAAGCGTTCGGAAGCGCGCCAAATGCTTCCTGTCGAGCGGTTGCGGTCCGCCGATGGACATGCAGACGCCGTGCAGCGAGACCGGATGGTCGCGACGCACCGCTTCCAGCGCCCGATGAGGAGCTCCGCCCTCCCCCATATAATTTTCGGCGTGAATTTCGAAGAAGCCGCGCTGTTTGCCCTCGCCAAGGATTGCGGAGAGGTGCTGGGGCTTGAAGCTCGTCCCTGCAAGGCCATCGACTGAAAAAGCCGGAAAGCGGAGAGGAGTAGGCGCAAACGCCGAAGGACTGACCGTTAAGCTCATATCCGTCTCCGCTTTCCAGCAACCGCCGCTTCTAATTCAGCCAGCCCGATCAGATCGGCTTGAGGGAGCCGTGCTTGCCGTTCGGCAGCTCGATGCTGGCGCAGGTGCCGCCCTGAACGAACTTCCACGCGTTGCCCTGGAAGTCGACCGTCGAGGTGCCTTGACAGGTGGTGCCCGGACCCGCCGCGCAATCGTTCTGGCCTTTCAGCGCGACGCCGAAGCACTTCTCCTTGTGGGCGGCGACGGCGGCGTCCGCCTCGGCCTTGGTCAGCGGAGCGGCCGCGGCCATCGTCGCAAGCGCCGTGCTGACGGCGCCGGCGAGAACAAGCGAACTGACGGTATTTTTCACAGACATGGTTTCTCTCCAGACATTGGCATCGCCGTCTTCGGCGAGGTGCAATGTCTCCTTCGTCGGCGCGCAGCCGCCCATTACGTCTCGGCTTGTCACGAATCCGTGACAGCCCGGCGAATGATCTCGGGAGAGAGGCAATCGTTGTTTCAGATCGAGCGCTGTAAGAGGCGAAGAGCGATTCGCGCCTCTCCACGGTCACTGCGAGCAGCGAAAGCGACGAAACAATCCAGAGTGCATCTGCGGAGAAAGTCTGGATTGCTTCGCTTGCGCTCGCCATGACGGCGTGCGCTGCTTGAAAATTGAATCGGAATGTCTCACGCCGCCGTCCCGGCGAAGGCCAGCACGACACAGACACACAACACGCGTCGCCTTACGCCCGCCCTGCCGCTTTTCCGGACGGCGTTGGCTCCGGCGGATCGTCGTCGGTGATGGCACGCCAGGCGGCGCCGTCGAGATCCTCGTATTGGCCGCTCTTCAGCGACCACAGGAAGGCGAGCAGGCCCGCAAGCCCGAGACAAAGCGCAAGCGGCACGAGAATGACCATCACTTCCATCAGGAATCCCCGTAGCTCAAGGCGCGCGCTTGCGCAAAACCGCGGATCGCGCGTGCCGACCGCACTCGATCATCTGCGCGGCGCGCTCGCAGCGCATTCAGCATCACCAGAATCGACGAGCCAGACATCGCGGCCGCCGCGATCAAGGGCGTCACGAATCCGAGAATGGCGATCGGCACCGCGAGCACATTGTAGCCGACGGCGAGATAGAGGTTCTCCCGCATCAGATGCAGCGCCTTGCGCGCATAGTCGATCGCCGAAACGACAGGTGCAAGCGGCTTGCCGAGAAAGACGAGATCGGCGGTCGACTGGCTCAAATGCGCGGCGCTGATCGGCGACATCGAGACGTGGGCGGCGGCGAGCGAGGGCGCGTCGTTGATGCCATCGCCCACCATCATGACCTTGAAGCCGCGCCGCTTCAGCGCCTCGATCCGCGCGATCTTGTCGGCGGGCGTCACGCCTGCGCGCCAGGAATTGACGCCGAGCGCATCGGCCGCAGCCCGCACCGCCGCCTCGCGGTCGCCAGACAGGATTTCGACTTCAATGCCGCGCTCCTGCAACGCCGTGACCACGGCCTTGGCGTCGGGACGCAGGCCTTGGCGAACCGAAAACAGATATCTTTCCTCG
The DNA here is from genome assembly GCF_045571435.1 of Bradyrhizobium sp. STM 3562. Classification (NCBI taxonomy): domain Bacteria; kingdom Pseudomonadati; phylum Pseudomonadota; class Alphaproteobacteria; order Hyphomicrobiales; family Nitrobacteraceae; genus Bradyrhizobium; species Bradyrhizobium sp. STM 3562. Next base: position 6,565,426 of record NZ_CP120694.1, read on the forward strand.
CCCCGGCTGAACGCCACGATCGAGGCTTCCGGATCGATGACCGCGCTGTTTTCGACCAGTTGCTCTGCACCGCAGAAGGACGGCTTGCCCAGCCTGATCTCGATGCCGTCGATCTTTCCGCGCACGCCCTGCCCCGGCTCCTCGACCGCGCCGACCACGGGCGCTTTTGCTCCAGCGGCCTGCGCCACCGCGGCAGCCACCGGATGATGGCTCGACAAGGCAAGCTGACCGGCGAGCGCGAAGACGTCAGGCGGAATCTCGGCTGCATTCGTCACCTCGAGCTCAGGCAGCGTGAGCGTGCCGGTCTTGTCGAAAATCACATGGTCGACTTCGGCAAGCCGCTCGATGGCATCGCCCGCATTGAGCAGCACGCCCGCCTTGAACAGCGCGCCGGATGCGACCGTCTGCACGGTCGGGATTGCCAGACCCAGCGCGCAGGGGCAGGTGATGATGAGCACCGCGACGCCGGTGACGATGGCGTCATGCCAGCTCGCGCCAAGAAAAACCCAGCCGAGAACCGTCAGCAGCGCGGTGGCGTGCACGACCGGCGCATAGAGCCGCGACGCACGATCCGCGAGCCGCATGTAACGCGAGCGTGTCTGCAGCGCATTCTCGAGCAGTCTCGTGATCTCCGCAAGCAGCGTGCCTTCGGACGCCGCGAACACCCGCACCCGCAGCGTTCCGTCGATGTTGAGCGAGCCGGCGTAGATCGGGCTGCCCGGGTCGACCGCGGCGTAAAGCGTCTCGCCGGTGATCAGGCTCTGGTCGACCTGGGATTGTCCCTCGATGACGGTGCCGTCGACGGCGCAGCGCTCGCCGGGCCTGAGCAGAACAATGTCGCCAGGCGCAATCGCCGCGACCGGCACGTCGCGAACTTCGCCCCCGCCGACGAATTTGGTCGCGGTTTCCGCCTTCAGCGCGGCGAGATTGGCGGCAACGGCGCGGGTTTTGCGCCGCATGCTCTGATCGAGATAGCGGCCGACCAGAAGAAAGGTGAGCAGCATGATCGCCGCATCGAAATAGGCGTGCTCGGCGTGGTTGATGGTCTCGATCATGCTCATGCCGAGCGCCAGGATCACGCCGATCGAGATCGGCACATCCATATTGACCCCGCCGGCCTTCAGCGCGCGAAGCGCGGAGCGGAGGAACGGCTGGCCGGCATAGGCCGCTGCCGGCAAGGCGATCAGCGCCGACAGCCAATGGAAGAAATCGCGCTGCTCGGGCAGCATGTCGCTGACATTGCCGGACCACACCGGGATCGACAGCATCATCACGTTCATGGTGGCGAACGCCGCAACGCCAAGGCAGCGCAGAAGAAAACGCGTGTGCTCGGCTTCGGAGTTCTCGGCGCTGGCCTTCTCGAACGGATAAGCCTTGTAGCCAAGCTCGGCGAGACGATCGATGAAGCGAGCGGGATCGAGCGTGCCTTCCTTCCATTCCACCGCGACGCGGCGGTCGGTCAGATTGACGCGTGCCAGCGTGACGTCGGACAGCGCGGAAAGCCCGCGCTCGATCTTGGCCATGCAACCGGCGCAGTTCACCCCTTCGACCGCAAGGTCGATGTGCGCAAGGCCAGGACCTGCGTGTCTGACGTAATGCGAGAAGTCGCGCGTGGCCTGCATGATGCGCCCCCTTCAGTTAAGGACCACGCGGTTCTTCGACAGGAACATGCGCCGTCCCTTCGCGTCACCTTCCAGCACCAGGTCCCATTGCCCCGGCGCGATCGCCTCGGCCTGCCCGCGATAAATGCCGATGCCGACCTCCTCGAGCGTCACGGCGAGATCCGCGCGCTTGTCGGTCGGCCGTTCGAAACGGCCCTCGAACTTCAATCCCGTGACCGGCCGGCCCGCCTTGTCGCGCGCCTCCACCTGCAATACGGCCGCACCATCTGCGACGCGCTCGATATGGACGTCGACCTCCCACTTCCGTCCGTCCTGGTCGCGGGCGGCGGCGATCTCCTTCTCATAGCCGAGGCTCGCGCTGTAGGCGCTGTCGACCTCGGTTCCCGGCAGGGTCGCGATCGCAAGCTTCACCATGGTGACGTTGACGGCGATCACGATGCCGAAAAACGCCACCAGCATGAGAAGCACGTGAACTCCGGTGAGCTGGCTGGGCGGGACGCTTGTCGACATGAACGAAACTCCGAAAATGCTAAGGCGCCACGAAGTTGTCGGTGGCGGAGGCCATCACGCCAAGCCCGATATCGGTGACGTGGAAGTTGACCGGTGTCGACTTCTCCGGATTGCTCTCTTCCGGCGCGGTGACGAGCAGGCGCAGCTCGGTCGTGGTGTCGCGCGGGATCACGATCTGCGGCCGGTCGGGGGTCACCGAATCGGCACCGACCACGTGCACGGCGGCATTGACCGGACCGTCGACGTCGAACGCGATGACACGATCAAAGCCGCTCTTGTTGAGCAGGCGAACCGTATAGGCGTTGCGGATCGAGCCGTCGCTGAGCTTGATCGCAACCGGGTTGCGGTCGTGCAGCACGTTGACGTCGAGCAGCGAGCGCGTGGCCAGCGTGTACAGCATGATGCCGCCAACCGCCGCGATGATCGCGCTGTAGGCGAGCGTGCGTGGCCGGACGATCCGGTAAATCGGGGCCTTGCCTTCCTGACGGAGGTGGATGTTGATGTCATTGTCGTAGCCGATCAGGCCGGTGGGGCGGCCGATCTTCTTCATCACGGTGTCGCAGGCATCGATGCACAGGCCGCATTGGATGCATTCGAGCTGCGGGCCGTTGCGGATGTCGATGCCGGTGGGGCAGACGGCGACGCATTGATTGCAATCAACGCAGTCGCCGGCATGTTCCCCGAGCGCGCGCAATTCGGCCGCCTTCTTCACCGAGCAGCGCTTCTCGCCACGGTCATAGCGGTAGGTGACGTTGAGCGCCCATTCGTCGGTGAGCGATGCCTGGATGCGCGGCCACGGGCACATATAGACGCAGACCTGCTCGCGCATGTAGCCGGCCAGCAGATAGGTCGTCGTGGTCAGGATGCCGATCCAGACATAGGCGAGCAGCGGCGCCTGAAACGTAGCAAGATCCTTCACCAGCGTCGGCGCATCGCTGAAATACAAGACCCAGGCGCCGCCGGTCCACCAGGCGATCATGAGCCAGATCGAGTGCTTCAGCACGACTTCAGAGATGCGCCTGGCCGTCCATTTGTGTGCCGCGGCATCCTTCTTCATGCGCTCGCGGCGGTCGCCTTCGACCAGACGCTCGACGGCGTAGAACAGATCGGTCCAGACGGTTTGCGGGCAGAGATAGCCGCACCAGATGCGGCCGCCGATCGAGTTCATCAGGAACAGGATGACGGCGGCGAGAATCAGAAGGCCGGTGAAGTAATAGACCTCCTGCGGCCACAGCTCGATGAAAAAGAAATAGAAGCGCCGATTGGGGAAATCGAGCAGCACCGCCTGGTCGGGTGCGCCAAGCCCCCTATTCCAGCGCACGAAAGGCAGGAAGTAATAGACGCCGAGGCAGGCCGCCATCAGCGCCCATTTGATGCGGCGGAAGGTCCCGGAAACGCTCTGCGGATAGACCTTCTTACGAGCCGCATAAAGCGGCCCGTAGTTGTCGTATTGCAGCTCTTCGGGGGTCACGGGCTTGTTCATGGCTGGTTGCCGTCTCGCTTCTGCAGCTTAAACCTAGTGCAGGCACCAAGGCCGCAGTTGATCCAGCTCAAACACCGTCCAGCTTTTCGCCCGCCTTCCGGCTATTTTCCTCCACCCAGCGAGTGGACGTAGACCGCCATCGCCTTCAGCGTCACCGGATCGAGGCGTCCCTCCCAGGCGGGCATGACGCCGGCCCGGCCGTTGGTGATGGTCTCGATGATGGTTGCCTCGTCGGAGCCATAGAGCCAAATCCTGTCGGTGAGATTGGGCGCACCGAGCTCCGGATTTCCCTTGGCGTTCTCCCCGTGGCAGGCGACGCAGTTCTCGGCAAAGATCTTCGCGCCCGCGGCGGCATCATATCCGGGACGCGTGGGCAAGCCAGATAGCGAGCGGACGTAGTTCGCGACCGTGACGATCTCGTCCGGCTTCAGCGTGCCGTCCTTGCCGAAGGCGAGCATCTGGCCCTGGTGGCCGTTGTCATTGCCCGAGCGCGCGCCGTAGCGAATCGTCTGCTCGATCTGCTCGAGGGTGCCGCCCCACAGCCAGTCGTCGTCGTTGAGGTTGGGGAAGCCCTTCGAGCCGGCGGCACCCGAGCCGTGACACGGCGCGCAATTGTCGCCGAATACGGTCCTGCCGCGGGCGCGTGCCAGCGCGAGCAGGGCCGGATCCTTCTCGATGTCGGCGAGCGATGCCGCCCCGAGCGCCGCCATCTTGTCACCGCGGATCCTGTCGAGATTGGCAAGCTCGACAGCAACGTTGGCGCGCGAGGAGTAGCCCAGCAGGCCCCGCGTATTGCTCGTGATCAGCGGCCAGGCCGGATAGAGGACCCAGTAGCCGATCGCCCAGACGATGGTGAGATAGAAGGTATAGACCCACCAGCGCGGCAGCGGCGTGTTCAACTCCTTGATGCCGTCCCACTCATGCCCGGTCGTGGCGGTGCCGGAGACGCTGTCGATTTCGCTATAATCGGTCATGATTCAATCCTCTCGCAAGGGCAAGCGCGCCGCTTCGTCGAAAGCGGCCCTGTTGCGAGGCCAGAGGGCGTAAGTCACGATCCCGACAAAGATCGCGACGAAGAGCGGCGTCCAGAGAGTCGTCACCAGGTCGGATGCGATGTTCTGGATGGTGATGATGGCTTGCATGGTCAAAGCCTTCTCAACGCAGGTTGGCTTTTTCGTTGTAGAGCTTGAAATCGACCAGCGTGCCGAGCATCTGCAGGTACGCGATCAGGGCGTCCATTTCGGTGGGCGCACCGCCGTTGCCATCGAAATTGCGCACCGCCGCCTTCGGATAGCGCTTGGCGAAGGCATCCGCGCCCGCGCTGTCCGGATCGTCCTGGGTCTTCAGATCCGCAACCGCATTGGCGATCTGCTCGTCGGTGTAGGGCACGCCCACGTCGCGCAGCGTACGCATGTTGTCGGCGACCATCGCCGGATCGATTTCGGTCTTGGCGAGGAAGGAATAGGCCGGCATCACCGATTGCGGCACGATGGAGCGCGGATCGGTCAGATGCCGCACATGCCAATCGTCGGAATATTTGCCGCCGACCCGGGCAAGATCGGGCCCGGTCCGCTTCGATCCCCACTGGAAGGGATGGTCGTACATGCTTTCGGCTGCGAGCGAGAAGTGGCCGTAACGCTCGACCTCGTCGCGCAGCGGGCGGATCATCTGCGAGTGGCAGAGATAGCAGCCTTCGCGGACATAGATGTTGCGGCCCGTGAGCTCGAGCGGCGTGTACGGCCTGACGCCGTCGACCACCTCGATGGTGCTCTTCAAGTAGAACAGCGGAGTGATCTCGACCAGACCACCGATCGCAATCACGACAAGGATGCCGACGATCAGGATGATCGAGTTCTTTTCGAAGACTTGGTGGCGTGTCCAGAATGACATTGAAGAGCTCCTCACTCCGCCGGCTGAAGAGCGACGGGCGCCTGCACTTCGGCCTCACCGACGCGTACGGTCATCCAGAGATTGTACGCCATGATCAGTGAGCCGATCAGGAACAGCGCTCCTCCCGCGGCACGGATGATGTAGAAGGGATGCATCGCCTCGACGGTCTCGATGAAGGAATATTCGAGGAAGCCGAGCGATGTGTAGGACCGCCACATCAGGCCCTGCAGGATTCCGGACACCCACATCGCGGAGATGTAGAGCACGATGCCGAGGGTGGCGGTCCAGAAATGCCAGTTGACGAGCTTGAGACTGTAGAGACCCTTGCGATTCCACAGCCAGGGCACGAGGCAGTACAGCGCGCCGAAGGAGACGAAGCCGACCCAGCCCAACGCGCCGGAGTGGACGTGACCGATGGTCCAGTCCGTGTAGTGGCTGAGCGAGTTCACCACCTTCACCGACATCATCGGACCCTCGAAGGTGGACATGCCGTAGAAAGCAACCGACACCACCAGCATGCGCAGCACCGGATCGGTCCGCAGCTTGTCCCAGGCGCCCGAGAGCGTCATCAAGCCGTTGATCATGCCGCCCCACGAGGGCATCCAGAGCATGACGGAGAATGTCATGCCGAGCGTCTGCGCCCAATCGGGCAGCGCCGTGTAGTGCAGGTGATGCGGGCCGGCCCAGATATAAAGGAAGATCAACGCCCAGAAATGCACAATGGAGAGCCGGTAGGAATAGACCGGCCGCTCGGCGCGCTTCGGCACGAAATAATACATGAGGGCCAGGAAGCCGGCGGTCAGGAAGAAGCCGACCGCGTTATGGCCGTACCACCACTGGAACATCGCGTCCTGCACGCCGCCCCAGACGATGTACGACTTGGAGCCGAACACCGACACCGGCAACGCAGGGTTATTGCCGAGATGCAGCACAGCGATGGTGATGATGAAGGCGAGATAGAACCAGTTGGCGACGTAAATGTGCGGCTCCTTGCGCTTCATGATCGTCGCCAGGAAGACGAGGAGGTAGGTTACCCAGACGATGGTCAGCCACAGGTCGGAGTACCATTCCGGCTCCGCATATTCCTTGCTCTGGGTGACGCCGAGCAGATAACCCGTGCCGGCGATGACGATGAAGAAATTGTAGCCGAGCACGACGAACCAGGGCGCGAGATCTCCGGCGAGCCGGGTGCGGCAGGTTTTCTGCACCACATAAAACGAGGTGGCGATCAACACATTGCCGCCGAAGGCAAAGATCACGGCCGATGTGTGCAGCGGCCGCATCCGGCCGAAGCTCGTCCACGGCAGGTCGAAATTCAGCGCCGGCCAGGCCAACTGAGACGCGATGAGCAAGCCGACGGTGAAGCCGGCGATCCCCCAGAACATCGCCATCACGGAGGCGAACTTGATCGGGCCCACATTGTAATTCGGCCGGCCGTTGATCTCCTGCGGCGGCAGTTCGGCGGGACGATCGAAGTAGCGGTTGAGGATCGCAAACACCGCCGCGACGCTGGCCGCAGCCGCGAGAGAGGCATGGAAAGCGAAGGGCGCATCGACGGCTTTGGCCGCGCCGACCATGCAGAGAAAGGCGCTCGCGGCGAAGATGAGCGCCAAGCCGCTCTCACCGATGGTCATGGACTTGGAAATTGATGGCTGGCTCATGCGAATTCTCGCTGGAGGGATACGCGCTCACCAACCACATTCCGCCACAATGTGAATTGATCTCGATCAAGGCTGACCACTTCTGGGGCGCGGCCAGGACGTGCGATGATGCTCAGAAGATTCTTGGCACGGCGGCGAGGCCGTTACGGATCGAGCGCCGCGACCGCAAGCGCCTTGAGCACATCCTCGCGCGAAATGATGCCCGCGAGATGCTGGTCGAAATCGATCACCGGAATACTACGGATGCGATGCTGAACCATGAGCTGCAGCACCCGCGTCAATTTGGTGTCGGGACGCACGTAGATGAACTCCGTGGTCATGATGTCGGCGACGGTCCTCACCATCAGCTCGGCATAGCGCGGCACCATCTGGTTCGGCGTGAAGGCAAAGCACTTCAACAGGTCGAACTTGGTGATGATGCCGACCGCCTGCCCGTCCTCCTCGACCGGATAGGTGTTGAAGTCATCGCGCGCGAACATGCCGTTGACCTCGTCGATGGTGAGGTCACGCGTCACCGTCTTGACCTCGCGCGTCATGTAGGTTCCGGCGGTCTCCTCGAGAAATCTGTACATCGGATCCGTCCCACTATTTTCGGGCGCGTCAGTGCGACAGCCGCACGCAGCGCATGGACTGGGTCAATAGATGTTGCGTCATTCCGCCAACAATCAGCTCGCGGAAGCGCGAATGGCCGCAGGCGCCTGCCGCGATCAGGCCGGCCCCGACGGCACCCGCGATCTCGTCGAGCGCGGCCGCGGCTCCGCCCTGGCGCTTCGGCTCGCCGATCCGCTCGGATGCGGTCATGCCGTGACGCGCCAACCAGGCAACCACGTCGCGCAGGCGGGATCGCGCGGCGTCGTAGCCGTCGCCCTCCTCCACAATTTCGGCGAGCCGGGCCTGGTTGGGCTGGTCAAGGGCCAGGCAAACCATGACGGTCTCAATTGTCATCGTGCTCTCCGCTCCGTGGCAGTCACTCGCCCTTCTAGGCGCGGCGAGGAGCGGCAGGATGAGTTAGATCAAAGCGGGTTTAAACTCCGGAACATCCCTGAGGTCCGGCCGGCAGGAAGATCGGCCCAAATATCGGAGGCGGCGAGGCGCCCGGAGCTTGCACCGGGATCGCCCATAGGCGAAATTGCGGCGCCGGCAACTTGTCGTATTGATCGTATTGAGCCTGGCTGCGAGTGAGCCCGGAATTGAAGATTTGGACGTGACCAGCCTGATGCGCCCTTCCAAAGATGAAGCACTCCGGGATGAGCATTACCGCCTGCGGATCGAAGGATTCGGCGTCGGCACCTGGGATCTGGATGTTACCACGCGCGAATTGGAGTGGTCCGAGACCGCGCGCAGCCTGTTCGGCGTCCCGCGCAACCAGCCGGTGACCTACGAGCTGTTCGTTTCTCTGCTCGAACCGCCAGACCGCGACCGCATCGAGGCGGCCATCAAGCGAGTTGCGGAGGGTCAAGGCAACCTCGATGTCTCCTTCAAAATCCCCCTCGCCGCCGGGCGCATGCAATGGATTCGGGCCCGCGGCGGCCTGATCAGGGACGATGCCGGCGTTGCCAGTCACATCAGCGGGATCTTTCTCGACATCGGCGAGATGAAGCTGCTCGAGGAGGCGCTGCGCACGCGGGAAAGTCACCTCCGCTCGATTCTCGACACCATCCCCGATGCCATGATCGTGATCAACAGCCGCGGCATCATGCAATTCTTCAGCAGCGCTGCGGAGCGGCTGTTCGGCTATACCGAGCGTGAGGCGATCGGGCAGAACGTCAGTATATTGATGCCCGAGCCGGATCGCTCGCGCCACGACGGCTACATCGCGCGCTACCGCTCGAGCCGAGAGCCGCACATTATCGGCATTGGCCGGATCGTGACCGGAAAACGCAGGGACGGAACGACCTTCCCGATGCATCTTTCGGTCGGCGAGATGCAGTCGGCCGGAGAGCCCTATTTCACCGGCTTTGTGCGCGACCTCACCGAGCATCAGCAGACCCAGGCACGCTTGCAACAGCTCCAGTCCGAACTGGTCCACATTTCGCGCCTGAGCGCGATGGGCGAGATGGCGTCTGCGCTTGCGCATGAACTCAATCAGCCGCTCGCCGCTATCAGCAATTACATGAAGGGCTCGCGCCGCCTGCTCGAGGGCAGCACCGATGCCAATGCGGCCAAGATCGAGAATGCCATGGACCGCGCCGCCGAGCAGGCGTTGCGCGCGGGCCAGATCATCCGCCGCCTGCGCGACTTTGTCTCGCGCGGCGAATCGGAAAAGCGCGTCGAAAGCCTGTCCAAGCTGATCGAGGAAGCGGGCGCGCTGGGGCTAGCCGGTGCGCGCGAGCAGAACGTGCAACTTCGCTTCAATCTGAACCCGGACGCCGACCTGGTGCTGGCGGATCGCGTGCAAATTCAGCAGGTTCTGGTCAACCTGTTTCGCAATGCGCTGGAGGCGATGGCGCAATCGGAGCGACGAGAGTTGGTGGCGGTCAACCGCAAGGTGGCGGACGACATGATCGAGATCGAAGTCTCCGACACCGGCCCCGGTTTTCCGGACGACGTGTTGCCAAACCTGTTCCAAACCTTTTTCACGACCAAAGAGACGGGCATGGGGGTTGGCCTCTCCATCAGCCGTTCGATCGTCGAGGCCCATGGCGGCCGGATGTGGGCCGAGAACAATGCAGCCGGCGGCGCGACCTTCCGTTTCACTCTGCCGGCGGCGACGAACTGAGAGTTGAGAGATGTCTGCAAAAGGAAAGGTTTACGTCATCGACGACGACGAGGCGATGCGGGAATCGCTCGATTTTCTGCTGAATTCCGCAGGCTACGACGTTTCGCTGTTCGAGACCGGGATAAACTTCCTTAAAGCGCTGCCGCAGCTTGAATTCGGCTGCGTCGTTTCCGACGTGCGGATGCCTGGGCTCGACGGAATCGAGTTGCTGAAGCGCGTGAAAGCCGATCACAGCTCCTTTCCGGTTCTGATCATGACAGGTCACGGTGACGTGCCGCTCGCGGTCGAAGCCATGAAGCTCGGCGCCGTCGATTTTCTCGAAAAGCCGTTTGAGGACGACCGCCTGATCGCGATGATCGATACGGCGCTTCGACAGGCGGAGCCCGCGGCCAGGAACGAGGCACTCACACAGGAAATCGCTACGCGGATCGCCACCTTGAGCCCAAGGGAACGCCAGGTCATGGAGGGGCTGGTCGCCGGGCTCTCCAACAAGCTGATTGCCAGGGAATATGACATCAGTCCCCGTACCATCGAGGTTTACCGAGCCAACGTCATGACAAAGATGCAGGCAAACAGCCTGTCGGAACTGGTGCGGCTGGCCATGCGTGCCGGCCTGCTCAACGATTGAGCTACATCAACGCCGCTTTTGCCATCCTTGCTACATGAGGGCCGATGATTCAGATCGGCTCACAAACCGCACCGGCTGTGACCGCGGCTGCCGCCAAACCAACAATCTATGTGGTTGACGACGATGTCGGCGTGCTCGGCTCGCTGCGCTTTCTCCTGGAGACGGACGGCTTTTCCGTCCGGACCTTCCGGAGTGGCGGTGCGCTGCTGAACGTGCCCGCGCGGGGCGAGATCGATTGCTTCGTGATCGACTATAAGATGCCCGACATCAACGGCATCGATCTGGTAACAGAATTGCGAAAACGAGGCGAGGATGCGCCCGTCGTTCTGATTACCGGCTATCCCGACAAGAACATCGCCGCTCGAGCCGCCGCCGCCGGCGTGAAGCATGTGATGCGCAAGCCGCTGCTGGAGGACAGCTTGATCAAGCAGATCCGAGGCGCAATCGACGCGCATCGGCCGAGCACGTGACGGCTGGTCTTCGAGCCGTCGTCGAATCCGTCCTGACCTCCGGGAATCTACGTAGGTAAAGGCCCTTAAGATACCGCACGAATTTTCAGCCGAGCGGTTAAGTCGTACCAAGTCGCCATCCGCCGCACAGGAGATGGCCATGTTGAACGCCTCGCTCACTCCCCTCAACACCGTCGTTATTGGGAATAAGGCACCACCCGTCGCTCCCGCCTCGATGGATCCGTTCGCGGCCGTTACCGGCCATGCGGGGCTGGTGGCGAGCGAGTTCACCTATCGGAAGGACGAGGAAATCTACGGCGAGGACGAACCGGCCGAATACGTCTACCAGGTCGTTTCCGGTGCAGTACGCACCTACAAAATGCTATCCGATGGGCGCCGCCAGATCGGCGCCTTCCACCTTCCCGGCGACGTGTTCGGCCTCGAGTCGGGCCCCTCGCATCGGCTGGCGGCGGAGGCCATCATCGATACCACCGTTCGCCTGGTGAAGCGCAAGAGCCTCGAACACGCCGCGGGCGTTGATGTCCAGGTCGCGCGCAAACTCTGGGCGATGACCGCCGGCGAGCTTCGTCACGCCGAAGACCACATGCTGCTGCTCGGACGCAAAACCGCGATGGAGCGGGTCGCCACCTTCCTGCTGGAAATGGATCGCCGCCTCGCCGTCGCCGGCATGATGGCGCTCCCGATGTGCCGCCGCGATATCGGGGATTATCTGGGTCTCACGCTTGAGACGGTCTCCCGCGCGCTGTCGCAGCTTCATGCGGAGGGGATCCTCGGCTTCTCAGGCGCCCGCCAAATCGTTCTGCGCAACCGCCAGCGCCTGCGTAACATGGATGCCTGACAAGCTTCGCTTGCTTTCGGTGCCCTCAATATGCGCTGCGCCGCGTCTCCGGCATGATCAGGGCGATCAGGGCCAGGCCGAGCGCGGCAATGCAAGCCAGGCTCATGAAGGCAACGGAGCTTCCGAACTTGTCGCTGATATAGCCGGCAAGCACGGTCGAGAGCGAGGCACCGATCCCGGTTGCGGTGCCAACGATCCCTTGCGCCAGATTGAAATGGCCGGTTCCGAACGCAACATCGGCCACGATCAACGGCACCATCACGCTGAAGACCGCCGCGGTGACGCCATCGAAGATCTGCACCGCGACCAGCAGGTATGGATCATGCACGACGGCGAACAGCAGTCCGCGCACGGTCAGCGCCGCAAGACCCAAGAGCAGGATCGGCCGGCGGCCCCAAGCCTGCGCTTTGGCGCCGACCGAAGGCGATACCAGCGCAACGATCGCCTGCGGCACGATGATGCAGGCGGCGATCAAGACCGGCGCCCACTGGCTTGACCGCGTCGTAACCACGCCCGCCATCAGCGGAAGCATTGCCGCATTGGCGAGCTGGAGCAACAGCACGCTGCTCGCAAAGATCAGCAGCGGACGCTGGCGCATCAGGCTGAAAACGCTGGTCGCCTTTGCCTCCGGCGCCTCGCGCGGAACGCTGCCATGGCAACGCGAAGCATCAACCTCCTCTTCCCGGATGCGCGCGAGCGCCAACAAAGCCGGAACCGCCAGCGCGAAGGTGACGAGGAAGACCGAGCGGCTGGAGATCAGATAGCCGGCGGTGCCCATCACCGCCGCGGCGACGCCGTTGCCGAGCGACGCAAAGCGGGCGTTGCGGCCGAGTCGTTCGCCCATGGCCACCGGCCCGACCAGGCCCAAGGTGATGGCCGCGATCGCCGGCCCCAGCACGCAGCTTGCGGCCGCATGCAACACCGCAGCCGTGATCACCACCGGGAAAATGGGCAACGCCGCATAGCAGAGCGCGGCGAAGGCGATGGTCGTGACCGCGAGCGCGGCAACCAGCCGTTCGGAACGAGCTGCGTCCACGATCGCGCCGCCCGGCATTTGCCCGAGCAGGCCGACTACGCCGCCGATCGACAGCACCAGACCAATCTGCGCTTGGGTCCATTTCTGCGTGGTCAAATAGACCGCAATGAACGGGCCGAACCCGGTCTGGACGTCGGCCAGGAAGAAGATGAACCAGTCCAATCCGCGCAGGCTTTGGCGCGACGGTGCAGGCATCATCGTCACGGCCGTGCCCGGTGCGCGTGGCGCGGCATCGCCGCCGCCGAACGCCCCTTCGCGACGGTTCTTATCGGTACGATCGAGCGAATGCGACAACAGCATCACCGCACGATTCCCTGCCCCGCTCAGTGATCTTCCAGCGGCTGCAAATTGCCGGCCGCCCCCAAAACCACGATCGGCTTGTCCTCCTTGTATTCGGGTGCCGCAGCGACCTGCGCTTTGCTCAATTCGAGCGTTATGGCCTCGGTATTGTTGCCGAGCCGCCCGAAATGCAGCGCGTTCCAATCGACGACGATCTTCCGGCTGCCGACGCCGAGGAAACCGCCGAAATCGATCACCGCGGCGCGCACGGTTCCGGTACGATCGACGATGACATCGACGATATGGCCCATGTCCTCATTCGTGGGACTGCGAACATCCTTGCCGAGCACGCCACGCGCGTCCTTTGGGCCGATGATGGTGACGGAGGGCGGCGGCGCGTGCTCATCCGTGGCGGCGGGCGGCTTGGCTTGCGGCTCGTCCGCCGCGTAGGACCGCGCGCCGTTAAGGGACGCGAGCGCGACCGCAAGCAGGATCACCGATGCTCTGCAACGCATACGCCCTCCTTACGTATCGAAGGCCGCGCGTCAATGCGCCAAAACGATCGATACCTGAATTTGCCCGCGCCGGCGCAGCACCTCCATCGACACGTCCTCGCCATGACGGCGCATGTGCAGGTCGACGCTCGACGGGCCCAATCGCAGTTCGCGCAGGATGACCTCGTTGAGGAAAGCCGGGAGTCGCGGATTGCGCAACCGTATCTCGTTACGATCGACATCGAACTCGATGCCGAGCGCCGCTTCCAGCAAGGTGAAGGGTGTCGCGCTGGCCCAGGCCTGCGGCGCGCAAGCGACCGGATAGAGCGTCGGCCCACGACTCCTTTCGCGGCGGAAGCCGCAGAACAGTTCCGGCAGCCTGCGCAGGTCCATATAGGTCGCCGCGTCGAACAGACCCTTGAAGACCTGCTCGACCGAATGTTTCAAGCCGTAGCGCGCCAGCCCCGCCGCGATCAGCGCATTGTCATGCGGCCAGATCGAACCGTTGTGATAGGACATCGGATTGTAGCGCGCCTCGCCGAGCGCGATGGTGCGGATGCCCCAGCCGGTAAAGAAATGCGGCCGCATCAGGTCGGCCGCGACCCTGCGCGCCCGGTCCTCGCGCACCATTCCGCTGAACAGAAGCTGTCCCGCATTGGAACTACGCACCTTGCACGGACGCTTGTTCCCGTCCAGCGCCAGCGCATACGTACCGAGATCCTCGCACCAGAAGGCCTCCTCAAATCGCTCGGCGAGCCGCAGCGCTTCCAGCTCCAGCTTTTGCGCGACTTCACGCCGGCCGAGCCGCAGCGCGCAGCGCGCCGCCATCCGTTTGGCGGCGAACACATAACCCTGCACCTCGGCGAGCGCGATATGACCTTCGGCTAACTTGCCATCCGCATGGAAGATCGCGTCGTAAGAATCCTTCCAGCCCTGGTTGGCCAGGCCCTGCTCGGAGGCGCGCAAGTATTCGACAAAGCCGTCGCCATCGGGATCAGCGGCGCCGTCGATCCAGCGTAGCGCCAGTTCGATCGCCGGCCACAATTCAGCTAATGTTTCCTCGTCGCCCGTGCGCTCGACATAGAGCCCCGCCAAAAGGACGAAAAGCGGCGTCGCATCGACGCTGCCGTAATATTGCGCAAACGGCACCTCGCGCAGCGCGGCCATCTCGCCACCGCGCATTTCATGCAAGACCTTTCCGGGCTCCGCGTCGGCGAGAGGATCGGTCGCGTGCGCCTGATAATGAGCGAGCCGTCGCAGCACGCCGCGCGCGACCCGCGGGTCGATCCACAACATCTGCAACGCGGTGATGATGCCGTCGCGGCCGAAGGTCGTGGAATACCAGGGTATCCCGGCATAGGGATATCGTCCCTGCGGCGTCTCGGTCATGAGCATGTTGAGGTCGGCCATCGCCTGACACAACACCTCATTGAAGATGTCGTTGGAGGTTTCGATGCTCGCGGCGCTCGCGGCCGAGCAGCGCATCTCCCGGCGATGCGCCAGCAGCGCCGGGAAGAACCGCGCCGGCCGGAAACTCATGGGCTTGTTGCAGGATGCCGCAACGAACAGCGAACTCGTCTGCTGCGGGCCGAGTTCGAAATGATACGTCGCAGAGTTGACTGCAAGCCGCGTGGGCCGCGGATCAAAATGCAGCGCAGTGCAACGGCCGGCGCCGTCGAGGCCCCTGTATTCGAAGATCACATCGGAGGGACTGAGCAATTTCGCCGAGCCGACGCCACGCCGCGCACGCTTCTCGCCACGCACCTCGAACAGATCGGCAAAATCGTTGTCGAACAGGAAGGTCAGATCGAAGCTCGCCGGATAATCGCCATGGTTTTGCAGGCCGACGCGCTGATAGGCAGTGCCGTGCCAGAGAAAGATCGTGCGCACGATGTGCAGCACGTCCTTTGGCAGGACGATGCGGCCCTGCCGATAGACGTCGGGATTGGTCAGATCAACCGTGAGGGCCGAGTTGTCGTCGCGCAGATTGGAGCCCAGCAGCAACGGCTGCACGTCATCGAGCACAAGCTCGAGGCGCGCCAGATAACGCGTGTCGTGGTTGAACAAGCCATCTGGTCCGCCGGCGGAAGCACCGATGTCGCCATGGCTGTCGAGCACGATGAACGTATCGTCATGCTTGAGCGAGCGCCGCGGCCGCGCCGCGGGCCCCGTCATCGGGATATAAAAGGCCTGTTCCGCAACGAAGGTTTCGGACGTGCGGGAGGTTGCAACGACCTGGGTGACGACTTCGGCTGCCATGTTGACCTCGTGCGAATCCGCTCACGCCCGCCCCACGATACGCAACCGGACCTGTACGCCAATGGGCTATTATGCCGCGAATCTTGCCAGTCGCATCATTTCTTGCGTGACCAGCTCGCGATAAGGGCCCTGCCCCTGCATCAGGCGATCCGGCGAACCATCTTCGATGATCTTGCCGGCTTTCAGCACCACGACGCGATCGAAATTGCGCAAAGTGGCAAGGCGGTGGGCAATCGCAATCACGGTGCGCCCTCGCATCAAGCGGCCAAGCGCTTCGCGGATAGCTTCCTCCGATTCACTATCAAGAGCCGCGGTGGCCTCGTCGAGCAGCAGGATCGGCGCGTCCTTGAGGAACGCGCGCGCAATGGCGATGCGCTGACGCTGCCCGCCAGAGAGCTTGACGCCGCGGTCGCCCACCATCGTATCGAGCCCGGCGGGCAAGGTCTCGACGAAATCGCAACGCGCCGCGATCGCCGCGCGCAGCACCTCGTCGTCGGTGGCGTTCGGCCGTCCGTAGCGGATATTCTCCAGAATCGAGCGGTGGAATAGCGAGATGTCCTGCGGGACGACCGAGATCGCCTCGCGCAGGCTCTGCTGGGTGACGCGCGAAATATCCTGGCCGTCAATGGTGATGCTGCCTTCCTGGACGTCGTAGAAACGCTGCAGCAGTACGAACAGCGTGGACTTGCCGCCGCCGGACTGGCCGACCAGGCCGACGCGCTGCCCCGGCTGCAGCCGCAGGCTGAAGCGCTCGAACACCGTGTGCCCGCCGGGATATTGGAAGGTGATGTTGTTGAACGCGATCGCGGCACCGCTCCTGACCAGCGGCTCCGCCTCCGGATGATCGCGCATCTCGTGCGGCATCAGCAGCGTCGCAATCGCTTCCGTCAGTCGCGCGACATGTTGCGTGACGTCGACGAGCGCGACAGCCAGATCGCGCGTAGCGCTCAGGATGGAGATGCCCAATGTACAGACCAGAACGACGTCACCAGTGGTCGCGTTTCCATTTTGCCACAGCATGATCACCCATGCGAGCAACGCGATCGTCAGCAGCAGCGTGACCGCGGCATGGATCAGCCGCAGCTTTTCCAGATAACGCAGGCTGCGGCCGCGCGCCACCAATTCGCGGGCAACGGTGGCATCAAACCGCTGGTGTTCGTGCGCCAGCCCGCAGAATGCCCGAACCAACGGCATGTTGCTGATGACGTCGACCATCTCGCCGTCGACGACAGCCGCCTTGTCGGCAAAGTCGTCGTGCAGGGGCTTGCCGGCGGCTGCCAGGCGAAACATCGCGACGACCATCGTTCCGGCAATCACAATCATCGCGGCCGACATCGTCAGGCTGACGGTTCCGATCAAGGCAATCGCCGCAACCGTGGCGATGCATGGCGGCAGCACATTCCAGACGAACATGTTCTCGACCGTGAACACCGCGTTCGACGTCGCCGTGATGCGACTCGTCAGCATGCCGGGCAACCGGTCGGAGAAGTAGCTTGGCGCATGACCGGTCAGATGGCGGAACATGTCGCGCCGCAAATCGCCGGTCACGCCGACAAACGTGAAGCTCGCGATCCAGCTTGCGATGCGCCACAGAAAGTTATCGGCGGCGATCAACGACATGAGAAATGCGAATGCCAGCCATACGCCGCCCGCGCGAGCGGGCCCTCCGGCAAGACAGTCGACCAGAAATTTCACGCCGTATTGGGTGCCTACAGAGCAGGCAACGGCAGCCATGACCGCCATCAAAATGGCGAGATGTGAGGCCGGTCGCTGACGCAGATAGCGCAACACGAACGGAAAGGGACGGTGCGCGTATCCTGAAAGCTGATCCATTTCTATGCAAACCCCTGTCGGTTGGTGATGAGAGCCTCAGCGGCCTGCGCGCCCCGGCCTTTTTGAACGGTTGAGCGCCGATCCGGTTCCCGCGACCCACCATGCGCGCGCCGCATTCCGAGGGCACGCATGCGCAAAAAATCTGCTCCGGACTGATGGCATCATCAAGTCCGCATCAAGTCCGCCGGGCGGAGATGGCGAAGAAGTAACGTTCGGCACTGGGAACTTCGCAGATGGGGGAACGTTCCCTCTTCCGGCATGCCAGTGCCTACTCGAAGCAGGGGGCTAATACTTCCATGATCGCAGACAGGAGAAAGTGAGATGCGCATCGCGCAGGTTGCTCCGTTGACGGAGGCTGTTCCCCCGAAGCTCTATGGCGGCACGGAACGGGTCGTGCACTGGCTGACCGAGGAGCTCGTGGCTTTGGGGCACGATGTGACACTATTTGCGAGCGGGGATTCGCGGACCTCGGCGAAGCTGGAAGCGACCTGGCCGAAGGCGCTGCGGCTCGACGGCTCGGTGCGCGATCCCTATGCACTGCACATGGTGATGCTGGAGCGGGTACGACGGAAATGTGACGACGAGGAATTCGACTTCCTGCACTTTCATCTGGACTACTATCCCTGGTCGCTGTTCATGCGGCAGCCCACACCCTTTGTGACGACCTTGCACGGCCGTCTCGACCTGCCCGAACATCAGCCGGTGTTCGATACCTTTTCGACGCCTCCGGTGATCTCGATCTCGAATGCCCAGCGGCGGCCGGTGCCGCAGGCCAATTGGGTGCGCACCATCCATCACGGCCTCCCGGAAAATCTGCTGACTCCGAGGCCATGCAGCCAGGACTATCTGGCGGTGCTTGGTCGGATCGCGCCGGAAAAAGGCGTCGATCGCGCCATCAAGATCGCAGCGCGCTGCGGTATTCCGCTAAAGATCGCGGCAAAGGTCGATCGGGCCGATCAGGATTACTATGATCAGGTCATCAGCCCATTGATCACGGGCAACCCGCTGGTCGACTATATCGGCGAGATCACCGACAACGAGAAGTCGGAATTTCTGAGCGGCGCTCTGGCGCTGCTCGTTCCCATTGATTGGCCCGAGCCGTTCGGGCTTGTCATGATCGAGGCCATGGCCTGCGGCACGCCGGTCATTGCGTATAATCGTGGCTCGGTGCCCGAGATCATCGAGGACGGCCTGACCGGCTTCATCGTCGAGGACGAGACCAGCGCGGTCGCGGTCGTCAGTAAGGTCCCGCAGCTATCGAGGGCCGTGATCAGGCAGCAGTTCGAGGCACGCTTTACCGCACGCCGCATGGCCTTGGACTATCTCGCAACCTACCGCGGCCTCATGGAGGCGACGGAGCCGCGGATCAAGCTCGTAAGCAGCGCCGAATAGGCGCACCCACCACGCGCCCCCTCAGGCGCCAGTCGGCGTGGATTTGCCGAAGCGCAGTTCGTAGGCCTTGATGTAGGCTTCGGGCGAGGGCTTGAGATGCCGCCGCGTGAGCGCGATCAGCTCGTCGCGGCGGCCGCCGCGCAGCGCCTTGATCATCTCCAGATGATCGCGCCGCGCGCGGTCGAGCGATTGCGGAAATGCATTGGCATAGAAACGAATGCCGTGGACCTTCTGCGCCAAAAGCTCGATGGTCTCGATCAGACAGGGATTTCCGCAGAGGCCGAACAGCACCTGATGAAAGCGCAGGTTGCTGTAGAACACGGTGAGCAAATCGCCCGCCGCGACGGCCGCACCATGCTGCCGCTGGAGCTCTTCGAGGCGGCCGATATCGCGTGCGCCGACCGGAAACGGAATGATGCGCACCGCCATCACCTCGAGTTCCTCGCGCACCGCGTAAATCGCCCTCACCTCCCCGGGCGTCAATCCGCGCACCATCGCGCCGCGATTGGGAATGCGCTCGATCAGCCCCTTTCTCTCCAATTCAGACAGCGCAAGGCGCACGTCGCCGCGATGGGTCTGGAAGAGATCGCAGAGGTCCTGCTCGATCAGGCGCTCGCGTGGATGGCGCCGCCCCAGCACGATGTCTTCCTCGATGCGCCTGGCGATGATCTCAGCCGCGACCGCCTGGCGCACGGAGCCGGCCGCGCCGTCGACCGCCCTTGCAGCGGATTTCGCGCCTGACCTGATCTGCTTAACAGCCTTTGCAGCCATTGCTCCCGACCTGTCCGCGCCGTGCCCGACGCAACCGACGGGCGCAGCGGCCAATCCCTGATCGCGATCATAAGATTGCAGACGATATTGTAAACAATCTTCGGAGGCGCTACGCTCCCG
The DNA here is from genome assembly GCF_045571435.1 of Bradyrhizobium sp. STM 3562. Taxonomy (NCBI): domain Bacteria; kingdom Pseudomonadati; phylum Pseudomonadota; class Alphaproteobacteria; order Hyphomicrobiales; family Nitrobacteraceae; genus Bradyrhizobium; species Bradyrhizobium sp. STM 3562. The sequence goes on from NZ_CP120694.1 coordinate 6,585,431, forward strand.
CTTCATAAGGCGGACGGCAGGCGAAAGCTCAGCGACAGATCCGCTCGGGAGGAAACGGCATGAGCAAACGTCGCCACAGATCCGTTCGCGAGTCCGGGAACGGCGCGAATTCAATTCTCTCCAAGCAACAGAGCCGCCGCAAATTTCTCGCAAACGCGAGCGGCGCGCTGGCCGCTTCCGCCTTTGGCGCCGTGCCGCTGCGCGGCCTTGCCGCCGAGCCGGTCAATATCGGCGCGCTCTATCCGACGACCGGCAGCATGGCCCAGATCGGCGTCGGCTGCGTGGCCGCAGCCAAGCTCGCCGTCGAGATGATCAACGAGGCCGGCGGCATCAAATCGCTCGGCGGCGCCAAGCTCAACCTCATCGTCTCGGACGTGCAGAGCGACACCACGGTCACCCGTACCGAGACCGATCGCCTGATCACCGGCAACAAGCTGTCGGCCATTCACGGCTGCTACGCCAGCGCACTGACGCTGATCGCAAGCGAAGTCTGCGAGCGCGCGAAAGTGCCGATCATCACCGGGTCGAGTTCGGACCAGCTCAACAAGGGGCGCAGTTATACCTTCACGCCGTTCGCCCGCGCCTCGCAGTTTGCCAAGACGCAGCTCCAGATGTCGAAACTGGTCAGCGACAAGCCGAAGGTCGCCGTGATCTTCGAAAATACCGCGTTCGGCACCTCCACCTCGAATGGATTGAAGGAACTCGCGCCTGGTGAAGGCGTCGAGATCGTCATGTTCGAGCCCTACTCGGCCGGCTTCACCGACGCGAGCCCGCTGATCAACAAGGTGAAGGCGTCGGGCGCCAACATGCTGTTCTCGGTTTCCTATCTCAACGATCTCATCCTGATCGTCCGCACCGTGAAGCAGGTCGGCCTCGACATCGGGATCAACGGCGGCTCTGGCGGCTTCGTGATGCCGGACTTCTACAAGAACGTCGGCAAGCTCGCCGAGGGCCTGCAAGGTGTCGCGCATTGGAACCATGACATCGACGCCAACGCACAGAAGGTCAACGAGGAATACAAGAAGCGCACCGGCGAGTTCCTGTTCGAATATGCGGGCGGCCTCGTGGCGCAGACCTTCATGCTGGCCGACGCGCTGGAGCGGGCCGGCTCGGCCGATCCGAAGAAGGTGCGTGACGCGCTCGCTGCCCTCGATGTGTCCTCGGGTTACGCCGCGATGGCGCCGGGCGGGAAAGTGAAGTTCGGGCCCGACGGCAAGAACGTCTACGGCCGCCCCGTCGGCGTGCAGTGGCAGGACGGCGATCTCGTCAGCGTCTTCCCGAAGGAAGATGCCCGCAAGCCCCTGCTCAAGACCTGAACGCTGGTAGATCCGATGCTGGAAACTGTGGTCCAGGCCGTCATCAACGGCCTGCTCATCGGCGGCATCTACGCGCTCGTCTCCATCGGAGTGACGCTGATCTTCGGCGTGGTCAAGATCGTCAACTTCGCTCAGGGCGAATTCGTGATGATCGGCATGTATATCAGCTATTTCCTCGCCACTTATCTCGGCATCGACCCGATCGTCTCGCTGCTCATGTCGATGCCGACGCTGTTCGTGGTCGGGGTGCTGGTCCAGCATTTCCTGATCCGCAGGGTGCTGGGGCCGAACGACATGCCTCAGATATTCCTGACCTTCGCGCTGTCGCTGCTCCTGCTCAATCTCGCGCTGCTCCTGTTCACCGCGAACTACCGGACAGTTCACACCTTCTATTCGGACGAGGCGCTCCATCTCGGAGGCCTCTATATTCCGGTGGCAAAACTGATCGCCTTCGTGGTCGCGATGATCTTGAGCGGCGCACTTTGGCTTTTCCTGCACACCACCGACCTCGGCAAGGCGATGCGAGCTGCGGCGCAAAACCGGGACGTCGCGACCTTGATGGGCATCAACCCGAACCGCGTATTCTGCGTCGCCTTCGGCGCGGCACTGGCGCTTGCCGGGGCTGCGGGCTCGCTCTTGATGCCTTTCTATTCGGCCTATCCCTTTGTCGGCCAGGTTTTCGTGCTGATGGCCTTCGTCGCGGTGGTTTTGGGCACGCTGGGCAATGTGCTCGGCGCGCTGGTGGCCAGCCTGATGATGGGCATTGCGGAATCGCTCGGCATTCAGTTCGTCGGCGCCGATTCCGGGCTGATCGTGGTGTTTGCCATGCTGCTGCTGACCCTAGCGTTCAGGCCGCAGGGCCTTGGCGGCGGGAGAATGCGCTGATGGGCAAGATCACGACCGAGGTCGCCAAATGGAAATTGCCGGCGCTCGCCGCGCTTGTCGTCGTCGTGCTCCTGCTTCCGCAATTTGTCGACAATGCCTTCGCGCTCGACATCTTCATCCGCATCCTCCTGTTCTCGTTCATCGGTGTCGCCTGGAACCTGATGGGCGGTTATGCCAAGCAGCTATCGCTGGGACACGCGGCCTATTTCGGCCTGGGCGCCTACACCTCCACCCTGATGCAGATCGATTTTGGCATCTCGCCCTGGATCGGCATGGTGGCGGGCGGGATCGTCGCGATGCTGGCGAGCCTGCCGATCGGCTGGCTCTGCTTCCGCCTGCGCGGTCCCTACTTCACCATTGCCACCATCGCGACCGCGCAGGCCTTGATGCTGATCTTCCTGAAATTCCGCGATTTCGCCTGGGGCGCCGAAGGGACGACGATTCCCAACCTCGGCAGCTCGCCGCTGATGATGCAGTTCGAGAGCAAGGCAGCATATTATTACGTGGTGCTCGGCCTGCTTGCGCTCGCGCTTCTCATCACCTGGCGTATCGAGCGGTCCTGGATCGGCTATTATCTCGTCGCTATCGGCGAGGACGAAGATGCGGCAGAGGCGATCGGCGTCAACGCGCCGCGCATGAAGCGCGACATCTATATGCTGAGTGCGTTCCTCACCGCGCTGGCCGGCACCTTCTATGTCCAGTACATCTACTTCATCGATCCCGCGACCGCGTTCAACTTCAACATCTCGATCGAGGCCGCGCTGGTCTCGATCGTTGGCGGCATCGGCACGCTGTGGGGCCCGGTGATCGGCACCGTGCTGCTCGAGACGACATCGGCGTTGTTGCAGAGCTGGCTCGGCTCCTCGACCGGCGGCATTCAGCTCACCGTTTACAGCCTGATCCTGATGGCGGTGATCCTGTGGCGGCCGACCGGGCTGATGGGCCTGTTCAACGAAGCCTGGCAGCGTCACCTCGATCGCAAACCGGCGCGCGTGAGGACATCGTCATGACGGACGCGCTGGTGGTCAAAGGCCTGAGCAAGCGTTTTGGCGGCCTGCGCGCCGTGCAGGATGTCAGCTTCACCGTGAAGGAGAACGAGACGGTGGCGCTGATCGGCCCGAACGGCGCGGGCAAGACGACGAGCTTTCATCTCATCACCGGATTTCATCGCGCCGATTCCGGCTCGGTCCTGGCGTTCGGGCAGGAGATTGTCGGCCTCGAGCCGCACGATGTCTGCGCACTCGGGCTGGCCCGCACCTTCCAGGTGGCAAAACCGTTTGGCGCGATGACCGTGCTCGCCAATGTCATGACCGGCGCCTTCTTGCGCGATCGCCATGTCGCCGCCGCCCGCGAGCGGGCACGTGAGGCGATCGACTTTGTGGGCCTGTCGGCTCGCGAACGGACGGCGGCAAAGGATCTGACCACGATCGACCAGCGCCGGCTGGAAATGGCGCGTGCGCTCGCGACCCAGCCGCGCATCCTGCTGCTCGACGAGGTGATGGCCGGGCTCAATCCGGCGGAGATCGATCAGGCAGTGGCGCTGGTCGGCAAGCTGTCGCAGCGCGGACTGACCATCGTCATCGTCGAGCATGTGATGCGGGCGATCATGGCGGTCGCGCGCCACATCGTGGTGCTCGATCACGGCCAGAAGATCGCTGAAGGCCCGCCCAAGGAGGTGGTCCAGAATCCGGAGGTGGTCCGCGCCTATCTGGGCTCGGGCTATGCGCATGCGGCCGTGGGCGGAGGTGGGCATGCTTGAGCTCAAGGGCGTCAGCGCCGCCTACGGGTCGGTGCCTGCCATCTCCCAGGTCAGCATCAATATCAATGCGGGGGAAGCGGTCGGCCTGCTCGGCGCCAACGGCGCCGGCAAGAGCACGACGTTGCGCGCGATCTCGGGCCTCGTCGGACTGACGTCCGGTTCGATCAGCTTCGACGGCATCGATGTCGCTTCGCTGCCGCCTTACAAGATTCCGGAATTGGGCATCGCCCACGTGCCCGAGGGCCGGCAGGTCTTTCCGGAAATGACCGTGCAGGAGAATCTCGAAATCGGCGCCTTCGTGCCGAAAGCCAAGGCGGAACGCGCGCGCACCATGGAGCTGGTCTACGACATCTTCCCGCGCCTGGCCGAACGCAAAAAGCAGCTCGCCGGCACCATGAGCGGCGGCGAGCAGCAGATGCTCGCGGTCGGCCGCGGGCTGATGCTGAAGCCAAGGCTGCTGATGCTGGACGAGCCCTCGCTCGGACTTGCTCCCGTGATGACCGACGTGACCTTCGAGAAGATCGCAGAGATCCACAAGATGGGCACGGCGATCCTGCTGGTCGAACAGAATGTCGGCCGCGCGTTGTCGCTGGTCGATCGCGCCTATGTGCTGGAGAGCGGTCGCGTCATCATGCAGGGAAAGAGCGAGGAGCTCGCCAACAACAAGCAGGTGCAGGCGGCGTATCTGGGGATATAGCCGTCATTGCGAGCGAAGCGAAGCAATCCAGGCTCCCACCGCATCGGCGGTCTGGCTTGCGTCGCTTCGCTCCTGGCAATGACGACCAACTGCACCAGCGTGCTACGTAATAAGCGTCCGCTTCGGCTCGATGATCTCGAACATGCGCGGAAACTCGTCCATAAGCCCCATCAGCTCGGCAAGCCGCATCGGATCGCCGCTGACCTCTATCTTTCCGGCCGCGACTGCTTCCGGGAAGCTGGTCTGCTTGGCGATCACTTCGTCCAGGGTGCTGCGTGCCAGCACGAAACCGGCATCGGCCGACGGCGCCTGCGCCCCTTCGCTATAGGTCAGCGTGCAATTCTCCAGCGTCAGCACAAAGTCCTCGGCCGTGTCGGTGAACCTCCAGTTCAGCACGATATGTTTGCCTTCCGCTTTCGGGCCGTTCAGCCGTACGCCGAGCACGTCCCATAACTGCTCCGTGCGCAGCGCCGCCAGTGTTTCGCGCGGCATCGGCGGCCGCGGCGGCGCTTTCGGCATGCCCTGCCGCAGCTCCTGCGCGCCGAACAGATAGGCGTTGCGCCAGGTCGCGCTTTCGGCGGCATAGCCGAGCTGCTCGAAAGTGTCCGCAAGCAAGGCGCGCGCCGCCTGGTTGTCGGGATCGGCAAAGACCAGATGGCTCACGGCCTGCGCGACGAAACGGAATTCGCCCTTGGCGAAGTCGGTTTTCGCCCGCGCCAGCAGCGCCTCGGCGCCGCCCATATACTCGACATATTTCTTGCCGGCCTCGACCGGCGGCAGCGGATCCAGATTGACGGGATTGGCGTCGTACCAGCCGAGATATTTCTGATAGATCGCCTTCACATTGTGCCTGATGTGGCCGTAATAGCCGCGGGCATGCCACGCGCCTTCCAGGCTCTTGGGCAGGCGAATGGTCTCGGCAATCTCACTGGCCGTCAGTCCGTGGTTCATCAGGCGAACGGTCTGATCATGGGCGAACTTATAGAGATCGCGCTGCTGCCGGATCATGGTGCCGATGCGCTCGCGCCCCCACACCGGCCAGTGATGCTGGCCGCACATCACTTGCGCCTTGCCGCCCCATAGCCGCAGCGCCTCGTTGAGGTATTTGGACCAGGCCAGCGCATCGCGCACGTCGGCGCCACGGAAGGGCAGAAGATTGTGGAAGTTGTGCGTGCAGTTTTCCGCGAGGTTCAGCAGCTTGTAGCGGGGCACGTAAAAGTGCATCTCCGCCGGCGCCTCGCTGTTCGGTGCCATCTGGAATTCGAACTCGACCCCGTCGATCACGCGCGTGTCGCCGGTCGCCATGACCAGATCGGTCGGCCGCAGCAGCGCCACCGCTCCCGCAGCCATGGATTTGCCCAAGCCACAATCGACCTGACCGCGCGGCCCTTTGGCGAGGAACGGCCCGAACTGATATTGCGCGCGGCGGATCATCGCGGGACCTGCGATGATGTTCTCCGACACCGCGTGCTCCATGAGCAGATTCGGCGCGATAATCGGAACCTTCCCGCTCGCGAGCACATCTTCATCCAGCACACCGCGCGCACCGCCCCAATGGTCGGTATGGGTGTGGGTAAAAATGACTGCAACGACGGGCCGCGCGCCGCGATGTTTGAAGTACAGCTCCATTGCCGCGCGCGCCCCTTCGATCGAGGTCAGCGTGTCCACCACGATGACGCCGCTGTCGCCCTCGATCAGCGTCATGTTGGCGATATCCAGTCCGCGCACCTGGTAAACGCCGGGTACGACCTCGAACAGGCCATGCTGCATGTTGAGCCGCGCCTGCCGCCACAGGCTGGGATTCACCGTAGCCGGCGCCACGGCGTCCGACAGAAAGCCATAAGCTTCGAGGCTCCAGACCACCCTGCCCTGGGGCGAGGTGATCCTGGCGTTCTCGATCGTGCCGAGGAAGCCGCGAGAGGCATCGTCGAAATCGGCGGTGTCCTCGAACGGCAGCGCCTCGAGCATTGCCTGGTGCTGTGCGATGACCGCACTCGATGCCTGCTTGGGAGTCTCGCTGGATGGTTCGCTGGCGACGGGCTCGTTCATGGATTCTGCCCTCGAAAACCGGATACGACGATTTTTCAACTATTCGTTCAAATTGTCGGCGATCGCCTGGCCGGTTGCGGCCGTGCCGCGGCTGCCCCCGACGTCGCGCGTCACCTGCCCGTCTCGCATCGCGGCGGCAACGGCGCTTTCGATCGCGCGGGCGGCTTCCTCGAATCGCGGAGCGCCTGCGCGTTCGCCATGCCAGGAGAGCAGCAGCGCCATCGATAGGATGAGCGAGATCGGATTGGCGATGTCCTTTCCGGCGATATCGGGCGCCGATCCATGCGCCGCCTGCGCCATCGCATAGTGCGCCCCTATATTGAGCGAGCCGCCAAGGCCAAGGCTTCCCGAAAGCTCGGCGGTGAGATCGGAGAGGATGTCGCCGAACATGTTGGTCGCGACGATGACGTCAAAGCGTTCCGGCTGCCGCACCACATGCGCCATCATGGCGTCCACCAGCACATCGTCGATAGCCAATCCGGAATAGCTCCGCGCCACCTCGCGGCAGACGTCCAGAAACAGGCCATCGCCAATCTTGAGCACGTTGGCCTTGTGCACGATGGTGAGATGCCTGCGCCGCTTCATCGCCAGTTTGCAGGCTGCGTGCGCAATGCGCTCGCAGCACGGCCGCGTGATCCGCCGCAGCGAGATTGCGACATCGGGCGTGACCAGGAGCTCGGCATTGCCCTGCTCCATATTCCGGTCGGCATAGAAACCTTCAGTGTTCTCGCGCACCACGACCAGGTCGAACGCGCCGAACCGCGTCGAACGGCCGGGATAGGTGCGCGCCGGTCGGACATTGGCGAACAGGTCCAGATTTCTGCGAAAGTATCTGGACGGATTGATCTCGCCGCGCGCCTCGTCCTTGAAGTCGAATGTGGCGGTGGGCCCGAGGATCAGGCCATCTGCCGTGCGCACGCTGTCCAGCAATTCGGGACGGACCGTGGTGCCGAACTGCTCGAGGCTCGCGTGCCCCACCGCGTGTTCCTCGACGGACACCCCGAGCTGAAATCGTTCGGAAGCGGCCCGCAGCACGACCGAAGTTGCGGCTGTAATCTCCGGTCCGATCCCGTCGCCGGGCAGAACGACAATGCGCATGATGGTTCCTTGAGCTCCTGTATTAGTCCGTCACGCTGAGGAGCGCGCATCGCGCGCGTCTCGAAGGGCAACGGCCCGGCTCTCGCACCGGGGCCGTTCGTCCTTCGAGGCTCGCTGACGCAAGCACCGCAGGATGACGCATATCGCAGCTTATGTCTCGCTAGTCGTACGACGAAGGCCCAGTGTCGCGATAGGCCCAGCAGGCCTGCGGCGGCAGTGTCACCGGCGCTTCCACGCCGACCGTATGCCGCGCCGCGGTGCCGAGCTCAAGGACCTCGAGATGGTGTCCGAACAAATTGATGTCATAGACGGTTTGCGTCCCCTGATAGCGCCGATCCGTCACCGTTGCGGTAAAGGAATTGGCGCCCTCCTGCCGGCCGATGGCAATATTTTCCGGACGCAGCGCGATCCGCACCTTCTCGCCCACCTCGAGCTGCTGCAGCAGCGCGGCTTCGGCGCGGCGTCCATCGCCAAAATCGATCACGCCGAATTTTCCGTTGCGCGAAACCAGCGTGCCCGCGAGCTCATTGGTAGCGCCGGTGAAGTTGGCAACGAACAGATCAGCCGGCCGGTTATAGATCTCGTCCGGCGTGCCGATCTGCAACAGCCTGCCGTCGCGCATCACCCCGATGCGATCGCCGAGCACGACGGCTTCGGCCTGGTCGTGGGTGACGTAAAGCGCCGTCATCCCGGTCTGCTTCAGGATCAGGCGGAGATCGTCACGCAGGCGCAACCGCAACTTGGCATCGAGATTCGATAAGGGTTCGTCCAGCAGCAAGAGCTGAGGCCGATAGACGATGCTGCGCGCCAGCGCCACGCGCTGCATCTGCCCACCAGACAGCGCCACCACCGGCCGCTCGGCATATTCCGACAGGCCCACAAGCGCCAACGCTTCGTCGACCTTCTTGTTGGCCTCATCGCGCGCTATCTTGCGATGTTTCAACGGGTAGATCACGTTCTGCCGCACCGTCATATGCGGCCAGACCGCATAGGACTGGAACACCATGCCGAGGTCGCGGGCGCGCGGCGGCACCAGCACGCCACGCGCTGGTGAGGACACCAATTTGCCGCCGATCGAGATCTCGCCGCCGGTCGGATGTTCAAGTCCGGCGACACATCGCAAAGTCGTCGTCTTGCCGCAGCCGGACGGCCCGAGCAGCACCAGGATCTCGCCGCCCGGCACGGCAAAGCTGACGCCGTCGATTGCCGGTCGGCCGATCGCAAACTGCTTGCACAGGTCGGAGACCTCAAGCGTTGCGGTCATCCTTCAAAACTCCACGCCCGGATCACTGCCGATAGCCGTAGATCTTGTCCCAGTCGGCGACCCAGACGGCATGCAGCTTCACATACTGATCGAAGTTAGGATACCAGACCTTGACCACCTTGGGATCAAAGCCCTCGGGGTAGACCGGCGCCACCTTCAGCGAGGTGAGATTGCCGAGCTCCTTGATCATGAAGGTCTGGCCCTCCTTCGAGAGGCACCAGTTCAAAAACAGTTTTGCCGCGTTGGGATGCGCGGCGGTCTTCGGGATGCCGGTCGCGTAAGGATTGACCGGCGCACCCTCGGGCGGAAAGAAAATCTGGATCGGCGCGCCTTCCTTCTGCTTCGGATAGATCGCGTTATAGAGCAGCGGCGCAATCGCGACCTCGCCGCGCACCAGAGCATCGGACGTCGGCGCGCCCGAAGGGTAAAGGACCGGATGGGTCGCGGCCTGCTTGGCCCAATAGTCTTCGCCGAGCACCTGGCGCTCGAACATGATGCGGGTCCAGGTCGTGCCGCCGGATTCGGCAAAGACCTGGCCGATCATCTTGTCATATTGCGGCTTTGTCAGATCCATCCAGCTTTTCGGCGGATCTTTGACCAGCTCGGTGTTGTACGCAATCGACCACACCAGCGTGGCGCGCGGCCAAAGTTTGGGTGAGATCTGTGCGGCCGGGTTGTAATCGGCGGCGTTCGGCGGCGTGTAGTCCTGGAACAAATCGGTGAGTTCAGCCATCAGCGCGCGGTCGGAATGATCGACCACGTCGGCGATCAGCTTGCCCGCGGCGGCTTCCGTTTTCACGCGGGTGATGAGCTGGCCGCCGGGCGCGCGGACCATCTCGACCTTAATCTCCGGAAAGTGCTTGTTGAACTCCTTGATCACCTGCTGTTCGACTTCAGCGAAATTCGCGGTGTAATAGACAAGCCTGCCTTCCGCCTTTGCAGCGGCGATCAATTCGGGCGAACCAAAATTTTCTTCCGCCTTCGCGGGCACCTGGGCGAGCGCGGCGGCCAAGCCGATCATGGCGGCCATTGCCGCGACCTTTCCCTTCATGGCGATCCTCCTTCTTGCTGCTTTATCATCTGATCCGTTGCGCAACGGTGCCTTGCGATGCGCCGCGCGCCAGCCAGTTGGCGCCGCCGATCAGCAAGCCGAGCAAGACCGTCTGCACCAGGCTGAACGCCGCAGTCTTTCCGATATTGCCGCCCTCGTAATAATCGAGCAGCAGCACCGACATCACCATGGTGTCGCTGGTGTAGAGAAACAGCGACGAGCCGAGTTCGCGGATCGCCAACACGAACAGCAGTGTCATCGAGGCGATCACGCCGGGTCGCGCAAGCGGCAGCACCACGGTTCCGATTGTCCCCAGCGTGCCCTTGCCGCAGACCCAGGCGGCTTCCTCGAGCTCGCGGTGGATTTGCAGGAACGAGGTCGATAGCGACTTCACTGTATCCGGCATGAAGCGCGCGATAAACGCCAGCGCTAAAATCCAGATCGTGCCATAGAGACCGCCCGGAATGCCGATCCACGCCCACAAATACGCAACACCGATCACGAGCCCTGGGATCGCCACGGGCAGGGTCGCAATCAAATCGATGGCGCGCCGGCCCGGCACGCGCGTGCGATGGATGGTGTAGCCGATCGCAAAGGCAAGCCCGCCTCCGATCACGGCCGTGATGATGCCGACCTCGACCGCGTTGTAGATCGACTTGAAAGTCAGCGGATTGTCGAAGATGCTGTTGAAATGCATAAGGGAATATTGCCGCGCGTCGAACAGGCTCGCGACGTCGCGGATGAACATGAATTTTCGAAACGCCGCCACGATCAGCGCCAGCATCGGCAGGGCCACGACGACCAGCAAATAAAAGAGGCCGAGCGCGAAGGTGACCCAGCGCCAGGGACCGAGATCGAGGCTGCGCGGCCGAAACGCCTTGCCGGCGACGGTGGTGAAGCTGCGCCCGCTCAAGACCTTCTGCTGCAGGTAAACCAGCAGGCCGGTGACAAGCATCAACAGCATCGCGACCGCTGCGGCCGTATTGTAGAGCGGCGGCGACCAGTTGGTGAGCTTGAAAATATAGGTCGTCAGCACGTTGATGTTGCTGGGCGCTCCGAGCACGGCCGGTATGCCATAGATGCCGAGCATCACGATGAAGGACAGCAGCATGCCGGAAACGATCGCCGGCATGATCAGGGGGAACGTCACCGAGAACAAGGTCGAGAAGGCGCTGGCGCCGGAAATCTCCGCCGCCTCCTCCAGACTCGGGTCCATGTTGCGCAGCGCGGACGCCGCGAACATGTAGACATAGGGCGCGTAATAAATACCGAACACGAACACCAATCCCGGCATCGAGTAGAAATCGACATGCCAGTCGAGGCCACCCCATTTGAAGACGGTATTGATCAGACCTGTCTTCGGTGAGCCGAGGATGGACCAGGCGACACCCGCAACCAGCGGCGGCGCGAACAGCGGCAGAATGCTTGCCGCGGCGATGAAGCCCTTGAACGGCGTGTTGGTGCGGACCACGATCCAGGAAAAGAGCAGCCCGATTGCGACCGCGATGAGCGTGCCGCCGCCGCAGGCGATCAACGTATTCAGCAGCGCTTCCGCAACATTGGGATTGGCGAGCACGGCAAGGAAATTGGCGACTGACAGGTGCTGCAGGCTGAGACCGTCCACCACGGGATTGGCGTCGGTGAGCGCGCCAAATAAAAGCGTCAGCACGGGATAAATCACAAGAAAGGTGAGGATCGCCAGCAACAGCGCGACCCACAGCTCGGCCATGACGCCGCTCCGGCGCTTTGCCTCAATGCCGACGGTGGCGGCCTCGATGCGCCGGACTGCCTGGGCTTTCAAGCGCGTTTCCCCTCAAGAGCGGCTTGTTTTATGGCCGCCATTGCGGACAAGGCTAGTCGATCAGCCTGCGGGCGGGAAGTAGCCGAAAGTCGCCCAAAAAAACCGATGCAGAGGCGATCGCATGCCCATCATGCATCCGCACGGCTGTGGTGCGCCGCACAGGCGTATTAAATGGCGGGGACTACCGCCCACCCAGCCTCCGACGCGGAGAGATTTTCAAGCATGTACGTCGATCGCAACGCCGCGAAAGCTCCCGCGACACCGGTGACCGACGGCTTGCCATGGGAGCGCAGGCGCTGGGCAGTTGCCGCAATTTTCACCGCCTTGGCGATGGCCTCGCTCGACACCGCCATTGCGAACGTCGCCCTGCCCGCGATCTCCGCCGAACTCCATGTCAGCCCCGCGGAAGTTGTCTGGGTGGTGAATGTCTACCAGATCGCGCTGGTGGCGACTTTGCTGCCGCTGGGCGCGCTCGGCGAAATCGTCGGCCATGAGCGAATCTATCTCGGCGGACTCGTGCTGTTTACACTGGCGTCCCTCGGCTGCGCCTTGGCGTGGTCGCTGCCGAGCCTGTTGGTGGCGCGCGCCCTGCAAGGATTAGGGGCGAGCGGCGTCATGAGCGTGAACACTGCGCTGGTCCGCTTCGTCTATCCAAGCCGCATGCATGGCCGCGGCTTCGGCCATAATGCGCTGGTGGTGGCGACCGCCTTCACCTTCGGCCCGACCATTGCGTCCGGAATCCTGTCGATCGGCTCGTGGCCATGGCTGTTTGCGATCAACATTCCCTTTGGCCTCACCGCGATCCTGATCGGACTGCGGACCTTGCCGCCGACACCGCGGGCCAAGCATGATTTCGATTTCCCCGGCGCGATCCTGGCCTCCGCCTGCCTCGGCCTGTTCATCATCGGGATCGGCAGCGCGGCGCATCAGGCCTGGCCGACGCTGGTCGTGATCGAACTTGTTGCCGCGTTCTTGCTCGGCTGGCTGTTGACCCGGCGGCAAGCGGATCATCCCGCACCGATGCTGCCGACGGATCTGGTCCGCCGACCGCTGTTTGCGCTCTCGGCGGCGACCGCGGTCTGCTCATTTGCCGTGCAAGGCCTGGCCTTCGTCTCCCTGCCCTTCTACTTCGAGGATGTCTTATTACGATCGCAGGTGGAGACTGGCTTCTTTATGACGCCGTGGCCGCTGGTGGTCGCCATCATGGCGCCGATCGGCGGACGGCTGTCCGATTGCTTTCCCGCCGGCCTGCTGGGCGGCCTTGGCCTGATGCTGCTTGGCGTCGGAATGCTCCTGCTCGCGATGCTGCCCGCAAGCCCGAGCATCCCCAATATCGTCTGGCGCATGGTGATTTGCGGCATTGGATTTGGTTTCTTCCAGACCCCGAACATGAAAGCCATCATGTCCAGCGCGCCGCCCCACCGCAGCGGCGGTGCCAGTGGCATTGTCGCCACCGCTCGCCTGATCGGACAAACGACCGGCGCGGCGCTGGCCGCCTTATGCTTCAGCCTGGCAGGGCGGAACGGTGCGACCGTGGCGCTGGCTCTCGGCGCCGGATTTGCCGGAATTGGCTGCGTGATGAGCTTTCTGCGCCTGGCGGTCGACCCAAAGCGCGCGACTTGAAGTCGCGATTGCGGCGTAACACCAACAAGTCAATTTTCTTCCGCTCTTGCCCATTTTTTTCTTTGGCCGTGCAAGCGCGGAATATTGATTTGAACCATTCAAAATTTGGCGCTCAAACGTCGCGGCGAAGTCCAATCGGTGGGTTGGACCAATCAGGGGATCTGCGATGGCAAACCTCAATATCAATGGCAAAGTTTTCACAATCGATGTCGAGCCGGATACGCCGCTGCTCTGGGCAATCAGAGAGAATGTCGGACTCACCGGCACCAAATATGGCTGCGGCATCGCACAATGTGGCGCCTGCACCGTCCATATCGACGGGGTCGCGACGCGCTCCTGCGGCGTCGCGGTGAGTGAAGCCGAGGGCAAGCAGATCACGACCATCGAAGGCCTGGCCAACGACGGAACCCTGAACAAGGTGCAGCAGGCCTGGATCGATAACGACGTCCCGCAATGCGGCTATTGCCAGAGCGGGATGATCATGGCGGTGGCGGCGCTGCTGAAGGACAATCCCAAGCCCACCGACCAGGACATCAACGACAACGTCACGAATATCTGCCGATGCGGCACCTTCCAGCAGGTGCGCGAGGCGATCCACGCGATCGCAAACGCATGAGGAGTGATCCATGAACAAGCATGTCGCTCCCCAACTCAACCGCCGCGCCTTTGTCATCGGCAGCGCCGCGCTCGGTGCCGGCCTCGCGCTCGGCTTCGATCTCCCCTTTGGCGGACCGCGCGTCGTTCGTGCCGCCGACGGCTCACCCGAAGTCAACGCCTGGGTCGTGGTGCGTCCCGACGACACCGTCGTGATCCGCGTCGCCCGATCGGAAATGGGCCAGGGGACGTTGACCGGTCTCGCCCAACTCGTCGCCGAAGAGCTGGAATGCAATTGGTCGAAGGTCACGACCGAATTTCCGTCGCCCGGACAGAACGTCGCCCGCAAGCGCGTCTGGGGGGATTATTCGACCGGCGGCAGCCGCGGCATCCGTACCTCGCAGGATTATGTGCGTAAGGGCGGCGCAACCGCGCGCATGATGCTGATCCAGGCCGCGGCCAACGAATGGAAGGTGCCGGTCGCCGAGTGCACCGCTGCCAACAGCATTATCACGCATCAGCCTTCGGGCAGGACCACGACGTATGGCAAGGTGGCCGAGGCCGCCGCCAGGCTGCAACCGCCAACCGACGTCAAGCTCAAGGATCCGAAAGACTGGAAGCTCATCGGCAAGGCCGTCAAGCGGCTCGATACCGCCGACAAGACCACCGGCGCATTGGTCTACAGCATCGATCTGAAACTGCCCGGCATGCTCAACGCCGCGATCAAGGATTGTCCGGTCACGGGCGGCAAGCTGAAGAGCTACGACGAAGCCAAGATCGCCAACATGAAAGGCGTGAAGAAGGTGGTGCGTGTCGGCGATTCCGCCGTCGCCGTCGTCGCTGATACCTGGTGGCACGCCAAGACCGCGCTCGATGCCCTGCCGATCGTCTGGGACGAAGGCGAGAATGCGAAGGTTTCCAGCGCCTCGATCGCCAAATGGCTGGCGGAAGGCCTGGAGTCCGGACCGGCTTATGTCGGCAACCAGAGCGGCGACATCAATACGGCCCTTGCCGGCGCCGTCAAAAAGGTCGAAGCCGTCTATAACTATCCCTACCAGAACCACGCTACGCTGGAGCCGTTGAACGCGACGGCGCTCTATACGGCCGACAAATGCGAAGTCTGGTGCGGCACGCAGAACGGCGAAGCGGCTCTTGCGGCCGTGCTGGAAGGATCCGGCCTTCCGGCTGAAAAATGCGACGTGCACAAGCATCTCGTCGGCGGCGGCTTTGGACGCCGCGGCCAGACCGATTATGTCCGGCAGGCGGTCGATATCGCCAAGCAGATGCCGGGCACGCCCATAAAACTGTTGTGGTCGCGCGAAGAGGACATGACGCACGGCCGCTACCACCCCATCACGCAATGCAAGCTGACCGCCGGCCTCGACGCCGATAACAACCTGACGGCGCTGCATATGCGCATCTCCGGCCAATCCATCCTGTTCAGCCTGCGTCCCGAAGCGCTGGTCAACGGCAAGGATCCAGCCACCTTCGCAGGCCTCAACTCGTCTGGCGAAGCTGCGATCGGCTATTCAATCCCGAATGTGCTGATCGAGCACTCGATGCGCAATCCGCACATCATCCCGGGCTTCTGGCGCGGCGTGAATGTCAATCACAACGCGATCTACCTCGAATGCTTCATGGATGAGCTCGCGCATGCCGTGAATGAAGATCCCCTCGCCTTCCGTCGCAAGCTGATGGCGCAGCATCCGAAGCACCTTGCGGTGCTCAATGCGGTGGCGGAAAAGATCGGCTGGGAGCAGCCTGCCCCGCAAGGGGTTTTCCGGGGCATCGCGCAGTTCGCAAGCTACGGCAGCTACGTCGCGGGCGCGGCGGAAATTTCCGTCGTCGATGGCAAGAACATCAAGGTGCATCGCGTGGTCGCCGCCATCGACCCCGGCTATGCCGTCAACCCGGCGCAGATCGAACGGCAGACCGCCGGCTCCTTCGTCTACGGCTTGAGCGCGCTGGTCTATGGCGGCTGCACCGTGAAGGACGGCCGCATCGAGCAGACCAACTTCGACACTTACAATTCGATGCGGATCAGCGAGATGCCGAAGGTCGAGGCGATCGTGATGCCGAGCGGCGGGTTCTGGGGCGGCGTCGGCGAGCCGACGATCGGGGTTGCCGCGCCCGCGGTGCTGAACGCCTATTTCGCAGCGACGGGTAAGCGTCTGCGCTCGGTGCCGCTGCGCGACCAGAACATCACCTTTGCCTAGGGGATCAGCGGCGGCTCCAAGCGAGCCGCCGCTTTCGTTGTTCGGATCATGCTCATGAACACGCTGCGGCAGGTCGGGCGAAGAGACGCCCTTCGCGGCGTCGCGGCGCTCGCAGCTTCCCTGGCGCTGCCATCCATTGCGCATGCGCAGCCAGCCGCGCGCATCATCGTCGTTGGCGGCGGATTTGGCGGCGCGGCCTGCGCGCGGGCCTTGAAGCGGATCGATGCGAAGCTAGAGGTGACGCTGATCGAGCCGAACAAGACATTCACGGCTTGTCCGTTCAGCAACGAGGTCATTGCCGGCTTGCGGAACATCGAGGCCCAACAATTCGGTTACGGCAAGATTGTCGCTGGTGGGATCAATGTCGTGGCGCAAGCCGCGGAGGCGATCGATCCGCAACGGCGCACTGTGATGCTCGCGGACGGCACGAGCCTTTCCTACGACCGCCTGGTGCTCGCGCCCGGGATCGAGCTGCGCTTCGACGCCCTGCCCGGCTACGACGAACAGGCAGCCCAAAAGATGCCGCATGCCTGGCAGGCCGGCGAACAGACACTGCTGTTGCGCCGGCAGATCGAGGCCATGGAGGATGGCGGCCTGGTCGCGATCGCCGTGCCTGCCAACCCCTCGCGCTGCCCGCCCGCGCCTTACGAGCGCGCCAGCCTGATTGCGCATTATCTGAAGTCGCGAAAGCCGCGCTCGAAGGTGCTCATCCTGGATGCGAAGGACAATTTCTCGCAGCAGCGGCTGTTCGAGAAGGCCTGGAGCGAGCTCTATGACGGCATGATCGAGCGGATAGCGCTGTCGGACGGCGGCCGCGTCACCTCGGTCGATCCCTCAACCAACACCATCATCACCGAATTTGGCGATCATAGCGCGGCGGTCGCCAATATCATCCCGCCGCAGCGCGCCGGCCGCATTGCGGCGATCGCGGGCGCTGCGGACAAGACCGGCTGGTGCCCGATCGATCCGGTAAGCTTCGCGTCGAAACTTCTGCCTGACGTCCACGTGATCGGCGACGCCTGCCTCGGCGGCGCCATTCCGAAATCGGCCTCTGCCGCGAGTGCGCAAGGCAAAGCCTGCGCCAGGGCGATTTTCGATCTGCTGTCCGGCAGGGCACCTGAGGCGCCCAAGCTGAGGGGCATCTGCTACGACACGGTTGCTCCCGGCTATGCGTTCTCGCTTGC
Organism: Bradyrhizobium sp. STM 3562; assembly: GCF_045571435.1. NCBI lineage: Bacteria > Pseudomonadati > Pseudomonadota > Alphaproteobacteria > Hyphomicrobiales > Nitrobacteraceae > Bradyrhizobium > Bradyrhizobium sp. STM 3562. The sequence goes on from NZ_CP120694.1 coordinate 6,602,968, forward strand.
CGGTCTCTATCAGCCGAAAGACGACATTTTCGCCGAGGTCGAAGGCGGCGGCAGCAGCTCGGTCGATGCGCCGCGCGAGGTGCGGGCGCGCGAGGCGGAGGCCGCGCGGAACTGGTACACGACGATCACGGAGGAGACGTTTGGCTAATTCGCTCGTCTCTGTTGTCCTGGCAGCGGCAGGCGCCTTGGCGATCACATCCATGGCCACGGCGGATGCGCTCGTGCCTTACGCCGTGATCGGCGACGGCATCCCCGAATCGCTGACAGGCAGCCCCGGCGATGCAGCACACGGCCGCGCGCTGGTGGTGGATCGCACCAGCACCTGCATCCTTTGCCACTCCGGACCGTTTCCGAACGTGAAGTTCCAGGGCGATCTGGCGCCCAATCTCGCCGGCGCCGGCAGCCGCTGGAGTGCAAGTCAGCTCCGCCTGCGTCTGGTCGACGCCGCGCGCTTCAATCCGGCGACCATCATGCCGTCCTTTTACCGCGTGGACGGGCTGGTGCGCGTCGGCCAGAACTGGCGCGACAAGCCGATCCTGTCGGCGGAACAAATCGAGGATATCGTGGCCTATCTGGCAACGCTGCGCGACTAGAGAGCAAGAGATCATGCCGAACCAGGATCCATCCACGCGCCGCAATTTCCTGAAAGTTGCAGGCAGCGCCGCCGTTCTCGGCGCGATGTCGCGCGTGACGCTGCGGCCTGCCGAAGCAACGCCCGCGATGCTCAATTCCGCCATTCGCAACATCGTCGGCGAAGCGCAGGTGCAGACCGGCAGGGTCAAGCTCGAGATCCCGCCCCTGGTCGAAAACGGCAATGCGGTGCCGATGACCGTGAGCGTCGCGAGCCCGATGACGGCGGACGATTACGTGAAGAGCATTCATGTCTTCAACGAGAAGAATCCGCAGCCCTACATCGGCAATTTTTATCTCACCCCCGCATCCGGCCGCGCCCAGGTCTCGACCCGCATCCGGCTTGCCGACAGCCAGAAGGTGGTGGCGATCGCGCAGATGTCGGACGGCTCGTTCTGGTCGGCCAGCGTGGACGTCGTGGTGACGCTGGCAGCCTGCACGGAGGAGCTGTGATGGCTTCCGCTCTGATCAACGTTCCCAAACGGGCGAAGCGCGGCGACCTCATCGAGATCCGGGCGCTGACCTCGCATATCATGGAAACCGGATACCGCCGCAAGGCCAGCGGCGAGATCGTTCCACGCGACATCATCACGAGCTTCACCTGCCGCTTCAACGGCCAGGAAATCTTCCGCGCCGATCTGTTCCCGGCCATCGCCGCCAATCCCTATTTCTCCTTTTTCACGACCGCGACCGAGAGCGGCAAGTTCGAGTTCGAATGGACCGGCGACAACGGCTTTTCCCAGACCGCATCCGCCGCGATCACCGTCGAATGAGATACGCCTGCGCGATCCTCGTTGCGGCACTAGTGGTCGCGGCCGCGCCGCTGCACGCTGGCGAGATTCCGCCGGACCAGCGCCGCTCCGGCTACAGCTTCATGGGACCCGACAGCAAGGCCATGCAGGACGACGACAGCACCAATCCCGGCATGCTCTGGGTGCTCGACGGCGAAGCGCTCTGGAACGAGAGGCTTGGCACCGCGAACAAGTCCTGCGCCGATTGCCACGGCGACGCGCGCGCCAGCATGAAAGGTGTCGCGGCCCGCTATCCCGCCTTCGACAAGGCGCTCGGCCGTCCCGTGGATCTCGAGCAGCGCATCAATCTCTGCCGCGCGCGGCACCAACAGGCGCCTGCGCTCGACTATGAAGGCCACGACCTGCTGGCCTTGAGCGCCTTCGTCGCCAACCAGTCGCGCGGCATGCCGATTACGCCCGACGGCGATCCGCAACTCGCGCCATTCATCGCCAGAGGGCACGAGCTTTTCATGCAGCGGCAGGGACAGCTCAATCTTGCCTGCGCCAACTGCCATGACGACAATTGGGACAAGCATCTGGCGGGCGCCGCGATCACGCAAGGACAGCCGACCGGCTACCCGATGTATCGACTGGAGTGGCAGACGCTGGGCTCGCTGCAGCGCCGCCTGCGCGGCTGCATGACCGGCATCCGCGCGCAGACCTATAATTATGGCGCGCCCGAACTGGTCGAGCTCGAGCTTTATTTGATGTCGCGCGCGGCCGGCATGCCGATTGAGACTCCGGCGGTCAGGCCTTGACCGCAGGCGCCGTTCATCTCCCACGCTCCCGCTGTCACACGATGTTGGTCGTCTCCGCTTGCATTGCCTTGAGAACCGCGGCCGAGTCGGCGACCCAGCCGAAGATGCCACCCTGGGCCTTGATCATTTTCAGGCCCATGTCGTGGAATTCGGGGAAGTAGGAGGCGCAGCCGTCGGCGATGACGACGCAGCGATAGCCGCGGTCATTGGCCTCGCGCACCGTGGTGTTGACACAGACCTCGGTGGTGACCCCGCACACCAGCAGATTTTCGATGCCGCCTTTCCGCAAGATATCGCCGAGTTCGGTGGCGTAGAATGCGCCCTTGCCGGCTTTGTCGATGACGATCTCGCCATCGAGCGGATAGAGCTCGGAAATGATGTCGTGTCCCGGCTCGCCGCGAATCAGAATGCGTCCCATCGGGCCGGGATCGCCGATGCGCAAGGATGGCGCGCCGCGCCTAAGCTTGGCACGCGGCACGTCCGAGAGATCAGGCAGATGCCCCTCGCGCGTATGAATGACCAGCATTCCCATCGCGCGCGCGGCGGCCAGCACCGAAGCGATCGGCCCGACCGCGGAGCCAAGCCGGGAGACGTCATTGCCCAGCGACTCGCCGAAGCCGCCAGGCTCGAGAAAATCACGCTGCATGTCGATGACGACGAGCGCGGTCGTCGACCAGTTGAGCTCGATCGGCTCCGGCTCGGCAACGACCGTACCCGTTGAGGCTTGATTTGAGTCCATCATGAACGACGCGGCCCCCACACTCCAGAAAGGCTAAGCAAGCACCGTGCCATCAAGACCCCGTCCAACATCCTCTAACGCAGCCATGTCATGAAATTCTTCCACAGCGGCTATGCCGCGCCCTCCGAAATAAGCCAGCGATATTGACTTTAGCGGCGCATCCTTTTCACTGGCTTGCCGCATCGATCCGCCGAGCGCCAAGAAAACCAAACGGAGCAAACCCAAATGACGCTGCTGCAGGTTGAGCTGGAGGACAAATACCGGCTCGAGGCCAAGCGGATCTATCTCTCCGGCGTCCAGGCTCTGGTGCGGCTCCCGATGTTGCAGCGCGAAATTGATCGCGCGGCCGGCCTCAACACCGCGGGCTTCATCTCCGGCTATCGCGGCTCGCCGCTTGGCATGTACGACCACGCGCTGTGGCGGGCCAAATCGCACCTCAAGGCGCACGATATCGCCTTTGTGCCCGGCCTGAACGAAGACCTCGCGGCGACCGCGGTGTGGGGCAGCCAGCAGGTTGGGCTGTTCCCGGGCGCCAAGGTCGATGGCGTGTTCGGCATCTGGTACGGCAAGGGACCGGGCCTCGATCGCTCGGTCGATGCGCTCAAGCATGCCAATTCCGCCGGCACCTCGCGCCATGGCGGCGTGCTGGCGCTCGCCGGCGACGACCACGGCTGCCAATCGTCCACGCTGGCCCATCAGAGCGAGCAGGTGTTCGCCGCGGCGCTGATGCCGATCATCAATCCCGCGACGCTGCAGGACTATCTCGACCTCGGCCTCTACGGCTTTGCGCTGTCGCGCTATTCCGGCTGCTGGGTCGGTTTCAAGGCGATCGGCGAAACCGTGGAGAGCTCGGCCTCGGTCTACAGCGATTCCGCGCGCGTGCAGATCGTGCTGCCTTCCGATTTCGAAATGCCGCCGGGCGGGCTGAATATCCGCTGGCCCGATCCGCCGATGGAGCAGGAGAAGCGGCTGTTCGGCCCGAAGATGGAAGCCGTCGGCGCCTTCGTGCGCGCCAACAAGCTCGATAAGATCGTGCTCGACGGCAAGCCGGCGCGGCTCGGCATCATCACGACGGGCAAGGCCTATCTCGATCTGCGCCAGGCGCTTGCCGATCTCGGGATAACCGATCGCGATGCGCAGGCGCTGGGCTTGCGCATCTACAAGGTCGCGCTGACCTGGCCGCTCGAGGAAGAGGGCGCCAAGCGCTTCGCCGAGGGCCTGCAGGACGTGCTGGTGGTCGAGGAGAAGCGCGGCTTCATCGAGGACCAGCTCAAGCGCATCCTCTACAACATGGATGCATGGAATCGTCCTGCCGTCGTCGGCAAGCGCGACGAAGCAGGCAAGGTCCTGTTGCCGAGCGAGGGCGAACTCACCCCGACGATCGTCGCCTCGGCCTTGGTCGCACGGCTGCGCAGGCTCGGCCACCATAGCCCGGTGCCGGAGCAACGGTTGGCGCGGCTGGAAGCGTTCGAACGGCCCGCCCCGGCACAGGCGCCGATCACACTGCAGCGCACGCCGTTCTTCTGCTCGGGCTGTCCGCACAACACCTCGACCAAGATCCCCGAAGGCAGCCGCGCCATGGCCGGCATCGGCTGTCACGGCATGGCGCTCAACGTGCCGGCGCGGCGCACCGCGACCATCACGCATATGGGCGGCGAAGGCGCGAACTGGATCGGGCAAGCGCCCTTCACGAGCGAGCAGCACATTTTCCAGAATCTCGGCGACGGCACCTACACCCATTCGGGCCTGCTCGCGCTGCGCGCGGCGGCCGCCTCCGGCGTCAACATCACCTACAAGATCCTCTATAACGATGCCGTCGCGATGACCGGCGGCCAGCCGGCCGAAGGCAGCTTTACGGTTTCGCAGATCGCACATCAGGTGTGGGCCGAAGGCGTCAAGCGTCTGGCCATCGTCTCCGACGCCCCCGGCAAATACCCGCCCTCCGGCTATTTCCCGCCTGGTACGACGGTGCATCATCGCCGCGAGATGGACCAGGTGCAGCGCGAGCTGCGCGAGATCAAGGGCCTGACGGTCCTCATCTATGATCAGACTTGCGCCGCCGAAAAGCGCCGGCGCCGCAAGCGCGGGCTCTATCCCGATCCGCCCAAGCGGGTCTTCATCAACGATCTCGTCTGCGAGGGCTGCGGCGACTGCTCGCAAGCCTCCAACTGCGTCTCGGTGCAGCCGCTCGATACGGAGTTCGGCCGCAAACGCCAGATCGATCAATCCAACTGCAACAAGGATTTTTCCTGCATCGAGGGCTTCTGCCCGAGCTTCGTCACCGTTCATGGCGGCAAACTGAAGCGCATCGAATCCTCCGCGATCGATTCCGGCCAGCTCTTCGCTGACCTGCCTTTGCCTGTGACACCCAAGCTGGACGCCCCCTACAACATCCTCGTCACCGGCATTGGCGGCACCGGCGTCATCACCATCGGCGCGCTGCTCGGCATGGCCGCCCATGTCGACGGCCGCGGCTGCTCGGCACTGGACTTCACCGGTCTTTCGCAGAAGAACGGCGCGGTGATGAGCCACGTCCGCATTGCCCCCAAGCCCGAAGATATCGCGGCGGTGCGCATCACGACCGGCGGCGCAGACCTGATCCTCGGTTGCGATATCGTCGTCTCCACCAGCGCAAGCGCGCTCAGCCGCGTCGAACGCGGGGCCACAAGAGCGTTCGTCAATGCGGACCTGCAGCCGACCGCAAGCTTCGTGCAGAACCCGGACCTCGATTTCGAGATGGGCGCGATGCAAACGACGTTGCGTGACGCGATCGGCGAACGCAATCTCGACATCATCGACGCGACCGGAATTGCCTCGACCCTGATGGGCGACAGCATCGCCACCAACTCCTTCATGCTCGGCTTCGCCTTCCAGAAGGGCGCGATTCCGCTGTCCCTGGACGCCATCCTGCGCGCGATCGAGATCAACGGCGCGGCGGTCGAGATGAACAAGCAGGCCTTCACCTGGGGCCGGCTCGCCGCGCACGACATGGCGCGCGTGCGCAGCGTGATCCAGTTCCGCAACCGCGCCGCGCAGCCGACCCGGACGCTTGACGACATCATCGACGTCAGGGCGAGGTTCCTTACCGATTATCAGGACAAGGCCTATGCGGCGCGCTATCTCGCGGCGCTCGACAAGGTGCGAAAGGCGGAGGCGGCTGCCTCGCCCGCATCGACCGAGCTGACCGAGGCGGTCGCGAAAAACCTGTTCAAGCTGATGGCCTACAAGGACGAATACGAGGTCGCGCGGCTCTACAGCGACGGCAGCTTTGCAAAAAAACTGTCGGAGAAGTTCGATGGCGACTACCAGCTCAAATTCTATCTCGCGCCGCCGATCTTCGCCCGCCGCGATAAGGCGACCGGCCATTTGCAGAAGAAGGAGTTCGGCGGCTGGACCATCCACGCCTTCCGCCTGCTCGCCCGCCTGAAATTCTTGCGCGGCACTGCGTTCGACCCATTCGGGCGCACGGCTGAGCGTAAGGCCGAGCGCAAGCTGATCGAGGATTATCTTGCGATGCTCGATGAGCGCATTGCGGATTTGCGACCCGAACGGATTCCGCTGCTCATAAAACTCGCGCGGATCCCCGAGACGATCCGTGGCTATGGGCACATCAAGGAAGCGAGCCTGGTCAAGGCGATGGCGGAGAAGGCTCGCCTTGAGGCGGAGCTTGAGAACACCCGCTTCGCGGCAGCAGCGGAATGAGTTGTGCTTTGGTGCCATTGGCCTGTATTAAGTTGCGCCGCCCGGTCCACGACAGGTCGTCATACCCCGCGCATGCGGGGTATCCAGTACGCCGCGCTGTCTCGGATTGATCACTAAGGTCTCTGGAATATTGGATGCCCGCCTTCGCGGGCATGACGAAGAGAGGGTGCGACCCCGCCTTCCCGCGGCGCGATGAGCGTCCGAGTCTTGCATCATCCTTGTCCCTCGACATACAAGGGCGCAGGGAAGACCAGGTGCCCGCGTGCACCCATGGGCCTCCGCGCAAAAAGGTTGCGCAAAGGCGCGAAGACCACAGGTGAGCGCGGAATCACTCCGGCCTTCCCTGCGCAGTGGTTTACGGCTTACTTCGCGCTCTCCTCGGTGAACCAGCTTCTTGCCACCGTCGTCTCGCGGATCATCACGTCCGCAGGACTTGGCGCCTGCATGGGCGGGCCAGGACCACACGACTTCGCCATCCGCAAAGGCGCCGCTCGTCAGTCAGCGCCTTCGCGTCCACCGCATTCCGCTCCACGTTCGTGACGACGCGTACGCCCCTTGTGTAGGCGCGGAACGGGCGTGACTGTATTTCTGATTTCCAGAAATTGCAAGAGGGCCCGCTGCGGCGGATTGGCGCGACGGGCAATTTGCGGCTGGCTGGTATGCCGAAAACAACACGATGCTGCAGCAGTAGCGGCCGCTAGAGCGTTTCACGATTTGGCGGAAGCGTAACCTGCGTTGGCGAAATAGTTGCTGCATTCGCGGGGCTGGATAGTTGTGACGAGGTCGCCGATGCAACGCCAAGTGTCTTCGATGGTGCGCTTCTGGGCGATGCGCATCCAATGCTTGATCTTGGCAAAGGCCTGCTCGATCGGATTGAGATCTGGTGAGTAAGGCGGCAGGTACCAGAGCCTGGCGCCGCGCCGCGGATGATGCGGCGCAGAGCGGCCGACTTATGGCTGCCGAGATTGTCCATGATGACGATGTCGCCGGGCTTGAGAACGGGAACGAGTTGCTGTTCGACATAAGCTCGGAAGCACTCGCCGTTGATCGGCCCGTCGAAGACGCAAGGGGCCGTGAGACATTGCAGCGCAGAGCGCCGAGAAAAGTCAGCGTTCGCCAGTGGCCGTGCGGGGCAAAACCTCGCACCCGCTCGCCCTTCGGTCCCCATCCGCGCAGCGGGGCCATGCTGGTTTTGATCCAGGTCTCGTCGATGAAAACCAGGCGCTGGGGATCCAAGCTGGCCTGCCATGACCGCCAGCGTCGCCGCCGACGCGCAACGTCAGCGCGGCCTTGCTCGAGGGCGAACAGCGTTTTTTTTGAATCGCAGTCCTTCGCGCCGCAGGAATGTCCAGACCGCATTGTGCGAGACCTTGACCCCGCGCGCGGCGAGTTCGTCCTTCAGCTTGTGCAGCGTCAGATGCGGCGTCTGTCGGATCCGCTCTTTGATGAAAGCGCGGTGTGGTTCCAGCACCGGCTTGCGATGCCCGCCCATTTTGCCCGGGCTCACCGAGCCGGTCGCCCGATGGCGCTGCGACCACTTCACCACCGACGACACTGCAACACCAAACCGTGCCGCTACCGTACGGCAGCTCTCGCCAGCTGCCACCGCCGCCACCACTCGCTCTCGCAGATCATTGGAAAGAGGTCGGCTCATCAGATGCTGGCCCCCAGCCCAGCCAGCATCTTGAATCACAAACCAACCCTCAGGGGAATCCCTCCCGATTCAGCCTAGCCATGAATTGCTCTAGAGTTGCCTGGGCGCCTCCGCCCGGATTTCTCTTGTGGCGCGGTGAGGCGGGATCAAAGGGCGGTGTGAATTCGACACAATTCTGTTGTCATTCTTCGGTTTTCCGCCGCTTGGCGATGGGGAGGTTGATGGTGCTTAGGGCGTTCTGGGCTTACGCCATCATCTTCTGTTGCTTGGGCTCGCCGGTCGAGGCCGCGGGCATCCAGCTTCTCGATTCCGACGAAGGCTTGGCAGGTGCCATCTGGTATCCATGCGCAGAGGAACCGAAGGATGTCCCGCTCGGCGATCTTGCAGCAATCCCCGAAATTCGACTGATGGGTGTGAAGGACTGCCCCGTAACAGGGACGAAGCTGCCATTGGTTATTTTCTCGCACGGTCGGGGCGGATGGTTCACCATGCATCATGACACCGCAGAGGCGTTGGCTGATGCCGGATTTGTCGTCGCGGCGATCAACCACCCGGGCGACAACGGCAACGACTCCTCGCAGCGCGATAAAATGTCCGTCTGGGCGTCGCATCCGGTGGATATGGTTCGATTGCTCGATTTCATGCTGCACGGCTGGAAAGACAAAGATGTCATCGATCCCGGCGGGGTCGGGTTCTTCGGCTTTTCCTTGGGCGGATACACGGGGCTTGTTCTCGTGGGGGCCCATGCAGATTTCCGCAGGCTGGCTTTGTTCTGCAAGGAGGCAGACAAGACGGAGAATTGCGAGAGAGCGCGCAGCGGCGATGTCCCGCCTAGCCCGCAGCCTGATCAACGCATCAGAGCCGCTGTCCTGGCCGACGCTGCAATGACATTCGCCTTTACACCCGAAGGCTTGAGCGGCATCAAAATCCCGCTACAGATTTGGCGGTCGGAGCTTGGCGGCAACGGCGTCGGCGCAGCGAGCACCGCGCTCACTGCCAGCCAACTGCCCGGTTCGCCCGAAATCCACACCATTCCAGCCGGCCACTACGCATTCCTGGCGCCCTGCTCAAAGCAACTCGCGACTGCCATTCCGCGCATTTGCACTGATAATCCGCCGGGCTTCGATAGAGCAGCCTTTCACCGCGAGTTTGATGCGAGCGTTGTACGCTTTTTTCGAGAGCATCTTGTCAGTGACGGCAAGACCCGCTGAGTCTGCCGCGCCGCTGGTTTGCTTCCCACCGGCTGAACGTGGATCGATAGGCAACCCACCTACTCGGTGATCTCGCGGATCACGCGACAGGGATTGCCCGCGGCGAACACGCCCTCCGGAATATCTCGGGTCACAACGCTGCCGGCGCCGATCACCGCCCGCGATCCGATCCGGACACCCGGCATGATGAGCGCCCCTCCACCTACCCATACATCGGATCCGATCTCCACCGGCTTGCCGCACTCCTCTCGCCGACGCAATTCAGCGTTGAGCGGATGCAGAGGCGTGTAGATCTGCACCGCCGGACCGAAGAGCGTGAAGCTGCCAATGCGCACCGGGCACACGTCGAGCACGACGCAGTTGAGGTTGAAGAACACCCGCTCCCCGAGCTCGATGTTTGAGCCGTAGTCGCAGAAGAAGGGCGGCTGCATCCACACCGTGTCGCCGCCCGCACCAAACAGCTCACGTAGAATGCGCCTGCGTTCTTCCTGCTCCGCTTCGCGCGTGCTGTTCAGAGCCTGGCAGAGATCTCGCGCACGTTCGCGGGCGGCGACGAGCTCAGGATCCATCGGATCGTAAAGTTCGCCGCCAAGCATCTTGGCCCTCTCAGTACGTCCGCCCTGCTCTCCCATCGAACCCGCTTCCCTCGCTCAACCCCACTTGGGCAATGGTCGCGACAAACACGCCTTTTCGGGCCTGCCCTCGACGATGCAAAGCCCCTCATTGGGCGCGTTCGCGCGACTCATTGCTATCGCCAGAAGCAATCGGACGCCTTACCGCCCCGCCGGCTTGCGCTCCACGGGATGGATATCGATCGCCCGCAGCCGCCCCATGCGCAGCACGTCCATGGCGAGCGTACGGCCGATGCGGTCGCGGTCGAGCACGCGGATCAGGTCGTCGACGCCGTTGATCTCGACGCCATCGAGCTTGATCACGACGTCACCCGGCAGAAGCCCGGCCTTGGCCGCCGGCCCGTCCGGCTCGATCTGCGCGACCAGCGCGCCCATCTTGTTGTCGACGCCGGCGAGCACCGCGTGCCGGCGCGGGATCGGCGCGGTCTGGCCGGAGACGCCGATATAGGCGCGCCGGACGTAGCCGTGCCGAATGATCTCGGACAGCACGAATTGCGCGGTGTTGGAGGCAACCGCAAAGCAGATGCCTTGCGCGCCGTTGATGATAGCGGTGTTGATGCCGATCACCTCGGCTTTCGACGAGACCAGCGGCCCGCCGGAGTTGCCCGGGTTGAGCGCGGCGTCGGTCTGGATCACGTCCTCGATGGTACGCCCCGAGACCGAGCGGATCGAACGGCCGAGCGCGGAGACGACGCCCGCGGTGACTGTCGATTCAAAGCCGAGCGGATTGCCGATCGCGACCACGAGCTGGCCGCGGCGCAGCGTCTTGGAATTGCCGAGCGCGGCGTAGCGCAGGTCACGCGCGCCGTTGGCGCGGAGCAGCGCCAGATCGGTGTCGGGATCGACGCCCAGCACACGCGCGTCGGTGACAACGCCCTCGATATCGCGGAGGCGAATCTCCTTCGCCGATCCCACGACATGGCTGTTGGTCAGCACGAGTCCATCAGGCGAAATCACAATGCCTGAGCCGAGCCCGCCGCGCTCGCCCGGAGTGCGCACTTTCGGCCCCGTCTCGACGCGGACCACGGCCGGGCCGACCCGCTCCGTCACGCCGATCACGGCGTTGGAGTAGGCATCCAGCAGGATCTGGTCGTCGACGGGTGTTTGTTCGGTCGCCTTCGATGACAGGCCGTGATCGAAGGTATCGGAGGTAAAATCCAACATGGCAGGTTCCTCAAGGCCATGTCAGATGGTCATCCAGCGGGCGCTGCGCAAGGCCGGCCGCGGGGGCCTCTGGAGCGGGATGAGATCAAGCAATCGCTGCAGCGATTCACCTCTCCCATTGGGAGAGGTCGGATCGCATCGAATGATGCGATCCGGGTGAGGGGTTACGGTCCCTCGAGAGAGCAGCGCCCTCACCCGGATTACATCTGACGATGTAATCCGACCTCTCCCCGCTGGGGAGAGGTGATGCGCAGCAAATCGGGTGAGGGGTTACGGTCTCGTGAGAGCTGCGGCCCCTCACCCGGATTGCATCTGACGATGCAATCCGACCTCTCCCCGCTGGGGAGAGGTCGACCGAGTTCGCGGCCCGATTGACCGATCATCATCCCGCTTCAGTCCGCGGCGCCGGTCACGCGGTTACGCAGAGCCTTGACGGTGTCGGCCGTCACCGGCGATGCGGCATTACCCCAGGAATTGCGGACGTAGGTCACGACGGCGGCGACCTGCGCATCATTGAGGCGGAAGCCGAGCGAAGGCATCGCAGGCCCTGTCGGCCGCTCGTTCGTCGCCGCCGCGCGCCCGCCCGCGATGATAATGCGGATCAGCGATGCCGGATCGTCCTGCGTGGCGATGGCATTGCCGGCGAGCTTGGGGAAGATATGTTCGACGCCGCCGCCATTGCTGGTGTGGCAGGCCGAGCAGGTATCGGCAAAGATCGCTTCGCCCGCCTGCATGCGCGGATCGGAGGCGGAGAGCGGCGCGGGCGGCGGAGAGCCTGCGGCGCCGCGCTCCTTCAAATAGACCGCGATAGCGCGGAGATCGGCATCCGGCATCTTCGATGTCGAATTCTCGATCACGTCCTTCATCGGCCCGCTGGCGAGCGTTGTCGCAGTCTGTCCGGTCTTCAGATAGTGCACGATGTCGTCGACCGACCATTTGCCCAGACCCGTGTGCATATCATTGGTGATGTTGGGCGCGGTCCAGTTGTCGATCTGGCTCCCTTCGAGATAGCGGTCGGCCTTGGCTGCGCCGAACGAATTGAGCGGCGTGTGGCAGGCGCCGCAATGGCCGAGGCCTTCGACGAGATAGGCGCCGCGATTGTATTCGTCCGAGCGTTTCGGATCCGGCACGAAGACGCCCGGCGTAAAGAACAGCCTGTTCCATCCCAGCATCGACTCGCGGATGCTGAAGGGAAACGGCAGCGTGCTGCGGTTCACGGCGTTCGTGACTGGCGCAAGCGTCCGCAAGTAAGCGTAGATCGCGTCCAAGTCGGCGCGTGTCACCTTGCTGTAATAGGGATAGGGAAAGGCCGGATAGAGATAGGCGCCGCCGGGCCGCCTGCCCTCATGCATCGCACGGGCGAAATCGTCCGCTGACCAGCTCCCGATGCCGGTCACGCTGTCAGGGGTGATGTTCGGCGTCATGATCGCGCCGAACGGCGTCTGCAGCGCAAGCCCGCCCGCGAACGGCGCACCGCCGCTGGCCGTGTGGCAGGTGATGCAGTCTCCGGCGGTCGCCAGCGCCTTGCCGCGGGCGATCTCGACGTAATTATCGGGTTCAGCGGCTGCTCCGCTTGCAAGCAGCGGCAGCAGCAGCAGAGCGTGGCGCAGCCGCGCCCATCCACCGTTCACGACGCGCCTCATGACTGCACCAGCGCGCGCGGCGATTTCAGGTAATCGAAGATCGCGTCCAGCGCCCAATAGGTCAGCGCGCCGACGGTGCCCGTCGGATTGTAGCCCGCGTTCTGCGGAAAAGCGGACGCGCCCATCACGAAGACATTATGGACGTCCCAGGACTGCAGATAACGGTTGAGCACGCTGGTCTTGGGATCGTTGCCGAACACGGCCCCGCCGGTGTTGTGCGTGGTCTGGTAAGGAATCACCGACCAGGGACCATTCAGGCGATTGATCTGGGTCGTCTTGGCGCCCATCGCTTTCGCAATCTCCTCGCAGCGCTCGGCCATCCAATTCGCCATCTTGCGCTCGTTGTCCTGATAATCGAACGTCATGCGCATCAGCGGCCGACCGAGCGGATCCTTATAGGTCGGATCGAGGTCGAGATAGTTGTTGCGATAGCTCATGACGCTGCCTTGCGCGCCGACATTGGTGACCTTTTGATAATTTTCATGGACGGCCTTCTTCCAGGTGCTGCCCCAGGTGGGCGTGCCCTTCGGCGTCGGGTGATAGAGGATCGGCCGTCCGTTGGTGTAGGCGCAGGTGATGCTGGCGCCGCCGACAAAGCCGTGCGGGCCGTGATCGAAATTGTCGCTGTTGTAGTCATCCAGCGCGGCGCCGAGCGAACCGGCGGCGGCGAACGGATTGAACTTCACGTCGGCGAAAAAGCCGGTCGCGCCGGACCCGGTCTGATAGGCGTAGTTGCGGCCGACCACGCCTTCATCCCTGACCGGATCGTAGGGCTTGCCGATGCCCGACAACAGCAAAAGCCGCACGTTGAACAGGCTGAACGCGCACACCAGCACCAGATCGGCCGGCTGCTCCCATTCCTCGCCGTTGGCATCGACATAGGTGACGCCGGTCGCCGTCTTGCCGTCGCCCGAAAGGTTCACTTTCGTCACTTCGCACTCGGTGCGGGCCTCGAACGTCGGCTCGCGGACCAACGCCGGCAGCACGCAGGTCTGCGGCGAGGATTTCGAATAATTCGCGCAGCCGAACCGCTCGCAGAAGCCGCAATAGGTGCAAGGCGCCATGGTGCAGCCGTAAGGGTTGGTGTAGGCCACCGAGATGTTCGCCGAGGGCCGCGGAAACGGATGCAGCCCGAGGCTGGTCGCAGCCTTCGTGAACAGCTCCTGCGCATAGCCCTGTGTCATTGGCGGCGTCGGATACTCGTTCGAGCGCGCGCCCTCGAACGGATTGCCGCCGGGCTGGATCTTGCCCTTGAGATTGCCGGCCTTGCCGGAAATGCCCAAGACCCGCTCGAACTTGTCATAGTAGGGCTCGAGCTCGTCGTAGGAGACCGGCCAATCCTGGATGTGATTGCCTTCAGGCAGGATCTTCTCGCCGTAGCGCTCGATCATGTGGCTGCGGATGCGGAAATCGTCGGGCAGGAAGCGCCAGGTCTGGCCGTTCCAATGCACGCCGGCGCCACCGACGCCGTTGCCGGGGAGAAAGCTGCCCCATTTGCGGATCGGCAGCGCCGTCTGCGAGGGGTTGTTGCGCATCGTCAACGTTTCCTGCCGCGGGCGGAGGAAGACGTCGTGGCGGACGCCGTAACGCAATTCGTCCGGCGCGGTGCCGATGTTGAAGTCGGTGGCGGTGTCGCGCCACGGGCCGCGCTCGATCGCGACGACTTCAAGTCCGGTGCGCGAGAGCTCGTAAGCCAGGATCGATCCGGTCCAGCCGAGACCGACGATGACGACATCCTTGCGGGGGAGACGGCGAGCCATCAGCGTCCTCCCCAGGCCGCGCGGCCCTGCAGGCCGACGGGCGGCAGCGTATAAGCCTGGTTGGGCTTTGCCATCACGTCGCGGAAATCGTAACGCGCGCCCGGAAAGCCGACGAGCTTCCAGCCGACCATGTCGCGATTGCCGCCATAGATCGGGTCGGCGAAATAGCCTTCCATCGTGTTGGCATAGATCGCCGAGAACAGCATCCGGCTGCTGAAGCCCTGGAACTGGGCTTCGCCCTTTTCCATCGCGCCGATCAGCTTGTCCTGCTCGTCCCCCTTGAGCTCCACAAAACCGCGCCCGCCATAATTCGCCTTGCAATAGGCCTCCAGCGCCGCGAGCCCCGAGCGATATTGCTGACGCGGCGTCAGCGGCGACTGCAGGCCTTGGCTCGGCAACGGCTTGTCGGAGAACGGCCCCTGCATATAGAGCCAGTCGTGACCGCCGTAGGGGCCGGTCAACTGCCGGTCGATGAAGGTGGTTACGCCTGCATCTTTGGCGCCCGCACCGAGATCATCGGTCGGGATCAGGCGCTCGACGAAGGCATCGACGATCGCGGCCTCTTGAGCTGTGAAGAACAGATATCCGCCGGGAACGACCGGCGTCACCGGATAAGCCTCGTTCGGCTTCCAGGGCAGCACTTTTGTGACCACCCCTGCCCCGGCACCGCTTGCGGTAAACAAGAGCGCTGCGCTTGCGAGCAGACTCCGGCGCGTTACGCCAGCGTGCTTACGCTTCGCCGCCGCGGCGGCATCTCCGCCCCGCGGCAAACGACCATTCATATCTGTCATCGTACCCTCAGCCGAACCCCAGTGCCCGGTGAGAGCTTCTTTAGACAGATTCGTAAAGAAATCTGTACTCGTTCTAATGCAAATCGCTCATGGCGCTCTGCGCCACATCGGCGGCTTGGCCTTCACCGGTTCCAGCAGCGACCAGTCGCCCTGCTCCAACGCATGGCCTTTCGGAAAAGGCGGCCGCTGTTCCAGTCCCAACGAGCGCAGCACGCGATCGTCGCGGTAGTAGCACTGCAATACAACGCGGACGAGCGTTGCCGCCGCAACGCCTCCGCTCGCACGAAACTCCTTCGCCACCGCATCGCGCCTGATTGGATCGAGAGCAGCAAGCGGGGAGCCTGCGAGCCGCGCGATGCGATCGAGCGCCTCGCGAACGCGCATCGTATCGCGGCCGAGCGTCGCCAGGATATCGGCCTGAATGGCAGGATCGTCGGCGCCGGGGACGCCATATTCGGCGCTCGCCGGGATCATCGTGGCGGCGATGACGCGCAGGTCGTCGCGCTGTGCGGGAGTGAGGCCGCTCTCGGCTGTTGCTCTGGTCTCGACGATGCTCATTGCGGTCTCAATCAAACAGGTTGGCGAGGCGCTGTTTCATCTGGTCGGCGATGTAGAGTGCAATCGCCTGGATGGTGGAGGTCGGATTCACGCCGCCGGAGGTGACGAATACGCTGCCATCGACGATGAACAGATTTTTCACGTCATGCGAGCGGCCCCATTCGTTCACCACGGAACGTTCGGGGTCCGTGCCCATCCGCGCGGTGCCGAGCAGATGCCAGCCGCCGTAAAGGATCGGACTGCTGACGCAGATGTCGGTCGCACCGGCCGCGGCCAGAATCTCCCTGGCGCGCGCGATGCCGTGCTCCATCATCTTCGCGCTGTTCTCGCTGATCGTGTAATCCACGCGCGGCGCCGGAATGCCGTGGCTGTCCTTCAGCACGGGATCCAGCGTCACGCGATTATGCTCCTCCGGCAGATCCTCGCAGATCGCGGCCAGCGCCAGCCGATGGCCGTTGAGCTTGCGAAAGACGCGGTGATGATCGGCGCCCCAGGGCAGGACGCCCTTGGCCTCGCTCATGACCGCTTCCATGATGGGACCGGCGCCGCGACCAAACTGGATCGCGTAGCCGCGGACAAAGCCGCGCGAGAGGTCGGTCTCGTAGAATTCCTTGCTCCACAGGCAGGTCGGCGGCGCGCGGTTGCTGTCGGTTTCCTCCTCGACATAGCCGTAGACCTGGGCATAGGGGTGAAACATCAGGTTCTTGCCGACGAGCCCTGACGCGTTCGCAAGGCCGTTGGGAAAGCGCCTGGAAGCGGAATTGAGCAACAGACGCGGCGTGCCGATGCCGTTGCAGGCGATCACGACAACTTCGGCCGGCTGGAATTGCTCGACGCCATCCTTGTCGTAATAGACGACGCCGGACGCCATGCCATGCTCGTTGGTGGTGATCTCGCGCACCCGGCAATGCGTGCGCAGCTCGACGCCGGCGCGCAGCGCGGCGGGCCAATAGGTGATGTCGGTGGACGCCTTGGCGCCTTGCGCGCAGCCGGGCGTGCAATGGCCGAGATTGATGCAACGCGCCCGGCCCTCGTAATCGAGCGTGGCAACCGTCGTATCCGACGGCCATCAGTGCCAGCCGAGCTTGTTCATCGCCTTGGCCAACAGCACGCCGGATTTGCCGAGCGGCAAAGGCGGCATCGGCGGCGGCTCGCGCTGCGGAAAAGCGGGATCGCCAGCGAGACCGGAGACGCCCATCATGCGGTCGTTCTCGGCGAAGAACGGCGCAAGCGTCCCGTAATCGATCGGCCAGTCGTCGGCGACGCCGTCCAGCGTCTTGACGCGAAAATCGGAAGGATGCAGGCGCGGGAAATGCGCCGTGTACATGACGGTCGAGCCGCCGACGCCGTTGAAGTTCACCACCTTGATCGGCGAGTTGTCGTCGTTGATCGGATAGTCCTCGGGGCGGGCGCGGATATTGGGGCTCGGCGAATAGTCGCCGTAAAAGCGCGCCTCCCAATCCCGCCCGGTGGAAGGATAGGCGGCCGGATTCATCCAGCCGCCCTGCTCCAGACAGAGGATGTGCATCCTGGTCTCGGCCAGACTCCAGGCGACCGCGGCGCCGGACGCGCCGGCGCCGATGATCAGAACGTCGACAGGATCGTTCATTTCAGACGTTTCACTCCCGCAGGCCGCCGCCACTTGCGGGCGATCGGCCCCCCGCCGGCGGCCTCACGGGCCACCCCGGCAGACTAGACGATAGGATCAGACCAGGCGGCGAGTAAAGCCACCGGAAAGCGGGGACATCCATGCGAAGCATGCGTGCAAGGCGCGCAGTTTTGTGACATGCCGTTGTCCGGCGAAATCCCTCCCCCGCGCTTCCGGTCATGCGACGACATAACCCGCTTTTTCCGATCTGGTCGGTCTTCATCCTTCTTGCTCTCATGCTCGGCCCGGCACACGCCGCGACCGTCATGGTTCGGGACGGCGACACCATCCAAGTTGGGGACGTCACCTATCACCTCGATGGCGTCGATGCGCCCGAGCTCGACCAGATGTGCATCGACGACCATGCCGATCCCTGGAGCTGCGGCATCGATGCGCGCGACCGCCTGTCGAAGTTGATCGCCGGACGCGCCGTCCATTGCGACGATCTGGGACCCGACAAGACCTTCAGGACCAGGCGCGCCGGCATCTGCCGCGTGGACGGCGATACGGCGAGCCTCAACCAGCAGCTCGTGCGCGAGGGTCTCGCCGCGAGCATCGAGCCGGCGATGAGGCTGCATCTGAACGATGATGCCGCGGCCGCCAGGGCCGACAACAAAGGCCTTTGGAAAGGCTGTTTCGTCGCGCCGCAGGATTTTCGCACCGGCAAGAAGGACAGCGCGCTCCTAGGCGCAGCATGCCGCGCCGACCGCGACCGCGAAATCCGCGCCATCCTGTTTCCGGAGGATCCCGCCATGCCTCCAAGCTGCAGCATCAAGGGCAAGTTCGCGGTCCGCGCACGCGTGACCGGCAATCTCGGGATCTATCATTTGCGGGGCTGCAGCAGCTATGCCGGCCTGACCAGGCCCGATCGCTGGTTCTGCTCGGAGGATGACGCGCGGGCCGCCGGCTTCCGCCGCGCCTACAACTGCCGCGCCAGTCGCGGCAAGTGAGCGAAACGAACCCGGGCTGACGCATGACGAGATTCGAGCTGCTGCCGCATCGACGGTACATCACCTCTCCTGAGGGAGAGGTGAACAAATCAGCGCTGCATCTGCATGATCTGATCCATCGGCGGCATGTTCTGGTTGAGGTTGCTCATGATCCAGAGCGATCCGCCGATCACCAGGAATACGATCAACAGCCCGAAGGCGAGCGCCATCACGTTGTTGGTGTTGTCGGGCCCCGTGGTGATGTGCAGGAAGAACACGAGATGCACGCCCATCTGGGCGATCGCCAGCACGACGAGCGCCACGGGAATCGAGGGCTGCCAGACGAGGTTCGTACCGGCGACAAAGAAGGAGGTTGCGGTCAGCAGGATCGCAAGGCCGAGACCCACGACATATCCGAGCAGCCGCGGACCGATGCGGACTTCCTCTTCCTCGCCGGGCGCAAGGTCGGCCGGATGATGCAAGTCGTGACTCTGATCGCTCATGCGGCACTCCCGATGAGATAGACGACAGAGAAGATCGCGACCCAGATGATGTCAAGCGCATGCCAGAACAGCGCGAAGCAAACCAGGCGGCGCATGATGTCGGCGCGAAAGCCCTTGGCAAAAACCTGTGCCATCATGGTCAGCAGCCAGAGAATGCCCGCCGAGACATGCGCGCCATGGCAGCCGACCAAGGTGAAGAAGGCGGTGAGAAACGCGCTGCGCGTCGGACCTGCATCGCGCGAGACGAGGTCGGCAAATTCGCGTGCCTCCAGCGCAAGAAAGCCGAGCCCGAACAGGCAGGTCACCGCCATGCCCGCCTGGAACCAGAACGCGTTGCGCACGTCTGCGGCGATCATAGCGAGCCCGCACACGAAGCTCGATATCAATAGAAACGCCGTCTCGGCCGCGACGCTTCTGAGGTCGAACAGTTCTGCGCCCGTCGGCCCGCCCGCGGTCTGCCCTAGCAGCACCGCATAGGCCGCGAAGAAGCACGAGAACATCACGATGTCGCTGAGCAGGAAAATCCAGAAGCCATAGGCGGTGACGATGCGCTTGGGCGCCGGCCCCTCGTGGACCGCGGCCACACGAATATGGTGAGGATCGCCGTGAGCGTAGGCCAGTGCCGCGTCGCTCATGCCGCAGCCTCCGTGAGGTTCATTGCGGCCCGCCGTTCCGCCAGAATGGCGCGATCGATCCGGGCGACCTCCGCGGCGGGAATGACGTATTCCTCATGGTCGCGCCAGGCGAAGGCAACAAAGGTCGCGAACGCGCCGACGCCGCCGAGCGCGACCATCCACCAGATATTCCAGATCAGCGCGAATCCCATGATGGTCGCGAAGAAGGCGCAGACGAATCCGGTCGGCGAGTTGCGCGGCATTTCGATGTCCGTGTACTCGCGTTCCTCGTGCTCGGCGGTCTGCTGCTGCTTCGCATGGGCCTTGATCAGCCAATAAGCATCCTCGCCACGAACATCCGGCGGGATGGCAAAATTGAACACGGGCGGTGGCGACGATGTCGCCCATTCCAGCGATCGTCCGTCCCAGGGATCGCCCGTCAGGTCGCGCAACTCTTCGCGACGACGAATGCTGACAGCAAGCTGCAGGACCTGAGCGAGAACGCCGATTGTCATCAAGATGGTGCCGATGCCCGCGGCAATCATCCATGGCCGCCACGCCGCAACATCGTAGTGCTGCATGCGTCGCGTCATGCCCAGGATGCCCGCCGCATAGAGCGGGATGAACGTGACCCAGAAGCCGATGAAAGTGAACCAGAACGCGGTCTTGCCAAGGCCCTCGTGCAGGCGGAAGCCGAAGGCTTTCGGAAACCAGTAGGTGTACCCGGCGAACGCGCCGAACAGCACGCCGCCGATGATGACGTTGTGGAAATGCGCAACCAGGAACAGACTGTTGTGCAACAGGAAGTCCGCAGGCGGCACCGCGACCAGAACGCCGGTGAGGCCGCCGATGATGAAGGTCACCATGAAGCCGACCGACCACAGCATCGGCGTCTCGAACCGAACGCGGCCGCCATACATCGTGAACAGCCAATTGTAGATCTTCACGCCCGTAGGCACCGCAATGATCATGCTGGCAATTCCGAAGATCGCGTTCACGTTCGGACCGGCGCCCATCGTGAAGAAATGGTGCAGCCAAACCATGAACGAAATGATGCAGATCGCCATTGTTGCAAGCACCATTGAACGATAGCCGAACAGCGGCTTGCAGGAGAAGGTGGGGACGATTTCGGAGAAGATGCCGAAGGCGGGCAGGACGAGGATGTAGACCTCCGGATGACCCCATGCCCAGATCAGGTTCATGAACATCATCACGTTGCCGCCGGCCTCGTTGGTGAAGAAATGGAAGCCGAAATAACGGTCCAGCATGAGCATCGTCAGCGTCGCGGTCAGGATCGGGAACGCCGCAATGATCAACAGATTCGACGCAAGCGTGGTCCAGCAGAACATCGGCATGCGCAGATAGGTCATGCCCTTGGTGCGCAGCTTGAGTACCGTGGTGACCAGGTTGATGCCTGCGACAAGCGTGCCGACGCCCGAGATCAGCAATGACCAGAGATAATAGTCGACCCCGACGCCGGGCGTGTACCTCAATTCCGAGAGCGGAGGATAGGGAAGCCAGCCCGTGCGCGCGAATTCCCCGACGACGAGAGAGATGTTGACCAGGAGCGCGCCTGTGGCTGTGAGCCAGAAGCCCACCGAGTTCAGCGTCGGAAACGCGACGTCACGCACGCCGAGTTGCAGCGGCACCACGAGGTTCATCAGCCCGATCACGAACGGCATGCCAACGAAGAAGATCATGATGGTGCCGTGGGCGGAGAATATCTGGTTGAAATGCTCGGGCGGCAGATAGCCATCGGACCGATATGCGATCGCCTGCTGCGCCCGCATCATGATGGCGTCGCTGCCGCCGCGCAGCAGCATCACCAGCGCAAGCAGCGTGTACATGACGCCGATCCGCTTGTGATCGACGCTGGTGATCCATTCATGCCAGAGATACGGCAGATGACCGGCGATGACGATCCAGGCGAGCACCGCCAGGATGACCACCAGCACCACGGCGCCCACAATCAGCGGGATCGGCTGATCGAGCGGAATCGCCTGCAAAGTCAGCTTACCGAACATTGCCCACTCCGGTTTGCGGTCTCGCCAAATTGCTGCTGGTCAATTGCGGTCCCGGTCCCGGCGGGATGCGTAGCGTTGCAATGTCGTCGAACAGCCTCGGATCATCCAGACGATAGGTCGGCCGGCCGGTTTCGATCGACTGCTCCGCCAGTTTCTTGTAGCTGTCCTCGTTCAGCACATTGCCGCTTCGCGCGGTCGCCGCGACCCAGTTCGGAAAGTCGAGCGGGGAGATGACGTGAACGTCGAACAGCATATTTGGAAAGCCGTCACCGCTGAAATGCGCGGAGAGGCCCTGGAGATCGCCCTCCTGATCGGCGCGCAGGTTGAGGCGCGTGACCATGCCGTTCATGGTGTAGATCATGCTGCCGAGCTGCGGGATGAAAAACACGTTCATCACGCTCGATGAGGTGAGCTGAAGCTCGAGCGGCGCGCCGACCGGAACGGTCAGGCTGTTGACGGTTGCAATGCGCTGGTCCGGATAGATGAAGAGCCACTTCCAATCGAGCGAGACGACCTGGATCCGGACGGGACTTCCGGTGCCCGCGACAGGGACCCTCGGATCCAACTGGTGCGAGCCGATCCAGGCCACGCCGCCGAGCAGAATGATGGTGAGCGCAGGTATCGACCAGACAACGAGTTCAAGGCGGCCGGAATAGGCGAAATCCGGAAGATAGAATGCGCGGTGATTTGACTGGCGAAAGTAGAACGCGAAAGCGAGAATGGCGACGATCGTCGGCACCACAATCGCCAACATGATCGCGATGGAATCGATCAGAATGGTGCTGTTGGCGGCTGCAATCGGACCTTGCGGCTCGAGGATATTCATTCCGCGCTTCCCCTTCGGCCAACCCAAAACGCGCCGCGTCAGGTGTGGTTCCAAAGAAGCCTTCTGCAGCCTACGGTCGGCCTCGCCCCCCCGATATCAAATTCGCACGATCCGTCATGCCGCAGCAGCGGTCGCTCGCGCGCTTAACTTCCAGCCGTCACGCTGCTAACGTGCCCTGCTATAAAGGAAAAAAACTGCCGAAGGGAGCGAAGTGACATGCGCCTGAAGGATCGCGTCGCCATCATTATCGGCGCCGGGCAAAGCCCTGGTGAAGGTATCGGCAACGGCCGCGCCACCGCACTCACCTTTGCGCGCGAGGGCGCCAAAGTGTTGTGCGTCGATCACAATCTCGCCTCTGCTCAGGAGACGGTCGATATGATCGCGGCGAAGGGCGGAACGGCAGCCGCGTTCAGGGCCGACGTGACAAAGGAGGTCGAGATCAAGGCGATGGCGGCGGATGCGCTGGGCCGTTGGGGCCGCGTCGACGTGCTTCACAATAATGTCGGCGTCAGCCTCGCCGGAGGCGATGCCGAATTGCTGGCGATCACCGAAGACGCATTCGACCGCTGTGTGGCGATCAACCTGAAGAGTTGTATCCTCGCCGCCAAACATGTGATCCCGATCATGCGGCAGCAGAAGAGCGGCGCCATCATCAACATCTCCTCGATGGCGGCGATCACGACCTATCCTTACGTCGCCTACAAGGCGACCAAGTCGGCGATGATCGCATTCACCGAGCAGCTCGCTTACCAGAACGCCGAGTACGGCATTCGCGCCAATGTCATCCTTCCCGGCTTGATGGACACGCCAATGGCAGTCGACACGCGTGCCCGCGAATTTGGCAAAAGCCGCGCGGAGATCGCCGCCGAGCGCGACAGCAAGGTGCCGCTGCGGCACAAAATGGGCACCGCCTGGGATGTCGCCAACGCCGCGCTGTTTCTGGCGTCCGACGAGGCCAATTTCATCACCGGCGTGACGCTGCCGGTTGATGGTGGCGCCAGCGTGCGACGGGGATAGGCCGGGCGATCAGGGCAGTCGCGCTGAGGGAAACGGCGGGCGCGCGCCCAAGCTCCGCCGCCATTGCGAGGGAAGTGATCCAGCGTCGCCCAACATGTCGTTCCGGGGCGCGCGTTAGCGTGAACCCGGAACCTCGATATTCCGGGTTCGCCTCTGTCGAGGCGCCCCGGAATGACGAACGGGACTCTGGAATGCTTCGGGGAGCCTGTCATCGGGGGCGCGTTCGCGCGACCCGTTGGCTCGCACGGCGGAGGTTTGGCGCCTCTCGGTGTCCTATCCCGCGAGCGCGAGGCGGCTGCGCTTTGCGCCGTAGCCGAAATAGATCACAAGCCCGATCACGAGCCAGATGGCGAGCCGCACCCAGGTGTCGACCGGCAGACCAAACATCAGGAAGATCGCGGTGGCTGCGCCCAAGGGCGCCACGATCCAGATCGCGGGCGCCCTGAACGGCCGATTCAATTCGGGATCGACGATGCGCAGCACCAGCGTGCCGATCGATACCACCGCAAACGCAAACAGCGTCCCGATGCTGACGAGTTCGCCGACCAGCCCGATCGGCAACAGCCCGGCGAGAACGGCAACGACGGCGCCGGAAGCGATGGTCGCCACATGGGGAGTGTGGAAGCGCGGATGGATTCTGGCCGCGGCCGACGGCAGCAGCCCGTCATAGGCCATGGCGCGGAAGATGCGGGGTTGCCCGAGCAGCAGCACCAGAATGACCGAGGTCAGGCCGAAGACGATGCCGAGCTTGATCAGCGGCGCGAGCCAGCCGACGCCGGCATTGTCGATGCCGACCGCAATGGGGTCCGGCACGTTCAGCCGATCGAAGGGCACGATCCCCGTCAGCACGACACCGACCGCGACATAAAGGATGGTGCACACGACGAGCGAGCCCAAAATGCCGATCGGCATGTCGCGGTTTGGTGCGTTTGCTTCCTGCGCTGCGGTGGAGACCGCATCGAAACCGATATAGGCGAAGAACACCACGGCAGCGCCGCGGATCACGCCCGACCAGCCATAGACGCCCTGGCCCGCATTCGGCGGGATGAAGTAGCCCTGCGGATTGCTCGCTGTGATCCAGTTCGACGTGCTGAAATGCGGCGCGCAAAAGATGATGAAGAGAAAAATCACCGTAAGCTTCACCGCGACGATGAAATTGTTGAACCGCGCCGATTCCCTGATGCCGATCACGAGCAGCCAGGTGACGACGACGACGATCGCCACGGCCGGCGCGTTGACAATGGCGCCGGTCGCCGACCAGGCATGGCGGCTGGAGTCGTAGACCAGCGGGGACGAGGCAAATTCGGGGGGAATGTTCACCCCAAAATCCCTGGCGAAGCTGACGGCATAGCCGGACCATCCGATCGCCACCGCAATGGCGCCGACGGCATATTCGAGGATCAGGTCCCAGCCGATGATCCAGGCGACGAGTTCGCCGAGTGTGGCATAGGCATAGGTATAGGCGCTGCCGCTGATCGGCACGGTCGAGGACATCTCGGCATAGCAGAGGCCGGCGAAAGCGCAGGCCACCGCGCCCAGCACAAAGGACAGCGAGACGGCGGGACCGGCATTCGCGGCAGCGGCATGGCCGGTCAGGACAAAAATGCCGGCACCGATGATGCCGCCAATGCCGAGCGCGACGAGATTGAGAGCCGACAAGGTCCGCCTCAGCGGCCGAACCTCACTGCTGGGGTCGCTATGGGCCGCTTCCTTGGCCAGTTCGTCCGTCGACTTCCGCGCCCAGATCTTTGCCAAATCAGCCCGCCTTTCGAAGTCGCCCCGCTGCGAACGTTTGAAAACTGCCGCTTTAGCTCGCCTCCCGCAAGCAAATTCAGTGACTGACCCGCCAGATCGTTCCGTTGCCATCCTCCGCGATCAGAAGCGCGCCGTCCTTCGCAACTGCAATGCCGACAGGGCGTCCCCAAACTTCGCGATCGTTGACGACAAAACCGGTGACAAAATCCTCGTACTCGCCGCTCGGCACACCGTCCTTCAGGCGAATGCGGATCACCTTGTAGCCGGTGCGCTTCGACCTGTTCCACGAGCCATGCTCGGCCGCGAAGGCATCGCCGCGATACTCCGATGGGAAATTGTTGCCGTCGTAGAATGTCAGGGCCATCGAGGCCGAATGCGCTTCGATCAGCACGTCGGGGATTGTGACCTTCTCCTTCAGGTCATCGCGTTCGCCGGCGTGGTGCGGATCTGGATGGCCGCCGATGTAAAACCACGGCCAGCCATAGAAAGCCCCTTCGCGCACGCGCGTGACGTAATCCGGTACCAGATCGTCGCCGAGCCCGTCGCGCTCGTTGGTCGAGCACCAGGGCATACCCGTCGCCGGCTGGATGGCGAGGCCGACGCAGTTGCGAATGCCCGTTGCGAACAACTTTCGGTCCTTCCCATCGGGATCAAAGGAAAGCACCGCCGCGCGATCGGTCTCCTCGCCCCAGGCCGCCCCGAGTGGATGGCGCTTGATCCATGCCTCCAATCCGCCCGGCGGGGTATCCATTCCCTCGCCATCATTGCCCGCAGAGCCGACCGAGACCAGCATGCGTCTGTTATCGGGCGTGAACACGATGTCGCGGGTGGAATGCCCGTAGCCGCGCGCGAGATTGGGCACCACCGTTTCGGGCCGTGCCGTCGCGCGCAGATCGCCGAAATGATAGGGAAAGCGGACCACGCTATCGGTGTTGGCGACGTATATCCATCGCGGGTCATCGCCCGTGGGGAAGAACGCAATGCCGAACGGGCGATTGAGGCCGCTGGCGAAAACCTCTTTCTGAATCGGCTGCGACGGGCCGTGCGCCGCACGAAGCACGCGAATGCGCCCGGCCCGCGTCTCCGCAACGAAGATATCGCCGTTCGGCGCGACTCTGATCGTACGCGGGCCGCTTAAGCCTGCCGCAAACGGTTCGATCTTGAAGCCGGGCGGCACCTGCAGCTCCGCGCCGGGAGGTTTTGCGACAACGCGCGACACGTTGGCGACCGAGCGCGTCGCCCCGGGCGCCGGCAGATCCTGCGGCCTGATCAAGCGGACCGTCCCGGGCTTGTCAGCCTGCCAACCGCCGAACGCGTCCTTGCCTTGCAGGACGGTGGGCTCGGCGCCGGCCGCTGCGATGAATGCAGCCATCATCATGACGAACGCCGCGCTCCGCAGCGAGGGCTTTGGCATGACCGGCCGTCCTCCATTTGCACTTCCGCCCATGGCTCGCGATCATAATGTCGGATCATTGCAAATTGTTCGGTCGGTCGCGATCAATTTGCCTCCGGCCAAACGTGAGCCGTGCGCTGTCGCGCAGGCTCTTTTGCCGGCCCAAACATGACTTGGACTGCCTCAAAGCTGTGCAGAGCTTGCCCCTCAGAAGCGCTGGAAAACCAAAACGATCGATGCAACAGATGAGTTTGGGGCCGCAAACGCCCATTTGCAGGCATCTCGGGCGCAAGCCTCGATCGCAAAAGAAGACATGTGGAAGCGGGAATGTGGGAATCCATATTGACGGAGTGGCTGAGCCTGATCTTCCGCTGGCTGCATGTGGTGGCCGCGATCGCATGGATCGGCAGCTCGTTCTACTTCATCCATCTCGACCTCGGCCTGAAGCCCAGCGCTGACCTGCCGGGCGGCGTCCAGGGCGAGGCATGGCAAGTCCATGGCGGCGGCTTCTATCGCATCGTCAAATATCTGGTCGCGCCGGCAAAGCTGCCGGACGAACTGACCTGGTTCAAATGGGAAGCCTATACGACCTGGCTGTCGGGCTTCGCGCTGATGGTCGTGGTCTACTATTTCAATGCCGATCTGTTTCTGGTCGACAAATCCGTTCTCGACCTCACGCCGCTGCAAGCCGGCCTGTTCAGTTTCGCAAGTCTCGTGCTCGCCTGGCTGCTCTATGAAGGCGCCTGTCGCTCGGGGCTCGCCAGGCATGAGCTTGCGTTTGCGCTGGGCGGCTATGTTTTCCTGGTGGCATTGACTTACGCCTTTACCCACGTCTTGAGCGGGCGCGGCGCCTTCAACCAGATCGGCGCGATCATCGGCACCATCATGGTCGCGAACGTCTTTCTGGTGATCATTCCGAACCAGAAGAAGATCGTGGCGGCGCTCTTGGCGGGAGGGTCGCCTGATCCCAGGCTCGGCAAGGCTGGCAAGGAGCGCAGTGTCCACAACAACTATCTGACATTGCCGGTCCTGGTGCTGATGATCAGCAACCACTATCCGCTGCTGTTCGCCACGCGTTACAACTGGCTGATTGTCGCGATCGTGCTCGCGCTCGGTCCGATCATCCGCCACTTCTTCAACGAGCGGCACGCCGGGCGCGCATCGCCATGGTGGGTGTGGGGCGTCGCCGCGGTCGGAATGATCGCCATCGGATTGTTGTCGGCGGCCGGGCCGCGCCAGCTCACGACGGGCGCTGTCTCGGCCGAACCCAGCTTTGCCAACGCCCAGGAGATCATCCTGTCGCGCTGCAGCATGTGCCACGCCGCCGAGCCGGTGTGGGCGGGCATCACAACCGCGCCGAAAGGCATTTTGCTCGACGATGCCGATCACATCCGCCGCAACGCCCGGCTGATCGGCCGCAATGCCGCTTGGGCGAGCGCGATGCCGCCCGGCAATGTCACGGAGATGACGGCGGACGAGCGCGCCCTGCTTGCGGCCTGGATCGCATCTGACGTCCGCTGACGGCGGTCCATCAACTCACTTGCGGGATTTTCCCACGGTTTGGGAATTTCCACTCTCCCCTTGCGCGTTTCGCGCGTCGCGCGCCATCTCAAGGCAGGTCAAGTACTCGACATAGCTCCCGGTGCCGTCCATCGTGGTTTCCGACAGGCAACGTTGCCTGTCGCCCGCGGTGAACTGCGACCACTGCTTGTGCACCTGCTGAAGAGCCTGATTCTCATCGTCCTTGCAGTGGTCCTGGTTGGCACCGGTCCCACCCTCCAGGGAGCACTCGCGCGCAATGTCGAATTTCGGCACATTGTCGGCAACAGGGCTGACGGGCAAGGCCGTGAGAATGACGATCGGAAGGTGCATCAGCATAGCTTCCTCCATGTCGAAAGCGCGTTCCGGATCGCAAAAGGCCCGGGAAGTCAGCGGCAAAGGCTCACGCGAAAAAAAATCCGGCCGACGGTTATCGGTTCCATCTTCGGGGATTTGAACGGTTCAATTCTATGACAGCGCGCCCAGCACGCCGCGCGTGGCCTGGTCGATTTCCTCGACATAACGGCGCCGCGCATAGGATTCCGTCAGGAAGCCGATCACCTTGCGGCTGTTTTCCGACTCCAGCACGGCCAGCACCTCGGCCTCGGCGTCGTCGAAGATCTTCATCGCGGTCTTGACGTTCATTTCCGGCAATAGGCTGACATCGGCGTAACGCGCAAGCTCCACCACCTGGATCTCGTCCGCGATGGAATCGAGCTCGCCCGAAAACAGCTCCGGCAGCAGCACCAGGCCGCAATAATCATCGGAATTGTTGACCACCACGATCGCCGGCCGCGATCCCAGCACGAACTCGCGCCGGCAGGCCGCGATGCTGGTGGTGCTAGGGACCTTGCCGACGTCGGCGCGCATCATGCGCTCCACCGTGAGATTGCGCAGCCAGCCCACGTCGTTCGCGCTGCGGATGGTCTCGCCGCGAAGATGAAGGCGCCAGGTGGAGAATGAGTGGCCGAACATGAAGCGGACGAAGATGCTGGTGACGATGCAGGCGGCCAGCACGACCGCGGTGACATCGACGCTGCGCGTCATCTCCAAGACCAGGAACGACATCGTGAGCGGACCGCCCACGATCGCCACGCCCAGGGTCGCCATCCCCGTCAGCATGGCGACCAGGGGATCGACCGCGATGTCCAGCCCCGAAGCCTGCACCACCGCGGCATAGAACTTTCCGAGCAGGCTGCCGACGAACAGCGAGGCAAAGAACAGGCCGCCGCGGAAGCCCGATGACAGCGAAATCAGGCAGGCGATCACCTTCAGAGCGATCACGGTGGCGATGAAGCCGATCGCCATCTCGCGATGCAGATCCAGCACCATGGCGCCGTGGCCGGCCGCCAGCACTTGCGGCGTCACGATGGCAAGCCCGCCGACGCACAAGCCCCCGATCACGGGCCGGATCCAGACCGGCAGCTTCGGATGCGCAAAGATGCGCTCGAACCACACCGAGCTGCGCATGACGGCAATTCCGATCGCCGCGGAAATCAAGGCCAGCGCGATCAGTGCCAAATATTGTTCGAGGCCGACGCTGTTGACGTGGGGCACTTCCAACGAATACGGCGCGCCCCCGAGATACTGCGCGGTCAGGGCCGCCGACAACGATGCCGCAAGGATCGGCGCGGCGCTGCCGACCGAATAGACCCCGACGATCAGCTCGCAGGCGTAGAAGGCGCCGGTGATCGGCGCACCGAATGCCGCCGCGATGGCGCCCGCCGCACCGCAACCGACGATCAGGCGGAGGTCGTTGCGGCGCAAATTGAGGACCTGCCCGAGCAGCGAGGCCGCGCCGGAGCCGATCTGGGTGTAACCGGCCTCCAATCCAACCGATGCGCCGCAGCCGTTGGAGACCAGGGTCTGACCGCTCACCACCATGCTGTCGCGCAGCGACAGCCGGCCGCCACGCAGCGCGTTGGCCTCGATTGGGTCGACCGCATTGGCGATCTTCCAGCGCCGCCGCAGCCATTCCATGATACCGAGCGAGAGCCCCCCGATGGCCGGCGCGATCATGGCAGTGGCCGGGTTGACCCAGGCGTTCGCGCTCAGGCGCACGTCGATCGGGATGCCGTAGATCAGGACATGGGCGATCTGGGCGATCTCGCTCATCAAGGTCACGATGGCGCCGGCGACAACCCCGACCACCAGCGCCAGCGGGATCAGATAGAATTCATTGCTGCGCAGAAGCGCGCGCAGGCGTGTCAGCACCCGGTTCGAGCTCTTCCGATCGATGATTTGCGCGATCTGTGCGAGCACCGGGGCGTCCTATTGGTCCGAATTGCGGTCCGTATGTCCGTAGCCAACCATCTTCTGCCGAACCCGTTCGATCTCATCGCTATCGAGTAGCGGCGGCTTTCCGATCTGCAAGCACCCATGATACTGCCGCGCCAGCGTCTCGACCTCCACGGCCAGCCAAAGCGCGCGATCGAGCGAGGGGCCGATCGCAATCATGCCGTGGTGGTCGAGCAGGCAGGCGAGCCGGCCTTCCAGGGCCTTGACCGCATGTTCCGACAACTCTGGCGTGCCGAACGTGGCGTATGGCGCGCAACGGATGTTGTCGCCGCCGGCGGCAGCGATCATGTAATGGACCGGCGGGATGTCCAAACCCATGATCGCCAGGATCGTCGCATAGGTCGGATGGGCGTGGACCACCGCGTGAACTTCCGGCCGGGCGCGCAG
This sequence comes from Bradyrhizobium sp. STM 3562, assembly GCF_045571435.1. Classification (NCBI taxonomy): domain Bacteria; kingdom Pseudomonadati; phylum Pseudomonadota; class Alphaproteobacteria; order Hyphomicrobiales; family Nitrobacteraceae; genus Bradyrhizobium; species Bradyrhizobium sp. STM 3562. The sequence goes on from NZ_CP120694.1 coordinate 6,633,934, forward strand.
GATGTCGAGATGAAAGCGCCATTCGCTGGAAGGCCGCTGGCCTTCCGCGAACGAGCCGTCGATCGTCATGAACACCATCTGTTCCGGCGTCATCCAGTCGTAGGGCACGCTGGTCGGCGTGATCAGCATGCCCTCGCCGTGACGGACACTGATGTTGCCTGACGTGCCCTGGTTGATGCCGAGCGCATTCATCCGGCGGCAAGCATCGATGATGGCCTGCCGCTTCTCATTCTCGGCCCCGCTGATCGCATACCCTAATTTGGTCGCGCCGCGGGCCCTTTTTGAGGCGGAAATCTTGGGGCTCATTGCCGCAGATAATGGTGCAACGCGGTGCGGGTCAAGCCGCATAAAACAAGCGAGAATTCAAAAAGCCGAAGCGTTCATCAGCCATTCAGGATGCTGTGCGACGCACGGCGAACCGTCTCCTTTCGGCCCTCGAGCCTGTCATGATTTGTGGCCGAAGCCGCGCGCCAATATCACCACCGCATCAGCGCCGGCTTTGCGGTCCGCGGCAATCTCGACATATTCGGGCGACTCCTGAAACTCCAGCGCCGCGGCACTGTCCGGAAACTCGAGCACGACCACCTTGTCGCGCTCGAAGGCTCCTTCCAGCACCTGCGGCTGTTCATCGGCGACCACCACTCTGCCCTTGAACTTGCGAAAGACGTCGAAGAAGCGCGACTGGTAGCGATCGTAAAGCTCGCGGCGGGTGAATTTGAGTTGCGCGATGATGTAGACGGCCATGACGTTTCCAATCGAATAGTTAAGTTGTCGTCAGTTGGACGAGAGCGGGCAACCCGTCAGGCCTTCCTGCCCTGCGCCTCCAGATGCCGGCTGTAGCGCGACATCGCAAAGCAGAACGCGAAATAGATTATCCCGACGAAAACATAGACCTCGACGCTGAACGACTGCCAGGCCGGATCGATGATCGCGGTCTTGGCGGTCGTGAGCAGATCGAAAATGCCGATGATCAGCACCAGGCTGGTGTCCTTGAAAAAGGCGATGAACGTATTCACCAGGGGCGGGATCACGTGGCGGATCGCCTGCGGCAGGATGATGAGGCGATGCTTCCGCCAATAGGACAGGCCGAGCGCGTCGGCGGCCTCGTGCTGGCCCCGCGGCACCGCCTGCAAGCCGCCGCGAATGACTTCGGCAAGGTAGGCGCCGGCGTAGAGCACGATCGCGATTTGTGCCCGCAAGAGCTTGTCGATGTTAACGCCATCAGGCATGAACAGCGGAAACATCACGCTGGCCATGAACAACAGGCTGATCAGCGGCACGCCGCGGATCAGCTCGACATAAAGCACGCAGAGCGAGCGGATCGCCGGCAGCTTTGAGCGCCGGCCCAGCGCCACGACGATCCCGAGCGGAAAGCCGAAGGCGAGCCCGAAGGTCGCCAGGATCAGCGTCACCGGAAGACCGCCCCAGCGGTCCTGCGAGACGAAAGGCATGCCAAGCACGCCGCCCCACATCAGAACGCCGATGAGAACCAGTGCCGCCACCCAGATATAAACCAGCTCGCGCCGCCAGAAGCCGCGGCGGCTCGACACATAGAACAGCGCGATGAACACCAGTGTCGCGGCCGCCGGCCGCCACTGCTGGTCGAACGGATAGGTGCCGAACAGGATGAAACGATATTTCTCGGGGATGACAGCCCAGCAGGCGCCGAGCCCACGCGCCGCGCGGCACGCGCTGGTGTTGTTGCCGGGCACCGTCCAGACGGCATCCCAAAGGCCCCATTGCACGAAGCTGATCAGCGCCTTGGCGAGCAGCACGATCAGCAGCAGCGTGATGATGCTCGAGGCGATCGAGGAGAACAGATTGGCGCGCAGCCAGCGCAGTGCGCGCTGCCCTGCTCCCCAGCCCGATTGCACCTGGCCGAGCGAGCGAGGATTTCGCGGGGCTTCCAGCGCCGAGCTCATGGTCAGCGCTCCACCAGCGCGATGCGCGCGTTGTACCAGTTCATGAACAGGCTGATGCCGAGGCTAATGGTCAGGAACACCGCCATGATCAGCGCAATCGCCTCGATTGCCTGTCCCGTCTGGTTGAGCGTCGTGTTCGCGATCGAGACGATGTCCTGATAGCCGATTGCGACGGCAAGCGAGGAATTCTTGGTCAGATTGAGATACTGGCTGGTCATGGGCGGCACGATGACGCGCAGCGCCTGGGGCAGGACAATGTGCTGGAGCACAAAGCTGCGGCGCAAGCCGAGCGCGAGCGCGGCGTCCCATTGGCCCCTCGGGACGGCCTGAATGCCGCTGCGAACGATCTCGGCGATGAAGGCCGACGTGTAGGTGACAAGCGCGATCAGCAACGCGAAATATTCCGGCGCCAGCGTCAGCCCGCCGACGAAGTTGAATCCGCGCAGCTCCGGCAATGTCACCGTCCAGGACACGCCGAGAGCCCATGACACGAGAGCCGGCCCGGCGATGACCAGAACGAGGCCGTAGGGCCAGACGTAACGCGGCTTGCCGTCCTGCATCTGTCGCGCGATCAGATAACGGCGCAGCAAATAGAACACGAGGAGGCCGGCCGCGGCCGTGCCGAGCAACCAAAGCTGCCCCTCTCCGATCGGGATCGACGGCAACATCAGTCCGCGGTTGGAAAGATAGACGCCTTCGATCGGTCTCCAGGCGGCGCGCGCGCCCGGAAGGCCCTGCATCAGCACGTACCAGAACAGGAGCTGCAGCAGCAGCGGAACGTCGCGCAGTACCTCGACGTAGACCGCGGCCAGGCGGGACAGCAGCCAGTTGGCCGACAGCCGCGCGATGCCGATCATCGTGCCGAGCACTGTCGCGAGCACGATCCCGATCACCGCGACGCGCAGCGTATTGACGATGCCGACCATGAAGGCGCGCAGGTAGGTGTCCTTCGGACTGTAGGACAGCCAGGTGTCGGCAATCGGCATGCCGGCCTCACGGCCGAGAAAGGCAAAGCCGGTCGAGATGCGGCGCACCGAGAGATTGTGAGCGGCGTTCGACCAGAGCCAGGCCACCACGGCAATCGCGATCCCGACCACCAGGATCTGCCAGAGCAGGCCAGTGAGCGCCTCGCGGCGCAGCGAGATGCGCAAGCCCTTCCGGGGCGGCAGTTTGGGCGTGGCGGTCGTCACAGCACAGGAATCCTCTTGAAGCAGCGATTTCCGGCCATGCGCTTGCGGCGCGCATCATATGTTGCACCGTTCCCGCAATCATGCAACAAATGTTTCATGATCGGCCTGCTGAAATCCCAGCCCTCACGCCCCTCGCCGCTGAGCGAACTCTGCAGCGCATTGCCCTCGCTCCCGCTGCGGCTGCAGGAGGTCGGACGGTTCGTCGCCGCCAACGATTACGACGCCACCACCCGCTCGATGCGCGATCTCGCGGCGGAGGCCGGCGCCGATCCCGCCGCCTTCACGCGACTCGCCAAGGCGCTGGGCTATTCGGGGTGGGACCAGCTTCGCGCCGCGCTGACCGAGGCGCGGCGGCCGTCGCAAGCCTCGCCGTTCTCGGGCCGCGCCAAGGGGCGCCGCTACGGCCCCGATTCCGACGTCGCACTGATCAATGCGAAGCTCGAAGCCGAAGCGGCAGGCCTCGCGCGCATCTCGGCCGTTTCGATTGCAGACGCGGCCAAGGCGCTGCACGCAGCCAGGCGCATCTGGATCGCCGGCTTCCGAAGCTGTCGCAGCGTTGCGGAACTGCTCAATTATGAGCTGCGGCTGTTTCGCCCGGACAGGGTGCAATTGGTCGGCGGTTCGGGGCCGGAGGATCTCGACCTCGGCGCGTTTCATGCTGGCGAGGCCGTCGTGGTGATCGGCTTTGCGCCCTACTCTCGCGCCAGCGTATTGTCCGCGCGCGCCGCGCATGGTGCCGGCGCCACGCTGATCGCGATTGCGGATTCGCCCGCCGCACCGATGACGGAAGGCGCCGATCATGTCCTGCTCTACGAGGCCGCCGCTTCGCCCGGATTTTTTCCCAGCCTCACCGGCGCCATCGCAATTGCGCAATCGCTTGCGGCGGTGACGTTTTCGCTCGGCGGGGCAAGCACACGAAAGCGCCTTCGGGAGACCGAGGTGCGCCTTGCCGCGACCTCGCAATATGTCGCGGAGAAAGGTTGACCATGGCCGCTCGCAACAGCCGCGTGCTGCACCGAAGCCTGCGCGAAACCCCGCCGCTAGCGATCGGCGGCGAGGGCGCCTGGCTGATCGCCAGGGATGGCCGACGGGTTCTCGATGCCTCGGGCGGCGCGGCTGTTTCGTGCCTGGGTCATCAGCATCCGCGCGTGCTCGACGCGATCGCGCGGCAGGCTTCAAAGCTCGCCTATGCACACACCGCGTTCTTCTCCTCCGAGCCCGCGGAGGAATTGGCCGATCTTCTCGTCGGCCACGAGCCCGGCGGCCTCGCTTGCGCCTATTTCGTCAGCGGCGGGTCGGAAGCGATCGAGGCCGGCATCAAGCTGGCGCGGCAATATTTCATCGAGCGCGGCGAGGCGCAGCGGCGCCACTTCATCGCGCGTCGACAGAGCTATCACGGCAATACGTTGGGCGCGCTCGCCGCAGGAGGCAATGCCTGGCGTCGCGAACCCTATGCACCGCTGTTGTCGTCCGCATTCAGCCACGTAACGCCGGCCTTCGCCTATCACGAGCGGCGCGACAGCGAGACGGATGCTGATTTTGTCGCACGTCTCGCGGCCGAGCTCGAAGCCGAATTCCAGCGGCTCGGACCTGAGACGGTGGCTGCCTTCATCGCCGAGCCGGTCGTCGGCGCCACCGCCGGCTGCGTGCCGGCGCCGGAGGGCTATTTTCGGCGCGTCCGCGAGATCTGCGACCGTCATGGTGCGCTCCTTGTCCTGGATGAAGTGATGTGCGGCATGGGCCGCACCGGCACGACGCATGCCTGGGAGCAGGAAGGCGTCGCGCCCGACATTCAGGCAATCGCCAAGGGACTCGGCGGCGGCTACCAGCCAATCGGCGCGATGCTCGCGCGCGGCGAGCTCGTCGAGACGATCCGCCAAGGCTCCGGCGCGTTCCAGCATGGTCACACCTATCTGGCGCATCCGCTCGCCTGCGCGGCGGCGCTCGAAGTGCAGCGCGTCATCCACGACGAAAACCTGCTGGATCAGGTCAGAGAGCGCGGCAAGCAGCTTGAACGGCGCCTGACCGAACGCTTCGGCAACCACCGCCATGTCGGAGATATCCGCGGCCGCGGCCTGTTCCAGGCCATCGAGCTGGTGGCCGATCGCGCAACAAAGGCGCCGTTCGATCCCGCGCTCAAGCTGCACCAGAAGATCAAGGCGGCCGCACTCGCGGAAGGACTTGCCTGCTATCCGGGCGGCGGGACCGTGGACGGCCGCAGCGGCGATCACGTGCTGCTGGCACCGCCCTACATTGCGACGCACGACGACATCGACATAATCGTCGACCGCCTCGGGGCCGCCGTCGACACGGCATTGCAAAGCATCAATCAATAATCAATCGCTTGAGGGGAGACGCCAATGAAGGGAACAGTGCTTATCGCTCTCGGCCTGCTCGCCGCGCCGACCTACGCGGCATCGGCTGCGACGCTGGATGCGGTCAAACAACGCGGCACGCTGGTGTGCGGCGTGAGCACCGGCTTTGCCGGCTTCTCCGCACCGGACTCGCAGGGCAATTTTAGGGGGCTCGACGTTGATTATTGTCGGGCGTTGGCCTCGGGCGTGCTCGGCGACCCCAACAAGGTCCGCTATGTCGCGCTGACCGCGCAGAACCGCTTTACCGCCCTGCAATCGGGCGAGATCGACGTGCTCTACCGCAATTCGACCCAGACATACTTGCGCGGAACGACGCTCGGCCTGCGGCAGGGTCCGATCAATTTCTACGACGGTCAGGGATTTGTGGTCCGCAAGGACGCCGGCGTGAAGGACATCAGGGCGCTCAACGGCGCCACGGTCTGCGTTGCGCAGGGCACCACGCACGAGGTGACGCTCGGCGACTATGGTCGTGCCAACAATATCGACTGGAAGCCGCTGGTGTTCGACCGTGTCGACACCATGTACCAGACCTTCTTCGGCGGCCGCTGCGATGCCATGACCCAGGACGCTTCCGCACTGGCCGGCGCAGTCGCTACCGCCGCCCCGAATGCGGCCGACTATATCGTGCTGCCGCAAACCATCAGCAAGGAGCCGCTCGGACCGTTCACGCGCAACGGCGATGAGGTGTGGAGCGACATCATCACCTGGCTGCACTACGGGCTGATCGAGGCGGAAGAGCTCGGCGTGACCCAGGCCAATGCCGAGGAGATGGCGAAGTCGAGCGCTTCGCCGGCGATCCAGCGCCTGCTGGGCACATCGGGCGATCTGGGCTCGCGGCTCGGGCTCGACAACAAATGGTTGCTGCTGGCGATCAAGGCCGGCGGCAATTACGGCGAGATCTTCGAGCGCAATGTCGGCCAGCAAGGTCCGCTGAAGCTCGAGCGCGGCCTCAACGCGCTCTGGAGCAAGGGCGGCTTGATGTACGCCCTTCCGTTCAAGTAACAGGAGCTGGCGTGGCGCCGGTTGTTGCCGCCGCGCCAGCTTGAGACGGATCCAATGCGCATCGCCCTCATTCATGCCTTAAAGCATTCGCCCGCGCCGATCGCGGCCGCCTTCGCAAGACTTTGGCCACAGGCGCGGCTGATGAACCTGCTCGACGACAGCCTGTCGGCCGATCTGGCGCAGGAGGGCCGGCTGACCGATCGCATGACCGAACGCTTTCTCACGCTCGGCCGCTACGTGGCCGGGACCGGCGCCGACGCGATCCTGTTTACCTGCTCGGCCTTCGGCCCGTGCATCGAGGCGGTGGCCCGCGCGCATGCGCCGATGCCGGTACTCAAGCCGAATGAGGCCATGATCGAGCAGGCTATCGGAAAAGGCCGCAAGATCGGCCTGCTCTCGACCTTTGCGCCGACGCTGGCGTCGATGCCGCGCGAATTCCCGGCTTCCGTGGAGATCGTGCCGAAGCTCGCCGCAGGCGCGCTGGCCGCGCTCGATCGGGGCGAGCGCGAGCAACACGATCGCCTGGTCGCGGAAGCCGCGATAGATCTGCGCGGCTGCGATGTGATCGCGCTCGCCCAATACAGCATGGCGCCCGCGGCCCCGCTGGTTGCGGAAGCCACGGGCCGGCCGGTGCTGACGACGCCGGACAGCGCGGTCGAGAAGCTGAAGCGATTGCTTACGGCTGAGCGCATCTAGCGCAGTCACCGCTCCGAGCGCGCGAGCGCGCTAAACCCGACCCGTCATTGCGAGGAGCGAAAGCAACGAAGAAATCCAGACTATATCCGCGGAGAAAGTCTGGATTGCTTCGCTTCGCTCGCAATGACGGCGGAGAGGCTGGACGCTCCCCGATTCGCTCAGCTTGGCTGATGACTCAGTGCGCGTACCCTCGCAGAAACAGTATGGCGCAAGCCTGCGCGCGCCGCATGATGTCCTCGCGGCCCGGCGGCGGCGCGTGGCCGAACATCACCGCGCGTTGCGGCTGGAAGGCGAGCATGCCGAGCAACATGCCGGCGGCTGCGTCCGCATCATCGACCGCGACGAGGCCGCGCTTGTGCTGCGCCCGCAGCCATGAGGCGAGCGTGCTTTCGGTACGCTTGATCGCCTTGTGATAAAATGTCTCCGCGACATCCGGAAACTTGTCGCTCTCTCCCAGGATCATCCGCTGAAGCGCAATCACGTCGGCATCGAGGATCAACTCGCCGCAAACCAGAAGCGCCTCGCACAAGGCGGCCTCAATGTCGGTCCCATCGCAGGCGCGCAAGCGCACGACGGAGGCGAACCGGTCGATGCGATCGGTAATCATCGCCTCGAACAGCGCCGCTTTGTTCGGAATCAAGCGGTAGAGCGTTTTCGTTGACACCCTGGCACGCCGCGCCACGCTATCCATGCTCGTTGCCGCGTAACCGTTTGAAGCGAACTCGCCGCGCGCCGCATCCAGAATGAGTGCGCGCGTCTCCTCGTCCGATCGGGCCTGCGGCCGGCCGCGGCGCACCTCCGAGACTTCCCCCTCGCTCTGCACTTTCGGCGTCCTGGTCGTCATGCCCTTCGAGCCATGCTTTTGGATGATGACTGTCATTCCATTGACAGAAGCAATATGCGATCTATTTTGGAAAACGTCAAGTTTCCTAATTTCACATCCGGCCTGGCGACACCCGATCCGGGTGTCGGGGCAAGAGGATGAACAAGAACGAGGTCGCCATGAGCCTGCAGTCCACGACTTTCGAGGCCGAACGCCAGCTCCCGGCTGGAACTGTCCAGGAGCTGGTGCCCTCTTCCTCTCCTGCCAAGGAAGCGGTTCCTCTGGCGGCCAAGACCGCGAAAGCGGGCGCGTTTCGCCGGCTGCTGATGATCGGAACCGCGGTCGCGCTGCTTGCCGGGGCATCGTGGTATGGCTGGGACTACTGGACCGTGGGCCGTTTCGAGGTTTCGACCGACGACGCCTATGTGAAGGCGGACAACACCACCATCGCGCCCAAGGTCTCCGGCTATCTCAGCGCGGTTCTGGTCGGCGATAACGAGCATGTGAAAACCGGCCAGGTGCTGGCGCGGATCGACGATCGCGACTTCAAGGTGGCGCTCGACCAGGCCAAGGCCGACGTCGCGGCGGCGCAAGCCGCGGTCGCGAGCAAGCAGGCCCAGCTCGACGTGCAGGGGGCCGTCATTGAAGCGGCCAGGGCAACGCTGGACGTCGACACCGCGGCGGAGACGTTCGCGAAGCAGGAGAACAAACGCTACACCGACCTTGCCGCCACCGGTTTCGGCAGCCTGCAAAATGCGCAAGCAGCGCAATCGCGCGACGCGAGCGCGGTCGCAGCCATCGCGCGCGACAGGGCGAATCTCGCATCCGCGATCAAGCAGCAGGAGTTGCTCAAGGCGGAGATCGCGCAAGCCGTCGCTGCGGCGGCCCGCGCCACTGCGCTTCGGCAGCAGGCCGAACTCAATCTCTCCTACACCACCATCGTGGCGCCGATCGACGGCGTCGCCGGAAATCGCACCTTGCGCACCGGCCAGTTCGTCCAGGCCGGGACGCAATTGATGTCGCTGGTCCCCTCGAGCGGCGCCTACGTGATCGCAAACTACAAGGAGACCCAGCTCACCGACGTGCATCGAGGACAGCGGGTCGATATCGAGGTCGACATGTTTCCGGGCAGGATCGTCCACGGGCATGTCGACAGCCTTGCTCCGGCGAGCGGCCAGGAGTTCGCCCTGCTGCCGCCGGACAACGCCACCGGCAATTTCACCAAAGTGGTGCAGCGCATACCCGTGAAGATCGCACTCGACAGCCCGGATGTTGAGCTGCGGCCTGGCATGTCGGTGATCCCCACCATCCAGACCAAGGCGGACACTCGCGACGTTCCGCAGCATCGGAGCGCCGAACCCAGCGTCGCGCTGCTCGCCTCGCAAAGGTGATGTCATGTCAGACCTTGCGCTCTCCACCTCGACGCCGGCGGGTGCCGCGATCCGCAACGCCTCCGCGCAGGTCACGCCGTCACCGGCGCGCGCCAGCGCCACCGTCTGGATCTCGATCCTTGCCGCCATGATCGGAGCGTTCATGGCCATCCTGAACATCCAGATCACCAATGCCTCTCTGCTCAACATCGAGGGCGGCATCGGGACGGGCGTCGACAACGGCTCGTGGATTTCCACGTCATACCTGATCGGCGAAATCGTGGTGATACCGCTCACCGACTATCTCAGCCGGGTGTTTTCCTTCCGCAACATCATCATCTCATTCGCGAGCCTGTTTGCGGCCTTCTCCGTCGCCTGTGCCTTCACCCATGACCTGCCCTCGATGATCGCGATGCGCGCACTGCAAGGTTTCTTCGGTGGCGTGCTGATCCCAATGGCGTTCACGCTTGTGTTCACCAAGCTACCGAAGCCGCAGCAGCCGATCGGGCTCGCGATGTTCTCGCTGGCCGTGACCTTCGCGCCAGCGATCGGCCCGACCATCGGCGGCTACCTCACCGAGAACTACGGCTGGCAGGCCATCTTCTTCGTCAACGTGGTGCCGACGGCCGTGATGGTCACGATGCTCTATGTCACACTCGAGCAACAGCCGCTGCAGCTCGGCCTGCTCCGCGAGGGCGACTGGTTCGGCATTGCCACCATGGCGGTCGGACTTGCCGCATTGCAGTCCGTGCTGGAGGAAGGCAACAAGGACGATTGGTTCGGCTCGCCCTTCATCGTGAAGCTGGCGATTGTCGCCGCAATCGGCCTCTCGCTTTTCATCGTCAACGAGCTCCTGGTCGAAAAGCCTCTGGTTCGCCTGCGGCTGCTGACGCAGCGCAGCTTCGGGCTGGGCACCATCGCCGCCGTCTTCCTCGGCTTCGCCCTGTTCGGCTCGGTGTATCTGCTGCCGGCGTATCTCGGACAGGTGCAGGGCTACAATGCCGAGCAGATCGGCAATGTGCTAGCCTGGACCGGGCTGCCGCAGCTCATCCTGATCCCGCTGGTGCCAAGACTGATGCAACGGATCGACATCCGCTATATCGCCTTCGCGGGCCTTGGCATCTTCGCGCTCAGCTCCTTCATGAACACGGCGATGTCGCTCGACTATTCCGGCGACCAGCTCTTCGCCCCCAATATCGTGCGCGCGGTCGGCCAGGCGCTGACGCTGGCGCCCTTGAGCGCCATCTCGCTCGGCAGCGTGGCGCCGCAGGACGCCGCCGCGGCCTCGGGTATCTCCAACATGATGCGCAACCTTGGCGGCGCGATCGGCACCGCCCTGCTCTCCACTATCGTCACCAAGCGCGAGCAGTTTCATTCCAACATCATCGGCCAGGCCGTCGACCTCGGACGTGACGAGGTGCGCGAGCGCATCGCGCGGCTGACCGATTATTTCATGGCTCACGGCGTGACCGACGCCGCCGGCGCGCATCACCAGGCGATCATCGCGCTCGGCAAGATCGTAAAGCGCCAGGCCATGGTGATGGGCTTCAGTGACACTTTTGCGGTCATCGGGATCGTGCTGGTCCTCGCCGGCATTGCCATCCTCTTGACCGGGAAGCCGAAGGGCGCGGCGGCCGGCGGCGGGCATTGAGGCGCGGCGGCCGGACCGCACGCGGGGATCGGCGGCGGGTCGGCGCCCCTCGCAGACTTAACCCGTCTTACGCCATCCTAGATTTTTTTCGTGCCCCCTCTTGAAAGCGGGAGCCTTGCTTCTAAGTGGATTTTCGCCGCCGAGCAGCGGTGCCGGGCGCCAATTTCGGGTCCGGCGAGCCAAGCGGGCGCCGGCCAGGTCTCCGACGCCCCTTCGTATCCATTTTGCTCTTAGGAGGACATGGTTATGAGGACCTACGACTTCGCTCCCCTGTGGCGTTCGACCATCGGCTTCGACCGCCTGTTCGATCTCCTCGACGACACCCAGCGGGCGACCGAGGACAACTATCCGCCCTACAATATCGAGCGGCTTGGCGAGGATCGCTACCAGATTTCGCTCGCGCTCGCCGGTTTCAACCCGGATGAGATCGCCATCACGGCGGAGCAGAATGTGCTGACGGTGGAGGGCCGCAAGGCCGACAAGGAGCAGCACGAATATCTCTATCAGGGCATTTCGGCCCGGCCGTTCAAGCGGCAATTCAACCTCGCGGATTATGTCCAGGTGAAAGGCGCGTCGTTCGACAACGGCCTCCTCCGTGTCGAACTCTTCCGCGAGATCCCCGAGGCAATGAAGCCCCGCCGTATCCCGATCGGCGACGGCGCGCCTGCCCAGCAAATCGAGCAGAAGAAGGCCGCCTAGAGCGGCTTCGGGCAATCAGCCAGCTTGGAGGGAGACGGCAATCCGGCCGTCTCCCTCCAGTAACCGATTTTCGAGAAAGGAGCAGCGAGGAATTTCGACATGAGCCAGGCTGAACGCGCATCCCACGGTCTTGATGCTCTGTTTCATTCTGTATCCCACTACGACTCACCCTCGGAGGTCCTGCTCGATCCCGAGCTTTCGGCCCCTGAGAAACGGGCCATCCTCTCGTCGTGGGCTTCCGACATGTATGCCGTGGAATCCCAACCCGCGCTGCGCAAGATTCCGGGCATCGCACGGCAAATGCGTCTTGGCGAGATTCTCTCCGCGCTGAGACAGCTCGATGGGGGAGATGAGGCGCGATCCGACGCCTCGCGCGCAACCGACATCCGTCTGCGGTCGCTTCCGCCGCTCGCGTTCAACCGGGCGCGCTGGAGCCGGGAGGCCAACGTCAGGCGGTACCGCAAGTTGCTCCGCACGCGTCTCACCGACCACGAGCGTCGGTTCGTCGAGCAGCGGCTCGCCGAAGAGCTGCAGAGCTGAAAAAGACAGGCCCGGAAGACGGTGCAGTCGCGGCAGCGCGCTCCTCGAGCATGATCCGGAAAAGTGGGAAGCGGTTTTCCGAAAAGATCATGCTCAAGCAACGATCTAAAGCGCGATGGCGCTTCAACCTAATCCCATCGCGCTTTAGTGCGCCGCCCTCGCAGCGGCCGGGTCGACCCGCCTGAGGATCAGCGCGGTCGGAATCATCGCGACGCCCACCATGGCGAGCGCCCAGAACACGTCGATATAGGCCAACAGATCGATCTGGTGCTGCAGGGTCTGGCCGACCCAGGCGACCGCCTGGCCGGCCGCATCCGAGGCGTTCGACCCTTGTGCCTCAAAGAAGCGCGTCATTGCATCGACCGTCTGTTGATAGCCGATGTCGGACGGCGCGAGATGCTCGACCAGCCGGCTCTGGTGGAATTGCTGGCGCTGCGCAAACAGCGTTTGCGCGAGCGCAACGCCCATTGAACCGCCGAGATTGCGCGCGACGTTGATCAGCGCCGACGCCTGGTTGGTCTTCTCCGGCGGCATGCCCTCGTAAGAGGCGGTCGTGACCGGCAGAAACAGCAGGGGAAGGCCGACCGCCAGATAGATGCGCGCCATCGCGGCATAACCGTAGGAGACGTCGCCGGTGAGCCCGGTGAGGTGCCACATCGAAAGCGCCGCGATCGTTGCACCGGCCATGATCAGATATTTCGGCTGCACCATTCCGATCAACTGTCCGGTGATCGGCATCATGACCATCGTCACCAGACCGCCCGGCGACAAGGCCAGCCCCGCCAGCATCGCCGTGTAACCCATGTCCGTCTGCAGGAATTGCGGCAGGATCTGCGTCGTGGCGATGACGATCGCACCGGTGCCGAGCATGAGCAGGAAGCAGCAGCCGAACTGGCGCTGGCCCAACAGACGGATGTCGACGATGGGATCGTCGTGGATCAGCTCCCAGACGACAAACGTGACGAGGCAGAACGCCGACGTCAGCGCGAAGCCCAGGATCATGCTCGATCCGAACCAGTCATTGCGCTGGCCTTCGTCGAGCACGAATTCGAGCGAGCCGAGCCCGGCCGCGATCAACAGAAAACCGACATAGTCGACGCGCAGGCCGTTCTTCAGCAGCTCTCTGCGCTCCTCCTCCGCGCCCGACGGCTCGCTGACGAGTGTTCCGACCAGAAACAGCGAGATCACGCCCATCGGCACGTTGATCAGGAACACCCAATGCCAGGAATAGGTGTCGCTGATCCAGCCGCCCAGCGTCGGGCCGATCACCGGCGCAACCACCACGGCGATGCCATAGATCGCGAATGCCTGGCCACGTTTCTCCGGCGGGAAGGAATCGGCGAGGATCGCCTGCTCGCTGGTCGCCATGCCGCCACCGCCAAGTCCCTGCAGAATGCGGAACAGCACCAGCGCCTCCAGGCTCCAGGCGAAGCCGCACAACAGCGAGGCGAAGGCGAAGGTCGCAACGCAGATCATGTAGAAGCGCTTGCGGCCGATCACGGTCGAAAGCCAGCCCGAGATCGACAACACGATCGCGTTGGCGACGAGATAGCTGGTCACGATGTAGGTGCTTTCGTCGAGACCGACCGCCAACCCGCCGGCGATGTAGCGCAGCGCGACATTGGCGATCGTCGTATCGAGCACCTCCATGAAGGTCGCGATCGAGACGACGAAGGCGATCAGATACGGATTGTGTCCACCGGCCGCCGAACGCTCCGGCGACCAGCCGCGTGATGCACCGCCGCCTTCTGCAAGGTCCGTCATCGCACTTTGGTCCAGGGCACGACCGACATGCCGGGCCCGATCGCCACGTCGCTCGGCCATTGATCGACGACGATCTTCACCGGCACGCGCTGCACCACCTTGACGTAGTTGCCAGTGGCGTTTTCGGCGGGCAGCAGGCTGAAGGCGGTGCCGGAGCCGGGCTGCACCGAATCCACATGACCGGTCAGCTTGCGGTTCGGATAAGCGTCGATGGTGAACTCGACCGGCTGGCCCGGGCGCATGTCTCTGAGCTGCGTCTCCTTATAGTTCGCGACGATCCAGACATCGTCCGGCACGAACATCATCAGGCTCTGTCCCGCGGTGGCAAAAGTTCCGACCGCGCCGGTGAGCCTCACGACACGCCCGGACTGGGCCGCCTTGACCTCGGTATATTGAAGGTTGAGCTTCGCCTGATCGAGCTGGGCCTGCGCCTGCTGCAGGTTGGCGCGTGCACTTTCGAGCTGTGCTTGAAGCGTCTTGATACCGAGTTCGGCCGCGATCAAGCCGGCCTTGGCGCGCGCGGTGTTGGCCTGCTGCGACTGCAGGTCGGACCGCGTCTGCTGCTCGCGCTGCACGGTGCCGGCACCCTTTTTCACCAGGTCCAGCGCGCGGTTCTCCTCCTGCTGCGCGAATTGCAGTTGCGCCTGGGCCTGATCGAGCTGGGCCTTGGCCTGGTTGATCTGCTCGCGCTGGCTGTCGATCTGCGCCTGGATATTGTCGATGTTGGCTTGGGCCACCGCGACCTGCGCTTGGCTCTGGTCGAGCGCGTTCTTGTAGTCGCGATCGTCGATCCGGGCCAGCAGGTCACCGGCATTGACATGCTGGTTGTCGGTCACGGGGACAGCGGTGACGTAGCCGCCGACCTTCGGCGCGACCGAAAAGCTCCGCGCGGCGATGAAGGCGTCGTCGGTCGACTCGTAGTTGCGCACCTCGAGCCAATAGGCGGTGCCGCCAATCAGCGCGGTCAGGAACAGAATAGCCGCGACGGATACGGCCATCCAGTGCTCGCGCAACCGGTCGCGCAGCGAAGGCGGCGCCTTGTCGCCCGCATCATGCGCGCCGGCGCCTGTTTTTCGATTCTGTTCTCGCGCGGGCGCCTGATCGGAACGGCGCTCAAGCTGCTCCGGCCTTTCCGCCGATGGCCCACGCTCTTTTGCGTGCGCGTCCAATTCCATCACCTCGGGCAGTGGTTGATGGCATCCCTGCACCTCAACCCCTCAGGGCCTAATTGCAACTGCGAAACATGGTTCCCGCAGAGGCGGACGATTGATCGAAATGGTGACGGAACTGCCTTCCAAAGCCGTCGTTGAGCCGCTGTCATCCCTGCAAAGCGAGCTCACACAATGTCTCAGACCGTCGGCGACTTTCTTGTTCAACGGCTGCACGAATGGGGCGTGCGGCACATGTTTGGTTATCCCGGTGACGGCATCAATGGCGTGTTCGGCGCGCTCAATCGCGCCAACGGCAAGATCCGTTTCATTCAGACCCGCCACGAGGAAATGGCCGCCTTCATGGCCTCCGCTTACGCGAAATTCACCGGACGGCTCGGCGTCTGCATCGCAACGTCGGGGCCGGGTGCGTCTCACCTCATCACCGGTCTCTACGACGCGCTGCTGGATCACCAGCCGGTGCTCGCCATCGTCGGACAACAGGCGCGCAATGCGCTGGGCGGACAATATCAGCAGGAGCTCGACCTCTGCTCGATGTTCAAGGACGTCGCAGGTGCCTATGTCGAGCAGGCCGCCTCTCCCGCCCAGGTCCGCCACCTGATCGATCGCGCCGCACGCATCGCGCTCGCGCGCCGTGCCCCGACCGCCGTCGTGCTGCCCAACGACCTCCAGGACGAGACCTACAGCGATCCGCCTCGTGCACATGGCACATTGCGGTCAGGCATCGGCTACAGCATGCCGAAGATCAGGCCGAGCGACGACGATCTCGACCGCGCCGCCGATGTCCTCAACGCAGGCAAGAAGGTTGCCATGCTGGTCGGCGCCGGCGCCCTTGGCGCCACCGACGAAGTCATCGCGGTTGCCGATTGCCTCGCCGCCGGTTGCGCCAAGGCGCTGCTGGGCAAGGCAGTGCTGCCGGACGATCTGCCCTGGGTCACCGGCTCCATCGGCCTGCTCGGAACCGAGCCGAGCTGGAAGCTGATGACCGAATGCGACACGCTGCTGATGATCGGCTCCGGATTCCCCTATTCGGAATTCCTGCCGAAGGAAGGCCAGGCCCGCGGCGTGCAGATCGACATCGATGCCGGCATGCTGTCGATCCGCTACCCCATGGAAGTGGGACTCGTCGGCGACACCGCGGAAACCCTGCGCGCGCTGTTGCCGCGACTGAAGCAGAAATCCGACCGTGGCTGGCGCGACGGCATCGAAGCCGGCCTCAAGGACTGGTGGAAGACGCTCGAGGAACGCGCGAAGCAGCCTGCCAACCCGGTCAATCCGCAGCGTGTGGCCTGGGAATTGTCGCCGCTGCTCCCGGACCGCGCGGTCATCACCAGCGACTCCGGCTCATGCGCGAACTGGTACGCCCGCGACCTGAAAATGCGGCGCGGCATGAAGGCGTCGCTCTCCGGCGGGCTCGCCTCGATGGGCGCGGCCGTTCCTTACGCGATCGCCGCCAAGTTCGCCAATCCCGACCGCCCCGTGATCGCGCTCGTCGGCGATGGCGCCATGCAGATGAACAACATGGCCGAGCTGATCACGGTGGCCAAATACTGGCGCGACTGGCCGGATCGCCG
Organism: Bradyrhizobium sp. STM 3562; assembly: GCF_045571435.1. Lineage (NCBI taxonomy): Bacteria > Pseudomonadati > Pseudomonadota > Alphaproteobacteria > Hyphomicrobiales > Nitrobacteraceae > Bradyrhizobium > Bradyrhizobium sp. STM 3562. The sequence continues at coordinate 6,650,709 of NZ_CP120694.1, forward strand.
CTGGATCGTCTGCGTCTTCAACAATGAAGATCTCAACCAGGTCACCTGGGAGCAGCGGGTCATGAACGGCGACCCCAAGTTCGAGGCATCGCAGACGATCCCGAATGTTCCTTATTCGCGCTTTGCCGAGATGATCGGACTGCGCGGCATCTACGTCGACAATCCCGACTCGCTCGCCTCGGCCTGGCAGCAGGCGCTGGCAAGCGACGCTCCGGTGGTTCTCGAAGTCAAGACCGATCCGGAAGTGCCGCCGCTGCCGCCGCACATCAAGTTCGAGCAGGCGAAGGCATTCTCGACCGCGTTGCTGAAGGGCGACCCGAACGAGGCAAGCGTCATCAAGGGGACCGCGCGACAGGTGCTTGAATCGGTATTGCCCGGCAAAAAGTGAAGCGAGAAGCAGTAGGGAAGCTGGAGATGACCGGCGCGAAAGTGCCGGTCATCTCGTCTCTTCATTCCGTTTTTGCAAGCGTTGCGCGCATCTTCCGCACCTGCTCTGCGGTGACCGCGGGCGCGTGAGCGAAATGACTGCGCACGTAGGTCGCAACCGCCGCGACCTGCTCGTCGTCAAGCTGCCAGCCGAAGGCCGGCATGCCGGGTCCGGTCGGTTCGCGGTCGGTGGCGACGGTTGGTGTTCCCTGCAGGATCACACGCAACACCGTGGTGGGATCCGGCGTCGCAACGGTGGCGGCATCCGAGAGCCTCGGAAACAGGTGCGGGATTCCCTGGCCGTCCTGGCGATGGCAGGCCGCGCAGAGATCCTGGAAGATCGCGCCGCCCGCGGTGAGCACGTTCTGGTCGACCGAGCCCGGCCCCGGAGACGCCGCGCCCTGAATGTCCTTCAGATACACCGCCATCGCGCGCACGTCCTCCTCGGTCATGTTCGAAGTCGAGAGCTGAACGACCTCCGCCATCAGGCCGGCGGCGGCGGCGTATTTGTTATGGCCGGTTTTCAGATATTCGGCGATGTCATCGACCGACCAATCGCCGAGCGGCCCCTGTCCGCTGGTGATGTCGGGGGCGACCCAGCCCTGCAAGGTGTAACCGCGCAGCGCGTCCGAACTCTTGTCTCCGCCGAGCAGAGTCTTCGGCGTATGACAAGCCCCGCAATGCGCCGGTCCTTCCACGAGATAGGCGCCGCGATTCCACTCCGCCGATTTCGAAGGGTCGGGGCGGAACTCGCCGGGTTTGAAATAGAGCCGGTCCCACACGATCATGGAGGAGCGCAGATCGAACGGGAACGGCAGTGTGTCCGATGTTACCGCATTGTGGACCGGCGGGACCGTGCTGAGATAGGCGCGGATAGCTTTCACGTCCTCGCGCGACATGCGGCTGTAGTAGGGAAACGGCATTGCGGGGTAGAGCCGCGCCCCACCGCGCTGCCGCCCTCCCCGCACTGCGGCGTCGAATTCCTCGTCGGTCCAGGTGCCGATGCCTGTGTCGCGGTCCGGCGTGATGTTCGGGGAAACCAGATTGCCGAACGGCGTCTCAATCGGCCGTCCACCGGCAAAAGGCTGATTGCTGCCTGGAACGGTGTGACAACTGGCGCAATCCGCCGCATTGGCGAGATAGCGGCCGCGCTCGATCTCAGCAAAATCCTGCAGGCTGGCGCTGCGGCTCGCGCCGACAGTTGCGGTCAGCGCAAACAAGGCGATCGCAATCGTCGACCGCTTACGCATTGATCAACTGCCCGGGATTTTTCAGATAGTGGGTGCGAACGGCATTCGCCGCCCAGAAGGCAAGTGCCGCGAGCGTGCCGGTCGGATTGTAGCCGGCGTTTTGCGGGAAACCGCTGGCGCCGGTCACGAACAGGTTTGGCACATCCCAGCACTGCAGATAGCGGTTGATGGCGCTGGTGTTGCGATCGGTGCCCATGACGGCACCGCCGCACAGATGGGTCGTTTGATATTGCGTGACGTCGTAAGGACCCTTGCGATAGTGCTTGACCACCTGCTTGGCGCCCATCGCCTGGAAGATTTCCGCAAATTTATCGGTCAGGAAGGCGTTCTGCTTGATCTCGTTGTCATGGAAATCCATCGTGATGCGCGCCAGCGGCCGGCCGAAGCGATCCTTGTAGGTGGGATCGAGATCCATGTAGACGTCGCGATAGCTATACATGCTGCCATGCACGCCGGTGCCCGGCTTCAGCGCGCTCAGGTAATTTTCCTTGACCGCCTTCTTCCACGCAGCCCCCCAGCGCGGCGTGCCCGGCGGCACCGGCGTGGTCTCGATAGGGCGGCCGTTGGTCTGCACCTGGCCCATGTAAGCGCCGCCGACGAAGCCGTGCGGCCCGTGATCGAAATTGTCGCCGTTGAACTCGTCGATACACATCCCGATCGCGCCGGATGCGATGAAGGGGTTGAAGATGAACTTGCCGGGCTCGAAGAAGCTGTCGACGCTCGAGATCGTCTGGTGAGAGAAATTACGCCCGATCACGCCGGTGTTGGCGACAGGATCGTAGGGCTTGCCGATGCCCGAGAGCAGCAAGAGTTGGACGTTGAAGATCGTATAGGCCGAGAGAATGACGAGATCGGCCGGCTGCTCCCATTCGTTGCCCTCGGCATCGACGAAGGTGACGCCGGTGGCGCGCTTGCCGGTGCTATCGAGGTTGATGCGCGTGACCTCGCTGTTGTCGCGCGCCGAAAAGGTCGGCTTGCGCAGCAGCGCCGGCAGGATCGTCGTCTGGGGCGATGCCTTGGAATAATTGCCGCAGCCGAACCATTCGCAGAAGCCGCAGAAGGTGCACGGGCCAAGCCGGACGCCGAGCGGATTTTGATAGGGTCGGGACAGATTTCCCGAGGGCTGCGGAAACGGCTTATAGCCGAGATCACGCGCCGCCTTGGCGAAGAGCGTGTGGCTGAACGGCTGATCCTGGGCCGGCGTGGGATAGGGGCGCGAGCGCGGGCCCTCAAAAGGATTGCCGCCGTCGATGATCTTGCCCTTGATATTGCCGGCCTGCCCCGATGTGCCACAAAGATATTCGAAGCGGTCGTAATAGGGCTCGATCTCGTCGTAAGTGACGCCCCAATCCTGAATGGTCATATCCTCAGGCAGAAAGCCTGCGCCATAGCGCTGAGTCAGATGCGTGCGCAGCTCGAAGTCGGACGGCAGGAACCGCCAGGTTTCGGCGTTCCAATGCACGCCACCGCCTCCGACGCCGTTGGGCGGCATGAACGCGCCCCAGGTGCGGATCGGCAGCGCCGTCTGATTCATCTTGTTGCGAAACGTGAACGTGGTCTGCTCGGGACGCAGGAAGAGCTCGTGGCGAATCCTGTAGCGCAGTTCGTCGGGCGCGAAGTTGGGTGGGAAATCGGTCGGCGTGTTGCGCCATGGACCGCGCTCGATCGCGACCACCTCGAGCCCCGCATCGGCGAGTTCGTAGGCCATGATGGACCCGGTCCAGCCGAGTCCTATGATTGCCACGTCCTTTGCCGGCAGCTTGCGGGCCATTGCAGCATTCAGCCTTTGCGTGGAGTCCAGTCGCTTCGCCCGCCGATGCTGACGGGCGGATAAGGATAGCGCTCGTTGTGGCGGTTGACCCAATCACGGTAATCGTAACGAATTCCGGGAAATCCAATCATCTTCCAGCCGACCATGTCGCGATTGCCGCCATGGATCGGATCGGAGAAAAACCCTTCGGGAACATTTTGCAGAAGCGCGCTGAAGAAGCCCTCCGCATCGACCTCCTCGAACTTGATCTTGCCGGCTTCGATTTGCTTCAGGACATCATCCTGCTCGTCGCTGGAAAGGTCCGCAAATGCCTTGCCGCCGCGGTTGGTCCTGCAATACGCGTCGAGCGCGGCCAATCCCTTGCGGTACAGTTCGGCGGGCGTCAGCGAGGACTGCGGGCCCTGCTCTTTCGTGCCCTTGACGAAGGGCCCGCGCATGTAGAGCCCTTCGGACGATCCATACGGTCCCTTCAATTGCCGGTCGATGAAGACCGCGCATCCCGCGTCTTTTCCACCAGGCGTCTCCGGATCGGGCGGAATGATGCGATCGACGATCGCTTCCATCGCCTTCGCCTCGTCCGCGGTAAAGAATTGCCACGGGCCCGGCCGTTCCATGTGCGGTGCCGATGACGGGAAAGGCTCCCAAGGCATGTCAGTGCTGATGATGGTCGCGCGCGTCAGCGACGTTCCGGCAAGCCAAATCGCTGTCGAGACCAGGAATTTGCGGCGATGGATCATGCGGCGGCCCTATGACCCTCAACGCGAGGCAAGGTACAATGGTTCCTACGGGCGGAATGGCGCCGCTATCTCTATATGTTGATTAAAGCGATGCCGAGATCGGCACGCTTCTTGCGGCGCAGATATTGCACCGTTTCCCTGATGGTGACTTCAAGCGTCGGCCGCACCACACCCGACATCAAGTGGCCGCCGCGGACGCGGCCGTCCCGCAATCCCAGCACGGCATGAAGATGCAGGCTTGCCTTGCCGTCATCACCTTCCGCAACATCGCCCAGGAGACTGAGAACCTCGCATTGCTCGTCGACGGTGATCGGCCTGTAAGTCCTGGCTTCGAGATCGAACCATCCGAGGTCGGCCTGCTCAAACGCTCCGATGGCCGCGACGGACGCACCCGTGATGCGCTCCTTGTTCGCGAAATCCGCAATGGTCTTGAATGCCTCCTCACCCTGGTCAAGGATCAGGACAAATACCCGTTCGGGCCCCTCGACAACGGATTCAGCGCGCATCTTGGAATCCCAAAGCCGAATTGACCGACGCTAACGAAAGCACGGTCGCGCAGTTCCTACTTAGTGCGAGGCGGAAGATCATGTCGATCTGTTTCGCCGCAGCGGAAACGCGATTTCGCAGCGGTAGCCGCTCGGCTCAAAGGCCTGCGTCACCTCGGCGCCGAGATCGTATTGCAACATCTGCTGCAGCAGGATCGAACCGAACCCTTCTCGTGTCTGTTTCACGGGCCGGCCTGCCATTCCACTCTCTTTCCAGTGCAGGCACAGCCACTCGCTATCGGCCCGCTGCTGCGTCCACCAATTGACCTCGATGCGTCCGCGCTGCGCGGTGAAGGCGCCGTGCTTGACCGCGTTGGTTGCGAGTTCGTGGATCGCCAGCCCAATGTTCTCGGCGGCCTTGGGATTTAAGTGCACCTGAGGTCCGCTCAGCTCGAATTGCTCGCCCTCGCGGGCCGCGCAGGCGCACAATTCGTCAGAGAGCAACGCGGCGAGATCGAAGCCGGCAAGCGGATCGCGGGCGACCGCGAGCTGGACGCGCGATATCGCGCCGATTCGTCCATCCAAATGGTTGGCGAAATCCTCGGTGGTCTCGCTGGTTTCCGCGGTGCGACGCACGATGGATCGAATCACGGCCAACGTATTGCGTGTCCGGTGCTGCAATTCGCTCAAGAGCCGCGCGTTCTGATCTTCATCGACTCTACTCGGCGCGACGTTCGGGCCATCGCTGCTGATACGCCGTATGGTTTCCTGCGCGCGTTGGGCCTCATTTGCGTCCGGCATCAGTGCCGCGAGTTCGGGGTGTTCACGCAGCAGGGCCGTAATGTCGGGCTCGTAGCCGAGATCGGGGTGCGTTTCGCTCCAGTAATGGATCATACGAATGAAAGCGAGCAGCACGGTGAGCAGTTCGAGCTTGGTATCGCCCCAGGCGTTACGAATGGCGAGCCGAGCCCGCTCGGACTGGCGGGGCGCAACGAACAAGACGCTCGCCGCGTCGAACAGATCAGCCTCCATCTGCGAGCGCGGAGCCGGACTTTCCGCGGGCTGACGCAGCGCTTCCAAGCGCACCAGAGCCTGGTCGAGTGTTCCCGCATTCGGCAGGGGACGGGCCAAGAGCTCGCCGGCCTCTTGCAGGGTTTCCGGCGCCGCCCTTGCGTCGCCTGCGGGTCGTCCCTTCCCCAGCAGAAAGCCGATGTGCCGCGCGAGGCAGTACGGCACTCCGCAGAAGCGGGAGAGATGGACGAACAAACGCTCCTTCAGCAGCGACGGCAAGGGATTGTCGAGATAGGCGGATTTGCCAAAGATCCATATCTCTTCGATCAGGCCGGGCGCTGCAGGCGCGGAACGGAAAAGATTCGGCAGCAGGCCAAAGCGGTCGGCGACTTCACGTTCGAACGCCGCTCTGCTAACGGTCTCGCCGTTCACCATCATCGGCCGTTCTTTCTCGGCGGCTCAATCCCCGGTCGCACCGAGGCGCCATCAGTCGTTAGCATCAAGCTGGCGTCCCTCGCGTTCCAGATGCAGGTAGTTGGCATTGAACAGGCCTGCATTCATCAGCCGCTCAAGGTTGGGCACGACCAGCGTCTTTCCCTTGAGCACAATGAGTCCAGTCGAGCGTAGTTCCTGCAGCGTGCGATTGACATGCACCTTCGAAAGCCCGGTGGCATCGGCGAGATCCGCCTGGGTCAGAGGAAACTCGCAACTGTCCTCGTGCGTGAGCCCGGCCACCCTCAACCGAAAGAACAACTCGCACAATAGATGCGCCATCCGCTCGGACGCGGTGCGCTGGCCGAGATTCATGGTCCACTCGCGTTGGATTGCCGCGTTGACCAGGCTCTCCCACCACAACGCGGCGATGATGCGCGGATAGCGCGTGCTGATCTCGTCAAAGAACTCGCGCGACAGGTCAGCGATGTTGACCGACGTTATAGTGCCGATCGAGTGGTCCATTTCTCGCAGGATGAAAATGTTGAGATCGCAAAGATCGCCCGGCAGGAAGAAGGAGACCACCTGCCGGCGCCCGTCCTCGAGCTGCTTGTAGCGGCAGGCCCACCCCGAAAGAACCAAGTGAACGTCCTTCGGCCTGTCTCCCTCCCGCGCGATGTCGACACGCGGCCCGAACTTGCGGACGCGCTCGGACCCTGCGCGATCGAGGATGGCTCGATCGGCCTCGGAGAGCCGCGCGAAATGTTCCAATTTTCGAATAAGTGAACTCAAGGGTCGTCTCCCCAAGCGTTAATCCAGCGCGTGGGGAACCAAATTCAATAACCTATGTTAGTCCCCGCGATTGAAGTTCCCTGGTTCTATGAATTCCGTGGTTAGATCCTGCATGGGCAATGCGACTGAAGGCGTGCTCGCCGGACGGCGGATCCTCGTCGTGGAGGACGAGTATTTCCTCGCCGATGATTTGAAGCGCCTGCTGGTCCAAGAGCGCGCGCAGGTGCTTGGACCCGTACCCACATTGGCCCAAGGGCTTTGCACGATCGAGGCGGAGTCGCAAATCGATTGCGCCGTCCTCGACATTGGTCTCGGTGGAGACAACGTGTTCGCCATCTGCAGCGCGCTGGCCGAACGGGACATCCCTTTCCTCTTTGCCACCGGCTTCGGGCGTCCGCACATTCCCAGCGAGTTTGAAAATATCTTGCGGCTGGAGAAACCGATTGAGCCGACAGGATTGATCGCTGCGCTGCGCGCGTTGGTCTAACCCTCGCAAGCCAGAGCCGCGGCTTCGCCCCAGTTCCCTCGCGCGGTCATTTCTGCGCCGGAACGAAAGCATGTCTGTCGTGTTGGCCAGCGGGCAATGATCAGGAGAAGGAGGACAACATGAAGCTGGTAGGCAAGACCCTTGCAAGCGCGGCAGCGGTTGCGGGGTTGCTGGCCATCTCGAGCGTAAGCGCGTCAGCCGCGATCGCCTGCAGCGGCAACGTGTGCTGGCACACGCATGAAACCTATCGCTATCCGCCGGATGCGAGGGTCATCATCCATGATGATGATTGGCGGTGGGGCCCCAACGAGCATTACGTTTTCCGCGAGCATGAGGGCCGTGGCTATTGGCGTGGCGATAATTGGGAATCCTGGTAAGGCTCCCTTACGCGAAAGCCTTCGAGGAGGCCGCCCATCGGCGGCCTTTTTCATTCGCGAGCCCAGACTGACGGCTCCGGCGTGAAGCGCCGGAGCCGTCGTCTTTGGATGCAACCGGCGTCCGGGAGGATGAAGCCGGTTGCGCAAAGACGACGTTGCGCGGCGGCGATCGTTCCTAGCGGCGCCCGTTGTCCGTCGTCGAGCTTTGTGGGCGACCTCTCGTCCATCGAGCGGTCTCAAGACCGACGAGACAGTCGCGATGAGTGCTCTCGAAGCGGCGCGTCGCCAATCTCGCATTCCCGATGCGCCGGCGCACAAGCCCGCCATCAGGCCACTGGCACGCCATAATAGGCGTTGAGCGCCCTGTTCCTCGCGGCATCGCTCCAGTTCCAATCGCTGCCCTCGCTATACTTCGGCGCGCCGCGCAACTGCTGCTCGGTGATGCCGGTGACATAGCCGCCAAGCCGCGTATCGTATTTGAGCGACTGCCATGGCAGGGGATAATGATCGTTTCCAAGCCCCAGAAAACCGCCGAACCCGAGCACCGCGTAAGACACCCTCCCGCTGACCTTGTCGATCATCACTCGTTCGATCGCGCCGATCCTGCTGTCGTCGGCGCCGTACACGGCGGTCCCCTCGACCTTGTCGCTGCCGATCAGATTGCCGGTTTCGCGTTCGTCGATACTCATTGCAGCCTCCATGCAAATCATTGATTCGAGCAACGAGGCGCAGTGCCGCCGGTTCCGGGCCGCTTTCACGATCATCGCATGAATTTAGGAACCAATGCTTGTTGGGCGGAGTTCGCGGTTCGCGAGAGACCGGAAATCCGGAAGACTGTCATGTCCGCCTGGTTCAACGACCACGACGCTCCTCTGCTATTGGAGGAGGCGGTCCAGATCGCGTTCAACTTCCTCGCGCGTTCCGGCGAAATCGACGATCCTGCGGAAGCGGTCGGCTTCCTGGCGGACAAGGTCCAATTCATGATCGGCCAGGGTCAGCGCAACAAACTCGCATTGGCCAACCGGGCCATTGCCGCCTTTCAACGCTACCGCCAAGCTCGCACCATAGAATTATCACTGCTGTTCGGTCAGGGTCGCCTGCCCTAATACGCTCAGCCCGTCGGGGCATCTCCGCTTTCGTCCGCCGTCATGCCGGATCCGGGCGTCTTCTCAGCATCATTCAATTTTGGATCGCGCGTCGCTTCGCGCGAGACCGACTTTTGCGGATTGGCCTTGTGGACCGTCTGCGCGCGCTTCTTGTCAGCCGGCTGTTCTTCCGCCTTATCGCGGACAATTCCTTGACCGGATTTCTTCATCGCTTCGCCTTTTCCTCGATGACTCTCTAATGAATGATCTCGAGCGGTAGTCGAAAGACCTCTTCGCCATCCTCGTTGGTGACGAGAATGAAATAGTGCCGGCCTTTCAACTCGGGCCGCTCGTCCAATATCCGCCGCGCGATGTCATCCGCGGAGTCCAGCGCCTCGATGTCGTCATGCAGCTCTGCGCCGCCCTCATCCAGGATGGTCTTTGTATTCACGAGATCGAAATGATAGAGCGGCATTCTCTCCTCCCTGACCCCGGCGACGTTCTCTTGATTGGCCGCTTTGATCGGAACTGCGCCATCGCACCTGAGAGAGAAGGCGGCGCCGGAAGTCCTATGCTTACGCTGCACGCCGGCAAACGTTCCCGCACCTACCCCTGTCATAGGTTAACGACGGATACCTCCGGAGTGCCTAGCATGCCCGGCTATCAATCACGCCGGGTACAACCTATGCAAAAAAAGAAGAGAAACAGGTCTCGGCCCACCGAGTCTTTCGAAATGCGCCTGGAGAGATACGCGGACAACGCGCGGGCGACCGCGCGTCGGATGCCTCCGGGGAAAGAGCGCGACGCGCTGATGAAGAAGGCGGTGCAGGTCGACAACGTGCTGGCCGTCACCGAATGGCTAGCAACGCGGAATGATCAAAGCTCGAAATAAAGGCAAGAAGAACGGGGAGATGATCGAAGACAGGATTGATCAAACACGCTGACCTACATGAGGCTTGCACTGGATCGCGTTCTACGAAAACGCGGCGAATGGCGAAATCCACGGCGGTCCAGGCGTATCGCAAGAGAGACCATCAAATCTGCAGGCAGCGAGCAAGCGGCGCTGAGCAAATCGACCGCCGCCCATCGTACCAGAGCACCACGATCAACAGCTTCTTTTGGCGCTCCGCGCGCCAAAGTGCGTCATCGCGGCGTGAGCCGCGTCACGTTTTTGCTTCGCAGCAATCTGCCGACCTTTACGTCTGCAACCGAAACGTTCGGCGGCTTAGCCTGTTGATCCCCTCAACAGATGGAGAAGCGAATGGCACGCAGCGCGTATCCCTCAGTGTCCCGCCGACAGGTCGTGGGCGGCGGCGCGACGTTGGCGGCTGCTTCCGCTCTTTCTCCAAGCGCGAAGGGAGACCAAGGAATGGCCGCCCAGGAACTCAGCAATCCAACCGACAAATACCCGAAGCCGCCGTTCAAGCGACAGTCACAGCCGTGGCCCGGCCTCGCCAGCCAGATGGATCCGCGCCCCGACCATGGCGAATACAGCTACCGCGGCTCCGGCCGGCTGGCCGGCCGCAAGGCGCTGATCACCGGCGGCGATTCCGGAATGGGACGCGCCGCCGCGATTGCCTTTGCGCGCGAGGGAGCCGACGTCGCCATCAACTATTACCCGACCGAAGAGCCGGATGCCCAGGAGGTGATCGCATTGATCCGCGCCGAAGAGCGCAATGGCCTCGCCATTCCCGGCGACATCAGGGCTGAGCAATTCTGCCAGGAACTGGTGCGGCGTGCGGTCGACGGGCTCGGCGGCCTCGACATCGTCGTCAACAATGCTGCCCGGCAGCAGGCGCGCGCGTCGATCCTCGATCTCACGACCGAGGATTTCGATGCGACGATGAAGACCAACATCTACGCGCCCTTCTGGATTATCAAAGCGGCGCTGCCGCACCTGAAGCCCGGCTCCGTGATCATCGGCACGACATCCGAGCAGGCCTATGATCCGTCACCTGATATCTACGACTACGCGCAGACCAAGGCTGCCACGATGAACTACGTCAAGTCCCTCGCCAAGCAGCTCGGCCCTAAGGGCATCCGCGTCAATGGCGTGGCGCCGGGGCCGATCTGGACACCGCTGCAGGTGTCCGGAGGCGCTCCAATGGAGAAGCTGGAAAAATTCGGCGGTCAGACGCCGCTCGGGCGTCCGGGGCAACCCGCCGAGCTTGGCTCGATCTATGTGCAGCTCGCCGCGGCCGATGCGAGCTACGCCAACGGCCAAATTTACGGCTCGGCCGGCGGCTCCGGTCAGCCCTGATCGTCATTTTTGCGCGGGATCGAGCAGACCCGCGTCCGGATTGTCGAGCTTGCCGCCGCGATGCAGTTGCACCGCCCCGCCGAGGGCGCGGGCGACGTTCTGCACCTCCTGCTGGAATACCTCATCCTCGTCCAGCGCCTGGTGCGACGTCGCATAGGGCTGCATGTAGCCGATATAGCCATCGACCTCGGCCGTACGGCCTGCCGAGATCAACCCCATGTCGGTCAGCCAATCGGACAACGATCGGCGCAGCGTCTCCGCCCCGACAGCATCGCCGTGGGCGACGATGCCAAAGTAACGTCCCGCAAGGTGTCGCGGATAGGGCCAGCCCTTCAGCTCCAGCGCCTTCGCCTCCCCGGCATGCTTGCCATGCGTCGAAGAAGGATCCGGGTTACCTCCGTCTGCGCAAACCAGCCGATCCATCATGGATTTCAATCCGGCCGGTGCGTGATACCAGTTCACGGGCGCGACAAGCAGGATGCCGTGGGCGGCGACCCACAGCGGATAGATTTCGCTCATCCAGTCGTCGGTCTGGCCCAGCGAGTAGTTCGGATAGCAACTGCAGGGCCAGTGACACAGCGCCATCGAGGTTGCGACACAGGACTTGCAGGGATGAATCTGCTTCCCGAACTCGGACGCAAGACGCGACAGATCCAGGATGTCGGTCGCAAAACCCATTTCGTTGAACACGGGCTCGGCGAATTTCACCAGTCGCCACGTCTTCGACATCTCGCCCGGACAAGTGTGCTCGCTGCGCGAGGAGCCGTTGATGAGCAGAATGCGTGGATTTTCGTGCAAGTCATCGTGCCGCCGCTGCGCTTCCAGCACAGCTTCTCGCGCGGCGAGCCAATCCACCGCGATTTCGTAATCCGGATCGGCAAAGCCGGGTCCGGCCCTGCGCGTGACCGGCGCCTTGCGCGAATGGCTGTAGGCGTCCCAGGCCGCAGCAATGATTGCATCAAGCTCGTGTTGCAGAGGACCAAACACCGGGTCGATGAAACGGCGCCGATAACGACGCTCGAATTCCTCACGCGACAGTTTGACGGGCGGCATGCCCTTGCGGACGTCAGGATCACTCATGCTCTATCGTATCCGCGCGCAGGATTACCCGCCGCCTGAACCGCCAATCAATCCCGCTTCTTGTTGTCCAGCGCCTCGGCCATGTCGAGATGATGCTGAAGGGTCGGAAGCGTCTTGCCGGCCCAGTCCTTCAGCTTGGCATTGTCGCCGGATTTCGAGTAGCGCTGGAACAGCGACACCGCGTCCTTGTGCGCGCTCACCTGCATCGAATCATATTCATTGGCGAAATCGGCAGGCTTGGTGTCGCGCAGCTTGTCGAGCTTCTTCTGGTAGGACGAATCCATCGCGCCCGGGATCTGCGCCTTGACGTCGCCGCTGTTGACCAGTCCCTTCAGCTCGGACGTGGTCTTGGTGTGATCGGTGATCATCTGCTGCGCGAACTTCTTTTCGTCGGCGTTGCCCTTATCCTCTGCGATCTTGGCCGTTGCGATTTCGAGCATGTCGCTGTTCGCGACCTCCTTGACGAAATCATCCGTGCTAGGGCTGACACCGAGCACGGAATTGACGCCGGTCTTTTCGCCCACCGATTGGGCGAGAACCGCAGGCACGGCAAGCATCGTGGCAACCGCAGCCGAAACAATTAACTTACGCATCTTGGTCCTCCAGAAGGGATTGTCGCCACCCAATTCTGGAGTCGCGGCCTTAGTTCCTATAGCCGACCGGGTCGCACGGCGCGCCGCAGCGCAACCACCTGGTATGCGCCGTATGCGCCGTCAAGGAAAGCTCGCGCCGGTCATCCGATCCCGCGGCTTACTGCCCCCGGCGATGAGCCGAGCTAGATCCGCGTGACCGGCGGCGATGCCGATGATGAGGCCATGTGCACTTGCCTGATCGTCGTCACCGCCGCGATCGCCGCGGAAATGCCGAACGCAATCATGAAGCCTATAAGGGCGCGCCGTACTCCCGTCATGCGGCCTCCTTCGGACCGGGAGGCAGCGGAGGAATCTCTCCGTCCAACCAATCCTGCTCATCTGCCAAGGCCGTCCATGCCTGCGCCATGCGCATATAGCGTCTATATGCCGGCCGGCCCTCCGCGCGTTCCGCAAGCTGCAGGCAGTTTTCGGCGTTCTCTCGGAATATGTCTGACTGTTTCATAGACAAAGAGGTGGTAACGAACCTCGCAACCTCAACCATCCCTTACGCGATCGTAATGCACCGGAACCTGCGGCGACGCCTCCGGTTGATTCGGATGTTCAAGATCCCTTTCGCGCTTCTTTTCCTTGCCGGTGCCACCGTGCTTGCGACAAGCCGCGCCGAGAGTGACGCCGCTTTTGCTGCGGAAGCGACGCCGGCCGCGGCGGAGGTGATTGGAGAACTCTACGAGTTCGACCGGTTCCAGCAGGACGCGATCGAGAGTGCAGATGCACGGGGCAACGAGGAGATCAGGGCTTTTGCACTTGCACACGCCGATGCCGCACAGAAGCGTGACAAAGCGCTCACCAAGATTCAGGAAGAGGTGAACACCGATCCCGCGTTTGACTGCCAAGCGAGGCCGAGGCGCGCAGATCGATTGACAGCTTTGCAGACCTTCGACGGGCCGGACTACGTTCGCAATTTCTACACCGTCGAGGTCGCCGAACACAGGTCCGCGATCGCTCTGCTGCAGCGCTACCTGGCATCACCTGATAGCGAAACCGTGCGTGCGTTCGTGGCCGAACAGCTATCGACGCTTCGCGCGGCCCTGGAAGACGCCGAGGCTGGGCTGGGCGACGAATAGCTGCTCGCGCGCGATGATCGTGATCGCACCTCCGTTTAAGCCTGATCTGATTGGGAAGAACCGCTGTGCGCTTCTCCGCATCATCCTCTAACGCCCGACAGCGGGCTTGTTCTGCTCGTCGAGCGGAATGGTCGGGCGATTGCGCGTCTGTGGCATTGTGTCCCTGCCCTGATCGCCATTGGCGTCGCTGCCGCCCGACGTCGAGGTGCCGCTATCGCTCCGGCTCGATTTCGCGGCGCTTCCGGTGGTCGGCGAAGTGACGGGCGTTGCCGAGCTTGCCGCAGGGTCGCCGGTCACCGAGCCTCGCCCGCTCGGAATCTGCGATTGCGCCAGGGCCAGGCCGCCAGCCAGCGTCAGCAATGCCGCGAGTGAAATCGCTGTCGCTCTCATAACGTCTCCTTCGATTTGGTGCGAGGACACGAATTTTCGGCTGCAGCAGAAACCGGCGATTCGGCACGAAGTTCCCGCAGCAGACGGAACCTTGCGCGCGCCCGCGCGTCGAATGAGCGTCACAAGGAGAAAAGCATTGCATGGCTCGCAGTTCGGTCAGCGCGACGCGGTAAGGCTGCCGCCGGCAGCGGTCGACATGTCGAGAGTAGATCACCTCCGCAAGCCCGGCGCCCGGACCGTCGCCGAGGAATGTCCGGTTGCCTTCGTCTACCACGGCACGACGACCGCGGTGGTGATGGCGACGCCCGCGAACCTGACTGATCTCGCGATCGGCTTCAGCCTGACCGAAGGCATCATCGCCAGCCCCGCCGAGATCGAGGACCTGGATATCGTTCCGCACGCCGACGGCGTCGAGCTGCGGATGTGGCTTGCCACGGAGAGCGAACGAAAGCTGCAGTCGAGGCGACGACGTCTTGTCGGCCCGACCGGCTGCGGACTTTGCGGGATCGAGAGCCTGAGCGAGGCGGCGCGCCCGATTCCGGAATTGCGTCACGCTATGACCTTGACGCGGCGCCAGGTCAGCCACGCCGTCGAGATGCTGACGCTGGCGCAGAGCCTCAACATGGCGACGCGAGCGACGCATGCCGCAGGCTTTTACCTGCCCGAGGGCCGGTTGGTCGCGCTGCGCGAAGACGTCGGCCGCCACAATGCGCTGGACAAGCTTGCGGGTGCGCTCGCCACCGACAATCGCGATGGCAGCACAGGTGCCATCGTCCTGACCAGCCGTGTCTCCGTGGAGATGGTGCAAAAGGCGGCGGCGATCGGGGCCGGCGTGCTGATCGCGATTTCGGCACCGACCGCGCTTGCGGTGCGAACGGCAACGGCCTGCGGCATGTGTCTTGTCGGCATTGCGCGCGGCTCCGCGTTCGAGGTTTTCAGTCGCCCGGAGGCGATCGGCCCGGACTGAGCGACCCGTTGCCGCACCGGTGGTTCTGGATGCTGCGATGAACATACCACTGCAACCATCGTGGACCGACATTGCAGTCCGGCTGGCGCTGACCATGCTGGCGGGAGCGATCATCGGCTTCAACCGCGGCGCGCGGGGTCACGCGGCCGGCTTCCGGACCACGATCCTTGTCGGGCTGGCGGCCTCGGTCGCCATGATCCAGGCCAATATTCTGCTATCGGTGAGCGGCAAGACACCGCAGTCCTTTGCGATCATGGATCTGATGCGGCTTCCCTTGGGGATACTGACCGGCGTCGGATTCATCGGCGGCGGCGCCATCCTCAAGAGGGGCGATCTGATCACCGGCGTCACGACCGCCGCGACCCTGTGGCTGATGACGGTGATTGGCCTCTGCCTCGGCGGCGGACAGTTGCTGCTGGGAACGGCCGCGACAGTGCTCGCGGTGCTCACGCTTTGGATCCTGAAATGGGTGGATGGCGCAATTCCGCGCGAACATCACGCCCGTCTGGTCGTGACCTGCGAGACGAACTGGAATGTCGTTGAGCGGGTGTCAAATCTGGTCGAGCCTATGAAATATCGCGCCCACTTCCAGGGCCAGAAACATCATTCAAACTCGAACCAGACGGATTACGCATTCGAATTGTCCTGGCACCGGCCGGACCGGACGTCTTCGCCACTCGATGTACTACACGTCCTGGACCAGGACTATCGGATCACGCTGTTTGAGCTCATGACCGATCGCTAGCGAGCCCTCAATGCGTGTCGGTCTCCCGCCACTTCTCGAGATCGGATTTCCGCACGCTTGTGCTCTGTTCCTTTTCCAGCGGCTTCTTCCAAGGCTCATCGGTCTGCTTGAACGAACGCTTGTCTGTCTTTTCCCGGGGATCGTCGGTCGGCTTCTCGCGGCTCATGGCGTCTCCTGGATAAGGTTCACGTGACACCAATCTCACCGGCGCGGGCTGGTTCCTGCCGTCACGGGTTAAAGCCGGGCCATTGATTGGGCAGACTCGAGGAACCATCTGGCCGACCGAGAGTCTTGATAATGCTTCCGGCGCCGATCCCCCCTGTCACGTCGGGAGCACTCCGTGTGGAATGGCGGTCTCGGCGTTCGGCCCCTTGAACGCTGGGACCGTCGGCGGAGCTGCTATCGACTTTCCCCGGTAAATGATGGCCGATCGAGATGGCTGCGCCTCTTAAGGCCAATTGCGCGCCGCGGCATCGCCCTTTGTCTTGACGGACTCACGCGTCCATGCCGGTGCAAGCAAGCCGCATGGCTCCAGGCCCCAAATCCGCCTCGGCGGATTCCCACCAATCGTCCTTACCGCGGCGACTGCAGCCCCGGGGAGCTCAACCATCGATTGATGCGAACGGCGGTCTCCGCTTGACTCGCCTTGTTCAACAGCATATCGCGCTCTGGCCCTTGCGGAAGTTTCTCGGCAGCCTGGCGCGCGTCATCGGCGGCCCTTTGCAGGCGCTCGTCGAACGAAGCCGTGGGCTTGCGCCTGTTTCTCCTCATCATGGAAGCCTCCTGCTTCGAGACTTCCACAGAGTCTGCTCCAGAGGCGGCGCATCGTCGCTAACCTAATTTACCGCGCTGATGCAAATAAAACGACACTTGCTTGGAACGAATTCTCCATCGCGCGCTAAAGCTGCTGCCGGTTTGCCTTATCCTGCTCACCTCCGGGCACGCTCAAATGCACTTCATGCCCTTGGCGGATCGCAAGCGAGGCCGCGGCCGCGGCGGATTCGAAAGCCGATTCCTTGGTGGCATATTCGCCCTTGATGTCGCCGTCATGGAGGACACCCCATTGGTCTCCCACCGCGACGATCGCATATTGAGCAAGACCCATTTTACGATCTCCTTTGATGCCCGGAAGAAAGAACGTGCGCGTCGCTTGTCCGGTTCTCACGCGAGGCTCAGCACGACCTTCCCAACTGAATGCCCCTGCTCGACCGAGCCCATGGCGTCAGCCGCGGCATCGAGCGGGAACGTCTTTTGGACATGAGGCTTGACCTTTCCGGCCTCGATGAGCGCGGCGATTTCGGCAAGCTCATCGCCATTGGCTTCCACCGTATAGCGCAGCGCACGCACACCGCGTTCTCTCGCCTTCTCCTGCGAGGCCTCGGTCAAGGTCGAAACCAGCACCCCGCCTTTCTTCAGCAACTGCCAGGAACGCTCGCGCGTTTCGCCGTCGATCAGATCGAACACCATGTCGAGGTCGGAGGCGACCTCCTCAAAACGCTGCTTCTTGTAATCGATGACGACATCGGCGCCGAGGCCGCGCGCAAACTCGACGTTGTCGGTTGAGACCGTCGTAAGCACGCGCGCGCCGCGTGCCTTGGCGAATTGCACCGCGAAATGGCCAACCCCGCCCGAACCGCCGTGGATCAAGACAGATTGTCCCGCCTTCAGGCCGCCATGCCGGAACAGTCCCTGCCAGGCGGTCTGCCCCGCCAGCGGAACGCCGGCGGCATACAGGTGGTCCAGCCCGGACGGTTTCACCGCAACCGCCCTTTCATCCAACACGACCTGCTGCGCATAGCCGCCGCCATAAACCGGCACCAACCCGAAGACCTCGTCGCCGGTCTTGAAGCGGGTCGCCTGCGCGCCGCATTTCGCGACCACGCCAGAGACGTCGCGGCCCGGCGTATATGGCAGACGATCCTCTTGCACGGATGGGTATTTGCCCAGGCGGATCTTGAAATCGACGGGGTTGATGCTGGCCGCGCGCACCACGACCAGGAGCTGCCCGGCATCCGGCTGCGACTGCTCGAGCTCCTCGAGCTGCAGCACATCCTTTGCGCCGAAACGATGAAACCTGACTTTGCGGATTTTGCTCATGGGTGCGCCTCCTGGGTTCGAGGGCAACCCGGCACGGCACCGCCTCGTTCCTCGGTACGCGTCGTGCGCCTTGCACGCATAGAGTGAAAAGGGGCGGGCTCTTTCGAACCCTACCCCTTGGCCTTCCAGGGCCGTCCGGCTGGCTGTTCGATGATCAAGCGGCGCTACGCTGGGTGTGGCGGCCTTCCCTAAGCTCTTCGATGATCTTCTTGCTAAAGGCTTCGAGATCGCCCGGATTACGCGAGGTGATCACCCCCTGGTCGACGACCACCTGCGAATCCTCCCACTTCGCACCGGCATTCACGACATCGGTCTTGATCGATTTGTACGACGTCATCCTCCGTCCCTTCGCGATGCCGGTTTCGATCAGCAGCCAGGGCGCGTGGCAGACGGCGGCGACCACCTTCTTGGCATCGAAAATGTCCTTGATGAACTTCAATGCCTTGGGTTCGACCCGCAGCAGGTCCGGGTTGATCTGACCGCCCGGCAATACGATCGCCTCGTAGTCGGAGGGCGAGGCCTGGTCCAGCGTCTTGTCCACCTTGACCGGCCGCCCCCAGTCCTTCATGTCCCAGCCTTTGATCTCGCCGGCCGAAAGCGAGATGATCTCCACGATGGCACCGGCCTGCTTCAGCCTGTCGCGGGGCACCTCCAGCTCGGACTGCTCGAAACCGTTGGTTGCCAGAATGGCGATCTTCTTGCCGTTCAATTCCATGGGACACTCCTTTGCAAAAGCGTGTCCGCGTCAATCGGCAATTGCCGGCATCGTTCCGTGGCAGGGGGCTTCGGTCTAGCGCTTGGCGAAGTTCTGCTTCAGAAACACCAGCCCGTTATAGGTCAGCCGCGTTTCGCTGGTCTCCCCCGCCGCCACCTCGCCTTCGAGATAGGTCTCGAGGTCCGGAAGGGCCTGGTCGAATTTTTCCGCAATGCCCATCATCTCGCACGTCTCCTTGATACGCGCGATGGGCTTTTCCAGAACAGTGATTGTGGTGGTTGCCATGCCCCCATAATTCGGCCCCCGAGCAACCGTTCCGCATCCATCACGGGGAACAGGAGGCAGATGGCGGAATTGTTCGCCGGAGCCTGGAAAATTTCGCAAGGAGAGATCCAGCCGAAGAGAGTAGCTCGAAGCCCCGTCTTCGGCCTTCGAAAAAGGACGGGGTTTGTTAGGAGGGCGCCATGCCCTACGCCCTGTATGAAGAGAATGAGCGGCTGACACGCAGCTTCCCGACGGAGCAAGAGGTCTGGGCGGCTGCAGAACGCGCCGGCCTGGTCGAGACCCGACCTAGTGGCGAGAAGGTCCTGGACGGCAATCTCAAGATCAAATTTTGCGAATCGAGTCCGGACGAGGTGAGTGATCCGGACTCCGATTTCACTTTCTCCTGAGAGGCGCCGGAGGTATCGCAAGGTCTGGCGCTGCCAAAGCGCCAAGAGGATTAGATTCACTTGGTTGCCGCGGCCGTTCACCTCTCCCCAGCAGCGGCAGGGCCATCGCATATGCGGATCGCGCTGCAGGATCGGTGCGCCTTATCTGGTCGGTTGGCCCACAAATTCGTCATGCCCGGCCCGGTGCCGGGCATCCACGTCTTGCTTTCCGCGTGAAGAGAGACGTGGATGCCGGGTCAAGCCCGGCCATGACGAACCGAGCTTGAGACCTTCAGTTCGTTGGGTTTGGTCGGCTTCTCTTCCGCATCAACCACGGCCTCCACCAGGACCGGCTTCGATGAAGCCAGCGCTGCGCGGATCGCGGGCCCGATGTCATCCGGCTTCTCGCAACGGAATGCATCCGCGCCGCAGGCCTTCGCGAACGCCACGAAGTCGATCGGCGGTAGGTCGCAACCGAAGGGCGGGTTGCCAATGTCCTGCTGCTCGAATTTCACCTCGGCAAGGCTGTTGTTCTTGAGAAGGATGATTTTGACGGGCAGGTTTTGTGCGACCGCGGTCGACAACTCCGCCATCAGCATGGCAAATCCGCCGTCGCCGACCACGGTCACCGCCTGCCGTTTCGGAAAGGCCAATTGCGCCGCGATCGCAAAGGGCAGCCCGGGTGCCATGCTGGCCAGCATGCCGGTTCCGGTCAGGCGCTGGTTCTCCTTAAGGCGCAGGCAGCGTGCCGCAAAATGCGTGTTCGCCCCGCAATCCAGGCAAATGACCGCGTCATCAGCCAGGAGGTCGCTGAGCGCACGCACCACCATCTGTGGACGCAACGGGCTGCGCGCGCTGCCCTCGACATTATCGAGCAGCGTGTTCCAATCGGCTACGCGATGCTGCGCTTCAGTAAGGAACGAACGGTCCTGCTTGGGAGTGATCAACGGCAACAGCGTCATCAACGTTGCCTTGACATCAGCCACCAGACCGACTTCCACGGGATACCGCAGGCCGATGCGATCGGCCTTGAGATCGATTTGGACACCGCGCGCCTGCCCGGGCGAGGGATAGTACTCTTCCCATGGCATGGTCGAACCAAGGATCAAGACCGTGTCACAATTCTTCATGATCCATGACGACGGTGCGGTGCCGAGATCACCGATCCCGCCCGTGGTCAATGGAGAATCATCGGCCAGCACCGCCCTGCCCAGCAGCGACTTTGCAACCGGCGCGCCGAGCGCGTCCGCAAGCCTCGTCACTTCCTCGCGAGCATGCAGCGCGCCCTGCCCGGCGAGAATGGCGACCCGCCGTCCGGAATTGAGAATGTCGGCCGCGGCGCGAACCTCATCGGCAGGCGCTGCTGCCAGCGGCGTGGTCCAGGACGAGGACGTGCGAACGCCCGGATTGCGCATCGAGCGCTTGCCGGCGGAAAGCCGCATCATCTGCACGTCCTTGGAGATGGTCAGATGCGCCACCCCACGCTCACCCAGCGCCGCTCTGCAGGCCCGGTTTGCGACGATCACGGCATGCTCCGGTCCGGTCACCTCCTCGTTGTAGAGCGCGACGCCGCGCATCAGCCCGACGGTATCAACGCTTTGCTGATAGCGCAGGCCGGTGAGGTCGTGAAAGGTCAGGCCGGTCAGCGCCACGACCGGCGCGCCGTCGAGGGCGGCATCGTAAAGCCCGTTGAGGAGATGAATCGCACCTGGCCCCGTGGTGCCGACGCACACGCCGAGTTGCCCCGTATGCTTGGCAAAGCCCGAGGCCATGAAAGCCGCGGCTTCTTCATGGCGCACGCCGATGTAACGGATCTTGTCCTGCCGCTTGCGCAGGGCCTCGATCACCGAATTGATGCCGTCGCCGACGACACCGAATGCGTGCGTGGCGCCCCAGGCGACCAATGTGTCGACGATGATGTCCGCAGTCGTCTCGTCCGCGCCGAATGACGGCGCCGGCTGCGGCGACATAGCGGACGTGACTTCACTCGGTTCCGCAGCCGCGGACGGACTTGCATTGATGCTCGCGAGCGCCAATCCGGTGGTTGCGATTGAAATGAAGTCCCGGCGATCAAGGTCCGACTTCTGCGGCATGGCGCAGCTCCCGACTTGCGAATGCGGGACAAACCGCAGCGCTCCGTTAGGTTGCAGAACTGCCGCCATAAGCTTTGCGTGACGTACGCACTAGGAACTTTCACAACCGGCTCGCGTTCGGCCAGCGGTGGTGAACGCATGAATTTCCCGAGCCGACGAACCCTGCTTGCGGCCGCGGCCGCCTTGGGCACCAACGCTGCGATGGCCAGTGAAAGTAACGAGCCTGTTATCGGCAACAAGGGCGCCCCGATCATCGGTCCGCGCAACCACGATCGCGAGCGGCAAAACCCCGACATCCTGCGGCCGCCGTCCACCGATCACGGCACGTTGCCGAATTTGCGATTCTCGTTCGCCGACGCGCACGTGAAGATGCGTGACGGCGGCTGGTCGCGCGAGGTGACGCAGCGCGAGCTGCCGATCTCGACCACGATGGCCGGCGTCAATATGCGCTTGAAGTCGGGCGCGGTGCGCGAGCTGCATTGGCACAAGCAGGCCGAGTGGGCCTTCATGCTCGCCGGAAACGCGCGGATCACCGCGGTCGACAACGACGGACACAACTTCATCGCCGATGTGCGGGAGGGCGATCTCTGGTACTTTCCATCCGGGATCCCCCACTCGATCCAGGGACTAGCCAACGACGGCTGCGAATTTCTGCTGGCGTTTCCCGATGGCCAGTTCTCCGAGGACTCCACCTTCGCCATCACCGATCTCTTTGCGCATACCGACCGTGAGGTCCTGGCCAGGAATTTCGGCGTCGACGCAAAGGCGTTCGATCATATTCCAAAGCAGGAGTTGTTCATCTTCCAGGCCGAGCCGCCACCGCCTCTGAACACCGACAGCATCAAGGACCCGCTCGGGGCGGTGCCACAAAACATGATGTTCAAGTTGATGGAACAGCAGCCGACCACCTCGCCCGGCGGGCGCGTGCGCATCGCCGATACGCGCAACTTCCCGATCGCCACCGACGTCGCGGCAGCTCTGGTGGAGGTCGATCCCGGCCATATGCGCGAGATCCATTGGCATCCGAATGCGGACGAGTGGCAATATTACATTTCCGGTAAAAGCCGGATGACGGTGTTCGCCGCAGAGGCCAACGCACGGACATTCGACTTCCAGGCCGGCGATGTCGGTTACGTGCCGATGTCGATGAGTCACTTCATCGAGAATACCGGCAATGAACAGCTCCGTTTCCTCGAGTTGTTCAGATCACCGCGATTCATGGACGTTTCGCTCGCGCAATGGATGGCGTTGACGCCACGTGAACTGCTCGAGGCGCATCTGAAGATCGAACGCAGCCTCCTTGATGGTATCCGAAAGGACAAGCAGCCGGTGGTTTGAGCGGTAAGGCGGGAACCGTTCCCAAGGAAAGAAGTTTCCCACGCGTGTCATCCAACAAAGGGAGTTCCCGTTCATGATGAAGACCAGACTGGCAATTGCCGTACTGCTCGCAGCGGGCTTGGCCGCCTCGCCTCTTACCGTGCAAGCGAAGTCGTACAAGCACACCAGGCATTCGCACACCTCGTCGATGACGACCGGCTCTAATATGAAGTCATCAGGTGGCACGACCGGCATGAGCCGCAGCACGAGGGGCAACACCTCGAGCGAAGGCAATGTCGGCCCGGGCACGACCAATAACAACGGTCCGGCTCCCGGCGGCCGCTGACCGCATCGACTGGCTCAGCGCCCAGAACAGAAAGAGCCCCGCATCTTTGCGGGGCTTTTTTCGTATCGCGCGACCAGCCTCCCCGTGAGGGCGGCGCACGACTGCCCGTTCCTGCCAAAATGGCGGGCGATGACTGATCGGAAAAACCGAATATTTTGACATAAACGATCTGTTAGATTAATTGATCACAGGGATCGATATTTGGGCGAGCCCAATTGAGGAGCCGCCCATGACGATCCCGCCCGAGAACCGAGTTGCATCTCCCGCCACCCATTGCAGCGCGGCTTATGCAGGACTTCCATTTCACCCGCCCGCCGCGCTGGAGGCAGCACCGGGCGCGTTGCTTGCTGGAGCCATCGCGGTGAGCGCATTTCTCGCACATGCCGTTCCGGGAATGACTGCGTTAAGTCCGATGATCCTTGCCATTGTGCTCGGAATGGCCTTCCACAATTTCATCGGCACGCCAGCAATCGCAAAACCCGGTATCACCTTCAGCCTGCGGCGGCTGCTTCGCATTGCGATCGTCCTGCTTGGCTTTCAATTGACGGTGGGCCAAGTCCTTGACGTCGGAGGACGCGGATTGATCATCGTCGCGGCGAGCTTGACCGCGACGTTCCTGTTCACCGTCTGGCTCGGTCGCCTCCTGAAGGTCGATCGCAAGCTGACGCAGCTCATTGCCGCCGGGACATCGATCTGCGGCGCTTCCGCGATCATCGCGACGAATACAGTTACCGAAGCCCATGATGAGGACGTCGCCTATGCCGTCGCGTGCGTGACCGTGTTCGGATCTGTCGCGATGTTTGCCTATCCCCTTCTGCCCCGGCTGCTGCATCTCGATCCGCATGCCTACGGCCTGTGGAGCGGCGCTTCGATCCATGAAATCGCGCAAGTCGTCGCGGCAAGCTTCCAGAACGGCCAGCGCGCCGGCGAATTCGGCACCATCGTCAAGCTGGCCCGGGTAATGCTGCTTGCTCCTGTCGTCTTCGCCCTGAGCATCATGCAGCGCCTCGCGGCCGGCCGCAGCGCGGCCAGGACGGCACGGCCGCCGCTGCCCTGGTTCGTTCTCGGCTTCACCGCCGTTGTTGCGCTCAACAGCGCGATGCGGATTCCACCGGAGGTCAGCAAGGAGATCGCGCTCGTCACGACGTTCCTGCTATCGGTCGCGCTCGCAGCCATGGGCCTGGAGACCGACGTGTCGAAAATCCGGGCGAAGGGACTGCGGCCGGCGGTTCTGGGCGCGATTTCCTTTCTTTTCATAGCAAGCTTCAGCCTGGCCCTCATTAAACTCGTCTAACCATTCGTTCAGTCCAGCTCGTCCAGTCCAACTTTCTTGGGGTGATTCGTCATGACGCTCGAACAGCTCCGGATCTTCGTTGCGGTCGCAGAGAAGCAACATGTCACGCAGGCCGCGCGCGAGCTCAACCTAACGCAATCCGCCACGAGCGCGGCGGTGGCGGCGCTGGAGGCGCGTTACGGCATCAGGCTGTTCGATCGCGTCGGACGCGGCATCGTTCTGACGCAGACGGGCCACATCTTCCTCGGTGAAGCACGTGGCGTGCTCGCAAGGGCCCGCTCCGCCGAACAGGCCCTTCACGATCTCGCAGGATTGAAGACCGGGAAGTTGACGCTCGCTTCCAGTCAGACCGTCGCCAACTATTGGCTGCCGCCGAGGCTGCAGGCGTTTCAGGCGGCTTATCCCGGCATCGAGGTCAGCGTCAGGATCTCCAATACCGAACGGGTCGCAAGCGATGTGCGCGACGGCACGGCCGATATCGGCTTCGTCGAGGGGGAGATCGATGACGGCGCGCTGGCCGTGCGCCGTCTCGACGGCGACGCCCTGGTCATCGTCGTCGGTCCGCGCCATCCCTTCGCCAGGCAGCGGAAGCTGCCTCCGGATTGGATGACCCGCACGAGCTGGATACTGCGCGAATCCGGTTCCGGCACACGCGCGATGCTCGAGGCAGCCCTGAAGAAGCGCGGGCTGAAGCTCGCGGACCTCAATGTGCAGCTCGTGCTCGCCTCAAATGAGGCGATCCGCAGCGCCGTTGAAGCCGGCACCAGCGCGGCCGCCATTTCCAACCTCGTGGTCGAAAAAGCCATCGCGACCAAGACCCTGTTCAGGCTGGAAGGCGAGTTCGCCCAGCGCTCGTTCTACGCGATCAGACACAAGGAACGCCACGTGAGCAAGGCGGAAGCCGCCTTGATGTCGCGCGTTGTCGGCCAGCGCGCCGCCTCGCCTCAGGTGTTGTGATTATCGTTCGATCGATCCGGTCTGCCGGATCTTCTGCTGCAGCAGCATCACGCCGTAGAGCAAGGCTTCTGCGGTCGGCGGGCATCCCGGGACATAGATGTCCACGGGGAGGATGCGGTCGCAGCTACGCACGACCGAGTAGGAGTAATGGTAGTAGCCGCCGCCATTGGCGCATGAGCCCATCGAGATCACATAACGGGGTTCCGGCATCTGGTCGTAGATCTTGCGCAGGGCCGGCGCCATCTTGTTGCAGACCGTACCGGCGACGATCAGCACGTCCGACTGGCGAGGCGAAGCGCGCGGCGCAAAGCCGAAGCGCTCGGCATCGTAGCGCGGCATCGACATCTGCATCATTTCGATGGCACAGCAGGCAAGCCCGAAGGTCATCCACATCAGCGAGCCTGTGCGGGCCCAGGTGACGAGTTCATCGATCGAGGCGATCATGAAACCCTTGTCGCCGAACTGCGTGCTGATCGACGCAAACGGCGGCGGGACCTCCCGCCGGTGAGGAGAATAAAGCGGCTCAGTGGACTGAAGCATGCTGTTGCTCGCGCTTGGAGCTTTCAGGCGCTCAACCGGCTGCGCGCGAACTCGTTCCTCCGGCCCTCGCTTCATGCCGCCGCGACCGGCGCGGTAAAATACACGATCGTATGATGAACTCTGCGAATGAGCCGCCCGTTATAGGGATGACGCTCTCGAGCGTCCGGGTGTTGACGGAACTTGCAAGGAATGGCCGACAAGCCGCTGCGACGACACAAAACAACAGCGACGCGCCTCTGGCCTCTGCTCGCTATAAACTTCTTCATGGCCGACATGCAGTCCGGCATCGGCCCGTTCGTCGGCGTGTTCCTGCTGCAGCACGGCTGGGCCAGCGGCATGATCGGGACAGCCATGACCGTCGGCAATGTAGCCGGCATGCTGATCACGACGCCAGTGGGCGCGGCTATCGACGCATCAACCCGTAAGCGCTTATGGGTCATCATCCCGGGCATGACCGTGGTCGCCGCGTCCTCGATCATCTTGCTTCGGCAAAGCTTCTGGGCCGTGACGGTGTCGCAAATCGCGACCTCGATTGCGGGCGCCGCGATCGTGCCGGCCGTCACCGGTATCACCCTCGGCATCGTCCGGCAGCGTGGCTTCAATCGCCAAAACGGCCTCAACCAGGCTTTCAATCATGCCGGCAACATGGCAGGGGCCGCGCTGTCGGGATACCTGGGGTGGCAGTTCGGTTACGTTGCCGTCTTTCTGCTCTCGGCCCTGTTCGGCGTGATCACGATCGCCTGTGTGCTGATGATACCGCCTCGCTCGATCAATGACCGCGCCGCACGCGGCAGCAAGGAGGATGATCCCGAAAGCCGCCCGAGCGCCCTGCGGGTGCTGCTCAAGCACAAGCCGCTGCTGGTCCTCGCATTGGCGCTGGCGGCGTTTCACCTCGGAAGCGCCGCGATCGTTCCCCTCTACGGCATGGCAGCGGTGTCGGACGGTCATACGACGAATGGTCCGAGCTTCGTCGCCGCCACCATCGTGATTGCGCAAGGCGTGATGATCGTCGCCTCCGTGCTCGGCATGCGAGCGGCGGAGGGCCGGAACTACTGGCCCATCCTTCTGGTCTCGTTCCTGGCTTTGCCATTACGCGGCGTCCTCGCATTTTTCCTGACGGGCTGGTGGGGCGTCGTTCCCGTCCAGATCCTGGACGGCGTCGGTGCCGGTCTGCAGAGCGTCGCCGTGCCAGGCATGGTGGCGCGCTCGCTGAACGGAACCGGTCGCGTCAACCTCGCACAAGGCGCCGTGATCACGATCCAGGGTGCGGGTGCAGCACTCAGCCCAGCCCTCGGTGGCTGGATCGCGCAATGGATCGGCTTTGCCCCGACCTTCCTTCTGCTCGGCGGATTGGGGCTGCTCTCGGTCGCGTTATGGGTCGCGTTTGGCGCGGCCGTCAAACATTACTGAGCGTTCAATGCCCGGCGCGGCGAGCCCGGAACGAATCCCCGCATGCCGATTATCGTTGGAGCACGGCCAAGGATTCCGTGAACAAGGATTCTTCGCATGAACAAGAGAGACAGCTTTGCAGGCACCGATTTCCGGGACGTCCGTTCCGGGAGTTACGACGCCATCAATGATGCAGGCCGGCCGCAGCCGGACCAGGTCCATGAAGCGATCACGCCGCACGAAGCGGCGCAGGACGGCGCCGACGTGCGGCCCGAGCCGATGCCAAGCCAAGAAGAGATCTTGCCGGAAGGCCTGAGACGCCCGCCCATGGGTCCCTATAGCTCCAAGACGGGTCGCCGCGCCACGTAGCGCGCGCGAGGATTGCCTCGCTCGGACTGGAACGACAGTGCAAGGCAGGCGTTCGCTTCATGAGGAGGACGCATGTTTTTGCCGTATCCCAGCGACCAGACCAAGGTGTTATATGCGGCGCTCGATATTGCGACGCGATACTTGGTGCTGCGCGGCTATGATCGTCTCGGCGCGCAGGAGAAAGCCGCGCGACGCATTCTGACCATGTTCAATTCGGGCGAACACCGCCCCTTGATGCTCGCCAACAAGGCGATCGCGGCCGTCGAGAAAGAGGAAGCGGAGCAGCCCGCCACGACTTTTCCGCAGTTCATTTGCTGAAGCTGCCTCGTCGCGCGAGGCGCGGCTGCCAGCCCCCGGTCGACTGTTCGTTCAATCCGCCGGCGGGTGCGAGCTGCATCGCAGGAAGATTGTCATTGCGCTCATCCCGGTTCTCGCGTTTGCGGCAGGAAGCGCCCGCCGCGGGCGAAGCCGCGCCGCCCATTCCGATTGCGCAAGACGCAGATTGACGCCCAACTCATCACTTTCGTCCTTGCGCGGCGCTACAGAGGAACAAGTAAGTGAGTCCGAAGTTGCGGCCTTGGTGCTGATGACAATTAGGAGTTCGTCATGTGCGACTATAGCCTGCATGCCGTGGCCTCGCGACCGGCGGAAGCCTCGGAAGTCCTGGTGTCCACCAAGTTCCTGGGCACCCATACCAGAGGGTTCGCCTCGCCTGCCGATCCGACGGTCGCTGTTTGCCTGCGTCCCGGGACCGAGATCGCCTTCGAACACAACGCTTTTGCCGAGGGGACGATCTTCCGCAAGAGTATCGGCGCGAGGCTCGCGCGCTTCCGGCAGATCGACCTGGACAAGCCCGCGCAACACCATGACGCGCTTGAGTTCTCGAACGGCAAGATCGTGAAGGTGACGGACCTTGTCCTCGGCCAGCGGATGCGGATCGTCCAGATGCCGGCTGACCCCGTCAGCAAGCGCACGGCAACCGAGCGGACCATCGAAGCCGACCGGCCGGTGCCGGTGACCTGACTGGCGTCCGCACTTTACCGCGACGCAATTTTCACCAATCGACGAGCCGCCGAGTCTCGGCGGTTCGTTCCGTCAAACCCATATTTGCGGCAGCATGCGGCTTTGCTGCCAACGAAGGATGGTTACCGAAGAATCGGCGCGGCCTGCGAGCGCACGTGAGCAAGCCCCGGGTCCGGTTGCATCTACTCTCCGGACCCGGCGCCGCGGGAGGCGATAGCTGGTGACCATTCGTGCGCTTTCGGGCTGGACAAGCGAGCAAAGACACGTCGTCGCGGCAAGCTTCCTCGGATGGTCTCTCGATACGTTCGATTTCTTCCTGCTCGTCTTCGTACTGAAGGATATCGCGGCCGAGTTCAACACCGACATCTCCCACGTCAGCATTACGATTCTCGTCACCCTCGCCATGCGCCCGGTCGGCGCCTTTCTGTTCGGCCGCGCCGCCGAGAGCGCGGTACCCCCGAACGCCAGCCGAGGCAGGCGTCCGGATTCGTGTGAAACACAGCCAAGATCACCCTTACCTGCCGCCCGGCTGCGGACCGCTGTTGTTATTGGTGCCGGGACCGACATTGCCTTCGCTTGAGGTGTCGCCGAACGTATTGCGGCCCATGCCGACCGTTCCGTCCGGCACGACGCGACGGCCACGCTCACGCACATAGCCGCCATCCATGGGGGCAGGACCGTAGATCGTCACTCCACTATTGTCACTATTGTCGTGATAGCCCCGCCTGCTCTCAACGGCCTGCGCCGAAGCTGAAGCCGCCGAAAGAGCGAGTACGCCTGCCGCAGCCAACATCAATGTCTTCATCACTGGCTCCTGGAGGTTTCGAAGACCTGCCAACCAGCGGGCCACGCAAGCGTTCCCGGCGTTGTACGATTTTGAATGATGGCAGCGGCTATGCAGGCGACTGTCGCAGCACGACCACGCCTTCGTTCGCGCGAAGCAAGATCGGGCCCTCGACCGGATCCTCCGAGCGGTCCAGATACGTCGAGATCAGTCGCAGCCCGCGGCCCTCCCACTCCCATTGCCTCGGCTCGTTGGCGATGTTCAAGCCGACCAGCACTTTGGCGCGGCCCAATGTGCGGCAATAGGATAGGACGTCATTGCGCGAGCGCATTGGCTGGTAGGCGCCTTCGACGAGACACGCATGTTGCCGCCGCAACGCGACCAGCTTACGATAGAGCTGCAGCAGGGATCGCTCATCGCTCCGCTGTCGCTCGACATTGCGCGTCCGATCGTCGGGAAGCGGCAGCCACGGCCTGCCGGTGGTGAAGCCACGGGATCGAGCAGGGCCTGCATCGGGCTCTTGTAGATTGGCGTCATGCTTTGCGCCGTCTGATTGTTCCTAGAGCAGTTTGTCAGGACATCGGCGGTATAGAACCCCCTGACGCTTGCCGCGAACCACAGATCCAGTTTCAATGGATGCTTTGATATGGAAATGAAGGACACACTATGGTGGCAACGTGGGATTTTCTATCAGATCTATCCTCGCAGTTTTCAGGATTCCAATTTTGACGGCGTCGGCGATCTGCCGGGCATCATCCGTCGGCTTGCTTATCTGAAGTCTCTCGGCGTGAATGCGGTCTGGCTCTCGCCGATCTTTCTCTCGCCGATGGCGGACTTCGGTTACGATATCTCCGACTATACCGCTATCGACCCGCTGTTCGGCACGATGGCCGATTTCGACGCACTGCTTGCGGCCGTGCATGCAAACGGCTTGAAGCTCATCCTCGATCTGGTGCCGAACCACACGTCCGACCAGCATCCCTGATTCATCGAAAGCCGCAGTTCGCGCGACAATCCGAAGCGCGACTGGTACATTTGGCGCGATGGCCGGCCTGGAGGCCAGCCAGCCAACAACTGGCTCTCAGATTTCGGCGGCAGCGCCTGGCAATACGATGCAGCGAGCGGCCAATATTCCCATCATGCATTCCTGGCCCAGCAGCCGGATCTGAACTGGCGCAATCCGGCGGTATGCAAGGCCATCTATGACGTCATGCGGTTCTGGCTGCGCAAGGGCGTCGACGGCTTCCGCGTCGACGTAATCTGGCATCAGGATGCAGAGTTTCGCGACAATCCACCAAATGCAAATTTTCGCGAGGGCCAGCCGCCGCACCAGAGATTTCTGCCGCTGTACTCGACCGACCGGCCCGAAGTTCACGAGGTCATCGCTGAAATGCGCCGCGTGATCGACGAATTCGACGCGCGGGTGCTGATCGGGGAGATCTATCTGCCGATCGAGCGGCTGGTCGCCTACTATGGCAAGGATCTCCTTGGCGCACACCTGCCCTTCAATTTCACCCTGCTTTCGGCGACATGGAATGCCCGCGGCATCGAAAAACTGATCGCCGAATATGAGCGAGCACCGCCGGTGGGCGCCTGGCCCAACTGGGTGCTGAGTAACCACGATCGTCCCCGGGTCGCGAGCCGGGTGGCACAGACCAGGCGCGCATCGCAGCGATGCTGCTGCTGACCTTGCGCGGTACACCGACGCTCTATTACGGCGACGAGATCGGCCTGCGTCAGGTCGCGATCGCGCCGGAGCAGGTGCGCGATCCCTTTGAGAAGAACGTGCCGGGACTAGGCTCGGCCGCGACGGCTGCCGCACGCCGATGCAATGGGAGGCGACAACCAATGCCCGGCTTCTCCACCGCACCGCCATGGCTGCCGCTCGCCGATGATTTCATGCACGAGAATGTCGCCAATCTCGACGCGGATCCGCAGTCGATCCTCAGCCTCTACAAGGCGCTCATCCGACTGAGACAAGAACGGCCACCGCTGGTCATCGGCAGCTATGAGCCGATCGCCGCGCACGACGATCTCCTGATCTACCGACGCCGCTGCGAGGGCGCTTCGCTGACGGAGGTTTTGAACCTGGGGCCCGATCCAGTGTCACTTGGCTCCGACGCCATTGAGCTCGAGGGCGAAATCCTGCTCTCGACGTTCATGGACCGCGCCGGAGAGGCCATCTCCGGCGCGGTCGATCTGCGCGGCAATGAAGGCGTGATTACCGGCGCTTCCGTGCGTGATTAGGCGCTCGTCCGGTTCTGCAAGCTCGCACTTGCACCGCTCGCCACTTGCACGTGCCCTATCCCCGCCCCTTGTTGGCTGCGTGATCGTGCCGCTGTTCAGTCTCCAGCCATTTCCGATCCTGGCCGCGATCGCGCGAATGCTCGGCCTTATCGCGGTTGGACAGCACCATGTTCTCGCCGACGAGATCGTCCTGAAGGTCCGTCATCCCGCCGGTCCCCGCGCCCTTGCCTTTGTCCGCAGCGCTGCCGCCAAAATGCTTGCCTGCTCTGTTGGCCATAGTCGATCCTTTCCAGCGAACGCGTTGTTCGTCACGGGCGTCCCTTCGCAGTCGGACGGTTATGCTTGTTGTGCCGGCTCTCCTGATTGAGCCCACCGCGGCTTACCGGAAATTCGGATTGCCGCCCCTCGTGCCTGGCAAGACGCGCGCCGCCGTTCGCCTGCAGGCGCGCGATATCTTGCTCGACCTGTCGCGCGTCGGGAACATCGGGCTTTCGCTCCAGTATCCGCAGTTGCTGCTCATGGGTCTTCTTGCCCTGTAGCTGCATCCTTCGCGATGGGCCGCCGTGGTCGCCGCCGCGATGGATCCGCCCCTGCAGGCGCGGTCCCTCGTCGATGCCGCCCTGAGGGTTGGTATCATTCTCCACGTCACCTTCGATGGTGTTTTCGCCCACGATCTCGTCGAGGTCCTCAGGCGCGGCTTGCGCCATGGTCAGGCCCTTCGAACCACCGATCAGAGGATTGCGGAGGAGATCGGTATTGGTGGGCCTGTTCAACTTCGGATGCTTGGTCATGATTTCCCCTTCTCGGCTGGATGGCTGCCACCGCCCTTCTGTTCCGGCTGGTGTGCATGATGGCTGTCGTGCTCGCCGCCGCCGCCCGATACATGGCTGTGCCTGCGCTGCGGGTCATCGGCCGTCGGTTTCTTGGTGTCCCGCGGCGCCTTGGCATTTTCATGCGCGGCGCCGGGACCACCCTGGCGGATACTCGCGGGCGTCTTGGTCGAAGTGGACATGATCCTAACGGTCCTGCTGGTAGCCCTGATTGGTCGTGTTCTGCTTAATATTGCCTTGCTGGCCCTGCTCATCGGGATTGGTTACGCGCGTCGACGAGCGCTGGACCTGGTGTGCGTTTCCGGACTTGGCGTCGCCGGTACCCTTATGGCTTTGGTTGTCCGGCGGCACAGGAGGCGTCTTTGTCATGATCGGCTCCGTCTGATCAGGCGGCTGAAGACTGTTGCGCGTTGTTCGCCGGCCAGAGGGAACGAACTTCCTCCGGCAGCGCGTGCTTGATCTTCTCCACCTGGTTGGGATCGACATGATGGTTCAACACTCGGAACACCGCGCGAGACGCATCGACCACGTCAATGGGTTTCACGGATCCGAGCTGCGCGGAAACCAGGGCGAAGAATTCCTCCGCCGACCGCCAGTTCTGCGGCGTGTCGCTCGGCCGCCACTGATCGTAATATGTGCCGCGGACGAGCAGCGGCAACTGTGCACCAAGATGCGCCGCAAGATTGATCGGAACCCGGTCACGCACCGTCCGCAACACCGCACCGAGGGCATGCCAAGCTAACTGCTTGTCGCGCGGCAGGCTTGCCATCATTTCGTCGAGCCAGGTGTTGGTGAGATGGATTGTCCTGTCGAATACGTCTAGACCCGTTGCACTCATGGAAACCATCCGTCGTGCTTGTTCGAGACAAGGACAACGGCGTTTCGGTCGATCGGTTCGTGCCGACAGCGAGCTTATTGCTTGTAGCGCGTTGCCTTGCAACGTAAGAACGAGAACCCTTATTCCTCGTTCGATGTCGCTGCGCTCGCAACTGCCTTGAGCACACTGATCATGGGGTGAATGGCCGCTCCTGCGCCGGGCGCACCGCCGTGCCGCTGCACCAGCCATGCCGGGTCATTGTACGAGAGCCAGGTCGCGCCCC
Source organism: Bradyrhizobium sp. STM 3562 (assembly GCF_045571435.1). Classification (NCBI taxonomy): domain Bacteria; kingdom Pseudomonadati; phylum Pseudomonadota; class Alphaproteobacteria; order Hyphomicrobiales; family Nitrobacteraceae; genus Bradyrhizobium; species Bradyrhizobium sp. STM 3562. The sequence goes on from NZ_CP120694.1 coordinate 6,684,472, forward strand.
TCTCGTCCTGCCACACCAGACCCTTGAGCGGCAGGTCGATGCCGATGGTTTGCACGGATTGCATCAGGGGCGTGCCCCCCTCGGTGCTCCAAAGATCAACAGATCGGTCGGGCGCAACGATAATCCCACTTGGGCAGCGCCGACTGCGTGGTCGATTTGGGCAAATATGGTCATGCCCTTCGCTTCGACCGCGGCCTTCAGCCTCTGCATGGTCTCTTTTGGCCCGTAGTGACTTTGGATCGTGATCAACCCGTCCGCACTCATGACCGTTTGCTCCAGCATCCCTGGCGCTCTGCAAGGCAGCGATTATGGTGCAGGCACACCGCTCGCTCCCTGCGTCAATTCGTCCCTTTGGTGTTCGCCAGATAATCGATGATGCGCGCCGCGTCGGCTTCATCGATCGGCGCCCGATAAACCTTGATCATCTTGTGTACCTCGGCGTCCCAAACTGCCCTCGGGAATGAGGGCTGGTTCAACACCATATCGGCGGAGTGACAGGCGAGACAATTATTGTTGATTGCATCGGCCTCCGGCCCGCCTCGAAATTGCGCGTCTCCGCTTGGCAGATCAACGCTGAGTGATTTGAACGTCGGCGCCTCCTGAACGTGCGCCGGCGCTGACCAGAACACGGCGACGGCCAGGAGGCGGATGCAGGGCGTTGCTCTAAACATCACCAGCTCCTAGATCGCTCTGACCTGCGTCGGCTCGACGACGTTGCGCATGAAGCCGCTGTTGTTCCAGTTTGCCGTGCTCGGCTGCACGACGTTCTGCGCATTCGTGCAGCGTGCCATCAGCGTGTGACTGCCCGCCTGGCTGAGCGAGAGATCGGTCTCCCATTGCCGGAAACTGTATTTGCCGTAATCCCTGCCCAGCCGCGCCTCACGCCAGGACATGCCGCCATCGGCGGAAAATTCCACCTTGCTCACACCCGCATCGCCACCGAAGGCGATGCCGCGTACTATGGTGCCGGCGCCGACGTGGATGGATGCGCCGGTCTCGATATTGGTGATGAATGATCGCGGCACCATGCGGTTGATCGGGACCATCTTCACCCCGGTCTGGCCAGGCGTGATGCTCGCGTATGGCGTGTCGGGAATCGTGTAGGCCGTCGTCATCCAGTAGTTGTCGTCGGGCCTATCCAGCACCTCGATGTCGCTGAGCATCTTGACCCAGTAGGTCGAGTACCAGCCGGGCACGATCAAGCGCAGTGGAAAGCCGTTGAGGAGCGGCAATTGCTCGCCGTTCATCGCATAAGCGATCATCACCTCGCCATCTCGGGCATGATCGATCAGCAGCGACTTCTTGAAGTCGGGCGCATCCGGCACAACCGGCTCGTCCAGACCATCAAAGCGAACTGCGATCGCACCCGCCTTGACGCCGGCACGATCCAGCACGTCCTTCAGCCGCACGCCGGTCCAGCGCGCATTGCCCATGGCGCCGTGCGCCCATTGCGCCCCGGCTACGCGCGGCATGAACAGCCCGCGCGAATTGCCGGAGCACTGATTGACGGCGGCCAGCTCAACGCGCGGCATCCGGGCCAGTTCGTCCAATGACAGCGAAAGAACCTGGTTGACGTGGCCGCGGACCGCAAGGCGGAAGGCGCTGACATCGACGGAGGTCGGAATCACCGCCCAGTGCCAGCGCACATAAAACCGCTCGTTCGGCGTGAACACACCGCGATCGAACACTTCGAGCGGCGTTTCCAGGAGCGGCGGACGTGTGCGCTGCAGGATCATGCTGCCCTTTTGGGGAAAGTCATTGGTGACCGGCCGCTCCCGAGGTTCGCCGGCGAGCGGCAGCTTGATCATATCGTCGGCCAAAGCCGGCCCTGCAGACAGGGCGACCCCGGCGAGAGCGGCCTGCGCAAGAAAGTGCCGGCGGGTCAGCCGTTCGGCTGATCCCGCCCGATCCGCGAGTCGAAGCGACCGCTCCGCGCTGGATCCCCGATTATTCATGAAGCCCTCCTCGTGGTCGGTGACATCTCCGAAGCGATAGGTCGCTTTGGTCTACCGATCCAACGCATCGTCTTGTTCGAAATGAACGATGCAATCGATCGATTGCGAAGCCCGCAGTGACAAGCGGGCGATATTGCAAGCGGGCGATATTGAATGACATCGGGTCGGCTGCGAGAGCCGGCCCCGTCTTTCGAGCCCGCCGCTTCGCGATGCCCTCCAATGACGGGATGCGGCGAATGCGCTTCGATGCGATCCTTAAGAGCGTCACGCGCCTTCACCCGATGGGAACAATTGCGCCTGCGCAAGCGTTTGATGCTGGGCGCAATGTGGAGTACTGACCATGTCGTGCCGTGTGCACCGTATCGTGGTATGCGCGCTGTTGTCGGCGCCACTCGCTCTTGCCGTACAAGTCGTACACGTAAGGGCACAGCCGGGACATCCGGGGCGTGGCGGCCCGCCGGCAATGGGAGGTGCTCCGCATATCGCGGCCCCCCACCCGACTCCACAGATGGCGGCGCCACATCCCGCGCCGCAAATGGCAGCTCCTCATTTCGCGGCCCCGCATATGGCGGCACCGGCGCCTCACTTCGCTGCCCCGCATGTGGCCGCGCCGGCGCCTCACTTCGCTCCGCATGCGGCCGCACCGCATTTCGCCGCACCGCACATCTCGCCGCGCAATTTTGGGGGAGTGCACGCTGCTCCGCACTTTGCCGCGCCGCGCGCGGCGCCCCACAATGCGTTCGCCCACGCGCCCCACGCACCCGGCGGACCGCATCCTGGGAGGATCGTATCGGGCCAACCGCAACACTTCGGCGCGGCGCATGGTCCACAGCCAAACCGGCACGCATTGTCCAATCTGCCACCTTCACGACCCGCGGTGGTGAGCCAGGGGCCGGGCCCCGCCGCAAACCGGGCTGAGCGGCAGCAGCACCTCCCCGCTCCCGGTCAGACCATTGGTGCCACCGCGCATCCAAACATGGCCCCGGGCCAGACGGTGGGACGCGGCCAGGCCGCGCCGGATCAGGCGCGACTGGCGCAAGCGCGACGCGCGCCGATCCTGCAAAATCCCGTATTCGCCAGCCAGGCTGCAGGCAGGGTTGGTCGGACAGCGGCGAGCGCGGCGCAACCGACTTTCCGCGGCCGCTTCACGCAATCAGCCTGGGCGGAGGATTGGCGTCGTCACCATCATCACCACCTCGCGGTGCTGGGGTTCGTCGGTCCGCTGTTCTGGCCCTACGCCTATGACGACTTCATCGACTACACCTTCGCGCCCTATGCCTACGACACGTTCTGGCCCTACGCCTTCGACGATGTCTATGCCGGCATCTATGGCGGCTATGCACCCGAATATTACGCGCCGGAAGACGCTTATGCCTACGCGGGCTCAGCAGCCTCGCAACGGGTTTACGCGCGAACAGCCAATGCAACGACGACCAACAGCTTTGGCGGCAACTCGCGGATCTGCTCGGGTGAAGCCCAGGGCGTGACGGATTTCTCGATCCAGAAGATCGCGCAGCAGGTCAATCCCGATCAGCAGCAGCAAGCGCTGCTTGATGATCTGAAATCCGCATCGATCGAGGCGGTAAAAGTCCTGCAGGCGGCATGCCCCACCGAACTGCCGAGCACGCCGACTGGCCGGCTCGCCGCAATGCGCGCGCGGGTGGATGCGATGCTGAAAGCGGTGCAGATCGTGCGGCCGGCGCTCGACAAATTCTATCAATCACTCAATGACGAGCAGCGCGAGCGCTTCAATGCGCTGGACCAGGGTGCGCAGGCGGCAGCCGCACAACCTGCCGATATCGAGCGCGTCTGCAAGTCGCAGGACGCCGGCTCGCAAGCCCTGCCCATCGATAAGATCGTGCGCAGCCTGCATCTCAACCCCGATCAGGAGGACGGCCTGAAAGCCCTCGATGACGCCACAGCGAAAGCCGCGCAAATCATGCAGGCGAAATGCCAGCCGGCGCAGACCTTGACGCCGACCGGCCGCCTTGCCGCGATGGAGGAACGCCTGAGCGCGATGTCGGATGCGCTCCACACCACCGAAGCCGCGCTGACGAAGTTCTATGGCTCCCTGACAGACGAGCAGAAGGCGCAGTTCGACCGGCTCAATGTCCGCGCGAGCTAGGTTGGGAGTCGTTCACGAGGCCTGCAGAGCGGATCGCGCGCAATCGTCCGCTGGCATTCCGCCAGGAGATTGATACTCTTTGCTGAACAGAGGAACAATTCCTCCACGTTCGATGCGGGGCATGGGCCTGGACCATGACGCGGCCGATCACGGAATCCGGCGCATCGGAGGATGCCGGCGATCTCGAGCGCCGGCTCATCGATCCGCGTGACGGCGACGTCGAGGACGATGCCGCCAGCCCGGCGCAAAGATCGCTGCTCGCGATCGCGAGCAGCATGCTGGTGGAAATCAGCCTGCCCAAATTGCTGTTCGCCTGGTTCATGTCGCTGGTGCTCCCGGCCGTGCTGCTCGGCCTTGCACCGCTGGCGGTTGCGGTGTGGTTCGCAAGCATCTCTGCACACGTCAAGACGCTGACGGAAATCGGTGCCGGCCTCGTGCTCGCCGCTATCGTGGCGATCGGATGGCTCGCATGGCGGCCGCTCCTGCGCGTCGCCGAGAGCAACTTCTGGGCGCTCAACGCGCTGGTCGTGCAGCCCGGCTATCTCCTCGGCGCCGAACTGCTCCGGCATCTCGCCGAGCGAGCCTTCGCCGGCCACATGACCGATATCCGGCGCACACGGCTGCGTGCGGCAAGCTCGGCCGCCGCCGGCGTCATCATGTGCGCATGCGCGATTGTGGTCCTTTTGCTGGTCTGGCCGTACTCGCGCTGGACCGGAACGGTCGCTGAACTTGCGTTGGTGCATCGCCTGATCGTGCCGATGATCGCGAACGCCGTCGTCCTGATTATGGGTTATCTTGCGGCCGCCTCGCTGGTCTGGGGCTTCGCGGACGCCATGATGGACCAGCCGGCCGATTTTTCCGCATTCGATGTCGCCCCCGCCGGCCGCCGCTTTCGTATCGCGCATCTTTCGGATCTGCACGCGGTCGGAGAGAGATATGGCTTTCGCATCGAAAGCGGCCGCCGTGGTCCGCGCGGCAACGCGCGCCTCCGCCAGGCTCTCGAGCGCCTCGCGGAGATCCATGCGGCGCGCCCTCTGGATCTCATCCTCATCAGCGGTGACATGACGGATGCCGGCCGCGCCACCGAGTGGGCCGAATTCCTCGACGCGATCGCCCGTTATCCAGCCCTCATCGCGCGCATGATCGTGTTGCCGGGCAATCACGATTTGAACATCGTCGACCGGGCCAACCCGGCGCGGCTCGATCTGCCCTTCAGCCCCGGCAAGCGCCTGCGGCAGATGCGCACGCTATCTGCGATTGCAGCGGTGCAGGGCGATCGCGTCCACATTGCCAACCTCGACGACAAACCAATGCGCAGCCTCAACGAGGCGCTGGCGCCCTATCGCAGGCCGATTGCGCACTTCGCGGAACATGGCGGCTTGCGTCTCGCCATGGGCCTCGGCCATATCTTCGGTGATCAATTTCCCATGCTTGTGCTGCCTGACGAGCCGGATGGCCTCGGCGTTGCGATTCTCAATTCCAACACCGAAAGCCATTTTTCCTTCACGAACGCACTGGGCGTCATATCCGCCGAACAGGCGCGCCGTCTTGTCGCCGCTCTCGGCAAATTCCCCGACGCGGCGTGGATCATCGCGCTGCATCACCACCTCCTGGAATATCCGATGCCCGTCGCGTTTTCCGAGCGCGTCGGAACCGCCCTCGTCAACGGCAGTTGGTTCCTGCGCAAGCTCAAGCCCTTCGCCTCGCGCATCGTGGTGATGCACGGCCACCGTCATACCGATTGGATCGGCACCTGCGGCTCGATGAAAATCATATCGGCTCCCTCGCCCGTGATGGGCGCGGACGATAATGCGTCCACGCATTTTTACATCCACACGCTGGTCAGGGGCATCGATGGGCGGCTCCGCCTGATCGCACCCGAGCGGGTCGAAATATCCCGCCCGATGCCAAGCGCGTGACGTGCCGAAAGCAAATCCAGCCTCAATCCGGTTTGATATGCTCCTGTATCTGCCGCAAAATTGATGACGGCATCGTACTTGTGAAGCTTTCCGGAGATGCACTCTCCGTGCGCTGTTCTGATAAAATCCCTCGGTGCCCTTGTCGAGAATGCACGAAAATCTGGACCGGTGCATGGGCGAACAAATGCTCAAGTCGTAGATTTGTTTTCCGAAAGAGACGACTAGTCATCAATTAAGGAAAGACATCATGACCACGGTTGCAGACCAGTTCGCCGAAACCTTGGCCGCTTCGGGCGTGAAGCGCATCTACGGAATCGTAGGCGATAGCCTGAACGGTTTCACGGACTCCATCCGCCGCCAGGGTAAGATCGAGTGGATCCACGTCCGCCACGAAGAAGTCGCGGCCTTTGCGGCGGGCGCCGAGGCGCATCTCACGGACAGTCTCGCGGTGTGCGCGGGAAGCTGCGGCCCCGGCAATCTCCATCTCATCAACGGTCTGTTCGATTGCCACCGCTCGCGCGTTCCGGTGCTGGCGATCGCCGCCCACATCCCCTCGGCCGAGATCGGCTCCGGCTATTTCCAGGAGACTCACCCCGAGAATCTGTTTCGCGAATGCAGCCATTTCTGCGAGCTGATCTCCAATGCCAACCAGATGCCGCGCGCCGTCGAGATCGGCATTCGCGAAGCGATCGGAAAGCGCGGCGTTTCGGTCATCGTGATCCCCGGCGACGTCGCACTGCAGTCCGCGACCACGGCGGCGAACGCGTCAGCCATCGACCTGGTCCCGCACCCGCCGATCGTGGTCCCCAAGGCCGACCACATCAAGGCGCTCGCCCATCTCTTGAACGGCGCACAACGCGTCACCCTGCTTTGCGGCGCCGGCTGTGCCGGCGCGCATGACGAGCTGATTGCGCTAGGCGAGAAGCTGAAGTCCCCGATGGTGCACAGCATGCGCGGCAAGGAGCATGTCGAATGGGACAACCCGTATGATGTCGGCATGACCGGGCTGATCGGCTTTGCCTCCGGCTATTATGCCATGAACGACTGTGATGCGCTGCTCCTGCTCGGGACCGATTTTCCCTACCGCCAGTTTTATCCGCAAGGCGGCGCCCGCATCGCGCAGATCGATATCCGGCCCGAGAATCTCGGCCGGCGCACACCGATCGAGCTCGGCCTGGTCGGCGACATCGGCGCGACGCTGCGCGCGCTGCTCCCGCTTCTGACCAAAAAGAAGGATCGCGGATATCTCGACAAGGCGTTGGCGCATTACGCGAGGAGCCGCGCCGCACTGGATGAGCTTGCGACCGGCGCGCCGGGCCGCAAGCCGGTACACCCGCAGCAGATCGCAAAGGCGCTGAGCGATTTCGCCGCAGAGGATGCGATCTTCACCTGCGATGTCGGCCTGCCGACGGTGTGGGCGGCGCGCTATCTCGCGATGAACGGCAAACGGCGCTTGTTGGGATCGTTCTGGCACGGCTCGATGGCCAATGCGATGGCCCAGGCCATTGGGGCGCAGGCGGCATTTCCCAAACGGCAGGTGATTTCGCTGTCGGGCGACGGCGGCTTCACGATGTTGATGGGCGACTTTCTCAGCCTGGCGCAGCTCGGCTTGCCCGTGAAGGTCGTGGTCTTCAACAACGGCGCGCTCGGTTTCATCGAGCTCGAGCAGAAATCGACCGGCTTTCTCGACTTCGGCACGGAATTCAAGAATCCCAATTTCGCCGCGATGGCGGAAGCGACAGGCATCCGCGGCGTCCGGATCGAAGATCCCGGCGAGGTCGACACCAAGCTCCGCGAGGCGCTCGCACATAACGGGCCGGTCTTGATCGACGCGGTGGTGAACCGCCAGGAACTGGCGATCCCGCCCAAGATCACCACCGAGATGGCCAGGGGTTTTACCCTTTACATGGTCAAGGCGGTGCTCAGTGGGCGGACGGACGAAGTCCTCGAACTCGCGCGCACCAATTTGTGGCGATGAGCGCCCGGCCGGGGCCGCGAGACCACCCGCCAAGTTGCAGAGCCGAACGGTAGCGTTTCCTCCGGCCCGTCATTGCGAGGAGCGAAAGCGACGAAGCAAATCCAGACTGCATCCACGGAGAAAGTCTGGATTGCTTCGCTTCGCTCGCAATGACGGCGGATGCTGAGCGCACGGCAGCCACTCACCGCTCCGCAAACGCCTTCTCGACCACGAACTGCGCCGGCTCGCCGTGGTTGCCCTCCACGAACCCCTTGCCCACCAGCAGCTCACGGGAATCCCGCACCAGGGCCGGGCTGCCGCAGATCATGACGCGATCATGCTGCGGTTCCAGCTCCGGCAGGCCGATGTCGGCGAACAGCTTGCCTGACATGATCAGGTCCGTGATCCGGCCGCGATTGCGGAAGGGATCGCGCGTCACGGTCGGATAGTAGATCATTTGGTTACGCACGAGCTCGCCGAGCAGTTCGTCGTTCGGCAGCCTTTCCGTGATCATCTCGCCATAGGCGAGCTCGGCCACGCGGCGGCAGCCATGCAGCAGCACCACCTTCTCGAACCGCTCGTAGACTTCCGGATCCTTGATCACACTCAGGAACGGCGCAAGTCCGGTACCGGTGCCGATCAGATATAGGTTGCGCCCATCTTCGAGATTGTCGATGACCAGCGTGCCCGTCGCCTTTCGGCTGACGATGATCTCGTCGCCCTCCTTCAGGTGCTGGAGCCGCGAGGTGAGCGGACCATCCGGCACCTTGATCGAGAAGAATTCGAGCCGATCTTCGTAATGGGCGCTGGCGAGGCTGTAGGCGCGCAGCAGCGGCCGGTGGTCGACCTCGAGGCCGATCATGGTGAACTCGCCGCTGCGGAAACGGAACGACGGATTGCGGGTGGTGGTGAAGCTGAAGAGATTGTCGGTCCAGTGATGGACGCTCAGCACGCTTTCCTGGTTGAAATTGCTCATCTCGCCCTTTCGAAGGATGCGATTGACCCGGCAATTTGTTCGTCTACGATCGTTTGTATACAAATGAATAATCCGGCTTGATCCTTTCGTCAAGCCGGGCTCAAATTTGCAAACGCTCGCGAGTCCAACAGAAGGAAACAGCCGCCATGGCCCATGACGCGCCCCAAGCCACCGGTCCCAGCAAGCTGGTCATCCGCAACATCGGGCTGATGCTGTCAGGCGCGCTGGAAAAGCCGATCCTGGACGCCGACACCATCGTCGCGGAGAACGGCAAGATCACCGCCATCGGCCGCCTCAAGGACGTCGACACCGCGGGCGCCACCACCATCGTCGATGCCAACGGCACGACGGTGGCGCCCGGCCTGATCGACAGCCATGTCCACCCGGTGGCGGGCGACTGGACGCCGCGGCAGAACCAGATCGGCTGGATCGACAGTTTCCTGCATGGCGGGGTCACCACCATGATCTCGGCCGGCGAGGTGCACATGCCGGGCCGGCCGCGCGATGTCGTGGGGCTGAAGGCGATGGCGATTTTCGCCCAGCGCGCGTTCTGGACGCTGCGTCCCGGCGGCGTGAAGGTGCATGCCGGCGCGCCCGTGATCGAATGCGAGATGGTGGAAGACGATTTCAAGGAGCTCGCCGCAGCGGGCGTCAAGCTGCTGGGCGAGGTAGGCTTGGGCGGCGTCAAGGACGGCCCCACTGCGCGCAAGATGGTCGGCTGGGCGCGCAAATACGGCATCCAGAGCACCATCCATACCGGGGGCCCCTCGATCCCCGGCTCCGGTTTGATCGACAAGGACGTGGTGCTGGAAGCCGACACCGACGTGGTCGGGCACATCAATGGCGGTCACACCGCCCTGCCCGATGACCAGATCCGCTGCATCTGCGAGGGCTGCAAGCGGGGACTGGAGCTCGTTCACAATGGCAATGAGCGTTCCGCGCTGTTTACGCTGCGCACCGCACGCGAGATGGGTGACCTGGGGCGCATCATTCTGGGTACCGACGCACCGGCCGGCTCCGGCGTGCAGCCGCTCGGCATCCTGCGCATGATCTCGATGCTGTCGTCGCTCGGCGAGGTGCCGGCGGAGATCGCCTTCTGCTTCGCCACCGGCAACACCGCCCGCATGCGCCAGCTAGACTGTGGCCTGATCGAGCCCGGGCGCTCCGCCGATTTCGTCATCATGGACAAGGCCCAACACTCGCCCGGCAAGAACCTCTTGGACAGCGTGCAGCTCGGCGACCTCCCGGGTGTCGGCATGACCATCATCGATGGCATCGTCCGCACCCAGCGCAGCCGCAACACCCCGCCCGCAACCAAGGTGCCGGAGATCATTGCGCGATAGTGTCAGGGCGAGAGATGCCGTAGCGTGGGCAAAGCGAAGCGTGCCTACCGCTTTTGCAGAGGATGACGGGTTAGTGCTTTGGCCAACCGAGCCTGCAATCCCGGAATCTACGACCTGGAGGACGCGCGCAGGCCAATGTCGAGATTCCGGGTTCGACGCCAACGCGTCGCCCCGGAATGACAGTGCGCGTGGGCTCAGCGCAGCTTGCTGAGTAGCGCGAGCAGCGTTTCGCGCTCTTTGGCATCCAGCGGCGCCAGCGTCTCCTTCGAGACCGCAAGAGCGCTCGGCGCGACCTTGTCGGCCAGTTGCTGGCCGGCGCGCGTGAGGCTCACCAGCAGGCGTCGGCCATCCTCGGGATCAGGGCTGGTCTCCGTCAACCCGCGCGCGGTCAGGCGATCGATCACGCCCTTGATGGTTGCGACATCCATGGCGGTCAGCCGTCCGAGCTGGTTCTGCGAGCAAGGCCCGGTCTCGGCGAGCTTCGACAGCGCCGCCCATTGCGTCGGCGTCAAGTTGGTGCCGATGTCGCGCGCGAAGATCGCGGTGTGGCGCTGCCAGACCAGGCGCAGGATGAAGCCGATCTGCTCATCGAGGATATAGGCCGGCCGCGCGGCTTTCGCGTTCTTCCTCGCCGCTGCTCCCCTCGCCATTGTTGCCCGCCCTCTCAACGACCGCCGATCACAGGGAAAGATGCGCGTCTCGAATATCGGGACGCGCGTCGAGTTCGGCCATGGTGCCGCCGAAGCAGATCCGGCCGCGCTCGATGATGTAGGCACGATCAGAGATCAATCTTGCAAAATGCAGGTTCTGCTCGGAGACGATCATGCTGACGCCTTCGCGTTTCATGGTCTCGATGGCCGCGACCATCTGCTCGACGATTTTTGGCGACAGGCCCTCAGACGGCTCGTCGAGCAACACCAGCGAAGGATTGCCCATCAAGGTGCGCGCGATCGTCAGCATCTGCTGCTCGCCGCCGCTCATCCGCCCTCCCGGACGGTGGCGCATCTCGCCGAGATTGGGAAACAGCGCGAACAGTTTCTCACGCGTCCAATAAGGCGCGTTCGCTCGCTTCGGCTGGCGGCCAACTTCCAGATTTTCTTCAACCGTCAGGTCGGTGAAGATGCGCCGCTCCTCCGGCACATAGCCCAATCCGCCGCGGACGATCTCGTGCGTCGGCCGACTGGAGACGTCCCTTCCCTCGAATTCGATGCGGCCCGAGCGTTGCGCGACCAGCCCCACGATGGAGCGGAAGGTGGTCGACTTTCCGGCCCCGTTGCGCCCAAGCAGCGCCACCACCTCGCCCGCGCCGACCTCGAGCGCAATGTCGAACAGGATATGCGCCGGACCATAGTAGCTGTTGAGGTTTTGCACGGACAGCTTCATGAAGCCGCTCCCTCGCGATGCCGGGCATCATAGACCAGGCCTTCGCCAAGATAGATCGCCCGGACTTCGCTGTTGCGGCGCACCTCGGCCGGAGAGCCCTGCGCGATCAGGGTGCCACGGTTGAGCACCAGGATGCGGTCGGCATGCTCGAATACCACGTCCATATCATGCTCGGTGAAGAGCACGCCGATCGACTGCTCCCGCGCGATGCGCGCGGTCAACCGCATCAATTCGATGCGCTCACGCGGTGCCATGCCCGCGGTCGGCTCATCCATCAACAGCAGTGTTGGCTTGTTGGCGAGCGCGATTGCAAGCTCCAGCCGCTTGAGATCGCCATAGGCCAATTCGCCGCAAGGGCGATCGGCGTAGCCGCCCATGCCGACCAATTCGAGTAGACCGCCCGCCTCTGCTCTCGCAAAGTTCTGTATCGCGGTCCAGACATTGAAGAGATGTCTGCCATGGGACACCAATGCGACCTGCACATTCTCGCGCACGGTCATGGTCGGAAAGGTCGCGGTGATCTGGAAGGTTCGCCCGACCCCAAGGCGCCAGATCGCCCGCGGCGGCTGGCCGGTGGTATCTTCGCCGAGCAGGCGGATGCGGCCGCTATCGGGCGTGATCTGGCCGTTGAGCATGTCGAAGCACGTGCTCTTGCCCGCGCCGTTCGGGCCGATCAGCGCCAGGATCTCGCCGGCCTGAAGCGAGAACGAGACGCCGCGCACGGCATGTACCCCGCCGTAGGATTTGGTCAGGCCTTCGACCGACAGCAATGTGGGCGCGGTACTCATTCGGCGGTCTCGATCCGTGAAGCAATGAGCGAGGTCGCCTTGGGCGTGCCGTCACCATGACGATGCCGGATCATCTCCAGCATGCCGACGATGCCCTTCGGGAACGCGACCACGATCAGCACGATGAAAGCGCCAAGCACGAGTTTCGACAAATCCGTCTGACTCACCAGCCAGATGTTGAGCGCTTTGTACACGATGGCGCCGACGATGCCGCCGGAGACCGTCTCGACGCCGCCGAGCAGCACCATCACCAGCGCATCGACCGACAGCGGAATGCCCAGGCTATCGGGAAACACGCTGCCCTTCAGGTACGCAAATAGCGCGCCGGCAACCCCGGCGACCGTGCCGCTGATCACAAACGCCGTCCATTGCATGCGCTTGCCGTTGATGCCGATCGCTTCGCTTCGCAGTGGCGAATCCCGCATCGCGCGCAGCGCAAAGCCGAATGGAGAGAACACGAGCATACGCAAGCCGCCGGCCGCCAGCGCCGCGACGCCGAGGGTAAGCCAATAGAAATGCGACGGACTCGCCGCCCATCGCTCCGGCCACACGCCCAGGATGCCGTTGTCGCCCCCCGTGACCTCCACCCATTGGAAGGCAACCGACCAGACGATCTGCGCAAAGGCTAGCGTCAGCATCGCGAAATAGACGCCAGACAATTGCACCGCGAAGAAGCCGAACACGGCCGCGCCGAGACAGCCGAGCAGCGGGCCCAGCAGCAAACAAGCGATCATGGGCAGGCCCGCCATCTTGGCCAGGAACGCGACGCCGTAGGCGCCGAGCCCGAAATAGGCGGCGTGGCCAAAGGAAGCGAGACCACCGACGGCCATCAGCACATGCAGGCTGATCGCGAAGATCACGAAGATCGCGATTTCCGAGCCGACCGAGACGGCGTAATTGCCGCCGACCAAGGGCAGCGCGGCCGCACAGAGAAGCATCGCGCAGGCGGCGAGCCGCTCATTTGCCGTCAGCGGCCGCCAGGGGTCGACGGTAATCCCCGGCGTGCGGCGCGCCGGCGCCTCGCGCTTGCCGAACAGACCCCAGGGGCGCACGATCAGCACCACCGCCATCACCAGGAACACGAGGATGATCGAGATCTTGGGGAAGATGAGGATGCCGAAGGCATTGAGCTCGGAGACCAGCACCGCCGCGACAAAAGCGCCGAGAATGCTGCCGAGCCCGCCGATGACGACCACGACGAACACGTCGACAATGACGCGCAGATCCATCGCATGATTGACCGCATCGCGCGGGATCTGCAGCGCCCCGCCTAGTGCCGCGAGAAAAACGCCGACCGCGAACACGCTGGTGAACAGCCATTTCTGATTGACGCCGAGCGCCGCCACCATATCGCGATCCTGCGTCGCCGCGCGGACCAAGACTCCCCAGCGGGTGCGCTGGAACAGCAGCCAGAGGACGCCGAGCACGACGGGACCGAAGACGATCAGGAACAGGTCGTAACTCGGGACGCTCTGACCGAAAAAGTCGACTGCGCCCTTGAAGCCCGGGGCTCGGCGACCAAGCAGATCATTCGGCCCCCAAATCAGCACCACGAGATCCTCGACCATCAGGGTCAGGCCGAAGGTGGCGAGCAGTTGGAACAGCTCCGGCGCATGATAGATGCGCCGCAGCAGCACGATCTCGACCACCGCGCCGATGACCGCGACCACGATCGCTGCGGCAACGATGCCGCCCCAAAATCCGAATGCGCCGGCGAAGCGTTCCGTCAGCGTGTAGGCGACATAGGCGCCCAGCATGTAGAAGGCGCCATGGGCGAAATTCACGATCCGCGTCACGCCGAATATGATCGACAGACCCGACGCCACCAGAAACAGCGACGCTGCACTGGCGAGACCGGTCAGGAACTGAGCGACATAAAAGGCCATGGATGGTCCGCGGTACGTTGTTCCAAGTCCCCTCTCCCCGCGCGCGGGGAGAGGGAGAAGACACTAGTCACTCTTTCGGGCGCATCTTTTCGACTTCGGCATCACTGGGCAGGTAGTCGGCGCCGTTGCGATACACCGAATCGACCATCACACCCTTGCCGTCCTTCAGCGCGGTCTTGCCGACGAAGGCCCCAAGCGTCGATTGGTGATCGATCTTGCGGAAAGTGATCTCGCCGAAGGGCGAGGACACTTTCAAGCCTTCCGCCGCGGCGATCAGCTTCTCCGGATCGGTCGAACCCGCCTTGGTGAGGATCGCGGCGGCCGCCTTGATCGTCTCGTAGCCGACGATGGAGCCGAGCCGTGGATAGTCGTTGTACTTCGTCTGATAGGCCTTCAGAAACGCCGCATGTTCCGGGGTCTTGATGTCGTACCAGGGATAGCCGGTCACGATCCAGCCCTCGGGCGTCTCGTCCTTCAGCGGATCAAGATATTCGGGCTCGCCGGTAAGGAACGACACCACCGCGCGGTTCTTGAACAGGCCGCGCGTGTTGCCTTCGCGCACGAGCTTGACGAGATCGGCGCCGAAGGTGACGTTGAGGATGGCTTCCGGATTGGCAGCGGCCACTGCCTGCACCACAGGACCTGCATCGATCTTGCCCTGCGGCGGCCACTGCTCGTCGACCCACTGGATATCGGGCCGCTTCTCCGACATCAGTTTCTTGAACACGGCAACCGCCGACTGGCCATATTCATAGTTCGGCGCGATCGTCGCCCAGCGCTTGGCCGGCAGCTTCGCCGCGGCCTCGACCAGCATCGCCGCCTGCATGTAGTTGGAGGGGCGCAGGCGGAAGGTGTAGCGATTGCCCTTGCTCCAGGTGATCGCATCCGTGAGAGGCTCCGCAGCCAGGAAAAAAACCTTCTTCTGGTTGGCGAAGTCGCTGACAGCAAGACCGATATTCGACAGGAACGTGCCTGCGAGCATCGCGACGTTCTCGCTCGAGACCAGCTCGTTGGCCGCGGTCTGCGCGTCTGCCGGCTTGCCGCTATCATCCTTGGAGATGACGACCAGCTTCTTGCCGTTGATGCCGCCGGCCGCGTTGATCTCCTCGACTGCGAGCTGCCAGCCCTTGCGATAGGGTTCGGTGAAGGCCGGGAGCAGTGAGTAGCTGTTGATCTCGCCGATCTTGATCTCGGTCTGCGCCATGGCCGTATTTGCCATACTGGCCAAGATAACCGCGAGCCCCGCGCTTAAGATAAATCTGCCTCGTCGCATCCGTTGCCTCCACTCCTCCAAAGAAGACTACCGCAAGCCGTCTTCGCCCTTGACCTCCGCAACCGTCAACCCGCCAACGCGGGGAAGCGGCCGACCACTGTCGGTGACCGCCAGGGCGACCATGATCTCGTTGGCACGCGGCGCGTCATTGATCTGCACTTCCATGCCATCGAAATGGCTGCGCACGAAGGCTGCATCCTTATGGCCGAGCGGGATGTCGAGCGTCGTCCCCGGGCCGCCGCGCTTCTTCGACGAGGGAATGAGGGCCGCTCCCTTGCTCAAAGCCTTGCGCACCGGCGCACCCATTTTGGGATGCAAGATTGCTGCCGCGTGTTCGAGTTCACCGTTCTCGCCGACGGCCGCCGCTTTGCCGTAGCTGTGCGCCTTCGCCCCCTCGATGCCGAGGGCCGCAACCGCCCGTTTTGCCAACAACTCGCCAAGTTCTTCGCCAATGGCAATCAGAGGCGACAGATCTTCGACATAGCGCCCGGCGAAGGGGTTTTCGATGACGGCGATCGCCGCCGCGCGGCGCGTCGGTGGCGAGACGGATTTTCCCATCTCCATATGCGTTTCCTCGACCACCGTGACGATCTTGCGAATGATGGCGCTCATTGCTTTCCGTCCTGTTTCCGCTCAAGCTGCCGCGAGTTCATGAAGCGCGTTTGGTCCACTCTGCGCAACCTCTCGCGTTCCCACAACAATCATTTCTCCGGACAAGCACAGCGCCGCCCCTTCGATCAATCCCCTGCCCAGGAGCTCTCGGGCGCAACGTGCGCCGGCCTCAAGCGCCTCCGCAATTTCGGCAGCGGACAATTCCCCGACGTCGCGGGTGACCAGGCGCGGGCCGAGGTCACTGTCAGGCTGCAGGCTGTCGGCGGGACAGCGCTTGATAGCAGGATGTCCGGGCAGATCGACGGCATTACCAATAACGGTCGCCGCTGCATCGGCTTGCGCGGCCGTGCGCGCCAGCACGGTCACGGCGTCGGCTATCCCGAGCGAAAAGCTGCGCCCGTGCCGGCCGCTGGTCGCAAGTCCGCGAGCCGGTTGGCCAGCATCGATGACCATGGTGTGCATGACGCCGTTCCCGTCAGGACGATCCATCAGGCCGACGGTGAAGTGTTCGCCAGCCGCGAGATGAAGCGCAATGTCGCCGCCGTTATTGACATAGGCGCGATCAAGTGGCGCGGCGGCGGCGAGCATCGCACCGAGAATTTCTTCGGCGACGCTGCCCGCCACCGCCGCCATCGGCGTAATGAATTGATTGGCCGCAAAAGGCGCGACGGCAGCATGCATGCGGCGGGCCACAACGCCAGAAACCAAACAATATTGCGGATCGGCCGCTTCGCGCAGCTCAGTCAATTCGGCGCAGAGTTCATCGAGCAGACCGGTGAACCGGCGCGCCGCGGCCTCATAGGCCGCGCGCACATTGGCCGGTTCGCCTGTCGCTTCGATGATCAGGTCAATCGGGCCGTCCTGCAGATGCAGCCGCCGGCCATCGGCAAGGAACGCGATCTGCGGCCGCCTCGTCATGCCCGCCGCCCCGAGATCGGCCACGGGATGGGTCGAATCTCCCCGTTCTGTCTCAGCGAGGCCAGCGGGCGCACATAATCCATATGTCCGCCAAGCGCGGCATAGTCCGACAGTTTCAGCGTGAATTCGATGGGCGCGACCAGGGCCGGCGTCGGCACATAGCCGAAAGCACCGGCGGGCATTTGCGTCACATCCACCATGAAGGTGATGCCCCCGCCCGGCCAGACATAGACCGGCGCGCCGCCGCTGGTCACCCGCGTCAACGCATCCTTCACCGAACGCGTCAGCCGCACGGGATTGTCGGTCACGCCGGCCCGCAGCGATCCGCCGGCGCCGGCCATGAACAGCACGGTGCACAGCGCCGGCTCGCAATTCTCCTGGATGCGCTCGACCGAGTGGCGAAGCGATGGCGGCATCTCCTGCTCGACGGCCCGCAATGCCTCATCGAGCACGTAATAGGAGGCGTGCTCTCCGGTCGTGGAGACCATCAACAGGCTCATGCCCGGCCTTGCCACCTTGGGATCGAACGAGCCAAGAATGGAGAGCGGATCGGAGATGTTGGTCCCTCCCCACCCGGTGCCGGGATCGGCGACCTGGAAATAGCGGCCGGGCGTCGAGCGACGCCCCTTCATCTTGATGCCGGTATCGGGAATGTCGAGCAGCTTGCCGGCCTGGTGCTCGCTGAGCACGCCGGTGATGTGATCATCGACGACGACGACCTCATCGACCTTGCCATGCCATTGCTTGGCGAACATGCCGATGGTCGCCGAGCCGCAGCCGACCCGCATGCGCTCTTCACGCACACCATTGACCACAGGCGGCTCTCCGGCCTGGACGATGACGGTCGCACCGCCATCGATGGTGAGCTCGACCGGCTTGCAGTTGCTCAAATCCATCAACGTGTCGCAGGTGACCCGCCCCTCTTTCTTGGAGCCACCCGTCAAATGATGCACGCCCCCGAGTGAGAGCATCTGCGAGCCATATTCGCTGGTCGTAACGTGACCGACCGCCTCGCCCTGCGCGCGTACCGTTGCAGTCTCTGCGCCGAGATAGCGGTCGGTATCGATCTTCAGCTTGACACCGCAGTAGCTGAAAATGCCTTCGGTGACGACCGTGACCATGTCGACGCCGTCGACTTCCGACGACACGATGAACGGCGCCGGCTTGTAGTCGGGATATGTGGTGCCGGCTCCGATGGCAGTGACAAAGGTCTCGGGCTGGTGGACGATCTTACCGTCCCAATCGCCGCCGGCCTGAAAGGGAACCAGGCGGCCGCCATGCTCGACCGTCCGCTCCAGGATGATGTGCGGATCGACGCGGACGAGCTTACCATCGTGATTGGCATAGCGATCGCAGGCACCGGCCGCCCCCGGCTTGATGTAGCACATTACCGGGCAGGCATCGCAGCGGATCTTGTCGGTGGCGGCAGTCGCTTCAGTCACCATCTCAAAGCCTGCAAGCGGTTGACGCTGAACGGCGGGCGATAACCCGCTCATCATTCGTATACGAACGATCTTGCGCGCGGCTCCAGGAGCTGTCAAGCGGCGCTACGCGCGAAAAGCCGTCACTGCCGAATAATAGCTCAATTGCCTAGGCCCGTTGTTCATAAAGCAAGCAGACGCGTGCAGTGCGGCATGCACGGCTTGCACGTTTGTGTACAAACGGTAGTCTCGAATGATGATTGCAGCGCAGCCGCAGGAGCGGGATTACCGAGATGGCGCAGACGAAGCTCCGTTTGATCGTCAACGGCAAGACTTGCGAAGTGGAGGCGGCGCCGGATACGCCGCTGCTTTATGTTCTACGCAACGACCTCGAACTGAAGAGCCCGAAGTTCGGCTGCGGGCTTGGCGAATGCGGCACCTGCACGGTGCTAATCGACGGTACTGCTGCACGGGCCTGCGTGATCCCGATCGAGGGCTGCGTCGGGCGCGAGATCGTGACGCTGGAAGGTCTCGGTTCGCGCGACAGACCGGACCCCGTCCAGCAAGCCTTCATCACGGAGCAGGCCGCACAATGCGGCTATTGCCTCAACGGCATGATCATGACCACCAAGGCGTTGTTGAACATCAACGCGCATCCGTCTGAAGCGGAGATCACGCAAGCGCTGCGGTACAATTTGTGCCGCTGCGGCGCCCATGTCGAAATCCTGCGCGCCGCTCTGCGTGCGGCGGGCCAACTTGCCGAGGTCGGCGATTGACCGCCTCGTTGAATAGCGCCGACATGCGTTCGCAGCGGCAGGGATCACTATCCGTGGTCCAGGCCGCCAACGCGGGCTCGATCGGCCTTGAGACCTTCATCAAGATCACGGCGGATGGCTCGGTTACCGCCTATAATGGTCATGTCGATCTGGGGACCGGGATTCGCACCGCGCTGGGACAGATCGTCGCCGAGGAACTGGACGTCTCTTTTGCGCGCGTGGTGGTGGTGCTCGGCGACACCTCGCTCGTGCCGAACCAGGGCGCCACGATCGCAAGCGAGACCATCCAGATCACGGCAGTCCCCTTGCGCAAGGCTGCAGCGCAGGCCCGGCAATTTCTGTTTTCGCGCGCGGCGGAGCGGCTGGAGGTGCCGAGCGCCGATCTCACCATTGAGGACGGTCTGATCCGCGGCAAGGATAACCGCAGTGTCAGCTATGGCGAACTGATCGGCGACGAGTGCATCCGGCTCGATCTCGCCGAAGACGTGCCGCTCAAGCCGACAGGCAGCTACAGCATCGTCGGGCAATCCGTGCCTCGCGTCGACCTTCCGGCCAAGGCGACGGGCGAGCTCGTCTATGTCCACGACATCCGTGTGCCCGGCATGCTGCACGGCCGTGTGGTGCGCCCGCCTTATGCCGGCGTCGACGCCGGGCCGTTCGTCGGCAATAGCCTCATCGCCGTCGATGAAGATTCAGTGGCTGATATTCCCGGCCTGGTCGCGGTCGTAACGATCGGCGATTTCGTTGGCGTGATCGCCGAGCGCGAGGAGAACGCGGTCAAAGCAGCGGCGCGGCTAAGGGTGAGCTGGAAGCCTGTTCCCACCCTGCCCGAGCTGGACGACCTGGACACTGCACTTCGCGCCAACCCATCGACGCCGCGCACGCTGATCGACAAGGGCAATGTCGAAGGCGCGCTGGCGGGCGCCGCCAAGCCGATGCGGCGCACCTACACCTGGCCCTATCAGATGCATGCGTCGATGGGGCCGTCTTGCGCAGTCGCCGACTATCGGGAAGCCCGCATCCAGGTGTGGTCGGGCACGCAGAACCCGCACGTTTTGCGCAGCGACCTCGCGCTGCTGATGGATCGGCCGGAGGCCGATATCGAAGTGATCCGGCTTGAGGCCGCTGGCTGCTACGGCCGTAACTGCGCCGATGACGTCAGTGCGGACGCGCTGCTGTTGTCGCGCGCGGTCGGCCGTCCCGTCCGCGTGCAACTGACCCGCGAGCAGGAGCATGCCTGGGAGCCCAAAGGCACGGCGCAGCTCATTGATGTCAACGGCGGGCTCAACGCCGACGGCACCGTCGCCGGTTACGATTTTGCCACCCGCTATCCGTCAAATGGCGCACCGACCCTGGCGCTGCTGCTGACCGGCAAGCTTGCGCCGATCCCCGCCGTCTACGAAATGGGCGACCGCACCGCGATCCCGCCCTACGACTACGACCACATGCGGGTCGTTGCCCATGACATGCCGCCGATCGTGCGCGCGTCCTGGCTTCGCGGCGTCTCGGCGCTGCCGAACAGCTTTGCGCATGAATCCTACATCGACGAGCTGGCGACGGAGGCAGGTGTCGACCCGATCGAGTATCGCTTGCGTTACCTCAAGGACAAGCGCGCCATCGATCTCGTCAATGCGGTGGCGGAACGCGCCGGCTGGACGCCACGCCCGGTCCGCGAAGAAAAAGAAGGCGACGTCGTGCACGGGCGCGGCTTCGCCTATGCGCTCTATGTGCACAGCAAATTCCCCGGCTATGGCGCGGCGTGGTCGGCCTGGGTTGCCGATGTCGCAGTGGACAAAACGAGCGGCGAGGTCAGCGTCACCCGCGTCGTGGCGGGCCAGGATTCCGGATTGATGATCAATCCTGACGGCGTGCGCCATCAGATCCAGGGCAACGTCATCCAATCGACCAGCCGCGCGCTGATGGAGCAGGTCTCGTTCGAACGCGGCACGGTGGCGACGCGGGAATGGGGCGCCTATCCGATCATCAAGTTTCCGGACCTTCCGAAGATCGATGTCTTGATGCTGCCGCGCCAGGATCAGCCGCCGCTTGGGGTTGGCGAATCCGCCTCCGTTCCAAGCGCAGCCGCGATCGCAAACGCGATTTTTGATGCGACCGGCGTGCGCTTTCGCGAGCCGCCTTTTACGCCGGAGCGCATCCTGAAGGGCTTGCGCGGCGATGTGCCAACGAAGCCGGAGACGCTGCCGCCGCCGACCAGGGCGCAGTCATCGAAGAACTGGCGAAGCCCGTTTTCGGGAAGGAGCGGCATCTTCGCAACGATCGCCGCTCTCTGCACGGCTGCCCTCGGCCTTGGTGCGGCGGTGCTGCCGGGACGCGCCATCGCGCCGATCGCGCGGCCGGATCCGTCCGTCTATTCGGCAGCGACGATCGCTCGTGGCGAGCAGCTCGCGGCACTCGGCAATTGCGCAGTTTGTCATACTACAGTGGACGGCGCTGTGAACGCCGGCGGGCGACCGATCGAGACGCCGTTCGGAACGATCTACAGCACCAACATCACCCCTGATGTCGAGACCGGCATCGGCGCCTGGTCCTATCCCGCCTTCGAGCGCGCCATGCGCGAAGGCATCCATCGCGATGGGAGTCATCTCTATCCGGCTTTTCCCTTCACGCATTTTGCCAAGGCCAGCGAAGCCGATCTGCAGGCGCTCTATGCCTATCTGATCGCGCAGGCGCCCGTGCGCGCGTCGATTCCGCAAAACAAGCTCGCGTTTCCCTTCAACCTGCGCCCATTGCTCGCGGGATGGAATGCGCTTTTCCATCAGCCTGGTGTGTTCAAGCCCAACCCGGCGAAATCGGAGCTGTGGAATCGCGGCGCCTATCTCGTCGAAAGCCTCGGCCATTGCAGCGCCTGCCATTCGCCGCGCAACGCGCTCGGCGCCGAGAGAGCCGATGCCTATCTCGCCGGCGGGCTTGCCGAGCGCTGGGAGGCACCGCCGCTGACCTCGCTCTCGCACGCTCCGATCCCATGGAGCGAGGACGAGTTTTATTCCTATCTGCGGACCGGCGAATCCCGCTTTCACGGCGTTGCCGCCGGGCCCATGGCGCCGATCGTGAAGGATCTTGCTACCCTGCCCGATCAGGACATTCGCGCGATGGCGGCTTATCTTGCGTCCTTCAACGAAACGGCTCTCGAGGCGGACGCGCAGCAAGCGCTCGCCACAAAGCTTGAAAACGAAACGCGCGCTGTGCTCGCTTCCTCGACTGGCGCACGCCTTTACCAAGGCGCCTGCGCGGTTTGCCATGAGGTCGGAGGGCTGCCATTGTTCGGCAGCCGACCGTCGCTGGCGTTGAACAGCAATCTCCACAGTGCGATTCCGGACAATCTGATCCAGGTGATCCTGCACGGCATTATCCAGCCGGCTTCCAGCGATCTCGGCTATATGCCCGCTTTCAAGGACGCCATGAGCGACGATCAGATCGCCGAACTCGTCGCCTATCTGCGGCGGCAATTCGCCCCCGACAAGCCGCAATGGCGCGATGTGCGCGACGCCGTCAGCCGGCTCCGGGCGTCAGCGCTGCATTGAACGCCTCTGCCTAAAGAGGCGGCACCGCGCCCAGTAAACCCTCATGGTGAGGAGGCGCGAATGCGCCCCGATGCCGGTCTCATCCGTCGAGACGCTTGGCTCGCGCAAGCTCCTCAGGATAGAGCCCTCCATGACGCGGTAGGACTATGCGGCCTTCACTTTGACATTGACGAATAAGTGAGTCTGACCGCGTCGGTCTGGCATGCAAGTTGCGTGTATGCAGGCCATGATACCGGCCCCGATCCAGCTCAGTGTTCGCAACGTCCGCAAATCCTTCCACGGCAAAGCCGGCGAAGTGCGCGTGCTCGACGATCTCTCCTTCGATATCAACGCCCGCGATTTCGTCAGCATTATCGGGCCAAGCGGCTGCGGCAAGACGACCATCTTCAACATCATCGCCGGCCTGATCGAGCCTGATGCCGGCTCCATGCACTATCTCGGCCAGGAGATCGAAAGCCTGCGCGGCCGCGTCGGCTACATGATGCAGAAGGACCTGCTGTTTCCGTGGCGAACAGTGCTCGGCAATGTGTTGCTGGGGCTCGAGACGCGCGGCGTCGACCGTGGCGAGGCCGAAGGCAAGGCGCGTGAGTATCTGAAAGCGTTCGGGCTGGGCGGCTTCGAGAATGCTTACCCGAAGATGCTGTCCGGCGGCATGCGGCAACGCGTGGCATTGATCCGAACGCTGATCATGGATCCAGACATCCTGCTGCTGGACGAGCCGTTCTCGGCGCTTGACTACCAGACCCGGCTTTACCTCGAAGGCGTGCTGAAGGAAGCCGTGGAGACCTATCACAAGACCGTCATCCTGGTCACGCATGACATCGATGAAGCGGTCGCGCTGTCCAAGCGCGTCGTGGTGCTGAGCGGCCGCCCGGCGCGTGTGAAGATCGTGCACGACATCGACATTGCCGCCGCCTCGCCAATTGCGGCCCGCAGCGACAGCCGGTTCTCCGGCTATTTCCACGCGCTCTGCGCCGAGCTCGACATTCAAACCGAGAAAACGACGTGACCCTTACCCTGCCCGGCGCGGACCGGCTTCCGAAGCGGAAAGCACGCGCGCCCAAACGCCCCGCCTTCGACACGGCCGTCGGCCGCTCATTGCTGCAGGCGCTTGCCGTGATTGCCTTCTTTGCGCTGTGGGAAGCCGGCGTGCGGATGGGGTGGATCTCGGCATTCCTGGTCGGCTCTCCGCTCGGCATCTTCACGGTCGCCTGGAAAATGATCGCCAGCGGTGAATTGCTGGCGGACACCTGGTTCACCCTGTTCGAGGCCATTCTCGGCTTTGTCATCGGCACCATCGTCGGATCGTTGGTGGGTCTCGCGCTCTGGTATTCGGTTTTCGTGGCGCGGCTGGTCGAACCTTTCATCGTCGCCATCAACAGCGTGCCGAAAATCGCGCTGGCGCCGATCGTTGTGCTTTGGTTCGGCACCGGCCTGATCTCGAAGGTGGCGCTGTCGGTGTCGCTGACTGCGATCGTGGCGCTGATCGCGGCCTACCAGGCGGCCAAGGACGCCGATGTCGACCTGCAATCGCTGTTGATCTCGATGGGCGCTAGCAAGCACCAGGTGTTCTTCAAGGCCGTGGCGCCGTCGACGTTGCCTGCGATCATCGCGACCTTCCGCATCAATATCGGCTTCGGGCTGGTCGGCGCTGTCGTGGGGGAGTTCATCTCCTCGCAACGCGGGCTCGGTCACCTGATCTACACGGCGTCCAGCCTCTACGACCTCGACACGGTTTGGGCCGGCCTGTTCACGCTGATGATCATGGGATTTGCGCTCTATTACGTGATCGATCTGGTCGAGCGGACGAGCCTGCCTTGGAAGCAGGCCAGCACAACCCATCAGGTCCGGGTTTAATCGCAGACACGGAGAATGTGAGATGTCGTTGTTGAAGCGGATTGCCGGCGTCACGGCACTTGTCTCGGTGCTGCTCGCCGCACCCGCACAAGCCGAGAACAAGAAGGTGACGCTGTCGCAAGCGTTCCAATCGATGCTCTATCTGCCGCTCTATGTCGCGATCGATGAGGGGTTCTTCACGCAACAGGGCCTTGATCTCACCAAGGAGACCGCCGGTGCGCCGACCGTCGCACTCTCGGCTGTGATCTCCGGCAGCGCCCAATTCTCGATCCATGGGCCGGAATGGACTGCGATCGCGGCGTCAAAAGGAGCGCCCGTCGGCATCGTCGCGAATGTCGTGAACGGCGCCGCCGTGTGGATCGCAACCGCGCCCGATTTCAAGTTCGACAGCGTCAAGGATCTTAAGGGCCAGAAGGTCGTCACCGGGCTGATGCCGACCACCAGCACCTCGCTGTTCATGAAGCTCCTCAAGGAGAACGGCATGGATGCAAAGTCGGATGTCGAGATGATCCAGGTCGCGATCGGCAGTGAGCCGGGCCCATTCCTTGCGAAGCAGGCCAATGTCGCCGTGATGTATGAGCCGGGCCTCGACCAGGTCGTCGCCAAGGGGATGAGGGTGGTGTTCGGTTTTCCGAAGGCCTATGGCCCGTACGCCTTCTCGGCCGTCACCGCCCGCAACGATGTGGATCCCGATTTGGCACAGCGGGTCGTGAACGGCATGGAAATGGCGATGCGCTTCATGGCCAAGAACGAAGCGAAAACGGTGGAGATCGCCAAGACGGAATTTCCCACTCTCGACCCGGCCGTGGTGGAGGCGGCGGTCAAGCGCATGCTCGCCGAGGGCGTCTACCCGCCGAGCGTCGACATCACCCCGGACGCGCTGAAAGTGGCGATGGATACGCAAATCGCGCTCGGCAACCTCGCGAGCCAGCCGGACTACAAGAGCTTTGTGGTGAAGAAATACATCGATCAGGCGCTGACGATGAAATAGGCCGTGAAATAAACCGTCCCGGGCGGCTCGGGCGCGCTGGCACCCGGCAATCCCTCCGGGATATGCGGACATACCGCAATCCTTGCGGGCGTGGCCTGCCAAAATCGCAGGCTGCTCGACCGCACCGGGTACTGGTTAGCGCTGTCCCGACGCGATAAGTTCGCCGCCATGACAGCGGTAACCGATATTGCGACCCGAACCTATAACCACGGCTGGCGGCTCGACCCGATCGTGCGCAGCCTGCTCGACACCGATTTTTACAAGCTGCTGATGCAGCAGATGATCCGGGACTTCTACCCGGATACAAGGACGACCTTTTCGGTGATCAACCGCTCGACCCATGTGCGGCTCGCCGATGTGATCGACGAGGGCGAACTGCGCGCCCAACTCGATCACGCCCGCACTATCCGCTTTTCCAAGAAGGAGCTGATCTGGCTCGCCGGTAACACGTTCTACGGCAAGACCCAGATGTTCTCGCCGGATTTTATCAATTGGCTCTCCACCTTTCAGCTCCCCGAATATGAGTTGCGCAAGGTGGAGGGCCAGTATGAGCTGCATTTCCACGGCAAGTGGGCTTACACCACGATGTGGGAGATCCCAGCGCTCGCGATCATGAACGAACTCCGCTCGCGCGCGGCAATGAAGGGGCTCGGCCGGTTTGCGCTCGACGTTCTCTATGCCCGCGCCAAGGCCAAGTTGTGGGCCAAGGTCGAGCGGCTGAAAAGGCTGGAGGGCTTGCGCCTGTCCGATTTCGGCACGCGGCGTCGTCATGGCTTTCTCTGGCAGCGCTGGTGCGTCGAAGCCGTCAAGGAAGGACTTGGGCCCTCCTTCACCGGCACATCGAACGTGCTGCTCGCGATGGACAACGATCTCGAGGCGATCGGTACTAACGCGCATGAGTTGCCGATGGTGGCGGCGGCGCTCGCCAATGACGACAACGAGCTGCGCTGGGCGCCCTATCGCATCCTCGATCAATGGCGCCACACCTACGGCGGCAATCTGCTGGTCGCGCTGCCCGACGCGTTCGGCACCAGGGCCTTCCTGCGCGATGCACCGGAATGGGTGGCGGACTGGACCGGCTTTCGCCCCGACAGCGCGCCGCCGATCGAAGCAGGCGAAGACATCATCAAGTGGTGGAAGCAGAAAGGCCGCGACCCCAAGGAAAAGCTGCTGGTCTTCTCCGACGCCATGGACGTGGAGTCGATCGAGGAGACCTATCACCATTTCGGCGGCCGGGTCCGACTCAGCTTCGGCTGGGGCACCAACCTGACCAATGACTTCGTCGCCTGCGCGCCAGACCCTTCGGTCAATCTCGATCCGATCTCCATTGTCTGTAAGGTGTCCTCGGTGGACGGCCGGCCGGCCGTCAAGCTGTCGGATAATCCGGAAAAGGCGACCGGCATTCCTTCCGAGGTCGAACGCTATTTGCGTGTGTTCGGCAGCGCGGGTCGTGTTCGCACGCCCGTGCATGTTTGACCGCGGGCGCGACGCGCCTGTCCTCTCGACGTCATTGCGATCGTAAGCGACGGAAAAGCGACCACAACGGACGATCGACATCCCGCATCGGATCAGGCGAGCTTGGGATAGGTCGCCTTGTCGAAGAAGCTCGAGCCCGCAACATATTTGCGACCCGGAGACATATCCGGTCTCTCCTCGCCCTCGCCGCCGGATTCGAAGGTCAATTCGAGCTGCACGCCACTCGGATCGTAGACGAACAATTGCCAAAGCGAGGTGCCGGGCACGATGAACTCGCGCCAGTCCAGCCCCGCGGCCTTGAAGCGCGAAATGTAGGAGCGATAGCCGGAGCAGGACAGCGAGACGTGGTCGATCGCGGCGGTGCCCGCCTGCGCCTTGCCCTCGGGCCCGAGTGCCGGTCCGCCGGCATAGATGTGGATGATGGCAAGGCCGCCCGGCTGGGTACAGCCGAGCCAGGCACCGGGATAACCGAAATCCGGCCGCGGAAATTCGCGCAAGCCGATAATCTCGGTCCAGAACCTTCGCGTCGCCGCCAAATCATCAGTCTTGATCGCGATGTGAAAGAGCCCGTGCACCGTGGCAAGCGGCAGCGTGATCTCGGCGGCCCCGGTCTTTTCAGCGGCTGCGGTCATTGCGTTATCTCCTCTTTCCTCGTGTCCAACAGCGACCCCACATTCCGATAGAGCTCCGCCAAGCGCTTGCGGAAGGGCGCTTCATTCTTTTGCTTTGTTCCCTTTACCGGATCGGCGCCAGCCAACATGGTATCGGTGGCCTCAAGCGATAACTCCATGACGAAGCGCAGGCGCTCCTTCCGCAGCGCCTCGATCTCCTTCAGCCAATCCGCGACATCGCGCTGTCCATGGCCGTAGCGGCGCGCGATCAACGCCGCCGCGCTGGCCGCATCTTCAATGGCCTGAGTTGCGCCCTGGCCGAGCGTCGGCACCATGCCGTGGGCGGCGTCGCCAAGGTAAAGCACGTTGCTGTCGGCGCCGCGGTAGAGGATATCGTGCTCCTGCATCCTCGCCCAATGGGTGTCGTGCACATTGGCGCAGACCGTGTCGATCATCCATTGCGCTTGCGCGCTGGGCGCGGCATCAGGCGGGGTATAGGCGGCGCGCAGCGCTCCCGCGGTTTTCAGATGCGGGGGGAAATCCGCCTGCGGCGGAATGGGAAAGGCACAAGCGATATAGATATGGTTCGGCGGCACGCGGAACGACAGCAGGCGATTGGGTCCATTGAACCACTGTTCGTAATCGTCGATCAGACCGTTCGACGTGTCCGGCACCAGCACGCGCGAGATCGCGACACCAACTTGACGCACCTCGACCTCACCGGAAATGGCGCGCCGGACGCTCGAATAGCGCCCGTCACTCGCGATCAGGAGATCGATGCCGTCGCGCCGAAATTGCTTGCCGTCTTGCGTCCACGCGACTGACGTCTTTCGCGGATCCGCAGCGTCACGCGATATGCTGGTGATGTCGCAGCCATAGGATACGCTTGAGCCGGCCGCCTCGCGCAGCACGCGATAAAGCTCCGACCATCTGATGCGCCAGCCCGGCCCTTCCGCGACTTCGGACAGCGGCAGATCGAACAGCACGGTGCCGTCGGTCAGCGAAATGCGCCAATTGCGCCACGGAAAGCTGGCCTTGGTGATGCTCTCGGTCAGTTCGGGATCAACTGCCCGCAAGGCCTTCACCGCGTTCGGACCGATATTGAGGCCGGTGCCGGCCTCGGAGTGGTCATCCGCGCTGACGCGCTCGAGGCATGTCACCTCGACGCCATCCAGCAGCGACAGCCTGCGTGCCATCACGCATCCGGCAACGCCTGCCCCGACAATGACAACCCGCATCAGGAGCACCTCATTGCTCGGCGATCACCGCGATCAGACCGCCACCATCCGGCCCCTGATGCTCCGCGCCGCCGGAGACGAAAATCCGGCCATCACCGATCACGCCGGCAACGAGGCCGGCGACCGCTCCCCGGATGTGCCGCTGTGCGTTGATGTCGGTGTCGTCGAGCATCGTATGGCGATGGCCGCGGATCTTGCCGCGCCGGTCGGGCTCGCATTTCACCAGCACGGAACGAATGCGCGCCGCATCGCCCGCGGATACCTGCGGTTTCGCCGCAATGTCGAGATCGGCCAGCACATCCACCACCGCGCCGATGTCGAGCGCGTCGATCATCGGCCGATGCGCGATGTGCAAAGACCCCGCCCAGTTCGGGCTGTTGCCGAGCACGACGACCTCGTTGCTCTCGACCTCCACGCCCGACGAAATGCTGGCGCGCGGCGATTGGATGAAGAAATCGCTGAGCAGCGAGGCGTCGGTGAAATCGCTCGGCCCGATTTCGCCGAGCGCCAACGCGACGCCAAGGGCACCAGCCGCGCGCGCAAAGGCCATGGATTTGTTGGGATCGCTGGTGAGCGGTTGCTTGTCCATGGCGATCGCAGCGGCGGCGCGCGCCACCGTCACACACGGACACTTCACCTGCACGAAATGCACGTCATCGAGCCGTTCGATTGCCGCATTGGCGATGGCCTTGCGAACCGCGTTCGCGACGCTCTCGACATGGGCGCGCCGGCCGACCTCCTCCGCCGGGACGGGCTCGCTGAAGGCGGTGCCGATTGCAAGCGCCGAGCGCGCGCTGCGCAAGGCGGGTTTGGCCTCCCTGCTGCAAAACACACTATAATGCGGGCTCATCACGCCCTCCGTGCCGCCCGAGAGCACGCAAGGGATTTCCCGGATCAATTGCGCTGGCGGCCTGTTCAAGTGCTGCGACAGCAGTGTCATCAAGGTCTGGGTGAAATAGCCGCGGGTGAAATCGTTGACCCCGCCATTGCCCTCGGTCTTGCCGATGATCGCGACGATATCCGCCGCGCGGACCGTACCATCGACGATCAGGCGATCTAGCTCGGAAAGATCCCCCGGATGTGCCATCGACAGCCTGAACACCTGCGCCAGCTTCATGGCTTGCTGCCCTCGCGGATCAATTCGAACAATCGGCTCGGGCTCAAGGGGATCTCCAATAGCTCGACCCCGTTCTGCTTCAGCTCAAGCGCATTCTCGATCGCCTGCGCAAACAACGGACCGACGGGAATGGCTCCCGCCTCGCCCGCGCCCTTGATCCCCAGAGGATTGAGCGGCGAGGGCGTGGTGGTGTGGTCGAGCTGCATCCGCGGCACTTCGAGCGCGGTGGGCAGCAGATAGTCGGCAAGCGAGGCATTGAGGAGCTGGCCGTGCTCGTCGAACGATACCTTTTCGTAGAACGCATTGCCGATCCCCTGCGCTACCCCGCCGTGGATCTGGCCGGCGAGGATCATCGGATTGATCACGGTGCCGCAGTCGTGCACGACGACATATTTGAGGATCGTCAGCTCAAAGGTGAGCGGATCCATTTCGACGATCGCGGCATGCACGCCATTGGCCGTGGAGCCGCTCGGCGGTCCGAAATATTGCGTCGACTCCAACCCCGGCTCGGTGCCGGGCTTGACCGCGCCGCGCATCGGGTTGGCACGTTGCGCGAGTTCGCCAAGACGGATGAATTTTCCGGGAATGCCGATGATCGAGACCTTACCGTCAGCAAGAACCAGATCCTCTTCGGCGCATTCGAAAGCATCGCTGGCCAGTTTGAGCGCTTTTTTCCGCACCGCGCGCGAGGCTTCGTTGATGGCATTGCCGGCCACCACAGCACCGCGACTGGCAAAAGTGCCGGCGCCCCAATAGAACTGATCGGTATCGCCGGTGACGATCTCGACGTCGGTGACATCGACGCCAAGCTGATCGGCTACGATCTGGGCAAAGCTTGTGAAATGCCCCTGCCCCTGCGTGCCGATGCCGGTGGCGACGCTCACTTTTCCGTTGGCCTGCACCTGCACCTTGGCGCCCTCATAGGGCCCGATGCCGGTGCCCTCGACGTAACACGCAATGCCGATGCCGACATAGCGGCCTTGCGCGCGCAGCTTCGGCTGCTCCTTCGTGACGAAATCGGCATAGCCGATCGCCTCCAGCGCCTTGTCGAGCACGGGCTCATAATTGCCGCTGTCATATTCGAGCGGCTGAAAATCCTGATAGATGATCTCGTTCCGATACGGGAAGGCATCGCTTGGGATCAGATTGCGCCGGCGGATCTCGGCCGGATCGATATCGAGCTCATGCGCGGCAAGGTCGAGCAGGCGCTCGATCACGAACACGCCGTGCTGGCGCCCGGCGCCGCGATACGGCGTCACAATCGGAAGGTTCGTGAACACAGACGTAAAGCTGCTGTCATAGGCCGGGATCACGTAGGGCCCCAGCAGCGTGCACTGGCTGTTGATCGGCACCGTCAGCCCGTAAGGGTTATAGGCGCCGTTGTCGTGCAGGAAGACGTCCTTCACCCCGAGGATGCGGCCGTCGCGCGTCAGCGCGATCTCGGCGTCGTGGATCTGGCCGCGCTCGTGCGTCGTCGCGACGAAATGCTCGAACCGGTCCTCGATCCATTTCACCGGGCGATTGAGCCGCATCGATATCCAAGGCAGCGTCGCCTCTTCCGGATACAGCATCATGATCTTCGGCCCGAACCCGCCACCGACGAAGGGGGCGATCACCCGCACCTGGCGTTCGCCGAGACCGAGCGCGCTGGCAAGAGCGTTACGCACGAAGACCGGCGCCTGCGTGGTGTCCCAGACCGTCATGTGCTGGGCCCGTGCGTTCCACTGCGCCACAACGCCGCGCGTCTCGATCGGTGATGATATGCCGTGCTCGTAACGGAAACGGCGCTTGAGGATCAGGTCCGCTTGTGCGGCGGCACTCCGATAGTTGCCTTTGGCTTGATGGACATGCGCGGCGACATTGGTGCCGAGATCGCCGTGAACAGGGATTGCGTCTTTGTCCAGGGCTTTCTCGAGATCGACGACCGCCGGAAGGATCTCCAGATCCACTGAAATGTCGTCGAGCGCATCCTCCGCGATGTAGCGACTTTCCGCAACGACGATCGCCAGCGGCTCACCGGCATAGCGGACAGTGTCTTTGGCAAGCGGCACGTGGCTGCGCAGGTTGAAGACGAGTCCCGGCACGGGCGGCGGGGGCACCAGCAATGGTCCTGGTTGCCAATAGGCGCCGAGGTCGGCCGCGGTATAGACGGCGACCACGCCGGCGCGTTTCAACGCCTTGGACGGATCAATCCCTTTCACGCGGGCATGCGCCACCTGGCTGCGCAGAAACGCTGCGTGCAGCATGCCCGGCAGCTCCACATCGTCGATGAACAGCGCCTGCCCGGTGAGGAGCTTCTTGTCCTCGTTGCGCTTGACGGCGGCACCGAAGAAACGCGTGGTCATGGCGCCCTCGCCTGCATTGTCTTGGCTGCGACCAGCATCGCGTCAACGATGTTCTGATAGCCCGTGCAGCGGCACAGATTGCCCGACAGCGCCTCCCTCACCTCCTGTTCCGAAGGCGCGGGATTCTCCCGCAAGAACGCGATCATGGTCATCAAGATACCGGGGGTGCAATAGCCGCATTGCAGGCCGTGATGCTCGTGCATGGCCTGCTGAAGCGGATGCAACTCGCCAGTCTCTGGAGCAAGACCCTCGATCGTCGAGAGCTCATGGCCGTTGGCCTGGACCGCGAGCATCAGGCATGAACGGACGGGCTCGCCATCCAGCAAGACCGTGCAAGCACCGCAGACGCCGTGCTCGCAGCCGACATGAGTGCCGGCCAGCAGCAGTTCATGGCGCAGGAAATCGCTGAGCAGCATCCGCGATTCGACGTCACGACGATATGAGGTGCCGTTGACGGAGACTTCGACCTCGTGCCGGTCAGGCTGCATGGGCGGCCCGCTCGAGGGCTTTGCGCAGCGCGCGAGCCGATAGAACGCCCGCCAGATGGCGTTGGTAATCGGGGCTGGCGTGGACGTTGCCTGCCGGCGCGATGCACCGCTGCACGTCCGCCGCGACCGCGTCGATCAGCTTATCGCTGCCCTTTTCATCGATCAGAGCGGCCGCGGCGCCGCTTGCATCCACCGGCGTCTCGCCCACTCCGCAAAGCGCCAGCCGCGCATCTATGCAGCGACCCTCGTCATCCAGCGTGATGACGGCGGCGCAACCCGCCAGCGCGAAATCGCCGCGCCGTCGCGCCACCTCCAGAAAGCAGCTTCCGCTGCGCGGCTTTTGCACCGGCAAAATGACGTCGATCAGGATTTCGTCCGACCGAAGATCGGTGGTGAGAAGCCCGACAAAGAAGTCCGCAGCATCCATTTCACGCTTGCCGGCCTCGGATTTGACGCGCATGCGCGCTCGCATTGCAACAGTGACCGCCGGCAATTCGGAGGCAGGATCCGCATGGGAGAGGTTGCCGCCGACGGTACCGCGATTGCGGATTTGCGGGTGGGCAATATGCGGAAGCGCATCCGCGAACAGCGGGCAAGCCCTTAAAAAATCGCCGTTCCGTTCGAGCGTCCGATAACGCGTCAGCGCGCCGAGCCGCAGCTTTCCGTCTTCGAGGCAGTCGCAGGCCTCAAGCTCGGCCAAGCCGTTGATGTCGATCAGCACCGCAGGTCGCGCCAGGCGAAAATTCAATGCCGGGATCAAGCTCTGACCGCCCGCCAGAAAGCGGCTGTCGTCGCCGTATTCGGACTTCAGTGACAGAGCATGCGCGAGCGACGAAGCTTTGATGTATTTGAAAGGTGCGGGCTTCATCTGGGTCCGTTTTGACGCGTGCATTCGCAATCGACATGGCGACGCAACACGAAACTATCTTCGGCCCGGTCAACAAGTCAAAAGCCACTTGCTGCGACCTGCTCCATTTCTGCATGGAGATGCAGCAAAATCCTGCTCATTATTCTTTCTGCGTGCTCAAAGAATCAGCGCCACTCCAAATCGCTTTTGACAATATCCCGACATGGCATCACCCAGGCCAAGCATTTCGATTGTGAGCGGAGCGACCGCTGAAACTGACTGCGGCGAAGGCGCCTCTCACGCCAACTTTCTCAGCTCACCTGACCAGTCTCCGTCGCAAGGCACCGGAGCGGCTCGTGGTGGACGCACGGAATATGTCCCGCATCGTCGAGGCCGCCGACTGGCCGGCGACACCACACCAGGTGCTCTGGAAGTTGCGCTGGCCGGCGTCGATCATCTATCGCTTCACGAGTCAGAAGGTGGCGATGAGCATTTCGCTGGTCGGCGCGATCGTCGCGGACTTGCCGACCGGGGCGGAAGCCGGCATCGGCGCGCGCCTCCTGTCCGGCTCCTATCGGATTCCGGTTCCGTTCCTTCTTCCCTCGACGGATCGCCATTTACGGATCGCCATTTTAAGGCGCGCATTTGAGGCGCCGCACTACTTAAATATCAAACATCACCGCCGTACAACCAGTTCATTTTCCCTCCCGAACCGTCTAAATTTTGACGCGGGCCCGGCCGACGCTTCGTGGATGTGGCGATGCGCGCCATAGCTCCGGCGGCAGGTTGTCGCCGAACAGAAACAATAAATGCGTAAGGTCGACCTTGCGCGTGATCGAGAATGCTGGGGAGGTCGGTTACGATGACTGTCGAAAGCACAATTGCGCGCGGCGCGGTTCACGATGCAATCGAGATCATTCCGACCGGCGCTGCGCTCGGCGCGGAGGTGCGGGGCGTCGACTTGCGGTCGCTCGATGATCGGCAGTTTGCCGCACTCAAGCGCGCCTGGCACCAGCATCAAGTGCTTCTCGTTCGCGGCCAGACGCTGAGCGATCAGGATCTCGTCGCATTCAGCCGCCGCTTCGGAGATCTCGATTGGGCTCCCGTACAGGAAACCGGCCGGCGCTTTGTCGAGGGCATACCCGAAATCTATATCGTGTCCAACGTGAAGGTGAATGGCGAGCCGATCGGCAGCCTCGGCGCGGGCGAAGCCGTGTGGCACACCGACATGTCCTATCTCGATGTGCCGCCGATGGCGAGCATGCTCTATGCGATCGAGGTGCCGCCGGTCGGCGGCAATACGTCGTTCTGCAGCATGTACGCGATCTACGATGCGCTCCCTGCGGAGACGAAACGGCGGATCGCGACGCTCAAGATCAAGCACGACGGCACTTACAACAGCGGCGGTTATGTCCGTCAGGGCGTCACCCCGACCGATGATCCCAGAACCTCGCCCGGCGCCGTGCATCCCCTGGTCTGCATCCATCCGGACACCGGCCGGCAGATGCTTTATCTCGGCAGGCGTCGCAACGCCTATCTGCTCGGACTTGAGCTTGCGGAATCGGAAGCCTTGCTCGATGAGCTCTGGACTTACATCGAGCGAGCGGAATTTTCCTGGGAGCATGTCTGGCGGATCGGCGATCTCGTGATGTGGGACAACCGCTGCACCATGCATCGGCGTGATCCGTTCGACGACTTGAGCCGACGGATCATGCACCGCACCCAGATTAAGGGTCATGCGAGACCGGCCTGATGCGCAGGTTCGGCGCATCCAACTGGATTTTGCTGCTGCTGTGTCTGATGTACATGATCTTGTACGTCGACAGGGTCAACATCTCGACCGCAGCTCCACTGATCAAGGCAAATCTGGGCTTAAGCAACACGCAGCTTGGTCTCGCCTTCTCCGCCTTCGCCTATCCTTACGCGCTGTTTCAATTGATCGGCGGCTATTTCGGCGACAAGTTCGGGGCGCGGCTCACGCTTTGCGTCAGCGGTCTGATTGTTTGCATTTCGACTGCGGCGACCGGATTGGTCGACAGTCTCGTGACGCTGGTCGCCGCTCGCCTGGCACTCGGGATCGGTGAAGGCGCGA
Source organism: Bradyrhizobium sp. STM 3562 (assembly GCF_045571435.1). Classification (NCBI taxonomy): domain Bacteria; kingdom Pseudomonadati; phylum Pseudomonadota; class Alphaproteobacteria; order Hyphomicrobiales; family Nitrobacteraceae; genus Bradyrhizobium; species Bradyrhizobium sp. STM 3562. The sequence continues at coordinate 6,720,408 of NZ_CP120694.1, forward strand.
CCTTTCCCACCGCAACCCGCGCCATGGCGGTGTGGACGCCCGAACGAAACTGGGCCTTTGCCCAAGGCATCACCCACTCCTTCGCGCGCATCGGCAATGCCGTCACACCGCCTCTCATCGCCCTTTTGATCGAGCTGGTCTCATGGCGCGGCTCTTTTGTGGTGCTGGCGCTGGCAAGCCTGACGTGGGTTGTGCTGTGGACCTGGTATTTCCGGGATGTGCCGACGGCCCCGCCGCTGAGCAAGGAGGAGTTCGCCGCGCTGCCGACCCGAAGCCGTAACAATGCCAGGGAGCCGGTGCCCTGGCTCAAACTGTTCCAGCGCATGTTGCCGGTCACAATGGTTGACTTCTGCTACGGATGGACGCTGTGGCTGTTCGTGAGCTGGATTCCATCTTTCTTCTACCAGAACTACCATCAGGATCTAAGACAGTCGGCGCTTTATTCCGCCGGCGTGTTTGTGGGCGGCGTGATCGGCGACACGCTCGGCGGCACGGTGAGCGATCGGATCCTGCAGCGGACCGGGGACAGGGTCGCCGCGCGGCGCAATGTCATCGTGGCCGGCCTGCTTGGCGGCTTCGTATTCCTGCTTCCGGTCATCCTGATTCACGACATCAATATCGCCGCGGTTTCGCTTGCCGCGGCCTTCTTCTGCATCGAGCTTATTGTCGGTCCGATCTGGGCCGTGCCGATGGATATTGCACCGAAGTACTCGGGGTCCGCGAGCGGAATGATGAATTTCGGCTTCGGCACCGCCGGCATCATTTCGCCACTCGTATTTGGCTATCTCGTCGACCGCACCGGAAGCTGGACGCTGCCGTTCACGGGCTCGATCTGCCTGTTGCTGCTGGGCGCAGCCCTGGCGTTTCGCATGCACCCCGACAAGCCGTTTGAGACCGCACCGCTCAAAGCAGTTCGCGCATAGAGGCCGAGCCCAAGGTCTTCAAGCCACCGGCTTTCAGCGACTGCTCCGAATGGGCGCCCGCGCCCCGGTCGTGAAAATGACGTGACGCGAGTGGAAGTATTAAAATACCTCAGACGGAATTGCATCGTCTTTGCACCGATGCGGGCCGCAAAACTGCTGCCTCGCAAAAGCGAACGAGTGCGGTCACGCTCCGTAAACTACCCTCCTTAAGACAATCTTCCCGCCTCACCGTTAGCCTCAAAGGGTCACCAGACATCATGCATTGAATTTTTTGGACTTCTGAACAGCCGATGGCTGCGCCTCGCAAGAAAAATACCCGCCCGCACAGAAGGCCCCCGATGTCAGCACTGCTCGCGCTCAGCCAAGCCGCGCTCGACGGCGTGGCCGAGGGCGTGTGTGTTTATGATGCGGACAATCGCGTCGTTCTATTCAACCGCCGCTATCTCGAACTGTTCGACATGTCACCGGACGTGATCCGGACCGGGATCACCTACCGACAAGTACTCGAACACAGCGCCTCACGCGGGAATTTTCCCACCGACAGATTCGAACAGATCTGGCGCGCCCGCGCTGAGCTCCTCTCCGCAAGAAAACCATTCAGCACGGAGCAGGCTTTGCCGAGCGGCGTCGTCATGACGCTCAACATTCAGCCGCTGTCCGATGGCGGCTGGCTCACCGTTTGCGACGACATCACGCGGCGGGCGAAGCTCGAGAGTGCCTTGCGGGTGCAGACCGAACGCATCGAGCATGCGTTCGCCCATATGTCCCACGGCCTGACGATGTTCGATCGCGACGAGCGGATGATCATCTGCAATAGCCAGTACCTCGAGGTTTACGGATTTGATGCCGGCGTGATCAAGCCGGGCGTCAGCTACCGCGAGATCGTGGAGCATTGGGTGTCCAGGGGTAACGCCAGCGGAGTCTCCGCGGAGCAGCTCTACGACATGCAGATGAGCGAAATCCGTGGCGGAAATTCCCAACCTACATTCCTGACCCGCGCCGACGGCCGCGTCGTCCAGGCCATCTCACGGCTGATGCCGAATGGCGGTTGGGTCACCGCGTGCGAGGACGTAACCGAGCGGTTGCGCGCGGAAGAAGCGCTGAAACGACAGAACTTTCTTTTCGATGCCGCACTCGAGAACATGGCAAACGGCCTGTGCGTCTACGATGAACATTTTCGGCTCCTGGTTTGTAACAGCAACTATCTCAAGATCTACGGTCTCGCCCCGCACGAGGCGAAGCCCGGCACGCATTTGTCCGACCTGATCCGCACGGTGATGGGGCACGGCGTCTACCCCGACGACTTCCCAATCGACGCTCTGTTCGAAGAATTGCGTCAGCGGCTTTCCCAAATGAAGGACCTGACGGTTCAGCGCCGCATGTGCGACGGGCGGCTGCTTGCCGTGCGCTATCGCCCGCTATCGGACGGCAACTGCGTCGCTACCTATGAAGACATCACCGAGCGTGAACGGGCGCATGAGGAGCTAGGCGAGCAATATCGTCGTTTCGATGCGGCGCTGAACAACATGACGCAAGGTCTCGTCATGCTCGACAGCAATTTGCACGTCATCGTCTGCAACAGGCGCTATATTGACATGTATCGCTTGTCGCCGGACGTGGTGAAGCCCGGCGTCGCCATGCGCGAGATCATGGAGCATAGCTGCGCCATCGGCAATCATCCGACCACCACGCCGCAGCAGCTCTATGACGACTATGTCGAGAAGCTCAGGAGGGGCGGACATATCCTGCATCGTCACCTGGGTGACGGCCGCATCATCAAGCTCACGCATCGCCCGATGGAGCACGGCGGCGGCTGGGTCATCACCTACGAGGACGTGACCGAGCATCGCAAGGCCGAGGCGCGCGTGGCCCACATGGCCCAGCACGATCCGCTGACCGATCTGTCAAATCGCGTTCTGTTTCGTGAGAAGATGAGCGGAGGCCTGGCGGAGATTGCGGCGCGCGGCGGCAAGATGGCGGTGTTGTGCCTCGATCTCGACAACTTCAAGACCGTCAACGACCGGCTCGGACACGCGATCGGCGATCAATTGCTGCGATGGGTCGCCGCGCGCATTAGGGAATGCGTGGGTGAGAATGATACGGTCGCGCGTCTCGGCGGCGACGAGTTCGCCGTGCTGCAACGCGGGCCGCAACCGCAATCGGCCGAACAGCTTGCCCGCCGCCTGGTCGAGGTCATCGGCCACCCACCGCCGCTGGAGAGCCACGTTATCCACACCGGCGTCAGCGTCGGCATTGCGATCGCGCCCGACGACGGGCTTGATCCGGATGAGCTGATGAAGTGCGCCGACCTCGCGCTTTACCAGGCCAAGGCGCAGGGACGAGGCGCGTATGAATTGTTCCGGCCCGAAATGGAGGCGCAGGCCCGGGCGCGGCACATTCTGGAGAACGACCTGCGCTGCGCGCTGGAAGCCGGCGAGTTTCATCTTGCCTTCCAGCCACAAATTCGTCTGGGCACCGGAGAGCTGACCGGCTTCGAAGCGTTGCTACGCTGGAATAGCGCCGCGCGCGGCCTGGTTTCGCCGGCCGATTTCATCCCGATCGCGGAAGAGACAGGCTTGATCGTTCCGCTCGGCGAATGGGTGCTGCGCACGGCCTGCGCGACGGCGGCCGGCTGGCCGGATAACATCAAGATCGCGGTGAACCTGTCGCCGGTGCAGTTTCGCGCCCGCGGTCTTGTGGCGATGGTCACCAGCGCGCTTGCTGCCGCCGGGCTGGACCCGAAGCGGCTCGAGCTTGAAGTCACCGAAACCGCATTGCTTCAAGATGACGAAGCGACGGTCGCCATCCTGCACCAGCTTCGCAAGCTCGGCGTCCGCGTCAGCCTCGACGACTTCGGCGTCGGCTATTCTTCGCTCGGCTACTTGCGCAAATTTCCCTTCGATACCATCAAGATCGACCGTTCCTTCGTCGGCTCTCTCGGCGAATCCCATGAGAGCGGCGCGATCGTTCGCACGATCGCGAGCTTGGGCGCCAATCTCGGCGTCGAGACGACCGCGGAAGGCGTCGAAACCGCCGAACAGCTCGAGCTGGTGCGTCAGGCTGGCTGCACCGCAGTCCAGGGCTTTTACTTCAGCAAGCCATGCTCCGCCGGCGACGTCGGCCACATCATTGAGCAGATGAATCCAGTGCACCGCGTAGCGTGAGTTGTCGTAGGGTGAGTTGAGCGCAGCGAAAACCCACCGTGTTCGCGGTGTTGATGGGTTTCGCTGCCGCTCAACCCATCCTACACTTTCTTGAGCTCTTCCAAGATCCGGTCGGCCTCGGTCCGCCAGTCGGGACTGCGCGCGAACGCCTTGCTCTCTCTCGTCCCAAACACGCCGGCATCGGCGAGATCGGCCATCCAGGCTTGCCGCTCCGCCGTTCCTTGCGAGGACCAGGGCGTGAGCCCGACCTCGCGGACGGTCTCCGCGACCTCGCGCACTTCCTCGGCACGCCGCCTGCCATGCTCGATCACGCGCTGGAAGAAGTAAGCGCCCTGCCTCTCCCAATTGATGGCGGGAAACGTCTGTGCAAGCGAGGCCAGCACCGCATCCTCCACACCATAGGCCCGCGCGGTCGTAAAACTCTCGATGACCATGGCTTCCATGCCCTTGATGATGATGCTGCGGCACATCTTCACGGCCGAGGCCACACCCAGTTCCTCGCTGGCAACCTTCGCATCGAACCCGAGAGCAGCCAGGAGCGGCGCCAATTCCCGCGCACCGCCGCCACCAAGGAGGAGCGGCACCTTGATCCGATAGGGCGGCACCGAGGTCATGACGGCACCTTCCCCGTAGCGGCCGCCTGCGCCATCGATCATCGCCGCTGCCCGTCGCTTGGCACCAGGCGAAGCAGAATTGAAATCCAGGAACCAGCAGCCGTTCCTGATTGCGGGCGCGCAGGCCTGCGCAACCGCGACGGCCTGGCTCGCCGTAACGGCGGAAACGATAAAATCGGCATCAGCAGCCAAGGCCGCGTGCGAAGGAGCGAGCGCAACACCGAACCGTTCAGCATGCGCACGCAACGGCGCCGATTGCCCGCCGCCGAGCTTGATGTCGTAAGCGTAAACCTTGACATCTTGCTTCCGTAGATCCTCGGCGAGGATTCGCCCGACCTCGCCATAACCGATAAGGCCGATCTGCCAACGTTTCGGATCAGTAGGCATCGTCATCAATTCAGCTCCCGTGTCGTCTCGTCAAAGAGGTCATCGACGGTGAAGCGTCGAGGGATCAGCGATTGCTGGGCGGCGTAGTCTATGATCAGCTCAAGCGATTTCCTATTGGCTTCGACGCCAAAGGGAACGGGGTCGGGAACCGCCGCCTGCCCCGCCTTGGCTTTGCTTTGCTTGAGCAGGCGATAGACTTCGCGCACGATGTCGGGCCGCTCGCGCGCAAGCTTTTCGGTCACGACCACGAGATGATTGACAGGGAAAACGCCATGTTTGACAAACCATCGCGCGGCCTCCGCCGCGGGATCAGAGAATAGCGGCTTGAGGCGGGGATCGCTGGAGGTCTCGCCAAGCACGGCATCGAGTTCGCCGTTCAAGAGCATCTGGATGATGCTCTTGCCCTCCGCTGCGCGCTCGGTCATGTCGCGATATTCGGCGACATGCGGATCCTCGAAAGTGACCCAATGGATTTCATCGAGGTCGACGCCGTAATCATTGGTAAGGATTCCGCGGATCCAGGCGCCGGTCGTCGTGGTGAAGGAACGGATGCCGACGCGCTTGCCCTGCAGATCGCCCGATCCGATCGTCCCGCGTTCGCTGTTGTAGATCGCGTAGGCGTGCTGAAACCGTCCGAGCATCACGGCCGGAAGCAACACCAGCGGCTTGCGATGCGCTTTGGCCATCAGATAGGTGACGATCGCCATTTCGCAGACGTCAAACGCCTGCTCGCGCACCATCGGCTTGAAAGCCGCGTTGGTCGGCGTGTAGTCGATGAAATCCAGATCAACGAGGTCGGAGCGAACCTCGCCGCGCTTGAGCGGATGAACATGCGCATGATTGCCGAGGACGATGCGCAACCGGGGAATATCCATCGCAGCCAACTCCAGTGACAAGGTCCATGCGAAACGCCGGACGCCTAAGCCTGCTCGGAATGATCGACATAGGCCAGGCCTGCCTTGGCCAGCGCCTCGCGCCTCCTGTACATGTCCATCCCGCTCGCATCGGCACGCTTGATGTTCCTGACCATGACAGGCTTCATTGCAGGATCTCCTCCACGGTCGGAAACAGGCGCTGATAGGCTTCGCCATAGGTCATGGGAACGCCGGTGTTGCGGCTGCCCTGGATGCCGCGGTTGAGCGCCACGCGCTCATAATATCCCCAGAGATGTTTTTGCGCCGCCAGGATCTGGAACGCCTCGTATTTCTGGTTCCAGACCTCGTCGATCTTGAGGATCAGGCTGGGCTTGAAGTTACACATCTCCGGCTGATGGGGCTCGAACAGAAACACCGGCGGCGCGGCGTATTTGTATTTCGCGTCGGGCTTATGGCCCATCGCCTGCGCGACCACGCGAGTCTGCTGCGCGAAATGCGCCGCATCGGGGTGATCGAAATTGTAGGGATCCTCGAGCGCATGCGTCAGCACGAAGCTCGGATTGAGCTCCCGATAGATGTCGACCATGCGGTCGAAATGCGCCTCGTTGAGCTTGAGCGGATAGTCGCCGCAATCAAAGAACTCGATTTCAGCGCCGAGCAATTTTGCCGCCCGCTCCGCCTCATCCCTTCGCCCGGCCTTGACAGACTCCAGCGTCGCGCCCGCCTCCTTCCAGGCGAATTGGCTTTCGCCGCGCTCGCCGAAGGACAGGCAGACGATCTTGACCCGGTACCCCTTCTTTGCGTGGAGCGCGATAGCGCCTCCGGCGCGCCAGACGAAGTCTCCGGGGTGGGCTGTGATCACAAGACCGGTTTTCATTTTTGGCACTCCATTCTATTTGCCGAATGCGTCACGAGGTTCCGTCACGTCATTGCAGCCGCCGTTTCGCCGTCGAGCACCCGCTTGAGCCGACCTTCATCGAGAGCCCGCTCCCATTTGGCGATGGCGATGGTCGCAACCGCATTGCCAACGAGATTTGTCGGGGTCAGCGCCTGCGACATCAGGCGGTGGATACCCAGCACCAGCGCCACGCTCGCTACGGGAATGCTGCCCGTCGCCGCAAGCGTTGCCGCCAGCACAACGAAGGCCGCACCTGCGACGCCGGCGGCCCCCTTGGAGGTCACCAGCAAGATCAGGAGAAGTGCGACCTGCTGCTCCAGATCCAGCGGCGTGTTGGTCGCCTGGGCCAGGAACACGCTGGTCGCAGCCAGATAGAGACAGGTGCCGTCGAGATTGAAGGAATAGCCGGTGGGGATCACGAGCCCGACCACGCTCCGCTCGCATCCAAGGACCTCAAGCTTTGAAATTATCCGCGGCAGCACCGTCTCGGAGGACGTCGTCGCGATACAGATCAAGAGTTCACCCCAGATGTAGCGGATCAGTTTCACCAGACTGAAGCCACAAATCCGCGCGACCGCGCCAAGCGCAACAATGATGAAAACAACGCAGGTGAGATAGAAGCCCGCCAGCAGCTTGCCGAGCGAAGCCAGCGACCCGACGCCGAACTTGCCGACAGTGAATGCGATCGCGCCGAAAGCCCCGATCGGCGCCGCCCACATGATGATGCCGACCACAGCAAAGATCATTTTCGCGGCGATATCGATGAGATCGACGAGCGGCTTTCCTCGTTCGCCCAATTGCACCAGCGCGAAACCGCAAATGACAGAAATGAACAGCACCTGCAGGATGTTGCCTTCGGCAAAGGCGCCGACGAATGTGCCGGGAATGATGTTCAGCAGAAACGGCAGGAAGCCTACGGCGGCTGTCTGCTTGATATAGGGCTCGATAGCGCTGGTGTTGATGGCGGCCGGATCGATGTTCATCCCGGCGCCCGGTTTCAAGAGATTGACTGCGATCAAGCCGATGATGAGTGCGATCGTCGTCATGATCTCGAAGTAGGCGATCGCCTTCAGCGCGACGCGCCCTACCCGCGCGACGTCAGCCATATGAGCGATGCCGTGCACGACGGTGCAGAAGAGGATCGGCGCGATCAGCATGCGGATCGCCTTGATGAAGGCGTCGCCCAGCGGCTGCATGCCGGTGGCAAGCTCGGGCTGAAAAACGCCAAGCGCGATGCCGAGCGCCATGGCAATCAGCACCTGGACCCAGAGCTCCTTCCACCACGCTCTCATGCGCGGCTTCTCGATGGTCAGCGTCGTCATCTTCAGCCTGGGCCTTGGTGCGGCGCGCCCCTTCTCACGAGCTGCCAAACTCGAACAATCGAGCCGGGTTGCTCACCAATATCTTCTGCTGCAGTTCCGCCTCCGGCGCGAACAGCGGCACCAGATCGACCAGATCGCCGTCGTTCGGCATCACCTTCACATTGGGATGCGGCCAATCCGTGCCCCAGATCACGCGATCGGGTGCGGTCTCGACGATCTTGCGCGCGAACGGCACCGCATCCTTGAAAGGCGGCCCTGCCGAAGAGACCCGCTCGCAGCCGCAAACTTTGACCCAACATTTCTCATCGCGCTGCAGCAGCTCGATGAGCGTGCGGAACGGAAGCTGGTCGAGGCCATCGGCCGCTTTCACCCGGCCCATGTGATCGATGGTATAGCGCACCGGCAGTTGCGCCAGCATGCCGGCATATTCAGGGATGTCGATGGCATCGAAATGCAGATCGACGTGCCAGCCAAGCGGCGCGATCATCTCGACCACGCGTTCGAACACCCGCTTGTCCGGGACACCGCCGAGGTGGCGAACGAAATTGAAGCGGCAGCCCCGAAAGCCGCCTTCATGCAAAGCGTGCAGCTCCCGCTCGCTGATCTTGTCATCGATGTTCGCGACGGCGCGATATGCGCCGTTGCTCACGGCGATCGCATCCAGCGCGACGCGATTGTCCGTGCCATGGACGCTGGCATTGACGATGACGGCGCGCCCGACGCCGAGCTTGGCATGCAGCGCCCTGAAGTCTTCCAGCGGCGCATCCGGCGGCGTATAGGGCCGGTCCGGTGCGTAAGGGTATCTCGAGCCCGGCCCGAAGATATGGCAATGCGCATCGCAGGCGAGCGGCGGCAGCTTGAATTTCGGGATCTTGGTGTTGCCATCAGGACCCGGAATGGTCGGCGTGAACGTCATCGCTGGGTAAGCCTGAACAGGGCTGGATTTTGGACGAGAAGCTTATGCTGGATCGCCGGATCAGGCGCATAGAGTGGAATTCAGCTCGACGATCTCGCCGTGGTTGGGCCCATTCATTTCCTCCTCCCTGAACGTTTCGGGACAACGCCGGACCGCGATCGCTCAGCGCGCGGCGGTCGGTGCCGTCTTATGCTTTTGTGTGTGCCGCGGCCCGCCGGCGCGGCCGCACCGGCTCGTCCAGCGCAGGCGCCTGCAACGAGGCGACGGTTGCACGGACAAGCTGCTCGATCGCGTTGCCCGCGTCGGCCCCATCCGCCTCGCCCCGCGAGAGGCGCGAGACGCGTTCGGGCGTGACCAGCGAATAGTAAAGCGCGCCAAGCAGGAAGTGGCAGCGCCAGACGATTTCGGTGCGCGGGATGTGCGGCAGGGTTTCGTGGATCGCGTCGATGAACGCGTGGCTGGTATCATCGAAAGTCTGGGCGATAATCCGCCGCGCGACTTCGTTGCCCTCAGCCGACATCACCGCACGCAAGCGCGTGAAGCGTGCGCCGCCGCCGGCCACGTCGCTGCCGGACGAAAATGCCGGCAGCACATAGGCGCGCACGATCGCCTCGAGCCGATCCTCCAGGTCACGCACGCGCCTGGCCGCCGCGAGCAGTTCCGAGCGGCGGAGGTTCATCGGACCGCAGTGCCGCCGGTAGATTTCCAGCAGCAGACCGTCCTTGGTCTTGAAATGATAGGTGACGCTGCCGGGATTGGCGCCTGCGGCTTGCGCAATATCGCGGACCGACACGGCATTGAAGCCATTGGTCGAGAACAGCTCTTCCGCCGCGCACAAGATCGCCTCGCGCATGTTGGGCTTGCGCGCCGCGGCGGTCTTGGCTGGAGACTTAGGGACCATGCTATTTGTACTAATGTACAAAAGATTAGGCCCGGTCAACAAGAAACATGGGCGTCAGTACTGTAGCCGAAAGGCGCCCAATCGATCCTCCCGTTCGGGCGACCCCGCGCTCGCTTGCAAGTTCACGAATGCTTCACCTCGAGCGGCGGCGTGCCGTGGGTGTGGAAGGACTCGATGGTCTTCAGGCCCCAGGCCTGTCCCTTCTTGCGTTCGGTCTCGGTCCAGACGATCGGCTTCCAGTCCGGCGCCAGCACGAGGCGGGCGCCGGCATTCGCGACCTCGACGCGATTGCCGCCCGGCTCATAGACATAAAGAAAGAAGGTCTGCTGAACCGCGTGCTTGTGCGGGCCGGTTTCGATGTAGATGCCGTTCTCCAGGAAAATATCGGCGGCACGCAGGATCTCCTCGCGGCTGTCGAGCGCGAAGGTCACATGATGGAAGCGGCCTTTGGTGCCGGTATGATCGCGCGTATAGGCGAAGTCATAGCTCTTGTTGGTGAAGGTCAGCCACATCCCGGCCTCCGTGCCGTCATCGAGCACGATCTGCTCTGTCAAGCGCGCGCCCAGATATTGTTCGAAGAAACGCCGGTTCGCCGACACGTCGGCGGCAAGGCCGTTGAAATGATCGAGCCGTCGCACATTGACGCCGCGCGCGGGAAACCGCTGGGCTTGGTTCTTCAGCGCCGGCGTCTGTTCCGGCGCGGGCTTGAACCATTCGGTCTCATAATAGAGCTCGAGCAAATGGCCATCGGGGTCGCGGAATTGAAACGCTGGCCCATGCCCGATGTCGCCATCGCTCCAGCCGATGTCAAAACCTGATCCCTTGAGCGCAGCGACACGGCGCTCGAGCGCTTGCGGGCTGCGCGCCCGAAATGCCGCGTGCCCGAGGCCCGATGTCTTCGATCCCGTCAGCTTCAGCGAGTACCGCTCATAGTCGTCCCAGCCGCGCAGGTAGACGGAATCGCCCTTGCTGCCACTGACGGTCATGCCGAGGACATCGACAAAGAACGACAGGCTTTTGTCCGGTACCGGCGAGAAAATCTCGACATGGCCGAGATGGGCCACGTCCATGATCGGTTCGTCTTGCATCGTGTTGACCTCCCTGCCTCATTCCATCCGCGCCAGGTGCTTGCCGGCCATGTGACCAAAACTCATCACCCGACCATCATCGTCGATCGCAAACGGATTGCCCTGGCTCTGACGACAGCCGGTGACGCACCAATTCGCGTCTTAAGAAGACGCGCCGTAGTCGTAGAACCCTTTCCCGGTCTTGCGGCCAAGCCGGCCGGCGTCCACCATCTCCTTGAGCAAGGGGGCCGGACGATATTTCGGATCATTAAAGCCCTTGTAGAAGACCTCCATCACCGACAGCATGGTGTCGAGGCCAATCAGATCGGCCAAGGCCAGCGGTCCGATCGGGTGATTGCAGCCCAGCTTCATGCCCTCGTCGATATCGGCGGCGGTGGCGAGCCCCTCCTGAAGCGCGAAGATCGCTTCGTTGATCATCGGACACAGAATGCGATTGACGGCGAAGCCCGGGCTGTTCTTGGCGGTGATCGGCACTTTGCCGACGCGCTTTGCGAACGCCACGGCTTTCGCATGCGTGTCGTCGGAGGTCTGCAAGCCGCGGATCAGTTCCAGCAGCGCCATCATCGGCACCGGGTTGAAGAAATGCATGCCGATGAATCGATCGGGACGGTCCGTGGCAGTCGCGAGCTTGGTGATCGAGATCGACGAGGTATTGGTCGCGATCAGCGCCTCCGGCTTCAGCGTCGGGCACAGGTCCTTGAGGATCTTGACCTTCAGCTCCTCGTTCTCGGTCGCCGCCTCGATGACGAGATCACAACCGGCCAGCTTGCTCTTATCGGTCGTACCGGTGATGCGCGACAATGTCGCCTCACGGTCGGCGACGGTCATCTTCTCCTTCTTGACCAGGCGGTCCAGGCTATTGCCCACCGTTGTGAGCCCACGCGCCACTGCCGCGTCGGAGATGTCGACCATGGTGATTTTCAGCCCGGCCGCGGCACAGACCTGGGCGATGCCATTGCCCATCGTGCCCGCCCCGATAATGCCAACCGTTTCAATCATCGTTCGTCTCCTTCCATTTGCCGAGCGCCTCGTGGCCGGGCGCAAACCGTTCGCCGCCCTTACGAGGGCTGCCGATGCACCTGCTTATCAGGAGGTTTTGGCCGCCGATATGCAAATCGGGCAGGAACACGCTGCCTTCCCACGCGCTAGTCCGTTGTCCTGACCGGACTTTTTGGCTGGGGCGGGAGGATTCGAACCTCCGCATGGTGGAATCAAAATCCACTGCCTTACCACTTGGCGACGCCCCAAAACAACGTGACGGAAAGGCCGGACAAGGGTCCAAACCGTTTCGCGCCGGCACCGTCGGTCTATAGAGACAAGCGAGCCATTTCAACAGGGTAGACGGCATTATTCGCGGCAAATTCTCATCCCCTGACCTAAGGTGCGAACGCGGCTTTTCGTCTCCCGACCCCGCTGCCGGCGCTTTGAGAAGAGAGTTGAGGGGCTTGCGGTTTCGTGGGAAGACGGCAGCCAATTCGAGGCCGAAACCAGCGGGATGACGCTCATGACCTACCAGGCGCCGATCAAGGACATGCTGCTTGCGCTCAACCATGGCGCGGGGCTGAAGGCCGCCGTGGAGGCTGGCCATTACGGCGATTTCGACGCCGACCTGACCGCCGCGGTGCTGGAGGAAGCCGGCAAGTTCGCCTCCGACGTGCTGGCGCCGCTCAACCGCGTCGGCGACCAGAACGGCATCAAGCTTCAGGACGGCAAGGTCACCACCGCTCCCGGCTGGCCCGACGCCTATAAGCGCTGGACGGAAGGTGGCTGGAACGCAGTCTCGGGCCCGGAATCTTTCGGCGGTCAGGGTCTGCCGCTCGCGATCAACGCCGCATGCACCGAAATCTGGAGCGCATCCAACGTCGCCTTCGGCCTCTGTCCGCTGCTCACGCTCTCGGCGATCGAGGCGCTGGATGCGCACGGCAGCGACGAGCTGAAGGAGATCTACCTCGGCAAGCTGGTCTCGGGCGAATGGACCGGAACCATGCAGCTCACCGAGCCGCAGGCCGGCTCCGACGTCGGCGCGCTGCGCACCCGCGCCGACCGCGCTGCCGACGGCACCTACCGTCTGAAGGGCAGCAAGATCTTCATCACCTATGGCGATCACGACATGACCGACAACATCGTGCATTTCGTGCTCGCGCGCCTGCCCGATGCGCCCGCCGGCACCAAGGGCATCTCGCTGTTCCTGGTGCCGAAATTTTTGGTCAATGCCGACGGCTCGCTGGGCGCGCGCAACGACATCTATCCAAGCGGCGTCGAGCACAAGCTCGGCATGCACGCCTCGCCCACCTGCACCATGACGATGGGCGACCACGGCGGCGCGATCGGTTACCTGATCGGCGAGGAAAATCGCGGCATGCATTGCATGTTCACGATGATGAATCAGGCCCGGCTCGGCGTCGGCCTCGAAGGCGTCGGCATCGCCGACCGCGCCTATCAGCAGGCGCTTGGCTACGCGCTGGAACGGCGCCAGGGCCGCGCGGTGGGCAAATCCGCCGATGGCGGCTCCGATCCGATCATCGTGCATCCCGACGTCAAGCGCATGCTGATGCAGATGCGCTGCCTCACTGCGGCCGCGCGCACCATCTGCTATGCCACGGCGGTCGCGCTCGATGTCGCGGTGCGCGCCAAGGATGCGAAAGTCCGCGGCGAGGCCGCCGCCCGCGGCGCGCTGCTCACGCCGATCGCAAAAGCCTTCTCCACCGATGTCGGCAACGAGGTCGCCTATCTCGGCGTGCAGATCCACGGCGGCATGGGGTTCATCGAGGAGACCGGCGCCGCGCAGCATTACCGCGACGCGCGCATCACCCCGATCTACGAGGGCACCAACGGCATCCAGGCCATCGACCTGGTGACGCGCAAGCTCGCCGCCAATGGCGGCGCCGCTGTGTGGGCTCTGCTCGACGAGCTCGGAGAGACCGTCAAGCAGGTTGAGGGTTCGAACGATCCCGCCTTCGGCGCCACCGGCCAGAAACTGCGCGACGCGCTCGCTTCGCTGACGCGTACGAGCCGCTGGCTGCTCGAGCGCGTCGGCAGCGCCCCTAACGATGCGTTGGCCGGCGCGACGCCCTATTTGCGGCTGTTCGGGGCAACGGTCGGCGGCTGCTATCTGGCATCCGAAGCACTCGCCGCACGCAATGGGAAGTTTGGCGAGCCGCAACGCTACGTGGCGCTGGCCCGCTTCTTTGCGGAGAACATCGCGGTGCAGGCGCCGTCGCTGGAGAAGAGCGTGACCGACGGCGCAGAGATGGTGAACGGCGCGGACGCGGTGCTGTTGGGGTAAGTCTTCTATCATCGTCTCGGCGAACTCCCGGACCCATAGCGCGGAACGCATCTCCGTCATTGCGAACGCAAGCGAAGCGATCCCAAGCCACGGTTACGGCTCTGAGTTCGTAGGGTGGGCGGAGCCATCGGGCCGCGCGAACGCGCGCCGGATGACAGGCTCCGCGAAACACATCACGCCACACACTCTACTGATAGGTTGATGGGTTTCGCTTCGCTCTACCCATCCTACGACGTAAATTCGCGTTCTCGCGACGCCTTGCGTCCGAGTTTCGCATCGACTCGCCCCTCTCCGAAATCAGAGGGCGCAGGGAAGGCCGGGTGCCCGCCGCACCCGCGGCCCCGTGTGCGCAAAATTGCGCAAAAAAGCACACGGGAGCAACTACAGGTACAGCCGGGTTCACTCCGGCCTTCCCTGCGCAGTGGTTTACGGCTTACTTCGCGCTCTCCTCGGTGAGCCAGACTTTGTTGTCACCGTCATCAGCGAGATGCGGCAACGCATCTTCGCGAAACTTAGCGCCAGCCTTGGGGCGCCAGGACCACACGACTTCGCCGTCCGCGAGGGGTACCGTTCGTCTTGCGACACCTTCGCGTCCACCGCATCCCGCGCTCAACGTCCGTGACGACGCGTACGCCCCTCAGCGAGGCGGGACGCCGAGGAGGATGCGACTGATTTGGGGCAATCACAAAGCGAATTATTTTTGGCGTCAGATCTGGACCACCCAAATCACATTGAAACGCCTCGCGAAATTAGTTTTTATGCGCACGCGTCTTCGGGCGCAAAGAGTACGCACGAGCGCAGTTCGTAGGATGGGTTGAACGCAGTGAAACCCATCGGAGCGTGTGAGGTGATGCGTTTCGCGGAGCCTGTCATCGGGCGCGCGTTCGCGCGACCCGGTGGCTCAACCCATCCTACCAATTGACGGGCGCATCAAGCGGATCGCGATCGGTGAGCGCTTATGCCCGCATCTGCCGCTGCTCGCCCGCTCTCTCCTGCGCGTTGATGAGCGACCTGATCCGCTCGGCGTCCGCGGGCGTTGCCGGATTGTAGACCACCATGGCGAGATCCGGCCGGCCGTCGACGGCAAAGGCTGAATATTCCAGCCCGAGCATCCCGACATCGGGATGCCGCAGATGTTTCGTGCCCTCGCCATGCGCGTTGACGTCGTTGGCACGCCACATCGCTTCGAATTCGGGGCTCAGGCGACAGAGCTCATCGACCAAGCCCTTGACGTTATCACCGGCGCCTGCTCGCGCCGTATCAGCCCTGAACGCTGCCACGACAAAATGGGCGACGCTTTCCCAATGAGGCTGCGCGGCGCGCACCCGCGGATTCAGGAAGAAGAGACGGAGGATGTTGCGCTCGTCGGCGGCGAGCGAGCTGTAGTCCGTGAACACCGCCGTGGCCGCGCGGTTCCAGGCAACGACATCCCATGTCGCGGTTCTCACAAGCGCCGGGCTGAGCTCCAGCGCGTCGAGCACACGTTGCAGCCGCGGCGAAATCCCCTCAGTCGCCTGATAACGACGAATCTCGGGCGGCCGGCCCAATGCAAGCAGAAACAGGTGCTCGCGCTCGATCTCGGTGAGCATCAGGGCGCGGGCAATGCGATCGAGCACGTCGGCCGATGGCGCACCGCCCCGGCCCTGCTCAAGCCATGTGTACCAGGTCGCACTGACATTGGCGCGTTGCGCCACTTCTTCCCTCCGCAGGCCAGGCGTTCGGCGGCGCGCCAACGGAAAGCCGAGAGCCGCCGGATCGAGTTTGGCGCGGCGATCTCTCAAATAGGCTCCAAGCAAGTTGTCATTGCCGGTCGGCATGCTGATCCTGTTAGTCGTTATACCTGTATAAGCTCACTACTTTACCGGGATAGGCGATGCGCCGAAATAGCCTCCGCTCAACGTGGAGAATTCTTCATGCGCGTCTTCGTGACCGGTGCAACGGGATTTGTCGGCTCTGCCGTCGTCAAGGAATTGATCGGTGCGGGACATCAGGTGCTGGGTCTCGCCAGATCGGAGACGGGCGCGGCAACGATTGCGGCGACAGGCGCGGACGTCCATCGCGGCTCGCTGGAAGACGTCGATAGCTTGAAGACCGGCGCGGCCGCAGTGGACGCCGTGATCCACACCGCCTTCAACCACGACTTCTCGAAGTTTTCGGACAATTGCGCGATCGAAGGGCGCGCCATCGAGGCGCTCGGCAGCGTGCTGGAAGGCTCCGACCGGCCGCTGATCGTCACCGGCGGGGTTGCGCTGTTGGCGCCAGGCCGCATTGCGACCGAGGAAGATGTGCGTGCGGCCGGCTTTCCCCGCGTGTCGGAAGGGCTGGCCTCCGCGCTCGCGGCCCGTGGCGTGCGCGCGGCGGCAATCCGTCTTGCCCCCTCGGTCCACGGCATCGGCGATCACGGTTTTGTGCCGCGCCTCATCACCATTGCGCGCGCAAAGGGCGTCTCTGCGTATGTGGGTGAAGGGCTCAACCGCTGGCCCGCCGTGCATCGGCTCGATGCCGCCCGCGTCTATCGCCTCGCGCTGGAGCGGGGCGCCGCGGCAGGCCCGTATCATGCGATCGCCGAACAGGGCGTCCCCTTCAAGGAAATCGCCGCTGTGATCGGCCGCCGATTGAACCTGCCCGTCGTGTCCAAGTCTCCTGAAGAGGCGGCCGAGCATTTCGGCTGGTTCGCAACGTTCGTGAGCGCAGACGTGCCGACATCGAGCGAGCGGACGCGAAAACTGCTGGATTGGGAGCCGAAGCAGCCGGGGCTCATCGCCGATATCGACCAGCCGAGCTATTTTGAAAGCTAAATGGGTCGGCGCGAGCAAGAGACCCGGTCTTTCCAGAACAAAGACAAAGGTCTTGCGCAGCAATCCTGCGCAAACGCCGGCGTCGGCCTTAACGCTTCTCCTTGAGACGATTTCGGTGAGCGGCCTGTTTGGCGCGGTTGCCGCAGATGGCCATGCTGCACCATCGTCGCCCGCGGCCGCGGGTGCGATCGACGAACATGAGGGTGCAGCTATGCCCCTCGCATGCCTTCACGTCGGAAAAGTCTTCTTTACAGACGAATTTGGCCAGCGCCTCGCCGATCGGCAGCAGCAATGACTCGGGCGAACGCCAGCGCCGCATGTGTTGCAGGTGCAAGCGATCGCCGCCATCCGCGCGACGCGGGACGACCTGGCTGAAAGCCTCGTCACGTTCGAGCAGCCTGTTGAGCGGCTCCAGTTCGCGCGCTGCCTTGGCCGTCAACGGACGGCTCATGTGCTTGCGGACGAATCCTCTGAACCACTCGCGTAAGTCCCGCGCCTGATCGGCCACCTGATCCAGTTCGCCCGGCATCGCCCGCGCCTTCAGCGCGTCGAGTTCATCGGCCGGTACCAGCCCGGCTTGCGCGAGCCAGTCGAGGAATCCATCGCCGTCAGCGATCCAGTCGACCGGCGTATCGGTCGGCGTCGCGATCGAATTGAGGAAATCCAGGCCGGGGGAGTCGGCAATGAATATTGCGGGAGAATGAGATTGCATCTGGGGCCTTCCCGCAGCCGGGTCGTTCCAACGGGCAGATAAGTAACCCCTCTAATGGCTCTTGACAAGTTACTACATCGGCACGATAAGTGGCATAACCTGATAAACGCCGTTTTACGGGTTACAACTTCACCGCCGGGAGCAACGCCCATGTCCGCTGTGAAATACCGGTTTGCCGATGTCGATGGCTTCAAAGTCTTCTATCGCGAGGCCGGCTCATCCGATGCGCCGAAGCTGCTGCTTCTCCACGGCTTCCCGAGTGCGGGCCACATGTTCCGCGATCTCATTCCCCCGCTTGCGGACAAATTCCATATCGTGGCTCCCGACCTTCCGGGCTTCGGTCAGTCGGACATGCCGGCGCGGGGAAAGTTCACTTACACATTCGACAATATCGCCGGCGTCATCGACCGCTTCACCGAAGTGATCGGGTTCGACCGCTTCGCGATCTATGTCTTCGACTATGGCGCACCGACCGGCTTCCGGATTGCCGTTCGGCATCCGGAACGCATTACAGCGATCATTTCGCAGAACGGAAACGCCTATGAGCAGGGCCTCAGCGACGGCTGGAATCCGATCCGCACCTATTGGCAGGACCCCTCGCCGAAAAATCGCGAGGCACTCCGCGCGTTCCTCTCTCCCGAGGCGACCCGATGGCAGTATACGCATGGGGTTGCCGACGCAGACGCGGTGTCGGCGGACGGCCAAAACCTCGACAATTTCTATCTGGCGCGTCCCGGCGCCGACGAGGTGCAACTGGATCTGTTCGGGGACTACAAGAGCAACGTCGCGCTCTATCCGTCATTCCAGCAATATTTCCGGACTCATCGCCCGCCGTTCCTGGCCGTCTGGGGAAAGAACGATCCTTTCTTTCTCCCGCCAGGAGCGCAGGCCTTCAAGCACGACATTCCGGATGCCGAGGTCCATTTCCTCGACACCGGCCACTTCGCGCTCGAAACGCATGCTGGTGAGATCGCCGAACGGATCCGCGATTTCCTTGGGCGCAACACGCGCGCTTAGAGCACAGCCCGGCCGCGAAAAGCGGCTTCTCGCAGCGACGCAGCGATGACGTGCGATGGCTCATAGCAATCCCGTAGATGCCTCTCGAAAAATGGAGCCGCCAGCGGGGCAACTGGCGGCTCCAAGCCAGACGACGGCTTACCGGATAAGCAACGACGTCTGACAACAAGAGCCGGAGCAAATGCGCCCGCCCCTGCGTCGTTCAAAACATTCCTCCTCCCAACAGCGCAATGGCATGCCGGGCCAGGCGGTCGGGGCTGACGGAATTGGTCCCCTTTACCCCCGCGGCGAGCGGCAGCAGGACGAGGGCCATGATGGAGGTGAAGACCAGTTCTGGCTCGATGGTCTCGCCCAGCTTTCCCTGCTGCTTCCACCGCTCGATGCAGCGCGAGGCCTTCTCTCGCTTGGTTTCCGCGAGCCGCCTCTCGACGTGCTCGGTCAGCGCCCCGCCTTCGCTCAGACCTTCACGCAACCAGAGCGGAGCAAGCCAGGGGTATTGCGCCGCGGCTTCGAGCAGACGCGCGACGAAGGTCGAGATCACCGTCATGGGATCATCGCCTTCCGCGCCGAACGTCTCTTCGATACTGGTGCAAATCGGAAGCAGGCGCTCTTCGACGAGAGCGTCGATCAGTTGCTCCCTGCTGTTGAAGTAATAATGCGCCATCGCGGGCGTCAGGCCCACCTGGTCGGCGATCATCCGCAACGTCGTGTTCTGCACGCCCTGTTCGGCGAACAGCACGAGGGCCGCATCCAGCAGCAGCGTGCGCCGGTCCAACTTTCCCGTAGGCCGTCCCGGCGGACGCCGGGTGACGTCGCTAGCCCTTGGTAATCTCGCTGTCCGAGCCGTGCGGCCCGCCGGTTGCGCCAAATGCCTTGACACACTTCGTCCCAGAGAATTAATTAACTCGGTGATTAATACATCGTACGAGTGAGCTGAGCAATGGCCGCCGAAGAGAAAATGCCATCGAGGCCCACGTCCTTGATTCGGCGCAAGACGCCTCTTTTCGGCCGCTCGTTTGGGGCGCGCCCAGCGGACACGAGCCGCCGCGCAGCGGGGAACCGGCGTTGATTGCCGTCACGATGGCCAAGTTGTGTGTTTAGAGACGAGTGAACAAGGACGGCGCGTGAGCCGAGAACGCGACCGGCAGTGGGTCCCCAATGTGGAAAATCTATGTAAGCGCAGCGATGTTGTGGCTGGTGCTGTCGCCGTCTCATTTGACCGCGACCGCGCTTTCAGACACCGCCCCCTCCATTGCGCGCAACGACGCCGGAACCGGCGCCAACGTTGACGACCAGACGATCGACCGCGAGCTTGCGCTGTTTCGCACGGCACAGATCTCGCTCTGTCAGGCGCTGGTCAGGGCCGAAAAACTGCACCCGGGCTCGAAAACCTGGGACATCGGCTTCGACGGCAGCCCGGCTTCGCCGGTCTACAGGGTGAAGACGATGGCGAGCGATCGCATCTGGGAAAACGCCATCGATGCCCAAAGCGGAGACGTTGCGGGCGAAGAGGCTGTCTCGTTCGTCAAGGATCTGAATGCGGAAAATCAGCACAATGTCGACGCGCTCAAAAGCGTGCGCCAGGATCTCTTCGACGCCGTGCTCGTTGCAGAACGCGCCGCGAAGGGCAAAGCGATCGGTGGAACCCTGCTCAGGGACAGCGGGCGATTGAGCTTCGTCGTCGTCATCGTGAGCGGCGATGACCTCAAGCAGGTCACGCTCGATCCGCCCAGAGCGGGCCGCGGCGGACGGAGTACGCGGCAGGGCGCCGCGGTGCGGCGGTGCAATTAGTCTCATGCGAGCCTACCGGTTCACCAGCCACAGGACGAGGCTCAGCACGATGCTGATGATGAGCGAGGTCATCAGCGGAAAATAGAGGGAAAATCCCGGACGCTCGATGATGATGTCGCCGGGCAGCCGGCCCAGCCCCAGCCTGCCGATGAGCGGCCACAGCAAGCCGGCGGCGACCAGGACAAGTCCGAAGATGATGAGCGCGCGCGACATCCTGCATCTCGACCGATCGTGAGCCATCTTAGGGCGGCAACTCCAAGGTAGGGACCGACGCGGCGGTGCGGCAAGACCGGCGGGTCCTTCCCCCGCGCCCAATGTTACCGCTGAAACGCGATCGTTCAGTTTTATTGAACAATCGCCCGCCCTGTGCCAGAACGGGCCCGGGGAGCCTCATGGCTGATTCAATCAGGGCGCGGCTGATCAGATGGTTGCTTCCAAACGGGCACATAGCAGAGGCGGCCGACCTCCTTTGGAGCGTGCGGGCGAAGTCGAGGAGCGCATCCTCGACGCCGCCGAAAAGATTTTTCTGCAGCGCGGCTTCGACGGCGCGAGCGTCGACGAAATCGCCCAGACGGCGCGCGCGGGCAAGCCGACCATCTATGCCAGGTATCCGGGCAAGGAGTCGCTGTTCGCGGCGGTGATGGCGCGCCAGGTCGCGCGGAACACGCAATTCGAAAATCTGGCGCCGCATGGACGGACGTTTCAGGCCAAGCTGATCAACCTCGGCATGGCCCTGGCCGAGCGGATGCTCAACGACGACACGATCGGGCTGTTGCGCTCGGCCATCGCCGAGGCACAGCGCTTCCCGGAATTGACCCGCGGCGTCAACGAGATGGCGCGCAAGCGCGCCGCCGCCAACCTCGCCAAGGTGTTCGCTGAACTCGCGCGCGAGGAAGGGATCGAAGCCAAGGGCGCCTTTGCCCCGGAGCGGATCGCGGATACGGCGCGCAGCTTCCTCGACCTCGTGCTATTCGGCGTGCTGATGCGCCGCCTGATGGGCGAAGACGCCAAGGTGCTGCGGAAAGAATTGCCCGATCACGTACGCCAACGCGTCGAATTCTTCCTCGGCGCCTGCGCCAGGAACTAGAGTAGCCGCCGAGTTGCGCGAATTGAGCGTAAGCACGCCAGCCTCCGGGGTCACTGCGAGCGCAAGCGAAGCAAATCCAGACTTTCTCCGCGGACGCAGTCTGGATTGCTTGCGCCTACGCGCAAAGCCCCTACCCCGCCCGCGTCGATGGAAGGAAGCGGCGGGCGCCGCTTTCATCGAGCACAAATTTCGGGACCGCGCCGACGATGGCGGTATCGCGCACCAGCGCGAGCTTGCGGTTGTCCAGGATCAGCCACGCTCCCTCGACGCGCGCGGCGACCGCGGCATGGTCTTCAACCGGCGCGAGATTTTTCAAGATGACGATCTTCACATCGGCCGGCGAAAGCCCCGCCTGCAGCAGTGCGAGGTATTTGACGATCGCATAATCTTCGCAGTCGCCGCGGCGGGTCTGCAGCGTCTCGAATGGCGAGCTCCAATGGTCCTCAACGCCCCATTGCGCCTGGTCGCTGGCCGGCGCGATGGCGAGATCGACCGCCCTGTTGATGCGGCCGACGCGGGCGAGCCCGCTGCGACCTGAGCCTTCGGCGACGATATCAAGCAAGCTTTGCGCGGCGGCCGGGCAAGAGGCCTGCCTGCGACAGCGCGCCAGCACCTCTTGTTCGCGCGCGATATCGTCTTCGATCGTGCGCCATTTCGCCGTGACCTCGCCTGCCGCAACCGGTTCGCTATCCATGCCGAACAGCGGCCTCACTTGTGGACCGGCTTGAAGCGCGGCGAGGCGCACGGCGGATGCTGCATTGTCGGCCGCGGCGGCCGCTCCGCGATCACCGGCGGCCCGGACGACTTCGTCCGCGCCGGCCGAAGTGCGAGACAGGACCAGCGCGGCCAAAACAAGACCCACAGCAGCGGCCAGGCGCACTGCGCCAAGATGCCGCTTCACACCGCCCTGCCTTGCACTTGCCATGTTTTGCCGGCCATAACTAAACGATACCGTGCCGTTTAATTGGTGCGCCCACCGCTTTATCAACCATCGCTTGGTCAAGAAGGCTGCCATGCCGATCGCCCGCTACTTCGTTGTCGTCGGAGGCGCGCTGCTTGCGCTGCTGTTCGCGGCGAACTGGTATTTCGTGGACGCACCAGGCTCCTCGACGCTGCCGATCGAATATTCTCCGCTGACACCGCAGGCCGACGATCTGAACATCCGCATTCATTCCGAGCAGAAATGGCCGGAGAAGCTGATGTTCGATACCAACCTGCCGCGGATCGCCACGCCCGACCCTTGAGCCACGGCCGCGCGCGGCAGGCATTAGTCGCCAGATAGTCACGAAGGCGGATTTGCCAGCGCTCACGCCGCTCAGACCTGCAGCGTCGCAGGCGCATGGCTCCACGGCGCGGCATGAGCCGATCTTAATGCGCCATGGTGGGACCGCCGCCAAGTTTCACGCTGCGCAGCGTTAGCGCGAGCGGAATCGCGGCGAGCGAGATCAGCATCAAGGCCCAGTAGACGTCGATATAGGCGAGCAGCGCCGCCTGGCTCTGCGCCGCTTGGCCGATCCAGGCGACCGCCTGCTGCTGCGCCTGCGCGAGCGAAGCGCCGTGCGCGGTAAAACAGTTCGTCACCTGCTGCAGCGTGTCCTGGTACTGCGTGCTGGAGGGGATCGCGTGCTCGATCAGCCGGCTCTGGTGAAACTGCTCCCGATGCGCCAGCACGTTCGCCGCCAGCGACACGCCGATCGAGCCGCCGGTGTTGCGCGCCGCGTTGATCAGGGCCGAAGCCTGGTCGGTCTTGTCGGGCGGAATGCCGTCATAGGACGCGGTCGTGATCGAGAGGAAGATCAGCGGCAATCCGACGCCGAGCAGCATGCGCGACATCGCGAAGAACCAGAAGCCGACATCGGCATAGACGCGCGTCAGGTCGTACATGGCGCCCGCCACCACGATCGCACCGGCGATGATCATGTATTTCGGCTGCACCCTGCCGGAGAGGCGCCCGACCACGAACATCATCAGCATGGTGATGAGGCCGCCCGGCGACAGCACGAGGCCGGCCCAGGTCGCGGTGTAACCGAAGTTCTGCTGCACCATCTGCGGCAGGAATTGGGTGGTGGCGAGCAGGATCGCGCCGGTCGCCAGCATCACCAGGAAGCTCGCGCCGAACTGGCGCGAGGCGACCATGCGCACGTCGATCATCGGATTTCTACGGCTCATCTCCCAGGGGATCATCGCGACGAACGCGGCCGCGCAGACGGCCGCGACGGTGACGATGAAGCGCGAGGAAAACCAGTCATCCTCCAGCCCGCGGTCGAGCATGAGTTCGAGCGAGCCGAGGAAGGTCGCAACCAGCACGAAGCCGACGAGATCGAAACTGTGGCCTTGCGCAAGCAGGCGCCGCCGCTCGGTGGCCGCCGATGCCGGCTCCTGCAGGATCAGCGCAATCACCGCGATCGCTGCCACGCCGACCGGGCCGTTGATCAGGAAACACCAGTGCCAGGAGAAATTGTCGGAGAGCCAGCCGCCGAGCGTTGGGCCCACGACCGGCGCGACCACGACGGCGACGCCGAACAGCGCGAAGGCCTGGCCGCGTTTGGCCGGCGGAAAAGAATCGGCCAGGATCGATTGCGAGACCGGCACCATGCCGCCGCCGCCGAGCCCCTGCAGGATACGGAACAACAGCAGCGACTGCAGATTCCAGGCAAAGCCGCAGAGCACGGAGCTGACCGTGAACAGCGCAAGGCACATCAAAAAGAACGCCTTGCGGCCGAACCGCTTGGCGAGAAAGCTCGAGGCAGTCAGGATGATGGCGTTGGAAACCAGATAGGTCGTCACCACCCAGGAGGCTTCGTCCTCGCTCACGCCCATGCCGCCGGCAATATAGGGCAGCGCCACGTTGGCGATGGTGGTGTCGAGCACTTCCATGAAGGTCGCAACCGCGACCAGGATGGCGATCAGCCAGGGATTGGTCCCGGCGAGCGGTGCGGCGGGAGCGCCGCCTTTTGCCACGGCGGCGCTCATAGCCACGCCCTCAAGCGCTCATAGAGGGAGGGTGCGGAATTGATCCGCACGGTCGGCACCACGGACATGCCCGGGCCGAGCGCGACATCGGTCGGCGGATTATCCATGACGATCTTGACCGGTACGCGCTGCACGATCTTCACATAGTTGCCGGTCGCGTTCTCCGGCGGCAGCAGCGAGAAGGCGGGACCGGAGCCCGGCTGGACGCTCGCGATATGGCCGCGGATTTCGCGTTCCGGATAGGCGTCGATCCTGAGCGTCACCGGCTCGCCGGACCGCATGCGGTCGAGCTGGGTCTCCTTGAAATTCGCGGTCACCCAGACATCATCGGGTACGAACTGGGTCAGCGCCGTGCCCTGCGCGGCGAACTGGCCCTTTGCGGCGCCGAGATTGACGACGCGCCCGGACTGCGCGGCCGTGACGGTCGTGTAGGACAGATTGAGCTGGGCCTGGTCGCGCTGGGCTTCGGCTTGGGCGAGATTCGCCGCGGCGCTCTCCTGCTGTGCCTTGAGCGACTCGAGCTGCCGCTGCGCAACCTTCAGATTGGCCTGGGCACTGGCCAGCGCCGCCTGCGACTGGCGAAGCTGCGAATTGTATTGCTGCTCGTTCTGGACCGTGCCCGAACCGGTGCGCGCCAGATCCTGGTAACGCTGCGCCTGCTGCTGGGCGAAGACGAGCCCGGCCTGCGCCTGCTCGACCTGGGCCTCCCCGGCGTTGATCTGCGCCTGCTGGACGTCGATCTGGGCCTCGATATTCTTGATGCTGGCCTGCGCCGCGTTGACCTGCGCCTGCGCTTGCGCCAGCGCGGTGCGATAATCGCGATCGTCGATGCGCGCGATCACCTGCCCGGCCGCGACGTGCTCGTTATCGGTGACGGGAACGTCGGCGATATAGCCGGAGACTTTCGGCGCGATGGCGAATTGCCGCGCGGCGATGAAGGCGTCGTCGGTGCTCTCGAAATGCGCCGCATAGTCGTAATAGAGATAGCCGAGCGCGCCGGCCGCGAGCAGCGCCAGCACGCCAAGCATGGAAATGAACGGACGCCGCCGCAACAGGCCCTTGCGCGGCCGCTCCTCCTCCCGTTGCTCGGGCGGCGGAGCTTCCTGCGGCCGTTCGACCACACGCAGCTCGGACGGAGCTTCCTGCGGAACCGACTTCTGGCCGCGCCAGAACCCCTTTCGGGCTTGCGCCGGATGCTCACTGCCGCGCCATTGCTCCAGCGCGCGCTCGCGCGCCGGTGAGGGAACTTCCGCGGCTTGAGGGGACGGAGCCTCGTCGGTGACTGCTGGTTCGGCCATGGCCGCACTCCAAAAAGAACAGAACAGAACCGTTTCGTTTTATGAACATAAGCGCGGCTGGCTGCGATGCAATAGGCGTCGTTTGGCAGATTTCTAAACTCGCGGTCACGAATTGCGCCTGGCGCGCGAAATTCGGCGCCGTTCGGCCCGGTGCGCGCGAACTGTGGCGTCGTTCACGAGTTTTTGCAGTTTGCGTGAATAGAGGGGACGACGAGGGAAGGATCGCTTCCCTCATCGCCCGGTGCTCGGACTGGCAGACCGCCCGGCGTAGCGGCCGACCAGCGCCTGCAGGTGCTCCGGATAACGGGCGCCCTGCACGTCGACCTTGGCAACGGCGCGCGCGATGTCGGCAAGATCCGCCTCGGTCAGCGTGAGGTCGGCGGCCTTAAGATTCTCCTGGAGACGATGCAGCTTGGTGGTGCCGGGGATCGGCACGATCCACGGCCTTTGCGCGAGCAGCCATGCAAGCGCGATCTGTGCCGCCGTCTGCCGGAGGACGAGGTGGAGCGGCAGCTTTCTGAGGGGCGGCTGGTCCAGGTGCTGGACGACTGGTGCGCTCCCTTTCCGGGCTACCACCTCTATTATCCGAGCCGCCGTCAGATCGCACCGGCGCTTGCTGTGCTGGTCGATGCATTGCGCTATCGGGGATAAGCGGCATGTTGCCCTGCCGGTCACGCGGCAGCAAAACGCGCCAGCGCCTTGCGGTCGATCTCGATCCCGAGCCCCGGCCCATCGGGCACGCGGACCATGCCGCGCGCATGCTCGATCGGCGCGGTGAGAATCGCCTGCCGGATCGGATGCTCGGTGCGGTCGAACTCGAGTATCGGCGCAAGCGGGTCGAGCGAGGGCGGCGTGTGGGGCGGCAGCATGGCCAGTAGCTGCAGCGAGGCCGCAATCGCAATGCCGGTGCCCCAGACATGGGGGTTGTAGCGCACGGCGAACGCCTCGGCCATGTCCGCGATCTTCTTGCATTCGGACAAGCCGCCGGCCGCGCAGGTGTCCGGCTGAATGATATCGAGCGCATGCGAGACCAGAAGCTCGCGGAAACCGAAGCGGGTGAACTCGCATTCGCCCCCTGCGATCGGTATGGACAGCGCCGCTTTCACCGCCCGATGGCCGGCAACATCCTCCGGTAGTACCGGCTCCTCGAACCAGCCGATGTCGTATTGTTCGATCATCCGTCCCAGACGGATTGCGGCGACGGAATCATAGGCATGGTTGGCATCGATCATCAGCGCGATCCCGCCTCCGATGGCGTCACGCACTGCGCGCGTGACCTCGGCATCTTCTTCCACGCCGAAGCCGACCTTGAGCTTCACGGCTTTGAAGCCTTCGGCGACATAGCCTGCGGCCTCCTCCGGCAAGTAGCGGAGCGGATCGCCCGACTTGCGCCTGTAAAGGCCGGTCGCATAGGCCCGGACCTCGCTGCGCAGCGCCCCGCCCAAGAGCTGGTGAATAGGCACGCCAAAATGCTTGCCCTTTATATCCCAGAGCGCGATGTCGATGCCGCTCAAGCCCTGGATCACAACGCCCTTCTGGCCGTGATCGCGCAAGTTTGCGTAAATCGTCCGCCAGAGAGCGTCGGTGCGCAGCGGATCCTGGCCGATCAGCCAGGGCGCCATCGTTTCGACGACGGCGGCGGTGATCCGCGCCGGACCGTAGCATTCGCCCCATCCGGTCACCCCCTGATCGGTCTCGATCTCGACCACCATGGCCGTGCGGGTGTCGTACCAGGCACGCGAATAGGCAAAGGGCTGCGACAGTGCGGCCTGGAGCACATGGGTGTGCACGTTCGCGATCTTCATCGGCTTTGTTCTCGTTGTTTTGATTCCGCGGCACAAGACGAATATGGAAGATACGTCGCACCGCGAGGCGCCTCCCGCGCCGGCATAATACAGCAGGCCGCCAAGCTTCGTGAAATCGTTGCGGGCGCGTTCTATGATGGTGCCATGAGAAAATTCGCCAATGCGGCGCTGGCCGCCCTTGCGCTGGCTTGCGCCTCCGCCTCTTCCCTGCCCGCGCGCGCCGAGAACACGGCGGTCGACTTGCGCATCCTTGCGATCAACGACTTCCACGGCAATTTGAAGCCGCCGCCCGGCGGCATCAGGATTACCGACCCCAACGATGCGAGCAAAAGGATTGCGGTGCCCGCCGGCGGTTCGGAAACCATGGCGACGCTGGTGAAGCAACTGCGCGAGGGTCACAAGAACACGATCTTCGTCGCCGCGGGAGACCTGATCGGCGCGAGCCCGTTTCTGTCGGCCATGTTTCACGACGAGCCGACCATCGAATCGCTGTCGATGATGGGGCTCGCCATCTCCTCGGTCGGCAATCACGAATTCGACGAAGGCAAGGATGAACTCTTGCGCATGCAGAATGGCGGCTGCCATCCGACCGAAAATTGCCGCGGCCCGCATCCGTTCGAAGGCGCCAAATTCCATTATCTCGCCGCCTCCACCATCGACAAGGCGACCGGCAAGACCGTGTTTCCGCCTTACGAGATCAGAGAGTTCGACGGCATCCCGGTCGCGTTCATCGGGCTCGCGCTGAAGGGAACGCCGCAGATCATTTCACCGGCCGCCGCCAGCGGCCTCGAATTCCGCGACGAAGCCGAGACTGTCAACGCACTCATCCCCGAGCTGAAGGCGCGCGGGGTGGAGGCCATCGTGGTGCTGATCCATGAAGGCGGCTTTCCGAGCGGCGACTATAACGAGTGCCCCGGCATTTCCGGGCCGATCGTCGACATCGTTGGGAAGCTCGATCGTGCCGTTGATGTCGTGATCAGCGGCCACACCCATCAGGCCTATGCCTGCAACATCGACGGGCGGCTGGTCACGTCCGCCGACAAGTTCGGCACGCTGGTCACCGCGATCGATGTGAAGCTCGATCCGCAGAGCCGCGACATCGTCAGCGCCAAAGCGAACAACGTCATCGTGCGCACCGGCGCGCATCCGAAGGATCCCGAGCAGACCGCGCTGATCTCGTCTTACGAGACGGTCGCCGCTCCCATCGCGAACCGCCGCGCCGGCACCATCACCGAGACGCTGTCGCGCGCGCCGAACGCGGCCGGTGAGAGCGCGCTCGGCGATGTCGTCGCCGATGCGCAACTGGCCGCCACCTCCAGCGAGGCCAAAGGCGGTGCGGTCATCGCCTTCACCAATCCGGGCGGCATTCGCACCGATATCAACAAGCGCGACGATGGTGCCGTGACCTATGCCGATGTGTTCGCGAGCCAGCCGTTCCGCAATCAGCTCGTGACGCTGACGCTCACCGGGGCGCAGATCAAGGACATGCTCGAACAGCAATGGCTCGATCCGAAGCGGCCGCGCATCCTCCCCGTATCGAAGGGGTTTCGCTATAGCTGGGACGCTGCCAAACCCTATGGCGAGCGTGTGGTCGCGGCTTCCATGATGCTGAACGGCAAGCCGATCGAGCCCGCCGCGAGCTACCGCGTCACCGTCAATAATTACCTTGCGCTCGGCGGCGACGGTTTCACGGTGTTGAAGGGCGGAACGAACCCGCAATTCGGCTCCTATGACGACGAGGCGCTGTTCGCCTATTTTCAGGCGAGCAGTCCGATTGCGCCTCCCGCCGCCGATCGCATCGCCCAGACAAACTGAACAAATTGAACTGTCAGGCCGTTTCGGCGGAAGGCGCCCTTTCCGAGCGCCCCACGACCCCTTAAGTTAGCCGTTTGTTGCAAGCGCGCCCTCGCCCCCGCCGCGCTTGCCGGATAGGGTACGGCATGAGCACGCTTCTTCTGACCCACTCGGCCTGTCTCAAGCATGCGACGCCGCCGGGACATCCCGAGCGCGCCGACCGGCTGCGCGTGGTCAACGAGGTGCTCTCGGACGAGCGCTTCAGCGAACTGGCGCGCGGCGAGGCGCCCGAAGGCAATCTCGATCTGGTCACGCTCTGCCACAGCGAACACTATGCGACGGAACTGCGCCACGTCGCGCCGACCAGCGGTACCATTTACCTCGATGGCGACACCTCGATGTCGCCGGGCACCTGGGAAGCCGTGATGCGCGGCGTCGGCGGCGCGGTTGCGGCGACCGATGCCGTGATGAACGGGCAGTATGACAATGCGTTCGTCGCGGTCCGCCCGCCGGGCCATCACGCCGAAAAGGCGACGCCGATGGGCTTTTGCTTTTTCGACAATGTCGCGATCGCCGCGCGTCACGCGCAGCGCAAGTACGGCATTGGCCGTGCGGCGATCGTGGACTTCGACGTGCATCACGGCAATGGCACGCAGGACATCTTCTGGTCGGACGCCAGCGTGATGTATTGCTCCACGCACCAGATGCCGCTGTTTCCGGGCACGGGCGCAACCGGCGAGCGCGGCGAGCATGACACGATCGTCAACGCGCCGCTCGCGCCCGAGGACGGCAGCCTGCAATTCCGCGCCGCGTTCGAGAACCGCATCCTGCCGCGGCTGCAGAAGTTCGCCCCCGAGCTCCTCATCGTTTCCGCCGGCTTTGATGCGCATCATCGCGATCCGCTCGCTTCCATCAATCTGAGAGGGGAGGATTTCGGCTGGGTCACGCGCAAGCTGATGGAGGTCGCGGATGCGAGTGCGGAGGGACGAATTGTTTCGGTGCTCGAGGGCGGTTATGATCTGCAAGGCTTGATGGAATCGGTGGCAGCCCATGTCACCGCGCTGATGGGCCATTAGGGTCTCGCCACATTCCGTCCGCAGTGATCCCCTTAACTCCGCAGGCAGACCCCGCGCGTATTCTTTGGGAAAGGCAGCATGGCCGAAAATAGCCAGGTAGATGTGAAACAGCTCAGCTTCGAGCGCGCGATCGATGAGCTTGAATCGATCGTCAAGCGGCTCGAGGAAGGTAAGGTCCCGCTCGAGGAATCGGTCGCCATCTATGAACGCGGCGAGGCCTTGAAGCGGCGCTGCGAAGAGCTGTTGCGGCAGGCCGAGGCGCGCGTCGAGAAGATCACGACCGATAGCAGTGGACAGGTCACCGGCGCCGAGCCGCTGGATGTGCAATAGCGCGCATGGCTTCTCGACGTCCCTCGACGCTGCCCTGCGGCACAATCGAAACGGTTGGGCAAATTCGGCCCCACGGACCGAAATAGCTCTTGGCGCATGACGCGCGCTGCGATAGTCCCCAGCATCAGCCACGTTGAGCTGTCGCGGCAACGGTTCACCTCTCCCGAAGAGAGAGGTGAGCCGCGTAGCCGGTGGTTCAACCGAGGTGAACGTCGGGGGACTAGCCGGGCACGTGCGCGTTCATAATCGCCACATCATCTATGTGCAGGGGTACGATCCGCGCGGGCTTGCGCAATATTACCGCATGTTCCGGACCGAGCTCCGCAAGTTCGCGCGGCTCTATCAGCTTTCCTCGACGATCGGCCGCCCCCAGAGTAGCTCCGATGGCGAGATCGCGTCTTGGACCATCCAGACCAAGGCCGACGGCTGGCAGACCCACACCACCTACGATTTCCTGCGCTTCGAGGATTTCATCCAGCGCGACCTCGCGTCCCCGATCTGGCGCACGGTGTTTCACGCCGTCTTCATCTATTGGCGGCTCGTCTTCAACGGCACCATCGCCCGCTTCACCAAGGCCAATTGGCGCTTCGCGACCTTCATCACCTACCCGCATTTCATCCTGCTGCTGGAGGCCTTGTGCGCCGCGGCATTTGCCTTCGTCTTCGAAAAGGGCCTCGACGCCCTGGGCGTGCCCACGGTGCTGCGCGTGCCCGCAGCGCTGGCTCTCTTTGTCGCGGCGCTCACCAGCGCGCTGAAATATACCGAGAGCCGCACCTACGTTCTCTATCTCCTCTGCGACTGGATCTGGACCTGGGAATTCGCGCATCGGCAGCGCCCGGCCTGGGATGAGCGGATCGATCGCTTTGCCGCCTATCTCTGCAAGGTCGCCCGGACCAGCGAAGCCGACGAGATCGTGCTGGTCGGCCACAGTTCGGGATCGTTCTTAGGGACCGAAATCCTGGCGCGCGCGCTCAAGCTCGACCCCTCGCTCGGCAAGCGCGGGCCCCGCGTCGTGCTCCTGACGCTGGGCGGGAACTATCCGATCGTCGGCTTCCACAAATGCGCGCAGCATTTCCGCGATCATCTGCGCGAGCTGGCGATCGAGCCCTCGGTCGACTGGATCGAGTGCCAGGCGCGCAAGGACGTGATGAATTTCTTCCGGCTGGATCCGATCGCGAGCCACGGCATCCATGTCGGCGAGCTCCGGCGCAACCCGACCATCATCCCGGTGCGGTTCCGCGAGATGATCAGACCGGAACATTACAATCTCTGGCGCTGGCAGTTCTTCCGGGTCCACTTCCAGTTCGTCATGGCCAACGAGCTGCCGCACGCCTACGATTTCTTCATGATCGTCTGCGGCCCGGTGGCCTTACGCACGCGGATGTGCCATCCCGATACCGCATTGGTGCTTGCGACTGGGGACGCGGAAGCGCGGGAACAGGCTTGGAAAAGCCTCGAATCCGCCACAACTGGCGGTGCAAATGCCGCTGATTTGAGTGCTATGGAACCATCCGCCCGGCGCAGCGGTTGAGCTCTCGCGTTTGTAGGCCAGCCCCTCCGGTCGCCCTCTTGGGTTGGCTTTAGCGGCAGCTTTAGTGTAAAGCTTTGGGCAATATGGGCTGAGGGAAGGGAGGCGCGACCGCCGTATGGCAGCGCTAAGTCTTTCTAAATGCTTGAGAAAATGGACGAGACGGGTAAGCCACCCAACGTGACCGATATCACACTGACCGTTCCGGAGCACAGCTAGGCCTGAATCCGGACTACCGCCGAGGGGACGAAGACCGGGTAGTCCACGCCTTTGCTGCGCTGATACCGTGCAACCCATCTCCTGTCGGGACGAAAGTTCCGGCATGCAAAATTGGAATAACGCCGTGACCGTATTTAGTAAAACGCCGCTTCTCGACACGATTCGGACACCAGAAGACCTGCGCCGGCTCAAGGTGGAACAGCTCCGGCAGGTCGCCGACGAACTGCGTCAGGAAACCATCGATGCCGTCTCGGTAACGGGCGGGCATTTCGGCGCGGGCCTCGGCGTGGTCGAACTGACCACCGCGATCCACTATGTCTTCGATACGCCGCGTGATCGTCTGATCTGGGACGTCGGCCATCAGGCCTATCCGCACAAGATCCTCACCGGCCGCCGCGACCGTATCCGCACGCTGCGCACCGGCGGCGGCCTTTCCGGCTTCACCAAGCGTTCCGAGAGCGACTACGATCCGTTCGGCGCCGCCCACTCCTCCACCTCGATCTCGGCAGGGCTCGGCATGGCGGTGGCGCGCGACCTCTCCGGCGGCAAGAACAACGTCATTGCCGTGATCGGCGACGGCGCGATGTCTGCGGGCATGGCCTATGAGGCGATGAACAATGCGGGCGCAATGAACTCGCGCCTGATCGTCATCCTCAACGACAACGACATGTCGATCGCCCCGCCGGTCGGCGCGATGTCGGCCTACCTGTCCCGCCTCTATTCCGGCAAGACCTACCGCACGCTGCGCGAGGCCGCCAAACAGATCAACAAGCGCCTGCCGAAAGTGCTGGCGAACCGCGCCAACCGCGTCGAGGAATACTCCCGCGGCTTCATGATGGACGGCGGCACGCTGTTCGAGGAGCTCGGCTTCTACTACGTCGGCCCGATCGACGGCCACAATCTCGACCACCTGCTGCCCGTCCTGAAGAACGTGCGCGACATGGAGACCGGGCCGATCCTGGTCCATGTCGTGACGCAAAAGGGCAAGGGTTATCCGCCGGCGGAAGCCTCCGCCGACAAATACCATG
The DNA here is from genome assembly GCF_045571435.1 of Bradyrhizobium sp. STM 3562. Taxonomy (NCBI): domain Bacteria; kingdom Pseudomonadati; phylum Pseudomonadota; class Alphaproteobacteria; order Hyphomicrobiales; family Nitrobacteraceae; genus Bradyrhizobium; species Bradyrhizobium sp. STM 3562. The sequence goes on from NZ_CP120694.1 coordinate 6,754,238, forward strand.
CGGTGGTCAAGTTCGACGTCGCGACCGGCGCGCAAGCCAAGGCCAAGCCGAACGCGCCCGCCTATCAGAACGTGTTCGGCCAGAGCCTGGTGAAGGAAGCCCAGAAGGACGACAAGATCGTCGGCATCACCGCCGCCATGCCATCGGGCACCGGCATCGACATTTTCGCCAAGGCTTTTCCGAACCGCACCTTCGACGTCGGCATCGCCGAACAGCATGCGGTGACCTTCGCGGCGGGGCTGGCGTCTGAAGGCTACAAGCCGTTCTGCGCGATCTATTCCACCTTCCTGCAGCGCGGCTATGACCAGGTCGTCCACGACGTGGCGATCCAGAGCCTGCCGGTTCGCTTTGCCATCGACCGCGCCGGTCTCGTCGGCGCCGACGGCGCGACCCATGCCGGCTCGTTCGACAACGCCTATCTCGGCTGCCTGCCAAATTTCGTCATCATGGCGGCCGCCGACGAGGCCGAGCTCGTGCACATGGTGGCGACCCAGGTCGCGATCAACGACCGTCCGAGCTCGTTGCGCTATCCGCGCGGCGAAGGCCGTGGCGTGGAAATGCCGGAAGTCGGCGTTCCCCTCGAGATCGGCAAGGGCCGCATCATCCGCCAAGGCTCCAAGATCGCGCTCTTGTCCTTCGGTACCCGGCTTGGCGAATGCGAAAAGGCGGCCGACGAACTTGCCGCGCACGGTCTCTCGACCACGGTCGCGGATGCGCGCTTCATGAAGCCGCTCGATGTCGACCTGGTGCTGAAGCTGGCGCGCGACCACGAGATCCTGATCACCATCGAGGAAGGCTCGATCGGCGGTTTCGGCTCCCATGTCATGCAGACGCTCGCCGACCACGGCGTGCTGGATTCGGGCGCGGTGCGGGTGCGCTCGATGGTGCTGCCCGACGTGTTCCTGGACCACGACACGCCGACGGCGATGTATGCGCGCGCGGGCCTCGATTCCAAGTCCATCGTCAAGAAGGTGTTCGAGGCGCTGGGCAAGGATTTTGCCACCGAGGCGGTGAAGCTCGCCTAAGCAAGGCTGCTTTACGATGAAGATCTATCTGGCAGGTCCCGACGTGTTCCTGCCGGATGCTCTTGCGATCGGCCGGCGCAAGGCGGACATCTGCACCCGCCATGGCCTGCGCGGCCTCTATCCGCTCGACAATAGCGTCGACCTTGCCGCCGGAGCCGCCTCCCGCGCTATTTTCGCCGGCAATGAAGCCATGATGGATGCGGCGGACGCCATCATCGCCAATCTCACCCCGTTTCGCGGCCACGGTGCCGACCCCGGTACCGTCTACGAACTCGGCTACATGGCGGGTCGTCGCAAGCTCTGCCTCGGCTATTCCAATGATCCCTCGACCTATGCCGAGCGGGTGCGCCGGTCGACCGAGGTGAAGGAGGCGAACGGCCGCCTGGTCGATCCGCAAGGGCTGACGGTTGAAGATTTCGGTCTCAGCGACAATCTGATGATGATCCACGCGCTCGAGCGCTATGGTTGCGCGCTGGTGAGGCCGCGGCTAAGGCCCGACGATCTCTGGCACGACCTCACTGCCTTCGAGACCTGCGTGCGGCTCGCGGCCGAGCGGCTTTGAAGGCCAGCGGCCGGATCATTCGGATTGAAGAGAAGATGCCCACGTCCCGCAAACGCGCAGATACGCTTCTGGTCGAGCGTGGCCTGTTCGAAAGTCGGGCGCGGGCGCGCGCCGCGATCGAAGCGGGCCTTGTCACCGCCAATGACAAGCCGGTGGCCAAACCCTCCGAAACCGTTCCGCTCGATGCGGTGCTGCAGGCGCAGCCCGCGCACCCTTACGTCTCGCGCGGCGGGGTCAAGCTGGCGAGCGCGCTCGAGCAGTATCCGATCGACGTCGAAGGCCATGTGTGCCTCGACGTCGGCGCCTCCACAGGCGGCTTCACCGAAGTGCTGCTCGCCAATGGTGCGAGCCTCGTCTTTGCGGTCGATGTCGGGCGCGACCAGTTGCACCCCTCCTTGCGCGATCACCCCAAGATCGTCTCGCTGGAGCAGACCGACATCCGCGGTTTCGAAGGCAAGCGCCTGCCGGCGCGCCCGGATGTCGTGACCATCGATGTGAGCTTCATTTCGCTGAAGCTTGTGCTGCCGGTCGCGCTGTCCCTGGCTGCCGCGCCGATGCAGCTCCTGGCGCTGATCAAGCCGCAGTTCGAGGCGCAGGGCAAGCATGGCAAGGGCGGGATCATCCGCGATGCGGCCGTGCACAAGCAGGTGTGCGACGACATCGCGGCCTTTGCCGCCTCGCTCGGCTGCGCGGACATCAAGGTGTTTCCTTCCGCCATTGCCGGCGGCGACGGCAATGCCGAATTTTTTCTCGGCGCGCGGCGTGGCTGAAATCCTGCTCATCGATCATGTCGGCCATCGCGGCGATGGCGTCGCGCTTGTCGAGGGACAGGCGGTCTACGTGCCCTATGCGCTTGCCGGCGAGACCGTCGAGGTCGGGGACGTTCACGGCCACCCCGACCGCCGCCGCCTGCTTGCCGTCGAGTCCCCAAGCCCGGAGCGTATCGCGCCGTTCTGCAAGCATTTCGGCGTCTGCGGCGGCTGCGCCATCCAGCACTGGCAAATGGAGCGCTATCGCGCCTGGAAGCATGCGCTCGTGGTGGAGACGCTCCGTCACGCAAAACTGGACTGCGAGGTCGCGCCGCTGATCGACGCCCATGGCAACGGCCGCCGCCGCATCACGCTGCATGCGCGGATGGGCACGCATGAGGTGATGAAGGTCGGCTACGCCGCCGCGAGCACGCACGACATCATCCCGATCGACCACTGCCCGATCCTCGACCCCGCGCTCGAGGGCGCGCTCGATGCCGCGTGGGCGCTCTCCGAGCCGCTGATTGCAACCGGCAAGCCGCTCGACATCCAGGCGACCGCAACCGACAACGGGCTCGATGTCGATATCCGCGGCTCCGGCCCGCTGCAGCCGAAATCGATCGCGGCGCTGTCGCGCCTCGCCGAGCAACATCGGCTGGCGCGCCTGACGCGGCACGGCGAATTGGTGCTGCTGCGCGCCCAACCAACCATCGCGATCGGCAAAGCCACGGTCACTCTGCCTCCGGGCTCGTTCCTGCAGGCGACGGTGGCGGGCGAGGAAACGCTGGCCGCGCTGGTGAAGGATCATTGCGGGCGCGCCAAGCATATCGCGGACCTGTTTTGCGGCGTCGGTCCGTTTGCCTTGCGGCTGGCCGAGCGCGCGCGCATCGCTGCTTTCGATGCCGATGCGCCCGCCGTCGCCGCGCTGGCAAAGGCCGCGCATACGCCGGGCTTGAAGCCGATCAAGGCGGAAGCGCGCGACCTGTTTCGCCGTCCGCTGGTGCCGCAGGAATTGCGCGACTACGAGGCCGTGGTGTTCGATCCGCCGCGTCAGGGCGCGCAGGCGCAGGCGCAAAAGCTCGCGGCAAGCAGGGTGCCCGTCATCGTCGCCGTGTCCTGCAACGCCGCGACCTTCGCGCGCGACGCGCGTATTTTGATCGATGGCGGCTATCGACTGGAAGGCGTCACGCCCGTCGATCAATTCCGCTACACCCCGCATATCGAACTGGTGGGGCGGTTTACGCGCTGACCTACGAGTCTTGCGCTCCTAGACTAATGCTGCCCGCGTAGATTCATCGTGACCACTGGAGACACTCCCGAGATGCATCTCGATCGGTTCCTGGACAAGCTGGTATCGAGGGTTGCCGAGGTTCCTGGCGTCGACGCAATCGCGCTCGGCGGATCGCGCGCGCGTGGAACGGCCAGCGAATCCTCCGATTACGACGTTGGCCTGTACTATTCGGCGGCTCGCGAGTTGGACACCGAGCGGTTGTCGGAGGTCGTGAAGACGCTTGTCAACGAAGCCGATGCGATCGAAGTGACGCCGATCGGCGGCTGGGGGCCATGGATCGTCGGCGGCGCGTGGCTCTCGATCCAAGGGCGCAAGGTCGACCTGCTGTATCGCAACGTCGAAGCAGTCGCACAGGTGATTGGGGATTGCCGGGCAGGCAACATCAGCATGCATTATCAGCCCGGGCACCCGCATGGCTTCTGCTCCGCCATCTGGATGGGCGAAATCGCATTGTGCCGGCCGTTGCATGATCCGCGGGGAACGATAGCCAAACTGAAGGCGAGCGCCCTGCCCTATCCGCGGTCGCTCGCCGAGGCGTTGGTCCGCCGCTTTCAGTGGGAAATCCTGTTCAGCATCGAAAACGCCGCCCTGGCCGTCTCTCGCGGCGAACAGACGCACGTCGCGGGCTGCGTCTACCGCGCCCTGGCCTGCGCCGCCCAGATGCTGTTTGCGCTCAATCGGCGCTACCTCATCAACGAAAAGGGCGCCTTGCCGGAGGCGGCAGGATTTCCGCTGTCGATCCCGGCATTGATGCCGCGTGTCACCGAGATCTGGAAGTTCATTGGCGAGCGGAAATTCGAGGCCGCGCTGACGATTTTGCGCAGCTTGGAACAGGACTTGAAGAGTTTATCGACGTAGGCGTCCGTCCCGGACGTGCTGATCACGCCAGCTTGTTCACCGAGGATGAATCGTCTTGCGGCTGAAGCTTTGTCACCGGTACGGCGAAGGTCTGTCGTCCCACCTGCAACATGGCCTTTCCATTCCGTCCATCGTCGGTCGAAACCTGTGCTTTGCCGAACATCACGACGTTCTTGTACACGGTACCCGTGCCTTGGTAGGTAACACCGTTGGCTGTATATCTCACCTGCGCGTCGTTTCCGTCGACAGACAAGACCTGAAAGGTGACGGCCTGTCCGTTGTCAGGCGACGCACCGCTCCAGTTTCCGATCAGCTTGTTGTCGTCTGCGGGCGCGGCCTGCTTGTTGAGGAGCGCGGTCTGTGTGGCGCCGCCCGCGGAAAATTGCAGCCCCGCCACCCCTCCGTCGCGGGTCGCGATCATGACGTTGCCGTAGCTGATCGTACTGCCGTTGACGACGCCGATCCCTCTCTCGGTGCGCCCGTTATGCGTATATTCGACCTGCGCCCTGTTGCCCCTGATGTTGAGAACCTTGAACTCGACGGTCTGGTTATTCTTGGTCCACGAACCCTTCCAGTCGCCCAGCAGGTAGCTTTGATGATAAACCCTCTCGCTCGCGGGTGATATCTGGTTGGTGGTGCTCTGGATTGTTGTCATCGCCGGCTCCATTCCTCGTCCTGCAGAACACGTGCTGCGCAATCGCGCATTCGAATGCCGCAGCGTGTTCTCTGGCGCTCGCAGAACCTGAGGTAGAATAGGCCGTTCGCTTGGTTAATGAACAGTTAAAGGGCTGGCGAGGAAGGTCGCGACAAATCGCCTCGACCCCGCGCTATCTTCCCCAGCGGTCCTGCCAGATCTTCTCCCCGATCATGCAGGACACCCGCGGCTCCTTCTCCGCGACCCTCACCACGGGATGAGCGGGCGCTCGGCTGGCCACTTCCTGGATCAGCTTGGTGCGGATCGCTTCCTTGAATTTCTCGCGGTCCTTGATCGGCACCACGAAGGAGCCCGGACCGCCGATCACGCAGTCCTCGTAATACCAATCGAGATTATCGATATCCATGGTCGAATAGGACGGCTCCTTGACCATGATCGGCAGCCCGTTGATGACGATGCCCTTGGACAAGGCTTCATCACGCGCGGGGGTGATGGGGGCGCCGTTGTTGTTCGGGCCGTCGCCGGAAATATCGACCACGCGCCGCAGGCCGCGATAGGGATCCTCGTCGAACAGCGGCATGGCAAAGTAGATGGCGCCGGAGATGGAGGTGCGCGAGGCGCGGCGGATCGGCGTCTTGAGGATCTCGTTGGCGACCGCATCCGCGCTCTCCGGACCGTCGATGAGCCGCCAGGGAATGATGATCTTCTGGTCGTTGGAAGCGGCCCATTCGAAATAGGTGATCGAGATCTTGCCGTTCGGACCGGTCTTGAGGGCCTGCAGGAACTCTTTCGACACGATCGCCTGCGCATAGCCCTCCCGCTGCACCGCGAGTTCGTCCATGTCCATGGAATAGGAGACGTCCACTGCAAGGATCAGTTCGATGTCGACCGACGGAGTGGCCTCCTTGTCGGCGAGCTGTCGCGGGGCTTCGGATGTTGGGCCCGGCGTCGCAGCGCTTGCGGCATCTCCGCCGGCCAGCACGCCGGCGATCAGCACAGCCCCCATCGAAGCAAACCAGCGCATGAGCCGCCCTCCAATGATGTGACGTGATGGTGACATGCAAATGCGGCCACGCAAAGCCGGAACAGCAACGTGCCTTCACATTCGAGTTAGCGGCCGAGTTAGCGGCATTGTGCGACCGCGCTCGGCGCGCCAACCTGGCGGCAGAGCGGCTTTGCGTGCTGCTCATGCAGGCAAGGCATCGCAAAACAGCCGGTTCCGCGAGCGGCCCGAAGACGATATTCTCTGGCAGGAGGACAGCCAGAAGGTGCCGCCGCAATGAACGACGCCGTCACCAAACCCCGGACCAAGGTGCGGACCAAGGTCGAACGGCCGCGCATGCACAAGGTCATTCTGGTCAACGACGACTACACGCCGCGCGAATTCGTCGTTACGGTTCTCAAAGCCGAATTCCGCATGACCGAGGACGAGGCGTACAAGGTGATGATCACGGCGCATCGCCGTGGCGTCTGCGTGGTGGCCGTCTTCACCAAGGATGTCGCGGAAACCAAGGCAACACGTGCCACCGATGCGGGCCGCGCCAAAGGTTATCCGCTGCTGTTCACCACCGAGCCCGAGGAATAGGTGTCTGGCACGCGCGATCATCGCATCGCGCGTCGAACTCGCCGCCTGCTAGTGATGGTGGGCGCCTGCGCCCGGCTCAAGACCGGCGACGGATCCGCGGCTGGACGGGCCCTCCTTCACCGTGATGGTGATCTTCTCCGACACGAGCGGCGGACTGAACGGATAGTGCTTGGCATCGCCCAGCACGAGCTGCAGCGTGTGTTTGCCCGGCGGCAACTCAAGACGCGCCTCGGTCTGGCCCGCGCCATAATGAAGATGGTTCTTGTCCTGCGGGATCGGCTCGTTCGCGTTGAGCGGTTCATTGACGTCGACCAGCAAGTGATGATGGCCGCTGTTCTGATAATCATCGCCGGCGTGAGTGACGCCCATGTTCCGCAGGCCAAAGCGGCACCAGAACCCGCCTTTGATGACCGCGCCGTTCTGCGGCCAGATGAAATACAGAAGCGCATCCTTGGCGGCAGGCTTGCCTTGGGCATGAGCGGCGCATGAAATGGACGCCAAAACTGCTGATAGCGCGATAAGCCGGACGATCCTCATGATGATCCCCCTTTGAAACGTTCAAGGAGAGAGAGCGACGCGAAATCCGTGTGTGGGATATCGAACGTTGGTATCGTAGCTGTCGCGGTTCGCCGGCCGAACGTAGCGCTGATCATTCTTCCATGAACCGGACCGGATGACATGCGAGCTGCAGTCGCCGTCGACCCAGGCTGAACCGTCCGAGGGCGCACCGTGATAGCTCCTGTGCCAGCAATCTTCGACCCATTGATCGACGCCGCCGCCCATGTCGTACAGCCCGAATGGATTGGGCTTGAAACTGCCGACCTTGATGGGCTGCTGGGCGGCCGCGACATCCGCGCAATTCTTGCAATTGGCCATGCCGGCCTGAAACTCGTCGCCCCACCAGTACCTGGTTTGCGTTCCGCCGCGGGCGGCATATTCCCATTCGGCTTCGCTTGGCAGCCGGTATGCTTTGTGCGTGACGCCCGCAAGCCAGGCCGCGAATTGCTTCGCATCGCTCCAGCTCACATTGGTAACGGGCGCATCATCGTTCCCGGTTGCGACGAAGGAACAGGCATTGGCCGCGGCACATTGGTTCCACTCGCGAACGGAAATCGGATAGCGACTGATCGCGAAAGGCTTGATCGTCACCTGGTGAACGGGCTTCTCGGTGAAGTCCTCATTGCTGCCCATCATGAAGACGCCGCCGCGAAGCATGCTCATCTCGGGCTCTCGCGGCGATGGTGCCGGCGGGGCCTGGAGGGCGGCCTCCTTGGTCGTGCGCGCAGCCGGGCCGACGCCGACCGAGGCGGAGGGTTGAGTTTGCGGCGCCGACGGCTGATCGGTCGCGGCGGGCGAAGGCGGCGCTGGTTGCGTCGCTTCTTTCTTTAGCGCCACCCGTGGTGCGGTATCCGCAATCTGCGGCGGAGCCTGCGCCGACAATCGATCTGTCGCGGTTTGATAGGGCAGCCGAAGCAGGTACCAAAGCGTACCTCCGGCGCCTCCCAGCAAAATCAGACTGAGCAGGATGATCAGGATGGTCTCGCGCCGCGTCCGCGCCCTGCTGAGAGCGCCCGGATCCGGAAGCACGCGATAGACCCGCACCGGATCGGTGATGTTCTTGACCTTGCGGTCTCCAAGCGATTCATATCCGCAAACCAGCTTGTGCTTGATCTGCTCGTAAATGCCGCCGGAGATATAAACCTCGCCGGGATCGGCGATGCTCTCGAGACGGACCGCAACATTGACGCCGTCGCCATAGATGTCGTCATCTTCGATGATCACATCGCCCAAATTGACGCCGATCCGATATTCGATCCAATGATCCTTCGGCAGCGAGGCATTGCGTCCGGACATGTTCTGCTGAATGACGATGCCGCAGCGCACGGCTTCGACGGGACTGTCAAAAATTGCAATGAACCCGTCGCCCGTCGTCTTGACGAGCCGGCCGTGGTGCTCGGCAATGCTGGGCTCGATCAAGTCGCGCTGGATCCGCTTCATGCGGATATGCGTGCCCTCTTCATCGATCTCCATCAGGCGACTGTAGCCGACGATGTCGCCTGCAACGATCGCGGCGAGACGGCGCGGCATCAATCCGCGCGGCGGCACGTCTTCGTTCCTGGTAGAATTGACGTCGCGAAACTTCTCGCGCATGGCGTCACACTCTGCGCCGCTTAAAATCGACTTGCTTTTGCCGAGTCGAATGACAGTTGTTCAGACCAAATCAGCAGAGAAAATTCTTTGGTTTCGCGCATTAGCGCGCGACAAATTTTCTAAAGAACGTGCTCAATACAGGATGCACGATAGCAAAAAACCCTAATTGTTGCCAGCAGCTACGCCGTTTGCCGGCGATGGCGCCGGAACATGGCAGGTATCCTGACACTCGCAGAAGCCCTAGCAGAATTCCGATCGCGCCCGGTATGAACTGACGCACAGTTCGGGCGTCACGATGACGACGACCGCGTGGCAAAGTGGCGCGCCCGCTCCAAGCTTGAGCTATCGACACCAAGGGTGATGATGGAGCCCGCGTGTGCGCCGTTAGCGGCCCACCTGGCCGCGATGGCGCAGGAAATGATCGGCGAGCACGCAGGCCATCATGGCCTCGCCGACAGGGACGGCGCGGATTCCGACACAGGGGTCATGCCGCCCTTTGGTCAGGATCTCCGTTTCCTGCCCCTTGCGGTCGATGGTCTGCCGCGGCGTGAGGATCGACGAGGTCGGCTTCACGGCAAAGCGCGCGACGACCGGCTGTCCGGTCGAGATGCCGCCCAAGATGCCGCCGGCATGATTGGAGAGAAAGCGCGCGCCGTCATTGCCGGTCCGCATCTCGTCCGCGTTCTCTTCGCCCGACAACTCCGCAGCCCCGAAGCCCGAACCGATCTCGACGCCCTTCACCGCGTTGATGCTCATCAGCGCCGCCGCGAGATCGGAATCGAGCTTGGCATAGATCGGCGCCCCCAGGCCGGGCGGCACGCCTTCGGCGATGATTTCGATCACGGCGCCGATCGAAGAGCCCTTCTTTCTGACGCCGTCGAGATAGTCCTCGAAAAAGGCGGCCTTGTCCTTGTCCGGGCAGAAGAACGGATTGCGCGCGACTTCGTCCCAATCCCACCTGTCGCGATCGATCTTGTACGGCCCCATCTGCACCAGCGCACCGCGCACTTGCACATCGGGCAAGACCTTTCGCGCGATGGCCCCGGCGGCAACGCGCATCGCGGTCTCGCGCGCCGATGAGCGGCCGCCGCCCCGATAGTCGCGCAGGCCGTATTTCGCCTCATAGGTGAAGTCGGCATGTCCGGGGCGAAACTTGTCCTTGATGTCGGAATAATCCTTGGAGCGCTGATCGGTGTTCTCGATCAGAAGCGCGATCGGCGTGCCCGTCGTCACCTGCACGCCCGTATCGGGATGCGGCATCACGCCGGACAGGATCTTGACCGCATCGGGCTCCTGACGCTGGGTGGTGAAGCGCGACTGTCCGGGCCGGCGGCGATCGAGATCGCGCTGGATGTCCTCACTGGTGAGGGGGATCAGCGGCGGGCAGCCGTCGACCACGCAGCCGATCGCGACCCCATGGCTCTCGCCAAAGGTGGTGACGCGGAACATGTGGCCGAAAGTGTTGAAGGACATGATGCCCGTTAATGGTGCGCGCTTTTGCCTGATGTCAACATTTCGTAGCGCTGCCGGATGAATGGGTCAAATGCTCCATGCTCTCGTCATGGAGGGGCTTGTCCCGGTCATTCACGCTGTGGCCGCCGGAAAGAAAGACGTGGATGCCCGGGGTCAAGCCCGGGCATGACGACCGAGACCGTAGTTACGCGGTCAACCGTACTTCTTCAGCCTGCCCTCGCTGAAGACGTAGACCACCCCCTGCTCGATATAAAGGTCCGCGGCGCTTTGCGGCGTCTCGAAACCCAGCGCCACCATGAGCGCCCGCGCCGTGCCGCCATGCGCCACGGCGACGGTATCGACCAGCAGCGAATCGTACCAATCGCGAACACGGAGCTGCACCGACGCATAGGTCTCGCCGCCGGGCGCGCCGACCGTCCATTTGTCGAACTGCCGCCGCGCGAACAGCTCCGGGTCCAAGGTCTCGCTCTCGGCGAGCGTGCGACCTTCCCACGCGCCATAACCGATCTCGCGCAGGCGTTCGTCCAGCCCGTAGTCGCCGGGCACTAGGTCCAGCTCGCCGCGCGCGAGCTCCATGGTCGTGCGCGCGCGGCCCAGCGGGCTTGCGACGAAAGCCAGCCGGTGCTTGTCATGCCCGTTGCGCCGAATGAGATCGGAGAGGATGCGGCCGGCCTGCACCGCCTGCCTGCGCCCGAGCTCGTTCAATGGAATGTCGAGCGTGCCCTGCAGCCGGCCGGTCCGGTTCCAATCGGTCTCGCCGTGGCGGAGATAGTAAATTGTCGGCGTCGGCATTGCGGCGCTTGGCTATTCCTTCGCCAACGAAATATCCGGGGCATCCGGCCGCTTCATGCCGACCACGTGATAGCCGGAATCGACGTGATGCACCTCGCCGGTGACGCCGCGCGACAGATCGGACAGCAGATAGAGCGCGCTGTTGCCGACCTCCTCGATCGTCACCGTGCGGCGCATCGGCGCGTTATATTCGTTCCATTTGAGGATGTAGCGGAAATCGCCGATGCCGGAGGCCGCCAGCGTCTTGATCGGCCCGGCGGAGATTGCGTTGACGCGGATGTTGTTCTCGCCGAGATCGGCGGCGAGATAGCGCACGCTGGCTTCCAGCGCCGCCTTGGCGACGCCCATGACGTTGTAATGCGGCATCCACTTCTCGGCGCCGTAATAGGTCAGCGTCAGAATCGAGCCGCCGTCGGCCATGAGCTTTTCCGCGCGCTGGGCAATGGCGGTGAGCGAGTAGCAACTGATCAGCATGGTCTTGGAGAAATTGTCCGCCGTGGTCTCCAGATAGCGGCCGTCGAGCTGGTCCTTGTCGGAGAAAGCGATCGCATGCACGACGAAGTCGATCTTGCCCCACTTCTCCTTCAGTCCATCGAATACGGCGTCGATGGTTGCGGGGTCGGTGACGTCGCAATGGCCAAGCAGCAGTGCGCCGATTTCGCCCGCCAGAGGCTCGACGCGCTTCTTCAGCGCGTCGCCTTGCCAGGTCAGTGCGATCTCCGCACCGGCCGCATGGCAGGCTTTCGCGATACCCCAGGCAATGGAGCGATTATTGGCGACGCCGAGCACGACGCCGCGCTTGCCCTGCATCAGACCTGAACTTTGCGCCATCCGCTTTCTCGCTTCGAATTGAGGGGGTTTGGAGGTACACCAGCCCTCCGCCGCGGTACAGCCTTAAATCCGACGCCGGCGTGGGTCGATCTTAACTCCCGGAATAGCCAAGGCATTTGGGGGTTAGCCTGAATGGGGCGATCGCGCGCTTGCGGTGGCCTGCCGCAACAAGTTGAGACCGAGCCGCCAAGCGAACCACCATGAGCGCGTTCCGCCAGAGCGTCGAAGCCATGATTCCGGCCCTGCGCCGCTATGCCCGCGCGCTTGCGCGCGATGCCGATATCGCCGACGACCTCGTCCAGGATACCTTGGTGCGGGCATTGCGTTCGGAACGGCTGTTTCTTGGCGGCGACTTGAGGAGCTGGCTCTACACCATCCTGACCAACCTGAACAAAAATCGCAGGCGCTCGCTGGCGCGGCGGCCGCAATTCATGCCGCTCCTGGACAACAACCCTGACGCCAGCGGCACCGAGGCTGAAGGGCGCGATATCGAGCGCGCACTGTCGACGCTGGTCGAGGAGCAGCGCGCGGTGCTGCTGCTCGTGGTGCTGGAGGGGATGAGTTATCGCGAGGTCGCGGACATTCAGGGCGTGCCGATCGGCACCGTGATGTCCCGCCTTGCGAGGGCGCGTGCGCATGTGAAAGCCTCGATCGAGGGCGAACGGCCATCGCTGCGCCGAGTGAAATAATGCGAAATTTTTCGAATTTGATTGGTACGAGACCACGAAAATGACCGAGCGCAACATTCCCGTCACCGAGGACGAGCTCCACGCCTATGTCGACGGCGAGCTGCCGGCGGAACGTCGCGGCGATGTCGAAGCCTGGCTCGCCACGCATCCTGCGGACGCCGAGCGGGTGCAGTCGTGGCGCGCGATGGCCGAGGCGCTCCATCTGCGGTACGACTCCGTCGTCAACGAGCCGGTGCCGAGGCAATTGGAGCTTGAGCGCCTGGTGCGACAGCCGCGCCGCTGGATCTATGGCTCGGTTGCAGCCGCACTGGCCGCCTTCGTCGCCGGCGGCGGCGTCGGCTGGGTGGTCCGCGGAGCGACGTCCAAACCCTCGCCGGTCCAGAACTTCATGCTGGACGCGCTGGATGCGCACCGGCTCTACGTCGTGGAGGTCCGCCACCCCGTCGAAGTGCCCGGCAGCGAGCGGGCGCACCTGCAGGCGTGGCTGACCAAACGCTGCGGTCGGGAGGTGCGCGCACCGGAATTGGCATCGGCCGGGCTGAAACTCGTCGGCGGCCGGCTGTTGCCGGGGCCGAGCGGGCCGGCGTCGTTCCTGATGTATGAAAGCGCCTCCGGCGAGCGCTTCACGGTCTATGCCGCCAAGGCCTCCACCGAGACCGCGCATATGCGCTACACGACCATGGATGATGAGGGCGCCATGTTCTGGGCCGACCGCGGCGTCGGCTATGTCGTGAGCGGCGGCAATGACCGCGAGCGGCTCGCCCAGGTGGCGCGGGCGGTCTATGACCAGGTCGAAAAGAGCGGCGGCTAGCACACGGGTTGCCGCGGCCGGTCACCTCTTCCCGGCGGGGAGAGGTGAGCGGAGGTCGCGGTCGATGCATATTCAACCACGACTCATCGACTCATCGCGCTTGAGCGCCCGATAAGCCGGGCCATCTTTGCGCCGCAAGCAGCCCCGCCGATCCCGATCCAGGCGCCGGAACAACCTGTCGGTGTGAGGTTCCAGTGCCTCGCCTTTGGCGCGCGCACGCCAAAGTTCCGACATCGAAAATCTGGAATGAAGTCATGGGTGCGTCTCAATATCGCACCGGATACTCACCAGAAAATGAACATGCGTTCGATCCGCCGATCGACGCAAGCGGCCTCGCAGTGGGGTTTGGTACCGCGCTGGTCCCTCACGCGAGGCCGCACCATTTTTCCTTCAAATCGTCTTCCGATGCGTCAAGTGAGGTCGCTGCGCGGATTGTAAGGACGGGCGTCCTTCCATTTCTGCATCAACGTCTCGAGTTCGGCATCGTTCCCATCCGGTAGCATGATCCGGGTCGTCACAAAGAGATCGCCATTCGCCCCCCCGGTCTTGGGCAAACCCTTGCCCTTCAGTCGGAAGGTGCGGCCGGACGACGTGTTCTTCGGGATCGACAGTTCGACCGCGCCGGTCAGTGTCGGCACCCGGACCTTGCCGCCCAGCACCGCCTCATAGAGCGTCACCGGCAGATCGAGCCGCAGGTCGCTGCCCTCGACCTTGAAGTGCGGGTGCGGGGCGATGTTGATGGTGATCAGGAGATCGCCGGGGGGATGGCCGGGCGCGGTTTCGCCCTGGCCCTTCAGGCGGATCTGCTGGCCGGCGGTGACGCCCGCCGGCACCTTGACATTGAGCTCCTTGCCGGTCGGCAGCCGGACGCGCTTTTCGGCGCCCCGCACGGCCTCTTCCAGCGACACCGTCATCGAGACGTTGAGGTCGAGATCAACCCCGACGCCGCCCCCGCCCATCTCGAATTCGAACGGACCCGCGCCAGCACCGGCGCCGGCGCGGCCGGCTCGCGCGCCACCGCCGGCGAACATGCTGTTGAGGATGTCCTCGAACGCACCGCCGCCAAAGCCGCCGGGCCCGCCGCCGCCCGAGCGGAAGGTATAGGTTTCGAAGCCGCCGGGACCGGTGCGGCCGCGTGCGCCGCCGCCACCGGGAAAACCGGTAAAGCGGGGCTTGCCTTCCGCATCGATCTCGCCGCGATCGAACTGCTTTCGCTTTTCCTCGTCGCCCAGGATCTCGTTGGCGGAATTGATCTCGGCGAAACGTGCCGCTGCCTTCGGATCGTTCTTGTTCGAATCGGGGTGGTGTTTCTTCGCGAGCTTGCGATAGGCGCTCTTGATGGCCGCAGCGCTTGCATTCCGCGGCACCCCCAAGACCTCATAGGGGTCGCGCATCCGTCACGTCTCCTTCAGGAAAAATCAGATTATACCCCAAGGGCTGATAGCCCAGTTGGGTTTCATCTGGGGTTTTCGTTGCATTTTTGCAACGTCCCGGTTCGCCTCTCCCTCCGGGCGAGATGAACCGAGTTCGCAAGCGGATCCCTTGAAATGTGGTCGCTCGCAAGTACCTCACCCCTGCGCCCAGGGTTTCAGCGTCTGAATCTCCCATCGGCCGTCGCCGGCCTTGCAGGCGGCGCCCTGCAGCCAGCTTTGGGTGTCGCCGTTGACGTAGCTTGCCAGGAAATCGCGGCAGGTCCTGCCGTCATCGCCGGCATAGGCCGAAGCCAACGGCGTCACCGAGCCGCGTGCCCCGGTTTGGGGATTTTCCCAGGGCTGGCTTGCGCCCTTGCTCCCCTTGGCCAGCACGTCGGACGCGGCATTGCGGGCAAGAACGAGGTCACTTTCGGTCGGCTCTTTCGCCTTGAGATGCTTGGCCGGGATCGAGCCGGTGACGTCGTCGTCGGTGAACTTCGCGAAGATCCCGCCGGAACGCGACATGCTGCAGCCGCCGGCGCCTAACCCGATAAGAATCAGTGTAAGTGCCGCGCCCTTGGCCGACATCGCCAATAGGCCAATGCGGCCCCATGCCCTATATAGGGCGAGGCCCCATCGCGGCTGGCTTTGGCCCGCAGGCGGACGCAACATCGGCTCCAGTCAAATGAACGACACCACCTCCATCAAACACCCGACACCCTTAACATCCGGTGATTTCACCGAGGCCCACGAGCCGTTCGCCCTGTTCGCGGAATGGTTTGCGGAAGCGACCAGGTCTGAGCCCAACGATCCCAACGCCATGGCCCTTGCCACCGTCGATGCGGATGGGCTTCCCGACGTGCGCATGGTGCTGATGAAGGGCTATGACACCGACGGCTTTGTCTTCTACAGCCACATTGCGAGCCAGAAAGGCCGCGAGCTCGCCGCAAATCCTAAGGCCGCTTTACTCTTCCATTGGAAATCGTTGCGCCGGCAGGTGCGCATCCGGGGAATTGTCTCGCCCGTGACCGATGTGGAGGCCGACGCCTATTTCGCAACCCGACCGAAGCAGGCGCAGATCGGCGCCTGGGCATCGAAACAATCGCAACCCTTGGAAAGCCGCTTCGCCTTCGAACAGGCGATCGCCAAGGTCGCGGCAAAGTACGTGATCAGCGAGGTGCCGCGGCCGCCGGGCTGGAGCGGCTGGCGCATCGCGCCGCTGCGAATCGAGTTCTGGCACGACCGCCCGTTCCGCCTGCACGACCGCATCGAATTCCGCCGCGACGCGCCCGAGGGCGCGTGGACGAAGGTGAGGATGTATCCTTAATTGACGCTGTCAGCGCCGGACGAACTCCCGGCAATCCGCGATTGAGTTCGTCCTTCCGGGGCGGTGCGTAGCACCGAACCCGGAATCTCGAGATTCCGGGTTCGCCTCTTTCGAGGCGTCCCGGAATGACGGTGCAAGACAACGTGGATGCCCGGGTCGAGCCCGGGCATGACCGAGAAGAGAGAGTAGTTCATGCCCACCACATCCAACATGCCGCGGCGGACGCTGCTGCTCACCGGGGCCAGCCGCGGCATCGGCCACGCGACGGTGATCCGCTTTTCATCCGCCGGCTGGCGCGTCATCACCTGCTCGCGGCATCCGTTTCCGGAGGAATGTCCTTGGGACGCGGGGCCGGAGGATCACATCCAGGTCGACCTCGGCAATCCCGACGACACGCTGCGCGCGGTGGCCGAGATCAGGAAGCGGCTCGAAGGCGGCCAGTTGCACGCGCTGGTCAACAATGCCGCGATCTCGCCCAAGGGTCCCGGCGGCTCGCGGATGGGGACCATGGATACCGAGCTCGACACCTGGACGCATGTGTTCCAGGTGAATTTCTTCGCGCCGATCATGCTCGCGCGCGGGCTGATCGAGGAATTGAAGAAGGTGAAGGGCAGCGTCGTGAACGTGACCTCGATCGCAGGCTCGCGCGTGCATCCCTTTGCCGGCGCGGCCTACGCGACCTCGAAGGCGGCGCTCGCCGCGCTGACGCGCGAGATGGCCTCCGATTTCGGCCGCGTCGGCGTGCGCGTCAATTCGATCGCTCCGGGCGAGATCGACACCTCTATTCTCTCGCCGGGGACCGAGAAGATCGTGAAGGAGCAGATCCCGATGCACCGTCTGGGCACGCCGGACGAGGTGGCGAAGATCATCTACGTGCTGTGCACGGAGACGAGCTCTTACGTGAACGGCGCGGAGATCCACATCAACGGCGGGCAGCATGTGTAATCCATCGGCCCCATGGAGCTCGTCATGCCACGCGAATGCTGGGTATGAGGTGGGCCGCGCCGTCTCGATTTGACGACTGACGGTTCTGGAATACGGGATGGTCCCGCTTTCGCGGACAATGACAGCGGCTGCCGATTTCACTTCGTTTCCCGACCTACCGCCGCTCGAAGTGCCCGGTCCCATTTCTCCGAGGCGAGTTCCTGCTTCAGCGCGACGACAAACGCGCGATAGGTCGCGCTCGGCTTGGGTAGCGAGCGCAGCGCGAAAATCCCCTGCTCGCCGCCCTTGATGAGACGCGCAGGAATCGGCACGAGCCGGCCGCGTTCGATGTCGCTCCAAACGATCCATGACGCCAGACGCGCGATTCCCAGCCCGCGGCAGGCGGCGTCGCGCAGGGCTTCGAAATCGTCGCAGCGGAAGACCACTTGCCGGTCGATCTCACTCCGCTCAGCAGCCAGCGCCTCGCGCCAGCCAAGGAGATCGTCGCCATGGAGCTTGTCGAGGAGGCGGTGCTGCGCAAGCGTCGCCTTGCAAAAGGGCAGCGCGGCCTGCTTCAGATAATCCGGGCTCGCGCACATCAGCATGCGCTGCACGCCGAGTTTTGTCGCGATCAGCGAGGAGTCGGTGAGCGCACCGACCCGAATTACCGCATCCATGCGGTCGCTGACGGGATCGGCGAGACGTTCGGTGAAATCGACCTCGACCCGCAGGCCGGGATGGCTGCGCATCAGCCGCTCGGAAGCCGGGATCACACAACGCTTGCCGAGCGTCGGCTGGCAGGCGACGCGAAAGGTACCGGAGACCACGCCATCGAGTGAGGCGATCTCAGCTCGCAAATCCACCAGCGCGTCGAGGATGGGCGAGGCGCGGTCGAGCAGCAGCCGTCCCGCCTCCGTCAGCCGCACCATGCGGGTGGAGCGGATGAACAGCGCCGCTCCAAGATGCTCCTCCAGCGCATCGATCTGCCGCGTCACCGAGGACGGCGTCGAGGCCCGCGCCCGCGCCGCGGCGGAAAAACTGCCCGCGCGCGCGGCGGCGACAAAGGCGGCGAGATGCTCTGCGAAGCGATAGTCCTGCATCTTTGCACGATACGCAAAAGCATTTTGCGCCGCAACACGCTACAGGCACGCGCGATCATCGGCATTATCGCCGCGCAAGAGCCGCCCTCAACGAAACACGGTGATCGCGCCATGAGCGAAGTCGTTTCCAACCTCACGCTGTCCTCGTCTGCTTTCAGTCATGTCATCGACATTCCAATCGAGCAGATCGACATTGCAGATTGGCTGTTCAACCTGCCCGAGGCCGAATATCAGCGCTGCTGCCCGCCGGATCACATCTCTGCTGGCGCGACCTGGACCGATGACGGCAAGCCAATGTCGATCAATGTCGAGATGATCGGCCAGACCCTGATGGTCCAGCACTATGTCGGCGAGATCGCCGAGAAGCACCACTGCCGTATGGTGTCGATCTCTGACGCGTTCACGCCCAACGGGCGCACCCGCGTGCAGGTGATCTGGGATTTGAGCGTGACTGAGATCGACGACAAGATTTGCGAGTATACCAACAGCGTGGTCGCGCATCCGACCAAGGAATTTTTGGAGTTCATCAAGAAGCACAATATTCGTTTCGAGGACGCGGCCACCGCGCGGCAGCGCGACGGCGGCGACCATAACCGGCGCGAGACGCCGCTATTTGCGGAAAGCATAAAGCGGCGCGCTCTGACGCGGAGCAAGATGTAGCCCAGCAGGATAGATTAAGGAGGCCGGATGGCCGAGCCGGATTTCTCAAGCCCGCGCGAGGCCGCGCGGGCGTTTACGCCGAAGCTTTCGCAGCTCGTGGAAACCCCGCTGTTCGATCAGGTGTGGGCCGACCCGGCCCTCTTGCCCCGCGATCGCTCGATCGCCACCGTGGCGGCGCTGATAGCGACCGCTGCTTTCGAGGAATTACCGGCACATCTTCACCGCGCGGCGCAGAACGGGCTCACTCGCAACGAGCTGTCGGCGCTGATCACGCACCTCGCCTTCTATGTCGGTTTTCCGCACGCGATCACGGCCTCCGCCGTCGCGCAGCGGACGCTGGGGGAGGAGTGAGTGCGCCTCACTGCCGTGAGATACAGCCCGTAGGCGCTCGCCGGGGGACAATGCCGCGCGTTGCTGGCGCGCGGGCTGATCGCTGAATCCGGCCATCCACGTTTTGCCTGGGAAAAAGTAAGACGTGGATGCCCGGGACAAGCCCCGGGCATGACGAGTCAAACAACTGCTATCACGACGAAGCCGTGAAACGCTCGTCTCACCGCATCAATAGCGGCGATAGTGATGATGGTGGTGATGGTGATGATGATGATGATAGAAGCGACGGTGCGGCTGGACCACCAGGATCGGCGCGCGGCGCCAGTGGTGGTGATGGTGATGGTGGCGATAGTACTGCGCGAGTTGCACGCGCGCTTCACCGCTGCCCGCGGCCTGCTGCTCGTCCATCGCCTGCAGCACCTCGGCGGCGTTCGGAATGGGCTCCAACAGCTCGGCATAGGAATTAGCCTGCAGCACGTCGACATGAGCCGGCGCAGGCGCCGCCTGAGCCGACGAAATCGTTCCGAGCGCAGCCACCGCGCCCAACAGTCCGGCAATCTTCTTTTCCAAGTTCTTTCTCCTTGACCCTCCGGCCCCGCGAGCAAACTTCGACTTGGAACGATGGTTCCGGTGTGAGGAGGTGCCATGCGCGCGAATAGCCGCGCAGTGTCGCCCATTGGCAACACCGCAATGACGAGCAAGCCCAACGAGAGGCGTCATTGATAACGCCATCGCCGGGCTTGTCCGACCATCCACGTGTTCGCAACCGCAACGGCCTCTACGCTGCCCGCATCGCCGCGAGAAACTTGTCCACTTCCATCTTCAGCCGGTTGCTGTCGCCGGCCAACAACTGCGCGGCTGAGAGCACCTGTGCTGACGCCGAGCCGGTCTCGTTCGCGCCCTGTTGCACGTCGGTGATGTTGGACGAGACCTGCTGCGTGCCGTGTGCGGCCTGCTGCACATTGCGGGAGATTTCCTGGGTGGCGGCGCCCTGCTCTTCCACGGCGGCCGCAATGGCGGAAGAAATCTCGGAAAGGCGTTCGATCGTCTCGCCGATTTCCCGGATAGCAGCGACCGACTCCTGCGTCGCGCCCTGCACGCCGGCGATCTGCTGATTGATCTCGCCGGTCGCCTTCGCGGTCTGCTCGGCCAGCGCCTTCACCTCGGAGGCGACCACCGCGAAGCCGCGGCCGGCTTCTCCGGCGCGCGCGGCCTCGATGGTGGCATTGAGCGCAAGCAGGTTGGTCTGGCCGGCAATGGTGCTGATGAGCTCGACCACGTCGCCGATGCGCGAAGCGGCCTTGGAGAGCTCGGCGACGCGCTCATTGGTGCGCCGCGCCTGGTCGACGGCCTCGCCCGCCATGCGCGCCGATTCCTGCACCTGGCGGCTGATCTCGGTCACCGATGAAGACAATTCCTCCGTCGCCGAGGCCACCGACTGCACATTGGTGGACGCTTCCTCGGACGCGGCCGCCACCGTCGTGGTGAGCTCCTGCGCACGGCCGGCCGTCGCCGTGAGCGTGCCGGCGGAAGCCTCGAGCTCGGTCGAGGCGGAGGACACGGTCTCCACGATCTCGCCGATCATGGTTTCGAAATTGCGGGTGATGGCATCGACGCGGCGGCCGCGCTCGATCTTGGCTTCCGCATCGCGCGCCGCGGCCTCGTCAGCCGCTTTTTTCGCGATCAGTGCCTCCTTGAAGACCTGCAGCGCATCGGCCATGGCGCCCATTTCGGTGACCTCGCCGCGATGCGGGATCTCGGCGGCAAGATCGCCGGCACCGAGCGACTGCATCGGCTTGATGATCGAGGCGATGCCCTGCGACACATCGCGGATCAGGTAGAACCCCGCGGTGAGGCCGCCGAGCAAAGCGAGCACGATGATACCGATGATCACCTCGATTGCCGTGCTGTAGCCATCGGCAGCGGCCTTGGTCTCGTTCTCCGCGCCGCGGTCGTTCAGATCGATGTCCTTCTGCAGAGCCTCGTCGGCCCGCGCGCCGTTCGCCTGATTCTTCATCAGGACAGCACGGGCCTCCACGGCGGTGCGGCCCACACTGTCGCGCGAAAGCTTGATCGCCTCCTGCGCGCCATTGAAATAGTCGCCCCACGCGCGCGACCAGTCGTCATACAGCGCACGCTCCTCGGGCGATGTGATCATGGGTTCGTAGGATTTGCGATCCTTGGCCACACGTTCGAGAGCCGCAGCCAATTTCTTCTCGGTCTGCACCTTCTCCTCGGCGGTCTCGCCCATCAGATGATCGCGCAAGGCGGAGCGGTAGCTCAATACGTCTGCGCGTAGCTGACCGACGACACGCACGCTGGGCAGCCAGTTCGTGCTGATCTCCACCGTGTGGCCGTTGATGGCCTGCATGTAGTGGACCGCCATCGCGCCCATGGCGCCCGACATGATCAGCAGGAACGCAATGACCGCGATCATCTTCCAGCGAATCGAAAGCTTCGACATTGGAAATTTTCCTCAAAACCAGAGCGCCGTTGCCCGCGCGATATCTGGCAAAATCAAAAAACAAATGCATTTGCGCACGATTGAATCGGTTTAGACCGACAGCGCGAAGAAAGGATTAAGGATGAAATCCGGAAATCTACTGAGAGACGAAGCGGCAGGCTGGATGCGCTATCGGCGCTTTGCTTACAACAACCTTACGCCGCTTTGAGCGCCACTGACGCCGCGCATGCGTCGCATCGGCGATGCCGATGTTCGCGCCCGCTCTGTCCTCTCGGTTATGGGTGCCGATTGGTTCGGCCGGCGCTCGGAACGACAACGCGCTCTTCAACTCAGGCTGCGCAAGATCTGTGCGGCCTGCCAGCGCAGGCGTTGGTCGGCGACATCGACGGCGAACGCGCCGGAGCATTCTTCCTCGCGCTCGCCCTCGCTCAGCGCCGCGCCGCAATGGCGGCAGATGCGCGGGGAGAGCGCAGGCGCGCGACAGTCTTCGGCGCACCCGCGGTAGCGCGCGAGGTCAACGACGTTCGGAGACGGTGTTCTCAGTTTCTCAACCATTGGGTCCTCACGCCGCAAGCGCGTCAGCCGATCGCGACAGGCGCTTATGCTTAACTGTTCGCGCATGGTCGCCGCGCAAACGTTCTCGTTTGCTCGCCAAGGGAAAACCGGCTGCTCGCACCGCGCTTCACCAAGCCTCCGGCTCCAGATCATGCTGGCGGGACCCTAGCCAACAAATTTCGCTCAAATCTTCAGCGCACCGCTCAAATTTTACGGGTGGGATTGGGGCAGAGGAAACGGCGAGCTGAGCTACAGCCACTTCTTCAATTTGAAGATGTAGTACGGCACCACCGCGGCCGCGACCATGGCGACGATCGCGAGCGGGTAGCCAAGGTGCCATTGCAGCTCCGGCATGTCCTTGAAGTTCATGCCGTAAATCGAGGCGATCAGCGTCGGCGGCATCAACACCACGGCCATCACCGAGAACAGCTTGATGATGTTGTTCTGCTCAAGGTTGACGACGCCGAGCATGGCATCGAGCACGAAGGTAATCTTGTTGGAAAGATAGGAGGCGTGATCGGTGAGCGAGCCGACGTCGCGCTGCATGGTCTTGAGCTGCTCGCGCATGTCCTTCGACCATTTCACGCCTTCGACCACCGCGGACAGGAAGGTGACGAGGCGACCGATCGACACCAGGCTTTCACGCACCTTGGAGGTCAGGTCCCCCTTGCGGCCGATCGCGATCAGGATGCGCGAATATTGCTTGGCATGGCCGTGGCGCTCGCTGTCGGGCTCGAAGATGTCGTGAGAGACCTGGTCGATGTCGGCGCCGACGCGCTCCAGAATGTCGGCGCAGCGGTCGATCACGGCATCCAGCAATTCCATCAGCACCTGCTCGCCGGTGATCGCGGGCGAACAGGAGCGCGCGAGCTTGTATTCCACGACGGCAAAGGGCTTTGGCGTGTCATAGCGCACCGTGACCAGGCGATGGCCGGCGAGGATGAAGGTCACCGCCGTGGTGCGCGGCATGTCGGTGTCGGACTGGCACATCAACGTCGCCGTCATGTAGCGCGCGCCGTTCTCGATATAGAGGCGGCTGGAGATCTCGATTTCCTGCATGTCCTCCCGCGTCGGCACCGCGATCCCGGCGAGCCGCTCGACCGCCTTGTCCTCGGCCATGGTCGGGTTGACCAGATCGATCCACACCGCGTTGTCCGGCAGCGCGGCAAAATCCGTGATGGTGGCCTTCTTCAGGGCGGACTCGGAGGGGACAAACACGGAAAACATCAGGAACTCCAGAGACTCCGGGACGGCGTGACCTGCCCTACGGGACTTGGACGCATTATGCCAGTCACCAAGTGACGGCCGCGTTAACCATGGCGGCCCTTGTTGTGCACAAGCCTCCGGTGTGGAGATTTCGGCGTCGCCTGACCGCAAAGCGGCGCAAACGCGGCCGCTGTTGCCCAAAAATCAGCTTCACGCCGCCGTGATTGCGGCAAAAAAGCCACAACCGAGCTCTCGCATCGCGGCGAATCGTTCTCAATGCTGGAATTGTGGCGCGCTTCGACGGTATTGTGACTTAGCTGAATCGTGGCGTTTGCGGCGCAAACTTGGCGTTCAAGCTACGCTTGTGCCTTCAGAATCCGGAAGTGAACCATGCCGTCGCTGAAAGTGAAACTGGCCGTATTGGCCGCCGGCCTGTTGTTGTCGGGCTGTATGCAGGCCACGACTTACGAAGCCACCAACACCGCCAATTTCAAGCCGCACGACAAGGAGCTTCTGTCGAAGATCCGCTATACCAACGTACCGGTGCCGGAGCCGTTCCGCCGGGCGATCGTGGAATACCACCGCAAGGAAGCGCCCGGTTCGATCGTGGTCGATTCCGACAACCACTACCTCTATTACGTGCTCGATGGCGGCAAGGCGATCCGCTACGGCATCACCGTGGGCGAAGAAGCGATGGCCTGGTCCGGCATCGCCAAGGTCGGCGCGATGACGGAATGGCCGGCCTGGCACCCGACCAAGGGCGAGATCGAGCGACTGGGCGTGCCGACATATGTCGCGCCCGGTCCCGACAACCCGATGGGCTCGCGGGCGATGTATCTCTATGCCAACGGAAAGGACACGCTGTTCCGCATCCACGGCACCAACCAACCGGAATATATCGGCGCCTCGATCTCGTCGGGCTGCATCCGCCTGACCAACGAGGACGCGATCGACCTCTATAATCGGGTGAAGGTCGGCACCATCGTGGTGGTGCTCGAGCCCCATAAGGGCGACTCCCCGTACAATTCGACGCTCGCATTGCAAGGTGGCAGCAGCAGTTTCCCGCTGTTCCAGTGAGGGGGGCGTCAAGCTTGGGGTGAAAAAGCGCCGGTACAGCCGGCGCTTTTTTATTGGGGCTCTCGCCTTCACTTCGCCCCGCTTGCGGCAAGGGGCGAAGATGCCGCCTCGTTACAAACTATTTTCTAGGCTTCGTACTTTGTAGGGTGGGCAAAGGCGCATTTGCGCCGTGCCCACCACCCCACATTCATTCAAATGCCTATCGGTGGGCACGCTTCGCTTTGCCCACCCTACGAAGCTCCTGCGCGGTTGGCTTCGGCGTCCCGGCCGCGGGCTTCGCCTCCTCCGGCTTTCCCGCCTCGTCCTTGGTCCGCGCCTCTGCCTTGCTCTCCTCCTTCGTCGCGACCTGCCGCGGCGGGGCTTCCGCGGGGCGCTCGGACGGCATCAGCGGGGCGACCTTCGGCAGCGGGTCCAGCACGTCCCATTGGCAGATGCGGTAGTTGTTGTGGCGCTCCATCAGGTCGAGATGGATGTGGTCCTCGTGATGGAAGTCGGAGTCCGGCCCCAGCACGGTGGTGAAGCGCGTGCAGGCCGAATGCAGCATGTCCTCGCGCAACGACCGCGGCTCGTCGCGGTCGGTCAGCACGATCTCGCGGCCGTCGGCGAGCTTGAAGCCGTGCACGTCGAGCGCGTTGGCATGCCCATGCTCGGAC
This sequence comes from Bradyrhizobium sp. STM 3562, assembly GCF_045571435.1. NCBI lineage: Bacteria > Pseudomonadati > Pseudomonadota > Alphaproteobacteria > Hyphomicrobiales > Nitrobacteraceae > Bradyrhizobium > Bradyrhizobium sp. STM 3562. The sequence continues at coordinate 6,779,418 of NZ_CP120694.1, forward strand.
AAATGCGCGCCCTTCACGCCGTTGAAGTTACGGCACTCGTAGGACTCGAAATTGTCGAGCCCGGCAAGACGGCTGCCGAGCTCTTGCGCAAGCGGCGCGATGTCGGTGCGGACCCAGTCGGCGATCGCCGTGGCCATCGGGCAGCGCAGCGTCGCCGCGGGCGACACCGCCACGCGGTGCTTGTCCGGCAGCACGATTGCCTCCAGCCGCACCAGATCCTCACCACCGCAGCCGCCCGGGTCATGGATCGGGGGAAGCGACGGCGCAATCGCAACGTCCTCGGTCAGTGCCTGCCGGCACGCCGAGGGTTCGGGAGCAGCCGGCGCTGTCGCCTGCTCGGACGGCTTGTGTTCAGACGAAGCCGCCGGCGGCGGGGCTGGCGGCTGGATCGCCGGTGGTATTTCGGGCTCGCCCCTGGCCTCGGTTGCCGCTTCGGCCTTCGGCGCCTCGGGCGGACGTGGCTTTGGCAGCGGCACCTTCACCGCATGGGCGATGCGGCGCGGCTTGGGCGGGCCTCCAAACAGATCGCCCCAGAACGCATGGGACAACTTGCGTGCAGACGCTGGCGCCGGCTGGGCCAAGCTGCCGATTAACGCCAGTGCGGCTACAGCGGTAACCATTATGCCGCGCCTTCGCCATTTGCGCACCTCTTGGCCCGCGCTAAGTTTCGTGGCAGTCCTTGGCAAGAGGGGAAACACTGGAGGAACGTCCGAATGCTTGGTTTGATGCAAGACTGGCCCTTGCTGTGCCACCGCATTATCGAACACGCGGCGACCATTCACGGCACTCAAGAGGTCGTCACACGATCGGTCGAAGGGCCTATCCACCGCACCAATTACAAAGAGATCCACGATCGTGCGCTGAAGGTCTCGCAGGCGCTCACGCGCGACGGCATCAGGTTCGGCGACCGCATCGCCACAATTGCCTGGAACACCTGGCGGCATCTCGAATGCTGGTACGGCATCATGGGCATGGGCGCGATCTGCCATACCGTCAATCCGCGCCTGTTTCCCGACCAGATCGCCTGGATCATCAATCACGCGCAAGACCGCATCGTGCTGACCGATCTCACCTTCGTGCCGATGCTGGAGAAGATCGACGACAAGATGGCGAGCGTCGAGCGCTATGTGGTGCTCACCGACAAGGCGCATATGCCGGAGACATCGCTGAAGAACGCGATTGCTTACGAGGACTGGATCGGCAGTTGCGACGGCGATTTCGCCTGGAAGAGCTTCGACGAGAACACCGCCGCCGCCATGTGCTACACCTCGGGCACGACGGGCGATCCCAAGGGCGTTCTGTATTCGCACCGGTCCAACGTGTTGCATGCGCTGATGGCCAACTCCAAGGACGCGCTCGGCACGTCCGCCTCCGACACCATGCTTCCCGTCGTACCTTTGTTCCATGCCAATAGCTGGGGCATCGCCTTTTCCGCGCCCTCGATGGGCACCAAGCTGGTGATGCCGGGCCCGAAGCTCGACGGCGCCTCGGTCTTCGAGCTCCTGGATACGGAGCAAGTCAGCCACACCGCGGGCGTGCCGACCGTCTGGCTGATGTTGCTCAACTACATGAGCAGCAACAACCTCAAGCTGCCGCATCTGAAGATGGTGGTCTGCGGCGGCTCGGCGATGCCGCGCTCGATGATCAAGGCCTTCGTCGATATGGGGGTGCAGGTGCGCCATGCCTGGGGCATGACCGAGATGAGCCCGCTCGGCACGCTGGCCACGCTGAAGCCGCCGTTTGCGAAAACCACCGGCGAGGAGCGTCTCGACGTCCTGCAGTTGCAGGGCTATCCGCCGTTCGGTGTGCAGATGAAGATCACCGACGATAGCGGCAAAAAATTGCCCTGGGATGGCAAGACCTTCGGCCGGCTGAAGGTGAGCGGCCCGGCGGTTTCGAAGGCCTACTATCACGTCGACACCAACATCCTCGACGAGGAGGGCTATTTCGATACCGGCGACGTCGCGACCATCGACGCGCACGGCTACATGCGCATCACCGACCGTTCCAAGGACGTGATCAAGTCCGGCGGCGAGTGGATTTCCTCTATTGACCTGGAGAATCTCGCGGTCGCCCATCCGGCGGTGGCGGAAGCCGCTGTGATCGGCGTTCATCATCCCAAATGGGACGAACGGCCGCTTCTGATCGTGCAGTTGAAGCAGGGTCAGAAGGCGACGCGCGAGGACATCTTAAAGTTCATGGAAGGCAAGATCGCCAAATGGTGGATGCCTGACGATGTCGCCTTCGTGGACGGCATTCCCCACACCGCCACCGGCAAGATCCTCAAGACCGCGCTGCGCGAGCAGTTCAGGAACTACAGCTTCCCGAACGCCGCCGCCTGACGCCCGAAACATCCGGCATGAAGCGGCCTCCGCCCCTCGCGGGCGGAGGCCGTGTCATTGCGGGCTGGGTCCACCCACTCGGCGGTCGTCGTCTCGACCGAACGATCCAGTATTCCAGAGGCGGCAGAGATCGAGCCGAAACAAGGCCGATTACTGGACACCCCGTTTTCGCCGCATCCGGGCATGACGGACAGCAAGATGGTCCAGATCGGTTAACGCTAGCGGCGGCTGGGCCTGAAACAGCGACGAAAGGCGAATTGGAACCAGGGGGCCGTCTTCCTAATTTCCCGCCGGTTTAGAACCAGAAGCCCAGGGAACGCCCATATGACAGGATCGATCGCGAGACGGACTTTGCCGTGGCTGCTTTTCGCAGCGCTTGCCACGAGCGCGCACGCGGCCGGAAACAAGGTGGTGATCGGCGATATCGACGACATGTCCGGCCTCTATGCCGACGTGATCGGCCCCGGCGGTGTCGTGGCCGCCAAGATGGCGATTGAGGATTTCGGCGGCAGCGTGCTCGGCAACAAGATCGAGTTCATGGAGACCGACCATCAGAACAAGCCTGACGTGGGCGCGCAGAAATTCCGCGAATGGGCCGACCGGGACGGCGCGACCATGATCCTCGGCGGCTCGAACACCGGCGTCAGCCTCGCCATGGCAAACGCCGCCAAGGAAAAGAAGGTACCGTTCATCGCGATCGGCGCCGCCGGCGCATCGCTCACGGGCAAGGACTGCACGCCCTACACCGTGCACTACGCCTACGACACCACCTCGCTCGCCAACGGTACGGCGAAGACCATGATGAACCAGGGCGGCAAGACCTGGTTCTTCCTCACCGCCGACTATGCGTTCGGCACACAGCTACAGGAAGCCGCCGCCAAAGTGGTCGAAGCCAGCGGCGGCAAGGTCGTCGGCGCGGTGCGCGTGCCGCTCTCGACCTCGGATTTCTCGAGCTATCTCTTGCAGGCGCAGAACTCCGGCGCCCAGGTGCTCGGTTTAGCCAATGCCGGCAACGACTTCACCAACTCGATCAAGGCGGCCGACGAGTTCGGCATCGCCAACTCAATGAAGCCCGCGGCGCTGCTTGCCTTCATCAGCGACATCCACAGCCTGGGCTTGAGCACCGCCAAGGGGCTTTATCTCACCACCGGCTGGTACTGGGACCTCAACGACAAGACCCGCGCCTTCGCAAAGCGGTATTTTGCGAAGACCCAGCGCGAGCCGACCATGAACCAGGCGGCATACTACTCCGCCACGCTGGCCTATCTGAACGCAGTGAAGGCCGCGGGCACCACCGATTCCGACAAGGTGATGTCCGAGTTGCACAAGATGAAGATCGACGACATGTTCACCAGCAACGGCAAGATCCGCGCCGACGGCTTGATGGAACATGAGATGTACATCATGCAGGTGAAGAAGCCGGAAGAGTCCAAATATCCTTGGGACTATTACAAGCTGGTCCAGACCATGTCGGGCGAGGAAGCGTTCGGAAAATTGTCCGATTCCGCCTGCCCACTGGCGACGACGCATTGAGGCAAGAGCGCGTCCGGCTTCAAAGCCGGGCGCGCTTTTCCGCTTACCACCGCGGCCGAAACCGCGTATGAAGCCCCTTCCCTGCGGACCAAAAAGTGCGCTAGGCAGCTAGCGCTCGAGCCGCCCGCCGACCGGGACGGGTGGCCATCCGCAGTGGATTAGACGATGGCCCGCAGGTTCTCCGCCCCCTATCTCTCGGAGCCCATCTCCAGCCTGGCGAGCTGGGCGCGCAACCTCGCGGTATTCTCCATCGTCGCGGTGCTGGTCTCGATTGTCATCGTCCGCTTCGGCTTTCTGGAGGTGAAGCCGGCGCTCGCGACCTTCTTCGGCGCGCTCGCCCTTGCGGGACTTTCCATCCTGATCGGGTTCGCCGGTTTCGCCGCGATCTGGCAGAACGGCACCCGCGGCATGAGCCGTATCCTGCTGGCGTTCCTGATCGACGCCCTGGTGCTCGCCTACCCCGCCTATCTCGTGTTCCAATATCGCAGGCTACCGCCGATCCATGACATCACCACAGACCCAATCGATCCGCCGCGTTTCGAGGCGCTGAGCCGGCTGCGCACCGGCGAGGACACCAATCCTGCCGGCTACGCGGGGCTTTACTCCGCCGAGCAGCAGCGCAAGGCCTATCCCGACATCGAGCCGGTCAGTCTGGAGATTCCGGTCGATCGCGCCTATGCGCTCGCGCTGCGGCTCGCCAACAAACGCAAATGGCTGATCATCGACGAACGTCCGCCGCAGCCGCCGCGCGGCATCGGCCGTATCGAGGCGGTGGCACGCACGCCGATCATGGGTTTTCGCGAGGACGTCTCGATCCGGGTGCAACCGGACGGCGAGGACTCGCGCGTCGATATCCGCTCATCATCGCGCTATTTCCAGAGCGATCTCGGCAGCAACGCCGCGCGCATCTCCAAGTTCATCGATGATCTCAATGCCGCGGCGGAAGCGGACAGCCAGAAACCGGCCAAGAAACCGCCGCCGCCACCGCCCCCGAAGTCACCGGCAAAGACAGTGAAGAAATGACGTCGTGAGAAGTCGTCATTGCGAGCGAAGCGAAGCAATCCAGGCTTTCTCCGCGGATGCAGTCTGCATTGCTTCGTCGCTTCGCTCCTCGCAATGACGACGTTGAGAGATTCCGGGTTCGCATCCAACTCGGCTACTGCCGACTTGGACAATGAAAGCTGACGAACTCGGGGACACCCGAGTTCGGCGCGCGCGTCCCGGAATGACGGATCATGTGGCGAGGCGATATGTCCCGCCGATCACCGGATCGCCTTCGGTTGTGACCACGCCGCGCGCGACCAGATCTTCCAGATGCGCCAGCACCGAATAGCCGGCGGCGGTGATGAGGCGAGGATCGATGCCGATATAGATCGCGCGCACCAGGGTCGGAATGTCCGCCTCGCCCTTGCCGAGGCGATGCAGGATCGAGGCCTCGCGCGCCTTGCGGTGGCGGATCAGGAAGCGCACATAGCGCGGCCCTTCCGGAATTTCCGGTCCATGGCCGGAGAAATAAAGCTCCTCCTCGCGGCTCGCGAGCCGCTCCAGGGAGGCCATGTAATCGACCATCGAGCCATCCGGCGGCGCGACGATCGAGGTCGACCAGCCCATCACATGGTCGCCGACAAAATTGACCTTCTGCTCCGGCCAGGCGAAAGCCATGTGATTGGCGGTATGGCCGGGTGTGGCCACCGCCTCGAGCCGCCACCCCGCTCCTTCGATGACCTCGCCATGGGCCAGCGCAACGTCCGGCGCAAATTCGCGGTCGGCGCCGGATTCCGGATTGTGCTTCTCGCTCTCATAGCGCGGGCGCGAAGCGCGATGCGGGCCTTCTGCATAGACGGTGGCGCCGGTCGCCTGCTTGATGCGGCCGGTGTTCGGCGAATGATCGCGATGGGTGTGGGTGACGATGATATGCGTCACGGTCTCGCCGCGCACGGCATCAAGCAGCGCCTTCGCATGCGCCTCATTGTCCGGACCGGGATCGAGGATCGCGACCTTGCCTTTGCCGATAATGTAGCTGACCGTGCCGGTGAAGGTGAACGGGCTCGGATTGTCGCACAGCACCCGCCGCACGCCCGGCCGCACTTCCTCGACCACGCCGGGTTTTAAGGGGAAGTTGCGGTTGAAGGGAATGTCGTCGTTATCGGCCATGGGAGTCACTCGTGACTTTGCGTTTTGGCCCGTCATGCCCGGGCCTGACCCGGGCATCCACGTCTTTCTTTCTAGACGCCAAGACGTGGATGGCCGGGACAAGCCCGGCCATGACGGAGTTCGTTACTAAGACCGTACCACACGGCCCAAATCTCACGAAAACGCCTGGATCCCGGTAATCGCGCGGCCGAGGATCAGCGCGTGCACATCATGGGTGCCTTCGTAGGTGTTGACGGTTTCCAGGTTCGCAACATGGCGCATCACGTGATATTCGATCTGGATGCCGTTGCCGCCATGCATGTCGCGGCAGGTCCGCGCGATATCGAGCGCCTTGCCGCAATTGTTGCGCTTGACGATCGAGATCATCTCCGGCGCCATCTTGCCCTCGTCCATCAGACGGCCGACGCGCAAGGAGCCCTGCAGGCCGAGCGCGATCTCCGTCTCCATATCCGCGAGCTTCTTCTGGACGAGCTGCGTCGCCGCCAGCGGACGGCCAAACTGCTTGCGGTCCAGCGTGTATTGCCGCGCGCGGTGCATGCAGTCTTCCGCGGCGCCCATGGCGCCCCAGGAAATGCCGTAGCGGGCACGGTTGAGGCAGCCGAACGGGCCCTTCAGCCCCGACACATTCGGCAACAAAGCGCTTTCCGGCACCACCACACCGTCCATGACCACCTCGCCCGTGATGGAGGCGCGCAACGACAGCTTGCCGCCGATCTTCGGCGCCGACAAGCCCTTCATGCCCTTCTCGAGAATGAAGCCGCGGATCTGGTTGTTGTGCTCGGCCGACTTGGCCCAGACCACGAAGACATCAGCGATCGGAGCATTGGAGATCCACATCTTGCTGCCGGTCAGGCGGTAGCCGTCCGACACTTTCTCGGCACGGGTTTTCATGCCGCCGGGGTCGGAACCGGCATCGGGCTCGGTGAGCCCGAAGCAGCCGACCCATTCGCCGGTCGCGAGCTTGGGCAGGTATTTCTTGCGCTGGGTCTCATCGCCATAGGCGTAGATCGGATACATGACCAGCGAGGACTGCACCGAGTTCATCGAGCGATAGCCGCTATCGACGCGTTCGATTTCGCGCGCCACCAGGCCGTAGGCCACATAGCTCGCATTGGCGCAGCCATAGTCCTCCGGCAGCGTAACGCCGATCAGGCCGAGCTCGCCCATCTCGTTGAAGATCTCGCGATCGGTCTTTTCCTCCAGATAGGCCTTGATGACGCGAGGCAGCAACTTCTCCTGCGCATAGGCGCGCGCAGTGTCGCGGATCATGCGTTCGTCTTCTGTGAGCTGCTCGTCAAGCAGGAACGGATCGTCCCACTTGAAAGATGCCGCGGACGGCTTGTCCTTGGCCTGAGGGCGCACGCTCATGAGAAATCCTTTCGCATCAGACTTAACGGAATTGGCTTACAAATTAGAACGCCATCGCGCCAAGCGCAATTGCGTTGGGAACATCCCGTCATTCCGGCGTCGCGCTAACGACGAACCCGGACTCTCGCCACAACGTCGAGATTCCGGGCTCGCGCTGATGCGCGCCCCGGAATGACGGCGCTTGGGGGCAATTAAATCTCAAGGCGCTCGTTGGCGACGATCTCGATACCGAAGCCGGACAATCCCTTGTAGTCATGCACGGACGAGGTGAGATTGACGATCGAGGTGACGCCGAGATCACGCAGGATCTGCGCCCCGACGCCGACCTCGCGCCACTGTCTGTGACGATCGGCTTCCGCGGTTTTGGTTTCGCCGACAGGCTCAACGGGAACACCGGCCGCGCCGTCGCGCAAATAGACCAGGACACCGCGTCCGGCGCGTTTGAAATGCTGCAGAACCACCCGCATGCGCTCCGATCCGGTGAACAGGTCCTTGACGATGTTCGGCTTGTGCAGCCGGGTCAGCACCCGTCGACCATCGCCGATCCCGTTATAGACGAAAGCGGCATGGGTGATCTCATCGAACGGCGAGCGATAGGCATAGCCCTGCAACGGACCGATCGGGCTTTCCATCGTGAAGGTCGAGACCCGCTCGATCAGCTTCTCGCGGGCTTGGCGATAGGCGATCAGGTCGGCGATGGTGACATGCTTCAGCTTGTTGGCGGCGGCGAAGCGGGCGACCTGCTCGCCCTTCATCACCGTCCCGTCATCGTTCATCAGTTCACTGATGACGCCGACCGGCGGCAGGCCGGACAGCTTGCAGAGATCGACCGCCGCCTCGGTGTGGCCGGAACGCAGGAGCACCCCGCCCTCGCGGGCGATCAGCGGGAACACATGTCCCGGCCGCGCAAAATCGTCGGCGCCGACATTCGGGTTGGCGAGCGCCCGACAGCAGGAAGCGCGTTCCTCCGCCGAAATTCCGGTGCCGCCATCGGGCTTATAGTCGATCGACACCGTAAATGCCGTCGTGTGCGCCGAGTCGTTGTGCGCGACCATCGGATCGAGCCGCAGCCGGCGCGCATCCTCCTGGGTGATCGGCGCGCAGACGATCCCTGAGGTGTGACGGATGATGAAGGCCATCTTTTCCGGCGTGCACAACGAGGCAGCGACGATCAGATCGCCCTCGCCCTCGCGGTCATCATCGTCGGTGACGACGACGAGTTCGCCCTTGGCAAATGCTTCCAGAACTTCCTGAATCGTATCGGCCATCTCTCTAAGATCTCACGTTTTCGAGCGAGCATTAGCCGGAATGGGAACCCTATGCCAGCATTATGATGCAGGGCAGAACCTCGCTTCCAGGCAGCTTTGAAGCATCGTCTGCAGCTCAGGGATGCGCCGCATTCCGGAAAAACCATTGACGGGCCCGCGTCTCCATCGCCAAGGTCGGTACAACCAAAACAGGGAGACGCCCGTCCATGACCCCGGCCGCATTCGATTTTGCTCCGCTCTTCCCGGCAGGCCTGCCGCAGCCTGCGGCGAAATGGACGGGCCTTGCCAAATACAGCTTCGTCGGCGGCAACAACGACCCCGACCAGGTGCCGGTCGATGGTTTGATCGCGGCGGTCGATGCGGTGCTCCGCCGCGAAGGCAAAGGGCTCGCCACCTACAATCTCGCCCACGGTCCGCAGGGCTATCGGCCGCTCCGTGAATTTCTCACCGCGAAATTGCAGCGCGATGCCGGCATCGCGGCCAGCCCCGACGACATCCTGATCGTCTCCGGCTCGCTGCAAGCACTCGACCTCGTCAACCACACATTGCTGGCGCGCGGCGACACCGTCATCGTCGAGCAGGAGACCTATCAGGGATCGCTGAACCGGTTGACGCGGCTCGGCGTCAATGTGGTCGGTATCCCGCTCGACCAGGACGGCATGCGCATGGATGCGCTCGCCGCGGCGCTGGCCGATCTCAAGGCCCGCGGCATCCGGCCCAAATATATCTATACCATTCCGACCGTGCAAAACCCGACCGGCAGCATCATGCCGGAGTCGCGCCGTGCCGAACTGCTGCGGCTGTCGGAGACTTACGGCGTGCCGATCTTCGAGGACGACTGCTATGCCGACCTGATCTGGGACGGCAAGCGGCCGCCTGCGATCCATGCGATGGCCAGGAATGGCGGGGTGATCCATATCGGCTCGTTCTCAAAATCGATCGCGCCGGCGCTGCGCGTCGGATTCGTGGTGGCGCCCTGGGAGATCATGTCGCGCATGCTGGCGCTCAAGACCGATGCCGGCTCCGGTGCACTGGAACAGATGGTGCTCGCCGAATATTGCGCGCCGCATTTTGCCTCGCATGTTCCCGAGCTCCGCCGTGCGCTGCGCAAGAAGCTCGACACGCTCATGGAGGCGCTGAATGAGCAGTTCGGAACCGCTGCCGAGTTCGAGGAGCCGAAGGGCGGCATCTTTCTCTGGGTCAAGCTTCCCGACAATGTCGACACGCTAAAGCTCTATCAATCGGCGCTCGCCGCCGGCGTCTCGATCAACCCGGGGCCGGAATGGTCGACCGACGGCGGGCATTCCAAGAGCCGTCTGCGGCTGTGCTTCGCCAGTCCCTCGCATCAGCAGATCCGCGAAGGCGTCGCGGTGCTCGCCGATGTCTGCCGGCGCGAATTCGGCGTGCCGGTCCGCATCGCCAATGTGGAGAAGGCGCGGGCTTAGAGAGACCTGCACGCAGTGCCCTCTCTTTCCGGCGCGGAGAGGCAGGGGGGCCTGCCGCCGCCAGGATGGAGGTTCGTGCGAGAGATAGCTAGACAGGCCGCGCCCGGCCGACTAGCACAATCCACATGAAGACGATTTTCTTCGACCTCGACGGAACGCTGACCGATCCCAAGATCGGCATCACGCGCTCGATCCGATATGCGCTCGAACAACTCGGCCGCGAGGCGCCCAGCGAAGATGACCTGACCTGGTGCATCGGGCCGCCCCTGCACGCGAGCCTGCTGCGGCTGCTCGGCGAGCCTCATCTCGCGGATCGCGCATTGCTGCTCTATCGCGAGCGCTTCAGCGACATCGGGCTGTACGAGAACGCCGTCTATGCCGGCATCGAGGAGACGCTGGCTGCGCTTGCCGACGGTTCCCGCCGGCTCTTCGTCGCCACCAGCAAGGCCCGCGTCTATGCGATGCGCATCATCGAACATTTCAAGCTGGGTGCGTATTTCGAGCACGTGTTCGGCTCGGAATTGGACGGCGCGCGAACCGACAAGACCGAGCTGTTGAAATACGCGCTCGACACCACACGCGTCGATCCGGCCGACGCGCTGATGGTGGGGGACCGCAGCTACGATATCGTGGGCGCGCGCAATAACCGCATGCGCGCGCTGGGCGTGCTCTATGGTTACGGCACGCGAGATGAGCTGACGCAGGCCGGCGCGCATGGGCTTTGTACCAAGCCTGTGGAAATACCAGGGCTCGCGGTCCGGCCCTGAGCGCGCAAGCCTCGCTTCTCCCGGCTTGCGGGCCGGGGTAAGGCGCGTGTCGCCCGTGCCGCCCCTCGCGGCTAGAACAAGCTCTCCCAAAGGCGATCTCCCGTCGTGGCCATCCGTTCGGCATCAGGCATCTGCTCGCCGGCGAGAGCTTGGGCCAGGCGAAGCAGCAGCACGATCGAAACGTTGCCTGTGCCACCCTCGATCCGGGCGATGTAGCGCTCGGAGATCTGAGATCTGCGCGACAGCTCGCGCCGCGACAGCCTGCGGCAGAGTCGCATGACGCGCAACCGATCGCCCATCTGCTTGAGAAAGTCGCTTTCGGCACACGACAACAGACGACCGTCGAGCGTTGCCCGAACGGTTGGGCCGGCGAGCGCCGGCGCGGACGATAGCATTTCCATGTTTGCCACGTTTGGGATCCCAATGGTTTTGCCATCGTCGCCAAGCAGCCGCAGCATCGCATTGACACAGATCAATTGCCTCGGCACAGCCAGACCGTGCTGCCGGACGGTACTAGGCTCGCGATGTCTAACAAGCCGACAGCATCCGCGACAACGCGGCTGAGTGCATCCTCGAAGACATGGCCGCCCAACCCAAAACGCATCTGGCCCGGTGCAATGCGCGCCGGTAGTCTTCAGCGAAGAATAAACACGCGCCGACAAGGCCGAAAAGGGGAGACGCCCATGGGACCGATGCGAACGCTCGTCGCAGCACTCTGCTTGTTTGCTTGCACATCGGCATTTGCTGGAGACCCCCTGCCCCGCGCGAGGCCCGAAGACGTCGGCTTCTCCGCCGAGAGGCTGGGGCGGATCGGGGCGGCGATCCAGGCGGATGTCGACGCCGGCAGAATTCCCGGCGCGGTGATCGCGATCGCCCGTCGCGGCAGGCTTGTGATGTTCGACGCCTATGGCTACCGCGACAAGGCGGCCAATGCGGCGATGACCACCGATACCATCTTCAACATCGCCTCCATGACCAAGCCGATGACGACGGTGGGCGCGCTGATGCTCTACGAGCAAGGCAAGCTCCTGATCGGCGATCCCCTGTCGAAATACTTTCCGAAATTCGCCGAGATGCACGTGGCCAAGCGCGACGGCTATGGCGAGCCGACGACCGACACGGTACCGGCCATTCGCCCGATCCTGATCCAGGATCTGATGCGCCATACCTCGGGCCTGATCTATGGCGGCCGCGGCACCACCCTCATCCACAAGATGTATCCGGCGGGCAGCGCGGATGCCGCGCGCGAGTACGATGGCGCCGCCTTCATGGACAAGCTCGCATCGCTGCCGCTTTTGTATCAGCCGGCCTCCGTCTGGGATTACGGCTTTGGCCTGGACGTGCTCGGCCTCACCATCGAGAAGATCACCGGCCAGTCGCTCGGAGGGTACCTGCAGGCCAATCTATTCGCGCCCTTGGGGATGACCGACACCGGCTTTGCGATCTCGCCTGAAAAGGCCGCGCGCTATGCGAGGCCGCTGCCGGCCGACCCCGACACCGGCAAGCCGCAGGCACGCAGTCCGGAGTTGACCGAGCCGCTCAAATTCGAATGCGGCGGCGGCTGCGCGGCATCGACCGCGTCGGACTATTTGCGCTTCGCGACCATGCTGATGAATGGCGGACGCTTTGGCGAGGCACGCCTGCTCGGGCCGAGGACGGTCGCCTATATGCTCTCGGACCAGCTTGGGCCCAACATCAAGAACCTGATCGGCAATGCAGATCCCACCCGCGCCGATTACGGCTTCGGGCTTGGCCTCGCCGTGCGGACTACGCCAGGTGTCGTCAAGATGATGGGATCGGTCGGGCAGTTCTCCTGGCCCGGTGCAAGCGGCACGGATTGGTGGGTCGACCCGAAGGAAGAGCTCGTCGTGGTCTATCTCTCGGCCGCACCGGGACCGATCCGCTGGTACTACCGGCAGAAGATCAACGCGCTGGTGTATCAGGCGATCGTTGATTAGGGCAGGCGCCGAAGCACGCGCGTCCGCTTCGCGCAAGCGTTAAGCTGAGCGGATCAGGCGACGTGTGTCCGGCGCGCGAAGCTGAACGGCTGTTCAGAATTCTCTTGCAGTTTCATCGGAACGTTCGGCCGCAGGCGAAGTTTTAAACTGCGTTCAATCGGAGGAGGACAGTATGAGGAAGATTGGACTCGCCGCTCTTGCCTTCGGCGCTGGCGGTTGCTCTGCCGACGGTTGCGAGCGCCGACACGGTGGTGATCAAGAGGCACCATCATCCGTTCGACGCACGCGCCGAATACCGCATGCATCGCGACTACGGCCTGCACGAGGGTTGGTACCATCACCGCCCCGACCGGACGGTCGTGATCAAGCGCCACTACGAAAGTTACTGAGGCACGACACGAGAATGGCCCCGCAAGGGGCCATTCTTTTTTGCCCTTTCCCGTCATTCGCCATGACGATTCTTGGCGGTCAATCCCACGCTGGCGCGAAGCCGGGACTCACAAGACGCTTGTCCTTGGGCAAGGCCGCGATCGCCTTGCGATCCTCGTCGTCCAGAGTCAGCTTCAGCGCGTCGAGATTGGCCCTCTGGCTTTCGCTGCCCGAGGCCTTCGGGATCGCGGCGACGCCGTTCTGGTCGAGCAGCCATTTCAGCGCCACTTGTGCGGCGGTCGCATTGTGCTTTCTGCCGATCCTCATCAGCGTCTCGTCGCTCGCGGCGCGGCCCTGCGCCAGCGGGCAATAGGCCACCAGCGGAATGCCTTTGGCGTCGAGATAGTTTTTGACTTTCGACTGATCGAGCATCACGTGATACTCGATCTGGTTGCACGCGATCGGCGCCTTGATGTCCTCGACCGTGGTCTTGAGCAGCGCAAGGGTGAAATTGGCGACCCCGATCGCGCGGGTGCGCCCTTCCTCTTTCAGCTTCATCAGCGTCTCGAACACCGCCGTCAGGTTCATGCTACGCGACGGCCAGTGCACGAGATAGAGATCGGCGAAGTCGAGCCTGAGCTTTTTCAGGCTGGCATCGAACGCCCTGCGGATCGCATCCGGCGCGAGATTCTCGTGCCAGACCTTAGTGGTGACATGCAGCTCGTTGCGGGCGATGCCGGCACCCGCAATGGCGGGCCCGATCGCGTCCTCGTTGGCGTACATTTCCGCGGTGTCGATATGGCGATAGCCGAGTGCGAGCGCGCTCTCGACCGCGGCGCGGCAGACGTCGCCCTGCATGCGATACGTGCCGAGCCCGAGCCGCGGCAGGCTGATGCCCTGGGTTTGCAGATGGTCCATGTAAACTCCTGAAGCGATGCTGGCGGGCGCGAGCCGCCGCCGACGGGCAAACGAATATTGGGTGAAAGCATCGAGATGGCGGAACCGCCGCAGGCAGATTGCCCGGCGGATCGGCCGCAAAGCAAGACAGCCGGTTTCAAGATGTCGCGACTGCTTTGCTCAACCCGTCATCCTGAGGAGGCCGCGAACTGCGGCCGTCTCGAAGGATGCACGGCCCATCTGCTGCAGCGGGGCCGTTCATCCTTCGAGGCGAGCTCCGCTCGCGCCTCAGGATGACGGATCAACTTTGTCGCTTGCCTCAAACTGCGCGGACGCGCGCGATCTATCAGCGCCAGGCGCAGATGCCGCCGTTGTCGGGGTTGCAAGGCCATTTCTGGATGCGCGTATCCATGGCTTGTGCGTTCAACGGATTGCCATGGCGCTGGGCGAGGTGAGCGCGACCCGCGTCGCGCGGCTTGCTACGTGCCTGGGCAACCCGGCTCGCGCGATGCGCAGGCGACTTCAGCTCGGCGCGAACGGGCGCGCTCTGGACGGGCTCGACCGCCACTTTCCTCGGCTGGGCGTTTCGCGAGACGATACCGGAGGGCTCGCTCCTGGCCTCGACCGGGACTTGCGCGAACTCGCCTGGCGGCCCGAGCCGCTTCGGTGACAGCACGGCCTTGGACAGATCGAGGCTCAGGAACTCGTCGGGCCGATAATCGGCCGCGCCAGCGGCGCTGCCACCAAGCAGCAGCGCGGTGCCGACGAGAACCGGGACAACAGCTTTCAGGACCATCCTGGCCTCCCGAAACACGGCAAATACGGGCATAGAGACTATGCCCTATCTAGGGACCTAAACGCCCATTTCCAGCCGGTGGATTGGCCGCTAAGGTTTTCCGCGCGCTGTCGTTGCAGCCCTTCATTACACGCATTGTCCCACCGAAATGCGGGCAACGATCAGTTCGGTCGATCCTGACCCGTGGTCCCCACGAAGGCGCTCTCGATCACCTCGCCTATCGGTTGCCAGGTATAGCCGTCGAATTGCACGAGCCGCATCTGTTCGATCGGACGGTAATCGCTTGGCCCGGTGTTGATGGCGATGCCCGGCAGCAGCACCGAGCTTTGAAAGCGATTGAGCGAAGCCGCCTGGTGCATGATGTTCTCGCGCGAAAGATCGTCGCCGCATTGTCGCAAGACCTGCGCCATGGTCTCGGCCGCCGCATAGCCGAACACGGCGTTGCCGTCGGCCTTGTCGCCATCGGGATAATATTTGTCCATGAAGGCCGACCAGGCTTTCATGCCCGCATCGTCCTTCCAGGCGGGATCGCTGGCGTCTTTCAGGAAAGCCGTCGAGATCACCCCGATCGAATTCTCAAGCCCTCCAGGCCTCAGCGCGTTGGCGATCGAGGCCGACGCGTTGTCGAGCAGCAGCACCGGATGCCAGCCGATGTCGTTCATGCGCCGGATCGCCAGCGCGGCGATTGGTGGCGCCACATCGAGCAGCACGATTTCCGCGCCCGAGCTCTGCAGCACCTCGATCTGCGCATCGACCGATTTCTCCGACCCGTCGACGGCGATATCGGAGACGATCATGCGCGCGGTATCGCCCAGCCCCTCCTGCAGCCCGCGAAACATATCGCGGCCGAACTGGTCGTTCTGCCAGAGCACGGCGATCCTGCGCTCCGCATAGGAGGCCTGGATGTAGTTGGCATAGATGCGCCCCTCGGCGCGGAAGGTCGGCGGAAAACCCATGGTCCAGGGGAAGGATTTTGGCCGGCTCCATTCCTCGTCACCGGAGGCGATAAAGAGCTGCGGAATCTTGCGCTCGTTAAGATAGGGGCGGACCGCGAGGTTTTGCGGCGTGCCGAACGAGCCGAACATCAGCCAGACCTTGTCGTTCTCCACCAGCTTGCGGGTCTGCTCCCGCGTCGTCACCGGATCGGCGCTGTCGTCATAGGAAATGAAGCGCACCTTGCGGCCGTTGATGCCGCCGTGCTCGTTGATCATGTCGAAATAGGCGGCTTCCGCGCGGCCGATACTGCCGAACGCCGCGAGCGGCCCGGTATAGGGCATGACATTGCCGATACGGATCTCGTTGTCTGCAGCGGCACCGGCGGGGGCCTCCTCGGCCATCGGGGCGCCCGAAGGCGAGGCCACGAGCAGCAGCATCGCCGCGATTTTCTTCAGATTGAGCCGCATCGCCGCCAACCTCTGTCCGGCCTTTCGACCGGACCACGAAAGAGTTCCGCCGCATCGGCGATTTAAGATACGCCACCCGACAACATTTTGACCAGGCGATAGAGATATTCCTCGCCCTCGTAGAAGGATTTGACGGGAACCCGCTCATCCCGACCGTGGGCCCTGATGTCGTTGATGTCATTCGCCATGCCGGAATGGCCATAAGTGGGGATACCGGCGTTGCGTAAGTAGCTACCGTCCGTGGCGCCCGTGCTCATCACCGGCAGTACCATCGCGCCGGGCCAAAACTCGCCCGAGAGCTTGGCGATCGCGCCCATGATGTCCTCGTTCATCGGCGACGGGGCGCTGAGCACGGCCTTGTCGGCCTGGACGACGGTGATCTGGTCGTCCGCAAGCACGCGCTCTAACGTTGTCTTGACCTCCTCTACCGCTTCGCCCGGCATGATGCGGCAATTGACCTTTGCCGTGGCCAGTTGCGGCAGCGCGTTCACCGCGTGACCGCCTTGCAGCATGGTCGCGACGCAAGTGGTGCGAAGCTGGGCGTTATAGGCCGGATTGGCCGAGAGCCGTCCGACCGCCCCGGGATCCGGTTGATCCGCCAGCAGCGTCCGCATGTCGGCGGCGGTCTGCCCGCCTTCGATCTGCGCGAGCCCCTTGAAATAGGCGCGCGTGGTCTCGTTGAGTTTGACCGGAAACGAAAACTTCGACAGCCGCACCAGTCCTTCGGCGAGCCGATAGATCGCATTGTCCTTACGCGGCACCGAAGAGTGACCGCCGCGGTCGCGGACCTCAAGCTGATAGCTGACGGAGACCTTTTCGCTGGTCTGCACCGCGTTCCGGATCGCCTTGCCGTCCTTGAGGCCGACGCCGCCACCTTCATTCAGCGCGAATTCCGCATCGATGAGGTCGCGATGGTTCTTGAGCAGCCATTGGATGCCGAGCGCATTGCTATCGAGGATCTCCTCGTCCGTCTCAAGCGCGACGATGATGTCGCGATCGGGCTTGAATCCCTCCTGCCTGTAGCGGATCAGATTGGTGACGAAGGCCGCCGCCATGTATTTGTCGTCGCTGCTGCCGCGAGCGTAAAAATAGCCGTCTTTTTCGGTGAGCGTGAATGGGTCCACCGACCAGTCCTCGCGCAGCGCCGGCACGACGTCGATGTGAGCCAGGAGCAGGATCGGCTTGCGCTTGCCGGTGCCGCGCAGCCGCGCCACCAGATTGCCCTTGTGCGGCGCCGGATAGAACACATGCACGTCCTCATCCGGAAAACCCGCCGCCTTGAGCCGCGCCGCCATCGCTTCCGCC
Organism: Bradyrhizobium sp. STM 3562; assembly: GCF_045571435.1. Lineage (NCBI taxonomy): Bacteria > Pseudomonadati > Pseudomonadota > Alphaproteobacteria > Hyphomicrobiales > Nitrobacteraceae > Bradyrhizobium > Bradyrhizobium sp. STM 3562. The sequence continues at coordinate 6,797,023 of NZ_CP120694.1, forward strand.
GCCTTCGCGGTATCCCCGGTCGCGGTCGTGGTATCGATCTCAACCAGCTCCTTGTAGACCTCGCGGGCGAATTGCTGCTGCGGGGTCAGTTCGTCCGCATAGACGGCCCCGGCAAAGCAGAGTGCAAGCACAGCGGTGCAGACAAAAGCGAGCTTCTCATGGCCTGATCGATACATTCCGCTCTCCGGCGTTTGGATTTTCTGGTCGTATTCAGACCCACTGAGCCGGCTTTAGCAAGACAGGTTTTCATGGGAGCAGCCGGCGATTGCGCGTCCGCACGAAGGCGCGCCGGTGAGCCGCGCCCGCGCCGACCTCGTGATCGAAGAGGCCAGGCAATGGCTTCCTCGGGGCCAACCGGGGGCCGGCTGGGGCCCGTGCGATTACCAAGCGCTAGAGCGTTTCACGTTTTGATGGAAGCGTATCCGGCGTTTTCGAAGTAGTTGCTGCATTCGTTGGGCTGGATGGTTGTGACGAGGCTGCCGATATGGCGGCAAATCTCGTCGATGGTGCGCTTCTGGGCGGTGCGCATCCAGTGCTTGATCTTGGCGAAGGTCTGTTCGATCGGATTGAGGTCCGGCGAGTATGGCGGCAGATACCAGAGCCTTGCGCCGGCGGCTTTGATCAGGCCGCGCAGGGCCGCCGACTTGTGGTTGCCGAGATTGTCCATGATGACGATGTCGCCTGGCCGGAGCTGGGGGACGAGAAGCTGCTGAACATAGGCACGGAAACATTCGCCGTTGATTGGGCCGTCGAACAAGCAAGGTGCGGTGAGGCGGTCGCAGCGCAAGGCGCCGACAAAAGTCAGGGTGCGCCAGTGGCCATGTGGCGTGAAGCTCCGCACCCGCGCGCCTTTTGGCCCCCATCCGCGCAATGGGGCCATGTTGGTCTTGATCCAGGTCTCGTCGATAAAGACCAGGCGCCGAGGGTCGAGCTTGGCCTGCCATGAGCGCCAGCGCTGGCGTCTACGCGCGACGTCGGAGCGAGCCCGCTCGAGGGCGAGCAGCGTTTTTTTTGAACCGCAGCCCTTCGCGGCGCAGAAACAGCCAAACTGCATTGTGGGAGACCTTAACCCCTCGCGCGGCGAGTTCGTCCTTCAAGGCATGCAGCGTCAAATGCGGCGTCTGGCTAATCCGTTCCCTGATGAAGGCGCGATGCGGTTCAAGCACCGGCTTACGGTGGCCGCCTATCTTGCCAGGCGCTACCGAGCCGGTCTGGCGATGACGCTGCGACCACTTCACCACGGACGACACCGCAACGCCAAACCTCGCTGCGACCGAACGACAGCTCTCACCCTTCGCAACCGCCGCAACAACACGCTTACGCAGGTCATTGGAAATTGGTCGAACCATCGGATGCTGGCCTCCAGTCCCAGCCAGCATCTTGAATCACATTCGCCCCAAAACCGGAATCCCTCCCGATTCAATTAAGCTGTGAACCGCTCTAACTCTGCCGCGCGAATCCGATTGCGGTGCCTGCGCCCAAGTGATCGCATCCGTCCATTTCAAATCGATCGATTGCAGTGAGGTTATTACGATGCTTGCCGAGAAGTTTTTCCTCGTGCTGGAAACCCTCCGAAGCCACGCCGACGACCGGTCCGTGGTCGTCAACCCCGCTTCGCGGTACATTCCAATCAAGCTGCCGCCCGCGAAATAGGGCGAAGGCGAGTTTCTCGGTCCAGGTTGCGCCGAGTTGCGGCTAGCGCCGCGCGCTGTGCACGTCCGCGGGCGCGACCGCATCCTGATAATTGTTGCCGAAATGCGTGCGCAGATAATTCACGACCGCCGCAATCTGGTCGTCGCTCATCATGTCCGCAAAGGACGGCATGCCGCGGCGACCATTGACGACGAGATCCACCGCGTAGCCGCCGGCCTCGAGATTGCGGTCGGAGGCGAGCGATGGATAAGCGCCCGCTCCGGTCGCGCCCAGGGCATCTCCCATGTGGCAACCGCGGCAGACATTGACGTACAACTCCTCGCCGCTCATCTCGACAAAGCGATAGCCTGAGCTGAATGTACGGTTCTTGAGAATGGGCCCATCGTCCTCGGCGCGTGTGCCCTGACCGCGCAGCAGCACGAGCAGCGCGATCGTCGCCAGAGCAGCATGCGGCAGCGCCTTGGCGCTCGAACGCCTCATGTCTTCACCACCCGCTCGTGCAGCCGGGTAATGGCATCGAGCGAGGACAGGATCGCTCCCTCCTGCCACGCCGGCAGCGCGGAGGCGTGCTCGCCCGCAAGCACGATGCGGCCGTCCATCTCGCACAGATTGCGGTAGTGCTGGGTGCGCGCATCGTCCGACCAATCACCGCTGCAGCCCAGCGTGAAGGGTACGCGATGCCAGGCCACCGCGATGCCGTTCTCGAATTCGGATTTGTACTGCGGGTGGATCATCGTACCGAACTCGACCGCGCGCGCCACCCGCTCATCCGGCGGCATCGCGGTGAATTCGTAAGTGTTGGCTCCGTCGAACAGATAGGCACCGAGCAGCACGCCCGGCCCGATCCTGTTATAGCCGCTATTGGGATAACCGATTTGCCGGATCGGTAAGTCGGTGTAGCTGATGCCGCCATAGATGGCATCGTCCTCCTCCCAGAAACGCCGCCTGAACTGCAGCCCGATCTTCACCGAGCCGGCATAGGGGACCGCATCGATGGCCGCTTTCATCGCCGCGCCGGCATTGACCTTGAGCTGGCTCAGGATCGACAGCGGAATCGTGCACACGCACCAGTCGGCACGCGCCTGCAACGGGCTCTTCGGGTTTTTCGTATCGACATAGGTCACGGTGACACCGCGATCGTCCTGAAGAATTTCCGTCACCCGGGCGTTGTAGCGGATGAGGTCGCCGACCTGCTTCGCGAACGCCTTGCCGATCATGTCCATCCCGCCGACGGGCTGGAACATGGTGGTCTGGAAATTGTAGTTGGCGAAATTGTGCAGATAGCGCCAGAGCTGCGACTTCAAGATGTCCGACAAGCCCACGGGATCGCTCGGCAGCGGCATTGCCGTAAGCCCGCCGCCGGGCGCCTCGGCATAGCCGCGATATTCGGACGAGACCAGGCTCGCGCGATAACGGTAGTCGCGGTCGAGCGCGCCCCATGAACGCAGCGCCTGCAGGAGAATGTCCTGATCCTGCTTGGAGACCACTTCATCCAGCTTGCCCTGGCTCGTCACCTTCGCCAGCAACTCCGAGACCTGCCCCTGGAAATCGGCCTTCACCCAGCGAATCCGCTGCGGCACGCCGCCGAACGCGCGCGAGGCATGAAGATAAGCGTTGTGATTGAGCTGGATGAAGGGCTCCAGGGCCACGTTGAAGCGCTTGCAGTAATCGAGCAGCGCCCGGTGGTGATAGGGAATGCGCCACGGCCCCGGATTGAGATAGAGACCATCGTCGAATTTACAGGTCTGCTTGAAGCCGCCGAGCTCGACGAAGCTGTCGCCGCCGCGCAAGGACCAGTTGCGGCCGCCGGCGCGATCATTGAACTCCAGCACCTGCACCTTATAGCCGACCTTGCGCAGCTCGAACGCAGCGGTCATCCCGGCAAGTCCCGCACCGAGAATGAGCACGGAGGCGCCCTTGGGATCGCCTTGCAGCCTGATCGGCCCCTGGTAGCGGGATTCGGAGGCAAACCCCAGCGCCGTCATCGCGTGATACATCGCGGCGCTGCCGGCCATCGCTCCGATGAGCGAGAGCAGATCGCGTCGTCTCACCCTGAGAGGCTCGTCCGGCATCCTCGTGATCGCCCCCGCTTCCGGGCGACAAAGGAAACGACTGACATGGCCGCTGTCAAGAAAGCGGATGATGCGTGCCCCGCATAACACGCGTTGTTGATCTCACGAGAGCGGCCCGCGACGTCAGGCTTTGCGGTCAGGGACTGCAGCTTCGGCAAAGGTCGCCATGCCGTTATGCAGGGCACAGGCGAGCCGCAGGATCGGCAACGCGAGCGCGGCGCCTGAGCCCTCGCCAAGTCGCAAATCGAGATCGAGGAGCGGGCGCGCTTCCAAGGCGTCCAGCACCAATCGATGCCCCTGCTCGGCCGAACGGTGGGAAAATATCAGATAGGGTCGGCAGGATGGATTCAACCGCGATGCCGCCAGTGCTGCGACGGAGACGATGAAGCCGTCGACCAGCACCGGAATACGCTCTCGCGCGGCGGCGATGATGGCACCGGCGATGGCGGCGATCTCAAGACCACCAACCGCGCACAGGACGCGCTCGGGAGAGCTGCCCGCTGCTAGCCCATGCAGCGCGATCGCGGCGTCGATCGCGCGCGCCTTGCGCGCGCGGCCCTCAGCATCGACACCAGTGCCGCTACCGGCGATCATGTCGGCGCTTATCCGCAGCAGCGCGGCGGCAATTGCCGCTGCGCTCGTGGTGTTGCCGATGCCCATTTCGCCGAGAATGAGCATGTCAGGTTCGCCGCTCGCCGCACGCGCCACCGCGCGCCTGCCGCAATCGAAGGCGAAGGCGAGGTCCGAAAGGTCAAGCGCGGCCTGTCTGCTGAAATCGCGGCTGCCGCGCCGCGGCTTATCGGTGACAATGCCCGGCATCGGCGTCTCTGCGAGCGTGCCGGCATCGACGACTTCCAGATGCGAGCCCAATTCGCGCGCCAGCACCGAAATTGCCGCGCCGCCGCCGGCAAAATTGGCCATCATCGCAATCGTGACTTCTTGCGGATAGGCCGAGACGCCCTGCGCGGCGATGCCATGATCGCCGGCAAAGACGATGATCGGCACGCGCGCGGCGCGTGGTCGCTCCGTGCGCTGCAGAGCGGCAAGGTCGATCGCCAGCGTCTCGATTCGGCCAAGCGCGCCACGCGGCTTCGTTAGCTGGTCCTGACGGGCGCGGGCGGACTCTCGATGGCTCGCCGAGACATCGGGGCATTTTTCGTAAACCCATTCAGGAAGCATATCGTCCCGCATTCGAAAGCCCTCAGCCCACACGCTTCAAAATGTAGCTATCCATGATCCAGCCATGCCGCTCCCGCGCTTGCCGCCGTGCGGCAACGATGGTTGCCCCCACCTCCGCGAGCGCGCCCGACAAAATGATCTGGCCCGGCATGCCGAGATAGGCGCCCCACCAGATATGGAGGCCCTCAGGTTCAAGCGTCTGGAACGCGGTGCCGCCGTCGAGCATGACGACGACGGTATCGACGCCCGCCGGCCAGCCGCCTTCGCGCAAACGCCGTCCCGTGGTGACCAGAAACGGCGCACCGATCTCGTTGAGCGGCAGTGCATGCGCGGCGCACAGCGACTGAATAGCCGTGATGCCCGGCACCACCTCGATGTCAGGCAGCGGATCGAGACGGCGCGCGATGCGCAGGCTCGAATCGTAGAGCGAGGGATCGCCCCAGATCAGAAGTGCAACGCGTCCCTCTCCGCTCAGATGACGGTCGATCTCGCGCGACCACGCCTGCGCGACCGCGTCATGCCAGGCATCGACGCCGCCGCGGTAATCCTCCCGCGCGCTGTCGCGCATCGGCAGATCGAACTCGACCACCTGCGTCCCGCGGTTGGTCAGCACATCGGCGCAAATCGCGCGCCGCAAGTCCGCAAGTTCGGATTTTTCTTCGCCCTTGCGCGGAATGAGGATGAGATCGGCGGCGTTGATCGCACCGATCGCCTTGCGCGTCAGATGCGCAGGGTCGCCGCAGCCGATACCAATGAGGGAGAGCGTGAGCATGGCGGCTTAGAAGGGCGGCCGCATTCGCGGGCCGCCCTTCCCGTTTTCTAGCCGGCGTGATGCAGGCGCGGCGTGACCAGCGCACCGTCCAAGATGCCGCGCAGCGATTTTGCCAGTGCCAGCACCGCGAGATCCACCAGCGGCTCGACCACGATCACCAGCGCGTAGGACGCTCCGAATGTGGCAATCGACTTCAAATTCTCGACGCCAAAGCCAGCACCGTAGAGCGCCCAGAACGCAACCCAGGCGATGATGCCCGCCTGATAGGCACTGGAGAGCGACAGCGCCTGGCCGTAGCGCAGGTCGACATAGGCCGTGTGGCGCGGGATGATGCGTTCGGCCAGCGCGCCGATGGCAAAGAGCGGCACCAACAGCGTTGTCACGTTCATGCCGTATTGCGGCAGGTCGGTCGGCACGAAGAATAGGCCCTGCAACAGGAGGCCCAGCGCAAGGCCGAGCGCAGCCGGCGCGGCGCCAAAAATCAGGAACAGCGTCGAACCGAAGATGAAATGCACTTCCGATACGCCGACCGGAAAATGCGGGAGTATCTGGAAGAAAGTGAACACCGATAACGTGGTCGCGGCCGTGCGCAGCGCAAGCGAGCCCGCGCCCTGCTTGCGCACCGTGTCGGCCGCAAGCCTGAAGGCATAACCCCCGGCGCCCGCGGCTGTGGCATAACTCAACACGATCTTCGCGCCGTTCACGACGCCGGGTTCGATATGCATGGTCCAGTCTCCTTTTGGTGCGGTGGGTTGGTTGAAACGTCAGGACTCTTCAGCGGCGAGCGAGCCGAAGAGAATGATGGCGGTCGCGGTGACGCCCTCCTGCTTGAGCTGCTCGGCGAGCTCTGCAACGCTCGTGCGGACGAACCGCTGATCGGCGTGGCCGATGGATTCCGCCAGCAGCGCCGGCGTGTCGGGCGACAGGCCTTGCGCGATCAGCTTGGCCGCGAGCGCTGGAAAGGTACGCTTGCCCATATAGACGGCGGTTGTGGAATTGGGGTCGGTCAACGCCGCCCAATTGAGATCCTCGGGCAGTTCGCCGCGCACATCGGCGCCGGTGATGAACTGCACGCGGCGCGAGGTGTGGCGGCGCGTGAGCGGAATTCCCGCCGCCGCCGCGGCCGCACAGCCGGCCGTGACGCCGGGGATGATCTCATAGGCAATGCCGGCAGCGCGCAGCGCCTCGATCTCCTCTTCGAGTCGGCCGAAGATGCCGGCATCACCCGATTTCAGCCGCACCACGGCAGCGCCCGTCGCGGCATAATCGACCAGCAGCCGGCTGACATGCTCCTGCTTGGCCGAGGGCCGCCCGGCGCGCTTGCCGACCGAGACCAGCCGCGCGCCTTCGCGGGCGTGATCCAGAATGGCTCCGGAGGCGAGGTCGTCATAGAGCACGACATCGGCCGCGCGCAGCCGCGCCGCGGCTTTCAGCGTCAGAAGCTCGGGATCGCCAGGCCCCGCCGAGACAAAGGAAACAAAGCCGCTCACCTGTCCTCCGCGATGAGATGAAAGAATGTGCCACTGACGTTGCCGCGCCGCGAGCCGGTCTCGGTGACCTCCGCGCCGTTGGCGTCGCGCACGATCGCCAGCGGCGTGTCGGGCTGGGCGAGAATCGTCGCGTAGTGAAACTCGTGCCCGCGGAGCCGCGCGCCGGCAGCAAAGCCCGGCATCGGCGCATGCAAGGCGGCCTTGCGGTAGCCGAGATGCATTTTGCGCTTGGCAAAACTGGTCTCAAGACCGAGCAGCCCCGTCATGTCGTGGCGCATCCCCTCCTTGTCGGTCAAAGCGCGACCCAACACCATATAGCCCCCGCATTCGCCATGCACGGGGCGCGTTTCGGCAAAATTGCGCAAGCGTTTCCGGAAGCGCAGATTCGCGGCAATCTTGCCAGCATGCAATTCCGGATAGCCACCGGGCAGCCAGCAGACATCGGCGCTCTCATCGGGTCCTTCATCGGCCAGTGGCGAAAACGGCACGATTTCGGCGCCGGCCGCGCGCCAGCCCTCGAGAATGTGCGGATAGATGAAAGAGAAGGCGGCATCGCGCGCCAGCGCAACGCGCTTGCCGGGCGGGATGGCGTCGCCTTTGTAGGATGGGTTGAGCGCGGCGAAGCCCATCGCCTTCGGCGTGAGCGCCGCCTCCCCGGCGAGCCTGAGCAATCCATCAAGATCGACGCGCTCGGCAACCAGCCGCGCGGCTTCGCCGATCAACTCGTCTAGTCGCGAAAACTCTTCCGCCTGCACCAGGCCAAGGTGACGCTCCGGCAGCGCAATCGGCGCATGTCGCGGCAACGCGCCGAGCACAGGAATATTGGCGGCCTCCATCGCATGCCGGATCAGGGTCTCATGGCGCGGGCTGGCGATGCGATTGAGAATGACACCGGCGATGCGCACGCCGGGCCGGAAATCACGCAAGCCGCTCGCGACCGCCGCTGCGGTCTGGGCCTGACCTGCGGGATCGAGCACCAGCAGCACCGGCCAACCCATCATCTCCGCAATATCCGCGCTGGCGCCGGTGCCGGACCGGCCCGGCGTCGCCACGCCATCGAACAGGCCCATCGAGCCCTCGGCCAGCACCAGATCCGCATCCTGACCGCGAGCGATGAGCCCCTCAATGGTCTCGCGCGACATCGCCCAGCTATCGACATTGACCGAGGTCCGCCCCGTTGCTGCGGCATGAAAAGCGGGATCGATATAGTCGGGGCCGCTCTTGAAACATTGCACGGCGATCCCGCGGTCGCGAAAGGCGCGCGCCAGCGCCAGGGTCAGCGTGGTCTTGCCGGTGCCGGAGGCGGGCGCGGAGATGACAAGCGCGCGCGGCATCATGCACCTTCCGGAAAGCGCGGCGCGGTGCCGACGGGCCGGTAGCGGCGGTCATAGTCGGCCGCATAGAGCCGGCTCTCGGCAAAATCCTGTGCTTGCAGCGTGCGGCCAACCAGGATGATGGCGGTGCGCTCGAGCTTTTCGCCAATTGCTGCGTCGAGCGTGCCCAAGGTGGCGCGCACGATCGTCTCATCGGGCCAGCTCGCCCGCCAGACCACGGCCACCGGACAGTCCGCGCCATAATACGGCAACAGCTCCGCGATGACCTTGCCCAGCACATGCACCGAGAGGTGGATCGCCAGCACCGCGCCGGTCGCCGCGAAGGCCGCCAGCTTTTCTCCATCCGGCATCGCGCTCGCACGCCCCGAGGTGCGCGTCAGCACCACCGATTGCGCAAGCCCCGGCAGCGTCAGCTCGGCCTCTAGCGCGGCCGCGGCGGCGGCGAACGACGGCACGCCCGGCGTGACGGTGAAGGGAATGCCGAGCTCGCGCAGCCGGCGGAGTTGCTCGCCCATCGCCGACCACACCGAGAGATCGCCGGAATGCAGCCGCGCGACGTCCTTGCCTTGCCCATGCGCGGACCTGATTTCATCGATGATGGCATCGAGCGACAGCGGCGCGGTGTTGACGATGCGCGCGCCTTCCGGGCAGTGCGCCAGAATTTCCTGCGGCACCAGGGAGCCCGCATAGAGGCAGACCGGACAGGCCGCGATCAGGTCGCGGCCGCGCAGGGTAATGAGATCGGGCGCGCCGGGGCCTGCGCCGATGAAATGCACGGTCATGCGCCCTCTCCCTTTACTGCGCGCCATTGCACGATCGGCCGCGACGCTTCCCAGGAACGCAAGCGGCCGAGCGGCGCGGCATGCGAAATCTCGATCCGCATCAGATCACCGCCATGCCTGCCGTGTAATTCCGTAAGCAGCGCCTCGGTGTCCAGCGTCACGGAATGCGCCACGATACGGGCGCCGTTTGCCATCAGCGGCCAGATGGCACGGAACATCACCGCATCCAGCCCGCCGCCAAGAAAAATCGCGTCCGGCTTTTCCAGACCTGTCAGGAACGCGGGCGCGCGGCCCGTAACGATCTTGATCCGGTGCGCGAGGCCAAAGCCATCGACATTGCTGCGGATGTTCGCGACGCGATCCTCACGCTGTTCGATGGCAATCGCAGTTCCGCCGGCCAAGGCCCATTCGACCGAGATCGAGCCGGAACCGGCGCCGATGTCCCATAGCAATTCGCCGCTCCGCGGCGCCAATGCCGAAAGCGCGAGCGCGCGTATCGGCCGCTTGGTGATCTGCCCGTCATGGACAAAGAGATCGTCGGGCAGGCCGGAACAGCGCGGCAATCCGATTCCACCGTCCGCCTCCAGCGCGATCGCGAGCGGGCTCGACATGGACGCACCGACATAGTCCTTCGCCAGAGATTCAGCGATACGCTCGCGCGGCCCGCCAAGCGCCGACAGCGACCATAGGCGCGAGGTGCCCCATCCCCGTGCAGTCAGCCACGCCGCGAGACCGCCGCCCGCTTTGGCGTCACGCACCAGGCAGATGATGCGCGCGCCGCGCGAAAGCACCGGCATCAGCCGCTCGAACGGCGTCGCATGCAGCCCGAGGCAGATCGTCTGCTCCAACGGCCAGCCCAGCCGCGCCGCCACGAGCGAAAATGTCGACGGCGCAGGATGCGCGATCCATTCGTTGCCGGACAAATGCGCGGCCAGACTCCCGCCCGCACCGTGCCAGAACGGATCGCCGGAGGCGAGCACCACGGTCGGGCGTCCACGGCATGCGAGCACGGGTGCGATGTCGAACGGGATGGGCCACGGCTTTCCACGCGCGCCAATATCGGCGAGCCCAAGATGCCGCTCACCGCCGAACACGACCTCAGCCGTCGCAAGCGCCTTTCGGCTTGCTTCCGACAGCCCGGCAAGGCCATCTTCGCCGATACCGATGATCGTCAACCAGGGATCAGACATGACGCGCGCGCTCATTCTGGGCGGAACAGGCCACGCGAACCGGCTCGCGGAGCTTTTCGCGCGCACGCGGATCGATGCCATTTACTCCTACGCCGGCCGCACCAGGATCCCGCTGCCGCACGCGCTGCCGACCCGGATCGGCGGCTTTGGCGGGCCGGAGGGGCTTGCGGACTTCATCATCGCCGAGCGGATCACGCATGTGATCGATGCGACCCATCCCTTTGCCGCCGAGATGAGCCGCAATGCCGTCACGGCCTGTGCCGCGACGGACACGCCGCTGATCGCGCTGGAGCGCGCGCCATGGGCGGCGGTCGCCGGTGACAATTGGATCGAGGCGGCCGACGAGCCTGCCGCCGCGGCCGCGCTGCCCGAGGCGCCCGCCCGGGTGTTCCTCGCCATCGGCCGCCAACATCTCGCCGCCTTCGCCGCAAAGCCGCAGCATGCCTACACGCTGCGCTTTGTCGATGCGCCGGACGGGCCACTGCCGCTGCCCAATGCCGAGGTGATCGTCTCCCGCGGGCCGTTCACCCGCGAAGATGATCGCGAGCTGATGCGTGCGCGTGGCGTCCAGTGGCTTGTGTCGCGCAACGCGGGCGGGGACGGCGCACGTGCCAAGATCGACGCCGCGCGCGAGCTCGGCTTGCCGGTGATCATGATCGCGCGGCCGGCGCTGCCGGAGCGGCGGCGGGTCGAGCGCGCCGAGGATGTGCTGGCCTGGCTTGGTCATGACGCGCGCCTCGGGGCATAGACCCAGCGGCCGACGCGGCGCGTCGCCGAATTGCCGATGATGACCAGCGTCGCCATGTCGGCCATCTCAGGCCTCGCATCGCGCAGCAGCACGGTCTCGATACGCTCCTTGGGCGTCGTCACCGCACGGGCAAAGATGACGATGCGCTCGCCGCAGCCGGCCTCGCGCAATACCTCGAGTGCACGACGAAAGCCGTCGGGCCGGCTCGCCGAGCTCGGATTATAAAGCGCGATGGAAAAGTCGGCTTCGGCCGCGAGCAGCAAGCGCCTTTCGATCACTTCCCGCGGCTTGAGATTATCGGACAGATTGATCGCGCAAAAATCGTGGCCCAGCGGCGCGCCGGCGCGCGCGGCCGCAGCTAACATGGCAGTCACCCCGGGCAACACGCGGATCGTCACATCCTTCGCCGGCGAAGCCTCCAGCGCCTCGAACACCGCGGCCGCCATCGCGAATACGCCGGGATCGCCGGAGGAGACGATCACCACGTTGCGCCCCTCAGCAGCGAGTTTGAGCGCTTCGCCGGCGCGCTGGAGCTCCATGCGATTATCCGATGGATGCAGCCTTAAGCCCTCGCGTACCGGCACGCGCGCGACATAGGGCGCATAGCCCACCACGTCGGTCGCTTCGGCAAGCGCAGCCGAGACTTCCGGCGTGACCAGCGCCGCATCGCCCGGGCCGAGACCAGCGATGGCGAGCGAGCCCGTCATTCGCAAAGCTCCCGGCGCCGCCCGCGCCCATGCACCAGCACGATCGCAAAATAGGGACAATCGTCCGGCTCGATATTCCCGAGCCGCGCAACGCGTTCGCCCGGCATCGTGCCGCGCTCGATCAGCCAGGCTTCCTGCAGCCGGCCGGCAGCGGCGAGCGCGCGGCGGATCTTTGCGAGATTGCGCCCGGTCTTCATGATTACCAGTGCATCCTCGTTGTTGACGCGCCGGGAAAGCTCCTCCTCCGGCAGCGTGCCCATCAGGATCGTCATGACGTCGTCGCCAAGCGCAATCGGCCGCCCCACCACGTTCCAGCAGCCGGCCATGCCGGGAATGCCGGCGATGACGTCGATCTCGGCGCGACCCTGCAACCGCGAATGGAGATGCATGAAGGAGCCATAGAAAAAAGGATCGCCTTCGCAGAGCACGACGACATTGTCTTCGCGTGCGAGCCGTGCGAGCCGGTCGGCCCACGCGTCGTAGAAATCCGCGAGCAGGCGGGCATATTCCTCGCTGTCGAACGCAAGCTCAGTGGTGACAGGATATTCCATCGGATACTCGCAGACGCCTCGCGCCAGCATGCCGTCGACGATCCGCCGCGCCTGGCCCGGCCGTCCCTTCTTGCGGAAATAGGCGACTTGCGTGGCGGCGCGGATTTCGCGATCGGCGCGCACGCTCATCAGATCGGGATCGCCTGGGCCCAAGCCGCAGCAGATGATCCGCCCCATGACTACTCGCTCCTGCTTGCAAGCGCATTCACGGCGGCAACCGTGATCGCCGAGCCGCCGAGCCGCCCCTCGACCGTGAGCGCCGGCGCCGGCAGCGCCGCCATCAACGCGGCCTTCGATTCCGCGGCACCGACGAAGCCGACCGGGCAGCCGATGATCGCCGCCGGCCGCGGACAGGTCTTGTCCTCGAGCATGTTCAGCAGATGGAACAGCGCCGTCGGTGCATTACCGATCGCCACCACCGCACCCTCCAGATGAGGCCGCCACAGTTCGAGCGCAGCGGCCGAACGGGTGTTGCGCATGGATTGCGCGAGATGAGGCACGGCGGCATCGTCCAGCGTGCAGATCACGGCATTGCTCTTTGCCAGGCGCGCCCGCGTGATACCTTCGGACACCATCCGCGCATCGCAAAGAATGGGCGCGCCGCTCGCAAGCGCTTCGCGCGCCGCGACCGCCATGCCGGGCGAAAAGCGGATGTGGCGCTCCAGCCCGACCATCCCCGCGGCATGGATCATGCGCACCACAACAGGCTCCTCGTCGGGCGAAAAGCGCGCAAGATCGGCCTCGGCCCGGATGGTCGCGAAAGACTTCCTGTAGATGGCCGCGCCATCGGTTTCGTAAGTGTACGGCATCAGCGATCCCCCAGAACCGCAGGCGGATCGGCCAGCAGCTCGGCGCGTGTCAGGCCACGCAGCGCCGGCGCATCGCCCGTCGAACCATTGCGGACGAGGTCGAAGCCGTCGGCGGTGGCGACCAGCGTGACGGCGGCCGGGCCCGGATGCGCGCAACCTTTGGCGCAGCCGGAAACGTGGAGATGCGCGCCTGCCGCCATATGAGGCGCCAGCGCGGCCGCAAGCGCGCGCGTCTCGGCATAAGCAGCTTCGCAAGCGGGTGCGCCGCTGCAGGCGGAAACGCGTAGCAGCGGATCATCGGCGTGACCGAGGATGCCGTCATGCTCGGGGATTTCGCGCACGCCCTCGACATAGATCATGCGCCACGGCGTCATGCGTAAGCCACTCGCGCCCTCGGCGAGAACTCTAAGCCTCGCGCTCTGCATCTGGCCGAAGGCGATGCCGACCAGCGCGCCGCCTGCACGCACGCCTGGATGCGGCAGCGGCGCGGCGCGCGCCGGCACCGCGCCATCGTCCACTGCATGCGGTGGTCTCGCGCCGCTTTCGATATGGGCTGCCATGCGCCCTCGCCCGCCGTTCGCTCCGCCCGAGGCCAAGAACCACTTTGCCAGCGCCAGCGCGGCCGGAACGGCCTCGCGCCTTGTGACAAAGCGGCCATTCGACGAACCGTCCGGGCGAACCATCAACCCGCCACTCGCGCTGCGCTCGATGCGGATGTCGGCGGAATTCTGTGCCAGCAGGCGCTCGTTGCCGCAATCGACAGCAAAGCCGAATTTGGCGGGCAGGCCGAGCGGACGCTCGCCGAGCGCTCGCTCCAGCGCGGTCGCCAGCATGTGCGTGTCGTCGCCTTCGCTCCAGAGCGGCGCAACCAGGATGTTACGCTGGCTTTCCGTCTCGGCATCCGCATCGAGCAGGGCGAGTTGCGCCAGTGCCGCGAGCAGCGGTTCGTGGGCTTGCGCGCGCAGCCCGCGAATCTGCAAGTTGGCGCGGCCGGTCAGATCGATCAGCCCGTTGCCATGTCGGTCGGCAAGATCGGCGATGGCCAGCGCCTGCGCCGCCGAGAGGCGGCCCCCGCGCGGCCGGATACGCGCCACCAGCCCGTCCCCCGACGGCATCGGGCGGTGCGCGCTCGGACACCAGCCTTTGATCGCAACAGAGCTCATGAGGCCTTCCTCAAGCCGGCCGCAATGGAGTTGCGGCGCGTCACCCAAAGCGAGGCGTCGTGCAGGCGGCCAAAACAGCCTTCGATCGCTGCCAGCGCGGCGGGATTTTCGCGTGCAAGAAAGTCGCGAACCTCGTCGTTGCCGAGCGTCGCATCGTAATAGAGGTCGAAGAGATGCGCAGGAACCGCGTCGGCAAGATGGGCAAAGGCCGCCATGTGCTCGAGCGTCGCGGCGATCTCGGCCGCGCCGCGGAAGCCGTGGCGCATCATGCCCGCGGTCCACTTCGGATCGGCCGCGCGCGCACGTACCACGCGCGAAATCTCCTCCGTCAGCGATCGTGCGCGTGGGCCTTCCGGCCTTGTGGCGTCGAGATGATAGAGCGCTTGCAAGGGGGCATCCAGGCTTGCCGCAGCGGCGGCCACGCCGCCCTCATGCGCGGCATAGTCGGCGGCCAGCAACAGATCGGTTTCGGACAGATCCTGCACATGCACGAACGCATCAGCGGCCCCGAGCCGCGCTTCGATCGCGGCACGGTCCGGCTTCATCTCGCCACTCGCCGAGAACGACCATGACGATGCTGCAAGCCACGCCTCGCCGGCCGCCTGCCGCGCCTCGCGCGTCAACGCATCGCGCGCGGCGAAGCCGCCGACGCCGTAGTGGCCGGGCTGCGGGCCGAACACACGCGGCGCGCGCTGCGCGTAGGGATTTTCCGCGCCCTCGAAGTCGCGCCGGGAGAGCGCTTCCGACGCGGCCTCGAACAATTGCGCAAGATTGCCGAAGACGTCACGAAACAGGCCGGAGACGCGCAGCGTCACATCGATGCGCGGACGGCCAAGCTGGGCAAGCGGGATAATCTCGAATCCGGTAACGCGGCCGCTCGCCCCGTCCCAGCGCGGCGACAGGCCCGCGAGGTGCAGCGCCATTGCAAATTCCTCGCCTGCGGTACGCATCGTCGCCGAGCCCCAGAGATCGACCAACAGGCCCTTCGGCCAATCGCCATGATCCTGCAGATGCCGCCGCAGCAGTTCTTCGGCGAGCTTGATGCCTTGCGCATGCGCGGCGCGCGTCGGCACCGCGCGCGGATCGACCGCGAACAGATTGCGCCCGGTGGGCAGCACGTCGCGCCGTCCGCGGAACGGCGAACCCGCCGGTCCCGGCGCGACACGTTTACCAGCGAGCGCATCGAGCAGCGCGCGGCGCTCTTGATCTGCGCAAGCACCGCGGCCGAAAATATGCAGGCCGTCGCCGAACTGGCTTTCCTTGAGGTCGCAAACGAAGCGATCGATGCGTGCAATGGCTTCAGCCGCCGAGGCGGAAGTGGCGAGCCCAAGATCCTGCTCAACGCCCGCGGCGCGTGCCTCGTCGCGGATCGCGGCGACGAGGCGCCGGCGGCGCGCGGGATCGAGACCGTCAGCGGTGGAATATTCATCGAGCAATTGCTCGAGCCGCACGAGATTTTCCGGCAGCCGGCTCGCCGCGAGCGGCGGCGGCAAATGGCCGATCGTGACGGCGCTCAGGCGACGCTTGGCCTGCGCCGCCTCGCCGGGATCGTTGACGATGAACGGATAGATGACCGGGACGTCGCCGGTCAGCGCCTCCGGCCAGCAAGCATCCGAAAGCGCCACGGACTTGCCGGGCAGCCATTCCAGCGTGCCATGCGCACCCATGTGGATGATGGCGCGAATGCCCTGAGCGCGAAGCCAGAGATAGAACGCGACATAGGCGTGGCGCGGCACGCGCGTGAGATCGTGGTATTCGGCGGCGCGGTTAGCGATGTCGCCGCGTTCGGGTTGTACGGCGATGATGACGTTGCCGCGTATTACGGCCGCAAACTGAAACCGACCGTCGCAGACTTGCGGATCGTCCTCCGGCGCGCCCCAGGCGGCGGCGAGATCGTCCTGCAATTGACGCGGCAGCCTTGCCAACGCGGCGCGATAGTCGGCGACGCTCCAGGCCAGCTTCTCCCGCTGCAAGCCCTGCGCCAATGCCGCACCGCTCGCGACATCGAAATCGGCATCAGCAAGATCCGACAGCAGAACGTCGGTCGAGGCCAGTGCATCCAGCCCGACCGCGTGCGCGATCTGATGCGAGCGGCCAGGATAGCTCGAAAGGATAATGACAAGCCGTTTATCGCGGTTTGGCAGCGCTGCAAGACGCGACCATGCCGCCACGCGATCGACCGCGGCATTGACACGCGTTGCGTCGGGCTGATGCGAGGCTAGCGCAATCTGCAGATCGCCGTCGCGAGCGCCTTGGGACTTGAAGCTGACAACGCCAAGAAAGATCCGGCCGTCGACCTCAGGCAGCACCACATGCATCGCAAGGTCTGCCGCCGACAGCCCGCGCAGCGAGGCCGCCCAGTCCTCGCTGCGCGCGGTGGACAGTGCCACCTGGAAAACCGGGCAGGAGGCGGCATCGAACGGCGTCGTGCCGTCATCGGCCATTGCCGAGAACGCGGTTGCATTGATGATCGCCGCAGGCGCACGCCCGGCGAAGTGACGCTTCAGCCAGTCGGCGACGCCCCTGCCCTTCAGCGACGGCACAAAGGCGCCATAGGCCTCAAAGCCCTTGTCCCGGAGCGCAGTGATCAGCGCGTCCACCGGCGCGGTATCCGCCGCCGTCACATAGGCGCGATAGAAGGTGACCAGCGCATGCGGCTTCCCCTCCGATTCCGGCAGCGACAACAGCACGCCCCGCGCGGGATCGTAAAAGCCCATCTCCGGAATTTTCACTTCTCCCGGCACGGGCCCGGCGTAGAGACCAGCGGCCAGCGCAAGCTGGGCAATCGCGGCCTGCGCCGCCACCGCACCGCCGGTGTCGCACAGCGCCTTGAGCTGCCGAAGCGTCGAGCGCGGCAAGGTCGAGAGCGCATCCAGCCGCGGATCATCTCGCCCATCCGCCGGCAACACGGCGAGCGCGATGCCCTTCTTGCTTGCAAGCTCATGCAGCGCGGCAAGACCATAGCTCCAGTAGGATTCCCCGCCGATCAGCCGCACCAACACGCCGCGCGCATGGCTGAGCGTTCGTTCGATGTAAGTATCGACGGACAGCGGATGGCGCAGGCCGGCAAGATTGGCGAGCCGCAGCGAGGGCAGGCTTTCCCGCCCGCGCCGCCACCCCGCGGCAAAGGCCGCAAGATCGCTGTCGGAGAACGAGAGCATGACGAGATCGCCCGGCTCCTGCGCGAGATCGACAGGAACGGCGGTCTCCTCAAGCCCGTGGCTCTCGCGAAAGACGACGTGCATCAGACGGCAAATCCCGAAAGGCCGAGCCCCGCCTTGATCGCGGCTTCATCTATGTCGCCCTGCTCGCCGATCAGGACCAGCTTCGAGCGCCGCGGCGCTGTGCCCCAGGGACGATCGAACTGATGGCGCACGCGCTCGCCGACCGCCTGCAGGAGCAGGCGCATCGGCTTGCCCGCAATGGCGAGATAGCCCTTGGCGCGCAGCACGTTCTGTTCACGTGCGAGATGCCCGACCGCGCGCACCAGCGCGTCGATGTCGGTGATTTCTGGCAGTTCGACGACAACCGAGGCGAAATCATCGTGCTCGTGCTCCTCCTCGCCGTCATGATGCGAGGGGCGCGCGGCGAGATCGTCTTCCGCCGCCGCATTCAAGCCGAGAACGACCTGCGGATCGATCGCACCATCGGTGACGGGCAGCATCGGCAGCGGCCGCGGCGCTTCCGCCGCAATGAGCTGCTTTGCCGCAGCAACACCGGCTTCGCCGGCGAGGTCGGCCTTGGTGAGCAGCACGATGTCGGCGCAGGCGATCTGGTCCTCGAAGACTTCCGACAGCGGCGTCTCATGATCGAGGCTTTCATCCGCCGCCCGCTGCGCATCGACTGCGGCCGGATCCGGCGCGAAACGCCCAGCCGCCACCGCCTCCGCATCGGCGAGCGCGATCACGCCATCGACCGTGATGCGCGACTTGATCTCGGGCCAGTCGAACGCCTTCAGAAGCGGCTTCGGCAGCGCGAGCCCTGACGTTTCGATCAGGATGTGATCCGGTTGCACGTCGCGCGCCAGCAGGCTCTGCATGGTCGGGATGAACTCGTCCGCCACCGTGCAGCAGATGCAGCCATTGGCGAGTTCGACAATATTCTCCTCGGGACAATTCGCGTCCGCGCAGGATTTCAGGATTTCACCGTCGACGCCTTCGCTGCCGAACTCGTTGACCAGCACGGCAAGCTTCTTGCCATTCGGATTGGCCATGAGATGCCGGATCAGCGTGGTCTTGCCCGAGCCGAGAAAGCCCGTGATCACGGTGACGGGGATTTTGGCGAGCGACGTCATTCGGCGGCCTCCGGCAAGCTCACGATCGGGGGAATACGGGCAAGCGACTGCTTGCGGAAAACCTCGGGCCGCGACCGCCAGGGCACGATGCCGTCCGCGGCCGCCGCATAGGCCGCGGCGCCCGCGATCACGTCCCGTGCATTGGCATGCGACAGGCGGCCATACACATAAGACCAGCGGCCAGGCGCGCTGAGCGCGACCGAACAGCCTTGGCTGCAGGCGGAAAGACACTCGACCGGCACGAGGTTGACGCCCTCAGGCACACCTGCCTCAAGGATGGCGTCGCGCAGCCGCGCGCCGGGCGTCGGCTCGTCCTCCGGTAAGGTTTGACCTGCGCGGCAGGTGATACAGACATGAAGCGTGACGGCCATCGCCTTCCCTTTACGTTCCGGCGGAGGCGATGAGGCGCACGAACCAACGGCAGAGGGTTCGCTCCCCGTCGCGGAACACCCCGTCCGCCGGTCTTCGAAAACACAAGCGCTGGCAGGTCTCCCGGCTTGCGGAGCAGGACTCTTGGATCAGGTCCTCCGATCCCCGCCTTCCCGATTCTCGGGAAGAGAATCAGTGGCAATTGGGGACCTCTCCGGTCACGGTCGCGGGGGCGGCTGCGCTTCGGGCCAAATTTTTAACCCTATCGCATTCCCTCTTCGCCTGTCGTAGGACAGGAACCAGCGCGGGCGGAGCATTTGCTCAAGCGCGCCGCTTGTCAAGCCGAAGGAGTGAATCGATGGCTTCGGAACATGATTTGGCCGAGAGTACACGAGAAACCGCCGCCGACGCCGACCTCGACGCGCGCCACGCCACCAAGATGGCCAAGAAGAAAGCCGCCCGCGATCGCATGATGGCGGAGAAAAGCGGCGAGAAAGGCCTGATCATCGTTCACACCGGCGCGGGCAAGGGAAAATCCTCCTCCGCCTTCGGCATGATCGTGCGCGGCGTGGCGCATGGATTGCCTTGCGCGGTCGTGCAGTTCATCAAGGGTGCGTGGGATACGGGCGAACGGCGGCTCCTTGCCGGCCATTTCGGCGAGTTGTGCCAGTTCTACGCCATGGGCGAGGGCTTTACCTGGGAAACCCAGGACCGCGCACGGGACATCGCCGCCGCGAAGGCCGGTTGGGAAAAGGCCAAGCAATTGATCCGCGACGAGCGGCTGCGCATGGTCGTGCTCGACGAGATCAACATCGCGCTGCGCTACGACTATCTCGACATCAACGAGGTCGTGGAATTCCTGCGCGATTCGAAACCGCCGCTGACGCATGTCGTGCTCACCGGGCGCAACGCCAAGCAGGAGCTGATCGATCTCGCCGATCTCGTCACCGAGATGACGCTGGTGAAACATCCCTTCCGCTCCGGCATCAAGGCGCAGCCGGGCGTCGAGTTCTAGGCTTCGCATGGCGCGCGCATTGATGATCCAGGGCGCGGGCTCCGACGTGGGCAAGTCGCTCATCGTCGCCGGGCTCGCGCGGGCAGCGAAGCGCCGCGGTTTGCGCGTTCGCCCCTTCAAGCCGCAGAACATGTCGAACAACGCCGCGGTCACGACGGACGGTGGCGAGATCGGCCGCGCGCAGGCATTGCAGGCGCTGGCCGCCGGGATCGATCCGCAGACCGATATGAATCCGGTGCTGCTCAAGCCGGAAACCGATGTCGGCGCGCAGGTGATCGTGCAAGGCCGCCGCATCGCGACCTTGCGCGCGCGCGACTATGCCAGGCTGAAGCCTTCGCTGATGCCGGCAGTGCTGGAGAGTTTTGGCCGGCTGAAGCGGGAGGCCGATCTGGTGCTGGTGGAAGGCGCCGGCAGCCCCGCGGAAGTCAACCTGCGCGCCAACGACATTGCCAATATGGGCTTTGCGTGCCGCGCCGACGTTCCGGTCGTGCTGGTCGGCGACATCGACCGCGGCGGGGTGATCGCGCAGCTCGTCGGCACCAAGGCGGTGCTCGAACCGGGCGATGCGGCGATGATCTCAGGCTTCATCATCAACAAATTCCGCGGCGATCCCACCCTGTTCGATGACGGTTATCGACTGATCGAAGAGCGCACCGCCTGGCGCGGCTTCGGCGTCCTGCCCTATTTTGCCCGCGCGCGCGAGCTGCCGGCGGAAGATGCGCTCGGCCTTGGCGAAGCGCGCAAGCCGGGGCGCACAAAAATCGCCTTTCTGGCGCTGTCGCGTATCGCCAATTTCGACGACCTCGATCCGCTCAAGCTCGAGCCCGAGATCGATCTCGTCATGGTGCGCCCTGGCGAAGCCATTCCGGGCGATACAAAGCTCGTGATCCTGCCAGGAGCCAAATCGACGCGCGGCGATCTCGATTTCTTGCGCGCGCATGGCTGGGACATCGACCTGCTGGCGCATCATCGCCGCGGCGGCCATGTGCTCGGCATCTGCGGCGGCTACCAGATGCTCGGCAAAAGCGTTGCCGATCCCGAAGGCATCGAAGGGCCTGCCGGCGAGACGCCGGGGCTCGGATTGTTGGACGTCACCACCGTCATGACGCCGGAAAAGGCGCTCACCCGCGTCAAGGCCGTGCATGCGGCGACTGGTCAAGGGCTTGATGCTTACGAAATCCATATCGGCCGCACCGAGGGGCCAGACCTCGCGCGGCCCTTCTCCTTCGTGAACGGCGCGCCGGAGGGCGCGGTCTCTGCCGATGGACTCGTCCACGGCACTTACCTGCATGGCCTCTTTACAGCGGATGCATTCCGCCGTGCTTTTCTCGCAGGACTCGGGATCGAGGCTTCAGGCGAACAGTACCGGGCGCGAATCGAGAGCGCGCTAGACGCGCTGGCCGATCACATCGAGCGTCATCTCGATGTCGATGGTTTGCTACGGCTTGCGCGGTGATGGCTTGACCGTCTTGAGCTGAGCCCATTGCATCTCTCGCCGTCATCCCTGAGGTGCCGTAGCGCGCTTTAGCGCGCAAGCGCCGCGGAAAGTCGCTGCCATTCCGCCTCATCACCCGGCAAGCCAAGCCGCAGCCAGGACGGCCTATCCTTGAAGACGCGCGACCAGATGCGCGCGCGCGCAAGCCGCTCTTGAGCGAGCAGACCATCGCCAG
The DNA here is from genome assembly GCF_045571435.1 of Bradyrhizobium sp. STM 3562. Lineage (NCBI taxonomy): Bacteria > Pseudomonadati > Pseudomonadota > Alphaproteobacteria > Hyphomicrobiales > Nitrobacteraceae > Bradyrhizobium > Bradyrhizobium sp. STM 3562. The sequence goes on from NZ_CP120694.1 coordinate 6,818,821, forward strand.
TCTCATAAAGGCGGAACAGCGGCGTGCCGCCGAGAAGTGCCCACCCCACCCCGCGCGCTAGCTCATCCAGGCGAGCGGCGTCCCGAACGAGGCGCGCACGCGTCGCGTCGGCCCATTGCCGATCCAACAGCGCGCGCCGCCCGATCTCGATGGCGACGCCCGAGACCGGCCACGGCCCCGACATGCCGGCGAGTGTCGCAATATCAGCCTCGCAACCCAGCACGAAACCGAGTCGCAAGCCGGCCAGGCCATAGAATTTGCCGAAGGAGCGCAGCACCAGAAGCCCGCGCTGTCCGGCGCGCGGCGCCAGCGAGAGTTCCGGCATCACGTCGCCAAAGCTCTCATCGACAACAAGCCGGCCGACGCGCACCGCCAAGGCCGACAATGTGCTTGGATCATGTCGGCGTCCGTCCGGATTGTTCGGATTGACGATGATGGCGAGATCGGCGCCGTCGAGCGCTTCGAGATCCGAGACAGCTTCCACCTCCCAACCCGCCATCCGCAGCACGTGGCCAAACTCGCCATAGGTGGGGCTGAGAATTTTTGCGCAGCCAGGCGGCGCGAGCCGCGGCAATAGCTGGATCGCCGCTTGCGCGCCGGCCGTCGCGATCATGGGCGCGGTGGTGTCATACGCCTGCCGCGCGGCCTCATGCAGCGATTCGATCTGGGCGCGCGAAGGCAGCGCGTTCCAGAGCTGCGGCGACAATTCCGGAATCGGATAGGGCAGACGATTGATCCCGGTGGAGAGATCGGTCCAATCCGCGAGCTCGCCGCCGAAGCGCGCGCGCGCGAGATCAAGATTTCCGCCGTGGTCGATCATGCGAACAGGCTTACACCAAGGCGACAACGACAAGAAGCCCCGCGCAGCCAATCAAGGCGCGAACATAGAGCCTTAGAGCGGAGGCAACGTCATCGGGTCGGGGATCCCGCGCCCCGCCGTTCAACCAGGGTTCATCGGCAAGTACGCCGTGATAGATGCGTGGCCCGCACAGCCGCACGCCGAGCCCGCCTGCGACCGCCGCTTCCGGCCAGCCCGCATTGATCGAGCGGTGATGGCGCGCATCCCGCCCCATACAGCCCAGCGCCTCGGCCGGTCGCGCCGAGAGCAGCGCAAACAGCACAGCGGTGAGGCGCGCCGGCACGAGATTGGCGATATCGTCGATGCGCGCCGCGGCCCAGCCGAACCATTCGTGCCGCTGATCGCGATGGCCGATCATGGAATCCAGCGTGTTGATCGCCTTGTAGGCGACGATGCCGGGCAGCCCGAACAGCGCGCCCCAGAAGATCGGCGCCACCACAGCATCGCTGGTGTTTTCCGCCAGGCTCTCGATCGCGGCCCGGGCGATCCCCGCCTCATCCAGCTTGCTCGGATCGCGCCCGACGATCATCGACACGGCTTGGCGCGCGGCGGCGACATCGCCGGCCTGCAAGGGTCCTGCGACCGCGGCCACATGCTCGTGGAGCGAGCGCAATGCAACGAAGGGCCAGGCGAGCACGCCCACCAGCAACACCTGACGCCAGCCCGAGCCGATCGCGATCTGCAGCGCGAACGCGAGCGCGCCGGCCAGACCGACGACGAAAAGAGCGGCGAAGACGCCCGCAATGCGTCGCCTCCAGGGCGGGTCATGGTCCCTGTTCCAGGACTTATCGAGCGCGGCGATCAGCCGGCCGAGCCAGGTGACGGGATGACCGATACGCGCGTAGAGGCTGCCGGGCCAACCCAGCACGCCATCGATCGCCATTGCAACCAGCATTGCTCCCGCAAAACCCACTTCGGTCCCCCGCGTTGCCTCCCACTGATGCGCAAGAATGCTTGTCTTCCGCAAGCCCCATGGCTTCCGAATTAGGCCTTTGTCATCGGGGCAGGATTGGATTACTGCGATGGCGGACGCGGAGGGCCAGATGCCAATCATCCTCATCACCGGCGGTGCACGATCGGGCAAGAGCACGCGGGCGGAACAGCGCGCGCTCTCCTTCCCCGGCAAGCCGGTCTGTATCGCCACCGCCGAAGGGCTGGATGAGGAGATGCGCGCGCGCATCGCAAGACACCGCGCCCGGCGCGGCAACGACTGGATCGAGCGCGAAGTCCCGATCGAGCTGGCGGCTGCGCTCGAGGGCTCCGACGGCGCCGGCGCACGCCTGATCGATTGCCTGACGCTATGGCTCTCCAATCTCATGCACGCGCAGCGCGATTGGCGCATCGAGGGCGACATGCTCGCAGCCGCGCTCTCGCGACAGCGCAGCCCGGTCGTGCTGGTGACCAATGAAGTGGGGCTGGGCATCGTGCCCGACAATGCGTTGGCGCGCGAATTTCGCGACGCGGCCGGGCTCCTCAACCAGGTCATCGCGCGTGTCGCCGATGAGGTGGAGTTCGTCGTGGCCGGCTTGCCGATGCGGGTGAAATAGCGAGGCAGCGAGCATGGAGCGCGAAGAGGGGCTGCGAAGTTTTGTCCAGGATTTGCGGATCGCCGTCACGCTTTGCACCCGACTGCCGGTCGGATCGCTCGTATCGGTTGCGGACGGCGAAGTGGCGCGGGCAAGCTGGGCCTTCCCGGTCGCCGGGCTGCTCATCGGCCTGCTCGGGGCCGTGACCTATTGGCTCGCGAGCCGTCTGCACATCCCGCCGCAGTCCGCCTCAGTGCTGGCGCTTGCCGCAACCATCTCGTTCACCGGCGCGATGCATGAGGACGGGCTGGCCGACACCGCCGACGGTTTTGGCGGCGGCAAGACGCGCGAGCGCAAGCTGGAGATCATGCGCGACAGCCGCATCGGCACGTTCGGCGCCTGCGCGCTCGGCGTGTCGCTGCTGCTCCGCTGGAGTGCGATCGCGAGCTTCGATGACTGGCATTCGGTGGCGGTTGCGCTTGTGGTCGCGCACGGCGCAGGGCGTGCGGGGCTACCGGCCTTCATGCGCTTGCTGCCGCCGGCGCGCGCGGACGGGCTTTCGAGCGGCGCCGGCCAGCCGCCGATACAGAGCGTTGTGATCGCGCTTGGCCTTGGCGTCATCGTGCTGCTGATCGGCTTTGGCACAGGAGCGACGCTGATCGGCTGCCTCGCGGTGGCGGCGATCGGGCTGCTGCTCGCGCGGCTCTCGCGGTCCCAGATCGGCGGCCAGACCGGCGACGTGATCGGCACCTTCGAACAGATGGCCGAGGCCGCACTTCTCCTGACGGGCGCCGCGCTGTTATAAACGCTTCATGTCGAGCGCCCCTCCGTCCCTGACCGCGTTTTTGGAAAACGCCGCGCCCGCCGAACCCGCTTTCGTGTTCGACGGCAAAGCCGTTTCTCATGGGGAGTTCGCGCAGCGCGTGGAACAAACGGTTGCCTGGCTGGCCGCGCAAGGCATCGGCCGCGGCGACGTGATCGCGGTATGGCTGGTCAATCGCCTGGAATGGCTGGCTCTGTTGTTTGCCGCGGCAAAGCTCGGCGCGATCGTTGCGGCCCTCAACACGCGCTATCGCAGCGCCGAGGTCGCGCATGTGCTCGCCCTCTCCGGCGCAAAACTGCTCGTCAGCGAGGCCTCGTTCCGCTCGATCGACTTTGCCGCGATCCTCGGCGGGATCGACAAAGCCGCCGTGCCGGAGCTTGCCCGCATTACAGTGGTCGGCGCGGGAGAACTGGAGAGCGCCTGGCCGTGCCTGCGCTTCGATGCGTTCGAGAGGCCGTATCCGGCAGCCCCATTGCCGCCGCCGGATGTCGATGCGCCGGTGCTGCTTTACACCACCTCCGGCACGACCAGGGGACCCAAGCTGGTCGCGCATTCGCAACGCACCCTCGCCAGCCACGCCCGCGCGGTCGCAACGGCACTCGCGCTGGTGCCGAAAAAGCATTCGCTGCTGGCGATGCTGCCGTTCTGCGGAACTTTCGGCATGACCGGCGTGCTCGCCGCCTTCGCGGCCGGCATAACGGCCCATGTGCTCGATGCGTTCGAGCCGGCAGCGGCACTGCGGGTGCTCGCGGAGGCTAAGATCACACACAGTTTCGGCTCGGACGAGATGTTCCGCCGCATCCTGGCGCTGACAGACATGCCGCGTCCTTTCCCAACCGCGCGGCTTTTCGGCTTTGCGGCGTTCCAGCCCGGCTGGCGCGAATTCGCCGAAGCCGCCGCAGCGCGCGGGCTGCCGCTCTACGGGCTCTACGGCTCGAGCGAGCTGCAGGCACTGTTCTCGATCGGCCGCAACAACGCGCCATTCGCCGAGCGCATCGAATGCGGCGGCTGGCCGATGTCGCCCGACGCCATCGTCCGCGTGCGCGATCCGGAGGGCGGCGGGCTCGCCGCGCCCGGCGTCTCCGGCGAACTCGAGATCAAAGCGCCCTCGCGCTTTCTCGGCTACTTCCGCAATCCGGACGCCACGCGTGAGGCGATCACCGCGGACGGCTTCTTCCGCACCGGCGATGTCGGCCGGCTGCGCGGCGATGGTTCGTTCATCTACGAGACGCGGGGCGGCGACGCCATGCGGCTCGGCGGCTTCCTGGTCGCCCCCGGCGAAATCGAGGACGAGCTCAAGGCCTGCGCCGGGGTTGCGGACGCGCAGGTCGTCGGCGTCGAGATCGGCGGCCAGCCCCGCTGCGCAGCCTTTGTCATTGCCGAGGGCGATACGCCTCCGCAGCCGGAAGCCTTGACCGCGCGTTTGCGCGAGCGGCTCGCGGGCTACAAGGTTCCGGCCCGCATCTTCTTCATCGACGCCTTCCCCGTCACCGAAAGCGCCAACGGCGTGAAGATCCAGCGCAACAAGCTGCGCGCGCTCGCAATGGAGCAAATCGCGAGCGTGCCATCGCGCTAAGGAGCATCCGCCGATCAAATTGCGGAGCCGGACGAGCGCCGTCAACCAAGCCCGCCAAATGAGCCGACTTGCCGGGCGGTGCTGTTCAAGTCAGCCCGGCACGGCGGAAGCCTTCGAGATAGTGCTGTCGATCGGCATCGAACTTCCATGGCAGCTCGTTTGCGATCCAGGCGAGCGAGATATTTGGCTGGGAGCGACGCAGTTCCTGCAACGCGGCGCGTGCCGCGTCGAGATCCCCTGCCATTCCGGCAGCGACCGTCAGAACCCGGTACGCGCCCGTAAGATCACCGCGCTGACGGACGGCCTCGCGCGCAAGGGCGATTGCTTCGTCATACCTGTTCTCCACAAAACGTGCATAAGCGGCGATCCCATGGTAGATCGCAAGCGACGGATCGCGCGGGCTATGCCGGATCGCGCGCTGCGCCGCTTCGTAAGCGTGTCCCGGCCGTCCGCAATAGCATAGCGCAAGCGCGTAATATCCGTGCGCCATCGAGAAGTTCGGGTTTAGCTGAAGCGCAAGCTCGAACTCGCTGATGGCATCCGCAAGCCGCCGGGTCGAGAAATAGACGCTGCCCAGCGCCGTGCGGGCCCACGCATCGTCTCCGGCCACTTCGACGGCCTTGAGCGCTGCACGTTCGGCCACCGGCGCCACTGTCGCAAGATCCGTCCAACCGAGATGAACGCCGCGCATGTGGCTGGTGGCGAGCACCGACAAGGCCTGACCATAGTTCGGATCGATCGCGATGGCCTGCTCCAAGAGCGCCTGCGCGATCGACTGGTCATGCCGCGTGACGCGCCAGTAATGAGACAGCGCCCGCATGACGAGATCCCAGGCGTCCAGGTTGTGAGGCGGCTTGCGCCTGGCGCGAAAATTCTCGGCGGCGTAGATCTGCGGCTCGATGGCGGCGACGATGGCCGTCGTGATTTCGTCCTGGACGGCGAAGACGTCGGTCAGATCGCGATCGTAGCGCTCGGCCCAGACGTGACTGCCGGTCGCGACGTCATTGAGCTGAGCGGTGATGCGAACACGCCCACTGTCTTTGCGCACGCTGCCTTCAAGGACGTAGCGCACGGACAACTCTTCGGCAATCTGGTTGATATGGACCGCCCTGCCCTTGTAGCTGAAGGACGAGTTGCGGGCGATCACGAAGAACCACTTCACCTTCGACAGCGCGGTGAGGATGTCCTCGCTGATCCCGTCGCAAAAATACTCCTGCTCCGGATCTTCGCTCATATTCTCGAAGGCGAGCACGGCGATCGCCGGCCGGTCGGGTACCGCCATTTCCCGTTGCGCCGAATGGCCGCGCTGCGGCGACGCATCTGCGGCCGAAGCGCTCACGGGTTGCTTCCGCACTTCGCCGATGAAGCGGAAGCCCTTGCGGGCGACGGTGCGGATCAGCCTCTGCGCCTTGCCGCTGTCCCCGACGGCCGTTCGCGCCGCATTGATACGGCTGGTCAGCGTGGAGTCGGACACGGTCCGGCCAGCCCAGACCAAGGAAATCAAATCCTCCTTGGTGACGACGCGGTCTCGATTCTCGATCAGATGGGTCAGCAGATCGAAGACCTGCGGCTGCACGGCGATGTGAACGCCACCGCGCAGCAATTCGCGGCGGTCAATATCAAGCACATGGTCTTCGAAGACAAATTGCACGGCCCAACCCGGCTCGCATCCGGCCTCAAGAAAAAATCAGTGTCGCCTCACGAAAAAATCAAGCCCCGGCCAAAGCCCTGGCCGCGCGCTTTCGGCATTCTGCCGCAATTCATAGGGGGGCCTGACCACTGTTGTTAGCGGATCGACCATGACCCACATTCAGTCTACTGAACCAGCCGTTTCACCATATCGCATTGCAAAGATCGTTGTCTTTCTTTACGGCATCCTCGCCTATTTCGCATTCTGCGCGACAATTCTTTACGCCATCGGTTTCACCATGGGCGCCGTCGTGCCCAAAACCATTGACAGCGGCCCCGAGACGCCGGTCATCGAGGCCGTTATCGTAAACCTGCTCTTGATGTCCCTGTTCGCCGTGCAACATAGCGTGATGGCGCGCAGAGGCTTCAAGGAATGGTGGACGCAATACGTACCGAAGTCAGCCGAGCGAAGCACCTATGTGCTGCTGGCGAGCCTGTGCCTCATGCTGCTGTTCTGGCAGTGGCGCCCGATGCCGGCAATTGTTTGGCAAGCCGAGGACCCTGATCTCGCAGCGGCGATTGCGACAATATCATTTATCGGCTGGGTGATCGTGTTCACCAGCACTTTCCTGATCAATCACTTTGAATTGTTCGGCTTGCGCCAGGTCGTGGCGAACCTCGCAGGTCGCGAGATGCCGCCGCCCGAGTTCCGAACGCCGATCTACTACAAGCTCGTGCGGCATCCGATCTATCTCGGCTTCATTATCGCCTTCTGGGCCACGCCGGTGATGACGGCCGGACATCTGTTGTTCGCGGCGGTGACAACGTCCTACATTTTCGTCGGCATCTTCTTCGAGGAGCGCGACCTGGTCGAACTGTATGGCGATCAATATCGCCAATACAGAAGGCGCGTCGCGATGCTCATTCCCTGGCGCAAGTCAACGTGACGGCGATCGAAATTGGAGGGAATGGAAGATGAAGCAATCGAGAGGAAACAAGGATGAAGCACTTCGGCAACTGTTTCTGCGGCGCCGTCGAACTCGAAGTTGCCGGGGCGCCAGAAGCCGCGGGCTACTGCCATTGCCGTTCCTGCCGCTCCTGGTCCGGCAGCCCGGTCAACGCCTTCAGTCTCTGGAAGCCGGAGGCGGTGCGGATCATTGCGGGGGCGGAGCATGTGGCGACATTCATGAAGTCCGCGATGAGCCAACGCAAATATTGCAGGAAATGCGGCGGCCATTTGATGACTAATCATCCCTCGCTTGGCCTGGTCGACGTATTCACCGCGACCATTCCGACGCTCGCCTTCGCGCCGGGTGTTCACGTCAACTACGGCGAGACGGTGCTGCCGATGCGGGATGGGTTGCCGAAATTCAGGGATTTTCCGGCCGAATTCGGCGGCTCCGGCACAATGGTTGAGGAATGAGACGGGCGCGCTGAGCTCGCGACGTCACGTCAGCCCTGCGCGGCGAAAGCCCTCGAGATAGTGTTCGCGGTCCGCGCAACGCTTCATCGGCATCTCGCTCGCGACCCAGGCGAGCGAGATATTCGGCTGAGCGCGGCGAAGCTCCCGCAACGCCGCCTTCGCCATTTCATCATATCCCGCCATGCCGGCCGCCGCGGTCAGAACACGGTGCCCACCGACGAAGTCGCCGCGCTGGCGCAGCGACTCCCGTGCAAGCCGGATCGCCTCGTCGTAGTGGCGGCCGATGAACTGGGCATAGGCGGCAATGCCGTAATACAGCGTCGAAGAGGGATCGCGCGGGCTGAGCCGCAGCGCCCGGCGCACCGCAAGATCCCCCTCCTCCCAGTGCCCGGAATAGCATAGCGTCACGCCGTAAAAGGCTTGGGCAAGGGAAAAATTCGGGTTGAGCCGCAGGGCTAGTTCGAACTCCGCGATCGCATCGTCGAAGCGTCTCGCGAACAGATAGGTATAGGCCAGCCCATGATGGGCCCATGCATCCTCGGTGTCGGCCTCCACCGCCGCCAGCGCCGCGCGTTCGGCGATCGGGACGACGGCGCGCATGTCCGCCCATCCCATGTGAGCGCCGAAGATGTGGCTTGTGGCGAGCACGCCGAGCGCCTGACCATAGTGCGGGTCGATGGCGATGGCCTTTTCCAGCAGCGCCTGGGTCGCCACATTGTCCTCTCGCGTGATCCGCCAGAAGTGCGACAGCGCGCGCATGACCAGATCCCAGGCGTCCAGGCTTCCGGGCGGCTTGCGCTGCGCGCGGAAGTTTTCCGCGGCGTAGAGCTGCGGCTCGATCGCCGCAACGATCGATTCCGTGATCTCGTCCTGCACCGCGAAGACGTCGGCCAGGCTCCGGTCGTAGCGTTCGGCCCAGAGGTGGCTGCCAGTCGACGCGTCGTTGAGCTGTGCCGAGATCCGCACCTGATCGCCGCTCTTGCGCACACTGCCTTCGAGAACGTAGCGGACGCCGAGTTCCTGGGCGATCTGATTGATGTGCACCGCCCTGCCCTTGTAGATGAAGGACGAGTTGCGCGCGATCACGAAGAACCAGCGCAGCTTGGACAGCGCGGTGATGATGTCCTCGCTGATTCCATCGGAGAAATAGTCCTGGTCGCGGTCGCCGCTCATATTGGTGAAGGGCAACACCGCGATCGCCGGGCGGTCGGGAAGCGGCAGGCTCGGTTGCGCCGGCCTGACCTGCTCGGGCGCAGCCGCTTGGTCCGCGCGCGCGCCGCTGAGCTGCGTTCGCACGGCTCCGACAAAGCGCAGCCCCTTGCGCGGCACCGTTCGGATCAGGTTCTGCTCGGCGCCGCTGTCGCCGATCGCTTTCCGCGCGGCGTTGATGCGGCTCGTCAGCGTTGAGTCCGACACGATCCGTCCACCCCAGACCTTGTCGATCAGGTCATCCTTGCTGACCACCCGCTCTCGATTTTCGAGCAGGTAGACCAGAAGATCAAACACCTGAGGCTCGACCGCGATCGCGCGGCCATCGCAGCTCAGTTCGTGACGGTCCGTATCAAGCACATGATTGGAAAAGACAAATTGCACGTCAATCTGGGCCTCATGAAACAATCAAGCTGATCTAAAGGTAAAATCAAGTCGTCCTCGGAGTCTTTAGGTCAAACGACTGGCATGTTTGGTTCACCGCAGCCTGCCGATGAGGCTGCTCTGGAACCGAAGAAGGATGCAGATGGTCGCTACAAGCTCTGCAAGACAGATCGAAAGTTCCGCCCGCCGCGCAGCAACTCACGTTCCTGCGACGAGGCTCCTTGGACATCCCAAATTCCTCAAGGGCTAGTCCTGCCCAGCAAACCCCTTTTTCACAACATTCGTTCTGCTCCGGGTTCGCAGCCCGGATCGCTTACCCATGACAGAGATCTTTGATGTTCACCCATTCCGACTCGACACATTTTCGTACAGCCGGGCTGTCCACCGTTATGGCGATCGCGTTGTTCGGCCTCATCAGGATCGCCGCGGCACTATCCCATGCCTCGCACGGCGCCTCGATGCCGGCCGGCTCCCTCGTGCTCCTTGGCATCGCTCACCTGATGTCGCTGGCCGCCGCGGGCCTCGGCTTCACCTTCAGCTAGGAAACGCTTCGATGATCAATTCCATTCAGCTCTCACCCGCGCAAACGCCGAAAAGCTGCGTCCTGGCGCTACATTGCTCGCTGGGATCAGGCCGCCAATGGACACGGTTGGCCGAGGCACTCGCCGGCAGATATCGGCTGTGCGCGCCTGACCTTGTCAGGCACGACAAGCATCGCGATGTGTTCAGTCCCCCGGCGACGCTCGCGGAGGAAGTCGAGCTGCTGAGCGAGGCTTTCGAAGCGACGAGCGGCCCGATCCATCTCGTCGGGCACTCCTATGGCGGTGCAATCGCATTCAAGATTGCGACTGCTTCGCCGCTTGCGAGCCGGATACGCAGCCTGACCTTGATCGAACCCGTGCTGCCGACACTGCTGCGCGACAACGAAGTCGACCGGCGGCTGCACGACCGCTTCGAGACATTCGCCGTAAGCCTTTACGCCGATCTCTGGAACGGCCAATTCATGGAGGCCATCGACAAATTCATTGCGTTCTGGAATGGCTCTGGACCGGCGGAGCAGCCGTCGGCCGAAGCGCGCCTGCGCATGATCGAGCAGGCCGAAGAACTGGCGTTCAACTTCCATGCGGTTCTGGCGGAAGACAATATCGCGACCGCGGCGGCCGCCATCCGTGTCCCGACGCTGCTGATGTCCGGTGGCTTGTCGCCCTACGTCACCCAGCGCATCGTCACGCGGCTTGCCGCTCTGATTGCGGGCTCCCAAGTGACGCACTTGCCGAAGGCTGGTCACATGCTGCCGCAGACCCATCGCAGCACGGTCACGGCGGAGATCATCAGGCACATCACCCGCGCCGACGATCTCGCCGAGATTTCCGCGCTTCCGCGCTCAGGCCCTCACGGAACCGGCACCGCGCTGGTGGTTTCCTGCCCGATCGCGGACGGATGATCGGACGCGATCAACGGCTCCTCGCTGCCGAAGCGCGCACGATAGACCAGCAAGTTCTCCATCACGCGCTGGACATAATTGCGCGTCTCGGCGAAGGGGATGCGCTCCACCCAATCGACCGGATCGACATTGGGGTCGCGCGGATCGCCATAGGCTTTCACCCAGTCGCGCACGCGGCCGCGCCCGGCATTGTAGCCGGCAAAGGTCATGATGTGCGAACCCTTGTATTCCTGCAGGAGCGCGCTGAGCTCTGCCGCACCCATCTGCGTGTTGTAGACGGGATCGGAGACCATCCTGTCCCAGTCATATTCGACGCCGAATCTCTTGGCGGTGTCGCGCCCGGCCTCGGGGGTGACCTGCATCAGGCCGACCGCGTTGGCCGCCGACTTGTCGCGCTGATTGAACTCGCTTTCCGTGCGCGCCACCGAGTAAATCACGCTACGGTCGATGGGGGGCCCGATCGGGCTGTGCGGCGGAATGCCGATGGTCGGAAAAGCGTAGGCGTCCAGCGCGAGGCCGCGTCCCAATGCCGTCTTGCCAAGGTCCAACATGGCGCGCGCGTCGTTGTGACGGCCGGTCACCTCGGCGACCGCCGCAAGCGTGGCAACATCCCTGCTGTCATCGGCGAGATCGGAGACGAAGCTGACCACGGTGTCGCGCTCGCCCAGCGAGTAAAGCATCTCGGCGGCGCGCACGACCTCGTCCGCGGATTTGGATGTGCCGGCCGGAGCGATTTGCTGCACGGTGCGCAATTCGATCTGTCTCATGCCGAGCTTGGCGCGCGCCAATTGCCCGTAATAGGCGGTGGGATAATGCGCGGCCGTTTCATAGTTGAGCCGCATGATCCGCTTGTCGCCGAGCGCTTCGGCGGCGCGACCGCGCCAATAAGCCGCGCGTGCCAGCGTAATCGGGTTGGAACAGCCCTCGTCGATATGGACGAAGTGCGCCATCGCCGTCTTGGCATCGTCGAGATAACGCAGCGCGATCCAGCCCTGCAGGAAATGGAATTCGGCGCGGTAGTTCTCGCTGTCCGGCTGCGCGGCGCCGTGCACAATGTCGTAGGCGCTCTGGTAATTGCCGTCGTCGAGCAGCTTGCGCGCCAGCACGCGCCGCACCCGCCACCATTCGTCCGTGTCCTGCAGCGGCATGGTTGCCGCCGGCGCGGCGAGCACAAGCCGCGTTGCATCCGCAATCTTGTCCTTGCGCATCAGCCACTGGACGCGGCACAGCACGTAGCCGAGATCCTGGCGGGCGTCGGCCGCTACGGAATCGAGTTTATCGGATGCCTTGTCGTCATTGCCTTTGACGGCGCTGCACGCCTTCACGATCGAAACCGCATCATCGCCGATGCGATGCGCAGCGCGCATCGCGCCTGCAATATCCTTGGCGCCGATGCGCTTGTCCATGCGCGCCCAATGGTCGTCAATCGTGAGAAGATCACTAAAGGCGTCGAGCACGTCCGATTCAGTGCGCTCCGACAAATCCTCCGAACGCCACGCGTCGCGAACCAGCCGCTGCGCGCCGTCACGGTCGCCCTCACCGAGCTGCACGCGGGCGAGCGCAAAGCGGCCCTTCGCAGTCAAGGGATGCTCGCCGATGAAGTTGCGCACCGTGGCGGCATCGCCCTTCTCCTGCCACAGCCGCGCCTCCGCACGGCGGCGCATCAAGGTGACGCCCGGCCAGTCCGGATTGTCGGACACGAAAGAGGCATAGCGGCTAAAATTGGCTTGCGACTCCGGATGACGCAGGATGAACCATTCGGCAAGCTTCTGCCCCGCCGGATCGCCGATCGTCTTTTCGGCCGTCGTGGCGTCGCCGGTCTTACCCTGCCGTGCCAGATCGATCACATTCTTCAAGATGGCAAGGTCGCCGGTGAGGGCGGGCTCGGCCGGCTTCTCGCTCGCGGGCGCCTTCTTGTGCCGCTTCTCGGCGATGCGCTCACTGCGCTTGCTCTTGGCATCCTTCTTCGGCGCGGTCTTGCCGTCATCTCGCGACGCGCTTGCTGCCTCGGTCTTCTTTTCATGCTGAACTTGCTTGTGACGAGCGCTGGCGAGCGCGTCGCTCGACGTCCCCGAGAGAACGGCCAGGACGAAGAGACACGGCAAAGGCCGGAACAAGTGATGCATTCCGTGATCCCCCCTGCGAAGGACCGGCACGAACCGCGAGATCACACGATCCGTCCGGTTGAGCTGAAGTCAGAGTAGCACGACGCCAATTCACAACTGTCGCGCTGCCGCAACACGAAGCAGGCAAATTGTGGCGCAAGAGTGAGAACAAAGGCTCCCCCCGTGAAGACACGGTGAAGGAACGTGCACATACGTGTTGGCGGCGCGCAGGCTGGAACTCAGCGCAAGCGATGTTTGCCTTCAGGATGTTTTCGGTTCCAGCTTTGAGCGAACACGCCGCGAAAGTTCCAAGCCGCGCAAAGCGCAATAGCGCGGCCCGAACTTATCTCGATACCAGCAGAGCTCGTGCCTGGAACTTTTCAAAGCACAACGACGACCCCGCGGACGATCAGGTGACGGAGCCGGTGGCAAGCGCAAACGTGCGGCACCAGCCGCGCATTTCGCCTATGCAAAATCGCGCGCGATCGTTGCAGGACCGAGCAGCGATCGATGAACTGCGCACCCGCGAGATAAGCCCTCCAGCTCGCGCCAGTGCCGGAGAGTGCCTTTCTTGCCTGCCTTCGTCGGGCGATCATCCCCCGAAAGGCGTTGCCCCGTGAGACCGCGCGCCCAGCGCGTTGCACAATCAGACGAAATCGCTGATTCTGTCTCGAGGGGCGATTCGTGCTGACAGCCGCTGCGACATATCTCGATCAACTCAATCCGGAGCAGCGCCGTGCCGTCGAGCATGGCGTGGAGCCGCAGGGCACGGCTGGGCCGCCGCTTCTGGTCATCGCCGGCGCCGGATCGGGAAAAACCAACACGCTCGCGCATCGGGTTGCGCATCTGATCGCCAACGGCGCCGATCCGCGCCGGATCCTGTTGATGACCTTCTCGCGCCGCGCAGCCGGCGAAATGAAGGCGCGCGTCGAGCGCATCGCGCGCAAGGTGATCGGCGAAAATTCCGCCCTAATGACCGACGCGCTGACCTGGGCCGGAACTTTCCACGGCATCGGCGCGCGGCTGTTGCGGGAATATGCCGAACGCATCGGGCTCGATCCCGCCTTCACCATCCATGATCGCGAGGACTCGGCCGACCTGATGAACCTGGTCCGCCATGAGCTCGGATTTTCCAAGACCGAGCGCCGCTTTCCGGCCAAGGGCACCTGCCTTTCCATCTATTCCCGCTGCGTCAATGCGGATGCCTCGCTGGAGCAGGTGCTTGGCCTCGCCTATCCCTGGTGCGCCGGCTGGGCGGGCGAGTTGAAGGCGCTGTTCGCAGCCTATGTCGAAGCCAAGCAGGCGCAGAACGTGCTCGATTACGATGATCTCTTGCTGTACTGGGCGCAGATGGTCTCGGATGCCGCCCTGGCCGTCGAGATCGGCTCGCACTTCGACCATGTGCTGGTCGACGAATATCAGGACACCAACCGCCTGCAATCTTCGATTTTGCTCGCGCTCAAGCCGCAAGGCGCCGGCCTCACCGTCGTCGGCGACGACGCGCAATCGATCTATTCCTTTCGCGCGGCCACCGTGCGCAACATTCTCGATTTCCCGAGCCAGTTCTCGCCGCGTGCGGAAATCGTCACGCTCGATCGCAATTACCGCTCGACGCAGCCGATCCTCGCGGCGGCCAATGGCGTCATCAGTCTCGCCAGAGAACGCTTCACCAAAAATCTCTGGACCGAACGGTCATCGTCGCAAAAGCCGCTTCTGGTGGCGCTGCGCGACGAGGCGGACCAGGCGCGCTACGTGGTCGAGCAGGTGCTGGCAAACCGGGAGCAAGGCGCGCTGTTGAAGCAGCAGGCGGTGCTGTTCCGCACCTCCTCGCATAGCGGACCGCTCGAAATAGAGCTGACCCGCCGCAACATTCCCTTCGTCAAATTCGGCGGGCTGAAATTCCTGGATGCGGCCCATGTCAAGGACATCCTGGCGCTGCTGCGCTTTGTCGAAAACCCGCGCGATCGCGTCGCCGGTTTTCGCGTCCTGCATCTGTTGCCGGGCGTTGGCCCGGCCACCGCCCAGCGCGTGCTCGATGCGATCGCGGACGCCGCCGAGCCGGTCACGGCGCTCTCCAGCCTGCCCGCACCTCCCCGGTCCGGCCGAGACTGGACCGCCTTCGTCGAGACGATCAGCGACTTACGCGCCTGCCGATGGCCCACTGATCTCGAACTTGCCCGCGCCTGGTATCTACCGCATCTCGAGCGCGTTCATGAAGATGCGGAGGTTCGCCGCGCCGATCTCATCCAGCTCGAGCAGATCGCCGGCGGCTATGCCTCGCGCGAGCGTTTCCTGACCGAACTCACACTCGATCCGCCCGATGCCACCAGCGACCAAGCGGGCGTGCCCTTGCTCGACGAGGATTATCTGATCCTCTCGACCATCCATTCCGCTAAGGGCCAGGAGTGGAAGTCGGTATTCGTGCTCAACGTCGTCGACGGCTGTATTCCCTCCGACCTCGGCGTGGGCACCTCGGCCGAACTGGAAGAGGAGCGCCGCCTGCTCTATGTCGCGATGACCCGCGCCAAGGACGATCTGCATCTGATGGTGCCGCAACGCTTCTTCACGCATGGCCAGAACGCGCAAGGCGATCGCCACCTCTATGCGTCGCGGACGCGCTTCATTCCGGAAGCGTTGCTGACGCTATTCGAGCGCACGAGCTGGCCGAAGGCCACCGACGCCGCGGCAAGACTCGCAAGCCAAGGTCCGCGCATCGACATCGCCGCCCGCATGCGCGACAGGTGGCGATAGCCGCGAACGAATTGCCAAAGCCAGGACGGAGCGCGGCTGCGCGCCGACATCTCGGCCCCTTGCCGACAGGTGCGGCCGACCTAGATTCATCAGCGCTTTTGACGACAGACACTCGATCGGAGGTCGGCGATGGTGACACAAAAGTTGCGTGGACGAGTGGCATTGGTGACCGGCGGCTCGCGCGGGATTGGCGCGGCCATCGTGAAGGAGTTGGCTGCCGCTGGCGCCGCCGTCGCCATCAACTACCGATCCCATGCTGAGCAGGCCGACGCCTTGGCCGAAGCAATCCGCAGCGCGGGCGGCAAGGCCGTCGCAGTCCAGGCTGACGTCTCGCAGGCGGAAGCCGTTACAAAGATGATGGAACGCGTGAAGTCCGAGCTCGGGCCGATCGACATCCTCGTCAACAATGCCGGCGTCGCGATCGTCCGCGGCGTCGATGATCTCTCCGAAGCCGACTTCGACGAAACCATCGCCGTCAATTTAAAGTCCGTCTTCCTGTGCACGCAAGGGGTGTTGCCGATGATGCGTGCGAAGAGATGGGGCCGCATCGTCAACATTTCCTCGGGCGCGGCACGCGGCGCCGGGTCGATCGGCCCTCACTACAATGCGTCCAAGGCCGGAATGGAAGGATTGACGCGCGGCTATGCGGCGCGCCTCGTCAAGGAAGGCATCACCGTCAACGCGGTGGCGCCTTCGCTGATCGAAACCGACATGATGAAAGGCCAGGAGGGCCTCGTCGCTCGCATACCTCTCGGACGATTTGGCGAACCCGAAGAGGTTGCCACGGCGGTGATGATGCTCATCAACAATCCCTACATGACCGGCCAGACCATCGCCATGAGCGGAGGCATGGCGTTCAATTGAAATTTCAGAAGCAGGTGCTTGGGTCGGCGAAAGCGCATGGCGCGCATCAAGCGAACTAAGCGTCGCGCTCCTTTTTGACAGTCGAGATCAAGCGCGCCGCGAACGGAGATCGTGGCGGGATGCACCATCGATGGCGCGATGGCGACGACATCCAATGTCATCACCAGATCACGATAATTTCACGGCAAGCTCATCAGTCTTGTGACCGAAACGCAAGATGAGAAACCTCAGATGGCCGCACGCAGCGCTGATGCATCTCGCCGGGCTTGCAGTATCGCGCGAGCCGGCAACATCACACCAAGCGATGCAGCTCCGGGTTTCCGTCACTTCCTCGGCAATCCGCAACCGTCACAGCGCTTCCGCGTCTTCGGTATCGATCCACTTAATTCGCCGGAACATCTGCCGCGCGTGCGGGCGTTGATGAACCGCCTGTCGCGGCGCATGGATGCCGAAATACGCTGGCCGGCGCACGCCGACGGCTCGATCGCGCGTTGGGAAAATCCCTCGATCCCGTCCGGCTACACCTACCTGCTGCAATTTGTGGCGCACGATCTGGTTCACTCCACGATGCCGCTGTCCATCGTGGGCGAACTCGGCAGCGCCGTTGCGAATGCCCGGCGCGCCCCGCTCCTGCTCGAAAGCCTTTACGGCCATGGCCCGGTCGGATCGCCGCATCTCTACGCGCTCGATGCGCCGAGCGACGACCGGCGAACCAAGCTCCGGCTCGGGCGTATGCGCTGGAAGGAGGCAAACGGCCAAACCGGCTGTCCGTTTCGCGACATCGCACGCACATACGCCGAAAATCTGACGGGCATTGAACGCAACGTTCGCGGACGCGCGGCGCTGACCGACACGGTGCTCGCCGATGCACGCAACGACGACCATGCCATCATCTCACAGTTGACGGCGCTGTTGGCAACGCTGCACAACGGCCTGGTTGATCTTGCCCGCCGCGGTGAGCCCGTAAGCGAAGCGAACGGCCGCTTCGCCGCGGCCTTCAAGCGCTTCCTGTGCGCGCGCGATGCACTGATCGCGATCTACCACAACATCGTCCGCAATGACCTGATGCGGCGCGTCATCCATCCGGAGATCTACGCTGCCTATTCGAGCGAGGTCCCGCCCTTGATGGATCAAAGCCACGGCGAAGACGACTGGCGAATTCCGCTGGAGTTTTCGCATGGCGCATTTCGCTTCGGCCATGCCATGGTGCGCCCCGAATATCGCATCAACGATCTCTCGACCCACGATCTCAACAACACGCTGGAAAAGACCTCCACGAACGATCCGGTCAACATGCCGCTCGACGAAACGTGGATGGTGCAATGGTCCCGCTTCTTCGAGATCCGCGGGTCGAGACCGAATTTCAGCAGGCGCATCGGACCCTATCTCAGCGATGCGCTGGGCCACGATCAGATATTTTCATCCTTCGACGAAACCGATCGCGTCGGCCTCCTCTATCGCGACCTCTTGGGCGCATCGCTTGCAGGCCTGTGGTCGGTCGACGCCTTGGTTGCGGAGATCGCGGCCAGGAGGCCGCATTTCGTCAACCCGTCGCGGCTGCTTTCCGATCAAACTTACCGAAAAAGCCAGCTCCGGGAGTGGTTAGCGGCCGCACCCGCTTATGGAGCGTTGAGGCCAGAGGACATCGATACGCTCGCGAGCGATCCGCCGCTGCCGTTTTTCGTCCTGTTCGAAGCGATGCAGGAGCCGCAGGAGGGTTTTTGTCTCGGCCGGCTCGGCTCGATCATCGTCTCGGAAGTCGTCTTTGCCGCGCTCGCAGGCGCACGAGGCTCGCTCGGATGCGAACACGACGCACTGACCGATCAGCTCGCCCATTTTTCCAGACGCTACTACGTAAGGAACGTTTTTTCGGAAATCCCCGAGATTCAAAGCATGGCGCAGCTCGTGGAGTTTACCGCCGGCATTGCCGGCCTCGAGCACGCCGTGCCCGCATTTCTGTGAACGGAATTGTTCCGATTCACTTAAAAGCAGGAGGAGCAAAGATGCGGATCGAAAGGCTGCAAATCACCAATCACGAGCGGTGGGGGAAGCTGGTGAAGACCTGGTCGACGGGCAAGAATTATCTCGAGGACGACAATGAATACCCCGTGCCCACCACGGTCGAGGAATTCAAGGAGCAACTCGCCAAGGCTCAGGTGTTTGCGACGGTGCCGGAGCGCTTCAAGCACATCCAGTTCGTGACCTCGGACCAGGAGACCCTGCTGTTGAAATTGCCGCCCAAAGTCATGATCGAGGATTCCGAGGCAATGCTCAGCGAGCCGGGATCCACCTACCCGATTCCGCCGTTCTACAAGCGCCTCTTCAACGGCGTTGATCCGGTGATCCCCGAAAGCGAAAAGTTCAAGGTGCACGCCGAGCGCATCGGCGATTACACGATGAGCCTGTGCGCCTGAAAGCCCAACTCACGCGGCCAGTTGGACGATGCCTTTGACAGGAAGCCCGGCGCCACCGAGCCCGTCGCGCAGGGCTTCCCATCGTGCAGATATGCTGATCGGATGGGCCTGCAGCACCCAGCGTGCAATGGCTTCGTCCGTTGGTGCAACGGGCCCAACCCAGAACGAACGTATGCCGTTCAGAAAGCGCGTTGCCGCTTCCCGGGCGAGGTCCGGCCGCCCGAGATGGAAGAGCGCCGCCGCCCGCCACGCAAGCAGAATCTTGACGACATCATTGGCGCGATCGCTGGCCTCCACCGCGGCGGCATAATCGCCGCAGAGGAAACCGATGATGCTGTGGTACGCCCATTCGAGATAGGACGGCACCGGAGAAAGCGAAAGCGCCTGGTCGGCGCGCAGCCGGGCCTCCTCGATCGAGCCGCAAAAAGCCCAATAATGCGCGGCCGACAGTAACGTCCAGGGATCGTTGTCGTTCAGCTCGCAGGCGAGCTCCATATGCGGCGCCGCCTCGGCCTCGCGCAGCGCCATCGCATAAGACCAGCCGCAGCACAGATGCGCCCTGGAGTCGACGGGATCGAGCTGGACCGCGATCTTCGCGAGCTCGAGAGTGGTCTTCGCCTTCTCGATATCCCGGAAGACGCCAGGATGGACGAAATGCTCGATGTTGTTCATCTGCACGAGGCTGGAGTAGCAGGGCGAAAAGGACGGGCTCTCGCGGATGCCGTCGCGAAAGATGGCGACGGCGCGATGCCAGCTTTCGGAGTCGAATTTCGCGATGAGATTTTGCCCGCGGAGCCAGCGGTCGTAGATGTCGAGCGACACGTCGGGCTCGCCGGCGAGCCGTTTCAGCCGTTCGGCGGACAACTGCACGTTCAACGCGGCCGCGATGCGGCGGATAATGCGCTGCTGCGCCTCGAACCAGTTGCCAAGACTTAAGCGAAAGCTCTCGCTCCAGACGAAGAGGCCGCTGGCATCGTCCTTGAGCACCATCACGATGTTGACTTCATTGCCGGCCTGATAGGCGGTGGTCTCGATGCTGTATTGCGGCGCCGAGTCGGATTTGGGGACGACAACGGCGGCCGGCGGGCGATCGACGACGCTCCATTCGCGGAAACGCACCAGCGAGGCGGCAAGGTGCAGGCTGAATCCCTGCACGAGATGGGCGTGATCGGCATCGACGCCGTGCATGCCGAACGGACGCAGCACGAGGCGAGCTTTCGGAAGCGCATTGACTGCCGGAAATGACGAAACGGCAGGCCGGCTTGCCGGTCGCTCAATCGAGCGGACAAGCTGCCCGCCTTCGCGGTGGGGGGCCTGATCGACGCCCACCCGCTCGAACGCACCGAGCTTGATGCTCGCGACAAGCTCCTGCGTCGGCCTCGACGGCTCCATGCCGTAGTCGCGATCGAGCAGATCCCACAGAGCTTTGTAGATGCGGAGCGCGCCCGCGACGTCTCCTTCTTCGGCATGCGCCTGCATCAGATGGCAGCAGGCCTGCTCATGGGTCGGGTCGAGATTGACGATGGCGGACGCGACGTCTTTCCTCGCCTCCGCCGTGAGATTTTCCGCCGCGAATGCCGCACTGAGGCTGCGCATCAGCCGCTCATGGACGGTCTGACGCTTGGCGAGCACCCAGACCCGAAACGATGGGTCGAGGTCGTCCATCCCCTCGAGCAGCCTTTCATCGAGCCGCGAGATATCGAGAAGCAGCGGATGCACCCGCCCCTCTTCGGCAAGCCGCAGCACGCTCTCGATATCGATGTCGAGTTGTTCCGGTTCGATGCCGATGGAGAGGCGGCCTGCCGCGAAGCCGGCAAATCCGGCCTCCTCGAGGATGGATCGCAATTCGCGGACCACCTGGCGCAGCGAGGCGCGGGCCTTTTCTTCATCCGACCGGCTCCACAACAGCCCGACCAGGCGTTCCCGGCTCTCCTGCTTCGTCTCGCATAAGGCAAGATAACCGAGCACGGCGGCCGCCTTGCGAGTCCGCAACTCGATCGGCCGTCCGTTCAAGCGAATGGCGCAGCGTCCGACCAGCGAAACGGACAGGCGTGGTGCGCCGTCCGCCGCGCCAGCCAATTCCCGCGTATTCGGGAGACTAGCCGTACCTTCCATCACGCATTTCTCGTCATGCCGCGCATGCCGCCCAAACTATAGCAAAGGAATGCCGCCAGTATAAGCAGCGCCGCCGCCGGTCCGTGCAATCGTTTCCGCAAGCCGCGGCGTGACGATTTCCGACGGTTCGAGCTGGAGCGAAGGCGCAATGATACGGGCCACCGGCACCGAGAACAGCGAACGCGTCAAATCAAGGCAATATGCTTCGATCGCGCGCGCTTGGAGGTGCCGGGCAATCGCCGCCAGGGCGGCACGCGGAGTGCTTCCGTCAATTCCGATATGTTCCGCATGCGCGGCAATTGGCTGCAGCAATATGCATTGGTCCGCATTGATTGCCGTGGCGCGCTGCAGATGGATGAGATCCCTGGCATTGAGCCCGGCGTCTCCGCGCTCTCTTCGCTTGGCGTCAACGACGACAGCGGCGAGTTCGACCTGGCACATCTCGAAAATCGCGGGGCGGATCGCGGCAGCTAGCGTCGGCCGCGCGGCGAGCCCGAAGGCAAAGCCAAATCCATCCCGCCGGCATGAAACTGCAGCGACCACGGGAATGCCGATGTCCGTCGTGATGTCCAAGAGCCAGGTGCGTCGCGACGTTGCGCCGGTCGGACGGAGTTGCCCTAGCAGCGCTTCAATCTCGGCTGTGTGCTGCGGCGGGACGGCGCGGCCGCGGCTTCCGCCACGCCACCAGAGGCTCGCCGCGTCACGCTCGATCAATTCCAGCAGGCCATGCAGCGCCGCCCCCTCCCAGGAGGTGCCGGCGGCCGATCCGATGCTCAGCGGAAATGGCGGCACGAAATCCTGCCGCGCCGGCGGTCGGCGCAAGCACAAATCTGCGGGCAGCCAGATCTCGCTGCCGTCGCCGAGCCGCTTTGCCGGATGCCAGGAAAGCTCCGCATCCGCGTCAGTGCGGGTTGCGACCAGGCTTCGGCTCTGCGGATCGAGCGAGTCGATGTGCTCGCCGCGACCGGATTGGAGCAGCGCGTCATTGCTGGTCTGGAGCTGCGAGAGATATTCGATCGCTTCGCCGATGCACCTTTCAAACGCCTGCTGCAGTGACAAGCCCACGCCGGAGACGCCGATCACAGGGCTACCCTGGTGCAAAGGATCGGCCAGGCCAGGATCGAATTCCGCGCCCAGGGTGACGAGACCGGGCGCGTCGGGCGCGCTCAGCTCAAAAATCCGGACAGCGCGCGAGGCCGTTCGGAGCAGACGGGCGCGATGGCGCGTCTCGGCGTCAATATCCGCCGCGCCGGCCGCCCCTGGGGGCGCGTAGCCGAGCGCTTCCAACAAACCCTGTGCCGGACGGCCAAGCTCGCCTTCTGGTTGTTTTCCCTCCAGCGACAAGGCGGCGCTTGTAAACACATCGGTCATTGGCGCTCGCTCACGGTAGTCTCACGGCAGGCGAAGACTCTTGCGATGGCGCTCGTCTTTGTTCGTGCTTCGGAGGAACGTATGCCCGCAAAAGCCTTCGCCATCGCCTTGGCTGCCGATATTGCCCGGTCGGACTACGCAAAGCCAACCCTGATCCGAAGCCGCAGCCGCGAGTGGCTGATTGCCTGCCGGTGGGGACCGGAAGGCGAATATCTGTCGATCGCCACCACCGGAACCAGCCTGGATCCCGGCGGCCACCACGCGCCGGAGGTGATCAGGCCGGTTCACACCATGGTTGGGGTGCTGGCGTCGGAATCCGAGAAGGAAGACACCTCCACCTTTCTGCTGGTGCGCCAGCTACCTACGCCGATCGAACTCGCCGGCACCTTCTTTCCTGCCGACGGCTACGCGGTATTACAGCAACGGGACGATATCCGTCTCATCTGCAAGACGCGCTATTCGCATAGCTGCGGCTGGCTGGATGGCAGGGAGATCCGCAAGGACATTCCCGACCCCGCGCCGGCCTCGGCTGAAGCGATGGCCTGGCACATCGAAGCCATGCGCGCCAATTGGATCGGCGAGTTCTTCCCCGCCAGCGAACCAAAGCAAAGGACGCCGTTGCGCGCCACGGCCTGAGCACTGCAGGCCGTTCCTCTCGAACAGGCAGCGGCGTCAGCGCAAGGCGAAACAAAAATCCGACAAACGCGAACGCATCACACTCCAAGGGACATGGATGGAGCCGAAGCGCTATTGCGGGCCTCGGGCATGATCCGGACCCGAAGCCGCCGCGTTAGCGCAAAATGTGCGGCGGCTCTTCCGAAAAATCGTGGTCAAACAAGAACCTCAGAAGCGCGATAACGGTTCAACCTGATCTTATCGTGCTTCTTTAGGAGACGATCTTGAGCGGCGGTTTCGCCTTTGGCTCGAGCGTGTCGCGATGAAGGATGCATCTGCCGTCGGCGTCGATCGTCACCCTGGTGGAGCGGGGATCGGTCGCGGTCAGGAAAGACTGTAGAGCAGCCCGACTGCCATCGGAGAGCCCAAACAGTCCGCGCATCAGTTCAAAGAAATCCGGCTCCTGCGCGACATAAAGCAGCTCACGCAGTTCCGCACCGGTGTATTGCCCCAAAGCCGAAAAAAGCCACTCCGTTTCCTCGACCGGATCCTCTTCCGGCTGACGGTTCAAATAGTAAATGACCGACTCAGCACTCATTTTTTGTCTTCTTTCCCCCTGCATCAAACGGCAAAAATACCCTCAATGCGGGATCATGCGCAGACCAGCGTGATTTCAGCGTGAGGAGCCACATCGCGTTACCAGCGGCGCCGACCCGGGGAAGCGAGCCGCTCGCAAAAGACGCGAGCGCGCGCGGAAAGATGCAGTCACACCCGGCCTCCAACGTGATTTGCTTGGCCGGGCGCGGTGCCCCCACGGACCGATCCGCCGATGCGGGACCATGATCAAGACGGCTGGGGGCACCCGATGGTCCGGTAACGAAATAACGGCGTGCTCGCACCAATTCGGCGGGCAGCCTTCGCCTACGTAGTACTCGCCTGCGTTTATTCCAGATTTATACTAATAATTTAATGGATAACCGGGAATCTCTTCTTTACCTTACACGGCCAATACTTGATTTAGCTTGATCTCGAACGGAATTCGAGCAACTCGCGGATCGCGTAAAAGCGCGCAAAGGGGGACTTGGCCCCAGTTACTTCGTTCTTCGGTCCTTGCTCGGTGCTTTGGACGCCGTGGCAGGTGCTGGTTTTTTGAGATCGTCGGCCATTTGGATGCAGGTGAGAAGATCAAGGTAGCTGAGGCTGCCCAACGCGACCGCTTCACTGTGGCAGCGGTTGCGAACCGCACCGGAAGCTCCTCGCCAGATCGTGTTGAGTTTCTCCCTGGCCGCCGTTTCGTCGCGAATACAATCCGCAACGCTCTGCACCTCGGAAATCCGCATGGCTTTGTCCTCGGCCGACCTGCCCTTGCACAGCGCGTCCACGTTCAATTTCGGGAATCGATCGGCGACCGGTATTGCCAATTCCGCCCCAAGCAGTGCCAGCGATAACAGCGCCACCTTCATCCGGGCCTCCCGTAACCTGACAGGCTCTCGTCGATTGAACCTCGCGCGCCACGACAGAGTTCAACGCCAGAGGAGAAGTTCTCAACCTGGCGCTTGAAGCCGGTCTCGCGACCGGCGTTAGGGCCAACGCGGATCGTCCGAATATGGCCGCGCCCCGATGCGGCGCGGGGGAAGCGCTTTCGCAAGCTCCCGGGTTCTTGGATCCGGGTTCCTGGACATGGCCGCGGGGGTTCCCGCGCGACGCCTTTGCCCCGGGGCGTGGCGGCCACCTCGGCCAAAGGGACCGGTATGCTGGGATGCTTGGATCGGTGGTTGACTCGGGACCAGCCAGCGATCAGAAAAAACCCAATGATTACTGGTCGGAGTGGTAGGATTCGAACCTACGATCCCTGCGTCCCGAACGTAAATAGCGGCCGAAAAGATCAACAAAAACAATGAAAGTTGCTCGCGATTGACCACCTTTATCGCCGTTTGTTCCCGTCGTTTCGGTGGTCAATCGGTGGTCAGATCCCGCGACCATCTCGCCCTGTCGACCGGTCGTGGGTTCGAGTCACAGCGGGGGTATGTCGACGCCCGAGCATCGCAATTTTCTTGGCACGAGCCACGCCGGCCCGCTGTGCGAGCCGGACTTCGACTTCCTGAGCCAATTTGCTCCGGGCGTTCCAATCATTCTGTATCGGCACGCATGAGCCAATCAGTGAGCGTCTAACAGGCAATGCTGGTCGCGAAGTCTGCCTAGCCGCCAGGAGCCCTCCAGCCGGCTGCAGGAGCCTGCGACGGGCGTGAAGGCAGGCGGCGTTGGGCTGCTGCTTGGCGCGGGGGCGGCGCGGCAGACTCCGATTGAAGCAGAAAGACTCATATACTCTTCGTATCCTTGGAGCTATCGCCGGCAAACCAGCATTCCTGTGACCTTCAACCGCGCGACTTTTGCGGGCGCTTCATAGTCAGAAGGTTCGTCACATCATGCAGATCATCTGCCGATGCGACAGCAATCGTTAGCCATTTTCCGTCGATGTATGTTTTCGCGTCATCGTAGAGTTTGATCAATTGCGGGTGCCAAACATAGCGCCGCTCCTCAAACTTTTCTCGCTCTGCTCTACCCATGACCACCACAGCTGAAACTCGTCGGAATTCCGGCACCAGGTGGCAGAACGCCTTGGTCTTCTTGTAACGCAGGGACCAACCGCGGTTCTTTCCACCGTAGAGCCAATCCGGCGCGAAAACTTCGGGGTAGGATTCATCGATCCAGGACCGCAGCTTGGCCGAGTATTCGAAGCCATCTGCTCCGATCCAGTCTCGAACGGTGCTTTCATCGGGCGATGCTGATTTGTCGGTGATCCTGTCGCCGATTTGCGGAAGCGTACTAATCATCGGAAGACTCGTGTTGATAGTCCCGCGGGGGAGAGCCGGAGATTAAACGGGCGCTCGTCAAGCTTGCCATGGGCCCTCAGAATGCCGCCGGTGCGACTTAGTCCAGAGCACGGAGAGCATTGCGATACGGTCTGGCGATACTCGAGAGCACGGCTGATCAAGCAGCGACGTCTCGAAGCTCTCGCACGACTGTCAAGTCGATAGCGTCAATTACCTTCTCGCTCGCTAGCGGAGCTTGGCCCTCTTCAATAAACGCGGTGGCCTGCAGCGGAAGGAATAGCAGCGTCTTTAGCCCAATAGAGTTCAGTGCCAGCGTCAGATAGGGCGTGAGAAAATCAGGCTGATTTCCTCGCTCTCCGGTAAAGACGCCGCCGGAAGCGACGCCGATAAAAACCGGACGATCCGGAAGCATTCCCACCTTCCCAACGGGCGTTGACTCCATTGTGCGGCCGACGCGCAGGACCTGGTCGATCCACGCTTTGAGAACCGAAGGGATGGTGAAGTTGTGCATTGGCGTTCCAATGACAATCACATCAGCCGCCTCGACTTCCCGAATGAGCGTTTCGGCAAGGTCCAAAGCGCCCTTCAGCGGTGCCGCCAGTGTGGCCGGCGATGACAGCGTATCCGCGTAGTCAGCCGTGGCGTGAGGCAGAGGATCAGCTCCAAGATCACGCCGCCTGATGCTCGCATCGGGCGCAACCTGAAGAAGCTTCTTGACGATCGCCGCCGAAAGCTCACGGCTATGCGATTTCGGGCGAGGACTGCTATCAATATGGAGGATATTCATGCGAGGGATCCAAATGGCTAGAAGCTCTTGCATCAACCGCCTCCATAGCTCCTTGGAGGCGATTGATACCACTGGCAGACTCAGATCGACCCGGCCGGTGCGACGGCGGGGAAGTCCTTGTCGGGATGGAACACGTTGTTGAAGAAGTTCGTCAGCGAGTACATGGCCACGAGCGCGACGATCTCCATGATATTCGCATCCGTGTAGCCAGCATCGCGGACGGCTTGCAGATCGGCGTCTGTGACATGACCACGGCTCTCGATGATCTTGCGTGCAAACTGGACGGCGGCATCCCGCTTCGGGTCGGTTGCGTGACCCTTTCGCGCGAGAATGATGTCGTCGGCCGGTAGCTTGGCCATATGCTCCGCAGTGAAGCTGTGCACCGTCAGGCAGTAGTTGCAGCCGTTCACCTCGGAGACGGCGAGGCCGATGCTGTCGCGTGTCTTGACGTCGAGCGCCTTGCTCAATGAGCCGAGCAGAGCGGCCCATGCGTTGAACGCGATCGGGCTTTGCGCGAAGGTCGCCATCATGTTTGGCGTGAACCCGATGTTCTTGGTGAAGATATCGAGGGTTGGTTTCGAATCGGCCGGCACGTGTTCCGGCTTCAGAGCAGCAGCTCTGGCCATGATATTTCTCCTTGAATGATTCACTGCGGGGTTGGTTATGCGAAGTGCAGCACATCGGCCACGGGCAGGCGCGGCTTCTGCGGCCAGTTGCCAGGACGCTCCGGCCCGACGGTCAGCAGCATGACGGGGACTTCGTCTTCGGCCAGGCCGAACTCTTTGTGCACGGCCTCTGCATCGAAGCCGATCATCGGTGTCGACCCCAGGCCCAGCGAGCGGGCTGCATAGATGATGGCTGCGGCCCCGAAGGTTGCGGAGCGTACGGCCTCATCGCGCTGGCGCTGCGGATGATCGTCGTACAGGCCGCGCGCAGGCCCCTCCCATTCCGGCACCAGATGCGCCGACATGATTCCGGCTTCCACGACGGGCGCCAGGCGCGCAGGCACGGTGCTGGCATCAGCCAATTGGCCGATGATGATGAAGGTCACGGCTGCTTCGGTGATCGCGGGCTGATTCCAGGCGATCGGAAGCAGCCGCGCTTTTGCTTCGGGTGAGCGCACGGCGACGAAGCGCCAGTTCTGCAGATGGAAGGAAGTCGGGGCTGAAGTACCGATCCGCACCAGGTCGCGGATCTGATCATCGCTCAGGGTAGCGGTCGAGTCATGGTACTTCGCCGCACTGCGGCTCAGTATGGTTTCGATGACGGCATTTGTCGGCAGCGGGCCCGCGAGCCAGCGGGTGTTTTCGTGATAGGCAGCGGTTGTAGCGGTGTTGTTCATTGGGGTGCTCCGTTATCAAGTGATGACGGAGCCAATTTACCGCTGGGTTTGATCGTTTCGAGCCTCTATTGGCTCAAATTGATGCTCAAAAGGATCATTCTGGTGACGACCCAGACTCATCGCCATTGTGCGCCAGTCGGCGCCATTCCCCTGGCGTCATCCCCATCCTCTCCGCAAACACACGCCGGAATGCCGAAACGGATTGATACCCGACCGTCTCAGCCACAGCTTCGGTGCTGATCCCTGGCTTCTTGAGCTCGTTGGCGGCCATGCTCATGCGAAGGTCGGTCAACAAGTCGAGGGCGGAGCGACCTAACTTATCCTGAAACTGGCGCATGAATGTCGCGCGTGACATGCCGCATAGATCGGCTAGGTCGGGAAGCTTCCAAGGTCGCGCCGGATCAGCGAACATCGCCGTAATGGCCGGTGCCAATCTCGGATGGCCAGCAAGGGCCAACAAGCCTTCACTGGATTTTCCGGCTTCGCTCGCGGCGCGTAGAACGAGCGTGAATAGGACCGAAGACAGCGCGTTGAGAATGGCGCGTCCTCCCGCTCTGTCGCCTGAGGACTCCATTCGCATTAGAGCGACCAGCCCAGAAAGTTGACTCGATGCCGACGGGATGTCCTGTTCTCCGTCGCTTTTCAGAGCCCGCACGACTAGGTTTGCCGGCAGGTAGTTGCGGACCAATCGATCATGCGGTGGCACGACGAAAAATCTTCCGCACAGCAGATCGAGTCGCTCACCCGCTTCATCGTTCTCGCTCAACATCCATCCTGCGGAAGCCCTGCTTTGGTGCGTCCTGATCGGCGTTTCGCCGCTGCCGTCGTGCAGCACATGCGCCGAACCGTGAGGGAGCAGCACGATATCCCCGCTCCCAAGCTCCTGCACCGTCCTCGAATCAGGATCTTCGAAAATGGCGCGGCCCTTGACTATGACATGGTACGGGATCTCGTTCGCCGCTGCCCTGGGCCAGATAATTCGCCATGGTGCGCCGTAGGCGCAGCGGACCTCAAGTTGGCCGGTAACGGTGATGATTTGCAGGAGATGACTCAACCAGTCGACTTGAGACATAAGACCTCGAAAACCTGAATTGCCACGCAGCATACCGTATTGCGCCGAGAGCGCTTCTGATTACTACGGCCCGGAGATCAGCTCGTATTTCCCACGATATGTGTTCCTGATCTCATCCTGGCTCCCAAGGCGGACCAGCAAAGACATGAGTGGAGAAAGAAGCCGTGAAATTGAAGTGGTTTCAATTCTGACGAGAGGATGGACGGAATACCCCGGGGCCATTCGTCGCACGGACCCGGTCGACAATCATGGAAAACTCATCATTTGCCGGTGGCGAAACCAAGTCCCCGATGAACCGGCATCCGCGGCGCTGGAACGTCGTGCTCGCTAAAGCGCACGGTCGCGTGCGATCGAGCACAACTGAAGCGCGAGCCGCACCAATCGCTACAGCTGCTCGTCGCCACACTCTTCGATTGCCGTGGACGGCGCAGCAATTCAGTGCCCTTCGGTCTTGAGCCCGCCGACGTGCTTCTGCGTGTAGAGCTCGAGGCCGATGCGGCCGATTAGATCGAGCTGGGTTTCGAGGAAGTCGATGTGATGTTCTTCATCGCTCATCAGCTCCTCGAAGAGGTCGCGCGTGACGTAGTCCTTTACGCTGTGGCAATAGGTCGCCGCTTCCTCATAGAGGGCACGCGCGCTCATCTCCGCGGCGAGATCGCACTCGATAATCTCCTTGACGTTCTGGCCGATGCGCAGGGGATCGAGCACCTGCATGTTTGGGAAACCATCGAAGAAGATGATGCGGTCGGTGAGCTTGTCAGCGTGCTCCATCTCCTCGATGGACTCCTTGCGCCAGACCTTAGCCATCTCTAGGAGACCCCAATTATTCAGGAAGCGGTAGTGCAGCCAGTACTGATTAACTGCCGTGAGCTCGTGACGCAGTGCCTTGTTGAGATACTCGATGACTTTCGGGTCGCCCTGCATGATGAACTCCAAGACTTGGGGCCCGTTCTTGACCCTCGCAAGTTTAGAACGATTCCGACGAAGAACAAGCAGACAGGCATTTTCTGGGCATGAAACCGAGAGGCGCCTGTCCAGCAAATCAAGGGAACCTAGGCTATTTTCGACGCGAGTTTGGGCTCATTCATCCTTGGTCCCACACCGCGTTTCGGGTGTTGTTGAAGGCCCCCTCGATCCCCTTCGCTGAATCCATCTGCGCAAGAAGAGCCGTCATCAGCTGACTATGTGGTTCAGCCAGATCTTGGACGACCTGGCCAGGCGCTGCTGAGCTCAGGATGAGCGCGTTCTCACTCGTTTTAATAGGGGCAATCCAATCGACGACCGCGTCGACAGCTCCGGAGTCATCGATCGCAATCGCGTCAACCTGTCCGGAGAGCAGGATCTCTCTGCCTTCGTGGGTCTGGCTTCCGAACAACGGGGTAGCTCGGGGACGAAGCGCGGCCGTAGCGTCGCGACGTCAGCTAAGCGACTTGCCTTGATCTAAGAACGGGATTGAGGACTGTCGCCGCACAATTCTCCCCGCTATGGAAACCATAAGTACTGGCTATTGGAAACTTTCGTGCCGCGCTGCGACTTTGACAGCCACTCAGTCGAATAACGACCAGGACAATCGTTTCAGCCAACACGAGCAGGAGACCCCTGATGTCCGGATCCAATCCGCTCGCTTCCAAACCTGACGACATTCTCACGTCGCTGCTTGAGCGTTTTCACTCCGACAAGGTCAGCGCGATGATGCCAGTACGTGACCCAAAGCCCATTCTCATCACGAGTGAAGGACGAACTACTACCACCGAAATCGCTGCCCGACTCGAGTGCGATCTCAAGCACGGTTTGCCGCTCAAGGCCAGCGCGCGTCATGTGTACGTTGCCGGCGATTTCGCCTTGATCGTGCTGGATCGGTCAATTGATGGCAAAGGTCTAAGTCGCAAATACGTTGGAGGCTCAGCGAGCGGCGTCGTACGCCGCGCGGATCGACGATGGCAGTACCTGATCGACAATAACCAAAGGACGGCTGTGGCAGCTCTCAGCGATGAAGCCACTCGTCAGCTTGGCGCCGATATCACCGCCAACTAGTGAAGCAAACCAACCGGAGAACTCGGACCTGCGCGCCCGAATTCTTTGGAAGACGATCGATTCGCTACTCGATGCAAAACTTGCCACCAGTGATCAGCCAGTCTCACCGGAGCGGAATGCTCCCGCTGGCATTTTTATCAGCGGTAGTTTCCTTGGTGGTCTCATTCGCTGCTGCGGCCGCTCCGATCCCCCTTTACAACACCTACCGAACAGAAGATGGGTTCACTAACGCCGGTATTTCGATGGCCGTCGTCGCGTACGCCGTCGGCACCATAACCGCACTGTTGGTACTGGGACGGCTTTCCAATCATCTGGGCCGCCGGGTCACTGCGATCACTAGCCTCGGTCTTCTCCTGCTGGGGTGTCTGCTGTTGCTGAATGTGCACGACATCGACACCCTGCTGGCCGGTCGGCTCCTCGTGGGCCTCGGCACCGGGTTGGCTGGCAGCAGCCTGACCTCCTACATCGTCGATGCAGCACCCAGCAGACCGGAATGGTTGGCGTCCGTTGTCACCAGCCAAGGACCGATGCTCGGCGTCGCTATCGGCGCCATAGCATCCGGCGCGCTTGTTGAGTTCGGCCCCTGGCCGCGCGAACTCATCTATTTCGTCTGCGTTTGCCTCCTATTACTGTCTGTTGCACTCGTCGCAATCAGTCCGGAAACAGCAACTCCGACTCCGGGCGCTTGGCGATCGCTGTTACCCCAGGTCAGCGTACCGGCGCGGGTTAGGCATCTGCTCCCTGTCGCGGCGGCGGTGTTTCTGGCTACTTGGGCCAGCGGGGGTTTCTACCAAGCGTTCATGCCTGCGCTTGTACAAGATGAACTCCACACCCGCAGCCCGTTGATCCTCGGGCTAGTGTTCGCTGCCTATATGACCCCCAGCGTTCTCGGCGCTCCCATAGGTGGCTGGTTCACATCCGCGGTAGCCCAACGCGTCGGTATGATCACCTTCGTGGCCGGAATGATCGGCATCAGCACTGCAATCTTAGCCGGCAGACTGGTGTTGTTCATCACCGCGACCATGGTCGCCGGTGCCGGCCAGGGCATCGCCATCAGCGCCGCCACACGCGGCTTGCTGCACGGCAGCACGCTCGCCGAACGGGCACCAATCTTCAGCGCAATCTACCTTCTCTGCTACAGCGGCGCCGCCTTTCCGAGCCTCATCTCCGGGCAACTTTCTAACCTGCTCTCGCTTCCGCAGATCACGCTCGGATACGCCGGACTTGCCGCCGTGGCCACCCTGTTTACCCTTCTCGGTGCACGCAATCCGCACACCGACAGGACCGGGAAAAGCGCGTCCGACGGCTCGACCGCTAGCGGTTCACCAGTACAGGGAACAGTGTCATGAGAATCGTCGCTGTCCTGGGCGCCGCTTTATCCGGATTGAAGCGCAGATTATCGCCGCAACATACCCAGCAATGAGACGAATGACAGAGGAGATCATTCCCATGAAAGCGATCGTTGTGACGGACCAGGCTGCCGGAACGGCCGGGATGAAGCTGGTGGAGCGACCCGAGCCGCAGGCAGCGATAAATGACGTCGTCGTTCAGGTTCATGCGTCTGGATTCACCTCGGGCGAGCTGACGTGGCCTTCGACCTGGACCGATCGCCTCGACCGTGACCGGTCGCCGATAATTCCCGGCCAGGAGCTGGCAGGTATTGTCACCGCTCTCGGCTATGGCACGACCGGACTGTCGGTAGGACAACGGGTGTTCGGTCTCTCGGACTCGTATCGCGGCGGCACCCTGGCTGAGTATGTGGCAGTGGAGGCACGCAATCTCGCACCGCTGCCAGGCGACGTCGAGTTCTCGGTGGGGGCGGCCGTGGCGATGCCAGGCCTGACTGCTTGGCAGGGACTGTTCGAGCACGGTCGCCTTCAGGCGGGGCAGAGCGTTCTCGTCCACGGCGCGGCCGGCGCGGTCGGCTCGATGGCGACGCAGCTCGCACGAGAGGCCGGTGCCTACGTCATCGGCACGGGACG
This sequence comes from Bradyrhizobium sp. STM 3562, assembly GCF_045571435.1. Lineage (NCBI taxonomy): Bacteria > Pseudomonadati > Pseudomonadota > Alphaproteobacteria > Hyphomicrobiales > Nitrobacteraceae > Bradyrhizobium > Bradyrhizobium sp. STM 3562. The sequence continues at coordinate 6,851,980 of NZ_CP120694.1, forward strand.
TGCCGCCGACCGTCAGAAAGCGCTCGACTTCGGCGCGCAGGAGTTCGTCGACCTCGAGAACGACGATCTCGAAGGCGTCGGCGGAGTCCATCTGGTTTTCGACGTCATCGGGGGCGAGATCGGTAAGCGGTCCGCCGGCCTGGTTCGAGCCGGAGGAACGTTGGTAACCATCGCCGGGCCGACCGAAGCGCGGCCCGCCGACGGCTTGGCGATCGACTTTGTTCTGGTATCCGATCGCGCGCAACTGGGTGAGATCGTCCAGCGGGTACGGGACGGACGACTGCGTACAAACATCGGCCACATCGCGACCCTTGACGAGGCAGTCGCCGCCTTCAATCCGACGCGGCGGATCAGCGGGAAAACGATCATCCGAGTTCGTCCGTGAGGAAGCAGCGAAGGCGAGCGGTTCTCCCCTCACACATGCATTGTCGGCGCTTTCCCCGCGGGCCGGTGCGTGGGGCAAGCAGTGCCCATCCATCCCGTCGTCTCTCAGCTGATGTCCAAAGTCGTGCCTGGGTACCCATGCTAGCTCGGCTCGCCTCCTGGCGGAGGATTCGCCTTTGCCCCGGCCCGGCGCGGCCCGCTTATCTAGGAGGAAGAAAGTGACCGTTGATCATGCAATCTTTGCGCGCTGGCCGGCGCAGTATCCCGATCGGCTCCAACTCTTTTCCACTTCCACGCCCAACGGAGTGAAGGTCGGCATCATGCTTGAGGAAACGAGCCTTCCTTACGAGCCGCACCGGATCGACATCATGGCGAACGAAACCCACGACCCGGCCTTTCTCGCGCTCAACCCCAACGGAAAGATTCCCGCAATCTACGACCCTGATGGGCCTAGCGGAACACCGCTCGCGCTGTTCGAATCGGGCGCGATCCTCCTCTACCTTGCCGACAAGACCGGACAATTCATCTCGGCCGATCCAAACACCCGTTATGAAACGATCCAGTGGGTGATGTGGCAGATGGGCGGAGTCGGGCCGATGTTCGGCCAAGTCGGGTTCTTCAACAAATTCGCCGGTAAGGCCTATGAAGACAAGCGCCCGCGCGACCGCTACGCGACCGAATCAGCGCGGCTGCTTGGTGTCCTGAACCAACGGCTCGCGGACCGGAACTGGGTGATGGGGGCCGACTACAGCATCGCCGACATTTCGCTGCTCGGCTGGGTGCGCAATTTGATCGGCTTCTACGAAGCACGCGATCTCGTCGGCTTCGACCGCTTTCTTCATGTGCAGGCGTGGCTCACCCGTGGCCTCGCTCGGCCGGCGGTGCAACGCGGGCTGCAAGTGACAGCTGGCTAGAAGCGCTCGCGAAGAACAAGGAGATGGTATCTATGATTGAAATCACTGCCGACATGGAGGCAATCATCAAGCAGGCGATATTGTCGTTTGTGGCGACAGTCAACGAGGATGGAACGCCAAATCTTTCCCCGAAGGCGTCTTTGACGGTAAGAAACGGCGTTCTGTACTTCGCTGACATCGCCTCGCCTCGGACGATATTGAACTTGGAGCGCAATCCCGCTGTCGAAATTAACGTAGTCGACATCTTCCAGAGGCGCGGCTACCGATTCAAGGGCCGTGCGTTGATACTGCCGCCAGAAGATGGCGAGTCCTTGATGATCGCCGACTGGGTTCGGGCGACGAATGGCCTAGAGTATCCTGTCGATCACGTTGTCAAAATCGAAACCACTTCAATCAGCCCGTTGCTATCTCCAGCCCATGTCTTCGCTCGCCCTCCTCGAAGTCAGGATGAAATCAGGAGCACCTACTATCAAAAGTACGGTGTGAAGCCCATCGGGGCATAAGTGCGGGCTCCGCAAAAAAGACCGGTCGGTACCCAGAGGTAGAAAGTCCGCGAACATCCGAACCACTATCTCGATCGCCCACCCAGCGCAGCCTTATCGATGGCCGCCCCACGCTGATGTGAGTTCGGGCGCGAGGCTGCTCGCTGTCTACTGCCTCGACACCGATGACAAGGCGCTTAGCGCGCTCATCAAATGCCCTTAGGACTTAAGAGGAGCGAAGGTCTTTCGTCGTAGGGCGGAAGCGGTCCATGCCGTCGAATTTAACCTGCGACGCCTCAATCGCGACGGTGGGAGCTTCCATGGGCGCGTTTACGAAGTTTCTTTCTTTACTTTCTACTGGACGTGCTTGCAGCTCCTCGGTGGCGTTTCGAAACAATATGACCGTCCCGCGACCGTCGAGGAAAAGTAACCTGTGGAGATAGTGATCGGCGGCATAGGCATCATTAGCTCGAAGATCGTTCTATTCCAGGGCATGACATCGTCGCGGCGTCGTGGGCATCCACATCGTCACTGGAGATGGCCAAAGAGCCACGGCGGGCGCACAGGTGGTCATCTGTATGTCGCTGACGTGACAGCTTAGCTGCCGCCTACGGCGAATACTTCGCTCCGACCAGAAAACTGATCATGACCGCCTTGGTCGAGCTCGGCCGCGCTTATCTCATCCCAGTCCTGGCGAGTTTCCTCATGCCGGCCTGGACCCAAGCAAATTGACTCCTCGCGGATCGAGCGCGGAGTCGCGAAACTATTTGAGGAACAAAATCGGCCCCGGGGACCCTAAGCGCCCCTGCCATCCCTTTTACCGAGCACGCAGCGCCATGCTGCGAGGCGCTCGGTCGGATGCTGATTCATCCAGTCGGCAAGCTGCGGTGCGCCCATCAGGCAGGACTGCATCGAGATGTCAGCGAAGTTCGAGGTGGTGACGGTCTGCTCGTGGCAATTTGCGGGAGAAGACAAGCTGCAGAGTACGGCGATGATCGCGATCATGATGCGCCCCCATCCCGTGATCGATGTCTGCGTCCACGCGCATGTGGCTTGCGCATGCATTGTCCGGCTGGTCGCAGGCGCATTCAGACGGCGGGAAGACGCTGTCATAAATCGCTCGAGCTTCTCGAACAAAGCGAGCTCGCTCTCGCTCCGACTTTGGTGCAAATCGAATGACATCACCCATGTTTCACTCCTATCACAGTACATTATCGTACTATTTAGCGATTTAGGTTCGTTGACGTCGATTTGGGCACCGGAGCAGTAGCAAACGAGGGGGAAGAACAAGTAACGGATCGGATGTTGTAGGCGTCAGTCGTTTGGCCCGGTCGAGTTAGTACGCTATAGCGCTGCTTCCCACCGTGCGCCCCGAGCGATCCGCGTAGATGTAGAGCGGCCGCGCCGTGCCCTCCACGACCTCGCGGGAAATCACGACTTCTTCCACACCTTCCAGGCCCGGCAGGTCGAACATGGTCTCGAGCAGGATCGCTTCGAGGATCGAACGCAGACCACGCGCGCCGGTCTTGCGCTCGATCGCCTTGCGGGCGACCGCGCCAAGCGCCTCGTCGGCGAAGGTCAGCTCGATGTTCTCCATCTCGAACAGCCGCTGGTACTGTTTCACCAGCGCGTTCTTCGGCTCGGTCAGGATCTTCTTCAGCGAGGTCTCGTCCAGATCCTCGAGCCTCGCCACGACGGGCATGCGGCCGACGAACTCAGGGATGAGGCCGTACTTCAGGAGATCCTCAGGCTCGACGTGACGGAAGATCTCGCCCGTCCGGCGATCTTCCGGCGCCATCACCTGGGCGGCGAAACCGATCGAGGTCGACCGGCCGCGGGCCGAGATGATCTTCTCGAGGCCAGCGAACGCACCGCCGCAGATGAACAGGATGTTGGTGGTATCCACCTGCAGGAATTCCTGCTGGGGATGCTTGCGGCCGCCCTGCGGCGGGACCGAAGCCACCGTGCCTTCCATGATCTTCAGCAGCGCCTGCTGCACGCCCTCACCGGACACGTCGCGCGTGATCGAGGGATTGTCGGACTTGCGACTGATCTTGTCGATTTCGTCGATATAGACGATGCCGCGCTGGGCGCGCTCGACATTGTAGTCGGCGGCCTGGAGCAGCTTCAGGATGATGTTCTCGACGTCCTCACCGACATAGCCGGCTTCGGTCAGCGTGGTCGCATCAGCCATCGTGAACGGCACGTCCAGGATGCGGGCGAGCGTCTGCGCGAGCAGCGTCTTGCCCGAGCCGGTCGGACCGACCAGCAGGATGTTCGACTTCGCGAGCTCGACGTCGTTGTGCTTGGTCTGGTGATTGAGGCGCTTGTAGTGGTTGTGCACCGCGACCGACAGGACCTTCTTCGCATGGCTCTGCCCGATGACGTAGTCATCAACCACCTTGCAGATTTCCTTCGGCGTCGGAATGCCGTCGCGCGACTTGACCAGCGAGGACTTGTGCTCCTCGCGGATAATGTCCCTGCAGAGATCGACGCACTCATCGCAGATAAAGATCGTGGGACCTGCCACCAAATTGTGGAGTGTAGTGTTGGTGATTGAGTGAACTGCCATGGCGGCCTCAAACCATATCCAGGGGGTTGTCAACGGGAATACGATCATCTGCCGCCCCGCGCCCATTGTCCTTGCCAGAGAACAGTGAGGGTCAACCGCCGCATTTCGGCGCCAACAGATCGTTGAAAATATTGATCACGGAATCGAGCGCAGTTAACACCCTCGCGCCGTCGACGCCGCCAGCAGCGGCTTGCCGCAGCACCGCGGACTGATAGAATGAGGCGACGTAGACGCGGCAAGACTCGTCTTTGTCGGCCGCATTGGCGGGTTTGCTGTGCACCGTCGCCAAGGCCGCGCGAGCGGTGTTAACATCCTTGTTTAAGTTGGACTCTGCGGCAGGCCCGGCATTAGTAGATGCAATGATCAGAGCAGAGGCGACGAGAACAGTGATTCTTCTCATGATCAGGCTCCAGAATGGCAGGTGTTGCGAGGGACTTACATTTCGGCCGGGCGATAACGCATCCAGGTCTTTCTTTGATCTCCGTTGCGCCAAGCCTAAGGCGATTGTCACGAGCGGCTCAATTGAGCGCCGGTTGAGCTCGGGCACCCAAAAGGGCGCGGGACGACGATCCGAAGGTTTAATGCACTCGAACAAATCGTAGAGTTCGTCCGCTTCGACATCCTGCGACTGCTTTCCTTCCGTCGGACGCCCGCAATCCATGCGGGATTTGCTTCGCAATCAGGCTCGCACCTTCGCGCGAAACCGATTTTCGGCCCGTGCACGATGAGCGGACGATGATAGGTTCCATATTTTCGATGAGGCCGGTTGAAAGAAAAACTACATTTCGTCTTGGAGTTGCCAGCCGACCGTCGCTGGAAGGGCTGAGGCACGCCTTCCCGCGGGGAGAGGGCGCACTCGTCGATGAGGATCGGCCAAATGGAACTTTCGGATCAGATTCGTGACGCGGATTTTCGCCTCTAGCTGGCCCTTAAGCGGCGGCCGCCGTGGCGGGTACGGCGGGCAAATCCCTCATTCTTCCTAAAATGTAGAAGGATCAATCATACAGCTTCCGAGGGTACTCGTGGCCCCTCTGGACTACGAGAGCACGCGCGCCCGACACGCTCTCGGACCTCACGCACCACTCGGTGATCGTCAGTCCGGCGCACTCATCGCCGACTTCTCCTTACGAAAAGACGGCCGTGTCGCCTCCGAGCGCGTTGAGAGTCAGCTCGCGATCACCACCAGCGAAGGAGCCACAGCAAGCGCCGTCGCCGGGCTAGGGATTGCCGCGTCGAGCGAAATCAGCGTGCGAGCAGCTGGAGACTGGGCAGCTCGGTACGGGTGCTGCCTGAATGGGGTTTCGGCTCGATCGAACTGAATGCGCTCTTCGTGAGGGGAAAAAGACCATAAAGCCTGCCGCAGGGCATTTGCCGATTCCTCGTCAGGGAGCTCCGCCCACCTCGCTGCGGGTGCCGTCCGGGATGTGGTTGGAATGTGGAGTGGCGCAGCCTCCGACATCGTGAAGCTATCTGATTACGCGGCGAGGTCAATTGGCTGATCGATGGGCTTTGTGGCAAGTGTTTTCCAGCCATCGACCTTGCGCATGTTGATCTGGCCGGAGGCGAGCAAGGCCCAGAACAACATTGCCGCGGTGTCCGCTGATGGCAACACGGTCTGCGTCTTGATCCGTCGCTTGAACTCCTCGTGCAGCCGCTCGATGGCGTTCGTTGTGCGTGCGCTCTTCCACTGACTTGGCGGCAGTCGGGTGAAGGTGAAGAGACGGTCGCCGACTTCCTGCAGGCTGTCGGCCACCGCACGATGCTTGAGCCGCCATTTGCGGATGAAGGCCTTGCGTCGCGCCTCGATCTCCTCACGCGTCGCCGCGTAGATCATGTCATTGTAGTCGGCGGTGATCTCCTCGTGCAGGCGCTCGGGCGCATGCGCCAGCAGGTTCCTGTGCTTGTGCACGGTACAGCGCTGCACCGGCACGCCATCCCACACGGCGGCAATTGCAGTCTCAAGCCCGGGCGCGCCGTCGACAATGAGGAATTCGGGACGGCGCAGCCCACGGCGGATGAGATCGTCGAGCACAGCACGCCAGGCTTCGGTGCTCTCGCTGCCCATACTCTTGATCGCGAGCAACACCTTCTGACCGTCCGCATGCACCCCGATGACGACCAGCAGCGAGATGGCTGTCGCCTTGCGGTCGAGCCGTACTCGCACCACGGTGCCGTCGAGGATCAATCGCACGATCGGTTCTTCGGCCAGCGAGCGGGCATTCCAGGCGTCCCAATCGCTCTTCACCTTGCGCCACACCCGGCTCACCGTGTCCTTGCCGACGGCGCCGGCGAACAGAGCGCTGAGCGCGCGGCGCACACGGCGCGTGTTGGTGCCGGCCAGGCAGCAGCTGGCGATCAGCGCATCGGCGGCCAGCGTGCGGCGCTGGTAGGCCCGTAGCGACTGGCTCTTCCACTCGGTGGTCTTACCGTCGGCCGTGTTGAGCCGCGCCCGCGGGACCGCGATCTCAATCGGCCCGAAACTGCCGATCAGCGATCGCGGCCGGCTGCCGTGCCGATGACCCGCCATGCCGGGCTTTCCCTCATGGCCGACCTTCCTGGTGCGTTCGTAGCGCGGACGGGCAAGGGCCGCATCAAGCTCACCGCGGATCAATTCCTCAATAAATTCCCGCGCTCGTTCTCGCACAGCAGTTTCAATCGGATCGAACCAATCGTCGAAAAGCTGGGGAGCCGTCTCTCCTTCACACTGCGGGGCATGCGACTTCGTGATATTGCTGCTCATGGCGTGGTCTCCGGTCCGGCGCTCTAACGCCGGATGATTCGAGGTTGATCACCTCGGAGACTACGCCACCCTCAATTCCTACCAACCCCGCGACGGGACCTCGCTGCGCACTAGCCCGGCTCTCAGAGCCTCCAGAAAGCGTGTCCGTGCGTCCAAACCAATAGACTGGGCCGTTCCAACGTGTGCATGCAAGTGGCATCCATATGCCGTCATTTCGACGGCCCCCCGTCACGGCGTCATGTGCAAAGACAGGAGCAAGTTATCGGAGACCCATGGAGCTTCATCAAGTTCGCTATTTCCTCGCGGTCGCGTCCACGCTTAACTTCACCCGCGCGGCCGAGCAGTGCAATGTAACACAGCCCGCTTTGACCAAGGGGATCCAGAAGCTGGAGCAGGCACTCGGGGGCCCGTTGATTTATCGTGAGCGCCAGCTGACGCAGCTCACCGACCTCGGGAAGGAGATTCTTCCGATGCTGGCGCGCACACTGGCGTCGGCAGAAACGGCACGTCGCAGAGCTAAAGAATTTCAACGCAAGGAGATCGCGCCACTCAAGATCGGCCTCGCCCCCTCTATCTCGCCTTCGCTCATTGTCGATCTGATCACTGAGATTGCAAAGTTCGTCGCAGGACTTAATGTCGAGCTGCGCGAGGGCACGGCGGAGAAGCTCATCGACCTGCTGCTTGAGGGGAAGATCAACGCCGCAATCGTCGGGGACGTGCAGGACATACCCGCCCGCATCGACGACTGGTTGCTCTTCGAAGAGCGTTACGTCGCGGTTCTGGCGCCGACACACCAGCTCGCAAATCGTCCCACGATTGGAATTGACGACCTCCGCGAGACCGTCTTGCTGGAGCGCGTCGGATGCGATGTCGCCCCAAAGATTCAACGGTCGTATTTCCCCAAGGAACCGCCGCATCTGGGCCACTGCAGCGGTCACGACTTGCACCTCCAGTACCTGGCCGCCGCTGGCTTCGGCGTGGTACTCGCGCCCGAGCACATGCCATGCCTTCCGACGCTCAAGACTATTCCGCTCGAAGGCGACCCGATTTCGCGGGAGGTGCGGCTGCTGGCCGTGCAGGGGCGCCGCTACTCGCCGGCGCTGGACGCTTTTATCAAAGTCGCGAGGTTTCGAGACTGGTCGATCGAAGTCCGCCAGAATGAAATGCCGCATGTAAGGCTCCCAGAGGTGGCGAGCGCGCCCGCACCGGCGAGCACGCAGAAGGCGAGCGGCTTACAGCGCATCGATCCCACAGCCAGAGACCTTACGCGGTGCAAACGAGCTAAGACGCTCGCCTGCGTCCGCACCGACCCGAGAGGGCACTGAGTTGATCGAGCTCGGGTGTCATCACAAGGCCGCGATGAGCTCGCCGGCGGCGGCGCCAACGCTCTTGCGGACGAAGATTCTCACGCGGCATCGGATTGCTCGATCGTATCTTCAGTTGGAGCAGCCCTTGAGGACCGTGCGCTCTGCGCTTTGGAGCGGTATTCTGAAGGGTCGCTGCCGTAGTACCGACGAAAATTGCGCGTAAAGCTGCTCCGGCTTAGGTAGCCGACGTTTAGGGCGACTTGGTCGATCGATAGCGCGTTGGCTGAGAGCAGGTCAGCAGCGAGGCGCATCCTAAGGCGGCGCAGGAGTGACATGGGCGCCTCACCGAAGGCAGCGGAGAACCGCGCCATGAAAGCTGAGCGGCTGAGACCGACGGCCTGCGATAGATTTTGTACGGTGTGCGGAAAGGAGGGGCGCGAGGCCATCTCGGCGAAAGCTCGTGCGATCGGCGGGTCGCTTAAGATCGCGAAGCGCTCCACCCAGGTTTTCTTCGAGACTAAGGAACGTCGAAGCAGCGCGAGCAACACGAGCTTCAGCAGCACCGCCGACATTGGTCCCACACCGACGTCCTGGGCCGCGAGCTCGGCTATTGCGCAGGCTATCACCTGGTCGAGTTGGTCATGTGCCTCGAACGTCTCGACAATGGGCGTTGCAAGGGATGCGAACAAGTCCAGTGCCGGGCCGTAGGTGGCTCGAAACATGCCGCACGCAAGCACCAGTGTCGGCTTGCCATCGCCGATGGTGTGCCGGTACGACGAGCCGGGCGTGAAGAGGCCGTCGCCGCCCTTGCCGACCTTCCGTAGTGTGGTCGGGCGCTCCGTGGCGACAATTGTCATTGCTCGTCCAGCTGGGACTATCACCAGTGTATGCGGCGTCAGGCGGATGGGCGTTTCGCCGTCCAGGACAATGAACCCGACGCCTCGAAGACAGTAGTGGATGGTGGTGGCATCCCCGCAGGCGACGGCCAGGTGAGCCCCCGTCGCAAGCACGCATTGCGATAGCCTGACGAAGGTGACGTCCAATGTGGCCATCAACTTGTCGAGGTCTTGTCGCGATATACGCCAGAATGGCTCACCTGCCACGTCCAAAACGCCTTTATGTTGCTCAGGTTCATGAGCTCAGCTCGCCACGGCGAGAGAACACATCTCGCAAGCAGCCAATCTCGCGACCGAGCGAAGGGTCCTTCCGCGCTTAACCTGATCTGGGATTTTGATTGGTTCGGTCTTGGTTGCCTTCGACTGAACACGCAGGACAAATAGCCACTTGCGGCTGACCCAGTAGGGGTGACAGCCGAATTAGATATATTCATCCGTAACATGAATGAGCCCGCTGGGCGTCTCAACGATTTGAGATATACTTTATGAATTCACGCGAAAGCACGCCCACGCACGTCAGGAAGCCCCGAACCGCCATCGCCCAGATGGCTTCGTCACGGGCCGATCGTACGCACGGGTTGTCGGACCCGCACGTCGTGCTGTCACCGCGGACTGCTTGGTCCCCCTCGCAACGCGTACGCGACGAATCGTAAGGCGAGTAGGATGAGCGCGTTCCAGATCAAAAGCCGCGCGCGGGTGAGTATTACCGTGGTTAAAGGCGCGCACTTGTCGCGATCTCGTCGTTTCGGCCGCGACCGTCACCGAAGCCAATCCGGGCCGATTTGGTGCTTTCCTACCTGTTTCCCCGCGAAGCGCTGGATCCGGATCCATTATCTGAAGCGCGAGCTGGAAGGAGTGCTCGCGCATGACGTTTTGAAGCAGCCCCGACGGGAAAGAGTGATCGCGAATTGCTCTTTTTATGTCGTCCTACGTCACGGCACCTCGAGTACCAGCACATTCTTTGACGGCTGATCGCTGTCGGGCCCGACCGCAGGCGCCCACAGGCCTCTTGGACGATATCTCACGCCTATCGAATGCATGTCCAAAAGGAATTTCTCATTTTGTCCCCTGTATCCGATCCTTCGGTGTGGCGGGCGGCCGAGCGCACGCGGCCGTCCCGTTAAGGACTGAAACTATCGCGCGATTCGCCGTGACGCCCGCGGGCGGCGAAGGATGCGCAATGAAAGTACCCATTTAGGCCTGGCTGTAGCCGCGCCTATTGGTCCACTAGGCGCACCACCCGCTTCGACTCGGAGACGATCTCAACGAATTCGCGCAGCCGCGCCACCTCTGATCCCGATCAAAAAAGGATGTTCGTAATGAACAGCGCAGGAACACTTCGTGCGATTCTCGCGGCTCTCTTGTTTGCGGGAGCCGCCGCCAATCCAGGCCACGCGCAGGACGCCGCGCACGGAAAGACCATCTTCCAAGCTTGCGCAACGTGCCACGCTACCGATCAGGCCAATCGTGTCGGGCCTGGCCTGGGAGGAATCATCGGCAGAAAGGCGGGTACGGCTCCCGGGTTCCCCTACAGTGACGCGATGAGGAAGTCCGATATTGTCTGGGATACGAAGATCCTCGATGCGTATCTGGAATCACCCCAGAAGGTAGTTCCCGGAAACAAGATGCCCTACGCCGGGCTGAAGAACCCGACGGACCGGGCTGACCTCGATGCCTATCTTGCGACGTTGAAGTAGCGGATCGTTGGGCGAGACCCTTGGCAGGGCACGGCCCACTTGAACGTCTAAGCATCTTTTTACTGCCGCCTCGTCTGCGCAGGCATCCGAATTGCCTGATCCCATGTCTGCTGAGCAAAGGAGACGGTACGTGGAAGAAACAAGCGGCCATGAGCCGCTTTGAAATGCTCTCGGCGACGGTGGCCTCGCAGTGGCCTACCACAAACTCGAAAGATAGGCGCATCGTTCTGCTCCACACCCGCAGGAGCTAAATGGCCTGGGACACGTATCACGATAGGCGGGTGGCGTTTTCGAAGTGTTGCGAGTCGACGGAAACCAGTGATCACGAAGCGCCCCTTCATGTCTTTCTACGCCGCCCTACACCGCGAGTATAGCGCACTTCTCGCTCGCTGATCGATAAGGGCAAGATGCGCGCGCGTGTGTTCGGATCGCGACTATTTCCCTTAATCATGAAATGCATGCCCAAAGGGTATTTCCAATTACGCCGGCCCCGTCCGATGTTGAGATCCGCTACGCAGGCCGAACAAGCGCGGAGGCTCCAAGACGTTGCGCCTCGCCGCGCGATAGCAAAGGCTACGATTTCATTGAGCGGCCGCATGCGCAGAGTGGTAACCACTCACTTCGCTTATCGAGCTATCGGGTCCGACTGACGTGCGGACTACAAACGAGCGCGAGAAAATCAGCGTGTCATTCTCGGTCTACGAAATCACAGTTCCCGTCATGGTACATGGACTGAACGTGATGGACGATTATCTCGATGACGCTAAGGCGCTTGAATTGTTCAAGGGGTTTGAGGCGGGACGAATTCTTGGCGAGCGTCTCGCGCCCGACATGCTCACATTCGGAGAGCAATTCTCCGTAAGCTGTAACAAGGTCGAGAGGCATATGGCGAATTTGATGCAGCACGATCGACCGGCATTCCGTAACACCCCGATAGTGTATCCCGCGTTGAAGGAACGTCTCACTGAGACTCGAGCCTTCCTGCAAAATGTTCAGCCGAATGAGATGGCCGGTGCGCAGTCCCACACATACGAACTTACGCCGCCTATTGCTCGCGGCTGGTTCGGCGGCGACGACTATATCCGGCACCTCGTGCTACCGGACTTCTTTTTCCACATCTCGATTGCGCACGCGATTCTGCGGCAACTCGGAGCGAAGATCGGGAAGCGAGACTATCTCGGCAACCTCTCTCAGCAGAGCGGTGGTGACTACTCGTGAGAGGCGGGCGCAATGTGCGGCACGGGCCGGAGCCCTTCAAGGCAGGAAAGCACGTTTACGGGATGCCGATGGTGAGCGAGTTACATAGGTCGTCGGCGAACTGCAAGCGAAGTTGAATTCGAGGCTACTGTAAGCGAGTTGGGAGCCACGAGAATTGATCTCACTAAGCGTCTTGGCACAGGTGCAAATTGCGGCGTCCTGTTCGGGGGCCGTCGGCTGCGACATCAAACGGCTGCCCAGCGTCGAGATTGGCTTGAGCGACGACCGGCAGCAGGTTCGAACGCTTGCGACCTCGCTTGCGGCCACTGTAGCGTCGTTCCCGTGCGCCAGTGCCTTTTTGACAGCGAAACGGTCGACGAAGCGAGCCAGACTTGCACTGCGGTACCATCCGCCGCCGAGCTTTTCGAAATCTCCCCTGCCTGAACTGCTTCGTCTAAAAACCTAACTATGCTCCAAATGGGCTAATGACAAAATCGGCGAGCCAGTTCGCCAGTTCATACTGAAGCGTTTCATTGATTGGAAACCACTCCCCTCTTCGTGGTTCGTAAGGCGCTCGGAACAACTATCGTTAAGCTGATAGATCCCATGGAGCCCGGAGTGGGCTAGCCTACAAACCGCTCATCCAGCAACTTTTGGACATTGTGCAGACGAGACCTGATCGTCTGGGATCTGAGGGCAGAGTTGACAAGTCAGCTCTCGCTTTATATGTCAACAACGCTTGCCATCAGTGCGGTGCGTAGCCCATGGGGGCAACGCGCCCGTCGACCGTTGCAAGATCCATCCAGCGCTCCTGCAGCCACTTCTTGCTACCATTCTCGCAGCGCCGTACCATCTGAGCCAAGCCCTTGAATGGTGCATTCCACGGAATCGTCTCGTTTGGGCCCACTCGGCTCTGCACCGTCGTCCCCGCGCACGCTGCGGCGCGCCGGGATAGGCAAGGACTATGACGACGACTTCAGCGAATCCGTATCGATCGGCAGGCTGCGTACACGTTTGCCGGTGGCGGCGAAGATCGCATTAGTCACGGCAGCACTGACAATGGCCGTCGGAGCTTCACCGATGCCACCTGGAGCTTCTGCGTTCCTAATCAAGTGCGTCTCCACCACCGGCACTTCGTCGATGCGCATCGGCAGATAGCTATCGAAGTTGCTCTGCTCGACGCGCCCATCCTTGAAAGTGATCGAGCCATGAAGCGCGGCGCTTAGCCCGAAAATCGTTCCACCCTGAACCTGTGCTTCGACCGTATCGGGATTGACGCACATGCCACAATCAACCGCACAGACGATCCGCTTGACTTTGACGGAGCCGTCGGCCGCCACTTCCACCTCGGCGACCGCCGACAAGTAACTTCCGAATGCGAATTGTACCGAAATCCCGCGGCCATTCCGGGCTGGAAGTTGCGATCCCCAGCCTGCTTTTTCCGCGGCAAGGGACAGAACAGCAAGCGCTCGCGGATTGTGACTAAGCAATTCTTTGCGATAAGCGACAGGATCCTGTTTCGCGGCATGCGAGAGCTCATCCATGAAGCTTTCGACTACAAAGACATTGTGAGTCGGTCCGACACCGCGCCAGAAAGCAGTCCGAACACCAGGGGGTTCGACCCGGACATAGTCCACATGGATATTGGGCAGCGCATAAGGCCCGACCGCGCATTCTACGGCATCGAGGTCTACTCCATCCTTGAACCAAGAGGGAATATATCGAGCGGTAATCGAGGAGCCGGCGATCCGATGCGTCCAAGCGATTGGCTTGCCGGCCGCATCAAGTGCAGCCGATAGCCGATCGAAGTAGTAGGGCCGATACATGTCGTGCTGGATGTCTTCCTCGCGGCTCCAGATCACCTTCACTGGGCCATCGACGTGCTTGGCGATCTTGACGGCCAGCACCGTGCCATCCGCCTCCAGCCGTCGGCCGAAGCCACCGCCAATCAGATGATTGTGAATTTTGATCGCATCCTTTGACAGGCCGGTGAGTTCGACGACCAGAGACTGTGTGAGCGCCATCGCCTGCGTCCCAACCCAGATGTCGCAACGATGCTTCTGCAGATGAACGGTGCAATTCATCGGCTCCATCGCCGCGTGGGCGAGGAAAGGTACCTGATAAATGGCGTCAAGCCGTTGCGCCGCCTTCGCAAGAGCCTTCCCTGCATCGCCATCATTGCGGGCAACCGCGCCCGGCTTTTGGGATTCTTCCTCCAATTGTTTGACGATGTCGGCGTTGCTGATCTTGCCATTCGGCCCATCGTCCCACGTGATGATGGCAGCCTTGAGCCCCTTCTTCGCCGCACCGAAGTGATCCGCCACCACGGCAACTGCTTCATCGATATTGATCACCTGTCGGACGCCCTTCACCGCCAGTGCTGCCTTCTCGTCCACGGTTTTCGCCTTGCCACCGAGTACGGGCGAAATAGCAACCGCAGCAACCTTCATTCCCGGCAATCGCGTGTCGATGCCGTAGAGCGCGCGCCCATCGACCTTTATAGATGAATCCACGCGCTTGGCACGCGTGCCGATCAGGGCGAAGTCCTTCGGATCCTTTAATTTCACGTTTGCCGCAGGCGGAACGGGCAATTTCGCCGCAGCTTTTGCAAGCGCGCCGTAGGTCAGATGCTTCGAGGCCGAGGCATCGAAAACGACGCCATCCTTGGCTCGGCAAGTCGCTGGATCGACATTCCAGCACTTTGCGGCAGCGGCAATCAGCAGATTGCGGCCCACCGCCCCTGCCTGACGCAGCGGCGTCCAGAAGGCACGTACAGAGGAGGAAGCACCTGTAGTTTGAATGTGCAGGAACGAGTTGGCGTAAAGCGTATCATTTGCCGGCGCATGCTGGACCTGAATTTGGTCAAGCTTCACTTCCAGTTCTTCAGCCAGAAGCATCGAGAGCGCAGTGTAAACCCCCTGTCCCATCTCGGCCATCGGCATGACCAGGGTCACGCCGCCGGTTGGATTGATCCGTATAAATCCATTCGGCGCGAACGCACCCGTGACCTCATTTTCGACCACCCGCGAAGCAGGCGCCGCGAAGACGGATTCCGTGCTTGCACCGGTCAGCGCAAAACCGAGCAGCAAGCCTGCGCCCTGTAGAAGAGCGCGCCGCGACATCGCCGTTCCATCGACGATCTGCTCTCTCGTAATAGGTCCTTTCATGATCTCAAACTCCCGCAGCGTGCCTTATCGCAGCCCGGATGCGCTGATAGGTGCCGCATCGGCAGACGTTTCCCGACATGGCGGCGTCAATGTCGTTATTCGTCGGCTTCGGCGTATCCTTCAGGAGCGCAGCCGCCGACATGATCTGGCCGGACTGACAGTAGCCGCACTGCGCCACCTCCAACTCCACCCATGCCTTATGTAAGGCCGCACCCTGCGGCGCCTGGCCGATCGCCTCGATCGTGGTGACCGCGCTGTCGCCAACGCTGTCGACGAGTGTTTGGCAGGAGCGGACCGGCTGGCCGTCGACATGCACGGTGCAGGCGCCGCACAGCGCCTGGCCGCAGCCGAACTTGGTCCCGGTCATACCGAGCACATCGCGGAGCACCCACAGCAGCGGGGTGTCGCCGTCGACATCGACCTCATGGGGTGTGCCGTTGATCTTTAACGTGAAAACCATGGATACCTCGTGGTGGCTAGGGCTGATACGACGCAGGCGGTCGACCCGGACCGCGTCGGCCGACTGCATGCATCAAGGGGCACGGGTCCCTACTGACGAACGCGGATGATAGTCTTCCCCTTGCGTCGCTCGGTCCGGTTGAAAGAAGCGACGGCATCGTCGAGGGTCGCGATGTTGCCGATGTTCGTCCGCAGTCGCCCGTCCCGTACTCGCTGGACGATCTCACGCAGCTGGGCACGATCGGACTCGACGACGAAATCGACCGCCAGGCCGTTGGCGGGCCGTTCCTCGCTTGGCCCGACGATTGAAACAAGCGTTCCTCCGGCTCGAACAAGCCGCGCCGACCGCTTTCCGATGTCGCCGCCGAAGACATCGAAAACCAGATCGACTTGGCCGACGTCTTCCAAAACATCGTTATCGAGGTCGACGAACTCCTGAGCGCCGAAGTCGAGCGCCTTCTGACGGTCGGCAGCGCGTCCGGTGCCGATGACGTAGGCGCCGGCCTCTCGCGCGAGCTGAGTCACCATCGAACCGACTACGCCAGCCGCGCCGTGCGCCAGGACGCTCTGCCCCGCCTGAAGGCGGCCGTGCTCGAACAGTCCCTGCCACGCGGTCAGGCCCGGCATCGGCAGGCTCGCGCCCACGGTGAAATCGACGTCGCCCGGGAGCGCCGCGAGGTTGCGCGCCTCGACCGCGACATACTCAGCCAGTGTGCCGTCGCGATACCAGTCCGTGAGGCCGAACACCCGCTGTCCCACTCGAGCGCGGTGACCACTCCGGCCAACTCGTGCCCAGGGATCGACGGTGTTCGGTCATGATCGAGGCGATCGGTCCAGGTCGGGGGCCACGTCAGCTCATCCCACGTGAAACCCGACGCACGAACCTGAACGACGACGTCATTTATCGCTGCCTGTGGCTCGGGCTGCTCCACCAGCTTCATAGCGGCCGTTCCCGTAGCCCGGTCCATCACAATGATCGCCTTCATGGGAATTCTCTCCTCGGTCATTTGCCTCTTCGGCAGCGGCTGTTCTGGCTTCATCTCGATCGGCGTAACCGCAACTCACTCCGCCGCGGCGGCCATTGCGTGGGTCGGCTTGCGCTCATCCTTTCCTTCCGCGAGGTTGCGCACGACCATGTAGAAGATCGGCGTGAAAATTAGGCCGAACAACGTAACTCCGAGCATACCGAAGAACACGGCGACGCCGACGGCCTGGCGCATCTCCGATCCCGGACCGGTGGAGACGACGAGCGGCAGCACGCCGAGGATGAAGGCGAACGAGGTCATCAAGATCGGCCGTAGTCGCAACCGGCAGGCCTCGATCACCGCCTCCAGGCGCGGTTTGCCTTCAAGCTCGATGTCCCGCGCGAACTCGACGATCAGGATCGCGTTTTTGGCCGCAAGTCCCACCAGCACCACGAAGCCGATCTGGGTCAGGATGTTAATGTCCTCGCCCATGATGCGCACGCCGATGGTGGCCGCGAAAAGGCACATCGGCACGATCAGGATCACCGCGAGTGGCAGGGTCCAGCTACCGTACTGTGCCGCGAGGACCAGATAGACGAACAGCACGCAGATCGGGAACACATACAGTCCGGCATTGCCACCCGTCACCTGTTGATAGGACAGATCGGTCCATTCGAAAGAAAAGCCGCTCGGTAATGTTTTGTCGGCCAATTGCTTGATGGTGTTGAGCGCTGTCTTCGAGCTCACGCCCGGTGCCGGCTCGCCCTGCAGCTCGGATGCTGAGTAGAGATTGTAGCGCGCGACACGATCGGGCCCGGAGATATCCTTGAAGTCCACTACGCTCCCCAGCATAACCATGTCACCGGCCGCGTTGCGGGTACGCAGCCGCGCCAAATCAGAGGCCTCTCTTCGGAATGGCAGATCGGCCTGCGCGGTGACATGATAGGTGCGCCCAAACAGGTTGAAATCGTTGACATAGGTCGAACCGAAGTAGGTTTGGATCGTGTCGTTAATGCTGGCGATGGGAACACCGAGCTTCTGCGCCCTCACGCGATCGATGTCGACGAATAGCTGCGGCGTATTCGCCGTGAACGGCGAGAACACCGACGTTAGGCTTGGCGACTTCCGCGCGGTGGCCACGAGCTCGTCCGTGGCAGCTCCGAGCAGCTCGGGACCGCGCCCCTGTCGATCCTGAATGCGGATGGCGAAGCCGCCGCCGGTGCCGATGCCTGGCACCGCAGGCGGTGGAATGACGATGATGAAGGCGCCCTGGATCGCCGACAGCCGCTTTCGCAGATCAGCAGTGATCACGCTGGCAGTCAGGCCCTTCTTAACTCGCGCCTCGGGGTCGTCGAAGACGGGGAACAGTGCCGCGGCGTTGCCCGCCTGCGTGCGGGTCGCGCCGGAGAAGCCAGCAAACGCCGCGACACGGATGATCCCTGGCGTATCCAGCGCAATTCGCTCGATTTCCCGCACCGCCGCGGTGGTCCGCACCAGCGACGCGGCGCCCGGCAATTGCACCGAGATGATCAGGTAACCACGATCCTGCGCCGGGATGAAGCCCTGAGAAGTGGTGGCGAGCAGCCAGCCAGCACCGCCGATCAGCGCGAGGTAGATTGCCAGCATCACCACCGTGTGTCGGATCACGAAGGCGGCGGCGGCCGCGTAGCCGTGCGATAGGCGATCGAAGATGCAATTGAAAAGCGCCGTGAAGCCGTCCCAACCACGTGCAACGATGTTCCAGCGCGCCGTTGGACGTTTCTGCTCATGCGGAGTAAGAATCCGCGAGGCCAGTGCTGGCGACAGCGTTAGCGAACAGAAGCAAGAGATCGCGGTCGCGACCGCGATTGTGACGGCGAATTGCTGGAAGAATCGCCCGGAAATGCCGCCGAGGAACGCGGTCGGCACGAACACCGCGCAGAGCACAAGGGCGATCGAGACCAGCGCGCCGCCGACCTCCTCCATCGTCTTGAGAGCCGCCTCGCGCCGGCTCATACCTGCCTGGAGATGTCGCTCGACATTCTCCACAACCACGATGGCGTCGTCTACCACGATGCCGACCGCAAGTACGAGGCCAAACAGCGTAAGGTTATTGATGCCGAATCCGAGCGCAGCCATCGCTGCAAATGTACCGACCAGCGACACCGGGATCGCGACAATTGGGATGATCGCAGGCCGCCAACCTTGAAGGAACGCCAGCACCACGATGACCACGAGCGCCATCGCCTCGTAAATCGTCTTGATCAGCTCGTGCACCGATTGGGCGATGAACTCGGTGGGGTTGTAGCCGATATTGTAGTCGAGCCCCTTTGGGAAGCTCGTCTTGAGCTGCGCCATCGTGTCGGAGATATGTTTCGCGGTGGCGAGCGCGTTCGATCCGGGCCGCTGCGTCACCACCATCGCAACGGCTGACTTTCGTAGTATGAAGCTGTTGGTGGTGTAGGCCAGCGCGCCAAGCTCGATGCGCGCAACGTCACGCAGCCGTACGACACGGCCGTCGGGGCCAGCCTTCACAACGATGCCCTCGAACTGCCTGATATCTTTGAGGCGGCCAGTGAAGACGAGGTTCGGTTGGAATGCGCGATCCGCAATCGGTGGCTCTGCGATCTGGCCGCCGGCGATCTGCAGGTTTTGGGCCCGGACCGCGGCAATGACGTCGCTTGAGGTCATGCCGAGATTGGCGATCCGGTCAGGATCGAGCCACAACCGCATCGAATAGTCGCGCGCGCCAAACATCTGGATGTCGCCAATGCCATCGAGCCGCAGAAGCTGGTCGCGCACCTGCAACAGCGTGTAATTCGATATGTAGAGCTGGTCGAAGCTATCGTCGGGCGACAGCATGAACACGACCATCAGGATGTCGGGTGAGTTCTTACGGGTGACTACTCCGTTGCGCTGCACCTCCTCCGGCAGCCGCGGCTGCGCGATCGCGACGCGGTTCTGCACCAGGACTTGGGCCTTGTCGAGATCGGTGCCAAGCTTGAAAGTCACGGTTATCGTGAGCTGGCCGTTGGAGGTCGCCTGGCTGTACAAGTACAGCATGTCCTCGACCCCATTGATCTCCTGCTCGATGGGAGCTGCGACGGTGTCGGACACAGTCTGTGCCGAGGCGCCGGGATATTGCGTGGTGACTGTAACCGTAGGCGGCACTACCTGCGGATATTCAGAGACGGGCAGTGTCTGGTACGCGATCGCGCCCACAATCAAGAGCACGATCGACAGCACCATCGCCAGAATGGGCTGATTGACGGAAAGACGTCCGAGATTCATGACTTACCGCCGCTGATCTCGGCGCTGCGCGGGCTCACCTTAGCGCCAACGCGTGCTCGCTGGAGGCCGTCGATGATGACACGATCCTCCGGCTTCAGCCCTGTGCGAACAACGCGCAGTCCCTGATCCAACGGACCGAGTTCGACCGCACGCGCTTCCACAGTGTTGTCATCCTTGACCACGAACACGATCTTGCGCGACTGATCGGTCGCGATCGCTACATCTGGCAAAAGAAGCGCCTCATAGGGCGAGGAGCCAATCAGCCGCACGCGGCCGAACTGGCCGGGCAGGATGGATAGGTCGTGGTTCGGGACGATCGCGCGGCTGCGAAGCGTGCCGGTGGAAACATCGAGCCGGTTGTCGATGAAATCCATATGGCCGTCGTGCGATGGTTTGGTCTCGCCGGTCAGCGCCACCTGCACTGGATTAGGCGTATCGCGTGAGCTCGGCCGCTTACCCTCGAACCACAGTTTGTTGTTCTTAAGATAGGTCGCCTCGTCAACGTCGAAATATACGTACATTGGGTCCATTGAAACAATCGTGGTAAGTAGCGTCGAGCCGCCATTATCGCTCCCCTGCACGAGGTTGCCGGCGCTCACGAAATGGCGGCTGACCCGGCCGGTTATCGGTGCCACCACATGCGTGAATTCGACATTAAGCTGGGCGGCCTTTAGCGCGCCTTCGGCGATAGTCTCAGCGGCGTGAGCGGCCTCCAAGGCCTCGCGACGCTGGTCGACGACTTGCTCGGAGACAGCACTGGTCTTTACGAGGGTGAGCCCGCGCTCAAGCTCGCGCTTGGCCAGCTCTGTCTTGGCGCGGGCATCGGCGAGCTGACCGTCCGCTTGGGTCGCCACCGCCTCGAACGGGCGAGGGTCGATGATGTAGAGCAGATCGCCGGCGTGCACCATATCGCCGTCTTTGAACTCGACACTGGTGACAAAACCACCGACGCGAGCACGGATTTGCACCTCCTGGATCGCTTCAAATCGGCCGGTGAACTCGTCCCAGTCGGTGACGGTCCGTTTGACCGGTTGTGCCACCGTCACCGACGGCGGAGGCGCGGCGACCTGCAACTGCGGCTTCTCATTGCAGCCAGCGAGCGCAAGCGCAAACAGCATACAGATCGATGCGCCGACGCATCGGCGAAAGCGACGAAACAGACGTCGGATGAACCGGATCGCCACAGCCATTTTGTGAGCCGCACTCACTTCCGACTCTCCCAAACGACCTAGAACGCCGCATTTACTGAGACAGGTCGACACTATCATCCTGCCGCCACGCGAAGTTTGCGGTCATGTTCGATCGATACAAATGCAATTACCGCAGGAACGGCAGCAATGTCTTGGAAGCAGATAACTTGGCTGACGGCACCGCCAAGAGACGCGACAGCCTCAATTGCGCCGCTGCATTGCATGTCGACTCTCCAATAGCATCGTGTTCCGCGTGTCGGTTCAACGTTGAAAGTTGCGGTACGAATATGCTTTAGAGAGTGACCCTGCAGCACGGCGAAGGGAAATTACAATTCGCCATGGACTTGATAAACGATTGTTATTGCTGCTTTCCGATTGGCATGATTACGTAGTCGGAATGAACGACCACATTGCACACTGAGCCCAGCGCTTCTTTTCAGCAGAGACATCTGAGATGCGTTGAGTCGCTGAATCCACAATGAACGCCGTCGCGACACGCACACCGTTGCCACTACTTAGGTCGCGAGCCCGGCGAGACGCTCATCAGTAACCTGACGAGCGGCACGCACTACGAACAGAAAGGTCAGCCATTCATGACGCGCATGAATAACTCAAATACATTTTGCCGGTTAGCAGCTCATCGGCGAATTGCGCATCTTTCGTGCTAGGATCCGCCGTTCTATCGGGACATTACTTGCCTTCGGCGGAAGCTTCGACCGACGCTACCTTCCGCTCTTGCTATGAAACCGGTCCAACATTTAAATAGCTCAATGAAGACGGTGATTGCTCGAAAGAGATACTTCGCCCAGCAATGAACGATTGATCGGAACCGATGCACGACGCAAGACAATCCTCGAAGGCCAGCCCCGTCTCGAGGTCGTCTCGTACCCGGTTTCTTAACCGCGACTCTGTAGGGTTGATGATGGACGCAATTGTTCGCGAGCAACATCGCAGGAGACGTCTCGAGAAGCGCTATAGCTATGTCGCCGTTGCGCCGGCGGCGGCGGCGATTTGTTATCCATTTCTGCTCAAAGCTTTTCATGCTATCGTCGGCACGCAAGCCGTAAGCCTGCCACCCTTCGCAATCGCCTGCGCGACCTGTGTTTTGATTGTTGCGTTCGTGGTGCCGTTCCTCGGGATCGCTCTGGCTTGTCGACCATCGTCCGATTCTGGTTCAAGACGCCTCGCCTATGCGAGCGTTGTGTCGCCGACGCTCTATGTGTTTCTCGGCGTTGTGCAAGCCCTAATCAAGAGCCCTATTCCCGATGAGGTCATCTGGTGCGCGATCTGGCTCGCAATCGCGAAATGGTCGCAGTCTGCACGAGGTCCGGTTGAATCAGCTGAGCTAGTGGTCGGAGGTTGGCGGGTTGTCCACGGAGTAACGGCCGTGGTCCTGAGCCTATATGTGGTGTTTCATCTCGCGAACCATCTTTTCGGCTTGATAGGTCCTGATGCGCACGCCGCAGTGATGAAGATCGGACGCGTGGTTTATCGCTCTGCCGTAGGTGAACCCTTGTTGGTTGCAACCATGCTTTTCCAGATAGGGACCGGCCTCCTTCTGGCGTGGCGCTGGAGCGCCTCGGCGCATGACTTCCAGAGGACCTATCAGGTCGCTTCGGGCGCCTATCTCTCAGTCTTCATTCTCGGCCACATGAATTCGGTCTTCGTCTACGCACGAAGCTTTCTCGGCATACCCACGGATTGGAACTTCGCGATCGGAGCTCCGACTGGGCTCATTCATGACGCTTGGAATATCCGTCTGCTCCCTCACTACGCTCTCGGCGTCTTCTTTGTCCTGAGCCACCTCGCTTCAGGATTAAGGGTGGTGCTGATCGCACACGGTGTCGATCAACGTACGGCCGGTCGACTTTGGGGTGTCTGCATCGGTATAAGCGCCGTCGTAGCGTCAGCGATAATCGCGGGAATGTCTGGAATCAGAATCGGTGCATTCGCTTCGTGAGTTTCGACCGCAAAATTGCCTGGCATACGCCTTTTTGGGCAAGGCTCGTGGATACTTAATTCTGCTTTTCTATCGAAGCTCCAAGAGAACCACACGTCTCATAGTGCGGCGCTGCCAAGCGATGACTACGATGCGGCGACCGCCGATGGGGACCTGGCGGGGAAGTCCCGACCCGCTTCCGTCTACGCTCCATCGCCCAGGTCAGCGGCTCTTGCGGTGCTACATCTACCCTATAACCAATCCAAGGGGTGCAGTCTGAAACGCATCTATTATGCCGCCGGTCTAACTATTTTTGTTCTCGCGCCGTTCGCCTGCGCGTTCGCTCCAACACTGCCGATGCTGATGAGACGTAGCGGGACCGCAAGTGGGATGAATGCTGCGGCTCGCTACGTCGGGTGGTCGCTGGGTTTCGCCTTTGGTTTCGCTGACCTTCGGCTTAGGCGGAGATCATAGCGCGACCTTTTGCTTGGTTGCAGGAATGACCTTCGCCCTGATGGGAGCTGCTACCAGCAGCGTTCGCCAACTCAGATAGCTTCCAAAAACCGGAATGTCAGCACTTCGTCGAAAGTGTTGCGGTATCTGACTGGGTGAGCCGCTGTTCGTGGCAGACCCTAACCACTCACGCAAAACATTCCTGAACCATGTCCCTGGCCAAGCGCCGTCCAGACACCTGCGCCATCCATCGATCTCCCAGCTAATCTCCCACTGCCTGCTTTTCAATTTTCGGTCAAAGATTTGAGGTGGCGGACAAAACCGAGCACATCGTCGGGCATCAGACGGCCGATCGCGCGGGTCGAATAGACGGCCGTCACCACTTGGCCTTCGGGGTTCAGGACGAAGCCGGTTGCCTGGAGACAGACGGGATCGTCATTAACGAAGGCGCCGGTCACCGCGGAAACCGCTCGCGCGTCAGCACCGTAAGCGACGGGGAAACCGATTTTGTGCTTTTCGACGAGCATCTCCGACTTTTCCCGGTCGTCTACCGATACCGAGACGACCTTGATGCCTTCACCGACGAATTTGTCTGCCGCTCGCGCGAAAGCGGCGAGCTGAGCGTTGCAGTACGGGCACCAGGAGCCACGATGGAATAAAACCACGCCGAACCAACCTGCAAGATCGGCAGGCAGGCTGATTTTTTCGCCCCCGACGCGAGCGAAGGTAAGAGATGGAAAGATGTCGCCGTTTTGCAGCATCATAATCGGCCTCACTGTTTGAACCGCAAGGCGCTCAAACCGCCCGCGGCTTCCTCAAGAACGGCCCCGCATCCGGTGACCAGGTCTCTTCGCTGATTCCATCTCCGGAAGGCGCGCCAATTCGATGAGGTCGTTGCTTCGCATTATCGAGCCGCCTAGCTTCTTAAGCCGACATTGTATGTCTGTCGCAGGATCGAATTATACGACGTTAGCTCGGAGATTGACCAAGGACGTGGGCAACGCAAAATTGATTGTCGCCATAAAATCAATAAACGATAGTTATGGTCACTCGCGCAATGCGTCGCCGAGCCAGATGCCAGTGGCCGCGTCTGCAGAAACTCGGCGCCTCGGCAATCGATCAGCGTCCCAGCCTGCGGGAAACGGCCGCCTATCCACTCCAGAACTGACATCGCATGGCGCCAATAACGTCATGTGTGGCGTTGACGTGGCACACCTAATTCTCCAGGTGCGTGCGGCACGCGGGCTCCTCTCGCGTCGGACCTCATCAGCACAATGGACGCGTTGGAATGGAAACCATAACAGTCAGACATTTTCCCGTGAGGTGACCTCAGCTTAGCATCGCTCAAGCGAGCCTAACGTTCCACCACGAGCTTCAGATAACATTTGAAATAGCCAGCCTCGTGACGACCTCTTCCCGCCCGTTATTACGGATACGATCGTGATTTTCCTATCGAGGATCATCATCTTTCCGACTTGTTGCTCAAAAGGACAAAGCCCATGAAGATCCGAACCATTATCGTCCTCAGCGCCGCTCTCGCCTTCTCGATGACCGGCCCTATTTGCGCCCATGATACCGGGGCGGAAACCGTCACGAAGAAATTCGAGGCCGCTATTCCCAATATCCCTGGCAAGTCGCTGATTGCTGTGGAAGTCGATTACGCACCGGGCGCGGCCTCTCCGCCCCACACCCACGCGAAATCGGCTTTTATCTATGCGTATGTGATCTCAGGCGCGATCGAGTCGAAGGTAAATGATAGCGAGACGCGCATCTATCGGACCGGCGAGAGCTGGTCTGAATCTCCGGGTTCGCACCACTCGATCAGCCGCAACGCGAGCAAGACCGAGCCGGCGACGCTGCTCGCCCTGTTCGTCCTTGACACCAATGACAGCCCGCTGACCACTCCTACCAACTGACGCTTCCGACCCAGTGAGCAACTAACGTCCTCAAGGAGCTTACGATAGACGAGTACAATGCGTTCACTCGGTCACCGGGCCTGCATCGCATCGAACGGATCTTAGCCACGCTCGCTAGCACATTCCACGACAAACCAACTGCCCGCGCCGTCGACTGTTTGCGGCAGGATCGGTAACCCCAACGCAGATCTTCACGTGCTACGATTGCGCAAACTACTTGCGCGACGTCGGAACAAACGCGCCTCAATGTCGCTAGACTTGTTTGGGTAATCGGCAATTCGGCGACTCAAATTGCACCAGCTAACAACGGCAGTATGAGGGCGACCTCGGCTTCCTGCAGGAGGCATGGACTTTGACATCATCTACCGTATTTGTGTCGGTACGCTGTCGCAAGGAACTCCTGTCAGTTGGAGCGGCAGCGCATGAGATTCAGTGAATTTGCAAGCAAACATCGCCATTTTCAGAGGGAACACGGCTCTCCGCGGTACTCGGACTAATCATTCATGCGCCGGGAATCATCGACTGAAACACTTCATCACGCAGATAAAAGTAGTGAAAGAGGGCCGCGGCTGTATGCACGCCGGCAACCCAGAGGATGGCGTTACCTAGCGTGGCATGTATTTCCATCATCAGATGACCCAGACCATGCGCTTTCGTGATCTGCGGAGCGATGTCGACTCCGGGAAGAGTGACGGGAATCCCCTCAAGCCAGGTACCAAGCACGGCCGTTGTTGGAATCGCAATGAGGAACAAATAAAGCACGAAGTGAACGAGCAGCGCGATCAGGGTCATCCATCGCGGCATCGGCTGCTTCGCTGGCGCGCTGTCGATCAGCCTCCATATCAACCGCAGTACGACGACACTGAAAACAAAAACCCCGAGTGTCTCGTGAATCCTCCGGAGCCCGTCCGCGGAGGCGGAATAGAGCGAGTAGCCATCGCCACTGCTCAGCACATAAGCGACAACAACCAGCATGACCGTCAGCCAATGGAATAATCGGGCGCCGGCGCCGTAGCGAGAGGAAGAGCTGCGCAAAGCGATTACCTAAGTTGGAAATTCACCACCGCGGC
Organism: Bradyrhizobium sp. STM 3562; assembly: GCF_045571435.1. Classification (NCBI taxonomy): domain Bacteria; kingdom Pseudomonadati; phylum Pseudomonadota; class Alphaproteobacteria; order Hyphomicrobiales; family Nitrobacteraceae; genus Bradyrhizobium; species Bradyrhizobium sp. STM 3562. Next base: position 6,878,598 of record NZ_CP120694.1, read on the forward strand.
TTCGCCTCTGGCTCCGGGCAGCGTCACCCTGAAGGTGATTTCGACGAGCTGTTCAGGAAAGGCCAGTCTCGCCACACCGACCAGGTTGCTGGCGCATCGAGGCGTGCCGCACGCCTCCCTGCGCACGTTGCCCGCCGCGGCGAATGCGGCGACGACGAGGACATGAAGCCTCTGCTGAACGGCGGTGTCCAACGTTGCTCCGAAGCGCACTGAACTCTTGACGGCATTGGCGTCGGTCGCCCGCATCTGTCGTTCCATCATCGAGATCTCCGCGAGGCGACCGAATTCATCGAGAAGCAGGCGCTATCAGGTTGCGATTTTCGTGCCGGCTGAGTTGGCCCGAGACAAGGGTCGCATCACCGACCTCAAATTGTTGTCTTTCATATTGACCCTCGTTGCTTTTCACGCTGGTCGCGTCTCGTTGGCGGCATTTAGTATTTGAATGACGATAGTTGAAGAATGACCATGCAACTGCGCCGAGTGAAATCACCTTTCGCCATAGAGTCGATAGACGATCGTTATTGCAGCCTCCGCGGTGTGACGACGCCATAGCGTGGAATGCCTGCTGTCGCATATCCAAGCCACTGGCGCTCGCGCCTTTGGACAAATCGAGTTTTGCTCGTTCCATAGCGACTCCCGCTTTCCCGTGTCGCAACCTAGGCGATCAGCGTAGGGCGACCTGGATCTCTAGAGATGCGGCGGGTGGCATTCCTCACTACGACGCTGTTGGTCGGCGATAACGATCGTATATCGACTCTATATCGAAAGGTGATTTCCCTTGGCGGCCTTGCAAGCTCATTCTCAAACGCGTCGTCGTACCGCAGCTTTCAAATGACGTCACCAACACGCGATCAGATCGAGAAGCCAGGAGGTCGATATGCAAAGCAACGGCGTAAACCCGGCCTCAGTAAGTGGTAAAGCCACCGATTTCGGTGAACCATGGGAAGATGGCTACCGGTACGTAACGGCGGACAGAATTGGCGAAACGATCCATGTTTCCGACCAGCTCACCTACAAAAATAAGGACAACGTGATCGCGCCGGATTCTCCCGATAAAGCCGGCCTGGTTGCAATGCCGCTGACGTCACGCTTTTGGCGCGCATCAGGGCAACGCTGAACAACGTCGTCGAGGAGACGGATGATGTCCGATAGCGCTGCAGCCATTCCACTTCGCGCGCTCCCTCCGGATGACCGTGTTTTGGCGCGAGTGCTCGCGGCGTACGTGGCGTCGGCAACAATCTGGCTTGTATTCGCCACCGCCGTGGGGCTCCTCGTCAGCTTCAAATTCGCTTACCCGGATTTCGCGACCACGCCGGCGCTCTCGTTCGGTCGGCTGCGCGCGATACACACCAGCGGAACATTTTATGCCTGGGCGAGCCAGGCGCTGATTGGGCTTGCGCTGTTTGTCGCCGCGCGCAGTTCTGGCGCAAGGCTCTACAGCGAGCGCCTCGCATGGATCAGTCTTGCGCTCCTCAATGTCGCTGCCGTGCTGGGCACGGTCACACTCGATTTCGGCTTCACCTACGGCCAGGAGTATCGCGAATGGCTGTGGTGGATTCGCGTAATCCTTGGACTCGGCTTGATCACCGCGGTCTGGAATATGATCGGCACTGTCGAGCGCCGGGATGGCGAGCATATCTATATTTCTAACTGGTATACTGCCGGGGGCACGCTGTGGACGATTGTTATGGTCGTGGTGTCGATGTTGCCCTGGTATCAGTACGGACTGGGTCAGGTCGCGGTACAGGCCTTCTTCATGCATAACGCCGTCGGACTATGGTTCACGCCTCTATCGCTCGGTGTGTCCTACTATGCGCTGCCGAAGCTCCTGAACCGGCCGATCTATTCATATTCTCTCGGCGTCTTTGCATTCTGGACCAATCTCATCTTCTATCCGATCATCGGCGCTCATCATTTTGAATTCAGTCCACTACCATGGTGGCTGCAGACTACGGCCATCGTCTTCAGTGTTGCCATGCTGGTTCCAGTGCTGAGCGGCACCGCAAACTTCCTTCTCACCTTCCGGGGGACTCACGAATGGATATATCGCTCGCCCGCGATTTTCATCCTCGTTGGCGTCTACGGCTATCTACTGGGTTCGATACAAGGCACATTCGAGGCGTTTCGCTCGCTGCAGCAGCTTTGGCATCTGACCAATTACACGGTAGGGCACTCGCACCTGACGATGTATGGCTTCGTCACTTTCGCGATCTGGGGCGGCATCTATGCGCTGTTGCCGCGCGCCACTGGCAAGTATCCCTACAACCTGACCATGGGTATACATTTCTGGCTGTCCGCCGTCGGCGTTGTCATATACGTTGCGGCGCTATCGGCCGCCGGCACCGTTCAGGGGCTCGATTGGTTTCGAGGACTCACCTTCATCCAGTCGGTCGAAGATGCCGCGCCATACTGGCTGTGGCGCTCCGTCGGCGGCTCGCTGATGTTCGCCGGCCATCTTGTCTTCGCTTTCAACGTCTGGACAATGACGTACGGTAGGTCCTGCACCGAGCTTGCGGCAGCCAAGACGGTGCCGGCATGAACAGGACATTGGCCATTTCTGGCGGTTCAACGCTGATCTACACTGGACTGGCGATTCTTATGGGCGTGCTGCCGGGGATCTGGCTGTCGAAGGTGCCACCGACGCCGGGCCTTAAGCCACTAACCCCGATTGAGGCGCGGGGTCGAGATGTCTATGTCTCCGAAGGCTGCTTCTATTGCCATACCCAGCAAGTACGCCCGCTCTCCGGAGATAAGCCGTTTGGCCGCCCGTCTGCGCCGGGCGATTATGCCTACCAGACTACGGAATTACTAGGTTCGGAGCGCACTGGTCCAGACTTGAGCAATATCGGTACGCGGCAGTCGAGTAGCATATGGCAGTACATCCATCTCTATCAACCGCGTGCAGTTGTACCGCAATCGATCATGCCGGCCTTCCCCTGGCTGTTCAGGATTGTGGACAAACTACCTCCAGGAGAGAAAGCGGTGCCATTGCCGCCCCAGTTCGCGCCAGGCGGTACCGTCATCCCCAACGACGACGGCAAGGCGCTCGTAGCCTATTTGTTGTCGCTGAAGCAGCCCCCGCTCGTTCCGACGCAGTCCCGCGCCGCGACTGAGAGTCCTTCGAGCGGGTCCCCGGGGTTTGACGCCATCAAGGGTGCCGCATTGTTCGCCGACAACTGCGCATCCTGCCATGGCGCGGAAGGCAAGGGTGTGCCGGGAACGTTTCCGCCGCTCGCCGGAGATCCGGTGGTTAACGACGCCGATCCGACGGCACATATTGGCGCTGTGCTGCACGGACTTGGTGGGCGGGTAATCAATGGCCAGAGCTATGAAGCGCAAATGCCGGCGTTTGCCGATCAATTGTCTGATCAGCAGATCGCTGACATCATCAATCACGAGCGATCCTCGTGGGGCAATCGTGGTGCCTTAATCAGTGCGGCTGATGTCGTCGCGGCCCGCGCCAACGAACCACTGCAGAAGCAGGCAACGACGCCGAAGCAGGTCTCGCCAGTAGCGCCCCCGGCACCGACGTTCGATGCTGCGGAAGGATCGAAGCTCTTCGCCGACAACTGCGGCGTCTGTCACGGCGCCGAGGGCAAAGGCGTTCCTGGCACATTTCCGCCGCTTGCAGGCGATCCAGTCGTTAATGCCGCTGACCCTGCCGAACACATCACCACCATGCTGCGCGGCCTTAGCGGTAAGGCAATCGACGGCCAGAAGTACGAAGTAGAGATGCCGCCGTTCGCTGACCGACTGTCTGATCAGCAGATCGCCGATATCATCAATCACGAGCGCACGTCATGGGGTAATCACGGGCCGTTGGTGACGCCTGCCGAGATCACGAAGCTCCGCGCTGAAAAATAGGAGGCGACGATGACCGATACGATTACCGCCTGGATTCTCTCGGCGCTTGGCTACCTCTGCACTGCGCCTTCGATCGCTGGTGGCGCTGGCGGTCCTAGTCTTGCCGGACCACTACTCGGCAACGCGCTGGTGGCGGGTGGGGCCGGGCTCGTGACACTTAGCTGCATCGTGGCGGCGGTGTGGATGCTGGTCACCCCCGGCGAACGGGATCCCGATCATCCAAAATATCGCGTCCTGCATGCCGACCGTTAGAGGAATGCAACACGTGTCCGATCCGCGCATCCGCATCTATCTCGACGAAGCGACCGATCCCGTTACCGATCAGCGGCCACCGGCGCAGATAGCGCTCGACACCAAGAGCCTTGCCGACGGCGAACACGGCCTGCGCATCGAAGCCCAGGACGCTACTGGCCAAGTCGGCGTCCGACGCCTTCGGTTCCAGGTCCACAATGGGCCCGGGATCACACTCAGCGGGCTCGGTGATGGGGCCGTCGTTCACGGTACGCTGCGCTTCATGGTCAACGCGTTTGGAGCCGAAGAACCATTCGAGCCGCACCGGGCAGAATCGCCCTCGCCAATCCCTGTTTGGGTTTGGGTGCTAAGCCTGCTGATCGTTGCTTGGACCGCCTGGTATGTCGCGACGCTTTGGAACGTTCCCGCGAACTACGCCAAAACCCCGACCTATTCCACGTCAATGAATCCATTCAAATAGCGCGCCGCTAGAAAAGCGAGCTTAACAATGAGGGGCTTCGCCCCAGCATCAAGGATCAAGCTCACATGCCACGCACCATAGTCAACAAGCACGGCTTCCCCGGCGTCAGGAAGCGGTCGGACAGTGCTAGGCGGCGAAAACCCTACTACGCCCGCATCAGCAATGGTTGCGAAAACTTCATCTATAGCAAGAACTTCGCGACGGCCGGGGAGGCCGCTGCGGAATATCAGCGAATGAGGGCTGAAAAGTCATCGCCCCTATCATCGAAGGATTACCGGTGAGCATCCTGCCCGAAGTGACCACCCCGGCGGCACCGACCCATCCGGGTTTCCGCGACTCCGAGCGAATATGCGCGTTTACGACACAGTGCGTCGAGGCGACTAGAAAGCGACGCGATCCAATCGAGCGGCATCGGCTCTTGATCATGGAGGCTCCCCCTTGGCGTGGTATAATGGCCACAGGATTTTCGATCACCGTCCTACCTTTATCGCTTCGTTATGAACACAAGTGACGGCAGCCCACATGAAGCCTTGCAAGTCGATCCCTTCGCAGCGCTAGAAATCGGCGCGCTACACAACAATCAGAGCCTTGATCATGGAAATTCGCCTCGGCACCAGGCGAAGTGATTTGGCCCGCTGGCAAGCCAGTCACGTCGCCGCTCTTATTCATGGCGTCGAGCCGGCCGCCGAGGTAAGACTCGTTTTCACAAGTTCGGTTGGCGACAGAGATCGACGGTCGTCCTTTCAACAGTTTGGCGGCATCGGAGCATTCACGAAGGAGAGCGAAAACGCGCTTACGCACAAAGAAGTTGACTTGGTCGTTCACTCTCTCAAGGATCTTCCGACCAAATTGCAGCCCGGTTTGGTATTGGCGGCCGTTCCCAAAAGAGCGGATCCTCGTGACACAATTTGTGGCGTTACATTAGATCAGCTACGACCAGGGCTGCGCGTCGGCACTGGATCAATTCGCCGCAAAGCGCAACTTCTCGCTCTTTGCAGTGGTCTGGATGTTCGACCCATCCGTGGAAACGTTTTTCCAAGGCTTTGTAAGGCAAAGAACCGAGAGGGAATAGAAGCTACTCTATTGGCAGCGGCAGGGTTGTCACGGCTAGGATTGCTACATGAGGCCTCACAGATTCTAGATTCGAATGTTTTCCCGTATGCAGTCGGCCAAGGCGCCCTCGCGGTCGAAGCTCGCGAAGAAGATACGGCACTCATAGCACTGCTTCAAAAGATTCAAGATCGGAATTCGCGCACCGAAGTAGACGCAGAGCGCGCATTGATGAGAAGTCTCGATGCGGGTTGCAGCTTACCGCTCGGGGTTTCTGTCAGATGGGCCGGCGGGACATTAACGCTTCGAGGACAGGTGACTCATCCAGATGGCCACACGAAGATTGCTGATGAATGCGTTGGTACGGCCGATCAAGCCGACGCAATAGGCACACGTCTAGGAGACAAACTTCTTCAGCGAGGTGCGGAGGAGATATTGAAGGCTGTGCCTCGCATCATGGAAGAGCAAAGGCCAATCTGAATTCGATACCTGACGTGGCGAAGGACTTCGGGTCTTTGGACACCGCATTCGATTTCGGCGCGACCAGTTGCAAAGCCTCAAACCTGGCCCACCACCGAAACGCAAGGCTGGCGGCCGCGTTTGCTGCCCAGCGCGCGCAAGCACTCCTCCGCAATTCGTGTCGGCGCGTCAAGTCGATCTTGACCTTGCGGCGCTGACGCTGAAGATAGTCTTCGTTAGGGCACCAGCGGCCTTCTTTTCAAGTGGGACATATGCGCGTTGGTCCAAAGGATCGCTTGGAACACGGCGACCTCAATTCGGCTCTCCGAGCACGAAAGTGAAGGGCACAACGAAGAGCTCATCGCCCTGATCATCGCTGACATGCAGAACCCAGTCACGCCAATCCTCAAGGCTGCGCTCTTTGGTGAGGGACTGCACGATGCGGTTCGCATGATCCCGCGCTTGAGCAAGATCATCCACGACGGCGCCGCGGCGATCGACGAAAACCTTCTTGGTGTTCGCGCAGTGGAAATATACGTGCGTCATTTCGACTCCTTCAAATGCGACGGTTCGCCACGATAACTCTGCGTTGCTGGTGTCCTCGACGGCGGGATACCAGGAGATCTCGACCAAGTGCCCCTAAGTTTCACGCCTGCGATGTGGAACGGGCGGACCGCCTCGTCGCAGGTGGAATCATCTCCTTTTCACGGCCCGGCATAAGCGGCAGCAGGCTATGATTTCATGCCGGCGCTCTGCGGTGCATCTCCGATAAGCTCCTGACGCGAAGCTCCCCAGAGCAGGCTAGTCCCGACGACGGCAGAAAGACTCGAGGCGGCGAACACAGCGATTTTTGCGGCCGAGAAGTCGGTGGCGCTTGGAAATGCCTGTCCGGCGATGAAGAGCGACATCGTGAAGCCAATGCCAGCGAGGGCTCCTGCCCCGCCCAGCTGCCGCCACGTGTATTCGGCCGGCTTGACGGCAATGCCTGTGCGAACTGCCGCTGCGGCCGCGAGGAAGATGCCGAGCGGTTTTCCTATAGCGAGACTAGCGACGATCGCAGCCGTGAGACGGCCATGGCCAGCGAGGACGCCTGGGTTGATCGTCACTCCGGCATTCGCCAATGCGAAGATTGGGAGGACAGCGTAGCTCGATCGCGCGCCGGCGTGTCGTAGCAGTCGATCGGCGGGGGATTCAATTCTATCGTAGATTGCGTCGAGCGCCTGCAGGGCTGGTGTGGAGGGGCCGTGCCTGAGGACTTCGCCCTCATGCCGAGCCTCGGACGCGATGATGGTGCTCGCCTGCGTCATCAGGGCGGCCAGATTGGCGGGCGGTCGCGTCGGAATGAACAAGGCAAGTAACACGCCGGCCAATGTAGCGTGGAGACCGCCCGCGTGTACGAGGGCCCACAGCGCAGCACCCATCAGGATGTAGGGCGAGAGATGGTACACCCCAGATCGGCTCAACAGCACTAGCGCAACTACAACCATCGCCGCTGCAGCAAGGTAGGCCAGATGGATTTCGCCGGAGTAAAACACGGCGACGACGACAATCGCTCCGATGTCGTCAACGATGGCCGCCGCGGTGAGGAAGATACGCAGCTCGACGGGGACGCGGGAGCCCATCACTGCGATCAAGGCAATCGCGAACGCGGTGTCGGTCGCCATCGGAACGCCCCACCCGTACGACCACGGCCCCGCGGGGAGAACCAGCGAATACAGACACGCCGGCACAACCATGCCGCCGAGCGCGGCCGCGATCGGAAGCGCCGCGGAGCGACGGCTTGCGAGGTGTCCGACTGTCATCTCGCGCTTCACTTCCAATCCCACAACGAGGAAGAATAGCGTCAACAGCCCGTCGTTGACCCAATGGAGGATGGACATCCGAAAGGCTGCGCTGCCCAAGCTCACGCCGAACTCCCAGCGCCAGAGCGCCTCGAATGCCGGCCCGATCGGCGAGTTCGTCAAGACAATCGCCGCCACAGTAGCGATGACGAGCAAAATGCCGGCGGACGGGCCCCAGCTCGCGAAGTCTAGGGCAGCCGTACGGACGCGGTGGCCAAGCGTGCCAAGCATTGCATCAACGAGAGAGCTTTCGTCCCAGGGTCCATCGTAGCGCCGGCGGTTAATGTAAAATGTCGGCGTGAATCTCACGCCGCTCGCGCGTGCACTCGCAATGTCCGACTCCACCCTTGCCTTCGCGCGGCGAACCGCGTCGCTATCGCGAAGTGTGGGGTTGGCATGCACACCTAGGTCGGCGGCCACCGCCGAAAGGTCGTCCTCTGTGAGCTGCATCGACCTCGTCATCAGCTTGATGTGCGCGGACCAGAACGTCTCTGGCGTCTGAGCAAGCTCAGCGAGCTCCGCAGCACGGAAGGAAAGACTGTTGTCAGTGAGCGGCCTGTGGCGGAAGGCATAGCAAACGCGGTCGCCAAGTTGATCGCGCGCTAGAGCGATGCGCTCGTTGGCAGCCCTGCAGTGCGGACAGGCGTAGCTGCCGTACTCAACCAGCGAGATCTCGGCATCGGCGGGACCGAGCACGTGCTCTGTCTTGTGATCGACTGCACGATCGAGGCGGCCGGGCGGGATCATAAGCTTCATCGCTGAACGGAGCCCAAGTGTTCGCGCGCCATTCTCACCGGGGGCCGCTCGCCAGCAGCGACCGCGGCTCGCGCATCGAACGGATTGGTATGGCACAAGACGTCCGACACCTCGCCGTTGGATCCGACGACTGGGATCTCCATACATCTCGACGCGATGCAGCCGGTATCGTCGTCGCGAACGCAACTCATACTTGTGCTGAACGCACGCTCCAATCCGTTCGCAACACCCGCCTCCTCCACGAGCACGACGGCATTCTCCAACAGCGGATGTTCGACAGAGCGGGCCAAGGAAATGCGGGCCGTCTCTTCGATGTGCATGTCGGACCTCTTATGATCGTCCAACGGAAGGCCGACTTCGGCCGCAGCCGCGGGCGGGCGATGACGGACAAAGATTGGGTCAGCGACGGGGGAAAGGAAAATCACCTCTCGCCATGAAGTCGATAGCCAGCCGTTATCGGAACAGCTCAAAGGTGGTGCGTCACGTGCTGCGGGCCGGAGCGGGACTCTCGGCTGGCGCGAAGAGGTGTCACGCGCTCATACTTTCGGCGGAAGGATTATTTGCGCGGCTCAGCCGATCTCTTGGCAAAAACAGTGGTGCCGCGAGCACGGTCGTAAAGCCCAAGCGCCCGTACACCCCGCCGCAATCGGAGCTGCGAGTAAACCGTGACCCAGAGCATTGCAGAAAGACCGGTCCCTCACCTCGCGTCGCCCACCGCATCTATGCGGAGAGAAGAACCGCCTGTCGCTCTGAAGGCACACAGCCCGACATGGCTTTGCGCTTTCTACCCTGGAGCGGTGTCCGCCACTCGCACGGATTTCCAACACTCGAGGCGTCGGTTTAAGCAAGCTCCGCGCACCGAGGACGTCGGGGGCGCGGCCGTCCCGACCGGGTTCGAGGCTATCCACCGTCAATCCGCACAAAACCAGCGTCGCTATGGCGCCGGGGTCCCTTCGGCCACAAGAGCCCGTCGTCCACCGGCGTCCTTTACCACGATGGAACCTGGTTCTTCGAATGCATATCACTCGAAGTTGGTGCCATCACGTGCTAGCCCATGAGTTCTCCACGCCATGGGTGGTTACATGATTGTCTGCTCGCCACGTCCGCAGAGGCTCCTATAACTCGTCGTCGCCCTCGAACTACCCGATGATGGGCCTCCGCACTGTAGTCTCGCCCAGCAAAGCGGCAATAATGGTCGTCTATCGACTCCATGGCGAGAGGTGATTTCCCTCGACCGAGTTGCAAGGTCATTCTCGTTGCGTGGTTTAAAGCGAACAGGAGCTTCCATGAAGATTCAGGTCTGCAAGCTCGCGAGTGCGCTCGCAATTGCTGTTCCTATCGCGATCGCCGCCACGGCAAAATCGTCAGCCTCGCCGATCAATGGCACGTCGATCAGGGCGACGATACCAGATTTTACGACAGACGTGCACTTATTGGCACGGCGGAGTCACCACTCTGCACCGGCAGCATACGGTTCATCGTCCTTCGACGGCTCGTGGGACCTCGTCTTCGTGACGCAAAGTGGAACCTGCGATTCCACTTACAGCTTCACTGTCGATGTGACCAACGGAATTGTCACGCATCCCAATCTCGTGAAGTTTCGTGGATACGTCGCAAAAACGGGCGCGGTTCGCGCTTCCGTGACGGTCCAAGACAAATATGCCGCGGGCGCGGGCAAACTGTTTGCGACGTCCGGTCGAGGGACCTGGAGCGGCCACTCAGGATCAGCGCGCTGTTCAGGCTACTGGACGGCGCAACGGAATTGACGAGCGAGCGGAAAGGCGCGTTTCGTCGGAGACCATAATGGAATGAGATCTCCCAGACTAGTCGGCCTTGCAGTCTCGCTCAGCTTGCTCTCAACCAGTCTCGACGGGACAAGGCAGCGGGAGACGCCTCGGCCCATCAGCGATCCCATTTGGTCGGGCAACTCCGCGCCCCTCGATACTAGTCGACTGGCGCTGGTGATTGGCAATTCGGCCTATCCCGATGCTGACTCTCCTCTTCCCATAATGACACGCGACGCGGAAGGCCTGACAAATGCTCTTCGCGAGCACGGCTTTCTGGTCGATGCCATTGAAAATGCCACGGGCTCGGACATGACACACGCAATCGATCAACTAAGGGCAAGAGTACATGCGAACTCGACTGTGTTAGTTTATTTCGGAGGTTACGGAATCCAGTCTGACGGACACAATTATCTAATCCCAGTCGATGCGAAGATTTGGAGTGAAGAAGATATCCGTCTACAAGGGTTAAGCATTGACCATCTCCTCTCGCAACTCCAGACTTCCGGAGCACGCGTCAGGCTCCTAGTTGTTGAGGCTTCGCGCCGCAACCCTTACGAGCGACGCTTCAGGACTTATTCACATGGGCTTGCACCCATTCAAGGAGGTGAGAATGCGCTGATCCTGAGCTCAGCCGCGCCTGGTGTAATCGTCGAAGACCCTGATGAACTACATAGCCGGCTGATGACCGCTCTTCTTACGCAGATGGATTCTTCGAAGGGGATAGAGGAGGTCTTCAACAATACCCAAAATGCAGTGGTGACTGCAACTCAGGGCCACCAGACTCCAGTTGTGTCATCTACGCTAACCGAGAGTGTCGATCTTTGGGCGGAACGGAGCGGCGTTCCCGTGTCCTCGGCCGGATCTGCGGTTAGCGGTCGCAACGAGTGAGCATACAAAGTTCTGCTGATCTGCAAGGAACAAAGGTCAGGGAAGACTTCCAAGGGCGGGCCCCCACTCAATCATCTCCGTGTTCTTTGGAACATTCTACGCGCCCGACCGCCGTCCCATTGCGATCTCAACCGCTTTGCTGAAACGTCCTTTTAGGGTTTCATGATCGTTTGCTCCTGCAATGTCCTCACCGACCGCGATGTTCGCCACGCCGTGAACACGGCCGAGGATGGGCTGCGCAATGCCAAACAGATCTATGACTGTCTCGGCTGCAGCGCTGAGTGCGGCCGCTGCGCGCGAACCATCAAGACGATCATCGACGATGCGTATAGGGAATGTGCGCTAGCCTGTCAGGCCGACTGTCCGCATCGCCGGATCAAGGATGACGCGCAGGATGAGCCCAGAGTTGGACCCGCAGCGACCGACTTCCTTGGTTTTTCTCGGTAGGTGCCCCTCGGTTTCGTCTCGAGGATGCTTGCTTGTTTTCATCAGAAGCGTTCTAAACTAAGAAAGGCAAAGGCCCGACCTCAAGCCTTGAAGTTCATCATGCAGGGCGACCCCAGAGTCATCGAGTATCTTAACAAGGGACTGCGTCACGGGGCTCACTGCCATCAACCGATACTGGCTGCACTACCGGTTTTTGGGTAACTGGGGCCTGCTGGAAATGGCCAAGGCTTGGCGCAGGGAGTCGATCGAGGAGATGAAGCACGCCGACCGCTTCACCGATGTCGCGCCTGTCGGAGGATCACTCGCTAGCCACGTAGGCGTTTGATCATCTGTTCGACATGGGCGATCGGCGTCTCCGGCTGGATGCCGTGACCGAGATTGAAGATGAAGCGCCCTTGCGCAAAATTCGTCAGCACACTGTCGACCGCGCGGTCGAGCGCCGCGCCGCCCGTGATCAGCACCAGCGGATCGAGATTGCCCTGCACGGCGACCTTGCTCTGCACGCGCTCGCGGATGAAGGCGGGCTCGGCGGTCCAGTCGATGCTGACGGCGTTGACGCCGGTGGCCTCGATGTAACCAGGCAGCTGTGCGCCGGCCCCGCGCGGGAAGCCGATGATCTTGGCATCGGGCACTTTTGCGCGCACGCCTTCGACGATGCGTCGTGTCGGCTCGGTTGACCAGCGCGCGAATTCGGCGGGCGGCAGCACACCGGCCCAGGTGTCGAAGATCTGCAGCGCATTGGCGCCGGCCTCGAGTTGCGCCAGCAGATAGCGGATCGAGGTCTCGACCAGCACGTCGATGATTTTCGCAAACGCCTCGGGATGACGGTAGGCCATTATCCGCGCCGGCGCCTGGTCGGGCGTGCCGTGGCCCGCGACCATGTAGGTCGCGACCGTCCACGGCGCGCCGCAGAAGCCGATCAGCGCTACTTTTGGGTCGAGCGCGCTGCGCACGATCCTGAGCGCCTCGAATACCGGTGTGAGCTTGCCGAAGTCGGCCGGCGCGGCGAGCGTAGCGACTTTCGCGGGATCATCGAGTGGCTCGAGCCGCGGACCTTCGCGGACTTCGAACCGCACCGCGCGGCCGAGCGCATGGGGGATCACCAGGATGTCCGAGAAGATGATCGCCGCATCGAAGCTGAACCGGCGGATCGGCTGCAGCGTGACTTCGGCGGCGAGCTCCGGGTTGAAGCAGAGATCGAGGAAGTCGCCGGCCTTGGCGCGCACCTCGCGATATTCAGGCAGATAGCGGCCGGCCTGCCGCATCATCCACAGGGGCGGGGTGCTTTGCCTCTGGCCGGAGAGCACGTCGATGAAGGGCTTTGTCGCAGACTGGGGCACGAGAAATCCTGATGCAGAGTTGAGGTTCCTGATACACCGCCACGCGCAGAAGCGGAGCAGGGAAACCAGCGCAAATGCGCCGCGTTGGTTCAGTCAATGGAGGAGGAATCCATGACTCAGACCTTCAATCCCGCGCCGCACGACAAGCACGCCGAGGACTTGGGCCAAGCGCTCGCGGCCGATCGCCACCCCAAGCTCGACACCGGGTTGGAAGATAGCTTCCCGCCTCCGATCCCGTCAGCGCCACGCAGCCGACGCCATCGAAGGCCGACGCAGATGCCGACAATGTCAAGTCGATCTTCAGCTAGCGGCCGCCAGTTTCAGATAGGCTTGCTAGACCTTGCTAGTGATCTGCGGAAGACCGGGTCCGTAGGAGTACCCTGGTCCGTAGGAGTACCAAGCATCTTATCAACGTTGTCGAGGATCGGCTTTGAGCCCGCAGGAGCATCCTCGCGCCTCGGAATGGCAATACGGGGCACTTGATTCTCCTGCTGCGACCCGCAAATGATTATTCGGTTGGTGACAATGCGGCGCGTCATTGTGTCAGCCCGTGGTGGCCACTGGACTGGCTCGAAACATAGGGCCGATCGCGCCACGGCACTGAAGTGGACGGCAACCTGTCCTTCAACGCCGCAGCATCGGTCGCGATAGCCCGGCAGATTATCAAGGCCTACAAACAGAAGCGTCGGGTCCTAGCGCGTGCTCATCAAATTCGCATCGACGTGAGAGGGAAGCGTCGGTGGCTGAGAGACCGATTGCGCTTCCCGCATGAACGAGGGAAGCGCAGCTATGTGCCAGGAGATTATTCATTGGTGAAGCCTACAACCGGACAATTCACTAGATTTCCTGTCGTCTTCACCGGCCCTCCCGCAGGGCTCACCAGTAAGCCCGCCGCACTTTTGGATTCAAGATCGTCACCATCAGTGATCAGTTTTCTTTGATCCTTCACGATAGCTTCCTTGGTCCACTCGGCTAGTCGTACGTCCCACATCGGGGAGTATCCGGCGCTGATCTCAGTGAAGTGCGCGAGGATGTCGAGCGAAGGCCCCTCTCCCTTGATAGCACTGTTGAGTCCCTGGCGATTCGGATCATTCGTCCCCATGTTGCCATTCACAATCGTATAGATCACCTCGATCGCGCCGCTCTGAAGAATGTCGCTTTCCGCAGGCGCAAAGGTGGACGCCTCAAGGGTTGCCGACTCCTCGGAATTTGCGTCAAAACTAAGATAACGCAGGTGTTTTCCGTTCGCGAATCCAGACCGGAGTTTCAAGTCGACAGTGCCCTTATCAGGACAGATGCTTGCTACGGAATCCGTCACCACGGAATAGTCAGGGCTGCCGTTGCAGAATGAAATTTTGTCCGGCCCGACATCGAACGCGATGATCGGCGCATTGAAAACGATATTCATATTATTGGACACCCGCACAAGTGGGCTGTAGTGCGCATCCCCAATAGATCCGGCTCGGGCTGTCTTAGGAGGAAAGAAACTGGGCGCGTCCCCTCCGACCAACTTCTGCGAAGGTGAGAAATCGACCCGCCCTGATTTAAAGGTGAAGTTACCCGAGGCGTCCATTTCCGCAACCCGTGTGCTGTTCAGGTCCTTGGCATCAGTGAGACTCGGCGCCCACGTAAGTCCCATCTTTTGCGAAGTATCGTAATCGCTTACGTCGGTGAGAACGAACCAAACGGTCTCTCCCGAGGCAAGACGGCCGCGATGGAGCGGTAGCGTCACCACCTCTCGTACTAGGTCCACCTGGCCCGACGTAAGAAATTGCTTCGTGATCTTTTTGCCAGCAGCTGGATCGGCCGCTAGACTTACATGAGGGGTCGAAAACGACACCACAAACATCACCATCGATCCGCAAACGCATCTGACGAGCTTCCCGCTGGGCTTCATGACGCTACCTTCTTTGCATCCAGTCTGGTTTTGCACACGTGACATTGAAGCTAGTTCGCCGAGCCCCTGTCACTTTTTGAGTCCGGGATAGCCTTGAACATAAATCCAGTCAGTCGCTTTGGCAGGGATGTGGCAACCTAGACAATCTGAGCGGAAGTCGGTTGAGGTCGTTTTCACCGGGTCACCCGCGTCAAACCAGGACCAGCCCCACCCGTTGCCCCACAATTTATTATCGGGGTGACTGTTTTTCTCGTCCTTCACCATCATGAACCATCCTTTTAGGCTTTGTTGATGGCTGACGGTCCCAGTCGTCATTTCCGAAGTCGCCGCGGCGTACACTTCTTTCACCAGGATCGAACCGTCGGGAAATTTGCCAGTCGTCCGATAAGCTGCCGCAGTTCCGGGCGACCCATAGACCACGTGCATCTCCTTAGCACCTTTGTCGCCTGCAACAGACCAGCTCCCAAGGAATTCGTAGGTCGTTCGGTAGTTCTTCGGGACATGCATGTTGCCTGCCCCGTCGACGAGTTGTTCTTGCGCAGAGGCGGCTTGGCTAGGTACGACCTGCGATACTAGGCAGCCGACGCTCACAGCGATGAACGATGCGGACGCTATGGCCGCACTTCTGAGAATTTTCATCACGGTTGTCCCTACTTTTTGATAGACGGATTCTCGCTGGGCAGCATTTTCTTGGAGCCACTCTGGCCGGGCGGTAGCGGCACCTGGTCGAGCAGCGCGTAGAACTGCGTCCATACGTCATCCCGTTTCGCGCTTGCGATGTGGCAGTAGCCGCATTCCTCGACCGGCCGGACTTTGGCAGTGGCCGCTTTCGGTTCGTGGTGATTGAAGTTGAAATAGCCCCAACCGTCGCTTGCCTTATATCTCTCGGTGTCCTTGACGGTCACATCCGCTCCGTTGAACGCGCCCGGGAAAAATCCTTTTCCCGATGGCGCGGTACTCGAACCGTCCGGATTGGTGGCAGGCTGCATAAGCTGCAATTCCTTCACGAAGATTGTTCCTTCAGGAAAGACGCCCGTTTTCTTGTAAATATCGTAAGAACCGGGCTCGATATACACGTTATGAAATTCCGGGAAGTTTGCTTGAGGCGGGTTCAAAAAGTTGGGCGTCAGTGGCGATCCAACGTAAACCCATTCGTGAAAGTTTTTTGGCAGAATAAGGTCCCCGTCTTTCGTGTATTCAGGAAGATAGCGGCCGGTGGCGTGCCAATCGTCGGGTGGCGGAAGCTGTGGTTGCTGCGCGAAGGCTGCGGTTGCTAGAGCGCCAACGCCAAGGACCGCGGAAAGTGCCAGTACGGTGCGTCTCATAATCTCTCTCCTATGACAGCTCGGTATTGCCGATGAGGCAATGACTGCATTCTTGCGCAGGTGGTCTCATTAACTGCGCGCAGATCAGACTAGGCGTGGATGCCCAAGTGCGAAAGCAACAAGGGGACATGAAATCGATGCCCGATGGAAATGACGCACTCTCGGACTATTGCTGTTTGATCATCGAATCTTTCTGTTCCCTCGTAACGCGGCGCAGTGAGTTGCGACTAATGGCCATGTCCAGTCCTTGCTGATGAGCTAGACTCTTTGCTCATCTGCGGATTGGGCCATTGAGTGTCCAATTTTTGTTGTTCCAAATATCGCACGCGATCCCACGGAAGGGGCCAGTGCAGTTTCTCGGCCGATACCGAGCCCCGATCACTCAATCCCTTTTAGCGTGGTCCACTCGCTCGCTGCTTGCCTCTGCCTACTCCGAGCGATTGTCGCGTCACCGCAGCTTACGAGCTAATGTCCAGCGTGTTGGTGGAGGCACTTCGCGAGAAGGCATAGTGTCTCGACTGGGCGACACCTCACCGCGCCAGCGCTGAAGAGGCCTCCTGCTCAAACAATGGGTGCATGACACTACCAGTCGGCAGACGCTCTTTGTTCACTTCGACCCAATCTGGGCGGCATCTTAGAATGCGGTGAGCGACGAACCATCTCGCTGATCTGGTCGTACAGTTGACTTAGCTTCCGGTACCAAGTAGCGACCAGGGGGATTTTGCGTCCGGGCGGCGTGCGCACCATGCAAAAAAGGACAGGAGGCTAGCCTAAGTCTGAGCCGCCTCAGGCAGCGGCGCTCGATCATAACCGGAGGATTTTAAAATCATAACTGAGACGAGTGCGAAGCGCTCTGTGTGATGGGCTATGGTCGACCTATGCTCGAGCGACGGATAGGAAAGGTTGACATGGAAGATCTCAACATATCGGCTGAGCGTCAAGCGAAGCATCCAGCGCACGGAAGCTCCGGTAATGGACATTCGTGTACGAACACACATTCGTGTGCGGACATGTTGTGCATGAAACGAGCGTTGACGACGTCCACCGCAACCTTCGTTAAGGGCGCCGTCAATTGTGCGGCCGAAACATACGAACACCATTTTCTTGGCTCTCTTGAGCGCCTGCGCGAAGAACAACGTTATCGCGTCTTCGCTAACATCGAACGCGTCGCCGGTCGCTTCCCAACCGCCAAATGGCGCCGCCTCGACGGATCCGTTACTGAAATCACGGTTTGGTGCTCGAATGATTATCTGGGCATGGGACAACATCCGGAGGTCGTGAGCGCGCTGACCGCGACGGCACACCGCTGCGGTGCAGGAGCAGGTGGAACTCGCAACATCGCGGGAAATAGTTCGCCCTTGGTTGATTTAGAGGGCGAACTTGCTGATCTGCACGGCAAGGAGGCCAGTCTCGTCTTCACCTCCGGCTACGTATCGAACCAGGCCAGCATCTCCACGATCGGTAAGCTGATCCCAGAGTGCATAATCTTTTCTGATGCATTTAACCACAATTCGATTATCGAAGGCATCCGTCAATCAGGTTGCGAAAAGCGAATTTTCCGCCACAACGATCTTGGTCACCTTGAGGCCTTGCTTCGCGAGGCGGGAAGCCGCCCCAAGCTCGTCGTGTTCGAATCGGTCTACTCAATGGACGGCGATGTGGCGCCGATCGGCGCAATCTGCGACCTTGCCGAGCGGTATGGGGCGATGACCTACCTTGATGAGGTTCACGCCGTCGGCCTCTACGGCGCTCGCGGCGGCGGAATTAGCGAGCGCGAGGGTGTGATGCACCGCTTGACGGTGATCGAGGGTACTCTCGCCAAGGGATTTGGCTGCATTGGCGGCTATATCTCGGCGTCGCGATCTATTTGCGACGCGGTGCGCAGCTTCGCGCCCGGATTCATCTTCACGACCGCCCTCCCTCCACCGATTGCCGCCGCAGCGCGTGCATCTGTTCGCTATCTGAAACACTCGTCTGCCGAGCGCGAAGCACACCAACGACAGGCCGCTGCAACGAAAGAGGCGCTCCAAGCCGCCGGGCTTCCGGTTCTCCGGACCGGAACCCACATCGTGCCTGTGATCGTCGGCGATGCAGAATTGTGCAAGGCGGCAGCCGATCGCCTTCTACAGCGCCACGCCATCTATATCCAACCGATCAACTATCCGACGGTCCCCCGTGGGACAGAGCGGCTGCGCATCACGCCGTCGCCATACCACGCGGATACCCATATAGCTGAACTCGCAGCTGCGCTCGCTGAGACCTGGGAGGCCCTTTCTCTTTACTGAGAGCCGTGATTGGGAACGCTCCTGCGACCGCCTGCGGCTTCGTCGGCAGGGCGTCGGCTAACCGACGGCGCAGCGTACAAGAGAAGGGCGTCGGGCGTTCCCGGTGGCGCAGTCGAGGCAGCAAGCCGGGCAATGCAACATCGCTTTCACGTTTGTAGGGGCGATCGCGTGGCACATCCTGCCCTCAGCGTTCACAATCTGGCTCGCATCCGTTTAATGGGCAGCCCCGAAGAGCGAACCTCCTCGGCCTCCTGGGCTGTTCTCCGTCGCCGCTCGAACACGTTTGTCCCGAACCGTCGTTCATTTCGATAAACCCTCCAATTGAGGGTTCGTTGAAAACGACCACAACGAAACAACGGACAACGAGGACTGAACATGGATATTAGGCAGCGATCCCATCTGCTGATCGAAGATCTGTCGGTGGCGCGCGGCGAGCGCATCCTGCTCGACGGGATGTCTTTGCGACTAAGCGCGGGCCAAATCGCCGAAGTGACCGGTCCCAACGGAGTGGGCAAATCTACACTCTTGCGGGCGATCGCCGGATTTTTTCCACTAGGATCCGGCCGTATGTCCTGGGTGGAGTCCGAAGCCACGGATCCGGCGCCCCTGGCAGAACGCCTCCACTACGTGGGCCATCTCGACGGGTTGAAATCGTCGTTGACCGCCCGCGAGAACCTCGACATCGGCCTGGGATTTTTGGGGCGAGACCGCCGAACCCCGTTAGAGGCGCTGGACCGCATGGAGTTGGCCCACGTTCTCGACCTGCCTGTCGGCTATCTTTCCGCGGGGCAGCGTCGCCGTGTCGCATTGGCCCGACTCTTAATCGTCGATCGCCCTCTATGGTTACTCGACGAACCGCTAACAGCGCTCGACCGGCACGCGCGCGCCTTGCTGAAGACTATCGTCGCCAGCCATCTCGAAGGCGGAGGATTGACACTGGCCGCGACCCACGAACCTCTTGGTCTGCGAGGGACAGTCCAAGTCAGACTTGGAACCAGGTGATGGCCATTTCGCTGAAGTGCGGCGGCACCCCACATAGCGGTCTGTCTCGAGGTCGGGAAAGAAGAGATCACGCTGCTTTTCCGATTTCAGCGGAGCGGTCTCGACGCAGTGGCGATGCCGGATGGGCACCATGACCCGTATTCTCCTCGTCGTTTTTCTTCGCGACCTCGTGCTAGCCCGCCGCATCGGTGGAGGTGGGATTCTCGGTCTGGTCTTTTTCCTCAGCCTTGTGACGGTCGTACCTTTCGCGATCGGGCCTGACCTACGCTTGCTGTCGCGGATCGGCCCAGCAATTCTATGGATAGCAGCACTTCTCGCGAGTCTATTAGGCCTCGACCGTCTATTTCAGGCGGATCAAGAGGACGGTTCGCTGGACCAGATGTTCCTGTCGCCGGCGCCCCTAGAACTCATTGTTCTTGTGAAGTGCATCGCCCACTGGTTTGTGACGGGGCTACCGCTCGTTATGCTCTCGCCTCTGTTTGGCCTGATGTTGGATTTGGATGGTTCCGCCCTCCGATCGGTAGCAGCAACGTTGTTGGTTGGTACGCCGACGTTCACCTTTCTAGGGGCGATCGGGGCGGCCCTTACTGTCACCCTGCGGCGCGGCGGTCTGTTGCTATCGATCCTCGTCGTGCCACTAGCCGTACCGGTGCTGATCTTCGGTGTCTCCGCGGCGCAAAGTGCCACAATTCCCTTTTTGACACCGTTCCTGGTCCTCTGCGCACTCGGACTCGCGTCCATCGCGCTCGCTCCGATAGCTGCGGCCGCAGCTCTTCGTAGCGCAGGAGAATAATGAGCATGCAACGATTGAGTCTTCTGTCGGGCGCTCTTGTGGAACGACTTCGGCCTTGCCCGAACTTGACCTCAGAAGGAGCCTATAGCGGGCTATCGGAGTCAAACACAGCGGCAAGCTGATCCCGCTCGGCTTGGCTCAATGGTGCCGCTGGCGTGGAGGGCTGGCGGCGTAATCCGAACAGGAGAGCGATGGCGCCCGCTCCGAGTACCAAAGCCGGCATTCCCCAAAGGAGAGCGGTTTCTAAGTCGAGTGGCGGTTTCAGCAGGATAAAGTTTCCGTAACGCTTCACTAGAAAAGCGCGGGCCTGCTCATCACTCTCCCCGAGCTTAAGGCGCTCGCGCACCAGCAGGCGAAGGTCTCGCGCGAGCTCTGCCTTAGAATCGTCGATAGACTCATTTTGGCAGACCAGACAACGCAGTCCGGCGGAAATAGCGCGCGCGCGTGCCTCGAGTTTCGGGTTGGTCAGGATTTCATCCGGCTGAACCGCCCTCGCCAAGCTAGGGGCGACGCTTGCGAGTACGATCGAAAGCAGAAGAATGCGACGAAGCCACGTCATTCGGCGGGCTCCGGCGCTGCGGGGGTGTCGGCGACGCGGAGGCGAGCCGCGCGGCGCGCGAAGCCAATTCGGAGGCGTCTGTCGGACAAGGACACAATCCCTCCGAACGCCATAATGACTGCACCGATCCAGATGCTCGTCACGAGCGGCTTCCAGAACAGGCGCGCATCAACCGAACCATCCGCGTGGCGGTTCCCAAGCGAAACGTAGATCTGCCCAAAACTCAGCGTTACGATGCCTGCCTCGGTGACGGTTGTCTGTCGTGTGGGAAAGCTGCGCTTGGCTGGCTCGACGGCTGTCACGTATGCGCCGCCCTTGCTGATAACCGTATGGCCGACGAGCTCCGTGTAGTTCGGTCCCTGCCGCGATTGAAAATTCTCTATGGTGGCTTGATACGGGCCGAGATCGATCGTCTGACCTAACTTGACGGTCGCGATCCGCTCCACACCCCAACCCGTCGCCGCCAAGCCCATGAGTGTCAAGCCAAGGCCTGCGTGAGCGATCGCCCCACCCCACGCGGAGCGCGGCAGCCCGATCGCGCGGGCTAGCATAAGCCGGCCGCCTTGTCCTCTTGCCCAGATACGCGACGCCACATCGGTGAACGAACCGACGATGAGGTAGACGGCGAGGCCGAGACCGGCTGCTGCGAAGACGGAGCCGCCCCGGATGACGGCAACGAGCACAATTGAGACTACAAGACCACCCAGGGCTGCGACCGTTACCCGTTGCGCTGCGCCGAGCAGGTCACCGCGCTTCCAGGCGATCGACTGACCGAGCGGCATCAGCAGAACGATAGGCGCTACGAGCGGGCCGAGCGTTAAATTGAAAAACGGCGCGCCGACCGAGATCTTGTCTCCGGTCAGCGCCTCAAGCGCGAGCGGATAGAGCGTGCCGGTCAGAACCGTAACGCAGCAGGTGGTCAGCAGCAGGTTGTTGACTGCCAGCGCGCTCTCGCGTGAAACGGGTGCGAACACGCTACGCTCGCTCAGGGAGGGCGCGCGCCACGCGTAGAGCGCGAGTGGCCCGCCGATGAATACGGTCAGTATGACCAGGATGAAGACGCCGCGAGCCGGGTCACTGGCGAACGAATGGACGGAGGTCAGTACTCCGGAGCGCACGAGGAACGTACCCAGTAGCGACAGCGAGAACGTAAGTATCGCCAGAAACAGTGTCCAAATCTTGAGGGCTTCACGCTTCTCCATCACGGCAGCCGAATGGAGGAGCGCGGTGCCGGCAACCCAGGGCATCAGTGACGCGTTTTCGACCGGATCCCAGAACCAGAATCCGCCCCAGCCTAGGGTGTAATAGGCCCAGTACGACCCCATGGCGATGCCAAGCGTCAAAAAGATCCAGGCAATCAGTATCCAGGGCCGAACGTAGCGGGCCCAAGCGGCGTCTAGCCGCCCACTGATCAGCGCGGCTACCGCGAAGGAGAACACGATCGAAGAACCGACATAGCCGACGTAAAGGAGCGGCGGGTGTATGGCAAGACCCGGGTCTTGAAGCAGCGGATTAAGGTCCAGGCCCTCAAGCGGCGCCGGAAATCGTCGCAAGAAGGGATCGGAGGTGAACAGAATGAAACAGAGGAAGGCAAGCGAGATCCAGCCTTGGACGGCCAGCGTATTCGCGCGCAGTTCGTTTGCCACGGCGCGTTCGAAAATCGCTACAGCCGCTCCAAAAGCCGCGAGAATCAGAACCCAAAGCAGCATGGATCCTTCGTGATTGCCCCAGACGCCCGCGAATTTGTATATAAGCGGTTTGGTGGTGAGTGAGTTCTCGGCGACTGTCACGAGACTGAAGTCAGACGCCACATGGGCGTAAGTCAATGCTGCGAAGGCATAAGCTAAGAGCAGGAACTGGGTGATTGCGGCAGGGACCGCGATTGAAGTAAGTGCCGAATCCCTAGTCCGGGTTCCCCAGAGTGGCAGAATTGATTGAAGCAGCGCGACAGCGAGAGCCAAAGCGAGCGCGTAATGTCCGGTTTCAATGATCATCTTGTGGTCCCATCAGCTGGGATGTTTCGTGGGAGCGGCGCTATTGCGCTCGCGCAGATCTTTCGTTGCGCCAAGTGCCTTCTTGCTTGAGCTTGTCAGCTACCTCCTTGGGCATATATCGCTCGTCGTGTTTTGCTAGCACCGTGTCGGCATGAAAAAGGCTGGGTCCTTCCACGGTGCCCTCGGCGACGACGCCCTGCCCTTCACGGAAGAGATCCGGCAACAATCCGGTGTAGCTGACTTCGACATCGTGCTTTAGGTCTGTCACCGCGAAGATGACAGTCGACGAACCCTCATGAGTAAGTGATCCACGTTTCACTAGGCCGCCGATGCGCAGCCGGGTGCCCGGCGGCGGCGCCTTTGCGGCCAACTCGCTCGGGCCATAAAAGAAGACAATACTGTCTCGCAACGCGAACAGGATGAGCCCTATCGCGATCGTTAAAGTGACGCCAGCTGCGCTGATGATAGCGAGGCGCCTACCCTTTCGCGTCAAGATCTACTCCTCTAAACGAAGCTGTCTGACGAGTTCATCCACGCGAGCCGACGCTTGCGCATCGCCTGCTAGCTGAGCACGTGCGCTTGCGATAGCCGCCTCGGCCCTTTTGCGCTCACCCAATGCAGCGTAAGACCTAATAAGTTGTAGCCATCCTTGAAGGTGATGGCCGTCCTTCGAGAGCTTCTCGGCGAGCTCCGCTACCATTCCCCGGATCGCGCTGCTCCGTTGCTCTGGAGGAAGCCCTTCAATGTCAGCTCCGGCTTGGCTGGCGTGGATGTCAGGAACTGCGGCAGCGAGGCTAAAATCTGCATTGGACCGCCTCGATGCGATCGGCATGTCAGGCTGGCTGGGAGCGCCGACCTTGAGGTACGACGCGAGCGCGACAAGCGGCAGGACTAAGACGATCGCCAAAGCCGCTGCGGCGCGTCGCTGACCTCCGCGGCGCGACGTATGCGACCAGCCCTCGGATGCCGAGTTGAGTGACGCGAGCAGCCGGCGCTCGATTTCGGCGCGAGTCGTCACCGACTCCTCAGGTGCTAGCATTCCGCTGCGCACATCCTCATCCGCTTCGGACAGAAGATCGCGATAGAACGTCACATCCGGATCACGAGCGCGAACGGCCTCGCGCCGCTCAGAGAGCGACCGGGCCAGCACCAGCACGACTGACGACGTCATCATTGCAAAAATGACCCACAGCACGTTTTCAAAGACCTCCGTTCGTCCTCGCCACCGCATAGCGCACCGTCCGCCGGCATGCGCCACCAGTGAGGCTCGGGCCACCTGACTGTTCCGTCTTCATTGCCAACTCGGAATTCCCGAACAATGTATCGGACAGAGCACTACAACGTTGAGGCAAGAAAC
Source organism: Bradyrhizobium sp. STM 3562 (assembly GCF_045571435.1). Taxonomy (NCBI): domain Bacteria; kingdom Pseudomonadati; phylum Pseudomonadota; class Alphaproteobacteria; order Hyphomicrobiales; family Nitrobacteraceae; genus Bradyrhizobium; species Bradyrhizobium sp. STM 3562. Next base: position 6,902,954 of record NZ_CP120694.1, read on the forward strand.
GATCCTTCTTGCATTCATCCCGGAAGGATGGAGAGCGTGCAATGCAGCCGTCATGGACGCTCAGCCTCGGCAATGGCGTCCATCAAACCAGGCCGGCTTGCGTCCGAGATGCCACCAACCAGCTTGTACACAATTGTGCCATCGCCCTTGATCACATACGTCTCGGGAACGCCATAGACACCGAAATCGATCCCCGTTCGGCCTGAGCGGTCAGTGCCGACCTGTGCGAACGGGTTGCCGTGAGCGGCAAGATAGGCCAGCGCTTTTCTAGGATCGTCTTTGTAGACAATGCCGGACAGTTTCACACCCAGTCGCTGCAGCGTAGGGTCGCTTGCCAACGCCATCAGGGCAGGTTGTTCTTCCCGACACTCAACACACCATGATGCGAACACGTTCAAGATCGTCACGTGCCCTCTCCGCAAATCTGCGCTCGACAAGCCAGGTGGACCGGATGTTGAAAGCCCTTCGAGCGGCATCAGCGCAAATTGCGGTACTGACCTGCCGATCAGAGCAGAGGGCACGAGTGAGGGGTCACCGGCCCCGAGCCGCACTAAAAGCAGTGCCGCAATTCCGCAGAAGACCAAAAAAGGGATAACCACCCACAAGCGGGCCAGTGCGCTTCGGCGCGTCGACGCGCTCAATGATAGGTGAGTTGAGGCCTGGATGTTGCTCATGCGCGACCGCGCCGATCCGAGTGATCAAGAAGGCGAGCCAACGTACGGTGCTGAAGGCCATAGTCGATAAGCACCGCCACGATCATTCCCGCCAGGACGGTGCCCGTCACCAGAAATGCCGCCATTATGAATCCGTCATGCCGCAACATATGCTCATGAACCTATTTCGGCCGTCAGCATGCGAGCCATCGCCGCTTCGCCATTAACGGCTCGCGTGATCGCAAGGCGCCGGGCTCGGCGTCGCATGATCTCGTTACGAACTGACATAACGTGGAGCGTCACGAACAAGAGCGTGTATGCGAGCGCCATAACGATCAGCGGCCAGAGCATCGAGCCAGCAATAGCCGAGCCCTCCATCCGGAACACCGATGCGGGTTGGTGAAGCGTATTCCACCAATCGACCGAGAATTTCACAATCGGTATGTCGATAAGACCCACGAGGGTCATAATCGAAACTGCTCGTGCCGCCCTACTCGGGTCCTCGATTGTCTGCCAGAGCGCGATGATACCGAGATAAATGAGGAGTAGAACCAGCATGGAGGTGAGCCGTGCGTCCCAGACCCAATAGGTGCCCCACATTGGTTTGCCCCACAACGAGCCCGTGACAAGGCAGATGAAAGTAAAAGCTGCGCCGAGGGGCGCTGCCGCCTTTTGAGCCGCATCGGCGAGTGGATGACGCCATACCAAGGATCCGAACGCAGACACCGCCATGAATGTATAGGCAAGCATTGCGGTCCAGGCGGCGGGGACGTGGATGTACATGATTCGCGCTGTCTCACCTTGCTGGTAGTCGGAGGGCGCGTCGAACGTTCCAAATAGACCAATCGCGAAGGCGACTGCTGTCGAACCCCAAAGCAAAGGCAGCAGCTTTGCGGCGACGCGCACGAAATTGCCTGGGTTGCTGTAGGCGCTAAAGCTCTGCTTCAACTCTCGATCTCCTCGAAGCCAACCAGTAGGCGGGGAATCGCTCGCTTCCTAACGCGGCTCGCGTAGGGACTCTGCTCTCATTTCGCCTGCAAAGCCGATGAGCATTGCATCACACGAGGCACGGGGTCGCAAATTACCCCCGGTTATCATTTCGATGCCCGAAGATCGGAGATTAGACATTTCTACCGAGTGGTCCGCCTTAGTCCACCACGCGGATTTTGCGCGAAGTGGATTTAGCCACTCTGAGCCTCGGTGTTATGTAGTCATCCAGCTGACAAGGAGGATGTGGATAGCGGGCGGAATCCGTGATCACCTGGAGAAACGGTCTCGCGTCTGACGCATGCATATCGTGTTAACGATCGAATCATGCAGTAGCTATTCGCACTCTCGCTCGCAGCGCTCGACTCGGAGGGGCAGTTATGGCCAGGCGGATAGCGAGTGCGGTAAAGCTGGCGGCTTAAGGCAGCAGAAGCGGTTCGTCGTGTGGAGCGCCTTAAGCTTACGTATAGGACCCTTGCTCCATTTGGATGACTGGTCCGTACTGGCGTTCAATTGAGCCGCCTATCGCGATCATCGTATGTATGAGGCCGCGATGGTCCTCCTCTCCCCCCGCCATCGCTGCCCACCTTGGGCGCCTCCCTAGACTTGGGCCGCTTGTGGCAACGCAGGCGGCCCTTCTTTTGCGTACTCTCATTCCGGATAGACCAGCGTTCTATTCAACCAATACCTCTGCACTGTCACTTGATACCTGCGCCCAATGGCGTCAATCACGCGCTCCGTGCTAGCTGTTGATACGAAATGAAACGCAACGGAACCGGCCCGCGAGCAGGCAGTTGCAGGATAAGGTCGGCGGCGTAGCGCCCGACCGACCCTTCCCCTGACCGAAACGTGCTTCGCCGATCCCGCAAGCCCTTAGTTCGACGGTTCGCTGCGGAGAGCCGGCCATGAAAAACATCGTGAGCGTCATCCAGGGACCACGGGCTGAGGGCTGATCTGGTCGGCTAGGAAGATCTCGTGGAATGATTTGTCACGAGGTCACCATGTCAAAGGATAGTCGTAAGGATGGCGATAAGGATAGGCATACGCCTATCCTCGAGGACGGCTCCGACACACTGCAGCGTGTCGAGATCATCACCGGGACCGGCCGGCGCCGGCGCTGGTCGACCGATGCGAAGGCGGCGATTGTCGCGGAGAGTTTTGCGCCGGGTGCAAGCGTGTCCGCGGTGGCACGACGACACGACATCAGCCCAAGCCTGTTGTTTCTGTGGCGTCGTCAGACAACGCGGGCGAAGGTCGCGGCGTGCGGGGACGGAGCCGTGCCACCTGGCTTTGTGCCGGTCGCGATCACCGGCTGCGGAGGCAAATTGCCGTCGTGCGAGGAGCAGGCGGCGATCGAGATCGAGGTCGGCGCGGTTCGCATCCGCGTCAGGGGGAGGGTCGACCGGCGGGCGCTGTGCGAGGTGCTGGCGGCAGTCGGGACGGTTGGCCGATGATCGGGCTGCGACCCGGGTTGTCGATCTGGATCGCGACGCAGCCGGTCGATTTCCGTCGCGGCATGGACTCGCTTGCGATGCTGGTGAGCGAGGCGTTTGGAGCCGATCCGTTCGACGGCGGACTTTACATCTTCCGCTCCAAGCGCCGAGATCGCGTGAAGATCCTGACCTGGGACGGAAGCGGCCTTGTCCTTTACTACAAGAGAATCGAGGGGCAGTTCACCTGGCCGCCGATCAAGCAAGGCGTCATGCCGCTATCTCATGCTCAGCTCTCGGTGCTGCTCGATGGCTCAGACTGGAAGCGTGTGCCGATGCGGGTTGTGGATCAGCCAGCACGAGCTGGTTGATCCGTATCAAAGTAGTTCGTCACTCATGCGGAGCTGTTGTAGAACCACTCTGCATGAGTGATTTGCCTTCCGATCCAGCATTGCTTCGACAAACCGTGACGACGCTGTCGTCACGGCTTGCGGCGTTGTCGGCGGAATGCAGCACGCTTTCGGCCGAGCGTGATGCGGCGATCGCCCAACGCGACGCTGCAGTCCAGGAGAACGACAAGCTTCTGATGATCCTGTCCCAGTACCAGCGCACGATCTTCGGTCCCCGCTCCGAGACACTGGATCCCGGACAACTGTCTCTCTTCACCATCACGGCACAGGTGGCTCGTGCCGCCAACGACGACGTGACCGGAGGCAGGCTGCCTGACGGAGCGGAGGGCCGTGGAAAGCGACCGGCGCGACGCAACCGGGGACGCTCCCGGAGCATTTGCCGCGCATCGATGTCGTGATCGATATCGAGAGCCACATCTGCCCCTGCTGCGGCGAGCGGCTGCACAAGATCGCGGAGACCGTCAAGGAAGCCTTCGACGTCATTCCGATGCAGTACCGGGTCAAGCGCATTGTGCGTCCGCGGTACGGCTGCCGGGGATGCCGCCAGGGTGTGCTGCAGGCACCCGCGCCGGCCCAGGCGATCGATGGCGGGATGGTGACGGAAGCCTTGCTGGCCCACATCGCGGTGATGAAATACGGCTACCAGCCGCCGCTGTATCGGCAGGAACAGATGTTCGCCGCGCAAGGCATCACGCTCGACCGGCAGACGCTGGCCTCGTGGATGGGCCGCGTTGCCTGGTGGCTGAAGCCGCTTCACGCGCTGTTGCGCGACACGATGATGTCCTATCCACGGCTGTTTGCCGATGAGACGCCGCTGCCGGTTCTCGATCCCGGCCGTGGCAGGACCAAAGTCTGCCAGTTCTGGGCAATCGCCATCGATGACCGGTCGTGGGGCGGCCCGGCACCGCCGGCGGTGGTCTACGTGTTTGCCGAGGATCGCAAGGCGATCCGCGCCAAGCAGCTGTTCGGGGACTACCACGGCATCCTGCAGGTCGATGGCTATGCCGCCTACAAGGGCCTGATCAAGAGCGGCGGCCGTCTGATGCAGCTGGCGTTCTGCTTCGCGCATGCGCGGCGGAAGTTCTGGGACGTTCACGTCGCGACCAAGTCGCCGATTGCCGCGGAAGCGCTGCAACGGATCGCGATGTTCTACGCTATCGAGGATCGCATCCGCGGTCTGCCGCGGCGCATCGGGCTGCAGTGCGGCAAAGCGATACCAGGCCGTTGATCGAGGACTTCAAACCCTGGCTCGAGGCGCGGCTGCTGGAAGTCTCGAAGAAATCCGGTCTGGGCAAAGCCATCCGCTACACCCTCAACCACTGGGACGGCCTGACGCGCTTCATCGATGACGGACGCATTGAAATAGACAACAATACGGTCGAGCGCAGCATCAAGCCGATAGGGCTTGGAAAGAAGAACTATTTGTTCGCGGGCAGCGAAGGCGGCGCCGAGACATGGGCCATTCTCGCGTCGCTCATCAACTCGGCAAAGCTGCAAGATATCGACCCACGGCACTATCTGACCGACGTTCTTGAGCGCATCGTCTCTGGACGCACAAAGATCAATCAGCTGCACACGCTGCTGCCGTGGAATTGGAAGGCCGAGCGCGATGGTTCGGAGACAAAGCTCGCCGCCTGATCAGTTCGACGGCAGAGCATCTGGAACTTCTTGCGCGTCGCTGGTGTCGTCATAGATTTCCTCGCGGATCACGCGCAGCGTCACCTCGTGTAGATAGACTTGCAGCGCCCTCTCCAGCTCGGTGAACTCCGGCAACAGAATCTTGTCGACGAAGCCCCGCGACGCGCGGACCATCACCGTGTTGCGTCGCTGGCGGTGGTAACGAAACGGCCGTAGCCCGTACCGGCGGCAAAGCGCCAGAAACAGATGCCGCGACCATTGGTCAGGAAGTGAGAATTGCTGCTCGATCGGCGGATCGTGACGCGCCAGCTCCTCGACCCGGGCGCGCACCCGCTGCAGCGCAGCTTCCGCCGCAAGGCGCTCACCAGCAGTTCCAGCACCCACGAACAACGCCTCGATCTTCCGAAGCTTCTCGCGCAGCTGAGAATCGCTGGTCATTCTGATGCCCCGTTGCCCGCTCCAACCCGGGATCACCCCATCACCGCGCAACGGTAGCGTCAATCACCCTGACTGCGCTATCCAGAGCATTCCGCGCTAGTCAAGGCCGGACACGGCGATCCTCCCATGACGCTCACAAAACATCGTGGATCTCCTAATCTGAGCCCGCCCCCGCCCAACACACAACTTGGGGCTATGGCCGAAAATCGAGACCAATCCAGCATGGCCGATTTTGTCCGCACCTTGCAGGCCTACGATCAAGACCAGTACGGAGGGAGTTAGGGGTGTCCGCGTAGCAATCGGTTTCGCGGGTCTCAGGGGCCGGGATAGAAAATGCGGGCCACGAGGAGCGCTATCAAGCGGTACGTTTCTAAACGGCCATCGCGGTACCAGTGCATCCTTCGACAATCGGCCACGCATCTTCAAAATCAAACCCGTGACCGAACTCGTGAGAACTATCTCGCACCAATCACGATAAGCGCATAGTGGCCTATGATGTTGTGACCGCGAAGATTAGGTACGCATTTCGATTGCACTCGCCACAAAGTCGCAAGCTCGGGCGGACGCGATGATCTACCACCTCCGAACGACTAATTTGCCGCGTCTGACGAGTTTGCTCGGCGACTGCATAGTTTGCCTCCGAGTAGGGCGTACGGAATTATTGATTTGCTACAGGCCTGACTAGCCGGCGCGGCAAACTAGAGCTGCACCAAAATTGGGTCCAGGCCAAACAATAGGCGCTTGAAGAACAGTCGTTCCAGGTTAGGACCCGCCGCCCGGTATTTCTGGTCTTGTGCTTCTCCGTAGCATGCGCTGGATCCTGAGGGACATCCAACCAACTCGGCGGCGCGCACGACGGTTCAGGACTCCGAGTTGGACATGTGAAGTTCCGCGTGAATTAAGTCAAAGCCTGGATATACGAAGGTCGCAGCTCGGCTCCGCGAAAGTTTATCCCCGTTTGGCCCTTCCTGTCAGACGCGCAAATGCGAGTGCAATTGAGGACCAAGGTATCACACGGCATGCTCACCTCGACCCGTTCGTCGCGGATTCGGGGAAGAAAGCCGGCGCTCGGCCTAGTGCCCACGCAGAAACACCGCGACAATGGAATTAAAGAGTCCTGAATAGGCACCCGGAGGTCGACCCCATGTGTCTAGCAAATGACGGTCAGTTGACAGCACGAACCCACTTTGAGCGAACAGGAGAAGCCATGCCAGAAGGCCCCCTACTGCTTCCGACCTCCAAACTGGGAGCCGAACTCCACCAAGTCCGTTTACGGGAGAATTCGACGACGCTACGCCGTTCGCCGCGTGGCCCTAACGATCTGCACCAGCTTTCAAGATCGCAAGCGTTGCTCCCGATAACCCCGTCCCGAAACTTTGAAGGCGACCATGACTGCTCCATTTTTGATACAATTCGCCAATCAGATGGACACCTCATGGCGGACGTGATCCATCCTGTCGTTGAAATCTCTCCTTCCGACACTGTGGCACGCTTCAAGGTAAATGGGCATGGCATGACGGCCGAATCCTTGCGATTCACCGGACGAGGTAGAATCCAGAATCATTTTCGGGCTCCAGTCCATATGCTCGTGATGTACGAGAAGGGAGAGCGCAGCGACGGAGAGACATTCGTGGAAGGTCTGCCGCGATCTGCGCTCCGAAACCTCGAGCGGAAACTGACATTCGTGCCGGCTGGCCGCAAATTTCACGATTGGCACGAGCTGCGCGGGTCGCAGATGCGGCTCATGTACTTCTACTTCGAACCTGAGAACCTGAAGGCTCTTTCTAAGCGTGGCATCACCGACCTACCGAACGCTCCGCGTATACTATTTGAAGACGAAACCCTCTGGCACACCGCGCTCAAGCTGAAGACGTTCGTCGAGAGCCGTGCAGGAGACCCGATGTACTTCGGGAGTCTCGGTACTCTGCTCATACATGAAATCGTGCGTTTCACTTGCGGGATGCCCAGCATTCAACCTCAACTCCAAGGCGGCCTTGCACCGTGGCAGCAACGACTCGTCAGCGCCTATATCCAGGAACATCTCAATGAGCGGATACCGATTGGCACGTTGGCGCAGCTCGTTCGTCTGAGCCCATATCATTTCTGCAGGGTATTCAAGCAATCTCTCGGAATGCCGCCACATCGGTACCAAACTAAGCTTCGTGTTGAGCACGCCAAGTTGCTGCTGGCAAAACGAGCGGGCTCGATGACGGAAATCGGTCTGGCGGTCGGCTTCAGCAGTCGTAGCGCGTTTGCCACGGCGTTCCGGAAGGCGACGGGAATTGCCCCCGCGGATTACCGCCGAAGCGTGGCTCCCCCTTTGACATATGAATGACCTGCGACGTCGCGACCAAGCTTGCTATCGGAAGGTGGAGGCTTCTCGGCCTCTCATTGCGTTGAGGCGGTCTCGCTTTCGGCGCGTTAGGAACGCAGCTCACGAGCCGGAAGAACACCTGTACGAGTGATGGCCTAGCAGCATCCGTTCGCGCGACCGCAACGGTGAGCACGATATCGCAGGTAAACGGATCATTTCGGTCTTAATCCGCCGAACCGGCTAACACGCCGCAAATCGGAGACCTCCCGTACTCGATGCTCGCCCCATAGCCCACCAGCAACCGGATAGGAGCCGGAAGAGTCGTGACGAACAGAACGCAGAAATCCCGCCGTGGGAGCTCAGCAAAGCGACCGAAAGCTGAAGCGGCGCAAAAAGGGACCGCCCCGCCCAAACGCCACCGAGTGATCCCGGGTTCCCTAAATCCGTCGCTGCTAACGGAGCGTGAAGGTGAGCTGACATTCATCGGGCGGCTACAGCATGGAGGTGAGGACATCAAACTGGCGAACTTCTCGTGGCCCACCGCGTTCCACGCTGGAACCCCTCTCATGTGTTGAACGGCCTTGGTGGAGATGATTTCGCGGTTATGATGGGTTTTCATCCGATTTTGCGCGCTGCAGAGCCGATTCGACGCATCCGAGCAGAATCTCTTCGTCAATGGGTTTGGTCAGGTAGCCAACGACGCCCTGACCCAGAGCTCGAGTTCGCGCGCCGTCATCGAGGTAAGCCGTGATCAGAATTGTTGGTATGTCATAGCCAGATCCTACCAAGCGGCTATGCAACTCAGTCCCAGTCATGCGCGGCATGTGGACATCAACGATCAAACAGGAGGTATGGCGGACGTTAGGAGACGCCAAGAAATCCATTGCGGATGCAAAGACCTCAGTCGTGAAGCCCACTGCCTGCATGAGACCCGCTAACGCCTCGCGAGATTGCTCATCATCATCGATGATCGAAATCTGAGTCTCGCTAGACATATCCCCGCCTTCTATGCTGGGGACGCGGACCGCCGCATTTCGCGTTCCGTATCTCAAGAAGCGCACCGCGCGGCTATCCAATCATCGTACTGTAACGACAAGCGTCTGGAGCCGCGATTATATTGTGGACGGCCGATGCCAGACCTCGGAATAATCGATGCTATACTTTGGACTAATTGATCCAGAACTTCTGAATAGGTCAACCCGATTTGGGCCACTTCCGAACGCGTGCGCTGATGTCAGGTCATTGCGCTCGACGCGTCAGGGGGCGCTTCCGGCATCAAAAGCTTCAGTTGGTTTGCGCCTAAACAATTTTCGCTGATGGAGCCACCACGAAGCGATTAGGACCGTGGCGACTTTATACCGAGCGTCTCCGCTATTCTGACAAGCTCGGCTAGCGATTGCGCACCCATCTTCTGCATCACGTGGCCGCGGTGCGCCTTCACAGTTATCTCAGCTACGCCTAGCTGGAAGGCGATCTGCTTGTTCTTTAATCCAGAGGTCACGAGAGCCAGCACCTCTCGCTCGCGCGGGCTTAAACGTTCGAGACGCGATTTCAGGTCCGTAAGCCGCTGCTCGACCTTTCGCCGCGTCCGATCGCGCTCCAGTGCAATCGTCACCGCATCCAGCATGTCCTGATCGCGGAACGGCTTCGTCAGAAAATCGACAGCGCCTGCCTTCATCGCCTTAACCGACATCGGAATGTCGCCGTGGCCGGTCATGAAGATGATGGGAATGGAAGCGTTCATTTTCGACAGCTCGGTTTGGAAGTCGAGACCGCCCAAGCCCGGCAATCTAACGTCAAGTACAAGGCAGCTCACCACGTCGTGTAATAATTCGCCTTCGAGCAGCTCCGCGGCCGACCCAAACAACTTGACCTTGAAGCCGACCGAGTTGAACAGATCTCCGAGTGAGTCGCGGAAGTCCCTGTCATCGTCAACGACGGCTATAGTTGGCTCCTCGGCTACTGCGCGCTTTTGAATAGAATGCTGCGCCACGAGATACTCTCCCAAGTTCGTGTAAAAATATCAGCTGCCGGCGCTCCAGGTTCGGTCCCGAGTTTCAGCTCGAAGATCGTTGCTCTTTGAATGGGTCGCCGTGGATGTGATATCCGTTAAATTCCCATAAGCCCGGCGATTCGCGATCCAAAAACTCGATCCCGCGTACCCACTTCACGCTCTTATACGCATAGAGGTGTGGCACCACGAGGCGCAGCGGGTAGCCATGCTCGGCCGTAAGGGGTTCGCCGTTATGCCGCAGGGCGAAGATCGTCGTCGGGCGCAGAAAATCCGAGATTGGCAGGTTTGCCGTGTGGTTATTCTCGCCATGGACCATCACATGCCGCGCCTCTGGCCGCAGCTTCACTCGCTTCATTAATTCTGTGGCGAGCAATCCTTCCCAATGGTTGTCGAACCGACTCCAGTGCACGACGCAGTGCATGTCCGCAAATACTTCGCTCTGCGGCAGATTGGAAAGTTCTTCCCACGAAAGCCGCAGTTGCTCCTCTACCAGGCCGAACACTCGAAAATCCCACGTCTTGGGACGAAAGACCGGCACCGGGCCCACATGCTTCACCGGCCACTCGAGCGTAAGCGACTGTCCTGGGGGCAGCCGCCCAGCGGCACGCAACTCACGCTCTCGTTCACGTCGCTCGTTCGATCGCACAGCTATCTCCATCGCAAATGTATGGCGCGCGCAAAAGCACCGCGCGCCTAAGTTAGCGTACCTTGTAATTTCCAGGGCCCGAAAACGCGGTCAGCCGGGTGTGGCGGACAAACATTGAGCTTCTGGTACGCCACATGCCGAGAAGGTCCCTATGAAGAAATACGGAACCCGAAGCGGCGAAGGAGCCTCACTGCTGCTCCCCCTCACCGATCTCGGAATCGGAATTATTTGCAGACTCGGAGAGTAAGCCAGGGACAGTCTTGCTGGTATTGTGACGGAAAATGTTGACGGCTCCGATCACTTCGTCGTCGTTGTCACGAATCGGAAAGACATTAACGAGCGCCAGGAGACGATTGCCGTTGGGATGCTCGCAAATCACATCGGCGTTGCGAACGGTGGCGCCGTTGTTGATCACCACGGATGGTGGTGCAAGTTCGTGCGGCATCACTTCTCCTGAAGGATAACGCAGAAGGTGTGACCCGCAATACTTCTCCGAGGCTCCCAGAGACGGCGTGCGTCCCCAACCCGCGATTGCAGCTTTGTTGCACTTGACGACAGTGGCATCCTTTTCGAGAACGTATATCCCTACTGGGATAGAATCCATTGCCGCTTGGTCTGCAAGAATTCCTTTTGTGACGAGGTGCCCGTCGACGACTTCTCCTCGGAAGTCGATTTTGTCGAAGTCGCCATCCAAAATCATCGTGCTTGTTGCGTTGGTTGCCATTTTCAACCTCCTTTTGCGTACCCACATTGTTCATAGGACCTATTCGGCCTTACACTCGAATTTGAGTAAGCATAGTCTCGCAAGTCACTACCGTCGTCTCACCGTGCGCCGCACGATGTCTCATTTTGCGCCGATCGCCATTCAGTTGTTGTTCGGTTAAGGCCGCGGAGAGGCGGGTGCGGTGATCAGCTCGCCCGCTGGAACCGGGACGCAAGGGAACTCTTCACATCCGGCTTAAAAAGTGGCAGCCCCAAAGTCTGGCACTCTCGCTTTGCCCATGTAACCGGTCTAAGTTACGTTCCAAGGCATTTGGTCGGCCCACGGGATGATCATGCAAGTCCATTTTTCCACGGACCATATTGCGCCGCGCGACCGCGTGAGGTTCTGGTGCGACTATTTCGCGAAGCAGGCCCATAGCATCACGCCGGGCGAGATTCCGGATCCCGCTGCCTTTCGCGCGGAAGCGAGTGGATCGATTGCAGGCGAATTTGCGCTGCTGGAGATAAGTTCGGGACTTGAGAGGGTCCAACGGACGGCGGCCGACGTTGCCAGGGACAAGATTGAAGCGTTCTTCGTCCGCCGATTTCGCGCGCCGGTCATCTGGAGGGCCGAGGCACGCAGCACGCCAGTCGACCTGATTCATGAGCCCGGTGATTTCTGCATAAGCTCGACCGAATGGCAATTCAACGCGGAATGGAAAGGCCCAGAGTCGTTCGACATGCTGATCATCCCGTGGGCTGCACTCTCGCCGATCATAACCGGGGGTCGACTGGGACGCCCGTTTCGGTTGGCCGGTGCCTCGCCGCTCGGGTCGCTGCTCGGCGCAGCTATTGATGCGGTGAAGGCGCAAGCCCCGCTGCTCTCCAACGAACACGGTGAAGCCGTGCTGCGCAATCTCTGCGGTCTCGTGGCACTGAGCTGTAACATCTCCAACGAAGGCATCAATCGGGGGCGGGATTCGCTACAATCGGCGCGGCTTGCGGCCGCCAAGCGTTACGTCGACCTGCATCTCGCCGATCCTTCCCTGACCGCCGCCAGCGCCGCGGCCGCACTCGGCATCTCGGCGCGCCAGTTGCATCGCCTGTTCGAGGCAAACAATGTCAGTTTCGCCCGATACGTTTCGCGCGAGCGACTGCTCCGGTGCCGCGACGCCATCGCCGACGCGACGGGAACCGGCCGATCGGTGATCGATATAGCTTTTGGCTGGGGGTTCAACAGTATGGCGACCTTTTATCGCACGTTCGCAAGCGAGTTCGGTAGCCCGCCCAGCATGCTGCGTGCGGCATCGCAAGGACGAGTGAATGGCCAGCGCACGACAGGAAAGGACACATCGTGAATGCTCGGGGCGATCTCCCGCTTGGCGCTAGATGAGACGTTGCCTGGCGCTAAATGAGACGACCTCGCAACTGCTTCCGTGTGAATGACCCACGGAAATCGCGCGCCAATGAGATGCGTCGGGTTGCACGACGTTCCTATGCGCCTGAGGTCTCGCGTCCGATTGCTATCATGTGTCGCGCGCAGCCGAGTGAGCCGCGCCCGCACGCAAAGGAAATGACATCGTGGATGCTGTGCAGCAGGAGCTTGTTCAGACCACCTTCGCTCGGCTGGCGGCGATGCCTGAGGTCGCTGCGGCGTTGTTCTACGAGCGGCTATTCGCCACCAATCCGAATTTCCGGCCGCTATTCAGAAGCAACATGCGTATTCAGGGCGTCAAGCTAATGACCATGCTCGCTATGGTCGTCTACAATCTACCCGCGCTGGATCAACTTTCGCCCGCGATCCATGACCTTGCCGTGCGCCATGTCGAGTACGGCGTTAAGCTCGCCGACTACGACGCGGTGCGGGAAGCGTTGCTCTGGACCCTCGAACAGGCGCTTGGAGAGGATCTCACGCCCGCCGTTCGTGAGGCGTGGACGGTCTGCTACGATGAACTCGCGGGTGAAATGAAGGCGGCGGCCGGCGTCTGATTTACGATCTCCCGCCTGGCACTAAGCGCCTTTTTTCCTCTCTGGAAGCGGTGATCCCGATATGTCCGTTCCGGGTCTTGGTTGTGTGCAAACAGATAGGATCGGCGCGCGGCCATTGTCGGCCGACGTTTATGATCTCGTGCGTAACAATCAGATGATGTCGCGGTGTCTACCGCGACCTGGACATTATAGCCGACGACACCCGATCCGCGTTCGCTGGTGGCCATCGAACGGGCATCCGGATCTGTCAGCGATATCTGTTGATCCGGCGTATTGCGCATCGTACGCATACGACGAAGACCGCCTGATTGACGCATGCGCGCGAGAGCCGGGTAACGCTATGATAGCGCTGCGTGAAGGTTAGGCAGCTTGCTGAAGTGGTGATGCTGTGGCAACAAGAATGTCACCTATCCCGGGGCTCTCGGGGTACGTGCTGGCGCCCCTGCGGGAAAGCGCGGACTTTACCCTTTACCGCGGCCGAAAGCACGACGCCCCCTCGCCGGTCCTAGCGATCGCACTCTTCGAACAGCCGTCGCCTCAGAGCATCAGGCGGCTCATGCACGAATACTCGCTCGGAGCCGAACTCGATCCCGCGTGGGCTGCCAAGCCTCTGGCCATTGCTCGTCACGAAGGGCGGATGATTCTCTTACTCAAGGACCCTGGCGGTCAGCCGCTGGATCGGATTCTTGAGCGTGACCAGGGGCAGCCGCTCGACCTGACTCGTTTCCTTAGCACCGCCATTGGGTTGGCAAGAGCACTCGGTCAAGTCCATCAGCAGGGCTTCATACATAAGGACATCAAGCCTGCGAATGTCCTCGTCGACGACACCGGCAACGCGTGGCTCACGGGATTCGGGATTGCCTCCAAACTTACGCGCGAGCGCCAGTCGCCCGAACCTCCAGAGTTCATCGCGGGAACGCTCGCCTACATGGCACCCGAGCAGACGGGACGAATGAACCGTTCGGTCGATTCTCGGAGCGACCTTTACTCGCTTGGGGTGACCTTTTACGAGATGCTGACCGGGAGTCTTCCATTCTCGGCCTCCGATCCGATGGAATGGGTGCACTGTCACATCGCGAAACAACCAGCCGCACCCAGCGAGCGCGTAGGAACCGTACCGGCCTCGGTCTCCGCGATCACGATGAAGTTGCTCTCCAAGACGGCGGAGGAGAGGTATCAGACAGCGGCGGGAGTTGAGAGCGATCTTCGGCGCTGCCTGTCCCAATGGGAGTCCCAGGGGTGGATCGATGACTTCACTCCTGGCGCTCACGACACCCCAGATCGCCTTATGATCCCCGAGAAGCTGTACGGGAGGGACCGCGAGGTTGACGCTCTGCTGACCGCCTTCGACCGCATCGTAGGCGGTGGCCGTGTAGAACTGGTGCTGGTCTCCGGATATTCCGGCATCGGCAAATCCGCAGTCGTCAATGAGCTCCACAAACCACTCGTGCCGCCACGCGGCTTGTTTGCATCAGGCAAGTCCGACCAATACAAGCGCGACATTCCGCATGCCTCGTTGGCCCAGGCGTTTCGGAGCCTCGTCCGCCGGCTCCTCAGCCAGAACGAGGAAGACCTGCGCAAATGGCAGGACGCACTTCGTGAGGCGCTGGGTCCCAACGGACTGCTCCTCGTCGATCTGGTCCCGGAATTGAGGCATGTCATTGGCGAACAGCCGCCAGTGCCCGAATTGCCGCCGCAGGAAGCGCAGAGACGTTTTCAGATCGTATTTCGACGGTTCATCGGCGTATTTGCGCGACCCGAACATCCGCTCGCGCTCTTCCTCGATGACATGCAATGGCTAGATGTCGCCACACTCGACCTCCTCGAAGACCTGTTGACCCGCAACGATTTTCAGCACTTGCTGCTCATTGGTGCGTACCGGGACAACGAGGTCAATGTCACCCACCCGCTCGTGCGTAAGCTGGAAGCGATCCGTCAGGCCGGAGCGGCAGTGCAGGACATCGTTCTCACACCACTCAGTCGCGACGATCTAGGCAAACTGATTGTGGACTCCCTTCACTGCCAACTGGAGCGCGGCGCCCCATTAGCAGACTTGATCCACGAAAAGACCTCGGGCAACCCGTTCTTCGCAATCCAGTTCATTTCTACTCTGGCGGACGATAGCCTACTGAAGTTCGATTATCGCGAGCGCCGTTGGGTATGGGACCTGCTTCGCATTCGTGACAAAGGCTTTACGGACAATGTCGTAGAGCTGATGGTCGAGAAGTTGAAGCGCCTTCCGCCAGAAACCCAGAAGGTACTCCAGCAGTTCGCCTGCATGGGCAACAGTGCAGAGTTCGAAATGCTGCGGATTGGGTATCAGGGCTCAATCGAGCACATCCACGACCATCTCTGGGAAGCCGTGCGATTGGGCCTCATCTTCCGTGCGGACAATTCCTACCGTTTCCTGCACGACCGCGTGCAGGAAGCCGCCTACTCGCTAATTCCGAAGGAGCTGCGTGCCGAGGCTCACCTGCGCATCGGAATGCTCCTCGCCGAGCACACGCCCGCTGAAAAACGTGAGGAGGCGATATTTGAGATCGTCAATCAACTCAACCGGGGCTCCCATCTCATCACCTTAGTCGAGGATCGCGAGCGCGTCGCGGAACTTAATCTGATCGCCGGCCGGCGCGCGAAGCTCTCGACAGCATACGACTCGGCGCTCAAGTATCTCAGAGCCGGCAGAGCCCTTCTTGAAGAAGAGACTTGGGAACGTAATCCCCAGCTCATCTTCTCGATCGAGTATCTGACAGCCGAGTGCGAGTTGCTCACTGTCACGGTTTGCCTCGCCGCCGGGGATCCACTCGCCGAAGTGCAAAAGGAATGCGAGAACGGCCTGGCATCCGCTAGGCGGGCGCGCTTCGGCCTAGCCATCGAGCGCTGCGAAGCACAACTCGGTTTGATCCTCACCTTGCGCGGGCTGACCGCAACTTTCGGATGCCTGGATCACGAGGGATACAGTGAAATCGATACCGAACGCCGCTTAGCCAAAAGCCCCGACTTGGTGCTCGCCGAGTTCTATTACTGGACGCGAAAGCTGCAGGCGCACTTTTTCGCCGGAGACCTTGCCTCGGCGGTTGACGCCTTGCTACACGCCGAACCGCTGCTTTGGACGTCGGCGGCAATGTTCGAGTCAGCGGAGTATCGACTCTATGGCGCGCTGGCGCATGCGGCGGTCTGTGATCGCGCCACACCGGAGGAGAAACCGAGGCATTTCGATTCTGTGCTGGACCACTACCGGGAGCTCCAAATGTGGACGGAGGCCAACCCCGAAACCTTCGAAGATCGCGCCACGTTGGTCGGCGCCGAAATCGCCCGCCTTGAGGGCCGGGTGCAGAACGCTCAGGAGCTGTACGACAAGGCCATCCACGAGGCTCACAAACACGGATTCGTGCACAACCAGGCAATTGCCAACGAGATTGCCGGGCGCTTCTACGCAGAGCGCGGTTACGAGAAGATCGCCGCGACCTATTTGCGGGCCGCGCGCACCTGCTACCTGCGCTGGGGAGCCGACGGAAAGGTCCGTCAACTTGAGGAGCTTTATCCGCACCTCAGCCTGGACAAGTCGATCCCGGATTCCGCGGCGACGATAGTGACACCCATCGAGCAGCTCGACTTGACTACCGTACTCAGAGTGTCAGAAGCAGTGTCAGGCGAGATCGTCTTCGAGAAGTTAATCAACACGCTGATGAGTTCGGCAATCGAACACGCGGGCGCCGATCGAGGTCTCTTGATACTTTCGCGAGACGACAAATATCAAATTGAAGCAGAAGCCACGACCAGCGGTGACAACGTGAACGTGGTCCTGAAACAGGCACGCGTCACGGCCGCTGATCTACCGGAGTCTGTGTTTCACTACGTCCTTCGGGCAAGAGAAAGCGTCCTCCTGCACGATGCATCCAGTCCGAGCTCGTTTTCCGCGGATGCCTATATTCGCGACCATCGCTCGCGGTCAGTGCTCTGTCTTCCGATACTTAAGCAGACCAGGTTGATTGGAATGCTGTACTTGGAGAACAACTTTGCGACTGACGTGTTTACTCCTGCTCGAATGGTGGTCCTCACACTGCTCGCTTCCCAGGCGGCTATCTCAATAGAGAATGCCAGCCTGTACCGCGAGCTAGCCGAGCGGGAGGCCAGGATCCGACGGCTAGTGGACGCCAACATCATCGGCATCTTCGTCTGGGATCGTGACGATCGGATCATCGATGCCAACGAAGCTTTTCTCCGCATCGTCGGATACGACCGCGACGATCTCGTCTCCGGTCGACTGCGCTGGCGAGATCTGACGCCTACCGAATGGCGCGATGCCGACGACCGACGCGTGGCCGAGCTGGAGGCGACCGGAACCGTGCAACCCTACGAGAAGGAGTACTTCCTGAAAAACGGCAGCCGCGTGCCGGTGCTGGTCGGGGCGGCGACGTTCGGCGGGCGACACGACCAGGGCGTTGCCTTCGTGGTAGACTTAACGCAGCGCAAGCGGGCAGAGGAGGAAATTCGCGAAAGCGAGCGGCGCTACAGCGAGGTGCAGATGGAGCTCGTGCACGCGAATCGAGTCGCAACAATGGGGCAGCTCTCTGCTTCGATTGCTCATGAAGTCAACCAGCCGATCGGCGCGACGCTCAACAATGCCTCAGCGGCGTTGCACTGGCTAAGCAAAGAACCGGCAGATCTGGAGAAAGCTCGTCAGGCTCTCAACCGGATCTTTGCAAACGGCAATCGCGTCAGCGAGGTCGTCGGCCGGATGCGCGCGCTTTTCAAAAAAGCACCTCTCCGGAAAGAAGAAGTGGACATCAACGGAGCAATCCTCGAGGTCATCGCGCTGACCCGTGGCGAAGTCGAGAAGAATGGCATTGTGGTACAGTCACACCTCGTGGACGGCTTGCCGCTCATTCAAGGAGATCGGGTCCAGGTGCAACAAGTGATTATGAACCTGATCATCAACGCGATCGAAGCCTTGAGCTCGATCTGTGAGGGGGCGCGAGAATTGGTGATTACCACCGATAAGACCGAGCCGGATGGCGTTCTTGTCGAGGTGCGGGATTCAGGTCCAGGCCTGAGCTCAGCGGATCTTGAGCGCGTCTTTGACGCCTTCAATACGACAAAGCCCGGAGGCTTGGGGATGGGTCTGTCGATCTGCCGCACCATCATCGAAGCGCACGGGGGACGACTGTGGGCCACGGCCGCCGAACCTCGGGGAGCAACTTTTCGATTCTCGTTGCCCGCGCGGTCAAATCGAGCCGCGTGAATCGAATATCCTACATCGAGCCAACAGCGGAGCGAATGTCTATCGACGGTGCGAATCTTGGTCTCTTTCGGCTTTTGCGATTTCAAGCACGTTCCCGTCGCTCAGGTGACAGAGCTGCACCAGTTATGAGTTCGCCCGTTGAGTCGCCTTGATGCAACGACAGATGCCGACCCCGGGGTGGCAAGCGCGCTTTAGTTGCTAATCCAAAAAAGGCAGCTACCAATCAACTAACCAAGGGCGACCTGTGCAATTTGTTCTCACTAGTAGGCCGCGACTGACTTTTAAGCCAACTTAGAGTGATAGGTGATCGAGACCACGGAGCTGCCGGGGCAGGCCAGAGACGAAGCGGAACTACTCACTCGATAAATCCGCAAGAATGAGAACGCCGCAACAAGAACCGAGCTTACCGTCACGCGCAATCTGCTCTATCTCTCGCGAGACATCAGGACAGCAGCGTCACGGATAACCAGGATGCGAACCATATTCCCAGCGTCAACTGTATTGCCCACCGGGGAAGTGACCGTGAGGATACTAAACGCTGCGCCCATAACGTCGACATCCAAGGTCGCTACCGGCATAGCGAGATCGGATCGACGCAATGCAAGCTTCATGATCCGGGGTTTTTTCCGGACCCTCGAATTGAGCTGATGTTATCCTCCGCGGCGTTAGCAGGAAACAGCGTCGGTAAGAGAACTTTTCGCACCAGGGATATCGAGAGCTCCGGGCCGATGCACAGCTCCCATTTCGTCGGAAACTCCACGACCATTCCTTTTGCCATCGCTCCTGCTTCCCATGGCGACGACCTGAAATCGTCCGGACCATGGCAAATCTCTCGAGTGTGAGCATGCATCTGCAGTTCCATCAGGTGCGATACTTCTTGGCCCTCGCAAGGACGCTCAATTTTACGCAAGCGGCAAAGCAATGCAATGTGACTCAGCCGGCACTGACAAAGGCGATTCACAAGCTGGAGGAAGAGCTCGGCGGAGCGTTGATTCACCGTGAACGTCGTTTCACCCAACTCACCGAGTTGGGCAAGATGATTTTGCCCACACTCGAGCAAGTATTTGCCGCCGCGGAGGCGGTGCGGCTTCAGGCGCGAAGCTATCAAAAGAAGACAATCGCCAGGCTCAAAATAGGACTGTCGCCGTCAATCTCGGCCGCACTCATTACGGAATTGCTCAGGGAGCTCACCACGACCATCCCTGACCTACGTTTCGATCTGCGCGAAGCCGATGCCAACGGGCTCGTTACGATGCTCTTGGATGGCGAAATCAATGCGGCACTCGTCGGCGACGCTGTGGAGCTGCCTGAGCGCATCGATCGCTGGCCGCTGTTCGAAGAGCGGTACATGCTCGTTCTCCCTCGGGAACATGTAATGGCGAGGAAATCCGTCATCCCGCTACACGACTTGCACGGGTTGATTTTTCTCGAAAGGGTCGGATGCGATGTCGCAAGTAGATTCGTGCAAGGTCCAAAAATTGTGCACAGCAGCGATCAGGAAAAGCATCTTCAGCAAATGGCATCCGCCGGTTTTGGAGCCATCCTAGCCCCAGAGCACGCTCCCAGGCTGCCATCGCTCGCCGCTATTCCGATTGAGGGCGATCCCGTCCGGTGCGAGGTGCAGCTCTTGGCCGTGGCGGGGAGGCGGTATTCGCCAGCGCTTGACGCCTTCATCAAAATTGCTCGTGCTCGCGATTGGACGGGTGTGCTGGACACAATCCGCAACGCATCTGCACCTGCCTCGAACAACGACAACATTCGCAAGCCCGACGCACAAGCTGCAAGCTCCCTGTTTGAGTCACGGCTCCGAGCCGATCGCTCACGAGATCCTCGGATAATTGGGAGCGAAGATCGGGAAGCACGGAAAGTCCCGCAACCTCATTCAGTCGAGCGGCGGTGACTACTCGCGAGAAACGAGCTAGCTGGGCTCGTGTGTCCCCTCCGGACCGAAGGATCTTGACCAGCTTGGCGCTCTTACCTCGGAACACATAGAGATCGCCGCCGTGCGGGTCTCGCCTGAAGGCTTCCTGCACCAGTAAGGCCAGCGAGTTCATGCCGCAGCGCGCGTCTGTATGGCGCCGGTGGCAATCTACACCCGTACGCGCGACGCAATAGAAGATCACCGCGGCCGTCCATCTGCCAGTGCCCGCAGACCGTTTGCGTCTGAAAGTTGTAGACGCACCACCGCCGGAGAGAATGAAAACGATAACGATACTGCATTTCTAACGGCGCGCGGACAAGAATACTGTCCTCATGCACCTCATCGATACTTGGTGGCAGCACGGGTCGCCCAAGCACAACGGCTGGTCTGGGGGCGCCGCCTCTACTCTCGATGTCCCAATAACTCGATCGAGCAGCCCAGCATGCAGGAGTTGCGTTATGCCCTTTTGCAACGTTACAAAGTCCATCTACACCTACCTAATCGACTATCCTGTAGCCATCGTCTTGATGGTCGCGCCGTTCCGGATAAACTTTGGCAAGAACAGTCCTGCCGCGCTCTGGTTTTGCGCGATGACCCGCGCCACGGCGCTGCTGCCGCCGGCTTTCGTGGACTACGCGACGGGGATCGTCCGGATCATTCGTTCCTGGCTGCATCTGTGGGTGGATAGCGCATTGAACGCGATTTTTATCACTGCCCCGTCTACCGCCCATTTTGGTGGGCCTTACGTCTGGTGCTGCTGGATTCTCGCGGTTGCGGTCTTGCTGACGACCTCAGTTCTCCGCGCGGTCGAAGTCGGATTGGTGGCCGACCTCGACACGCCGGCTATCAGGTGTCGATCGATTCGATTCTAACGCGGCATGCAGATTTGCCCAATAGGTACGTTACGCCGATCGTTGCTGAATAGATCGTAGCCGTCGAGACTACAATCGATACGGTTTATATGTCCTCAATCAAAGAAGAAGGCGGCGTGGGTCGGCCGAGATGGCTAGCGCCTACATCCTGCGCGCGGCGCCTTGCCCGACACCGAGCTGTTCGCTTCATCGGGACGTTGCTTACAACGCTTACGCAGTTGGCGGTTGGCCGATGATCAAGTAGTTGTCGATAGCGACTTTCTGGACTACCGGACTGATCAAGCGGTGAATTCCGTTCAGAACGGCTGGAGGACCGCCATTTGACTGGGCGGCATCCCATCAAGACTAATGTCGGTGGTTACCGACAGTATGTAAGTCGGAGCATGTTCTTGGATCCCCGATTGGCCGCGGTAGACTCCAGGGAAGTGAGGACGGTTTTTCAGCTCTACAATCGCTCCTTTCCAGATCGCAGCGCAGCCACTAAGGGCCGCCGCTCCACCCCGGACTTGACGTAACACCATACCACATTTTAGTTCTGCGATCGACAATGAGCGCACAGTAATCCGCGAGAGCCTGTCATGGCATTGGCTGGTTGACTTGCTCTGTCTAAGACCTTGCGCATTGATCGGTTCGCGCGGAAACTATTGGTCGCTTTCGACGAGACAATCTTCCGACTCCCACTATCAACGTCCCGTTCCGGTTCGCGAATGTCGTTTCTCATTCCGTCGGCGCTATAAGCTCAGGGGCACGCGATCTCGGCCCGATCCGTTCGACCGACGCAAGAAAGCCAATCCGCGCAGCGCGGCCGAACGGCCCACGTGCTTTCACTTCATCGAAGAGGGCAGCCTGAACTGGGCAATGCCGGTCGGCTCGTGCATCGATAGGCGCGTGCCGTTCACGGACGAACGCGGATGATTTTCTTCCCGGTGATCCGTTCGGTCTGATTAAAGGCGGCCACAGCGTCGTGGAGCGGCGAGACGATACCGATGTTCGTCCGCAGCCGTCCGTCTCGCACCCGCTGGACGATCTCACTTAGTTGGGCGCGATCGGACTCGACAACAAAGTCGATTGTCAAGACGTTGGCGGGCCGTGTCTCGCTCGGCCCGACAATGGACACCAGCGTCCCTCCGGCTCTAACCAGCCGCGCGGACCGCTTTCCGATGTCGCCGCCAATAAGATCGAATACCAGATCGACGTCGCCGACGTCTTCCAAGGCGTCGTTCTCGAGGTCGACGAACTCTTGCGCGCCGAAGTCGAGCGCTTTCTGACGATCCGCGGCGCGTCCGGTTCCGATGACGTAGGCACCGGCCTCGCGTGCGAGCTGGGTCACCATCGAACCGACTGCGCCGGCGGCGCCGTGCGCGAGGACGCTCTGGCCCGCCCTGAGGCGACCGTGATCGAACAGTCCCTGCCACGCAGTCAGGCCCGAGATCGGCAAGCTCGCGCCAACCGTGAAGTCCACGTCGCCCGGCAGCGGTGCGAGATTGCGTGCCTCGACCGCGACGTACTCCGCCAAGGTACCATCGCGGTACCAGTCGGCGAGGCCGAACACTCGCTGCCCGAGCGACAGCCCTGTCGTGCCATAGCCGACGGCGGTGACCACTCCGGCCAACTCGTGCCCGGGGACCGACGGCGTCCGGTCGCGGTCGCTGCGATCAGTCCAGGTCGAGGGCCACGCCAGCTCAGTCCCAACGAATCCTGACGCATGAACCTCAACGATAACGTCGTTTATCGCGGCCTGCGGCTCGGACCGCTCTCCCAGCTTCATTCCGGTCGCTCCCGCGGCCTGGTCGGTCACTATAATCGCTTTCATCGTCCACCTCTTCGAGTGTGGTATGTCATCATGATCCAATATTTTCGCAGAGGATCGAACATACGATGTGACACTCGGTGGTCCAATGACCTGTAGATATGGAATCGATGCCATCGATGCAGCGTGCGAGAAGTCAAAGGTGTGGTACGAGTAGAAACATCTGCTTCTTACGACGAAGCGAAATTGTGAGTGGTTGGGAAGATGATTTCCAGTCCGCATTGGCGTCTTCAGCCATAGGCCGGCACGCTGTGAAGGCCGGCGGGGCGTGGTGACGTCTGCCATAGATCGTCTGCAAGACGTGCGCCGGCGCTGGTGTCGAGGACCGTGTCGGAGCAGCTCTTCCTTCTCGACGAGTAGCCCGAGCGGAACTCTCGATAATCGCCAAAAGTGTTGACGCGAGTATCGAAACATCGCTTTGCGGTGGACTCTTCATCAATAACGCGATCGCGGTGGGCGCGGTCGTCAGGGTGTGGTCGAGAGCGTACAGCTTAGGACAGCTAGAATTGCGAGTGCGTTCATGGCCGGGGCACTCGACATCGAGATCGATTACGCGGCGGCACTGAAGGAGCGCGATACGACATGTTTTCAGTGATTTTCGAGACGCTGCCCAATAGAGAGAACTGGAATGACTATCTCCACAAAGTTAAGATACTGCGTCCCGAGCTTGAGCTGGTCGATGGCTTCGTCGACAACGTCCGTTACCGTAGCCTGACCCGCGAGGGCTGGATCCTTTCACTCTCGAACTGGCGGGATGAGAAGTCGCTCGTGCGCTGGCGCACCTGCAGGTCCCATCATGAGGTTCAGCAGGAGGGCCGCGACAAAATCCTTGCTGACTACCACCTGCGCATCGGCCAGATCACTGCTGACAATCAAGTGCCGCCGGGGTACGCCCTCTCCGAGCGAAGGCTCGATGAGACCGAAGTCGGCGAGGGAACGACGGTCACTCTGATTAACGCGACTCGCCCCGCGGAATGGAAGCGGACCAACAACGCCTACGAATGCGCCGAGCGGCTTGGCCTGAATCCATGGGCCGCCGAAAGCACGTCCTGGGATATCTTCGATGCTTTCACGCCCGGCGATCTGATTCTGCTCATGTCTTGGAAGAACGCGGCTGCAGCGCAGGCGTACGAAGACATTTCCGTGCTGGATGACAGCGCAAGGATTCGGAGAGTACGGATTGTACGCGACTACGGAAAGTACGACCGTCGCGAGGCGCCTCAGTATTTCTCAGAGGCCAAGGGCGGCGAGGCCATCCACCCCTGACATTGCTTCGTCCTGGAGCCCGAGCAAAGTGGATCGTGGATTAGGCTTCGACCAGCCTCTCGATGCTTACCCCCCGCTTTGTTGATCTCCGACGACTTGTTGCCAACCAGGTCCTGAATGGGGCGTTGGCTTCACCCGGCGTCGTTCCTTAGGAGGCCCTACCCGCCTTGACACGACTGACGAGGCGTCAAGTGCGTACAGAGCCATCTAATGCCAAGGATGGTGAGGGAACAGCCCTGCCCTGCGCGATCATTTTGGTCGGTGGCTTGCAACCGACACCCTCCCATCATTCGGTCCATAAGGACTGTAGCGAACGACCACCTTCGACTGAAATAACGGCGTGTGAAAGTGAGAGACGTGAACACGTCGCGATTGGTACCGGAAGACGAGTAGTCTCAAACGAGGGCTCAGCTCCAAGGTTTCGAAGCCACAGCCCGTTGCAAACTCGTTTGCGTCTCGCGGCTTGAGACAAGCCTGCTTGGATCACATGCAACCCCAAACGCCCCTCGGGATGGTAAATGCGACCGGATCGCGTTCAGAGCGAGCCGGCCGGCGTAACGGCGGGAAAGTCCTTCTCAGGGTCGAACACGTTATTGAAAAAGTTTCTCCAGAGAGTACATCGCTACGAGCGCGACAATCTCTATGACGTTCGCGTCCGTATAGCCGGCGTCGCGGACCGCTTTCAGATCGGCATCACTGACAGGGCCTCGTGTCTCAACGACCTTGCGCGCAAACTGGACGGCAGCGTCCCGCCTCGGATCAATGGCGTGCCCCTTCCGAGCGAGAGCTATTTCATCGGCCGGAAGCTTGGCCATATGCTCGGCCGTAAAGCTATGAACGGCTAGGCGGTAGTTGCAGCCGTTCACTTCAGAGACCGCGAGGCCGATGCTGTCCCGTGTCATCACCTCGAGCGCCCTTGCTCAAGGCCCCGAGCAGGGTAGCCCAGGCGTTAAACGCGATCGGGCTTTGCGCGAAGGTCGCCATCATGTTTGGGGTGAACCCGATGGTCTTGGCAAACGCGTCGAGGGTCAGTTTGCACTCGGCAGGTACCTGTTCCGGCTTTAGCACTGCAGTTCTTGGCACTAGTCTCCGAAATCATATCACACGAGTTCCAGCACGTCGCTCACCGGGCGGCGCGGCTTCTGCGGCCAATTTCCCGGGCGCTCCGGCCCGACGGACAACAGCATGACCGGTACTTCGTCCTTACTCAGCCCGAACTCGCGGTGCACTGCCTCAGCGTCGAAACCGATCATCGGCGTCGAACCCAGGGCGAGCAAGACCAGTCGCCATTTCGCTAGCCCATAGCGAGGCGCGAATGGAATGGAAACGATAACAATCCGCCGTTTCTAGTGTTTGGCGTTTCGGCTTACCTTTCGGTGCGTCTAACCGGACTCGCGGCGTTGTGCACAGTGCCCGCCGCCATGCGGAGGCCCCATCGTCCTCTTGGATGGAGGCAATCTCCGCGTCGCAAGGTCCGGCCCCAGCAATCGCGCAGGAGTCGTCGATGTCATTTCGCTTCATCACCAAAACTTTCCATGCCTATCTGATAGATTATCCCGTCGCGTTAGTCCTAATCGCGGCGCCGTTCGTGCTGAAGCTCGGCCAAAGCGGAGCGTTCGCAATGTGGCTTTCGGTTGTTGTCGGTGTCGTCGCGCTGCTCTTGGCCGCCATGACCGACCATCCCACCGGGCTGGTCCGCATCATTCCTTATTGGCTGCACCTTTGGGTCGATCGTGCAGTTGGCGTTGTATTTGCTATCGTGCCGTTTGCCTTTGAATTCGCTCAGCTAGATGCCCAGTACTACTGGCTTCTCGCCGCAGCTATCCTGCTCACGACTTCAGTTTTTAACGCGCCTGAGGAGCCAGTTGTGACGCCTTCGGGATCGTATCGGCACAACAGTTGAACTCCCCATCAAAGTCGAGGGGTAATAGCGGCATCTCCGTCGCAATGGGTCAGTACCTCGAAAATACAGGATCCGCCCCAGTTCGTTTTCTGGCAACGTTCAAGAGTAGCTACCTCACCGGATGTCAATGACGCGGCCGGAGCTTGTCATCATGCATCTGGAGTTGCTGACAAGCGATGGTACCCTTCTGAAGACCAAAGGCTCTCGTGGGGTTCCTAGATAGCGCAGCAAGCAACGCTATCCCTCCGCTCATCCGTTTGCGGCGGGTGCCCGGATCTCGGTTCATAAAGCGTTCGACGAGCTTCCATGATTTCACTTGAATTGCCGCGCGACTGTGGCGCGCGACATGCAGCACAGGTCTGCGAGATTGGGCAGCTACCATGCACTGACCGACAGATGTCGGTTAATCCGTTTCGAATTATTGACCCCTTCTTCTTAGGCGCAGCGTCGCTGGCAGCCTTCAGCCCCTAAGATTTGGCGGCATTCCACGACCGGTTCATTGAGATGTTGCTTCGCGGGTGCACTACGCAGATTGGGAGACACCCACAAGCTGCCCTGTTTAGATACATTAGATCGACTTCAGTTTTGACCTCGGGCCGATCATGGATCCTCTAGCAGCGATAAGTCCGGCCTGGGTGATCCGAAATCTCCCCCACCCACTCAGAACTATCCATCTTTGATCACCGGCAAACCCAATTCCGCGCTCAGATTCGTAATCGTTGAGACCTGCCTCTGTGAGCCACGACTGTGCCATAGCGTCAGCGATATCGATATCCGGCCCGCCCCCATGGTCGATGAGGACCCGCATCACACGCAAAGCTTCTTGTTCTTCCATTCCCCTGCTCCTAATTCCCGTGCGGTCGGGTACCGCCGGGTCGTGCGCCTGCCTTGCCACTTCGGACAGCGTAGTTCTGCAAAAGAGACACAAATGCGCCTCTCGTCTACCTGACCTGACGAATGTTGGACAAATTGAAGGATACCTAACTCGTCTCGTCTCCGCACGCGAAGTTAATGAAGGGCCCTCGAGGCCAATTGTGACGGCTTCGCTTGAACAAGCAGATCGAAGAGTTGGGGCCAACTGCAACAAACCTTGGCAACCAGCCATTTCTGGCTTGGCATAGCAGATAACTATCGATTCCCATGCACCAACGATTCGCTGTTCGGAGTGCCAATACTCAGCAGTTGTCGCTGGTTCTCGCGCTCGATCAAGCTCCAGCAATGGCAGGAGATCTGCGCCAGCCGAAAAGCGTTGCGGACGACGAGGCAGCCACGCATCATTTCGATAAGCCCATCCTCCCTGAGTTGAAGAAGGCAGTCCGTAACGCCTGCACGACGCACTCCGAGAAGCTGAGCAAGCACTTGGTGCGTAAGAGGGATCTCGTCAGATCCCAGGGCATTGCGAGCGATCAGGAGCCATCGCGCAAGGCGCTGCTGTAGTTGATGGGACGTATTACATGCCCCTGATTGAGCGGTCTGAATGAGCACGGAAGCGATGTAGGCATGCACCACGCTGCGGAAAGTCGGCAGACGAGCAATCGCCTCCTGAAAGCGATCCACCGTGAGTCGATTAGCCGCGCCGGCCACCTGTACCATTCGACGGTGCATCGGCTGCGTTTTTGCCGTCAACGCGAGATGTATTCCCGCAAGCCCTTCTGAACCGATCAGCCACACCTCGACGAACTCTTGCGGCCCCACCTTGGCACCGACCGACACAAGACCACTCTCAATGAAATAGACGTGTTGCATGCGAACGCCGTAGCGATGAAGAACTTGCCGCTTCGCAAGCGACACCTCTTCCGAGAGCAACAGAACGTGCTTGAGTTCATCAGGTGGGAGTAGACGTAGTAATCTGCTGCGCACTTCATACATCAGATTCTACGTTCTAATACTTTCTGAGCAACCGAGCTGTCCAACTGTATGTTTTCGTACCAAAAAAAATGAGACGGAAAGCGACGTAACGCGCTCGCCGGTCAGCTCGGATTTAGTGACGGGCCGGGGACTTGGATCGTGCCGCTACCAGACCTGAGTGTGGGAAGATGGTGCACGACAAGTCGACCGTAGCAGCTGCGTCATGATCAAGATGGTCTAGGTCAATGCAGCGGCACGCGCAACATCGATTGGTCCACGGTGGCAATGGAGTCTCTGCAGTTGGCGCCAGTTGAGTTCCTGGCTATGGCACCTGCCGATCGCGTCGGCAATAACGATCGTTTATCGACTCTATAGCGGGACGTGATTTCCCTCGCCAGCGCTAGAAGGTCATTCTCGTCGGTGGTGGACAGTCATTATCAACACGCGCTATTGGGCGCCGCGGGGTCATCCCGATGCTTCCTACTGAGGCTCTCGCCGATAGTTCGAGTTGGGGCAATCCAACGTACGATTCATATCATGGAGCAGACCGCTACCGATATTACACGTCAAAGCTTCCCGCACCACACCTCAGCGCTTTTGCGACGGCGTCCTGGACCGATACGCCGACGTGTCCGCCGTAAGGATAAACTTCCCCTGCGTTCTCCTGAGGAGAGATCCTGAAATGAACAAGGCTGCAGAACCCCAGCCGGCCAATCGACGGGATGTCGCATGGGCAATTTAGCGAACTGGCTTTATCTGATCGGGTCGCTGTGC
The DNA here is from genome assembly GCF_045571435.1 of Bradyrhizobium sp. STM 3562. Taxonomy (NCBI): domain Bacteria; kingdom Pseudomonadati; phylum Pseudomonadota; class Alphaproteobacteria; order Hyphomicrobiales; family Nitrobacteraceae; genus Bradyrhizobium; species Bradyrhizobium sp. STM 3562. Next base: position 6,931,814 of record NZ_CP120694.1, read on the forward strand.
TTTGTTCTTGGTACAGTGATCAACATGCTTCCGGTTTGAGGAAGGCGAACGTCTGTTTGAACGTAACCGGTATGAGCTTCCACGTCGGCGGTGATCAGCGCGCGCGAGCGTAGCGGGTCGGCATCCAATACTGGCGCATGGCCTCGACGACGGCTGGGATGTCGGCGTGGGCGTTGCGCAGGAACTCTTCGGTCTCGCGGCCCTTTCTTGGCGGTCCCAGCAGTGGACGCCTTTGATCGTCGACGCAATGCAGCAGGATGGGCAAGAGCAAGCCGTGGTGTATGTTGCTGATGTCAAGCAGCGGGGCCCAGGCCGATAGTCTCAGCTGCATGGCGGCATGGAATCCCTGGCACCACGGCCGCGCATCAACGTCGCCATTCGGCTTGCGGGCATGGGTCGGCGCGAACCGATGGGGTGCGGTGGAAAGACCGTTGCTGATGTCGTTGTGGCGCAGCGCGACGGCCGAGATCGCGGCGAACTCCGGCGTTCCGCCATGGTTGAATGCGTCGGCGTCGATGGCGAGTAGCGGACAGATCCAGTCGAGTGGACTCATCGACACCGGCCCGGCCACGATCGCGGCAACATAGCCGTCGAGCATGGGAAGACTCGTGGCGACGGGATGCCGCTCGGCGCGAGCCTGCAGCCAAGGCTCAAGTTTGTCGAGCGGCATCGCGGCTGCTGCCATCGATGATGAGGAAGATGATGATGACGAACGGTGGCGTCGGCTCATGCAGCCACCCGTGCGCTGAGCTCCTGGGCCGCCTTCCAGTTCCAGGCGAGAAGTTCGTGCAGCTGGTGGTTCTTGGTCTGACCGGAGACGATGCGCTCCAGCACATCGGCCAGATACGCCTGCGGATCGAGTTCGTGGAGCTTTGCCGTATTGACCAACGATGCAAGAATTGCCCAGCTCTCGGCGCCACCCTCGCTACCGCTGAACAATGAGTTCCGCCTTCCCATTGCAATCGGGCGCATGGAACGCTCGACGCTGTTGGAATCGACCTCGACGCGGCCATCGCGGAGGAACAGCGTCAGTCCGTCCCAGTGATTGAGCGTATAGTTGATGGCCTCAGTCAGCTTCGACTGGGAGAACAGCTGGTCGAGCATCGAGGTCAGCCGCGCCTTCAGCTGCTCCACCAGCGGTGCAGTCTTGGTGCGGCGGACGGCAAGCCGCTGTTCGGCGCTGGAGCCGCGGATCTCGGCCTCGATGGCGTAAACCGCCTGCAGGCGCTCGATCACCTCGTGGGCGAACGGCGACTGCATTGTCTTGTACACCTCGACGAATTTGCGTCGGGCATGCGCGAGACAAAAAGCGAGCTGGATCGCGCCGCCATGACCACGCGCAAGCGCTTTGTAGGCGGCATAGCCATCCACCTGCAGAATGCCGGAGAAGCCGGTCAATTGGCCGGCGATCTCCTCGGTGCCGCGGCCATCGGCAAACACATAGGCAACCGCCGGCGGCGATGGGCCGCCCCATGGGCGATCATCCATCGCATGCGCCCAGAACTGGCAAATACGGGCGCGATGTCGCCCGGGATCGAGCACCGGCATCGGCGTCTCGTCGCAGAACAGCCGCGGCGAAGCCTGGATCGTCCGCAACTGAAGCTCATAAAGGCTTTTGAGCCACCATGCCGCACGCTTCACCCAGCCGGCGAGCGTCGCGCGGTCGAGATGAATGCCCTGACCGGCCAGGATCTGCACTTGGCGGTACAGCGGCAGATACCAGGCAAACTTCGACACCACCACGTGGGTCACCAGCGCCGTCGAGGCCATGCCGCCCTCGATCAGGCGCGGCAGCACCTTCGCCTGGACCACGCCGTCGGTGCAGGCGCGGCAGCCATATTTGGGACGGATCGTGCGCAGCACGCGCAGGATCGCAGGGATGACGTCCAGCACTTCGCTGACGTCTTCGCCGATCCTGTGCAGAAGGCCCTGGCAGCACGGGCACGCTGTCGTCTCCGGCTCGAGCACCTGCTCGCAGCGCGGCAAATGCTTGGGCAGTGCGCCGATGTTGCGCCTCGCCTTTTTGCGCGGATCGCAGCCGGCTTCGTCGCAGACACATCGTCGTTGGCCGACGCAGGCGGTGTGACGTCGGTCGCGAGATCGTCCAGCTCGAGCGCGAGCTGCTCGGCCACGACCGCCGCCAGCCGCTCCGAGCGCTTGCCGAAGATCATCTCCTTCAGCGTCTGCATCGCCACACGCAGCTTCTCGTTCTCGGCGTCAAGCGCAAGCACCATCTCGGTCAGAGCCGCTGCGTCGGTCGGAAGAGCTTCGGGACGAATCGCCATGATCGAACGATATATCCGCGTATCACAGGCTCCAGCAAAATCTTCGTCTCTCAGCCGACAACGGTCGGCTGCTTCACAGGCTTGGGTGAAATACGCGTCCACTCAAGTCCGTCGAGAAGCATCGCGAGTTGTGTGGCACTTAGATGCACTACGCCGTCGCGGATCGGAGGCCAGGTGAAGTGTCCCTGGTGCAGCCACTTCGTCACCAGCACCATGCCGCTGCCATCCCATGCCAGAAGCTTCACTCTGTCCGCGCGCTTGCTGCGAAACACGAAGACGTCGCCGCAGTACGGGTTCGCACGCAGCGCTTCGCTCACCAGCGCCGACAGCGTGTGCACTGACTTGCGAAAGTCGACCGGCTGTGCCGCCAGCACCACCTTGAGGTCTGACCGTAATGCAATCAACGGATGCCCCGAAGCGCCGATAGCACCGTCGAAAGTGTCGCCAACTCCACTCCTGGCTCGACCCGGATGCGTGCCCCTCCCACCTCGATCTCGATCATCCCGCCAAGCTTGCCTCGGGGCGATGCCATCTGCGGCAGCTCCTTATGCGCGGACGCTAAGCGGTCCGGCTCCTCTGCTGTCGCCGCCGGACCGCTCTCGGATGTGATCTGGACCGGCACGAAGCCCGGCGCCTGAAGGCCCGCTGCCGTCGCGAACTTGTGCCGCCACACCGTCAGCAGCCCACGGACAACGCCATGGCGCCGAGCCACCTCAGAAACATTGGCCCCTTCCTCGAAGCTCTCCGCCACGATCCGCGCCTTCTCTTCCGCCGTCCACTGCCGTCGCCGACGCTGCCCCGTGATCACTTCGATCCGACGATAGGAGCCGCCTTCCTGCCTGGCATCAAGCATGGCTTCATGCATGGCATCTGCCATTGCCCACCTCCAAAAAACAGTTCATGCCACGATCTATCGCAGCTCAGTCGCGCGATGCCCAGGTGGGGGGCTCATGCCGGTTACGTTTGAACGGCTTTAACCTTCCGCGGTCATGCGCATTGGTTCTTGAGCCATTCTCGACGGAGCCAGGCGGTCCTGCCTGCCAATTGTTATCCACTGAAGCGACATGACCCTTGCACGTAGGTGAAACGCCGAAGGTCAAAACTCGAAATTAGCCCCAGTGCAAAGTCGATAGAGGCGTCGAGTGCCTTCATTGGTCACCTCGCTCCACCCCGCGATCTCGCACGTGCGCCCGATGAAGAGCAGCGTCGATAGCAGCCGCCGGACCAAGTGCGGCTTTCCCAACACTGGGAGTGGTCAATCGTATCCTTTGGTATGATCGTTTCAGACAAATGCATTGCGCAGATGGACCTCAGTGCAATGGTCCGGTCCGTCTTTCCTGAATAGGCTTGGCTAAGAGGGAGCAGTCGTCCGGAACTGCCATACGGGAACGGCCAAAAGAAAGGAAAGAGTGATGGGCTGGATGTTCGACAACGTCGAACGTTTGATCGCCCGGCTGCAGAAGCCGGCCAATCGGTCTGAGCCCCTCACTTCGGACGATGCAACGACCGCCCTACGCCACACTCTTCAACCCGGCGACGTCCTGCTGGTCGAGGGCAAAGGTCGTATTTCCAGCAGCATCAAATATATCACTCAGTCGACATGGTCGCATTCGGCGTTGTACGTCGGACCGATATCGGGCGCCACAAATGGCGGCGAGCCGCACGTCCTGATTGAAGCCAATATCGACGAAGGGGTCGTGTCGGCCCCTCTGTCGAAGTATTTGCATTGCCAAACCCGCATATGCCGGCCAGTCGGCCTGAGCGATGCGGACCGCGAGCAGGTCTGCCGCTACGCATTCGAACGGATAGGTCTCGGCTACGATTTCAAAAATGTCATCGACCTCATGCGCTATCTATTCCCTTGTCCATTCACGCAAGGTCGGCGTCGACGAAACATCGCGCTCGGCTCCGGCGATTCGCGTCGGATCATCTGTTCGTCTCTGATTGCGCAGGCATTCGACGCCGTGCGTTACCCGATCCTGCCCAACATCACGCACATGGAGAACAAGTCCGGGCGGTGCGAGATCGCCGAAATCCGTCATTCGTCTCTATATGCGCCGCGCGACTTCGATCTATCGCCCTACTTCATGGTGGTGAAGCCCACTCTACCCGCCGGCTTCAACTATAAAAAGATGCGCTGGGCAGATCTCCAAGTTGACGCCGCACAGGCCACACTTGCGCCCGAGATAGAAAGCGGGATCGCGGCAATGGTACAGCCCGACATTCCGTAAGGTGAGGGCCAGACTATTAACTTCGGAATCGGTTGTGCTGTTGTCATTAGTCGCCATCGTGCTCTTTCAATAGGCTTGAACTCCGACTACCACTCATCGGCAAATTCTTCGCTGCTCTCAAAGGTTCAAAGCAAGCAGCGACCGGTTCGGAATAGCGCGCCATGACCAGCGGCTACGGACGCGTCGGCAGCTCTTGACCCCGCGCCCGGAGAGAGCTGGGGTCTTTTCCGCTCGAAGGATTGGGGCGGCTTCAGCCGTTTTCGCCCACCGTGCGCCGTACGCCGCACGCCGTACGTTTCGACCGCCCTAGCCCTGATAGCCCTCGTCGGGCTATACACCGGGAGGCGTGAAGCTCACCGCCTTGTGACGCTCGCCACTCATTCGGTTTTCGCATAAGTTGGATCCGGGACTAAGCTCGAACATGACCAATCGCTGCGCAAAGACGAGATGACTGATCGCCTCCTTGCTCTAACACTCTTCGTCCGTGTCGCACATACCGGTAGCTTCTCGCGTGCCGGCAAGGATCTCGGACTTTCGCAACCTTCGGCGTCCCGACACATCGCGTCGCTCGAACGCGAGGTAGGCGCGGCCCTCTTCGCGAGATCGACAAGGGCCGTTGTGCTCACCGAAGCCGGGGCGGACTACCTCGCGAAGGTCGAGCCCGCGCTTGCCATTCTGGAAGAAGCGACCCAAGCCATTCACGGCAAGGGCGTACTTCGCGGCGTGCTCCGGATAGGGTTGTCGCCTAGCATGGCGATCCGGGAGGTCATACCGCGACTTCCCGCCTTCATTTCGAAGCACCCTGCGCTGCGGATCGATTTGGCGATGGACGACGGTCGCCAAGACCTTATCAGGAGCGCGATCGACGTCGCGATCCGGTCCGGAAAGTTGGAGGATTCCTCCGCGACTCTAAGACGGGTAGGATCAAATCCTCTACTCATCGCCGCCTCGCCGGCCTACCTGAAACGGGCTGGCTACCCGAAAACGCCGAACGATCTGTCCGGACATCCCGTGTTGATTGGTGTCCCGGGCTCGAATGGCATCTGTTGCTTCGAGAAGAACGGAAGAACCGTTTCCATAAAGGTGGAAGCTCCTCTGTCGGGGAACATCAACGAAGCGGCCGTGGCTGGCGGCGTCGCCGGAATCGGGATCGTGGCTTGCAGTCTCTGGGGCTGTCGCGCCGAACTCAAGTCGGGTGCGTTAGTGCAGATCCTTAAGGATTGGAACATGGGCGCCGCCGACGTAAACGCCATATTCCCGGCCGGACGTGGAGCGAAACTCGCGGCGCGCGCGTTCGTTGAACATTTTGCGAAGAGCCTCAAGACCAATCCGTGAGTCCCGCCGAGCGTCGGCCGCTCGTCGTTCGCATAGCGTGAAATCGTGGAATGCGCCCAGCATCCGACGAGAGCACGTGGCGCATGCGTTTCACTGTGACTCCTTCAAAAGCCACCTAAATGCGTTGCGCAGGTCAGCGGCGCCGTTTGCGTCGTGCCAACGGGCGTGCGCGAAGATAATGCGCTCGGGCTCCCAGGACAGCATCGTCTGGACCTCCACCTCCAGTTCATGCCGGTGCTGCCACGTGAAATTAGCCGCAGATCACGCGACACGCCGCTGTACGGCGGTGCGATGCCGCCGATCGGCGAGCGGGTGCAATCAATCATTTGGCGCGGTCGGGAGCGGCGGGCGTCCGGGCCCGCGCAGGCGCTCGATCGCGAACGCCGCGCGTCCCGGTCCACGCCCCTAGGGGAACGCCAGGCCGAAAGCGGCCGGATCCGGCTTCTCGCCGTCCCGGGGGACCAAGAAGCGCTCCAGCCCACCCGGCACGAAGCTGACCAGCAGGATCGCCTGATCGCCGACCACCTCGACCGTATGCGGCACATCGCGGGGAAGAGCCGCGTAGGCGCCCGGCCCCACCTCGACGCGGGCATCGCCGACCCGCGCGATTAGCTTCCCCTGCACCACGTAGAGCAGCTCGTCCTCGCGCGTGTGGGTGTGCAGCGGCGGCTCCTCACCGGCCCGCAGCGTCCACAAGACAGTGCCATATTCGCCTCCGGACTGGCTGCTCTCCACTTTCAGCTCGATGCTCGAACCCGCACTGGACTTCACCGTCTTGCCGCCCCCGGGCGGCGTGAGAACCGGCTGCTTTACTGGCATTTATGGCCTCCTGATTGTGGACCTTCTTCGAGTGTCGGAGTGGCGGCGTAGGCAGTGGCGCGCACACCGCGAACAAGTGGTGCCGCCGCCGCAGGATAAAGGGAAATGCCTTGTGATTATCTGTCCGATAACCATTTATCATTGATCTCATCAGATGCGGTCGCATCGCGGCGGTTTCGCCTGCTGCGGCTGCTGTGGCCACCTCGCGCATCTTCAATCAGAGTTCTGTCCATCACGCTCAGATTCTGCCGCGACCTATCCATGCACTAGCCGCCCGCCCGCTACGGCGCCATGGCAGCTTGGGAATGCGCAGGAGGGCGCTCGTGCGGACGGCTTTGCTCTACCGAGCTACACAATCACCGGGGACACGACCTTCTTCGAGGGTATGGAAGCTTCAAAAGTTACGCCTCGTCGCGCACTAGTGAATGCGCGCAACATTCCCCCGTGCGCCTCCACGATAGAGCGGCAAATTGACAGACCCATCCCCATGCCCGATGTTTTTGTCGTGTAGAAGGGCTCAAAGATCCGCTCAATGTCCGCTTGAGTGACACCGGGGCCCGTATCGCTCACAGCAACTGTAACACTTTCATCGTCGCTCCGACTGGTACTAATGACCAAATCCCTCGGACCGTCATAATTTTCGCCCATCGCCTCGATCGCATTGAACACGAGGTTTAGTACGACCTGTTGCAGTTGAACCCGATCTCCTTCAACGAGGGGTAGCGCCTCGCAGAGTTGCGTCTGCATAGTAACGCCCTTGCGACTCGCTTCCGCCCGTGAAAGGGCGACGACATCGTGAATTGCCGCATTAATATCAAGTGTCTCCTTTTGCTGCGGCGCTTTTTTGACCAGACTACGAATGCGATCAAGGACATCGTTCGCCCGAATTCCGCCCTGTCGGATACGCGAGAATACCTGTCGTGCCTCGTCGACTTTCGGATCGGCGCCATCCAAAAAGCGCTGCCCCGCGTCCGCAAGTGTGATAGTCGCGGCGAGAGGCTGCTTCACCTCGTGACTGATCATCGCCAGCAGTTGCCCCATTGTCGTCAGCCGGTTTGCATGGGCGAGCGCCGATTGCACTTCCCGGTATCGCGACTCGCTTTCGCTGGCTTCAGCTTCAGCGCGCTTTTGCTCAGTCAGGTCCAGCACGAAGGCAACACCTTCGTCCATACTCCCTTCGAAGTTGGCGATGCCCAGCAATACCGGGACACGGCGGCCGTCTTTGCGAAAAAGCTCCTTCTCGAATGGAGGTAACGTTCCGTCGCGTTTCAGCTTGGAATCCCAAATCTGCTCGTCACGTTCGGCCCAATCCAGAGGAGTCAGGTCTGTCCACCGCACTTCGCCGAACTGAAAGTCATCGCGGTCGCATCCGACAATCTGAAGAAATGCGTCATTGGCTTCAGTGATGGTGCCTTGGCTTCCGTAAATGAAAATTCCGATGATATTGGCGTCCACGAGACGCCGGATCCTGCTTTCGCGTTCGAACAAATCGCGGTACAGCCGGGCGTTCTCTAGCGTGATCGCCGCCTGCGATGCAAGCAGCTTGAGCATGGGAATCCGGCTAAATGCGAAGATTCCCGGGCCCAGGTGATTTTCGAGGTATATGGCTCCGATCAGATTGGCTTGGTTGACCAGCGGAAGGCACAACACCGAGCGTGCTTGGTGCGCGTTAACATAAGGGTCGGCGGAAAACGAAACGTCCGACACAGCATCGTCGAGTAAAACATTGCGCCTTGTGCGCGCAACGTAATTGAGAACCGATTCGGGCAAGGTCGTATCGTTTATGGGCTCATCACAGAGCCTGACCGTGACCGAGTCGCTCGAGGTGACGGCTTCGGCCTGGACATTTAAACCTGTCTTTCGCCAAAGCATCAGCAGACCACGTGCAGCACCGGTATGCTCCATGGCCATTCGCATGATCGTGTCGATCAACTTCTCGAAGTCCATTTCGGCTGATAGCGCTTTTGACATCTTAAGCACAGTGCCGAGATCCAGACTTTCGACAGTCGCGCCGAAAGTAGTGTCGGGTGAGGTGATGGTTTCGTGTGCAATTAGATGCGGATGCGACTCCTCGAGTTGCCGGACCTTGATGTTGGCACCCCAGCGAAGGTAGCAGCCGCGGGCGTTGCGCAAATAGGCGTGTGAGACAATCTCCACGCCGCGGTCAGTGTAAAAGCGCGCAGCGAGTTCGCTGGCAAGGCCCTCGTTGTGCGGAAAGCCGTTCAACTGCGCGGCGCGAATTGCCTTTTCAAAAAGGAGTTCCGCGTCGAGGTCTCGTCCCTCGAGGCGCGCTATTTCGGCGCCGACGAGCGCGACCCGATCCTCGAAGTTTTCCGGGCCATTCCGCGCCCAGATCTCGAGCTGTCGATGATGAGCAGCGATCGTTTCGCACAGCCGCTGACGTTCTTCGATCGGCTTACCGGTCAGCGATGCGCAGAGCGCAAGCGACGCATAAAAATGAAAGTCCGCTTCCTCGAGAAAAAGCGAGGATGTCCAGAGCAGCGTGCGTGCTTTCGATAGCGCATCGACCGCGGCCGGATAATCCCCGATCAGATAACGCAGCTGCAATTTGCGAATCCAGTACCAGCACTGAGCGATAGCCAAGCCAGGGCTGTTCGACAGGTATTGCTCGACCTGGTGCTCGTCCATGTCCTCATAGCCGAGGCAAGCAGGTTGTTTACCTGACGTACGTAACGCCTTGATCAATGCAAGTTGAGTCGCGATGATGTGTTCGACAAGCCCAAAGCGTGCGTTTCGTACGAAATGGAGTCCCCACTCGGCTTCGCGCTCGGCATGGTCCAATGGGTCGCCCGCAAAGAGAAGATGCGAATTCAGGTTGTTCCGAGCGTACGAGGCATACAGCAGGTCTCCAATATTGTTTGCATCCGTGAAACCGCGGTGGATCAACGCATTACTCGACCGAACGTGCTTGATCCAGCGGAGGCCGGTGAACACAAACACCAAAATCGTCGACGCACGGAATCGCCTGTTTTCCTGCCGTTCGATGAGGTCGAATCCTACTTGACCAAGCCGGAAACCCGCGTCGTACTGGCCGTAACGTGGGCCGGCAACGCGCGCGAACATTACATAGGCAAAACACGACGTATCACTATTGCCATGCGCGAGACTGATGCTTACTGCCCTGCAGACTGCTAGCGACGCGAGGTTCAGGTCCGTGAACATGGCAGGCGTCTGCGCCTTTATTAATACTTCCATGACAGCCAACGATGTTGGATCCTCCATGGATGGGGCCCTGAGGATCTCGTCAATCGGCCGGCTGTTCAGATTATGCAGGATCTGGTCGTACTCCCGGCGCACCTCCTCGTCCGCAGGATGGGCAGACCAGTGAATGCCTTCGTGCGCCAGGAAGTCCAGCGCGATAGCGATCGCACAATCACTCTGCCCATTTGCGGTGCAAATATCCATCCTCAGGCAGGTGACCGCGGCGCGCTCCTTTGTACCGACGGCAAGGGTGTACAGCCTCGCGAGGCGCGCGTCCGCGGCCAGTAATTCACCCGTCAGAAATTCGCATTCTGCACGCTCGAATTCGAGTGCGTATGTCAAATCGCGTAGACGAAGCTGACTATTCCCCTCTACTAGAGCGGCCCCCGCGATGAGGTATTTAAGTGCAGAACTGTGAGCTGACGATGCTTTGGCACGCCGGGCGGCGATCAGATTAAGGTTAGCCAGTCGCTCGCGTTCCTCGCCCGTCACGATATGACTGACGGCCCGATTGAGTTGCCCGACTATGTCGAAGATCGCTTTCTCGAGATGCGCCGCGGGAGTATGTGCAACGAGAAGTCTTCCTATTTGCAGGTGCTTTTGTGCGCGTATTTGCTCGGGTATGAGCGAGTACGCGGCCTCCTGTATCCGATCGTGGACAAACTGGTACTCATCCGGCAAGCGTTCTATAAGTTCCAACTGACATGCTTCCCATAGATCCGCATCCACATCTTTTTCAGTTGACTGTCGAATTCTGGAGATGACCAGAACATCTCCCCTGTTGCCCAGACATGCAAGCTCCTGTAGGGCCTCCTTGCACGCGTCCGGAAGACGCTTGATCTTTTCGACCAGCAGTTCAATGACGTTCTCCGTGTGCCGCGACGCCTGAATGTTTTCGGCATCCCAATGCCAACATCCCGAAGCGCGATCGGGAACAATCGCGTTGCGTTCGACCAGAGCATTCAAGAACTGACCCACGAAAAATGGATTACCATTAGTCTTCGTATGCACTAGCCGCGCAAGCGATGAGGCGCGTTCGAGACCGCAGTGCAGCGCATCCGCTATCAACTGCGCCAAATGATGGCGCTCAAGGGCATCGACACGAATCTCAGTGACTGCGGTTCCTGCATCTCTCATTAATTTCAGTGTCCGTGAAAGCGGATGAAGCGCATCGACCTCATTTTCGCGGAAGGCACCGATTAGAAGCATATGACGCGGGTCTAGCCGCATTGTCATATCCTCAATGACGTCCAGCGTTGCAGCATCGAGCCATTGCAGATCGTCGAGAAAAAGCACTAGCGGATGTTCCGGTCTCGCAAACACCGCGACGAACCGACGAAATACCAGCTGAAAGCGACCTTTTTCCTGTTGAGGAGGGAGTTCTGGTGCCACCGGTTGCTCACCGATAATGTGCTCGAGTTCAGGCACGAGGTCGGTAATGAGCCTGCCGTTTGGTCCGATTGATTCCAGAAAAGCGTTGCGCCATCCTCGTAACTCGTTCTCGTTTTTCCCGAGCAATTGGCGAACAAGCCCCTGGAAGGCCTGTGCCAATGTCGAGTACGGAATGTCTCCCCTCCGCTCGTCGAACTTTCCTGATGCAAATAGCGCGTGCGTTGGCATCAGCACCTTACGAAGTTCTCCAACAATCGCAGACTTGCCGATACCGGAGCCCCCGGATACCAGTACCAGCTCGGGAGTGCCGCTCCGGACGACGCGATCAAAAGCCGTCGTAAGCGTTCCGATCTGCTTCTCTCTGCCATATAACTTCTCAGGGATGAGCAGACGGTCTGATAAATCTAGCTCTGCTAGCGGAAACGGAACAACCTGGTAGTTCGTTTCAAATTCCACAAGACAGCGCCGCAGGTCATGTTCGAGACCGACTGCCGTCTGGTATCGATGCTCCGCGGGTTTCGCGAGCAGCTTCATGATGACATTCGACACTTGGGCCGGAATGTCAGCTAGTCCCTGTTCTGGCGGTACTGGCGTTCGCGCTATATGGCAATGAATCCACTCGCCAGGTTCTGACGCGTTAAATGGAAGCGTGCCCGTTAGCATGCGATAGAGGATCACACCGAGCGAGTACAAGTCGCTACGGGCATCTACGGAGCGATTCATGCGGCCAGTTTGTTCCGGCGCCATGTAGGCAAGAGTGCCCGCGACATATTCGGGCAGTCCGGACATACGCCGCATGCGCTGTAGCTGTGTCGCGATTCCGAATCCGGTCAACCGGACATGCTCCTCGCCGAGCGCAATGAAAATATGCACGGGCTTCAGGTCTCTATGGACGAGCCCCTGTTGATGAACACAGGCGAGCGCCTCAGTCAACTTGACGGCGAGCCTCAAGAAGCGGCCAAGCTCAAATGGTGTCCCGAGCAGAGCCTCGAGAGGTTCCTCGCCATTGTCCTCGAGGAGCAATGCAACGCGCCCACTTCGATTGACGAGCGAGAGAGGGCAAAGCGCCCATGCGCCGTGAAGCCGATCTTTTAATTCATATTCATGAGAGAGACGGGCCAGGCTGTCAGCGGATGGGATCGCAGCCAAGTTGCTGACGGTGAAAACCGTCGTTTGCTCGCCATTACTGTTTGTTCGCCATTCTCGACAGAATATGCGTTCGCCGTCTCTCCATAGGACATCTATTCCGTTGTTTCCCACTGTCGATCTCGTTCATTCAAGAGATTAACTCATCATAGGTCCACGGCCATTCGGAGGCGTTGCCGTAGAGGCCAAGCCAGAGCTGCACCCTGTAGGAGACGGCCAGGACGCCGGCAAAGCGCACCGCAAGTCCGAGGATCATCGATCCCGCAAACACCAGCTCGGCCAGAACAACAAGAGGCCCAAAGATCGTCATGTGAGGCCGCACGACATCCTTCAGGAACGTACGATGAAACTCGAATGCCACATTGGTTGACTCCTGCTCGATCCAGTATTGCAGTCCATCGGACGCCGGCAGCGGTAGCTTCCATAACATGCCCCGTAACCACAGGCTGCCGATGAGACCCTGACGACCCAGACACCCAGATGACGGCCGGTGCGTTGCGTCGGATCCTTCTGCCAATTTCGCTCGGCCATCCCCGATGGCGGCAATCGTGAGCACCCAGAACAGCGCCAGGATCACGTAGCGCTAGCCCCCCGATGCATATAGTCGTTGGTGTTTCCGGTCAGGAACGCCTGAGATCAATGAAGGGATTGGCGGGCATGCGCGGGCGCTCTGCTGATGGAGTAGTGTCTCTATGTGTCGCTTGATCAAATCGTTACTCCGCACATCGGTTGACTGGCAGCGCGCACCGTCGAAGGGCCCAGCTGGTGCGCCAAAACCCGGACCATCAATCACTCAAACGATGACCAATGTTCACTGCGCGTGCACCCAGTCTTCGGATCCCGTGAGTTTGCCAACACATCCGTCAAGGTAAGCCGGAACGATTTCCCATCGACCTCCAGGGACTGCAACTTCCCTTTGGTTATGGAATCGATGACAGGATGTTTCGCAAACCCGGCCGGTTGTTGGCTGACACACCCGGACCTCCTGCGATATTCTCTAGACCGATCCAGTTGCAAGAAGTCGGCGTTCCCGTGCTAAAACTTCATGGCAACAGAGTCGATGATCGGCGGGAACTCATCCGAGCTTCCACCTGATATCATCTGGGTCGATCTAGTAGTTTGCGAACCCACTGTTTCCGTCACATTTGAGGCCCTTTCCGCACCATCCACGGCCGTCGCCATGACAAGCCACGCAAGCAACGGCTTTCTATGACTTTTGAAAGCCGGACCTCCCCGAGCTACTCGCTGGGACAATTGAGGGGCCTCGTGGCGCGTCTACGCCGCAATCCGAACATGTGAGCGGGCGTTCGTACTCTGCCATTGGACGGAAGTCGGGAAATGGCCGCATGACGGGCAGTCGTATCGAAACGATAGCGACGAGGCTATAGCGCTAGAGGCCGTGCGTCGCTCCACCCTAAGCTGTGATGCGGACGACTTCCGCGTCACGTTGACGTCGGGGCATGGTGGTGAACGGATCTGTATTTGGCGCTATCCTCGCCTGCGCCTTTGTTAGCAGCGTCTGCCAATCGAATCGCCTGCAAATCTTTATAAAAGCCTCGAGCGCAGGCGAGTATTGGCGTCCACCGACAACAAAGAGCTCAACAGTGTGTTTGAAGTCGAGGTCCACGATAGGACGGACGACAGCATCCGGCAGTGCTGGCGCGTGCTCTGGGGTTAGCATAACGCCAAGGTTTGCGCTAACTAGGTGCTGCAGGTGCTGCAGCCCTTGCGCGCGGTGCCCGGGCTGTGCGACCTGCCCCTCGCACAGGTGCTCGCGGAACGCGCGGTAGATCTCGCAGTCAATCGCTTCGAGCCATTTTGCGGATCGCAGATCCTTCAGGCTAACGGTGGACTCCTCTGCCATCCGGCTTCCCTCGGCGCATGCGACAAAGACTCTTTCGCGGAACAAGCTGAAACGCTCGATGCGTTCGGGCGTTGGCCCAATGCAGCTGCTACCCAGGGCGGCGCTGACATCGCCGCTCAGTAAGCCTTCGAAGACGTTAGAGGAATCAGCGTCGACCAGATCGACTTGGAGGCCCGATAGCTGGGTCGTGAGCGCGGCGATCGGTTTCGCCAGGATCGACGCCGAGATCATCGGTGTCAGGGCCACCCGGAGTGTGGCGACGTTCTTCCGCTTGAATTTCTTAGCATTGGTGCGAGCCTCCTCGACGGCGAGCAGCGTCCGCTCCAGCGTTGGCAGCATTAGCTTTCCAAGGTCTGTTAACTGGCTGAGGTGCCTTTCACGGAAAACCAGTGCGCCACCAAGTTCGTACTCCAGCTTCTGAATTGACTTAGTCAGCGCGGGTTGGGAGACGTTGCACTGTTCGGCCGCCCGAGTAAAATTCATGCACTTAGCAAGGGCTACGAAATACCGAATTTGGTGGAATTCCATGGTGGCTCCTTCTTATTTCGTCAGCTAGCCCGTCAAGCGGGCTCTCGTCAGGGGACTTCGTTCGCCAACGAGATCCGGCTGGACGTCCGTTATGCGGCAACACTCCGTTGAACGATGTCGAGCAGCGATTGCGCCTCGATTGGCTTCCTGAAAAACCCGACCGCTCCGGAGTACATCGCGCGTTCGCGCCACGACTCTTCAGGGCGCCCGGTAATGAGAATGACCTTAGGTGGATCCGACATCTCGACGACGCGCTCGACGAGATCGATACCGGACAGCCCCGGCATATCGATGTCCGCGACCACGCAGTCACAGCGCTCGCTCTCCTCGGAATCGAGGAAGGACTCCGCGCTCCCGAAGCAGGCTACTTCGTGGCCAGCAGCACGCAGCAGGTAATTCAACGACTCCCGGAGGAGGGCATCGTCATCGACGACGCAGATGAGAGCTTTCTTGTTCATGAAGCGAAACTGCGCCTATTCGACGCGCTCGCCTACTCTCCCACGGCTGAGGTTAGACCTGTCCTTTTGGACAGGCTTCGATGAGCACCTACTCCTCGCCTTCCAGAAGTGCCGCCATCCGGGTCAATTCCGCGAGGCTGCTGGCCATCATCTTCGTCATGACCGCGCTCCGATGAAATTTCACGGTGGTCTCCTGGATCTCTAATGCGCCCGCGATTTGCTTGTTCATTTGGCCTGCACACACTAGCGCCATGACCTCGCGTTCACGTGCGGTCAGGCTTTCGTATCGTTTGCGCAATTCCGACAGCCGGTCCGGCGCCGCCGATGGCGGCGTCCACGTTCGGATCGCATTGGCAACTGCCTCCAACATCTCCTGATCGCGAAAAGGCTTTTCGATGAAGTCAACAGCGCCCGCCTTCATTGCCTGCACCGACATGCGGATATCGCCATAGCCGCTCATCAGGATAATTGGCAAACGGCTATTACGCTGAACGAGCAGCGCCTGCAGTTCGAGCCCGCTGGGCCCCGGCATCCTGACGTCGACGATCACGCATCCAGGCACATCAGCTGGATCGGCGGCAAGAAAATCCTCCGCACGACCGTAGAGCTTCACGGTGTAACCGACTGATCGCAGAAGGTCGCCGATCGAATGCCTCATGAGGTCGTCGTCGTCGACGACATGGACTATAGCATCCCCCAACATAGCTATTTCGTCGTCAGAGAAAGCAGTTGCCCTTCGGTCTCGTTCACGCTTCTGGTCTCCAAGCGTCGGCTTCCGGTCGATCCTACGCGCTCGTACCCTCTATCATTTTGCTGGGAAACATTGGTAGGCATCGATTCAATTCCCAATGGGAATGGATGTAGTGCCGCTGCTGACACGCGCATTGAGCGCAATTCCATCACCCCGCATCCCAATATCCCGGCGCTCTGCCACAGGACGTCCCCTTAGAGGATAGGGTTCCTAGGTCATTGCCTACAGCCATAGATGCAAAGAGAGTCACGTCCGAAGAGCTCGTGACCTGTTGACGACCGTCACAAAGCAACTGAGATCAACCTTGAAGATCACCGGGCTTCTGGTTTGGCGAGCCGAGCATCTTCGCCGCCGTTATCGCCGCGCTCGCGTGCGCTCCAACCTATCGCTCGCGATTCGAGGATACTGCGCTCGTCTGCCGTTTATCGGACGCGCCTGTTCCTTTCAAGTCGATTGACTGTAAGGTCCCCTTTGCGGGTGTCGCGCGGTGGGACCCGCGCCTCGCGAGGTGCCACGATAACGTAGAGATATAGAACTTATGTCGACCGATGTCTCCAAATCGGTCCAAGGTCGTTCTCGTCGAAGTGTCGCGTGTCGGCGCTGTGACGAGAACTTGATGGAGACGGGAATGTCGGTCGTGAGCTTGCGAGAAACGTTGAAGTCAGCATTGGGAGCTATTCTTTCGCTACCAGATGCGGCCCCTGTTCCTATGGGAGACGGAGCGTTCGCGATGGATCTCTCCGCCGTGACGGGGGCGACATCTGCAAATGTCCGTAATGGTCGGGCGGAGATCCCTTTGCAGGGAGCAGATGGAGAGATCACCGGTGTCCTGCGCAAGATCATTTCCATCGATATTCCGATCTGCGGGCCCGCAGACATCGATCGAGACACCACGAGGATCTTCGTCCATGACATCGCAAATCTCTTGGCAGTTATCGACGGAGGCCTGCGGCTGCTTGAGGCAAAGACCGACGCGCAAGATCGCGCTGTGATCGTTGAAAGGCTCCGCCGCGCAATCCAGCGCGGCGCGTCGCTCAGCCGCAAACTGCTCGATAGCAGTCGTCCGTATTGCAGCACATTTCGGCCGGTCTCCCATGACGATATCGTGGACATCGGTGATCTGGTCGACCAGGCGCTACGCGCTGACGTTGTTGTCGACACGCACATCGACCCGGGCCTCAGGCAATTCCAAGCTGATCCGGAGGAACTCCATCTTGCACTACTCAATCTCTGCAAGAATGCAAGCGACGCGATGCCCGAAGGTGGGACGATCAGTGTTTGCGCGCGGAACGTCTGCGTGCAGATAGATGCTCCCTGGGTCGAGATATCGGTTTCGGACGATGGGACCGGCATGAGCCCGGACGTGCTCGAACGAGCCTTCGAGTCCTACTTCACGACGAAGGAAATCGGCATAGGCACGGGGTTGGGTCTCACGCAAGTCAAACGCCTTGTCGAACGCTGCAATGGAACGATCAATATCCAGAGCGCGGAAAACAAGGGAACTACCGTGCGTATGCTATTCCCCTGCGCGTAGAATGGCATCAGCGCGGCCGATCCGCAGGGCAAGTGGAGGACGGTCACATGGGCAGCAAGATCGATATCGAAAGCCTCTCAAAAGGAGACCCTGGCCTGGGACCTGCTATCAGGATCGTGCGCGTCGCCAAAGACTCTTCCGACCGCCCCCTCCACGGATACTCCTTTCCAGGCACTCGTTCGGAACGTCAACTACCACGCGTATCCGAATCGGCCAGTGCGATCGTTTAATCGCGGCTGCAAAAGATCGCGGGCGGCAAGCTGACACCGCTTCGTATGCCGCGTCTGACAGTCGCAAAAATCGAAGACGAGTGCAATTTTGCGTTTACAGTCTCACCCCGTTGGCAGGGTAAATTGAAGGGCTGTACCCGGGCCGGCCGAACGAGCGGCCCATATTCGTCCCCCATGAGCTTCGACGATCGATCGGCAGATCGATAATCCCATGCCCATGCCACCGGGCTTGGTGGTGTAGAATGCGTCGAACAGGCGGTCAAAACTCTCCGGCTTCAGTCCCGGGCCCGAATCCCGCACGGCGACGAGCACCCCGCCCGACGCATCTTTTCCGGTGCTGATTAGCAACTCTCGCGCCCCTTCACTGACCGCGCTCATCGCTTCGACGGCGTTGATGATCAAGTTGAGGATCACTTGTTGCAGTTGGACTCGATCTCCTTGAATGAGCGGCAAGCCCTCCGCGAGTTGTGTCTGCACCGAGACGCCGTTCTTTAAAATTTCGCCCCGGGTCAAGGCAATGACCTCAAGGATTGCTCCGTTGATCTCCAAGGTATCCTTCAGTGGGGGCGCCTTCTTGATTAGGGCACGGATCCGGCCTATGACGTCGGTGGCTCGGTTGCCTGCCTTGACCGTGTTGCCGAGCGCCTCCCGGGCCCGCTCCAGATTTGGCGGCTGGGCATTTAGCCAGCGCAAGGCAGCTCCGGCATTGGTAACTGTCGCTGCGATTGGCTGCATGACTTCATGGGCAATCGAGGCCGACAGCTCTCCCATCGTTGCGACGCGATTGACGTGCGCGAGCTGCGTCTGCGCCTCACGCAACGCTTCCGACGCTAACATCAGCTGGTTGGTCCGTTCTACGACACGTTGTTCGAGTTCCTCATTGAGCCCCTTGATTTCGGCCTTGGCTCGCTTGAGCGCGGCGGTTTCGACAATGTCCCAATTCCCGTGTCGCCTTGCGAGGACAAACTGGTGTGTACGCACCACATCCAGGATTTCATGAGCTCCGCACGTCGCAAGCGGGTACGTGCACAGCAGGGCAAGGCTCTGATTGCCGATAACCTCGTTGAGACCATCTTCATAGTCGCAAAAGTGTCTCCAGAAGTCCTTCTTTGATAGCCAGGTGGTATCCGCGGTCGCTCTCATGCCGGCGTACCCTTTGGCCGATACGCGAGCGAACTTCTCATACAAAGCGTCTGTCACTCTCTTGCCATCAAACGTCCCGCCCTGGAGAAACCAATCGCTTGCCGACCCAATTTCCATCCTGGAGTCCGCCAGGTGGCGACCCAGGTCAGGCACCGCGGCTTTCAAAGCAGCTGTGGCTTCTTCGATCGTAAAAGGCGCGGCAACAACCCACAGGCAGTACTCCTCCCTTCCCAAACCCGACTTGAAGAATTCGATCAATGTGTCGAGGAGATCCTCTCTCGTCTCATAAAAGAGGCAAAAGTGGGCACCCCAGGCCACCATGTCGCCAACGACGTCGATACCGGTCTTCCGCATCTCTGTTGTCATTGGGGGCACCTCCAATTTCCAACGTTCTTGTTCCGCAGAACCAAAGTTCTACTGCGGCCGCAGCAGCAGTAGCGATTGGCGTTTTGATCATAATGGTGCTCTAGGTCCGAGCGGCCGAGAAGATAAACGGACTTCTCACTAAGAATTTCCTCCTCGGGATTGTGATAGCGCCAAAAAAGATTTTTTTGCTGCGGCACGTCAGTGATGCTGACAGCTTATCCATCGTCTGAGACGCATCGTCCCGCAGGTCGCCCAGATGTGCCTTGCTGCTCTTGGCGGTCAATTGCGCGCGCTGAAGGCCCAGATCCTGGAGTTCGACCGCCGCATCATCGCCTGGCATCGATCAAACACGACGAGCAAGCGGCTGGACGCGATCCCTGGCGTCGGTCCGGCGCTGGCAACAGCGCTGGTCGCCAGCATTGCCGATCCCAAAGCCTTCCGATCCGGGCGGGACTTCTCGGCCTGGGTTGGTCTCGTGCCAAAGCTGAGCTCGAGCGGGGGCAAAGACAAGCTTGGCAGCATCAGCAAGCAGGGCGATCGCTATTTGCGTAGCCTGTTCACGGCTGGCGCGCTCGCCGTAATCCGCTACGCCAAGATCCATGGCACTATCACCGGCCATGGCTCACGCGATTGTTGGCCCGGCGGCCCACCAAGGTCGCGGCCATCGCGCTTGCCAATAAGCTCGCCAGGATGGCCTGGGCGATGATGGCGAGGAACGAACGCTACCAGGAGCTGCGCAGGTCTGGGACGAGCGCATCGGATCCGCGCGGGTGCAGGCGCGCAACTGGCGGCTGATTGCGTTTGGCAATCTCACCCTCGCTGCGGGTCTCGCAGCCGCTCTCGTGTGGCAAGCCACGCGCGGCACGATCGTGCCGTGGGTGGTGCAGGTCGACAAGCTAGGCGAGGCGCAGGTGGTGGCGCCGGCGAGCGCCGATTATCGGCCGACGGACGTGCAGATCGCCTGGTATCTCGCGCAATTCATCGAGCAGGTGCGCTCGGTCGGGGTCGATCCCATCATCCTGCGGCAGAACTGGCTCAAGGCCTACGACTTCATCACCGACCGCGGCGCGCTGGCGCTGAACGATTATGCCCGCACCAACGATCCATTCGCCAGGATCGGCAAGGCTCAGGTCGCGGTCGACGTCTCCAGCGTGATCCGCGCGTCACCGGACTCGTTCCGGATCGCCTGGGTCGAACGACGCTATGAGAACAATAGCCTGGCGGCGACCGAGCGGTGGACCGCGATCGTCACAATCGCCATCGAGACCCCACACGACGCCGATCGGCTGCGCAAGAACCCGCTCGGGGTGTTCGTCCATGCCATCAACTGGTCGAAGGAGCTCGGCTGATGCGGCCGCCACACATTATAACTCTTTGTGCCCTCTCGCTCGCCGGCTGCACAGCCAACATTTGGAAGCCGCCGCAGATCAGCTACGACGAGCTCGAGCCGGCCGTGTTGGAGGCCGATCCGCCGAAGCCAATCGAGATCGTGGAGGTGCCGAAGCTGTTGCCCCTGCCCGGCCAGCTCAAGCCGATGCCCGGCAAGGCGACCGGCGCGCCGGAAGCGAAGGATCCGAAGGATGCGCTCCCCTGTCAACGCTTCGCCGAAACCCTGCGCATGACTCGGGGCCGATGTGGATCGCTAATCCTTCATCGTAAGAGACTTGCACTCTCTACTCCTTGCCGGTCTCCCGGCGCTTCGCATATCGGGTCCGCTTCACCCCCAGAGAGCAGACCTCGAACGGACATGCCGGGGCCGCCGCTTAGGGCCATTGCACAAAGTCGCTGCGCTCCAGCCCGCTGCGCGGGAGCAAGAGCCGAGGGGCGGTAGCCAGTTGAGAGGATAGTGGTAGCACTGGAGAGCCCCGTCCTGAGAATCGAGGTGTTGCAACCCTCACTCAGGAAGGAGCTCTCCGTGAGCGATACCAACACAGTCAGTCCGCTGCGTCAGCGTATGATCGAAGACATGGCTGCGCGCAAGCTCAACCCGCACACGCAGCGTGGCCACATTTACAGTTGCAAGCGGTTCGCCGCCTGGCTCAAACGCTCGCCAGATACGGCAACCGCCGACGAGGTGCGGCTATTTCAGCTGCATCTGATCGAGAGCGGCATGAGCATCTGCAACCGCAATCGGATCATGACCGGGGTGCGGTTCCTGTTCCGCGTCACGCTGCGTCGTCACGATCTGGCGGCCGAGGTCTGGCACATCAAGGAGCCCGAGAGGCTGCCGCCGGTGCTGAGCCCTGAGGAGGTCAAGCGTGTCCTGACCATGGCGACGAGCCTGAAGGCGCGAGCGATGCTCACGCTGGCCTATGGGTGCGGATTGCGCGCCGGCGAGGTGGTGCGACTGCGGGCGGGCGACATCGACAGCGCGCAGAAGATCATCCGCATTGTGCAGTCGAAGGGCCGCAAGGACCGGCACGTGATGCTGCCGCCGGAGGTCCTGAAGCTGTTGCGGCAATGGTGGAAGGCGGGGCCGACCGCGTCCAACAACGGCGTCGCGCCCGAACAGCGCTGGCTGTTTCCCGGTCGCAGTCAACGTCAGCCACTGACCACGCGTCAGTTCAGCCGGTTGTTCAAGGAGGCCGCCAAAGCCGCGGGGCTGCGCAAGACGGTCCCGCTGCATTCGCTTCGCCACAGCTTCGCGACCCACCTGCTCGCTCGAGCGCGGCAGGGACATTCGCGTGATCCAGGCGTTGCTCGGACATTCCAAGCTTGAGACGACAGCCCGCTACAGTCGCGTGGCGATCGGACTGATTGCCAAGATCGAGAGCCCGCTCGAGGGCCTAAGCGCGCCGCGCCGCCGCCGTGCGAAGCGAGGCAGTGAGGAGCCGCCAGCGCCGTAGCGCCGCCGGCCGTGGCTCGGCCAGCTCTGGAGGTCGCGGACATCCTCCGCGATCACGGCCCTGCTTGGCGTGACGCCAATCAGGGGCATGTGAGCCTCGGGCAATTGAAGGTGATGAGTGCGATCGAGCGCTGTCGTACGGCAGCGCTCGGCGGCCACGTCGCGCGCTGCGAGAACACAGCGTGCGGCCATACCGAGATCGCCTACAACTCCTGCCGCAACCGCCATTGCCCGAAATGCCAGGCTGCGGCGTCACGCCAATGGCTGGCCGACCGCGAAGCGGAGCTGCTGCCGGTGCCGTATTTTCACGTCGTCTACACGCTGCCCAGCGAGTTGCGTGACATCGCCTACCAGAACAAGCGCGTGATCTATAATCTGCTGATGAAGGCGGCTGCCGAGACAACGCTCGCCATCGCTGCCGATCCCAAGCGCCTCGGCGCACGGATCGGTATCACGGCCGTGCTGCACACCTGGGGCTCGGCGCTCACCCATCATCCGCACGTGCACATGATCATGCCGGGTGGAGGGCTCTCGCTCGATAACACGCGATGGATCGCCGCGCGCTCCGACTTCCTCGTCCATGTCAACGTGCTGGCGCGCCTGTTCCGCGGCAAGATGCTGGCGATGCTCATGCACGCGCACGCCGCCGGCGAGCTGAAGTTCTTCAGCACCCATGCCCGGCTCGCCGACAAGAGCACATTCAAGCGCTTCATTGCCCCGCTGCGGCGCATCAGATGGGTGGTCTACTGCAAGGCCCCGTTCGCGGGGCCCACGCAGGTGCTGCGCTATCTCTCCCGTTACACCCACCGGGTCGCCATCTCGAACCGCCGCCTCGTTGCAGCCGACGACGAGGCGATTGCGTTCCGCTGGAAGGACTATCGCGTCAGCGGCCCCGATCGCTGGAAGACGATGCGGCTTCACCCGCACGAGTTCATCAGGCGCTTCCTGCTGCACGTGCTGCCCACGGGTTTCCACCGCATCCGCCACTACGGGCTCTTTGCCTCCACCAACCGCGCCGAGAGCATCGCAACCGCCCGCGCACTCCTCAACGTCGTCCCGTCTGCCGCCAATCCCCAGCAAGAGCCGGATGTCGCGCCGGATACGCCGCGGGTGCTGCCGTGCCCATGTCGGCGCTGTGGCGCACGCATGATCGTCATCGAGACCTTCGCACGCGGCTGCGCGCCGAGCTGGCGACCAAAACCGATCAGGATCGACACGTCATGACCAACACCGCGTGTAAGCCTTGCAGTTTTCCCGGGCCGATCCGCTGGCTCCGCGCTGGCAGCGATCTCGCTCAACCCAATGGCATCCATCAGTGCGCGGATCGTGCGTCGATGCGCTCCGAACGGCCACCAAAATGCCTATTGCGCCCTGCCGATCTCCTGTCCGTGCAGACACGCAGGTCGAATCCTGCCGGCATCACCTCTATCATCGAGATCGGCGCCAGCATCAAATCCCCATAGCACTCGCTGCACGGCCAGTGCCAACTTCCCGCGACTTCGTGCCTTGGCGCTTTTTGGACGCCGGTCAGTTGAGCGTGCGGAGCCTCCTCGTTGCCGGCGTCCAAAAACCTGCACAGTTCCGGACTCTGGCACCGCGACAAACGGTCCGGCTACTCAATCACCTCGTCGGCGAGCGAGAGCAGGTCGGCGGAAATAGTGATGCCTTGCACCTTTGCCGCTTTGAGATTGATGACCAGCTCGAGCTTTTCCACCTGCTGCACCGGCAGATCGGCAGGCTTGGCTCCTTTGAGAACCTTGACGGTATATTGCCCGTTCTGTCGATAAATCTCGGCGAAGTTCTGGCCGTAACTCATCACACCACCGGCGAGCGCAAACTCCCGAAACTGGTAGATGGTCGGTAGCCGTCGCTGCGCGGCGAAGGCAACGATGCGATCGCGGTGGATATCGAAAAAGGGATCGGCCCCCACGAGCAACGCGCCAACGCGATCACGCACGAGTGAGGCAAACGCAGCCTCAAGCTCCTCGTCGGTGCTTGCCTTGGCGAAGATGATAGGTTGGCGGAGCGCGCGCGCCGCATCTTCAATCTCGCGCGCCTGACGTACCGCCGGTGGGAATTTTGGATTGATCAGCGCGCCGATCAGAACAACGCCCGGCGCAAGCTCGCGCAACAGACCCAACCGCTTGGGCTCCATCAGGTTGACCGACGTGCTGATCCCGGTGGCGTTGCCACCCGGTCGATTGAAGCTCGCGATGAGGCCTGCATGGACCGGATCGCCGCCGAAGTTGAAAATGATTGGGATGGTCGCGGTGGCGGCCTTGGCCGCGAGCGGCGAGAGGTCACCTCCGACCGCGCTGATCACGGTGACATTGCGGGTTACCAGATCGGCTGCGAGGGCGGGCAAGCGGCTGTAGTCGCCGAGCGCCCAGCGGAATTCGATCGTGAGGTTCTGACCTTCGACGAAGTCACCCTCTTTGAGGCCGCTGCGATAGGCCTCGACCAGATGGGCCGATTCCTCCTGCGCACGCCCGCTCAGAAAACCGATCACGGGCACGGCGTGTGGTTGCGTGAGCGCCGCGAGTGGCCAAGCACCGGCGGTACCACCGAGAATGATGATGAAATCGCGACGCTTCATTTGCGGCCCTCACGCCGAAGTCCGCTCACTTTACCACACCATCGCGTTCAAACGTCGTTGTGCAGCACAGCAGAATTGGCTGTTAAGTGGCTGATAAGAGTCAAGATGCGAAAGGCTCAATGTGAGTAAATCTAGCAAAGCGGACCTCAAGGAGGCGGGTTGCCACTTCGCTAAATGGGATGGACCGGCCGTGCTCCCGCCCCACAACCAGCGAGTATGCTTGTGGGGTACCCAAAACAAGGAGGCCACGCCATGCCGCGCAAAGTTGGCACTGCGCACCAAGATTGTGTCTCGGCTCGCGAATGTGCGGCCATGCCTGATCGGGATAGAGGCAGGCATGGGAACGCACTATGTGACCCGCGAACTGCTTGCCCTCGACCACGACGTGAGACAAGTGCCGCCGGTCTATGCCAAGCCCTTCCGGCAGACCCACAAGAATGACTTTCGAGATGCGCATGCGGTTGCTGAGGCCGTGCAGCGCCCCACGACACGTTGCGTGCCGCTAAAAAGGGACGAGCAGCTCGATCTGCAGGCATTGCATCGTGTGCGCTACCGCCTAGTGGGCGAGCGGACCGCGATCATCAATCAGATCCGCTGCTTTCTCCTGGAGCGCGGCCTCACGGTGAGGCAACAGCTCCACTGCTTGCGCCATGCGTTGCCGGACATCCTTGCCAAACGCACAGATGTCCTGTCGCCGCGGATGGTTCGCATCCTAGAAGATCTGGCTCAAGACTGGCGCCGTCTCGACGATCGCATCGAAGCTGTAACTGACGAAATCGATGCGCTTTCCAAGAACACAGAACCCTGTCGGCACTTGATGACAATCCCGGGCATCGGTCCGATCATCTCGAGCGCCGTCGTCGCTGCGATCGGCGATGGAGCTGCCTTCGCGCGTGGCCGCGATTTTGCTGCTTGGCTCGGCTTGGTACCCAAGCAGATATCCACAGGTGATCGAACGATTCTCGGACGCATCACCAAACGCGGCAATCGCTACCTTCGCACGCTCTTCCCGCAGGCAGCCAGCGTCGTTCTGCTTCGGCCAAAGAACTGGATGCAGCACGACTTTGGACCTTGGCTTGCCGCCGCGGTTCAACGGTTGCACCATAACGTGCTGGCTACGGCTCTAGCCAACAAGCTGGCCCGCATCGCATGGAGCGTCCTTGCACAACATCGTGAATACCAGCCGCGTCTCAGCACAGCAACGGTATGACATGAGCTCGCTCTGGTTCACCAAAGGGATGACCGCCACCCTTCTCCGCCATCGTCGCTCGCCCATCGGGGCGAGCGAGCGACGGTGGCTCCGAAGGGATGGCTTCAGTCAATCCTAGCGCTCCACTTGGTCGTAGGAGATAATCCCGCCGAGGTCTGCGAGGTTGAATTTTAAGAATGGAGAACGGGTCTCGCCGTCGCGTTCGTGATCTGGTGGCCCATCTGGCCTTCGAGGGCCGATCGCTGAATTGAGACCGAACGCGCGCGGATATCCATAATGGCCAAGGAGCGATCTGCTCCAAGGGCCGGATACAGAAGCGCAAGACCAACCACTACCATTCTGAAGATTCAGCTTGCAACGCGCGGCCGGTCCATACAGATGGGCCATTTCCGGACTCATGCTCCGCAGCAAGCGACATCACTATTCGATCACCTCGTCGGCGCGGGCGAGCAGCGCCGGCGGTACGGTCAGCCCGAGCGCGTTGGCGGTCTTGAGATTGATCACCAGCTCGTACTTGGTTGGCGCCTGCACCGGCAGGTCAGCCGGACTCTCTCCCTTGAGGATGCGGTCAACATAGGAGGCTGCGCGTCGAAACTGATCGACCAGATCCGTTCCGTAAGAGACGAGGCCACCATCGGCAACGAAGTAGCGCGCGAAATAGATTGCGGGCAGTCTGTACTTGGCCGCGAGAGAGATGAGCAAGTTCCGATGAGCGGCTGCGGCTGCACTCCCGGGCACGATCAAACCACCGTTAGGAGAGCGTGCGAAGGTTGCGACGGTGAGCTCCATCTCGTTAGGGTCGCGCGCCTCGACTGGGTTCAACTCCACACCGAATGAGGCTGCGACAGCCTGAATTGCCGCCAACTGACCGACGCCGGAGACCAAGGAGGGGTCCCTTATGACTGCCACCCGCGATACGTTGGGGGCGATCTGCTTGAGTAGCTCTAGCCATTTTGCGCTGATGCCATAGTCATAGAGAGCAAATCCTGTGAAGTTTCCGCCCGGCCGCGCCAAGTTAGAGACGAAACCTGCAGCGACAGGATCTAGGACGATCACGAAAATGATTGGTACTGTGCGGGTCGCCTGCTGCATCGCTGCCGCCCCGGGAGTCGTGGCGGTTACGATGGCGTCCGGTGCGAGCGCGACGAGTTCCTCGGCGTAGATGCGGTACCGGTCTGCCTTTGCCGCCGCCCAGCGAGTATCGATCCGCACGTTCTTGCCATCCGTCCAGCCTAATTCGCGCAAGCCCTCTAGCAATGCAGCGACCCGGGCCTGTCCCTCTGGATCGTCGGCGGCCAGGTTCATGAGCACGCCGATACGCCGCATCCGTTCGTTCTGCTGCGCGCCTGCCGCGAGCGGCCACACTACCGACGCGCCACAGAGCATCGTGATTAACTCGCGCCGTCTTATGCCGATCATGGGGACCTCCCCCTCGGCCTTGGTGCGCGAGGTGCCACCAGCATAATCCCCAGCAGGGCGACGGAGCCCTTGCGGAGTGGTCTGCTGGTCAGCTTAGCCACGGCGCAACCAGTACGTCCTTAGCTGTCCTGAACTGTTCTGAATAGAGCGGGGCGCTTCTAATCTGTTCCCGTGCTGCCAACCGAAGCATAGCACATGATGGTCCCGGCAGAAGACCATCGCACTGCGGGATTTCGATCCGGCCTACGTCAACTCGGGCCAGAAGCGGAAATCGAAGGGCTCCCCTTTCAGAGGAAATTGGGATAGCTTTGGCGCCGGAGCACCAGCATGAACTTTTCCCCTAGACAACTTCTGCGCGCCACCCAGTTGCTCCAAAGGCGATATCGTAAACTGGTCGCGATGATTCAATTCCGGGGAAGACCCAATGCCAAAGCGTTCATTCTCTCCCCTTTGGAGCCGTGCAGTCTTGTGTCTGGTGTTTGGCCTGACGCCGAGTAACGCAGCTCAAGTGGCCGCAGGTATCGAATATGAGACCGTCGTGCGCCCAGCTGACTTGCCGGACGATTTTCAACCACTGCCAGGTACATCCCTGAAATTCTTGTCGATCAAGACCATCGACGGCTTCATAGTTAAGGCCGCGCTTTGGCAACCGGAAGCCAAACCGCCTGCAGAGACGACACTCATCATCATGGTGCATGGCAGTGGTGGCAGTTACACCCGCGCGCCAAACAGCACTCTTAGTCGGAGCCTATCCGGCGATGGTTTTGCAGCTCTCGCCATCAACACGCGGCAGCATGATGACAAGCGTAACACCGACAATTTTTTCGATATCAGTCGCGATATCGACGCCTCCGTTCGGACCGCCCGAGCACTCGGGTATCGCTCTATCGTGCTGCAAGGTCATAGCCTCGGAACCATTCAAGTGCTGTTCTATGCCGCGACTAATTGGGAACACGACATCAAAGCCGTCGTTCAATTGAGTGCAATTGCAGATCTTCCATGGAGATCTCGCTACCTGCAGATACAGGACGAAGATAAATTCCGTGCACTATTCGACGCAGCCCTGAAATCGCTGCATGAAGGCAAGGAACGCGATGTGATGGCGTTGCGCATGCGCAGAACCGGCGCTGAGGAAGAGCTCCTGACTGGCGAACACTTCTTGACCTATCGTGCAGAGGCCTCAAGCAGCGCTAACGGAACCTACTGGATCAAGCGCGTCCCTCGCCCGATTCTCATGGTGCGTGACGCCGGTGACAC
This sequence comes from Bradyrhizobium sp. STM 3562, assembly GCF_045571435.1. Classification (NCBI taxonomy): domain Bacteria; kingdom Pseudomonadati; phylum Pseudomonadota; class Alphaproteobacteria; order Hyphomicrobiales; family Nitrobacteraceae; genus Bradyrhizobium; species Bradyrhizobium sp. STM 3562. The sequence goes on from NZ_CP120694.1 coordinate 6,960,445, forward strand.
AATAATCACTCCGTTCGAGCCCTATGTCTTGCTTTCTGCGGCCACATCCCCAGGCTCCCTGGTCCCCAGCATAAAATTCACGCTGCTGCCCGACCCGGCGGGGCCAAATCCCGGGGGCCATTTTTTTGCTGGCAACACGAAGCCGCTTTCTGAAACCATCACGAGCTGGCTGGCTGATCAACACCTGTAGAAAAGAACCGACAGTTCCTGGTGCCGCAAACCATGATGACCGTTTGGGCCATTCTCGTCAATTTGACCGCACGCCGGACCATTTCCGGTCTACCCCCTGAGAGCCGACATGAAGACGAGCGCTGGCTTGCGTCGGTACGAGCCCACGAGCGACCGATTGAGGTCGGACTGGGGGCGGCATGAGTCTTGTTCCGGTCACGGTTACGTTGCGCCCCTCACGCCGCCATGACGGTTTCAAATGACCGCCCCAGCTATCTCTCGGCGCCTTCGTCAATTCCGGTCGGTCGCGCGGCCGACAGTCTCCATTGGATAACCTACGTAGTAGACTCCGACCACGTTTTGCGACGAATCCCGTATCGGCTTGTAGCCGGCGACGTAAGGTTTTCCGAGAATGTCCACCTCGCCATAGAATGCTTCGCCTTTCCTGATGGACACTATCGCCTTGCCGTGGGGATCCAAAGCGGTTCCGGTCGCTCGCGAGCCATCGTCCTTCTTCACGTTGGTGGCTACGCGGACGTACTCATCACCGCTCTTCACGAAGATTGTGGCGGTACCCTGAGCTTGTTTCACGACCTCATCAACCAGGTCGAAATTGTTGTTCATCTTAGTTGAACCAAAATAAATGGCGGGCACCTCCTTGCCAGCGACCGCATCAGTCCCCTCGATCCTTGGCGGACCCAGTCTGTTCGCCAGTGACTCTAAGAGCTCCATCGCCGTCTTAACGTTCGCTTCCTGAGCTTGACCAACGTTCGCCGGAAGCATGCCCGTTCTCGATTCCGCCAACTTTTTCCCTGGCTGACCAATCGGGATCATGGCGTGCTCGTACGGCGTATTCGCCCACATCATGTACGGCCTGGTTGGATCGGGATCTGCGGCCTCCGTATACCCCAGCGCCTTGCTGGGAGGACCGAAGATCATAATGTGAGGGCCGGTGACAATCCAGTGATTGTCGGCAGCCTTTTCGGTGGCATAGGGGTCGGTATTGCTGGCACCATCATCACCGGCCAACATAAACGACATGCCCACCTTGTTCGGCGGCGACATGTGCTGCATTAGGGCATGGATGAACTCCATGCTGTTTTGATCGTTGCACATCTTGTCGGTGCCCATAATCAAACATGTGAAGCCGTTATTTCCTTCGCGAAGGGTACGCATAGTTTTTCCATCGCTTTCCACCCGAACGACTGCTGCTCCCTTTGCAACAGCTTCGGGTGCGGCGGAGAGGGCCTGGGTGATATACTCGGCATCCGACACCTGCTGATGCTCAGCATAGGCCGGGGTCCAGATTGCGAACAGCGATGCTGTAGCGACGACACTTGCTTTCAGTGCACGCATGTCTTCCTCCTCTGGCATAGAAAGAACCCAGAACCATCGACATCTGCGACGGGACTCGAATTCGCGGCACGGCCGCGAATGAGGACGAACTGTCATCTCTGGGAAACTAAAGAATAATCCGGTTCAGCGCGGGAGTCGAACGGAGATACAGGTGACCGTACGCATTTCAGGACCTCGGCGCTACCGGCGCACCGTCAAGATGTGTTTTGGCTCGGCGGTCGCCGCTGAACGTACGGCGGACAGACGGCTGCACGTCGACCCGCAATGAAGATTATGATTGGAAGCTGCGTTGCGCATCAAAGCAAAGCCAGACCGCGCGACTTCCGCAATGGGTCACAAACAGACGTATGCATTGCAGCATGCCCTATTCGATCACCCTGTCCGCCATCAGGAGCACCTGCTCCGGAATGCTCAATTCCAACGCTTTGGCGGTGCGGAGATTGACGACAAACACAAATTTCGTCGGCTGCTGGATCGGCAGCTCCGCCGGATTGGCACCCTTGAGGATAAGGTCGACGTAGTCGGCCGCCCGGATCAAGTGAGCCTTGATATCAGGCCCATACGCTATCAGCCCACCCAGATCGGGGTAAGTGCTGACCTGATACACTGTGGGCAATCGGTGTTCGAGCGCGATCGGCGGTAGAGCAGGTCGCGGCGGGTCGGCAAGCACGTACACGACATCACAAGCCGCTGCATTCATGTCAGCGAATGCCTTTTCGAGATCCTCGGGGTTCGGCGCAACGAACTGCTCGGCCCAAATGCCGACTGCTTCCGCTGTCTGAGTGGCGACTTTGATCAAAGCTGGATGGGTCGGATTGCTGGAAGCAAGGACCCCGATTTTCCGTGCCTTCGGGAAGACGAGACGAATAATGTCCAGGGTCTTTGCAGTCAGATCGCCGAACATGTTCGCCAGACCGGTAATGTTCCCGCCCGGCCGAGCGAAGCTTTTGGCGAACCCGGAGGCGACAGGATCGGTCGCCGGCGACATTACAATCGGGATCGTCGATGTCGCTCGCTGTGCCGCGGCAACAGCAGGCGTCGCTTCGGCGATGATTACGTCCGGCTTAAGTGCGACCAGCTCCGCAACCAACTCCGGCAGCAGTGAGTAGCGTCCCTTCGCCTCACGAAAGTCTATGATGAGGTTCTTGCCCTCCTGATATCCCAACGCTCTGAACTCTTCTCTCAGCCATTCGAGAAGCACGTCGCCGAGGCCGGAGGTAATCAGGCCCACGCGCCAGGGCCGCGAAGCATCGGCATTCGCGGTGGCGTTGATGGCAATCGAACAGGCCGCCACAAGGACTGTACGGCGCGTGACTGATCGATCCACGAACTTCTCCGCTTGCTTAAATGGTGCAACCCTAGCACAACCTGGCGAGGTCCGAATTGGGTCACGAGCGTCGTTTTCGGCCCGTTCGCTGGATGTCCGCTTACCCCCTAATTCCGGCGCGAGAGCAGACATTCAGAGAAGGCCGCCTCGGGCCCATTTGCGGACTCATGCACCGAGCGATCATGCCTTCTTGACCGGCGGGATTGTCCACGTCCCGTCGAGGATCGACGGCGCGTTTTCGTCCGGCCAGTACATGCGGAGCATGAGAACAAACTCGCCCGTCGGCGCCGGAAGCCAGTTCGACTCCTTGTCAGCGCCCGGTGATTCATTCTGGATGTAAAGATCGATTGAGCCATCCGAATTTGGTTTGAGGTTCTGTCGGGGGCTGATCGAGTAGCGATTGATGGGGTTGGCCACGAAGAAGTACTTGCTGTCGTACATCGTGAGGGACCAAAAGCCCTCTACCGGCGGAAACTCGCCCTTGGCGAAGTGCACCACGTACTTGTTGGCCCCGTCGTAAGTCCGGTCGTCAGCGCCCTTCAGCGAGGTCGGATAGACCGCATCTTGCGGGCGATTGGCGCCGAGACCAATAGCGGTGACAAGCGCGCGCATGAGATAGTCGGTGCCATAGAGGCCGGTCTTCGTGGTGTAGCTCCAGCCATTGACATCCTTTACGTCCTTGTTGATCTTGAATTGGAGCATGATACGGTCGAAGGCGATTTCCGGGATGCGCTTGGCAAAATCCGCGCGTAGTTTGCTCGCATCGAAATTCTTGCCGGGGACCAGGCCGATCTTGGCGTACTTGGCGACCGCCGGAGCATCGGCCGCCGACGGCGGATTGGTTTTCATGAGCTGCGAGAGCAGGCTAAAATAGGTCACCGCGTCCATGCGGTTGACTTGGTCGCGCACCGCCGTCTTCATGTCAATTGTGGGATCGATCTTTGCCTCTGGCGGCGTGTACGGCCTCCCATATGCGCTCAGGGGCACTAGCTTGCATTGATCCTGCAACTCGTGGACCGCCTTGTAATCTTCCGGTGTTCCAGTGCAGTAGATTCGGCCAAGCAGCCACACGATGTTGGTAGGCGATTTAAGCTGTTTAATGCCGTCCGGCAGCTTCCCGCTCCAACTCGGCCCGGTGATCGCGTAGGTCTGCGCGCCAGTACCAGTGGTGCGCTTGCCCGGTACCTGGAACACATTGGTCCAGCCGTCCAGCATTGGCATCAGGTAGTAGCGATCCTTCATGTCCGGGATGCTCAGAACCCACGGCTCTTTATCGACCTCGAAGAATGCAGTTGTGTAAAGCGTATCCGCATTGGGTGCGGTCACATCGCGGAAGGAGGCATTGGGATATTCACGCAGCTTAATCAGTTGCCCCATCGGGGCATGGGTGCCCTCGGGCTTGGCTACATTGGTAATAACCCTGCGCGTCATTTCCATGGTCACTAGCGGATAGCCGTAAATGTAGGCATCGGTGGCCAGCCAAAAGTCTTCAACTCCTTCGCCAAAGTTGAGTTCGCCCCAATCCGCTCTTGCAGAATTCATCCCAGGGCTGGCGATCAAGCTCAAACCAGCAAGTGTCACGGCCCGTCGGGTAAGATTCATCGAACATCTCCTATAGGCACCAAACACCCATGGCTGAGAGGTCGCATCCGCGCTATGCGATTTCGGCAGAAATCGGGAGAACCAGCTTTCATAATTTCCGAGTTGGGTTAGACCCGGAAGAACTCAGGTTGAGCAGATCAGGTCCGCTTTACCCCCAACGAGCAGACATTTAGCGCGCGTGCCCGGCCGGCCGCCACGAGCCAAGGCACAAAGTCGCTGCGCTCCAGCCCGCTGCGCGGGGGCAAGAGCCGAGGGGGCCCGGTAGCCAGTTGAGAGGATAGTGGTAGCACTAAAGAGCCCCGTCCTGAGAATCGAGGTGTTGCAACCCTCACTCAGGAAGGAGCTCTCCATGAGCGATACCAACACAGTCAGTCCGCTGCGTCAGCGTATGATCGAAGACATGGCTGCGCGCAAGCTCAACCCGCACACGCAGCGCGGCCACATTTACAGTTGCAAGCGGTTCGCCGCCTGGCTCAAACGCTCGCCGGATACAGCGACCGCCGACGAGGTGCGGCTATTTCAGCTGCACCTGATCGAGAGCGGGATGAGCATCTGCAACCGCAATCGGATCATGACCGGGGTGCGGTTCCTGTTCCGCGTCACGCTACGTCGTCACGATCTGGCGGCCGAGGTCTGGCACATCAAGGAGCCCGAGAGGCTGCCGCCGGTGCTGAGCCCTGAGGAGGTCAAGCGTGTCCTCACCATGGCGACGAGCCTGAAGGCGCGAGCGATGCTAACGCTGGCCTATGGTTGCGGATTGCGCGCCGGGGAGGTGGTGCGGCTGCGGGCGAGCGACATCGACAGCGCGCAGAAGATCATCCGCATCGTGCAGTCGAAGGGCCGCAAGGACCGGCACGTGATGCTGCCGCCGGAGGTCCTGAGGCTGTTGCGGCAATGGTGGAAGGCGGGGCCGACCGCATCCAACAACGGCGTCGCGCCCGAACAGCGCTGGCTGTTTCCCGGTCGCAGTCAACGTCAGCCACTGACCACGCGTCAGTTCAGCCGGTTGTTCAAGGAGGCCGCCAAAGCCGCGGGGCTGCGCAAGACGGTCCCGCTGCATTCGCTTCGCCACAGCTTCGCGACCCACCTGCTCGAGCGCGGCAGGGACATTCGCGTGATCCAGGCGTTGCTCGGACATTCCAAGCTTGAGACGACAGCCCGCTACAGTCGCGTGGCGATCGGACTGATTGCCAAGATCGAGAGCCCGCTCGAGGGCCTAAGCGCGCCGCGCCGCCGCCGTGCGAAGCGAGGCAGTGAGGAGCCGCCAGCGCCGTAGCGCCGCCGGCCGTGGCTCGGCCAGTTCTGGAGGTCGCGGATATCCTCCGCGACCACGGCCCTGCTTGGCGTGACGCCAATCAGGGGCATGTGAGCCTCGGGCAACTGAAGGTGATGAGTGCGATCGAGCGCTGTCGTACGGCAGCGCTCGGCGGCCACGTCGCGCGCTGCGAGAACACAGCGTGCGGCCACACCGAGATCGCCTACAACTCCTGCCGCAACCGGCATTGCCCGAAGTGCCAGGCTGCGGCGTCACGCCAATGGCTGGCCGACCGCGAAGCGGAGCTGCTGCCGGTGCCGTATTTTCATGTCGTCTACACGCTGCCGAGCGAGCTGCGTGACATCGCCTACCAGAACAAGCGTGTGATCTACAACCTGCTGATGAAGACGGCGGCCGAGACGACGCTCGCCATCGCAAGCGATCCCAAGCGCCTCGGCGCACGGATCGGTATCACGGCCGTGCTGCACACCTGGGGCTCGGCGCTCACCCATCATCCGCACGTGCACATGATCGTGCCGGGTGGCGGGCTCTCGCTCGATAACAGGCGATGGATCGCCGCGCGCTCCGACTTCCTCGTCCATGTCAACGTGCTGGCGCGCCTGTTCCGCGGCAAGATGCTGGCGATGCTCATGCAGGCGCACGCCGCCGGCGCGCTGAAGTTCTTCAACACCCATGCCGGGCTCGCCGACAAGACAACGTTCAAGCGCTTCATCGCGCCGCTGCGGCGCATCAGATGGGTGGTCTATTGCAAGGCCCCGTTCGCGGGGCCCGCGCAGGTGCTGCGCTATCTCTCCCGTTACACCCATCGTGTCGCCATCTCCAACCGCCGCCTCGTTGCAGCCGACGACGAGGCGATTGCGTTCCGCTGGAAGGACTATCGCGTCAGCGGCCCCGACCGCTGGAAGACGATGCGGCTTCACCCGCACGAGTTCATCAGGCGCTTCCTGCTGCACGTGCTGCCCACGGGTTTCCACCGCATCCGCCACTACGGGCTCTTTGCCTCCACCAACCGCGCCGAGAGCATCGCAACCGCCCGCGCACTCCTCAATGTCGCCCCGTCTGCCGCCGATCCCCAACAAGAGCCGGATGTTGCGCCGGATACGCCGCATGTGCTGCCGTGCCCTTGTCCCCGCTGTGGCGCACGCATGATCGTCATCGAGACCTTCGCACGCGGCTGCGCGCCGAGCTGGCGACCAACACCGATCAGGATCGACACGTCATGACCAACACCGCGTGTAAGCCCTGCAGTTTTCCCGGGCCGATCCGCTGGCTCCACGCCGGCAGCGATCTCGCTCAACCCAATGGCATCTATCAGTGCGCGGATCGTGCGTCGATGCGCTCCGAACAGCCACCAAAAAGCCTATTGCGCCCTGCCGATCTCCTGTCCGTGCAGACACCCTGGTCGAATCCTGCCGGCATCACCTCGACCATCGAGATCGGCGCCAACATCAAATCCCCATAGCACTCGCTGCCCGGCCAGTGCCCAACTTCCCGCGACTTCGTGCCTTGGCGCTTTTTGGACGCCGGTCAGTTGAGCGTGCGGAGCCTCCTCGTTGCCGGCGTCCAAAAACCTGCACACTTCCGGACTCATGCATCGCAGCAAATTGCGTCCCCTTTCGTGAAGTCCTTGGCACTGATGAGCAAAGGGCGACCCGGATGGACTTCAAATTGCTCCGAAGGGCGCTGCAACGTCTCCGATGGCGACTCCCCGAACAGTGCACGATAGGCGACCGAAAAGCGGCCGAGCTCCCAAAAGCCTTGATCAGTGACAATGCGAGTCACGGTTGACTTCGACGGATCCGCGCGCAGCAACGAGTGACGCACGAGGTGCATTCGACGGAGTGTGAGAAAACGGATCGGCCCCATGCCCAGATGCTCCTCACAGCAGGCGCGAAGTGTTCGCTCCGCGACGCCGATAGCTGCACAGATTTCGGCGAGATAAAGGGGGCGGTCGGGATTTGCCTCAAGAAACTCTTCGAACCGCGCGATGATTGCATCATGGCGTCGGCCGTGAGTGCTAGTCTTTGCGTCAACCGCATCGGCGAGCCATCTGACCATGACGTGCACGAGTTCGTTCTCCAGCGCGCGAAGCACCTCCGGCAGTTGGAAAATATCAGGAGTGTCGTGTGCGAGCTGCCCGATCGCCCGGTGTAACTTCAGCAGCCGTGACATCAATTGAGGATGCGGATGAAAAATGCGCCGTTCTGAGTCTTCCATCAACTCGCAGCCAATTATCGCCTCGACTGCATTATCAAATTCATCGGTTGGGATAGACATCGAGCCGTAGTCAAGGCCGGGGTCGCATCGTCGATGCTCAGCTTCAAGCGTGTTGACAATGATGTCGCCTGGCGTGACCTCAATTCCGCAGTGATGATACAATGACAAATTGGACTCGCTAAGAAAGCCGATCGATAGACGACCGGGCTTGCTTGTGGCCGTACTAACTGTTGGCGAGGATAAGCGAGTATGTTGCAACCAAAGCCGGCTCATGGCGACCTGGATCATCTCGATCCGAAACTCTTTCGTCGTGGGAAGTACTTCAATGTAAGAGTACGGAAAGGCTGCTTGGCACGGCAGCGGATCGGTAAAGGTAAGAACTCTACTCCACGCCACTTCCGCTCTCCCAAAAACAAAACTACGATTTCGCGGGCAACAAGCGTAATTGGTTGGTCAATAAATCTTCGGATCGCAAATGGTGGCAGCGATCGCAGTTGTATGCTAACTCTGCTATTACTTCTGATCAATATACCTATTTTGACGGCGGCGACATTGCCGAACGACATCCGGTGGCATCTTCATTCCTGGCATGCCAGCGCTTTCAAATTCACGCCGAGCAGCCGGTCGGACAATCCACCAGAACAGTTTTGATCAACGGAGGCATTGCTCTGCCGGACGACAACAGTATCGGTTCTTCGGAGCCTCCGAGGCCGATCGCTCATCATCGGCACAATCCCAAATCGACGAAGGTCACGACCGCTACACGTCCCAAGTCGGCGAAGGCAACTGTTGCCAAGCGAACTGCCATTTCCGCCAGCGATATCGAGCCCCATCGGCTCAAGGCATTTGGCCGCTTGCGTAGGGCTTTGAATTCGACGGACTGCGAAGTCTGAGGACGCTATGAGCACGGCAGATCGAAGTCGAACAATCTGTGTTCGTGGTCCGCTCCGGGTCATGCGCGTCGATTTGGCTGTACCAGAGCCATGTTCGGCTCTACCCCCTGACAGCAGACATGAAGAAGAGCGTTATTCGGTCGAAAAGGTCCAGGAACGGCCTTTACACCACTGGCGCTAAACGCTGCCTGATGCATTTGGCGGTCAGTGAGGCTACGATCGGATCGATGACCAACGGCAAGGTGAAGGGGCTGACCACCATGCTGTGTGCCGATGCGCACGGCTATTCTCGTTTCATGGGAGCAGACGAAGCGGGAACGTTGGACATGCTTCGCCGCTACCGCAGCACCATTGCAGGACCGGTCGAGCGCCATGACGGGCGGATCGTGAACACTTGGGGCGATGCGCGTGATCGCCGAGTTTCGCCGGCGTTGTCGAGGCCGTGCAGTGTGCGGTTGAGATTCAGCAGGAAATTTCCAAGCAGGAGTCGGACCCACCTCAGGCGCTCCAGATGCGGCTTCGCATCGGCATCAATTTAGGAGATGTGATGCTGGACGGTTCCGACATCTTTGGCGACGGTGTCAATGTCGCGGCGCGGCTGCAAAAACTGGCTGAGGCCGGTGGCGTCGTGGTCTTCGGTTCCGTCTACGATCAGGTGTACAATAAACTGTCCCTTCGCTTTTATAGTCTCGGCCGGCAACCGCCGTTGCAGTAACCCTCACCGTCTCGGGCTTTCTGATTCTGATGAATGTTTTCACCGGTCTGCACAGAATCTGGTTTCATTTGCCGGTCGTAGTACTGGCATCCAGCGGACACTGCGTCGGCACAGACCTGCTACGGACAGAAATGACGATCGTCGAATGCGTCGAGAGCGAGTGGCTCGGCTGTTGCAGAAGCTCCGCATCTTGCACGATGCCGAAGAGTCATCTTGTTCGAAAATGAGACACCCTCGCTCGCAGTTAACCATATTATTTGATTCTGGCGGGTAACCTTGTTCTTTGGTTAATGATCAGTAATCTTCGCGAGGGGCAGAGTAGCGTCGCAGGAGTACTGTCATCATGAAATACGGCATCTTTGTCCTTGCGCTTGGCCTTGTGTGGACATCGCAAGCTTCGGCGCAATCCGTTTATGTCGCGCCGGGAGGCGTCTACATCGCGTCTGCCAACGTTCATGTTGGGGCCGGAAACGGTTACCCAACTTCTTATGGCGCGCCTGGCGCCGCGTACTACGGGCCCTATGATACAGCACCCACATACGCGCCGGGTTATGTGCCCCCGGGACCGATATATAGAGCACCCGCCTTCTATGAGGGCGAAGGCTATGGATCAGTGTATTCGACACATCCGGGCTACATTGACCAGTTCTATATGGCCGCGGAGGAACTTCCGCCGCGGCCGCCCGCCCCTGTGCCCTACAACAACCGAGCGCGTTGTGGCTTCAATCAATCCTATGGTCGGTTGGGATACTGCGACTGATATTGCCGCGACAGAGGGCGGTTTAGCGGCGAGCCGTCCTTTGTCTTTCTTGGGGCGATGCGTGTTCGGCAGTCCGCAACTGCCGTCTGCGGCGCCATTCGCAAATCAGACTTTATGACATAACTCGGCCAATGACCAACTCGCCCGCACTCATCTTTCCATGGTGCGGGGCCCACCGACGGCACTCCAATCCTTCGCTATTGCCGCCGACACTCGGCACCGTTGGCAAACTGATAAGCTTTGCGACCAAACCTTATCAGTCGACGAACCGACTGCATCTGGGTCAGCGTTGAAAGACGAGTTTGCCTCCGACCAGCGTGACATCCGCCTTGATGTCTTTGATCTGCTCTTCCGGAATGGTCATGTAGTCCGCGGAAAGGACCGCGAGGTCTGCAAGCTTGCCCGGCTGTATCGTACCTTTGCGTGCTTCGTCGAACGTGTAGCGCGAAGCTGCCGACGTGTAGAGACGGAGCGCCTGTTCGCGAGTGATTGCTTCCGCGGGGCCGTACACGCTTCCATTGGGATCTTTCCGCGTCACCATGATGTACATGTTGAGGAACGGGTTGATCGGGTTGACGGGGAAGTCGGTTCCGGCGCCGAGGCTGTCCAGCCCCATTTTTTCGATCAAGGTCTTGGTCGGCACGGCGCGATCGGCGGTCGGCCGTCCCAGGAAGCGCTCGACGGTCGCGGCCTTATCCCACATGAAGACGTTCTGGAAATCGACCCTGACCCCCAGCTTGTGAGCGCGCTCCATCTGCTCGGGCCTGATCAGACTCGCGTGAATGAGAACGAAACGACGGTCCCGGATGGACCTTTCCTTGTCGGCAGCTTCGAAAGCATCGAGCACCTGGTCGATACCGAGATCGCCGACGACGTGCACGCCTACACGCCAGCCGTAGCGATTGCAGATCGAGACGAGCTGCATGAGCCGTTCGGGCGTTTGCTGGGCGATGCCATGGTAGTCATCGTGCGAGTCCGGATAGACATCGCGCATAAGCGCCGTCTTCAGGGTCATGCCGCCATCGTAGAAGATCTTGATGCCGGCGAACTTAACCCAGTCGTCGCCAAAGCCTGATGAAGCTCCGTTGCCCGACATGATCGCCTCCCAAGCGGTCAGCTCGGCGGGCGGCTCGGGTCTGAACATCAATCCCGTCCGCAACGTCGCCTGTCCGGACGCGGCGATCTTCTGCAGCGTGCGGACGTCGCGCGCTTCCGTGGCGCCTTCGACCGCGCTTGTGATCCCGAAACTGTTCAGTGCCCCCTCCGCGAGCGTGAACTGCCTGATTTCGTCGTCTTCGGTCCACGGCGGAACAGCGTTCTCGACCCGGTCGATCGCAGTCTCGACGAGGACGCCGGTCAGTTCACCGGCGGCGTCGCGCTCGAAGGAACCGCCGCTCGGGTTCGGGGTGGTCTTGTCAACCCCTGCCTTCTGCAGGGCCATCGTGTTCGCCATGGAGAAATGACCGACGGTCCGCAGATAGACGGGATTGTCGGGGGCGACGCGATCGATCTCCTGCCTTGTTAGATACCGTTTCTCGGCGAGTTGCGACGGCGGGTGCCACGCACCGCCCACAATCCAGTCGCCCGGCTTCTTCTTGGCCACGAACGTCTTGATCGCCTCGAGCGCTTCGGCCACCGTCTTCGCGCGGCTCATGTTGACGACATAGTCGGCGAGACCGGCCGCCTTGAAGTGAGCGTGAGTATCGATCAGGCCGGGAATCACGGTCTTGCCGGACACATCGAGCACTTGCGTGCGCGCTCCGGCGAGCGAGCGGATGTATGCGCTGCTACCGGTCGCGAGAATTTTTCCGTCCCGAACGGCGATCGCCTCGGTCACGCTGGATCGTTCATCGAGGGTCAGAACTTTTCCGTTGACGAGGACGAGATCGGGCGAGTTGACATCTCCTTGCTGGGCAGCAGCGGGCGCTGCACCCGCGAATAGAATTCCTGCACCGAGCATCGCGAGCGCCGCCGACCTGCAAATCATTTCAACCTCCCGATCGTTGTGTTCAATACCGGAGAGCTCAGGGACGGCCGCTAGCGGCCGGCCCCGCTTCGCCACACTATCGGTGGCCCTCATTGCGCGCCGATGGTACCGGACATCGGAACCCAGCGCTCGCCGTCGAAACGCTGCGGGCGCAGCGAGGTGATCAGGCGATAATCATCCGGGCTGATGTTGACGGTGATGCCCGGGATCAGGCCCGGCAGCGCCACGTTCTTCAGCGCAGTGGCCTGCTTCATGATGTTCTGCCGGGAGAGATCGTTACCGCAGGCCTCGATGACCTTGGTCATGAGAACAGCGACGTTCCATCCGGTGAAGTTGAGCTGATCCTCGATATCGCCCTCGGGATAATACTTCCTCATGAAAGCCAGCCACTCCAGATATGCGGGATCGTTGGCCCATTCGGGATCACCGACCGACTTGGTCGGCGTCGCCGAGATCGCCCCTTTGGCGTTGTCGAGCCCGGCCGGCTTGAGGATCGTCGGCACGAAGTTGCTGCCGATCGGCAGGAACTGCTGCGCGCGCCAGCCGAGCTCGCCCGCTTTGCGGATCGCCTGCGAGGTAAATTTGCTGGTCGACGCATTGAGGAAGACGTTGGCGTTGGTGCTCGCCAGCGCCACGACCTGCGAATCGACCGTGGGCGACGTGACTTCGTAAGGCGACGCCGCGACAATCTCGGCCTTGGGATCGAGCCGGGCCAGTTCGGTCTTGAAGCTGCGAAGATATTCGCGGCCGTAGTCGTCGTTCTGGTACAACACGGCCACGCGCGCACCGGGCGTGTGCTCGGCCACCAACCGCGCGTAGATCGCAGCCTCGGTGCTGAACAGCGTCATCCCCGAGACCGTATAAGGACTGGTCTTCGGATCGGCAAAGCGCTCGCTGGCCGCGAACACGAACAGCTGAGGGATCTTGGCGTTGAGATATTTCTGGACCGCGGCGTTCTGTGCGGTTCCCATGCTGCCGAAGATCGCGACCGCCTCGTCATTTTCAATCAGCCGGCGCGTCTGCTCTACCGCCTTCGGCGGACTATAGCCATCGTCAAGCGAGATCAGCTTGACCTTGTGGCCATTGATGCCGCCGCGATCGTTGATCATCTGGAAATAGCGGGTCTGCACCTTGCCGACGGCGCTCAGGGCCGACGCCGGCCCGCTATAGGGCATGGTCTGCCCGAGAACCAGTTCAGTCTCCGCCGCCCTGGCCGAAGCCCAAGCAGACAGTGCAACTGCCAACACCAATGTCGCACCAAGTCCGCGCATACGCTCCCTCCTCTAGTTTTCTTACCGGGAATATTCTTCCTAGGAAGGTATTTGTCAGCGACGCAAGTCGACAATTGGCCGCTGCGTTGTAGTCATGCACAGGGCCGGAGCGATACCGGAAACTGCGAGGCGACACCTGAATTTGGCGGTGCTAGATTGCTGCGACGCATGATGCCGGCGCGATCGCCCGCAGTGAAGGGGACTGGAAGGGAATGAAGAAGAGCAGCGTGTCACACCGCGCCGAACCCGCGATCAAGCAGTCGCCATCACCTGACAGCACCCTTTACGACGATATCGAGGCCGCGTGGTTGGAGCAACGGCCCGACCTCGACCTCGCCGCCGCCTGCACCTTGCTGCGGCTGGAGCGCGTCAACCAGCTCCACGAAATGCGCCTGCAGGACATAGCGAAGGCGGTCGGGCTGCAGATCGGCGAGCTGTATGTGCTGCTGGCGCTGCGGCGCTCGGGCAAACCGTACGAGCTGCGTCCCACCGACCTGTTCCGGGCCCTGCTCGTCACATCGGGCGCGATGACCAAGCGCGTCGCGCGGCTGCAGGAAGGCGGCTTCGTGCTGCGCGTCTCTGCCAACGACGACGGCCGCTCCGAGCTGGTCCGCCTCACCGCCAAGGGTCTCGCGACCGCCGACCGCGGCATCGCCGAGGTGGCAAGGGTCGTCGCGCGCACGATCGAGGCAAGCGGGCTGACCAAGGCGGAGATCGCGATGCTCGACCGCTGCCTGCGCAAGCTGCTGGCGGTGCGGACGACGAAAACGCCGAAGAAGTCCGGCCGGCTTACGGCGGTGGACTAACTGCGGTCCCCGCTACACGACGGCGCTGACACCCGCCTTCAGCAGTGATCTGAGATCGCATGAACTGTCCTCGGCCTGGCTCGGCGTCGGCGAAATGCCCGCTGCTATCAGGCGCCGCGCCACCATCTGATCCCCGGGATTGTTGATGCTGTCGACGCCGACCAGCCTGCCCTGCCGGTAATTGAACACTGAGAACCGGCCAGCTTCGATCGAGCCGCGGATCACAATGCGGTCCCTGCGCGCGCCATGACCGACGATCTGAAGCTTGAGATCGTGCTGATCCGACCAGAACCGCGGCACGCTGTTGTATGGTTCATGGCTTTCCACGATCGCAAGCCCGACGGTGCGTCCCTGGTCCTGCGCGTGCTGAACCGACTCCAGCCTGATCCAGTCCTCAGCAAACCGGTTGAAGTGCGTGGTGCAGTCGCCCGCGGCGTAGATGCTCTTGCGTGTGGTTTGCCCGTTCTGATCCACCACAATGCCATTGGCGCATCGGAGCCCGGCAGCGGCGGCGAGCTCGTGGTTCGGGATGCCGCCGATGCCGACGACGACCAGGTCCGTGCCGAGGCGGACGCCGCCGTCCAGTTCGACCGCCACCACTCGTCCCCCATCGCCGACCATTGCCGAAACAGACGTGCCGAGCTTCACCGCGACGCCTGCCCGGGTATGGATGTCGAGCAGGAAGCGCGACACCACCGGAGACACCGCCCGCTCAAGCAGCCGGGAGGCGACCTCGATCACCGCCACCCGCTTACCGAGCCTGGCCGCAGACGAAGCCACCTCGAGACCGATGAAGCCGCCGCCGACGATCACGATCTCGCTCGTCCGGCCGAACCGCGCCTTGAGATCGGCGGCATCTGCGGCCGATCGGAGATAGCAGACCCCGTCGAGTTCGGCCCCGCGGACGGCTACCCGCCGCGCGCGCGAGCCGGTGGCGATGACCAGCCTGTCGAAGCCCAGTACGGCGCCGTCGGCCAGCACTACTCTTTCTGCATGGCGGTCGACTGCGACGACACGGTGACCCAGCAGCAGTTCAATCCGATTTCTCGCGAAAACAGCCACATCGCGCAGAATGAGCCTCTCGGCGCTGACCTGATCAAGCAAGAACTCCTTCGAAAGCGGCGGCCGTTGATAGGGCAGCAACGTCTCGTCGGCGACCACGATCACCGGTTCGGCATAGCCGGCCTCGCGCGCGGTGAGCGCGGCCTCGATGCCGGCGTAGGATGCACCGATGACGACAAGGCCGCTCATGGCTTGACGTCGACGCCGCCGTCATCGGCGGCTTGCAGGGCAGCGTTGCCGTCGAACTCGACATAGACCTCGCCGTCACGGATCTCGACCTTGAACGCCTTGATGTCCTTGTAGGCGCCGGACTGGCATTTTCCGTCACGGACATCGAACATCGCCCCATGTAGCGGGCATTCGATCACATGGCCTTCGAGAAACCCCGTCGACAGCAGCGCAAATGCGTGCGAGCAGACGTCATCGGTGGCGAAGACGTCGTCGTCAACTTTGTAGAGCGCCACGCGCCGCTCGCCTACCCTGAAGCCCAACGGTTCCCCTTCCGACAGTTTCGCGGCGGCGCAGAGATGGTGCCAGTCATGTGATGTCGTCTCCGGAGCCGAGCTGAGAATGGGCGCGAACACGACGTCTGCGCCCCGTGGGTTCTGATCCATTCAGCGTGGAATTTGCCGCCAATCCTCGGAGGCGGAGGCGAGCCGGCCGCCGACGGCGCGGATGTCCTTGTAGGACATGGTCTCGCTCTGGCCGCTCTTCGGGGGCTTTCCCGCCATGAAGCCCCGCACCTCGTCGAGCAGCTGGCGACGCACCCTGACGATCGCCTGGTCCGCCGAGCACAGATATTCCTGCGAACGATCGACTATCGGGCCCATGCTGACCATGACAACGAAATCCTCGATGACGATCTCATGGAAGCCGGTGCTGTTGCCGGCATCCATGATCTGGCGGTTCTGGCCCCAATTGTTTGATTGATCGCCCGGCAGGCCGCCGGCCATCGGCCACTGGTTGGCACGCTGCACCTTGCGCCAGGAATCCACCGGCTTCTCCGGATTGTAGAAGATGTACCACTGGATCAGGTTCTCGTCGTCGATCGGCACCGCGATGATCGCTGTGCGATCCTGCTGAGGTCCGGAGAAGATCGGCGCGATCAAGCCGTAGTACGGCATAACGAACTCGGTGACGCGGGCGAGGCACGATCCGTCGGGCGCGGTGCGCAATGCCGCGGCACGGAAGCCATAGGGCTTCTTCTCGAACTCGTAGGCGACTTCGGTGTTGACCCGCGTTGCGCCGAAGTCGGTCGACGAGGTCGCGGTCCAGCTCTGGTGCAGCAGCGCGACATGCGAGGAATCGATGGTGGCCTCGACGCCCTGCAGCCAGTTTGCCTTCAGCTCGATTCCGGCGGCGTAGACCTGGTCCGGCGGCAGATCCATCCATTCAAAGTCCGGCGCGGGCGGCGCGTCGCCTTCGCCGAGCCAGACCCAGATCAACCCGGCGCCCTCGCGCGTCGGATAGGCCTTCGCTTTGACGGTCTTGGCAAACTCCTTCGGATTGTTCGGCTCGTTGGGAACGTCCAGCACCGCGCCATCGGCGCGGATCTTCCAGCCGTGAAACAGGCACGTGAGCGAGCAGTCATCGATGCGCGCGAGCGCGAGCGAGGCGCCACGATGCGGACAGGCCTCGTCGAGAAATCCGACGGTGCCGTCCTTGCCCCGGAACGCCACGAAGTTGCGGCCGAACAGCTTGACCCGCACCGGCGCCTCGCCCTTGCGCACGCGCACCGAGAGCACTGCCGGTAGCCAGTAATGCTGGCGCAACATCCGTCCCATCGGCGCGTCGCCCGTGACGCGGCACAGCAATTCGTTCTCTTCCCTCGTGACCATCGCGAACCTCCCTGGTTGACGCCTCCGGCGTTCCTACTATCTTCCTAGGAAGATTGTTGTCAAGTTATCTTCCAGGAAAGCCATATCGGGGAATCGCATGACCAAGGGATGGCTTGGAGACTGCATCGCGCTGGTGACAGGAGGAAGCCGCGGCGTCGGCAAGGGTGTGGCCATCGGCCTCGCCGAAGCCGGCGCGACCGTGATCGTCACGGCGCGCACCCGGAATAGCGGCGGATCGGAATGGCCGGGCTCGCTCGACGAGACCATCGCCGCGATCAACACGGCCGGCGGCCGCGGCATCGGCGTCCTGTGCGATCACTCGGACGATGCAGCGGTGCGCGAGGTGTTCGACCTCGTCCGGCGCGACCACGGCCGGCTCGACGTTCTCGTCAACAACGTGTTTGCGGCGCCGAACGCGATGCCGGTCAACGTCCCGTTCTGGCAGGTGCCGGCCTCGCTATGGGACACCATGCATCGCGTCGGCCTGCGCTCGCATTTCGTCGCCAGCCAGTTCGCCGTGCCGCTGATGCTGCCGCAGCAGCGCGGCCTGATCATCAATACGTCCTCGGGCGGCGGCGTGCGCTACACGTTCAACGTTCCGTTCGGCGTGCAGAAATCGGGCGTCGACCGGATGGCGCGCGACATGGCGCATGAGCTGAAGCCGTTCGGCATTGCCGCGGTCTCGATCTGGCCCGGCTACATCAAGAGCGAGAAGCTTGCGGCGCAGCCGGGCCGCGTGCCGCCGGCGCTCGGCAAACTGATTGCCGAGCGCGGCGAGACGCCGGTGTTCGCCGGGCGCGCGGTCGCCGCGCTCGCCGCCGATCCCGGCGTGATGGCCAAAAGCGGCCAGATCCTGCTCGCCTCGGAGTTGGCGGCCGAATACGGCTTCACCGATGTCGACGGCAAGGTCCCGCCGCCGCCGAGCCGCGATCCCGCGCCGCTGTCCGTGTTCACGCCAAACGTCGCGACCTGAGGGAGGAGAAACCCATGCGGATCGCAATCGCAGCCCTGGCGCCGTTCGCGGAGCGCGACTGGCACCGGCTGTCACTAGCCGTCGTCACCGGCTTCGCCTGCGCGGCCGGGATCATCAAGACCCTCACGCTGGCGATGAGCGCGACAACAGCATTCCGGGTGCCGCTGTGCGCCGAGATGTCATCGTCGGGCACGTCGCTCAACAAGGTCGAGGTGATTTCCTCGCACGCGCTGCCGAATGTACCGGGCAGGCGCGTCACGGTGGTGCGCGTCAGCTACGGGCCAGGCGGCTTCACGCCGCCGCACCGCCACGGCGGCTCGGTGACCGCCTGCATCACCAAAGGTCAGGTCCGCTCACAGCTGAGCGGTGGCCCGCTGGAGACGTTCGAGGTAGGGCAATCGTTCTTCGAACCGCGCGGCGCGACGCATCTCGTTTCCGCCAACGCGAGCAACACCGAACCGGCCGAACTGATAGCCATCTTTGTCGCTGATGAGGGAGCTGAATTGACTACCCTTCTCGAGCCATAGTTCAACGGACCGGCCGGCTTCTGCTGTCCAACGGGGCCGAAGAACACGGTCTCGCGGTCGCTCTGCGGATCGACGTCGAGACTGTGGACGACAATGCCGGCCCGAACTCCGCGCCGTGACGAGAGTTGCTGCGCCTTCCGACGGACAGCTGGGTCGGCACCGGGTCATCGGCCTTGACCGTCTACGGATAAACTGGCGCCATTTCCTTTGCTCCAAAGCGGAGGGGCCATCGTATCGAGCCACCTCGGAGCTCCGTTACCGATCAGACGGAGCCTTGAAATCGTATGAAATGCGTCCAGCCGGCAGGTAGAACAGAGCGATCACCGCCCCGCCCCTGACCTCGGGATAGTGCCTGCTGCCCGGATCCGGCGCCGTCCAGCCCGGTCCTTGCCAGCCCTGCAATCCCTTCAACTCCGCGCCCTTGTTCAAGGGCACCACGAGGTTGAGTTCGCCATAGGGGTGGCCGTGATACTGTCCGCGCAATACGTCGTGATCGTCTTCGTCCTTGAAGCGGTGCGGATCGGCGCTGTTCATGTACACGGCGGTGATGCTGAACTGGAACGTTTCGGGAGTGGGCTCCAGGATGCGGCTGCGCCGGTAATTCGGGCCGTCCACCTCCTGGTTTGCCGCCCATCCCTCCTCGACGCCGATTTTGATCAGGCGAGCCAGATCCTGGTAGAGCGCGCTGTTTTCGCCGTATGTCTCGTTAAGCCAACGTTCCATCTCGGCGCCAGGCGTCATGTCCTTGACTTCCCGGAGAAACGGAATGCTGCGCTGAATCAGTTCTTCTCGGCTTCCCATGGTGATCTCTCCTCGTCGGCTATTACGTTTCGAATCCTACGAACGTGGCGAACTCATCAATGTCCGCCCGCGGCATCAATCTATCCGGCCGCTCAACCTTGGCTTTCCCGACCGAGATACCGCACACCACCATCTGCTCTGCCGGAATTGACAGCAGCGGGCGCAAAATTCGATGGTATTTCGCGAACGTCTCCTGCGGACAGGACTGAAGCCCGCGTCCCGCCGCCGCGAGCATCACGTTCTGCACGAACATTCCGAGGTCGAGCCAGCTTCCGACTTCCAGGCGACGATCGATGGTCACGATCAATCCGACCGGTGCGCCGAAGAATGTGTAGTTCTTGGCGGTTTGTCTGCTCCTCGCCTCGAGATCGATTTGAGCAATTCCGAGCGATCCGTAGAACAACCGACCAAATTCTTGCCGCCGTTTGAGGTACGGGTCGGGTAAGTCGCCGGCGTAGTATTTGTATTCCGAGACGTGCTCGTCTCGCGAGTTTTCGTGCGCGTTCAACAGCGCCGTCGAGACTCTGTCCTTGGCCGCGCCAGCCAGCACGTAGACGTGCCAAGGCTGGATGTTCGCACCGCTGGGGGCGAACCGCGCGATACGGAGAATCTGCTCAATTGTGCGTCGCGGGACTGGAGCGTTGCAAAACTCGCGGCACGCAAACCGCCCGGCCAAGATCTGATCGATCGGGCTCTGCGCCACGACATCTCCCTCACCCGTGCCGGTGGCGGCTCGTTCAGGACCGGACATGCTCGTACGGCTGGTATCCATCTCGGCCTCCTCGGCTCGGAGCAACGAGCGCTCAGTGCGGCCAGGCTGAGCCAAGGATGATCGAGCAGAAGTTCTGACGGACATAGTTCATGTCCTTCAGCGCCAGGACGTCGGCCTTCACATTTCCGAATGTCGTCAGCGGCTTCTTGATGATGCCGTTGGCGAAGTGATCGATGATGTTCTCCTTGAAATTTGTCTCGCGCGGATGATGGACGCAGACATGGTCGCGCTGTTCATGCGTGAAGTCGTGATAGGCGATGCCGAGCACGTCCATCTCCACACCGGCGGTCACCAGCGCGATGGTCGGGCGCATATGCTCGGGGATCCCCGGCGTGGTGTGGAGCGCGATGGCAGTCCAGACGTCCTCGATGTCACGCTCGGGCACGCCGTAGCTTTTCATGAATTTGCGGGCGGCATTGGCGCCGTCGACCTCGAAACGCAAATCGGGGCTCGAATATTTCTCGGTGAGGCCCATGTCGTGGAACATGGCGCCGAGGTAAAGCAGTTCCGGGTCGTATTTCAGCCCGCGGCGCTCGCCCGTGAGCGCGCCCCACAGGAAGACACGGCGACTATGGTTGTAGAGCAGGTCGTCTTCGCTATCGCGCACGAGCTGCGTGGCGGCGCGCGCGATGGCGCTGTCAGGCACGCGGATGCCGGCGATGATCTCGGACATGGAGCAATCTCCTCGGTTGGATAACGGACTGGTTGCTTGTCGGGATTAGGCAACAGAGCCCTGCTCCGGACAACAGGCGGGATGCTACGGATCAGGACAGCCGTACGTCGTTTCGTGACAAAGGGCCGCTCGGAGCCTTCAGGACATAGGAGCCCGCAGTCTCGTGCTCGGATAGCTCGCGAACTATTCCGGTTCTGCTCGCCGGAAGCTGGCGCGATATTGGACAGGGGTCACGCCGAGACGAGTGCTGAAGACGATCCTCATCCGGTCCGCCGATCCGAAGCCGCAATCGAAGGCAATGGCCTTCAGCGGTCGGTCGCTCGCTTCCAGCATCATGCGCGCGGCATCAACGCGGGCGCGCTCGATGAATTCGTGCGGTGTGGTCCCGGTCACCTGCCCGAAATGCCGGGCCAGATTCCGGGGGCTCATTCCAACGACGGCGGCAAGCGACTCCAGCGTATGGCGATCCCCAATGTTCGCCATGACGTGGTCCTGGATGCGTGCGATGGGCGATTCCGGATCGGCAGGTGCCGTGAGATAGGGACTGAACTGCGATTGTCCGCCCTGGCGCTGGGCAACCACGACCAAACGCTTGGCGACCTTGAGCGCCGTTTCCGCGCCGTGCCGCTGCCCGACGAGCGCCAAGCCCAGATCTATCCCCGCCGTCACACCCGCCGCGGTGATCAGCCGTCCATCGCGCACATAGATCAAGTCCGGTTCGACTTTTGCCTTCGGGAATCTCGCCGCCAGCGCCTGTGCATCCTGCCAATGGGTCGTCACACGCCGATCGTCGAGAAGGCCGGCATAGCCGAGCACAAAAGCCCCTGTGCAGATCGAGCCATAAACGCTCGAGCGCCACGGCAGCTCCTTGACCCACTGAAGCAGGCACGGTTCGGGCTCCGCTTCCGGTGGCGTCGGAGTGCCGGCCACCAGAACGATGTCGAAGCCGCCCGCCGCCTCCTCGAAGGTCAGGTCGGCGACCATGCGTATACCGTTCGACGCGCGCAGCGGATCGCGGTGAGCAGCAACCAATACGGTTTCGTAGCGATCCGCGCTGCCGAGAAACGTGTTCGCCTCGCTGAACACGTCCATCGGACCCGCCACGTCCAGGGCCTGAACCCCTTCACAGACGACGATCGCGACAGCTTGTACCGGCACCTGCTACTGCCTCTCCACCCTGGAGCCTTATTATGCAGGTAGTCCGGACCCTGTAAAAGGCCTGGCGCGATCCGGGAGGCAACAGAACGAACATCCGCGCATCCGGGATCAACCAGGGGCTATGGACTTCTACCGGTCGATTTTGCTCTCCCGGCGACCAACCAAGCGGCCTATGCAGGTCCAAAAAAGATCG
Organism: Bradyrhizobium sp. STM 3562; assembly: GCF_045571435.1. Lineage (NCBI taxonomy): Bacteria > Pseudomonadati > Pseudomonadota > Alphaproteobacteria > Hyphomicrobiales > Nitrobacteraceae > Bradyrhizobium > Bradyrhizobium sp. STM 3562. Next base: position 6,982,820 of record NZ_CP120694.1, read on the forward strand.
TCACGGCCACAGGCGAATTTGTCGCGCCATTATTGTGATCCCGGCGCCTTGTCTGGCGTGGTCAAGGGCTCGTCCTTGGAATCCACAACGAAGACCGCCAGTAAGCTGGCGGACTCGTTGTCACTCGCGTTCTCACTGACCCTGTGATGTGAACCGGGCATTTCGTAAAAGCTTTCGCCTGCGTGATAGATCTTCGGGGGTTCCTCGCCGACTTGACTGCGGATCGCGCCGGACAGCACATAGGCGTAGATGAAGGCTGACGCTGCGTGGTGATGAGCGAGCGATTTGGCTCCGGGAGGATAAGTCACCGTCACAGCAACCAGCCGCTTTCCTTCGACATTCGGCAATGCGTGCGCGAAGGCGACTTTCACCTGCTCCCGGTCCTGCGCGATCGCCGGGGAGGCTCCCAGGGCGATCGCTGCTGCTATCAGCGGGACGGCGGCCGTCCGCAATGCTCCTCTCGCTGCTTTTGCAAACATACCTCGACGGTTTGATACGGCACCAATCCGATAGGCAAATCCACTGATCGACATCATCGCACCTCCTCTTCTAACGAGTTCACGCAACTGCTTGAAACCAGAACGCAGAGACGAACCGATGGTCATGGTGAAGCTTCCGATGAGAAGCCATCGCCGCCGCCATCACTTCGGCCTGATGTGCCGCTGCCGCTGAGCAGCACCGACAACAGAGCTGCCACAGCGAATCCCGCAGCTACCCAGCCGAGCCGCTCCACCGCGCCATTGGCAATGACCACAGCGCCCGCCGCGGCACCCATCGCGCTGCCGAGGTAGATGGCCGAGGAATTCATCGAGAGACTGATCGGCGCCAGTGCCGGAGCCAACGTCACCAGCCGCGCTTGTTGCGCCGTTATCAGCCCCCAACTGGCGAACCCCCAAATCAGGATGGCCGGCAGCAGGACAGGCATTGCCCGCGCCGGCTCGAGTGCCGCGCTAAGCGAGAAGGCAAGATAGGCCAGCAGGGCAAGCCCCCCACCAACGATCACGACACTGCGCGCGCCCCAACGGTCCGCCGCGCTGCCGCTGAGCTGGGTGCCGACTGCACTGGCCAGGCCAAAGCCTAACAGGACCGGCGCCAGTGCCTGCGGACCAAGGCCGCCGACGCCGGCTATGAACACACTGAGATAAGTGTAGACGGTAAAGGTGCCGGCCACGGTCAGCACGCTCGTCATCAGCACCCCGAGGATATCGCGGCGCTTGGCCAGCGCCAGACGCTCACCAAGGCCAGCCGTGACGCCAGGCAGTTGGCGCGGCAGCCGGATGAGAATCCCTAACAGCGAGAACACCGCCAGCCCCGCCACGCCGAAGAAGGTGGCGCGCCAACCGAAACCCTGCCCCACCAGTACGCCCAGCGGCACGCCAGCGATGATGGCCAAGGTCAACCCGGTGGTGATCGTGGACAGGGCACGGCCACGCCGCTCCGGACCGCCCAGCGCGGCGGCATATCCGCTGGCCGCCGGCATGAAGCTTGCTGCGGACAGGGCCAACAGCAGCCGCGCGGCCAACAGCCCGGCATAGCCCGGCGCCAGCGCAGCGAGCAGGTTGCCCAGGGCGAAGCCGCCCATGGCGACGACCAGCAGCCGACGCCGCTCCAGCCCGGCCGTCAAAACGGCCATGACCGGCGCGCCGATGGCATAAGCGAGGGAGAAGGCGGTGACCAGATGACCGGCGGCTGGCAATCCGACGTTCAGGTCTCGCGCCAGGGCCGGGAGCAGCCCGGCGATCATGAACCCCTCGGTGCCGATGGCAAAAGCGCCGAGGGTTAGCCAGATGAGAGAGGCCAGCGAGTCGGCGCCGGTAGCTTGTGCGCGACCGGGATCGAGCTCCTGGAGCACAGGATAGGTCCTAGTCATGATGGTGAGCCTTGTGCTGGGAATCCGGGAAGGGCGACGCAGCGATCAGGTCGCAGGCGTTGGGGCTCTTGAATCCCGGGATGAAACGTTCGCAGACAGCGGCGTTGACGGTGCCATACGTCGTCGCTGGCTTGTGCGCAAAACCGGCGAAATACTCCTGAATGAACCCTTCTTTGAAATTTGTGCGCGGGTACTTGGCGACGATTTCCTCGCGCAGCTCCGCCGGGAACTGATCGAACCCCACCCCGATGACATCGAGAAGAACACCGGAATTGAGGAGCGCGACTTCGGGACCCATGTACTTCGGGATGCCGGGAGTGGTGTGCAGCGCGATTGCTTCCCAGACGGTCTGCACCTGGTCTTCAGCGATGTTGTGGGTGCTGAGAAACTGCCGTGCGGCATTTGCGCCATCGACTTCGAAGCGCTCGTCTGGGCTCGAGAACTTCTTGATGAGACCGAGATCGTGAAAAGCGGCAGCTACGTAGAGGAGTTCGGAATCGAACCGCAGCTTTCTCTGCCGACCCTGCTCAGCTGCGAACAGGTAGACCCGGATAGAGTGATTGAAGAGCAGATCAGTGGAATGTTCGCGCAGGATCTCGGTAGCCTCTTTCGCGAGCAGAGAGTCGGGAATGATGAGAGCGTTGGAGAAATTCGGCGTGGTCATGATTGCATCCTTTCGAGAGTTGCTGTGGTGTTTGGCTGCGGATTTGGGGCAAGCTCCGGGAGGATTAGCCGATCAACTCGCTCCGACGTCGAGCACGATCTTTCCTTTCGGCTGAGGCCGCACGTGCTCCAGCATGAGATGAGCCTCGCGCGCATCCGCGAGAGGTAAGACTGCTCCGACGTTTGTTCGCAGCTTTCCACTATCGATTAGGCGAGCGATCATCGTCAGATATTGGCTCGTGACGTCGACCAAAAAGAAGCTGGCTTCAACACCGTAGCGCTTTGCAAGATCCTGATCCGGGCGGGACACTGCCGAGATCAACTTGCCGCCGCGACGAAGGACCTGGAACGAGCGGGTTTGGGTTTCGCCGCCGACCAGATCGATGACAGCGTCCGCGTCGCGTACTTCTTCCTCAAAGCGCTGCGTCCGGTAATCGACGACACGGTTTGCGCCGAGATCGCGCACCACCGAAATATCGCCCGTCGATGCGGTCACGACGGTTTGCAGACCCGCGTGATGGGCCAGTTGAACCGCATAGGATCCAACGTTGCCGGCCGCACCGTGAATAACCACCGTTTGACCTGCCTTGAGTTGGGCATGATCAAACAACGCCTGCCATGCCGTCACGGCAACAACAGGAACGGACGCGGCTTCAACGTGGGTTAGCGAGGTTGGCTTGTTCGAGACCATGCCGGCGGAGGCTAAAGCGTACTCGGCGTAGGCCCCGACAAACTGCGGATTCGTAACACCATAAACCTGATCTCCCACACGTAGTTCGGTGACTCCGGACCCCATCGCGACGATTTCGCCGGACAGATCCGAGCCTAGAGTGAGGGGGAGCGGTTGCGGCAAAGCGCTCTTGCCGGACCTGATCCACCCATCCCATGGGCCAACTCCAGCGGCCGCAACCTTGACCAGGACCTCGCCAGGACCTGGCTCGGGTCGCGGCACGCGCTCGAACTTCATGGTCTCCGGTGACCCAAACTCGTGCACGCGCCAGGCCATCATTGTTGAATGAGTTCGCTCTTCACCAACTTGAGGAACGATGCTGCTGGGGGTCATCTCATGCTCCTTGCGCTCAGTTCGTCATGCTTGCCGTCGACTGTTCGGGGCGATTGATGGGACGGGCTCATCCGTATGTCGCAAGGAGTCGCGCCCGGGACAACGAGCACGATCCTACGGATCAGGACAGCCGTACGTCGTTTTCTGACAACCGCCCGTCAGAGCCTTAGCGCCGGCAGACACAGTGCCGCCGTTGATGCTGCGACGGATCATAGCGTCTCCTGCCGACTCGGCCTTCTCTCCGCGTAGACGCCGAACTAAATCAGCAACGTGCAGGAAAGCTCGCAGGAACCTCAGGCACGCGGTCCGCGAACGAGCAGGATCGGCACGCCATTTGCCGGGCAGCAGGGTCAGGAGTCCGAGGAGGCTAGTTATCAGCAAAGGTAGCCCGACGCACCAGCGCTCGCGCTCGCGAGCACGGCCGGACGGCGACTTGACCACAAAATCATCGCCACGCGCCATTTCGTTGAAGGTCTGCTGGAAGGAGCCGATGCGGCGCACCTCCGTCTCGGAAAGGCCGTCCCCGCGCCATCGGGACTGCCGTTCCAATGTGGTCAGCTGACTTTCCTGCGAGCGCCGGTAGCCCGCATCTTTTAGCGCTTCAACGTAGACCGCTCGCTCCTGCACCGCCAGGAATGTCGCCGGACCGATGCCGGTAGCGGACTGTAACAGATCAAACATCGGCTGATCAGCACGCGGCATGATCATGAGCCAAATAGCGGAGAGCAACACAGTCATGAGAGTCATTGCAGAAGCCGCGCGAAGGAAAATGCGAATGCAGATCCGTCGGCCGCCTGCGGGGGCGAATATCAGTCCACGCAACACGGCCCCGATCACGAGCATCAGCGTGAAAGCAAGGGCCATTGAAGCGCCCGTCGGCAGCTCGAATTCAAATGACGCGGCCAGACCGACGGCACTGGCCGCAACGCCTCCAAGCCAACCGATTCCAAGCGCATAGGCGGTGCGGCGCGTGAACAACGAACCAGTGATTGCCGGGATAATCAAGAAGCAGAAGACTAGAAGCACTCCTGCAGTCGCTACCGAGCTCGTGACGACCACGCTGAAGGACGAATAGAACACGAAATCCCAGATCAGCGAGCGACCCGTCTTGCTATGTACCGCCTCGCTAGCGGCCAAGAGCGGTCGACGGGCCAGCCAATGAATGGCCCCGATGAACGCATAGAGGACCGCGAATTTAGGCAGGTCGCTTGCAGAGACGGCAAGGATGCTACCGACGAGTATTTGTTTCACATGCTCCGCACCCTGCGGCGAGCGGTCGACGACAACGATGGTCGTCGCGATAGCCACAACGTAGATGATGCCGATGTAAGCTTCGGGTTGAACCTCTTTGGGTATGACCCGGGAGGCCGTGAGCAGTGCGGCGCCGATGGCGGCGAACAGAAAGGTGTAGGCGATTCCCGCGGCGCTCGTCGGAGCGTGCCCGGCCGCAAATGCGACGGTAGCTCCAAGCGCTGACATCTGCGCCAGGGCAAGATCGTCGAACACAATGCCGCGCCTTAAAACATGCAGACCGAAGTTGGCATGTATCGCTACGAACAATGCGCTAGCTGCGAAAGGCGCTGCAAGTAGCATGATAAGATCATGAGACATCGCCGCGGCCGGATCACTGGCTGGCCGTCGCAAGCGTGCGCGCGAGGGCACCAACGTTAAAGTCCATGAGAGTTAGGTAGTCTCTTGCCTCCGGAACGCTGCCTACTGTTGGCGCGAGCACCACAAGAGGTACGCCGGTGCGTGCCGACAACATTTCGGAGAGGTTCTTCGGCTCATAAGCCTCTTGCAGGATGGCACGCGCGCCGCTTTGCCGCATTACTGCAATTAACGAGGAGAGATGCGCGACGCTCGGCGCGACCCCTTCCTTTGTTTCAATGAAGCCGATGAGGTTTAAGTGAGAGCGGCGCGCGAAATACGGCCAGCTGTTATGATAGGCGACCAAGGCCGTGCCGCGGTAGGGCGCCAGTTGCTGCATCCAGGCCACAATGCGCTCGTGCAGGGTCGCGAGAAATCGATTCCGGTTGGCCACGATGGTGTCACGAGCGGCGGGTATGAGCCCAATGATTCCCTCCGCTATGATTGCCGTCACGGCGTCCGCATTAGCAGGATCAAGCCAGTAGTGCGGATTCCCTAAACCGTGCGCATGACCATCCTCAGTGACGGGGTTTCGGCCTCTCACTTCCAGCACCGGGACTCCAGTCGACGCATCCACCGAACGCCTGCCCCCCGCCTGGAATTCCGGGCGATGCAGTTGAATTATCAACTTGTCAATCCAGAGATCATAGCCCAAGCCGACACGAACAATGAGATCGGCATCGCTTAGCGTCAAGAGATCGCTCACCCGAGGTTCGAATGCCTCCGGATCGGTCCCCGGCGGCACAATGGTCTTGACCTCAACGACGTCACCACCGACTGCGGAAGCGAGGCTTGCAACATCGCTTGTTGTAGCCACCACGACTATCCGCGCGGAGGCAAAAGCTGCATGCATCGATGCGGACATAACGCAGAGCGCGACAATTGCGATTAGTCGTGCTCGGCTCGCCATAACCATGAGCGCGCTCGCTAGTGCTTCCCCCACAAGCTTTTTGGCGTCAGACAGTGCACTTCACGGTCGGAACGTTCAGGAGAACCAAGCCGACAGTCCATGGCTATGCTCGCGAGCGAATAGGCGTCAAGTGGTGTTAGATGCTTCTCGGTTGCCAGCTTGTCGACCATGGCCATCGAAGCCGTATCCATCGCTTTGTTCAAATCAGCATCTTTGGCATACGTGACAAGGTAATCCGGGTTGTCCTCGCGGGGCAGCTGTGGCACCGGTGCGTTCGTCGCCTTGGGAATCATGCAGTATGTCCCTTTGAGAACATTGATGACTTCGGAAATGCGACAGTCCCAATTTGCTATCATCAGCTTTCGCGCAACCTCGGACGACACTTTGCTCTGTTCAGCGATAAGTTCGGTCGTTTGCTCCTGCAGCAAATTAAACGCGACGTTGAGATCCCGGTCGTATCCGATAGCGATCCAATGCGTGGGTGTCTCAATGCGAGGCCAAGTCAGCTTGATGTCTTTGAGCACCGAAATCGTGAGATCGAGCTCCCTGAACGCTGTCTCGATGGCTGTCAGATTGATCTCGCCGTTACCCTGCCCCGCGTGAGAATCCCCCGACCAAAGCAACGCTCCATCGACGAATACCGGGAGGTAGAGCGTCGTACCTGAGACCATCTCGTTGATATCGAGATTCCCACCAAAGGGGCCCGGAGGCACAGTGCTGTAGGGGCCAGGTGCCGCACGAGCAACGGCGATGATGCCAGGAAATGGTCGCAACGGAACGAAGATGCCGGGCGCGAATTCCAGCTGCTGCTTGGCAATATCCAAATAGAAATATTTTACCTGACCTTGAGAAAACCGGCTAGGAAACGCGCCTCCAAAGCCAGGATAATTAAAATTCAAGGCGTATGACGTCGGCACTATTCGACCGATATGGATCTTCAGGGTATCGCCGGGTTTGGCGCCTTCGACATAAATCGGCCCGGTAATTGAGTGAGGGCCTCGACCCGGCGATTCCGCCTGTTCCGATTTCGCGCGCTGCGTCATTTGCTCGATCGAAAGGTCCAGCATGACTTGTTGATGCCCGTGGATCAACGTCTCCATTGCCACCGTATCGCCCGATCGGATGCGGAGCACTGGACGCTGAGAGTTGTCATACCATCCGAACTGAGTCGTATCAGCTGTCCCGGGAAGCCTTATCGCTGCACCACCGGTTGAGCGCGCCACGGACGCTATAGCGTCGCCAGGCGGCTTGATCGGCTCGGCGCTCTGCGCGGCAGCACCAGACGACGCGAGTCCTACAACGATTAGCATTGGTGCCGCGCGCGCCACCAGCCTGGCCGCAAGAGTGCCATAAGTCATCCCTCTCCCCCTATGTAGCTCTGCTTAAGTTTCTGAATTCTCGGCCGTTGGCGATACATCGCACCGCCGAGATTGACGAACGCGCTCCTTCCCAAAAGCTGCTGGACCTCTGGCGTCCTGTGGCTGAAAGCAATTCGAAAGACCTGATTCGCGCTTGTTATTTGTCGAACGTTGTAAGCTCGGCGCCATCATTCGCCACGAAAACAACCAACATGCTCGCTGGTTCGGTCTTGCTTGCATTCTCGCTAATCACGTGGTGCTCGCCTGGAGGCTCGAACACGCTTTCGCCGGCCTGGTAGATCTTCACGTCTTCCCCTTCGACTTGCGACCGGATTTCTCCGGAGAGTACGTAGGCGAAGACGTCCGCGTCATGGTGATGCGCTTTGGAAGCGCCGCCGGGCGGGTAATTTACAATGACCGCGGTCAGAACCTTGTTTTTGATGTCTGGCAGCTTTTCGGTGCGCACCTGCGTGACCGAGCGCCCCCGAGCTGGCGTGTTCGCGTTTTGCGACAACGCGGCGGTCGCCGCGAGAACGATTGCAGTCGTAAGACCAGCAAGGTGAGTCTTCCTACGGAAAGAAAAGGATAACATCGTGATCGGCTTTCTCTCAAACAGGATGTAAGGCCGCTCGCCAGGCGCAGATCGTTGCGGCTTGACCAGCTCGATTCTCAGCACGATGCGAGGAGCGCGCTGAACGCATTTGCGAGAACGTCATGGACGTCTGAGGTTTAGTACTGCCTGCAACGCAGGCCATGGCCAAGAATAGCCAAAAGAACCAGACCAAGTGCTGGCTCGGTTGGTACACGGCGGCGCAGACCGACAATGGTTCAGTCCACGCAAACAACATTTCGACGGGCGCCGCGGCAGCAGGTTGAATCTATTCGCAACACCAGCGCACTGTGATCGCGTCGGCGGGCGAGCCTGGCTAAGTTATGCTGAATAAGGAGACGCAATAGGCGCTGCTATGCGACCCGAGAGGGTCGGGCGGCCTTTAGGCGGCCTCCGCACGCCGACTTGAAAAGGGCGCGTTTCAATCGTTGCGTTGCATCTTGGGCTGTGTCGGCGGGAACATTTGTGAACCCCAACAGCAAGCCCGGGCCAGTTCTGGTGCGTAAACCCATTGGGGATAGCGCGTTTATCGCCAATCCCAGCGCTCGGGCCCGATTGGCTAAAGCAACGTCATCAGCATCTGCAGGCAGATGCAACACCAGGTGAGTGCTTCCCGTTTCCGCTACGTGAATCGAATCGCCCAGGCCGCTTTTCAACGCTTCGACGAGGGCAAGCTTCCGCTCGCTATACAATCTTCGCATCCGCGCCAGGTGGCGGCCCAGGTGGCCCTGAGTGATGAAATCGGAGACGACCATCTGATCGAGTAGCGACTGCTGTGTAGGCAACAGTGCTGATGCGCTCTCGAACTCGTCAGTCAGCGAAATCGGCGCAACCAGGTAGCCCAACCGCAGTCCGGGAAATAGAAGGTTGCTGAACGAACCGACATGCAGCACCCGCTCGGCTCCATCGTGGTGCTTGAGCGCGGGCAGCGAACGATCCGAATGATTGAAGTCGCCGTCATAGTCGTCGTTGACAATCCAGGCCTTCGCTGCGGTGGCCCAGGAGACCAACTGTGACCATCGATCGGCCGATAGTGCAATTCCTAGCGGAAACTGGGCTGCGGGCGTGACAAGAGCGAGGCGAGCTGCCGGAGCGAGTGCGATCCCGGCCGAAACGTCAATCCCATCGGCGTCAACAGGAACAGGGACGAGATCGACGCCGGCTAGTTCTAACGCATGACGCGCCGGCGGAAATCCCGGGTCTTCGACCCACATCTTATCGCCGGCCGCGAGCAAAGTCCGCCCGATCAATGTCAAGGCGCCCAGGAATCCCGCGGTAATAAACACCTGGGTTTCGCTGCATGAGATACCGCGAGAGATGGTCAAGCGATTCGCTATTGCCTGCCGCAAGGGCGCATAGCCACTTGCACCCTGGTAGACCATTTTGGAAAACGAGAGAGATCGCGCATGACCCGCCGCCAGCCGTGACCACAGCTTGCGTGGAAATGCATCGAGTGCCGGCAGGCCCATCTGGAAAAGCCGCGGAGCTCGAGCAGCTTCCGAAGCTAGCCCGGGCAGCAACGGGCGCGGCGGCCGAGCCGGCCGCCGCGGAGTTTCGCCGACAGGACAGGATCCGATACGCGTGCCTGCGGCTCCTCGGCGGATCACAAACCCCTCGCCGGCGAGGATGCTGTATGCAAGCTCGACCGTCGTGCGAGAAACCGAGAGCTGGGACGCCAAGCTGCGTGAGGATGGCAGTTGTGTTCCTGGTGGCAGAGACCCCGTCGCGATCGCTCGTTTGATGCGGACGCAGAGTTGCTTGTGAAGGGGCATATTTTTTTGAGGATCTACCCTTAGACTGACGACCTTCGGCTCCGGCATGCGTCTGTCCATGAACTGCTCGCTTTGAATGCTCTTGGTCCGCGTACCCTGAAAGTGGCTGCGCCACATGCATCATAATGCGCGACCGTCAAACAACATGCAATATTATGCAGGGACGGGCTACCCCTGCTCGATCTCTCGACGAAGGTCCGAACGGGAAAGCCGCAAATGGTTTTGCCGAGGCCATTGCGACCTTGCGCTTGGTCGCGCCGACGCTCAACTCTCACTGGCAAGGCACGTCTCAACAGCCCTGAGGATAGGCTCCTACAGGCATAGCTGCCTAGGCAACGCCTCCGAAGCCGATAGCTTGCCCTAACGAGTCTGCTCGACCAATCGCTCGTGATCTCCTTCGGACGCGCGCGACACGGTGCTCGAAGGCAGGATCGTATCGGTCGGCGGCTAGCACGGGTTCGGCAAAACGCCCCGAGTGTCGATCAAGCTCGTCGCCGGCCATGGCATCGAAGGCGACGCGCATTTCGGCCAATTCGTGCAACACCGTTATCTCGCACGCCACAAATCCAGAGCGCCCAATCTCCGTCAGTCCACCTGATTGGTCGCGAACTGTTCGACTTGCTGCGGGCCGATGGTTACGAGGCCGTGCCCGGCGAATTCGGCGAGAGCATCACCACGGCTGGTGAAACTCGAGAGCCTTCCGCTCGACACGGAGCTCCGGAAACGGAGCTACGGTTAGCATCCGCCTTACCGGCTCGATCGCTCCCCGTCCGGACCAAAGGGGTGCCTATTGACCGACAGGTCCTGCCCTTCATGGCCGGCGTCATGGGGTTTGCATCCCGCGCACTGACCTGCATCACTATCCGAGCTCGCGGCCGGGCTGGACGGCTTTCCCAGAAGAGCGGTGGGAAGTGCAACTGTCTGTGCGGTAGACAGCGGGACCGGCAGCTCGTCACCGTAGTTATTCGTTGCGAGCATTGGGTCGCCTCCCGAAAATTGCAGGTTACCCAATCTCCTTGGTCATCCAGTTAGAGGAGCGGTGATCCGTTAGTCGATCGGGCCCCGTACTTGCCTACTGCGCACAGCGTCAAACCGCATTACTGATAAGTTTTTGTTAGAAACCTTATCAGTGCAATAACAGGTCCGTTGCGACCACTGATCGGTCACTCACAATCTGACGTCACGTAGGTTCTGCCTGATCTGGCCTAGAAATCACTCCGCTGCTTCAGCGGCGTGGCTTTTGAGCTCCGCAAATTTCGCTGCCATCGTCGGATTGGACCGAGTCAGCTTCTTGATCGTCACGTCTTGCGCCTTGTCGTTCGCAAGGCGCAAATTTCGATCGGCGCCTATTAACGCGTCCTTCGTCTTTTGGAGATGATCGATGGACTTGTCGATTTCATTAATCGCCGTCTGGTAGTGCCTGGAGGCCAGATCGTAGTTCTTCGAGAACGCGGTCTTGAACGTCTCGAGCTGGTTTTCAAACTGGGTGATGTCAATATTTTGCGCCTTCACAAGCGCCAGCTCGGTCTTGTACTTGAGCGAGTTGGTCGCCGCATTCCGCAGAAGCGTAATCATTGGCAGGAAGAACTGCGGCCGGATGACATACATTTTCGGATAGCGGTGGAAGACGTCCACGATGCCGGCGTTGTAGAGTTCGTTGTCCGGCTCAAGCAATGAGACCAGGATGGCATACTCGCAGCCCTTCTCGTTCCGGTCCCGATCGAGCTCCTTGAGGAAGTCCTCATTCTTGCTCTTCGTTGCGGTTCTGTCGCATTCGTTCTTCATCTCGAACATGATCGAGATGATCTCGGTGCCGGCATCGTCCGAGTCCCGGAAGATGTAATCGCCCTTGCTGCCGGTCCGAGCGTCGTTGTCCTTCTCAAAATACGCCCGCGGAAAGGCCATCGACCGCACCCGGTTGAACTCGGTTTCGCAGTGCTGTTCGAGGGTCTCGCCGACCATCTTGGTCGACAGGCGGGCCTTCATGTCCTTCAGGCGCTCGATTGCCTCGTCGCGATCCTTGATCTGCGTTTCGTACTTGTCCTTCAGCGACTGTTCGGAGAGCTGCTTTTCAAGCTGCACCTGCTTGACGCCGTTCTTCAGCTCGTCGCGCTCTTTCTCGATGATGCCGACCGCCTCAGTCACGGCGAGCTTCTTCTGAAGCTCAGCAGCCTCAAGCTTGGCCTTCAGCTCCTGAATTTCCTTTTCCTTGGCGGCGGTGATCTTGTGCTGCTCGGTGGCAAGGAGCGCTTCAGCAAGCTCCGAGGCTGCTTTCTTCTCGCGCTCAGCCTCGGCCAGCGCGTTTGCAAGCCTGTCACGCTCCTTCTCTACGGCGTTGAGCGCTTCGGTGACGGCAAGCTTCTGAGCGACCTCACTCCCCTCAAGCTTGGACTTCAACTCCAGGATCTCGGCGTCCTTGGCGGCCGCCGTCTTTTGCAGATCGTTGCTCACCTGGGCCTTGGCCAATTCCACAGCGCTCTGCTTATCATGCTCGGCTAATTCCAGCCGTTCGTGGAGCTGCTCTGCAAAATCGGCGTCACGAACCTGCTTCAAAATATCCGCGTAACCGGACTCGTCGATCTTAAAGGCCTTGTCACAGTGGGGACAGATGATCTCGTGCATGGTTCCTGTCCGGATCGGGGCGGCTGCTGTTGTCATTCAAAACATGGGCTGACGGCTGACAGAATCGCCCTGCCGCCATGAGAACAAAATTAGAACAAGGAACTTTGGAGGGTCAAGGCGGAAGCAGCGGATTTGCGCATTGTGACCTGAGAATCCCCCGGTTTTCCGATGAAAGCCCGTGGCTTCGGTCAAACTGTGTGCCGCGGCCCCCAATTTTGACCCCTCGCCCAGCGTGTTGCTGCAATCAAAATGGATTGAGGCACGTATTGCGTATGACGAGGGGTCGACCTTCGGTGCTGGTCGAGGTCAAAACCCACGCCGATTCACAACCCTGCCACGATCCTGGCAACGTATGCTCAGGCTGCTGCACTGAGCAACGACATAACCTGACCGCTCAGCTTGTCGGACGGGCGGGTGTCCACGGGATTTATGCTCTGGCACCCGCCTTCCTATGCTAGCGCCGGTGACCCTTTTGTTTTGGGTAATGGAAGCCCGTCCTCGCTTAGCTTGGCGACCACAACACCATTGCCTGGGGATTCGCCGCCGATAAAGCGTCCGCGGATCTTGTTCTGGTCTCGCCAAAATTCGACCGTGGGCGATCTTGCGTTGTTTGGCAGCAAAGCGCCCGGTACCGCCAGCATTTGCACTATGAGCAGGCAAAGGGGCCTTGCAGGCGAATAGGAACCACGTCGTATCGCGCGAACAGCGTCCGAAACCGACCCTCGGCGCACCATCATCCTGTTCTTCCCAGACCAGCACGGGCATGGGAAGGTTGGCGGATCGAGCGCGACAAAAGGGCTCATGATCTATCTTCCCGTTAAAATGAGATCCGAGCCTATCTCCTTGGCCAGCAAGCGCGTAAGGGGCCGCACCTTTTATGTCCCGCTTGGCAGAGGAGCGAATACGATCCCCTTCTCGGCATAGAGGCGGAATGGATCGATGCGTGGTCCGCGTGGGAGTAATTTGTCCTCCTCCTTCAGTATCCAGGCGAGGAATGTCTTCTTCAGACTGGCTTCGATCTTTGCCAGGTCCGGGTCAGGTTCGCTAAGGACCTCCTTCTGGATGTCCGAGACCTGCACGACATGCTCCCAATGGAAAATCTCGCGATCCTTGTCTCTCATCTTTTTCGGCTGATCTCTCCAAACCAGCGTATGCAGGTCCGGGATGCCCATCTTTGCCGCCATTTCTGCGGCTGCGATCGACACGCGGTGCTGGACGCAGCGCTCGAGATTGCGGATCATCAGGAGCATTGCTTGGTGGATATTCCACTGGATCTCTGGCGGCGCAGCGCGATGGACTTGCACCATAGCGAGCAGTGCACGCGCCATTACTGGCGCAGCATCGGCAATATCGAGACGTGCCATGGAGCGGGCCATTTTAGGAGATGCCTGCCGCGAGCTCGAACCGCTGCCGCGTCGGCATCGCAAGTCGCGCCAGGCCAAAATGATCTTTCATCGCGCGAACGACCTCCTCGGTATCGTCGAAACCCTGGGTGCGCAACACGTCCGCGAGCCCGGCGAGTTCTAGCAGCGGGATATCGGCGTGATCACGGCCCATGGTGCCCCGATATTTGATCTTCTCGATGATCGCCTCTTTCGGCCAGATCACCTCGCGATCGACGTCCTTTGAGCAAGGATAGCGGTGTTTGCCGAGCGCGGAATCGATGATCCTCTGTACTGTCTCGCCGGAGCGTTGGAAGCCATGGGCGCGAGCAACCCGCTCCACCAGCACGTCGAAATAGAGCGGTCCCTCGGTTTGTACGATGTGTTCGACCATTTTCCGGAGATGGGCGCGGTAGTCGAGTTCATAGAACCGCTCCCGGTTAGGCTTGAAGATGGCCGTGAAGTCGATCTTGTAATCGATGCCGTCTATCTCGGCGTCTACGGGTTCATTGTCATCGTCGTCGTATTCGTCCTCGTCCGCCCCGCTGTCGAGCGACCCGTTGGCGATGTCTCCGGGTGTGGTTTCCGGCCGGCGAGCATACTGCCGGACCGGCTCCGGACTGGCGGGACTGAAGGTTTCCGGCTGCGGCGCCACTGAAGCCTCCGGCTTTTCGGCCTCACGCCCCGAGCTATCGAGCTCTGACTCGTTCTTGTCGACGCCGGGCTCAGCCCCGGCTTCGCTTTCCTCGTCCAGCTCGTCCCGATCGGCCGCGAGGTCTGCCATCAGCTTCTCATGGAGCTTCTGTGCCGCCGCATATCGGTCCATCCACCAATCGGTGCTCCAGACCCGCCGGATACGCCAGCCGAGATCTGTCAGAACCATTTCACGCAGGCGGTCACGATCGCGCGCGGTCGCGGAGCGGTGATATGCGGCGCCGTCGCATTCGACGCCCGCAAGGTACCGCCCCGGAAAATCCGGATGCACGATGCCAAGGTCCACCCGGAAAAACGACACGCCGATCTGCGGATGGACTTCCCATCCCTCATTTTCCAGCGCGGACTTGACCGCGTCTTCAAACGGCGATTCCGTCCCTCGTCCTGTCGGCGCGAAGGCTTCGGCGATGGCCTGGGCGCCGTTCTGGGCAAATTCCAGGAAGTGCTTGAAATCCACCACGCCCTTCGCATTGGTGCGGCCGAGGTCGATCTGCTCGGGCCGGAGCGTGGCGAACACCAGGAGTTCCCGTCGCGCCCGGGTGATGGCGACATTGAGCCTCCGGTGCCCGCCCTCGCCGTTCAGAGAGGATATTTGCGCGGTCACCCGCCCGGCGCTGTCAGGGCCGACGGCGACGGAGAAGATGATCACGTCGCGTTCGTCGCCTTGCACATTTTCGATGTTTTTTATGAGTATGGGCTCTCGGGTCTGGTTGCGGTCGAAGTGGGCTTCCAGCGAAGGATCGGCTCTCCTCGCCTGGTCCAGCAGGTTTTCGATCAATCTCTGCTGCTCGCCGTTGAATGTGACGACGCCGATTGACTGGTCCGACGACCGTAGCCGCTTTACGACCTCGGCAACGACCGTTTCGGCTTCCTTGCGGTTTACCTTGGCGCCGCCCCGCTCGTAAATGCCGCCCTCGACGTTGACATATCTGACCGCTGTGTCGCGGGTGACAGGAGATGGGAAAGTCGTCAGCTCACCGCGATAGTATTTGGCGTTCGAGAATGCGATGAGGCTCTCGTGGCGACTGCGATAGTGCCATGTCAGGCGCATGCTAGGAATATTCGATGCGAGGCACTCGTCGAGGATGCTTTGCTGGCTCTGGACCGTGGCCCCGTCGTCGTCATCGTCGACACCGCGCTGGCCAACGCTGGTTGGTGGCAGCTGTTCTGGATCGCCTACGATCACGACTTGCGTGCCGCGGGCAATGGCGCCGATCGCGTCCCACACCGGGATCTGCGAGGCCTCGTCGAAGATCACAACGTCGAAGGGTTTGGCCTCCGCTGGAAGGTACTGCGCGATGGACAGCGGGCTCATCATTACGCACGGTGCGAGCTGAGTGAGCACGTTCGGAATGCGCCCGAACAGCTGGCGCAGCGGCATGTGTCGTGCCTTCTTGCTAATCTCGCGCGCGAGGCACCCGTACTCGGGGTCCTTGCCGAAATTGGTCTGGGTAGGCACTGCCGCGCCTATACGGGCCTTGACGATCTGCCGTGAGAGTTCGCAGACCTTCTTGTCGGCAGCAATGAACGCCTCAATGGCGGCTTCGTGCTTCACGGCGAGGAAGCCACTGAGCACCTCGTCCTCGTTGACGACCGTTTCTGCGACCCACCTGGCATAGGCATATTCAAAGACGCGCAAGAGGGTGTCAGGTTCGATATTGCCTTGCTCAGCTGCTTCGATCAGCGGTCCGAGGCCGGCTGATGTCGCAGAACGTGCGGTTGCACGCCATGCCGCCCATTGCGGTGCCTTGATGATGTTTGCCTTCCATCGCGCCGTACGCTTGATGAGGTCAGCGATCCAGCCACTTTCGATCGTGATGATATCGTCCGGGTCCTCCAGCCCGACGCAAGTGCCGAGCTCCCGCGCGGTGGCGTGCATCCTGGGGAAGGCTTGCTGCATGCCGTCGAAGGTCCGCCTCGCATGCCCCCCGGGCCGGAAGCGTTGCGGTTCACGGCCCAAAAGTGCCGAAACATGGGCAAGCATCTGGTCGGCCGATACGCCGTGTTGCGGAAATGCCTCCACGGCGTCCCGCATCTTGATCGCCCATGCGATGACCCCCTGAATGTGTTTGATATCGGTCTGCGGACCGCGCCAAAGTCTTTCGATGCCGGCAAAGCGCGGCTTCAAGTCCTGCAACGCGCTGAGGATATCCGCGAGATCCTGCAGCACCACGAGATCGCGGCCAATGTCGTCCGGCACCTCGCTCTGGCAATAATCCTTGAGGGCTAGTCGAACCTTCTTTTTCCGGCCGCTCCGCACCAGAACGTTCGATGCACAGGCCTCGGTCCAATCCTTCTTGAGAGTGCGAAGATCTAGAGCGGCGGCCTTTAGATCGTATCGGACCGAGAGTTGCGAAAGCTTGCCATTCAGCTGATTTACGGTCTCGGCGAGATCCTGAAGAGCGCGCACTCGCTCAGCCGCTTCGGTGGTCAGCAAGAGTGCGCCATCACTCGCGTCAGCGTGAAGCATCAAAGAGGCGATCTTGACCATTTGCGGCATCAGGCCGTCGTCGCATTGCTCCAGACCAATCGAGGCAGCGAGCTCCTGGCCGGCGGTCCTGACCGCGGCAAGCTCGAGATGAAGCCGATCGACCAGCTGGAGCAAGGATTGGACCCAGGCGGGGCTCCATTTCGTCTGCTCGATGCCTTGTAGCGGATGCTCCGAGGGGTCTCCGACGGCCGCTAGCGCCGTGCGGATGTCGGCGCAGATCTCTCGCATCCGGGCGAGGTCCTCGGCCGAATGCGTGCTTCCGGCCGGCCAGCTCAGATCAATTTCCAGCACTTCCTCACGATCGACGATAACGCGTCCAAATGCCTCATAGGCGCTCATCCCGTTGGACCCGCGGCGGTGCAAAGCCGAGACAAGCTTGTTGAGCTGGTCACGACGGCGCTTCAGCTCGCCGGCGGCCGCATCCCAGCGCTCTTCGGTCACCAGGCTGCGTTCTCGCCAGGCGGTCGCGAGCTGCTCCAGCACACTGGATTTCTGAGCCTTCGTGGAGTGAACCTCGAGGCAGTAGCTGCCGAGGCCGATCGCCTGCATGCGCTGCCGGACAACTTCCAGAGCGGCGGTCTTCTGGGAGACGAACAGAACCGTCCGGCGGTGTGCCAGGCAGTTCGTGATCATGTTGGCGATGGTCTGGCTCTTGCCGGTGCCGGGCGGGCCGAACAGGACGAAATCGCCACCGCGCTGGGCTGCCAGGACCGCTGATATCTGGGAGGAGTCCGCCGATAGCGGCGTGAAGAGCTCCGCGGGATCGACGACCTGGTCAATCGTATTGGCCGGCACGAATGCCGCTCCGCTCGCGTCATAAGTATGGGTCGGCGTGTCGATGAGATGACGGACGACGGAATTGCGCTTCAGCAGGTCAGTCCTATCGACCAGGTCCTTCCACATCAGGTATTTGGTGAACGAAAGGGTCGCGAGCACGACTTGCTCGGTCACCTCCCAGCCCTTGATTCCCTTCACGTGCCGCCGGATCGTCCGCCAAATGCCAGCCACGTCGGTGCCGTTGGCGTCCTGTGGCAACTCGCCCTCCAGCTCCGGGAGCGAGAGGTCGAAATCCTGCTTGAGCATCTGCAGGAGCGTTGGATTGAAGCGGGTCTCGTCTTCGTGCAGTGCCAAACGGAAGCCTGAGCGCACGCTCTTCCGTTCGAGCTGGACCGGCACCAGGATCAACGGGGCACGGTAGGGACCGGCGCCATCTTGCGGCGTCCATTTCAGGAAACCCAGCACCAGAAACAGAATGTTCGCACCACCTTCCTCGAAGGCGAGGCGAGAGGCACGATATAGGTCCGTGAGCCGTGCCTCGATATCGGTGTCGGCGACGACTGCATGCAGATCGCCTCGGCCCATGGCGTCTTTCAGGAAATCCTTGCGAGCATCGTCGTCCTGCCTTTGGGCCAGCAAGGCGGCATCCCGGCCGTCGCTGCCATCGAGCACTGTGGCCCTGCCCAGCAATTTGAACCGGCCGCCGTCAGCCAACTTGTCTTCCAGCATCGCGGCATCGGGGCACTCGATCCCGATCGTCGCTTTGGTGTCCTTGAAATTCAACAGCCGGTTCTTCAGGCTCAAGTCGAGGAGATTTCGCTTCCATGTCTCAAGCCGGTCGAGGCTCCGCTCGCTTGCTGGTTCACGGCGCTTGTCGAGTTCTTCCTCGAACAGCGGCACCTCCCCCACCTCTTGGGCGGTCTGCGGCTGTGCAGCTGGCGTGATCGCAGGAGCTGCGGACACGCTGAGGTCAAGCGGCTTGATCTTGGCCGCCCTGGCTCGCCGAACGTCTATGGCAAGCTCGAACGGCAAGGCTGCATCTTCGGCGATCAGCTTTTTGCCGGCTTCCACAGCCTGCCGGAAGCGCGCGGGATTGGCGCCGGTGAGCATGGTCGTCTCGACCATCACCATTTCTTCGAGCTGCACGCGCTTGCGCAGCATCTGAGGATCATCGACGATGAGGCTCGAGAAGTCCTCCTCCACCAGCCATACGCCTACAAAGGCGTGGTCTTCGGTGAGCGCGAGAACCGGATTGAGCCCTGCCTGCTCGAGGCAAGAGGCATAAAGCAGCGTCAGATCGAGGCAGGTTCCTACCTTGCGCGTCAGGATGTCGCCGGGACCGCGTACCAGTTGGCCGGAGCACTCAAAGCTCTTTGGCGGCAGTACATAGGCAATGGAATGTGAGACCAGGGCCGTCCAGATGGCGTCCGCGATCTCCCAGGCGCGCGCTTTGGTCTTCTTGCGGTAGCCGTCCATCGCGTCGTCCCGGCCGGCCACGGCGAGCTTGCCCGAGGCTTCCCGGAGAATGACATCGACAGTCGGGTCGGTCGGCCTTACGAACGCGGCCAGCAACTCCGGGGCAGACGTCGCACCTCCCCAGTGGGATGGCGGAAGCAAGTTGACTTCGATGACCTGCTCGGCAGCAGTTTGCCCTTTGATCTCGGCGCGGATCCTCAACTCCGCACGGCGGGAGGCATTGATAGCAGCAAGAAATCCCGGATCGAGCTTCAGGTCGAGACTGCGAATGTGGTGGGTGGCACCTTTGGCAATGCTTTGGATGCGCCATACACCCGGCGTGACGAATGCCGGCTCGGAGGCAAGATGCACGGAAATATCGCTGATTTCGCCGTCGCCATCGTTCTCGATGGCGAGCTCGCGTACGATAGGAACAGCGTTCTGGTAGTAGGCGACGTTGACATTGTCCGTCGCCGCGCAGGTGATTTTCACCGTTTTCGCCCCCGGCATTCTCCTGCCTGTTTTTTTGAACAATGGCAGCACATCTTAGTTTTCTGCCTACGGTTTAACAATTTCAAGATCATTGGCCTACCCCGCGAGGGACAGCTACTTGACCGGAAAGACGCCTGTGGAAAGATTTCCGGGGACTTCTCGGAGGTGGCCCTGCGCGAGTTCCTCGCGTCAACCACTTCTTAACGGCTCCTTCACTTGGTCCCCGCCTGAAAAGGATAGGGATGGCAAATTCCTCCGGTCTCCGGGGATCAGCGCGAGCGTTCCGCTAGCCGCCCCATACTAACGTAGTGCTTAGGCAAAGTGCGCCGTGAGGTTGAACCACCGATGCTAGAGGGAAAAGCGGCGTAGCGTCGCGCCCTGGCCGATGAGGCAGACTAACCACTACTTGAGCAGACCGCCCGAGCCATGTCGCAGTCGCGGTTCAGGGCCTGTCTCGCGCTCCCCATGGTACAACCGCGACCAAAGTCTACGCACCGATTTCGTGGATAACGGAACATGGAGGTTACAACTCGATGCGAGCTTTGTAAAATTACCTCCATTTTTGGTTGAGTCGTCAAGACTTGTCTTTTTAGAGGCATTCGCTTTCCGATGATCCTCGCCGATAACGAAACTCGCGTCGACCTCTTAAACAACGAAGCGATCGCTTTGACGATCGTCGCTACGTTGCGCGACCACCCAGAGCAGCCGCTCACGATCGGCGTGCATGGCGATTGGGGTGCGGGCAAGTCGAGCGTCCTCGAGATGATCGAAGACCAGTTCGGGAGCAATGCCGGCGTTCTGTGCCTCAAGTTCAATGGATGGCGCTTCCAAGGTTTCGAGGACGCCAAGATCGCGCTGATCGAGGGTATCGTGACAGGGCTCATCGAGAAGCGCCCTGCTCTTACCAAGGCAACGGCAGCGGTCAAAGATGCGCTAAAGAGGATCAATTGGCTGAAGGTCGCGAAGCATGCGGGCGGACTCGCGCTAACAGCCTTCACCGGCATTCCGACACCGGATCAGCTGCATACGATTGTGGGTGGCATCGAGAGCTTGCTCGCGGATCCCACGAAGCTTGCGACTAAGGAAAATATCAGTGCCGCTATCGACGGCCTGAAATCGGTGATTAAACCCGATGCCGAGGCAAAACATGTCCCAGAAGAGATCGCGGAGTTTCGGAAGGCGTTCGATCAGCTGCTCAAGGATGCAGGAGTGAAGCAGCTCGTGGTTCTGGTCGACGATCTCGATCGCTGCCTGCCAGACACCGCGATCGAGACGCTTGAAGCGATCCGGCTGTTCGTGTTCACGTCCGGCACCGCCTTCGTGGTCGCGGCCGACGAGGCAATGATCGAATATGCCGTCCGCAAGCATTTTCCTGATCTTCCGGACACAACAGGTCCGCGTGACTACGCTCGCAATTATCTAGAAAAGCTCATCCAGGTCCCATTTCGTATCCCGGCACTTGGTGAGACTGAGACCCGCATCTACGTCACACTGCTGCTAGTCGGCGCC
Organism: Bradyrhizobium sp. STM 3562; assembly: GCF_045571435.1. NCBI lineage: Bacteria > Pseudomonadati > Pseudomonadota > Alphaproteobacteria > Hyphomicrobiales > Nitrobacteraceae > Bradyrhizobium > Bradyrhizobium sp. STM 3562. The sequence goes on from NZ_CP120694.1 coordinate 7,004,155, forward strand.
GAGATCGGCGTGACCGATGTGGGCTACGACAAATTGATCGCTGTGGCGCGCGAGCGCTTGAGGAGGCCATGGGAAAGCGGAGCGCTCGATTTCCCGACCATCAAAGAGGCTTTGGGCGATAAGGCACCGTCGGCCCAAAACGCCTTGTTGCTCAGCGACCAAATCGGACCGATCCTCGCCAGCGGTGCGAAGGGCAATCCGCGCCAGATCAAGCGTTTCCTCAATTCGTTACTGCTACGGCAACGCACGGCGGAAGCGCGGGGGTTCGGGGCTGATGTCCATCTACCGGTACTCGCAAAGCTGATGCTAGCCGAGCGTTTCATCCCACGTTTGTTCGATCAGATCGCCTATGCGGCGGCGGCCGACGCGAAGGGGCACTGCGCCGGTCTTACGGCACTGGAGAAGGAGACGGCGGACCCGCAGATGCAAGCAGCCGCCCTGTCCAAGCCCGCAGCGAAAGCAGCCGCCAAGCCTAGGACGGAGGATGAAGCGGCCTCCGCCGATCCGCCCGAGAGCGCGCTCCTGGCAGAATGGCTGGCCTCGCCGCAAATCCGTGCCTGGGCCCGGGTTCAACCTTCCTTGGCGGATATGGACCTCAGGCCATACCTCTTCGTCACGAAGGACCGGAAGGATTATTTCGGGGCATCGTCGGCGTTGGGACATCTGGCGGGGGTGGTCGAGAAGCTGCTTGGCGCCAAGCTCGCAGTTCAAGGGCTCGATCCCGAACTGCGAGGCCTCAAGCCCGTGGAAGCCGCACAAGTGTTCGAGGCGGTGCGCGCGCGCGTCATGGGGAGCGATACGTTCCAGGCCATACCGCCCGGCATTGACGGCCTCAGCGTTTTGGTGAAGGCCCATCCGTTACTGCAGACCAACCTACTCGATCTGCTTGATGCGTTACCAGCCGATCGGTGCGGCGCCTGGCCGGTGAGCGGATGGAATGGCGTGATCACCGAGCCCGTCAACCTCACAAGATTGAACGGGATCATCGAACGGTGGGAGGAGAGCGGCAGCAAGTCTTTGAAAGCGGCGGCCGCGGCATCCCGCAAGGTCAAGTCCCGGGGAAGCTGATGGGGACGTCCGGATCTTACGGCGGTGCTGGTAACCGCTCGCCACTGATACCGAGCTTTCTCAACGACCCAGCTCCAGCATCGGCACCGGTGCTGACGGGCCCGTCAGCACCGGCAACCCCTGGTCCAACGGTGCCGGGTCCTGCGGGATCGGGCAACCCAACTCCCGCGCCGTCGTCGCCGAGACCGGCGACCTCCCCCTCGTCACCAGGATCAGGCTCGCCACCCGTGCAAGCCCCTCTTCCCAATAGGTTCACGTCGCCACGGACCAATTTCTCACGGTTCGCGCGCTCAGGCGGCAGCGACCGTGTCTCGCTAGGCCGCGCGCTTGCGGGCTATGTTTCGACGGCCGCCGGCGGCTCGCGCCAGGCGACCCGTCGGATGGGAGCTTCGCGCGGCGCGGGCGCGCGTCTCTATTCCTTTTTGGCCGATGCACAGGCGCGAGGGCCGACCGAGGCCCTGCGCGCTCTCAACCTCCAAGCGCTGTCAGGCCGCCCTTTGCAGGAGGTGTTCCTCGGCATCGCCGAATATGTATGCCCAATCGGCGGAACGGTGGATGAGGGCATCGCCCGGGACGCGTTCGTCGAGACGATCGCAGACCTCGCCGATCAGGGCATCGTCGACTTTGATGCGATGACGCCGGCGCAGATGCAGACTACGTTCGAGATGTTCGTCACCAACACAATCGAAGCGCGCATCTACAACGACATCGGCAACAACGGCATCGCCCTGCCTTCGGACGTTGCCGCGGTCGAGCGCGTCCAGGATCAGCTGCATGACTTCATCAGCCGAGCGGTCAGCGACGCCTTGGCAGATACGGCCACTGCGGGAAGCCCCCTCACTCAACAAGATGCGCTTCGGCATGTCGACACGGTTTATGAGGCCGCGTTCGATATGCTGCAGACGCTTGCCGAGGCAGAGAGCGAGACATGACACGTCACCTGATCCAGGCTTATTTCGGCAAGATCGACCGCGCCAGTCTCGCGCCCGCTGATGTGGGAGAAAGAGCGACAGCCTTCGATATCGTAGCTTACGACACGGTCCTCGATTTCGGTATCGGTGCAGCCCTAACAGATCTCAAAGCCAAGAAGGTGTTTCCGAGTGAGATTGCGCTCGATCTCGCGGTGACGGCCGCGCATGTTCATGCAGCCGATACACGCATCTCAAGGGCAACGGAATCCGAGGATGCCTGGACGCGGCAGCTTCGCATCGTGGTCCCAGTCAGCAATGTCGGACGCTGGACGACGACCATTCCGGTACTCGAACGCATGTTGAACTTTCTCACCGGCGATCGGTGGACAGTCCAGTTTCGACCGCGGCCCGCAGCCTATTCCCAGATCGTGCCGCAAGCTGATCTGATCGTGCCGCCGTATACAGATGTCAGCCTGTTTTCCGGGGGGCTCGACAGCTTCATCGGCGCCATCGACCAACTCGAGGGCGGCGACATTCCTCTTTTGGTGAGCCACGCCGGCGAGCCGGCCGTCAGCAAGGCCCAGGATGCCTGTTTCGATGCCCTCAAGGCACAATTTGCCAAAGTGCCGTTTGATCGCTTGCGCACCTGGCTGGCATTTCCGAAGAAGTTCGTCCGCAACGTTGGATCCGAAGACAGCACGCGCGGCCGCTCGTTCCTCTTCTTCGCGCTCGGCGTTTTTGCGGGTTCTGGGCTCAGACAGAAGTTCGTCTTACGCGCACCGGAAAATGGTCTGATCGCGCTCAATGTGCCGCTGGACGCGCTGCGCCTCGGCGCCTTGAGCACACGAACCACGCACCCCTTCTACATCGCGCGCTGGAACGAACTGCTCGAAGTCCTTGGCATTCCCGGCCGCGTCGAGAACCCCTATTGGAACCAGACCAAGGGCGAGATGGTCGCAAATTGCGCTAACCGCACGTTCCTTAAACGGCTGGTCCCGACCACTCTCTCCTGCTCATCTCCGACCAAAGGTCGCTGGCAGGGTCTCGGAACGCAGCACTGCGGTTTTTGTCTACCTTGCTTGATCCGCAGGGCATCGCTGACTTCGATCAGGGACGCTACGACTTACACGGTCCCGAACCTGCGTGCCCAGGCCTGGGATCCACGCACAGCAACCGGCGAGCACATCCGCTCCTTTCAGTATGCCTTGCAGCGGCTGCAGGAGCGTCCAGGGATCGAGAAGATGCTTATTCACAAACCCGGGCCCTTGACCGATAATCCAGCTGTGCTCGACGAGCTGGCCGCGGTCTACAAACGAGGTTTGAACGAGGTCGGAGCCTTGCTTAAGGGCGTGCGAACCCGTCCATCATGAGGCTTTCGTGACTTCCAAGCGCTTGGTCGACTTTCATTGCCACCTCGATCTTTATCCCGACCACGAGGAGCTGGTGAGAGAATGCGACCACCTCGAGGTCTTCACGCTCGCGGTCACAACGACACCACGCGCTTGGCGGCGCAATCACGAGCTAGCATCGAAGACGCGCTACGTACGGGCCGCACTAGGGCTACATCCACAACTTGTTGCGATGTGCAGCGCGGAAATCGCTCTTTGGGAGGAGCTTCTGCCCAACTCTCGGTATGTGGGTGAGGTAGGGCTCGATGCGGGTCCGCGTTTCTATCGTTCCCTAGACCAGCAAAAGCAGGTATTCGAGCATATCTTGCGCAAATGTGCTGCTGCCGGTGGTAAGATTCTAACTATCCACAGCGTGCGGGCGGCGACTCCCGTACTCGATATGCTGGAGGAGCACCTTCCACAAGGCCGCGGCGTCTCGGTGCTACATTGGTTCACGGGCACCAAGGCGGAAGCTAAGCGTGCGGTCGAGCTTGGATGTTATTTTTCTATCAACATCGAGATGCTTAGGAATGAGCGACACACTGCGCTGATCATGGGACTCCCTCAAGATCGTCTTTTGACAGAGACCGACGGCCCGTTCGTGAAGGGCGCGGAAGGAACGATGCGGCCGCGCGACGTCACGCTTACATTGGGATCTCTTGCGAGGCTGCTTGGCTTCGAAGCAGACGATCTCGCGACCAAGATCCAGGGCAACCTCAAACAGCTCGTGTCAGCGTGAGGAGCGCTTCAGCCATGATGCGCTGCCGCCGCAGCACACCTCCATGCGACCGATAAGCTTTCTCTCATTTCCTTATCAGTTGATCAGCTTCGAACCGCAGGCTTGGGCGCCATCATCCGTAAGCCTCCACCGAAGCATGCCGACGTCATCAACACCGTCAATTTTTGTCAGACCAAGATTGTACGTCTCGAACGCGAGGACACATTTTTTTACGATAGGCTTTAGGCGTTGTCGAAACTGGCCAACGATGATCTTTTTGAACTCGCGACCCGCTTCGGGCGAAATCGGGTTAATCAACTCATAGCGCCAGCACGCTACGATTCTTGATCCTCCACAATCCCTTTCAATTCGGTCAACTGGAATCCAGATGGGCGGCGATTGAAAATCGACCCACGCCACATCAGCTAGAAGCAGCTGCTTGCAAATCTCGGCTATGCGAGTGGCATGGTCGAGTACTGCAAACTCTGGTCGCCTGTTCAGGATTTCCGAGTCGTTCCAAAGAGCAATCTCCGAGATAAGCGGGTTCAGTGAGAAAGCGAACTTGAGATTTTGATTTCCGCTGCCGTTATTGTCTTTCATTTCTAATTCCAAATTTTCTAAGAGTCCGAGGCTTGATGCAGCTTGTCTGCACTCCAACCATTTACAAGATCGGGAATGCCAGCGAGCAACCGGCCACCAACGGTAGGGTGGCAAGAGATTGCCTGGCAGGCCGAGCCGATCTACTGGCTCAGCCTGTCGACTCAATCAGGCGGCGCTTCAAGCCGGTCGGGAAATGCCGTGGTAGGCAACAAACTCTCGCCCGCATTCCAGAGCCGAAATCGCAGACGTGATCGGGAACCGATGGTACCCGTTAATGACCTCGGGCTCTGCGAGGTCCACGACTCGTAGGCCCTTCTTTGCGTCTTGGCCCAGCGAGTACCAGGCAAATTGTTTCGTCGCGGCCGTAGACCGCGCGAGGTCCTCCACGATCAACCCGCTTTCGAACTCGGGACCCATTAACCTGACGTCGCCGATCAATATGAGGTCGATTATCGCGCCCACCACGCTCCAACTTTCCTTTAGTGCCGCTTGATCGAGAGTAGCGCTATATTTCTTTGCCAACTTGAGTGCGCGCAGCATCTCTTGCCTCGTCAGGCGAAAGCAGATCTTGTGCTTCGCAAGCTCCCACAGCCGCTCGTCTGAAACATCGCCGCGGAGCTCCTTGGCTGCCTCGCTGAAGCAAAAGAATATAGCGTCGTAATCCTCCTCTGCTGTGACGAGACCTAAGGCTCGTAGGGCAAGGATTATCGCCACGAGCCGTCGCTGCTCTAGTTTGCCATCAAGGTCGCCGCGGACCTGCCCTGAGGCTTTGCCGTCCATGGCACGGGCGACCTCGAATGTGAATGCATCGACAAGTATCTTATTCATGAGTTCTCTCCTGTAATTGGCTAGTGAACGCGGTTTTGCGGTCACCGGCCCCTTTACAAGATCGATTTTTGCGGCTCGGCCGCCTCGACCTGAATTCGCGTCAACTGATTAGGAAATTCTGAAAACCTTATCAGTGGTGACATGCGAGATTTTCCCTTGCGCGCACACGTAGATTCTCTAGAATCTTGCTGTAACTGGTTTAAGTACGATGGCCGGCAAGCAAGCCAAGACACTTTCAACTGATCATATCAACGATCTCTTGTTTTTCGCCGCGCGCTCTCGCCACCCGCTTCGCAACCGTCTCATCGTCTTGCTCTCGGTCAAGGCCGGCCTTCGCGCCGCCGAGATTGCCAAGTTGACATGGGCCATGCTGCTCGACCCAAGCGGCGAGGTCGGCAGCACGCTTGAAGTTCGCGACGAGATCGCCAAGAAGCGCAGTGGCCGCTCGATTCCAATTCATCCTGAGCTTCGACAGGCACTCGTCGAGGCGCGGCGGCTATCTAAGGGGCATGGCCCGCTTATTCGATCGGAGCGGGGCGGCGCAATGACACCAATGAGCATCGTTGTCTGGTTCAGCCGCGCTTACGACGCGCTCGGGTTCGATGGATGCTCGTCACACTCCGGGCGTCGAACTTTCATCACGCGAGCGGCACGCTCGGTTCATAAGGCAGGCGGCTCGCTGCGCGACGTTCAACTGCTGGCCGGCCACCGATCGATCCAGACCACGCAGCGCTACATCGATGGCGATAGCGATGCCCAACGGAGGCTGGTATCCCTCATCTAGCAACCAACGTTTCGAGCCAGCGCTCGGCAAAGCGTCCCTCCGGCACAAGGACGGCCGTTGCCAAGAGAACTTTCGATCCGCTGCGCCGGGCGGAAAGCTTGATCCGGACTGTCTGCGCAGTCGCGGGATCAATGCCGTTCCTTGATGAAATCGACGACGAGATTCGGCACGCAGGTCTAGATCGAGCGGTCGCCCTCGCCGATACGCCTACAATTTTTGATTGGCTCGTTACGGCTTTTAGCTTCCAGGGCATCTCGGACCGCGTCGCGCGCGACTACATCAACAAGCATGGAACGGCGTCCTGGTCAGCGATTGAAGCGAGCGAAAAAAATGCGCCGGCCTGTCCCAAGCTGCGTAGCTATTGGCATTTCGAGGGTTGCCGATACGACAAGACCAGCTCGACCTGCGCGGAGCCCGATCACATCGATACCTGCCCCCTGCCCCGTCCGCAGCTCCGCAACGGCCGACTCAACCAAACCGCATACTCACTCTTCTTGTTCGTCCGCGACCTCGCTGACGGGGACTTGGTACGCTGGATCGACGGCCAACTGGACAGCGCGAAAGGTGAGACCACGTCCGAACTGGAAGCCGCACGGCAGGAAGCCTTGGTTGGTCCCCTTCGAAACATCTACGGTGTGTCGGACAAGATATTAATGATGACGCTTTCAACGCTGCTGATCGGCGCGCGCGAGCACCGGCCGCTCTGGCTTGATACCGGTACCGCAATGATCGCGGTAGACACGCTGGTTCATAACTTTCTGCATCGCACGGGCATTTTACAGGACTGCGATAGTTCTCACGCTTATGGCGCGGCCTGCTACAGCCCGGGTGGTTGCGCTGAAATCATCAGGACCGTGGCCGGCCGCATCGATGCGCGCACATTAAACCCTGCCTTCCCGAAGAGGTTCGCGCGATTTGTGCAGAACGCCATCTGGCGGTTTTGCGCAGGCGACTGCCTGAACCTGTGCAACGGCAACCGAATTGACGACCGACAAGCCTGCCAAATCGGCTACTGCCACCTGCACCAAAGGTGCGGCCGAATACCGTTAAAAAAGGCAAAAATAGGCGTTAAAACAGCCACTTAAGCACTTGCATAGCGCAGGATTCGCTTGAGGCGGCAGCACGATTCGCCTATACTCGCTCTACAAGGTCTAACAACGACTTTGCAATTTATAGTGGAGAAACTTCCGTGATTGAGTTGCCTCGGCGAGCACCTGGCTCGCCACCGTGGCCAAGCCACGACATCGCTAAAACCGCAGACCACGGGGCCCTATTGGGCCCCGTCTGCTTTTGAGGAGGAGAAACATGGGAAAGCAGCCAGAGAAAAAGACGGCCAGCGGTCCAGATAAGCTCTTTGTTTTTGGCCTTGATGAGGACGGCAAGCCGCGGGGTGCCCGATTTGCCGAGTTCAACGAGAAAGTCGTTAGCGCCGCGGCACAAATGAAGTTGGCGTCCGTGCACCCGGCCTCGGCAGCGGTCACCGAGATCGGAATGAGGCTCCCCGTGGGGAGGCTGTACGCAAGCGGCAAGGCATTCGTACCACCGATCCGGCGCGATCTCCTCAGCAAGCTCAAGGCAGCGCTCGAGGCGCCCGGAGACGATAGCCACGTTCATCAACCCGCACCGGCGCCCGAAAAGGCAAGAGCTGGCGGCGTTGTTGCTGCTGGCCTGCCGCGCACGTGGGAGAGCATCGATGTCGGCCAACTGGTCCTCGTTGAGGACGATGACCCCGGATACGGCTGGTGGCCCTGCTTGGTGACCAAGCGCGAGGGCCAGGTCTTGACCCTTCGGCTACGCGACTACCCCGACAAGGGCACCTACGTGCGGCACATCGCCCAGGTGGGCCTCGTCAACCCCGGCCCAGAGTAGCCTCCGCAACTTGCCGCCAAGCCCGGACCACGGCCCGGGCTTTTATACGCTGACCATGCCGGACGCTGATCAACACCGACCCAGGCAGAACCACCAATACAGAGATGGAGAAACAGCCATGTCCATGCAGACGGACACGGATCGCATTCGCGCGCTCAACGACGAACTTCGGCAGCACCTTCTCGGCGGCGGAGCCGTGATCACCACGGGGATCGCAGAACTAGGCGCTGAGGCGGTCAAACGTCTGGTCAAAACCATTGCGGTATTCGACGATTTTTGCCAGGCCAATGACCCTCACGAGGAGCACGATTTTGGCGTCTTCGATTTCGAAGGGACGCACGTCGCGTTCAAGATCGACTACTACGACAAATCTCTTACCTTCCATTCGCCCAACCCAGCAGATCCCTCCGTCACCGAACGGATAATCACGATCATGAGGGCGGACGAATACTAGCGTTCTCGGTATCCCCCCAAATTATCTTCACTGCTCGCTCAAGAGCTTGACGAGCGGCACCGACAAAGCCTCAGCAATTCGAGCCATCGCCAAGAGGCTGGGGTTACGCCGCCCTCGCTCGATCCCGCCGATGTAGGTCAAGTCCAGGTCAGCTTCCTGTCACCTGGATCATCAGTTTTATTGCCGGCCTCCTGATATACGCGTCTGTTGAGGGTTAGGCGGCCTAAACGCCAGTGCCGGGCTCCTTCGCGAGCCCGGACGCTCTCCCCCGCCCATCATACTGCCTCACCCGAACGATCAGCGAGCGCCTTCGCTACTCGTTCATCAGAGAAAAAGAGCCAAATAAGATGAAACGTATATTCCTTTTGATCTTTGTTCTGTTGTCCACCGCAGCTTCGGCCGAACAGGTGAGAATCCCGTGGAAGGGTGACTACCCGCACAATTCGATCAAGCACTGGTCCAAGGACAACCCCTACGACTCCGGGTTCTCCAAGAATTTCAAGAATGGGGCGCCGGAGGAGTTCGGCGAAGTTCAGAAGGACGGCGAGTTGAACGTTTTCATCTACTCACCGAAGGACGCAAAGGGTCCGGTACCGTTCGTTGTCGTGCTGCACGGCTGCGATGGCTTATCGACGCTGACCAAAGAGTGGACGCAGCATGTCGCCGATGTGCTCAACGGCCAAGGCATCGGTGCGTTGGTGCTCGACAGCTTCACTACACGGTACGTGGACAATAGCTGCGGGCTTGCCGATCTGCACTGGGGTCGGCGTCGTTCTGATGACGCGTACTCCGCTCTCGACTACCTGATCGAAAAGAAGCTCACCAAGGCGGACGAGGTCTATGTCATGGGCTACAGCAACGGAGGCACGACGGCGCTGGTGTCGATGACCAGCCAGGAGAACGACCACAGGCACCGCTTTGCGGCGGCATTCGCGATTGCTCCAGGGTGCAGTCCGTCGCTGCAGCATTCCGCAAGATATACAGGGCCGATTATCGTCTTTATGGGGGACCATGACGACGCCAACAATCCCAACTGGTGCGAAGAACTGGCGAAGACGAAGCGGTCTGCTCCGGTGCAGATGATCGAGTATCAAGGTGCCAATCATGGTTTCCCAGTGAACGCGCCAGCGCACGACTTTATGGGCTGGCACCTGAGCTACAGTCCGGCTGCGGAGAAAGACATGATGCAGACGATCATCTCCGCGATCAGAACAAAGCACTTCGCCAAAGGCATCGAGATCCGATGACCGCTCACACGAGGACCTTCTTATGGGCCAGAAATCGGAACCGCCAGGGTTCGACCTAGTCTATGTCCTTAGACTCGACCACCGAGGACATCCACGGGGCGCTCGATTCAACGTCCTAAAGGACAGCATCGTCTCCGCGGCTATGGACGTGGGCTGCCGTATCCTCATCCGACAGCCCCCCGAGGTGAGTGCGCTGGCCAGAAAACTGCCGCTGGGCTACGTGCTCGGCACTGGGAAGGTAGTCAAGTTATTGATCCCGAGAATTGGATATGATCTCTACAGACAGATTTTGGAAGCTGCGCGCGCTGCTGGAATTGATGAAGAAACCAGAATCGCCGCTATCATTTCGACGACCGTGCATTGAGTTTTTCGACCAGCAGTTTGCCAGAAAACATGACTTAGGAGCGCCCCAAGGGCTACGACCGATTGCTAATGTTGAGACAGGTATTAGCAGAGGGGTTTTGCCATTGCTCTGAGCCATGACGGCCCCCATGCCTGACGTGAACTTCACATTGGCACCCACAAGGGCACGAGGCCGGTCGGCGTGTCGGCTGAGGCCGCACTCCCCGGCTCCGACCACGAACAAGGAGGCCGGTCGGGGTGCCTCTCTTGGGGGTATACTGGCTCCGAGGATACCTGCCGCTCCAAAAACGCGTAACACCATGGGGCCGGCTGGCCGGGTGCGCACGTTTGGCCGTTGGCATCAACCGGAAACGTAGACCCACTGGTGGCGATTGGGATTAAGCCGCCATCAATTAGTCCGGCCGCAATCATCTCGAAGGCAGAAAAGACGGGCCGTATACCACGGCCCGTCTCCTACGACTTACACACGATCATGCAGTTGGGTGTGTCGTTGCAGCGCTTGAAATCTTTGTGGCAATTTCCCTCATGCGCTTTCCTATGGTGTAGTGAGTAGTGACATAGGCGGGGGCTTCTAGTTCTGCCTCCCATGCAACGAGTAGCTTCATTGCGACCAATTGATCCAACAGTGTCAGTACCTGATCATCAACGGTAACCAGATTTCCGCGCAGGTCAGATGCCCCGGCATGGACCGAAGCATTCTTGGCGTTCGTTTTTCTCATCATCTTCTCCTCAGAGAGTGTCCCGTTCGCGACATGCGTTCGGCGACCTCTAGGAGAGATTTACAAGTTTCAAAATCGCTCGATTGCGGATCGCATTTTTTCGCAGATGATCGCCTCGAGCGACTGTACGTTTCCTGGATTGTCGCCTCGAGAATTGGCAGGCTTCATCAAAAGAGCGAGCAGGCTGCACCCCCTCGCGCATCAACATGAACTACCGCGCCCTCTTCAAATCCACGGATCGCAGCGGCATTTGTCCGGCGATGAACGCACGATGGAAGGAAAGGGCGGTCTTTTGAGCCCGCCCACAGTGATGTGCGTTTGCATCGACTCCACGGCGCTGCGGGCGAGTATCGTGATCGCCTGACGTTCGCAGTCAAATTCGGGCTCCTGCTACAGGACGAGAACGGAGCCCTCGTCTATGCGGCCATGCTTGAACGTCTTCAAGGTGTAGTCGGCCATAGTGCCTTCTGTGATTGGGGTAACATCGATCCGCGCCAACCGACGGTTCAGATACTTTCGGCCATTCTCCTGAAAGTGCTGATCCAATGGCACCGTCAAGCGCGACAGCGGTCCCCGAAGCCAATACTGAAATTCAACCGGAAGGACCGGATCGGTCCGCGGCGGCACAAGAGCAACCACATTGAAGTGAAGCCCGTCGTTGGCCGTCGCCGACTGGCCAACCTTGCCCCGATTCCATTTAAAGACCGGAAGGTCGGGGCAACCGAAAAACAGCGGCCGCAGATGCGCAAAGCGCTCCGCGTTTGGCCTTCGGACAATGTGGTGCATGAGGATCCAGTGAACTCGCTCCACCTCTTGCGCCATGATATGCATCTGTGTCTGACGTGACCCTGGCAATTGGTTGAACATGAAATTCAGGTAGTAAGCCCGTCTTCCTTCATCCATCAGCTCACCGATGCGGTGCGAATAGGCTTCAACGAGTATCTCCCGGCGTTCAGTTTCCGAGGGTTGGCGATAAGTTGTCATGTGCGATGTTGACCTAGCTGGTTTTTGAGTGAATTCAGAACCAAGCAAATCCATATGGAGAGGCTGAATTCTCCACTTTGCAGTACCGCGCATCGGGGCAACCACTGAGCGCGTCGGCTATGTGTTCTGAATTAGCATTTTACAGGTTTGATCTTTGAGGCGCGTCGTGTCGGAGGCTGACCCACGCTGTGAAGCCACGCACTGCATTCTAAGGGGTGCAAAAACGTGGGGTGCCGCTTCGACAAGCACGCGACACCCCACCGGTGGTCGTCAGATTATTCTTCGAAATCGTCGCCAACCACTTCGGATGTTGCGACACCCTCAGTTAGCCTTTCAACCTTTGTGACTGTCAGATCACACGACTTTTGGCGAACGCAGATTGCCGAGAGGGTATATCGTGTGCCCACTGGATGTTGATCGATTTCGTCAAAATCCGAACTCTTCATATGGATGATGACTTTTCTCTCTCTGTCGTTAGGGAGGTCGCGTTCGAAGACGCCGCCTTCGCCGTCCTTGCAATCGGCGAGGTTGTCGTCGCCTTGGGTTAGTTGTGGCGGCTTCGGGTTGTTAATTCCGTCCGGGTGGACGGCGCCATCGAGAGCTTCGCTTTTTGGTGTACCGGCGCCTGACGTTTGCAGCTTTTGCAGTCGAGCCTTGGAGCCAGCGGCCGTCGTAGCCTGATGTTGGTTAAGCACCTCCATCTGCTTCGCAGCGTCGCCCGCCTTGGCGATTCTAAGAAGCAAGCGTTGGTTGTCGTCCAAGCGCAGATCGCGAAGTCTCTGCTGGACCTCGACGGCAATTCCGGCAATTTTTCGCGACCTCGCAAGCCGGTCTTTTGGAAGGTTTAGCTTCTTTGCGACCTTCCGGATGTACTGCTCGCCAGGCTGCGGCCCACCACGAGGTGTCGCATCTTGCGCCACCTTCTCTTTCATCAGCTCGAACAAGTCATTGTCGATCAGCGCGCGGTCAAGCGCCGTTCGAACTCTGCCTCGCTGACCGGCGTTCCTTCTAAATTTGGCGTCCCAGTCGCCCAGGTTTGACCAAACAATCGCTGATATCGTCGTCGAGCCGATCTCCTTGAGCGCGGCAAGACGAATATAGCCGTCTAGAAGCTGATAGGTCCCATTTCGTCCCTTGCGCACTACGATGGGTGGCGCAACATCGCCACCCAGAGAAATCGAAGCCTTCAGTTCAGCGATGGCCGCGAGATCTGGTGCGAGCAACTGATGCCCTACTTCGATCTCAGATATCGGCAGGACCATGAGCACCTCGGTTGCCGCGCTCGGGCCATGGCTGGCCTTCGGCGGTTTCGGTGACGGAGACTTATTCTTCTCTTTCTTCTTCTTTTTCGGCCCGAAATGAAGGTTCTTGAAGTTCACGTTCTTTAGCCATCGGCTAATTTCGAGCGAATCCTCTTTCGACAGTTTTCCAAGCGGCATTTTGACGTCTCAATTCTTAACGGGTTTTCATGGCACTCAGAGACGAGCTGCCCATGCTCAGAGTGCGGCTCAGATCGCCAGCACTGCACACCAAGGTGTGACCCGTTTGATTGAGTTGGAATCTACGGAGCACATGCCAAATCGGCCGCAGCTAGCGGGGCGAAGTCCACGTCCACGTCCACGTGATGACTGGCACTTTGGCTCAGTAGAGAAAGGATGAGACTATCGGCGTCTGTCCACTATACGCACGCTCTCCTAGCTGCGGGTATAGTACCGACCAATCTGCAGATCAAGTCCCCGGGCGACGCTACGATAAGGCGGAAGCCAAAAATGGTCTGCGTCGGTCGGTTCAGAGGTTGACGTGTGCACGCGAACCTTGAACTTCGCTCGATCGTTGTATATATCGGCAGGTCTGTGGTGAGTCGTTTAGAGACTCGCCGCGTCGTTCTACACCACACCCAAAACTCAACGACGGTCCGTTAGTTAGCGACTGTACACCGTCCGGTCCGCAACTGAAGTCCTTTCGGACTTCGGAAGACGTGTGTGGGTATGGACGACAGTCTTGTTGCTAGCCGGATCGCCGCTGACGCGCCACTCCGCCTTTCCATCGCTGCAAAGCTGGCTTTTCCCGACGGTTCGATGACAGCATCGGGCCTGCGGCGCGAAGCTCTGCGCGGTCGCCTGCAAGTAGAGCGTATTGCCGGCAAAGACTACACCACCCTGGAAGCCATCAATGAAATGAGGAAATTATGCCGCGTCCAAGCAAGGGAGCTCGGCTCTACAAACGTAAGCCCAGATATAGAGACGGCAAGGTCATCCACCAAGCCGTCTGGATCATCAAAGACGGCGATCGCCATATCGCCACAGGATGCCTTGCGAGCACGTCTGAAAAAAAGCCGCCAGCAAAAGCAGAACAAGCCCTAGCGGACTACATCGCTCGTAAGTATCAACCCGAACGGCGCCGCCAAGACATTGAGGACATCGATTGTGCTGATGTCCTCTCGATTTATCTGACCGACATTGGCGAGCCCGGCGACCAGTTCGAGATCGAGGCCCGCATTGAGCGGCTCAACGAGTATTGGGGTGGCAAGAAGCTGGCGCAGGTTAATGCCCAGACTTGTGCAGGCTACACCAAACATCGCGGCAGTCCGGGTGGCGCTCGCCGCGACCTTGAGACACTGCGCGCCGCGATCAATCACCACGCAAAGGAAGGCTTTCACCGCGGCATAGTGCGAGTGTCGCTCCCTCCCAAAGGTGAGGCCCGCGACCGATGGCTGACCCGCAAGGAGGCCGCAGCGCTGCTTTGGCATTGTTGGAGGTACCGCGAGAAGCAGACGATCCACTCGGGAACCTCGAAGGGCGGTCCGGTCGCCACGAACCGAAGGCCTCTGCGTCATATCGCGCGGTTTATCTTGATCGGCCTGTATACTGGCACTCGGGCAGGCGCGATCGCATCGGCGTCGCCATATGCGCTAACTGGGCGCTCGTACGTGGATCTGGAGCGCGGCATTTTTTATCGTAAGGCCATTGGCAAGCGAGCGACCAAGAAGCGACAGACGCCAGCACCCATCCCGCCTCGGCTGCTCACCCACCTTCGGCGTTGGTGGAACCGTAAGCTGATCGCAGAGTGCTTTGTTGAATTCAACGGCAAGCCGGTAGCTTCGGTGAAAAAGGGCTTCAAGACCGCCGTGGGGCTTGCCCGCCTGCCCGGGAGGGTCACACCCCACACCCTGCGCCATACAGCTGCGACGTGGCTGATGCAGCGTGGCGTGCCAATCTGGGAGGCGGCAGGCTTCCTGGGCATGTCACCCGAGGTCTTGCAGGACACGTATGGCCATCACCACCCAGACTTCTTGCATGGGGCGGCCGCGGCCATTGGCCAAAAGAGCCGGTACGTTTCGGTGGCCGAAACGGTGGTCAACTTGACCGAGGATCGAAATCAGAAGAAAAAGCCTAATGATTTCTGGTCGGAGTGGCAGGATTCGAACCTGCGACCCCTGCGTCCCGAACGCAGTGCTCTACCGGGCTGAGCCACACTCCGACTGAGACCGCGGCTTATAGCGTCGGGTTTCGCCCACCGCAAGAAGCCGGATGTAAGGAATTTGCTCTCACGTGAAAACGGTCCTGACCACCAAGATCCTGCCGGCCGACGAGGCGGGCGTGAAGGAGGCGGCGCGGTGCCTCGCCGCGGGCGGCCTGGTCGCGTTCCCGACCGAGACCGTCTATGGCCTGGGCGCGGACGCCACCAACTCGGCCGCGATCGCGCGCCTCTATGAGGCCAAGGGCCGGCCGCTGTTCAATCCGCTGATTTCCCATGTCGCGGGCTTCGAGGCGGCGCGGCGGCTTGGCCGGTTCGACGCGGTCGCCTGCGCACTCGCCCAGGCCTTCTGGCCGGGTCCCCTGACCCTGGTGCTGCCGAAACGCCCGGATTGCGAGGTGGCGGAACTTGCCACTGCGGGGCTCGACACCATCGCCGTCCGTGTTCCTGCCCATCCCACGGCGCACGCCATCCTCGCCGCGCTCGGCAAGCCGGTGGTGGCCCCGTCGGCCAATCTCTCCGGCCATGTTTCCCCGACCTCGGCCGCCCATGTCAAAAGCGATCTTAAGGGGCGCATCGACCTGATCATCGATGGCGGGCCCGTCGCGGTCGGTGTCGAATCCACCATCATCGGCTGTTTCGGAACCCCGATGCTGCTCCGCCCGGGCGGCGTGCCGCGCGAGGAGATCGAGCGCGTGCTCGATCGCCCTCTGAAGCAGGCGCCGGCTGATACGGACAGCGACGGCGCGCAGCCCCTGGCCCCGGGCATGCTGACGTCCCATTACGCGCCCCGAGCGAAGGTCCGGCTCAATGTACGGAGCCTCAAGCCCGGCGAGGCCCTGCTCGCCTTCGGCAGGCCCGATGTCGCAGGACGGGAGCATGCAGCCGCGACGATGAATTTGTCGGAAAGCGGCGACCTGGCTGAAGCAGCCAGCCATCTTTTTGGTTATCTTCGCATGCTCGACGCGACAAATGCACATACGATCGCGGTGATGCCCGTTCCGCCACACGGTTTGGGCGAAGCCATCAACGACCGGCTGCGCCGCGCAGCCGCAGGGCGGGAATGATCTCAAGAAAGTCAAACAATGAATATCGTCCAATCCTCATCGGTGCCGCCGCTCCCGCCTGAGCTGATCGCAAAGTTCAAGAAGATCGTGGGCGACAAATACGCGGTCACCGATCAGACCGACATCGAGCCTTACGTCACCGAGGAACGCGATCTGTTCCATGGCCGTTCGCCTTTGGTGCTGCGGCCGGGGTCCACAGCCGAAGTCGCTGCGATCTGCAGGCTCGCAACCGAATACAAGATTGCGCTCGTGCCACAGGGCGGCAATACCGGGCTCGTCGGCGGCCAGACGCCGCACAATGGCGAGGTCGTCATTTCGCTGCGGCGGCTGGACAAGATCCGCGAGGTCGACGTCGCCTCCAACACCATGACGTGCGAGGCCGGCGTGGTGCTGCAGGTCGCGCAGCAGCGCGCCACTGATGTCGACCGGCTGTTCCCGCTCTCACTGGGCGCGGAAGGCAGTTGCACCATCGGCGGCAATCTCTCCACCAATGCCGGCGGCACCACGGCACTCGCTTACGGCGTGGCGCGCGAGATGGCGCTCGGCCTGGAGGTGGTCCTGGCCGACGGCCGCGTGCTCAACCTCCTGTCCAAGCTGAAGAAGGACAATACCGGCTACGACCTGCGCAACCTCTTCATCGGCGCGGAAGGCACGCTCGGCATCATCACGGCGGCGACACTGAAACTGTTTCCAAAGCCGCGCGCGATCGAAACCGCCTTTGTCGGCCTGAAATCGCCGGCGCAGGCGCTCAAGCTGTTATCGATCTCGCAGAACGAGGCGGCCGGCACGCTGACGAGTTTCGAACTGCTCGCCGAGATCGCGGTCGATTTTTCGATCCGGCATGGCATCGACGTGCGCGATCCCTTGTCTGGTAAACATCCATGGTATGTGCTGATGGAGCTGTCCTCGCCGCGCGACGATGCGCGCGCGACGCTGGAAGCGATCCTCGCAAAGGCTCTGGAAGACGAGATCATCGACGACGCTGTGATCGCTGCAAACTTGAGCCAGCGCCTCGCGTTCTGGAAACTGCGTGACGAAATGTCGGCGGCGCAGAAGCCGGAAGGCGGCTCGATCAAGCACGACATCTCCGTGCCGGTTGCGGCGGTGCCGGAGTTCATTGCCGAGGCCAATGCGGCGGTCGTCAAATTGATCCCCGGGGCGCGGCCCGTGCCGTTCGGCCATCTCGGCGACGGCAACATTCACTACAATGTCAGCCAGCCGATCGGTGCCGATACCGGCGGCTTCCTGGCGCGCTGGCATGAGGTCAACGCCGTCGTCTTCGATATCGTGCTGAAGCTCGGCGGCTCGATTTCCGCCGAACACGGCATCGGCGTGCTCAAGCGTGACGAGCTGCCGCAAGTGAAGGACAAGGTCGCGATCGAGCTGATGCGGCAAGTCAAGGCGATGCTCGATCCGCTCGGCATCATGAATCCCGGAAAGGTGTTGTGAGCATGTCTGCGAGGGAGGCTGGCGCGACGCTGTCGGTCGCGCCGATCGAGGATGCCGATGTCGCCGACATCGTCACCTTGTGGGAGCGCTGCGGCCTGACGCGCCCATGGAACGAGCCGGCGGCCGACATCGCGCTGGCGCGGCGGGACACGAACGCGACCATTCTGGTCGGCCGCGAGGGCGAAGCGATTGTCGCAACCGCGCTGGTCGGCCATGACGGCCATCGCGGCTGGGTCTATTACGTCGCGGTCGATCCCGGGCATCAAAAGAAGGGCTTTGGCCGTACCATCATGGAGGCAGCCGAGGATTGGCTGCGAAAGACTGGCGTCGAAAAAATAATGTTGTTGGTGCGTCCTGAAAACACGGCAGTGCGCGCGTTCTATGAATCGATCGGCTATGGCGAGCAGCCCCGGATCATTTTCGCCAAATGGCTCGATGGCCGCCCGCTGACGCCGTGATCGCCGTCACACCACCAGGGGTGCCATGAGCGTTTCCGATCGCATCCGCATCACAGGCGAGCGCGTGCTCTCCAAGAATCACGGCACGCTCAAAAGCTTCAGCTTTGCGTGGCGGCGCGCCGATGGAGCGTGGCAGACGCTCACGCGCGACGTTTTCGACCGCGGCAATGCCGCGGCGATCCTGCCCTATAATCTGGCGCGGCGCACGGTGGTGCTGGTCCGCCAGTTCCGCCTTCCTCCATACGTCAACGGCCACGACGATCTTCTGATCGAGGCGGCCGCGGGCCTGCTGGACGAGGCCTCACCCGAGGAGCGCATCCGCGCCGAGGCCGAGGAAGAGACCGGCTACCGACTGCACGACGTCCATAAGGTATTCGAGGCGTTCATGAGCCCGGGCGCACTGACGGAAAAGATCCACTTCTTCGTCGCCGAATATGAGCCGCACATGCGCATCGGCAACGGCGGCGGCCTCGTCGACGAGGGCGAGGACATCGAGGTGCTGGAGCTCGGGATCGACCAGGCGCTGGCGATGATCGCCGACGGCCGCATCGCCGATGCGAAGACGATCATGCTGCTGCAGCACGCGGCGCTGAATATTTTCAGGTAGTCATTGTAGGGTGGGCAAAGCGCTAGCGTGCCCACCCTCTCGAAGCACACCACCCTGTCGAAGCACGCATGCTTGTCATAGGCGCGCCGCCACGCGCCGTTTATTCCGGTGTTCCGTCATTCCGGGGCGATGCGAAGCATCGAACCCGGAATCTCGAGATTTCCGGGTTCGACGGCAACCGCCCGCGCTTTGCGCGGCCGGTTGTCATCGCCCCGGAATGACGGAGCCGCTACGGCTCGCTGCGTCGGCCTGCGATAGCCGGCTTCGATTTGATCTGGCTCACCCCCCTGCAAGCGCCGCGTCCTGTAGTTTCGGGCGCGCCAAGGATGTTCGTCATGCGGCAAGCGTCGCGGCCGGACGGAGAGGAGCCTTGATGCAGCCCGAAGGCACAAGCTGACGGCGGCACCAGCTTCCGCTTCACGCTGGTCGGAGCAAAAAACGAAGAGCCGGTCGGCTAAGGCGCATCGGCCTTGATTGAACCGACGCGCTGTCAGTCCGTCATCCCCGCGCAAACGGCATCGCCGTTTGTCGCTGGAGGCGCTCGCGCAAGCGAGCCTCGAAGGATGAACGGCCCGTGTACAGACAGCCGGGCCGTTGCCCATCGAGGCCTCCGGTGCGCGGAGGCACCTCAGGAGTGACGGCGATAGATGAAACTTCGTTTCAAGCTGATGCTGACGATGGTCTCCTCCAACCTCAGAACAGACTTCCCTGCCCGTCGTCCGTCACGACGGGCGGTGCTTTGCGCACCGGCCGTTTCGAAGGCTTCGGTGCTTCTTCCGCAGCACGTTGCTCGTCCGTGATCGGCAGCAGCAGTTGCGGATCGTCATTGTCGGCATGATTGACCCGCGTCGAGACCTCATGCCAGGCAAAGCTGCCTTCTTGCGGGCCGACCAGCAGCGCCATGACCGGCTCGGCGCGATCCTCGCTGCAATCGAGCCAGCGCGCGACATCGTCGAGCCCGATCGTGACCGGCACACGAGGATGCAGCACGGCAAGATCGCGGCTGGCAGGCGCGGTGACGATGGCAACCGTGTCGACTTCCTCGCCGTTGGGTCCCATCCAGGTTTCAGCCAGTCCTGCAAGCCCGAACGGCTGCTTGTCGCGGCGATAGACGAAGAAGGGCCGCCTGCGTCCGCCCGCTGCCTGCCATTCGTAGTAGCCGTCGGCGGGAACGAGGCAGCGTCGTCGTCGGATCGCATTCTTGAACGCGGGCTTCTCCAGCACCGTCTCCGATCGCGCATTGATCAGAAGCGAGAATTGGCGCGGGTCCTTGACCCAGGACGGAATGAGCCCCCAGCGCATCAGCCGAAAATGCCTTCCGCCATTTTCGATAATGACGACAGGTATAGGTTGCGTCGGCGCAATGTTATGCCTTGGCGGGAAATTTGGCTGCTCCGCATAGCCGAAAATCCGCCGCAAGGCCTCTGGAGGCGAAGTAATGACAAATCGTCCGCACATTATGATCGCCTAAATAGGCATCCGTTCAGCCGCTTTTAACCCGGCCTGCGAAACACTGCGCATGATGACCCCATCGGCCGCACCATCCGAAACATCCGCCTTACCGCCGCAAATGACGGGTGCCGACGAGGCAGCCCGCGCGGCGGCGCTGAAGGCCGCCAACATCAATCCCCGCACCGGGCTCGCCACCGACTATCTCAACCACTTCAACGAAGCCATCATGCTGCTCGAGATGATTCCGGACATTCCGGAATGCGCCGATGACTTCCTGCAATGGCGGCCGCTTTCCTACGCCGAGCACTTCATTGCCTCCAATTTCAAGGCGCGCGATCTTGCGATCTGGGCCTACGAATCGGCCGACCCGGAGCTTCGCGCCGAGTTCGACCACATCACAGGAACCATGACCAATATCCTGACCGCGGTCAGCGAGGCCATGGGGCAGGTGCAGCAGGACAAGACCCGCGCCAAGCTCGCCATCCAGGCGACGAGCTGGCTGAAGGAGTTGGTCGCGGCCGCCGGTGGTATTATCAATGGCGGCACCGAGGCCAATGTCGACTACATCATGACCCATTGATGGCTGATGCACCTCCTCCCCCGCCCGCGCGTCCCCAGCATCCGCAGCTTGCGGTGAGCGCGGCCATCTTCCGCGACGACAAGGTGCTGCTGGTGCGGCGCGCCCGCTCGCCGGGCAAGGGCTTCTATTCGCTGCCGGGCGGCCGGGTGGAATTCGGCGAATCCCTGCACACGGCGCTGAGGCGCGAGGTCGGTGAGGAAACCGGCCTTGCGATCGACATTGTCGGGCTTGCCGGGTGGCGCGAGGTGCTGCCCGCAGCCGGCGGCGGCGGGCATTATCTGATCATGTCGTTCGCCGCACGTTGGCGCGCGGGCGAGCCGCGGCTCAACGCGGAACTCGACGATTTCAAGTGGCTCGCGCCCGATGCGCTCGACGACCTCAAGCTCACCGATGGCCTGACCGAGATGCTCGCGGCGGCGGCGCGGCTGATCCGGACCTGAATTGCCGGGCCAAGGCGGCTTGCTTCCGGCGCATCTAAGGGGCTATCAGGCGGACTTCGCCGGACCTTTTCATGCCCAAACGCCGCCTCGCCGCCCTCCTCCTGATCTGCCTCAGCCTTGCCGCGCCTTTACGGGCCGAGGAAGCGGCTGCGCCCTTTGACGGCGACCTGCAGCGGCTCGCCGAGATCCTCGGCGCGTTGCATTATCTCCGGGGCATCTGCGGCAGCAATGAAGGCGCCAAATGGCGCAGCGAAATGCAGGCGCTGATCGACGCCGAAACGCCCTCGGGCGAGCGCCGCACCCGCATGATCGCCGCGTTCAACCGTGGCTATAACGGCTTCCAGCAGACCTATCGCACCTGCACGCCGGCCGCGCTGGTTGCGATCCGCCGCTATATCGACGAGGGCTCCAAGATCTCCCGCGACCTCACTGCGCGCTATGCGAATTAAGGCGGCATCCGGAACCATTCCCCGAAATTATTGACCGCCGTTAACCTTTCCTAAAGAACTGGTCTAGGCGGCCCCGCTGCGCGTGCTACACCTGTCCCGCGTTGGACGCGCCTTGCCGTTCTAAAACGCGTCAGTCTTGTTCCTCATTTGGTTTGCGCCGTCCCATGCCGTTTCATCTTGCCCGCGATCCGTTGCCCGACCACGAGCAGAAGCAGGCGGCGCTCAGCTATCTGAACGAGGCCTGGGCCGAGGCGCGCCACGACGGTGTTGATGGCGACTGCCTTGCGCAGGCCAGCCTGTTCGCCGCGCTCGCCGAGCTGGTCGGCACCTACGGCGAGGATGCGGTGTCGAAATTCGTGGAAGGCCTGCCCGCGCGCGTCCGCAACGGCGAATTTTCGCTGGCGCTCGCCAAGCAATAGCAGCCGCTCACGCCACGCGCACCAGCAGAAGCGCCGCCGCCATCGCGATCAGCGCGGGAACGGCGGCAATTGCGAACAGCGACTGCGCGCCGATCTGGTGCGCGAGCATCATCCCGCCGATGAGCGGCCCCACGATCGAACCGACCCGGCCGATCCCGAGTGCCCACCCCACCCCGGTCGAGCGAATGGCGGTCGGGTAATATGTCGCCGTCAGCGCATTCGATGCGATCTGGCCGCCGACGATGCAGAACCCGGCGACGAAGATCGCGACCGTGACCGAGGCGATCGAATGGCTGGTGAGACCGATCGCGGCGATCGCGACCGCGGCGCCAAGGTAAGTCACCGCCAGCGCGCGGAAGGAGAAGCGGTCGATGAAGCGGCCCAGCGTGAAGGTGCCGGCCACACCACCGACCTGCAGCATGGCACCGATCGCGGCCGCCGCGGCGACCGAGACCCCAAGATCGTTCAGCACCGTCGGCAGCCAGTTCGCCAGCAGATAGAGGTCGAGCAGGCTCATGAAGAACACGACCCAGAGCAACAAGGTCGTGACCGCCCGACGCTCCGCGAACAGATGCGCGACAGGCAGACCGGTCAGCTTCGGCTCCTGCACGACAAAGCGGACATCCTCGCTGACGGTCATGGCCGGCGTGATATGGCGCAACAGCGCCGCGACCTCGCGATCACGCCCGCCGAGCAAGGCGAGATAGCGGATCGATTCCGGCAGCGCATAGAGCAGCACCGGCAGCAGCAAGAGTGGCCCAAGACCGCCGACAAGGAATACCGAACGCCAGCCGTAAGCCGGGATCAAAGCCGCCGCGAGCAGCCCGCCGAGCGCCGCACCGATCGAAAATCCCGCAAACATCGCCATCACCATGGTTGCGCGGCGCCGGTGCGGACTGAACTCGGAGGTCAGCGCGACCGCGTTCGGCATCGCGCCGCCGAGCCCGAGGCCGGTCAGGAAGCGCAGCGCCATCAGCCACGTGGCATCCTGGACAAGAACGGTGAGCAACGTCCCGATGCCAAAGGCGGCGGTACTGAAAACAATGATGCGCTTGCGGCCGATGCGGTCGGCGATGGTGCCGAAGACCAAGGCGCCGATCATCAGCCCGAACAATCCCGCGCTGAAGACCGGTCCGAGCGCGCCGCGCGTCAGCTTCCATTCGTGCGCCACGGCGGGCGCGACATAGCCGATCGCCTGCGTGTCGAAGCCGTCGATGAAGAGGACCGCCGCGCAGATCAGCAGCAGGCTGATCTGGAAAGCGCCGACCGGCTGCCGGTCGATATGGTCGGGAACGTCAATGACGTTGGACGCGGGCCTCTCCTTGACGGCAATGGTCACGTGCGATTTTCCTCCGCAAGGCCCGTCGGGCTGAACTATAGTTCTTGATAAAATCTCCTATAGTGAGATTTTAGATAAATCAATCCCGCTCGCCGGCGCTCCGTTTGTTGGCGCGCCGCGGCGGGCTATCGGGATCTCTGACGCCAGTTGGATGAAGCGGACGGTGGGGAAAACAAACAGCCAGGATCGGGTGCTCGCGGTGTTGGACCTCTTCAGCGAGAGCCGGCCGCTCTGGACGTCAGACGAACTCATGCGCGAACTCGGCTACACCAGGCCGACGCTCTATCGCTATCTCAAGAGCCTGAAAGAAAGCGGGCTCTTGATGCCGACGCGCGGCGGCCGCTTCACCCTCGGCCCGCGCGTGGTGGAAATGGATTATCTGAGCCGCCGCGCCGATCCGCTGGTCGCCGCCGCGGCGCCGCATTTGGCAAGGCTCACGGCCGCGCATCCCTGCACCGCGCTGATCGTGCGCTGGTACGGCGACAAGATGCTTTGCGTCGCCTCGGAATCGTCGGTCCCCAATCCCGTCAGCAGCTATCCGCGCGGTCGTCCCATGCCGATGGGACGCGGCGCGATCGCCCGCTCCATCATGGCGTTCCTGCCCAAGCAGCGGCTCATCCCGCTGATCGTGCGCTACGCCGACGACCTTCGCAGCGTCGGGCTCGGCCAGCGGCCGGAGGACGTCATGAGGGTCCTGAAGGAAATCAAACGGGCCGGCGTTGCGATAGCCTTTGGCGAAGTCACCCCCGGGGCCATCGGCATCGCCGCCCCGATCCTCGATGCCGGCTATCCCGTGGCCAGCCTCTGCCTCACCATCGGCGGCCAGCAGGCGAAGGGCGAGTTGATCGACCGCATCACGGAGGAGGTCCGTGTCGCCGCAAGCACTGTTTCAGCGGAGATTTTTGATCCAGTAAATCTCAAATTGTGAGATTTTATGGTTGACGAGGGACCTCGCTGCCGGCATGGAGCGACCGGAGAAGCCGCCGACGCAAAGGGCGGTTCGTAATCGCGAGGGCACGCCAAGATGTCGAATACAGCTCAAGTCCATGCCCCCATCGTCATCGTCGGTGGAGGGCCGGTCGGCATCGGGCTTGCCATCGATCTTGGCCTGCGCGGCGTCCGCTCCATCGTGGTCGAGCGCTACACCGATCTGCAGCCGATCCCGAAGGGGCAAAATCTGACCCAGCGCACCCTCGAGCATTTCTATTTCTGGGGTGCGGAGGACGAGTTGCGCGCCGCGCGCACCATCCCGCGGAATTACGGCATCGGCGGCATGACCTGCTACGGCACCCTGCTCGGCGGCTACAGCTACGACTGGCTGCAGCGCGAGCTGGTGCGGCCGTTCTATTTCACTGACAATGAGCGGCTGCCGCAATACGCGACCGAAGCCGTGCTGCGGCGAAGGGCGGCGCAAATCCCGGCCATAGAGACCTTGTATGGTTGGACCTGCGAAGCCATCCGCCCCGACGATGACGGCGTCGGCGTCGAGATCGTCAATCGCAACGGCGAAAGGCGCAGCTTACGCGGATACTATGTCGTCGGCTGCGACGGCAGCCGCTCCACCGTGCGCGAGCAGGCGGGCATCACCCAGACCCGATCCGATCACGACCGCCTGATGGTGCTCCTGGTGTTCCGCTCCACCCGCCTGCATCGCCTGCTGGAGCGTTATCCCGGCAAATCCTTCTACAACGTGCTGCATCCGGAGCTGGGCGGCTACTGGAAGTTCTTCGGACGCGTCGATCTCGGCTCCACCTGGTTCTTCCACGCCCCCGTTCCAGCGACCACGACGCGCGACAACTTCGACTTTCGCCGCCTGCTGCATGAAGCGGCGGGCGCCGAGTTCGACGTCGAGTTCGACCATATCGGCTTCTGGGACCTGCGCTTCGCGCTTGCCGACACTTATCGCGCCGGCCGCGTCTTCATCGCCGGCGACGCCGCGCACAGCCACCCGCCCTATGGCGGCTATGGCGTCAACAGCGGCCTGGAAGATGCCGTCAATCTCGCCTGGAAGCTCGCCGCCACGCTGCAAGGCTGGGGCGGCGCGGGCCTGCTCGACAGTTACGACGCGGAACGGCGCCCCGTCTTCGCCTCCACCGCGCGCGACTTCATCGAGAAGTCGATCTTTGAGGACCGCGACTTTCTGCGAAAGCATGATCCGGCGCGCGATCGCGCCGACTTCGAAACAGCCTGGCGCGAGCGACAGACCGGTGCGCGCGCCGAGGTGAACGCTTTTGAACCGAATTATGAGGGCTCACCGATCGTATGGGGCCCGGCCGGCGCCACAAGCAGCGCGATCGGCTCCCATGCCCATGCGGCGCGGCCCGGTCATCATCTGACGCCGCAGCCTCTATCCTCGGGCCGGAACGTGTTCGAGGAACTGGGCAGCGGCTTCACGCTGATCGATCTCGGAGCGAACGCGGCCGCGGCATTCGAACAGGCGGCTGCCGAGCGCCGCATTCCGCTGAAGGTCATCAGGGATTCCGCAAGCGATGGACGGGAGAAATACCGATCCCGCCTGATCCTGGTGCGACCCGACCAGTTCGTTGCCTGGGCCGGCGACGATGCCGAGCCTGCCAAACTGCTGCAACGCGCGATCGGTGGGCCTGCTTAGTCTTCCGGCGTCAGTAAACCCTCGCGGTGAGAAGGCGCGAATGCGCCGTTTCCGGACGATGCTGCGCACCACCGGGAGAACCATGAGGCCCGGATGCCGGCCTCATCCTTCGAGACGCTTGGCTAGTGCAGGCTCCCCAAGGATGAGGGGATACAGCCGCTTATGACGCAGTCGGATTAGGGGGCGCGAGGCCCCGATGCTCGTTACGGGAACCGAAACTGTTCCTGCCGGTTAGCTCTGGCAAATTTCTTTTACGAGAGAGTATGCCATGGATAAGGATC
The DNA here is from genome assembly GCF_045571435.1 of Bradyrhizobium sp. STM 3562. Taxonomy (NCBI): domain Bacteria; kingdom Pseudomonadati; phylum Pseudomonadota; class Alphaproteobacteria; order Hyphomicrobiales; family Nitrobacteraceae; genus Bradyrhizobium; species Bradyrhizobium sp. STM 3562. The sequence continues at coordinate 7,030,717 of NZ_CP120694.1, forward strand.
GCGTTGCCGGCACGGCGCAGGATTATGCTGGCAGGGTCGAAAGCACGGTCGGCGATATCGCCGGTGATACAACAACCCAGGCGTCGGGCCGAGTCCGCGAGGCTGCGGGCACGGCGCAGAACCTCTACGGCCAGGCCAAGGATGCCGCGCGCGATGCGGCCGATACCGCGGCCGGCTACGCGAGGCAGGCCTACGAGAACAGCGGCGATAGCTTCCGCGAGGGCTCGCAGGCGCTTGCGAAACGGGTGCAGGAGAATCCGCTGGGCTCGATGTTGATCGCGGGTGCAATCGGTTTTGCGCTCGCGCTGCTGATGACGCGCCCCGCGCGCCGCCCGCGGCGCTATTACGGCTAGCTTGCGCTGTCGAACGAGGCCACCTTCGGCCGCGCATCGCCCTGGAGATGAACCGTGAGTGAAGAGATCCCGCTCGCGCCCTTCCTTTATGACGGCCTCGACCCGGCGCCGGAGCCGAAATCCACAACTGCCGAGGTCGCCGACGTAGTAAGGGGGAGCGTGCGTTGGGTAAGCGACACCATCGAAGCTGGCCGCAAGCCCGGCATGCCGCTCAGCATTCTCACCAACGTGGCCCGCGAAGCGCCTCTCGGTTCGCTGTTGATCGCGTTCCTCTTGGGCGTGGCGATCGGCCGCCGACGAGCGCGCTAGCGCAGTCGCCAGGCTGAGCGCACCGAGCGAAGAAGCGCCGGTCTGCGAGGTCAGCGCGCGCGCCAGCGAATCTTCCAGGCTTTCTCCACGGATGAAGTCTGGACTTGCGTCGTTGCTTTCGTTCCTCGCAACGTCGGGCTTGGGCGCTCCAACGCGATCGACGGATGCCGGCGACGGCGACATCGCGAGGATGCGGGGCGAAGCTCGTGGAGGGCTTTGCTTTCGCGCCGCCGGCGACGCTACGGCGAAGCGCCATCACTGTTTGCGATAATCCGCTAGGCCGCGTCGGCTTCTGCTATGATTGCATCATGACGATCGGGATTACCGGACCGCCGCCGAAGGTCCCGGGGCGAAGCGTCCTGGCAGGGTGGATCATTGCCGCGATCGTCATCGGAATTGGCTGGCTGCTGTTCAAGATCGCAGGCGACGTCCTGGTCGACTGGCTCTGGTTTTCCTCCGTTGGCTATTTGCAGGTCTTCTGGACCAGTCTCCGCGCCCAAGCCGCGCTGTTTGGCGGCGTCTTCATCGCAACGTGGATCATTCTTTGGCTGAACGGGTGGGTCGCGCTCCGCCTCGCCCGAGCGACATCCGTTCCCCCTCTCACCACCTCCGGACGGCAACCGCCGCCCGACCCGCTTGCGCTCGCGCGCGACCGCTTGCCGTGGCCTCACATCATCGTCGCCGGTGCGGGCCTCATCGCCATCCTGGTCGCCGCGGGAGAAGCCGACGACTGGGCCACAGTGCTGCGCTATCTCTATCAGGTCCCGTATGGTTCAAACGATCCGCTCTACGGCAAGGACATCGGTTTTTATCTTTTCTCGCTGCCCATCTATATCAGGCTCAAGAACTGGATGGTGCTGACGCTGCTGCTGAGCGCACTGTTCGCGGGAGCGATCTACTGGACCTACAGCGACATATCGCCTGCGACCCATCGCCGATCTGCACCACCGGCAGCGATCGCTCACGGCTCTGTTCTGCTCGCTCTGCTCCTTCTCGTGAAGGCGTGGTCCTACGCGCTCGATCGCTATTTGCTGCTCTATGGCGACAATGGCGTGGTCGTTGGCGCCAGCTACACGGACGTTCACGTGCAGCTTCCGGTGCTGTGGTTATTGATTGTGCTTTCGCTGATCGCCGCATTGATGGCGTTCGCAAACCTGGGTGCGCGAACCTATTGGCTTCCGGTAGCCGCGATCCTGGTCATCGCCCTTGGCTCTTTTGTGCTATCCGGCGTCGTCCCCTCGCTGTTCCGACACTTTTTCGTCAAGCCAAGCGAGCTCGAGCTGGAGAAGCCCTACATTGCGCGCAATATCGCGCTGACCCGACAGGCATACGATCTCGATCGGATCGCCGCCAAACCGTTTGCGGCCGAACAGACCCTGACCTTCAAGACGCTGGAGGCCAACAAAGCGACCATCGACAATATCAGATTGTGGGACTGGCGCCCCCTATCGGATACCTACGCTCAGCTCCAGGAGATCCGAACGTACTACAAATTTCACGACCTTGATGTCGATCGTTACTGGCTGGGCGGCTCCTATCAAAGCGTGATGCTCTCGGCGCGCGAACTGCGACCCTCGCTGCTGCCGCCGAATGCCCAGACCTGGGTCAACCGTCATATTCTGTTTACGCACGGCAACGGCGCCGTGATGAGCCCGGTGACCCGCAAGAGCGCCGAGGGGCTGCCATATTTCTATTTGCGCGATATTCCCCCCGTTGCGGACGGCGGCCCCGAGATCCGCGAGCCGCGCATCTATTACGGTGAAGAGAGCGACGGCTACGTCATCGTCAAGAGCACCGTTGCGGAGTTCGATTACCCCAAAGGAAAGGATAACGTCTATGCCGCTTACAACGGAAGCGGTGGAGTTCCGATAGCGGGACTGTTGAGGAGAACCCTGTTTGCCCAATACTTCAGCGACGTGAACCTGCTTCTCACGGATTACATCACGGGCGACAGCCGTATCATGCTCCGGCGCAACATTCAGGAGCGGGTGCGCACGATCGCTCCCTTTCTGAGGCTGGATCACGATCCGTACCTCGTCCTCAGCGAGGGGCGGATGTTCTGGATACAGGACGCTTACACGACGAGCTCGTATTTTCCCTCCGCTCAGCCCGCGCAGGATCTCGATCTCAACTACATCCGCAATTCCGTGAAAGTCGTGATCGACGCCTACAACGGCACCGTTGCCTTCTATCTGATGGACCCGGGCGATCCGATCGCCGCGACCTACCAGCGCACATTTCCAACTCTGTTCAAGCCGTTCGCGGCAATGCCTGCGGACTTGCAGAAGCACATCCGCTATCCGGAGGACCTGTTCCTGATCCAGGCGCAGATCTATCAGGCCTACCATATGGAAGACGCCGCCGTTTTTTATAATCGCGAGGATCTTTGGCAATTCCCGCGCCAGCCGGGTGGCGATGGCACCACGATGATGGCCCCCTACTACATTATCATGCGGCTGCCGGGCGAGCCGCAGGCCGAATTCTTTCTCATGCTGCCGATGGTCCCGAGCCGTCGCGACAACATGATCGCCTGGCTTGCCGCACGCTGTGACCCGCCCGATTACGGCAAGCTGATCGTCTACGAATTTCCCAAGGACAAGCTCGTCTATGGTCCGTTCCAGATCGAAGCGCGCATCAACCAGAATACCGAGATTTCCCAACAGCTCACGCTGTGGAACCAGATGGGATCGCGGGTGATCCGCGGCAACCTCCTCGTGATCCCGATCGAGAACTCGATCCTCTATGTGTCGCCGCTCTATTTGCGGGCCCAACAAGGACACCTGCCGGAGTTGAAGCGGGTGATCGCGGCCTACGACGAACACGTGGTGATGAAGGAGACGCTATCGGAGGCTTTGTCGGCGCTGTTCACAGAACCTGGCCCCGCGCCGACCACGCAAGCATCGCACGAAGGCTCCGCGCAGCAGGCACTCGATCACTACAACCAGGCAATGGAGCGCCTGAAATCAGGAGATTGGGCCGGCTTCGGCAAGGAGATCGAAGCGATGCGTGTCATTTTGGAAGCCTTGGGGGGACGACCGAGCGAGCCGCAGCGTCCTGGCGAGGCGAATGGCGGAAATCCCAGCCGGTAGCTGCACGAAGCGCAGCGAAGTCGCATGCGCGCAAAATCGAATTTTATGAAGCCCTTCAATCTGATCGGCGTTTTCAAGATGTCGCGCGAAAATAAATCGCTTTGCGATGACCCCAAATCAGTCGCATTCTCCTTCGCGTCCCACCTCGATGAGGGGCGTACGCGTCGTCACGGACGTTGAGTGCGGGATGCGGTGGACGCGAGGGTGCCGAACGACGAACGGCATCTTTCGCGGACGGCGAAGTCGTGTGGTCCTGGCGCCCCAAGGCTGGCGCCAAGTTTCGCGAAGATGCGCTTTGCGCATCTCGCAGGCGACGGTGACAACAAAGTCTGGCTCACCGGGGAGAGCGCGAAGTAAGCCGTAAAACCACTGCGCAGGGAATGCCGGACTGCTCCGGCTGAACCTGTGGTCAACGCCCCGCGCACTTCTTTCGCGCGGGGACCATGGGTGCAGCCAGCACCCGGCATTCCCTGCGCCCTCTGATTTTCGAGAGGGTCGTCCCGATGCAAGACTCGGGTGCTACGCGCCGCGGGAACACGAAGTCATGGCCGCCGCATCACTCATGGCCCATCCTTCGCGACGCCGCGGAGTCTATCATCGGCCGCGCTTTGCGCGGACGCGTTGGCGGCTCCTTGGGGATGAGGTCCTCATGTCCGGCACACTGTCCAATCCTCGTGGTGAGGAGGCGCGAAAGCGCCGTCTCGAACCATGGGGCCCGGATGCGCAATATCGCCAATCAAACCTTACGGCTTCAGCGTCTCCAGGAAGCGCACCGGCTCGCCCTGCGATGGCGTCACCAGTTCGCCTTGCCACATCACGCGCTTGCCGCGGACGAAGGTGCCGACCGGCCAGCCGGTGACGCGCATGCCGTCGTAGGGTGTCCACCCCGCCCGCGAGGCTATCCAGTTGTTCGTGATGGTCTCGCTGCGCTTGAGATCGACGATGGTAAAGTCCGCATCATAACCGGCCGCGATGCGGCCCTTGCAGGCGATGTTGTAGAGCCGCGCGGGTCCTGCGCTGGTGAGATCGACAAAACGGGCGAGCGACAGCCGTCCGGCATTGACGTGGTCGAGCATGATGGGCACCAGCGTCTGTACCCCGGTCATGCCCGAGGGCGAGGCCGGATAGCTCTTGCTTTTTTCCTCCAGCGTATGCGGCGCATGATCGGAGCCGAGCACGTCGACGATGCCCTGGCTGATGCCGTACCAGATGCCCTCGCGGTGATCGGCCGTGCGCACCGGCGGGTTCATCTGGGCCAGCGTGCCGAGCCGTTCGTAGCATTCCGGCGCCGCCATGGTCAGGTGATGCGGCGTCGCCTCGCAGGACGCAACGTCCTTGTGGCCGCGCAAGAACTCGATCTCTTCCTTGGTCGAGATGTGCAGAACATGGATGCGCTTGCCGGTCTCGTGCGCCAGCGCGACCAGGCGCTGGGTCGCCATCAGCGCCGCCGTCTCGTCCCGCCAGACGGGATGCGAGCGCGGGTCACCCTCGATGCGCAGGGATTTGCGGTCGTTGAGACGGTATTCGTCCTCGGCGTGAAACGCAGCGCGGCGGCGGATCACCTGGAAGATCCTGCGCAGGCTCTCGTCGTCCTCCACCAGCAGCGCCCCGGTCGAGGAGCCGATAAAGACCTTCACCCCGGCGCAGCCCGCCGCGCGCTCCAGTTCAGGCAGAGCCTGAACATTCTCGCGCGTCCCGCCGATGAAGAAAGCGAAATCGCAATGCATGCGATGGGTGCCGCTCCGGACCTTGTCGGTGAACGCCGCCTTGGTGACGGTCAGGGGCGCGGTGTTCGGCATTTCGAACACGCCCGTCACCCCGCCCATCACGGCGCTGCGGGAGCCGGTCTCGAGATCTTCTTTATGCGTGAGCCCCGGTTCGCGGAAATGCACCTGGGTGTCGATCACGCCGGGCAGGATGTGCAGACCCTTGCAGTCGATCACCTCGGCGGCGGAGGCGTTCGCGAGCGCGCCGATTTCGGCAATCCGGCCGCCGGTAATCCCGATATCGCGGACACCCTCGCCGTCCTGATTGACCACGGTACCGGACTTTAGAATGGTATCAAATCGTTGATTCATGGATCCTCAATGCCCGCTTTGGCGAAACGTATTGGCGAAACGTATGGTCGCGCAGGCCTTGTTGGGCGCACCTTAGCGGCTTACCTTGCGACGTAATATCGGCTAGGTGCCGTATCCAACAAGAACTTCAAGAGAACCCGATGAAAGCAGCGTTTCTTCCCGACCGCGGCGTGGTCAAGGTCTCCGGCGAGGACGCGCGCAATTTCCTCAATGGCCTCGTTACCACTGATGTGACGAAGCTCAAGCCCGGAGAGGGCCGGTTCGGGGCGCTATTGACACCCCAGGGCAAGATCATCGTCGATTTCCTGATCACGGAGGCGCCTTCCGGCCATGGCGGCGGCTTTCTGCTGGACTGCCCGCGTGCGCTTGCGCAGACGCTGGCCACCAAGCTCGGTTTCTACAAGTTGCGGGCCAAGGTCGCCCTGGAAAACCTCGCTGGCAGCCTCGGCGTGTTCGCCGCCTGGGACGGAACACCCGCAATGCAACCCGACCTCGCCTTCGGCGATCCGCGCGCGGGCGAACTCGGCGTTCGCATTTTCGCGCCCGGAGATCTCGCCCAGAAGGTCGCCGATCTGATCGGCGCCGAGCTCGTCGATGCGAGCACCTACGAGGCCCACCGCATCGCCTGCGGCGCCCCGCGCGGCGGGATGGATTTTATATACGGCGATGCCTTCCCGCATGAGACCAATATGGACCGGCTGCACGGCGTCGATTTCGACAAGGGCTGCTATGTCGGCCAGGAGGTGGTGTCGCGCATGCAGCATCGCGGCACCGCGCGTACCCGCACGGTCAAGATCCTGCTCGACGGCCCTTCGCCGGAAACGGGCGCGACCATCCTCGCCGGCGACAAGCAGGTCGGCACCGTCGGTTCGACGGCAGGCGGAAGCGGATTGGCCCTGGTGCGGATCGATCGGGTCGCCGATGCGCTTATCGCCGGCCAGCCGCTGATGGCCGGCGGACTCTCGCTCCGCCTCGCCGATCCGGACGCGGTGCTCAAAGCCAACAAGCAGAGCGTGGCATGAGCCGGTCCGCACGCTTGCATTCCGACGGCAAGATCCGCTGCCCCTGGCCGGGGGACGATCCGTTCTATGTCGCCTATCACGACAATGAATGGGGCGTACCGGAATATGACGACCGCGCGCTCTACGAGAAGCTGATCCTCGACGGCTTCCAGGCCGGCCTCTCCTGGATCACGATCTTACGCAAGCGCGAGAATTTCCGCCGCGCCTTCGACGACTTCGAACCCGCAAAGATCGCACGCTACAATGCGAGGAAGGTCCATGCGCTGATGAACGATGTCGGCATCGTGCGCAACCGCGCCAAGATCGAAGGCGCGATCGAGAGCGCGAAATCCTATCTGAAGATCATGGAAGAGGGTCCCGGCTTCGCCAAGTTTCTGTGGGATTTCGTCGACGGACGTCCCAAGGTCAACCAGTTCAAGACCACGGCGAGCGTCCCGGCCTCGACGCCGCTGTCGGTGAAGATTTCAAAGGAGCTTGCCTCGCGCGGCTTCAAATTCGTCGGCCCCACGATCGTCTACGCCTTTATGCAGGCGACCGGCATGGTCAACGACCATCTCGTCAACTGCTTCTGTCACGAGACTTGCGGCAAGCAACACCGCGCGCCGCGCCTTGCCGTCAAATGAGCGCAAATCAAGCGAGCGCAAGCAAGCCGGTTCAGCAGCCACGCGCCTGGCAGCGCATGCTGTCCGGGCGCCGGCTCGACCTGCTCGACCCCTCGCCGCTCGACGTCGAGATCGCCGACATCGCCCATGGGCTCGCGCGCGTCGCGCGCTGGAATGGCCAGACGACCGGCGCTCACATCTTCTCGGTCGCGCAGCACACGCTGTTGGTCGAAGCCGTGATGCGCGCGGAAAATCCCAACGTTGATACACGCGTGCGGCTTGCCGCACTGCTGCACGACGCGCCGGAATATGTTATCGGCGACATGATCTCACCCTTCAAGGCGGTGTTGGGAGGCGATTACAAGGCAGTCGAAAAGCGCTTGCTTGCGGCAATTCACGTTCGCTTCGGCCTGCCGGCGCAGTTGTCGGGCGACATCGAACGGCAGATCAAGGCCGCCGATCGCGGCGCGGCCTATCTGGAGGCGACGGAACTGGCGGGCTTCTCCAAGGAGGAAGCGAAACGGCTGTTCGGCCGCGATCCGGGCCTGCCGGAAACCGCCATGCGCGATTATCTGACCCCCTGGAGCGCGGTCAAGGCGGAGAAGCGGTTCCTGGCCCGTTTCAAGGCGCTGGAGGGTTGAATAGGAGGGGCGAAGGTGCTTTCAAACGGCTCTACCCGCGTAATTTTAAGGTGGGCAAGGGCACTCGCGCGCCGGACCCACTGGCTTGGTGAGTTCCCGACGCCCCAGCTTAGCCCACCCCGCAAGTTCGATATAAGGAGGCCAATGATACACGTCTGTTCGCTCGCCGCCCTGCCCGAAATCGTACGCTTGACGGGCGCCAGCCATGTGCTGACCGTGATGGGCAAAGTCGATCAGGTTCAGCGGCCGGCGTCGATTCTCGAGGCGAACCATTTGAAGGTCTCGGTGGACGACATTATTGAGCCGATGGAAGGCTTCGTTGCGCCATCGGCGGAGCACGTCGAGCAGGTTCTCAATTTCGTCCGGAGTTGGGACCGCGCCGCGCCGCTGGTGATCCATTGCTATGCCGGCGTCAGCCGCTCGACCGCGAGCGCCTTTGCGGCCGCCTGCGCGCTCAATCCGCACCGCGATGAGATGGCGATCGCCCGGCAGATCCGCGCCGCCTCGCCGATCGCCTCGCCCAACCGGCTGATCGTGAGCCTCGCCGATAAGGCCTTGGGGCGCGAGGGCCGCATGCTGCGCGCGCTCGATGCGATCGGTCCCGCATCGATGATGGTGGAGGGCCGGCCGTTCCGGGTCGAGCTCGATTGAGGCCACGTGATAGACTCTCGCCCCGAGGCTGACGCGTTCGGATTCGGGGCAGCAGGCATGAGCGAACAGGCTCTCAAGCCGATCGAGATCGGCCTGACCGCGGCAATCGTCGCCATGGAGGACAGTGAGCCGCTGATCCTGACCGCGTCCGGTCAGGATGATGGCAAGCTGACCGGCCTGCCCTTCGGTCCCTTCGATGCGGTCGCGCACCGCACCTTCGAGATCGGCTTGCGCGCGTGGGTCGAAGAACAAACCGGCTTGCGTCTCGGCTATGTCGAGCAGCTCTACACCTTCGGTGACCGCGGCCGCCACGCGCAGGCTGCCGATACCGACGCCCATGTCGTCTCGATCGGCTATCTGGCGCTGACCCGCAAGGTCGCGGAGAGCGCCACGCCCGCGCCGCGGGCAAGCTTCGAGCCGTGGTATCGCTTCTTCCCCTGGGAGGATTGGCGCCAGGCCCGCCCCGACATCATCGAACGCCACATTCTTCCCGAACTGACGGCGTGGGCCGGTCAAAGCGAGCAGCCGGAAACCGCGCGCGCGCTGGCGCGCAAGGACCGCGTCAAACTCTATTTCGGCACCGAAGGCGCGAATTGGGACGAGGAGCGCGTGCTCGACCGCTATGAGCTGCTTTACGAGGCGGGCCTCGTCGAGGAAGCGCGCCGCGACGGACGTCCCGCGGCGCTGGCGCGGCCGGCGTTACCGCCGCTCGGTGTCGCCATGCGCTTCGACCACCGGCGGATCCTGGCGACCGCGATCGCGCGGCTACGCGCGAAGCTGAAATATCGGCCGGTGGTGTTTGAACTCATGCCGGGCGAATTCACCCTGACTGACCTGCAGCGCACCGTGGAGGCGATCTCGGGGCGGCATCTGCATAAGCAGAATTTCCGCAGGCTGGTGGAGAGCGGCGCCCTGGTCGAACCGACCGGCGTGATGTCGACCCAAACGGGAGGGCGGCCCGCCGCGCTGTTTCGCTTCCGCCGCGAGGTGCTGCAGGAGCGCCCTGCTCCGGGCCTCCGGGTGCGCGGCCGGCGTTGACGAAAGACGAGCGGATGATCAATGCGCCGGAAAGACGATCAGTTATCAGCGGATGCGTGGCGCCTTACGCGCCGCGCGCCACATCCAGAAACTCACTGGATTCGAGTCACTCAGTCGAGCGGCGCAGCTCGGGCGCGGGGTCCGGCTTTGCGGGTTCGGCCTTCTCGGATTTGACCGGCTCGAGCTTGGCGCTCTCGACCTGCGGCGTCTCCACCCGTGCCGCGACTTCTGCCCGCGGAGCATTGGCAGAGCCCGTCTGCTCCGCACGACGCGAGCGCGGCCGCGCGACCGCCCGCGCCATCAGCATCTGGTGCCCGCCCTCGTGGTGGAAATCGCAATACGCGAAGCTCATGCCGGCAACCGACCCGCGGAAGCTGACCTCGTCCTTCTTATCGAGATTGAAGCAGGGCTCGAACGGCAGGCCGCGCAATGACGCGCATACCGATTGGCCGCGAATCTGCAGGGTATTGCCGGGCAGCCGGACATGCCGGATCGGACCGGAGCCGGAGAACTGCACGGCGCCTGCCGCGCCCATGTCATCGAGAATGCGTCCGGCACCGCGGGTGCCGTCAACGCAGGTGAAGGCGAAGACCTTGCCGGCAACGAATTTGCGGGCCTCGTCGGCGGTCATCATCCCAGCGAGCGCAGGTGCAAACATGGCGCCGGCGGTGACGGTGCCCAACAGGATACGCGCAAGCATGCTGCAACTCCAACTTAACTCAGCGCGAGCAAGTCTGCCTTCTTTACCCGCTGCTTACCATACTAACCGTGGCAACATTGGAGCAGCTTGGTTGGTAAAGTCTGAACGTCCTCAGACAATTTTTACCACGATGCGCCCGCGAACCTGGCCAGCAAGGATTTTCGATCCCATCCCGATGACTTGGTCCAAGCCGATTTCATGAGTGATTTCAGAGAGTTTTGCCCGATCCAAATCGCGCGCCAGGCGCTCCCAGGCATTTTTTCGCAAAGCAAGCGGGCACATCACGGAATCGATGCCGAGAAGGCACACCCCGCGCAAAATAAACGGCGCGACCGATGACGGCAGGTCCATGCCCCCGGCAAGGCCACATGCCGCAATGGCCCCGCCATATTTGGTCATGGACAGAAGGTTGGCGAGCGTGGTCGAACCGACGCTGTCCACCCCACCCGCCCAACGCTCCTTGCCCAGCGGCTTGGCAGGAGCTGACAACTCGTTGCGGTCGATCACCTCGGCCGCACCGAGGGCCTTGAGATAGTCGCCTTCGGACATCCGCCCGGTCGAAGCGATGACATGATAGCCGAGCTTGGCGAGCACCGCCGTCGCGACCGAACCGACGCCGCCCGCCGCGCCCGTGACCACCACCGGACCGGCTTGCGGCGACAGCCCGTGCTTTTCCAGCGCCAACACCGCGAGCATGGCAGTGAACCCGGCGGTGCCGATCGCCATGGCCTCCCGCGCCGACAGCCCATCTGGCAAACGCACCAGCCAGTCGCCCTTGACCCGTGCCTTTTCCGCATAGGCCCCGAGGTGGGTCTCACCCATCCCCCAGCCGGTGCAAACGACCTTGTCACCCGGCTTCCAGTTGGGGTGGGAGGACTGCGCGACAGTTCCGGCGAAATCGATGCCCGCGATCATGGGAAAGCGCCGCACCACCGGCGCCTTGCCGGTGACGGCAAGGCCGTCCTTGTAGTTCAAGGTCGACCATTCGACAGCGACGGCGATGTCGCCATCCATCAATTCGGCTTCGTCGAATTGCGTGAGCGCGGCGGTGGTGCCTTTGTCGGCCTTGTCGATCCTGATCGCCTTGAACGTTGCCACGGCAAAACTCCCTAAAACGTCTGCTTGCCGGGGTTTTAGCCCATCAGGCCGGTTGCGCAATGGCTCGAGGCACCGGCTTTTCGACGATCGGCAGGTTGATCAGCGCGGAGAGCACGCCGAACAGCACCGACAGACACCAAACGGGGGTGTAGGAACCGAAACCTTCGAACACCACGCCGCCGAGCCAGACGCCGAGAAATCCGCCAACCTGGTGACTGACGAAAGCAAAGCCGTAGAGCGTCGAGAACCAACGTGTGCCGAACATCAGCGCCACCAGCGCGGAGGTCGGCGGCACCGTGGACAGCCACATGAGGCCGCTGATCGCGCCGAACAGGATGGCGGATATGGGCGTGACCGGAAACGAGATGAAGGCAACCGTCGCCAGCGCGCGCACGAAGTAGATGGCGGACAGGATGTAACGCTTGGGCAGGCGATTCTGCAGCCAGCCGGCGCCGAGAGAGCCGATGATGTTGAACAGTCCGATCGCCGCGATGACCCAGCCACCGGTCTGCGCGGTGATGCCGCGATCGGCAAGGTAAGCCGGCAGGTGCACGGTGATGAAAGCAAGCTGAAAGCCGCAGGTGAAGAAGCCGAGCACCAGCAGCACGTAGGAGCGGTGGCCGAACGCTTCCACGAGCGCCGTCTGGAACGATTGCTGGTCCCCAGCGCCGGCTCTCGCGGGGAGCGCCGGCGGCGTTGCAATCGCAAGCGACAGCGGAATGATCAGCAGCATCAGGCCCGCGAACACCATCAGCGCCGTCTGCCAGCCGAAGTTGTCGATCAGCGCCACGCCGAACGGCGCGAAGAGGAATTGTCCAAACGACCCAGCCGCGGTGCCTGCGCCAAGCGCGAGCCCGCGTCGCTCGGGCGACAGCAATTTGCTGAACGCTGACAGCACCAGATTGAAGGAGCAACCGGCCAAGCCAAAGCCGATCAGCACGCCCGCGCCGATATCCAGTGAGAAAGGCGTGGCCGCGTAACGCATCAGCACCAGCCCACCGGCATAAAGCAGGGCGCCGACGATCATCACCCTGAGCACGCCAAAGCGGTCGGCAATCGCACCGGCCAGCGGCTGACCGAGGCCCCACAGCAGGTTCTGCACGGCGAGCGCGAGGCCGAACACGTCGCGGCCCCAAGCGTATTCCTGCCCCATCGGCTTGATGAAGAAGCCGGCGCTGGAGCGCGGGCCGAAGCTCAACAAGGCGATGGCGCAGCCGCAGATGATGATGACGGGCGGCGTGCGCCAACCGGCACGACCGGGAGCCGGCGAAAGATCAGTCGTCGACATGCAGTTTCCCCTACTCCGTCCTTTGGCGGCTCTCCGGAATCGGCGACCCCGGAGGTCTCCAAGGATTAATGCATCTGCATGAAAAGCCAACCGTCATCTAAAAGGAATTTCATTGCGCAGGGCTGCCCTGCAAAGCGCACCGGTCTGTTACGCTGAATTGATCATGCGCGGATCTGGCGCGATGCGGAGGCCCGTGCTATATTCGTTTTGCTCATCTTGAGGATAACAGCTATCCTTCGAGTGCTGAGGTTCCGCGACGCTGCGGCGCTCCAGCTAAACCGAGACCAGGAAACGATGACCGGCCCGGCTAAGGCCGGGTTTCTCAGCGCCAATATATACTCAAATTGAGTATATTCGCTGGGAGGGCAACGTGAACAGGGAGGCTGACATGCCGATCGCCGGAATTTACGGACCCGAAGATTTCGCCACTGAGCGGACGCAGGTGGCAACGCTGCCGCCGCGGACCGCGACCAGTTCGCCCCCTCGCGCACTGCCCGCACCGGCATTGGAATGGAACAGCGACGTCGAGCGTGCCACGGCGCCTCTGTATGAGCGGGTCAAGCACGTCATTCCGCCGATCGAGTGGCCGTTCATGGCCCCCTACGTCAAGGCGATCAACGAACTGAAGGGCGAACGCGACGCGGTGATCCTCGCGCATAATTACCAGACGCCGGAGATCTTCCACTGCGTCGCCGATATCGTCGGCGATTCTCTGCAGCTTGCCATCGAGGCCACCAAGGTAAGGGCCTCGACCATCATACAATGCGGCGTCCACTTCATGGCGGAGACGTCGAAGATCCTGAACCCGGACAAGACGGTGCTGATCCCGGATTCGCGCGCCGGCTGCTCGCTGGCCGCGAGCCTGACCGCGGCCGACGTGCGGCTGCTGCGCGAACGTTTCCCGGGCGTGCCCGTGGTTGCCTATGTCAACACCTCGGCCGAGGTGAAGGCGGAGGTCGACATCTGCTGCACGTCCTCGAACGCGGTGCAGGTGGTTGAGAGCCTGAACGCTCCGACGGTGATCTTCCTGCCCGACCAATATCTGGCGAAATACGTCGCCTCGAAAACCGACGTGAAGATCATCGCCTGGAAGGGCGCCTGCGAAGTGCACGAACGCTTTACCGGCGATGAGCTGCGCGCCTATCGCCAAGCCGATCCGACCGTTCAGATCATCGCCCATCCGGAATGCCCGCCGGATGTGCTCGCAGAAGCCGATTTCACCGGGTCGACCGCGCATATGATCAACTGGGTGCGCAACAAGCATCCCAAGCGACTGGTGATGATCACCGAATGCTCCATGGCCGACAATGTGCGCGCGGAGCTGCCCGGCATCGAAATGGTGCAGCCGTGCAACCTGTGTCCGCACATGAAACGGATCACGCTCGCCAATATTTTGGAGAGCCTGGTCCACCTGCGCGAGGAAGTCACCGTCGATCCTGTGATCGCGGAGCGCGCGCGACGTTCGGTCGAGCGAATGATCAATCTGAAGAACTAGCTCCGTCGTCCCGACCGAGCCAACGGGTCCCACGCGAATGCGCGGTCCGATGCCAGGCTCCCCGCGAGCCGGGGCGAGGAGAGACAACCACGAAACGACGCCGGCTTTGGTTATGGGGCTGGCGTTCGCCAGGACGCAAGGTGACAGGCATGAGCAACTCAATTCAGAATCTGAAAAGCGCAACCGACATCGTCATCATCGGTGGAGGTCTCGCAGGCCTGTTTTGCGCACTAAAACTGGCGCCGCGACCGGTCACGTTGATTTCGGCGGCGCCACTCGGGAGAGGCGCCTCGACGGCCTGGGCGCAAGGCGGCATCGCTGCCGCGCTTGCCGAGAACGATAGCGCCGAAGCACATGCCGCTGACACGATTGCGGCGGGCGCCGGGCTTGTCGATGAGAGGATCGCTCTCGGCCTCACCCGCGAAGCGGCCGACAGAATCGACGACCTGCTCCGCTACGGCGTTCCGTTCGATCGCGACCTCGAAGGCCGGCTGGCGCTTGGCCGCGAGGCGGCGCATTCAGCGCGACGCATCGTGCATGTGCGCGGCGACATGGCCGGACAAGCCATTATCGCTGCACTGACGGACGCGGTGCGCAACACGCCATCGATCCGCGTGGTGGAAGGCTTTGTGGCCGAGGCGCTGCTAGCCGAGGACAACGCGGTGACGGGACTGCAATTGCGAAAGCGCGGCGACGACATGGCGAGCCCGGAAACGATCGCAGCTCGCGCGCTGGTGATCGCGACCGGTGGCATCGGCCACCTCTACGCAGTCACCACTAATCCGCAGGAGGCAAGCGGTCTTGGCGTTGCGATCGCCGCGCGCGCCGGCGCCGTCATCGCCGATCCCGAATTTGTCCAGTTTCATCCCACAGCAATCATGGTCGGTCGCGATCCGGCGCCGCTTGCGACCGAAGCCCTGCGCGGCGAAGGCGCGACCTTGATCAACGACAAAGGCGAGCGCTTCATGCGAGCGGCTCACCCACTCGCCGAGCTCGCGCCGCGCGACATCGTCGCTCGCCGCGTGTTCGCGGAGATCGTCGCTGGCCGCGGTGCATTTCTCGATGCCCGCGCGGCGCTGGGCGATCGCTTCGCGGACAAATTCCCCACCGTTTACGCAAGCTGCATGGCGGCCGGCATCGATCCGGCGAGGCAGCCGATACCGGTCGCGCCCGCCGCGCATTATCACATGGGCGGGATTGCCGTTGATGCACGCGGCCGCAGCTCGATTGAAGGACTCTGGGCCGCCGGCGAAGTGTCGTCGACCGGCGCGCATGGCGCCAACCGATTGGCCTCCAATTCCCTGCTCGAGGCGATCGTGTTCGCCGCGCGCATCGCCGAGGACATTGCAGGCCGCATCGCCTCGTCGACGAGGCGGCCGACGACCGAACAACCCACCCCGCGCAACTGCGCTTTGCCGGCGAAAGCCGTGCACGACCTACGCGCCATGATGACGTCGCATGTCGGCGTGATCCGCGATCGCGAACATCTTGCGGAAGCCGTGCGCGCCTTCGCCGCGCTCGAACGCGACACGGGCAATGTCGTCTTACGCAACATGGCGACAACGGCGCTCATGGTTGCGGCCTCCGCCTTCAACCGCCGCGAAAGCCGCGGCGCACATTACCGGGACGACTATCCGGCGCCAAGCAAGGCATTGGCCCGCCGTACGATGACAACGTTGACGCAAGCGCGGGAGATCGCGCGAGCGCTCGACGAAAGCGCGCAAGACGCCGTGCAGCCGATGATGGCCTGAGGAGGACTACGTGACGACACCCGCTTCGCTTCCGCATTCGGACGCATTTCTCTCGCAGCTCGCGATCGACGAAGCCGTCGTGCGTGCGCTCGACGAAGATCTTGGCCGCGCCGGCGATGTCACATCGATCGCCACCATACCCGAAGCCACCAAGGCCCAAGCCGTTATGGTGGCGCGGCAGCCGGGCGTCATCGCCGGCCTGCCGCTCGCGGTCGCGGTATTCCAAAAGCTTTCGAGCGAGGTTCGCGTGCAGGCCCATGTCCGCGATGGCGCGTCCGTTGCCGCTGGTACGCATGTACTGACCATTTCGGGACCGGCGCGCGCGGTGCTCACCGGCGAGCGCACCGCGCTCAATTTTGTCGGCCGCCTCTCCGGCATCGCCACGCTGACGGCCGACTACGTGCGTCGCACTGCGGGCACCAAGCTGCGCATCTGCTGCACGCGCAAGACCACGCCTGGCCTGCGCGCGCTGGAAAAATACGCCGTGCGCTGCGGCGGCGGCTTCAACCACCGCTTCGGCCTCGATGATGCGATCCTGGTCAAGGACAACCACATTGCTGTCGCTGGCGGCATCAGGCCGGTGTTGGAGCGTGCCCGCGCCCACGCCGGCCATCTCGTCAAGATCGAGATCGAGGTCGACACGCTCAAGCAATTGCGCGAGGTCTTGGAGACCCGGCTCGCCGACGCGGTGCTGCTCGACAACATGGATATCGCAACGCTCACCGAAGCAGTGCGGATGGCGGAAGGTCGCGTGGTTCTCGAAGCCTCCGGCGGAGTCACGCTCGATTCGATTGCACAGATCGCGGCAACAGGCGTGGATTATGTTTCTTCCGGCGCACTGACGCATTCCGCGGCGAATTTCGATATCGCGCTGGATATCGAGGCGTGAATGGCTACCCCGTCAGCCCGAGGCGCTCGCGCAGGCGAGCCTCGAAGGATGAACGGCCCCGCTGCGAGAGCCGGGCCGTCGCCCTTCGAGACGGCGCTACGCGCCTCCTCAAGGTGACGGAGAGAAACCGAAGCGGCCGGCAGCGGTACACAACGATTGCCCCTTATCGCCGCACCGAGTTCGGGTACATCTCGGCCTCGCTCTTCGCCTCTTCGGCGAGCTCCGCCGAGATCGCGGCGGTCTGCTGCGGCGTGCCCCAGCTCGGCGCATCGCTGCCGTCGCCCCAGGCTTTCGGCCGGTAGAACGTGTGCACGCCGAATTTGTACATCCGCTTCATCTCGGCCACCCAGGACGGATGCACATAATAGGCGTGGTAATGGGTCGACTTGCCGACTTCGGGCAACCAGATCAGGCCGTCCAGCATCGCCTTGGCGATCTTCTTCGCGCGCTCCCACATGTCGGGCTCGCGGATGACGTCGGGATATCTGTCGCAGGCGAAGGTGAACTGACAGGCGTAGTGCCGGTACTTGTTCTGATAGACCACGCCGCAGACCGTGGTCGGATAGTAGCCGGAGAAGGTGCGGTTCATCACCACTTGCGCCACCGCGATCTGGCCACGCACGGCTTCGGCCCGAGCCTCGAAATAGACGGCTTCCGCCAAGCACTTTTCCGCCTTTGCACGCGACTTCGGGTCAAACAGGCCGAGGCGCTCGGCCGGCGTCTTGGTGCGCTGATTATCGGCGTTCACCTCGCCCTTCGGGGCGATGCTTTCGCCGCTCTCGGTTTCCTTGGCGGCATCACCGGAAAGCGGCAGCGAAGCCGTCACCTTCAGATCGGGATCGGGCTGTACGCTGGGGCTGACGATCAGCGGCTCTTCGCCGGGCTGCCAGCGCTCGATATTCTCGTAGGAGCCGCCGAGCGAGGCAGTACCGAAATAAAGGCTCGCAGTGTTGACGTTGAAACCATCGTCCCGCGAAGGCGCAGGTTCAGCCGGAAGGATCTCCGGAGCCTTCTTCAGATCGTCCAGTGGGTGCGCTTCCAAGGACAGCGAGATGTCGTATTGCGACAAGGGCGGCGCGTTCAGCGCCTCCTGCAGTTCCGGGTCGAGTCCCCCGGACGCTGCTGACGGGAGCGCGGCGGTCTTGGCGCCGGCGATCGAAAAATTGGGCGTCGGGGGATTTTCAGACGCGGGCGGGTTCTCGGCGGGAGCTGCCTGCTCCGCCGGAGCAGGCGGCGTCACCACGAGACGGTCGCCCTTCAAAGTCCGATCGACCTTGGGAAAATCGGAAGGCTGATAGCGCGGCGGCGTCTGCAAAACCGGATTGCGCGTCACCGCTCCTGTCAGACCGTCGTGATCGAAGCTCGCCAGCAGCAAAGCAGCGCTCCGCGGCGCGGATGTGCCGATCGGCCGCGCGAAACTGTAAGTGGCAAGCTGGATCGACGCGGCCGCAGAAAACACCCGCTTCTGCCAGCGCTCGGCGACGCCAGGCTGGCGCGCCAAAAGCGAAGCGATGTCCTGATAGCCGATTTCGTTCGGCACCATTGCAAAGATGCAAAGGCCGAGACCGAAGGACGCGAACCGCACGCCCTTCGGCCGGTTACGCACGACTGACATTGATACGCTCACGCAACGCTTACACACGTCAGGAACCGAACGCAGTACATCCGTGCAATTCGGCCGTTTGCGGTAGTAACTAATTTAGGTTGCTGGGGCGTTAATCGGCGTGGCGTCCGCGACACACGCAAGCAAACGCGCGCCTCTGCGCGCTGATCTCGACACCGTTGGTAAATGGCCGCTGGATGCGACTGGTAAAGATCGCGTCAAGAAATATGGTTAGGGAACTGTGACCCGTGTGACTACGGGTGGCTTCAACAACGCTTGTTGTTGAGCACGTCATTCCGGTGCGTCGCGTCAGCGACGAACCCGGAATCTCGAGATTCCGGGTTCGATGCTTCGCATTGCCCCGGAATGACAGTTGTGAACGGCTATGCAGTGCCTATGCTTCGCCCTAACTCAGCTCACGCCGTGCTGGAGACCGTCTTCCCGTTCGCCGCTTGCGCGGCGGCGAGCCGCGCGATCGGCACGCGATAGGGCGAGCACGAAACGTAGTCGAGACCGGACTCGTGGCAGAACGCCACCGAGGCCGGATCGCCGCCATGCTCGCCGCAGATGCCGACCTTCAGGTTGGGCCGCGTCTTGCGGCCCCGCGCGACACCGATCTTGACGAGCTCCCCGACGCCGTCGCGGTCGAGCGAGATGAAAGGATCGACCTCGAGAATGCCCTTGGCGATGTAGGTGCCGAGGAAGCTCGCCGCGTCGTCGCGGCTGATGCCATACGTCGTCTGCGTCAGGTCATTGGTGCCGAAGGAGAAGAACTCCGCCGAATTCGCGATATCGGCGGCCATTAGCGCCGCTCGCGGCAGCTCGATCATGGTGCCGACCTGGTAGGCGAGCGTTGCCCCGGTCTCACGCATGACGGCTTGTGCGGTCGAATCGATCCGCGCTTTGACCAGATCGAGTTCGGCCTTGGTCGCGATGAGCGGCACCATGACCTCGAGCCCGACCGCCTTGCCGGTGCGCTTTCCGGCCTCGACCGCCGCCTCGAAGATGGCGCGCGCCTGCATCTCGGCGATCTCAGGATAAGCGATCGCCAGACGGCAACCGCGGAAGCCGAGCATCGGGTTGAACTCCGACAGCTCGCGCACCCGATCGGACAGCCGCCGCGGGTCGGTGTTCATCGCGCGCGCAACTTCCTCGATCTCGGCATGGGTGTGTGGCAGGAATTCGTGCAGCGGCGGATCGAGCAGGCGGATGGTGACCGGCAGGCCCTTCATGATCTCGAACAGCTCGACGAAGTCGGCCCGCTGCATCGGCAACAGCTTCGAGAGCGCCGCACGCCGCGCCTGCTCCTCTTCGGCGAGGATCATCTCACGCACGGTGCGGATGCGCGTCTCCTCGAAGAACATGTGCTCGGTGCGGCAAAGCCCGATTCCTTCCGCGCCGAACTTGATCGCGGTGCGCGCGTCATCGGGGGTGTCGGCGTTGACGCGCACGCCGATCTTGCGCACCTCGTCCGCCCAGCCCATCAACGTGCCGAACTCGCCCGACAGCTCCGGTTCGATCATCGGCATGCGGCCGGCCAGCACCTGGCCGAGTGAGCCGTCGATGGTGATGACATCACCGGTCTTGAAGGTGCGCGAGCCGATGCTCATGGTGCCGCGACCGTAGTCGACGCGGATGTTGCCGCAGCCGGAAACGCAGGGCTTGCCCATGCCGCGCGCGACCACCGCCGCATGCGAGGTCATGCCGCCGCGCGTCGTCAGGATGCCTTCGGCGGCGTGCATGCCGTGAATATCTTCGGGGCTGGTCTCGATACGAACCAGGATGACCTTGCGGCCGTCGGCCTGGAGCTTGGCGGCTTCATCGGAGGAGAACACGATTTCGCCGGATGCCGCTCCGGGCGAGGCCGGAAGACCCGTGCAGATCACATCGCGCTTGGCGGCGGGATCAATGGTCGGGTGCAGGAGCTGATCGAGCGAGGCGGGGTCGATGCGCGACACGGCATCCTTTTTCGTGATCAGGCCTTCATTGGCGAGTTCGACCGCGATCTTCAGCGCCGCCTTGGCCGTGCGCTTGCCGTTTCGGGTCTGCAGCATCCACAGCTTGCCGCGCTCGACCGTGAACTCCATGTCCTGCATGTCACGGTAGTGCTTCTCCAGCAGCGTATAGATGCGCGTCAGCTCCTTGAAGGCATCGGGCATCGCGACTTCCATCGAGGGCTTGTCGGAGCCGGATTCTCTTCGCGCGTCCTCGGTGATCTCCTGCGGCGTGCGGATGCCCGCGACCACGTCTTCGCCTTGCGCGTTGATCAGGAACTCGCCATAGAGCTTGCTCTCGCCGGTCGAGGGGTTGCGCGTGAAGGCAACGCCGGTCGCCGACGTCTCGCCCATATTGCCGAACACCATCGCCTGCACGTTGACGGCAGTGCCCCAGGACTCCGGAATGTTGTGCAACTTGCGGTACGTCACCGCGCGCGCATTCATCCAGGATGAAAACACCGCGCCGATTGCGCCCCAGAGCTGGTCGTGCGGATCCTGCGGGAATTCCTTGCCCGTCTCGCGCGCTACCGCCTCCTTGTAGCGGCCGACCAGTTCGACCCAGTCTTCCGCCGAGAGATCGGTGTCGAGAGAATAGCCCTGGCTGTCCTTAAAGGTGTCGAGGATGTCCTCGAAATGATGATGCTCGAAGCCGAGCACCACGTCGGAATACATCGTGATGAAACGGCGATAGCTGTCATAGGCGAAGCGGCGATCGCCCGACATCGCCGCTAGCGCCTCGACGGTCTGATCGTTGAGACCGAGATTGAGCACGGTATCCATCATGCCCGGCATCGAGGCGCGGGCGCCCGAGCGCACCGAGACGAGCAGCGGATTGTTGGGATCGCCAAACTTCTTGCCGGTGAGCTTGCCGACATGATCCAGCGCTTTTTCGACCTGTGCCTTCAGCTCCTTCGGATAGGTCTTGTCGTGCTCGTAGAAGTACGTGCAGACCGAGGTCGGAATGGTGAAGCCGGGCGGGACCGGCAAGCCGAGATTGGCCATTTCGGCGAGGTTTGCGCCCTTGCCGCCCAAGAGGTCGCGCATCTCCGCACGCCCCTCGGCCTTGCCGTCACCAAAGGTATAGACCCACTTGCCGGGCTTCGCGGCTGAGACCGCGGGCGCTGCCTTCTTCGGCGCAGGCGTGGCGGCCTTTTTGGAAGCCGGCGCCGGCTTCTTGACCGCTGCGGGCTTTTTCAGCGCTGGTACGGGTTTTTTCAGCGCCTGCGCGGGTTTGGCCGCAGCCTTTTTCAGAGCCTTGCGCGCCGGCGCCGCGGATTTGGCCCGGGCTGGCGTGGATGGCTTTGATTTCGCAGCGATTTTCTTCGATCTCGCGAGGGCTTTGGCCATGGCTTGCTACGATCCGGGATGATGGACGGGATGAACGAGAGGTTGCGCGCGTTACAACATTTTGGGCCGGCCGGCGCAAGCCGGCGGGTTCCGGTTTTTGCCCGCTAGAGGTGCAGCCACCGCAACAGGCCGAGTCCGATCAGGCCGACGAAGATGAGGTAGATGGCTACAATGAAGTTGAGGAGCCGCGGCATGATGAGGATCAAAATGCCTGCGATCAAAGCCACGATGGCAGGCACATGCGCAGCGGTGATGACCATTTGAATTGTCTCCGGATGATGCGGGAAAACGAATCGGGGAGAGCATCTTAGCGGTGCGGGTTCCGAAATAGGAGACGCCGACGCCGCTCATCGGGTTCCGTTGATCTTCTATATTGCTGAAAATTGTTGCGCGTAAGACGCGGTGTTCCGCGGAACGATACCGCGCGAGACGCATTGGCGCGAGTGGCATACCGGCGCAAGCCGGTCGATACTTTCGAAGTTGGAGTCGCCCCCATGCGGAACAACATCCTTGCCATCGTCGCTCTCGCGGCCGCGGCCAATGCGCCGATCCTGGCGCACGCGCAAACCGTGGGCGTGGCGCCCGGCACAAGCGTGATCGTGGAGGACGCCCCCGGTATCGCGGCGGAATCCTATCCGGCCTTTCGTGAATACGTCATCGGCGAGCGAATTCCGAATCACACAATTCCCGGCACCATCGCTGTTGGCACCGTGCTGCCCGACGATGGCGTCACTTTTTACGATGTCCCGCCGTCATTTGTGGCGACACCTTATCGTTACACCGTCGTGAACGGCGAGACCGTCCTGGTTGAGCCGCGCACGCGGCGTATCGTTCAAGTCATTGAGTGATGTCATCGAATGTTTCCGGTCGAACAGAACATCACCAAATTGTCCGGATAGCCGCAGCGGCGCCGGACAAGAAGGCCCTGCCCGGTTCCCCCCGCCGGGTGGGGTTCTTTTTGCGCAGCTAAAGCGCGATGGGATTAGGTTGAATCGCCATCGCGCTTTCGCTTCTTGTTTGAGCATGATCTTTCCGGAAAACCGCCTCACACTTTTCCGGACCATGCTCTAGCCCGCTTTCCGCGCGACGAGGCGGTGAATGGTCTTTCCCGACGAAGCACTGACCACCTCTTCGTCGAGCAGCAGCATTGCTTTGGTCAAGGCGCTGCGTACCAGCTCAGTATCGAAAGCCGCATAGAGCCGGCCATGACCATCGCGCAAATCGGCGCCTTCGGTCACGCGCCAGCTCAGATAAAGAATGCCATTCGGCTTGACGATATCGAGCAAGCGGCAAACGGACGGCGCAATCCGTGCAGGCTCGAGATGCATGATGACCGTCTCGCAGAGCACATTGTCGTAAGTGTTGGCCGCAATGCCTTGGAGCTCCGGCAGCTCGGCATGGCCGAATTTGAGCTGCGGATAGCGATCCTGCGCCTGTCGCAGCAGGCCGTCGGATGCATCAAAACCCTCGGCAGCAAAACCGTTGACGGTGAGCCAGGCAACCTCGCGGCCGCTGCCGCAGCCGATATCGCAGGTCTTGCCGCCCCGGATGAAGAAGCGCGCGACGATCTCGTGCAGATCGGTCGGAGCCGACTGCTCATGCCAATCCTTCGCGAAGGCGGCGGCGTCGTGATCGTAGGCCGCGAGAGTCGCAGGGTCCATGATCAACCCTCGATCTTGGAGAAATCGGCGACCGCCCGCGTGGCGGCGCGAATCTGGTTCAAGAGCTTCAGGCGGTTCTCGCGCATCTTGGGGTTTTCATCGTTGACCCTCACCTTATCGAAGAACGCGTCGACCGGCGGGCGAAGCGTTGCCATCACGCTCATTGCGCCGGCAAAATCCTCGCGTGCGACGGCCGCGCTTGCTTGCGCCTTCACCTGATCGATCGCCTTTGCGAGCGCCTTTTCCTCGGCGAGACTATAGAGCGCGACATCCGGCGCGCCGTCGAACGTGCGCTTATCCCGTTTCTCTTCGATCGCGAGAATGTTGCTCGCGCGTTTTGTGCCGGCGAGCAGGTTCTTGCCGTCATCGGTGTCGAGAAATGCAGCCAGCGCCTCGACGCGGCGGACAATCATGAGGAGATCGTCCTGGCCTTCGAGCGAAAAAACGGCGTCGACGAGGTCGTGTCGCGCGCCCTGCTCGCGCAGTTGCACTTTGAGGCGGTCGGCGAAGAAGGCGAGCAGGTCGGAGAGAAGCTCGTCGCAAGCTGGCAACTCGTTGATCACGTCGTAATAATGATCAACACTGTGCAACACGAAAGTTACCGAACTTTCTGTATGGGACTCTGGCTCATTCTTGTTTTTGGAAACGCACACCAAAGCTTGCTTCGAAAAATCGAATTCCTTTCGAAGCTTGGGGTCTGTTGCAATCATTGACGTTATCGATGCATAACCCTTTCCGTCTTGGGTTGGCAGAAACACAAACAAGTTGCCTCGTTGGATTCGCAACAAATGAAGGAGGTACGAGCTTCTAAACAACTTCGTTAGTGCTTGGCGGTACTGACCTTCCAATATTAACCTGATCACCCCCAGCGCTGCACGCCGCAGTGCATAAGGATCCTTGCTGCCGGTCGGTTTCTCGTCGATCGCCCAGAACCCGACCAGCGTGTCGATCTTGTCGGCGAGCGCGACCGCGACCGAAACCGGATTGGTCGGCACGTCGTCGTTCGGGCCTTGCGGTTTGTAATGCTCCTCGCAGGCGGCCGCGATGGCGGGATCCTCTCCTTGCGCCAGCGCGTAGTATTTGCCCATCAGCCCCTGAAGCTCAGGGAATTCGCCGACCACCTCGGTGAGCAGATCGGCCTTGGCAAGCCGCGCCGCGCGTTTTGCTTTTTCGAGATCGGCGCCGACCAGCGGCGCAATCTCCGCCGCGAGCCGTTCGATGCGCGCAATGCGTTCGCCCTGCGTGCCCAGCTTCTCGTGGAAGACGATGGAATCGAACTTCGGCAGCCGATCCTCTAACCGCGTCTTCAGATCGGTCTCGTAGAAAAATTTCGCGTCCGACAGCCGCGCGCGGATCACCCGCTCATTGCCGCCGACGATGGTCTTGCCGCCATCGGCCGTTTCGACGTTGGCGGCGAGGATGAATTTGTTGGCGAGCTTGCCGCTTCTGGGATCGCGAACGACAAAACACTTCTGATTGTTGCGGATGGTGGCGCGGATCACTTCGCCGGGAATGGACAGGAAGTCGTTATCGAACGATCCCATCAGCACCACGGGCCATTCGACGAGGCCCGCGACCTCGTCGAGCAATGCCGGATCTTCCACCAGCTCAAAACCTTGCGCGAATGCGAGCTGGCGCGCATCGGTGACGATGGAATCCTTGCGGCGCTCTGGATCGAGAACGACTTTCGCGTTCAAGAGCTTTGCTTCGTAATCCTCGAAACGACGAACATTGATGGCGGCGGGCGCCATGAAGCGGTGGCCGAACGTGGTCTGGCCGGCTTCGATGCCGTCGACCGAAAAATTCACGACGTCCGGCTCCTCGGTCTCGAGCCCAAAGGTCGCGGTGATCGCATGCAGCGGCCGCACCCACGACAGCGAGCCGGGTTTTGCCGAGCGCGCGCCCCAGCGCATCGATTTCGGCCACGGAAAAGTGCGGATGATCACCGGCAGGATATCGGCCAGCACGTCGATGCTGGCGCGCCCCGGCTTTTCGATCAGCGCGACGTAGAAGTCGCCCTTCTTGGGATCGCGCTGAATCTTGGCTTCCTCGAGCGAGGCAAGGCCTGCGGCCTTGAGAAAGCCCGCAATCGCGGCCGGCGGCGCATCGAGCCGTGGCCCTCTCCGCTCGTCCTTCAAATCCGGTTGGCGTACCGGAATGCCGTGCACGGTCAGCGCCAGCCGGCGCGGGGTGGCAAAAGCCTTGGCGCCTTCATAGACCAGGCCTTCCGCAACCAGCCGGTCGGTCACCATGCGGCGCAGGTCGTCCGCCGCCTTTGCCTGCATGCGCGCGGGGATTTCTTCGGAAAAAAGTTCAAGCAGAAGGTCAGGCATTTGATTCTACGATGTTCGAAGTCAGCAGCGGCGACGGGAGCAACGAAAGGACGAGCGAACGGCTCAAGCGCCCACGCCGCCAGCTTCGGTATGGATCCAGGCTTCGCCGCAAGCCTTTGCGAGGTCGCGCACGCGCAGAATGTAGCTCTGCCGCTCCGTTACCGAGATCACGCCGCGCGCATCGAGCAGGTTGAACACGTGGCTTGCCTTGATGCACTGGTCGTAGGCGGGCAACGCCATCAAATGTTCTTTGCGGTTGCCCTCGCGCCAGCCCGCCGCGAGGTATTTCTTGCAGGCCTCTTCCGCCATCCGAAACTGCTCGAACAGCATCGCGGTGTCGGCATATTCGAAATTGTGGCGCGAATATTCCTGCTCCGCCTGCAGGAAGACGTCGCCATAGGTGACGCGCTCGGCGCCATCGCGGCCGTTGAAGTTGAGGTCGTAGACGCGGTCCACGCCTTGCACATACATCGCGAGCCGTTCGAGACCGTAGGTCAATTCGCCGGCGACCGGCGCGCATTCGACGCCTGCGACCTGTTGGAAATAGGTGAACTGCGACACTTCCATGCCGTCGCACCAGCATTCCCAGCCCAGTCCCCAGGCGCCCAGCGTCGGACTCTCCCAATCATCCTCGACGAAGCGGATGTCATGCAGCGAGGAATCGATGCCAATCGCCGCGAGCGACTTCAGGTAGAGGTCCTGAATGTCAGGCGGCGAGGGTTTCAGGATCACCTGGAACTGGTAATAGTGCTGCAGTCGGTTGGGATTTTCGCCATAGCGGCCGTCCTTGGGACGCCGCGAGGGCTGCACATAGGCCGCGTTCCAGCGTTTCGGACCGAGCGCACGCAGCGTGGTCGCCGGGTGAAAAGTGCCCGCGCCGACTTCCATGTCGTAGGGCTGCAGGATCACGCAGCCATAGTCCGCCCAATAGCGCTGCAACGCCAGGATCAGTCCCTGGAACGAACGGTCCGGGCGCATATGCGGTGGCACTGATTGCATGGTCAAACGGGTCTCGCGGGGCCTTAAAATGCGCGGGACCGTATCGGCGGAGCCGCCGGGAATCAAGGCAATGGCGCCCGGAATCGGCCGCCAAACAACGTCAAATCACCAATTCAGCCCGGTCGGTAGGTGCCGGTGACGGGATCGCGGCGCAGTGTCTGGATCTCACCGGACCTTGCCGCCTCGGCGACCCGCGCCAAGCGCAGCTCTTCAAGCTCCTGGTTGACCCGTTGAGCTGCTCTGTAGGCCCAGCGCACCACCGCCAGACCACCCAAGACGCCCGCGAATGCGATGAACGGCGGCATGGTCGATCCTTGTTCGTAAACTCCGCCCCCACCTCGCATTGTTGCGCATGGAACAGCGCTCCGCAACGTCTCACTTGGGGACAAAATGGCGCGCCCCTGCGGATTCAAAAGCCAAATTTGGCCCAAATCGCCCGCGTCTCGAGCGCGGAGATCACATCATCGGGAAGCCCGGCCAGACCGTCCAGGCCAAGCGCGCCTGCCCCCGGCTGTCTGCGCCCGAGCAGGCCGGACAGCAGCCCGCCCGACGGCGTCACGACGGGCGTCAGCACCTTCTCGCCATAACGGGCGCGCAGCGTCGAGCGCAGGTCGCCGATCCCGTCCGCCAGCCCCAGCGCAACGGACTTCTCGCCTGCCCAATATTCTCCCGTGAACAGCTCACCGTCGGCACCCTTCAGCCGCGCGCCGCGGCTGGCTTTCACCAGCGCAATGAATATCTCATGGATGTCGCGCTGAATGGCCTTGAGCCGCGCGACGTCATCGGGGTTTTCGGGCAGGAACGGATCGAGCATCGCTTTGTGCTCGCCGGCCGTATAGAGCCTGCGCTCGACGCCGATCTTCTTGATCAGCTCCTGCAGCCCGAACGAGCCGCCGACCACGCCGATCGAGCCCAGGATCGAAGAGGGATCGCAAAAAATCTCGTCACCCGCACAGGCGATCATGTAGCCGCCGGAGGCTGCGACATCCTCGACGAACACCAGCACCGGCAACTTCTTCTCCTCGGCGAGCTGGCGGATGCGCAGATAGATCTGGCGTGACTGCACCGGCGAGCCGCCGGGTGAATTGATCAGCAGAGCCACCGCCTTGGCATTCTTGAACGCGAAGGCACGCTCAAGCGTCTTGGCCAGTCCCGCGAGCGTCATTCCCGGCCGCAACGGCGTGACCGCGCCGATCACCCCGGCAAGGCGGACCACGGGCACAACCACAGTTCCCCGTCGCAGCCGAGCCGGCAGCCATTCCATCGCGCGATCGATCCAACCGCTAGCGCCGCTGCGAACACTCAAATCGTCGGCCATTTCATTACCTCAAATTAACCATTTCTTATCACGCCACTGTCATTTGATCGGAAGGAACGCGTTTTGCATCCTTGTGGTTGCCAGGCCGCAAATGACGCAGCGGGAAAAGACATGAAAATCTATCTGCTGATGCTGCTGATCGGTACACTTTTGACGGCGATCCATTTCACTTCCGCACCGGAGCGGAAATCGGAACCGGCACAGCAATAGAACGTCCCGTCAAGCGATTGCCAGCGGCAGTCGACCCTGCCCCGCCAAAATCGCCGAGGTCTGCGGGTCGGGCCTGCCCTTTTCATCATTGAGCATCAGCGCGGACAAGATCTGGGTTGGCGCCTTGCCACCCTTCACCGCCCGAACGAGAACGCGGATCGCCGGCTTCCTTGCGTCCCCATGCACCGGGACAATGACGAGACTGCCAAAACCGCGATTGAGTGCGGCCAATGCATCGGCAAGTCCGTCGGCCCGCCAGATCAGGGTGAGAATGCCGCCGGGTCTGAGGATACGCCGCGCGGCGGCGGCCCACTGGTCCAGGGTGCCCGGCGCCGCCACATGCGCCGCCGCGCGCGCAAGATCGGGCGAGGCGCGGTGGCGCGCGGCGTCGTTGAACGGCGGGTTCATCAGCACGAGATCGACGTTGTCGGGTGTAAGCCCGGCGGCCGAAAAGTCTTGCGCCGGCGCCGTGACATCGAGCACCACGACCCGCGCGGCGATCCCATTCGCCACCGCATTGTGACCGGCGAGTGCGGCAAGGTCCGAATCGATCTCGACCAGCGTGAGCTCGATGCCGCCGACGCGCTTGGCCACCGCAAGACCGGCGGCGCCGACGCCCGCGCCGAACTCCACCACCCGCTCGCCCTGATACGCCCGGCTCGCGGCTGCAAGCAGCATGGCATCGTGGCCGGCACGATGCCCCGATTTCGGTTGACGCAAATGCAATTGTCCGCCGAGGAAGGCGTCCTCGGTATATTCTGGAATCGTCTCACTCATCCGGCCGCAATTCGTGGGACAGGCCCGCATCGGCCAGAACCTGGCGGGCCGCGCGGTTGTCCTCGTCATGCACAAGAATCCGCCGCGGCAGGATGCCAAGCGAGCCTTCGATAATGCTCATGTTCTGATCAAGCACCACATGATGGATGTCGGCGCCGTCCAGCAGCGCGCCGACCGCCGAAACCAGCACGAGGTCGTTGGTTCGAACCAATTCCCGCAAATCGCCTCTCCATGCTTGGTCATCCGCGGCAATGACGCACGCAAATCAATGACAAACCGCCCTTGCCGCGTGACGTGGCAGTTTCTATTGTCAGTTCCTAACATAGCAAATCTTGGAGACCGGCGTGGCGGTAATTGTGCCTTTTGAGAGCCCTTCGGGCGCGTCAATCGATGCCCTGATCGAGCTTGTTGCCGCCGACATGGAGCGCGTCAATTCCACCATCCTGGCGCGGACCGGCTCAGAAGTGACCCTGATCCCCGAGGTCGCCAATCACCTGATTTCGTCCGGGGGCAAGCGGCTGCGGCCGATGCTGACGCTGGCGATGGCGCAACTCTCCGGCTATTCCGGGGACGGCCATATCAAGCTCGCGGCGTCGGTCGAGTTCATGCATACCGCGACCCTGTTGCATGACGACGTCGTCGACGAGAGCGAGCTCCGGCGCGGCAAATTATCGGCGCGAATGTTGTGGGGCAACGAGGCGAGCGTTCTGGTCGGCGACTTCCTGCTCGGCCAGGCCTTTCGTATGATGGTCGAGGTCGGCTCGCTGCGCGCGCTTGATATCCTGTCGTCAGCCGCGGCGACGATCGCCGAAGGCGAAGTCATGCAGCTCGCCGCCGCGAAGAACACCGCGACCACCGAAGACGAATATCTGGCGGTGATCCGCGGCAAGACCGCAGAATTGTTCGCCGCGGCCTGCGAGGTTGGCCCTGTGCTCGCCAACCGGCCGAAAGCGGAGCAGACCGCCTGCCGCTCGGTCGGCATGAATTTGGGCATCGCTTTCCAGTTGGTCGACGACGTGCTGGACTATGGCGGCAAGTCGGCCAAGCTCGGCAAGAACATCGGCGACGATTTCCGCGAGGGCAAGATCACGCTGCCCGTCGTGCTCGCGTTCCGCCGCGGCAACGACTCCGAGCGTGCCTTCTGGGTGCGCGCGCTGGAGCGCGGTGAAATCGGCGATGGCGATCTCGAACATGCGATCGGGTTGATGGCCAAGCACCGCGCGCTTGAAGACACCATGAACCGCGCCCAGCACTATGGCGCCATGGCCGTCGATGCGCTTGCGCTGTTTCCGCCCTCGCCGATGAAGACGGCACTGGAGCAGGTGGTGGCGTTCTGTCTGGCGCGATCGCATTGACGACGCCTTCGTAGGGTGGGCAAAGGCGCATTCGCGCCGTGCCAGCCAGCTTATGGCTGCAGATGATGGTGGGCACGCTTCGCTTGCCTACCCTCCTGCTCCCGGCGATGACGCGCCCTAGCTCAATTCGCCCGCATGCACCCACCAGGTCGGGCGATCGGCGCAAATCTTCTTCGCCGCTGCTTGTGCCTCCGCGGCATGACCGAACAACGCAAAGCAGGTCGCGCCGGAGCCGCTCATGCGCGCTAGTTTTGCGCCTTCTGCTCCACCTAGCGCGCTCAGGACGTCGCCGATCACGGGTTCGATCCGCCTGGCGGGCGCTTCGAGATCGTTGCCGACGACCGACAGCGCCGCGACCCAATCGGCGAGCGGCGCGCCCTCACCCGGCCAGGCCGGCGACTTGATCACGTCGGCGGCCCCGACCAGGAGTTCGCCATTGCGCAAGCCGAGTGCCGCGAACACGTCCTTGGTGGCGACGGGGATGTTGGGATTGACCAGGACGCAAGGCAGTTTCGGCAGGTTCAGCGGCAACAGGCCCTCTCCCACGCCGGTCATGTCGCAAGCTTTCGAGAGCAGACAGACCGGCACGTCGGCGCCGGTCAGAAGCGCGACCTCGGCAAGGCGCGGATCATCAGGCGCAAGCCCGTTGAGCCGCGCCAGCAGGCGTAGCGCGGCGGCGGCATCCGCCGAGCCGCCGCCGATGCCGGCCGCGACCGGCAACATCTTCTCGAGTGCAAAGGCGCCGAGCTTCAGCTCCGGCACGCGTTCGGCCAGCAGCCGCGCCGCCTTCAACACGAGATTGTCGGCGAGTTCGCCGCAGGCCTGCGCCGTCGGCCCCGTGGTTACGAGCGTGAGCTCTGGCCCGGGCGTCAAGGTGAGGCGATCGGCGCAATCGGCAAAGGCCACAACGCTTTCGAGATCGTGATAGCCGTCGACGCGCCGACCCACGACCCGCAACGTCAAATTCACCTTGGCACGGCCGCAGTCGGCCAGCACGTGCGCCGTGGATGAAGCCTTCGCCCCTGTTTCTGCCTCGCCTGTCATCAGATAAGTCAAATCCAATTCGAAAATGAGATAAGCGTCTCTAGCGGTTCCGGCACGCGCAGAAAAGCGGCCCGCGACGAATGCCGGCACCCGCTTGCCTTCTCCCCTTGCGGGAGAAGGTGGCACGGACTTTGGTCCGCGACGGATCAGGGTATCTATCCACGGCCACAGGTTGAGAGATACTCGCCTGCGGAAGCAGACCCCTCACCCGGGCGAAGACCGACCAACTGAACTGCCCTCCCCCACAAGGGAGAGGGCACATCAACTGGCCATGCCGGCCGCTGGCCTAACCTAGCCGCCCTTGTCGTCCTCTTTCTTCTTGTCGGCGGATGCCGCGGCCGAGGGAGGAGAGTTATCGTCCAGCATGCCGTTGTCGATCTTGGCCAGGATCTTCGGCAGATCGTCCTGCTCGGGCTTGAGGTCGCGGGCATGGGCCCATTGGAATTTTGCCTCCAGCTTGCGCCCGACCCGCCAATAGGCGTCGCCGAGGTGGTCGTTGATGGTGGGATCCTCGGGCTTCAGATCGACCGCACGCTCGAGATTCTTCACCGCCTCATCGTAATTGCCGAGCTTGTAGTAGGCCCAGCCCAGCGAATCCACGATATACCCGTCGTCCGGACGCTGCTCGACGGCGCGCTTGATCATCTTCATGCCTTCGTCGAGATTGATGCCTTGGTCGATCCAGGAATAGCCGAGATAATTCAGGACGTGCGGCTGGTCGGGCTGCAGCTCCAGCGCCTTCTTCATGTCGGCTTCGGCCTTCGGCCACTGATGCGAGCGCTCCTCGCAGATGCCGCGGTAATAGTAATAGAACATGTTGTTCTTGTCATTCGCGTCCGGCAGCGCGTCGATGGCCTTGGAATAGGTCTCGGCGCAATCGGCGAACTTCTTGCGGCCGCGCTCGATATTGCCGAGCGCCATGATGGCTTCGAGATCCTTCGAATCGTCCGCGATCACACTTTTGAGGATCTTGATGGCCTCGTCGCTGCGGTCGGCGGCATCGAGATCGGTCGCGAGCTGGATCTGGGCGTTGCGCTTCAAGGGCGAGCTCGCGGGCACGCGCTCATACACCTTGATCGCCATCTGCGGCTTCTTCACGGATTCATAGAGATCGGCCAGCGACAGCAGCGCCAGCGGGTGGTCCGGCTTCAGGTAAAGAGCAAGCTGAAGATAGACCAGCGCGAGGTCCTCGCCGCCGCGGCGGGTCAGCGTGGCTCCGATGCCATACAGCGCCTCGGCCGCGCCGGCCTGTGCGGAATCGACCAGCGGCGGCAGCTTCGTGCCGGCATGGATTTCGCGCAGCGCGTCCTGCACCAGCGGATGGCGCGGCAGCTTCTTGTCGAAGGCTTCATAGATGCCGGCGGCCGCCCGCTCATCCTTGTTGCGCGACAGCCAATGCCCATAGGCCTCGGCGACCCGCAGCATGGAATCGTCGAGCTTGTAGGCGCGCTCGAAACGCACGCCGGCGTCCTTTTCCTTGCCGGCGAGTTCGTCGATCATGCCGGCATGAAGGTCCTTGAACAGCGGATACCACTCGGGACCGGTCAGCTTGTCGATGCTGGCGATCGCGCCCTTGGCATCGCCGGCGCCGTAAGCGGCCCAGCCCGACAACAGCGTCGCCACCAGATCGGTGATCGGTCCGCGAATCGACTGATTGATGTTGAGCTGCGCGGCGGCCCACTTCTTCTGCTTCAGGCTCTGCACGCCGAGCACGAGCCGCGCCACGCGGTTGGACTTGTCGACCGCAAGGATGCGCTCGGCGAGCTTGACGGCCTCGTCGATGTCGCCGTCGGCGACGGAGGAGATGAAGGCACGGTCCAGGAGCTCGTTGTTCTTCGGATCGGTGCGAAGCGCGGAGCGGTAGAAGGCTGCCGCGGACGCCGCGTCGCGCTCGACGCTGGCGTGGCGTGCCGCCAGATAGCTGCCGGACGTCGTCAGGCTTTTCAAATCGTGAGTGGTGGGAAACTGCGCCGTGTTTTCGGTCGGGTGCTCCGGCGTCTGCGCCAAGACCGAGCCGGGCAGGACCAGCGCAGCAAGAGCGAAGGCGGCAAGAGTTGAACGGGTGCAACGATGAGAGATCATCAGTTCGCCTTAGCGTTTTTAGGAATTGACGGAGCGTCTCGAATGCGAACCACACGGTGCATCAAGGCAGCGGTCGGACAATGCCGCGTTTGAAGCTCATCCGCAAGGATATGGCTGGCTATTGCGTTTGCCGAAGCGCACCTTTTGCTTGCCCTCGCGGCCTCAAAACGCCTGTTCTGTGGCCTTATCGTGACCGGGTCAGCCAAGGCCGCCCGGCTGCCTCACGCAATCGTGCTTAGTTCTTGTTCGGGCATGATCTTTTCGGAAAACCGCGGCACACTTTGCGCCGACGCGGCCCTCCAGGTCCGTATCATGCCCTACATTGCCTCATAGTTTGGCCCGCCGCCGCCTTCCGGCGGAACCCAGGTAATGTTGCCATTCGGGTCCTTCACGTCGCAGGTTTTGCAGTGGACGCAATTCTGGGCGTTGATGACGAAGCGCGGGGCTGAACCCTCCTCAACCCACTCATAGACGGCGGCGGGGCAATACCTGGCCGATGGCCCGGCATAGACGTCGTGCTCGGAAGTCTTCTGCAGGTTCATGTCGGCCACCTTGAGATGGACCGGCTGGTCCTCCTCGTGATTGGTGTTGGACAGGAATACCGATGACAGCCGGTCAAAGGTGAGCTTGCCGTCCGGCTTCGGATAGGAAATCGGCTGGTGTGTCTTGGCGGGATCGAGCGTGGCACGATCCAGCTTGCCGTGGGATTGCGTGCCGAACAGCGAGAAGCCAAGCGTGTTGCACCACATGTCGAAGCCGCCGAGCACCACGCCCAGCACGGTGCCGAACTTCGACCACAGCGGCTTGACGTTGCGCACCGGGTAGAGGTCCTTGCCGACGGGCGAAGCGCGCCAGGCCGTTTCATATTCGGAGAGCTCGTCATTGCCGCGGCCGGCCGCGATCGCGGCGGCGACATGTTCGGCAGCGAGCATGCCGCTGCCCATCGCGTTGTGTACGCCCTTGATGCGCGGCACATTGACGAAACCGGCCGCGCAGCCGATCAGCGCACCGCCGGCGAAGGTCAGCCGCGGCACCGATTGATAGCCGCCTTCCGTGATGGCGCGCGCGCCGTAAGCGAGCCGCTTGCCGCCTTCGAACAGCTCCCGGATGGCGGGATGAGTCTTGAAACGCTGGAACTCGTCGAACGGTGACAGATAGGGGTCGTCGTAGTTGAGATGCACGACGAAGCCCACCGCGACCAGGTTATCGTCGTAATGATAGAGGAAGGAGCCGCCGCCGGTCTTGTTGTTCAAGGGCCAGCCGAAGGAATGCTGGATCAGGCCCTTCTTGTGCTTGGCCGGATCGACCTGCCAGACCTCTTTCAGCCCGATGCCGAATTTCGGCGGCTGGCTGCCTATGTCCAGCGAGAACTTGGCGATGAGCTGCTTGGTCAGGCTGCCGCGGGCGCCTTCCGCAAACAAGGTGTACTTGCCGAGCAGTTCCATGCCGCGGGTGAAGGACGCTTTCAGCGAGCCGTCCTTGGCGATGCCCATGTCGCCGGTGGCGATGCCGCGCACTGCGCCCTGCTCGTCATAGAGCACCTCGACCGCGGCGAAGCCGGGATAAATCTCGACACCCAATGCTTCGGCCTTGCGCGCGAGGTACCGGCAGAGATTGCCGAGCGAGCCGGTGAAGCAATGATGATTGTTCATCAAGGGCGGCATCATGAAACTCGGCAGGCGGATCGCGCCGGTTGCTGTCATCCAGTAGAAGTGATCGTCCGTGACCTGCGTCTTCAACTGGCAGTCGGGATCCTGGCGCCATTCCGGCACCAGCTTGTCGAGCGCGAGCGGATCGATCACCGCGCCGGAGAGAATATGCGCGCCGACTTCGCTTCCCTTCTCCACCACAACGATGTTCAAATCCGCATTGAGCTGCTTCAGCCGGATCGCGGCGGACAGACCCGAGGGGCCGGCGCCGACGATCACGACGTCAAATTCCATGGATTCGCGCGGGGGAAGTTCTTGGGTCGCCATAGTCTATCTCAGCCCGAATTGAGACATTTCCTTAATTGTTGGCCCTCTTGTTTCCGATTTTTACTGCCAGGACAACCATGGAAATGCGTTTCGAAGGCGTGCAACGCCGCCTAAATTGACCTAAATGCCAGTTCAGCCCTCGCCATGACGCCCGAACCCGCCCTTTCCGTTCGCGAACTGCTCGCCTTCTATCTGGAGGCTGGCGTCGACTGCGTGCTGTCGGAGGAACCGGTCAACCGTCTGGCCGAGCCGGAGTTCGCCCCGAGCCCACGGGATGCGGTGGCGGCGCAACCGATGCGGCCCGTCGCACCGCCTCTTCCGCTCCCCCGCGGCGAACCACCGGCGCCGGATGCGGCGATCGCCTCGGCGCGCGAGGCGGCGCGCACCGCGCCGACGTTGGAGGCATTGCGCGAGCTGATGGAGCGCTTCGACGGCTGCACGCTGAAAGCGACCGCAACGCGGCTGGTGTTCGCCGACGGCAACGCGGAAGCCCGCATCATGTTCGTCGGCGAGGCGCCCGGCCGCGACGAAGACATCGAAGGCCTGCCCTTCGTCGGCCGTTCGGGGAAGCTGCTGGATCGCATGATCGGCGCGATCGGACTCGACCGCAGCAAGGCCTATATCGCCAACGTGATCCCCTGGCGACCGCCCGGCAACCGCACGCCGACGCCGCAGGAGACGCAAATCTGCCTGCCCTTCATCCAGCGCCAGATCGAACTGGTCGATCCGGACGTGCTGGTGACGCTGGGCAATCCCTCCACCCAGGCCCTGCTCGGCACGCGCGAGGGCATCATGCGGACCCGCGGGCGCTGGTTCGACTATGATACGGGAACGCGCACCATCCGCGCGCTGCCCACCTTCCATCCCGCTTATCTGTTGCGCTCGCCGGCCTATAAGCGGCTGGCCTGGCAGGACCTGCTGGCGATTGCGAAGGCGTTGCGGGGAACATGATCGTTTTACAGCGTCATTCCGGGGCGATGCGCCAGCATCGAAGCCGGAGTCTCACGCCGGAACTTCTGGATTCCGCCTTCGCTCGCCTTGCGAGCGCCCCGGAATGACGGCGCCTCTACTGCCCCTTCGGCCGCACGATCGCCCAGCCGATGCGCAACACGCCCTGGCGGCCATCGACGAGCCGGTCGAACGAGCGCGGCACTTCCGGCGCGAGGTTCGGAAAGCGCTGCGCGATATCAGGCGGCGGCGTGCCTGACGTGTCGGAGGCGCGCCAGACCACCACGCCGCCAACCTCGTTGAACTTGGCCGGTGTCATCCAGGGCGTCCGCTGCGGGCTTGCGTCGATGAACAGATGCGGGCGCCCCGGGCCCAGCGCGATCAGGCTTGCGATCTCCGTGTCGCCCGCGACCGCTTCGAGCTGATGATTGGTACGCCGCGCGAAACTGTCGGTAAAAAACTGCGCCATCGCGCGCGCAGGCAGGGTGGTGGCGACTTCGCCGGCGGACGTCCAGGGCAAGAACAACGTGCCCGCGACGACGACCAAGGTCGGCGCGGCGACGATCGCCGCCCATATCGCGCGCAGCATGCGCTGACGCTGCAATCGGATGAGATCGCCCGATATCACCACCACGGCGAGCCCGGACATCAACAGCGCAACGCCCGCGCCGCCGAACACGCGATCGAGACCGAACAGGCCGGCGATCAGGCTTGCCAGCAGCGGCGGCACGATCGCGAAGAAGTACACGAAATCCTGCGCCAGGGGCTGGACCGGAGACCGAAACAGGCTTGGTGGGTCCTCGCCCTCGCGGGCGAACAGGCGTGAATTGAACA
Source organism: Bradyrhizobium sp. STM 3562 (assembly GCF_045571435.1). Lineage (NCBI taxonomy): Bacteria > Pseudomonadati > Pseudomonadota > Alphaproteobacteria > Hyphomicrobiales > Nitrobacteraceae > Bradyrhizobium > Bradyrhizobium sp. STM 3562. The sequence goes on from NZ_CP120694.1 coordinate 7,068,205, forward strand.
CCACCAGGATCACGATGCCGACAAACGCGAATAACAGCCAGGCGAGCAACCAGCCCCAGTGCCGGGCGCGAGCGCCCAGATCCGACAGCGCCGGCCAATGCTGGCCCCAATAGAGGCTCATCGGCTCGGCGCGCATCAGCCAGACCAGATAGGGCAGCGCCAGCGCGATCACCACCAGCAATGCGAACAACGGATCGAACGAGCGCAGCATGCGGCGGCCTTCGCTGGTCGCCAGCGCAAAGCCCGCGACCAGCAGCAACAGCATGACCGCGGCTGGGCTCGTCAGCAGCAAGAGGCCTGCATCGATCGACCAGGCGAACCAGACGTTGCGCCGCCGCTGCCCGATCAATTCCCAACTATGCAGCAGGAGCAGCGCCCAGAGCGGCCGGGCCAATACCGCCGGACCGAACTCCAGCGTCTGCGCCCCAAAGGCGGTGACCGTCATGGTCAAGAGCACGGCGAGCACTGCGTGTTGGCCGCCGACCAGCGCTCGGCCGAGCAGGAATAAAATCCAGAATGTCGCAACCGAGCAAAGCACGGCGAGCAGATAGACACCGAACATGTGACCGCCGGCCGCGCGATAGGCGATGTCGCCGAGCCAGAACGCCAGCGGCGGACCGAACTCCGTACCGACCTGATATTCGCGCCCATAAGCCAGTGCGATCGCAAGGTTCGGAGGCGGGCTGCGATAAAAGAGGAGCGCGACCGTTACCCATAGCGCGGCCTGCGCCAGCGCCACGATCCAGACCACCAGCCGCGGCCGGGCGCGGATCAGTTCGATGGCCAGGGAGGTGAAACGCATGAAAGGTCCGGCTGGCGAGCCAGCGCGGAAGCTAGCCCCTATTCGATCTTTGGCGTGTGATAATGGGCGCAAGAGTGCACGTCAAAGCGTCGCCGAGGACTCGATATCGACCTGTGCTTCCACCGAGAACAGGTCAAGCTCGCGCTTGATGGTCCACGGCTGATGCTTTTCGCGCGCGGCGATGACGGGCGCGAAGAAGCTGCGGTGATGCACGGAAGGACCGAGACGGTCCAGCGCCTCCAGATGTTCCGGCACGCTATAGCCCTTGTGCGACTCGAAGCCGTAACCCGGACATTCTTCGGCCAGCAGGCACATCAGCCGGTCGCGCGTCACCTTGGCGATGATGGAGGCCGCGGCGATCGATAGCACCAGGCCATCTCCGCCGATCACCGCTTCGCACTCGCAAGGCACATCGATCTTGTCGCGGCCGTCCACGAAGACCTGCTTGGGCGCTTCGGGCAGCGCGCGCACCGCGCGCGCCAGCGCCCACAGCGAGGCGCGCAGGATATTGTCACGGTCGATCCGCGCGGGAGATGCGAACGCGACGGCGAAGGACGCGGTCGCGCAGATCTTGTCGAACAGCTTCTCGCGCTGTTCCGGATTGAGCCGCTTGGAATCGTCGATGCCGCGGGGGATGCGGTTGGGGTCGAGCACGACGGCCGCAGCCACGACCGGACCGGCCAGCGGACCGCGGCCCGCCTCGTCGCAGCCGGCGACCGGCCAGATGCCGCTTTTGAAAAGCGCGCGCTCGCGGCGGAAATTCGGCGGCGTCACGGCAATGACACCCTTCGCAGGCTTCTCAGCAGGCTTGTCGATGTCCTTGGCTTTGATTTCTCGAGCCCTGATTTCCTGGGCCCTGATTTCTTGCGCCTTGACCTTTTGCGAAGCTTTTGCGGACTTGTCCCGACTCATGGCGGGAATGGTGGCGCAAGCAGGGGCCGCCGCGCAACCGGGAACTCCCGGTAATTCCCGTTATTCTCGTTTGTTAATCGGGTAGATGCACACGCCTGTCCTCACCGACGTCGATATTGGGCGCGACCACGGCTTCCCAGGCATGGCCATCCGGATCGGCAAAATAGCCGGAATAGCCGCCATGGTCGGTATCATGCGCCGGCCTCAGCAACGAGGCGCCCTTCGAGATCGCCAAATCAAGCACCGCATCGACTTCCTCGCGCGACCGGCAATTCCAGGCGAGCGTCATGCCGCGAAAGCCCTGCGGGCGCGGATTTTCCGGGATCGTGGCGTCCTGCGCGAGCTGATCCCACGGAAACAGCGCCAGCACCGGACGGCCGGTATCGAAGAAGGCGACGGCCTCGCCGGTTGCGCGAAATCTGCGCGCAAAGCCCAACGCCTCGTAAAACGCGATGCTCCTGCTCATATCGCCGACACCTAGCGTGATGACCGTGAGCCGCGGAACCGGAGCGGCGGCTTCCATAATCGTCCCTCAAAACAGGCTGAGCTGCTCGCCGGCTCGCTTCGGCCGGACAAAATGGTCGGTGGTCAGCTTGGAGCGTCGCTTGTTGAGCCCGTGCTTCTCGCATGCGATCTCGAAGCGGCGCCCGATCATCCAGGCCATCGGACCCGTGCCCTTCATCCGCGTCCCCCATTGCGAGTCGTAGTCCTTGCCGCCGCGCATATCGCGGATCAAGGTGAACACGTGGCGGTAGCGATCCGGATAATTGGCCATCAGCCATTCGCGGAACAGGTCCCGCACCTCCAGCGGCAGCCGCAGCAGCACATAGGAGGCTTCCTTAACGCCGGCATGGGCGGCTGCATCAAGAATGCGTTCCATCTCGGCATCGTTCAGTGCCGGGATGACGGGCGCCACCATCACGGTGGTGGGAATGCCCGCTTCCGACAGCCGCCGCAGCGCTTCCAGGCGTTTGGGCGGCGTGGAGGCGCGCGGCTCCATGCTGCGCGCGAGCTTTGGATCGAGCGTCGTGACCGAGATAGCCACCTTGGCCAGATTGCGCTTGGCCATCCGCGCCAGAATGTCGGCATCGCGGACGATCAGCGCCGATTTGGTGACGATGCCAACCGGGTGGCCGGTGCGCTCCAGCACCTCCAGAATGCCGCGCATGATCTTCCGCTCGCGCTCGATCGGCTGATAGGGATCGGTATTGGTCCCGATCGCGATCATGCGCGGTTCGTAGTCGGGTGCCGCCAGCTCCTTCTCCAGGAGCTGGGGTGCATCGGGCTTGGCGTAGAGCTTTGACTCGAAATCGAGGCCCGGGGACAGGCCGAGATAGGCGTGGGTCGGACGGGCAAAGCAGTAGATGCAGCCATGCTCGCAACCCCGGTAGGGATTGATCGAGCGGTCGAAGCCGATATCGGGCGAATCGTTGCGGGTAATAACTTTGCGCGCGGTATCGAGTGAAACCGTGGTCTTGAACGGCGGCAGATCGTCAAGGCTCTGCCAGCCGTCGTCGAAGGCGACGCGCGCCTCTGCCTCGTAACGGCCGCTGACATTGGACTGCGCGCCGCGGCCGCGCCGCCGCTCGCGATCGATGGCGACCGCAAGCTCAGGGAAAGCCGCCGCAGCGGCGCCCGCCGGCTCGGAGGGCACCGGGACCGGCGGGCGCTTGAGGGCATGTGACGATGCTCGACTCATGGGAGTAGAGATAGCACGCCATGAGAACAAATCAAGAACAATAATAAATGCCGTCATTCCGGGCCCCCCGAAGCGTGAACCCGGAATCTGGAGATTCCGGGTCCTGCCGCATCGCCCCGGAATGACGGTGCCCATCCGGCGCTGCCTGCCGATGAGGCAGGCGCCTTTGACCGCGCTCAAGCAGTTACCTTCAAATTCGCATTCTATCCTGGTGCGACGGAACGGATCGATCAAATGCGGGTCGTTCTGGTCGTGTTTCCACAGGAGGTCGGCATGGAACGGGTGAAACCGCAACAGACAGGCGTTGACGAGCTAGCGCTGCTCGACCGCTATTGGCGCGCCGCCAATTATCTCTCCGTCGGCCAAATCTATTTGTTGGACAATCCGCTGCTCAAGGAGCCGTTGCGGCCCGAGCACATCAAGCCGCGCCTGTTGGGACATTGGGGCACCACGCCCGGGCTGAACTTCATCTATGCCCACCTCAATCGCGCGATCCGCAGCTCCGACCTCAATGTCATCTATATCTGCGGCCCCGGCCATGGCGGGCCGGGCATGGTCGCCAACACCTATCTCGAAGGCACCTACAGCGAGATCTATCCCGAGATCACCCGCGATGCCGACGGCTTGCGCAAGCTGTTTCGCCAGTTTTCGTTTCCAGGCGGCATTCCGAGCCATGCCGCGCCGGAGACGCCCGGCTCGATCCATGAAGGCGGCGAGCTCGGCTATGCGCTGGTGCATGCCTATGGCGCCGCGTTCGACAATCCCGATCTGATCGTCGCCTGCGTGGTCGGCGACGGCGAAGCGGAGACCGGGCCGCTGGCGGCGTCATGGCATTCCAACAAATTCCTAAATCCCGTGCATGACGGCGCGGTGCTGCCGATCCTGCATCTCAACGGCTACAAGATCGCCAACCCCACCGTGCTCGGGCGGATGAGCAATGAGATCCGTGATCTCTTCATCGGCTACGGCCATGAGCCCTTGTTCGTCGAAGGCGACGATCCGGCACAGATGCACCGGCTGATGGCCGATGCGCTTGACGTCGCGCTCGCCAGCATTCGCTCGATCCAGCAAAGCGTCCGCGCCCAAGCCGCCGGCTTCCACCGGCCGAAATGGCCTGTCATCGTGCTGCGGAGCCCGAAGGGTTGGACCGGCCCCAAGGAAGTCGATGGATTGAAAGTGGAGGGGTTTTGGCGCGCGCACCAGGTGCCGATCGCCAATCCGCGCGGCAATCCTGATCATCTCAAATTGCTTGAGCAATGGATGCGCAGCTACGAGCCGGAGAAACTGTTCGACGCAAGCGGTCGTTTCGTCCCCGAATTGCAGGCGCTCGCGCCGGACGGCGACCGCCGCATGGGCGCCAATCGGCACGCCAATGGCGGCCTGCTGAAACGCGAGCTCAAGCTGCCGGATTTCCGAGAGTTTGCCGTCGATGTCCCCGGCCCCGGCGGCACTGTCGCGGAAGCGACGCGCGAACTCGGCAAATTCCTGCGCGACGTTGTGAAGCTGAATGCGCAGGCGCGCAATTTCCGCATCATGGGGCCGGATGAAACCTCGTCCAATCGGCTTGATGCCGTGTTCGAGGCGACCGAGCGGGTCTGGATGGAGAGCATCGAGCCGTACGACGTCCATCTCGCCCATGACGGCCGCGTGATGGAAGTCTTGAGCGAGCACCTCTGCCAGGGCTGGCTGGAGGGCTATCTGCTCACCGGACGCCACGGCTTCTTCTCCTGCTATGAGGCTTTCATCCACATCGTGGATTCCATGTTCAACCAGCACGCCAAATGGCTGAAGGTGTCGCGCGCGCTGCCCTGGCGACGCCCGATCGCTTCGCTGAACTATCTGCTGACGTCGCATGTCTGGCGCCAGGACCACAATGGTTTCAGCCATCAGGATCCGGGCTTCGTCGATCTCGTCGCCAACAAGAAGGCCGACATCGTTCGTGTCTATCTGCCGCCCGATGCCAACACCCTGCTCTGGGTCGCCGATCATGTCTTGCGCACTTACAACCGCATCAATGTGATCGTGGCGGGCAAGCAGCCTTCGCCGCAATGGCTCACGATGCGCGAGGCGATCGCCCATGGCGAAGCCGGCATCGGCATCTGGAAATGGGCGGGCACCGAGGCGGAGAATGCCGAACCCGACGTGGTCATGGCCTGTGCCGGCGATGTTCCGACATTGGAAACGCTCGCCGCCGTCGATCTGCTGCGCAAAGCGCTCCCCGAGTTGAAGATCCGCGTCGTCAACGTCGTCGACCTGATGACGCTGCAACCAAAAGACCAGCATCCCCATGGCCTTTCCGACCGCGATTTCGACAGTCTCTTCACCCGCGACAAGCCGGTGATCTTCGCCTATCACGGCTATCCGTATCTGATCCATCGCCTGACCTACAACCGGACCAATCACGCGGGCATGCATGTGCGCGGCTATGCCGAGGAAGGCACGACGACGACGCCGTTCGACATGGTGGTGCTGAACCAGCTCGACCGCTTCCATCTTGCGATCGAAGCCATCGAGCGCGTGCCGGGCCTTCCCGTCGCTGCGGCTCACGTCAAGCAGCAATTCCGCGACGCGCTGATCGAGCACTCGCGCTATGTGCGCGAGCACGGCGAAGACATGCCGCAGATCCGCGACTGGGTGTGGCCGAACAGCGCCGGCGGGTCGACACCGCGCGAAGCGGGAGACTAAGCGGAATGGCTTGGTGACTTCGCCCTGAGGCTTGATCGCTGCGCGACAATGCGCCTGCGCAGGAAGCGCGGCTCGATGACAGGCTCCACGAGCCTCGCGAGCACCTCTGAGTAACGGGTCAACTTGAGAGCACGTTGCGGGCGAATTCTGCCTCAGCGGCATCACCCCAAAAACCGTGATGACCGGGGCTGATTTGAATGTGACAAGGTGATAACAGTGCAGGGATTTCTGCTGTCTGAGGGTTTCCTTTAGCTCAATGCTGAGCGTCATCATCCCGACCGAGGGCGTCGAGCAGCCGACCGTCGCGACCCTTGCCGCGCTGGTGCCGGGCGCCGCGGCCGGCGTCGTGCGCGAGGTGCTGCTGGTCGATCGCGCCGACAACGGCGTGATCGAACGGGTGGCCGACGTCGCCGGCTGCCGCTTCCTGCGATTTCAGGGGTCACGCGCGGCGGCGATGGCCGCCGGCGCCCGGCAGGCCCGCTCGCCCTGGCTGATGTTCCTGCACGCCGGCGCCGTGCTGGATGCGGGCTGGATCGACGAGGCAACGCAATTCATTCAGCGCGTCTCGGCGAGCGACCGCCCGCGCGCCGGCGTGTTCCGCTATGCCCGCTCGCCGTATGCCGAACCGCGCCTGCAGGATAGCATCAAGCTTCTCGCCCGTATGATCGCAGGACCGGCCTCCGACCAGGGACTACTGATCGCCCGCGAGCACTACGACCGGCTCGGCGGCCATGCGGCGGATGGCCGCTCCGAGGCCAGGCTGCTCCGCCAACTTGGCCGCTCTTCGCGGACGCTGCTACGCAGCCGCATCATCATGGTTTGAGGCACGGAAGATACTTGCCAAAGTCAAGCAATTAATTGACAATGGCAAATATCGGAGGTGCACCGCCATGATCCCCGCCCAAAGCTCTCTGGCTCAAGCCGACCAGGACGTCGCCGCGGTCCGCGCGTTCAATCGCTTCTACACGCGCAAGCTCGAGGTGCTCGACCAGCACCTGCTCAAGAGCCCGTTCTCGCTGAGCGAGGCGCGGGTGATGTACGAGCTCGCGCATCGCGGCGATCTCTCGGCCAAGGAGATCGGGCTCGAACTCGGACTCGACCCCGGCTACCTCAGCCGCATCGTCCAAAAGTTCGAGGAGGACGGGTTAATCTCCCGCAAGCCCTTAGCCACCGACCGCCGACAATACCAGCTCAGCCTGACCGGCAAGGGACGCGCAGCCTTCGCAAAACTCGAGCGCACCTCGCAGGAGCATGTCGGCCTGATGCTGGGCACGCTGTCGGCCGACGATCGCAACCGGCTGCTCGGCGCGATGGGGCTGATCGAACGTCTGCTTGGTGAACAGCGCGCCGCCCTGCCGCCTGCGATCCTGCGCGACCCGCGGCCGGGTGACATGGGCTATGTTGTGCAAAGCCACGGAGCGCTCTACGCCAGCGAATACGGCTTCGATTCCAGCTTCGAGGCGCTGGTTGCGGAGATCGCGGCCGAATTCATCACCTCTTTCGATGCCTCGCGCGAACGCTGCTGGATTGCCGACATCGATGGCAGGCCGGTCGGCTCGGTCTTTCTGGTCCGGCACAATGATGATGTCGCGAAGCTGCGCTTGCTCCTGGTCGAGCCGAGTGCGCGCGGCCTGGGTCTCGGGCAGCGCCTAGTCGCCGAATGCGTCTCGTTTGCGCGGGCCTGCGGCTATCGCAGCATCACATTATGGACGCAGAGCATCTTGATCGCCGCACGCAAGATCTATCAGGACGCCGGCTTTGCGCTGGTGAAGAGCGAGCCGCATCGCAGTTTCGGGCAAAACCTGATCGGCGAGACCTGGGAGCGCGCGCTGTGAGAACGCCCGACCGCGAGCTCACGCCCCGCATCAGCCCAGAACTGATCGCGCTCTACAAGCGGCGCGCGCGAAGGCTGTGGATCGAGGCGTGCCGGCGCATGTGGCGGGCGGTGTGGTGGTCGTTGACAGGCTACGCGGCGCGCCACTGATTGCCTAAGCCGACGCGCCTTGCGCCTTCGGCCGACGCAGATGCTCGTCAAGACGCGGCATGATCTCGACGAAATTGCAGGGCCGCGTGCGGTAATCGAGCTGCGCCGCCAGGATGCCGTCCCAGGCATCGCGACAGGCGCCGGGCGAACCGGGCAGGCAGAAGATAAAGGTCGCGCCGGCGACGCCCGCGGTGGCGCGGCTTTGAATCGTCGAGGTGCCGATCTTGGCGTGGCTCAGCATGTGAAAAGCGATAGAGAAGCCGTCCATTCGCTTTTCGAACAACGGCTCAATGGCGTCTGGCGTCACGTCACGGCCGGTGAAGCCGGTGCCGCCGGTGGTGATGATCACATCAACGCCCTTGTCGGCGATCCATCGCTTCACGACGGCCCGAATCGCATCGACATCATCGGTGACGATATCGCGTGCGGCGAGCTTGTGGCCGGCTCCACTGATGCGATCGGCCAGCGTTGCTCCGGATTTATCATCGGCCAGCGAGCGCGTATCCGAGACGGTCAGCACCGCGATGTTGAGCGGGACGAACTGCTTTGATTCATTGATGGATGACATTGCGAATCCTCAACCGTCGTTCCGGGGCGCGCGAAGCGCGAACCTCAGATGCGCAATTGCGCATCGGGGAAGCTCGAGATTCCGGGCTCGGTGCTTTGCACCGCCCCGGAATGACACCACGCTACAGCGATGCGTTGCCGAACGTGTTGCACGCCTGCACGGTGCCCTGCTGATAGCCGGTCATGAACCAGCGCTTGCGCTGGGCCGAGCTGCCGTGGGTGAAAGAGTCAGGCACGACGCGCCCGGTCGCCTGCCGCTGCAACGTGTCGTCGCCGATGGCGGACGCGGTCTGCAGCGCGGCATCGATATCGCCGGCTTCAAGAAAGCCGGGACGCTTCTTCTCCTCGCGGTTCGTCCAGACGCCGGACAGGCAGTCCGCCTGCAGTTCCACCTTCACCTGCAACGCGTTGGCTTCGGCCTTGCTGCCCACCTGCTGCTGCAGGCGCGTCACGCGCGGGATGATGCCGAGCAGATTCTGCACGTGATGGCCGGCCTCATGCGCGATGATGTAGGCTGCGGTAAATTTGCAGGCGTTGCCGGAGCAGCCGTGGAAGCGCGTCTCGACCTCGCGGAAGAATCCGGTGTCGAGATAGATCTTCTGATCCGGCGGACAATAGAACGGCCCCATGGCGGACTGCGCCATGCCGCAACGGCCGCCATTGGTGACGTTGCGGAACAGCACAATCTTGGGGCCGACGTAATTCTGCCCATTGGCCCGGAAGATCTCGCTCCAGCGATCGTCGATCTCGCCCAGGATACCGGCGATCATGCTGCCCATCTCGTCGGTGGGCGCGCCGGTCTTGCCCGGCCCCGAGCGGCGATCGGTCTGATAGGTCGGTGCGTGACCGCCGCCGGAGAGAATTTCGGCGCCGCCGATCAGGATCCGCGGGTCGATGCCGAAGGCGTAGCCGATCAAACCGAGTACGATGATGGTGCCGATGCCGAGCCCGCCGCCGCCGATCGGCAGGCCCATGCCGCCGCCGCCACCCATCATGCCGCCGTCATCGCCACGACGATCCTCGATGTCGTCGCTGCGGCGGAAATCATCGTAGCGCATGGCGGCCTTTCCTTAACTCGTTTTGCGGCGCTCGTCCGACAGCGCGCGGAACAAACGTAAAATGTCCTTTACGCCAATCAATAGCCCGCCCGGCAAAAATTGCCTAGTGGCGTCGATTCGACGCTGCGCGATTGCGACACTCTCGCAGCTCAGGAGCAAAATCGAAAGGCAGCAAGGGAATGGAAAATTATTGGCGCCACATCGCGTCCGAATTTCGCCGCAAACCGCGCTGCGCTGCAGGATGCGCAGGAACAAGCGCTTACGAAAAATTTTCCGGGTTAAGTCGATTTTTACTTTGCCCCGCCATTGTAGCCGCCAGTCGGTTTGTTGGTCCCGCGTCGCCGACAGCGTCGCCTGAGTCAGAGTTCTTGAGTCATGGTTGTGTCGCGTCGCGGGGCGTCTGCAAGGGCGCCCCGCACAAATTTTGAGGCCACGGATTTCAGGGCCGCAGAACAACACCGCGTCATCGTTGGCGATTGCGTCGCCGAGATGTCGAAATTGCCGTCGGCCAGCGTCGACCTCGTATTCGCGGACCCGCCGTACAATCTGCAGCTCAAGGGCGATCTGAAGCGTCCCGACGAATCACATGTCGATGCCGTCAATGACGCCTGGGACAAGTTCTCCTCTTTCGCCGCCTATGACGATTTCACCCGCGCCTGGCTGCTCGCCTGCCGCCGCATCATGAAGCCGTCGGCGACGCTCTGGGTGATCGGCTCCTATCACAACATCTTCCGCGTCGGCACGATCCTACAGGATCTGGGCTTCTGGGTGCTCAACGACATCATCTGGCGCAAGTCCAACCCGATGCCGAATTTTCGCGGCCGCCGTTTCACCAATGCGCACGAGACCATGATCTGGGCGGCGCGCGATGAGAATGCGAAGGGCTACACATTCAATTACGAAGCGCTGAAGGCGGCCAATGAGGACGTGCAGGCGCGCTCGGACTGGCTGATTCCGCTCTGCACCGGCGAGGAACGACTGAAGGGCAAGGACGGCAAGAAGGTCCATCCAACCCAGAAACCCGAGGGTCTGCTCGCGCGCGTGCTGCTTGCCTCCTCAAGACCCGGCGATCTCGTGATCGATCCGTTCAACGGCACCGGCACCACCGGCGCCGTCGCAAAGCGCCTCGGCCGCCGCTACATCGGCTTCGAGCGCGACGCGGATTACGCCAAGGCCGCCGAAGCGCGCATTGCCGCAGTCCAGCCGCTACCCGAAGCGACACTCGCCCCCTTCATGACCGCGCGCGAAGCTCCGCGCGTGGCGTTCTCCGAGCTGATCGAGCGCGGCATGATCATGCCGGGCACAAAGCTGGTCGATGCCAAGAAGCGCCATGGCGCGCTGGTGCGCGCCGACGGCGCCATCATGCTCGGCGACAAGGTCGGCTCGATCCACCGCATCGGCGCGGTCGCGCAGGGCTCTGAGGCCTGCAATGGCTGGACCTTCTGGCATGTCGAGACCAAGAACGGCTTGAGGCTGATCGACGAATTACGCGCCGAGATCCGCGCCGAGATGGCGGCGGGATAGATCCATCCATCTCCACCGTCATTCCGGGCTCTATCCACCTCCACTGGTCATTCCGGGGCTCGCGAAGCGAGAACCCGGAATCTCGAGATCCGGGTTCGATGCTAGCGCACCGCCCCGGAATGACCGTGCCAAGCCATTGGCGGCCGCCCCTCCCTCCTTTACAAACTCGTCGCTTGCGCCCGCCCAAGATTTTGCGCATGGAAACGCCCGCGTGCGGTAGCGCAGCCGCATTCCGATTTTTCGAACCAACAAAGCCAAGGGAGACAGCCGATGCTCAAATTCTATTTCAACGGCGCGCCCAACCCGAACAAGGTGGCGCTGTTCCTCGAAGAGTCCGGCCTGCCCTACGAACTCGTACCCGTGGACACACGCAAGGGCGAGCAGTTCAAGCCGGAATTCCTGAAGGTCAATCCGAACGGCAAGGTGCCGGCGATCGACGATGAGGGCATCTTCGTCTTCGACAGCAACGCGATCCTGCTTTATTTGGCCGAGAAGACCGGCAAGTTCCTGCCGCCCGCCTCGCCGGCCAATCGCGCGCAGATGCTGTCCTGGCTAATGTTCATCGCCACCGGGCTCGGCCCCTATTCGGGACAGGCGGTGCATTTCAAGCACTTTGCGCCGAAGGAGCTGGACTACGCCAACAACCGCTATCAGTACGAGGCGAACCGCCATTACAAGATCCTCGACGAGCATCTCGCGAGCAGTCGCTACATGCTGGGCGACACCTACACCATCGTCGACATGGCGTTCTGGGGCTGGGCGCGGATGGCGCCATTCGTGCTGGGCGATGAAGCCTACAGCAAATATGCCAACGTGAGGCGACTGGTAGACGAGATCTCGGCCCGTCCCGCGGCGTCGCGCGCGCTGGCCCTGAAGGACAAGTTCACCTTCAAGGCGGAGATGGACGAGGAGGCGCGCAACTTCATGTTCGGGCATCTGAAGACGAAGGTGGCCTGATTTTGCTTTAGGCCCGTCATTCCGGGGCTCGCGAAGCGAGAACCCGGAACCCCGCGCCACAATCTCCCGATTCCGGGTTCGCTCGCATCGAACTCGGGTTTACCCGAGTTCGCCAATCTTGGATGTCCAAGTCGGCAACAGCCGACTTGGATGCGCGCGCCCCGGAATGCCGGGACATGGGGCAACCCGGTGCACGCTATTGCGCGCCCGGAAACTTCCCCAGCGCCTTCTCGGTCAGCACCGAGTCGCAATATTCCCTCACCTCCTTGATCCGGCCCCCATCGAGGCGGAACACCAGGCAATAGTCGTTGTCGTAACGAACGCCATCCCTGGTGAGGTTGTCGCCTTTCGCTTCGACCACGACGTAATCGCCCTCGGCGATGAAGCGATGCGCGAGCGTCCGCGCCCGATCGACCAGACGCGAGCGGACGTGACCGTGCAGGTCGCTCAAGATCGACTCCTTGCCGCTGAACGTACGCGACCAGGAATACTGGCCCGTCACCGTCCAGGTCGCGTCATCGGCAAGCGTTGCGATGAACAGCGCGCGGTCGCGCACGGCCGAGTCCGCACTTCCCGCAGCGGCAAAAATCTCCTGCATCAGCTTCTTGTTTTCAAGCGGGCTCATGGCGGTTTCTCCATCTTCGTGTGAAAAGACAACCACCTTGTGCGCGCCCGCCTGATATTCTTCCAATCGATAATTCATATGGTATAAATTCGCACGATGAATTTGGCCGCGCTCGATCTCAATCTGCTCGTGGCGCTGGATGCGCTGCTTAGGGAAGGCAATGTCAGCCGCGCCGCGATGCGGATCGGCCTGTCGCAACCGGCGGCGAGTCACGCGCTACAGCGGCTGCGCGATCTGATCGGCGATCCGCTGCTGGTGCGGACGGGCGCGCGCATGGAGTTGACGCCGCGCGCGCTGGCCTTGCGCGCGCCGCTGGCGCAAACGCTGGAGCAGGTGCGCGCGCTGTTCGTCGCGGAGGATTTCGATGCCGCGCACAGCGAGCGGCAGTTCCGGCTGATGATGCCGGATCTCGCGGTCGAACTGCTGATGCCATCTTTCATGGGGAAGGTCACGAAGCTCGCGCCGCATGTCCGGATCGATGTCGTGCCGTGGCGGGGACCTGCGATCTTCCATCCCGAATTCGCCCGCACCATCGACCTCGTGATCTCGATCGGCAATGCGTTCAAGGGCTTTCACCGGCAGTTGCTCTATACCGACTCGGACGCGCTGGCCGTGCGGCGCGGCCATCCTGTCGGCACCAAGCTCAAGCAGCGCGACGTCTTCCTCAATGCGCGGCACGTGGCCGTGATCATTCGCGGACAGAACGAGGACCTGATCGATACCTGGCTCCGCTCAAAGGGGATCGAACGCCACATTGCGCTGGTGGTCCCCGGCTATATTGAAGCCCTGCATGTCGCAGCGCGCACCGATCTCGTCGCCTTCGTGCCGCGTCGCCTGATCGCGGCACTCGCTAGGCAATTGTCGCTCATCACCATCGCCCCTCCGCTCGATCCTGGCATCGACGAGCAATTCATGTTCTATCCCACCCGGGCACAAATGGACCCGGGTTCGATCTGGCTGCGCAAGCTGATGCTGGAGACGGGACGGGAGTTGGATCGCGAGAGGCGGAAGGCATCGTAGGGTGGGCTAAGGTGCGTCAGCTCCGTGCCCACCATGCGGCGAGATCGCCCCTAGATCTTGGGCACGTTTCGCTTGGCCCACCCTACCGTCCCCTCAAGCCTTTTCCTCTTCAACCGCCTTGCGCACGGCGGGACGCTCCATCATGCGCTGGCGGTGCGCGATCACGTTCGGCAGGGTCGAGAGCTCGATGCCATCGCCCTCGAGCCACTGGGCCAGTGTAAACAGGTAGGGATCGCAGATCGTGTAACTTTCGCCCATCACCCAGGGACCTCTGAGCATCGCGCGCTCGACCAGCGCGAAGGCAGCGCCGACGCTTTTCGGCACCATCCGCTTCATGTCGGCGAACGACGTCTCCTCCGTCGCCCAGCGATAGCCGCGCATCCTGTGGGCGTGCGCCACATGCACCGTGGAGCAGAAATAGCTGGTGATGGCCTGCACCTGCGCAAGCGCGAAGGGATCGTCTGATGGAGCGAGTTTCGCTTGCGGGAAGCTCTGCGCGATATAGGCGAGGATCGCCGGCGTTTCCGTGAGCACGCCGCGGTCGGTCACAAGTGCCGGCACGCGGCCCTTGGGATTGATGGCGAGGTACTCCGGGCTGTTCTGCTGGTTGATCTTGAAATCGATCCGCACCGCCGTGTAGGCGGCGCCGACCTCCTCGAGCGCAATGTGCGAGGCGAGCGCGCAGGTCCCGGGCGCATAGTAGAGCTTGTACATGTCCGACCTCGTTTGGCAAAGGCGCAGGTTACCGGCGCCGCGCCGCGGCGTCCATCCCGGTCGGGTCGTCGAGCTGGGTGACCTGCGCTTCGTGGCGTAGCGCTGCTGCCAAGGCGCTGGCAGGAAGCTATAGGTCCAACCCGTGCGCGATCACCTTGCGCATCACATTGGGCAGCGCCTCCTCCGCAAGCGTCGCGATCGGCACCCAGCGCATGCCGTCGGGCGCGCGCGTCCGCGACGGCACCTCCGCTGTAAAGACCACGAGTTCGAGCGGGAAATGCGTGAAGACATGGGTGACAACGCCGGCCTTGCGGTGCCAACGCGCAACGCCTGTCAGCGCCGGCGCCTGCTCGAGCGCAGCCCGCTCCGTCTGCTCGGCCACCCAGTCGGAACCGGGCACCTCGGTCATGCCGCCAAGCAGACCTTTTGCGGGCCGCGTGCGCACCAGAAGCTCCTCGCCGCGCCTGACCACGAAGGCTGCTCCGAGCCGCAGCGCACCGGTCTTCTTCGCCGCCTTGCGCGGGAACGTCTCTTGCGTTCCCTGCACGCGTGCTGCGCAATCCTCCATCAACGGGCATAAAGCACAGGCCGGCTTCTTCGGCGTGCAGATCGAGGCACCGAGATCCATCAGCGCCTGTGCGCTGTCGCCGGCGCTGCCATCGCCGAGCAGCGTCGTCGCCAATTGCTGGATCAGCGGCTTGGCCTGGGGCAGCGCTTCCTCAACCGCGAACAGTCGGGACACCACGCGTTCAATATTGCCGTCGACCGGCATGGTGCGACGGTCGAACGCGATCGCCGCGATCGCTGCCGCCGTATAGGGCCCGATGCCCGGCAGCGAACGCAGACCCTCTTCCGTGTCCGGAAATACGCCACCATGCTCGCGCATCACGGCGGCCGCGCAGGCGTGGAGATTGCGCGCACGCGAATAATAACCGAGTCCGGCCCAGAGCCGCAGCACGTCATCGAGAGAAGCCCGCGCCAGGCTTGCGACATCGGGCCAGCGTGCCGTGAACTTTTCAAAGTAGGGCCCGACCGCCTTGACGGTGGTCTGCTGCAGCATGATTTCCGACAGCCAGACCCGGTACGGATCAGACGGCGCGCCGGGCGGCGCCCGCCAGGGCAGCCGGCGCCGATGCCGATCGTACCATTCGAGCAGCAGCGAGGGGCGGTCGGTGGCTGCAACCGTGGATGACTTTGCCTTGACGACACCAGCAGGACTCATAATGGCCTTTTTAGCGCAACTCTCGCCGCGTCATGGCCGGGCTTGTCCTGGCTTGTCCCGGCCATCCACGTCTTTCTCGCTGTGGCCCTTCGTGGATGGCCGGGACAAGCCAGGACAAGCCAGGCCATGACGGTGGAGTTCGTGGCTGCTATCGGGGATTCCAACGTGATAGAAGCAGCCCATGTCCAGACCCGGTCCCGTCAGCGCCAAGCCGCTTTCCGTCCTGCTCAGCGACGTCTTTTCCGACGCCTATGCCAAGCAGGGGTTTGCCGCGCGCGAATTGGTGACGCGCTGGGGCGAGATCGCGGGCGCGGACATTGCCGTCTTTGCCGAGCCATTGAAAATGCAATGGCCGCGGCCGGTCGAGGGCCAACCACAGGAACCGGCGACGCTGGTGCTGCGGGTGGAGGGCCCGATGGCCCTGGAAATCCAGCATCGCTCCGACGTCATCCTGGAGCGGGTCAACCGGTTTTTCGGCTGGCATGCGGTGGGGCGGATCGCGCTCCGACAGGCGCCGTTGTCGCGCCGACCTCGCCCAAGGCGCCCCGGCCCGCCGGATCCGGCCGCCGTAAAACAAGTCGCCGACACACTATCCGCGGTCGAGGACGAGGCGCTCAAGGACGCACTCGCGCGGCTTGGCGCCGCGATCAAGCGAAATTGACGCTCTTGTCAGGACCTGCACGCAAACCGCGCCATTGCCACGATGGCCGTTTTTGGCTAGCGAACGGCGTCTTGATTGGAACCTTTCGGCGCGGATGCGCCAATCCGGGAGCAGACCGTTGATCATCACGCGCCGCGCTTTCACCGCTGCCTTGTCACTGACCGGACTTGCCGCGCTCGTCGGCTTCTCGCCGCTGAGGCTGATCCCGGATGCGCTAGCGCAAAGCGCTGCCGACGTTGCCAAGCCGCAATCGCTGCCCGACATGGCCCTGGGTCCTGCGGACGCCAAAGTCACCATCGTCGAATACGCTTCGATGACCTGCCCGCACTGCGCGGCCTTCAACGAGCAGGTGTTTCCGAAGATCAAGTCGGAATACATCGATACCGGCAAGATCCGCTATATCTTCCGCGAGTTTCCGCTCGACATCAAAGCCGCGGCCGGATCGATGCTATCGCGCTGCATCGCCAATGGCGACGCCAACAAATATTTCGCCGTCACCGATCTTCTGTTCAGGTCGCAGAGCGACTGGGTGATGAAGAACACCACCGAGAGCCTCACGCGGATCGGCAAGCAGGCCGGGCTCAGCCAGCAGCAGGTCGAGGATTGCCTGAAGGATCAGTCACTGCTCGACAAGATCGCCGCGGACCAGAAATACGCGAGCGAAGTGTTGAAGGTCGACTCGACACCGACCTTCTTCATCAACGGCGAGAAGATCAAGGGCGAGGCCTCGATCGAGGAATTTGAGAAGAGGATCAACCCGCTTTTGAAGAGCTGATTGTGAGCTGATTCCTCCACAGGAATCAGCGCCTCACATAAGTCTCGCAAAAGCCTTGGGAAAAGCCCCGGCCGCCGGTTGCCCTAAAGGCGCGGCGCAGCCATTGTCGCCACCTTAAAGTGGCGCATCAGGCGCATCTCCCACACCGAGATTGCCATCTATGGTATTGTCCCGGCAGGGAGATTCGCTTCCTGCCGAAAGAGAATCCGCCTTTATGAAACTCACGCGTCTTCGCCTCCACGGTTTCAAGTCGTTCGTTGAACCCACCGATTTTGTGATCGAGCCCGGCCTCACCGGCGTGGTCGGTCCGAACGGCTGCGGCAAGTCGAACCTGGTCGAAGCGTTGCGCTGGGCGATGGGCGAGACCTCACACAAGTCGCTGCGCGCCGCCGACATGGACGCGGTGATCTTCTCCGGTTCCGGCAATCGCCCAGCACGCAACCACGCCGAAGTGGTGATGACGATCGACAATTCCGATCGCACCGCGCCGGCCGCCGTCAACGACAGCCAGCTCCTGGAAATCTCCCGCCGTATCGAGCGCGAGGCGGGTTCCGTCTATCGCATCAACGGCCGCGATGTCCGCGCTCGCGACGTGCAGCTCCTGTTTGCGGATGCGGCCACCGGCGCGCGATCGCCGGCCCTCGTGCACCAGGGCAAGATCGGCGAGATCATCCAGGCCAAACCGGAACAGCGCCGCCGCGTGCTGGAAGACGCCGCCGGCGTCGCCGGCCTGCATGCGCGCCGGCATGAGGCGGAACTGCGGCTGAAGGCGGCTGAAACCAATCTCACGCGCGTCGAGGATGTGATCGGCCAGCTCGCCGGCCAGATGGACGGCTTGAAGAAGCAGGCGCGCCAAGCCATCCGCTACCGCGAGGTTGCCGCCAAGGTGCGCAAGGCGGAGGCAACGCTCTACCACCTGCGCTGGCTGCAGGCCCATGCCGACGTCAATGACGCTGCGCAAAACCACGACATTACCGTCCGCGACATGGCTGAGCGCACCCGCGAACAGGCCGAGGCCGCGCGCATCCAGGCGATCCGCGCCTCCGAACTGCCGGGGTTGCGTGAGGCCGAGGCCCGCGCAGCCGCAGGCTTGCAGCGCCTGACGACGGCCCGCGACATGCTCGACCGCGAGGAAGAGCGAGCCAAGGAGCGCGTCGCCGAGCTCGACCGCCGGCTCACGCAATTTGCCGGCGACATCGCCCGCGAGCAGCAGCAGACGTCGGATGCCGACGTCGCCCTGCAGCGGCTGGAGACCGAGGACGCCGAACTCAAAGAAGAGATCAAGTCGCGCGTCGAGCGGCGCAGCGGCGTCGATGAACGCGTGGCCGAGGCCGAGGCGACGCTTGCCGAATGGGAGCGCCAGTTTGCGGAGCTGACCACCTCGCTCGCCGACCTCACCGCCCAGCGCAACCAGCTCGAGGCGAGCGTACGCAGCCACCGCGACCGCCTGGCGCGGCTCGATCAGGAGATCGCCAATGTTCAGCGCGAGGAAGAAAAACTCGCGCTGGAGACCGGCGGCTTCGGCGATGTTGATACGCTGGCCGCGGCGATGGAGAGCGCGCAGGAAAACCGTCTGCAGGCGGAAATGGCCGCACAGGCCAGCGAAACCGCGCATGCGGCCGCGCGGCAGACGCTGGAGGCCTCGCGCGCCCCACTCTCCGAGGCGGAGAAACGGGTGCAGCGCCTCGAGACCGAGGCGCGCACCATCGCCAAGCTCGTGACCAGCGCGACCAAGAATCTTTGGCCGCCGATCATCGACGGCGTCACCGTCGACAAGGGTTTTGAGAAAGCGCTCGGCGCCGTGCTCGGCGACGATCTCGACGCGCCAGTCGATGCGTCCGCGCCGATGCACTGGACGCTGGCGGGCGCGAGCGGCGAGGACCCCGCCCTGCCCGAGGGCGTCGAGCCGCTCGCCGCACGCGTGCAGGCGCCGCCGGAATTGGCCCGCCGTCTGGCGCAGATCGGCGTGGTGCCGAAGGAGCGCGGCGCGGAGCTGGCGTCGCAGCTCAAAGCCGGCCAGCGGCTGGTGTCGGTCGAAGGCGATGTCTGGCGCTGGGACGGCTTTGTGGCCGCAGCGCATGCGCCGACAGGTGCGGCGCGGCGTCTTGCCGAACGGGCGCGGCTGGTCGATATCGAGAACGAGCTGGAGCAGGCGCGGGGCGATGCCGCGGCCAAGCGCAACGCGCTGGAGACGGCCGAAGCGGAACTGCGGGCCGCCGCGGCCGCCGAGAGCGCCGCGCGCGAAGCCTGGCGCGCCTCGCAGCGCGAAGCCGATGCAGCGCGCGAGCGCCACGCGACAGCCGAGCGCGAGATCAACCGCCACGCCGCGCGCAAATCGGCGTTGTCGGAGGCGCGCAGCCGCCTGGAAGCCGATCTCACCGAGGCCTATGCCGCGCATCAAAACGCCACTGCAGCGCTCGACGAATTGCCCCCGAGCGTCGAGACCGAGCAAAAGCTCGCCGCTGTCCGCGCCGAAATCGAGGGTCATCGCCGGCTTGCCGCGCAGGTGCGGGCCGAGGCACAGGCCCTGGCGCGCGAGGCCGAGCTGGCCGACCGCCGCGTGCAGGCGATCCTCGCCGAGCGCAATGAATGGCAGAATCGCAAGGCGAGCGCTGCCTCGCAGATCGAGACCATCGAGGCTCGCATCACCGAGGTAACGGCCGAGCGCGCCGAGCTCGAGAACGCGCCCGAGTTCTTTGCCCAAAAGCGCAGTGCGCTCATCAGCGAGATTGAATTCGCCGAGAATGAGCGCCGCGTTGCCGCCGACGCGCTCGCCGCCGCCGAAGCCGCCATGGCGGAGACCGATCGTGCCGCGAAGGCCTCGCTGGAGGCGCTGTCGACCGCGCGCGAGGCGACCGCCCGCGCCGAAGAACGGATGGAAGGCGCCAAGCGCCGGCTCGCCGATATCGAGCGCGAAATCCACGACATGCTGGAGATCGAGCCGCAGGCGGTGGCCGGCCTTGCCGAGATCGAGCCCAACGCCGAACTGCCGCCGCTCGCCGAGATCGAGGAAAATCTCGAAAAGCTGCGCCGCGACCGCGAGCGGTTGGGCGCTGTGAACCTGCGCGCCGAAGAGGAGCTGGGCGAGGTCGAAACCCAGCATACGGCACTGACCACCGAGCGTGACGATCTGGTCGAAGCGATCAAGCGGCTGCGTCAGGGCATCCAGAGCCTCAATCGCGAGGCGCGCGAACGGCTATTGGCTTCGTTCGAGTCCGTCAACAACCAGTTCAAGCGGCTGTTCGTCGAGCTGTTCGGCGGCGGCGAAGCCGCGCTGCATCTGATCGAGAGCGACGACCCGCTCGAGGCGGGCCTTGAAATCATCGCCAAGCCGCCCGGCAAGAAGCCGCAGTCGCTGTCCCTGCTCTCCGGCGGCGAGCAGGCGCTCACCGCCCTGTCGCTGATCTTTGCAGTGTTCCTGACCAACCCTTCGCCGATCTGCGTGCTGGACGAGGTCGACGCGCCGCTCGATGACCACAACGTCGAACGCTTCTGCAACCTCTTGCACGAGATGACGGGCTCGACCGAGACGCGCTTCATCATCATCACCCACAACCCGATCACCATGGCGCGGATGAATCGCCTGTATGGTGTGACGATGGCAGAGCGCGGCGTCTCGCAGCTCGTGTCCGTCAACCTCGAACAGGCGACCAAGATCCTCGACCAGAACGTGGCGTAGGAGCTTGATGGTCATTCCGGGGCGATGCGAAGCATCGAGCCCGGAATCTCGAGATTCCGGGTTCGCGCTGACGCGCGCCCCGGAATGGCCGAGGATCACAGCATGATTCCTCCCACCCTTCCCGCCGCGCTAAAGGTCGCGCTCGATGCCAAGCTCGAGGGACTTTCGCGCAACGACGCCGCCGCGCGCGCCAGCGCGATCTCCAGGACCTATCGCGACGGCGGCGGCTCGGGCACGATCCGGACCGAAGCCGACGCGCTCGCCTACGCATTGGCGCGCATGCCGGCGACCTATGCGGCCGTCGTTGCGAGCCTGAACGCATTGTCGGAGATCAGGCCGGATTTTTCGCCGCAGACACTGCTCGACATCGGAGCCGGACCGGGAACCGCGAGCTTTGCCGCGGCGGAAGCGTTTGCTTCGCTTGAGCGCTTCGCGCTGCTCGATCGCAACGAGAGCCTGCGTGCGCTCGGCATCGAATTGGCCCGCGAGTTTCCTCGCCTGAACCAATCGACCTACTCCTCGAGCGACGCGCCCACCGGACTTGCGCAGGCCGACGTCGCCGACCTTGTCATCGCAAGCTATGTGATCGGCGAACTCAGCGAGGAGGACCGCAACGAACTCACAACGCTGATGTGGAGCAAGACCAGCGACACGCTCCTCATCGTCGAGCCCGGCACCCCCGCCGGCTACGCGCGGATCATCGGCGCGCGACAGCAACTGATCGCGCGCGGCGGCCACGTCGCCGCACCCTGCCCGCACGATTCGGCTTGCCCGCTGACGCCTCCCGACTGGTGTCACTTTGCCCAGCGCCTGGCGCGGTCGCGCGCGCACAAGGAAATCAAAGGCGCCGAATTGCCGTTCGAGGACGAGAAGTTTTCCTATGTCGCGGTGACGCGCAAGCCGATCATCTCCGGCCGCGCCCGTGTGCTGGCGCAGCCCTCGCTGAGCAAGGTCGAGGTCTCCGCCAAGCTTTGCACCGCTAGTGGCCTCCTGCTCGCAAAGGTGCCGCGCCGCGACAAGGCGGCCTACGCGCGCGCCCGGCGCTGGCGCTGGGGCGATGCCGTCATGGACGAAAGTTAACCAATTCAGCGGCTTAGTCGTTGAACTCAGCCCGCCTTGCGCGCGACCAAGGGGATACCCACCTCGCCGCTGTTGCCCGCGCCCGATTTCGTTAAGCTGCGCTTTGTTGTTCTTTCAGGAGCCATTTCCATGTCGTCCGGCTGGATCGTTCTCGGCATCATCATCATTCTCGTGCTGTTCGCCTTCGGCGCCTATAACCGCCTGGTCGCGCTGAGGCAGCGTGTCGATCAGGCCTTCGCCGATATCGACGTGCAGTTGAAGCAACGCCACGACCTGATCCCGAACCTGGTCGAGACGGTGAAAGGCTATGCGGCGCATGAGCGCGGCACGCTCGACGAGGTCATCAAGGCGCGCAACATGGCGATCTCGGCGCAGGGGCCGGCCCAGGTCTCCGCGGCGGAAACCCAGCTCACCGGCGCGCTTGGCCGGCTGATCGCGCTGTCAGAGGCCTACCCGGACCTCAAGGCCAACGCCAATTTCCAGCAATTGGCGGGCGAGTTGTCGGACCTCGAAAACAAGATCGCCGCGAGCCGGCGCTTCTTCAACAACGCGGTCCAGGAATACAACACCGGGATCCAGCAGATGCCCGCCGCGCTGTTTGCCGGCATGTTCGGCTTCACACGCAAGGACTTTTTCGACCTCGGCGCCAGCCGTGCGGAAGTTGAGGTTGCGCCGAGCGTGAAGTTCTAGGGACGCGAGAGCTTGCGCCACGCGATGCAAATTTACTCCCGTCATTCCGGGGCGGTCCAAAGGACCGAACCCGGAATCTCGAGATTCCGGGTTCGCGTCTTCGACGCGCACCGGAATGACGGAGTCGGATAATGGCCGCCTACGGTCTCTACACGCACATCGCCGCGAACAAGACCCGTTCGGTGCTGCTGCTCGCGGGCCTGTTCCTGCTCGTGTATGTGATCGTCTATGCCGGCGCACTGATCATCGAGGTGCTCGACTATGCCGGCGCGCCGGCCGACTATTATCTGCGTGCCGCGCTGCGCGACCTGATCTGGTCGCTGCCCTATGCGACCGGCGCGGCGGCGCTGTGGATCGTGATCGCCTATTTCTTCCACCAATCCATCATCGACGCGGTCACCGGCGGGACGGACGTGACGCGGAAGCAGCAGCCGCGACTTTACAATCTGTTGGAAAATCTCTGCATCTCCCGCGGCATTCCGATGCCAAAGCTGAAGATCATCGACAGCGAGGTGCTGAACGCCTACGCGACCGGTCTCAACCAGAGGCAATATGCCGTCACCGTCACCACGGGCCTGCTCAATGCCCTGAGCAATGACGAGATCGAGGCGGTGCTCGGCCACGAGCTTACCCACATCAGGAACGGCGACGTGCAGATGATGGTGGTCGCCGTGATCATCGCGGGCGTGGTCGGCTTTTTCGCCGAATTGTTCTTCCGCCTCTTCTTCAATTTCGGCAATTATGGCTGGGGCTGGAGCTACCGCCGCGGCTCGTCTTCGGATTCCTCCTCGGACTCCGGCAGCGGCAGCGAGCGAAGAAGTTCGGGCGGCGCCGCCATTCTGATCATCATCCTTGCGGTGGTGCTGATCGTGCTCGCCTGGGCATTGTCGCAACTGGTCCGGCTCGCGCTGTCGCGCTCACGAGAATATCTGGCGGATGCCGGATCGGTCGAACTGACCAAAAATCCCGATGCGATGATCTCGGCGCTGCGCAAGATCGAGGGACGCGGCGAGCTTCCCGGCGCGACCTCGGCGGTCATGGAACTGTGCGTCGACAATCCGCGCGAGGGCTTTGCCGACCTGTTCGCCACTCATCCGTCGGTCGAGGCCCGGGTGAAGGCGCTGGTGCGATACGCCGGCGGGCACTATATCGGCCCGCTCGCCTTGCCGATGCCGTCGGGAGCGGAAGGCGGCGAAGCGAATCAGGGCGAAAGCACTCCCCTGCCATCGCCCGCCCCATCATCCGGTCCCTGGGGCAGTGCCGACAATTCCACGAATGAGCCTGCGCCCTCGCACAGGCCGTGGGGCGATCCGGCCGAGAATCCAACCGGCCCCTGGGGACAGCATTAGGCCGCGGAGCAAGCTCCCTTTGAGGCACGACAACTTCTCTTCAAGTTGTCTCCGCTCTATCCCTTTATTGGGGCAAGACCTTTTCAGATAAAACCGCTTCTCGCTCGTGCTGATGTGGCTCTTCGGCCCGGATCATATTCTAAACAACAAATTCGGCGCGAATGGCAGAAACGGCGCTGCGATGAATTGAATTCTCCCTTGTTTCTGCCATGTTCGCGCCCAAAAGCAGATACCGGGAATAGTGGATCGATCGTCTCGATCGGGGCGTCTTTTTTGAGGGTGGCACATGGCAAAGCCGGCAGTGATCGTGGTGGGTGCGGACAAGGGCGGGGTCGGCAAGACCACGGTGTCGCGGACGGTGCTTGACTATTTTAGCGCCAATAACGTGCCGACGCGCGCCTTCGATACCGAGGCGCCGCGCGGCACCTTGAAGCGGTTTCACCCCGATATCACCGAAATCGTCGACATGACGTCGACGGCGGACCAGATGAAGATTTTCGATACGCTCAACACGGTGAGCCCCTCGGTCACCGTGATCGACGTGCGCGCCGGCCTCCTGTCGCCCGCGCTGGCCTCGTTGCGCGATATCGGCTTTCTCGACGCGGCCAAAGCCGGGCAAATCACCTTTGCCGTGTTCCATATACTGGGACCCTCGATCGCCTCGCTCGAAGAGATCGCGGAAACCGCCAATTTCATGAGTGGGGCGAAGTACTTCCTGGTGAAGAATTTCATCAACAACACCAGCTTCTTCGAGTGGGACCAGTCGACCTACAATTCCTACTTCCACCGCATCAAGGACGCGACCGAACTGACCATTCCGAAGCTGAACGAAATGGCTTACGAGCAGGTCGAGGTGGCCTCCGTCCCGTTCCTCAAATTCGTCGCCAACAAGGGCACTCGCGATGAGGCCGCGAACTATTCTTTCGTGCTGCGCGGCTATGTCCGCCATTGGCTCGCCAATGTCTGGAGCGAGTTCGATCGCATCAAGCTGACCGACATTGTCGGCAGCAAAGTCGCTGCGCGCGGGGGTGAAAAATAATTTCGGCGTCCCGATCCGAATCGGCTGGAATAGGCACGAATTTCGCCTGATATAGCGGGAAATGCCCGCAACCCCGGTCTACATCATCTGCTCGCCCCGACCGCAGGTCGGCAAGACCCTGCTTGCGCGCCTCTTGAGCGAGTTCCTGCTGCTGAAGAACGGGGCGGTGCTCGCCTTCGACGTCAACCTGAAGGAGCCGTCGCTGCTGGACTACTTGCCGAGCATCACCGAGACGGCGGAGATCGATGATACCTTCGGCAAGATGCAGCTAATGGACCGCGTCATTCTGGACGACGGCATTGCCAAGGTGATCGACCTCGGTTTCCACGCCTTCGACGAGTTCTTCAAGATGTCGGAGGAGATCGGATTTCTGAAGGAGGCGGCACGGCGCAATGTACGGCCCATCGTCCTGTTCGCGGCGGATACCGACCGCGCCTCGGCGCGCGGACACCAGATGCTGGTTCGGCAGATTCCGGCCACGCGCCTCATCGTCGTCGACAACGAATATATCGTACGCGGGGAACTGCCGGAGACCTTTACGGCCGGGCGGGTGCAGCGCATCAGCGCCTTGCCGGTGTTTCTGAAGACCTATATCGACCGCCTGACCTTCTCGTTTACCGACTATCTGCGGCACGAGAGGGATTCCTCCACCGAACTGCACCAATGGATCCGGCGCAACTATTTCAGCTTCCGCGAGCTGGAATTGAGCCTGATCCTGCAGCAGTCGTAGGGCCGGTATTTGTCTTGGAAGCGTTGAAAGCATTGTCCAGCATGCGAAACCCTCTGCCATGGCTGAGACGGGACAGCCAACGCTTCCTGATCCGCGGATTGAAAGCGCGCTTCCTCGACCAAAGACTCGAGTTCGATTTGATTCGACAACACGTTCGTTCGACCGATATCGTTTGCGATATCGGAGCGAACAAAGGCAGCTTCGTGTTCTGGCTGTCGCGCTGGTGCAAAGGCGGCCTGGTTGTCGCCTTCGAGCCCCAGCCCTGGTTTGCGGCCTCGCTTGCCGAACTCTGCCGGAATCTCGCGCTCGACAACGTCAAGGTCGAGCCCAAGGCGGTGTTTTCCCGCTCCGGAACGGCCGATCTGTTCGTCCCGAAAGCCCATTTGCAGAGCGCGTCCCTCCTCGGCAAGGCCGCGGATGCCGGCAATGTCGAGACTATCTCCGTCCCGACCATCCGCCTCGACGAATATTTTCGTGCAGACCAGCGTATCGCGCTGCTCAAGGTCGACGTGGAGGGCGCGGAGCTCGAGGTCTTCAAGGGCGCCGAGCGCATCCTTCGCGAGCACTCGCCGCTTCTCCTGTTCGAGTGCGAGAACCGGCACCTGGAAGGCAAAAGCGTGCAGGACGTGTTCGCCCACCTGGAGTCACTCGGCTACAGCGGCCGCTTCGTCGCGGGCCATCGCCTGCTCCCGCTGTCGGCCTTCGACGCTGCCATACACCAACGGGCTGACAGCGAGTGGTTTTGGAAGGAAAAGGACTACTATAACAACTTCATTTTCAGCAAAGCGCCGCTCGGCCAGCCGCAAGCTTAAGCACCTGGCGCTGCGCCAAGCACTCAATGCCCGTCGAAGCTCATCAGCGTACGCACCGGCACGTCCATGGCCCGCAGCTTTGCCGCGCCACCGAGATCCGGCAGATCGATGATGAAGCAGGCAGCCACGACGTTGGCCCCGATCTGGCGCAAGAGCTTGACCGCGCCTTCCGCGGTGCCGCCGGTCGCGATCAGGTCGTCGACCAGGATCACGCGCTCGCCGGGATGGACGGCGTCCGCATGCATCTCCATTTCGTCGATGCCGTATTCCAGCGAATAGGCGATGCGCACGGTGGTGTGCGGCAGCTTGCCTTTCTTGCGGATCGGCACAAAGCCTGCCGAGAGCTGATGCGCCACCGCTCCGCCCAGGATGAA
This sequence comes from Bradyrhizobium sp. STM 3562, assembly GCF_045571435.1. Lineage (NCBI taxonomy): Bacteria > Pseudomonadati > Pseudomonadota > Alphaproteobacteria > Hyphomicrobiales > Nitrobacteraceae > Bradyrhizobium > Bradyrhizobium sp. STM 3562. The sequence continues at coordinate 7,095,163 of NZ_CP120694.1, forward strand.
GCCGCGCGCCTCGATCCCGGCGACCTTGTCGATCTTCGACCCGGCCCAGGGATGCACCAATTCGTCGACGGCGCGGCGGAAGGCGCGCGCATCGGCCAGCAAGGTGGTGATGTCGCGAAACAGGATGCCGGGCTTGGGATAGTCGGCAATGGTGCGAACGGCCGCCTTCAGATCGTGGTCAAAGGTCATGTTTATCTCTTCCCAGGTCACCGTCATTCCCCGGCGATGCCAACAGGTCCGGCCCTTGGCCGGCCCGATGACAGGCTCCGCATCGAACCCGGGATGACGGAACAGAACTCTTACACCAATCCGCGCTCAATTCATCGCCTCGTTCAGCCGAAACGCGTTTTCGACGATCCGCAAGCCCACCTCGCCTCCGAGCGACATCAGCGACTCCGGGTGAAACTGCACGCCGCCCACCGGCAGGCCGCTGTGCTCGATCGCCATGGCAACGCCGTCCTCGGTGCTGGCGGTAACGGTCAGCACCTCGGGCATGCTATCGCGCTCGACATAGAGCGAGTGATAGCGGCCGATCACGATCTCGTTGGGAAGACCCCGCATCAACCGGCCGCCGCGCACCTGGATCCGAGCGGGGCGGCCATGCGCGGGCTGCGCAAGCTGGCCGAGCTGGCCGCCAAAATACTCGCCGATCGCCTGCAAGCCCAAGCAGACTCCGAACACCGGCAGCTTCTTCTCGATCGCCACGTCGAGCGTGCCTGAAATCTTGAAATCCTCCGGCCGGCCCGGCCCCGGGGACAGCACCAAAAGATCCCATTTGCGCTGCTTCAGCATGTCCTGCGCATGCACATATCGGACCACGGTGACGGTGGCGCCGACCTGGCGGAAATAATCCGCCAGCATATGCACAAAACTGTCGTCATGATCGATCAAGAGCACCTGCTTGCCGCTTCCGGTGGCATCGGGTGCCGTGCTCGACAGCGGCTTCGGCGAATCGCCGCGCAGCGCCTGGAACAGCGCCGCGGCCTTGACCTGGCATTCGCGGTCCTCGGCCGCCGGATCGGAGTCAAACAAGCAGGTGGCCCCGACCCGCACCTCGGCCAGCCCGTCCTTCATGCGGATGGTGCGGATGGTGAGCCCGGTGTTGATGCTGCCGTCGAAATTGACGCAGCCGATCGCGCCGGCGTACCAGCGCCGGGGCGAGCGCTCATGGTCCTCGACAAACTGCATCGCCCATAGCTTGGGCGCACCGGTCACCGTCACCGCCCAGGCGTGAGTGAGGAAGGCGTCGAGTGAATCAAAGCCAGGCCGCAGCATGCCTTCGACATGGTCGACGGTGTGAAACAGTTTCGAGTAGGTCTCGATCTGCCGCCGCGCCAGAACCTTGATGGTTCCGGGCACGCAGACCCGCGCCTTGTCGTTGCGGTCGACATCGGTGCACATGTTGAGCTCGAACTCGTCCTTCTCCGAGTTCAGGAGCTGACGGATCTGCTCGGCATCGCCGATTGCATCCACGCCCCGCGCGATCGTGCCGGAGATCGGGCAGGTCTCGACCCGGCGGCCATCGGAGCGGACGAACATTTCCGGCGAAGCCGAAACAAGGAACTCCCCCCCACCGAGGTTCATCAGCGCGCCGTAGGGCGACGGATTGATGCGGCACAGCCGCTGAAACACTTCGGCGGGCGAACGCTCGCAGGGTTCGCCAAAGAGCTGGCCAGGCACCGCCTCGAACAGATCGCCGCGCGCAAAGGCCGCGCGCGCGGTCTCGACCGTGGCCTGGTATTCGCCCGGCGCGTGATCGGAAAATCCCTGGCGCGGGATTTTTGCGTAGACGCTTTCCGCAGTCTCGCGCGGCAGGCCGACGGTCGATTTGCCGTCGAAGGCAAAATCGTAACTCAAGATCACGCCCTGCGCGGTGGCGCGATCATAAGCCAACAGCCGGTCCGGCACATAGAGCACGATATCGCGCTGGTCGGCCTCGCGCGGACGCTTTTGCACGAGATCCTCGATCTGGAAGACGAGATCGTAGGCGAAGGCGCCGAACAGGCCGAGCAACGGATCGTCGTTTGCGGCAAAGCTCGCAACGAGGTCGCGCACCAGCGACATCACGCTCGCGCGCCGCGTGCGCTGGTCTTCTTCAACCGGCGCTGCGCCGCGGACGATGTGGCCGACCAGACGCGAAGGCGTCTTCTCGGTGACGACAACACACTGCTCGCGCAAGGCATTGCCCAGAAGGGCAATCAACACTTCGCCGCGCTTGTTCAGCGCGCTGAGCGTAAACTCCACGCCCTTGGTTTCCAGCGCCAGCGGCGGATCGGAAAAGCCGAGGTCAAAGCTCTCATAGCGGCCCGGCACGGTGGTGCCCGAGGACAGCACTACGCCGCGGCGGCGGTCCAGCAGGTCGATCAGCGCGTCGAGCCGGCTCGCCCCGCCGGAAAAATGCTCCGCCACGCGTGTGACCAAGAGGCCGCCGCGCGTGCGGTATTCGCTGCGTTCGGCTAAGGAGAAAACTGTCCTGTTCATGTGATCCTCTTACGAAACTTGCCGAGGGAACGCCACACAGGACAGAGGAAGGGCCGCCGCACTGCGATGGCGGCCTTCGACGATCAGAATCTAGGGAAATCGCACCGGCCACCTTTTACAAGGTGGGCCACCACAGACCGGAGGGGCGGAAGACGGTGCTCATGGTCTCTAGACACCACGGCGGCGGGGCGGCGTCAAGGGCGAGCGACCACCGCCGGGTCGTCCCGGCTCGCGTTTGGCTTGGCCGGCACGACGGCGAAACTCACCCCAGGTGTTTCCGGAAAAACTCGGTCGCGCGACCCCAGGCGAGCTCGGCGGCTTCGCGGTCGTGCACCGATTGCCGCTGCTCGTTCACAAAGGCGTGCTCGGCATCATAGCGATACAGTTCGAGCGACTTGCCGGCGGCCTTCATTCCCTTCTCGAAGGCGTCCACCACCTGCGGCGTGCACCAGTCGTCCTTGTTGGCGAAATGCGCCTGCAACGGAATTTTGACGTCCGCGGGCTTTGCCGCCTGCTCCGGAGGAATGCCATAGAACACCACGCCCGCCGCAAGCTCCGGGATCTTGGTCGCGCCAATGATGGTGACGGCGCCGCCGAGGCAGAAACCGGTCAGGCCCACCTTGGCGCCGTTACGCGACAGATATTGCGCGGCGCCCCGCACCGTCTGTGTGGTGGCGTCCATGAAATCGAGCGAGTTCATCTCTTTGCCCGCGGCATCCGTGTCGTGATACGGCACCACCTTGCCTTTGTAGAGATCGGGCGCCAGCGCGTCGAAGCCTGCCAGCGCGAAACGATCGCACAGACCCTTGATCTGGTCCTGGAGACCCCACCATTCCTGTATCACCACCACGCCGGGTGCGTTGCCGCGCGCCGCATTGGCGAGATAGCCGGATGCCTCTTTTCCGTCCGGCCGCTTGAACGTGATGATCGTACCCATGATTCCTCCGAGGGCTCCTTGAGGGGATTGCTACTATTCTGACCGTAGCTGTCCGCCGCTGCAAGCGCGCCTAGCCAGTCCCCGCTCCGTCGTTCCGGGGCGTACGAAGCGCGAACCCGGAATGGCGGTGCCCAAACAAGAAAGCCCCCGGCTTGCGGGGGCTTCGCATTGTTCGGTGGAGGCCAGTTCAGTGTGCGTCGGCCCAGACCTTCTTCTTGGTGAAATACATCAACCCGCAGAAGATGATCAGGAAGACGAACACCTGCATTCCAAGCTGCTTGCGCTCCTCCATGTGTGGCTCGGCCGCCCACATCAGGAAGGTTGCGACGTCGTGCGCGTATTGCTGGACGGTTGCGGGCGAACCGTCATCGAAGGTGACTTGGCCGTCGGAGAGAGGCTTCGGCATCTTGATGGCGTGGCCGGGGAAGTACTTGTTGTAATACGAGCCTTCCGGAATGGTGACGCCGGCCGGCGGCGTGTCCTCAAATCCCGTCAGGATCCCGACGATATAGTTGGGACCCTGCTCCTGGAACTGGGTGAAGAAATCGAAGATGAACCAGGGGAATCCGCGCTCGTAAGAACGCGCCTTGGCGATCAACGACAGATCGGGAGGCGCAGCACCACCATTAGCCGCCCGCGCCGCCTGCTCGTTCGGGAAGGGCGATGGGAAATAGTCGGCCGGCCGGCCCGGCCGCTCGAACATGTCGCCCTGATCGTTCGGGCCGTCCTTGATCTTGTATTCGGCCGCGAACGACTTGACCTGCGCCTCCGAATAGCCGGGGCCGCCGGGATCGCCGAGGTTGCGGAACGCGATATAGGACAGCGAGTGACAGTTGGAACAGACCTCCTTGTAGACCTTCAGGCCGCGCTGCAGCGCGGCGCGGTCGTACTTGCCGAATGGGCCGGCAAAGGACCATTTCTGCGAGGGCGGCGTCTCGTCCTCAGCCCGGGCGCTTTGCACGCTGCCGGCGAACAATCCACCCGCAACCATCAGGGCGATGACGGTGGAGACCATCGGGGTCGCCTTGCTCCCCGTCTTGGCCAGCACGTCATCGGCAATCGAGTTCGGCAGCGGCCGCGGCTTCTCGATCCGGGACAATAGCGGCATCAAGATCAGGAAATAGGCGAAATAGCAGACCGTGAGAACGCGGCCGGCGATCACGTAGATGCCCTCCGGCGGCTGCGCGCCGAGGTAGCCGAGCAGGATGCAAACGATCACGAAGATCCAGAAGAACTGCTTGGCCAGCGGACGATATTTGCAGGAGCGGGTCTTGGCGGTGTCGAGCCAGGGCAGGAAGACCAGCACGAGGATCGCCGAGAACATCGCGATGACGCCCGCGAGCTTGTTCGGGATCGAGCGCAGGATCGCGTAGAACGGCAGATAATACCATTCGGGCACGATATGCGCGGGCGTCACGCCGGGATTGGCGGGGATGTAGTTGTCGGCGTCGCCGAGATAGTTCGGCATGTAAAAGATGAACCAGGAGAACAGCAGCAGGAACACGGAGACGCCGAACAGGTCCTTGATCGTTGCGTAAGGCGTGAACGGCACCGTGTCCTTCTCGGTCTTCGGCTCGACGCCGGCCGGATTACCCTGGCCCGCGACATGCAGAGCCCAGACGTGCAGCACGACCACGCCCGCGATCAGGAACGGCAGCAGGTAGTGCAGCGAGAAGAAGCGGTTCAGTGTCGGGTTGCCGACCGAATAGCCGCCCCACAGCAGCGTGACGATGCTGTCGCCGACATAGGGAATGGCCGAGAACAGGTTGGTGATGACGGTGGCGCCCCAGAAGCTCATCTGGCCCCAAGGCAGCACGTAACCCATGAAGCCGGTGGCCATCATCAGGAGATAGATGATGACGCCGAGGATCCACAGCACCTCGCGCGGCTCCTTGTATGATCCGTAATAGAGGCCGCGGAACATGTGGACATAGACCGCGAAGAAGAACATCGATGCGCCGGCGGCATGCATGTTGCGCAACAGCCAGCCGTAATTGACGTCGCGCACGATCAGTTCGACCGAGCGGAAAGCCATCGTCGCTTCTGGCGTGTAGTGCATCGCCAGGATCACGCCGGTGACGATCTGCGCCGCCAGCATGAAAGAGAGGATGGCGCCGAACGTCCACCAATAGTTCAGGTTGCGCGGCGTCGGGTAGGCGACAAACGAGGAATGGATGAAGCCCATGATGGGCAGGCGCCGTTCAATCCACTTCAGCGCCGGATGGCTAGGCTGGTAATCGGAGGGTCCGCTCATGTTGCGATCCTGAGGAATAGGGCAATACGACGGGCGCAGGCTCCCGGACTTAGTCCGAGGCCTTTAGCCAATCTGGATTTTGGTATCGGAGACAAACTGATAGGGCGGCACCGCCAGATTGGCCGGCGCAGGCCCCTGGCGAATGCGTCCCGAAGAGTCGTATTGCGATCCGTGGCAGGGGCAGAAGAACCCGTCGTAGTTGCCCTCATGGGCGATCGGGATACAGCCGAGATGGGTGCAGATGCCGATCACGACCAGCCATTGGTCATGGCCCGATTTGACCCGGGATTCGTCCGTCGCCGGATCCTTGAGGCTGGCGACCGGGACACCCCTCGCCTCCTCGATCTGCTTCTTGGTGCGGTTCATGATGTAGATCGGCTTGCCGCGCCAGAAGACCTTGATGTCCTGCCCCTCGGCGATCGGGGTGAGATCGACCTCGATCGGCGCGCCGGCGGCGATCGTGGATGCGTCCGGATTCATCTGGTCAATGAACGGCCAGAGCGTGGCCACTGTACCGACCGCCGCGGCCGCTCCGGTTGCAACAAAAAGGAAATCACGGCGTGTCGGTTGGTCCGCCGAAGACGCTGTCGTCACGTTTCCACACCCTTTCTTACCTGCAGCCGGTGGAACCGCCCCGGACGCCAAAACATGGCCGGAAAGGCTGCCGGCGCCCGCGACCCCCGCGGCGGCAGAGGACCGTCGTTTGATTTCAGCCAAGCAGGCCAAAGTGGCGGTCCAGAATCGTTCTATTGGCACCCTTGCCGGAATAGCGCAAGCCCGCTATCGGCCCATAGGCGTGCAATGCACGAATTCCGCGCGTGGCTCATTGCGCTCGCGCAATCCCTCAAGGCAACATCGGATGCAGATTGCGCTTTTTCAGCCCGACATCCCCCCGAACACGGGAACAATACTGCGCCTCTGCGCGTGCCTCGATGTGAACGCTCATATCATCGAGCCGGCCGGATTTGCCGTATCCGATCGGACTTTCCGCCGGGCGGGAATGGATTATCTGGAGCACGTGAAGCTGATGCGCCACGATTCCTGGGACAAATTCGATGACTGGCGCCGCAACGCGGGACACCGGCTGGTGCTGTTCACCACCAAGGGGGCAACCTCATACCTGGATTTTCATTACGGCGAGGGGGATATCCTGATGTTCGGCCGCGAAACCGCGGGTGTGCCGGAGACCGTTGCCGCGAAAGCGGATGCGCGGCTCAAGATCCCGATCAAGCCGACCTTGCGCTCGCTCAATGTCGCGATGGCGGCCGCAATGGCCGTCGGCGAAGCGCTGCGGCAGACCCGCTCCAAACCGCAAGGAGCGATTTGAGTGAGTTACGCCGTCAAGGAAATCTTCCTGACGCTGCAGGGTGAAGGCGCCCACACCGGACGCGCGGCAGTATTTTGCCGATTCGCCGGCTGCAATCTCTGGAGCGGCCGCGAAGAGCATCGCGCCAGCGCCACCTGCCAATTTTGCGACACCGATTTCGTCGGCACCGATGGCACTTTGGGCGGCCGCTACGCCTCAGGGGCCGAACTCGCCGACATGATTGCCGCGCAATGGAAGGGAGATGACCGGGATCGCTACGTCGTGTTGACCGGAGGCGAACCGCTGCTGCAGGTGGATGCGCCCCTCATCGCGGCGCTCCATGAGCGCGCCTTCGCGATCGCTGTCGAGACCAACGGCACGCTCGAGGCTCCGCCAGGGCTGGACTGGATTTGCGTCAGCCCGAAAGCGGGCACGAGGCTCGTGCAACGACAAGGCCACGAACTGAAGCTCGTGTACCCGCAGGCCGGTGCCGAGCCGGAGGTCTTTGCTGATCTCGCCTTCGAACGGTTCTCGCTGCAGCCGATGGACGGGCCGGATGTTGCGGAAAATACCGCGCGCGCAGTTGCCTATTGTCTTAAGCATCCGCAGTGGCGGCTCAGCCTGCAAACACACAAGGCGCTCGGGATCAGATAGGCCTTTTGGAATCAGATCGAGAGCACGCAGATCTTCACGACATAGGCGAACGATGAACTCATCAGATATCGAAGCGCGCAAAGCACGCGCCAAAGCCTGGTTCGAAATGCTGCGCGACGACATCTGCGCTGCCTTCGAAAAGCTCGAGGACGAGGCGCCGGCCGCCCTCTTTCCCGGTGGCGCCGGACGCTTCGCGCGCACGCCCTGGCAGCGCACCGACCACAGCGGCGTGCCGGGCGGAGGCGGCGTGATGTCGATGATGCATGGCCGCCTGTTCGAGAAGGTCGGCGTGCACTGCTCGACCGTATCAGGCGAGTTCGCCCCGGAATTCCGCAGCCAAATTCCTGGCGCTTCCGAGGACCCGCGCTTCTGGGCTTCCGGCATTTCGCTGATCGCGCACATGCGCAGTCCGCACATTCCAGCCGTGCACCTGAACACGCGCTTCATCGTCACGACCAAGAGCTGGTTCGGCGGCGGCGCCGATCTCACGCCGGTGTTGAACAGCCGCCGTACCCAGGAAGACCCCGACACGATTGCCTTTCACGCCGCGATGCGATCGGCCTGCGATGCCCATGCCAGAATTGCGCCCTACGAAAAGTACAAGACGTGGTGTGATGAGTATTTCTACCTGCCGCATCGCAAGGAGCCACGTGGCATCGGCGGCATCTTTTACGATCATCACGACTCCGGCGACTGGGATGCCGATTTCGCCTTCACCCAGGCCGTCGGCCGCGCTTTTTTGCGAGTCTATCCGCAACTCGTGCGCGCCAATTTCAACACGCCGTGGACGGACGCGGAGCGTGAGGAGCAATTGATCCGGCGCGGCCGCTATGTCGAGTTCAATCTTCTGTACGATCGCGGCACGCTGTTTGGGCTCAAGACCGGCGGCAATATCGACTCCATCCTCTCCTCGATGCCGCCCGAGGTGAAGTGGCCGTAGGGTCAAGGATCATTCCGGGGCGGGCGCGTCGCGACCGAACCCGGAATCTCGAGGTTCCGGGCTCGATGCTAGCGCATCGCCCCGGAGTGACGGAGAAAGACGCCGCAACGATATTTCGATTCACGGCCTGTCGCGGGTCAGGCGGGCCACGGTCTGGTCGACGATGGACGCAAGCGAAGACGGATCGAGCGGAAAATCGGCGGCCAGCCAGGCATCCTCAGCGAGCGTGAGCACATGTCCGAGCGCAGGGCCTTGAGCAATGCCGCGGGCGATGAAATCGGCGGCCTTCAACGGAAATTTCGGCGCCTGCCAGCGCCGCGGCAGCGTTGCAAAATTCCGCCACGGCGTGGGATCGGTGTTGCCGCCGGCCCGCGCCCAGGCGAGCAGCAGACGATCGCGATACGCCTCTTCGCCCAGCCGGTAGAGCCGACGCTTCGCCCGCGCCTCGTCCATCGCCGCCAGCCGCCACCAGCGGTGGCCCATGGAGTCGAGCCGCTTGGCTTCGGCACTGCTGAGGCGCAAGCGCGTCGCCAGGCGCCGCGCGTCCTCGGTGACGGCAACCGCAAGCGCCGCGAGCCGGCGGATCGCATCCGCCGCCAGACCAAGCTCGCGTTCGGCGGCAATCATTGACGCGAACGGCCCGGTATAGGCGACACCGCCGAATATCGCCTGCAGCAAACCGCCCTCCGCCATCGCCGCCACCGCGCCGACGGCACCGTCCGCGACGAGCAGCTTCAGGATCTCCATCCGCACGCGCTCTGCCGACAGCGTGGCAAGCCCTGCGCGCGCCGCGATGCAGGCGAGATAGCCGGCGCGGTCCACCTCGCCTGCGCCGAACGCGGCGTGAATGCGGAAGAAGCGAAGGATTCGCAGGTAATCCTCCTCGATCCGCTGCGCAGGATCACCGATGAAGCGCACCCGTCGTTGAGCGATGTCGGGTAATCCGCCGACATAGTCGTACACCACGCCGGTAAGATCGATGGAGAGCGCGTTAATGGTGAAATCGCGTCGGCGCGCATCGCCCACCCAGTCGCGACCGAACGCGACCTTGGCCTTGCGGCCGAAGGTCTCGGTGTCCTCGCGCAGCGTGGTGATCTCGAACGGATGCGCATCCACCACCAGCGTCACCGTGCCGTGCTCGATCCCCGTCGGCACGCTCTTGATCCCGGCCGCCTTGGCGCGGCGGATCACCTCGTTCGGTAGGGCCGTCGTCGCGATGTCGATATCGCCGGTCGGAATGCCGAGCAGCGCGTTACGCACTGCGCCGCCGACCACGCGCGCTTCCTCGCCATCACTGTTCAAGAGGCCCAGCACGCGGACAGCGGGGCCGGATTTGAGCCAGGGCGCGTCCAGCACCCGAGCAGGACTCATTTCTCAACTCCGGGGACCAATTTGCCGTTCTCGATATGGGCGGGGATGTAGGTGGAATTTGGCGGCGCGCCGGAAAAATTAGCAAGCATGATGAAGCTTAGAATGACCAGAAGCAATGATCCAAGCACGAGTCTCGCCACAAGGTGAAGTGGCCACAAGGCCGGAACCAGCAGGCCGGAGCGGGTGGCGATCAGAAACAGCGCATAGACCGCGAAGGGAATGAGGAAGATCCCGATCTCGGTCGCTGCCTGCCGGATCATGGCAAATAGATCCGCTCGTAGAGCACCCGCAGGATGCCCGCGGTGGCGCCCCATATATACCGCTCGGCGAACGGCATGGCGTAGTAAGTGCGCTCCACGCCGCGGAATTCCTTGCTGTGAAGCTGATGATTCTCTGGATTCATCAGGAAGGCCAGCGGCACCTCGAAGGCGTCGTCGACCTCGGCATGGTTGATGGTGAGCGCAAACCCGGGCTTCACGCGCGCCACCGTCGGAAGGATGCGAAATCCGAAGCTCGTGCCGTAGACCCCGAGGTAGCCGAGCGGATCGACGAAGCTGCGGTCGAGCCCGACCTCTTCTTCCGCCTCGCGCAGCGCGGTGTCGCGGGGGGACGCATCGATCGCGTCGATCTTGCCGCCCGGAAACGAGATCTGGCCGGCGTGGTCGGCCAGGTTCGGCGAGCGCTGCGTCAGCAGCACGGTCGGCTCGGGGCGATCGACAATCGGGATCAACACCGCCGCCGGCCGGATCGGCTGCTCGCGCGCGATGACCTTGAGCATGTGGTCGGTACCGGCATCGCCACTTTGCGGAACGATATTCGGATCGACCAGGCTTGGGGGGACATCGAAGGTAAGCCGCGCGCGCACCCGGTTGAAAAACTCCGTCGAGCTGAGCTCGACCGGAGCTGTCTTCAGCATCGGCTCGTTCAAAGCGCCGCCCTCACCTGTTCCGCATCGGCCATCGGGAAAAATTCGCCTGCGGATTCCACCCCGAACATCGGCCGACCATCGATCATGCGCTCCTCGCCCATGTCAACCAGATCGTAGTAGAGCGCGCGCGTAACCTTGGCCCACAGATCGGCACGAACGTGAAGATAAGGCGTGAGCCCGCCGTCGCGGGACATCTCGAAGCGCAGCCTGTGCGCGGAATCGCAATCAACCCAATCATCCACATTGGTGCGGAAGCGCAGGCGCCGCCCGTCCGCGTGCTCTTCCTTGACCATTTCGACCGCAAGGAAGGGCGCATCATCGACGCGGATGCCCACCTTCTCGACCGGCGTCACCAGAAAATACTTATCCCCCTCGCGTTTGACGATGGTGGAAAACAGCCGTACCAGCGCCGGCCTGCCGATTGGCGTGCCCATGTAGAACCACGTACCGTCGGCGGCGATTCGCATGTCGAGATCTCCGCAGAACGGCGGATTCCACAGATGGAGCGGAGGCAGGCCCTTTCCGGCGACCGCCTTGGCAGCGTCGTTTGCCGCAGCCGTGAGGCCATCCAGGCCTTGATTTGAACTCTGCCCTTGCTTCGCCATGGTTTGCCCTGAAATTTTTACTGCACGATTTGGCACGATTGCTGCAGGCCAGACGTTGTAAATAGCCGGCGAGTTCCCCCGGAAATTGCGGGGGCTCAGGTCGCCACATCGTGATGCCGTTAATACCTCGAAACCCCCTTAATGTGGGGATAGTTTAACTCGACGAACACATGGCCTTTGCGCAAGGTTAGCATGGGTTCGTAGCATGGTCTGTTGGCATGGCGCGCAAGCGAGCCGCGTCAAGAAGGAGCGAAGCGGATGGCGGAGAGTGTCGAAAAGCTGGAGGACGTGATCGTCCGCTCGGCCGAACAGGTTTCGGGGCAGATCCGCGCCGCCAAGGAAGCGATCTCCACCGTCATTTTTGGCCAGGAACGCGTCATCGAGAACACGCTGGTGACGATCTTGTCGGGCGGCCATGCGCTTCTGATCGGCGTACCCGGCCTCGCCAAGACCAAGCTGGTCGAAACTTTGGGCATCACGCTTGGTCTCGATGCAAAGCGCATTCAATTCACGCCGGACCTGATGCCCTCGGATATTCTCGGCGCCGAGGTGCTGGACGAGAGCAATTCGGGCAAGCGGTCGTTCCGCTTCATCGCGGGACCGGTATTTGCGCAGCTCTTGATGGCCGATGAAATCAACCGCGCCAGCCCGCGCACACAATCCGCGCTGCTGCAGGCGATGCAGGAGCAGCATATTACGGTTGCGGGCGCCCGCCACGATTTGCCCAAGCCGTTCCATGTGCTGGCCACGCAAAATCCGCTGGAGCAGGAGGGCACTTATCCCTTGCCCGAAGCCCAGCTCGACCGCTTCCTGATGGAAATCGACGTCGATTATCCGGACCGCGATGCCGAGCGCCGCATTCTGTTCGAGACCACCGGCGCGGAGGAGACGCTGGCCAAGGGCGCCATGACGGCGGACGCGCTGATCGCGGCTCAACGGCTGGTGCGCCGCCTGCCCGTCGGCGATTCTGTCGTGGAAGCGATCCTGTCGCTGGTGCGTTCAGCGCGCCCAGGCCCGGACGGCGGCGATGCCGGCAAGCTGATCGCCTGGGGGCCCGGTCCGCGCGCCAGCCAATCCTTGATGCTGGCGGTGCGCGCGCGCGCCCTGCTCGACGGGCGGCTTGCGCCTTCGGTCGATGACGTGCTTGACCTCGCCGAGCCCATTCTCAAGCACCGCATGGCACTCACCTTCTCGGCGCGGGCGGAGGGGCGCACCATTCCGGACGTGATCCGGCAATTGAAGACCCGGATTGGTTGATGGCTGAAGCGACCAAGCAGACAAAGGGGGAGATCACTGCAATCCGACGTGCCGATGGCGAGAGCCGAACGCTCGCCGCATCGCTGCCGCGTCTTGTGCTTGAGGCCCGCCGCATCGCGGCCAATGTGATTCATGGATTGCACGGCCGGCGGCGCGCCGGGACCGGTGAAAACTTCTGGCAGTATCGCCGCTTCATCTCCGGCGAGCCCTCGCAAAATGTCGACTGGCGGCGGTCCGCGCGCGATGATCATCTCTACGTCCGCGAGCACGAGTGGGAGGCCGCACACACCGTGTGGATCTGGCCGGATCGCTCGCCGTCCATGGCGTTCGCCTCGAAACAGGCGCGCGACAGCAAGCTTGAACGTGCCTTGATCGTCACCTTCGCGCTCGCGGAACTGCTCGTTGCCGGCGGCGAACGGGTCGGCATTCCCGGCCTGTTGAATCCGACCGCAAGCCGCGGCGTCATCGACAAGATGGCGCAAGCGATGCTGCACGATAATGCGGACAGGATGAGCCTGCCGCCCTCTTTCGTGCCCTCGGCGCTTGCCGAGATCGTGGTGCTGTCGGATTTCTGGTCGCCGATCGCCGAGATCCGCAACACGCTGGCGGGCCTGTCGGCCTCGGGCGCGCATGGCGCGCTGGTCCAGATCGTCGATCCCGCGGAGGAAAGCTTCCCTTATTCCGGACGGATCGAGTTCGTCGAACCGGAAGGCCACGGCGTCATTACCGCCGGACGCGCGGAAAGCTGGACGAACGACTATGTCGAGCGGGTGGCCCTGCATCGCGATCAGATTCGCGCCGAGACCAACCGGCTCGATTGGCTGTTCTCGACCCACACCACCGATCGCTCGGCGGCCGAGCTCTTGCTGTTCCTGCACAACGGCATGACCGTGGGCAAGGGCGGCTTGCGCAGCAATGTCAAAGTGGGGCTGAGTGCATGATGTTTGGCCTGCCCCTCTCCTTCACCGAGCCACTGCTGCTCGCGGGCCTGTTGAGTCTGCCCGTGTTGTGGTGGGTGCTGCGGGTGACGCCGCCGCGGCCGCGGCGCATCGAGTTTCCACCGACCCGGCTGCTGTTCGACATTGCGCCTCGCGAGGAGACGCCCTCGCGTACACCGTGGTGGCTGACCGTACTGCGACTCGCTGCCGCCGCGCTGGTAATTTTTGCGGCCGCGGGTCCCGTGTGGAATCCGCTGAGCGGTCTTGCCGGCAGCAAGGCGCCGCTTCTGATCCTGCTCGACGACGGCTGGAGCGCAGCATCGAGCTGGGACGCGAGGATCAGGGCCGCCGATGAATTGGTCGCCAAGGCCGATAACGACCGGCGCGGCGTTGCGCTCGCGCCGCTCTCGGATCCCGCACGCGACATCACCTTGATGCCGGCGGGCGCCGCGCGTGTGGCGCTGCGGCAGCTTGCGCCCAAACCCTATGCCGTCGAACGGGTGGACACCCTCGCCGCGATCGATCGTTTCCTCAAGGGAACCGGTGATGTGGAGATCGCCTGGCTGACTGATGGCGTCGACACCGGCCGCGGAGCGGAGTTCGTCGAAGGCCTCGGCAAGGTCATCGCCGATCGCACCCTGACCATCTATGAGGGCGGCACGCCATCGCCGCTTGCGCTCGCGGACGCTGAAAACGCCGCCGCCAAGATGACGGTGAAGGTGCTGCGCACCGATACCGGCATCGCAAGCGGGGTCGTGCGCGCGCTCGATTCCAAGGGGTCGCCAATTGGCGACGCACGCTTCTCCTTTGCGCCCCAATCCCCCGAGACCGAAGCCGCATTCGATCTTCCGGTCGAATTGCGCAACGACATCGCGCGGCTCGAAATCGCCGGTGAACGCTCCGCAGGCGCGGTGCAATTGCTCGACAAGCGTTGGCGTCGCCGCGCGATTGGCATCGTCAGCGGCGCGACCAGCGAGACCGCGCAGCCGCTGTTGGCGCCGACCTTCTATCTCGCCCGGGCGCTGTCGCCCTTCGCCGATGTGCGGCTGGGCGATCGCGGCGTGGCGCCGCAACAGGCGATCGGGCAGTTCCTCGACCAGAAGGTGCCGATGATCATTATGGCCGATGTCGGCTCGCTCTCGCCGGAGCTGCGCGATCGCCTCAACGCCTGGATCGATCAGGGCGGCGTGCTGGTGCGCTTCGCCGGTCCTCGCCTAGCGCAGGGCGATGACGATCTGGTGCCGGTCAAACTGCGCCGCGGCGGCCGCACGCTTGGCGGCAGTCTCACCTGGGAGAAGCCCCAGCACCTCACGGCTTTCGCCGGCGACGGTCCTTTCGCCGGCCTTCCGGTGCCCAAGGACGTCACCGTCAGCCGTCAGGTCCTGGCCGAACCCGACGCGGTGCTCGCGACCAAGAGCTGGGCTTCCCTGGAGGATGGCACCCCGCTCGTCACCGGCGAGCACCGCGGCAAAGGCATCATCAGCCTTTTCCACGTCAGTGCCGACATGCGCTGGTCGGACCTGCCGATGTCGGGCACCTTTGTCGAGATGCTGAGGCGGATCGTCGATATGTCCGGCTATACGTCCACCCCGGGCCCCGGCGTCGCCAGCCAGGGCAGCAAGGAGACCGTGGCACCGCTGCACACGCTCGACGGCTTTGGCGTGTTCGGCCCGCCGCCATCGACGGCCAAGCCGCTGGCGGCCGATTACCGTGACCGCGCGACGCCGGACCATCCGCCCGGCTTCTACGGCCCGGCCGAAGGGCCGCTGGCGGTGAACACGCTGGCCGCGGCCGACCGCATCGCGGCGCTCGATGCCTCGCCGTTGCACGCCCGGCGCGCCACCTACACCAACGCCGAGCCGCGCGACCTCCGGGGCATTCTGCTCTCGGCTTCGCTCGCTCTGTTCCTGCTCGACGCGATCATCGTTGCCCTGCTCGGCGGAGGCCTGGCCGCCCTGGTGCGGCGGCGCGCGGCCGCCACTGTGCTGGCCGTCGGCCTCATTCTTGCGGGAACGCTGATGCCGTCGGCGATCCGCGCCGAAAGCGCCGACGATTTCGCCATGAAGGCGGTGTCGCAAACGCGGCTTGCCTACGTCGTCACCGGCAATGCCGACGTGGATTCCATCGTAAAGGCCGGCATGGCCGGGCTCACGCTGTTTCTCGCGCAGCGCACCGCGCTCGAGGCTGGAGATCCCATCGGCGTCGATCCCGCGCACGATGAATTAGCTTTCTTCCCGTTGATCTATTGGCCGATCGTGCCCGGCGCGCCCAAGCCGCCGCAGGACGCGCTCAACAAGATCGACGCCTATATGAAGCAGGGCGGCACCGTGTTGTTCGACACCCGCGACGCCATCGACGCGCCGCCAAGCGAAAACGGCGCCTCGCAGACGCCCGGCATGCAGGCGCTGCGCGACATCCTCTCCTCGCTTGATGTGCCCGAACTCGAGCCGGTGCCGCGCGAGCATGTGCTCACCAAGACGTTCTACCTGCTGCGCGACTTTCCGGGACGCTTCACCAACGGGCAGACCTGGGTCGAGGCCTTGCCGCACGACGAGGAAGAGGATGCAGCATCGCGCCCGGCGCGCGGCGGCGACGGCGTCTCGCCGATCATCATCACCTCGAACGACCTTGCCGGCGCCTGGGCGATCCGGCCGGACGGGCAGCCGATGCTGCCGCTAACACCGGGTGAGCCCAAGCAGCGCGAATTCGCCTTCCGCGCCGGCGTCAACATCGTGATGTACACCCTGACCGGCAACTACAAGGCCGACCAGGTGCACGCGCCGGCGCTGATCGAGCGGCTCGGACAATAAGGTCAGGATATGAACTACGGCATCGCCTTCACGCCGCTTGTTCCCTCGCTCGTGCTCTGGATCGCGATCGGCGCGATCGTGGTGATCGCGGCAGTGCTTCTGCTCGCCCGCGCGCGCGGCGCGGCCGTGCGCGTTGCGGCGCTTGCGCTGATCGTGCTGGCGCTCGCCAATCCGTCATTCACCCGCGAGGACCGCGAACCCCTGAACTCGGTGGCCGCGGTCGTGGTCGACAAGAGTCCCAGCCAGAATTTCGGCGACCGCAACAAGCAGACCGAACAGGCCCGCACCGAGCTCGTCGATGCCTTGAAGAAGATCAAGGGGCTGGAGGTCCGCGTCGTCGAGGCCGGACAGGCGGACGGCGAGACGGACGGTACCCATCTGTTCGGCGCGCTGTCTTCGGCGCTGTCGGACGTTCCGGTCGACCGCGTCGCCGGCGCGTTCCTGATCACCGACGGGCGCGTGCACGACATTCCCGCCAATGCCAACGCGCTCGGCTTTCAAGCGCCAGTCCATGCCCTGGTCACCGGGGCGAAGAACGAACGCGACCGTCGCATTGCCGTGACCGCCGCGCCGCGCTTCGGCATCGTCGGACAAACGCAGACCATCACCTACCGGCTCGATGATCAGGGCGTGACCGGCGAGCGCGCCAAGGTCACGATCCGCCGCGACGGCGAGACGATCAGCGAGCGCACCCTGCAAAGCGGGCAGACCTCGAGCGTCGATGTCGACATCAAGCATGAGGGACCGAACATCGTCGAGATCGAGGCCTCGCCGCTGGAGAACGAACTCACGCCGGTGAACAACCGCGCGGTGGTGGCGATCGACGGCGTGCGTGACAAGTTGCGGGTGCTGCTCGTCTCTGGCGAGCCGCATTCGGGCGAGCGCACCTGGCGCAACCTCTTGAAATCGGATGCCAGTGTCGATCTCGTGCATTTCACCATTCTGCGCCCGCCCGAAAAACAGGATGGCACGCCGATCAACGAATTGTCGCTGATCGCCTTCCCCACGCGCGAATTGTTCCAGCAGAAGATCAACGAATTCCAGTTGATCATCTTCGATCGCTACGCGCGGCAAGGCGTGCTGCCGGTCGCCTATTTCGACAATATCGCGCGCTATGTGCGCTCGGGCGGCGCGGTGCTGGTCTCGGCCGGTCCCGACTACGCCTCAAACACCAGCATCTGGCGCACGCCGCTGGATTCGGTGTTGCCGGCGGAGCCCGTCGGCGTCACCGAAAAGCCGTTCTACGCGCACCTCTCCGATGCCGGCAAACGCCATCCGGTGACGCGCGGGCTTGAGGGCTCGGCAAGCGAGCCGCCGCATTGGAGCCGCTTCTTCCGCACGGTCGATACGCGCAATGCAACCACGGCGCCCGTCATGACCGGGGCCGACGGAAAACCGCTGCTCCTCCTGTCGCATTACGGCGAGGGACGCGTCGCGCTGCTGCTGACCGACCATATCTGGCTATGGGCGCGCGGCTACGAGGAGGGCGGCCCGCATCTCGACCTGTTGCGGCGCATGTCGCATTGGCTCATGAAGCAGCCGGATCTCGACGAGGAAGCACTGCGCCTGAAGGTTCAAGGGCACGATCTTGAAGTGATCCGACAGACGATGTCCGACAGCGTCTCGCCTGTTACGGTGACCTCCCCGTCGGGCACCACCAAGGAATTGACGCTTAGCGAGGGCGAACCGGGGCAATGGCGCGCGACGCTGCCGGCGAGCGAGCTTGGGCTCTGGCAGGCGACGGATGGCACGCTGAAGGCGCTGATCAATGTCGGCCCCACCAACCCAAAGGAATTCTCGGAAGTGACCTCCACGACCGATACGCTGAAGCCGCTCGCGCAGGCGACGGGCGGCGATGCGAGGCGCGTGGCGGACGGGTCAAGCGTCGAGCTGCCGCGCATCGTGGGCGTGCGTTCGTCCGGCGTTTTCCACGGCGAGGGCTGGATGGGTGTACGGCTGCGCGATGCCAGCGTCGTCAAGGGTGTCGGCGTGCTGCCGATCTTCGCCGGCCTGATCGGGCTCTTGCTGCTGCTCGGCGCGTTCGCCGCGACCTGGCTGCGCGAGGGACGTTGAGACCGTCAGACAGCAGGCGGGCCTCGCACTATTTCGCAAAATCCCAGTCGGGGCGGATCGCTCCCGAAACACCGTCGAAGGCGTTGTCGGCGAGTTCGGCGACCAAGAGCCGATCGTAGTCGACCGGTCCCGGCATGGTCGCCCTGCTCTTCGGCACTTTCCTGAAGCCGACCCGGCTATAATAGGGCTCGTCGCCCACCAGCAGCACAAGGCGATGGCCTTTGGCCTTCGCCTCCTTGAGCGCGCGCTCGAGCAGCGCCCGCCCGACACCGCGGCCGCGAAACGGCGGCTCGACGGTGAGCGGCCCAAGCAGCAGAGCCTTGGTATCGCCGACACAGATCGGTAATTGCCGCACCGATCCGACCAGGAGCGTGCCGATACGGGCGGTGAAGGAGAGATCGAGCAGATGGTCGACATGCTCGCGCAGGCGGTAGGCGCTAAGCACGAAACGGCCGGGGCCGAAGGTACGTTCGAGCAAGCGTTCGATCGCCTGGGCGTCCTTCGGGTCTTCCGGTGCGATGGTCAGGGACAAATCATTCATGCGAACGCGCCTTAGCATCCGCGGCGCGTGCGGTCCATTGCCCCACACGCCCCCAATGAACCGAAACGCATCATGACTTGTTGACGGGCGGCTGCGAGAGATAGGCAAGCAGCTTCATTTCGCGCCGCCCCCGCGTCACAGTGTCGAGCACGAGCCCCGAGGAGACTGAAAGGATCGCCACGATCATCAGGCCGGTCGACAACACCGCCGTCGGCAGGCGGGGAACGACTCCTTGTTCGAGGTAGGTGATGAAGATCGGGATCGCGAGCCCGACCGACACCAGCGCCAGGAAGATGCCGATGGCGGTGAAGAATCGCAGCGGCTTTTCCGAGCGGTAGAGCTTGAGGATAGTGCCGAGAATCCGAAGGCCGTCGCGCCAGGTATTCAGCTTGCTGAACGAGCCCTCGGGGCGAGCGAAATAGGGCGTCTCGACCTCGGCAACAGGCAGCGCCAGTTCGAGCGCGTGGACCGTCAATTCGGTTTCGATCTCGAAACCATCCGACAGCACCGGAAAGGACTTGACGAAACGGCGCGAGAACACCCGATAGCCGGACAGGATGTCCTTGAACGCCTGGCCGAACACCGAGGACAGGAAGCTCGTCAACATCCAATTGCCGGTGCGGTGGCCCCGGCGATAGGCGGCCTGGACCTGATCGATCCGCAGCCCCACCACCATGTCGAGATGCTCCTGTACTAGGCGCTCGATCATGCGCGGCGCGCTCGGGGCGTCGTAGGTGGCGTCCCCATCCACCAGAACATAGACGTCCGCGTCGACGTCGGCGAACATGCGCCGCACCACATGCCCTTTGCCCTGCCGCCGTTCGCTGCGCACGGTTGCGCCGGACTGCCGGGCGACAGCGACGGTCCGGTCGCGCGAATTGTTGTCGTAGACATAGATTTCCGCAGCAGGCAGCGCCTTGCGAAAATCACCGACCACGGTCGCGATCGCCGCCTCCTCGTTGAAGCAGGGGATCAGAACGGCAATCCGCAGCGATGACAGGCTCATTTTCGAAAACGTCCGTCCATGGAGGTTCACCAGGCCCCCGGCTGCATATCACGACCAGAGCCCTGGCCGCCCCTCCGACAGGCTTATCATCCACTGCCACGTGGCATCACCGCCACGTTGCAATGGGCGGCCTCCCCTCGAGCACTTCCGCTATCCGCAGGCGCGTACCTTTCGTGGTGCCCTCCGGGAGGGCATCGGGCGCGAAGAAGCCGCAGGCGGCGATTTCGCTGTTAGGCTCGGGCAGGCGGTCCTGGCGGTAGCTTCTGACCACATAGACCACGACATGGTCGCGTCGGGACACGTGGCTGTTGAAGAATACGCCGTGCAGCGCCGGCGGCGCGGCAAGCTCGATGCGTCCCTCCTCCATCAATTCGCGTTTCAGCGCCTCCGTGAGGCTCTCGCCGACCTCGACGCCGCCGCCAGGCAGATGCCAGCCGGAGACATAGCTGTGCAACACCAGGAAGATGCGATTCTCGCCGTCCAGCACCACGGCACGCACGCCCAGCGTCATACCGCGGGCGAAGCGCCAATAGAAGTGAAACAGGCGCCGCAGCCACGGCTCCAGGCGCCTTCGCAAGCCCTCCCCCTTGCCGGTCATGCGTCTCCTCCGTCGGCGTTTGCAGTTGCGCCGGCGCCAGCGGCTTGCGAATAGATGAGCATTCGGAAGGGTCTCACGTGGTAGCCATGCAATCGCTTACAGTTGCGCGACAGGGGATTGGATGACGTCCACCTTCACCCTTGCACATCTGTCGGATCCGCATCTGCCGCCGCTGCCCGCGCCGCGCCTGTCCGAACTCATGGGCAAGCGTGCGCTGGGCTATCTCAACTGGACGCGTAACCGCCATAAATATCACCGTCGGGACGTGCTTGATGCCGTGTCCGCGGACCTCAAGAGGCAGGCGCCCGACCACATCGCAGTCACCGGCGATCTCGTCAATCTGGCGCTGAGCGCTGAATTTGGGCCGGCGGCCCGCTGGCTGCAGACGATCGGCACGCCCGAGCAGGTGACCGCCATTCCCGGCAATCACGACGCTTATGTGCGCGCGACCAGCCATTGCTTTGGCCGGATCTTCGCGGACTATCTGCGCGGCGATGCGGCCGCGGCCGATGCGCGCTTTCCGTCGCTGCGCCGGCGCGGTCCGCTTGCGCTGATCAGCCTCTCCTCCGCGCTGCCGACCCCGCCGTTCTTCGCGACCGGCACCCTGGGGCGCGACCAGCTCGCGGCGCTCGCAGGCTTGCTCGATCAATTGTCCGCCGAACCGCTGTTTCGCGTGCTCCTGGTGCATCATCCGCTGCGCTCGGATTCCTACATCAAGCGGCTGACCGATGCGGCCGAGCTGCGCGCCATCCTGCGCCGGCACGGCGTGCAATTGATCCTGCACGGTCACGACCACATTCACTCCACCATCTGGATCGACGGGCCGGACGGCAAGATCCCCGCCATCGGCGTGCCGTCGGCCTCTGCGCTTCCCCATGGCCGCCATCCCGCCGCCGCATACAACCTGTTCTCGATCGCACGCGAAGGCAATGGCTGGCGCTGCGACCAAATCGTGCGCGGCATGAACGAGACCCTGCACGTTGTGGAGCTCAATCGCACGCGGTTGATATAGGTCGCTCTCGTCATTTCGGGGCGCGCGCCAGCGCGAACCCGGAAGCTCGAGGTTCCGGGTTCGGTGCTTTCGCATCGCCCCGGAACGACGGAGGCAATTCACAAATTCTGCAAGGCAGCAACCAGCGCGAGCGCGAACAGCGCCAGCGCGCCGAGCACGAAGCCGAACGCGAACACCCAGACGCCGCGGCGGCGCCGCTTCTCGGCCGCAACCGGCTTGGGCGCCGGCGTCGCGGCCAGCGCATGTTCGCGCTCGATCATGCGGCGGGCGACATAATCGGTCACCGCCTCGACGATGGCCGGCACGTCGTGCGACTCCGCAAGCACGATGCGGCCAAAGCGCGTGTCCTGCACGAAGCGGTAGATGCGCTTGTCGCGTCCCATCACGACATGGGCCACGACATCGATCCATAACCGCGGCGTTTCGCCCTGGCTGATGCCGCGATCGAACAGGTCGATGTCTCCCGGCACCTGCGCGAACACGGGATCGAGCGCCTCGTTCAGGATTTCCAGCCGCGCCACTTCCGCATCGCGCAGGTCGACTACGACACCGGTGCGGTCGGCGGCCTCGATCCGCGCCTTGCGGAGCGCATCGCGCAAGCTGATCGGCCGGCTCTCGGCTGTGCTTTGCGTAGTTTGCGCCTCTGACATCTGACGGCCTTAAAAGGTGGGTTTTGACCCCGTTAGCCTATCAGTAACCAGAACCCGCGCAAAGCAGCTTTAGTCTCAAGGACTTATCTGCCTGGGGATGAAACAGGCAAACGGCCCCACCCGGAGATCCGGATGGAGCCATCTGCCTTGGGCATTTTATTTCGGGAGCATGATCTTATCGGAAAACCGGTACCCACTTTTCCGGATCATGCTCTACCCGGCCATGAGGCCTCTCAGGCCGCCGCGATGCGACTGGGCTCCTCCACGATCGAGAAGCGCACGCCGGCCTTGTGGCGGTGTTCTTCCGACACCTCGCGCCAGCAGTCCTCGGCTTCCTTGCGGGTCTTGAAGGGACCTTTGACCTGGGCCGAGCCTTCCACGAGCTTGTGGAAGTTCATCGAGCCGAACTCGCCGCCAATCACCCAGAAATTGCTGCCTTTGGTCATGATCTCCTCCTCAAAAGCTATTCAGCAGCCTGAACGTGGATGTCCGAACCCTGCGACTTGAACTGCGCGGTTTCGGTCGAGTCGTGCAGCGCCGTGGTCGACGACTGGCCACCGGTGATGGTGGTCGAGACCAGGTCGAAATAACCGGTACCGACTTCGCGCTGGTGGCGCGTTGCCGAGTAGCCGAACTTCTCCGAGGCGAACTCGGCCTGTTGCAGGCGGGAATAGGCCGCCATGCCCTCGGTCTTGTAGCCGCGCGCCAGCTCGAACATGCCGTGGTTGAGCGAGTGGAAGCCCGCCAGCGTCACGAACTGGAATTTATAGCCCATCGCGCCGATCTCGCGCTGGAATTTTGCGATCGTCGCCTTGTCGATGTTGGCCTCCCAGTTGAATGAGGGCGAGCAGTTATAGGCGAGCATCTTGTTCGGATAGACCTTGCGCACGGCCTCCGCGAACGCCTTGGCATCGTCGAGGTTCGGCGTCGAGGTCTCCCACCATAACAGGTCCGCATATTTCGCGAAGGAGAGGCCGCGCTTGATGCAATGCGCGAGACCCGTGCCCGGCTTCAAGCGGTAGAAGCCTTCCGCGGTGCGCTCGCCGGTGATGAACTCGCGGTCGCGCTCGTCGATATCGGAGGTGATCAGCTTCGCGCTTTCCGCATCCGTGCGCGCCATCACGAAGGTCGGCACGCCGCAGACGTCGGCAGCCAGACGCGCCGCGATCAGGTTGCGCTCATGGGCCGCGGTCGGGATCAACACCTTGCCGCCCATGTGGCCGCACTTCTTTTCCGACGCGAGCTGGTCCTCGAAGTGAACGCCGGCCGCGCCCGCCTCGATATAGGCCTTCATGATCTCAAACGCGTTGAGCGGACCTCCGAAGCCGGCTTCCGCATCGGCGACGATCGGCAGGAACCAGTCGACCTTGGCGCCGCCTTCGGAGTGCTCGATCTGGTCGGCCCGCTGCAGGGCGCGGTTGATGCGGCGGCAGAGCTCGGGGCCGGCGTTGGCCGGATAGAGGCTCTGGTCCGGGTACATCGCGCCAGCGGTGTTGGCATCGGCGGCAACCTGCCAGCCCGAGAGATAGATCGCGGGCAGGCCAGCGCGCGCCTGCTGCATCGCCTGATTGCCGGTGACCGCGCCGAGCGAGTGGACATAGGGCTCGCTCTGCAGGGCCTTCCACAGCCGGTTGGCGCCGCGCTCGGCGAGCGTATAGGCGATCGGCACGGAGCCGCGGAGCCGCTCCACCTCGGCCGGGCTGTAGGGACGGGTGATACCGTCAAAACGGCCTGCCGGCGCAGGCACAAGCTGCTCAAAGGTCTTCGCCATTTTTCTCTCCACAATCGTGACAGTGCATTGCGAAATGCGTGTCAGGAGGTAAACGCGAATCCCGCCGATAAGTACAGTTTCCTTGCTTTTGATTGGTGATGCGATGTAACATACCTCTTTGTGTTAAATGTTACTTTGTAAAATTTGTCACAAGATAGGTCAGAGAAGCTGCCATGCCTGCCGATACCGGAAAAAAGCTGTTCGTCGGCCCGCGTTTCCGCCGCATCCGCCAGCAGCTCGGCCTGTCGCAGACCCAGATCGCGGAAGGACTGGGCATCTCGCCGAGCTACATCAACCTGATCGAGCGGAACCAGCGCCCGGTCACGGCGCAGATCCTGCTGCGGCTGGCGGAAGCCTACGACCTCGACTTGCGCGATCTCGCCACAGCGGACGAGGACCGGTTCTTCGCCGAGCTGAACGAGATCTTTTCCGACCCCCTGTTCCGCCAGATCGAGCTGCCCAAGCAGGAACTGCGCGACCTTGCCGAGCTCTGTCCTGGCGTGACCCACGCGCTGCAGCGGCTCTATGCTGCTTATATCGAGGCACGGCGCGGCGAGACGCTGGCGGCGGCGCAAATGGCCGACCGCGATGTCGCCAACCGCTTCGACACCAATCCGATCGAGCGCGTGCGCGAGCTGATCGAAGCCAACCGCAATTATTTCGGCGAGCTCGAACAAGCCGCGGAAAATCTGCGCGACGAACTCAACGTGCCCGCCGAGGGCCTCTATGCCGCCCTTGCCGCGCGGCTGCGCGAAAAGCACTCCATCACCACCCGCATCATGCCGGTCGACGTCATGCGCGAGACGCTGCGCCGCTTCGACCGCCACAGGCGACAGCTTTTGATCTCCGAGCTGGTGGACGGCTCGGCGCGCACCTTCCAGCTTGCGTTCCAGATCGGACTTGCCGAATGCGCCCCCCTGCTGGAGACCCTGGTCGGCCGCGCCGGCGCACTGGATGACGCGCCGCGCCGGCTCTACCGGATCACGCTCGCGAACTATTTTGCCGCCGCGGTGATGATGCCCTACCAGGCTTTCCTTTCCGCGGCCGAGGCGCTGAGCTACGACCTGCACGTGCTGGCGCAGCGGTTCAATACGGGCTTCGAGCAGGTCTGTCATCGCCTGACCACACTGCAGCGCCCGAACGCGCGCGGCATTCCCTTTTTCATGCTCCGCGTCGACAATGCGGGCAATGTCTCCAAGCGCTTCTCCTCCGGCACCTTTCCGTTCTCGAAATTCGGCGGCACCTGCCCGCTGTGGAACGTGCATTCGACCTTCGACACCCCAGACCGGCTGCTCAGGCAGGTGATCGAACTGCCTGACGGCACGCGTTATTTCTCGATCGCGCAGATGGTGCGCCGCCCCATTGCACCGCATCCCTTGCCGCAGCCGCGCTTTGCGATCGGTCTGGGTTGCGAGATCCGCCATGCCTCGAAACTCGTCTACGCCGCCGGCATGGATCTGGAGAAAACGGAAGGCACGCCGATCGGCGTCAACTGCCGCCTCTGCGAGCGCGAAAACTGCAGCCAACGCGCCGAGCCCCCGATCACGCGCACGCTGATCTTGGATGAGAACACGCGGCGGGTGAGCTCATTCATGTTTTCCAACGCAAGGGAATTGTGAGGCGCACTCTCTCTTGTGGTCCCGGCGAAAGCCGGGACCCATACCGCGAAACGTGTCCGTAGGACCGAATGGCCGACGACCTTCGCCGCAACGGCCGCCTGCGGTTATGGGTCCCCCCTTTCGCTGGGACGACGTAGATGGGTGACGCTCCCTCACGCCAGCGTATGCACGATCACCGGGCCGGCGACTGCGGTCGTAGGGCCGACCAGCAGCGGCGCGAGATTTTGCTCGCCCCAGGCGAGCGCGCGCCGGTTCGCCTCCTCGGCCTGCTCGTATTTGTTGAAGATGCTGATCGCCGTGACCGTGTCGTCGCCGGCATAGACGACGTAGTAACCCATAAAGCCCTCGACGTCGCTGATGATGGGAATCGCGCCCTCCTTGATCCGGCGCGCCAGCTCCTCGGCACTTCCCGCTTTTGCCTTGGCCTGACGGATCGCGGCATACATGGGTTCCTCCTTCGGGCTTGTCGATGATGAGGCGCGTCTTGCCTGCGCGCTTGCTGTCGCCATCGTACTTCATGCGGTACTTCCGATCCATGTGATACGGAGCGCCTGATTGCAATTTTCCAAGCGCCTATCCGACGCCGCGCCTCGAAGGATGGGCCACGACAAAGACGGCGACACGACTTCTCGTTCTCGCCGCGCGATCCGCGCCCGAGTTCTGCATCTTCTCGTCCCTCGATAGCAGAGGGCGCAGGGAAGGCCGGGTGTCCGCCGCACCCATGGCCCCGTGTGCGGCAGATGCGCTAAGAATGCACACGGGAGCAACCACAGGTACAGCCGGGTTCACTCCGACCTTCCCTGCGCAGTGGTTTACGGCTTACTTCGCGCTCTTCCCGGTGAGCCAGACTTTGTTGTCACCGTCGTCAGCGAGATGCGCTTGCGCATCTTCGCCAACTTAGCACCAGCCATGGGGCGCCAGAACCACACGACTTCACCGTCCGCGAAACAATGCCGTTCGTCTCTCGACATCTTCGCGTCCACCGCATCCCGCACTCAACGTCCGTGACGACGCGTACGCCCCTCAGCGAGGCAGGACGCGAAGAAGATGCGACTGATTTGGGGCAAGCGCCAAGCGATATATTTTTTCGATCGGATCTGGACGACCCAAATCAGGTTGAAAGAGCTCACGAAATTAGTTTTTACACGCAACGCCTTTTCAGATTCCTTTTAGATCCCTGCAGGACGCACGAGCAGCAAGTGCACGCAAGAACGAGATGATTTGCCCGACGAGCCAAGTCATTGTTAGCCGTTCGTAGGGTGGGCAAAGCGCAGCGTGCCCACCGTTTCCTGATCGCGTGTCGGAAATGGTGGGCACGGCGCGGCGCGCCTTTGCCCACCCTACGAACTGACGGAAGATCGCGACGTAGATTTCACAGGTGTTCAGACGCTCTCGCCAGCATCAAAGCGATTGCTCAGCCGCCGTTGGATTGTTCATCGGGCGCCGCCGACCTTTTCTTGAGCTGAACGAGGGCGCGCCGGCCGATATAGGTCAGTTCGCCGAGCGTCGTCTTTCCGGCGCGCGCGGCCTGGATGAGCTGCTCAGCAACGAACTTGCGGCTCTCATGGTCGCCGCCGTTCGGCAGCTCGGCACAGACCTCATCGAGCACCACGTCCATGTTGGCCTGAGTCCGATCGTCAAAATCGCCCATAGCCTGTCCTCGCAGGTGCAAGCTTAGGCCGAATGCCCTCGGGCGTACAGGCGCAAACACGCGTTCAGCTCTCGGCCGCGAGGATAGAAGTGAACGCAGCGTGCCGTACTTGCGCACCTGCCTATCCTCGATGCGCCGAGCGAGCTCGTCGGAGTTGCAGACAGACCCGCGCGCGAGGAGCCGAGCTCTCGGAACCAAGCGAGCGTCTTTGAAGTTTTGAGACTTCGGGACGTTCACTGGGCAGATGAAATTCTTGGATCGGAAACATGGGTAAATTTGCAATCGCGTTGATCGTGGCGCTTGCGCCCTCGTCCTCAGTTCTGGCGCAAGGCCATGCCGGGACGCCAGAAGAGCAGCAGGCCTGCTCGCGCGACGCCTCGCGGTTTTGCCGACGCGTCCTGGGCGATGATAGCGCGGTGCGGCAATGTCTGGAGCAGCACCGCCACAGGCTTTCCTCGGCCTGCCGGAAAGTGTTCGAGAGTCACGGCATGTAAGGTCCGCCTCCAGACGGCCGCGGAGGTCTGAGCAGCGCGCGGCAGCAGACAGACGCCTGCGCCGCAAAGCCGGTTCATTCCACCGGGCAGGACGCGATCCGCGCCAGCCGGCGCTGCGGCGCCGTTTCCGATCTGGCCGCGGCCGCGCAATGCGCGAGCGCCACGGCAATCTCCTCGGCGACAATGGGCCAGCGCACGATGTCGGCCACGCCGGCGCCCATCAGTATATCGGCGCCGGCTTCGATCGCCCCCTTGTTGGCCAGCACGATGGGCAGACGCGGCACGGCCGCATGCAATAAAGCCGCAAGTTCAAGCGACTGCCTGACCGACCCGAACTGGCTGATGATCGCCATGTCAAAACGATCGGGGGCAGCGGCGCAGGCGGCGAGCGCCGCCTCCGCGGTGGCGAATCCGACCGGTTCATACCCAAGCGCCGCGAGCGTCTCCTCGTCCCGCAGCACGCGCTCTTCGTCCAGCGCCACAAGCATCACTGTCTGGCCTTCTCCCGTCGGAAGGATGCCCGCCCCCGGCTCGGGCGTCAGCTCGGCCGCCAGCCGCGGTAACCACACCTCAAAACGGCTGCCCTCGCCCAATTTGCTCTGCACGTTGACCGCACCGCCATGGTCGCGGACGATCTCGCGCACCGTGGCAAGCCCAAGGCCGTTGCCGGACGATCGTGTCGTGAAGAATGGCTCGAAAATCCGTGCCAGCGTCAGCTCGTCCATGCCCGCGCCGGTATCGGTCACGACGACGCAGACGTAAGAGCCGGGCTTGATCTCATCGTGGCTCAGCGAACGCGACTGCGACAGCTCGTGCAGTTCGGTCGCGACCTCGATATGGCCGCCGCCCGGCATCGCATTGGCCGCATTGTTGCAGAGATTGAAAATCACCTGCTGGAGCTGCGCACTCTCGCCGGATACGACGGTGGCGGCCGGTGGCTGACGAATGATGAGATCGATGCCCGGCGCCAGCGAGGCCTCCATGAGGGACGCGGTTTCGGAGACCAACGCGCCGACGCTGAGCGGCTTGTGGCCGATCTCGCGGCGGCGGCCGAAAACCAGGATCTGGTCGACCAGATCTCGCGCCCGCTCCGCGCCGCGCCGGATCGCACCGAGATTGCGCACAAGCTTTGCGTCCGAACCGACATACTCTTCCATCACTTCGGAATGGCCGAGAATCCCGCCCAATATGTTGTTGAAGTTGTGGGCGATGCCGCTGGTGAAGATGCCGATCTTCTCCATGCGCCGCGCCTGCTGCAAACGTACCTCCAGGCGCGTACGCTCCTTCTCCATGGATTGCCGCTCGATGGCCTGAACAAAGGTGTCGAGCGCCATTCGCAACAGCGCGAGTTCGCCTGTCTGCGAAATGCGACTGGGCCGGCCGACGGTGTCAAAGCCGAGCGCGACGCTGACGCCGGCACTGTCGATGTTGGTCGCGCAGGCCCATCCTCCCAGGCCGACATCGAGGCAGGCCGCCTTGTCGTCGCCCACCGGCATGGAGCCGACGCGGGGAATGTGGACGACGCCATCCGACCCGGCGCCGATCCGACGGGCCAGCTCGGGAGCCCGCGCGGGCCAGCCGGGCGGCGGCTCCATGCCGGGCTTATGCCAGACGTGCAGACGCTGCCGGGGGCCGGACATCATGAAATAGATGCGATCCGAGTCGCTATAGGCCGCGAGAGCGGCCAATGCGCCGTCGATTGCACGATCGATGTTCTGCGGCGATGCGTTGATGAAGCGCATCGAGATGCCGGCGATCACATGCTCGAGCGCGGCGCGGCGGCGCAGCGCCTGGGCGCCCGATCTCAGTCGGGTGCCGAGGTAAACGAGGAATCCCACGAGCACCAGCGAGGTGCTGTACAGCAAGAGACGAAACCACCGGGCCGACTCGCGCGATGTCATCTGGCGCGCCAGGATCAGGCGGCGCAGGGCTTCCTCGTCGCGCTTCTCCGGCAGCGCCCGCATGGACTTCAACGTGTTGTCGACGGAGGGCAGCAACCTGTGCAGCAGACGCCCATGCGCGA
Source organism: Bradyrhizobium sp. STM 3562 (assembly GCF_045571435.1). Lineage (NCBI taxonomy): Bacteria > Pseudomonadati > Pseudomonadota > Alphaproteobacteria > Hyphomicrobiales > Nitrobacteraceae > Bradyrhizobium > Bradyrhizobium sp. STM 3562. The sequence goes on from NZ_CP120694.1 coordinate 7,125,082, forward strand.
GCAGCGCCTCCACGGACGCCGCACGGCCACTGCGAGAGGCCTGCTCGTCTAGCTCGTGCAAGCGGTCCTCGACATCGCCGACCGCCGAGGATGACGTATCGAGCGAAAGGTGCAGGATCGCGGCGGCGGCCGCGCTGATCGCCGGATCGAGATCCGGCGTGAGCGAATTGACGCCGAGACGTCCGAAAAAGGCCAGCGAGTTGTGCAGCAGCGCGTTTTCGCTCTTGAACAGCTCCAGCAACTGCTCCTGGCGGTCGAGCGAGAGCGCCAGCCGATCGACGGCCAGCGTGGTTTCGTCATCGAGGTCGGATGCACGGCTCAGACGTTCGAGCGAGGCGCGCAGCAAGTTGATCTCGCTCACCAGCGGATCGTAGTTGCGCAGCATGCCGGCGCGCGCGGTGAAGATGTCACGATACAGCGCGTTCTCGAACATGCCGAAACGATCGAGCTGGGCGAGAGCGCGGTCGAACAGCTCGGCGTCGGGATTGGAGGCGCGCGAGGAGAACCAGGTGAGCAATGCGACCAGAATGACGACGATAGCCGTTGCAGGGGCTGCTCTCATGGAGAGGCTCCTACAACGGGCTTGCCGCGATAATTCCCGGTCAGCGTCTGGAGGAACGCCACCACGGATGCGACCTGCTGATCGGTGAGCGTGCGGTCGAGCTGCGCCGCCGCCATCCGGCGCACCGCCTCTTCGAGCGTCGCGGCGCTACCGTCATGAAAATAGGGCGCCGTCGTCGCGACGTTGCGCAGGCTCGGCACGCGCACGATCTTGGGCTGTCCTTCAACCAAGGGCCGAAACACACCCTGCCGCTCGAACAAATTGCCGCCGACATTGACGCCCTGGTGACAGGAGCTGCACCCGTATGATTTGAATATGCGATACCCTTCGAGTTCGTCCGAAGAGAGCGCTGTCGCCCCGCCTTCGAGCCAGCGATCAAACCGGCTTCCCGGCGTGAGCAAAGAGCGCTCGAACGTCACCAGCGCATCCAGAAAATTGTCGCGATCGGGTGCCTGCCCATAGGCGGCATAAAACTTCCGGCTGATGGCCGGATCGGCGTTCAGCTTGCGAACGACCTCGACGACACTCGAGTGCATATCATTGCCCGGACTTTCAATCGAGGATACGGCCTGCGCCGCCAGGGTGCGAAAATTGCCCTCCCAGTTCAGGCGGAAACTGAGCGCGGCGTTGAACACCGTCGGCGTGTCGAACGTCAGCCGCGTGCCGTCCTGCGCCATTCTGCGCCTGTTGCCGGCGCCGTTGGTGCTGAGATCATGGCAGGACGAGCAGGCGACATTTCCGGTCTCGGAGAGGCGGCCGTCGCCGAACAGGCGTTCGCCCAGCGCCAGCTTCAGCGGATCGGCGGCGGGCGGCGGCGGTATAGGCGTGATCGGCTCCTGGTCGGCCGTGTGGTTGGTTTGCGGAGGTGCTGGCGGCGGCGCCGGAGCCTGGGTCGCCGCGATGCTCACCAGCAGCACGACGACGCAAGCCAATCCCCAGAGCGGAGGAGACAGGCGCGCGCTGAACGCTGGCGACCATGCCCGCATCATCCTCACCAGCGTCCGCTCTTGACGGCGGCTTCGACATCGCTGCGGCAAAGGCCAATGTCGCGTAGCGATCGGTCGTCGAGCGCTTCGAGTTCGAGGACGGCGCGGCGCCGCACGCGCGCCTGCCGTACGCTCGCAAGCCACACCGTTGCGGCGGCGCTGATCGACACATACCAGGGCGAAGGCGCCTCTTGCGGCGATGTCGACAGCAAGGGCTCCAGCGGCTCCGATAGCGGAAGCGGTTCGCGGCTCTCGACACCCGACGCTGCGGTGCCGGCAATCACGCGCAGCTTGGGCCGCGGGCTTGCGGCGTCTCCGCGGGCGCGCGGCAACACTGATGGCGGCGGGCTTGCCGCCTCCGCTTCATCGTCAGCCGGCACGGGTACCATGTACATGGCCTCGCCGTAAGCGGCGCAGCCGGCGAGAAATTCGCCAATCACCCAGGTGACGATGCCCAGCAGGCCGTTCGGAAACGTCGTCCCGGCGCAGGCCGCCAGTCGCGCGAACGCTTCGAAGGTGAAGCGAAACAGCGCCGGCGGGATGTCCCGTCGCGCGGTACCCTGCCGCGCGATCGCGAGCCGGTCACCATCGAAAGGGCGGATCGGAATCGGATGCCTATCGATCCGGAGTGTCTGTTGAGTTTGCGATTCCGCCTGGACGACGGACAATTGCCTTGAGGACAATTGCTTCGAGAATGGCATCGGTATCTCCCTGGCAATGCGAGTCAGAGAGACTCTGTCGCGCGGATGTTTCCGCAGCATTCCGCTGCCGCAAATTAAGGCTACGGCTGTAATGCGGCCCGACGCCGCGCCCGGCCTGGGAGCGGGCGTCGCGCGGCCTCGTGGTCGCGGCGAGGTGCTCGGATTCCACTCGGCCCTGCGCTCTCGCATCAGAGCTGTTCGACAGGCAGCGCGAAGACGTAGCCTACGCCGCGTTCGGTGCGGATGATGGACGGCGAGCTCGGATCCGATTCCAGCTTGCGCCGAAGACGCAGCACCTGCACGTCGATGCTGCGATCAAAGACATCTTCGTGAATTCGGGTCGCCTGCAGGAGATGCTCGCGCGAGAGCGGGCGCTGTGGCGCGTCGACAAAGGCGAGCAAGAGCGCGTACTCGCCCTTGGTCAGGGCGACCGGCTCGCCGCGCGAATTGGTCAGTCGCCGGCTCCGGCGGTCAAGCTGCCAATCACCGAAACGGCAGCGGCCTTTCTCGACGTCGCGCTGGGCCGCGGTCTGTCCGGCTTCCCGACGCCGCAAAACGGCGCGGATGCGCGCCAGGAGCTCCCGCAAGCCAAACGGCTTGGTGATGTAATCGTCGGCTCCGAGCTCCAGTCCGACCACACGGTCGATCTCGTCGCGCCGATGCCCCGTGGTGATGATCACGGGCACATCGGAGTTCGCGCGGATCTCGCGCAAGAGATCGAGACCGTCTTCCTGGCCAAGCCTGAGATCAAGCACCACAAGGTCCGGCTGGCTGCGGGCCAGCAGGCCCGCCACCTCGTCCCGGCGCGAGGCGGAGATCGCGCGGATGTCGTGATCCTCAAGATAATTCGTCACCAGATGCCGCATGGTGCTGTCGTCCTCGACGACCAGGCACACCGGCGATTTGCGATCCGTGCTGTTGCTCGCGGACGCTGGTCCGGGCGGCGCAAATGCATTGCTGTCGAATTGGCTGGCTGGGCGGGCCGCGGGGCTCTCGGTCCTTTCAGTCATCATATTCTCCGGCGCCCCCCGGTACCGCCTATAGGGCACACGACCTTGCGCTGCAGCACACGTTTCAGAGAGCGATCTGTTATCGGTTCGCGATTTTTTCGAGCGACTTGTCGGCGTCGCAGCGCCGCCGATGAGGCGCTTGGTTACAGCCGTAACGCGAAGGGGCTCCAGCGAAATGAATTTGGCATCGCGCGTCCGATAATTCCGCCAGTGCTGGTCCCCAATGCCGCGGCCGAGCCGTCCGGTCGGTTCGCCGGCAGGTCACGGCGAATCTGCCGTCGCGACCTACGACACATCGGATGATGACGATGGTCGAATTGTTCGAACCCGCAGTTCCGATGGCCACCGCCGCCCTGCTGGCCCGCTCAAGCGTTCGTGCCTGGCACGCAAAAATCCCTGGCTGAAATGGGGCGGCGCGAGTCTTGCCGCTTTGCTGTCCGCAATCCTGGTGGCGCTGGGCGTCGTGCTGATCGTCGGACTGTTCAAGCTGCATGCGCGCAGCGCGCCGGCCGTGCGGCTGAAGGTGACCAGCACGGCCGAGCAAATTCGCCGCGGCGAGGCGATCGCCGCGAGCTTCTGCGACGCTTGCCATGCGCAGAACGGCGCCCTCACCGGCGGTCGCGACGTCGCGCAAGAACTTCCCCTAGGCACCCGCACCGCGCGCAGGGCAGGCATCCGCGCCGTCGCGGCTCTTCAAATATGACGTTCTTAAGTCATTGAGTCCACGAGCGGAATGGACCGAGGCGGTGTTGCCGCTTTTTTCATCGGTGGTGGCAGGGGGCGGGCCCCGATATTTGTGCTAAGCTGCTTAAGCATCGGCTGCAGTCATCCCGCCCAAACGATGTGAGTTATGAACAAGCCAACATCGAAGACCGTATCAGTCGTGCTCGCGACACATAACGGAGCCCAGTATGTTGAGGAGCAGATCAAGAGTATCGCCGCCCAGACGCTGGCTCCTCTCGAATTGATCATTTCCGACGACGCCTCGACCGACAATACGCTCCAGATCATTCAGGACGTATTGGCGCAATGTCATTTCAGCACAAAAATCATTCGCAACGAAAAAGCGCTCGGCTTCCGGGATAATTTTCTCAAGGCCTGTCTGCTCGCGCGCGGCGATTTCATCGCATTCAGCGATCAGGACGACGTCTGGCGTCCGACGAAGCTGGAGACGTGTTCGCAGTTCTTCGAAGACAGAACGGTTTCCCTTATCGCCCACGCCGCTACGCTCATCGACAACGCCTCCAATCCCATCGGCATGTTTCGCCAGGGGATTACCAATACGACCGTCAAGCCGCCTCTCAGCTATGATCCCTGGGACACCTTCTGGGGGTTCTCGATGGTGTTTCGCCGCGAGATCATCGAGCTGGTGGACATTCAGGACAGGATCATCGACTACATCGTACCGAGCGAACGGCTCGCGCACGACAGGTGGGTCATGCTGCTTGGACAGATGGTCGGCGCGACCGCCGAGATCAAGGACCCGCTCGTGGGTTACAGGCAGCACGCAACCAATCTCTTCGGCTCACAGCGGCGCAAGCATTCCGCCTTCGATCTCCGCAGGCGATCGGAAATCTACATCGATGCCACCTCGCAGATGCTCGACGTCGTGGCGAAAATGCCGACGGACACCAACGAGAGCTTTCCGCTGTTCGACAAAGACCGCTGTCATCGGTTTTTGAGCTCTGCCCTGCTCCAGCTCACGCGCAGACACACGATCTACGAATCCGCCTCGACGTCGACGGCCTTCCGCCAAATCTGGGCGTGCCTTAGCCAGGGCTCCTACAGGAATGTCCATGACGGCAGCATGCGCTGGAAGTCGCTCATGAGGGACGCCAAGTTTGCCGCGCTGGGCGCCTAACCCGAACCCATTCACTGCAGTTAGACACGATCCAAGTTCAGTTATTGCCGGAGCCCTGACCAAATCATCATCACAAAATTCGGTTTTACATGACCACTCCGATTACTCGCACCCATCATTACACGACGCTCGACGGCATCAGGGGATTTGCGGCCTTATCGGTGCTCGCATTTCATCTTGGTCGCTGGCTCGATATTCCCTGGCTCTGCGCCAACGGCAATCTCTCGGTCGATACTTTTTTCTGCCTGAGCGGTTACGTGCTTCCTCTCGCCTATGGACGGAAGATCGCCACCCTGTCCATGAACGCCTTTATCGTCACCCGCCTGATACGGCTGATGCCGATGATCGTGCTGTCGGTTGCCATCAGCGCACCTTACGTGTTCTTTCGAAGCGTCGTCTCCCACATCGACGTTTCGGCGGCGGCGATCTTCTCGGCTGCGCTGCTCGGCCTGTTGAACTTGCCGTATTTCTATGCGCCGCCTGGCGTCGGGGGACCCCAGCTCTTCCCGCTGAACGGACCTCAGTACTCGCTCTTCCTCGAGGTGGTCGCGAACATCATCTGGTGGGCGGGCCGTTACCTGCCTCAAATGGCGGTCGCCGCGGTCGTCGCCGTCGTCTCTGCGGAGATACTTGTTCTCATCGGAATCGGCGGAGATACCACCGAGACGTTCTGGTATGGTTTCCCGCACGTGGGCGCATCATTCGCGCTCGGCGTTCTCATCTATCACCTCGATCAGCGATTGCCCTCCTGGCGCGGCTGGACACCGCTCTTCTGGGCCCTGACCGCAAGCATGATCGTCATTTTTTTCGCTCCATATGAAGCGACTTTCGCTGTAAAACTCGCATGGAAATTATTTCTGTCCCCGCTGCTGGTGCTCGCGGGCGCTCACGTTCAATTCGGAAAGAGGATAGATTCGTTTGCACTTGGGATCGGCGCCCTCTCGTACCCCATCTACGCGCTGCACTATCCGCTGTTCTGCTGGATCAACGGCGCTTCCAGGATGCTGCTGGGTGCGCGGGACGGCTGGATCGAGGGGCCCCTGATCTTCGTGGCCGTGATCGGCTTGAGTTATCTGGCACTACGTGCCTACGATGAACCGGTCCGATCCTATTTGTCGCGAAAGCTCGTTGCCCCGCGGGCGAAAGCGGCCGTTCCCGCCGAATAGACGAGCCGGCGATGCCGTCCGTGCGCATCTTGCGGTGAACGACCTGCCGGCGATGATGGATTGGCGGCGGAACCGCGGCAAAACAACCTTGAAGAAAGCAAGACTCGACATGCCGGTTCGCGCCGCCTGTCTGACAAGAGGACGAGATCCGGAATGCTGACCACCAAGACAATTCTCGGCGCCGGCTGGACGGTGTCGTCGCGACTGGCCGGCCGCCTGGTCGATTTCGTGACGGTCCTGATCCTCGCCCGAATGCTGTCTCCGGCCGACTTCGGGCTGACGGCACTCGCCATGACGCTCACGACGATCGTCGACATGGTGCTCGAGGTTCCGCTCATTCAAGCGCTGACGCGTCTGCCCGAGGTGAGAAAATCCCACATAGACACGGCGTTCACGCTGGGCGTTCTGCGGGGCCTCTTTCTTCTGTTTGTCATCCTCGCGGCGGCCTGGCCGTTCTCCTACCTCTACGACGACAATCGCCTGATCCCGCTGGTGGCGACGACCGCGATCGGGCCCTTGATGCGAAGCCTCTACAGCCCGGCGATGGTCACGCATGTTCGGGAGATGAGCTTCCGGCAGATCTTCATCGCGGAGTTTGTCGGAAAGATCATTGCCGCCACGATCGCGATCTCGGTGCTGTATCTGGGCGGCGGATATTGGGCCATCGTCGCGAACGGCGTCTCCGCATCTGTCGCGACAACGTTAATCTCCTATATTCTCGCGCCGTACCGACCAAGGTTCACTCTGGCCGCTTTTTCCGATTTCTCCGGCTTCCTCGGATGGTTCAGCACCGCCCAGATCGTCATCGCGTTCAGTTGGCAGTTCGATCGGATATTGCTTGGATACTTCGTCAATAGGTCCGACCTCGGGCACTACACCATGGCCACCGACCTCGCGGTCTTGCCGACGCAAAGCCTGATCGGTCCGGCGATGCAGCCGGTCATGGCGGCATTCTCCAGGATCAACAACGATCGCAAGCGGCTTCAGAATGCGTATTCGAAGGCCTCGCAATTGACGATGCTGGTCGCGGTCCCGATTTGTCTCGGCATGTCCTTGACGTCCGACCTGCTCGTCAACGTGCTCCTGGGAGCCAAATGGAAGGAGGTCGACGTCTTCCTGCAGTGGCTGGCGCTCGCCACCATGCTCAGCGCCTTCTATCCTCCGGTCCATGCCCTCGCTCTGGCCACCAACCGGACCAATGTCGTCTTTCGATTGAGCCTCATGGAATTTTTGTTGCGGATCGTCCTGATACCGCTAGGGCTGCATTTCTATTCGCTCATGGGCGCGATTTTCGCGCGCCTGCTCATCTCGCTGATCATGTTCATTTTGGTTTTTGCAACGGCGCGGCAACTGACCGGGTTCAATACCGCAACCGAGGCGCTCAAACTAGGAAAGATCGCTGCGGCCGGCGTCATTATGGCGCTGCTCGTCCTGGTCGTCCGTCACGAGATGGCGGCGCAGCACGTTGGGATGCTGATCGAGCTGGTCGTTACGGTCTGTGTCGGCGCCGCGGTCTACTTCGGCGCGCTCTACGCGCTTGGAATCCGGCTGATGACGAACTGGAAGCTGGCGATCGGCTGAGTCCTGCCGCTCTCAGTCGAACACCTCGGCGCCGCGCAGCACCGGCGCCTGCGCGTCCTTCTCGCTCATGATCGGGCTCTCCGTCAGCGGCCAATCGATGCCGATGTCCGGATCATCCCATCGGATACAGCGCTCGTCGGCTTTGCTGTAAAGATCGGTCGTCTTGTAGAGGAACTCGGTGTCGTCCTGCAGCGCGAGGAAGCCGTGGGCAAATCCCATGGGGACCCAGAGCTGCCGACGATTTTCGGCCGTAAGCAATGCCCCTGCCCATCGTCCAAAGGTGCCGGAGCTCTTGCGAATGTCCACGCCAACATCAAAGGCCGCTCCACGCACGACACGAACGAGCTTGCCTTGTGCATGCGGCGGCAACTGGTAATGCAGGCCGCGCAGGACGCCTTTTCTGGATACCGAATGATTGTCCTGCGGAAAATCGCAGCGCAATCCGGTCGCCGCCTCGAAGACCGGCCGGCTGAAGCTTTCAAAGAACGCGCCCCGATCGTCCGCATAGACGCGAGGCTGAAAAACGATCAGCTCCGGAATGGTCAGACGGTTGTAGTCCATCAGTTACCGGCCTCCTTCGCGAGCGTCAGTAGATATTGCCCGTAACCGCTCTTGCCAAGCGAGGTGGCGAGCGAGACCAGCTCGTTGGTCGATATCCAGCCCTGGCGCCAGGCGATCTCTTCGAGACACGCGATCTTCTGCCCCTGTCGCTTCTCGATGGTCGAGATGAACTGTCCGGCATCAAGAAGAGAGTCGAATGTACCGGTATCGAGCCAGGCAAAACCTCTGCCCAACAGCTCGACGTTCAGCGCGGATCGCTCCAGATACAGGCGGTTGAGATCCGTGATCTCAAGCTCGCCGCGCGCGGACGGCTGCAATGATTTCGCGAGCTCGACGACTTCGCCATCATAGAAATACAAGCCGGTCACCGCATAATTCGACTTCGGAACCTTCGGCTTCTCCTCGATCGACAGAACCTCGCCACGACTGTTGTACTCCACGACGCCATAGCGCTCCGGATCAAGGACGTGGTACGCGAACACGGTTGCGCCGCTTGTCCGGTTGGCCGCCCGATTGAGCAGCTCCGGCAGACCATGACCAAAGAAAATGTTGTCGCCGAGCACCAGCGTCGACTGATCATTGCCGATGAATTTCTCGGCGATAAGAAAAGCCTGAGCCAGGCCCTCTGGATTGGGCTGAACAGCATAGGAGATGTTGAGCCCCCAGGATCCCCCGTCGCCCAGCAAGCGCCTGAAACGCGGTGTGTCTTCAGGCGTCGAGATGATCAACACATCCCGGATATCCGCAAGCATGAGCGTCGAGAGCGGATAATAGATCATCGGCTTGTCGAAAACCGGCAGAAGCTGCTTGGAGATGGATAGAGTTGCCGGCCAAAGCCGGGAGCCGGTACCGCCTGCGAGAATGATGCCTTTGCGGGTCAAATGAAATTTCCTTTGATCACGTCCGCTACGAATTTTCGCATGTCCAATTGCCAGGGCGGCAAGGACACACCCAAACCATGCTCGAGCTTTGTCGTCCTTAGTCGCGAGTTCAATGGCCGCGCTGCGGGCGTACGGTAGTCCGCCGTCGCAATCGGCCTAATGCCTTCGGGTGCAAGCGCCAGCGGGGCGCCCTGTTGCCGGGCCTCGGCGACGATGAACCTTGCCAGATCCGCGCGGCCGACCTCCCCTGAGGCCGCCAAGTGATAGACACCCGAGAGGCTCGAGGCTGCCGCGCCGGACTCGGCGATCTTCGCCACGGCGTTTGCGGTGATCTCGGCAATCAGGCCGGCGCTGGTCGGGGCCCCGACCTGATCGGACACGACATCGATATTGGCGCGCTCCTTTCCCAATCGCAGGATCGCAGCCGGAAAATTGTTATGTCCCGGCGCATAAACCCAGCTCACTCTGAAAACGAAGTGCTTGCAGCCGGAGTTGGTGACGGCCTGCTCTCCTTCCAGCTTGGTCGCGCCATAGACGCTGAGAGGCTTCGCCTCGTCCGTTTCGACATACGGCGCCTGCTTCAGGCCGTCGAAAATAAAGTCGGTCGAGAAATGGATGAGCCAGCCGCTCCCTACACAGCGCGCCAGCGCCGCGACGGCTTGCGAATTGACCAGGCGCGCGCGTTCCGGCTCGCTTTCCGCCTTGTCCACGGCCGTATAAGCCGCCGCGTTTACGATAACGTCGGGCCGTAGCGTTCCAACGAGGTCTGTCAGCGCATCCACCCGTTCAAGATCGGCCTCGGCCCGACCGCAAGCGATGAGCTGGCCGAACGGCTGGAGCCGCCGCTGCAACGCCCGGCCCAACTGACCGTCCTTGCCGAGCAACAGCATCTTCATGCGTAGTGTCTCGCCACCCAGTCCCGGTAGGCGCCGCTGGTGACCCGTTCGACCCAACCGGAATTGTCGAGGTTCCACCGGATCGTCTTTTCGAGGCCACTCTCGAAACTTTCCAGCGGCCGCCAGCCCAATTCGCTCTTGAGCTTTCTGGCATCGATCGCATAACGGCGGTCATGGCCCGGCCGATCTTTGACGAAGGTGATCTGATCCGCATAGGTCTTGTCGTGACCAAGCGGCCGCAAGCGATCAAGAATGTCACAGACGCTCTTGACGACATCGATATTGGCGCGCTCGCTCTCGCCGCCGACATTGTATGTTTGACCGGGGCGGCCACCCTTCAGGACCGCACGCAACGCGCTGCAGTGGTCCTTGACGTAGAGCCAGTCGCGCACCTGTTTGCCGTCGCCGTAGAGAGGCAGCGGCTTGCCGCGCAGCGCATTGTGGATCACGAGGGGGATGAGCTTTTCCGGAAAGTGGTAAGGGCCGTAATTGTTGGAGCAGTTGGTGATGAGCACCGGCAAGCCGTAGGTCTCACCATAAGACCTCACGAGATGATCCGATGCCGCCTTGCTCGCGGCGTAAGGGCTGTTGGGCCGATACGGATTGCTCTCGCTGAAGGGCAGCTCATCCGGCCCGAGGCTGCCATAGACCTCGTCCGTGGAGACGTGAAGAAACCGGAAATTGTCCTGCCGCTCGGCGCTCAATCCCGACCAATAGCGCCTCACCGCATCCAATAGCTTGAACGTGCCAACCACATTGGTGTCGATGAAGGCACCCGGTCCAACGATCGAGCGGTCCACGTGGCTTTCGGCGGCGAAGTTGACCACCGCAGTGACATTCTCCGCCGCCAGCAGATCGCTGACGAGAGCTTCGTCCTCGATCGCTCCGAGCACGAAGCGGTGTTGCGCACAGCCGTCGAGCGAAGCGAGATTTTCGCGGTTGCCGGCGTAGGTCAGCTTATCGAGGCTGACCACCTCCTCGAGCCCGGCAGCAATCCAATCAAGTACAAAATTCGAGCCGATGAACCCAGCGGCCCCAGTAACGAGAATTGACATTTACACCCCGCAAAATGGCAAGGTCGTCTGGCGAGCCACCTTAGGTCAGAACCGGTGGCATGAAAATGACCTGGGGCTGGTATCCTGGTCCGCATCCGTCAGCGGGGTCAGGCACAATTCGGGCGGTCGGAGAAGCGGCGAGCAGTTCGCCGCGCCCATAACGCACAACGCAAGCCCGCGCTGGGACGGCCAGCGAGAAGCGCGTGCGGACGGCCCCAAGACGAAGAATACATCCAGCAAGGAACCCGGCGCGGCTCGCGCAGATTCCGACTCACCTCGCGAAAAATCGGTATATAGTCGAGTTCTTTTCAGCATCTGGGACAGATATTCGTCGTTAGTTCTCTACAATTTATCGTTGAGATATAGTCATGGTCGTTTTTGCGCGACTTGTTCTGGTTGTCTCAATCCTGCTGTTCGCAGTGTCCGATCTCACGATCGCACGCTCTCGACGATCAGCCGACGACGTGCTCGGCACTCAACGTGCTGCGGAAACCGAAATCAGGGATCAGGTCAACGCCTGGAGCGTCGGACTCGCCGGCGGCTTGCTCGAAGGCGCACCGATCCGGTTCGCGACTGAAATAGCCCGGATCGTCAACGACAACGGTCAGATGCACGTCCTGCCGATCGTCACCCGCGGTCCCACGGAAAACGTCAACGACCTCCTGTACCTAAAGGGCGTCGATGTCGCGATCATCAACAGCGACTCCCTGGAGGAGTACAAATCCCAGGTGCCCCAGATCCAGCAACGGATCGTTTACATCCTCAACCTGTTTCCGTCCGAGCTCCACATCTTCGTTCGGCCCGAGATTCGCACGCTGGCAGACCTCGCCGGGAAGAAGGTCAATTTCAATACGCAAGGCACCGCCGCTGCCTATTCGGGACCTCTCATCTTCAGCCGTCTCGGCATAGAGGTTGACAAGACCTTCATCCCGCATCCCGTTGCCCTCGAGCAGATGAAGCGCGGGGAGATTGCGGCTGTCGTTTTCGTCACGACAAAGCCGGTGGATGCTTTCGTGAAGGGAAAGTGGGGCGAGGGATTCAAATTCCTTCCGGTCGAGTACGGTCCGAAATTCGAGGACTACTATTTGTCCTCCTATCTTGAGGCGAGTGACTATCCCGGCCTCATCGCCAAAGGCGAGCGGATCGCCACAATCTCGGTTCCTACGATCCTGGCAGCGTTCAATTGGCGTCCCGACTCGCCCCGCTATCGCCGTGTGGCGAGATTTGTCGACGAGCTGTTCGGCCATCTCGACAGGCTGCGCTCACCCGGCTTCGATGCCAAGTGGAAGGACGTCAATCTCTCCGCGCGGGCTCCGGGGCTGGAACGCTTTCGGGCGGCCCAGGAATGGCTGAATCGCTACGCAACGACGAAACAGAGCGGAGGTCCGTGATGTGGACCCGACTGGCAGGCATTGTGCTGTTTGTCGCGGGCGGTATCGCTCAAGCGCAATCCGCCAGCGAAAATGCGCCCACACTGGAATCGTGCTTCCAAAACGTTCGCGTCGCCGACGCGATCTGCTCCAAATTGTCAGACCCGGAACAGCGGGTGAGTTGCTCCGTAACAGCACAGAAGGTGGAGCTTGAATGCCTGGAACGCGTCCTCGCCGTGGCGCCTGCCGGGCGGAAGGGACCCGCAGTTCCTTCCGACACGGCGCAGTCGACGCCTTCCTCCGCTACTGCGCTGCCGACCGCGTCGTCAGTGGGCGGAGAGAGGGAGACTGCACCGGTGGATTCGACCGCAAGCATTCCCGTCGGCAGGTCCGCGGCGCGGCCAGATGGCGCGGCGAAATCACCCCCGCCAAGCAGCCTTTCATCGTTGGCCGAAGCGCCCAGCACATCGATACGGAGTGACGCATCTTCCAAGGACGAGCAGCTCCCTGGCAAGTCGAATTGGATTGTGAGCGAGACAACGTCGCCCGTCGACTTTGGTCCGCTCGTCACCGCAGTGCTTCATTCAGGCTCGGGCGCGAAAGACAGCGGCGATACCCTTTCGATTCGATGCAGCTCCCATCATGCCGAGGTTTCGCTCCGGATGGATCGCGCATGGACGGTGCGCCCGAACGACAAGCTCCCGGTTGACTATCAGATCAACGACCAATCGCCTGTTCGGCAGCAATGGGCCGTATCGGCAGACGGAAAGACCGCGGTCTACAAAGGTGACGCCATCGCGTTTTTGCAATCGATCCCAGAGGGCGCAACGATGAGAGTCTCCCTCACCGACAAAGGCATTCGCCCCGAAGCAGTCTTTCACCTGACCGGACTATCCGTCATTCGACAGAAAATCGTGGCTGCCTGCGAGCACACGCCAGTGACCGCCAGAACCTCATTCGGAACGCGATGACAGACGAGCCCGCGCCCGTTCATGATGCGGTTCAGGGTCGGATGTAGCTCCAGCCCTTCTCTTGCAATTCCATCAGATGGATGACGCCTGAGGGAACGATCACCGCGTCCGATATAAGGTCGATCGCGTGTCCCTCCCTTTTCTCCATCCCCTGCTTGGTGACATTGCATGCGGAAAACTGGATCGTGCTCGGGAACGCCACGCCCTTCAATTGCTTGATCCGATCCTGCACCGGCGATGCATCGGCTCGAAGCATGTTGAGGCCCGGGCCGTAGGTCACGATATCCACCGCCACTTCCTCGCCCTTCGACCGATAATATTCGATGACGTTGCTGGCGTTGTTGAGGGCGAGATTCATGACCGCCGGATCGTTCTGATCGATCTGGATGAGGAGGCGATGCGGTTTGGCCGACTGATGCGCGCGAGTCTCGGCCGCTCGACCGGCCGAAACAACAATCAAGGAGGACAACGCCACGGCGACTGCTCGAAAAAACCATTTACGCATGACAATCTCCCATCAATTAAACCGACAATAGGCAATCGATTGCATGTCATATTAAATTCCACCGGCAGTCATCTGCCAATCTAAATCATGCAACTGCCAAACGTCTGAAGCACCGTCAGCAAGGCCGAGGTAGCGGCTGGCTCGGCTCTGAACCCGTGCAAGAGTACCTTCCCGCCCCGCGCGAGGCCTTCAGGCCGAGGCGAAGCACGCGGCAGCTTACCTTGGCGTTCCCGCAGCGGCATCGAAGAATGCGTAGACGTCCATGCGCAGGATGCCATAGGTCGAGCTTGCATGCAGCCGCTCGGCGCGCCAATTCGCGCCGGCGGCGCCCAGGCTTACGAAGATCGGCAACAGGTGCTCTTCGCTCGGATGATTCTTGGTCGCAAACGGCGCCTGCCGTCGATAATCGAGCAGATCCTCCGTCCTTCGCATCGCCAACCTGTCGCTGAACCAATCCGCAAAGCCGTTGACCCAGTCCGGTGCCGGCGCGTCCAGGCTTTGGCCGCGAAATTCCGACAGATCATGCGTCATGCTGCCGCTGCCGATCATCAGCACGCCCTCGCCCCGCAACTTTTCCAACGCACGCCCGATGCGGAGATGATGCGCTACCCCAAGATGCGGCTGCACCGACAATTGCAGCACCGGAATGTCTGCATCCGGATACATCAGCATCAGGGGTACCCAGGCGCCGTGATCGAGCCCACGGCTCTCGTCGATGCCGCTGGCAAGACCGGCCTTGCTCAACAGATCCGAAATCTCCTTCGCAAGGGACGGCGCGCCGGGCGCGGGATAGCGAAGTTGATAGAACTCACGCGGAAAACCATAGAAGTCGTGGATCGTGTCGTTGCGCGTCACGGCACTGACCGTAGGCTGCGCAGTCTCCCAATGCGCCGAGATCACCAGAACCGCTTTCGGCCGCGGGAGCTGCCCGCCGAGCCCGCGCAGGAAGCGGCGGGCCGGCGTGTCGGTGAGCGGCAAGGTCGGCGCGCCGTGCGAGAGAAACAGGCTGGGAAACATGACGCTGACCTCCGGTAGGACCGCTTGGCGCCTCGCTCAGTGCGAATGCACGCCCGACAGCTTCGTACCACCAAAGAGATTGGCGAAGGACGCGCCCAGCGTGTAAGCGCCGTCCCCGAGCAGCGCCTGCACCACCAGCGCGATGGTCCAGAACGCGGGATATTCCCAGCCGCCATGCGGGTTGGTGAAGAAGAAGCCGGCCGCGCCGTGCACCGTGTAGATGGCGCCGAGCAGGATCGGGCTCGCCAGCAGCGCCACCACGCGCGTCCAGATGCCGAGGATCAAGGCGATCGCGGCAAGCACTTCGGCCGTCATGATCACATAGGCAAGTTCAGGCGGCAGCCCGACGCTGCCGAAGAATTTCGCGGTGCCGGCCGGCGTGAAGACCAGGATCTTCAGCCCCGCATGCGCAAGGAACAGGACGCCGAGGCTGAGGCGCAGCAGCAGCGCGGCATAAGGGGCGGTTCTCGAATCGACCATGACTGTCTCCGGTTGGACCTCCCGCCCTTATGATCCATTCCATCATGGCGGATAATCTGCTATCCGTGAATTTCAGCTCACACTAGGAGGATGAAATTCCGCATGCCGGACCGGCTCACCGGACTTGAGGTGTTCGCAAAGGTCGCCGCGACCGGCTCCCTGTCCGCCGCCGCCCGCGCCATGGGCCTGTCCCAGAGCATGGTGACGAAGCACCTCGCCGCGCTCGAAGCCCGCCTCGGCACGAAGCTGTTTCATCGCACCACGCGACGGCTGTCGATGACCGATGCCGGCCGCATCTTTCTCGAATCCTCCGAGCGTATTCTGGGCGAGATCGAGGCCGCCGAAGCGGAGGTGGCCGCCGACAGGCTCGAGCCGCGCGGGCTGCTGCGGCTCAACGTGCCCTTGGTGTTCGGCGTGCGGCAGATCGCGCCACGGCTCGCCCAGTTCGCGCAGATTTATCCGCGCGTCACCATCGAGCTCGGTCTCAACGACCGTCTCGTCGATCTTGCCGAGGAAGGCTGGGACCTCGCGATCCGGATCGGCAATTTGCGCGATTCCAGCCTGGTGGCGCGTCGGCTTGCGCCCTGCCGCATGGCGGTTTGCGCGGCTCCCGCTTATCTCGCAGGCCACGGCACGCCGCGCACCGCCGCGGATCTCGCAAAACATAACTGCCTTGGCTACACGCTTGCGCAGGCTGGCGCGGAGCGCTGGGTGATGGGCGGACGCTCCGGGCTCAGCATTGCCGTTTCCGGAAATCTGCGCGCCAACAATGGCGACGCGCTGCTCGCGGCCGCGGTGGCCGGACAGGGCATCATCTATCAGCCGACCTTCATCGTCGCCGACGATTTGCGCGCGGGCCACCTGGTGCAGCTCACGCTGGACCTGCCGCCGAGCGAATTGCTCGCAGTCTACGCCGTCTATCTCCCGCACCGTCATCCGCCGGCCAAGGTGCGCGCCTTCATCGATTTTCTCGCCGGGCAATTTGCGCCCGAACCGCCCTGGGATGTCGGCGTGGTCTAACATCGCGAGTTGCCGTCGACATCGGCGCCTCATGGTTCGAGACGCGCTGTCGCGCTCCTCACCATGAAGGTCTAACATGGTGCCGCGTACGACACCTCATCCCTGAGGAGCGGCCGCGAGGCCGCGTCTCGAAGGATGGGCCGCGAGAGGGCTGCCAGATGGCGCGTGCAAGCCCTTGCGGTGCGCGCAGCGATCGGTTTTGTTCCTCGACATCGTGAAGGGAGTCGGGGATTGGCAAATTCGCACACTGCGCAGACGTCCGAGACATCCTGGCCGGTGTTTCGGTCCTTGCGGGCGTACCGGCCCAGCGACTTGCCGGGCGACCTGATCGCAGGCCTCACGCTTGCGGCGATCGCGATCCCCGAACAGATGGCGACCGCGCGGCTGGGCGGCTTCGCGCCGCAGATCGGATTTTTGGCCTTCGTCGCCGGCTCGCTCGGCTTTGCGCTTCTGGGCGGCAACCGCTTCCTGTCCGCGGGCGCGGATTCCACCATCACGCCGATCTTCGCCGGCGGACTTGCACTGCTCGCCGCGTCCACCTCGCCGCACTACCTGCCGCTGGCGATGGCACTTGCGCTTTTGGTCGGCCTGTTCTTGATCCTCAGCGGCTTGTTCCGGCTGGGCGGCATCGCCAACCTGCTCTCGACGCCGGTGACGGTCGGCTTTCTCGCCGGCATTGCGTTGCACATCCTGGTCTCGCAAATTCCCGGCGTGCTCGGCTTGCCCTCGCCCGACGGGCCGATGCTGGAGCGGATCGCCGTGCTGGCGCTCGAGGCGCCAAAGGCCAACGCTTACACGCTCGGCATCGGATTGGGCGTGTTCGCCATCGTCACGGCTTCAGAGGCGCTGAGCGCGAAAATTCCAGGCGCATTGATCGGCCTGATCGCGGCAACCATTGCGGTGATTGCGGGAAGCCTGGAAAGCAAAGGCGTCAAGGTGGTCGGCAGCGTGCCGGCGACCTGGCCGACGCCGTCACTGCCGGACATCGATCCCGAGCAATGGGCGAAGCTCGTCCCCTTGAGCCTCCTGATCGCGATCGTGGTGATGGTGCAGACCTCCGCCGTCACCCGCGCCTTTCCATCCGAGCCGGGCAAACCGGCCGACGTCGACCGCGACTTTCTCGGCGTTGGCGCCGGCAGCGTGGTCGCGGGCTTGTTCGGCGCATTCCCTGTCAATTCCAGCCCGCCGCGCACCGGTATAGTTGCCGAGACCGGCGGCAGGACGCAAGCGTCGGGGCTTGTCGCCGCGACAATCGTGCTTGTGCTCTCGGTATTCGGCGGCACGCTGCTCAAGCATGTGCCGAATGCGGCGCTCGGCGGCGTGCTGCTGTTCGTGGGCCTGCGCATCATTCGCTTCCGCCAGATCGTCCTGATCTTTCGCGAGTCGCTGCCGGAATTCTTTCTCGTCATTGCCACGGCGGCCGCCATCATCGTGCTGCCGATCGAACAGGGTGTTGCGATCGGCATCGGGCTGTCGCTGCTGCATGGCATCTGGAGCAGCACGCGTGCGCGACTCGTGGTGTTCGAGCGCGTGCCGGGGACCACGATCTGGTGGCCGACCAGCCCGCATATCAGCGGCGAGCGCATCCCGGGCGTGCTGGTGGTCGGACTACAGGCGCCCCTGTCCTTCCTCAACGCCTCGACCTTTCATACCGATCTGTTTCACATGTTGCATGCGAGCAAGCCGCATTTGCTGGTGCTGGAGGCCGCGAGCACGCCGGAAATCGACTTCACCGCCGCGCAGCTCCTGCTCGACCTGTTCACCGAATGCCGCAAGCTCGGCATCACGGTCGCGATCGCAAGGCTCGAATCCTTGCGCGCGCAGGACGCGTTCGAACGTTTTGGACTCTACGACGTGCTGCCGCGGGATCACATCTTCCGCAGCGTGGATGAAGCGGTGAAGGAGCTGGGCCAGCCTGCAGCCAACAGCAGCCCGTGAGACAGCGCCAGCGCAATCACGTCGTCCGCCGCGGCCCGATCGCCTCGAACTGCGCCTTCTGCTCGTCGCTCAGCGTGCCGTAAAAATTATCCAGCGCCGGACGCACCAGTTTCAGCGCCTGCAGCATGGTCTCCAGCCGCGTTGCCGCAGCAGCAAGCCGCGCCGGCGGCGTCACCGCCTCATCCGGCGGGCAGGCCGCCTTCAACATGTCGGTCGCCCGGGAGCTGGCGTCCGCGAGCACTTGCAGCGCAGGGCGCTGCATGTCGTTCGGGTGCACCCTGGCCTCGATCTCGCTGCTCGGCCATTGGAATGCTGCGGGCCGCGCGCTGGCGCAGTTCTGCGTGAGCGAGGCTTGGGAGGGGTGCGCCTTGCGCTGGTCTTCGGCGAGCGCATTGAAGCGCTCTTTCTGTTCGTCGCTCAGCAGACCGTAAAACTTCTCCAGCGGCGGGCGGACGATGCCCACGGCGGCGATCATCGCCTCGATGCGGTGCTGCATGGCCGCAAGCCGGTTCGGTGCGGTCAGCACCACCTGCGTCGGGCACGACGCGCGGATGGTCTGGGCGGCCTCGACCGAAGCATTGGCGAGTTCATCAAGGGCGGCGCGCTGCGCATCGTTCGGCTGGACCGCCTCCTGGATCTGATCGATCGGCAGATCCGCGATCTCGCGGCTGTCATCGCCACAGAGCTGCGCGACCGAGGGCAGCCTGCCATGACGTCGGCCATGCGCCGGCGGCGCGATGTACCCGGAAAGATCATCATAGCCGTAAGGAGCAAAGATTCCCGCATAGATGTCCGGATAACCGTAATCCCAGAAGCCGAGGCCATCGCCCCAGATCGTGTAGTCGTAGATGTCGTAATAGGCGAAGGGCCAGAACAGCGGTCCGACCCAGCCGTAGAAGCCGTTGCCGTGCTGCCACCAGCCATTGCCGATGTTGCCGCCGTGCCAGCCGGCGAGCGCCGCGACCGCGGCGATCTGCCCGCGCGCGGCCGGATTGCTGAGCAGGCGGCCGTTACGCAGCCCGCCGGCATGCGACAGCGAAGCCATCGCGCCGTGAATGCTTGCGGCGCGAACCGGCGCGTTGCGAATCTGACCGAAATGCGTCCCGCCGTGGCCGGCAAAGGAACGGCCGCCATGGGAAAATGCGCGCCCGGCAAAATGCGCGCCGCCATGGTGTCCGCCAAAATGTCCGCCGCCAAAATGCCCCCCAGCGAAATGGCCGCCGCCGTGGCCGCCACCAAAATGTCCGCCGCCGAAGTGCCCGCCACCATGGCCTCCTCCGCCATGGCCGCCGCCACCACCACCACCACCATGGCCGCCACCGCCATGTCCTCCACCGCCGCCGCCTCTGCCGAACGCCGCACCAGACAATGCGGTCGCGAGCAGCAGAACGATAACTGCAATGCGGGATTTCGACATGGCCCCTCGCTCTATCCCCGACGGCATCACCGCGCCGCGCCTGCAAACATCAAAAGCTTCTGCCTCCGCCAGCGGAGCCGTCATGCCGTTCGTTTGGGCCCGATCGCCTCGAACTGCGCCTTCTGCTCGTCGCTCAGCGTGCCATAGAGATCATCCAGCGCCTGGCGCACCAGCTTGATGGCTTCCAGCATCGCGACGAGCCGCCGGTCCGCGGCGGCGAGCCGCGCGGTCGGCGTGATCGCATCCTCCTCCTCGCAGGCATCCTTGAGCATGTCGGAGGCCCTGCCGCTGGCACGCTGCAGCACGCCGAGCGCAGCGCGCTGGGCGTCGTTCGGGTGCAGTCCCTGCTCGATCTCGTCCGCAGGCCATCGCGGTGCGGCGGCTTGCGCTGTGTCGCAGCGCTTGGCGGATGCTTGGCTCGGAGTCTTGCGCCGATTTTCCGACAGCGCATTGAACCGCTCCTTCTGCTCGTCATCCAGGAGGTCATAGAATTTTCCGAGCGAAGATTGCAGGTTCAACTCCGCCTTGATGATGGCCTCGATCCGCTCCTGCATGGCGGCCAGGCGTGCGGGAGCCCCTACCGGCGCTTGCGTCGGACAGGATGCGCGAATGAGCTGGACGCCTTGCGTCGATGCCTTGGCGAGGTCGTCCAGGCCGGCGCGCTGTGCATCGTTCGGCTGGACCGCCTGCCGGATCTGATCGATTGCGGAAGACGTGGTATCGCCCTTGTCGTCGCCGCAAAACTGCTGCAGCGAAGGCACCCTGGCGCGTCGCCGCGTGGACGGCTCCTGTCCCATATAGCTCGCAAGATCACCTTGCGCATAGGGCGCGAAAATACCGGCGTAGACGTCGGCATAGCCATAGTCCCAGAAGCCCGTGCCGTCGCCGAGCAGGGTGTAGTCGTAGATGTCGTCATAGGCGAACGGCCAGAACAGCGGCCCCACCCAGCCATAGCCGCCGTCGCGGTGCTGCCACCAACCATTGGCGACGCTGCCGCCATGCCAGCCGGCCAGCGCGGCCGCTGCGACGATCTGCCCGCGCGCCGTGGGATTGCCAAGCAGCGGCCCCTCGCGGGCTTCGCCGACCTGCGGCGCAGCAACGATATTGCTCTCCTGTTTTGGCTGATTTGGCACCTGCGGCTGAGCTGGCTTGCTCTGCTCGTTGCGCGCGAACGCCGCGTTACGGACCCGACCGTGGCGTGCATAGTGGCGCGCATAATGGCGGGTGCGATGAAGCGCCCCGAGCGGCAGCAGGCGGGCGAACGTTGATCTTACGACGCCCAGGGGACCGCCGCGCAAACTGAGGCCTCCGCCCTGCGCTTCGCCCGTCAGCAGGATGGCCACAACAAGGACTGCAATGCCAACAGGGAATCTCGACATGGCACCTCCCCGCGCCAAGCCTCACCGCGTGACTTAGATGACGCCGCAAGGAACCGAAAGTTCCCGTCGTCCGATCGTCTGACGTTGACGCATTGCGCGGGAAGACGGCGGAAATCGGATCGCGCAGTGCCGCCGTCGCCTATTGCCGCAGCGCAGGGTGCTGGTTGAGCACGTCCTCGCGGATCGAGTCGGCCTGGATCGCCCGAAACAGGACCCGCGCCGTTCTGAGATCATTGGCCTTCAGGCAGAGGTCCACGATCTGGCCGACCGCGGCGTCGCGCATGAGATCGTCGCAGACCTTCAGCGCGATCTGCATCGCACATCTTGCGGCACGTTCGTACCGCTCGGCGTCGTGCCCGCTGTCCCGTCGCGGCTTCTTTGTCTTTTTTGCCTTTCGGCCGCTGCCGTCGGCCAACACCGCACGGCCGCCGACGACTTCCGCGCTATCGGCGGCGGAGCGGCAGATGTTGCGGATGCGCTCTGCCGCCTCGATGTCGCCGATCGGCCATTTGATCTCTTCGTCCCAGATGTCCTTTGGCTCTTCCTTGCGAAACCACCACATCGCCCCTGCCCCAAAAGCACAGACGGCCGTGGTCCCCGTTGCGGCCGATGTGAATTACGCCGCCGGCACGATCTTTCCGGGATTGAAAATATTGTCGGGATCAAACGCGCGCTTGAGCGCACGCATGGCATCCAGCGCTTCCGAGCCCAGTTCGGCCTTCAGATATTTCTGCTTGCCCTGGCCGATGCCATGCTCGCCGGTACAGGTGCCGCCCATCGCCTGCGCGCGCTCGACCAGGCGGTGCATGAACTCCTCGCCGCGCCCCATCTCATCCGCATCGTTCACGTCGCAGATCAGCGAACAATGGAAATTGCCGTCGCCGACATGGCCGACGATCGGCGAGATCAGGTTCAGCCGCTTCAGGTCGGCTTCCGTCTCGGTGACGCAATCGGCAAGCCGCGAGATCGGCACGCAGACGTCGGTCGCGACCACGCCTATGCCGGCACCGGGTCGCAGCGCCTTCACCGACCAATAGGCGTCATGCCGCGCCTGCCAGAGTTTGGTCCGATCCTCCGGCTTGGTGGTCCAGGTGAAATCGCCACCGCCGCATTCTTTCGCGATCTCGCCGAAATTCTTCGACTGCTCGCCCACCTCGAGCGCCGTGCCGTGAAATTCGAGCAGCAACAGCGGTGTCTCCGGCAGCGTCAATTTCGAATAGGCGTTGCAGGCCTTCACCTGCTCGGTATTGAGCAGCTCGATGCGGGCAAGCGGAATGCCGGTCTGGATCGCGAGGATCACCGCCTGGCAGGCGCCGCCGAGCGTCGTGAACGAGCAGGCCGCGGCCGCAATCGTTTCCGGGATGCCACGCAGTCGCAAGGTGATCTCGCTGATGATGCCGAGCGTGCCCTCGGCGCCGACGAACAGATGCGTCAGATCATAGCCGGCGGAGGATTTTTTCGCCCGCGTGCCGGTCGTGATGATCTCGCCATCGGCGCGCACCACTTTCAACGCCAGCACGTTGTCGCGCATGGTGCCGTAGCGCACCGCGTTGGTGCCGGAGGCGCGGGTCGAGGCCATGCCGCCGAGCGAGGCGTCGGCGCCGGGATCGATCGGGAAGAACAGGCCCTGGTCGCGCAGATGCTCGTTCAGCGCCTTGCGCGTGATGCCGGGCTCGATCACGCAGTCCAGATCCTCGGCGTGGACTTCGAGCACCTTGTTCATGTCGCGCAGGTCGATCGAGATGCCGCCGGCCGGCGCATTCACCTGGCCCTCCAGCGAGGTGCCGGTGCCGAACGCGATCACAGGCACGCGGTGCTTGGCGCAGATCCGCACCACGTCCTGGATATCCGCCGTCTCCTGGGCCATCACCACACCATCAGGCGGCTGCGTGGGCAGCCAGGTCGTGGTGTGGGCGTGCTGCTCGCGCACGGCCTGCGAGGTGATCAGGCGGTTGCCGAAGCGGGCCGCCAGCGCCTCCAGCGTGCTTGCAAGCGCGGCCGGATCCGGCCGCTTCAAATTCTCGGTTATGGTGATATTCAAACTGTCCTCCCGGCTCGATCCGACCGTGGCAAAGCTGAGACGCGGGGTCAAGATTTTACGCCCGCCCGCGTACGGAAAGGTACCATGACAGGCCCACTTAGCGTTGAAGACCCGCTGCTCCGTCCGGTCCCGTTCTTGTCGTCGGTGATGCAGGTCGAGCCACAATGGATCGACTACAACGGCCATCTCAACATGGCCTATTATAACGTGATGTTCGATCGCGCCATCGATGAATTATGGTTCAAGCTCGGGATCGGTCCGGCCTATATGCGCGAGCGCCACGGCTCGACGTTCACCGCCGAATGCCACGTCCGCTATCTGCGCGAGATCCATCAGGGCGATCCCGTGCAGATCGCGATTATTGTCATCGCCGCCGACGAGAAGCGGCTGCACACTTTCGAGGAGATGCGCCATGCCAGCGAGGGCTGGCTCTCGGCGACCTCCGAGAACATGACCATCCACATCGATATGAGGGCGCGAAAGGTCGCGCCATTTCCGCCTGACATCCGCGCCCGCATTCAGGCGGTCGCGGATGCCCATGCCGCTATCCCGCGGCCCGACGGCCTCGGCCGCAAGGTCGGCATGCCAACCAGGACGGCCTAGAGCTAGCGCATGATCCGGACCGGTACGGCCACGCCCGCGCAAAGTGGGTACCGGTTTCCGAAAAGATCATGCGCAAACCTAGATTCGTCTGCCGCGCGCGACGTGGGCCACGGCCGAGATCAGGAACAACACGATCGCGATGAAGAAGATGATCTTGGCGATTTCGATCGACGCGCCGGCAATGCCGCCGAAGCCGAGGATACCGGCTATCAGCGCGATGATCAGGAAGGTGACGACCCAGCCTAACATGATCAGGACCTCTGTTTCCGAAAAGGATGGCGAACGTCGCTGAGGCGTCCGCCTTGACTGGGAGACCAATCCGGGCGGGGAACAATTCGTTCCGCGCCATTGCCGCTGAAAAACCGCGTGAGCGGCGGAACAAATCGGCCGTTGGAGGCCAAATCGCTCCCCTGGCCTGCCACAAAGCCCTGCAAAACCGGTCCAAAATCCCTATATGCCCGACAATCCTGCTAAGAAGGCTCAACTTTACCGCCCTGCGGTGCCATCGTGGGGCTAGATCGATTCGCATGACTGAGCCGAACAAGTTCAATCCTTCTCCCGTTTCCGACCACACGCCCGCGGCCGGCGGGATTGCCGCGCGCGCACGCGCTTCGTTCGCGCCGCGCTATCTCGACGGGCTCAATCCCGAGCAGCGCGAAGCCGTGGAGACGCTGGACGGTCCAGTGCTGGTGCTGGCCGGTGCCGGCACCGGCAAGACGCGCGTCCTGACCACGCGCATCGCGCATATCCTGAGCACGGGGAAAGCGCGTCCCGGCGAAATTCTTTCGGTGACCTTCACCAATAAGGCCGCGCGCGAGATGAAGATGCGGCTGTCCCAGATGCTGGGCCAGGCGGTGGAGGGCATGCCGTGGCTCGGCACCTTCCATTCCATCGGCGGACGCATCCTGCGCACCCATGCCGAGATGGCGCAGCTCAAATCCAATTTCACCGTCCTCGACGTCGACGACCAGGTGCGGCTGCTCAAGCAACTGCTGCAGGCCGAGGACATCGACGACAAGCGCTGGCCGGCGCGCATGCTGGCCGGCCTGATCGACGGCTGGAAGAACCGCGGGTTGATGCCGGGCCAGGTGCCCTCGGGCGAGGCCGCCGTGTTCGCCAACGGCAAGGGCGGCAAGCTCTATGCGAGCTACCAGGAGCGCCTGAAGATCCTCAACGCCGCCGATTTCGGCGACCTGCTCCTCGAGAACATCCGGATCTTCCGCGAGCATCCTGATGTGCTGAGGCAGTATCAGAACCGCTTCAAGTTCATCCTGGTCGACGAATATCAGGACACCAACGTCGCGCAATATTTGTGGCTGCGCCTGCTGGCGCAGGCGCCGAGTTCCCCCAAGACCACATCACCGGTCATTCCGGGGCGCGTCGAAGACGCGAACTCCGATGCGCAATTGCGCATCGGGGAATCTCGAGATTCCGGGTCTGCGCTTTCAGCGCATCCCGGAATGACGGAGAAGATGTCGGCAGCCCACCCCAAGAACATCTGCTGCGTCGGCGACGACGACCAGTCGATCTATGGCTGGCGCGGCGCCGAGGTCGACAACATCCTCCGCTTCGAGCACGATTTTCCCGGCGCGAAGGTGATCCGGCTGGAGCGCAACTATCGCTCCACCGGCCATATCCTCGCCGCCGCCTCCTACCTGATCGCGCACAATGAAGGCCGTCTCGGCAAGACGCTGCGCACCGAGGATGTCGACGGCGAGAAGGTCACCGTCACCGGTGCCTGGGACTCCGAAGAGGAAGCCCGCGCGATCGGCGAGGAGATCGAGGAGCTGCAGCGCAAGGGCGAGAGGCTCAACGAGATCGCGATCCTGGTGCGCGCCTCCTATCAGATGCGCGAGTTCGAAGACCGTTTCGTCACGCTCGGCCTGCCCTATCGCGTGATCGGCGGCCCGCGCTTCTATGAGCGGGCGGAAATCCGTGACGCGCTCGCCTATTTGCGCGTGGTCAATTCGCCCGCCGATGACCTTGCATTCGAGCGCATCGTCAATGTGCCCAAGCGGGGCTTAGGCGATGCCACCGTGCAGCTCCTGCACGATCACGCGCGCAAGCGCCGCATTCCCTTGTTCGAGGCGGCGCGCGCCGTGGTCGAGACCGACGAGTTGAAGCCGAAGGCGCGCGGGTCCCTGCGTGACCTGGTCCAGCAGTTCGACCGCTGGCGCGCGCAAGCCGAGGTCACCGCGCATACCGAGCTCGCCGAGATCGTGCTGGACGAAAGCGGCTACACCGACATGTGGCAGAAGGATCGCTCGGCCGATGCCGCAGGCCGGCTCGAGAACCTCAAAGAGCTGGTGCGATCGATGGAAGAGTTCGAGAACCTGCAAGGGTTTCTCGAACACATCGCGCTGGTCATGGACCGCGAGGACGGCGGCGAGGACGAGGCCGTCTCGCTGATGACGCTGCATTCGGCCAAGGGGCTGGAGTTCGACAATGTCTTCCTGCCCGGCTGGGAGGAAGGCCTGTTTCCGAGCCAGCGCACGCTGGACGAACAGGGCCGTGCGGGGCTGGAGGAAGAGCGTCGCCTCGCTCATGTCGGGCTGACCCGGGCGCGGCGGCGCGCGAAGCTTTATTTTGCGACCAACCGTCGCATCCATGGCACCTGGAGCACCACCATTCCCTCACGCTTCCTGGACGAATTGCCGGCGGCAAGCGTCGAGATCACGGAATCCAAGGGCGGCTCCGGGTGGGGCGGCGCCGGCGGCTACGGCCCCTCGCGCTTCGATAATGTGGAAAGTTTCGGCTCCAGCTATTCCACACCCGGCTGGCAGCGCGCGCAGGCCCGGCGCGGCGGCCAAGGCGGAGGGAGCCGCGGCGGCTTTGACGAGGAGCAGTCGCCGTTCTCGGGCGCGCGCGGCGGTTTTTCCGGCGGCTTCGGCCGCAACAAGCGTGCCCCCCTGACGATCGAAGGCGAGCTGGTGGCAAAATCCACCGGCACGGTCTCGGAATTTGCGCTCGACGACCGCGTCTTCCACCAGAAATTCGGCTACGGCCATGTCGTGAAGGTCGACGGCAACAAGCTCACCATCGCCTTCGACAAGGCCGGCGAGAAGAAAGTGGTCGATACATTCGTCGAGCGAGCGTGAGGCGTCGCGCTTATCCGCCCACAACCCCTTCGTAGCTCTTGACCCCCGCGGCACGCGTCGTATGACATGGCCGCATGGTCAGGGGAGGCATTTTCCTGTTTGTCGCTCTTCTTGCGGCGGCGCCGGTGGCGTCGGCGGAGACGATGAGCTTTGCCGATTCGGCCGCACTGCTCGCCAAGAGCTGCGGCGCCGAGATCGATGCCAATTGCCGCGGCGTGAGCCTCGATGCCAACCGCATGAGGGAGTGCCTGTCGCGCAACACCGACGTGCTGTCGGCGCAGTGCCGGACCGATTATCTGCGCGCCTTCAACGCGATCCAGAAGCGGATTGCGGCCCGCGTTACCGTCGCCAATGCCTGCTCGCGGGAAATCGTCAAGCTGTGCAACGGCTCGACCAAGGAAACCAGCAAATCGATTCCCTGCCTGATTGCAGCGCACGGCGTTAGCCGCAACTGCAGCCAGGCCATGGATGATGCGGGGTATCGGTGATGCCAGCAAAGCGCCTGCGCGGCATCGGCCTGCACCTTGCTCTTGTTGCCGCGCTCGCCGCGGCTGGCTCTCCGTCGCGCGCTCAGAGCGTGCCGGAGAAGGACGCGATCATCAGCCAGCTCAGCCGCTTTGATGCGGCGCCGGAGCTCGATATCGCGAGCTTGCGCCAGCGCATCCTCGAGAAGTCCAGATCGCGGTCGCGCAACGAGCCGGAGCCGTCGAAACGGCCGCCGATCGTGCCCGAGCTGCTCAATCTGCCGACCGTCGCACTCGACATCCATTTCGATACCGATACGCCGGTGGTCCGGCCCGATTCCTATAAGACAGTCGGTCGCCTCGCCGACGCGCTGGTCAATGCCAGCCTGCTGCCCTACGGCTTTCTAATCGTCGGCCATAGCGACTCGACCGGCAGGCGCGAGGCCAACGTGATCTTAAGCCAGCGCCGCGCGGACGCGATCCGCGACGTGCTGGTCAACACCTTCAAGATTTCCGCAAAGCGGCTGCAGACCCTCGGCGTCGGCGAGGAGCAGTTCATCGACCAGGCGCATCCGACCTCGCCGGCCAATCTGCAGATCCAGATTTTGACGGTGGCCAAAGTGCCGGAGCAGAGCGAGCAGCCGGGCCAGGCGGCCGCGGCAGCGCCACCGGCAGTGAAAAAGCCGGCGAAGAAGAAATAGGCGGTCGCGCAACCGTATGATGCGGCCGCGAACTCCGTCGCCTCTCCCCGCCGGGGAGAGGTGGACCGACTCCGCAGCACCGACCCACCAGATCCAGGACAACATGCTTGCCCTGATCGAACTGCGCGCGACCGCCCAAGTGGTCGCATAAAAATTCCACATCGAAGCCCGATTGCAGAACGCCCATAGCGTTCCTATCTAAAAAGCCCCGCCTTTCTCCTGCCGCAAAGCGGTCCGATGTGCCGCGTCCCCGCTTTCCGGCCCCAGCCACCAAATCCCATGTCATCAATCATTTCCGTCGCAAACCTGTCGAAGACCTATGGCTCCGGCTTCAAGGCGCTGAAGAACATCAACCTCGACATTCAGCGCGGGGAGATTTTCGCGCTGCTCGGGCCGAACGGCGCCGGCAAGACCACGCTGATCAGCATCATCTGCGGCATCACCAACCTGTCGGAAGGCCGCGTCATCGTCGGCGGCCAGGACATCAACAAGGACTACCGCACCGCACGCTCGCTGATCGGGCTGGTACCGCAGGAGCTGCACACCGACGCGTTCGAGACGGTGTGGGCCACCACCAGCTTTTCCCGCGGCCTATTCGGCAAGCCGAAGGACCCCGCGCTGATCGAAAAAATTCTCAAGGACCTGTCGCTGTGGGACAAAAAGGATTCCCAGATCCGCACACTGTCCGGCGGCATGAAGCGGCGCGTGATGATCGCCAAGGCGCTGTCGCATGAGCCGCAAGTGCTGTTCCTGGACGAGCCGACCGCGGGCGTCGATGTCGAGCTACGCAAGGGCATGTGGGACGTGGTGCGCGAGCTCCGGGCGTCCGGCGTCACCATCATCCTGACCACGCATTACATCGAGGAAGCCGAGGAGATGGCCGACCGCGTCGGCGTCATCAACAAGGGCGAGATCATCCTGGTCGAGGACAAGGCGACGCTGATGCAGAAGCTCGGCAAGAAACGCCTGACGCTGCATCTGCAGCATCCCATCGACGGCGTTCCCGATGCGCTCGCACCCTATCACCTCGAGCTTTGCGACGGCGGCCGCGCGCTGATCTACGACTACGACACCAAGAGCGACCGCACCGGCATCACCAGCCTGCTCAGCGACTTGCGCAACGCCGGCATCCGCTTCTTCGATCTCGATACCACGCAGTCTTCGCTGGAAGACATCTTTGTCAGTTTGGTGCACGCGCCATGAATCATCAAGCGATCCGAGCAATCTATCTGTTCGAAATGTCGCGCACCTGGCGCACGCTGCTGCAAAGCATCGTCTCGCCGGTGGTCTCGACCTCGCTTTATTTCGTGGTATTCGGGGCCGCGATCGGCTCGCGCATCAGCCATGTCGAGGGCGTGAGCTACGGCACCTTCATCGTGCCCGGGCTGATCATGCTGTCCGTGCTGACGCAGAGCATCGCCAACGCCTCCTTCGGCATCTATTTCCCGAAATTCGTCGGCACCATCTACGAAATCCTCTCCGCGCCGATCTCCTATTTCGAGATCGTGCTCGGCTATGTCGGGGCGGCCGCGACCAAGTCGATCATCTTAGGCTTGATCATTCTCGCCACCGCCGGCCTGTTCGTGCCGCTGCAGATCCACCATCCGGTCTGGATGTTGGCGTTTCTGGTGCTGACGGCGGTGACCTTCAGCCTGTTCGGCTTCATCATCGGCATCTGGGCCGACGGCTTCGAAAAGCTGCAGATGATCCCGATGCTGGTGGTGACGCCGCTGACCTTCCTCGGCGGCAGCTTTTATTCGGTCAACATGCTGCCGCCGACCTGGCGCACGATCGCGCTGTTCAACCCGGTGGTCTATCTGATCTCGGGCTTTCGCTGGAGTTTTTACGAGATCGCGGACGTCGATGTCGCCGTGAGCGTCGGCATGACGCTGGGCTTCCTGGTGACCTGCATGGTTCTGGTGTGGGCGATTTTCAAGACCGGCTATCGCCTGAGGAATTGAGCCCCACTGTCATTCCGGGGCGCTCGCAACGCAAGCGAACCCGGAATCCAGAGGTTGTGGCTGGAGATTCCGGGTTCGTGCTTCGCACGCCCCGGAATGACGGTGCCTGAAACTGCGAGCGCCCGGGGACGGCGCCTAGAACTGCCAGAGCGCGCGCGCAAAAAGATCACCTGTAGCAGTGATAGCGGCCATAGCCGTCGTAGAAGCCCCGGCAGTGGTGATGCCAATGCTGATAATGGGGAATCCCGAACACCCCCTCGACCGCGCCGACGGCGCCGCCGACGCCGGCGCCGACCGCACCTCCAACCACACCGCCCACCGGGCCGGCGATCCGGTTGCCTTCCGAGGCCCCTTGCTGCGCGCCGCGGACGAGGCCCTGGGCGTGGCCGGGATGGCTGGCTGCGATTAGCGCCAGCGCCAGCCCGGCGGTCGCGAATATGAATGGCAGCCGCAGACTCAAGGGCAGGTGCGTGCTCTTAACCATGGTCTTGTTCATCTGGATTTCCTAGCGATTCGGCAGCAACGACTTGCCGACAGGCGGGAATCTGAAACGCCGATGCGGCCAAATGGTTGCGCCTCTGTGACCAATTGGAGATCGAGATTGGCGGCGGCTCGCGAAAATGTCAGCGCCGCAATTTGCTCAAGCACATTGCTAAAGCCGCGCACTCCATTAACGATGCAGGTCCGGGCCGCTGGAACAAACCACGGATTCCAGGCATATTGCATGCCGGGGACGGAGAGACTGCGGCGTTGTGGAATTGGGCCAGGAGGCCAGAGGTAAGATGCGTACGTTCTTCGCTGCTTTCGCCGGTTTGACCCTGCTGACCTGCGCCGCTGCGCAGGCCCGTGTCGACATCACCGTCGACAAGAACAACCAGACGATGACCGTCGCGGTCGACGGTGTCGAGCGCTATCACTGGCCTGTCTCGACCGGCATTCCCTCCTACGAGACGCCGAACGGCAGCTTCCGTACCTTCCGCATGGAGGAGGACCATTACTCCAAGGAGTTCGACGACGCGCCGATGCCGCACTCGATCTTCTTCACCAAGATCGGCCATGCGATCCACGGCACCGACTCCGAAAGCAAGCTCGGGACGCCCGCATCCCACGGCTGCGTCCGGCTCTCGAAGGCCAATGCCACGACCTTGTATGAGCTGGTGAAGGAGCAAGGCGTGCTCAACACCACGGTCACGCTGACCGGCTCCTCGCAGATCGCGCTGGCGCGCAACCCGCGCCGCAACACCGCGATCGCCCGCACCGAGCCCCAGCAATATCAGCAGCAATATTCCGACTCCGGCGAGCCGGTCGTGCTGACGCCGCAGCCGCAGTACTATCAGGGCCGCCGTGCCCAGCCGCAGGAGCGGCCCGATGACGGCTACATCTATCCGGCCGACGGCAGCTCCACCGCGCAGATCTATCCGGCGCCGCGCTCGAGCCGCAGGCTCTACGATGCGCAGGCCTATCCGCAGCCGCAATATTACGGCAACCAGGGCTACCAGCAGGCGCCGCAGGGCTATTACCAGCAGCGGCAATATTATCAGCCGCGCGGCTTCTTCCAGGACTGAGGCGACCCGCGCTGCGCGCTACGCTTCATCATCAACATGAGAGCGGGATGACGGATGAGCATCCCGCTCTATCTTTTTGTTCGTGCATCGCTATTGCCGTCAGCCAGCGCCGATGCGAGCTGGGCGGCGCTGGCACCGGAAATGGCCAGAGTTAAAGCGGGATCTATTCCTCCTTCTCCCGGCATCCGCCTCCGCTAAAGCGTCGGCGGACGAGCGCGGGGCGAGGTGGCCCGCCATGCCCGGAAGGACTTACTCCCCGTCCCGCAGCCGCCGGTACACCGCGCCCAGAATGTTGGAATAATCGTCGGTCCAGACCCGCTGGTTCTCGGTGGGCTCGGTTTCAACC
Organism: Bradyrhizobium sp. STM 3562; assembly: GCF_045571435.1. NCBI lineage: Bacteria > Pseudomonadati > Pseudomonadota > Alphaproteobacteria > Hyphomicrobiales > Nitrobacteraceae > Bradyrhizobium > Bradyrhizobium sp. STM 3562. The sequence continues at coordinate 7,157,218 of NZ_CP120694.1, forward strand.
CATTTGTCCGAGGACGCGAGCGCGCCGACGTCGGCCTCCTCGCGGGCGGAGATCACGACGTCGGTTGCGAAGATATATTCGTCGTCGCGGCCGGAGTCTTCGTTGTAGACCCAGCTCTTCAGATGATTGGCATCGGCAATGCCGACCACGACGCTTTCGAGCTCGAGATGCCGGTTGGAGACATGCATCACCACCGCGCCTTGCGGGGCGAGCTTGTCCTTGTAGATCCTCATGGCCTCTTGCGTCGCAAGATGGATCGGAATCGCATCCGACGAATAGGCGTCGACGATGATCAGGTCGTAGATGCCGTCGGGCTCCTTCGCGAAGGTGAGCCGCGCGTCCCCGATCACCGGCTTGAAGTCCGGCTCGCAGTTCTGGACATAGCTGAAATAGCGGGGATCGCGCGCGGTATCGACCATGCTCTGGTCGATCTCGAAGAACTTCCAGGTCTCGCCACGCTCGGAGGCGCAGGCCAGCGTGCCCGCGCCGACGCCGATCACGGCGACCCGCAGCGGCGTGCCCTTGCGGGCCCGGATTGCGGTGATCGCCTGCCCGATGCCGCCGTCCTTGTGATAATAGCTGATCGGCTCGGGACGGCCTTCGACCTTCGAACCGTCATCGTTGAGGAATTTCTGCGCGCCGTGAATCGTGGTGCCGTGCATCAGCACGTGATACTGCCCGTCCGGCGTCACCACGATCTTGTGCACGCCAAAAAAGCTGCGCACGGTTTCCACGCGCCCGTTGTCCGACGGATAGGCACGGATCAGGATCAGCGCCACCACAATCGTCGCGAAGATCTTCCAGCGGCTGGCATTGAGCGCGAGCGCCAGCAGAGCGGCGAGCACACCGACGCCGCCGGCCACCCACGTCCGATGGTTCTCGAACCACAGGCCGATCTTGCCGCTTGAAGAGGCCGGTGCGATCAGCGCAACAGCGAGCACGGCAAGAAACGGCCAATACCAGCGGCTCCAGCGCGGCAGGCGTTCGCTCGCCTCCGGCCGGCACAATGCCGCCAACGCCAGCAGGATCGGATATTCGGCGACCCAGGAGAAGCTGTAGGGCGCGATCAGCCCGGCGAACAGGCCGCCGAGCATGCCGCCGAACGACAGCGCGACATAAAAGCCGGTGAGATATTTCGCGGCCGGCCGCGTGCGTGCGAGTTCGCCGTGACAGCCCATGGCGATGAGGAAAAAGCAGACTTGATGTCCGCCGAGCGTCAGCAACAGGTTCTGCTCGCCGCCGACCGCAAGCAGGATGACCACGCCTGCAATCGCCAGTGGCTGGACCATCAGCATCCATTTGTGCGGCAACAGCGGCCGCGACTGGAACACCAGCACCCAGGTCAGAAGATAAAGCGAGAGCGGCAGCACCCACAGCAGCGGCGCCGCCGCGACGTCGGTGGAGATATGCGCGGTCACCGCGATCAAGAGGCCGGAAGGCACCGCGGCCAGGAAGATCCAGCGCGCGCGCAGGCTCCAGGCGGGCGGCGGCGCGTCTGTGTCCTCGGCCTCCATGTCGGCGACGGCAAGGACGGGGGAACGCAGCAACAGCGCGCCGCAAGCAGCGATCAGAACGATCAGCAGCCCATAGCCGAAGGTCCACATCAGGTCCTGGCCGTGCAACGTGAACATCGGCTCCAGCAGCACCGGATAGGACAACAGCGCGAGGAAGCTGCCAATGTTGGAGGAAGCGTAGAGGAAATAGGGATCGGGTCCGGCCGGATGGCCGGTGCGGACGAACCAGGCCTGCAGCAGCGGATTGTTCGCGGCGAGCGCAAAGAACGGCAGGCCGATCGAGACCGCAAACAGCCCAAGCAGCCAGAATGCATAACCCGTGGTCGGCGGCTCGCCCCAGCCGCCGGCGATCGATAGCGGCAGCGTCAGCATCGCCACCACCAGCAGCGCAAGATGCACGGCAACGGGAACGGCACGGTTTCTGATCCGCATCAGAAAATGCGCGTAGGAATAGCCTGCCAGCAGCAGCGTCTGGAAAAACACCATTGCCACCGACCACACCGCCGGCGAGCCGCCGAGACGCGGCAGCACCATCTTGGTGAACAGCGGCTGCACCGAGAACAAGAGCAGCGCGCTCAAGAAGATCGACGCGGTATAGACCGACAACACCAGGCGGTTACGCGAAGCGGAGGGCTGATCCTTGGTGGGGACTTCGGGAGATCGCATGAAAACTCCGGCTGGGGACCCGCTTGGAGGCCGCAATGGAGCACATGGAACGGCACGGAGCAATCTGGCCCGCGATCAAACCGCTGTGCTGGATTGAACGAGTCCGCTATGTAGCGTGGATGTCATTCCGGGGCGTGCGAAGCACGAACCCGGAATCTCGAGATTCCGGGTTCGTCGCTGACGCGACGCCCCGGAATGACGGTGTAGCAAACAGACGGATCCTGAAGCGCGCATGAACGAGACGGACGTCGTCATCATCGGTGCGGGGCACAATGGGCTCACTTGCGCGGCCTATCTTGCCATGGCCGGACTGCGCGTGAAGGTGGTGGAACGGCGCAAAGTCGTCGGCGGTGCTGCGGTGACCGAGGAATTCCACCCGGGTTTCCGCAACTCGGTCGCGGCCTACACCGTCAGCTTGCTCAATCCGCAGGTGATCGCCGATTTAAAGCTTGCCCAGCATGGCCTGAAGATCGTCGAGCGCCGCGCGCAAAATTTCCTGCCTGCACCTGACGGAAGCCATCTGCTCACTGGCGAGGGCCGCACCTTGCCTTCCGTCGCGAGGCTCAGCGCGCGTGATGCGGAAACGATCACGACTTTCTCGCGCGACCTCGAGACCATCGCCGACGTGCTGCGCCAATTGGTGCTGCGCGCGCCGCCGAACCTGATCGAAGGTTTTGGTCTCGACGCGCTCCGTGAGAGCATCAACGCGTTCGGCACCGCTGGTATCCTGCGCAAGCTCTCGCTGGAGCAGACGCGCGATCTGCTCGATCTGTTCACGCGCTCCGCCGGCGAGATGCTGGACGAGCGTTTTGAAAACGATTTGGTCAAGGCGCTGTTTGGCTTCGATGCCATCGTCGGCAATTATGCCAGTCCCTACGCGCCGGGCTCGGCCTATGTGATGCTGCACCATGCCTTTGGCGAGGTGAATGGCAAGAAGGGCGTCTGGGGCCACGCCATCGGCGGCATGGGCGCGATCACGCAAGCGATGGCGCGCGCCGCGCGTCAGCATGGCGCCGAGATCGAGGTGAACGCCGCCGTGCGCGAGGTGATCGTGGAAAACGGTCGCGCGGTCGGCGTCCTGCTCGACAACGGCGAGACCATTCGCGCCAAATATGTCGCCGCCAACGTCAACCCCAAACTGCTCTACACAAGGCTGATCGACAGCGGCGCGCTGCCGCCGGAATTTCTGGCGCGCATGAAGCGCTGGCGTAACGGCTCCGGCACCTTCCGCATGAACGTGGCGCTGTCGCGCCTGCCCTCGTTCACGGCGCTGCCGGGCGAAGGCGATCACCTCACCGCCGGCATCATTCTCGCCCCCAGCCTCGCCTATATGGACCGCGCCTTTACCGATGCCCGCGCGCATGGCTGGAGTCGCGAGCCGGTCATCGAGATGCTGATGCCCTCCACGCTCGACGATTCACTGGCACCTGGAGGAGCGCATGTCGCGAGCCTGTTCTGTCAGCATGTCGCGCCCGATCTGGGGGGCGGAAGATCCTGGGACGCCCACCGTGAGGAGGTCGCCGACCTCATGATCGCGACGGTCGACAAATACGCGCCGGGTTTCGCGCAAAGTGTCCTCGGGCGGCAGATCTTGTCGCCGCTCGACCTCGAGCGCGAATTTGGCCTGCTCGGCGGAGACATCTTCCACGGCGCCCTGACGCTGAACCAGTTGTTCTCGGCCCGGCCGATGCTGGGCCATGCCGATTACCGTGGTCCGCTCAAGGGGCTCTACCATTGCGGCTCCGGCGCCCATCCCGGCGGCGGCGTCACCGGCGCGCCTGGCCACAACGCCGCACAGGTGATCTTGCGCGACCACCGGGCGCTGTTTGGGAGACGTTGAACATCTAAGACCCCGGCTTCTCCCAACGACGATGGGGCCGGCGTCCTGTGGACAGCCTTGTGGATGGTTTGTGGAAAACCGGTTTGTAACCGGTTAACGCATACGCTGAAAATTGATGTTCATCGCCGCGCCGGTGCCACCGCAACGGCCCTGCGGCATGAAGGCTGTGGAGACCAGCGCCGCCGGCCCCGCGCGTCGGAGACGCTACCAAAGCACCGGCACAATCCTGTGCGCAAGGTTTGGATAAGTGTCCCGGAACGTTTTGGAAAACCCGGTCTCAAAGCTAAAAACCCGCGCGAGGCATCGCGCGGGGTCTCGTTTTTATCCTGATTGCGGCAAAGGGAGTTCTCCCCCTGAGAAAGGGAGCGCCAGAAACTACTTCAGCGAACTGTTAATGGACGAGAACTTGTCGTTCAGAGTGCCCCCGATGCCGTTCACCACGAGGATGATCGCGAGCGAGATGCCGGCGGCGATCAAGCCATATTCGATCGCGGTCGCGCCCGAGTTGTCGGCCCAAAATTTCGAAAATAAAAGCTTCACCATGACCTCCGGATGGTTGTGTTGGTTCGATCCAACATCCGTAAATATACGGCGCGCATCCTAAGGTTGTTTGAACGGGGGCTCTCCAAGTTTTACGGATAATGCAAGGTGATCATTCCTCAAATTTTACGCAAAGTCCTAAGGCTTCACGCACACAAATGACTTCCAGCCACCCCCCTGCGACGTATCGGGCCAGCTTCGCGATCGGCGACGAAGAGGCCGCCAAGCGCGTCGTCGATGTGCTCACCGAGCTCTTCTTCGAGGCCGAGACTGCTGTCGCCGCGTTCGAGCGGCCGGACGGGCGCTGGGACGTGACGCTGCATTTTGCGGACGCGCCCGACCAGGCGCTCTTGCGGGAACTCGTCGGCAACACGGCGGGCGAGGACGTCGCCCGGGGCATGAGCTTCGATACGGTGGAGGCCAAGGACTGGGTCAAGGCAAGCCTCGACGACCTGGTTCCCGTGCCCGCGGGGCGCTTTGTCGTGCACGGGCAGCATGACCGCGCCCGCGTGCCGAGCAACAAGCTCGGCATCGAGATCGAGGCGGCGCTTGCCTTCGGCACCGGCCATCACGGCACGACGCGCGGCTGCCTGTTGCTGCTCGACCATGTCCTGAAGGCGCACCGCATCGAGCGCGTGCTCGACCTCGGCACGGGAACCGGCGTGCTCGCCATCGCCGCGGCCAAGGCGCTGCGGCGGAAGGTGCTGGCCAGCGATATCGATGCGGCATCGGTGCAGGTGGCGCGGGAGAACGCGCACCTGAACGGAGTCGGCAATCTCGTGACGGTGATCCGCGCGAGCGGGTTCGGAGCGCCGGATTTCGCGCAAGCCGGGCCGTTCGACCTGGTGCTGGCGAATATTCTGGCCAATCCGTTGAAGCAACTGGCTGGCCCGATGTCGGCCCATCTGGCGCCGCGGGCGCTGGTCATCCTGTCGGGACTGCTGACTCCCCAGGCGAGGGGCGTCATCGCCGCCTATCGCGCCCGTGGGCTGGTGCCGCTGCGGCACCTCAAAATCGAAGGCTGGAGCAGCCTCTTGCTCGGCTCAGTCGGCTCAAGCTAATCCGGCGACTTCGGCTCGCGGGTATCAAAAGGCTGCTTGCGGAGCGAGCGCCTGACCCGCGCCTCGGACAGACGGTCCAGGAGCTGGACGATGAGGCCGCGCGGGCGCTTCTCGCCAGCATCGGCTTGTGTGATCGGGTTACGCCGAACCGGCGGCGAAATCTTCTCAAAACTAAAGGCCGGCATTGTGTATCCCCTCGTCGTTGAGTTGAGACACCCTGGCGTTTCCAAAGATTATCATTTGACATCACTGTGACAGAAAACATTCGACCTCGTCAACGCAATCGCGCATTCCGCCAGGAGTTGTGCCAAGTTCCCCCAAATGGCATTCACGTGGCGCATGTCCTTTCACCATTCCTGAGATCGCCGGACCATGTTCGAAGCTCGTTTTCAAACGTTTGAGGAACCGGAGACCGGTGTCGCGCTGACAGCACGGCTGGCCGCCTTTCGCGAGGAGCTGAGACGGCGCAAGCTGACCGGCTTCGTGGTTCCCCGTGCCGATCAGCAACAGAATGAATATGTGCCGCCCTCGGAAGAACGGCTGGCATGGCTCACCGGCTTCACCGGCTCGGCGGGACTTGCGGTCGTGCTGCCGAACGAGGCCGCCTTGTTCGTCGACGGCCGCTATACCCTGCAGGCGGCCAAGCAGGTCGACGGCAAGGCGTGGGCGATCGAATCGCTGGTCGATCCGCCGCCGGAAAGCTGGCTCGCACAGCATCTGAAACCCGGCGACCGCCTCGGCTATGACCCGTGGCTGCATACATCCGCCGCGGCGGAGCGGCTGGCTGGGGCCTGCGCCAAGGCGAGCGCGGAACTGGTTGCGGTCGAGGGCAATCCGGTGGACGCGATCTGGACCGAGCGCCCGGCTGCGCCGCTGGCGCCCGTCGCCATCCACGACATCGGCTTTGCCGGCGAGAGCGAGGCCGACAAACTCTCCCGTATCAGGACTGAGATCGGCCGCTCCGGTGCGGACGCGCTGGTGCTGTCGGACCCGCATGCGGTGGCCTGGACCTTCAACATCCGCGGCGCGGATGTCGCTCATACGCCATTACCTCTATCCTACGCCCTGGTGCCGAAAGAGGGCCGGCCGACCATCTTCATCGACCATCGCAAGCTCTCCAATGCAACGCGCGACCATCTCGAACGGTCCGCCGACGTTCGCGAGCCGGATGCGCTGACGCGCGAACTCACCGCGCTGGCCCAACGCGGCGTGCAAGTCGCGCTCGACAGCGCAACAGCGGCGGACGCGCTCAGCCGGCTGATCGGTTCCGCCGGCGGCAAGGTCGTGCGCGGCAGCGATCCCGTCAGCCTGCTCAAGGCGGTCAAGAACGCCACCGAGATCGACGGCACGCGCAACGCTCACCAGCGCGACGCGGTGGCACTGGCGCGTTTCCTGGCCTGGGTGGACCGGGAAGCTCCCAAGGGCACGCTGACCGAAATCGACACTGTCGAGGCGCTCGAAACCTTCCGCCGCGAGACCGGCGCGCTAAAGGACGTGTCGTTTCCAACCATCGCCGGCACCGGGCCGAACGGGGCCATCGTGCATTACCGCGTCACGCGCAAAAGCAACCGGCGCATCGTGCCTGGCGACCTCCTTCTGATCGATTCCGGGGCGCAATATGAAGACGGCACCACCGACGTCACGCGCACCGTCGCCGTCGGCGACCCCACCGACGAGATGCGCGACCGCTTCACCCGCGTGCTGCGCGGGCATATCGCGATCGCCCGCGCGGTCTTTCCCGACGGCACCACCGGCGCGCAGCTCGACAGTTTTGCGCGGCAGTTCCTGTGGCAGGCCGGGCTTGATTTCGAACATGGCACCGGCCATGGCGTCGGCAGCTATCTCTCCGTGCATGAGGGGCCGGCGCGAATCTCCAAGCTCGGCACCACACCGCTCAAGCGCGGCATGATCCTGTCGAACGAGCCCGGCTACTATAAAACCGACGGCTACGGCATCCGCATCGAGAATCTGGAACTGGTGGTCGCGGCCGATCTCCCGGGCGCCGAGAAGCCGATCAACGCGTTCGAGACGCTGACGCTGGCGCCGATCGATCGGCGGCTGATCGATGTCGCGATGCTGTCGGAGGCGGAACTCGATTGGCTCAACGCCTACCACGCGCGCGTCGCGCGCGAGGTGCGCGGGCAACTCGACGCTGCGACCACGGCGTGGCTGGATCAGGCGACGGCGCCGCTTTCCGCCAGTTAGCCGTCTTTCCTCAAGGCCGTCATTCCGGGGCGCTCGCTCAAAAGCGAGCGAACCCGGAATCTCGCGCAACATATGATGCCGTCATCCCCCGCGCAGGCGGGGGATCCAGTACGCCGCGGCCTTTCCGCATTCAACTCAGGTCTCTGGAATACTGGATCACCCGCCTTCGCGGGTGATGACGACCCGGTGTGTAGTTGATCGCGGCTGACCACCACACACGCATCGCCGCCTCATTCCGCGCCACGTTATAATAACGGTCCCGCAAACGGCATGGCTGCATTCCGAAACAGGCGTATTCGTCTTGTGTAAGGACGCTACAGTCCGCGCCATGTTTACAGCGGATTTGAACTCTCGATGCATGGCGTGATGGGCAGGCCGCCAAGTGCGGCCACGGACAAGACGCCCGCGACCTCGTGCATCATGCTGATGCTGCTCGTCGTGATGACGGGCGTCGCCCCGATTTCCCTTTATCTGCTGGTGCCAGCGCTGCCGCTGCTCGCGGTCAGCTTCGGGCGCGATATCGCCATCGCGCAGATGACGGTGTCGCTCTACATGGTCGGCATCGCCTGCTCGCAGATCGTCATGGGGCCGCTGTCGGACCGGTTTGGCCGCCGGCCGGTGCTCCTGGCCGGGCTCGGCCTGATGGTGGCCGCCAGCATCGGCTGCATCTTCGCGCAATCCCTGCCGCAATTGATCGCGGCGCGGTTTCTGCAGGCGCTCGGCGGCGCGTCCGGCATGGTGATCAGCCGCGCCATTATCCGCGATCTCTATCCGCGCGAGCGCATCGGCGCCATGATCTCGCTCGTCATCGCCGTGATGATGATCGCGCAGATGCTGAGCCCCCTGACGGGCGGCCTGCTGGAGACCGCATTCGGCTGGCGCGCGATCTTCTACGTCATTACCGCATTCGCGCTCGTGACCGCGGTGGCGATCGCGCTGGCGCTGCCGGAAACGCGGCGCGAGGGCAGCGGCAAGAGCGGCTTTCGCGGCGATGTCGGCAAGCTCCTTGGGAGCCGCGCCTTCGTCGGCTATATGCTGTGCCAGGTGCTGGCCTCCCAGATCATCTTCGCGTTCGCCGGCGGCGGCCCGTATATCGTGGTGACGCAGATGGGACGCTCCAGCGCCGAATACGGCGCCTGGTTTGCGACCACCGCCTTCGCCTATCTGATCGGCAACGTCTTCTGCGTGCGCTTTTCCCCGCGCCATTCGCTGGAGAAGCTGATCTGGTTCGGGCTCGCGCTGCAGGTCGCGGGCAGCCTGTTGAATTTCCTCTTGAGCCTCGGCGCAGTGAACCAGGTGCCGTCCTGGCTGTTCGGCACGCAGATGATCGTGATGTTCGCCAACGCCTTCGTGATGTCGAACTCGGCGGCCGGCGCGATCAGCGTGCGCCCCGAAGCCGCCGGCACCGCTTCGGGCGCGATGGGTTTCCTGCAGATGGGGCTGGGCTCGCTGATCTCGCAGCTAGGAGCCTATCTCGGCGGCCATTTCGTCACCACGCTGCCTTTGACGAGCGCGATCCTCGTACTCTCCGCGGCTTGCGTCTCGACGATGATCTTCATCGTGCCGCGCCAGAAGGTGATGGTGAGCGAGAGCTTGATCGAGCAGGCGGAGGAAGAAGAGTCGGGGATGCCGTGACGGGCGCGGTCGCGAGCGAGCGACCCGCCACCCAAGCAAAAGGTCCTCATGCCCGGGCTGTCCCGGGCATCCACGTCTCAACGATGTCGCGGCGAGAAAGGCATGGATGGCCGGGTCAAGCCCAGCCATGACGAGAGGAGAGGCCGCCCCTCACTCTCCCACCAGCTTCAACCACTCTTCTTCCGTCAGCACGGCGACGCCGTGCTTCTTCGCCTCGGCAAGCTTCGAACCGGCGCCGGGGCCGGCGACGACATAGTCCGTTTTCTTCGAGACCGAGCCCGAGACCTTTGCGCCCAGCCGCTCCGCCTTCGCCCTGGCCTCATCGCGCGTCATGCGCTCCAGCGTTCCCGTGAACACCACCGTCTTGCCGGCCACCGCCGAATTGCTCTTCGGCCTCTCGGCGTCGAGAATGGTGACTTCCTTCGTCAGCCGCTCGACGATGCCGCGGTTGTGGCTTTCCTTGAAATAAGCGGCAATGCTGTGGATCACGGTGTCGCCGATCTGGTCCAGCGCATCCATGTCGGCGATCGCCTCCTCATCGTCCCGCGCGACCTTCAGGCAGGCCTCATGAAAGGCCTCCCAGGAGCCATAGCCGCGCGCCAGCGCCAGAGCCGTGGTTTCGCCGACATGGCGCATGCCCAGCGCATAGATGAAACGCTCCAGCGCGATCCGGCGGCGCGCCTCGATCGCATTGAAGAGATTGCGCACCGAAGTCTCGCCATAGCCCTCGATCTCTTCCAGCTTGATCTTGGCGTTGCGGGCAGAAAGCGTGAAAATATCGGCGGGCTCCTTCACCCAGCCCTGCTCGAAGAAAAATTCGATCTGCTTCTCGCCGAGACCATCAATGTCGAACGCACGGCGCGAGCAGAACAGCTTTAGGTGCTCGATCTTCTGATAGGGGCAGGCGAACTCGCCGGTGCAGCGCGCCCGCGCGCCCTCCTCGCCGGTCGCCGTCTCCTCGCGGACCACGTCGGTGTGCAACGGGCACGGACATTTCTTCGGAAACTGGAACGGCCTGGCGTCCTTCGGCCGTTTGTCGATGATGACGTCCACCACCTGCGGGATGACGTCGCCGGCGCGCTGGATCACGACGGTGTCACCGATCCGGATGTCGCGCCCCTCGCGCAGGCTCTCGCCCTTGTTGCCGACGCCCTTGACGTAATCCTCGTTGTGCAGCGTCACGTTCTGCACGATGACGCCGCCGACCCCGACCGGCTCGAGCTTGCCGACCGGCGTGAACGAGCCGGTGCGCCCGACCTGGATCTCGATGTCCTTGAGCACGGTCATGGCGCGCTCGGCGGGGAATTTGTGCGCGATTGCCCAGCGCGGCGTGCGCGACACGAAGCCGAGCCGCTCCTGCCAATCGATGCGATCGACCTTGTAGACCACGCCGTCGATATCGTAGTCGAGCTCGGCGCGCTGCTCCTCGATCTTGTGGTGGAAGGCGAGCAATTGATCGACCGAGTGACAGAGCTTTGTCAGCGGATTGGTCTTGAAGCCGCAGCGCTCGAACCAGTGGATCATCCCGGTTTGCGTCTGTTCCGGCATCGCGCTCATCTCGCCCCAGGCATAGGCGAAGAAGCCGAGTGGGCGCGAGGCGGTGATGCTCGGATCCTTCTGGCGCAACGAGCCCGCGGCGGAGTTGCGCGGGTTGGCGAACACGGTGTCGCCCGCCGCCTTCTGCCGCTCGTTCAGCGCCAGAAAAGCATGCTTGGTCATGTAGACCTCGCCGCGCACCTCGCAGATGTCCGGGATGTTGCGGCCCTTGAGTTTTTGCGGCACGTCTTCGAGGGTGCGGATATTGGCCGTCACGTCCTCGCCTTCCGCGCCGTCGCCGCGCGTCGCGGCGGTGACGAGCTCGCCGCCTTCATAGCGCAGCGACATCGAGAGCCCGTCGATCTTCGGCTCGGCGGAAAAATCGATCCTGTCGTCGGCGAGTTTGAGGAAGCGCGCGATGCGGCCGACGAAATCGCGCACATCCTCTTCCGCAAAGGCGTTGTCGAGCGAGAGCATCGGCAGCGCATGGCGGACTTTCCTGAACCGCCCCAACGGCGCGGCGCCCACCTTCTGCGACGGCGATTCCGGCGTGACGAATTCCGGAAAGCGCGCCTCGATCGCATTGAAGCGCGCTCGCAGCGCATCATATTCGGCGTCCGAAATTTTCGGCGCGTCTTCCTGATAGTAAAGCCGATCGTGCTCTTCGAGCTCCAGCGCCAGCCGTTTCCATTCGGTCTTGGCCTGGGCCTTGGTGAGATCGGCGACGTCAGGAAGGGTCTTTGCTTTTGCTGCTCTGGCCATCATGCATATTATGGTTCGTCATTCCGGGGCGATGCGCAAGCATCGAACCCGGAATCTCGAGGTTATGAGCACCGTCATGGCTTACTATGTATATATTCTCGCCAGCCAGAAGGATGGGGCAATTATCTTGGTGTGACGAACGACATGAGCGCCCCGGAATGACGCGCGTCCCTTACGCCGTCGCCGCCTTTAACAACCGCTCCGCCGCCGCCCTCGCCTCCGCGGTGATCTCGGCACCTGCCAGCATGCGGGCGATTTCCTCGCGGCGGTGGTCGGCGGCGAGTGCGTTGACGCGGGTGGCGACGCGCTTGCCCTTGTCGAGCGCGTCCTTGGAAATCAGGAAATGCCGATCGGCGCGTGCGGCCACCTGCGGCGCGTGCGTCACCGCCATCACCTGCACCTGGCTCGCGAGCCGCGCCAGCCGCGCGCCGATGGCGTCCGCGACCGCGCCGCCCACTCCGGTGTCGATTTCGTCGAACACCAGCGTCGGCGCCGAGCCGCGGTCGGACAGCACGACCTTCAGCGCGAGCAGGAAGCGCGACAGCTCGCCGCCGGAAGCGACCTTCATTAATGGTCCCGGCTTGGTCCCCGGATTGGTCTGCACCCAGAACTCGACGCGATCGAATCCTTCCGGCCCCGGCGCCTTCTCATCGCTCTCGACCTGGGTCATGAACTTGGCGCGCTCGAGCTTGAGCGGCGCGAGCTCGGCATTGACGGCCTTGTTGAGCTTGTCCGCCGCCTTGGCACGCGCGGCGGACAGTTTTGCCGCGGAGGCCCGGTAGCGTTCGTCGGCCTCGTGCGCCGCGGCTTCCAGCTTCTTGAGCTGCTCGGCGCCGGCATCGATCAGCGCGACGTCGGCGGCGTATTTGGCGGCGAGCGCGGCAAGCCCATCCACCGGCGTCGAATATTTGCGGGAGGCGGCGCGCAAGCTGAACAGGCGCTCCTCGATTCGCTCGAGCTCCAACGGATCGAAATCGGCGGCGGCAAGCGCCGCGGAGAGATGCTGGTCCGCCTCCTCCAGCGCGTTGATCGCCGCATCGATCGCCTTCACCGCCGGCTCGACCAGCGCCGGCGAATTGGCCGCACGGCGCTCCAGCCGCCGCACCGCCGCCGAGAGCGAAGCGATCGGCGAATGATTGCCGCTGACGGCATCTTGCGCCTCGCGCAAATCGGCGGCGATCTTCTCGCCCTGCATCATCACGGTGCGACGTTCGGCGAGCTGCGTCTCCTCGCCGTCCTTGGGCGCGAGCACCTTCAGCTCGTCGGAGGCATGGCGCAGATAGTCGGCCTCGCGCGCGGCGCGCTCCATCCCGGCACGGTGCTCGTCGAGCGCGGCATTGGCGGTGCGGCGTGTCTCCCAGAGGCGCTCCAGCGCGGTGACATCCTTTTCCAGCCCGGCGAAGGCATCGAGCAGGCGGCGATGGGTCGCGGCGTCGACCAGCGCGCGCTCGTCATGCTGGCCGTGGATCTCGACCAGCGCGGCGCCGACCGCCTTCAGCGTCTGCACGCTGATCGCCTGATCGTTGATGAAGGCGCGGGTGCGCCCGTCCGCCATCTGCACCCGGCGCAGAATCATTTCGCCGGTGTCCTCGAGCCCGTTCTCGGCGAGGATCGCAGTCGCCGGATGGTTCTTCGGCACATCGAAGACCGCCGTCACTTGTCCCTGCTCGGCGCCGTGGCGCACCAGGCTCGCATCGCCGCGGCCGCCCAGCGCCAGCGCGAAGGCATCGAGCAGGATTGATTTACCGGCGCCGGTCTCCCCGGTCAGCACGGCCAGCCCTTTGGAGAATTCGATATCGAGCCGTTCGATCAGGACGATGTCACGGATCGACAGACGCGCCAGCATGGAAGGCAAGTTCCCTAGGAGATTCGAAGTTCGCTTGAGTTTAGCACGCTGCCGGCGAACCCCGCTTCCGGGACGCTAGCCCAGGCCAACTTTCTTGAAGGCCCGGCTGATCCAGGATCCCTGATTCTCGGTCGGCTCCGCACCGCCGGATTTTACAAGATTATAGGCGTCCTGGTACCAGCGGCTATCGGGAAAATTGTGCCCGAGCACGGCCGCCGCCGTCTGCGCCTCGCCGACGATGCCGATGGCCATATAGGCCTCGGTGAGCCGGAACAGCGCTTCCTCGACATGGCGCGTGGTCTGGTACTGCGTGACGACGGTCTTGAAGCGGTTGATCGCCGCCGTGTAGTCACGCTTTTCGATGTAGTAGCGGCCGATATCCATCTCCTTGCCGGCGAGCTGGTCGCGCGCGGCCTGCAGCTTGGCCTTGGCGCTGACGGCGTATTCGGAGGTGGGATATTTGCGAACCACTTCTTCGAGCGCGGCAATCGCCTTCTCGGTGCGGTTCTGGTCGCGGGAAATGTCGGGAATCTGGTCGTAATGCGAGGACGCGATCAGATATTGCGCATAGGCCGCATCCGGGCTGCCGGGGTGCAGCGTCACGTAGCGCGTCGCGGCCCCGATGCAGCTATCATAGTCGCCTGCCTGGTAGAACGAGTAGGCCGACATCAGAAGCGATTTGCGGGCCCAATCGGAATAGGGATGCTCGCGGTCGACTTCCTCGAACTTCTTCGAGGCCGCCTTCGGATCCTTCTTCTGGTTCATCAGGTACAAGCCCTCGTTGTAGAGCTTGTCCGCCGGCTCATCGACGAAGGTCTCGTCCTTGGCCAGGAACTTGTCCCACAGCGGGCCGGTGCCGCAGCCACTCAGGGGAATGGCGAGCGCGATCAGGGATGCGGCCAGCCGTAGCTGCCGCGCCTTGGCCACGCCCTTGCGTCGTTCACGCGTTACAGGGATTGCCGCCATCGCCTACGAACCTGACCCGTGTGTACTGCGGCGCCTGCTGCCCGCGATAAAAGACGATCACGCAATGATTGCGGTGCCGCAGATTGCCCGAAAGCTCGTTGACCGGACCTTGACGCCTGCCATGCGACCAAGACCCCTTAGCTGAAAACGCTCCGTCAACCAACCGCATAGGGACGTATTTCGCCCGGATTAAGGCGGCGCGAGGGCATGCAAACCGTCATCATCCGCTTTACAGGACATCTGGAAAGGACGCCCTGACAAGGGCCGGCGGTCGCCGCTTAGGACACGTCCGGGCCATAGGCCGGCGCCACCAGCCCTCCGGCCATGCCACGGCCAACTTCGGCCTGGGTGCGGGGGCGGCGCGCCGCCTCGCCTTCGACCAAACGCCAAGCTGTGCGATCGGCAAGGAGCGCCGTCAGCACCGCGTGGTTGAGCTTGTGGCCGCCGCGGAACGAGCGATAAGCCCCAAGCAGCGGACGCCCTGCCAGCGCAAGGTCGCCGATCACATCGAGCACCTTGTGACGGGCACATTCGTCGGCATAACGCAGCCCTTCCGGATTGAGCAGTCGCTCGTCATCGAACACGACGGAATTTTCGAAGGACGCACCGAGCGCGAAACCGGCGCTCCACAGCCGCGCCACGTCGTTCATGCAGCCGAAGGTGCGGGCGCGGGAGACCTCGCGGCGGAAACCTTCCGGGCTGACATCGAGGCTGTATTGCTGGCGGCCGATCACCGGATTGGCGAAGTCGATTTCGACCTCGGCGCGGAAGCCGCCTGCATAGGGACGGAATTCGCCGAACGAATCGCCCATCGCGACTTTCACGGGTTTGAGCACCTGAATAAAACGACGCGGCGCGGATTGGGCGACAATGCCGGCCTGCTCGATGGCATTCACGAACGGCGCGGCGCTGCCGTCCATGATCGGAACTTCCGGACCGTCGATTTCGATCGTTGCGTTATCGACGCCCATTCCGCGCAGAGCCGCAAGGACATGCTCCGCAGTGGAGACGAGCGGACCTTCGCGATCACCGAGGACCGTTGCGAATTCGGTGGAGATGACCGAGTCGGCAGTGGCGCGGATCGCGCGGTCACGGCCATCAAGGCCGGAGCGAATAAAGATAAAGCCTGCATCGATCGATGCAGGGCCGATGGTCAGGCTGACGGCCGAACCGGAATGAACACCAACGCCCGACACAGTGGCTTGCGCACGCAGCGTTGTTTGCCGGCCAAATTTCATTGGAAACCCGCCCACCACGACATTTACCTTACAGCTCGATTCACCGGAGTTCCGGCTGCGTCGAGCCAAGGCATCCCCAAATCACGCGCAGACGATAGCACCGCCCCCAAGAGCGCCAACTCACGCTTTTTTACGGATTGTTACCCTATCTCCGCCGTATTCGCGCCAAAGCTTAACCAAATTGAACCTGCGCTGGACACGATTTCCGCATCTGCATCAAAACCAGGAATAGATAATTAATCATTTAAAATCAGCCGCTTGCAAAAATGATTCGATGCCGCCGCCGGTGCAAAAGAAGAGGCCCCGGCGGCTTTCACCAGGGCCTTTTCCACAAGTTCGCTTGTAACAATTGTCAGGTTGCCTGCCGGCGCAGGAAGGCGGGGATATCAAGATGATCGTCTCCCTGTGGCGCCGGCGCAACAGGTGCCGGACGGCCATGCGGGTCCAATCCCTGTGGAGTCGGCCGACGCGCGTACTCTGATACCGGCTCGTTCGCCGCGATTTGCTGTTGCACGCTGCGCTGGGGCTTGCGCTCCGGCAGCGGCGGCATCGCCGGCATGGCGGGCCCTGCGGCGCGGGCGGCGACCGGCGGCTCGCTGTCCTCGTCACGACGGCCGAGGCCGACATTGGCGAGGCGCTGTAACAAGGAGAGCCGGCTCTTCTGCGGATGCTCTTCCTCGGCCTCGCCACGGGCCTGCCGAATCTCGGCCTGGGCCGGCATTGGCAGTTCCTCGAATTTCGGCATCCGCGGCGCGCGCGGGGGCGCCTTCTCCGCCGCCTGCGGAATGAAGGTTTCCGGCGTCATCGGCTCGCTGGCCTCGGCCCGCGCCACTTCGGGCTCGGGGAATAGCGAAGGCTTCGGAGCGATCGGACGGACCGTGACATCGCCATAGGAGGCCGGCTGCACCGGCGCGGTCGGGGCCGCCATCGGGGCTTCCGGGGCGACCGCCGCGGCGATCGCGGCCAATGCGGCGCGTTCGACATTGCCGGCGCCACGCGGCGGGTGGACACCATGTGCCGTCGCAGGCACCTGGGCTTCGAGCTTGGCCGCGCGTTCGGCAAGCCGCTGATTGTCCGCACGCAGACGCGCCGTGAGGTCGGCGAGCCGGTTTTCCGGCGAGGCATTGGTGGCAGGCGCGGCGGCTGGCGCCGAGGGACCTGCGATGCGGTGCGCGATCTGCGACTGCTCGATGCCGGTCGCAACCACCGAGACCCGAATCAGGCCGTCGAGCGCCTCGTCGAAGGTGGCGCCGACGATGATGTTGGCATCCTGATCGACCTCCTCGCGAATTCGCGTAGCGGCCTCGTCGACCTCGAACAGGGTCAGATCCTTGCCGCCGGTGATCGAGATCAGAAGGCCCTTGGCGCCCTTCATCGAGGAATCGTCGATCAGCGGATTGGCGATCGCGGCTTCCGCGGCCGTGAGCGCCCGCTTCTCGCCGGAGGCTTCGCCGGTGCCCATCATCGCCTTGCCCATTTCGCGCATCACGGCGCGGACGTCGGCGAAGTCGAGGTTGATCAAGCCTTCCTTCACCATCAGGTCGGTGATGCAGGCCACGCCCGAGTAGAGCACCTGGTCCGCCATGGCAAAGGCGTCGGCAAAGGTGGTCTTCTCGTTGGCGACCCGGAACAGGTTCTGGTTCGGGATGATCAGCAGCGTGTCCACCACCTTGTGCAGTTCGGAGATGCCGGATTCCGCGGTGCGCATGCGACGCCCGCCTTCGAAGTGGAAAGGCTTCGTCACCACGCCCACCGTGAGGATGCCCATTTCGCGCGCGGTCTTGGCAATCACGGGAGCGGCGCCGGTGCCGGTACCGCCGCCCATGCCGGCGGTGACGAACACCATGTTGGCGCCGGAGAGATGGTCGCGGATCTCATCGATTACCTCTTGCGCGGCGGCAGCCCCCACGTCCGGCTGCGACCCCGCCCCCAGGCCCTGGGTCACCTGGGTGCCCATCTGGATGATGCGCTGCGCCTTCGACATCGTGAGCGCCTGCGCGTCGGTGTTGGCGACGACGAAGTCGACTCCCATGAGGCCGGCCGTGATCATGTTGTTGACGGCATTGCCGCCCGCTCCACCGACGCCGAATACGGTAATCCGCGGCTTCAACTCGTGGATGTCAGGGGGAGTAATATTGAGTGCCATGGTTGCCTCTCGATCACGCGCGCGTGGGTTCACCCCGGCCGGCGGCCGCGGGAGTTGGTGGAATGGATGAGGGACGGAACGAAGCCATCAGAAGCCCTCGCGAAGCCATCGTCCGACCTTTCCGAAGTAACCGTCCGTCCCTGTCCTGAGCTGCCGCGTATGCCGCGGTTCGACATGTTCAAGGTGAGCGTATTGCGGATAGACCAGGAGCCCGGTGGGCACCGCGAAAGATGCGTTCTTCGCCTCGCTCGGCAGGCGGCCGAAGCCGAGCGGCCGGCCGAGCCGCACCGGGCGGTTGAGGATCTGGGTGGCAAGCTCGACGACGCCGGTGAGCTGCGCCGCTCCGCCGCTCAAGACAACGCGCGCCTTCGGCTCCGCCGCAAAAGGAGAATCCGCAAGCCGGTCCCGGACCATCTCAAAAATCTCCTCGGCACGATGACGGATAATGCTTCCGATCGTGGCGCGGGACACGATCTGCGGAACGTCCCGCTCTTGGTCGCCGGCCGTCGGCACGGACATCAGCTCCCGCGCATCGGACCCGCCGGTCAGCACGGTGCCATATAACGTCTTGATTCGCTCGGCATCCGCAATGCACGCCGAGAGGCCGCGTGCAAGATCCATCGTGATGTGACGGCCGCCGACGGCAAAGCCCGAGGCATGAACGAAGCGGCCGCCGGAATAGATCGCGATCGTCGTCGTGCCGGCGCCCATCTCGACCACGGCGGCGCCGAGATCGGCTTCGTCGTCGGTCAGGACCGACAGGCCCGCCACATAGGGACTCGCCGCCATCGCCTCGACGTTGAGATGGCAGCGCTCCACCACCAGCATCAGGTTGTGCGCCACGGTCGCGTCCGCCGTCACGACATTCATCTCGACGCCGAACTGGCGCGCCACCATGCCCTTGGGATCGCGAACGCCCTTGACGCCGTCGAGCGCGTAGCTGGTGGGCAGCGCGTGCAGGACGGTGCGGCCGACGCCGGTGGCGTGGCGCATGCCGGTCGAGGTGAGCCGCGCCACATCCGCGGCCGTCACGGTGCCGCCGCGGATATCGGTGGCGGCTTCGATCATGTGGCCCTGCAGGCGGCCGCCGGAGACCGAGAGCAGCACGGATTCGACGCGCACCTTGGCCATGCGTTCGGCGAGCGACACCGCCTGGCGCACCGCCTGCTCGCATTCGTTGAGATCGACCACTGCACCGGCCTTAACGCCGCGCGACTGGATCTGGCTGTAGCCGATCAGCTCGGCCACATGCGTCCGCCCGCGCAGCGCATCGCTCGGCGGACAGGGCCTCAGCCGCGCGATCATGCAGGCGATCTTGCTGGTGCCGATATCGAGCGAAGCGACCAGCGCCGTGCGCTTGTGCGGCATCGGACGGGTCTTCGGGGTCTGGGCGCGATCAAGACCGGTCATGCGTCACCGGCCTTCTTCTTGGTCTTCTTGTCGTCGTACAGCTTGTCGCGCGCCTTCGCCGCATCGTCGGACAATTGCACGACGAGCCGGTCCGGCAGGCGCATGTCGACCGCGACGATGTCGCGGGAGAACAGCTTTTCCTCTTTGTCGAGCCGGCTCAATTCGGCCAGCGCATTGCCGACGTCGTGCTCCGGCAGGCGAATGTCGAGCCCGTCCTTGAGCCGCAGATTCCAGCGCCGTTCCCCGACGTAGATCGCGGCCTTGGTCACATCATGCACCTGCGGGTAGCGCGCGAGCAGCGCCAGGAAATCCCGCGCATGGGTTTCGGCTCCCTTGCCGACCACCAGCGGCAAGGTGAGGAAGCGGCGCGAGACATAGGGTTCGAGGACGGCGCCGTCCTCGGCGATGACGGCGAGCCGGCCGTCCTCTTGCCAGAGGGCGAAGGCGGTACGCTCGACGAGGTCGATCTGGAGCTGGCCGGGATAAAGCTTCAGCACGGTCGCATCCGCGATCCACGGATTGGCTTTCAGGCGGTCGCGCACCGCGGCGGCGTCCAGGAACAGCAGCGAGGAACGGCCGTTGACGCCGCCGATGCCGAGCACCTCGTCCTGGGTCAATTGCCTGCGGCCGTTGATGACGACCGAGGTGATTCGGAAGCCCGCCGAATTGGCAAGCGCGTTGCGGGCATCGGACAGCGCCGCGTTGAACTCCTCGGCGTGGCCGCCCTTGACGATGCCGAGCCAGAGACTGCCGAGCAGGAGCATGACGGTGGCGGCCAGCCCGGCGCGGCGCGGCACGTGGCGCTCGATCCAGGCGACGATGCGCGGCGGCGGCTCACGTTCGATCACAGGTTTAACGATCGGCTTGACCAGCGATTTGACGGGGCCGACGCGACGAACGAAGAGGCGCTCGCGCAGCAAGATCAGCGCGCCGATTGCGGCCGCTTTCAGATCAGCTTGGGGCCCCAGCGATCTCCCAGATCGGGCGAGGCGTCCGGCACCATCCATTGCACGAGCTCGTCAAATAATGTGTCCAGCACAGATGACGTCTCGGCTCGGCCGGGCTGGGTGTTGAAGGCAGAAGAGGCCCTTTTTCCCCTCGTGCGGTGGTCGAAGCGGAATACCGCGACAGCTCACGCCCGGCAGCCAAGCGCCATATGCGCCGCCAGCGTTAACCTTCGGGCTTCCTGGTAAACAAAAGGTAAAACGAATGGGGACGGGACGCTTTTTACGCAGTTCTGTGAGATGTTTGCCCCAAAATATTAAAGATTTTACCCATAGGGTTCCCAAACAGGGTCTGCCGACCCCTTTGGAGGGCCCCCTAGGTTGGGGTACGCCGTTCGGCCAGCGTAATTTGCTGGCGCAGGAAGTCGACGAAATCGATTCCTTGCGCCTTCAGCGCCTTGGGATAGAGCGAGGCCTTGGTCAGGCCCGGCAGGGTATTGGTCTCCAAGAACACCGTGCCCCGCTCCGAGACGATGAAATCGGAACGCGAATAGCCGCGGCAGGACAGCGCCCGGTGGGCGCGCAGCGCCTGATCCATGATTTGCGCGCTGACATCGGGGGCAAAACGTCCCGGGCAGATCTCCTGGGTCGCCTTGGCCAGATATTTTGCCCGGTAGTCGAAGCCGAAACCGCCATCGGCCGGGATGATCTCGATCGGCGGCAGTGCGATCACCGAGCCGTCTTCCTGCTCCAGCACGCCGCAGGTGGCTTCCGTCCCCGCGATGAAGGGTTCAATGACATATTCTTCGTGCCTGGCGGCGTTGCGGACCGCCACGATGTCCTGTCCGGAATTGACGAAGATCAGGCCATAGCTCGAGCCGTCACGCACAGGCTTGGCGATCAGCTTGCCGTATTGGGCGAACGCAGGCTCGATGTCCGCGAGTGCGATGCCGGGCGCGCAATTCGCGCCGCCGATCGCCGCAAAACGCTTGGCCGCGATCTTGTCGAAGGCGAGATGCGAGGACGCCGAGCCCGAGCCGGTGAACGGGATGCCGCGCATTTCGCACATCGCCTGCAACTCGCCGTTCTCGGCCCTGCCCCCATGCAGTCCCAGCACCAGCAAGCGGGCATCGGCTTTCGCATAGTCGAGCGCGGCCTCGATGGTGCTGCCGATGCGGCGGGCATCGGGCTTGAACGGATCCTCGAACGGGCGCGCGTGCGCGAGCAGTGTCGCGGCCCTGGTTTCATGCACGCTGTCGTCGACGTCCCAGAACCAGAGATCGGCCTCTGGAAGCGCGGAATGCAGCGCCTGGGCCGAGGCGACCGACACCAGGCGTTCCTTGTTGGTGCCGCCGAACAGGATGGTGATGCGCATCGTTCAGATCCGTTTACTTGTCATTCCGGGGCGCTCGTGACGGCAGCTAATCTGCTAACCTCCGCGCCGGCGATAACTATTGCGCAATCCCGACGCGTTTGATTTCCCACTGTAGCTCAATTCCGGATGATTCCTTGACACGCGCGCGCACGGTCTCGCCCAGCGTTTCGATGTCATGGCCACTGGCCTCGCCGGTGTTGATCAGGAAATTGCAATGCAGCTCCGACACCTGGGCGCCGCCGAGGCGCAAGCCGCGGCAGCCGGCGGCGTCGATCAGCTTCCAGGCGCTGTGGCCCGGCGGATTCTTGAAGGTCGAGCCGCCGGTCTTTTCGCGAATCGGCTGCGCCGTCTCGCGATGGCTTTGCACCTCGTGCATGCGGGCGCGAATCGCTTCCGGCGTCGTGCGCAGCCCACGAAAACGGGCGGCGGTGAAAATGATCGAGGGATCGACGCCGCTGCTGCGGTAGACGAATTTCATCTCGGCGTTGGAGAAGCTATGCCGCTCGCCTCGCCGATCGATGCCGGTCGCCTCAATCAGAACATCCTTGGTCTCAGCGCCATTGGCGCCGGCGTTCATGCGCAGCGCGCCGCCGATGCTGCCGGGAATGCCGAAATAGAACTCCAGCCCGCCGATATCGGCCGATGCCGCGGCTTCCGCCACGCGTTTGTCCAGCGCGGCGGTGCCCGCCACGACATCATCACCTTCCACCCTGACCTCGCCGAAGGCGCGCGGGCTGAGACGGATGACGATGCCCGAAATGCCACCGTCGCGCACGATCAGATTGGAGCCGACGCCGACGACATAGACCGGAAGCTCGCGCGGGAGATTCTTCAGAAAATAGGCAAGATCGTCTTGATCCGCCGGCGTGAACAGCACCTGCGCCGGACCGCCGACGCGAAACCAGGTGAACGGCGCGAGCCTTTCGTTAGCAAGCAACCGCCCGCGCAAGTGCGGCATCGCTGCTTTCAGCTCCGGCGTGATGTCGGGAAAGCCCAACGCCATCATCCCTGCGCCTTCAATTCATTGGGCAACGCGTAGGCCCATTGCGTGATGTTGCCGGCGCCGAGACAGACGACGAGATCACCGGGGCTGGCGAGGCCCTTGACGATGCCGGCGAGATCCGCCGGCCTTTGCAAGGAGATCACATCCCGATGGCCGTGCGCGCGCAGGCCGAGAACAAAGTGATCGCGGTCAATGCCTTCGATCGGCGCCTCGCCGGCCGGATAGACCTCGGCAACGATCACGGCGTCCGCATCATTGAAGCAGGTGCAAAACTCCTCGAACAGCGACTGCAGGCGGGTAAAGCGGTGCGGCTGCACCACGGCTATGACCTTGCCGTTGTAGGAGTCCCGCGCGGCTTTGAGCACCGCGGCGATCTCCACGGGGTGATGACCGTAGTCGTCGATGATGGTGACGCCGTTCCATTCGCCCGTTTTGGTGAAACGCCGCTTCACGCCGCCGAAGGACGCGATGGCCTTGCGGATCGCATCGTCGGAAATGCCGAGCTCATGGGCGACCGCAATCGCCGCCGTCGCGTTCGAGGCGTTGTGCCGGCCCGGCATCGGCAGCACGATGTCGGCGATCTCATGGGTCGCGCCGGTCTTGCGGTTGCGGAAGACGACCTTGAACGTCGAACCGCCGCCGCCGGCGGTGAGGTCGACCAGCCGCGCATCGGCCTGCGGGTTTTCGCCATAGGTGATGATGCGGCGATCCTCGATCTTGCCGACGAGCGTCTGCACGACCGGATGATCGAGACACATCACAGCGAAGCCGTAGAAGGGCACGTTCTCCACGAAATTCCGGAACGCGTCCTGCACCGCCTCGAAGGTCTTGAAGTGGTCGAGATGTTCAGGATCGACATTGGTGACGATGGCGACATCGGCCGGCAGCTTGAGGAAGGTGCCGTCGCTCTCGTCGGCCTCGACCACCATCCAGTCGCCGGCCCCGAGCCGCGCGTTGGTGCCATAGGCGTTGATGATGCCGCCGTTGATGACAGTGGGATCGAGTCCGCCGGCGTCGAGCAAGGTTGCAACCATCGAGGTCGTGGTGGTCTTGCCATGGGTCCCGGCGATCGCGACGCAGCTTTTCAGCCGCATCAACTCGGCAAGCATCTCGGCGCGGCGCACCACGGGAATGCGCTGGGCGCGCGCCGCCATCAATTCCGGATTGTCGCGCTTGATCGCGGTCGACACCACGACGACATCGGCGCCGTCGACATGCTCGGCCTTATGGCCGATCGAAACCTTGACGCCCTTCTCGCGCAGCCGCGCGACATTGGCGTTCTCGGACGCGTCAGAACCCTGCACGCGATAGCCGAGATTGCACAGCACCTCGGCAATGCCGCTCATGCCGATCCCGCCGATCCCGACGAAGTGGATGGGTCCGATCTCGCGCGGCAGTCTCATGTGGCGCCTCGTTCTCTCCGTCATGCCCCGGCTCGTCCCGGGCATCCACGAATCTTAGCCCTTCATGCAAGACGTGGATGGCCGGGACAAGCCCGGCCATGACGCCAGAACGTCGAAATACGTCGTTTTTTCGGTCATTCCGCGGCGCTCGCGGCGCCAGCGAACCCGAAATGTTGAGATTTTCGGATTCGCGCGCTCCGGAAAGACCGACGTCAAATACCGGCCACTTTTAGGACCAGATCGGCCAGTCGCTCGGCTGCATCGAGCCGGCCCGCTCCGCGCGCGGCTTTTGCCATCGCGTCAAGGCGCGCCGGCTCGGCCGCGAGAGCAGAGATTTCGGACGCGAGGCGATCCGATGTGAACCCCGATTGCGCGATCCGCAAGCCGCCACCCGCATTCGCCAGCACGCCGGCATTGGCAAATTGATCCTGGTCGATCGAACCCGGCAGCGGCACCAGAATCGAAGGCCGGCCGATCGCCGCAAGCTCTGCGACGGTGCCCGCACCGGAGCGCGACACCACCAGGTGATTCGATGCAAGCCGCGCCGGCAGGTCGGTGAAGAACGGCGCCAGCTCGGCATGGATCTTGAGCCGATCATAGACGGCGCGAACGCGCGCCATGTCCTCCTCGCGCACCTGCTGGGTGAGAATCAGGCGATTCCACAAGGATGGCTCGAGCCGCTCGATCGCGCCGGGCACGACATCGCTCATCACCCGTGCGCCCTGGCTGCCGCCAACCACCAGAAGGCGGAACGGGCCGGACGCATCGGGCGGGTTGTACGCAATCGCGGCCGCCGCGAGGATCGCGGGCCGCATCGGCGTGCCGACAGTGGTGGTTTTCTGGCCGAGCGCCGGATCGCGGTCGAGCACGCCCGGCAGCGAGGTCGCGACCGCATTGACATGGCGCGACAGAAAGCGGTTGGCGCGGCCAAGCACCGCGTTGGAATCGTGGATGACGCTCGGGATCCGCAACAGCCGCGCCGCGACCAGCGGCGGCACGGTCGGATAACCGCCGAAGCCGACCACCGCGGCGGGTTTGAGCTTTCGCACCAGGTTCAATGCCATCGCGGTGCCGAGAGCGAGCGTGATGCCGGTGCGGGCGAGTTGCCAGGGCGAGCGGCCGCGCATGGTTTCGCTCGGCACGACATCGATCATGTCCTTGGAGAACAAGCCGCTGTAACGCACCGCGCGGGAATCGGTGACGAGGCGAACGCGCAAGTCGCGTTTCATCAGTTCCACGGCGAGCGCCTCGGCGGGAAACAAATGTCCGCCGGTGCCGCCCGCAGCCAACAAAATCAAAGGCGCAGTTTCCATGAGGGCACCTTCTATAGCTAACGCGCTGGCATTGCGAGAAGCTAAGGGACGCACAAATCAAAGCACGTCGTTCCGGGGCGGTCCGTCAGCATCGAACTCCGATGTGCAACTGCACATCCGAGAATCTCGAGATTCCGGGTTCGCCTCGACGAGGCGCCCCGGAACGACGGAAGATCCACTTAAGCGAATCCGCGCGCCGCTCCGGGCTCGCCGACCGGCGATTGAATCTCGCTCTGCGGGCGCAGCCGCGTCAGCGCCAGCATCATTCCGACCCCATAGGCCAGCGATACCATCGAGGAGCCGCCATAGGAAATGAATGGCAGCGTCATGCCCTTGGCCGGGATGAGCTGCAGATTGACCGACATATTGATCGCTGCCTGCACCCCGAACAGGATGGCGAGCCCTGAGGCCGCAAAGCGGGAGAACATATCTTCGTTGCGGTAGGCGCGCGACAGCGCGCGGATCACGACGAAAGCAAACAGCGCCAGCAGCGCCAGGCAAAGCACGATCCCGAACTCTTCCGCCGCGACCGCAAACACGAAATCGGTGTGGCTGTCAGGCAGGTTGCGCTTGGCAATGCCCTCGCCCGGCCCAAGCCCGAGCCAACCGCCATTGGAAAAGGCCTCCATCGCAGTATCGACCTGGAACGTATCGCCGGAGGCCGGATTCATGAAGCGCTGGATGCGGCCTGCGACGTGCGGCACCAGGAGATAGGCGCCGAACAGGCCGGCGCCGGCCGCACCGGCAAGGCCCAGCACCCAGATCATACGCATGCCCGCGATGAAGAACAGCGAACCCCACACCATCAGGATCAGCATGGTCTGACCGAAATCGGGTTCCATCACGAGCAGCGCCACCAGAGTCAGCAGCAGCACCAGCGCCATCGAGGTCGCCGGCATTTCCGGCCGCTTGGTCGATTCGGCGAACAGCCAGGCGGCGATCACGACAAAGGCGGGCTTGGCGGCTTCCGAGGCCTGGATGTTGACGCCCAGCAGCGTGATCCACCGCCGCGAGCCCTTCACCTCGGGGCCGATCAGCAGCGTCACCACGATCAGCGCGATGCTGATCGCGAACACGATCAGCGCACTGCGGCGGATCTGCCGCGGCGACATGAAGGAGACGCCGATCAGCACGATGAAGGACGGCAGCAGGAAGAAGACATGGTGGTTGAAGAAATGGAAAGCATCGAGCCCGATGCGGGTCGCCACCGGCGGGCTCGCCGCCAGCGACAGAATGACGCCGCTCAGCATCAGCGCGATGATCGCCCCTAACAGCGGCCGGTCGACCGTCCACCACCATTGGGAAAGAGGATTGCGTTCTTCGCGGGAGAGCATCGGCGGACCTATGGCCACGGAAGCGTCCATTGGTGGCCCATGTTGGTTTCTGAAGAGTTAACGGATTCGGTATGTTTTAGTGTGGCACTGCCTTCTCCACCCGTCATGCCCGGGCTTGTCCCGGGCATCCACGTCCTTCTTGCTGTGGCTTTCGTGGATGGCCGGGACAAGCCCGGCCATGACGACAGCGAAGCTCGTCACACGACCGGCTTCACGCCGGGCAGCGCGTTGACGAGATCGCGGAACCTGGCGCCCCGGATTTCGAAATTGCGGTATTGGTCGAAGGAGGCGCACGCAGGGGACAGCAGCACCACCGGATCTTTGAGGCCGGATGCCTCCGCGTCGCGCGCGGCGTGATCGACAGCCGTGTCCAGCGTTTCGCTGATCTCGTGCGCCACGCGATCGGAGAGCGTCGCCGCAAATTCGTTTGCGGCTTCCCCGATCAGATAGGCCTTGCGGATACGCGGAAAATAGCCGGTGAGGCCGGTGATGCCGCCCTGCTTCGCCCGGCCGCCCGCGATCCAGAAGATATCGGCGAAGGACGACAGCGCGTGCGCCGTGGCATCCGCATTGGTGCCCTTGGAGTCGTTGACGAACAGCACATTGCCGCGGCGGCCGACCTGCTCCATGCGATGCGCCAGCCCTGGAAAGCTGCGCAGACCATCTTGGAGAGTCTCCTGGTCCAGCTCCAACGCAAGCGCGCAGGCTGCAGCGCAAGCGGCATTCTGCGCGTTGTGCAAGCCGCGCAGCGAACCGATGCCGCCGATCTGCGCGACCTTGCTCCGCGCTCCCCTGGCGGCGCGCAATATCGTCTCATGCTCGACATAGATGCCGTCGGGCAGCGGACGCTTGACCGAGATGCGCACCACGCGTTTTCCGGCCCTGTCCAGGCGATCCGCGATGGCACGGCTGAAATCGTCGTCGACGCCGACGATCGCGGTGCCCTCAGCCTGCACGCCGGCGACCAGACGCTCCTTCACCTCGGCGTAATGCGCCATCGTGCCGTGGCGATCGATATGGTCTTCGCTCAAATTGATCAGGATGCCGACGGTCGGATCGAGCGAGGGCGTGAGATCGATCTGGTAGGACGACATCTCGATCACATGCACGCGCCCCTTGCGCGGCGGCTCCAACGACAGGATCGCGGTGCCGATATTGCCGCCCATCTGGGTGTCGTAGCCGGAAAAGCGCATCAGATGCGCGATCAGCGCGGTCGTCGTCGATTTGCCGTTGGTGCCGGTGATGGCCACGAAGGGCGCGTCCGGCGCATGGCGGGCCCGTTCGCGGCAGAACAACTCGACGTCCCCGATCACCTCGACGCCGGCTTCGCGCGCCAGCAGCACGCTCCAATGCGGCGCGGGATGCGTCAGCGGCGCGCCCGGGGTGAGCACCAGCGCTGAGACATCGCGCCAGGAAATCGTGCGCAGATCCGCGGTCGCGATCCCGGCCTGCGCCGCCTCGGCAAGCCTGTCCGCGCCATCATCGCCCGCGACGACATCGGCGCCGCCCGCCTGCAACGCGCGAGCGCTCGCAAGGCCCGAGCCGCCGAGACCGAACACCGCGACTTTCTTGCCGGCGAAGGACGTGACTGGAATCATGGTTGGACCACCGTCATTCCGGGGCGCTCGCCCCGAACTCGGGCCTACCCGAGTTCGGCAATTTGACTTGTCCAAGTCGGCACCAGCCGACTTGGATGCGAGCGAACCCGGAATCCCGAGATTGTGGAGCGAGATTCCGGGTTCGATGCTGGCGCATCGCCCCGGAATGACGATCGCGTGGAGAGGAAAACATCACCGCAGCTTCAGCGTGGAGAGTCCGGCCAGCGCCAGCATCACGGCGATGATCCAGAACCGGATCACGATCTGCGGCTCGGTCCAGCCCAATTGCTCGAAATGATGATGGATCGGCGCCATCTTGAAGATGCGCTTTCCGGTCAGCTTGAAGGAGGCGACCTGCACGATCACGGAGACCGCTTCGAGCACGAACAGCCCGCCGATCACCGCCAGCACGATCTCATGTTTGACCGCGACCGCGATCGAGCCGAGCATGCCGCCGAGCGCGAGCGAGCCGGTATCGCCCATGAAAATGGAAGCCGGCGGCGCATTGAACCAGAGAAAGCCGAGGCCGGCGCCGAGCACCGCCCCCGATAGCACGGCGAGCTCGCCTGTGCCGGGAACGTAATTGATCTGAAGATAATCGGAAAACACGACATTGCCCGCGAGATAGGCGATCAGGCCGAAGCTTGCGGAGGCGATCATCACCGGCACGATGGCGAGCCCGTCGAGACCATCGGTGAGGTTGACCGCGTTGCCGGCGCCGACGATGACGAAGGCGCCGAAGAGGACGAAGAACCAACCGAAATTGATGACGACGTCCTTGAAGAAGGGGATCGCAAGCGACGTCGACGACGGATCGCGTCCGAGTCGCACCAGCGCGTAGCAGGCGGCGAGCCCGATCAGCCCCTCCAGCAGCAGACGGGTGCGGCCGCCGAACCCGCTCGAGGTCTGCTTGGTCACCTTCAGGTAATCATCGTAGAAGCCGACGAAGCCGAACCCCAACGTCACCGCAAGCACGATCCAGACATAGGGATTGAGCGGATTGGCCCATAACACGGTGGCGACTACGAGCCCCGAGAGGATCATCAGCCCGCCCATCGTGGGCGTGCCTTTCTTCGTTAGGAGATGCGACTGCGGCCCGTCCGCGCGGATTGGCTGGCCCTTGCCTTGACGAACGCGCAGGTGATCGATGATCCAGGGACCGAACAGAAAGACGAACAGCGCGCCGGTGACCACCGCGCCACCCGTGCGAAAGGTGATGTAGCGAAAAACGTTCAGTATCGTACGCAACCAGCCGAGACCGGGAGGGAACGTACTGGACAGCTCAATCAACCAGTAGAACATTCATTCTGTCCTATCCCGCGGCGACATCGCGCGCGGACCTAGCGGGAAAGCGCTTCTCCAGCGCATTCACAATAGTTTTCATTTTCGAGCCGAGCGACCCTTTGATCATGATCGCATCGCCCGCACGGATCGCGGCAACCACCTGGGATTCCAGGCTCGCCGAATTCTCCGCATAGCCGCCCCGTTTAGCCGGGGAAAGCGCATCCCACAAGTTACGCATCAAGGGACCGCAACAATAGACAAGGTCAACGCGATTGGTTTTGACGATATCGGCAAGGCCGCGATGCAGCTCGGGTCCTGCGGGACCGAGTTCGAGCATGTCGCCGAGAACCGCGATGCGCCGTCCCTGCGTCCCGACATCCGCCTGGCCCAGCACATTCAGCGCCGCGGCCATCGAGGCTGGATTGGCGTTATAGCTTTCATCGATCAGGGTGGCTTCGCCATTGCCGAGTTCCAGCGCGCGGCGCGCGCCGCGGCCGGCGGCCGGCACGAGATTCGACAGCGACAGCGCCGCGAGCGCGAGATCCGCGCCGGCAAGGGAGCTGCCTGCAAGGACGGCGAGCGAATTCATCGCCATGTGGCGGCCGGGCATGCCGAGCTTGTAGGTCACGTCATGGCCGAGGATGCTGGCATGCACGGCCGAACAGGTGGCGTGCAGCGAGAGATCCAAAAGCCGCGCATCGGCGTTCGCGTCGGCGCCGAAGGAAACGATGCGCGAGATATCGTGTTGGTGCGCACGCCGGCTGAGCCGCTCGAACTGCGAATTGTCGCGATTGAGCACCACCGCCCCGCCCGGCTCGAGCCCGGCAAAAATCTCGGCCTTGGCATCGGCGATTGCCTCCAGGCCCGAGAAGAACTCCAGATGCACCGGCTCGACGGTGGTGATGATCGCAAGATGCGGCCGCACCATCTTGACCAACGGCTCGATCTCGCCCGGATGATTCATGCCGATTTCGAACACGGCAAAGCGCGTGTCGGCCGGACAGCGCGCCAGCGACAGCGGCACGCCCCAATGATTGTTGAAGGAGGCGACCGAAGCATGCGTTGCGCCCTGCGCGGAAAGCACGTGCCGCAGCGCCTCCTTGGTCGAGGTCTTGCCGACCGATCCCGTGACCGCGATGACGCGTCCGGAGAGACGCGCCCGCGCGGCGCGCGCGAGATCGCGCAAGGCGGCAAGCACGTCCTCGACCACGAGCAGCGGCGCATCGCTCGCAAATTTGCCGGCCCGCGCTGTCTCGACCACGGCCAGCGCCGCGCCGGCCCTCAGCGCCGCCTCAACGAAATCATGGCCGTCATGCACGTCGCCCTTGATCGCGAAATAGGCTTCACGAGGCTGAATGGTGCGGCTGTCGATGGAAAGCCCGGTCACGGCATCGGGCAACGCGCCGCGGCGCCCGGCATGCATGGCCTCGGCCATTTCCTTGGAGGTCCATAGCGGCGCCGCGTTCATGCGACCCTCGGAGCCAACGCGGTTGCGACCGCTTCGTGATCGCTGAACGGCAGCACGCGGTCGCCGATGATCTGCCCAATCTCATGGCCCTTGCCGGCGATCAGCAGCGCATCGCCCGGCTGCAACGCATCGATCGCCGCCCGGATCGCGGTGGCGCGGTCGCCGATTTCGCTGGCGCCTTTCGCGGCGCTCAAGATCGCGGCGCGGATCGCTTCCGGGTTCTCGCTGCGCGGATTGTCGTCGGTGACGATGACGCTATCGGCATTCTCGCTCGCGATCGCACCCATCAGCGGCCGCTTGCCCGCGTCGCGATCGCCTCCGGCGCCGAACACGACGACCAGCTTGCGCTTGGCGTAAGGACGCAACGCCTGCAGCGCCTTGGCCAGCGCGTCGGGCTTGTGCGCATAGTCGACGAAGATCGGCGCGCCGTTGCGCTCGCCCACCCGCTCGAGCCTGCCTTTGGCGCCTTGGAGCTGTTCGAGCGCTGCGAATACCGCATCTGGCTCGCTGCCGGTTGCAATCGTAAGGCCCGCGGCGACCAGCGCGTTCTCGATCTGGAAATGGCCGACCAGCGGCAGGTGCACGGAATATCTCTTGCCGCGATGTTCGAGCAGGAGTTTTTGCGCAAAGCCGTCGATCGCAGCCTCGACCAGCCGAATGCCCTCGCCCGCACCATCGCCTTGGCTGCCGACAGCGAGGATACGCAGGCCGCGCGACCGCGCCGCATCGAGCACTTGCGAAGAGCAGTCGTGGTCGGCCGAGATCACGGCGGCACCGCCGGGCGGGATCAACTCGCGGAACAGACGCAGCTTCGCGGCAAGATAATGCGCGATGTCGGGATGATAATCCATGTGATCGCGCGAGAGATTGGTAAAACCGCCGGCAGCGATGCGCACCCCATCGAGCCGGTATTGGTCGAGCCCGTGCGACGAGGCCTCAAAAGCGAGATGGGTGACGCCGTCACGCGCGATCTCGTCGAGCTGGCGGTGCAGCGCGATCGGATCGGGCGTCGTCAGCGAGCCGTAGACGGTGCGTTTGTCCGACACCAGACCAATGGTGCCGATGCTCGCGGAGACATGGCCGAACCGCTGCCAGATCTGTCGCGTAAAGGCCGCCACCGAGGTCTTGCCGCTGGTGCCGGTCACCGCCGCAATGGTCGCGGGTTGGCGGGGGAAGAATGTTGCCGCCGCCAGCGCCAGCGCGAGCCGCGCATTCGGCGTGACGATGAAGGGAACGCGGCAGCCATTGGGCGGCGGATGTTCCGCTGCGACCGCGACGGCGCCGGCGGCGATCGCCGCATCGACGAAGCGCGCGCCATCGGTCTTGTGGCCGGCGAGCGCGAAAAACAGGTCGCCAGGTTTTACGGCCCTGCTATCCACGGCGAGACCGCCGACGAGGATCGCTCGCGCCTGCGTATCGAGGCGCGCGTCATCGCCAAAGAGCTCGCCAAGCTTCATGATGTTCCAGTCCACCCCGGGGCTGTGAGAACGCGGTCGATGCCGCGAGGACTCAAGAAGAGCGGCGGCAACCTCGTGCTTACTGCGTTGTCCTTGATGCCGCAAGAATAAGGCGGTCAGGCGGCGGCAGGTCGAAACGCGGTTCAATGCCCAAGAGCGGCGCAATCCGGGAGATCACGTTGCCGGCGGTCGGCACCGCGTTCCAGCCCGAGGTGATGAACCCGTAGGTTTCCTTCAGCGGCTGCGGCTCGTCCAGCATGATCAGGAGCTGGTAGCGGGGTTTATCCGCGGGAATGATCGCCGTAAAGGCGGTCAGCACGCGCTTCTTGGCGTAGCGCCCGTTGATGACCTTTTCCGCGGTGCCGGTCTTGCCGCCGATATAGTAGCCCTTGACGTCGGCCTTGCGCGCCGTGCCGACCTCGGCATTGAGCCGCATCAGGAACCGCATCTTTTCGGAGGTTTCGGGCTTGATCACGCGCTTGGCCAGCGCCATGGCTTCTTCCTCGCTGCGCTTTAGGAAGGTCGGTGGAATCAGATAGCCGCCGTTGACCAGCGCACTCACTCCCATCACCGCCTGCAGCGGCGCCACCGCCATGCCGTGCCCGAACGCGATGGTGATCGTGTTCAGGTCGCCCCAATGCCTCGGCACGATCGGAGCGGCACTCTCCGGCAATTCGGTGCGCAGCCGCTCGAGCTGCCCCATCTTGCGCAGGAACGCCTTGTGCGCCTCGACGCCCTGTGACAGCGCAATGCGCGCCGCGCCAACGTTGGAGGAGAAGGTGAACACCTCCTTCATGCTGAGGAACCGGCCCTTCGGCTCGTCGTCATGGATTGCGAACTTGCCATAGTGCAGCGGCCCGCGCGCATCCCACATCGAGTTGAGGTCGTATTTGCCGGTATCCAGCGCCATCGCCAGCGTGAAGGCCTTGAAGGTCGAGCCCATCTCATAGACGCCGGTGGTCAGGCGATTGATGCGGTCGGGGTCGTGCGCTTCCTTCGGATTGTTGGGATCGAAATCCGGCACCGAGACCATCGCGACGACCTCGCCGGTCCTGACATTGGTGACGAGACCAGAGGCCGCCTTGGCGTGAAACTTCTCCTTCGCCTTCAGAAGCTCGTCGCGCAGCGCGTGCTCGACGCGCAGATCCACTGACAACTCGATCGGGCGCTGCAGCCGGTCCGTTGCAAAGCCGGCGCGGTGCAAATCGGCAAGCCCGTTATTGTCGAGCCACTTCTCCATGCCGGCGATACCCTGGTTGTCGATGTTGACGAGGCCGATCAGGTGCGCGACCTCGTTGCCGGTGGGATAGACGCGCTTGTTCTCACGCAAAAAGCCGATGCCGGGAATGCCGAGGCGATGAATGTCCTGCTGCTGCTGCGGCGTGATTTCGCGCTTGAGCCAGACGAATCCCTTCTTCGATGAAAGGCGGTCGCGCACCTCGGCGGTATCGAGATCGGGCAGCGTGGCCGTCAAGAGTTCAATCGCCTCGTCCTTGTCGATGATGCGGCGCGGCTCGCCATAGAGACTCGGCGCCTTGACGTCGGTCGCGAGAATCTCGCCATTGCGGTCGATGATATCGGGGCGCGCGGTCGCAATCGCGTCGCGCGAGCCGCCCTGGCGCGCGCCATGCGCGTCCGCTCCGATCGCGAACATCACGAGGCGCCCGCCGATCACGGCATAGGCCGCCGCGAAGGCGAGAATGGCAAAGCCGACGCGAGCCCGCGCCTTGGCGGCGCGATCGACATTGCGCCCGTAAAGCAGGCTGCGGATCAGCCGCTGTCGCCATGGTTCCGGCTTGGTCTTGGCCTGCGCCACATCCGTCATTGCTTCTTCTCCGGCTGCGGCACCGAACCGGTGACATTGGCTGCATCGAGCGCCGCATCGATGGTCGTGATCATCGATCCGATCGGATCGGGGTCACCCGGCTTCACCAGGGTCGGCGGCCGCTCGGGAAGGTTTTTGAGATCGTCATACTGGCGGGCGTTGATCGGCTTCAGCGGCAAGTGCCGCTCGGCGAGCCCTTGCAGGCGCTGCGGCGCGTCGAGCTTGGCCCATTCGGAGCGCAGCGCCGCAATCGCATCGCGCTGCTCGCGGATTTCGGCATGCAGCTTCAGCACGCGCTCGGTGCGCGCGGTCGAATCCATCTTGATCCGATAGACATAGGCCGCGGCAAACACCAAAAAGCCGATCACGAGCAGGTGGAGGATCCGCATCGCGCTAGCCTCCCCGCATCACATCGGCCAGTCGCGGCCAGGACGGCAAGGGATGGGGCGGATGCGCTGATGCCGCGGTGCGCTCGGCGGCGCGGAGCTTTGCACTGCGCGCGCGCGGATTGGCGGCGAGCTCTGTCTCGTTCGGGGTCAGCGGCCGGCGCGTGATGAGCCGAAAGCTCGGCGCGGCATGCGCCACCTCCGGCAGGTGGCGCGAGCCGCCGCCGGCCTTGCTGCGCTCGTTGAGAAAGTTCTTGACGATGCGGTCTTCCAGCGAATGAAAGGAGACGACCACCAGGCGGCCGCCCCCGCTCAGCACGCGCTCGGCCGCCTCCAGCGCAAGCTGCAACTCCTCGAGCTCTTCGTTGACGAAGATGCGCAGCGCCTGGAAGGTCCGCGTCGCCGGGTGAATCTCGCCCGGCTTTGAGCGGACGTTGCGCGCGACGATATCGGCAAGCGCGCGTGTGGTGGTGATCGGCGCCTCCTTGCGCGCGGCGACGATGGCGCGGGCAAGCTTGCGCGAATGGCGCTCCTCGCCGAACAGATAGATGATGTCGGCGAGCTGCGCTTCGCTCGCGCGCGCGACCACATCCGCGGCGCTCGGACCGCGATCGCTCATCCGCATGTCGAGCGGCCCCTCCAGGCGGAAGGAGAAGCCTCGCTCGGCCTCATCGAGCTGCATGGAGGAGACGCCGACATCCATCACCACGCCGTCAACGCTTGCAACGCCCTGCCCGGCGCAGACCTCGGCCAGATGCGAGAAACGGTCCTCAACCAGCGTCAGCCTGCCCTCGAACTGCTCGAGGAGCGCGAATCCGCCGGCAACCGCGCTGCGGTCGCGGTCGATCGCGATCACGCGCGTGCCGGGCGTCTTGAGGATCGCCCGGCTGTAGCCGCCGGCACCGAAAGTGCCGTCCACATAAATGCCGCCCGTGCGGGGCTGCAGCAGTTCCACCGCCTCGCGGCCGAGCACCGGGACATGGCGCGATAAGTCAGCACTCATGTCCCTTTGCCTCGCGAAAGCTGGCGCCGCCAACAGTAACTGGATGGTCGCCGGCCCATGGCGCCTCAAATCCTCGCGCTTGTCCTTGCGCTTGCCCCGAAGTTCCAGAACGCGCCGCCGCTCCGCGCCGTTGCTCACCCCACGCATCCCGTCTCGCAAACCCGGTTTTCCGCATGGAATTGGCTGGGCTGACATCGGATTTCGAGCGTGAAAGAGGGCTGGCCGTCCCCCACAACCGGTTCGGCTCTTCACCACTTAGTAACGGCAGATAGACTTAAGAAAGGGTTGATGGGACGGTGACAAATCCCGAAAGCGCCCAAGCCTGACCGAGTTCCACCTCCGAAAGGCTCGTTAAGCCTTCCCCGGAGAAAATGCGAGGGCCGCTTGACCGGAGTGATCGCGCCGCCGCTATAGTCGCTATAGTAAAGGAACAGTTTAAGTCTTTATCCCCCGGAGCAAGGCCGGACGCCGTTGTCCTGCCTGTTTTGAATTGCCAGATGCCGCCTGGTCCGTTCACATCCGACGAATCCGATTCGAAGCGCCCTCGTGCCTTCCGATTCCGAAGGCCGTCGCGAGCATGAAGACCTTTACCCCTGATACCTCGATCGCCTCCGACGTGATCGCCTCGCCGAATTACGGCGAGCGAAGCCAGGGGCGCGAGCCCGACATGATCCTGCTGCACTATACGGGCATGCCCGACGCCGAAGGCGCGGTCGCGCGGCTCTGCACGGCGGGCAGCGATGTCTCCTCGCATTACATCGTGCTGGAGGATGGCCGCATCCTGCAATGCGTTCCGGAAGCCAAGCGCGCCTGGCATGCCGGCGTCTCGTCCTGGGCGGGCGAAGAAGACATCAATTCCTGCTCGATCGGGATCGAGATCGTCAACGGCGGGCATGATTGGGGTTATCCGGATTTTCCGCTGCGCCAGACCGCCGCCGTCATTGCGCTCTGCCGCGGCATCATGCTTCGCCGCAAGGTGCCGCCGCAGCGCGTGCTCGGCCATTCCGATGTTGCGCCTTCGCGCAAGAAGGACCCCGGCGAAAAATTCCCCTGGCATTCCCTCGCCAATTCCGGCGTCGGCCACTGGGTGCAGCCGGCGCCGATCGTGCGCGGCGAAGCGCTGATGCTCGGCACCATCAGCGAGGACGTGCAGAACATGCAGATGGCGCTCGCCAAATACGGTTATGGCGTGCCGGTCACCGGCAAATATGACGCGGCGACCATGGACGTGGTGACCGCCTTCCAGCGCCACTTCCGCCCCGCGCGCATCGACGGCATTGCCGATCACTCGACGCTGATCACGCTGCACGCGCTGCTTTCGACATTGCCGGCGGCGGCCGTGACGACGGCGGGATAACGCCTCGACGCAAATCGGACGTAACGGTCCCCTTTCGCCGGCCGTTTTCCTCGCCTCAATTACAGCAACTTCTATTCCGAAAAATGCCTCCACCGGTGCGTGTCGTTGCAGGCCAGGGCCCGCTGCACCCATCGAGCTGTGTGAGCGTCGATCAGCGCAAGAGACGCCAGCGTCCGAGCGCGCGGATCAAAAGCATCAGGTCTCTCTGACGATTTCGACATCTCAGACGAGGGCTCGCCAATGGATAGACGCACTTTCCTAAAGGCGGCGGCTGTGAGCGGCCTCGCTTCACTTGGCGGCGCGGCACCATCGGTGATCGCCCGCGGGGCAATGCCGTTTGCCAGGGTCCGTCCGGGGGATCCCGCGTGGCCGTCGCAGGCGCGCTGGAATAGTCTTTTCAATACGGTGGGCGGCCGGCTCGTCAAGCTCGACGACCCTCTTGCCTCGTGCCGCGCCGCGCCCGAGGGCGCCGCTTGCCAGGCTGACTTCAAGGAGATGCGCAACCCCTATTTCATCAGCGAGAATCCGGCCCTTACCGAAACTTCGGGCTGGGTGGATGCCTGGAATTCCACACCGAGCGCCTACGCCGTCAAAGCGCAATCGACAGCGGATGTGGTCGCGGCGGTCAACTTCGCGCGGGAGAACAATCTGCGCCTCGTCATCAAGGGTGGCGGTCACAGCTATCAGGGCACGTCCGATGCGCCGGATTCGCTTCTGATCTGGACGCGCGAGATGAGCGGAATAAGGCTCCACGATGCCTTCGTTCCGGATGGTTGCGACGCCACACACGCTCCGCAACCCGCAGTCACCGTCGAGGCCGGGGCGCGCTGGCTCGCCGTCTACGACGCGGTCACGACGCGGGGCGGACGCTATGTGCAGGGCGGCGGCTGCACGACTGTGGGTGTTGCAGGGTTCATTCACGGCGGCGGCTTTGGCAGCTTCTCCAAGAGGTACGGGCTCGGCGCGGCCGGTCTCTTGCAGGCGGAAATCGTCACGGCAGATGGCGCTGTCCTCACCGTGAACGCTTGCAACCACCCCGACTTGTTCTGGGCCATCAAGGGCGGTGGCGGTGGCGCGTTTGGCGTCCTCACCAGGCTCACATTGCGCACGCGCGAGCTTCCGATCACCTTCGGTGCAGCGTTCGGTACAATCAAGGCCGCCTCCGACACGGCGTTTCGCGACCTGATCGATAAAACTCTCTCCTTCTATGCGGATAGACTGTTCAATCCGCATTGGGGCGAGCAGATCGCCTTCGGTAAGGACAACACCGTGCATGTCGCCATGGTGTTCCAGGGGCTTGGGCAAGCCGAGGCCGAGAGCGTGTGGGCGCCCTTTACCTCGGCGCTGTCGTCGACGAAGGACATCTCGATCGAGAGGCCGCTCGCCTTTTTCGCGGCGCCGGCGCAGCACTTCTGGGACGCCGATTATCTGCGCAAAGTCCCCGGCCTGATCGTGCAGGACGATCGGCCCGCCGCGCCGCCCGGAAACATCTTCTATGTTGGAGACAGCGGACAGGTCGGGTTTTTCATTCACGGCTACAAATCGGCATGGCTGCCGGCATCGCTGCTTCAGGAGAGCGAGCGGCAAAAGCTGACGGACGCGGTCTTCGCCGCATCGCGCCACTGGCCGGTGGCCTTTCACTTCAACAAGGGACTGGCTGGAGCGGCAGCAGAGGAAATCGACGCGGCGCGCGATACCGCAATGAACCCGGCTGTGCTCGAGGCGTTCGCGCTTGTCATTATAGCCGGTCACGGGCCGCCCGCATTTCCAGGCATCCCTGATCATGAGCCGGACTTGCCGCGTGCGCGCGCCGACGCGCAGGCCATCAGCCGCGCGTTCGAGTCGCTCGTGACGGTCGCGCCCGGTGCGGGTGCCTATCTCTCCGAAGCCGATTTCTTTGATCCGAATTGGAAGACAAGTTACTGGGGGCCAAATTTCGATCGCCTGGCTGCGATCAAGAAGCGCTACGACCCGGACGGGCTCTTCTTCACCCATCACGGCATCGGCAGCGATGAATGGAGCGCCGACGGGTTCACGCGGCTACGGACGTAACCTCGATGCCCGCCGAAGTCATCCACGAGCGGGCACCGGATGGTGGATCCGCAACGGCTGCGAGCGGTTGGGAAGACTTGCAGTCCCCCATCAAAAGCGGAGGGGAACATGGCTCGACTACTATCGGTGAATGTCGGACTTCCGCGCGATATCGAGTGGAAGGGTCGAACCGTACACACCGGAATCTGGAAAAATCCGGTGCGTGGGCGCCGACGGGTCGGCCGCTTGAATCTGGAGGGAGATGGTCAAGGCGACCTGGCCGGTCATGGCGGTGAGCAGCGCGCCGTCTTCGTCTACCAGATCGAGTCGTATCGCTACTGGCAGGAGCAGCTCAAGCGGACCGACTTCGTCCACGGACAGTTCGGCGAGAACCTCACGATCGAAGGATTGCCCGATGAGACGGTTTGCATCGGCGATCGTTATCAAATCGGCAGCGCAGTCTTCGAGATCACTCAACCTCGCGTGACCTGCTATCGCGTTGGCATTCGGATGAATGAGCCGCGGATGCCGGCATTGCTGACATCCAGCGGACGGCCGGGGTTCTATTTCCGCGTGCTGCAGGAGGGCGAGGTCGGCGCCGGCGACGAAATCGTGAAGCTAGGAGAGGCGAACGAGCGAATGACCGTCGCAGAGGTCAACGCGCTTCTCTATTCGCCCAATCATCCGCGCGACGGATTGCAGCGCGCCTTGCGGATCGAGGCGCTTTCGCCCGGATGGCGCGCGTCCTTTGAGGCGTTGCTGCAGAGCCAAACGACCGCCCAGGGAAGCGGCAACGCGGGGCTGGCGCCGGCTGCAGCCGCGCATCCCGCCGCTGCCGGATTTCAGCCGCTCGCGGTGGCGTCGATCGATCAGGAGTCCGCGGATGTCATCTCCCTCTCGATGCGGCATCCCGACGGTCAACCGCTGCCACCGGCTCTACCCGGGCAATACGTCGTCTTGCGTCTTGCACGGACGGGCGGCGGTCCGCCACTGTTCCGCAGCTACTCGCTGTCAGGGCCCCTCTCGACGGAGTACTACCGGATCAGCGTGAAGATCGAGCCGAATGGGGCTGCCGGAACTTACCTGCGCGAGCATGTCTGCCTGGGCGATGTTCTCGACGTCAGCTCGCCGCGCGGAAGCTTCATCCTGCAATCTGCCGAGCGGCCGGTGGTGCTGCTCAGCGCGGGAATCGGAGCGACGCCCGTTCTGGCGATGCTGCACGCCCTGGCGGAGGCCCAATCGACACGACGGGTCTTGTGGCTGCACGCCGCTCGCGACCGGCAGCATCATCCATTTGCCACCGAAGTCCGTCGCCTCATGCCCGCGCTCGCCCACGGCCGCAGCTACGTTTGCTACAGCAGGCCGGGCCCGCGCGACAGAAAAGGCGAAGATTTCGACGCCATCGGTCACCTGTCGCGATCGGTCTTCGACGAAGTCGGCATCCCGACGGAAGCGGACGTCTATCTCTGCGGACCTGTTCGCTTCATGGGGGACATGAAGCAGGCGCTCGCAGCCATGAACGTGGCGCCGGAGCGGATTCACGTCGAGATCTTCAATGGCAGCGAGTCGATGACCCCTGGCGTCGTCGGCGCAGCGACGCGATCCCCACATCTGCCTGCGGACGACGCCGACACCGGCCCATTGGTATCGTTCGCACGAAGCGGCATCGCCGCGCACTGGAAGCCGTCGGCCTACCAGAGCATCTTGGAACTGGCCGAGGCATGCGACGTTCCGGTCCGTTGGTCGTGCCGAACCGGCGTTTGTCACAACTGTGAAAGCGGTTTGGTTTCGGGCGCGGTCGCCTATGAACCGCAGCCACTGGAGCAACCCGCCGACGGCAACGTTCTCGTTTGCTGCTCGCAACCGGTTCGGGACGTCGTCATCGATCTGTGAATCGCGACCAGGATTCGATCTCTGACTTAGGGCCGGTCACGACTCAGTTTCGGGAGCGTGTGCGCCTGCCACCAAAGGCTGGAGCGCTGCAATCTCCCATAGCGAATGACGCCCTCAATTATTCAGCCTTGGGCCCATTTTACGAAGACCGATCCGGTCTCGTGAAGGACGACTTCGCGGTCCGCGATGCTCAGCTTCGGCGCGTTGTAGTAAGCGGCTATGAGCAAGGGGGCACGACCAGGGGGTCGAACGATCGCGTAATCGTTTGATTCGCCCTTGATGCTCGTCCCAGGCCGGTCTCCCGCAATCCAGCCGGACGGCAGCGCCGCCCGGATGCGTTTCAGTCCCGGCGTACAGGCGATCATCCCGGCTTCGAGCCACTGCCGCGACTCAGGCTTGAGCACGTTGTCGAGCAGTATCTTCCGAACCGAGCCGACGATCGCCCGTGGCGTCGTTGTGTCAAGGATTCCGCTGTCCTCGTTCGACTTCGGCTCGTACCGATCCGAACGCGTCACCGTATCACCAAGACCGCGAACGAACTTGGTAAGGCCAGACGGGCCCCCAGCGCTTCGCATCAGAAGAATGGCGGCGGTGTTGTCGCTCACCTCCAAGAGGGCCTTGGTCAGATCGCCAACCGACAGCGCTCCTTTCCCGACATTGGCCTTTGTAATCGGCGACGTGAATATCAGGTCTTTCTCGCCATAGGGAACCATCCGCGACAGCGTCTCTTGGCCAGCGTCCACTCTGGCTAGAACCAAGGCCGCGAGAAGCCCTTTGAAAGTGCTGCACATCAGGAAGCGTTCGTCCGCCCTGTGGGCGAGGGTCCGCCGCGTTCCGGTATCCACCGCGAACACTCCAAGCCGACCGCCGTAGCGCTTCTCGATCTCGGCAATCGGAGCGTCCTCGGCCATCGCGCTTTGGGCTCCGAGCCCGATGAACAGGGGCGCGCCAACGATAACGCCTCGGCGTGTCATCGAAACCACGTCGTCAATCTCCAGCTAAGGCAGGGACATTAAGTCGGCCTCAGTTGTGGCCAATTTCATTTCGAATGTCACCTGTTGGCGGGGCGCAAGGCGGTGGAACGTAAAGCTGCAACCAATTATGAAGGAGCATCTTCGCGGTCCCACCTACGCCGAGCGACGAGCGACATAGTCGCGTACGATCGATTCGTTTGAACCGAAAGGACTTGCAATGGCAAAGAACACGATTTGCCTCTGGTACGACAAGGACGCCGAGGCTGCTGCCCGTTTCTACGCTGAAACCTTCCCTGACAGCGTCGTAGGCGCCGTCCATCGGGCACCCAGTGACTATCCGGCCGGCAAGGCGGGCGACGTGCTGCTGGTCGAATTTACGGTTGCCGGCGTCCCCTGCATCGGTCTCAACGGCGGCCCCGCGTTCAAACATAACGAAGCCTTCTCGTTCCAGATCGCCACCGACGATCAGGACGAGACCGACCGATATTGGAACGCCATCATCGGCAATGGCGGGCAGGAAAGCGCGTGCGGCTGGTGCAAGGACAAATGGGGCGTTTCCTGGCAAATCACGCCGCGCGTGCTCACTCAGGCGTTGGCGGCTGGCGGCGATGAAGCAAAGCGCGCATTTGATGCGATGATGGGTATGAAGAAGATCGACGTCGCCGCGATCGAGGCGGCGCGGCGCGGTGCTCAATCAAAGAGCTAGAGATACAGTCTGGATTGCTTCCGCCTACGCGCAAAGGCGCTTCGGCGGGACTTCACGCCTCGCCATAGCTCGCGCAGCGCGCGACGGCGGGTCGTCGCTTTCGCTCCTCGCACTGACGGGCCTGGTTGAAGGCGCCCGCCCGGCTCTGCAACTTGATCGGCGGATGCTTTAAAGCGCGATGACGATTCAACTCGATCTCATCGCGCTTGAGCGCATGATCCGGATCATGCGCTCATGGCTCCATTGTGTAGGAGCGCCCGGGCTCGAGCACGTAGACGGTCAGAAAGCGGAGCGGGCGTTCCGGGTCACAATTGCGAAACAGCGTGTGTGGAATATCGGCCCGATCCTGCAAGGTCTCGCCTGCTCGATACTGTTGCGGGTCATCGCTGCCATAGGCTGACTCGGCAACGCCTTCAACGATGAAGACCACTCCCCCAACCGGATGTCGGTGAAGCGGAGCTACGCCACCGGGTGGATAGGTCACCTCAGCCACGACAAGTTCCCGATGATCGCCGGGCAACGCAAGGCGTTCGAGAACCTTACGCGTGACACCTGCAAACCCCGCTTGCTGGGCGCTTGCCTGGCCGTCGATATTCTCACCCATTGGACACCTCTTATAGTCAAACGTCGAGCCGTCGTATCTCGATCGGATCGCGGCGCGAATGACTATGGGGACGTCTCGCCAAAGCAGCAAGGTGCCCGAGCGCCAGTTCTACATCACGGCTCATGGCCCTTAGCGACGACCGCAAATGCCCTTAAACCGGTTCAGGAAGGCCGGCGTCATAGCAGGAGACGGCTAGAAATATCTTCAGGTGTCCTTTACAGGCAACCTGAATAGATACAATATGTCCTCATGAACGGCCGAACATCTATGCGTGGAACCGAGCTTGCGAAGACGCTCGCTGTCGAGATCCGGGCGGTACATCGCACGCTCAAGCTGCGCGTGCGCGAGCACGGCGGCGGCAAAGACCTAACGCCCTCTCAGGTTTCCGTCCTCGTCCGGCTCGAGAAGGATGGTGCGGCCACTGTGTCCAGTCTGGCGCGGGCCGAGGGAATGCGCCCGCAATCGATGAGCGAGATCGTCGCACCGCTGCAGGAGGCGGGCTTCGTCAGCGGCTCCCCCGACCCTGATGACGGGAGACAAACCCTGATGTCCCTCACGCCCAAGTGCGTGAAGTGGATCAAGGAAGGCAGGGCCGCGAGCCACGACTGGCTCACCGAGGCTCTCTCGGAAAAGCTCACGGTGCCCGAACAGCGGAAGCTTCGAGAGGCGCTCGAACTGCTACGGCGGGCGATTGAGGATTAAGCGCGCCTCCGCCGGTCGTTCCTATTCCCTTACCAGAGGAGGTCTAAATCGTGAATTGGCTTTGGCTCGTTTCCTACTTCTTCGCCGGTGCATTCGCGGAAAACGCCATCCCCCACTTCGTCTCCGGAGTGATGGGGCGCCCATTCCAGAGCCCGTTCGCAAAACCTCCGGGCAGAGGACTTTCCTCGTCCAAGGTCAACGTGATCTGGGGCTTCGCGAATATTGTCGTGGCGTATCTTCTGCTCGCGCAGGTCGGATCGTTCGATTGGCGCACGACGAACCACGTCGTCGCGTTCGGCTTGGGTCTGCTGCTCAAGGGCATCGGTTCGGCGCATCAATTTGGCAAGTTCAACGAAGGCAATCTGCCGACGTCCGCATGACCGACGTATCCGGATGCGGCCTTCTTCAGATCGCGGCCTTGCTAACGGCGGCGGCTCTATGCCTGTCGATACTGGCCTTTCAATTCAAAACCGGTGTTCCGCCGGTTTCGTCCAACGCGCTCGAAGGCGCGAACGTCGTCGCGCTGTTGAAGCAGGCCGGCCTGGCCGAAGGGGCGGTGGTGTACGAGCTCGGCTCCGGCTGGGGTTCGCTT
Source organism: Bradyrhizobium sp. STM 3562 (assembly GCF_045571435.1). Taxonomy (NCBI): domain Bacteria; kingdom Pseudomonadati; phylum Pseudomonadota; class Alphaproteobacteria; order Hyphomicrobiales; family Nitrobacteraceae; genus Bradyrhizobium; species Bradyrhizobium sp. STM 3562. Next base: position 7,201,835 of record NZ_CP120694.1, read on the forward strand.
GTGATCGCCGTAGCGCGGGCATTTCCCGCGGCCGAGGTTCGAGGCATCGAGATGTCGCCTTTGCCCTATTGGGTCTCCCGATTCCGCACCCGAAACATGCCGAACGTGCTACTACGCCGTGGCGACTTCTTCGATTGCGATCTCTCCGACGCCCGCGCCGTGACGTGCTATCTCATGACCAAGTCGATGCCGAGGATCGCGGAATTGCTCGATAAGGCCCTCGCTCCCGGCACTCCGGTCGTATCGCTCTGCTTCCGGTTTCGCGGCAGGCGCATCGCCGCGTCCTGCGAGAGCGCCGGTCCGCTGCATGCCGTGGCTCTGTACTATTGGCCCGCCAACTAAGCATATCTCAATTATCTCGACGATGACGAGGCGGGCGATCCTGTCGCTGCCGCGTATGGACCGAACTACCGGCGTCTGCAGCGGATCAAGGCTCAATATGATCCGAAGAATTTCTTCCGCATGAACCAGAACATCCGTCCGCTGGCCTGATCACCAAGGGAGGGCATTTCGTCTCTCTCATCCTGGTCCAGGATGTCGGTAGATGGTCCACACGCTGCCGCCGGCCGATGACGACGGAGAAATCATCGGCTTCGCGTGAAGCTGGGTCGGCGTTCGAACTACCACGTGTAGTGCACGCCGAAGTCGCCCTTGACGCCGTCGCGCCTGCCGCCGTTGGTCCCGCTCACTGCGAACTGGTAGCCGGCCTGGCCGTAGAGGCTGAGGCCGGGAAGAATCTTCGCGCTGAGGCCGCCGGCGAACTCAAGCCGCGTCGCCTGCTCGGCCAGGAGCACCGAGTCGGAACCGAACATCGTGTTCGCCCCGGCCCCCCAGTCGCGCCAGATATTGGCGAGTACGTAAGGCTGCCACACCCGCCCGGCGGGATCGCTGATCGTCCACTTGCCGCGCAGGCCGAGCCGCCCGCTGGCTCCGGACGTGGTGCCGAGCCCGACCGGGCCCAAGCCGTCATTGTCGTCGCGGAGGGAAACCTGCTGCCAGATGATCTGGCCCTCGGGCTCCAGCACGAAGCCCGGCCCGAGCCACGGCAGCGGGATCGGATAGCCCGTCTCCAGCGAGGAGATGAAGCCCGTGCCGTTGATCGGCAGGTTCGCAAACTGCGTGGCCGCGTTGCATTCACGGTGCTGACCGTAATCGGCCCCGGGGCGGGGGCGGGCCCGCGCCCGGATCGAAGGTCAGAGTGCCACCACTGAGATTAGCAGCTACGGAGCCTGAAGGCGGCGTCCATTGTGTTGAGCCGAAGACTGTCCTGCTAATGTTAGTGTTCATGGTCATGCTCGTTATCACCGAGCCTGCGCCGATCGTCTGCTGCGCTCGAGCTTGCTCCGATGCCAGCAGGACCGAAGCCAACGCCGTCAAAAAACAAATGTGCCACAGGTTCGGCGACGCCAGACCGGACCGCGCCAGCCAGCGCCGAAATTGCCGCCCAGGACGGATTGCCTGGCGGTGCATGCTCGGACTATTTGCCTGCCACTCGATGCGAAGTCTTGCCACCAACTCGATCACTCCCCCTCTGGTCGGCCCGCCAGTCACCAAGGTCCGCAACACGTCAAGCCGCGCGGCAGGTTCAAATTGCCATGCCCGTCGCAGCGTGGTGCACACCGCGCACTCAGCAAAACGAGGCCGCCGGTTAGAGCGGCCTCGCGGTCGTAATCATTAGAAGGAGTTATTGCGGCACGCCATCAACCGCAAAGGAGCGGAATTTCGCGTACTTTTCGCCCACATTCTTTCGGAGCTCGACATATTCTGGGTTGGCCCGCCACGCCTGAATTTTGTCCATGCTATCCCAGACCTGAACGATAACGCGCTTCGGCGCATCACCGTCAAATGCTGTCACCTTTCCTCCGGTCGCGGCGGTTCCTCCGATAGCTAGAAAGCGACCGCCTGCGTCCTTGATGATGGCTTGAGCCTTCGGAACGTATTCTTTCGCGTAAGCGTCCGGATTGGTCACATCGATTTCTGCGACGAAATAGACAGGCGGTTTGGCTTGGGCATGAAGACCTTGAACTGCAAGAGCACCAAGCGCGACACCTGCGAGCAATACCAGTGCGCTTTTGTAATAAGACGACATGGCATTTCCTCCTTGAGCAAGCTCAATTCTGGAACAATGGCAATACGGCACAGGTACCCTAGACATGAGTCACGATGGCGAACTGGAGGTTCAAAAGCAAACGCGCGACACTGACCTACTTGTCGGCGCCGCAGACCGGCAAAATCTAGGGCTTCCTGACCATGGAAGCGAATGCGGTGGTGCAGCCGATCCATCCCAAAGCGAAGCCGGTGATACAGCGTTGAGATGTCAGCGCAGACCGGACATCGCCGAAGCGCAAGTGATTTGCCCGACGAGCGCGCTTGCAAAATTCCTGTCCAGCCCCTATAGAAAAAATATTTCTGTTTTTCAGAAACGTCTCCCGTGGTAGCTTTCGCGCATCCCGCCTTGATGAAGGGGCGTATCGCGATCGTCACGAAACGCGAGGCGGAATGCGGTGGACGCTGATTGTGCCGACGGACGAGCGGCACGTTCGCGTACGGCCAAGTCGTGTGGTCCTGGCGCGCCCATGCAGGCGCCAAGTCGGCGGACGATGCTCCACGCATCACGCCGATGACGGTGGCAAACAAGCTGGTTCACCGAGGAGAGCACGAAGTAAGCCGTCAAACCACTGCGCAGGGAAGGCCGGCGTGATTCCGCCGCCACCTGCGGTCGTCGCGCTCTCGCGCACTTTTTTCGCGCGAGGGCTGCGGGTGTCTGGCGGACATCCGGTCTTCCCTGCGCCCTCGATCTCTCGAGGGAGAAGGTCCTTGCAGAGCCCGGGCGCACGTCGTGCCGCGGGAATGCGAAGGTGTGTCTTCACGTTGCTGTTTGACAATTGAATCAGGAACGCTGTCGTCCCGGCCAACCGAAGCGCAGAGCCGGGCCCCATAGCCACAGGCAGAGGTCGTTGCGAGGATGGGGCATCCGATGTGCCGCACACTCCGGCCTGGGGTTATGGGTCCCGGCTTTCGCCGGGACGACGATTGAGTGGGGGCGGACGCTACATTCAGGCCCTCGCATCCATCTCCCGCAGCCGCCGCGCATAAAGCCTGCGCAGCGGTTCGAGCTGCGTCGCGGCCGTTGCCGCAAGATACGCTTCGCGCGCGGCGTCGCGCCGGCCGAGCCGGCGCAACAGATCGGCCCGCACCGCCGGCAACAGCTCGTATCCCTTGAGCCCGCCGCGCGCCTCCAGCGCATCGATCAACGCGAGCGCCCGCGCCGGTCCGTCGACCATCGAGATCGCAGCAGCGTGGTTGAGCTCGATCACCGGCGAGGGCGCGATGCGCAGCAGCACTTCGTAAAGGCCCGCGATCTGCGGCCAATCGGTGTCGGCGTAGCTGGAGGCACGCGCATGCAGCGCGGCGATCGCCGCCTGCACCACATAGGTCTGCGGCCGACCCGGCAGCAGCAAGGCTTCTTCGACGAGCCGCAAGCCTTCCGCGATCTGCGCATGATCCCACAGCGAGCGATCCTGCTCCTCGAGCAGCACGATGTCGCCGGCATCCGTCTCGCGCCCGCCGCGCCGTGCGTCATGCAGAAGCATCAACGCCAACAGCCCCTTGATCTCGCGGCGCTGCGGAATCAATCCGTCAAGCAGCCGGCCCAGCCGGATCGCCTCACGCGCCAGATCGGGGTGCATCAGATCCTCGCCTGCGGTCGCGACATAGCCCTCGGTGAAGACGAGATAGATCACGGCAAGCACACCGGTGAGGCGCGGCTCCAGCGCCTCGCGCTCCGGCACCTCATACGCGATGCCGGCAAGCCGGATCTTCTGCTTGGCACGCAACAGCCGCTGCCCCATCGCATCCTCGCTGACCAGGAACGCACGCGCGACCTGCGCGGTGGAGAGGCCGCAAACCGTGCGCAGCGTGAGCGCAACCTGGACCTCCGGCGCAAAGGACGGATGACAGCAGGTGAAGATCAGCCGCAGCATATCGTCGTCGAGCACGCCGGCGTCTTCCCCCTCCTCACAGCCCGCGGCGTTGTTCAAGAATTCGTGCGTCAACTCCCCCAGCTTGCCGCGAAACGACATCTGGCGGCGGATGCGGTCGATCGCCTTGTTGCGCGCGACATTGACCAGCCAGGCACGGGGATTGGATGGCGGATCGGAAGCCGGCCAGCGCTCCAGTGCGACAGCGAAGGCTTCCTGCAGGACATCCTCGGCCAGATCGAAATCGCCGACGAGGCGAATCAACGTTGCGAGCGCCCGGCTCGCCTCGTCCCGGAAGATTCGTTCGATCTCGGCTGGTGTCATGCGACTAGTCGTTACGAAACACCGTCGTTCCGACGCACCCGAAGGGTGAACCCGGAAGCTCGAGATTCCGGGTTCGCCCGCTGAAGCGAGCGCCCCGGAATGACGTAAGGAGAAGACTAATTATACACCCAGATCGGGCGGACCTCGATGGACCCATCGCGGGCGCTCGGAATGCGCGCGGCAATGCCAATCGCAGCGTCGAGATCCTTGGCCTCGATCAGGTAAAAGCCGCCGAGCTGCTCGCGCGTTTCCGCAAAGGGGCCATCCGTGGTCAGCACCTTGCCATCGCGGACGCGCACCGTCGTTGCGGTCGATGTCGGCTGCAGGCGGTCTGCGGCCTTGAAGTTGCCGCTCTGGATGATCGATTGGGTAAAGGCCTGGTATTCGGCCGTCGTCTTCTCGGCGGTGGCGGCGTCGCGCTTCGCATAGTCGACTTCATTGGTGTAGATCATCAGCAGGTACTGCATCGTCGCTTGCTCCTTCTTGATTGGCTGGATTGCCGACACCCAGTCGAACCGCCGACGGCCGGAACGACACCTTCAGGATAATTTATTTTCGACCGCGCGCCGGGCGATGATGCCCTTGACGTCGGCACCGTCAGCCCCCATGCGTAAGGGCGTCAGTCGGCCGGACGGCCGCTCCGGCAAGCACCGAAAGGTCGCCGGAGAGGAAAGTCCGGGCTCCATTGACATACGGTGCCGGATAACATCCGGCGGGGGCAACCCTAGGGAAAGTGCCACAGAGAACGAACCGCCCGCCCCTGCGGCGCAAGCTGCGAGGGCGAGTAAGGGTGAAAAGGTGCGGTAAGAGCGCACCGCGGCTCCGGCAACGGAACCGGCATGGTAAACCCCACCGGGAGCAAGACCGAATAGGGACGGTTATGCGGGCAGTTCGCGACATGCGACAACGCCTGCGGGAGCGATGTCAGGCTCGCCGTCCGGGTAGGTTGCAGGAGGTCGCGCGCAAGCGCGATCCCAGAGGAATGGCCGTCACGTATCGTGCCGCGCGAGCGGTGCGGTACCCTACAGAACCCGGCTTACAGGCCGGCTGATGCTTCTAAATGAGGGGTTCGGCGCCAACCGCGCCGGACCCCTCGCCATTTTGGAGATCATGGCCGGGCCACGTCGTTCCCGGCGCGCGCAAAGCGCGGGCCCAATGACAGGCTCCGCGCGAAGGCGGAGTCTCGCGCCACAGGGGTGCTGTCAAAGCGATGGTCCCCGCTGAAGGCGTCGTGTAAACGTCGCGACGGTTTCAATGCACGGGAGGAGACATGCACGTGGCCGGCTATGCGCTGCTGTTTACCGGAGCGCTTGCCGGCGGTTTCGTCTCTGGCCTTGCCGGTTTCGGCACCGCGCTGATGGCGCTGGGAATCTGGCTCTATGTGTTGCCGCCCTCGGTTGCGGTGACGCTGGTGCTGATCTGTTCGGTCGTCGCGCAAACCTCGACGCTGCCGTCGATGTGGAAGGGCTTTGATCTGGGCCTGGTATGGCCGTTCCTGATCGGCGGACTTGCCGGCGTTCCCCTGGGCACGATGCTGATCGCGCATGCCGATCCCGATGTGTTCAAGCTCACCATCGGCGTCTTCCTGCTGGTGTTTCCCGTGGCGCTTCATTTCAACCGCGATTGGCCGGCGCTTCGCTTCGGCGGCAAGCTGGCCGATGGCGCGGTCGGTTTTGCCGGTGGGATATTGGGTGGCCTGGCCGGCCTGTCGGGCCCGCTTCCGATTTTGTGGGCGAGCCTGCGGGGCTGGGGCAAGCACGAGCGGCGCGGGGTCTTCCAGCTCTTCAATTGGACGGTGCTTGCCGCCGCGCTTTGCCTGCAGGTCGCGAGCGGCCTGGTCGAACCGCACGTGATCTGGCTTGCGCTGGTCGCCTTCCCCGGAACGATCGCCGGCGCCTGGCTGGGCGCGCGGGTCTATCACGCCATGAGCGAGCGCAACTTCACCGATGTCGTGCTGGGCCTGCTGTTCCTGTCCGGCATCGGCCTGCTATGGAGCGGCCTGAAATAGGTTCAGCGGCGATAGTGTCGCAACACGGCACCCATCTTCTCTGCGCCTTTTTCGATCTCGCGCGCGTTCCAGGCCGCAAAGCCGAGAAACAATCCGCGCTCGGTCACGCGGCCGACGAAATGCGGCGACAGTGGACGTAACGAAATGCCGTTGTCGATCATGCGCGCGGCGACCTCATGGTCGTCGATTCGCTTGCCAAGCGAAGCGACGAGCTGCATGCCGCCGCTCGGTGGATCGATCTTGAGCCAATCCCCAGCCGACGCATCCAGCGCCCGCACCAGATGGTCGCGTCGTTCGCGATAGATGCGCGTCATCTTGCGGATGTGCGCGGCGAAATGGCCATCATCGATGAACTCGGCCAATGCCTCCTGCAATGGCGCGGCCCCAATCTGCCCGCTGTGCCGCTGCGCTTTTTCGAAAATGTCGACATAAGCCTCGGGCACGAGCACGTAGCCCAGGCGGATGTCGGCGAAAGTCGATTTCGAGAACGTGCCGACATAGAAGACGCATCCCGCTTCATCGAGGCCTTGCAGGGCGGCCACCGGCCGGCCGTCATAGTGAAACTCGCTGTCGTAGTCATCCTCGATGATGAGCGCGCCGACGCTTGCTGCGAAGGCAAGGAGCTGGCGGCGGCGGTTGATGCTCATGAGCCGTCCCGTCGGATACTGATGCGAGGGCGTGACGAAGATCAAGCGTGGCCGGCCGCTTCCGCTCTCGATCACCAATCCGGCGCGATCGAGGGATGTGCCGGCGACGCGTCCGCCCGCGGCTTCGAAGGCTGCACGCGCGCCGCCATAGCCGGGACTTTCCATCCAGGCGAGATCGCCGGCATCAAGCACCACACGCGCGATGAGCTCGATCGCGGCCTGGGCCGAGGGCATGATCATGAGCTGGCGGGCCTGCGCCCTCACGCCGCGATGGATCATCAAATGCCGCAGCAGGGCCGATTGCAGCGCCGGGTGGTTGATGGACAGCGCCTGACGGGTGGCTGCGCTGCGCGCGGCGCGACGAAGACACCGCGCCCAGAGATCGTGCGGAAATTCGCGCGCATCGCCTATTCCTGTCTGGAACGGCCGCGGGGACGCCTTGTCCCGGAAAGGCCAGTTGGACCTTTGCAGATGCTTCGCCCAACGCGAGGTCCGCGGCGCCAGGGTTGCCGTCGCCGATATCGACTTGCCGCGCGCAAGCTTCAGCGGCTGCGCCGCGATCACGGGGCGGCGCCCCTGTGCAACGTCCAGGTATCCCTCCATCGCGAGCTGGTCGACCACGCTTGAGACCGTGTTGCGCGATACCTTGAGCTGACGCGCGAGTTCACGGCTGGACGGAAGGCGGCGCCCAGGCAGAAGCGCGCCCTTCAAGATCGCTTCGCGCAGCGCATTCGCGAGCTGATGCGTCAATCTTTCCGAGCGGTTTGGCGGCAGCTCGATATCGACCAGCCCGGACAGCACGTCTTGCATCCAACTGGCTCCCTCAAATTGTTACAAATGGCTCTTTTTCGAATACCAGTTAAGGCTAACTTGGCAGCCCTGTCGAGCTCCCGATCGACATCCTTCGAGTTCATCTTATGGATTATGCCCTGCCCCGCCGCTCCGCGTTCCTGCTGTTTGCCATCGTGGTCGTGACCTGGGGCCTGAACTGGGCCGTCACGAAGGTCATCGTTCACAGCGTCTTCCCGCTGTGGGCGACTGCGATCCGCACCGCGATTGCCACTGTGGCGTTGTTTGTCGTGCAACTCGTGCGCAGGCAGTTCATCATTCCGCGCCGCGGCGATTGGCCCGTGATCGCCGCGATCGCGCTGCTGCACATGGTGGCGTTCTCCGCGCTGGTCGCCTTCGGCCTCAAATTCGCGCCGGTTGGCCGCTCGATCGTGCTGGGCTATACGACCCCGCTCTGGGTGGTGCCCGGCGCCGCGCTGTTCCTGGGCGAGGCGATCACTCGGCCGCGGCTGGTTGGCACCGCTCTTGGCCTGCTCGGACTGGCCGCGATGTTCAACCCATTTGCGTTTGACTGGAGCAATCGCGAGGCGATCGTCGGCAGTGGGCTGATCCTGCTCGCCGCGTTGTGCTGGGCGGCGAACATCCTCTATGTCCGCGCGCACAGATGGGTCTCGACTCCGTTTCAGCTCACCTTCTGGCAGACGTTGCTGGCAGCAGTCGTGCTTGCAATACTTGCCGCGCTCGTCGACGGGGCACCGCAGATTAACTGGACTCCGGCGCTCGCGGGTGCATTCTCTTATGCAGGCGTTTTCGGCACGGCGCTGGCGTATTGGGCCATGGCCATGGTCAACCGCAGCCTGCCCGCGGCAACGACCTCGCTCGGCATTTTGGCGACTCCTGTGGTCGGCGTGGTCACCTCCACGCTGGCGCTGGGCGAGGCCATCGATATTTCCTTGCTGCTGGCGATGGCCCTGATTCTCGCGGGCATCGCCATCGGCGCTATCCCCGCAAAGCGAGGCTCCGCAGGTCCAGACAGGAAGGCTTTGGCCGCTACGGTCGCCCGGCCATGATCTCATCGCGCAGCAGGGATGCCACCGAGAGCTGTCCCGGGAAACGCGGCGGCTTGGACTTGCGCGACCTTTGCCTTATCCAGATCCACTCCGCGATCACAAGTCTCTCGTCCCGCTCCCAGCATCATGTCCAGTCCTTCACTGTCGCAGCAATCTTCTCACGCGCTATCCCGTGAACGGCTCGGCCTTGCGCTCGGCTTCGTCGGCATGGCGATCTTCGGCGGGACACTACCGGCGACGCGAATCGCGGTGTCGGCGATCGATCCTTTGGCATTGACCGCGCTGCGCACAGCGATCGCCGGCGTCGCCTCGCTGGCGCTTTTGATCGTCTTGCGCCGGCAATGTCCGCCGCGCCGGTTGTGGCTCCAGCTTGCGGTGGCCTCGCTCTGCGTCAGCATCCTGTTTCCGTTCCTGATGGCCGTGTCGATGACAACAGTTGATGCATCCCATGGCGGCGTAGTGATGGGCGCGCTGCCGATCGCAACAGCTTTTGTAGCGGTGCTCATTACGCACGAACGGCCGGGGCCATTGTTCTGGATAGCGTCCATTGCAGGAGCGGCGCTGGTGGTGGCATTCGCGATGCGCCAGGGCGGCGGATCGCTGTCATCCGGTGACCTCCTGCTATTTGCGGCCGTAGCGGCCTCGGCAGTCGGCTATGCCTTCTCCGGACGGCTCACCATCGAGATGCCGGGATGGGAGGTGATTAGCTGGGCGCTGGTGATCGCGCTGCCGATCTCTTTGCCGGCAGCGGCGTTTTCTATGCCCAGCCATACGAGCGCGATCGCGCCCGGGCCTTGGCTGGCGCTGCTCTATGTGGCGCTGTTCTCGCAGTGGATCGGCTTCTTTGCCTGGAACGCGGGAATGGCCATGGGTGGGATCGCGCGGGTATCGCAGATGCAATTGCTGCAGCCGTTCGTCACCTTCGCGCTGGCTGCGCTCTTCAACGGCGAGACCATCACGCCGCAGATCGTATTGTTCGCGGCCGCGGTGGTCGCCACCGTCGCGATCTCGACGCGGACGCGGAGCCGGAAGGCACCGCGCCCGCGCAGATAGATCGACGACGGCTTACTCCGCCGCCGTGATGCGGGCGAACTCCATCGCCTGCCGCTCGAACAGCGAGCGATAGATTCCATCCCTGCGCGCAATGAGCGCAGCATGGTTGCCCTGTTCGACGATTTCGCCGCGATCGAATACCAGGATGCGATTGAGGCTTCGCACGGTGGACAGCCGGTGCGCGATCACGATCGAGGTGCGGCCCTTCATCAACCGTTCCATCGCCTCCTGGATCAGCGCCTCGGATTCCGAATCCAGGCTCGAGGTCGCCTCGTCCAGGATCAGCACCGGCGCATCCGCCAGGAACGCACGTGCTAGCGCCACCCGTTGCCGCTCGCCGCCAGAGAGTTTTACGCCGCGCTCGCCGACCAGCGTGCCATATCCCTTCGGCAGGCGCAGGATGAAGTCATGCGCGTTCGCCAGCCGCGCCGCCTGCTCGATCGCCGCCATGCTGGCACCCGGCGCGCCATAGGCGATGTTCTCGGCAAGCGAGCGGTGAAACAGGATCGGCTCCTGCTGCACGATCGCGATCTGGCTGCGCAGCGACTGCTGCGTCGCGCGAGCGATGTCCTGGCCATCGATCAGGATACGACCGCCCGAGACGTCATAGAGGCGCTGCACCAGCTTGACGAAGGTCGTCTTGCCGGAACCGGAACGGCCGACCAGGCCGATGCGCTCGCCGGCGCGGATATCGATCGACAACCCATCATAGAGCGGCGCTCGATGACCGCCATAGTGGAAGGTCACGTCCTCGAACTGGATGCGCCCGCCGGTGATGGCAATCGGCCGCGCGTCAGCGGCGTCGATGATGCCGAGCGGCTCGTCATGGATCTCGACCAGCTCCTCCATGTCGTTGACAGAGCGTTGCAGGTTATTGATGTGCATGCCGACATCCCGCAGATAGGCGTGGATGATGTAATAGCTCGTCAGCACATAGGTGACGTCACCCGGCGAGGCGCGACCCGCCATCCACAACAGCAGCGAACCGCCGATCACAGAGCCACGCAGGCACAACAGCACTGAGAGCTGCACGGCAGCCGTGTAATTGTAGCGGAGCCAGGTCCGATTGACGCGCCGGCGCCAGCGGTTGATCACCCGCATCAGCCTTGCGTCCTCGCGCGCCTCGGCACCGAACGACTTCACGACGGCGTTGCAGGTCAGCGCGTCCGCCAGCGTGCCGCCGACTTTGGTGTCCCAGGCGTTGGAGATACGCGCGGCGGGCGCGATGTACCGGGTGGAAAGCGCGACCGTCATCGCGACATAGATCAGCGCGCCGAGCGCGATGACGAGGCCCAGCGACGTCCAGTGCAGCCCGAGCAGGATCATGGATCCCAGCAGCACGGCCAACGACGGCAGCAGCGCCAGCAGGATGGTGTCGTTGTACAGATCGAGCGCCCACATGCCGCGGGTAACCTTGCGCACGGTCGAGCCGGCAAAGGAGTTGGCGTGCCAGTCGGTGGAAAATCGCTGCACCCTCTGGAACGCATCGCGGGCCACATCCGACATGATGCGGAGTGTGAACGGCACGATCGCCTGCAGGCCGACCATGCGCAGCACGATGGAGGTGAATCCCAGCGCGACGATGGCGACAAACGCAATCAGCGCGTCATGGCGTGCGGAGGCGTCCTGCGCGCCCTTGGTCAGGGCATCGACGAGGTGGCCGGAGTAGAGCGGCATGAACAGGTCGGCGACCGTGGCACCCAGCAGGCCGAAGGCGATGATTGCCGTCATCACCGGCTGCTTCAGCCAGTGGCGGAACACGAACGGCATCACGACGCGGATCGCGGCGGGCTTTTGCGCTTTTATAGTCATGGCGTCATCCGGCTGCGGCTTCCTCCGCACGCCAGCTCCAATTCGACGCGGCGCCGCGGCGCGCGGGTCGTTTTGAGAAAACTCAGTCGGGGATTTGGGAAGACCGGGGCGTCAGACCCGATCGATGCTGGCGAAAGATGCTTCTAACAGAAGCGCAATCCGGAGGAACCGGACACCATGCCCAGCGAGAGCATCGGACGCGGGCGCGCGATTTGCGAAACATGCGTATTCATGCAAATCTCTCCCGGTTCGAGCTACGATCCGCCCTTTATAGATGCATCAGGCGCGATTTGCAACAGCGGGCTTCGCCGACCGGCGACCCTGACGCTAATGCGCGTCGCCGACCGCCATCATGTTCGGCTTTTTCAAGAGCATCACCAAGAGGCTGAGCCCGACATAAAACAGCGTCAGCATGAAAAAGGCATCGCCATAGCTCATCACCACGGCCTGGCGATGGACGATCTGCGCAAATTGCTTCAGCGCCATCAGCGCCGCATCGCCCATTCCCTGGAACTTCTGGGTCATCATGTTGAGCGTTTCGGTCGCCAGCGCATTGCCCCAGGTCACCCGCTCCTGCAGGCGGCTGATGTGCAAATCGGTGCGGTCGTTCAAGACCTCGTTGATGATCGCGAGCCCCACCGCGCCGCCGAGATTTCGCATCAGGTTGAACAGGCCCGAGGCGTTCTTCACCCGATCCGGCGCCAAGGTGCCGAGCGCGATGTTGTTGGTCGGCACCATCGCGCACATCATCCCGATGCCGCGCAGGATCTGCGGCACGAGCAGCTCATAGAAATCATAGTCGCGGGTGATCCAGGTCATCTGATAGGCGCCGAGCGCGAAGACGATGAGGCCGCCTACGATGATGTAGCGCATGTCGAAACGCTGCATCAGCCGGCCGACCACCGGCGCCATCAAGAACATGGTGATGCCAGAGACGAACATGGTCTCGCCGATCATCAAGGCGCTGTAGCCGCGCACCTCGGCGAGGTAGCGGGGATAGATGTAAGTCAGGCCGTACAGGCCGATGCCGATGCAGAACTGCAGCACGCAGCCGATTGCAAAATTACGGTTGGTGAATGCGCGCAGGTCGATGATCGGCTCCCCGGCTCTGAATACGCGCCAGAAGAAGGCAACGGCCGAAATGGCGCAGACCCAGGCGAAGATCGCGACCGAGGTGTCCTGCAGCCACTCATATTGCGGCCCCTCCTCGAGCACATATTCGAGCGAGCCGAGAAAGCCCGCCATGAACAGCAGGCCCCACCAGTCGAAGCGATCGAGCAGCTCGAAATGCGGCTGGTCGAAATCGACCAGCGCCAGCACGCCGACGGTGATGATGACCCCGGGGATGACGTTGATGAAGAACAGCCAGTGCCAGGACATCACATCGGTGATGTAGCCGCCGACCGTGGGCCCCACGGTCGGTGCCAGCGTCGCGACCAGCCCGATGATCGGGCCGACAATGTAGAACTTGGACCGCGGAAACACCGTGTAGGCGGAGGCAAACACGGTCGGGATCATGCCGGCCCCCAGGAAACCCTGGATGGCGCGCCACAGGATCATCTCTTCGCTGGAAGAAGAAAAGCCGCACAACAGGCTCGAGAAGGTGAAGCCGGAAGCCGAGATCGCGAACAACAGCCGCGTGCCGAGCGCGCGCGACAGGAAGCCGGACAGCGGGATCGCGATGACTTCGGCGATCAGATAGGCGGTCTGCACCCACGACACCTCGGTCGAGCTCGCGGACAGGCCGGCCTGGATGTCGGTCAGCGATGCCGAGACGATCTGGATGTCCAGGATCGACATGAACATCCCGAACACCATGATGAGAAACGCGATCAGCCGCCGCGGCGCAATGCGATCGGCCGCCGGCGGCGCGCTCATCATTGCGGGTGTTGCGGTGGTGGCGTTCGCCATGGTTCAGTTAATCCTGCTCTCGCGACAGCGAAGATTGACCTCTCCCAAAGGGAGAGGTCGGATCGCATCGACGATGCGGTCCGGGTGAGGGATTACGGTCCCTCGAGAGAGCAGCGCCCCCTCACCCGACTTGCTGCGCAAGTCCACCTCTCCCCGCTGGGGAGAGGTGGACGGACCTCGCGGATGCTGGAGGCGCTTCATCAATGCACCGCTACTGCGGATGAATCATCGTCGGCGAGTCGAGATCGGCGTCGCTGTCGGCGTCGTCGGCGCCCTTGGTGGTGTCCACGGTTGCGTAAACCGACATGCCGGCGCGCAGCAGGTTTTCACGGGCGACGGCTTTTGGCACCCGGATGCGCACCGGCAGCCGCTGCACGATCTTGGTGAAATTGCCGGTGGCGTTGTCCGGCGGCAGCAGCGTGAACACCGAGCCTGCAGCGGGTGAAATGCTTTCGACTTTTCCGGCAAATTTTCGATGGCCATAGGCATCGACCGAGACAATCACGCTCTGGCCGGGACGGATACGCTTGAGCTGCGTTTCCTTGAAATTGGCATCGATGTAGACGTCATCGAGCGGAACGACATTGCCGAGCCGCTGGCCGACGGAGACGAAATCGCCGACATTGACGAGACGATTGGAAAAGGTGCCATCGACCGGCGCGCGCACCGCCGCGAAGTCGAGATCGCGCTCGGCTTTTGCCAGTGACGTCTTCAACTCCGCGAGCTGGGCCTCGGCTTCCGCCTGCTGCGCCTTGGTCACCTCGACCATGTCGCGCGCATTGTCGTAAGCCGCTTGCGCGGCCTTGACGCCGGCAACGCCCTGGTCGCGCGCGGCTTCGGACTGCTCGAAAGTGGCATGCGAGGCAAAGCCCTTGTTGCTCAGCGTTTGCTGACGATCATAGTCGAGACCGGCGCGCTTCAGCGCAGCTTCGGCGGAGGCGAGATTGGCTTGCGCCTGCTCGACCGCGCTCTGCTGGGCCGCGATCTGGCGGCCGATACGCGCGATGGTCGCTTCCTGCGTCGCGATCTTGGTGCGCGCGGCATCGACCGCAATACGGTAATCGCCATCATCGATCCGCAGCACCACGTCGCCCTTGTGAACCAGCGAATTGTCGGCGGGAAGAATTGCGGCGATGTGGCCGCTCACCCGCGCGCCTAGCATGGTGTTGTTGGCGCGGACATAGGCGTCGTCGGTCGAGATATAGAAGCGTCCAACCAGCAGATAATATGCGCCGTAGGCAGCAACGGCGAGTGCCAGCAGCGCAAAGATCCCCGTCAGGACCAGCTTACGCTTGCCGGACTTTTTTGCGGGCGCAGGTGCGGACGTTTGCGGAGCGGCCGGCGCCGGCTTGTCGGTGGCAGGCGCGGGCGTCTCGGGAAGCCTGCGCTTGGTTTCGTCGCTTGCGGGAGCGCGGAGCGTCTCAGCCGCGGCGGCCGATGCATCATGGGCGGCGCCGGCCTCGTCCTTGTCCGGTTCGGGACGAAGGATGCGCGCGGCCTGGTCTCTTGCTGCGGCCATGCTTGGCCTCCCCACTCACAATCGCGGACCACAAAGAGCCACTGCGGCTGCCGCCGACCCGCATGAACTTACAATTATCATTGACCGAACCGTTCGGTCAATCTACATTTCGATGCGTGGAGGATAGCCTGCGAGCCTTTCCTCAGGGTTTCGCAGCGCAAAAATCTTCTTCCAGAGCCTAAACCAATGGTTGCAGTCGATCCACATTCTATTCGGGCCGCCGGTGAGGAGGACTCCGCGAAACGCCGTCAGATTCTCGATGGCGCGCGCAAGGTGTTCATGGATCTGGGCTTTGACGGCGCCAGCATGGGTGAGATCGCGCGCGCCGCCGCCGTTTCCAAGGGAACGCTCTACGTCTATTTCGCGGACAAATGCGCGCTGTTCGAAGCCATCATCGAACAGGAGGTGGTCGAGCAAGGCAACCTTATCTTCAACTTCGATCCCGCGCGCGATGCACCGACGACGCTGCAGGAATTTGGCGAGGCTTATATCGCGATGGTCTGCCGGCCCGGCGGCGGATCCGCAATCCGCACCGTGATGTCGATTGCCGAGCGCATGCCCGATGTCGGCCGGCGCTATTACGACCGTGTGCTGGAAAGAACCATCAACCGGCTCGCCGCCTTCCTGAACGCACGTGTGAAGCTGGGCGAGCTTGCGATCGACGACTGCCAGCTCGCCGCCGCGCAATTCCCGCTGATGTGCCAGGCCACGCTGTTTCTCCCCTTCATTTTCCAGGCGGCGCCTGCCCCCTCGCCCGAACGCATCCGCAAGGTCGTGGCAAGCGCGGTGCGGATGTTCCTGGCGGCGTATCAGGTGAAGGCGAACTAAGGCACCATCATCACGGCGAAAGCCACGGCTATTGCCATTCTGATAGATGCTTGCGGTCATTGCAGCCTCCGGGGCCTCATGGTTCGAGACGGCGCTCGCGCGCCTCCTCACCACAAGGTTGGACTGTTTATGAGGTTTGACTCTTTGCCGCGCATGACGACCTCATCTTGGGGAGCCAACGGCTCCGCGCAAAGCGTGGCCCGATGATAAACTCCGCGGCGTCTCGAAGGATGGTCACCAGTCACGCTGCGGCCACAACTCAACATTCTCGCGACGCGATGCGCGTCCGAGTTTTGCTCACGACCACCCTCCTCGGAGATCAGAGGGCGCAGGGAAGGCCGGGTGCCCGCCGCACCCGCGGCCCCGTGTGCAAGAATTGCGCAAAAGCGCACACGGGAGTAACCACAGGTAAGGCGGAGTCGCACCGGCCTTCCCTGCGCAGTGGTTTACGGCTTACTTCGTACTCTCCCCGGTGAACCAGCTTGTTGCCACCGTCGCCGGCGCGAGCATTAAGCATCGTCGCCGACTTGGCGCCTGCATGGGCGCGCCAGGACCACACGACTTCGCCGTCCGCGCCAACGCTGCTCGTCAGTTAGCATCAACGCGTCCACCGCATTCCGAGCCCAACGTTCGTGACGATCGCGATACGCCCCTCGATTTCGGGCCGGAACGCGTGAAGGATGCGACTGATTTGGGGTGATCGCGAAGCGATTTATTTTTGCGAGCAGATCTGGACGCGCTATGCTGCCTTGATTCCGCTCAGCAAATTAGCTTTTTGGCGCAGCGCATTGCGAGCGTTTCGGTCACGCTGACAAGGCGCCGTCCGCAAGAAACTGAAAGGACGGGCTTCTCCGGCAGTGGTAGACCTTCGCCCAATATTTTAGCCTGAGCTGAGGAAGGTTACACGAATGGACGTCATCATCTATCATAACCCGGATTGCGGGACCTCGCGCAACACGCTCGCCATGATCCGCAACGCCGGAATCGAGCCGCATATCGTCGAATATCTCAAGACACCGCCGACGCGCGCCCTGCTGAAACGGCTGATCGCGCGCATGGACATACCAGTGCGTGCGCTTCTGCGCGAAAAGGAGACGCTCTATCGTGAACTGGGCCTCGACGATCCGGCCCTGAGCGATGACGAGCTGCTTGACGCCATGGTGGCGCATCCGATCCTGATCAATCGGCCGATCGTTGTGACGCCCGCCGGCGTGCGCCTCTGCCGGCCTTCGGAGCTCGTGGTCGACCTGCTCGCGCCGCAGCGCTAGCGCGGTCCGCCACGCCTCGGCGCGATAGGTTGTCGCCATTGCGCCTACGAATCCCTGATGCCTCAGCTCCTGCTGACATCAATGACAGCCTGCGCAAAGGCTTGCGGCGCTTCCTGCGGGAGATTGTGGCCGATGCCGCCGGCGATCGGGCGGTGCTCGTACTTGCCGACAAATTTCTTCGCATAGGCGCTCGGCTCGGGGTGCGGCGCGCCGTTGGCGTCGCCCTCCAGGGTGATGGTGGGCACGGAGACCACGGGAAAGGTCGCGAGCTTTTTCTCCAGCTCGAGATAGTCGCCCTCGGCGAGGCCAAGACGCCAGCGATAATTGTGAATCACGATATCGACGTGATCAGGATTGTCGAAGGCGGCGGCGCTGCGCTCGAAGGTGGCATCGTCGAAATTCCAATTCGGGGAAGCCGTTCGCCAGATCAGTTTCGCGAAATCGCGCCGGTATTTCTCGTAGCCGGCGCGGCCGCGCTCGGTGGCGAAATAGAACTGGTACCACCATTGCACTTCGGCCTGCGGCGGCAGGGGCTTCTTGCCCAGCTCCTGGCTGCCGATCAGATAGCCGCTGACGGAAACCATGCCTTTGCAGCGCTCGGGCCAGAGCGCCGCAATGATGTTGGCGGTGCGCGCACCCCAGTCATAACCGGCGAGCGTCGCCTGCGCGATGTCGAGCGCATCCATCAGCGCGACGATATCCACCGCCACGGCCGCCGGCTGACCGCTGCGGAAGGTCGCATCCGAGCGAAAGCTGGTGGTGCCGTAGCCGCGCAAATAGGGAATGATCACGCGATAGCCGGCCGACGCCAACGCCGGCGCCACATCGACATAGCTGTAGATGTCATAGGGCCAGCCATGCAGCAGGATCACCACCGGACCATTGGCCGGGCCGGCTTCGGCGTAGCCGACATTGAGCAGTCCGGCGTCAATCTGCTTCAATTGTTCAAACGAGGTGTGCCCACCCGGCTTGGTCGCGGGCAGCGGTGGATTCGTCTGCGCGGCTTCCGCACGTGCGGAAGCAACAAGGGCGAGTTGGCTCGAAACGAGGGTTCCGGCGGCAACGCCAAGGAAGCGGCGGCGGCCGCGGTTGAGGCGCTCTGACATGGCGGTCTCCTGGTTCGGGTTGGAGGTGCGTTGCCCGATGCGGAACCGGTTACGTGGAGATACCCGTGGACTTCTTGTTCTTTCTTCAGATGGTCCTGATTCGTCCGGCCGCAACCTGTGCTGGTTCACCGTACGTCGGCACAGCCGAGGCGCTTGATATTTTCTCCATCATTTCAACGGTTCCGTTGCGCCAAGCGGCTACCTATACAAGCTGCTCTCAAAGACGTGAGATTGCGGGGCAGTGGGGTATACTGCCGCTGGTGCCCGGAGGATCCGACCGTTACGCGAAGAAGAGGCAGACATGACCGATCGCATGTCGCATTGGGAGAACGTCTACACCAGCAAGGCCGAGGACGAGGTGAGCTGGTTTCAGGAGAACCCGGCAATATCGCTGCGCCTGATCGGAGATGCGAACGCCACGCGCGACTCCCGCATCATCGATGTCGGCGGCGGTGCATCACGGCTGGCGGATGCGCTGCTGGAGCAAGGATTTCGAGCAATCACAGTGCTCGATATTTCGGCCGCGGCGCTTGAGACCGCGAAGATGCGGCTCGGGGAGCGAAGCGCAGAGGTCGACTGGATCGTCGCCGACATCACACAATGGACGCCGAGCCAAATCTACGATGTCTGGCATGATCGCGCGGCGTTCCACTTCCTGACCGAGCCGGCCGATCGCGCCGCCTATGCTAACGCTCTGCGATCAGCCACGGCACCAGGCAGCCAGGTCATCATCGGCACCTTCGCGCTGGATGGTCCCGAAAGATGCAGCGGCTTGCCGGTCCAGCGCTACGATTCGAGCAGCCTGGCGCAGACGCTCGGCCCTGCCTTCGAGCTCGCCGATAGCAGCACCGAGGCGCATCGGACGCCGTGGGGCGCGATCCAGCGTTTTCAGTTCAGCCGGTTTCGCAGGGTGTGAGAGGAGCTTAGCCCCCATGAGCGGAGCGATGTGAGGGAGGGCTATTTCGCGGTCCCGGGTATCGCTTCGCTCACCCGGGCTATAGCCCGCTTCGACGACTATTCATCCTCGTAGTCGTCTTCGTCGCTGCCCCTCTCGCGCTTGTTGCGGCGCGCGGCTTCCTTATGGCCGCCGAGCGAACCTGTCACGTAAGGATCGCGCGCGGCGTAAGGATTGCGACGCATGGCGCGGGCGGCGACTTCCTCGCCCGAGACGGCAGCCGGCTCGCAGATCAGGCGACGGCTGGCGCGTCGCATCAAATCCACGTGGATATGATCGTAGTGGTAGACGTTGGAGCCCGGCGCGAGCACGGTGGTGAACTGCTGGCACGCTGCCCCCTGGATATCGCGCAAAAAGCCCTGCTCTTCGGGAAGACCGCGCCAGCCGTCCTTGACCGTGATGCGCCGTCCATCGGCCAGCGTGAAGGCGGCGATGTCGAGCGCGTTGCCGAAGGCATGTTCGGAAATATGCGCGTTCGGATTGCCGTTCATGCCGCGGCAGGAATAGGCGGAGATCTGCTTGATCTCGACCACGCGCGCACCGAACCAGCGCTGAGCGGCAGGCTGCACGGATTCGTCGAGCCAGCGATCGAGCGCTGAGACGATCGGACAGGCCAGCGTCGCCGCCGGCTTCACCGCAACCGGTCCGACCGCGGCGACGGAATTGCCGGAGCCGGGGCCGAGCCGCGGCAATTGCCCGTCGGCTTGCGGATAAGGCGTGCCGGCGCCGGCGCGCGGCGGATAGGCTTGCGTCGGATAACCCTGCTGGCTGTAGGGCGCGCGCCCCATCGGCGCATTCGCCGGCGGCGCGCCGTCCGGCGGCAGATTGATCTGGTCCTGATCAGGTGGAACGCCGGGCGCCGACAACGAGATCGGACCGTTCGGTGCCGCGCCATGGGCGGGCTGACGATTGGCCTGGTCCGGATAGGTCGAAGTCTGCGGATAAGAGCTTTGCGGATAAGACGATTGCGACGCGCCTTGCGCGGGCGGATAGGACGAAGGATAGGACTGCGGATACGACGCCTGCGGTAGTGGCGCAGGCGGTGAAGCCGGCGGCTGTCGCGCGATTGGCCAGCGCGGCTGGTTGCCGATCGGCGCCGGCGGCCGCAAATCTTCATCGGCAAAGCCGTAAGCGGGGGATGTGTCCTCGCCGAGCGCCGATACTCTCAACGGATAGTCGGCGCCGCAGACGCCGGGACCGGAGATCGGGTCGATGCGGACGACGTCCGGCCCCTCTTTCACCGCGCCGGATTTCAGGCAGGCGACTTCGGCCTCGGCCCGCCAGGGTTCGCGTTCGGCCTGGAAAAACCCGCGGCCGCAACCTGCCAGCGAAACAAGGACGATGGAGCCGACGAGATACAAACGAACTCCGCGCG
The DNA here is from genome assembly GCF_045571435.1 of Bradyrhizobium sp. STM 3562. NCBI lineage: Bacteria > Pseudomonadati > Pseudomonadota > Alphaproteobacteria > Hyphomicrobiales > Nitrobacteraceae > Bradyrhizobium > Bradyrhizobium sp. STM 3562. Next base: position 7,222,480 of record NZ_CP120694.1, read on the forward strand.
TCATCCGCAAACGTTTGCGCGAATTTACTTAAGGACTCATCAACGCGTTGTTTTCACGGACCTTTAACCACGCTGCCTGCGCTGCACGATGCGCGATGGACAGCTATGCTGACTTTTTACGCCGTGGTGCGCTCACTAAGATGTGTGGCGAGATGTGGGCAGCGAATTCATCCGAGGGGACTGCAATGACCATGGTCAACAGATTGAGTGTGGTCGCCGTGTATGTCGCGCTTGCCTTCGTCGCCGCGATCGTGCTCGGCGTCTTCTGAACGCTAACGCAGCAGGTTTTTCGAGCCCGGCGTTTGCTTCAACCGCCGGGCTTTTGATGTAACAGAGGGGATTGCTGTCACCTCCTGCCGTCGTTCCGGAGCGGTCCGCTGAACCCGGGTTTACCCGAGTTCAGCGACATTGTTGTCCAAATCGGCAACAGCCGACTTGGATGGACCGAAACCCGGAACCTCGAGATTCTCTCACGTGCAATTGCACATCGGAGTTCGCCTCTGTCGAGGCGCCCCGGAATGACCTGGCGGCAAGACCCGGAAAGCGCGTGAACGTTCACGCGCGGTTCAGCCGGCAGCCGCCCTACTCGGTCCGGTCGATTCTTTGGGCAGGTTGGATCGTGACATCACAGAGGCTTTGGCTGACGCTCGCGCTTGTCGGCCCGCTGATGCTCGGCGCCTCGGCAAAGGTCGCGGCGATGCCGGCGCCATCAGATGAAACCGCATCGATCGCACCCGATGCGGCGCCCGACCTAGTCCGGCTGGCGCAGGCTCAGCCGGCACCAAGCACGCCGGCAGCGCCCGCCGCAAGCGCGCCCTCGCCTGCGCCCGCCGCCGAGGAGCCGATCGGCAACGTCGTCACGCTGACCGGAACCGTCACCGTGATCCGCAACAAGGACTCGCTGCCGCTGCACTTGCGCGACGACATCTTTCTCAACGACACGGTGCAGACCTCGTCGAGCTCCTCGCTCGGCATCACCTTCAATGACGCCACGACCTTCAATCTGTCGGCGAACGCGAAGATCACCATCGACAATTACGTCTACGAGGATGGCGGCAAGAGCAACGCCGGCATTTTCGATATCGGCAAGGGCACGGTCGCCTTCGTCGCGGCCGCGGTGGCGAAAACCGGCGACATGAAGATCACCACGCCGACCTCGACGCTCGGCATTCGCGGCACGACGGGTCTCGTGGAAGTGCCGGAGGGCGGCGGCGCCAGCAATGTGAACATCAAGCTTTATCCTGACGCGGACGGCCATGTCGGCCGCATCGAGGTCAACGATCGTTCAGGGACACGGCTCGGCGCGCTGACGCAAGGCGCGAGCGGCTTCACCATCCGCCCCGGTATCGGCGGCGCGCGGCCGACGGCTATGCCGCTGACCATCTCGCCGCAACAGGTCGCGCGCGACCAGGGCTTTGTGCGCCAGGTGCACAGCGCACAGAACGTCGGCCGCCAGATCGTCACCGAGCAGCGCGCGCTGCGCCGCGCCAATCCGCCCGGGCCGAACACACCTAACCGCGGCAACCGGCCGCCGGGCCCGCAGCGGCAAAATCAGGCGCCTGGACAAAACCCGTCCGGACAGCCGCAGCAAGGCGCGCCGAACCGGGGCGGTCAGCAGCAGCAGCGAACCCCGCAGGCGCCGAAGCAGACGCCGCGACCGGGCGAGAAGTTCAACACCAGGCCGGGCACACAACCCGCCACTCCGCAGCGGCAGGGTGAGAGCCCGTCGCCGTCGCAGCCAGCCGTTCGCCAAGGCGGCCTGCCAGGCGGCCCGCCCGGCGTCCAGAGAGCTCCCGGGCCGAACCGACCGGGCCTGCAAAAGCCGCGGCTACTCGCGCCCAAGCGCGAGAAGAAGCATTAGAAATGCTCTCCGCGCTCGCGCGCGAGCCTCACCGCGCGAGCTTGTCCAGCGTGATGGGAAGATCGCGCACGCGCTTGCCCGTCGCATGATAGACGGCGTTGGCGACGGCCGCCGCGACGCCGACGATGCCGATTTCGCCGACCCCCTTGATGCCCATCGGGTTGATGACGCTGTCCGGCTCGTCGACGAAAATCACCTTGATATCGTGGACATCGGCGTTCACCGGAACGTGGTACTCCGCGATGTTGGCGTTCATCACCCGGCCGAAGGCGTGATCGGTCAGCGCCTCCTCATGCAGCGCCATGCCGATTCCCCACACCACGCCGCCCATGATCTGGCTGGCCGCGGTCTTGGTATTGATGATTCGTCCTGCGGCAACCGCGCTAACCACCCGTGTCACACGGATCACGCCAAGCTCTTCATCCACCTTGACCTCGGCGAAGACCGCCGAGTGCGTATTGCGCGCATGCTTGTCGTCCTCCTTGAAGTCGGAGGATCGCTCCTTCTCCAGCCGCTCCATCTTGCCATGACGCATGACGTCCGCGACCGCGACGACCCGGCCCCCGTCGCTCTTGCTGGCGAGCGCGCCATCGACCAGCACGACGTCGTCCGGCGCAAGACCGCTCAGCGGCGAGCCCGGCATGGTTTGCGCGACCGACAGCAGCTCCTTGCGGACATCGTCCGCGGCGTTGACGATCGCGTGCGCCACCGACGCGGCGGTCCACGAGCCGCCCTCGACCTGCGCCGTCGGCAGGGTGGAATCCCCGAGCTTCACGGTCACGCTGTCGAGCGGCAGGCCGAGCATGTCGGCCGCGACCTGCGCCACGATGGTATAGGTGCCGGTGCCGATGTCGGTGGCGGCGGTGGAAATCTCGGCGTGACCGTTGGCCGTGAGTACGATCCGCGCCGAGAACGGCATCTGCAGCGCCTCCCAGACGCCGCTCGCCATTCCCCAGCCCACCAGTTCGCTTCCGTCCCGCATCGAACGCGGCGCCGGACTGCGCCTATCCCATCCAAACGCCTGGGCGCCCTGTCGATAGCATTCCTTGAGCTGCTTGCTGCTGTAAGGCAGGCCGCTCTCCTGGTCGCGATCCGAGTAGCAGCGCAGCCGCAACAGCAGCGGATCGAGCTTCAACGCGACGGCGAGTTCGTCCATCGCGCATTCCAGTGCATAGACCCCGGTGGCGGCGCCCGGCGCGCGCATGTCGCAGGGCGTCATCACGTCGAGCGGCACGAGCCTGTGCGCATAGCGCGCGTTGGGCGAGGCGTAGAGCTGCTCCGCCCAGCCGGCATCGTTGCGCGAGAAATCCTCGTGTTGCGAGGTCATCGCGACGGCTTCATAGACGACCGCATCGAGCGCGCCGCCGGCGTTCGCGCCGAGCGAAACCCGCTCGATGGTGGCGGGGCGATAGCTTAGCCCGTACATCTGGGCGCGGCTGAGCACGACGCGCACCGAGCGCTTGAGCTTGAGTGCGCCGAGCGTTGCCAGCACGACCTCATATTGGGGACGCAAGCCGATGCCGAATGCGCCGCCGACGAAGGGCGACATCACGCGCACATCGTCCGGCTTTAGTCCGAACACGCCACAGACATAGCGCTGCACGTTCTGCACGCCTTGCGTCTTGTCGTAGATGGTGAGCTTGCCGCCGCCGTTCCAGACGACGGTCGCGGCGAACAGTTCCATCGGGTTGTGATATTCGGCCGGGATGAAATATTCGGCCTCATGCCGCACCGCTGCGCCGGCAAACGCCTTCGCGGCATCGCCGCGCGGCTTCTGCGGTTTGTCGACGGTGTGCGCCTGCTCCAGGCGCGCGCGCAGATCGGTCGAAAAACCATCCGCTTCGTAATCGACCTGCACGAGCGTTGCCGCAAAGACCGCGGTCTCCCAATCCTCCGCAAGGACCAGCGCGATCGGCTGGCCGTTGAATTTGATCTTGTCGTCGTAGAGCGGGCGGAACGGCGAGCCGCCTTCCGGCGCGACGTCGTCGTGATAATCGTCGTCGCGCCCCGCCATCTTCGGACGGTCGGCGTGCGTGAGCACGGCGAGCACACCTCGCACCGCAAGCGCGCCGCTCGCATCGATGCGCGCGATGCGGCCCTTGGCGATGGTAGACGTGACCACCGCTCCATAGGCGAGATCGGACGCCGCGAACTCGCCGGCATATTTGGCCAGTCCCGTAACCTTGGCGCGGCCGTCGACGCGGGAGGTGGATGTGCCGATGCTTGGTGCCATGACGTTCACCGGATCTTCTTGACGGACTGGATTTGCGGCGTGGCGTTCGCCGCCTGAGTCAGCGTGCGGATGATCGCGCGCCGCGCAAGACCGATCTTGAAGCTGTTGTGCGAATAGCCCTTGGCGCCCGCGAGAAGCGCGTCGGCGGCCTTCTCGAAGGCGGCCCTGCCGGGAGCCTCGCCGCGCAGCGCGGCTTCGGCGTCGCGATTGCGCCAGGGCTTGTGCGCGACGCCGCCAAGCGCAAGGCGCGCCTCCTTGATGCGGCCGCCGTCGAGCTTGAGCGCGGCCGCGACCGATACCAGCGCAAAGGCATAGGACAGCCGGTCGCGAATCTTCAAGTAACTGTAGTTTTCGGCATAGCCCTCGGCCGGCAGTTCGATCGCCGTCACCACCTCGTTCGTCCCGAGATTGTTGTCGAGATGCGGGGTGTCGCCAGGCAGCCGATGGAAATCCTCGAACGCGATGCTGCGCTCGCCGGAGGAGCCCATCACGTGCACCTTGGCCTCCAGCGCCGCCAGCGCAACGCACATATCGGACGGATGCGTCGCGATGCAGGCCTCGCTGGTGCCGAGAATGGCGTTGATGCGGTTGATGCCGTTGATCGCCGCGCAGCCGGAACCGGGCTCGCGCTTGTTGCAGGGCGTTGCGACGTCATAGAAATAGAAGCAGCGCGTTCGCTGCAGGAGATTGCCGCCGGTGGACGCCATGTTGCGAAGCTGCGCCGAGGCACCGGCGAGGATCGCGCTGGACAGCAGCGGATAGCGCTGCTCGATCAGCGGGTGATAGGCGAGATCGCTGTTCGGCACCAGCGCGCCGATGCGCACGCCGCCGCCCCTCGTCTCCTCGACGCTCTTGAGCGGCAGGCGCGTGATGTCGATCAGCCGCGCCGGACGTTCGACGTCATACTTCATGAGATCGACGAGGTTGGTCCCGCCGGCGATGAACTTGGCCGCCGGATCGGCCGCAATCTGCCTGACGGCATCGGCAACATCGGTCGCCCGCGAATATTCGAAATTGTTCACGGCTTGCCTCCCATCGCGCTCATTGCCTGCTGAACGGCGGCAACGATGTTGGGGTATGCGCCGCAGCGGCATATGTTGCCGCTCATCAATTCGCGGATCTCGTCGGCGGTCTTTGCCTTCCCTTCCGCGATCAACCCGGCCGCCGAACAGATCTGCCCCGGCGTGCAGTAGCCGCACTGAAACGCGTCATGATCGATGAAAGCCTGCTGCAGGGGATGCAGCGCATCGCCATTTGCGAGCCCCTCGATGGTGACGACATCGGAGCCGTCCTTCATGACGGCGAGCGTGAGGCACGCCGTCACTCGCCGCCCGTCGAGCAGGACCGTGCAGGCGCCGCACTGACCGTGGTCGCAGCCTTTCTTGGTGCCGGTCAGGTCGAACCTGTCGCGAAGCAGGTCAAGCAGCGTGGTCCAAGGCGCAACGTCCAGCGTGCGCTTCTCGCCGTTGATCGTGAGTGTTACCGGGAAGGTGGCGGGCGTCGAGGTCTGTCGAGGGCCCGCCTGGGCTACGGGTGGTCGGTTCATGCAATCCCTCCGGAAAGCAAAGCAGCGGTCCACGCCTGTACGGCTGCACGTGAAGTAGCAGGAGGAACAATTCGTTGCGATGACGATGGTTCGATCACGGGCCGGTCAGCGTGCGTTTACGAAATCGGCGTGTATTTAAGGACAACCGCCGGCGGCATCGGGGTGCCACTATTGCGCGCGAGCACCGCCAAATGGGCCTTTAAGTCGACTATGTTCCGAGGCTCGGCGGCGCTGCGGCTGAGCGTCGAGACTTACACCGCGCGCCGCAGCCAATCGCGCAGCAACGCGGTAAGCGTCCTACGGCGCGGTTCGGCGGTCGTGGTGGCGAAGTCATCGCTCGGTTCCGATGTCTCGGCCGGACCGGCCCCGGCCGCCACGAGCTCCGGCTTTTCGACCGCCGCCACCTCGTCAGAGAGGTCTGCACTTGCCCCATCCATAACAGGCTCCGTCCTCGTTGCGGGCACCTCGACCGGCGGGCGGGACAGAGCAGGCGCGGCGAGCGGCGGCTCCGCCGACGGCACGGGCCGGCTGCGCCGTTTCTTCTGTGAGGATGGTTTTGCCCTCTCGCGCGCGACGTTCGAGGTCGCGGCTTCCAGCGCCAGCGGACCGACATTGGCGAGGAACGCGCGCTCATAGGCGCGGGACAGCCGTTCCACCGCCGCATCCAGCGGCAGCCAGTCGACCTCCCGGATGTCGTTCATCAGCTCATAGGCCGGCCCGCCATTGGCCTCCATGCGCCAATAATGCACGACCTTGGAGCGCCCGCCCGACTCATAGACCAGCGTGCCGAGAAATTCATGCACGGTGACATCGTACCCGGTCTCTTCGTTGACTTCGCGCTCGGCGGCATCGCGCGGCGTCTCGCCGTCATCGAGCTTGCCTTTCGGCAATACCCATTCATTGCGCTTGCGCAGGCGCACCACCGCAACCTGCGGCGGGCTCGCCCGCCGCAGCACAATGCCTCCCGCCGCCAGAACAGGCGCCCGCGCCATCCCGTTTCCTTAAGGATCAGCCAGAGATGAAAGAATCGACCGCGACGATATAGGGCCTGGCGGCGACAAAATCGAGATTACGAACGGCATGGATTGATTGCGTAGATCTCGCGTGCGCCCACCAAAACGAACATCGCGCGATGTCAGGGAGATCAAAGAGTGTTCCTTGCCTCAACTCTCCTGCAATGCGAGCCGGATCGCCAACTCAACCGGCGAATAGGCGCCGTCCTCGCGATTGAGCCGGAATGGCTCCTTGGGATGAAGCGGCGGCTGGGCCATGAAGCGCGGCTCCTTGCCTCGATGCATTTGCGCCGCATGAACCAGAAATGGATGGCAGAGATAGACATCACCCGCGCGCCCCGCCGCCAGCGCCAGCGGTCTATGCAGTGTCGCGCAGAATTTATCCAGTTCACCATGCGACAGCCCCGCCTCGCCGGCCGGCTGGAGGTGTCTGGCGACGTCCCGATGCGACCCGACCTTGATGCGCGTGGGCGCGTCGTTCTCTCCAACATCGGAGAACAGAAACAGCATAAGGAGCGCGCGACCGCGCGAAATTACGTTTACACGCCAATCCGAGAAGTCCTTGTTCTCGTCCCAGCGTCCAGTCGGTCCAGGAAAGCTGACATCGATATGCCATCCGGCGTCGCCGGGATCATCGGGATGCGGAAAGCGTATCGGGAAGGTGCCAAGACCGTCACGCGGACGCCAACGTCCTTTCCCGACCAACTGATCGAACGACGCATGAAGCGTTGGCGTAGTGACCGCTTTCCTGAAGGGTTCTTGGCCGTATCCGGGAAGTCGAATGACCGGTTTGCTCCAGGTCGCAGGGTTGCCGGGATCACAAGGAAGATCCCGCCACATGATCTCGCGGCCTTCCTCCGCGAGTTTGCGCGGAAAGGCTTGATCGATCCGGACGAAGCCATCTCGAATGAATTGCTGTATCTGCGCGTCGCTTAATACGCGTGCCAGTTCGTGTTCATGGATAGGCATGAAAGTCCCACATCGCTTGACCACCATCCCTGCCCGCTTCAGGCAGGGTTATCGGCCGGTTCTCGTCTTGAAGGCATCAGCCGTGACCTGGTGCCGTCGCTCACCCGCATGGGCCGCTATCAGCGGCTCAGGAAAAAGATTGAGGCGATGTGGAGAGTGCTCATCATGAGCCGGATGGTATCAGCGGCCTCCGAAATGATCAACGGAGCTCCGACAGGAACCAATGTAAGCGGCTGTAATTGAACTCGCATAGCCGGGAACACAGCCGTCCCGCCGGTTCGGTGCTGGAGAAGCACCTGCAGCTTGCCCAATCGTTGGGCTCGGAGCCGAGGCGGAAATAGAGCGTCCGAAGGCGCCTGATACGCGCCGCCCATGGAAACTGCGCAGGCGGCGCAGGAGACAGCGCTGAGACAGCCACCGCGCGGGACAATGGACAGACATCGCACGATGCGATCGCGATGAAGATTCTTCTTACCGGCGCGACCGGATTGATCGGATCCGCGCTTGCGTATCGCCTCATGCAGGAGGGGCACGACATCATTGGCCTCGCCCGCCACCGCTCCCGATCCGTGAGGCTCAAGGGCTGGGCCATTGTCGATATCGCGTCCATGCGCGAGGCCGCTGACTGGTTGCCTTATCTCGCTGGCATCGAGGCAGTGGTCAATTGCGCCGGCGTTCTGCAGGACAGTCCTCAAGAATGTACGGAGGGCGTTCATTCGACCGGAGTGGCCACGTTGTTCGCTGCGTGCGAGCAAAGCGGTATCCGCCGAGTTATCCATCTGTCCGCAATCGGCGTCGACAGGGAGCGGCCCTCGGCGTTCTCCTCGACCAAATATGCAGGCGACCGACAATTGGTGACGCGAGATCTGGAGTGGGTGATCCTGAGGCCTTCGGTGGTGCTCGGCCGATCCGCGTTCGGCGCCAGCGCTCTGATCCGCTCCCTTGCCAGCCTGCCGGTTGTGCCGCTGATGCCCGACACGCAGCCGCTTCAGGTGGTGCAGCTCTCGGACGTCCTGGCGACGATCTCATTCTTCCTGAAGGCGGATGCCCCCTCGCGCCTCGAACTGGAACTCGCCGGTCCCGACCGACTGCAGATGGGAGATGTCGTCGCGCAATATCGAAACTGGTATGGCTGGCGCCCTGCTCATACGATCATCGTTCCAAGGCCGCTGTCCCGCGTTCTATACCGTCTCGGCGATCTGGTCAGTGCGCTCGGCTGGCGTCCCCCGATGCGAACCAACGCCGCGCTGGAAATCGCACGAGGAGCCATCGGGGACCCCGCGCCGTGGATGTCCGTCACCGGCATTCGACCTCAATCTCTTCAACGGGCGCTGGCGGCCGAACCGGCGGCCATTCAAGACAAATGGTTTGCTCGATTGTATCTGCTCAAGGCGGTGCTCTTTCCGGTGCTGGTGGCATTCTGGATCGGAACGGGACTGATCTCGCTGACGTCGGGATATGCGAGCGGAGTTCAATTGATGCGAAGCACAGGGGCCGGAGCCTTGTCGGGAGCCGCCGTGATCGCTGGCGCGCTCGCGGATATGGCGATCGGCGTCGGAATAGCGTGGCGTCCCCTGACCCGCTATGGCTTGTACGCGGCGCTTGCGCTGTCATCGTTCTACGCCGTTGCTGCGACTGTGCTGCGCCCGGATCTGTGGAGCGAGCCGCTCGGCCCTCTCTTCAAGATCATCCCGATCCTCGTCCTGCATCTGATTGCGCTCGCGATTCTGGATGAACGATGACGCTGTATTTTCTCTTGAAGTATCTCCACCTGATCGGCGCCTCGGTGCTGCTCGGAACGGGCGCAGGGATCGCGTTCTTCATGCTTCGGGCTCATTTGACCGGCGACCCCACGGTCATTGCGGCCGTGGCTCGCATCGTTGTGCTCGCGGATGGTCTGTTCACGGCGACGGCGGTCGTGGTGCAACCGCTGACCGGAATAGCGCTTGCCTCTCAGGCGGGCTACGCTCTGACCGAAGGCTGGATTGTGCTCTCGGTGGCTTTGTATCTTCTGACCGGCGTGTTCTGGCTGCCCGTCGTCTGGATCCAGATTCAAATGCGCAATCTGGCAGCCATATCGGCAAGCGAGGGAAAACCGCTGCCGGTCCGGTACTACATCCTGTTCCGGATTTGGTTCGCCTTTGGCTTTCCGGCATTTGGCGCAGTCATGATCATTTTCTGGCTTATGATTTCCCGGCCGTCGATTTGGTGAAACACTTCTACCCCTTCTCGCGGCCGTGCCGAGGCAATGGCTCAACAGCGGTGCTACAACAACCAGCTCACGGGCAACCCGATACTTGCCGAGAAGATGGCAGCCACCGTAAGCCAGCTTAGCCCGTTGAGCCAGAAGCTGTTGACCTTATCGCCCATGAGGTCCCGGTTGCTCGTCATGAGGACGATGAACAAAAGCAACGGCGGAGTCGAAAAGCCCTGCACAATTCCGGCATACACCAAGGCTTTCATTGGATTGAAGCCCAGGCCATTGAGCAGGACGGCCAGCAATGTAAAGCCCGCGATCAGGGCATAAAACGCCTTCGCCTCCTTTGGCTGCGCGTGCAAGCTGCTCTTCCAGCCCATGACCTGGGCAAGATCGTACGCCGCGCCCGTCGTCATGACCGGCACGGCGAGGAATCCGACAGCGATCACGCCGATGGCGAACAGGAAAGCCGCCGCGCTCCCGGCCAAGGGTCGCAACGCTTCCGCCGCTTGCGCTGCGTCCTCGATGTTGGTTTGACCGGCCTTGTGCAGCGTTGCCCCGGTCGACAGAATGATGAAGTACATGATGATGTTCGAGAACGCCATTCCGGCTACGATGTCCCGTTGTGATCGCCTGAGCTCGCCTTCGGTGGCGCCCTGCCGATCGGACAGCCTGGTCTTTCCTTCCTCTATCTTTTCCTCGACTTCGACATTGGATTGCCACGTATACAGATAGGCAGACAGGGTCGTGCCGATCACCGCGACGAGGATCGAGAGAAAATCCCTTGATAGCTCGATATGCGGAACAAACGTTCCTCGCAGCACTTCCCAAAGATCCGGCCTTGCCAGGAACGCAGAGCCGACATAGGCGAACAGCGAGAGCGCGAGCCAACGAAAGATATTACGAATGAAGGTATAGGATCCGAATATCTGAAGCAGCAGAATGGTCGAGGCGACCGCGACGACGGTCAGAAAGGGCGGGACCGGAAAGAAGATGTTCAGGCACGCGGCCATGCCGGCGATGTCTGCACCGGCTTCAATGGTGTTTCCGGCAAGGACACCAATGAGCATCGGCCACAGAACCCATTTTGGATAGCGCTCCTTTACGACCTGAAACAAGCCCTTGCCGGTCACCTGCCCCAATTTGGAGGACAGATAGACGACGGCGAACATCATCGGAAAGGTGACGGGGGCCGTCCAAAGGAAGCTCAGCCCGAATTGCGCACCTGCACTCGCATAAGTCCCGATTGCAGAGCAATCATCGTCGGCAGCGCCGGTGACAACGCCCAGTCCGAGCGTCCGCGCCAATTCTCTTCGGTTCCGCGTTCGCCCGGATTGGCTCGTTGCCCGACTCTCAGTCTCCGCTTTTCCCGACATCGATTACGGACGCCCGAGTCTAATCGGCCCATTGCAGCATCAAGCTTGCGCGATTGGATTCGTTCCCGCGTGCCGGCATACCCACTTCGTCATGGCGCGCCTGCGGTCACTCAGGCTGACTCGCGGTAGTAGGCGTCGCGCCGATCCGAATAGCCTTCGAAGCGTCGCAGGAATTTCTCGTCCGCCTTGTTGAGAACGGTCCCCAGCAGACGTTCGGAAAGAAGCGGGGATGAGCGTACGGCGTTGAGGATCTCCTTCGTCGACGTGCCGCCCCATTCGACGATCAGGATGAACGCGTCGAAAAGATGGGCCGTTGCCTTGACATCTACGATCGGCAGGACCGCGGGCAGGTCGCAAAGGACATAATCATACTCGTTGCGCGCCGCTTTCAGCATGTCCTTGATCGCCGACGAGTTCAGCGCATCGGAGCTGCTGAAAGGTCTCGCCGCGATGGGAGACGCCAAGACATCAAACTTGAAGTTCGGATCCGTGATAACGAGATTTTCGAATTCCAACCCATTCTCGACCATGTCAATCAGCCCCGGCCTGTCGGCATAGCCAAGCATTCGAGACGCGGAGGGACTGCGCAAGTCGGCATCGATCAGAAGAGTGCGCGCACCGGTCCCCGCGAGGAAGGCTGCAAACGCAGCCGTGACAGTTGTCTTCCCCTCGCCCGGAAGCGCCGACGTGATGCCGATGATCTTGGCGCCCGCCGGATGAAGGTCGATCGCAACCTTCATGTATCGCAGCGCTTCCGCGGTCGCGGAGAAACATGGGGCTTCGGTGATCTGGACGAAGGGCAACGAGTCACTTTCCCGGAATCTGCCCAACGGCTTGGATATCGCCGGCAGAACCGCGAGGCAGGCAGAGCCGACAAGCTTTTCGAGCTGATCGCGCGTGTGAATGCGGCGGTTCATCAACTGCTCGCGGGCGATCGCCGACATCACGCCAAATCCCAATCCGCACAGCGTCGCAAAGGCGAGAGTCAAGGCGATCTTGGGCGAACTTGGCTCGCGCGGAGCAGGCGCCTCGGTCACTACGCGGGCCTCGGTCGAGGGAAACGACTGCTGCTGCAGGGCTTGAGTGAACCTCGACAGGAACGTCTCGTAGATCCCGCGATAGGTCTCGGCACCGCTCTCCAGTTCGCGCAGGTGAACTTGCGCCTGCCTTGTCGCACCGGACTTCTGGAACACCTCCATCATCCGCTTGTCGATGGCTTCTTCCTGGCTTTTGGTTATCTGGAGCTCGCTCTTGTAGCTCTCCGCAATCCGGGAAATCTCATCCCAAATCGAACTCTGCAGGGCAGCCATTTCGGCACGAAGATTCCTGACCGCAATGTGATTGACGCCATATTTGGCGTTCCATTCCGCCTGCCTGGCCTGATCGTCCAGGAATTGCTGCCGCAGCTTGGTGACGACGGGGCTGCTCAAGGCATCCGTGACAACGGGGTCGGGGATGCTGAAATCGCCCATATTGTTGGAGCGCTGCTCGAGAACCCGCTGGATGCGATCGAGCTTGGCCCGGGCCTGGCTGGTGTCGGCACGCGCCCTGGCCAGCGCCACACCAAGCTGATCAAGTTCGATGTCGCTCGCCAGCTTGCCGTCCTTGCCGATGATGATGTTCTTTTCGGTTTTAAAATCCTGAACCGCCTTATAGGCATCGCTCGCCTGTTGACGGAGCGCGCGCATCCGCTCGTCGAGCCATTCGCTTGCGCGACGGATCTGGTCGAACTTCGCCTGAAGCTGGTCTTCAATGTAAGACTCTGCAAACGTGTTCGCTATCTTCGCCGCTTTTTCCGGGTCGAGAGATGTGTACGAGATCCGCTCCACGTAGCTCTGCCCTACCCGTGTCACGCGCAGATTGTTCTTGATCGTGGAGAGCGCCCGTCGCATCGGTTCGTCGCTTGTTGCGTCCGACCCGGGTTCTTGCGTGAGCAAGGCAACGATGCGAGCTCGAATTCCCTGCCGGGGCCCGACGAACTCCGGATCTTCAGTTAGATTGAGCTGATGAACGACAGACCTTCGAACTCTTTCGGACCTGGTCGTCTCGAGTTCGGTTTCCACCGCAGCATCATCGATGGAGCGGGTCTCCGAGGACATCTCGCTGTGGGTCCAGGTGATCTTCTCGGTATCGATGATCATGTCCGCAGTGGCGGTGTATTTGGGCGGCGTCGTGGCAACGTACGTAACCCCACCACCAAACGACAAAGCGGTGATCAGAGCGAGAAGGCGCCACTCGCGGCGAAGGAAATCGCGGAGGTGAACTAGAAACTGTGTTTCGAGATCGGCGGCGCCATCTGCTGCTGCAAAAGGCCCAAACTCACCGGCAATGTCCATCCACTGCCTTTCCGTTCGAGTTGGTACGACGACGATAGCACGTTTTCACAAGCCGGGCGTACGCAGAGAGCGCACGCCCTGATTTGAAGGCGCGATGTCACCTAGATACCGGCGGCGCCTGCTGCAGCCGTCAGTGAACCCACTTTTGTCTTTAGCTTGCGCAAGGAACTAGCGCGAAGGCCAGAAAGTTCCGCGTCGCGTCCAAACAAGACGCCGGGCTCGCCTGTTCTGCGTGCGACCGAAGGGCCTTCGCTTTTAGGAGATTCGCAGCAGCGGTTCCCCGGCGCGGACGCGCCCCCACTCCGTGACGTTGTCGCAGAACTCAAAATGGGCGGGCGCCAGCACGATGATCGTCGAGCCGTGCTCGAACCAGCCGAGCTCGTCACCCTTCTTCACATCGACATCGCAAGGGTAGTTGAGCGGCCCGCGCGTCTGGCCGTTGAGCACGAGATCGAGAAAGTGCAGGCGGATGCTCGCGACCAGGATGGCGGCGACCGGCACCAGGGTCAGGGCGTCGCCGCTTTTCAGATGCGTGCTGATCACCGCGCGCTCGTTCTTGCAGAACAGCCTTTCGACGCGCTTGAGCGCGATCGGGTTGACGTTCCAGGTATCGCCATGGATCAGCCTGACCTCGTCGATATGGCAGTCATGCGGCGCGTGGAAGCGGTGATACATGCTCGAGGTCAGCCGCAAGGTGATGAACCGCCCGTTGCGGTGCGCCTCGACCTGCGCGGGATCGCCGAGGAGATCGGCAAGGGAATATGGGGCGCCCTTGATCTGGAACAGCTCGCCCTCCCGGATCGTGCCGAAGGCGCCGATGATCGCGTCCGACGGGCTCGCCACGATGTTCGGATCGGGATCGTAGGGACGCAGGCCGGGTTTCAGCTCGCGGGTGAAGCAATCATGCAGGCTCTTGAAGTGGGTCTTTTTGGCTTCGGACAGGTCGAGATCGGAGAACTGCCGCCATAGGCCGATGGAGAGATCCCGTACCAGGGGGTTCTCGATCTTGGAGAACCAGCCCATGAAACGGGTCACTGCTGCGCGCGGGATCCGGTTGGTGAGCAGGAAATTGAGGTCTTCCTGCTGGGTTATCGCGGAGATGAGGCTCTTGACTGTCATGAATCTGTCAGCAGGACTGGTTAGCGCTTAACGTATGGATACGCAGCTTCCGATTCTCTCGTTCGCCGGCGGTGCGGTCGCCCTGACCGCCACCGCCGCCGTCGCCCCCAAGGTCAAGGCGCGGATCGCGCTGTCGCGCGCCAAGCACCGCTCGCTTACCGGACATTCGAAGATGTCGAAACTGGTGGCGCGCCTGATCCCGCACTACGAGTTCGATATCAACGACTTTTTCCGCTCCGACGGAGCGCCGGCGGAGGTGGCCACCAAACGCCAGGACGGCTTCTTCCGGCTGGCCGAACTTTACAAGCAGCGCTTTGCGCAATCGCGGCAGATGACGGCGGAGGCGGCGGGGCGGATTTCCGACCTGCAGTTCACGCAGGCCTATCGCGTGCCGTTCCAGTACAGCCGCCTGGTGCGGGAGCATCTTTCCGCCGGCACGTTCATGCAGGCTTCCTCCGGCGTGACGCTGACTGATCTCGACGGCAACGTCTTTTACGACCTCGCCGGCTCCTACGGCGTCAACATCTTCGGCTACGACTTCTACAAGGAGTGCATCGAGAACGGCGAGAAGCGCGCGCACGCGCTTGGGCCCGTGCTCGGCTTGTATCACCCGGTCGTCGCCGAGAATGTGCGGCGGCTCTGCGAGATCTCGGGGCTGGACGAAGTCTCCTTCCACATGTCCGGCACCGAAGCGGTGATGCAGGCGGTGCGGCTCGCGCGCTATCACACCCGCCGCACCCATCTGGTCCGCTTCGCCGGCGCCTATCACGGCTGGTGGGGCGACGTGCAGCCGGGCGTCGGCAACCCGGTCTCGCCGCACGAGACCTATACGCTCGCCGACATGTCCGAACGAACGCTGCATGTGCTCAGGACCCGCCGCGACATCGCCTGCGTGCTGGTCAACCCGCTGCAGGCGCTGCATCCGAACGCCAATGCGCCGAGCGACGGCTCTCTCGTCGACAGCTCCCGCAAGGGCGGCGTCGACCGCGCCGCCTATGGCGAATGGTTGAAGAAGCTGCGCGAGGTCTGCACCGAGCGCAACATCGTCCTCATTTTTGACGAGGTCTTCGTCGGCTTTCGGCTCGCCCCCGGCGGCGCCCAGGACTATTTCGGCGTGCGCGCCGACATGGTCACCTATGGGAAGAGCCTTGCCGGCGGACTGCCGATCGGCGTGGTCTGCGGCAAGAGAGAACTGATGCGGCGCTTTCGCGACGACCGGCCGGCCGACGTCTGCTTCGCCCGCGGCACCTTCAACTCGCATCCTTACGTGATGACGGCAATGGACGAATTCCTGAGCCGCCTTGCGAGCGAGAATTTCCGTGCGGTGTACAACGGGCTTGACGAGATCTGGAACGGCCGCGCACGGCAACTCAACGAGGCGCTCGCGGCGCAGAAGCTTCCGGTGCGTGTCGCCAATCTCTCCTCGATTTGGACCGTCACTTACACCGAACCCTCCCGCTACAACTGGATGCTGCAATATTATCTCCGTGCCGAAGGCCTGGCGTTGAGCTGGGTCGGCACCGGGCGCTTCATCTTCAGCCTGAATTACACCGACGCCGATTTCGCCGAGGTGATGCAGCGTTTTGTCAGCGCCGCTTCCAAGATGCAGCAGGACGGCTGGTGGTGGCATGATGCCGCGCTCACCAATAAGCGCATCCGGCGGCAGATCCTGCGGGAAATGATCGGCAGCAGGTTTGCGCGGTAAGCGCTGCCGTAGCTTCATCAACAAGGTTGGCTCTTCGTCTGCCCCCGCGGCCGGCTTCGCTCCTTTTTGCACCGTCATTCCGGGCGCTCGCGAGCAGCGAGCGAACCCGGAATCTCGAGATTCCGGGTTCGCGCTCCGCGCGCGAGCGCCCGGAATGACGGGCGCTCATCTGGCATGATCGCTGCAAAAACGTGGATGACCGGGACCCGCCGCTAAGGCTTCGGCGGGCACGCAAGCCCGGCCATGACGTGCCGTGAGTGTCCTCGAACCCAATCGTCAGGCCGGCTTCTCTTCCAGGCCATGCTCGATGATGTCGAGACCCGGGTCGATCAGCTCGCCGCGCAGCAGCGCGAGCGGGGCCTTGTGATACAGCACGAAGTCATTGAAGGGATCGGTGATGATCTTGGTCATCCAGACCAGGCCCGTCTCAACGTCACGGATGAAGAACAAATGTACGGTGCGGAACAACAGGCCGCCGATGCCCACCACCAGCCAGATTTTCGCGACCTGGCGAACGAAATCGGCGGGCGTTGCCCAGGGGGTGAAAAGGCCGAACAGGGTGGGATCGAAATACAGCACGACCGGTGAAGCCGCCCAGATTGCCATCAGCACCACCTTGCGGCGGAGATTGTAGCCGACCTTGATCTCTTCCTTGTGCTCGTGGGTCGCCTGGTTGATGTGGTCGTAGCCGCGCGGCTCGAAGAAGAAATGGCCCGCCTGGCGCGAGGTCATCGAGACCAGCCAGCCGATCAGCGCCGACATCAGGGGATCGAAATACAGCATCACATAACCGATCATGAAACTGATGGCACTGACGAAGTGCAGGCTCTGGTTGATCCGGCTGTGATGATAGTAACGATGGTCATCCCAGCGCTGGATGCGAAGCTGCTCCAGGAAATTCTTGATCATTTCTTGCCCCTAAGAGTGAGTCGCAAGTGGTTGTACAGGGATTCGATGTAGCGCGTGTGACATCATCATGATGACATATGACATCACGCAACTGACGCAGTGACAGGGATTGCTGGAAAGCGATGGCGTCGGGTCGAGACCGGCTATCGCGCTTTGCGGGTGCTTTGCTTGGGGACCCGCGGCTCAAGCGGCCGCGGCGACTTCCAATTTGCGGAAGCGAACCAGCGAGAAATGGCCGAGCGGCGGAATGAGCCTGCGCTCCACCAATTCCATGCCTTTGGCGCCCGCCAGCCACTTGGTGTAGCGCGACCATGCGAACTCGGCGGTGCGGAAGCCGAGCCGGCGTACCACCGGCTGCAAGCGCTGCTCGATGAAACGGCGCATGCCGGCATCGGCGCTGACCCGGGTCAGAATGATCAGCTCGCCGCCCGGACGCAGCACGCGCGCGAATTCATCAAGCGCCGCTTCCGGGTTCGGCACCGCGGTGACGACATATTGCGCCATCACAACGTCGAACGAATTGTCGGCGAATTCAAGCTTCTCGGCATCCATCACCGCAAGCCCCTCGACATTCTTCAGACGCTGCTCGGTGACGCGCTTCTTCGCTTTCTTGAGCATCTCTTCCGAGATGTCGGTGCCGAAGATGCGGACATGCGGCGCGTAGAGCGGCAGCGAGATGCCGGTGCCGACGCCGACCTCGAGCACGCGACCGCCGATCTTGTTGGTGGCCTCGATCGCCGCATCGCGCCCCTTGCTGAAGACACCGCCGAACACGAGGTCATAAATGGGAGCCCAGCGGTCGTAGGCGTGCTCGACCATCTCGCGGTCGAAGTCGAGTTGCCTGGTGCCGTCAAGCTTCATGGTTTCTGCCATCGTTCGTCTCGCTTACCTTTGTGATGGTGCTCTGAAGGTGAATGTTCCAGAGCGGAATGCCGCTCCTTCGGATCGCCATTCCGCTCTATTTTTGCCTTGAGCATGATCTTCTCGGAAAACCGGCCTCCACTTTTCCGGATCATGCTCCTCAGCCGCGGACCGGGCTGCGGCTGGCCGCGACCCGGCTCGGCCGCGGCGCACGGCTTACCTGCAACGCGCTCAAGTTACCGATGAACTGTCTGGCACTGTTTTCCCAGGAGCGCTCGAGCGCGAAAGCGCGGCAGGCTTCGCGCGACATCGAGAGCGCGCGCAAGCACGCGCTGCGCAGATCGTTGTCCAGCGCGCCGATCGGATGGTCCGATATCACGTCCTTCGGACCGGTCACCGGAAAGGCTGCTACCGGCGTGCCGCAGGCAAGCGACTCCAGTTGCACGACCCCAAAGGTGTCGGTGAGGCTCGGAAACACGAACACGTCGGCGGCCGCCATATGCGCGGTGAGATCCTTGCCGGTCTTTTCACCCAAGAAGTGCGCGTCGGGAAAGCGGCGCTCCAGCTCGGCCTTTTGCGGGCCATCGCCCACCACGACTTTCGAGCCCGGCAGATCCAGCGACAGGAACGCCTCGAGATTCTTTTCCACGGCGACACGGCCGACCGTCATGAAGATCGGCCGCGGCAAGTCCAGCTTGGCGGGATCGTTCGGATTGAACAGGTCGGTATCGACGCCGCGCGTCCAGAAGCCGAGCCTCTTGAAACCGCGCTCCGACAGCTCCTGCTTCAGCGACGGCGTCGCGACCATGGTCATCGCCCCGGCATTGTGGAAGTAGCGCAGCACCGCGTAACCAGCGCTCGCGGGAATGCCGGTTCGGACCGAAATATATTCGGGGAAGCGCGTGGTATAGGAGGTGGTGAAGGCAAGCCCGTTGCGACGACAGTAGCCGCGCACCGACCAGCCGATCGGCCCTTCGGTCGCGATATGGATCGCCTCCGGTGCGGCGGCCTCGATCCGCCTCGCGATCTCGCCCCGGTTCGGCAAGGCGATCCGCAAGCTCTGATAGGTCGGAACGGCCATCGACGGGAAGCCATCGGGCGTCAAGAATTCGATGTCGGCCCCAAGCTTCGCGGCGGCGCGTGACAGCGACGTCAGGGTGCGGACCACGCCATTGACCTGCGGATGCCAGGCATCGGTCGCAATTAAAATCCGCATCAGGGAAAGCCTCGAGAGTTGGAATGATTCTCGCTTCCCGAGTGTTGGTCTATGGATATTTCAAACGTGTGACGTCATGCAAATGTTGAAGACTCTTTTTGCGACTCCCCGCGCCGTCCTTGTCGCGAAACCGTCATGAAGCAAGTGCCAACGGCCCGCGGACCATCGGCACTCATGTGTCATCCGCCTGCATCCGCTCCTGATAGTCCAGAACTCAATCATAATACGCCGGAGCGAGTTTGAAGCCGGGCCAGGCGTCCGGGTCGTGACCTGTCACCACGCTCGCGCCCGTCCGTTCCGCCAGAGCGCGCAGCTTCCGAACGGACCGCACCGTGTCCACCGCGGAGGCCATCAGGCTAGGCAGCGCCTTTTCATTCCAATGGTCCGAGGTGTAGACGGCATCGACGGCGAGCAAGATTGGCCCGCTGTTGCGCAACGTGACCAGAAAGGACTGATGTCCGACCGAGTGCCCGGGCGTAAACACCATCCGCAGCGTACCATCGCCGTAGAGGTCATAGCCGTCAGCCGCCTCGCCCTCCAAGAACTGCCACTTCAGGCCCGGCCGATCGAAATCCTTGCGGGCATAGGCGCCGGACGCAAACCAGTCCGGCGCGAAGGCATACTCGTATTCGCGCCGCTGCACGACGTGCGTGGCGTGGGGGAAGCGGCCGATCGCACCGGTGTGATCCGAATGCAGATGCGAGAGCACCACGAAACGTATGTCCTCGGCCGCGAGGCCAAGCGCTGCGAGCTGGACGACGCAGCCTTGGTCTTCGCGCATCACCGGTCGGAAGGTATCGACCGCGTCGCCCCAATAGCCGCGTGGATCGGCCAAGCCTTCAGCCGCGAGCCCGCCGTCGAGAACCACGTTGCCCTTCGGATGAACTAGAACGAACCACGGGACCGGTATCTCGTAATCGGTCCCGATGCCCTGGTTCATCTTGATGTCGTGCACCTTGCATTTCTGCGTGCCGGATTGAAGCATATAGAGCCGGATGTCGTTCATGCACCTTCTCGCCGTCGAGGCGGGCAAAGCCGCCGATATCTCCGCGCCGTCGCGGAAGCGGGCAGCGAACTGGCCGTGCCCGACGCCTGTTTCGGCGATCCGCCGCGCCGCCGGTAGACCGAATCGTCAGATTACATTTATCGGCTGAGCCGATATGTTGCGTGGATGGACTTGTTGGTGGCAATGCGCGTTTATGTCAGGGTCGTGGAGCGGGGCAGCATGTCCGCGGCAGCCCGCGACCTCGGCATCGGCCAGCCAGCGGTGAGCGAGCGCATCGAGCGGCTGGAGACTCATCTGGGCACACGCCTGCTGCGTCGGAACACGCGGAAGATTTCGCTCACCGACGCCGGAGCGGCCTTCTATCACCGCAGCAAGCATGCGCTGGAAGCGGCTGACGATGCGGTGGCAGCCGTCGCCCAGGACGCGGCGACCCACGACAAACCCATGCGCGGAAAAATCCGTATCGCCGCGCCGCACGGCGTGGGTGAGATGGTCTTGCCCCCAATTCTGCTCCGCCTGCGGGATCGTCATCCGCATCTGGAAATCGACCTCGTGCTCAATGATCGCATTGTTGATCCGGTGACCGAAGGCGTCGATATCTCGCTACGGCTCGGGGATTGCGGCGAAGGCAGCTTCGCGGCGCGCCGACTTGGTCACGTACGCCGTGTGCTGGTGGCAGCGCCGAACTATCTCGCGCGACGCGGCAGGCCGACGAAACCGGCCGAACTGATCGATCATCCTTTCGTCCGCGTGACCGGCCTGTTCAACAACGGACAGCTCCCGCTGGTCTCCAGCGGCCGGCAGACCACGCTGGCTCCGATCCACATCGCCTTGAGCTTGAGTCACTGGCGGCCCGTACACGCGCTCCTGTTGGGCGGAGCCGGTATCGGCGTTTTGCAGGAGCCTGTCTGCACTGAAGATCTCGCCAGCGGCCGCCTGACACAGGTTCTGCCCGGATTTGCCGTGCCGGGCTTTGATCTGCACGCGCTTTACCCGGCGGCAAGGTCCATTGCGCCAAGGATCCGGAGGGTCCTATCGCTGCTGCAAGAGCATTTGCCGGCGATTCTGCGCCGGCCAGTTCCCGTCGATGCGCGCGGCAAAGCGAGCTGAATCGCTTCGTGCGCACATTAAATTCTCTAAAGGTGATCCAAAGCGGCTCCGACGGCCTCGCCGGGGCCGCTTTCGTTTGGGTAAATCGGTTCGGGCGCCGGTCTGGCGCGGGCTCACCCGGCCCTGTAAAAGTTCCAGCTCGATTCCTTTCGGGGGGACAATGCGTCTGGACAAAAGGCTCAAAGCGATCGGGCTCGCATTCGGCGTGATCGTGCTGTCGTTCCTGGTGAGCCTGAAGCTGATGGACTGGCTGGCGCCAGGCGGCGCGGTGAAAGCTCCCGCCATCGCCGAGCCGGCGCCGCTGCCACCGGTGTCGCGCAGCTCCTTCGTCGTTGCGCCGGTGACGATCACGCTCGCCGCCATTCGCGATGCCGCCGAGCGCGGCACGCAGAAGAATTTCGCCGGCAAGGCCGACAATCCATTGGTGGCGCAGGTGCTGCAGAATGCCGAGGTCGGCTGGACCGCCTCGCGCGGACCGATCGCCGCGAGCGGCGGCCAGGACATGCTGTCGCTCTCGACCCCGCTCACCGGAAAGCTGAACGTCACCGGCGCGCTGTCATCGAAGGCGACCGGCGCGATCACCGATGCGATCGGCGGACTGCTGGGGGCCAACGCGGCAAAACAACTCGGCAGCGTCAACATCAAGGCGATCAACGCCAGCGCCGAGATCAAGGGCAACGTCACCATCACCGCGCGGCCGAAGTTCGCCGCGGCCTGGCACCTGGAGCCGAATTTCGGCGCCCAGGTTTCGCTCGGCGACACCGACCTGTCGCTCGCGGGCGCACATGTCAATGTGCCGGCGCAGGTCAAACCCTTCATCGACAAGTCTGTCGGCGAGCAGCTCGAGGCGGTGAGCGCGAGGATTCGCAACGATCCCACGCTCGAGAAGAACGCGCGCGTGCAATGGGCCAAGGCCTGCCGCTCGCTGCCGCTGCAAGGCGCGGGCGCGACGGCGGCGATGCCGGCGCTGTGGCTGGAAATGCGCCCGACCCGCGCGATCGCGGCACAGCCGCAGATCGATGCCTCCGCCTTGACCCTGACGCTGGGGATCGAGGCGGAGACGCGGATCACGCCGACGCCGACCAAGCCCGACTGTCCCTTCCCCGACAAGATCACCATCGTGCCGCCGACCCCGGGTGGCTTGAGCATCGGCGTGCCCATCGACCTGCCTTTCACCGAGATCAACAAGATCGTCGAGACGCAATTTGCCGGCAAAACCTTTCCGGAGGACGGCTCGGGCCCGGTCGACGTCACCGTCAAGCACGCGACGGTCGCACCGTCCGGCGATCGGCTTTTGATCTCGCTTGTGGTGCACGCGAAGGAGAAGAAGAGCTTCTTCGGGTTCGGCACCGACGCGACCGTGCACATCTGGGGCCGGCCCGTGCTGGACGGGGCACAGCAGACACTGCACTTCACCGACATCCAGCTTGCCGTCGAATCGGAAGCGGCCTTCGGTCTGCTCGGGGCCGCGGCCCGCGCAGTGATGCCGCGGCTGCAGCAGGCGCTGTACGAAAGGTCGATCGTCGACCTGAAGCCGTTCGCTGCCAATGCCAAGCAGAAGATCGCGGAAGCGATCGCAGATCTTCAGAAGAGCGACGATGGGGTGCGAGTGGAAAGCAAGATCAATGATCTCAGGCTCGCCGACATCGCCTTTGATGCCAAGACGCTGCGCGTGATCGCGCAGGCGGAAGGCTCGATCAACGTTTATGTGACCAAGCTGCCGGGGTTGTAAGGGATCTTCGTCCTCTCCTTGTTCTTCACGCGGAGAGGGTCGGGGGCTGTCTTCGCGACCGCAACTTGTGGAGAGCCCCTTCGCCGGCCGCGCGGAGCCTGTCATCGGGCCGCGCTTCGCGCGGACCCGCTGACGCGTCGGCTCTCCCCGCGAGCGGGGCGAGGTAAGTCAGGCATACGCGAGCAGGATCCGCCCGCCTTTTTGTTCACCGTTCGCGTTGAATTTCCTCGCCTTTGGCTTTGCGTGGCGGGACGGATGTGGCAAGTAGCGCCCGTCCTTAAGCCCCTAAACAACAACACAAGTAGGGAGAACAATGATGAAGCGACTTGCCTCAGCCCTCGCGACGGGATTTGCTTTCGCGGCGCTGACCGTCCCCACCCATGCACAAACCATCTCGGATGACGTGGTCAAGATCGGCGTGCTCACGGACATGTCGAGCCTCTATGCCGATGCGACCGGCAAGGGCTCGGTGGCCGCGGTCCAGATGGCGGTTGCCGATTACGGCAGCAAGGTCAAAGGCAAGCCCGTGGAGGTGGTCTATGCCGACCACCAGAACAAGCCCGACGTCGGCGTTTCCATCGCGCGCAACTGGTACGACAATGAAAAGGTGGACGCCATCTTCGACGTGCCGACCTCATCGGTGGCGCTGCCGATCTCGGCGCTGACCCGGGAGAAGAACAAGATCCACATCAATTCCGGCGGCGGCAGCTCCGATCTGACCGGCTCGGCCTGCTCCCCCAACACGGTGCACTGGACCTACGACACCTACGCGCTGTCGAATGTCGCCGGCAGGGCGATGGTCAAGCGCGGCGAGGACACCTGGTTCTTCCTCACCGCCGACTACGCTTTCGGCCAGGCGCTGGAGCGTGATGCGGCGAACGTGGTCAAGGAAAGCGGCGGCAAGGTGCTCGGCGACGTCCGCCATCCCCTCAACAATTCCGACTTCTCCTCCTTCCTGCTGCAGGCCCAGGCCTCGAAAGCCAAGGTGGTTGCGCTCGCCAATGCCGGCGGCGACACCACCAACGCGCTGAAGCAGGCGGCCGAATTCGGCATCACGCCGGCGCAGAAGATGATCGCGCTCTTGATGGAGATCACCGACGTGCATGCGCTCGGCATCAAGGCGACGCAGGGGCTGATCGTGACCGACGCCTTCTACTGGGACAAGGACGACGAGACGCGCGCCTTCTCAAAGCGCTTCTACGACAAGGTCGGACACATGCCGACCATGATCCAGGCCGGTCTCTATTCGGCGACGATGCACTATTTGAAGGCGATCGACGCCATCGGCACCGATGAAGCCCCGAAGGTGATGGCGCAGATGCGCGCGATGCCGATCAACGACTTCTTTGCGAAGAACGGCAAGATCCGCATCGACGGCCGCATGGTCCACGATATGAATCTGTTCGAGGTCAAGAAGCCGGAGGAGTCCAAGGGCGAGTGGGACCTCTACAAGCTGATCACGACCGTCCCCGGCGACGAGGCGTTCCGTCCG
The DNA here is from genome assembly GCF_045571435.1 of Bradyrhizobium sp. STM 3562. NCBI lineage: Bacteria > Pseudomonadati > Pseudomonadota > Alphaproteobacteria > Hyphomicrobiales > Nitrobacteraceae > Bradyrhizobium > Bradyrhizobium sp. STM 3562. Next base: position 7,247,161 of record NZ_CP120694.1, read on the forward strand.
CTGGACAAGGGCGGCTGCCCGCTGGTGAAGGGCTGACCGTCCTTGCGAGCGCAACGATCCGTACGGTGGGCAAAGGCGCTTCGGGCGCCGTGCCCACCGTGTGCGTCGCCACTCGCCGCGGTGGGCACGTTTCGCTTTGCCCACCCTACAAACTAGATCACGTACCCTCGAACTTGAACGAAAGGTTGAGCTTGGAGCGATAGGCTTCGACCTTTCCCGTGGCATCCAACTGCAAATCGAGTTCGACAACTTCCGCGACGCGAAGGTCACGAAGAGATTTTGAGGCTTGCTCGACCGCGTTTGCGGCCGCCCTCTCCCAGGATTCCTTGCTGGTACCGATCACTTCGATGACTTTGTAGACGCTATCGGTCATGCCGTCCTCCCGTCCGCTGTGAAGCAACAGGGAGCAGGGTGCTCCCTGCCAACGCAAGGCTAACACCGCCAGAACCGCGCCGAAAGGCTGCGGCGCATCGGGTGCATTGGCGATGGCGCGAACGAAAGGACGACGAAGCACAACAAAACGCGCCCGGCCGGATCGGGCGCGCTGTGTTTGAGATGGACGACCACCCTATTCGTTGTATTTGAACTCCGTCATCTTGTTTAGATCGTCCTTGCTCGCATTGAAGACGGCGTGGTCCGGATACCAGGGATTGGATTTGGACGCATTGGCCGACGATGGCGAGCCGTTCGCAGAGCCGGTGGTCGTGGTTGAAGGCGGGCGGTTGCCGGGCGGGCTCGTGTTCGACGCGGTGGCGGACGAAACCGGCTGGTCCGAGAACTTCATCTTATCAAAGGACACGGCGACGAGGCGCTCGCCCACGCCGAGGAAGCCGCCGACACCGATCACGGCCGCCTTGATCGAGCCGCCCTTGTCCATCAAAAGATCGTTGATCGCGCCGATCTTCTCATTGTTGTCATTGTAGACGCTGAGACCCACCACCTTCGACGCGCGCCAGGTGCCGTGGAGATCAGACTGCGAAATCGCTGTGGGCGGCTCTGCGAACGCGGCGGTCGCCAGCAGCGCCGACCCGACCACGCCGGCGGTGATATATTTCAGTAGCATCTCTTCTCTCCCTCATTAGACAAAAGGTGGAGAAGAAACCCCGATTGCCGATGCGCGGTTCCGGCGGCGATTGTCGAATTCCAAGTTGCACAGCGGCAAAGCGAGTTCCGCTGCAGTGCCGGCTTGCAGGTTCCGCCGAACAGCGACGGCCATCTTCCGTCGCTGAAGGATGGCCGTCGAAGCATGATCACTCCGCGAGCTCAGGTGCGGTAGTCGACAAGAACCGCCGACAGTGAGGAGCTGCCGTCGGATGTGCTGGTGGCACCGCTGGCGTTGTAGGTCGTCGAAGAAGCGGCGGAGCTGGAGAGCGAAGACTGCAGCAACTGCAGGAATTGCTGCAGCAACTCGGCCGTGGTGGTGTCCGAAGAGTCACTTGTGCTGCCGCTCGATGATGAACTGGTGGACGATGAGCTGGTGGCGCTCGTGGTGCTGCCGTCATCGCTTGTAGGAGGCGGCGCGCCGGCGCCATTGCCGAAGGCTGCCTTGAACACGCCTTTCAGTTCGCTCGCCTGATCGCTGGTCAGCTTGCCCGAGGACACTTCGTTCTGGATCAGATCGTCGATCTTGGTCTGCAGGTCGCCTGGAGCGGATGTGGTCGAGCCGCTCTGGCTGCCGCTGCCCGCCTGCAGCTCGGAATCGATGTCCTTCAGCGCCGAGGACAGCGCCGAAGCATCCGACGAGCTGACGGTGCCGTCCGCGACTTCGGACTGCAATTCCGCCTCGAGCTTTTGCAGAGGCGATTGATAGGCGGTGCTGGAAAGCGAAGAGATCGTGGTCATGGGGCGGCTCCAATGTCTTCAATTAAAGCGCGATGAGGTCGAGTTGAATCGGCATCGCGCGTTAGCTCTTTGATTGAGCATGATCTTTTCGGAAAACCGCTACACACTTTTCCGGATCATGCTCTAGGACGCGCCGACCCTGAATTAACCATATTAACGGGGCCTTGTCGCATGTTGCCGGCCGTTGCGGCGGCTCCGGTAGAAATGTTCAGAAACAAAAAACTTTCCCCAAACCGGCCGAATCACCGACAAAAGTCAGTATGGTCAGCCCATCGCCCAACATTCTCGTCGTCGAAGACGACCGCGAAACGCGCGCGCTGATTGCGAAATATCTGCGCACCAATGCCTGCAACGTCGCCACGGCCGCCGACGGCCGGGAAATGGCACGCGCCATGACCGATCATCGCGTCGACCTTCTGATCCTCGACGTGATGCTGCCGGGCGAGGATGGGCTGAGCCTCTGCCGCAAGGTGCGCGCGGAATCGAGTGTTCCCATCATCATGCTGACCGCGCGCGGCGAGGACGTCGACCGCATCGTCGGCCTCGAGATGGGGGCCGACGATTACATGCCGAAGCCGTTCAACCCGCGCGAACTTCTCGCACGCATCAAGGCCGTGCTGCGCCGTGAGGCGGCGGCCCGCAACGCCTGCGCCGTCGAAGGCGCGACCGCTCTGTCGTTTCAGGGCTGGCATATCGATTTCCGCCTCCGCGAATTGCGCAATCCGGCGGGCGCGCGGGTGGCGATGACCAGCGCCGAATTCGACCTGCTGCGCACCTTTTGCGAGCGGCCGGGCCGCGTGCTGTCGCGCGACAGCCTGCTCGATCTGACGCAGGGCCGCAGCGCAGGCTCGTTCGAGCGCAGCATCGACGTGCTGGTCAGCCGCATCCGCCGCAAGATCGAGCCGGATCCGCAGGAGGCGACGCTGATCAAGACCGTGCGTTCCGGGGGTTACATCTTCACGCCCCGGGTCGAAGCGGTCGCATCGGCTCCGAACCTCTGACATGACGCCGTTCGGGTTTCTGAATCTCAGGGCCATCGGCGGACAGCTCGCGGCGCTGGTGATCGTCTCGATCCTCGTGCTGCACCTGATCATCACCGCGATCTTCCTTGCGCATCGGCTGGACGACTCCCACCCTCAGCCCTGGCACCTGCACAGTCGCTTCGCGGCGGCGGCCCAATTGCTCGGCGCAGCTCCGGCATCGGAGCGCCCACGTTTGCTCGCAGACGCCGAGAAGGCGTTTCCGCAACTCTCCTTCGAAAAATTGGCGCCCGCCTCGGTACCCGCAACGGGCCAAGCCGAAGATCGCGCGCTGCACCACCTGCTGCATCTGCCGACGGAGTATCGCGTCGTCAGACTGTCGACGGGCAACGATTCGCAAAGACTCGCCGTCGTCCTGCCCGACGGTGAAGTCGTTGCGGCAACTGTTCCGCAGGCGATGCGACCCGGACCGTTCTGGGGCAGCCCGCTGATGAACACGCTGATGTTCGCGGTCATCTGCGTCACCCTGCTCGGCCTGTGGGCGGCGCGGGCGCTGGCGAGGCCGCTGTCCTCTTTCGCCAAGGCCGCCGAAAGCTTCAGCTTGGATGGCACTTCCGCAGCCCTGCCCGAACGCGGGCCCGAGGAGATCCGCGCCGTGGCCAAGGCGCTGAACCGAATGCGACAGCGGATCACCGGATTGATGGACGATCGCACCCGGATGCTCGCGGCGATCAGCCATGATTTGCGCACGCCGCTGACGCGGATGCGCCTGCGCACCGAATTCATCGAGGACGACATCAGCCGCAGCCGCATGCAGGCTGATCTCGACCAGATGCTGTCGATGCTGGAGTCCGTGCTCTCGTTCCTGCGCAACGACCGCAGGCTCGAATCCTTTACGCTGGTCGATATCGCGAGCACGCTGCAGCTCGTGAGCGATCAATTCTCCGACATGGGCCGTCGCGTGAGCTATGTCGGCCCCGATCATGCGATGGCGATGGGGCGGCCGGACGATTTGCGTCGCGGGGTGACCAATCTCGTCGAGAACGCGGTGCGGTTCGGCGCCGAGGTCACGATCCGCCTGACGCTGTCTGCCGACAGCATGACCATCGATGTCGCCGACGACGGTCCGGGCATTTCCGACGCCAACAAGGCCTCGATGCTGGAACCCTTCGTGCGCGGCGATGACGCTCGCAACATGGATGACGAAGGTACGGGCTTCGGGCTTGGCTTGTCGATCGCGCGCGCCATCGCGCTCGCCCATGGCGGCGAACTGTCGTTACACGACCGCACGCCGCAGGGGCTTATCGTGCGCATGGAGATGCCGCTGCGCGCCATGGCGTCGCGGGCGCAGAGCGAACGCAGCGTGGCGTGAGCGCGCTTTCCGCTTAGGCGGCGATCGGCCGCTGGTGGGCGCCAGCGTCTTCGAAAACTGCGATCGCCTCGAAACGGTAGTCGCAGGCGCGGCAATGCCAGAGATAGATGGTGCGATCCGCTTCTTCCTCGACCCATTCAGGAGCGGCAATCGGTTGGCCGCATTGGGCGCAAGGATTTTGCTTGGGCAAGTAACGAAGGCCTGATCGGGTCATGGCACTTCCTCCCTTCGGGGCGTTTCTTGTTTTGCAAGCAATGGGGCAAGATCGCTGTCGGAAATCATCCAGCAGATCGCCGTGGATTGCTCCCAACAGCCCTGTGGATATCTCCAATAGCAATGCATGGTCGTCGCGGCAAGTGTCCTTGCAATGCGCAATGCGAGAAGAGCTCGAAGAAGTTCCAGGTCGCTTGGATTCGGACTCGATGGCGCGGTCAATTCGCGTGCGGATCGATCGCCGGCTCGCGCGTATGCGTGGCGCCCGCCTTGCGCAGGTGGATGGTGGCGATGTCGTCCGAATAGATTTTTTGCCAACCGTCCATGTGGTCAAGCAGTTTTGTCGCCGCGCTTTGCGTGCGCATGAGCGTGGCCTGGATCTCGTACTGATCGAGCAGACGGAACAGATTATCCGGTTCCATCAATCCCGACGCCGCGTTGTGATCGACGAAGAATTTTTCGCCATAGAGTTCGGTGCGGCCATCGATGAACGTTGGAACATCGCGATAGATCAGATAGCCGCCGAAATCGTAATCGTTGAGCACGCGCGCCAGGTTGAGCTTCTTCAGCTCGGTCACCGCGGCGACCGGCGCGCCGCGCATGTTCGGTTCGAAGCGATGCACCGCGGCGTAGGCGAAGGTCCCCGCGGCCATCGCAACTGCAAGGCCTGCGATCAGGGTGCCGCGCGGAAATGCCGCGGCTGTGTCCCGCGCCTCCGCACCGCCAATCTGCCTCGCCAGCGGGGCCGCGAGGATGAGCGGCGCAACCAGCGCCAGGATTTCGGCGGCCCGCCCTTGCGCGAGCGCCATGTGCAACAATCCGAGCAGGATGACGATGCGCATCAGCGGCAGCGTCACGCCCCGGTAAAGAGCAAGGCCGATGCCGAGCAAGAGACAAATCTCCAACGGGCCGAGATGGCCGAAATCGGCCGGCTTCCACTCCATGATCAGCGGAAGCGCGCCGCCGAGCGCCAGAATCTTCTGCGAGGCGAGCAGCGAATCCCAGCCATAGGGCGTGCAGCACGCGGCGACGAGCGCCCCCAATCCGAACATGGCCCAGCGCAAGAGGAGCGATTTGCGTTCGGCCTTCGCCGCGCTCACGACCGCATCGAGCGCAATCGGGGCGACGATCATCACGCCGAACACGAAGCCGCCATGCAGGTTAGCCCATAGCGCCATCAGCGGCAGCAGCCAAAACGACGGCGCCTCGTGACGGTCAGCGGCCGCGACCAGTCCGGCGATCCACGCCACCATCACCGGCATCGCCAGCACATGCGGCCGCGCAAACAGATGCGGCGCCGTGAGCGCCGGCGCGGCGGCGACAAACACGAGCGTGGTGCTGTCGCTCAAATCCCGGCTCAACGATCGCGCAAACAGCGCAAACGTCACCGCGATCGCGAAGGCGGCAACGACCACCGGCCCGGTCCAGCCGGCAAGCGCGAAGGCCTTGGCGTAGATCACTTGCGCAAGCCACTGGGTCGAAATCCAAGGCTCGCCGCGCATTGTGAAGGAATACACGTCGACCTGCGGCACGGCGCGGTGATCGATGATCCACTGCCCGATCGTGACCTGCCACAGCGTATCGGGGTCGATCAGCAGCCGATTTCCGGCGGCCAAGAACAGCACGTAGATGAAAAGCAATACCCATAGCGGCAACGGCCCGCGCAAGCCGCGGGCGCCCTCATCGGCGTGGGAGACTGAAATCGTCATGAGCGGGCTGGTCGAGGCGCTGTTTCCGCCGCGATCAAAGCATGCGAGGCATAATTCCGGGTAAACCGGGTCTGCAGATCCGGACCATGATCTCGCGATCCCGCCCGGTTTTTGCCACATTCTTGCCCTGCTGCCGGGGAACAGGGTAGGCAAAAGGTTAAGACGCGCCGAACGCCAAACCTGACGAGCCCATTCCGCATGAAACGTGCACTTCCGCTGAGCTCCCTCGCAGTCGCCGCTGTGCTCGCGGGCCCGGCGATCGCGCAAGCCGGACAACCCGAATATGCCGCGATGGTCGCCGCCCATGCGCAAGCCGAGGGCGTGCCGGAAGCGCTGGTCCACCGGGTGATCATGCGCGAGAGCCGCTATCAGCCGCAGCTCGTCGGACGCGGCGGCACCATCGGACTGATGCAGATCAAGCTCGCGACCGCCCGCAGCATGGGCTACACCGGCGACGCCGCAGGCCTGCGCGATCCCGAAACCAACCTCACCTATGCCGTCAAATATCTCGCCGGCGCCTATCGCGCGGCGAATGGCGACCATACGCGTGCCATCCGTTACTATGCGGCCGGTTATTACGGTGTCGCCAAGCAGCAGCGGCCGCACGCCCCGCTGCAGCTTATTGCACCGCAATATCGGGTCGCCGCCAGCGTGATTGACGCGCGCGCCCAAGTTTCGCGCCACAGGCAGCGTTGACACGCCCGCCCATCCGCTTACATTAGCGCCGTTCCGAGGGGAGCTCCGAGGAGGAGCTGAGAAACCGCACGCTTGAGGCCAGGCTTCCGAGCAGGCCGAAAGACCGCGGTGACCCTTTGAACCTGATCCGGGTCATGCCGGCGAAGGGACAGGGATGCAGCAGACCAAAAGACCGCGGACGGAATCGTCCGTCTCCATCATCGGCGCAGGCATTGCCGGCGCCTGGCAGGCACTCTTGTTTGCCCAGGCCGGCCACGACGTCACGCTGCACGAGCGCAGCGACGCGAGCCTGATGCTCTCCACCAGTCACTGGGCCGGCGGCATGCTCGCCCCCTATTGCGAGGCCGAGGCCGCCGAGCCCATCATCAGCCGCTTGGGCCTGCGCGCGCTCGATCTGTGGCGGCGCGAATTGCCCGACACGCCCTTCAACGGTTCGCTGGTGGTGGCGCATCCGCGCGATCGCAGCGACTTCGAACGTTTTGCCAAGCTGACCGAGGGCCATCGGCGGCTGGATGCCAAAGGCCTTGGCGAGCTCGAGCCCTCGCTCGACGGCCGTTTCCGAGAAGGCCTGTTCTTTCCCACGGAAGGCCATGTCGAACCGCGCCGCGTGCTGCCCAAGCTGCACGAGCGCATCATCGCCGCCGGCGGCACCATCAAATTCAACAGCGACGTTTCCGCCGACGAGGTCGACGGCATCGTGATCGATTGCCGCGGATTGGCGGCGCGTGACGAGCAGGGCGAGCTGCGCGGCGTCAAGGGCGAATTGATCCTGATCGAAACGGATGAGGTGACGCTGTCGCGCCCGGTGCGGCTGATCCATCCGCGCTGGCCGCTTTACGTGATCCCGCGCGAGGATCACCTGTTCATGCTGGGCGCGACCTCGATCGAGGCGGAAGATACCGGCGTCAGCGTGCGTTCGGCGCTGGAGCTGTTGAGCGCGGCCTATACTGTGCATCCGGCTTTTGGCGAGGCGCGCATCATCGAATTCGGCTCGGGCTTGAGGCCCGCCTTTCCCGACAATCTGCCGCGCATCGCCATCGGCCGCAACAACCGCATTCAGGTGAACGGGCTTTACCGTCACGGATTCCTGATCGCGCCGGCGCTGGCCGAACTGACGCTGAGCTTTGTCGAGCGTGGCCAGATCGACAATGAGGTGATGCGATGCGCGTGACCGTCAATGGCGAGCAACGCGAGATCGCGTCGAACAGCGTCGCCGCCCTGCTCCGCGAGCTGGACTACGAAGGCACGCATTTTGCAATCGCGCTGAACTACGACGTCGTGCCGAAGAGCCGCTGGTCGGAAACGCTGCTCACCGCCGGCGACGAGATCGAGATCATCACGCCGCGGCAAGGAGGATGAAATGAGCACTCCTGCAGTAACACCTCCGCTGTCGTCCTGGCGAAAGCCAGGACCCGTAACCACCGGCTTGCGTTGTGCACGGTCGCTGTCACGTCACGGTGCCCGACCGAAACATTCCGCGGTGTGGGTCCCGGCTTTCGCCGGGACGACGAGCTATGCGAGCTGATGCGATGGTGAACTTCTACGGCAAAGACTTCAATTCCCGTCTCCTGATCGGCAGCGCGCTGTACCCCTCGCCCTCGATCATGCAGAGCGCGATCCGCGCATCCGGCGCGGAGATCGTCACCGTGTCGCTGCGGCGGGAATCCGCCGGCGGCAAGACCGGCGATTCCTTCTGGAAGCTGATCCGCGAGCTCGACGTGACCGTGCTGCCGAATACCGCCGGCTGCCGCACCGTGCGCGAGGCGGTGACCACGGCGAGGCTCGCGCGCGAATTGTTCGCGACCTCCTGGATCAAGCTCGAGGTGATCGCCGACAACGACACGCTGCAGCCCGACGTGGTCGGCCTGGTCGAGGCGGCGACCATCCTGATCAAGGACGGCTTTGACGTCTTCCCCTACTGCACCGAGGACCTTTCGGTGGCGACGCGCCTGGTCGATGCCGGGTGCAAGGTCGTGATGCCCTGGGCGGCGCCGATCGGCAGCGCCAAGGGCATCATCAACCGCGACGCCTTGAGGCTGCTGCGCGACCGCCTGCCCGACATCACGCTGGTGGTCGATGCGGGCTTGGGCGCGCCCTCGCATGCGGCGCAGGCGCTCGAACTCGGTTACGACGCCGTGCTGCTCAACACCGCGATCGCCAAAGCCAAAGACCCCGTTGCCATGGCCAACGCCTTCCGCCTCGGCGTCGAGGCCGGCCGCACGGCCTATGAATCCGGGCTGATGGACGCGCGCGACTTCGCCTCTCCCTCCACTCCAGTCGTTGGGACCCCGTTCTGGCATGCCGTATCCTGATCGCTTCTATCCCGTGGTCGACAGCGTCGCCTGGGTCGCGCGGCTGGCGAGGCTCGGCGTCGGCACGGTGCAGCTCCGCGCGAAAAATCTTGGCGATGCCGATGCACTCGCGATCGTGCGCGAGGCACTCGCGGCGACGAAGGGCACGGGCACAAAACTCGTGGTCAATGATTACTGGCGCGCGGCCATCGATGCGAATGCGACGCATCTGCATTTGGGGCAGGAAGATCTGGCCGACGCCGATCTCAAGGCGATCCGCGATGCGGGACTGACGCTCGGCATCTCCACCCATGATGACGAAGAGCTCGCCACCGCGCTGGGCGCCAAGCCGGATTACGTTGCGCTCGGCCCGATCTTCTTCACCACGTTGAAGTCGATGCGCTTCGCGCCGCAGGGCATTGCAAAGATCACCGAATGGAAGCGGCGCGTCGGCTCTATCCCGCTGGTCGCGATCGGCGGCATCAAGCTCGAGCACGCCGCGGAGATCTTTGCCGCCGGCGCCGATTCCATCGCCGTCGTTTCCGACGTCACCCAGAACGCCGACCCGGACGCGCGCGTGCGCGCCTGGCTCGCGCAGACGATGGAGGCGGCGTGATGCGGACATCCAGTTCTCACCGCTGTCATTGCGGGCGCAAGCGAAGCAATCCAGAGCCTCACGCGCGGCTCTGGATTGCTTCGTCGCTAACGCTCCTCGCAACGACGGAATCCAGCAGCGTCATTCCGGGGCGCAAGCGCGAACCCGGAATCTCGCGCCACAACCTCGAGGTTCCGGATCGGTCCGCATGCCGCGGCCCGTCCGGAACGACGCTATAACAAGGAGGAATCCATGAACATCCGCCCCAATCCGGACACCACCGTGCCCGCCGTAACCACCGGACCATTGCCCTCCTCGCGCAAGATCTTTGCAACGCCCGATGCCGCGCCCGATGTTCGTGTGCCGCTGCGGGAGATCATCTTGAGCGAAGGTGCCGGCGAGCCGAACCTGCCGGTCTATGACACCTCCGGTCCCTATACCGACCCGAACGTCACGATCGACGTCAACGCCGGCCTGCCGCGCACGCGCCAGGCCTGGGTGCTCGAGCGTGGCGGCGTCGAGGAATATCAGGGGCGCGTGATCAAGCCGGAGGACAACGGCAACGTCTCCTCCGACAAGGCGGCGCGCGCCTTCTCCGCCTATCACAAGCCGCTGCGCGGCCTCGATGGCCACAAGGTGACCCAGCTCGAATACGCGCGCGCCGGCATCATCACCAAGGAGATGATCTATGTGGCCGAGCGCGAGAACCTCGGCCGCAAGCAGCAGCTCGAACGCGCGGAAGCGGCGCTTGCCGACGGCGAGAGCTTTGGCGCCGCGGTGCCGGCCTTCATCACGCCGGAGTTCGTGCGCAGCGAGATCGCGCGGGGACGGGCGATCATTCCGTCCAACATCAATCACGCCGAACTCGAGCCGATGATCATCGGCCGCAACTTCCTCACCAAGATCAACGCCAATATCGGCAACTCCGCGGTGACGTCGTCAGTGGAGGAAGAGGTCGACAAGATGGTGTGGGCGATCCGCTGGGGCGCCGATACCGTGATGGACCTCTCCACCGGCCGCAACATTCACACCACGCGCGAATGGATCCTGCGCAACTCGCCGGTGCCGATCGGCACCGTGCCGATCTACCAGGCGCTGGAGAAGGTGAACGGCGATCCCGTCAAGCTCGACTGGGAGGTCTACAAGGACACGCTGATCGAGCAATGCGAACAGGGCGTCGACTATTTCACCATCCATGCCGGCGTGCGCCTGCCCTATATCCATCTCACCGCCAACCGCGTCACCGGCATCGTCTCGCGCGGCGGCTCGATCATGGCCAAGTGGTGCCTCGCCCATCACAAGGAGAGCTTCCTTTACACGCATTTCGAGGACATCTGCGATCTCATGCGCAAGTATGACGTCTCGTTCTCGCTCGGCGACGGCCTGCGCCCGGGCTCGATCGCCGACGCCAACGACCGCGCGCAATTCGCGGAGCTGGAGACGCTGGGCGAATTGACCAAGATCGCCTGGGACAAGGGCTGCCAGGTCATGATCGAGGGCCCGGGCCACATCCCGATGCACAAGATCAAGATCAACATGGACAAGCAGCTCAAGGAGTGCGGCGAGGCGCCGTTCTATACGCTGGGGCCGCTGACCACCGACATCGCGCCGGGCTATGACCACATCACCTCTGGGATTGGTGCGGCCATGATCGGCTGGTTCGGCTGCGCTATGCTCTGCTATGTCACGCCGAAGGAGCATCTGGGGCTGCCCGACCGCAACGACGTCAAGACCGGCGTCATCACCTACAAGATCGCGGCGCACGCCGCCGATCTCGCCAAGGGCCACCCGGCCGCGCAGCTCCGCGACGACGCGCTCTCGCGCGCCCGTTTCGATTTCCGCTGGGTCGACCAGTTCAACCTCGGCCTCGATCCCGACACGGCTCGCCTGTTCCACGACGTGACGCTGCCGAAGGAAGCGCACAAGGTCGCGCATTTCTGCTCGATGTGCGGCCCGAAATTCTGTTCGATGAAGATCACGCAGGACGTGCGCGATTATGCGGCGACGCTGAACGATAAAGAGCAGGGCATGGCGCAGATGAGCGCCAAGTTCAAGGAGATGGGCGGCAATGTCTATCTCGATGCGGACAAGGTGAAGGAGAGCAATCAGGCGTTGTGAGGGAGTGTCTGACAAATCGACAGACCGACTTCCTGATCAACTTCGGGACGATCTTCGATTGGTCTTCGTGGGCACGGCGGCGAGCAGAATGTCAGCCGCCGTGGGTCATTACTACGCGCATCCCGGCAATCGCTTCTGGCGGACCATCCATGAGGTCGGCCTCACGCCGCGCCTGTACGAGCCGCGCGAGTTTCCATCCCTGTTGAACCTGGGCATCGGATTCACCGATCTCTGCAAATCAGGTGCAGGGATGGATTGTGAAATCGTTGATCATCCGATTGACGTGGCGGGCTTCAAGTCGAAGATCCGAAGGTTTCGGCCGCGGACGATTGCATTCACGAGCAAGAAGGCGGCGAGTTTCTTTTACGCGAAGCCAACAACCGCGATCGCGCTTGGACGCCAACGCTCCGAGCCGGACTTCGCCGAGGTATTCGTGTTGTCGTCGCCCTCAGGCGCTGCCTCGGGCCATTGGACGATCGAGCCCTGGCAAGACCTCGCGGATTGGATCAGGAGAGGAGCGTAGGTGGCTCGAGCAGAACGAAGCCCACCGCATCATCACCGCGGCGGAAGTGGTGGGTTACGCTTCGCTAGTCTAACCCACCCTACTCCATCGCTACTTCAACGTAATCGCAAGACCACTCAAATCCGCATTCGCCATCAGCCCGACCTGCTGTCCCGACAATTCCAGCACCGCGCCCTTCTGGTTGGTCAGCACGATCGCGCGGGCGCCGGCGCCGACCGCTAGGCCCGCGCCGGCCGCGCCGTAGACGCCGGCGACGTCGGAGGGGCTATTGATGTTGCGCACCCGGCCGCGCAGGATTGTCTTCGAGCCGCCGAACACCAGGCCGTAGTCCAACCCGCCGGTGGTGAGCGGGTATTTGCGGCCGTGGAAGTTCAGCACGCCGTGGCCGCCGGATCCGCCGATGATCCAGCCGCCCTTGTAGATGACGAGCGAGACGGTACCCTCGTCCGCATGAGCGGTGGAGAGACCGGCGAACGCTGCGAGCGCGATGAGCGCGCCGCGAATGGCGGATGACATTGTCATAGGCGCAATCTCCGGGAAGACGTTGCGAGCGGATGGAACGGAGCAGATCGAATCAGCCCGTTCGAATCTAGCGCATGGCCGGGGCGGGCAAAATGCATTCCCGCTGGCCTAAACCGCCCGAACGGCGCAATATCTCCGCCTCGCGCCCGTGCCGCGCGCCTCCCTCGCGACCCCCGGAGGTCTTCATGTCCAAGATCCAGCATTTCGCTGCCCCGCCCGGCATCAAAGCCCCGCCGCTCTCCTTCGCCACCCGCGTCGGCGACCTGCTTTTCATCTCGGGCATTCCGGGCTTTGACGAGCACGGCGCGCTGCCGGATACTTTCGAGGCGCAATTCGGTAACGTCGCGAAGAACATCAGGCGCGTGCTGGATGAGGCCGGCGCGACGTTTCGCGATCTCGTCAAGGTCAATGTGCTCCTGACCCGCGCGTCCGACGTCGCGGCGATGAATGCGCTCTATGCCGGCGCGTTCGGGCCTGCGCCCTACCCCGCCCGCACCACCTGCGTGGTGCACGCGCTGCCTGACCCTAAAATGCTGATCGAGATCGAGGGCTTGGCATCGCTTGTGAAGTGAGTGATCAGGATGCTGACGCTCTACTCCTATCCCCCGCTGTTCGGCGTCGCCGACAACAACGGCTACGGCTTGAAGGTCTTTGCCTTCCTCAAGCTGGCGGGCGTACCCTTCCGGCACGAACACATCTTCGACGCCGCGAAAGCGCCGCGCAGCCAGCTTCCCTATATCGTCGACGGCGCCGATATCGTGGGCGACAGCGACACCATTCTCACCTTCGTCACGGAAAAATACCGCGTGACGATCGATGCGGCGCTGACGCCACCACAGCGCACGACCAATCTGCTGGTCACCCGTATGCTCGACGACCTCTACTGGGTGATGTCGTATTCGCGCTGGAAGGACGAACGCTATTGGCCCGCCTTTCGCGACGCGCTGCTACGCGAGCACCCGAGCCTGACGGCGGAAGGCCTCGCCAACGCGCAGGCGTTCAACGCGCAGCGCTATTACTATCAGGGCATCGGCCGCTACCAGCCCGATGCCGCCATGGCGCGCGGCCTCGCCGATCTCGCGGCACTGGCCGAACTGATGCCGCAGCGGGGATTTCTGCATGGCGCAAAACCCACCAGCATCGATGCCGGCATCTACGGGTTCATCGCCAACATCTATTACTATGACATCGATACGCCACTGAAGCAGTTCGTCGCTGCGCACGACAATATCGTCCGGCACTGCCGCGCGATCCATGCCGCGGTGCGTCGTTGACATCCGGCCGGCCCTGCTGGGGTCGGCAAGACGGCTGGCGGCCGAGGTCAATCCCTGTGGTTTCCGCGATGCATCAACATCTCCTGCGCCGCGATCAGTTCGAGAAAGGCCTGCTCGGTGCCGCCGACATCGGGATGCACCGACTTTGCGGCGCGGCGGAAAGCGCGACGGATATCGGTCACCGCGAGCTGCTTGCCGAGCGGCAGGTCCAGCAATTTGCGGGCGCGCTCCTCGGCGGTGAGCGACTTCGGCGCGGCGCGGCGCATGCCGAACCGCGGCGCCGTCAACCCTTGCAGGACATCGATGATGATACAGAGCCGCCGCTTGGCGCCGAGGCTGACGCTGTCCTCGGCGGCGCCCTGCGCAGCGTTGCGCAGGATCGGAATCGCCTGGGTTGCCGCCTGCCTTAAGATCACGTCGGGACTGCGGCCGGCGATCTCGACCGCAAGCCGCGCCGCTTCCGGCCAATCGATATTCGTCGCTGAAAGCAGGCGCTCCAGCGACATTCTCCAGGATTTGAACTCTTCAAGCATGACACCGCCACGGTGCCACAAGAAGGTGAATGCATGCCATTTTCGGCCATTCAAATTTGAATTAGCTTACCTGCAAAACTGAAAGACCGGGAGGAAACCGCATGCCGCTTCTTGAGAATCATCTTGCCGTCATCACCGGTGCCGCATCGGGCATTGGCCGCGCCATCGCCACCGGCTTTGCCCGCGAGGGCGCGCGCGTGGTGCTGCTGGACATCAACGAACAGGGTGCCGCGGAAGCCGCCAGGGAGATCCGCGAGGCCGGCGGCAAGGCAGAGAGTTTTGGCCTTGACGTGACGCTGCGTGAGGATTGCAGGGCAGTGGCGAAGACGATCGCCGACCGGGTCGGGCAGGTCTCCGTGCTCGTCAACAATGCCGGCATCAATCGCCGCAACGCCTTCACCGCCGAAGCGGACGCCGTGATCAAGGACTGGCAGGACATCATGGCGATCAATCTGAACGGCGTATTCAACGTTACGCATGCATTCCTCGAGCCGCTCCGTGCCAGCAAAGGCCGCATCGTCAACATCGCCTCGATCCAGTCCTTCGTGCATGTGCGCACGCCGAATTCGCCGGCCTATACGGCGTCCAAGCACGGGGTGCTCGGCTTTACGCGCGCCCTCGCCGCCGAACTCGGCAAGCACGGTGTGCGCGTGAATGCGATCGGCCCCGGCCTGATAGAGACGCCGCTCAACGAGCATGTGCGTAACACCAATCCGCAGCTCGTGCAGATCTTCCTCGATCACACGCCGCTCGGGCGCGCAGGCAAACCGGAGGACATCGTGGGGCCGGCGATCTTTCTCGCCTCGGACCTATCGTCCTATGTCACCGGATCGATCGTGATGGCGGATGGCGGATATCGCGCGATTTGAGCCGCCACCTCAATCCGCGCCGCGCAGTCGGGCTCGCAACCAGGCGCCGCACATCACCGCAAGCGCGATTGCGCCGACCCAGCCGCTCGCGAGTTCGATCGCGCGCAGCACGAAAGCGGTCAGCACAGTCCAGGATGACTGCGGCTCCTCGGCGTAGCCGACCGGCACCACATCCGGAACGACCATGCGCGCCGCGACGAAGGCCGCCGCGCAGATGGCGGCGGCAAGCCAGACCATTTTCCATCCCGCGCGCATCGCCTCGCTCCCTCCACCTGCCTTATTGATGACATGCGCGGCGACGCTGTCGATTGATGTTGATCAATCCCGCAAAGCGGCGGCGCCGCAATTGATGCTCCGCGCGCACGTCTGCTAAGATTCACCATTTCAAAACGTGGAGGAGTGGCGCGTGGCGGACAATTCGGCCCCTCGACAAGGACGACAGGGTCCGCCCGGACCGCGTGGCAAGCCCGGCGAACCAGGGCGCGCCGGCCCGCAAGGCCATCCCGGACGGCGCGGTCCCGACGGCGCGCGCGGCAAGCCAGGGCCGCAGGGCAAACCGGGGCCACAAGGCAAACCGGGTCCGCAAGGCAAAGCGGGCGAACCGGGTCCGCGCGGCGAGCCTGGGCCGCAAGGCAAGCCGGGTCCGCAAGGAGCGCCCGGTCCACGCGGCGAGGCCGGACCGCCCGGTCAATTGCCGTCGATCGAGCAGGTGCTACCGTGGCTGCATCTGATCTTCGAGGCCTGGGAAGATTATCGAAAAAAACGCGAGCAGGAGGCCGCCGAACGCGAGCTGCTCGAAGCGCAGGAGCGCGAAGCCATGCGCGTGTTCGAGAGCGTGGACATGCTCGACGAGCTCCATAACGACGATGCTGATCACGACGGCGATCGCAAGAAGAAGAAAAAGAAGAAGCGTAAGAACAAGAAGGACAAATAGGCGCGCGTGACTGCTCTCTCCATCATGCCCGGGGCTTGGCCGGGGCATCCACGAGTGTCACGCACTCCGCTGGGAATGCGTGGACGAGACGAAGCCCGGCCATGACGAGTTAAACGGAGAGAGTCCACAAGTCGCTCCTCACAGATATGGCAGCGCGTTGCTGCCGATTGGCGAGCCAGCAAGAACATCGCGCTTTCCTTCCAGGCATTCGTAAATAGCTCGCGCCGCGCGCCGGCTACCGGCAACAGTCCCTAGATGCGAAACCAAAACACACCTGAAGCATGATCCGGAAAAGTGTGCAGCGGTTTTCCGAAAAGATCGTGCTCAATCAAAAAGCTAAAGCGCGATAGGGATTCAACCCAATCTCATCGCGCTTTAGTCAGCCGAAGCGCAGCCGCGAGCGCTCCTTTGCCTTCTCCGCCTCGATCATGCGGTCGCGTGGTGGCGCCTGCGTATGCAGCGAGGTGAGCAGCCGCCGTGCCGCGTCGGAGACCTCCTCGACCGCGCGGTCGAACGCGGCCTGGTTGGCCTGTGACGGCTTGTTGAAGCCGGAGAGCTTGCGCACGAACTGCAGCGCGGAGGCGCGGATTTCGTCCTCGCTCGCCGGCGGCTCGAAGTTGAACAGCGTTTTGATGTTGCGGCACATGATTGACCTCGCTGGCGCTGAATATGGCGATGTCGGGCTTAATCTTGATGAACGTTCGAGCTCGCCAAAATGCTACATCGTGCAGGGCTTTTGGCCTAGAATGGTATCATTCACTTTCCGCGGCAGTCCAGGGAGCGGAGTGTTTCGATGCCTCACCTGACCTACAAGATCGTCGAGCATGACGGCGGCTGGGCCTACACCGTCAATGGCGCATTCTCGGAAAGTTTTGCGAGCCGCGCCGAGGCGCTCGCCGCCGCCAAACGCGCCGCTGCCGAGCAGCGTACGCCGGGGCGGACCGAAGTGATCGAGTATGAGACGCCGGACGGCAGGTGGCACACCGAAACCGCCGCTGGGAGCGATCGTCCCGAGACCGACGTCGAGGACAAGCGCTAGAGCATGATCCGGAAAAGTGGAAACCGGTTTTCCGAAAAGATCATGCTCAAACAAAGAGAGAGATCATGATCCGATTCCGTCTAATCGGATAAGGATCTAGCGGCACGGGGCAAGGATCAAAACGGAATGTCGACGCCGAGCCGGTCGAAAAAGGCGCGGCCCTTGCGCGTCAACTGCAACGCCCGCGGCACACGGCGTCTGACAAGGCACCGGCTCTCGAGCAGATGGTGCAGCACCGCGTTGGGCAACGGACCGGACAGATGCGGCACGCGCTCGGTCCAGTCGTTGCAGAGACGAACATGCGGCGCATGCGCCGGAATGAAATCGATATCTTCGGCGTGGCACCAGGCAAGCCCCGCCGCGGTGACATGTCCCGTCCGCCCCTCGAGCGCGACCAGCTTGCGGCGGATCATCGCATCGGACAGCAACACGCCGAGCTTGCCGGCAAGATGATGATAGCAGCTACGCGATTGGCGTAACGGCTCCGGCACTGATGCGAGCCGGCGCGCCGCTCCTTCGGCTTTCGTCGCCAGATTGACCAGGCTTTCGACCAGCGATGCCACCTCGTCGTCGGCGATCCGGTAATAGCGAAACCGGCCCTGCGCCCAGACGGCAAGCACGCGTGCGTCCACGAGCTTCTGCAGGTGCGCGCTGGCGCTTTGCGGCGAGATGCCGGCAATGCCGGCGAGCTCGCCAGCCGGCAGCGCCCGGCCATCGGCGAGCGCGCTGACCATGGCTTCGCGCGCGGGATCGCTGAGCGCCTGCGTGATCTTGGAGAAACCCGACTGCACCGGTTGGTCAAGCATTGACGTTGAAACTCCCGCCGGCGGAACTGTTCATCCGCACAATATACCAGGGGCTGCGCGACATGTTTCAGAATTCGATGAAACGTCGCCGCTCCCGCACCTGCGAGTCTTGCCGCTGTCGAACTCATCCAGAGGGAACAGTCATGCAGGACGCCGAGCGCATCTACAAGCTTTGGGACGACGCACTGGGAAAGCGCGACCTGGAAGCTTCCCTTTCACTCTACGCGGACGATGCGTCGATCGAAAGTCCGCTCGTTCAACACCTGATGAACACGTCCGATGGCGTCGTTCAAGGCAAGGATAATCTGCGCGCTTTCATCGGCCGCGTGTTCCAGACCAATCCGGCGCAGCGCAAGCGCTTCCGGAAAGGCTTTTTCACGGATGGCCGCGTGGTGACGTGGGAATATCCGCGGCAAACGCCCGAGGGCGACCAGATGGAGCTGGTGGAAGTGATGGAAATCGAAAACGGGCTGATCAAGCGCCACCGCGTTTACTGGGGCTGGTACGCGCTGAACGTGCTCAGGACCAGCCATCCCAAGTAAGGCGGCGCACGGCAGGACGGATGCGGTTGGTGCACCGTCATCCCGGGGCACGCGAAGCGTGAACTCCGATGTGCAGTTGCATCCGGGAATCTCGGGATTCCGGGTTCGGTGCTTCGCAGCGCCCTGGAATGACGGAGCGTTAAATCCGCAGCCGTGGGCGGGCAGAAGCGACGTGCCGGCCAGGGCATTTGCGGATGCAGGATGATAGGCAAGCCTGCGCTTTCCCCACTCTACGGGATGACGCGATGGCGGGAGGCTGCTAGTCTTGCCGAGAAAAAGAAAAATCGGAGACCCGCCTTGACCGATATTTCCGCCGCCGACCTCGCCACGATCTATCCCAAGCCGACGCCGCGCGTCATCGCCAAGGCACGGCCTTCGATCGATGCCCACGCGAAAAACTTCATCGCGATGTCCCCGTTCTGCGTGCTCGCGACATCAGGCGCGGACGGCAGCGTCGATGCCTCGCCGCGGGGCGGCCATCCCGGCTTTATCCATGTCGAAGGGCCGAACCTGCTCCTGATGCCCGACCGCTCCGGCAACAACCGGATCGACAGTTTCAAGAACATCGTCGAGGGGAGCGGCTTTCTCCAGCTCATCTTCTTCGTGCCCGGCATTGACGAGACGCTGCGCGTCGGCGGCCGCGGCCGCTTGAGCGCGGATCCGCAGCTCCTGGCGAGCATGGTCGAGTTCGGCAAGCCGCCGCGGGCCGTGCTGCGGATCGAGGTGAGCGAGGCCTATTTCCACTGCGGCAAGGCGTTGATGCGCTCGCGCCTGTGGTCGCAGGAGGCGCAGGTCAAGCGCGCCAGCTTTCCGAGCATCAGCGAGGTCATCCACGATCAGACTACGCTTGGGGAGCCGGAGAGCCAGGCCGCGGTGGAAGCGCGCTACAAGACGCAGTTGTAGGATTCCGAGTAGGATGGGTTGAGCGCGAGCGAAACCCATCGCCTCGCGAATGGTGGGTTTCGCGTTGCTCAACCCACCCTACAAACCTCAATGCCCCTCGTCTTCGAGGCCGCCGATATGGCTCTGGGTGTAGAGCTCAAGGCCGATGCGATTGATCAGGTCGAGCTGGGTTTCGAGGAAATCGATATGGTGCTCCTCGTCCTTCATCAGGCTCTCGAACAGATCGCGCGTGACGTAGTCCTTCACACCGTGGCAATGGGTCGCCGCTTCCTGATAGAGCGCACGCGCGCTCATCTCGGCGGCGAGATCGCATTCGATGATCTCCTTCACGTTCTGGCCGATCCGCAAGGGATCCAGCACCTGCATGTTCGGAAAGCCGTCGAAGAAAATGATGCGGTCGGTGATGCGGTCGGCGTGCTGCATCTCCTCGATGGACTCCTTGCGCCACACCTTGGCCATCTCCAGCAGGCCCCAATTGTTCAGGAAGCGATAATGCAGCCAGTACTGGTTGATGGCGGTGAGCTCGTGGCGCAAAGCCTTGTTGAGATACTCGATGACTTTGGCGTCGCCCTGCATGGTGCACTCCGGAGGTTGAAGGCCGAGATGACTTGAGGCCTGGCCAGTGGCCGGCCTGGAACCGTTCTGAATGAGATTCTACGGCAAGACAACCCTTCCGGCGAAAGCCGGAAAAAGCAAAATTTTGGAGGAACGCCAGATGGCTCAGGAGGCGGCGAGCGCGAATTCGGCTTCGGACGGCGTATCCGCGACGGCGTGGCTGTGCGGACATCCGGTCTGGCAGGATCGCGCGCAGGTGCCGAGCGCCTCGTCGATGATGGTCTTGATGGTCCGCGCGCAGCGGCCGCATTCCATGCTGCAGCCAAGGCACCCATAGACCTGCTTGGCATGGCGCAGCACGTCGTCAGCGCTGCTCACGGCGTTGCGGATATCGTGGTCGGTGATGACGTTGCAGGAACAGACGATCATGAAGGGGTCGGAAGCCTTGGTGATGCGTCATCTTCGATAGAGAAGCGTGCGGCGGGAATCAAAAGGAAAAACCCTGATTTGAAGTGATTCCAAAGTGGCTGCCGCAGGCTGGAATCGCTCTAAGGACAGGCTCTTGCGGCAGATCAAGCGCGCACGCGAAGGCGCAAGATCGCGCCTCAATCGCCGCCGCCCCCGCCGCCGCCACCACCTCCGCCCTCGGAACCGCAGCTACCGCCGTCGCCACTGTCGCCCGGATGGCCCGAGCTGTCGCAGGAGGAATGGTGGCCGCCGAACCAGCTCGAGATGGTCCGGCCGTCGTCGCCAGCGGACGGGCCGGTGTCGCCGCCATCGGAGCCGGAACGGTCGCGCGAGAGCTGGCGATTGGCCCGGCGCCTCTCGTGCCGGTTCACCAGCGCGTAGCAGATCGCCGATATCGCTCCGACGGCAAGGAGGATATTGGTCACGGTGCTAGCCAGGGGGCCTCCGGGTCCGAAGCTTGCGCAGATCACCGCCAATTGCGCATCGCGCCGTGTGCGGGCCTGTTCCGCCGATTTGTCGCCAAATATGGCGGTCTCGTTCATTGAACATTCAAGCGTCCTGTGGAACTTTGCTGCCCGTCTTCGCAGAGTTGGAAAGGTATCACGATGAGGAAGACGTTAGTGGCACTCGCTGCCGTCGCCACTTTGGCCGTAGCGGCGGCCTCGCCGGCTTATGCCTGGCGCGGCGGCTGGGGTCCGGGGCTTGCCGCAGGCCTGATCGGCGGGGCCATCATCGGCGGCGCCATCGCCTCGAGCCCGTATTACGACGGCCCAGGATACTACTACGGACCGGGCTACTACCCCTATTATGGTCCCGCCTATGTCGATGCGCCGGTCGGGGTCCCGGTCGGTCCCTGTCATTGGCAGCGTCAACGCTTCTGGGATGGCTACGGCTGGCGGGTGCGCAGCGTCCGCGTCTGTGGTTGACCCCTCATCCGCATTAAATTTGTGGGCAGCGTCC
The DNA here is from genome assembly GCF_045571435.1 of Bradyrhizobium sp. STM 3562. NCBI lineage: Bacteria > Pseudomonadati > Pseudomonadota > Alphaproteobacteria > Hyphomicrobiales > Nitrobacteraceae > Bradyrhizobium > Bradyrhizobium sp. STM 3562. The sequence goes on from NZ_CP120694.1 coordinate 7,268,905, forward strand.
CGATCTCAGTTTCGCCCGGGACGCCGTTCATCTAGTGGCCTGAAAAACACCGCTTTTTGGCGCCACTTGGAAGGCCGTTTACCCGGGGTTGACCGTTTAGGCGTTTTCTTAAGCGCAACGGCCAGTTCCGGACACGGCGTGAAGAGTTCCCCAAACCCGGCGCGGCCTCCAAGGCGCGCCACCCTCAGGAGAGCCTAAGAAATGAAGAAGACAGTTGCCGCGTTGCTTGCGGTTGCAACGGTCGCAGGATCGTTGGTCTCGGTCGCGCCGGCGGCGCAGGCCCATGACGGTGTCGGCGCTGGCATTGCGGCCGGCCTGCTCGGTGGCGCGATCGTCGGCGGCGCCATCGCCGCGAGCCGTCCTGCCTATGGCGGGCCGGTTTACGTGGCGGAGCCGGCCCCGCCGCCCTATGGCTGCTACTGGCAGCGCCAGCGCTATTGGGACGGCTATGGCTGGGTGATCCGCCCGGTGCGCGTCTGCTACTGAGCTGAGCGAACCCATGTTTCAAAAGCCCGGCTTCGGCCGGGCTTTTTCTTTTGGCCCATGTTCGCGCATGTTCGAGTTGGCCTGAAGGACGACCGCCCGGCTCTCACAGCGGGGCCGCTCGTCCTTCGAGACGGCCGCGGCTCGCGGTCTTCTCAGGGATGACGGTCTGGGAGACGGCTCCTCAATCCTTTTCGTTCACCGCGCCGCATTGATCGCGCGCAGCACCGTCTCGCTGGGCCAGCAGTCGACCTTCAGCCCGGCCGATTTCTGATAGGTGCCGAGCGCCGCGCGGGTTTGCATGCCGGCCTTGCCGTCGATCTTGTCCTTGTAGAGCCCGATGCGGGTGAGACCGCGCTGCATCGCTTCGACATCGGCGGTGCGCAACTGCGTGGACGCCGACCACGGCGTCGCAAACGGCAGCGGACTGGTCATCCGGTCGGCCAGATGGCCCACGAACAGCACGTAGAGATCGGAGAAGTTATATTCCTTGATCACGAAATAATTCTGGGTGGTCAGGAAAGCCGGGCCGTAGATGCCTTCGGGCTGCAACAGCGAGGCCGGCTGCGCCTGCTCGGCGGCGCTGAGCTTCTCTCCACGCACCGGCACAAAACCTTCGCGCAACCACTCGCGGATCGGTTTTGTCACCTCCGGCACACCTTGCGTACAATCGACGTTTGCCGGTGCTTTCACTTCATAGGCCCAGCGCACCCCGCTCTGCCAGCCCTTGTCAAGCAACTGCTTGGCCGCGGAGGCGAGCGCATCCGGCACCGAATGCCAGATGTCGGTGCGGCCGTCGCCGTCCAGGTCGACGCCGTGCTTGTAATATTCCGACGGCAGGAATTGCGTTAAGCCCGTCGCGCCGGCCCACGAGGCCGTCATGTCCTTGCGGCTGACGGCGCCCTCGCCGAGAAGCTTCAGCGCCAGGATGAACTCGTTGCGATAGGTGTCCTTGCGCCGGCCGACATAGGCCTGCGTCGCCAACACGCGCAACCCGTCGTAAGGCAGCTTGTAGCGGCCGTAGTCGGTCTCGCGGCCCCAGATCGCGAGCACGATCGGCGCGGGCACGCCGAAGCGGCTCTCGATCACGTTCAGCGAGGGGCGATATTGCTGCAACAGCTTCTGCCCTTCCGCCGCAAGCCGGGCGATGGAAGCTTCCTTGATGTAGTCCGCCGGAACCTGCACGAACTCAGCCTGCGCCGGCGCGCCGGTCGGCGGACGTCCGGGCAGGATCAGGTCGGGCAGCTTGTAATCGGGCTCCAGCCCGCGCGTCTGCGCATCAAACGTCGCGCGCGACACGCCGGCGGCCTCCGCTTCCGGCCAGAGCGAGTCGATGAATTGGGTGAAAGCGGCATCGGCCGCGCAGGCGGGCGCTGCCAGTTGCAATGTCAGGAGCAGGAGGCCGAAGCCGAGCGCGCGGCGAGACATCAACGCGAACCGTCCGGTCAAGCAGCGATCCGATCGGGACGTCGCGCGATCATTTCGGTACGGGCGTCGATCTCGGTCATCTTGAGAAGCTAGCATGGCCGCATAGGGTTGTGAACCGGAACGCCGAGCGACATGCCGCGCCGTTCCCGGTTCGCGAGCGCGCGCCATGAATCGCGTCAATGTGCCGCCGACTGCCTGGCGCCTTCGATCGAAGCATTGGAAAGCCTGTCGACCACGGCAATCCCGACCGCCGACAGGATGAAAACGGCATGGATGATGGTCTGCCACATCACGCCGGTTTCGGTGTAGGCGGTCTTTCCGGAAGTCAGCGCCCCCGCCTCGATGAAGGTCCGCAGCAGATGGATCGAGGAGATGCCGATGATGGCCATCGCCAATTTGATCTTGAGGACGCTGGCGTTGACATGGCTCAGCCATTCCGGCTCATCAGGATGCCCCTGGAGGTTGAGGCGCGAGACGAACGTCTCGTAGCCGCCCACGATCACCATGACCAGCAGGTTCGAGATCATGACGACGTCGATCAAGCCGAGCACCGCCAGCATGATCTGCTGCTCGCTGAAATCAAAGGCATGGGCGAACAGGTGCCACAGTTCCTTGACGAACAGCACGACGTAGATGCCCTGAGCGATGATCAGGCCGACATAGAGCGGCAATTGCAGCCAACGCGACCCGAAGATCAGCATGGGAACTGGGCGCAGCGACATGCTCTTCGGCGGCACGGTTGCGTCGGAAGTCAGGGACATCTGGAATTGCTCGTGGGATTTGATTGCGGAGCGCTATATCTACGCAATCCCCTCGTGCTGTGAAGCGACACGTGGCCGCAGCGCCCGCCACGCAGGCGCTGCCTTGCAAAGCTTTCAGACCAAGCTACGGCCTCGACGCCTCACCGCGTCAGCTTCTTGTACTTCAGCCGGTGCGGAATGATGCTGTCCTGCCCGAGCCTGCGCATCTTGTCCTTCTCATAATCCTGGAAGTTGCCTTCGAACCATTCGACATGGCTGTCGCCTTCGAAGGACAGGATGTGGGTGGCGATCCGATCGAGGAACCAGCGGTCGTGGCTGATGATCACGGCGCAGCCGGCGAAATCCTCCAGCGCCTCCTCCAGCGCGCGCAAGGTGTCGACGTCGAGATCGTTGGTCGGTTCGTCGAGCAGGAGCACGTTGGCGCCGGATTTGAGCATCTTCGCCAAGTGCACGCGGTTGCGTTCGCCGCCCGAGAGCGAGCCGACCTTCTTCTGCTGGTCGGCGCCCTTGAAGTTGAAGGCTGAGCAATAGCCGCGCGAATTGACCTCGCGCTTACCCAGGAGGATCAGCTCGTTGCCGCCGGAGATCTCTTCCCAGACGGTCTTGTTGCCGTCGAGCGAGTCGCGCGACTGGTCGACATAGCCGAGATGCACGGACTCACCTATCGTGATCGTGCCTTTGTCCGGCTTCTCCTGGCCGGTGATCATCCGGAACAGCGTGGTCTTGCCGGCGCCGTTCGGGCCGATCACGCCGACGATGCCGCCCGGCGGCAGCTTGAAAGTGAGATTGTCGATCAGGAGCCGGTCGCCAAAGCCCTTGGTGAGCCCTTCGAAATCGACGACGTTCTGACCAAGCCGCTCGGCCACCGGAATGATGATCTGCGCAGTCTGCGTCGTCTTCTCGGACGCCTTCTGCAACAGCTCCTCATAGCGCTGATAGCGCGCCTTCGACTTGGCCTGGCGCGCGCGGGGCGAGGCCGCGATCCACTCCTGCTCGCGCGCGAGCGTTCGCTGGCGCGCCGCCTCCTCGCGACCCTCCTGTTCCAGCCGCTTCTGCTTCTGCACCAGCCAGGAGGAGTAATTGCCCTCGTAGGGAATGCCGCGGCCGCGGTCGAGCTCGAGAATCCAGCCCGTGACGTTGTCGAGGAAATAGCGGTCGTGGGTAACGATCAGGATGGCGCCGGGATATTGGCGCAAATGGCCTTCCAGCCATGACACCGACTCGGCATCCAGATGGTTGGTCGGTTCGTCCAGCAGCAAGAGCTCCGGCTGGTCCAGCAGGAGCCGACACAGCGCGACGCGGCGGCGCTCGCCGCCGGAGAGTTTTGTCACATCGGCATCATCAGGCGGGCAGCGCAGCGCGTCCATCGCCTGGTCGACCTTGCTGTCGAGATCCCAAAGGCCCTGGGCCTCGATCTCGTCCTGCAGTTTTGTCATCTCCTCGGCGGTCTCGTCGGAGTAGTTGACCGCCAATTCGTTGTAACGATCGAGAATGGCCTTCTGCTTGGCCACGCCCTGCATGACGTTCTCGCGGACCGACAGTTTGGGATCGAGCTGCGGCTCCTGCTCGAGATAACCGACCCGCGCGCCCTCGGCGACCCAGGCTTCGCCGGTGTAGTCCTTGTCGATCCCGGCCATGATCCGCAGCAGCGTCGATTTGCCGGCGCCGTTGACGCCGAGCACGCCGATTTTGGCGTCCGGGTAGAACGAGAGGTGGATGTTCTCGAGCACCTTGCGGTTGCCCGGATAGGTCTTGGACAGACCTTGCATGAAATAGACGAATTGACGCGCCATCGGCGATCCCTGGAAATCCTTCAGATTTGTCGGAAATTTGCTGCGGCTGATGTAGCCGTGGGACCGGCAAAGGGCAACCGCAACCCATGCGTTTTCCGTCTATTCACCACGGGCGAATACGGGGTGCTCACCATCTGTGCGGCGAATCACGACATTTGAAACTATCTTTTAATAAATCGGGCCAAAGCTGGTCTTCGACGTGGAAAACCGCGTCGTACGCGGCCAAAGCCGCCAACGAAAACAGTGAGCCTGCGTCATGGCCATCACAACTTCTGATCGCATCACCCCGGCGGCGAGCCGCAACGGACGTACCGGCCCCTTGGCCGGCCTGAAGAGCTTCTGGCATGAATTCGTGGCCAAGGCCTTCCACCCCTACCGGCCGGAACTGCATTACATGCGCGGTCCCGGCCCGGCATGGCGCGCCAAGCACGGCGAACTGGCCGCCTTCCGGCTGAAGACGACCGATTTCTGAGGCGGATGCCTGTTCAGCGCGTTTTGAAGCCGAGGACCGCTTGCGCGCGTCGAGATTGCGCGCAAGCATGGCACCCCTCCCGGACGGCCCGCGCCGTCACTCTCGCCATGAACGGACCCTCTCATGACGCGGCTGCGCTGTGCAATTCTCGACGATTATCTCAATCTCGCGCTTGATGTCGCCGACTGGTCGAAAATCTCCGATCGCGCCGACGTCACGGTATTCAACCATCACTTTGCATCGCTGGAAGCGGCAAGCTCCGCGCTGAAGGACTTTGAGATCATCTGCGCGATGCGCGAACGCTCGGCGTTTCCGCGCGCGCTATTTGCCGAACTGCCCAAGCTGAAGCTGTTGCTCACGTCGGGCATGCGCAATGCGGCCATCGACATGGAGGCCGCCAAGGAGCGCGGGGTCGTGGTCTGCGGCACGCAGTGGAGCCAGGACCCGACCGCGGCCTTGACGATGGGGCTGATCCTGGAATTGACCCGCGGCATCGGGAGGGAGAACGCACGGATGCACGCGGGCGAACTCTGGCAGACCTTTGCCGGCATCGAAATCGAGGGCAAGACGCTGGGCGTCGTGGGCCTCGGCAAACTCGGCACCAAGGTCGCCGGCCTCGCCAAGGCTTTCGGCATGAACGTGATGGCCTGGAGCCCGAACCTCACGCCGGAGCGCTGCAAGGAGGTCGGCGTCGCTTATGCCGGCAAGGAGGAATTGTTTGCGAACGCCGATATCATCACCATCCATGTGGTGCTGAGCCAGCGCTCGCGCGGGCTGGTCGGCCGCGATGACCTCGCCCGCATGAAGCCGACCGCCTTTCTCGTCAACACCTCGCGCGGGCCGATCGTCGACGAGCAGGCGCTACTGGAGATCTTGCAACAGAAAAAGATCGCCGGCGCGGCCGTCGACGTATTCTCGGTCGAGCCGCTGCCCGTCGATCATCCCTTCCGCAAGCTCGACAACATGGTCATCACGCCGCATCTCGGCTACGTCTCGGTCGATGCCCTGCGCGCCCACTATGGCCAGATGGTCGAGGCAATTGACGCCTGGTTCAACGGCGAGCCGCCCCGCAGGTTGGCCTGATCGCTCAGGCCGCCGATTTCGGCGCTCGCTGGCGCAGCACCTGCGCAAAACCCTCCCGCCAGGACGGATACGCCGGGCGCCACCCGAGTTCACGCCTGGCCTTGTCATTGGCGCCGCCGCGCACCTGCGTCATCATCGCAACCATATGCTCGCCCGCAAGCAGCCGGCCGAGCCAGGCCGGCACGTGCCGCGGCGGCTTCGCGCCCATGATCTGCGCAAGTGTCGGCAGCCAATCCTTCATCTGGGCGGGCTCGTCGTCGACGACGTTGTAGATCTGGCCAGGCTTGCCGCGCTCGATCGCGGCAATCGTTGCGGCCGCGGCATCCGCCACATGAATGAACGACCACCAGCCGCTGCCGTCGCCAATGATCGGCATGCGGCGACGGCGCAATTGATCGACCATCGCCGGCGCAAGCGTCCCGGTGTCCTCGCCGTAGAATGATCCATAGCGCAGCACGATGCCCTCAGGCTGCGATGAGGCCGTTACCGTGCGCTCGAGATATCGGATGGCCTCCAGCGTGCCGCGCAGTTCGCTCGGCGGATTCGGATCGAGCTGATCGGCTTCGGTCTTGATGGCACCGCCGGTGCGGCTGAAAGTCCAGCCGCAAAAGCTTTGTGCGACGAATAGCCTTGCGCCGACGGCACGCGCCGCGGCCAGCAGGATATCGGTGCCTTCGGTGCGCAGCCGGTTGGTGACGGCGAAAGCACGATCGAAATGCCGGAGATCCGTCAAGGCGCCGAGGTCCGTCAGCTCGTGAACAACGACCTCAGCTTCAGCGGCACGAAGGGCGCTCATCATCGCTGCGGCATCGAGCGCGTCGGCAACGACCGGCTGGCCGCCCATGCGCCTGATGGTTTCAGCTTTGGCCGGGCTGCGGGTCAGCCCGGTGACCTGGTGGCCCTTGGAAGCGAGCGCAGGAACGAGTTCGCGACCGATGGCGCCGGTTGCGCCTGCAACAAAGATCCGCATGTTCCAGATCTCCATCCCGTTGCGACGACCGGCACGTAGTCGGATAGCGCGCAAATTCAAGCGCAAAAAAATCGGGCGATGCCTTGGCAATCGCCCGATTCGAAAGAAAATTCGGGATGCGCTTAGCGCACGGTCACCGGGGCCGGCAGCGGCGGCACCACGGTGGGTGACGTGCCAGGCGCACTGGACATCTGCACCGGCTGCTGCGCCGGAGCCTGTCCAGCGGTCGCCGAGGACGATCCCGGCACCTGTTGCGCGGAGGCAGTTGCGGCGGGCGGCGGACCGCCTGGCAGCACCACCACGCGAGTGCCGACCTTCACGCGATCGAACAGATCGGAGACGTCTTCATTGAGCATGCCGATGCAGCCCGAGGAGACGAACTTGCCAATGGTCGACGGTTGGTTGGTGCCGTGGATGCGATAGACGGTGTTGCCGAGATACATGGCGCGCGCACCGAGCGGATTACCCGGACCGCCGGCCATAAAGCGCGGCAGATAAGGCTGACGATCAATCATCTCGCTCGGCGGGTACCAGTCCGGCCATTCCTTCTTGCGCGTGATCTTCTGCACGCCAGTCCAGGTAAAGCCGTCGCGCCCGACGCGGACGCCGTAGCGGATCGCGCGACCATTGCCGAGCACGTAATAGAGGTAGGTGTTGGGCGTATCGACGACGATCGTTCCCGGCGGTTCCTTGGTGACGAAGGAAACCTCCTGCCGGCGCAGATTCGGCGGCAGTTGCGCGGGTGCGGTCTCCGGTTGCTCTTCCGGGGGCAGCGACGCAACCGTCATCGGCCTGCCGTCAGGGCCTGTCGGCGGCTGCAGCGCGCCGGTTACATTGCCATGAGTTCCCACGCCCTCAGGCGGACGCGGTGTGTTGGGATCGGCGCTCGCATAGGGCTGCGGCGCCGCGCCGGCCGGACGATCCGCATAGATCACCGGCGGTGGTCCGGAAGGGCGGCCGTAACGGGGGTCGTCGGGCGAGAGGATCGGACCGGTGGGCTCGCCGCCCCGTTCCGAATAGACCGGCGGTGCGCCAGCCGGACGCCCATAGCGGGGGTCGTCGGGCGACATGACCGGGCCCGTCGGCACGCCACGGTCCGAATAGAGCGGACGGCCATAGCGCGGGTCATCCGGCGACATGACGGGACCGGGCGGCGGCAGCGGCCTCACGGTGGGCTGCGCCTCGTCGTCGTCCAGGGAGTCGAAATTGGGCGCAGAACCAGGCGAATAGGGCTGCGGGGCCGCCGAGTAGACCGGCCCAGGCGACGCGGGATAGGCCTGCTGGGCCTGTGCAAGCGGGATCGTCGCCGCGCCAGCCGTAACAGCGGCGCAAATGGTCAGAATGCGTTTGATCATCATCGCTCTTGTATAGACCCCAAGCCGACAGCGGACCGTTAACGGGCTGATGACCGAAGATAGCGGCGCATTCAAGACAATTCCGCGAAATCAGAGCCCGATTGGCGCGATTTGTGACGATCTTTCAACGGCGTTGCTGGGAAGCCGCAGGTTCCGGAAATAATTCTCTCGCTAGCAGCGGCTCGATCGCGGCGCCCATTTTTTAACAAACGGCGCGAGACGGCTTGCGGTATTCTGGATCGAGCCTGATTCGCTCCGCATCGGCGCCTATCCAGACGCGGAGCGAACGTGGCCGATCCTGTGGTCACCGCGTTCCTGATGGCTCAAAGGCCTTCGCAAGCTTTCTTGCAAGGTGGAATTGCCCTTTCCATGCTTCCCGGCTTTCGTTTCCTGTTCGCGGCGATCGTCGTCTCCACGTCGGTACTGGTGTTCGGACTGGGGGCCGCGGCAATCATGCGGGCCGCGCATGAGGAATTCGCCTCAAGCGGATCGTGGCGGCCCGCGCCCGAAGCTTCCGTTGCGCAGCAGGCCGAGACCGCCAAGCCGGTGATCGCGATGCTGCGGATCGAGCCGACTGGGGCTGAGTCGAAGGAAGCGGATGTTTCCCTTGTTGCCGCCCCCACGCCGGCCGCGGCAAACCCTTCGCCGCAAGCCGCGCCCGAAAAGACCGCCGCGCTTGATCCGCAGGCATCGACACCGAATCCGGTCCAGGCCGAAGCCGCCCAAAGCAGTGACGCGGTAAAGCAGGAGACGGTGACGCCCGAAGTGACCGCCAAGCCTGCAATGGCCGAGGCCAGTGCGCCGGCCGCCGCGTCGATTGCGGTACCGCAAGCCGTGCCAGGACAGCCGGTGCAGGAAACGGTCCCCACGCAAGCCGCGGCGCCCTCTCCCTCCGAAACCAAGACCGCGAGCATCGAGCAGGCCACCACGGCGGCTTCCGCAGCATCGCCCGATATCGCGACTGCAGCGCCGGCGGCGGTGACCCCGGCATCGTCGACCGCAAGCGAGCCGCCGCTCCAAGACACGCTTACGCCGGCCGATGCATCAGCCACCGGCAGGCCTGATCCGACTGCCGGCAACGTCGCGACGCTGGGCGGTGCGCCCGTCGCCATCGACCAGCCCGCGACCGAGACAAAACTCAAGGCCGAGCCGGACCGCAGCGATGCCAAGAAGGACGCCGAGGCCAAGAAGGAAAAGGAGCGCGCGCGGCGTCGCCGCTTGGCGGCCCGGCGCGCGCGGCTGGCTCGGGAGGCCGCCATGGCGCAACAACGACAACAGGCGCTCTATCCGTTTGGACAGCCCAGTCAGCCGATGCCGTTCGCCCAGCCTGCGCAGCCCACGCAATTCGCCCAGCCAGCCGCGGCGACGCGCTGACTTTGCCTCGTCACGCGGGCCCAGTCGCGACCGGTGGCCCCTCGGAGAGGCCCCATTCGGACCAGGAACCGTCGTACAGCGCCGGATTTTCGACGCCGAGGCGATAGAGCGCGAGCGTCAGCACCGCAGCCGATACGCCCGAACCGCAGCTCGTCACGACCGGCGCATCCAATTTGACGCCTGCGGCCGAGAAGGCGGCGCGCAGTTCGGAAAGTGGCTTCATCGTGCCGGTCGCGGCATCGAACAGGTTGTTGTAGGGAAGATTGCGGCTGCGCGGGATGTGGCCCGATCTCAAACCCGGCCGCGGTTCTTGCACGCGCCCCTCGAAACGCTCGCTCGCGCGTGCATCGACCACCTGCTCGGCCTGGCTTTCGAGGTTCGCGACCATCTGCTGCATGGTGCGGACGCGCCTTGCATCGAAGTTCGCCTTAAAGGTCGCCCGCCGAGGCGTCACCGCGCCACTCTCGACGGGACGCCCCTCGGCGCGCCACTTCTTCAAGCCGCCATCGAGCACGCGAACCTTGTCGTGACCGTAAGCGAGGAACATCCACCAGGCGCGCGGACCGGCCACCCAGCCGCCGGCATCATAGACAACGACGGTGTCGTCATTGCCGATGCCGAGCGCACCGACGTCGCGGCCGAACTGCTCCGCGTTCGGAAACATATGCGGCAGCGGATTGGAATGATCCGACACCGCGTCGACATCGAAGAACACCGCGCCGGGAATATGCGCGGCGAGATAGTCGTCCTTGGGCAGCGGCAGCACGCCGGGCATCTTGAACGATGCGTCCAGGATCTTGACGTGGGAGTCGTCGAGATGCGCGGCGAGCCAGTCGGTGGTAACGAGCGTATCTGCGGTGGTGGTCATGCGTGTTCCTTGTTCGGCATTCCGGGCTGCGCGCTTGCGGGCAGACCGGAATCCGGAGGTTGTCTTGCGAGATTCCGGCTTCGCGCGTTTCACACGCGCCCCGGAGTGACGAAGAAGTCATTCATCCTTCTTCTTCGGCTCCCACTTCTCCGTGGGCCCGCCGGCGTCACGCCAGGCAGCAAAGCCACCGGCAATATGGGCGACCGGCTTCAGCCCCATGTCCTGCGCGGTCTTGGCAGCCAGAGCCGAGCGCAGGCCGCCGGCACAGTGGAAGATGAATTTCTTGTCCTGCTGGAAGATCGGCTTGGCGTACGGGCTTGCCGGGTCGATCCAGAACTCCAGCATGCCGCGGGTGCAGGAGAAGGCGCCGGGAATCCGCCCCTCGCGCTCGATCTCGCGGGGATCTCTGATGTCGACGATCACGACCTCCTCGCTCTGCGCCGCCTTGATCGCATCCGCAGCGCTCAAGGTTTCGATCTCGGCATTGGCTTCATCGACCAACGCCTTGATGCCGCGATGAATGGTCTGGGGCATTGCCTTTCCCTCTTGTATGGTCGTTGTCTTGCTCCGTCATTCCGGGGCGATGCGAAGCATCGAACCCGGAATCCCGATCCGCACACGCCATTTCGAGATTCCGGATCAGCGGCTTCGCCGCTGTCCGGAATGACGGTGCCACGCCTATCGCACCAACTCCTTCATCGCCGCTTCCAGCCCCTCGATGGTGATCGGAAACATGCGCCCCTCGAAGATGCGGCGGATGATGGTGGTGGATTCCGAATAGTCCCAGTGTTTCTGTTGCACCGGGTTGAGCCACACCGCGTGCGGATAGGTGCGCGTCACCCGCTCCAGCCACACCGAACCCGCCTCCTCATTGACATGCTCGACCGAGCCGCCGGGCACCATGATCTCGTAAGGCGACATCGAGGCGTCGCCGACGAACACGACCTTATAGTCGTGCGGGTATTTGTGCAGGATATCCCAGGTCGGCGTGCGATCGGTGAAGCGGCGCCGGTTCTCCTTCCACACGCCTTCATAGAGGCAGTTGTGGAAGTAGAAATATTCCATGTGCTTGAATTCGCTCTTCGCCGCCGAGAACAGCTCTTCGACCTGCTCGACATGGGAGTCCATCGACCCGCCGATATCGAAGAACACGAGCACCTTTACCGCATTGCGCCGCTCGGGGCGCATGTGCACGTCGAGATAGCCGTGGTTGGCGGTTTCCTTGATGGTGGTGTCGAGGTCGAGCTCGTCCGGCGCGCCGGTACGGGCGAATTTGCGCAGGCGCCTCAACGCAATCTTGATGTTGCGGATGCCGAGCTCGACATTGCCGTCGAGATCCTTGAACTCGCGGCGGTCCCACACTTTCACCGCGCGGAAATTGCGGTTCTTCTCCTGCCCGATGCGCACGCCTTCCGGGTTATAGCCATACGCGCCGAACGGCGAGGTGCCGGCGGTGCCGATCCATTTGTTGCCGCCCTGATGACGCTCTTTCTGCTCCTTCAGGCGCTGGCGCAAGGTTTCCATGAGCTTGTCCCAGCCCATGGCTTCGATCTGCCTCTTTTCTTCCTCGGTGAGGTACTTTTCGGCCAGCTTCTTCAGCCATTCCGCCGGAATGTCCGCCTTCTCCATCGCGTCCAGCAGGCTTTCGAGCCCCTTGAACACCGTGCCGAAGACGCGATCGAACTTGTCGAGATTGCGCTCGTCCTTCACCAGCGCGGCGCGCGACAGGTAATAGAAGTTCTCCACGGAGTGCTCGGCGAGGTCGGCGTCGAGCGCCTCCATCAGCGTCAGATATTCGCGCAAGGTCACCGGGACCTGGGCATCGCGGAGCGAGGTGAAGAACTGCAGGAACATGGCTTACAGATTGCCCGTCATATCATGCACGTCAAGGGCTTCGCCCGTCGTGACCACGCTGGACCGGTCGGCTTTTTCATCTAGAATTGATCTGGACGAGGTTTTGGCAAGGGCTTTTCAATGGGTATCTTGGCGGCACTGATCATCGGCGCGATTGCGGGCTGGCTCGCGGGACTGATCGTGCACGGCGCCGGTTTCGGGCTGATCGGCAATATCGTGATCGGCATCATCGGTGCGCTGGTGGCAAGCTGGGTGCTGCCGCAATTGCACGTCGAACTCGCCACCGGGACGCTCGGCGCCATCGTCGACGCCACCATCGGCGCGGTCATCGTCCTCGTCATTCTGTCATTGGTCAGGCGCGCCTGACGCATCCCCTTATTCCCTCAATCCATGCTGTTTCCGCAGCGTTTTCCTGCTAAGGCAGGATTGTTCAGCTTGCGCTGCAGCAGAAGGTAAAAGGCAAAGCTCGATGAAATTTACCGGCACCAAAGACTATGTTGCCACCGACGATCTCAAGGTCGCCGTCAACGCCGCGATCGTGCTCGAGCGCCCGCTGCTCGTGAAGGGCGAGCCCGGCACCGGCAAGACCGTGCTGGCCGAGGAAGTGGCCAAGGCGGTGGGCGCGCCGCTCCTGACCTGGCACATCAAGTCCACCACCAAGGCGCAGCAGGGCCTCTACGAATATGACGCGGTTTCGCGCCTGCGCGACAGCCAGCTCGGCGATGCCAGGGTGTCCGACATCAGGAACTACATCAAGCGCGGCAAATTGTGGGAGGCCTTCACCTCCGAGCGGCGCCCGGTGCTTTTGATCGACGAAATCGACAAGGCCGACATCGAGTTTCCGAACGACCTGTTGCTCGAACTCGATCGCATGGAGTTCCACGTCTACGAGACCGGCGAGACGATCAAGGCGAAGCTCCGCCCGATCGTGATGATCACCTCCAACAACGAAAAGGAGCTGCCGGACGCCTTCCTGCGCCGCTGCTTCTTCCACTACATCAAGTTTCCGGATGCGGAGACGATGAGCAAGATCGTCGAGGTTCACTTCCCAGATATCAAGAAGCGCCTGGTGGAGGAAGCCTTGCGGATCTTCTTCGAGGTGCGCGAGGTGCCGGGTTTGAAGAAGAAGCCGTCGACGAGCGAGCTTCTGGACTGGCTCAAGCTGCTGCTGAACGAAGACATCACGCCGGAGATGCTGCGCGAGCGCGATCCGCGCAAGCTGATCCCGCCGCTGCACGGCGCGCTGCTCAAGAACGAGCAGGACGTGCACCTGTTCGAGCGGCTGGCATTCCTGAGCCGGCGCGAGGTTTGAGCGGACGGCCGGGTGCTGTCCCATAGCACCTCGATCGTGGATGAAAACGTCGCCTGAGCTTTCGCAAGCCAACATCTCGCCTTCTCGCGGCGCGCCTGGCGTCCGAGCTTTGCATTGGTCGTAGCCCTCCAGCAGCAGAGGGCGCAGGGAAGGCCGGATGGCTGCATGCACCCGGGGTCCCCGCGCGAAGAAGAGTTGCGCGAGGCGCGTTGACCACAGGTACAGGCGGTAACAACCGGCCTCCCCTGCGCGATGGTTTTACGGCTTACTCCGCGCTCTCCCCGGTGAACCAGCTTGTTGCCACCGTCGCCGGCGCGAGCGTTACGCATCGTCGCCAACTTGGCGCCTGCATGGGCGCGCCAGGACCACACGACTTCGCCGTCCGCAAGTGCACCGCTCGTCTGTCGGCCACTCACGTCCACCGCATTCCGCGCCACGTTCGTGACGATCGCGATACGCCCCTTTCATCGGCGCGGAACGGCACGGTTAAATCATAGATTCGGAAAAAACGAAATCGGATTATTTTTACGCGGAAGTCTTGAACTCCCGATCGCCTTGAAGCGGCTCCTGGAATCCGATTTCTGCCGCGTCAGTTCTCGGACAAGAGAAAGTAGGGATGAGCGGGTCACCGGAGAGATAACGCGACCGATTCGCCCGACGGGCGGTGAATTTTCGTGGCTGCCGGAATCATCCCGTCAACAGAGCCCCGCGCCGGTTCGCTGTCACAGGCAACCGGACCTCTCTCCCCCGATCCTCGACCGCGGCTTGTGACCCGGAGCCGAACATCACGATCGCCGAGTGCCGGTGGTTCGGGCTATCTCGACTCCGAGAGCGGCCTTCGCATGGACCAGAGAATGGCGCCGGTGAGGATTCGCTGGTACCGCGCGTCCTGCCATACCGATGCCTCGTGCCCAAGCGCAGAATAGAATACGCGCCCCTGGCCGTAAGATCGGGTCCAGGCGAGAGGCCAACCATAAAATCGTTGATGCACCCCCGGCTTGCCGAGGTCCACCGAGCTTTGGTCGAGGCGCAACAACACGTGTGATCCACGATAGTCGAAGTCGCTGATTTGGTAGATTTCGTCCTCGACTTGCAACGAATTCCCGAGAAACGCGACAAGTGGATCGCCGGGATCAACCACCTCGATGCTCACGGTCTGATGCCAAGGATGACCATTAAAGTAGCCGCCGATCAGATCAAGATAATCTGACCAAGTATAGAACGTGTCCGTGGCCGAATGAACGCCGAGGAATCCACCGCCCGACCGTACAAAGTCGAGAAGAGCGGCCTTTTCAGCGCCGCTCATCGGAAGTTCTCCGCTTGTGTAGAACATCACTGCGGCGTAGCGCTTGAGCGCTTCGGGCGAAAATTCAGACGTGTCCTCCATGGCAATAACTTCAAAAGCACCCGAATTCCTTCCAAGCTCCGTCATGATGGCCTTGGAAAGAGGTATGACTTCATGCCGGTACCTAGCCGAGCGTGTGCAATAGAGGAGTCGTTCTGGCGAGCGCTCTGCACGCGCGCCAAGCGGCCGGATTGTCGCCGCGCTCCCGAGGAGCGCGATGAACTCGCGTCGCGTCATACTCCTCTCCCGCCTGACCAACCGCATCCTGAAAGAGCCTAGCACACATCGATCGAGTGCTGTTCCTTCGGTCCTACCAAAATGGCTGGTGCAAACATGCTTCTATTTTCGAGTGAATAGCTGGTCCGACTTCGTTCTGGTTGAAAACGTGCGCGAAGCTCGCCACTCAATTGATCGTCTTCGCACATCCGCAAAACCACATTCATTTCGTCGTCGCGAGCGCAACCGCTGGCGCAGTATTAGGTGGAATCTTCGGCTTCTGCTTTCGGAGATTTGACGTGGCATATCTGGCAAGAGGAACCGAAGCAGCCGCTTAGCCGGAATGGTGGAGCGGTACACGCAACCGCAGTCAGAGCCGGAAGGCTGAGCGGCGGCCTCACTACCGTCACCTTCTGGCCCCAAAGCCGACTTCGCGCTTTTGCGAGTCAAGCGTCCGGCAGCTCGGAGGGGTGAGAGTTCCATTTGTCACCTCGCCATGCGGAGCTTCGCGTCGATCCTGGCGGCGGCGAGATCGGCGCCGGCTTGACCTCGCCGCCGCGGGCGAGTGATTGAACGGCTTATGCAGCGACGAGCTTCGCCGGTTGCTTGAGTGAGACAGCGGCGGGGTAGCTGCCCGCTCGTGAAAAAGGCACCTCAGACTGGTAGCGTGATAACTCAACGCCAGCGTGATCGCGCGTCCGAAACTCCCCCTGCATGCTTCCGTCCGAGGATGCGCAACAGCTCGCTCGCGGTTGCGAGTTGCATTCAAGCAACACCGCTTGAAAAAATCGATGACCTGCAGTTTTCCGCCCTTGGACGGTCATATCGTGATCGCAGGGTTCAGCGGCGCCGCATGCTTGGCGGTTCAATCCGGCTCAGGCGGAGCGTGGGGAGGCTACGATCATGAACCCGCGGCGATTGGCGATAGTGCCAGCGCTAACCGTAGTTCTCGCGGGTTGCGCTGTCGCCTGGGTCGCTGCCTTCGGTTCGGGCGGCATCGAAGACACCGCTGCAGCGCCAATCGTCGACCGTGCCCCGCCATCTCTCACTGCCGACGCCGAGGTCGCGGAGCCCCCGCAGACAACCGTGTTGGCCAACGTCGCTGTCGATAGCGCCGATACGGCGGCGCCCGCCGCAGTGGTGACGACAACCGACCCGAGGGCGGTGTCAGAGCCGGAACCAATCGCCGAGTCCGCCGCGACTTCGCTTGCCGCGATCGATCAGATCGCGTCATCGCGCCCGAGCATCACAACGCCGAATGCGAGGGTTGCCGATGCATTCAGCGCTATCCCGCTGAACGGGACCACGGCCCAGACGAGCGTCCGCGCAGCATCGCCGGCCGCGGTCATCGAGGCGAAATTCGATACAAGATCATCGGCTAACGCGATTGTTGCGGCAGAATTCAGCGACGCGGCGCCGGACGCGGTGATGCCGTCCGATGTGACCCGTTCGCTGCAACAAGGGCGAATGTTGCAGCCCCCTGGCAGCGTTGACGCTGCGCCACCCGAGAACGAAGCAAGGTCACAGCAGGACGCTCCGCCCGCTGTTTCGCTCAATCCGGACGAAGGCGAACTGCGATACCTGAAATACTACGTCTACTCGGAAACTCCGCCGCCGGAGAAACCCGCGAAGATCGCCTTGGCCGCCTTGCGCGACGTTCCGCTCGGAACGCCCGTCCAGGAGATCGAACGTGCGGCCAAAGCGTTCGGTGTCGATGCCAACTTCATGAAGGCGGTCGCCAAAATCGAATCCGATTTCAACCCTAAGGACCGCACCGGCTCCTATATCGGTCTGTTCCAGCTCAGCAGGTCTGAGTTCAGCCAATACGGGTCGGGCGACATCCTCAATCCTCGCGACAACGCGATCGCTGCCGCCTACAAGTTCATCAGCGAGGCTGCGCTATTCGAGGCAATAACGCATATGGAGCTGACGTTCGCCAATCTCTATCTGATCCACCAGCAGGGCTGGGAGGGAGCCGCTGAACACCTCAGCCATCCGCAGCAGATTGCCTGGAAGTCGATGTGCGCGACCCGCGAGGGCATGGCGAAGGGCGAGCGATGGTGCAAGCGCGCCATCTGGGGCAACACGCTGCCGGCGGTCAAACGCGAATGGAAATCGGTCGATCGCCTGACCTCGGGCGCGTTCGTGGCGATGTGGCGGGACCGCGTCGACACGCTCTATGCCCGCTACCCGGCGTCAACGCCGCGGCGGCCGGAGGCTTGAGATCGATCGAAGCGCGTCTTTTCGAAATCGCGGTTGCTGCGCCCGCATCAACCACCCGCCAGGCCGGGCATGACCTGGAGCAGCGGCTGAGGCCCGACCGAGACCTGCCCTATAAATGGTTCGTCGTGGGCCAAGATCAGAAGGACGGATGCGGCAACGCCAGTCGCGAAAGCTCCCATACTGATCGCCGAGGCGAGCCGGTTGTCGCTGTGGACGACCGCAATCGCGAGCAGCGCGCAGGCCGCCTGCAGGAAAAGACAAGCCCATTTTGTCAGATTGACATGAGATCGGCTGACCAGAATGCGCTGGCGGCGCGCTTCCAATGCATTTTCAAGCGACATCGCGATCTCGCGTTGTGCAATTTGCTGACCTGGGTTGTTCGGCGACAAGGCAAGTGTTTGCTGGAGGGCTTCGGTGAGCGGTGCAGGGCTGATGCTCAGTGTAGCCACATGCCGAACCATCATCGGCCATTCCTTGTTGGCGGTCTCTTCAATGTGACGCTGAATGAGGCTTCGCAGGTGCGCCTCCGGCTCTCCCGGAAAGACAGCCGCAAGAACCAAAGCTGATTTCAGGGCGCTGGCCTCGCGATTCACTGCAGCACTTGCGTGATCGTTGTCACTCCAGACCTGCGCCGCTGTAAACGCCACAAAGAGGCCGAAGATGATGCCCAGCGGCGGGAGCATTCCCGGCGAGACAGCCTTGAAGGCGCGCACACGTTCGCCGGTCGCCAGCATCCCGACGATTGTCTGTACCAGGACCGCAAGGAGATAGGTGGCGCCGAAGACAACGAGTGCCATCCATATCACTGGAAGATTGTGAAGCCAGTCGCTCATAGTCTGTCTCCCGCCCGCATTTTGGCGCCGTGGATCCATCTAGGCTCCGTCTATCAATTTAGGATCAGGCGACCTGACGAACATAGATCGGAAAAACTGTATCCGCGGACAAAGTCTGGATTGCCTCGCGGAGCCTGTCATCGGGCCGCGCTTCGCGCGGACCCATTGGCTCGCAGTGACTGCGGAGCCCGCGCGCCCTCCGATTCGCTCAGCTCGGCGACTGCTCTAAGCCGCGCTTTTGGCCCAAAAGCGGACTTGGGGCGGCACGCTCGGGGCTACGCGACGGCGAAGACGATCGTGCACGGGCTGCTGGTCTTGATGACCTGGCCGGTTGGCGTCAGCGTCCCGTCCGCCTGGTTGATCCTGAACGCCACGATGGTGTCGGTGTTCTGCTCAACGCTGAAGCCCTCGTCGGCGTTGGCTGCATAGAGGATTTCGCCTGCCGGATCGAGGCAAAAAAAGCGGGGGGATTTCGCGTGGGTCGGCGCCCAGCCCACCGGTGTCAGGGTCCCCTCGCGCCGATCGACCGCAAAAATCGCGATGCTGTCGTATCCGCGGTTCGAAGCGTACACGATGCGGCCGGAGGGCGCGACGACGATCTCGGCGCCGGTGTTGTTGCCGGTGTAGCTCGCCGGCAGCGACGGCAGGATCTGGATCGGCTGCAAGGCACCCCGCTGCGGATCGAAGCGGTAGGTGACGACGCTCGAACTGAGTTCGTTGATGACATATGCAAATGGCATCTGCGGATGAAACGCGATGTGCCTGGGGCCCGCGCCAGCGCGCGTGGCGACGAAGGGTGGGTCGGCCGTTACGAGTTTTCCACTCGTCGCGTCGAGGCGAAAGACAAAGATCCGGTCAAGCCCCTTGTCGGGCACGGCGATGAACCGGCCGCTCGGATCAAAAACAACATCGTGGGGATGCGAGCTGGCCTGCTGTTTGCGATCCGGACCTGGTTCGCCGAGCAGGTTCACCAGATCGCTGCGCGGCCCCAAACTTCCGTCCTTCTCGATCGGCACCACGCCGACGGACCCGGCGCCGTAATTGGCGGTGACGATCCAGCGGCCCGTTGGATCGATCGACAGGTGCACCGGGTTCTTTCCACCGCAGGACTGCCGGTTCAGCGCCGTTATGCGCCCGCTTTGCTTGTCGATCGCGTACGCGCTGACCTCGTCGAGGTCGGCATGCACCGCATAAAGAAAACGCTGCGCCCGATCGAGCGTCAGGAACGAGGGATTGACGGTCTCAAGGAGCTGTTCGTGGGTCCAGACGCCCGAGGTCGGGTCCACCCGATAGACGTTGATGCCGCCACCATGCCCCTTGCGTTCCGCCGTGGTGAAGGCGCCGACATAGGCGAACAGCGCCGTTTTACGGTCGGCTCGCGGCTGCGCTTCGGCATGTCCCCTGCGCAAAAGTGCCGGACCTGCCGCGGCAAGCGCCGTCCCGGCCTTCAAGATGATACGCCTGTTGATGCGCTTGTCTGGTGATGCTTTGGCCATTTCCCACCCCACCTCGCTTTGAGATCGCGCTTGTCGTTTTGGGGCCCAATGTCGCGTTTCGTACGCCTACTCGCAGTCGCACCGAAGCATCGAAAAGGGCCTATGTCGGGCGATCCACCAAATATGCCAGCAAAATGGTGTGCCCGGAAGGCGTGTCACAAGCCGACGTTTGCTTTCGGCGATAGCGGAAGCAGCCGGACGATCTTTCGAACGGCGGGTTTGACCCGTTGCAGATATCGGCTGGCCTTCCGGAGCGACGTCGGTCGATGCGTAGCAAGTTCGAGGCCGCGTGCATTTGAGCTTATTTTTCTGGGTGTCGGCGACGCCTTGCCGCAACCGCACCGGGTCTCGCGATACTTGCCAATTCTCAATTTTCTACCTAACGTAATCGCCCTGTCAGACGGATCAAACGTCGAGTGGAACGTTTCCTTCAAAGCGATCGAGTGATCGCGGAAAGTGAAGGTGATCATGCGACAAGCCGGAATATCGGCTGAGTTGATCCGCCGCGCGTAAGCGCCGATCGCAAGAACGGATCCGACGGACCGAACTCCAGAGACTGTAGAAAGGCCCAAACTATTGCCTGCCTGATTTCTCGGGCCGGCTTGAGCGCCTTGAGGGCACGCGTTTTTCGTGGGCCGGACGAGCGCGGCTATTCAAAACAACACTTGCTAAGAACCGGAGCAACCGAAATGCCTGATTTCGTCCCCCCAAAGCGTCCTGCCGCGATAGCCATTAATTACTCCCCGCAATAGCGACGCAACGCGCGGGGGCCAAATCACGATGTCGCAGCGGGAGACCGAGCGGGTCGAACAGGACAGTGAGGCCGACACCTCCGAAATGGCTTGGGCGGCACGTTCCGCATCGGCTCCGACCATCATTATCCCGAGGAAGCCCCTTGCCATCGCGTTTCGGTCGACGGTTTCTGGATCGACCGGACGCCCGTGACAAACCGACAGTTTAAGGCCTTCGTCAAGGCGACGGGCTATGTCATGAAGGAGCGGAAGGAATTGGCTGGAAGCATCGACGTCGAACGCATCCGCGGGAAGTTGAATGAGATGATCCAGCAGCAGATTGAGCAGAGAGCCAGGTAGGATGCCCCGCGCCGGCCGGTCGCGACTGCCGCTTGCGCGGGGGTGTTGGGCGAGCTTCATCCATGTCCGTCTCCGAACGTCTTCAGGGGGCGGCCAGGATGACAACCATCGCGGGCGATCAAGACCGGAAGCGCGGGTAGCGGCCGGAAGTCGGGCGCCAGCGCTTCTCCGCCTTTGGTGCAACCCATCCGGCCGCGAGGCACGAGGTCGTTACCGGAAGAGCGGAGGATCTTGAAATTTATAGTAGCGCAGCCGGGCCAGGCTCGCTCGGGCCATGTCGGCCTTGATATGATTTTTGAGGGTGTCGAGCCGGATGCCCCCACCTTCCAAAGATCTAGTCAACTGTTCCGGCGCAACGTGCATTCGAGAGCACATCTCTGCGAAGGCGTTGTCGACCTTAGCGTTTGTCAGATCAACACCGGATTTCTCAGCCTCCTTGATCCTGTCCTTGTCGTCCACGAGCTCCTTTATCACGTCCTGCCGCGCGGACTGCTTGTGAGTGCGAGCTCATGAATTGTGTATTTGGGTTTGACGGAGCGCGGAGTAATGCGATGATGTAAGGCGATGATCGACGAAAAAAAGCTCGAAGAGCGCTTGGTCGCGCTCGAAGCCGCCAGATCCTGGAGTCCGCGCGTCGTCTCGCGGCTGGAGATGCTGCTGCGCTCGGGCACGGACGAGGCACTTTACCGCATCAATCCGATCCAGTTCGCCACGGAGAAATCGATTGCCGAAGCTGAAGCGATCGATCTTTTCCTCCACGCCTGTGTGGTGGGCCTATTCGACATGGACTGGCTGCTCGTTTGTCCGATGTGCTCCGACGTTGTCGAGAGCTTCCGATCCTTACGCAAACTGCACACGCATTTCCACTGCCACCTCTGTCAAAGCGACTACGACGCCGCGCTCGACGATTACATCACGGTGACGTTTACGGTTTCGCCCGCCGTGCGCAGCATCCGCTTCCATAAGCCGGAGGCGCTTTCGGCCTGGGATTACGTCTTCAATTATAAAATGACGCCGGGCGGCGTCATGCCCGACGGCGTGCCATGGAGCGAGGCTGCCAAAGGGCTGGTGAAGGCACTCACCCGCATCGAGCCAGGTTCTGCGGCCAATCTCGAGGTTGATGCCGCCGAAGGCGCGCTCCTGGGCCAGGATTTCGACAGCGACGCCCAATTTCTTTTCCCCGTCGCAAGGGGGGCGGCTGTGCCACCACACGAGCCGGTCATACTCGACTGCGGCAAGTGCGTGGCCGCCACGGCAGATATCGCACCCGGCAAGGTCGTGTTCGAAGTTCGCAACGCCGGCGAGCTGCCGGCGGTATTCGGAATCCTGCAGCTTCCGACCGCGACGTTTCAGCGCCCGAAGCTTCACTTCGCGCCATCCTTATCCGGCAAGCGACTGCTGATGACGCAGACCTTTCGCGACTTCTTCCGCTCAGAGGTGATCAGCGCGACGGAGGGCATTGCGGTTCTAGACGTCACTCTCGTATTCACCGATCTCAAGGGCTCGACAGCGCTCTACGAGCGGATCGGCGACCTTAACGCCTACATTCAGGTGCAGCGGCACTTCCAGCATCTTCTCGATGCCACTGTTCGGCACAATGGCGCCGTCACCAAGACGATTGGTGACGCCGTGATGGCGGCGTTTTCGACTTCGGCCGATGCGGTGCAGGCGGCGCTTGATATGCGCGAGGCCGTGGATCAGCTCAATCGGGACCGCCCGCAGCGGGATTTCATTCTAAAAATCGGCGTGCATCGGGGAGCCTCGATCGCGGTCACGCTCAACGAGCGGCTCGATTATTTTGGCCAGACGGTGAATATCGCGGCGCGGGTGCAAAGCCTTGCCGATGGCGATGAGATTTGTATCACCGAAGAGGTTCACGGCGCGCCGGCTGTGGCGGAAATCATTGCGCCATACCCGGTGGCAAAGAGCGAGGCGCAACTCAAGGGCGTCAGCAAGGCCATGCCGATCTATCATCTGGCCCGAATGGCATTCTAGCCGGCGCAACTGGCTGCACGATCAAGCCCGCTTCGAGAGCCCATTCCTGCCGCGACCGGTCTTCCCGAATGGGGTCAAGTTCGCCACCCATATGGAACATCCTCCCTCCGGGTACGTTGGAGGGGGCGCGACGATTTCATTCCGCCCGGTCGTGCCTCGGCTACGGCGGATCACGACCAGTCGGCTCAAGCATTCCCCTGACGGTGAGAGCATGTCACGCCAGGAAAGGGCCGGTTGCCGGCGCAGCTTTGAAACGGGAAGATGCGGACCGGCTCGGGTCGGCTTCTTCGCTGTGGTCGTTGCCGCGGTCTTGTTCGGCGCAGAAATCGGGGCGCCCGCGCAATCGGGGCCATCCTACTCGGTGGGCGGACGGGCGAATGTGCGCGCGCCTTTGCACGACCTGGGCGTTCCAAGTAAGCAGACGTCCGAGAATCGGTATGCGGCCGGTTTCGTCACCGGACCGCCCTACAGCACCGAATTCACTATGGTGCAAGACATCGCAACCGTGCTGGCCAGTGGGCAGGAGACCGGTCCTCACGGCGAGATGGCGTTGCGGGTGCTGCCCATGGTGGGGACCGGCGGGACCCGCAACATAACGGACGTACTCTCCCTGGCGGGTGCGGACATGGCAATCGCGCCGGTGGTTCTGGCTGAACGGCTCCGCGACGCAAAGACCTTTGGGGACATCCGCCGCAGACTTGTCTACATCGCCCTCCTTCACACCGAGGAGTTCCACCTTCTCGTTCGGCCGGAGATCGGAAGCCCCGCGGATCTCGCAGGCAAGACGGTCAGTCTGGGCGAGGACGGCAGCGCCGCAGACACGCTGGGGCGCGAGGTGCTCGACGCCCTGGGCGCGAAGATCAACGCCGTGAATCTGGGCCTCAACGCTGCACTGGACGGCATGAAGCGCGGGCAGATATCGGCCGCGCTGCTATTGTCGGGGAAACCGCTCAAGCCCCTGCTGGACCTCAACGCGCGGCTCGAGGGCATCCGTTTCCTGTCGATCCCCTATTCGCAGGCGCTCCAGCGCGATTACCTGCCGTCGACGCTGCGTTACGCAGACTATCCCAACATCATCGCGGACGGCGAAAGCGTCGACACGGTCGCGATCCAATCCGCTCTTTTCGCCTACAACTGGCCGGCGCGAAGCGAGCGGTTCGAACTGCTGGAGTCCTTCACCCAGAGCTTGTTTTCGCGCTTCTCCGAATTTCTTGGAGACGCCCATCATCCGAAATGGCACGAGGTGAACCTGGCGGCTAAACTGCCGGGCTGGCAGCGATTCCGGCCCGCGGAGCGCTGGCTCGACCGCCGACCGGCCGGAGAGGCCACCGCCGACAGCGGCACCGGCAACCAGCGGAATCCCACCCGCGTTTCGCCCGGCCAGGAAGAGAGGCTCTTCAAGGAGTTCCTCAGATGGCGAGAACGGCAGCAGGGCAAGTGAGCGCAAACGGACGCATCTTCGCGCGCGCCCGGATGCTGGGCGCGGCGTTGATCGTCGCGCTGGCGCCGGTCGCCGACGTGCTTCCGGCTGCTGCGCAATCCGCTCCTGCGGGGGGCGCGCAGCAGGCGCCGTTCTCCCCTTTCGCGCCGTTTCCATCCCCCACGCCGTCTCCGGCTCCGGCCGCGAGGCCCGCGACCCGCCCGGTGGAGCGCGCCCATGTGAAACCTCACGTTGCTCGGCCGCATCCGAGTCGGCGAAAGGTCGTCGAGAAAAAGAAGGTGGTCGAGAAAAAGAAGCTTGCCGAGAGAAAGGAGAGCCGGAAGAAGCTCGCCGAGAGCAAGGAAAACCAGCGGGAGATCGCCGAGAGCAAGGGGTACAAGCGGGTCAGCGACCTCGTGAACTTTCCCAAGTTCTTTCCTGGACTGGGTATCATTTTCGTCAGGCCGGACACCTTGCCCACGGGGCCGTTCCTGTGTTTCGACCGGAAGGACCACCTGGTCGCGACGGTGTACATGATCCCGACGAAGGACATCGACGACCACAAGACGCTTGAAGCCGCGGGGTCTAGCGGCGGACCGGTCGATCACGTCAGCTTCTACTTCAACCCGGGCCATCCCGGAGTGGACGTGCCGCACTACCATTTCGTGATCTGGCACGTGCCCAAGAAGGAGGAGGCGCGCGTCGCCCAGTGACGCGCCAGGATGCCGTCGTGCGCCGGCAGGCGGTCTCGGCATATGTTTGGGCCCAAGGAGGTGCGATATGGCCGCAATAGCTACACAAGTCGTTCTCGATACGCAGGCGCCGGAATTTCGGCTTCCGGCCACCGACGGCAGGACTTACGCACTGGGCGACGTTGCGGGCGAAAAAGGCACGGTCGTCGTCTTCATCTGCAACCATTGCCCCTATGTCAAAGCGGTGATCGACCGCATGGTTGCGGACGCCCGTGTGCTGATGTCGGAGGGCGTAGGCTTTGCGGCGATTTGCTCGAACGATGCGGCGAGCTATCCCGAAGACTCGTTTGAGAACATGAAGCGTTTCGCGAAGGCTCACGATTTCCCGTTTCCCTATCTTCACGATGAGTCGCAGACAGTCGCACGGGCGTATGGGGCGGTCTGTACGCCTGATTTCTTCGGTTACAATGCCGACCGCAAGCTCAAATATCGCGGCCGGCTCGACGAAGGCCGCACAAGCCCGCCTCGCGCGGGGGCGCCCCGCGAGCTTGTCGAGGCGATGCGTGCGATTGCGAGCACCGGTGTGGCGCCGGCTGACCAAAAGGCGTCTATCGGCTGCTCGATCAAATGGAAAGACGCATAAGACCAAGCCGTTGTGCAATTCGTTCAGCGGCGAGGTTCAAGGAGGACAACAACATGAGGACGCAGGGCAAGACGCTAGCCACCTCCATCTTGGTAGCAGTGATGCTCACGGCAACAGCCAGCGCGCAACAAGCGCCGTCCCCACCTCCGATAACACCTTATGGAGCACCACTAAGCCTCGAGGCATCCAAGAAAATCATGGCTGCCGCCGAAGCGGAGGCCGTAAAGAACAACTGGGCGATGGCCATCGTCATCCTCGACAGCACGGGCCACATGGTGATGCTGCACAAGCTCGACAACACCCAATACGGCTCTCTCATGGCTGCCGAGGACAAGGCACTCAGCGCGATCAACTACAGGCGTCCTACCAAGGTGTTCGAGGATCTGGTGGCGCAGGGCGGCATCGGTTTGCGTTCATTGGCGCTCCGTGGGGCATCACCGCTGGAAGGCGGCATTCCCATCAATGTGGATGGTAAGATTGTCGGGGCGATCGGCGTCTCTGGCGGGACGTCAGTTCAGGATGGCCAAGTCGCGAAGGCAGGTGCCGACGCAGCGAAGTGAGGTGCTCGCGCAAGCGAGCCTCGAAGGGCGACGGCCCCGCTGCAGTTCCCGGGCCATTCATCCTTCGAGGCCGCCGCTTCGCGTCGGCGCCTTAGGATGACGGAGCGACATGGGAGCTCGCGTCAGCCCAAACCAAACCACCGGACTTAGCCAGCCGCGCTGCTCATCATTGGAGCCCCTGCCGCGCTCCTGCCGCGGATCAGGTCGCTCGCCTTGTCGGCGATCATCATCGTTGAGGCGTTGAGGTTGGCCGAGATCATGCGCGGCATGACCGAGGCATCGATCACGCGCAGGCCTTGCAGGCCGTGAACGCGAAGCTGGTCGTCGACCACCGCCCAGGTGCTGTCGGCCGGTCCCATGCGGCAGGTGCAGCCGGGATGAAAGGTCGTGGTGCCGCGCGCGATGGCGGCCGCCAGGAACTCGTCGTCGCTCTGCACTTGCGGTCCCGGGTAATCCTCGTAAGCGTAATAGGGCGCGAGCGGCTCGGATTTGAGCAGACGCCGCGCGAGCTTCATGCCGGCGACGATGACGCGACGATCGAGCTCGGCTGCGAGATAGTTGGTCTGGATGATCGGCGGATCGAAGGGATCGGCCGAACGCACACGGACATAGCCGCGGCTCTCCGGGCGCTGCTGCCAGGAGGCGACCGTCATGCCGGGCTCATCCTCGAGCTGGCCCTGCACGCCCTCCTTGTAACTCGCCGGCGTGAAGGTGAGCTGCAGGTCCGAGCTCTCGGTGGTCTCGCCGGAGTGCCAGAAGCAATAGACCATGGTGGGCGACAGGGAGAGCAGGCCCTTCCTTGTGGTGACCCATTTCAATGCTTCGGCCCAGAGATGCCAGCCGCGGCGCAGTTCATTGATGGTCCTGATGTTCTTCACCCGCGCGACCGAGCGCGGCGCGTAGTGGTCCTGCAGCCCCTCCCCGACGCCCGGCAGCGCGTGGCGCACCGGAATGCCGAGCGACTGCAGGAGTTCGGGCGCGCCGACGCCGGACAATTGCAGAAGCTGCGGCGAGTTGTAGGCGCCGCCCGCAAGGATCACTTCCTTGTTCGCGCGCACCTCGCAAGCCGCCCCGCCCCGGCCGCCCTTCACATAGCGAACGCCGACCGCGCGCTTGCCCTCGAAGATGATCTCCGTCGCATGCGCATGGGTGCGCACATGAACGTTCGGCCGCTTGCGTGCGGGATGCAGAAACGCCGTCGCCGCGCTGACGCGGCGGCCTTTGAAAATCGTGCGTTGGGCGTAGGAGACGCCTTCCTGGATCGCGCCGTTGTAATCCGCGTTGCGCGGGATGCCGAGACTGATCGCGCCCGCCATGAACGCCTCGCACAGCGTGTCCTTCCAGTCCATGGTGGTGACGGTGAGATTGCCCTCGCGTCCGCGATATTCGTCCTCGCCCTCGCCGACCCGTTTCTCGAGCCGCTTGAAATAAGGCAGGACGTCCGAATAGCTCCAGCCGCGGTTGCCCATCTGCGCCCAGGTGTCGAAGTCCTGGCGCTGGCCGCGGTTGTAGATATGGCCGTTGATGGAGGACGAGCCGCCCAGCGTCTTGCCGCGCGGCGCGTAGATGCTACGGCCGCCGGTATAGGGCCCGGGCTCCTGCTGATAGGCCCAATTGACGCTTCGCATGTGAAACGTCTTGATGAAGCCGGCCGGCAGATGGATGTAGGGATGCCAGTCCCGCGGACCTGCCTCCAGCACGCAGACGGATGTGTTTGGATCTTCGCTGAGCCGGTAAGCGAGCACGCAGCCGGCGGAGCCCGCGCCCACGATCACATAATCGAACGTTTCCATCGCCTTGCTTTCACCGCGTTAACGCGGCTTGTCATTGAGTTGATACGTCAAATGAGCCTTCACCGTCGGCCATTCGGACGCGATGATGCTGAAGACCACAGTGTCGCGCAGCGTGCCGTTCGGCGCAACCTGGTGGCTGCGCAAAATACCGTCCTGCTTGGCGCCCAATCGTTCGATCGCGCGGCGGCTCTGATGATTGAAGAAGTGCGTCCGGAACTCTACCGCAATGCAATCAAGGCTCTCAAAGGCATGCGTCAACAGCAGCAATTTGCAGTTGGTATTGAGAGGTGTGCGCTGCACGCGCTTGGCGTACCAGGTGGAACCGATCTCGACCCGGCGGTTGGCGGCATCGACGTTCATGTAGGTGCTCATGCCGGCGATGCGGCCATCCGCGTCGAAGACCGTGAACGGGAGCATCGAGCCGGCAGCCTGCAGGCCGAGACGGCGATCGATCTCCTTCGCCATGTCCTCGGGCTTCGGCACCGAGGTGTACCAGAGCTTCCAGAGTTCGCCATCTCGCACGGCCTCGACAAGTCCCTCGCGGTGCGCCGGTGACAACGGCTCAAGGCGCGCATGCTCGCCACGTAAGGTGACCGGTTCAAGCCAGGGCATTCGTCGTTCCTTTCACTCTGCTTGGCAGCGAGGCAATTGCGTAGTCGGGACCCCGTCATTCCGGGGCGCGCTAACACGCGAACCCGGAATCTCGAGATTCTCAGATGTGCAATTGCACATCAGAGTTCGATGCTTGGCATCGCCCCGGAATGACGGCGGCAAGCAACTTTCACTTATTCAAAAAATTCAGCGGCAGGCCGGGACGCGGCCAGTCCATCGCGATCAGCTCGCCCTTGCCTGAGAGCGTGATGTAGGCGGTCTTCAGCTCCGGCCCGCCGAAGCAGATATTCGTCGTCACGCGATCACCGGTCGGCACCTGCTCAACCAGCGACCCGTCGGGCGCGATCACCGAAATGCAGCCCGAGACCAGGGTGGCGACGCAGACATTGCCGTTCGCCTCCACCGCGAGCGAGTCGAACATCTGATAGCCGCCGAGCCCCGCGATCGGTTTGCCCCGCTCACCACGATAGATCACATCGCGCGGGCGAACCGTGCCCGGCTCCGACAGATCATAGGCCCACAGCCGCGCCGTCGGCGTCTCCGCGATGTAAGCGGTGTTCTCGTCCGGCGACAGGCCGATGCCATTGGCCGGCAGCATGCCGAACACGCCTTCGACGATCTCTTTCATGCCGGGCTTGATGTAATAGAAGGCTCCGACATCCATCTCGCGCGCGCGTCGCTTGCCGAGATCCGAGAACCACAGGCCGCCATGCCTGTCGAACACCAGGTCGTTCGGCCCCCGCAGCGGATGCTCGCCGCATCTGTCGACGACCGTCTCGACCGTGCCGCTCTGCAGGTCCACACGCTGGATCGAACCGCCGATGTAGTCGTCCGGCTGCGGCCCCGGCATGATGGTGTTGCGGGTGGGAATCCAGGAGAAGCCGCCATTGTTGCAGATGTAGCACTTGCCGTCGGGCCCGATCGCCGCGCCATTGGGGCCGCCGGGAATCTTCGCAACGATCTCCTTGCGCCCGTCCGGCCAAACCCTGGTCAACCTCTGGCCGCGGATTTCAACGAGCAGCACGCTGCCGTCCGGCATCGCCACCGGCCCTTCCGGAAATTCGAGATCGGTGGCCAGTACACGGATATTCGACATCGGAAAACCTCCCGCTTGATATTTGAGCTGCAGGCGGATTCCAAAGCTTGATCCCGCACGCGCAACATTCGTTGCGCAACGTTATGGCAAAGTCATCAGCGCTTGCCAAGCAAGCGCGGCCCACGGCCGGCGCACGGCAGCGCTGCAGCGCGGCTTGAGGTCCGGGCCGTTTTCTTGACGCGAACCGCTGCTCGCCCGGATCAAGTCCGCGTCAGAGTTCACGCAAGGCGCCTGGTCAGGCCTCGATCGGCAGCCAGATCTCGAAGCCGCCATTTCCGGTCGACGGATCGAATTTCTCGTCATAGCGCTCGAAGACGGGCGCATCGGCAATCCTGAAGCCCGATTGTGGCAGCCATTGATTCCAGATGGTGTTGAACGTACGGCGGACCGAGGCGACGTGGTCGCGGTGGGTGAACACGGCATATTTATGCTCGGGGATCCGTACACGGCTGAACGCGCGCGGCAGGTCGGAAAAGTCGGCCACTTCGGCGCCGGCGATGTAATCGAAATTTCCGGCATCGTCGCCATTGCAGCAGACGCCGTAAGCGACCTGCCCCACCCGGTTGGGGATGTCCTCGACCTCGCGGTGATAGCGTTGCCAGAGCAGCGGAATGCCGGCACCATTTTCGTGGGTGAAGCGGTCGCCGACGCCGGCGACGAGAAAGGCCCTGGCTGTTTCAAAGCGCGGCGGGGCGAGCGTGTCGAGCGCGGTGGAATCCATGAGGATCGGCTCCTGAAGCTTGAGATGGTCGAGGCACGTCGCCGCTCTGACCGCTTCCGGCGTCACACCGAAATGGTCGCGGAACGCGCGGGTGAACGCTTCGTGAGAGCCGTAGTCCGCGTCCAGCGCGAGGGTGAGAATGTCAGGCGCGCCGCGGGCGAGCGCACGCGCCGCCTCGCTGAGGCGCCTGGCACGCACATAGCGCATCACCGAAAAGCCGGTTGCGGCGGCAAACGCCCGCACCATGTGGAAGCGCGAGACCCCCGCCACGGAAGCAATCTCCTCCAGCGTCAGCGGCGCTGAAAGGTGGCTCTCGATGTACCAGAGCGCCTTTTGCGCGGGATTCATGGATTAACGACCCTCATCCGAAGCACGCCCATGATGTGCCGTTTGCGCGCGGTGCGTTTGATCGTGGTTGCGCTTCGCAAGGGCGAGACCGTCATTTCGGGGCGATGCGAAGCATCGAACTCTGATATCCAATTGCACATCTGAGAATCTCGAGATTCCGGGTTCGCCTCCTTCGAGCCGCCCCGGAATGACGGCGGGTTTGCTCACTTCCCGCCCCCCTTCGGCGCAGATGCGCCTTCCTTGGCCGCCGGTGCATCAACCTTCTTCTTCAGATCTTCGGCCATCTGCTTTTGCGCAGTCTGCAGGTCAGCCACGACCTTCTCGAGGCCCGCAACCGTTGCCTTCAGGCTTTCAATCTGACGATTAGCCGCATCCAGCTTCAGTTGGTGATCGGCGGAAAGCTTTGTGATCGTCTTCTGCAGGAAATCGACATTGCTCTGCAGGCAGCTCGTTCGCCGCTCCATGGTCTTTTCGACCGTGCAGATTTCGATGCCTGGAATGTCTTGGGCGCGAAGTTCCACCGAAATCGGCAGCAACATGGCACCCGCCATGCATGTGGCAATGGCAATCTTTACCTTCATCGAACCCTCACCTCGCATCACGTCAAATTGCTTTGAGAGCTCGGCGACGCATACCACACTGATACCTCATTCCGGCGCTCTTGATTTGCGGAGGCTGGGTGCATCAAGCGGGCGGGGATCCACGAACGGCGCGTCCGCGCCGCTGAAAGCGGGGAAGATGACATGGCAACACGCGAGCGACGACTGGCTGAATTCGATGGCGCGGGCGAACCGCCACCGGGGTTGCCGGTCCAGGTGCTGTGCGAAGACCAAAGCGGGACCTACCAGCTACCGTTTCCCTGTTATTATCTCGACGGCCAATGGCGTAACCACGAATCCGGCGGTGCACTCGAAGCAACCGTAATCGGCTGGCGCCTGCCGAAATTCGCCAATGGCCACAAGTCGTTTCGTTAAGCGTCCTCCTGCCGCGAATGCGGCTGGGATGGAAGATTGAGCATCGTGATAGGGCCAGCAAGAACCTACGGATGCCGATCGCAGGAATCGCCACAGGCCAACTCCACCGCGCCGTCTCGGACGGCGCGGTAAATCCTGGGTGCGCCCCCATCTGTCTCAAAACGCGACGCAAGGCAGAGGCCATCTTAACGTCTTGAACGCGGGGCGAACGAACAGCGTCCGAATCAGCGCTTGCGCCGGGTGAGCAGTTTGTTCACGGCTAGATATCGGCGCGGCTCCGGCGCGGCGCACCATATCCAGACACCTCACCGCGCCACAATGAGGGCCAGCGACTGGCAAAGGTTAATCTTGCCGCTCGGCGCACCGCCCGACGCAATCCACTGATATGAAATTGTGCAACCTGCCTACTAACTGAGCCGATAGGCGGCCACCGCGGGCGGCTGGCTAATATTCGACCTCCAGCTCCTCAATCTCGGCGGGCTCGGCCTTCGCCGCCGCGATCCATTCGACCATCTCCGGCATGGACATGATCACCTCGGCATAGGCCTCAAGCCGCGGCGGCAGCTTGACGTCGTAGGTCCGAAAGCGCGTCACCACCGGCGCATACATGGCATCCGCCATGGTCCGTTGCGCGCCGAACAGATACGGCCCGCCGGACTTCTCCAGACACTCGCTCCAGATGATGCAGACCCGGTCGATGTCGGCTTGCGCGCGAGTCCAGATCTTAAAACCCGGGAAATGACCTTTCAGATTGACGGGCAGCGACGCGCGCAGCGTAGCGAAGCCGGAATGAATCTCGCCGCAGATCGAGCGACAATGCGCGCGCTCGATCCGGTCGGCGGGCAAGAGCTGCGCCTGCGGCACGGTCTCATTGAGGTATTCGCCGATCGCAAGCGTATCCCATATGGTCGCTCCCTCATGGCGCAGGCACGGCACCAGGATGGTCGGCGACAGCAACAGGATTTCAGCCCGCGCCGACGGATCCTCCGGCGCGACGACGATTTCCTCGAACTCCAGCCCGGAGAACTTGGCGAGCAGCCAGCCGCGCAGCGACCAGGAGGAGTAATTCTTGCTGCTGATGGTCAGCGTCGCCTTTGCCATGTGGCCTACCTCACGCCTCTTTTGCACTCTGCCAGCGCGGAGCCCGGCCGCGCCCCATTTGCCCATGCTTTTCCGCGAATTACGCAGCAAGCGACGTGCCAATTGCTGAGTTATCTGACCCCCGCCTTGGCTTCGATATTGCATGTCGATACAGCCAAGGGCGGATGTAATGATGTCGATGCTGTATCAGGCCTTCCAGAACCAGATGGACCTGACTGAGCCATGGCGGGCGGGAGCT
Source organism: Bradyrhizobium sp. STM 3562 (assembly GCF_045571435.1). Classification (NCBI taxonomy): domain Bacteria; kingdom Pseudomonadati; phylum Pseudomonadota; class Alphaproteobacteria; order Hyphomicrobiales; family Nitrobacteraceae; genus Bradyrhizobium; species Bradyrhizobium sp. STM 3562. The sequence goes on from NZ_CP120694.1 coordinate 7,302,055, forward strand.
GCGTCCGCGCTCAAAGTTCTCAATCTCGTTCCGCAGGGAATGTCAGACAAGGTGGTCGGGCGCTTGGCTGCCGCACTCGAGCTGATCACACGCGCCCGGCTGACCTATACACGCCCGCCTTATGGCATCCACAGCGTTCAGGTGGGAAACCGCGAATTCAAGATCACCGAAGAGGTCACCTACGCGACGCCCTTCGGCTCGCTGCTGCACTTTAGGAAGGACGATGGGCCGGAACAGCCGCGCATGCTGCTGGTCGCGCCGATGTCGGGCCATTTCGCCACGCTGCTGCGCGGCACGGTGAAAACGCTGCTGCAGGATCACGACGTCTACATCACCGACTGGCATAACCCGCGCGATATCCCGCTTCAGCACGGCCGCTTCGGCCTCGACGATTACACCGACCACCTGATCCGCTTCCTCGGGCAATTGGGGCCGCGCCCGCACATGGTCGCGATCTGCCAGCCCTCGGTGTCGGCGCTCGCCGCCGCCGCCATCATGTGCGAGGACAACCACCCGTCGCGCCCCGCGACACTGACCTTGATGGCAGGGCCGATCGACACGCGGATCCAGCCGACCAAGGTCAATGAATTTGCGAAAAGCCGGCCCCTGAAATGGTTCGAGACCCATCTGATCAACTACGTGCCGGTTCAATGCAAGGGCGCGTTCCGAAAAGTCTATCCCGGATTCGTGCAGCTCACGGCTTTCGTCTCGATGAATCTCGAGCGCCATATCAAGCAGCACATGGACCTGCACAACCATCTCATGAAGGGCGAGAAGGAAAAGGCCGACCTCATCAAGACGTTCTACGATGAATATTTCGCGGTAATGGATTTGACCGCGGAGTTCTACATCGAGACCGTGCGCGACGTGTTTCAGGAGCATTTGTTGCCGCTCGGCAGGATGAAATTTCGCGGCCGCAGCGTGAACCCGGCGGCGATCCGGCGGATGGGGCTGATGACGGTCGAAGGCGAGCGCGACGATATCTGCTCCATCGGCCAGACGCTGGCGGCGCAGGAGCTCTGCACCAATGTGCGTGCCTATCGCCGCGTGCATCACATGCAGGCCGGCGTCGGTCATTACGGCGTGTTCAGCGGCAAGAAGTGGAACAATGAGATCTATCCGCTGTTGCGCGATTTCGTGCACGTCAATTCGTAGCCCCCGTTATTCGGGGCGCTCGCGAGAGCGAGCGAACCCGGAATCCGAAGGAACGAGTCCCGATCCGTTTCGAGATTTTCGGATCTGTCCGCGTTGCCGACTGAAATTCCCTGCCGCGCGATTTCGTTGCATCCTGACCCACCCCTCCCGTTTGCTTTGTACGCTCGTACAAGATAAGAGGAGCGCACAATACGCATGCTCGGGAGAAACGACCATGAGACCGCGATCCGCCGCATTCCGCAGCCTGTTTGCCGGCTTGGCAGTCCTGCTGCTGTTCACGGGCGCGGCGACCGCGGCCGAAGTTCGGGTCATGATTTCCGGCGGACTGACGGCTGCCTTCAACGCGCTGGCGCCCGAGTTCGAGCGGCAGACGGGCAACAAGGTTATGGTCGCCTACGGCCCTTCGATGGGCACCACCGCCAACGCTATCCCTGTGCGGCTCGAGCGTGGCGAGCCGGCCGACGTGTTGATCATGGTCGGCTATGCGCTCGGCGACCTTATCAAGAAGGGCAAGGTGGTCGAGGCCAGCCGCGTCGATCTCGTCAAATCGCCGATCGGCATTGCGGTGAAGGCCGGCGCGCCGAGGCCGGACATCAGCTCGGCCGATGCGGTCAAGCGCGCGCTGCTTGCGGCCAAGTCGGTCGCATACTCCGATAGCGCCAGCGGCGTCTATATCTCCACCGAGATGTTCGGCAAGCTCGGCATCGCCGACCAGATGAAGGACAAGGCCAGGATGATCCCGGCCACGCCGGTCGGCGAGATCGTCGCCAAAGGCGAGGCCGAACTCGGCTTTCAGCAGATCAGCGAACTGAAGCCGGTGAAGGGCATCGACATCGTCGGCCCGCTCCCTCCCGAATTGCAGAAGATCACGGTCTTCTCCGCCGGCGTCGTCACGAGCGCAAGAGAACCCGAGGCCGGCAAAGCGCTGATCAAATTTCTGACGACATCGCCGGTCGCCAAGGATGAGATCATCAAGAGCGGCCTGGATCCCATCCCGGGAGGCACGACGAACTAGCTCGATGACCCGAAGGCGGCTCGGCTGCAAGCAACTGCGCGCTCCAACACGGGATAAGCGGCCGAGCACTTCGGCAGCGGCCATCTCCGCCACGCGCACCTGCGTGGCGTTCGGCAAGCGCTTCTTCTCCAATCGCTTAGGCACGTGCGTCGACCGGTTTGGCTTCTCCTGGACGGAGAACTGCCCCGCAACGGGCGCCCTGACCAGACCGATCGATAAGGTTGCCATCGAACAGACCCGGTTGCGTCGGCGTCACGCCGTCCCACCACAAAAGTGATTTGATAGCGCTTGCATCTAACCGACGTACTTCAGCCATCATGCCTAGTTGCACGAGAAAATAAATGACCATGAGCTGTGCGACTGTCCTAGTTTCGCTAGTCATTCTTGCCTCGATTTTTCTATCCTTGATCATCGTATGGTCCTTAGGTCCCGTGACTTATCTTCCGCCGCCGCAGGCCTGAATCACGAGCAATGCTCCCCCAAGGACGACTACGCCGTCGAGAATGCTGGTGTGTACGTGGATCGGCAGACCGGCGGTAAGCCTTCTTGCGAGGAACGCGCCTGGTGTGGCGCAACAACCGATCACTATCGCCATGATCCAGGCGGACGCTGGAAGCGCGCCGGCGGTCTGAAAGACAGCCGTCTTCGCCAGCCCGAGAAGCAATGAGATGCCAGCGTCGGTCGCAATGACCGCCGCACCTCGAAGACCGGCAGCGAGAAGGATTGAAAGCAGGACGATGCCGGATCCTGAGGTTGCTCCAACGAGAAGCCCATATCCACTTCCCGCCACTGCCAGTCCGGACGTCGGCAACGTCCATTGAGCCCTGCTCGCTATTCGGCGTAAAGGAACCAGGACGATAAGCGCCAGACCAGTGACAATCGTTACGGCCTTTCCGCTGAGTGCTGTGTAGATGTAAGCGCCCGCAACACAGGTAGGTAGCGCACAGCCTGCCAACATGACGGCATGTCGGACGTCGAATTTGTCTCTGAAAACAATCAGCCGGCTTGCATTCGTCATAAGCGCGGAAAGGCTGATGACGGGAACTAGCGCGGCCGGACCCACGATGGGCAGGAGGACAGGCGGAAGGATTAACCCCGTGCCGTATCCCGTGATACCACCGACAATGGCTGCGATGAATGAGAGCGCGGCCACAAGGCAGTATTGTTTGAACGTTACGAGATGAACGGCCACATCCATCAGTGCTGCCTCCAACGCTGCTTCTAGCGTTGGTAAGCCTTTCTCGATGTCACCACCAACAGAAGAGACTGATGGCGTTATCCGTAATTTTTGTAAGCCGGCGGTTGTTCACGCCGATGTTCGCCTGCAGCCGTGTCAGCGCGCATGTTGCCGAGCAAATCAAGGACAACCGGCTTATCCGCCCGAAAGCGAAATATGTGGGGCCTGAGTATCGACGCCTTGGGTAGTGTCGTTAGGCTATCGATCCCTGTACGATCGATACGAACTCATTAAGCATAGGGGCCGCGGACCCATTTTGCGGCCTCACAACATAAAAGTCGCGGGTCAGATCAAAGCCATCGATTCTCTTCAGCACCAAATCGTGCGAGGAAATGCCGTGGCGAGCGCGGAGGTTGGAGAGTATCCCCACTCCCACGCCAGCTTGAGCCGCCATCTTTACAGCCTCCGGGCTACCGACGACGAGCGCGATTTTCAGGTGATTGAACGACAAGCCCGCAACAGAAAGCCGGCGCTCGAGGATCGCTCGCGTTCCGGACCCTTTCTCCCGCATGATGACCGGGGTGGCCAATAGGTCATCTATCGAAAGTTCTTTTCGAAATGCCCAGGGATGTTCATGCGAGACGACGAATGCGATCTGCTCCCGCCAAAGCGGCGTTACGCGGTAATTCGAAGAAAACGGCACGCCATCGCTAACTAGCGCGGCATCGACGACACCTTGATTGAGATATTCAATGACGCACGTGCTATTCCCGATCTCAAGCACGATCTGAATTTTCGGATGTCTGCTTTGAAAGGTCCGAATTGCCGCGGGCATTGCATATTTTGAGATGGAATTTGTCGCGGCTATTCGCAGACGCAGGGTGCTCTCTTCCCGGAGCTCCGCCAATGAGCGGGAGGCTTCTCCATAAAGCTCGAGGATTTTTTCCGCGTGTGCAAACAGGATTGTTCCTGCTTTTGTTAGTTGCACTGAATGATGGTTGCGGTTGAAAAGCGGAATGCCGAGCTCCTGTTCAAGGGAGCGAATGTGGAAAGAGATTGCTTGTTGGGTGAGGTTAAGATCGTGACCGGCATCGGTGAAGCTTTTCCTCAAAGCTACCGCGTGGAACGCCCGCAACCTCTGGTCACGTATCAACGACATTGCTTCGTACAGGTTTTAACCACAGTAACAACACCAGGAACTGGCGTCAAACACAGGTCCTTGTGGCGATCATGCCGCAGTTTGCTCGTCGTCGTTCGGTAGCGCAATGGGCGGAAACTGTCCTTCGGGTGTTGGGAAGAACATCGCACCGGCCGGCGATCTCCTCATCAGCGAGAACAACAAATTGGGGCCACCCTTCTTTGGTGTTGCTCAAAACACAAAGTCGCATTTTCTGAAGTGGAGGCGCTTCTAAAAACGAAAGGACTTTCTGCTCCCGAACAACCGCATCCAGCGTTGCGCGGGAAACCGGAACATGATGCTCGGCGATCGGCCTGATTTCATAGGTCATGATGACCTCGCTCCCCGACGTGCCAATCTTCTTCATCAGATACGACCTAGCTACTCGTTGCGGATCGGCGCGCCCTTCAGGCCATTGTGGTCATACGCCTGCCGCAACACGCCGTTCGTTCTGGCCTCCGTCATGAACTTGGTGACGAACGCGAGCGACAGCGGATGATCGAGTGGCACCGCGACGGCCGTGACGGTCTTCTTGAATGTCTCGTCCAGCACCCTTGTCCCTGGAATCTTTTTGGCCATGGCATTGAGCTGGTCGCGGGAGAGCGCAAAGGCGTCGACCTCGCCGTTGTTCAAGAGGCCGAAGATCTCGTCATAGGTCTGGTAGCCGATCACCGTGGCGTTCTTCAGGTGCGCCTGTGCGCCACGCATGGTCGTGGTGTTGTTGACGGCCGCGACCTTGACGCCCGGCTGATCGAGGCTTGCGAAGCTCGTGACGGTCGAGCCCGGCTTGACGATGTAGGTCGCGTCCGCAACCTCATAAATCGGGCCGAACGACATCTTGGTCTCGCGCGCCGCATCCTTGGGCAGAAAGGTGATGTCCCAGGTGCCCTTGCCCGCCGCATCCGTGATCTGTCCCGAATTCTGATGCACGACATACTCCACCGGCACGCCTAGTTGCGCTGCCATGGCCTTGCCGAGATCGACGGGGACCCCGGCGTAGCCGCGCTCGGTCCTGGTGCACCAGAACGCGCCGCCCGCCGGGCTGATCGCGATCGCCACCCGCAGTTTGCCGGTGGGTGCGATCTCGTCCTTCAGGCCGTCGGCAAAGATCGGCATCGTCATCATGGTCATCCCGAGGGCAAGCGCCGCCAAGCACGGCAGGAGTGGATTGAACACTGATTTCATTCCCGAGGGCTCCAGGCTGGATGCTTGAAAGCTCGCTCCCCTTGAGCAGGCAATGAATCAAATTGTCACTACCATAATCTTGTTGCGTCGCAACGGATCGTGAAAGTGTTGACCGGTTTCAGGTTTCGCTCAAGACGGAATATTGCTATGCAAGGCGCGACGAGAGGCCTGCTCGCAGAGCATTAGACGAATGGTGACTGCCATGAAGCCTGCGCGTCCGTTTCACTTCAGGCCGATTGATGGTGGGCATCTTGGACGCGCGGCGGCTGCTCTCCTGGCGGTGATCGCGCTTGCAGGCTGCGAGCAGAATACCTTCGTCGCGCCGCCGCCGCCCAAGGTGGATGTCGCGCTTGCCGTGCAGCGCCCGATCACCCGCTATCTCGAGGCCACCGGCAATACCGCGCCGATCAAGCAGGTCGACCTGGTGGCACGGGTGCAGGGGTTCCTGCAATCGATCGACTACACCGACGGCGCCTTCGTCAAAGAAGGTACGACGCTGTTCACCATCGAGCCGGAGACCTACAAGCTGAAGCTCGATCAGGCGCAGGCGGCGCAAGCCGGCGCGCAGGCCACGCTCAAGCAGGCGGAGCTCGATTTTCAGCGGCAGAGCGATCTGGTCGCGCGGCAGGCGGTGTCGCAGGCCACTCTCGATACATCCACCGCCAACCGCGACAACGCCCGGGCCAGTCTGCAGCAGGCGCAGGCCAATACCAGGATCGCCGAGGTCAATTACGGCTATACCAAGGTCGCAGCTCCCTTTGACGGCGTCGTCAGCGCGCATCTCGTCTCGGTCGGCGAGCTCGTGGGCGTCTCTTCCCCGACCCAGCTTGCGACCATCGTGGCGCAGGATCCGATCTATGTGAATTTCACGGTCAACGAGCAGGACGTGCTGCGCATCCGCGCGGAAGCCCGGCGCAGGGGGCTCACGTCGGCCGACCTCAAGCAAACGCCGGTCGAGCTCGGCTTGCAGACCGAGCAGGGCTATCCGCACGCCGGCAAGCTCGACTACGTGGCGCCCACCGTCAATCAATCGACCGGAACGCTCGCCGTTCGCGGCATCATACCCAATGTGGACCGCGTGCTGCTGCCCGGCCTCTTCGTCCGCGTCCGCGTTCCCGTCGAGAAGCAGGACAACGCCCTGCTCGTTCCCGACACCGCGCTCGGCAGCGACCAGAGCGGCCGCTATTTGCTCGTGGTGACCGGCGACAACATGGTCGAGCAGCGCAAGGTGACAACAGGGCCGCTCGATAACGGGCTGCGCGTGATCGAAACCGGCCTGAAGCCGGAGGACCGTATTGTGATCGCGGGCCTGCTCAGGGTCATTCCCGGGCAGAAGGTCGATCCGCAGGTGCAGAAGATCGTCGAGCCTCAAGCATCGGCCAAATAAGCGTCCCTCAACTGGAGCGGGCCATGATCTCCAAGTTCTTCATCGAGCGGCCGGTCCTTTCCAACGTCATCGCGCTGTTGATGATCCTGATCGGCGCGGTGGCCCTGCTCAACCTTCCGATCGCGCAATATCCGGACGTGGTGCCGCCGACCGTGCAGGTCACGACGCGCTATCCCGGCGCCAGCGCCAAGACCGTCGTCGATACGGTAGCGCTGCCAATCGAGCAGCAGGTCAATGGCGTCGAGGACATGCTCTATATGCAGTCCTATAACGGCGCCGACGGCACCTATACGCTCACGGTCACGTTCAAGATCGGCACCGACCTGAACTTCGCGCAGGTGCTGGTGCAGAACCGCGTCTCGAGCGCCTTGTCGCAATTACCGCAGGCGGTGCAGAACCAGGGCGTCACCGTGCAGAAGCGATCGACATCGATCCTACTGTTCGTGACGCTGACCTCGCCCGACAAGACATACGACAGCCTGTTCCTCAGCAACTACGCGACCATCAATCTGCGGGACGAGCTGTCGCGCCTGCCCGGCGTCGGCAATGTCACGGTATTCGGCGCCGGCCAGTATTCCATGCGGGTCTGGCTCGATCCCAACAAGCTGCAGGCGCGCGATCTGGTGCCGCAGGACGTGATCCAGGCGATCCAGCAGCAGAGCCAGCAGGTCTCCGCCGGCCAGATCGGCAGTCCGCCGACGCCGCCGGGCCAGGCCTTCCAATACACCCTCAACGTCAACGGCCGGCTCGATGACGCCAGCCAGTTCGAGAACATCATCGTCAAGACCGGCGACAATGGCGACGTGACGCGGGTGCACGATGTCGGCTGGGTCGAGCTCGGTGCGCAAACCTACAGCCAGATCTTCTCGCTCAACAACCAGCCCGCCACCGGCATCGGCGTGTTCCAGTCGCCCGGCGCCAACGCGCTGCAGGTCGAGCAGGCGGTCGAGAAGAAGATGGCGGAACTGGCGCACGCCTTCCCGCCCGGGATCAAGTACGACACGCCCTTCGATACCACCAAATTCGTCTCCGCCTCGGTCCACGAGGTCTACAAGACGCTGATCGAAGCCGGCCTATTGGTGTTGATCGTGATCCTCCTGTTCCTGCAGGACTGGCGCGCCATGCTGGTACCGGCGACCACGGTGCCGGTCACCATCATCGGCGCGTTCGCTGCAATGGCGGCGCTCGGTTTCACCATCAATCTCTCGACGCTGTTTGCCATCGTGCTCGCCATCGGCATCGTGGTCGACGACGCCATCGTCGTGGTCGAGGGCGCCGCCCACAATATCGAGCAGGGCATGAACGGCCACGACGCCGCGATCAAGGCGATGGACCAGCTCTTCGCGCCGATCGTCGGCATCACGCTGGTGCTGATTTCCGTGTTTCTGCCGGCGTCATTTCTGCCGGGCCTGACGGGGCGCATCTACGCGCAATTCGCGCTGGTGATCGCGGCAACCGCGCTGCTCAGCGCGATCAATGCCGCGACCCTGAAGCCGACGCAATGCGCGCTGTGGCTGCGACCCGCCGTGCCAATGGAACGGCGCAACTGGTTCTATCGCGGATTCAACAACCTCTACAACCGCCTGGAAGGTCGCTATGCCGCGCTGATCGGCGGTATCGTCCGGCATGCCGGCCTCTCCGCCATCATCGCACTGATCCTGATCGGCATCGGCTTTTATGGGCTAGCCCGCGTGCCGACAGGTTTCCTGCCGATCGAAGATCAGGGCTATCTGATCGCCGCGGTCCAATTACCTGACGGCGCTGCGCTCGACCGGACGCAGAATGTTCTGGAGAAGGTCGCCGATATCGCCGGCAAGACGCCGGGCGTCGCGCAGGTCACCACGATCGCCGGCATCTCGGCGCTCGACAACAGCGCGAGCCTTGCCAATGCCGGCGTCGCCTACATCGTCCTGAAAGACTGGGACTCCCGTGGCCCGGGCGAGGATCTGCGCTCGCTGGTCTATGGGCTGAACGACAAGCTTGCGACGATCATGGAGGCGCGGGCGCTGGTGTTGCCGCCGCCGCCCATTCAGGGCATCGGCAATGCCGCCGGCTTTGCCATGCAGATCGAACTGCGCGACGGCAACAACGATTACGCCAAGCTGCAGGCGATCACCAATGCCATGGTGGAGAACGCGCAGAGCCAAAGCGCACTGCAGCGCGTTCAATCACCCTTCCGCGCCAACGTGCCGCAGTTCGACGTCGAGATCGATCGCATCAAGACCCAGACGCTGCACGTCACCACCGACCAGGTGTTCTCCGCGCTCTCCACCTATCTCGGCTCCTCCTTCGTCAACCAGTTCAATAAATTCGGCCGCGTGTTCCAGGTCTACACGCAAGCGGAATCGCAATCCCGCCTGACGCAACGTGATATCGAGAACATGATGGTGCGCAACCAGAACGGCGACATGGTCCCGATCGGCACGGTCGCCAAGATCACGCCCTCAGTCGGCCCCTCCCTGATCAGCCTGTACAATCTCTATCCCTCCTCGACCATCGTTGGAATCCCGGCGCAGGGCTACAGCTCCGGCCAGTCATTGAGCTTGATGGAGCAGATCGCGGCCAAGACCTTGCCGCCCGGCACCGGCTATGACTGGACGGCGATGTCGTACCAGGAGAAGGCCGTCAGCAATCAGATCTACTACACCTTCGGCCTTGCGATGCTGCTCGTCTATCTCGTGCTCGCGGGACAGTATGAGAGCTGGTACACGCCGCTCTCGGTGATCCTGGCCGTGCCGCTGTCGCTGCTCGGGCCGATGATCGTCCTTCAAGCCCTGAAGATCGACAACAATCTCTACGTCCAGATCGGCCTGATCCTCCTGATCGCGCTCTCGGCCAAGAACGCGATCCTGATCGTCGAGGTCGCGGTCGAGCTGCACCGCGAAGGCAGGTCGCTGATCGAATCCGCCATTGACGCGGCGCGTGCGCGATTCCGCCCGATCCTGATGACCTCGTTCGCTTTCATCCTCGGCGTCGTACCGCTGGTGCTGGCGACCGGCGCCGGCGCCAGCGCGCGCAAGTCGATCGGCATCACCGTGTTCTCGGGCATGCTGGCCTCGACCTGCCTCGCCGTGCTGTTCGTGCCGGCCTTCTTCGTCGTGGTGCAACGGTTCGAGAATTGGCGCGGTGCGCGAAAGAAGGTGATGCCGGCGGCGACAAGCGCGCCGCAGGCCGGAGGCTGAAACGCGGCGGCCTCACGCGGCGTCGGCCGCCTTTGTCCTGATCTCGTGCGGCAGGATGAGCGCGGCCGCGATCACCAGCAGGCACAGGCCGGCAAAGGCGTGCAGCATCGTCGCAAAGCCGCCATGCTGATAGAGCCAGGCCACGAGGCCGACGGACGCGCCGGCCGCGGTGAAGCCGACGAAATAGCGCACCGCATAGGCGCGCGAGCGCCATTCCTCGGCCGTGTATTTGCCGACCATGGCGTCGTTCACCGTGACCTGGCCGAACGCGCCCATCACCATGCCGATCGAGACCACGATCAACGGCAGGTTGGACAGATTGGCCGCGAGATAGAGGAACGGCGCCAGCATGAAAGACAGCGGCAGGGCCACCGTTTTCAGCGAATGGCGGTCCAGCAATTGGCCGATGGTATATTGCGTCATGGCGCCGAACACATAGACGCCGGCCGCGATCAGGCCGAGCAGCGCCGGGCTGCTGGTGAGGCCGGCGAGCCGCTCGGCGAACAGTTTTGGCAGCGCGACGGTCACCGCATTGAATGTCGTCGAGATCGCAATCACGACGATCAGGAGCGCGACGATCACCCGCCACATATCCTGTTTCGCGACGCGCGCCTGCGCCGCCGCCTGCTTGGAGCCTTTGCGGTCCTCATGCACCACCGTCAATGCGAAGGCCGCACCGAGCAGGATGGTGGCGATGCCTGGGATGATGAAGGCGAAGCGCCAGCCGAGATATTGCGCGATCACGCCGGTGACCAGCGCCGACGAGGCAACCCCGAGATTGCCCCAGACGCCGTTGAGCCCCATCTCGCGGCCGAGCCTGTCGGCATAGGACACGATCATCGCGGTGCCGACCGGATGATAGATCGAGGCGAACACGCCGATCGCGAGCAGCGCCGCCGCTAGCTGCAACGGCGTCTGCACGAAGCCGACGGCGATCATCGAGGCACCGATGCCGACAAAGAAGATCACCATCATATGACGGCGGCTCCAGCGGTCCCCTAACCAGCCGGTCAACAGCGAGCCCGCGCCGAAAGCGACGAAACCGGGCGTCGCATAGGGCAACAGTTCCGAATAGGCCATGCCCAGCGCCGGCCCCATGACGATGACGGCGGCGGCAAAGATCAGCATGGAATAGTGATCGATGAAATGAGCGGCATTGACGAAGCCGATCACCCGTCCTGGATTATTCATCCGTCGTATCCTCTTCCTCCCCGAAAATGCGTTATAGGTTGTTGCTGTGACGGGATGCCGCCAATGACTATCGTCGAAACGCCAATCCACACCATCCCCGACGATCGCCGCAGCGCGCAAGACGGCGTGCATCTGGTCGCGCGCCATTACAAGAAAGGCGTGCGGCTGCACCCTCACATGCACCGCGAGGGGCAGCTCGTTTATGCCGCCAAGGGGACGATGCAGGTCACCACACCCAAGGGGCGCTGGCTGGTGCCGCCGGACCGCGCGGTCTGGGTCCCTGCCCGGCTGGAGCACGCGATCGACGTGCTCGCGGATATCCAGATGCGCACACTGTATTTCGACGTGGCCTGGCTGCAGCGCGAACCGCGCGCCGAGAGCCTGCAACGGGAATTCGTGGTGCGGGTCTCGCCCTTGCTGCACCAGGCGATTCTGGCGCTGTTCGACGGCGGCGACCGGGAGCGCACCGCGCTCTTGGTCAGGCTCACCATCCTCGAACTGCGGCGGGCCGATGACTCCGCGACCTACATCCCCCTGCCCCAGGAGCCACGCTGCCGGCGCGCGGCCGAACTCGTGCTCGGCGATCCCGCCGGCTCCCACGAGATCGATACGCTGGCCGAGAGGGTCGGGACCTCGGCCCGAACGCTGTCGCGGCTGTTTTCGGCGCAGACGCAGCTCAGCTTCAAGAGCTGGTGCCAGCGTGCGCGAATTGCCGCAGCCGTCGAAAGACTCTCGACCGACGCCAATGTGTCGATCAAGCAGCTCGCCGCCGAACTCGGCTATGCCAGCATGCCTGCATTTTCGCATGCTTTCAGGCAGGTTACGGGCAGGACGCCAACCGAGTTTGCAGAAAAGGAGTAACTGCTGACGCAAATCGCCGGCCAGCGTGACGAATTGTTGTGCTTGATTGTGGCTCACTTCGCCTTAAATCCATGTAAGATTCCGCCGACCCACACGGATTCGACCCGGTACAGATGGCCAACGCGTTCTTTACGGACCTGCTTTCCACCATTTCCGAGCGCGGGCGCACCTTGCTGCGGCGCGCCAAACCGGCTGACGGCAAGGAAGACGCCGCCGGCCTGATCGAACTATGCGAAGCGCTGTTGTCCGGGCGCGGCGAGGCCTCCGGTACCGCCATGGCGCGCGAGGTGCTGGACCGCTATCACGACCTTGACCCCGCCGAGCGGCGCGCCTTCTTCGAGGCTTTGGCGCGCAATTTCGGCCCCGACCGGGAGAGGGTCGCCAAGGCTATCGAGGCTTGGCAGAAGGAGCCGGGCGACGGCAATGGAGGCCTGCTCCATTTCGCCTCCGAGCCGCGACGCCAAGAACTGATTCGCCGGCTGAACCGCGCGCCCGGCGGAACGGAAGATCTGGTGGCGATGCGCGCGGACCTGCTTTCGCTTTTGAACGGCCACAAAGATCTGGCGTCGCTCGACCGCGACATCGTCCATCTCTTGGGTTCGTGGTTCAACAGGGGGTTTCTCGTGCTGCGCAGGATCGACTGGTCGACGCCGGCCAATATCCTGGAACAGATCATCCGCTACGAGGCGGTGCATGAGATACATGATTGGGATGATCTGCGCCGCCGCATCGATCCGGTCGACCGCCGCTGCTACGCGTTCTTCCATCCCGCCATGGCGGACGCGCCCTTGATCTTCGTCGAGGTGGCGCTGACGGAAAACATTCCGCCTGCGATCGCGCCGCTGCTCGCCGTGAACCGCCAGCCGGTAGGAATCGAGCGCGCGCGCACCGCGGTGTTCTATTCAATCTCCAACACGCAGCGCGGGCTGGGCGGCATTTCCTTCGGCAACTTCCTGATCAAGCAGGTGGTCGAGGAATTGCGCCGCGAGCTGCCCAAGCTCGACACCTTTGTCACGCTGTCGCCGGTGCCCGGCTTCATGTCGTGGCTGAAGCAAGGCAAGGACCTGCCGCTCTCCGATGAGGACCGCGCGCTGCTCAAGCATCTCGACGAACCCAACTGGTTCGAGGACACCGAACTCGCCTTGCAGCTCCGCCCGGTAATCGAGCCGCTCTCGGCCTATTATTTCCTCAAGGCGCGCACGCCCAAGGGCAAGCTCATCGATTCGGTCGCGCGCTTCCATCTCGGTAATGGCGCGCGGCTGGAGCGGATCAACTGGCTCGGCGATCTCTCGCCAAAGGGCATGCGCGAATCCGCCGGCATCATGGTCAACTATCTCTATCGCCTCGACGACATCGAGAAGAACCACGAGGCCTATGCCAATGAAGGCGAGGTCGTCGCATCGAGCGCGGTGAAGAAGCTGTTGAAGAACAACGAAGGCCGCAGGCTTTTGGACATGCGGCTGTCGTAGGGATCGACAGCTATCGTCAGCACGATATCATCCTGGCGAAAAGCCGCGCCCCATACCGCAGAATTGTCCGCAGCGTCGGCTGGCAGCGTTGTGACTCTGACAATCCATTCCGTCATTCCGGGGCAGCCCGCAGGGCTGAACCCGGAATCTAGAGGTTGTGGCGCGAGATTCCGGGTTCTCGCTTCGCGAGCCCCGGAATGACACCGAGTGAACAGATGTCAGAGACACAACACTAGACGTCGTCGTTCGCAGTCACCAATCCGTTGTGGGTCCGGATCTACGCTCGCTATCGTGAGCTTGTCGGGGACGACATGCGGTCGCTTAGGATTCAACTGTCAAACCGCATACGCCGTCATTTCGACCGCAGGCGAAGCAATGCGGACTTTTCTCCACAGATGCAGTCTGGATTGCGTCGTCGCTTCCGCTCCTCGCAATGACGTCGAAGAAACATCCGTTCGCATTCCCGCGGCGCCTTTTCCAAGCTTCCACCACGAGCTGCAAAGCAGAAGCGCACTCCTTAGCAAGTTACCAGCAAAGAAAGTTCCATGCATTGTTGCATGTCCAAACGGGCAGCTAGGAGGAACGCTGCCCCGAACAGGGTCGTTTGTAGCCTGCAAAAGAGGGACGACGACCATGAAGACATTGTCGGGCGTTCATGCCGAACGCCGCAACTCTGAGCGAAGACCTTGCCGCCCTGGAAAAGCAAATTCAGCGCAATCCCAACGACAACCGATCTTATCAACAGATACGACGTGCAGCGAAACGAAATAAGCGTTTTTGACCCTGTAGCAGCAGCGCCAGAGCATGATCCGGAAAAGTGTGAAGCGGTTGTCCAAAAAGATCATGCTCAAACAAGAATCTAAAGCGCGATGGCGATTCGACCCAATCCCATCGCGCTTTAGACACAAGCGGTCCGATATGACTTGCGCGGCTCCGCAGCGGCGGCCGCTGGCCATCCGTTCATGATGTTCTCGTCCGGTGCCGGAAAAATTCGATGTTCAGGTTCTTGGGAGTGGGAGAATGGTAGGTCCGCTATGTGCCGCCTTAGCCGTCGCTTGTTTAGCCACTCCTGCCTTCGCTGAAACTTGTATCGCTTCCCGTTACGGTTACAGCGGGGGCCGAACCTCATCTGGCGAACGGATGAACCCAAGCGCGATGACCGCAGCGCACCGTTCCAGACCATTCGGCTCTCACGTCACGGTCACCTCACAATCAACCGGGAGAAGCGTTACGGTTCGGATCAATGACCGTGGCCCATTCGTGAAGGGACGCTGCATAGATCTATCGGATGGAGCGGCCCGTGTGCTCGGCATGGACGGGACTGCAACGGTCTCACTCCGCTGACGCAGGAAATGAGCATAGGCGCGCGAAGTCATTGTGCGCGGTACCCGCCTCGGATGTGCTAACGCAGGCCGTGAGCGTGACGCTCGGTTGCGAGCCGATGAAGGGCGTGCGCGAACATCGGAGCGTGAGCGGCGCCGGCGCGTGCTTGTTTCCGCCTCAAGGCCCGTTCGATCACGGCGAGGTGCTTTTGATATCTCCTTCCCCTGTCCTCATGATCGAAGCCTCGCCGACAAGCACCCGCATGCGCCCTCGAGAAGAAGCGATCGAGCACCCGGTCCGTGTGTTGCCTGCGTTGCTCCATCGGTTTCTCAAAGGGAACGCGCATCAGCGCATCGACCGCCGTATCGACGAGCCACTCGGTGAGCGCGTTATCCGCATCGAATTCGGCTTCGAGAAACAACTTGGCCGACGCCTTGACGAGATCGCCCGCGCGTGAGCGCAGTGAAGGGACGAAATATGGGACGAGGATCGCGGCCAGGCCGAAGCCCGCCAATGGGAGCGTGCCTGTTTCGCCGATTTCAAGGAGGTCTTTCACGCGCATCGAAGAACTCCGGCAACAGACATGGATTGATCGTGATCGCCGGCGGGGGCAAACGGTGCGCCTCCGCCGTATCTTCCGCTAAGCCACAGGCCTCCCCGCTACTCCGAAGCCATCTCGCCCGATCCGCCGAATTCCTTCGGAAAATCCTTGAACTTCGGCAAGCCGTCCTTGATGGGTAGAACGGTCTCGCCATAGTTCACATGCACGCCCGGCTTGAAATCGAGGGTCGGGATCGTCGCTGCAAAGACGTCGATCAGCCCCAAAGGCGGATGATTGGTCATGACGTGGCCGCCGCATGTCTTGCAGTATTGGCGCTGACTGACCGGCGTTTTCTGATACATCGCGAGTTGGTCGGAGCCGGCCGTCACGCGGACAGCGTCCGGCTTCCACAGCGAGAAGGCATTCACCGGGCCGCCCGACCACGACCGGCATGAGCGGCAATGGCAATAGCCCATGCCTTCCGGATCGCCTGATACCTCGATCTTCACGGCGCCGCAGAAGCATTCCCCGTGATGTGTTGCCATCCGAACCTCCCTGTTTTCGTCGTCGTTCACGCCATGCCCGCATTGTGGCGAGCGCGGTCCACCAAGTGTCGCCGAAGCGGTAGCCAATTAAACTGACTTCCACGTCCGGAGTCGAGGGCGAGTAGTATGCATGAACAACGCGACGTGTGGGGCTGAGGGTGCGATCAAGTGCCGGATTTCGCAACGCCCATCCCCGCTGCGCTTGCCGACGGCCAACTCCGGCAGGAACGGCTCTTCGCTTGACAGAGTAATACTCTGGAGTAATGCTCTTGTGATGAGCGGCCGTGATCCGAAACAGGTGATCCTGGACGCAGCGCTGGCGGTGTTTGCGAAAGTCGGCTTCGATCGCGCGACGACGGCGCAAATCCAGGCGCGGGCCGGCATCAGCAATGGGGCTCTGTTCCATCACTTCCCGAGCAAGGAGGCGATTGCGGAAGCGCTCTATCTGCGCGGGATCGCCGCGTATCAGAGCGGGCTGGTCAAGGCGCTGGAGCAGCACTCCGGAGCCAAGGCGGCGCGCGCCACCATCCACGCGGCGGTGCAGCATCACCTCGCCTGGGTCGAAGCGAACCCGGATCTCGCCTGGTTCATGTACGAGCGCGGCCGACCGGACTGGCAGCCGTCGCACGGGAGCGAAGTGCGAAAGCTCAATCGCGCGACCGCGGGTCATATTCGCGACTGGATGGCGCCGCTGGTGAAGGCCGGCATCGTGCGCGACCTGCCGCTCACGGCGCTGGCGGCACTGGTCAACGGCCCGGCCCATTTCGTCGCAAGACGCTGGCTGTCGGGACTGACCACGCAGCGGCCGACATCCTTCGCGGAGATTCTCACTGATGCGGCCTGGGTTGCCATTGCGCCGCATAGAAGACGTCCCTCGCCAACGCCGCTGCCGCAGCTTTCCCTATCGGGCTTGATCGAGACCGCGGCGCTCGATGCGGTCAGCTCAATTTCGCCGCCTTCGCCGCGCGGCGCCTGGTCGGTCGTTCAGCTAACGATGAACAGCACCGCGCAGACGGTGCCGGTCCGCGCCAAAGCGGCCGCGGTGCGATCGACCCGAAGCCACGGCGATGGACGCCTCGTCACCATCGAAATCGATGTCGTTGACACCGACGCAAGCGTGACCGCGCACGGAACCGTGATCTGCCTGTGGCGCGACAGCGAGACCAGCACGGAGTGAGATGCCAGGCGGAGGCAATATCAGGAAATGGGAGGAAAATCGTGATCGCACGCATTTGGCGCGGAGAGACGACAGCGGAGAACGCACCTCACTATCAGGACCATGCGACGCACCGCGTGTTCCCCTCGCTGGCCTCGTTGCCCGGTCATCGCGGGGCCTACCTCTTGAAGCGAAACGCCGGCGGTGACGTCGAATTCCTGGCAGTGACGTTGTGGGACAGCATCGAGGCGGTCAAGGCATTTGCCGGGGCGGCCCCGGAGGTCGCCGTGGTCGACCCCGAGGCGCGCGCGGTATTGTCGCGTTTCGACGAGTTCGTGTGCCACTACGACGTGCTCGCCCCGTCGTGGCCGGCGCGCTGAGCCCTGCTGGGGAGACGTGCGGTGACCGGTACAAGGGAAACTCCTATCCCAGAGGCCGCGGCCGAGCCGCTCGATCGGACAAGGATTTGCGCGGTCGAGCGAATGATCCGACCGTATATCCGGACGACGCCGGTCGTGACGGCCGATCTCGCCGATTTCGGGCTTGGCTCCGGACCGCTGCACTTCAAGCTGGAGTTCCTGCAGCATGCAGGCTCGTTCAAGACGCGTGGCGCCTTTGCCAATCTGCTGTCGCGCAACGTGCCTTCCACAGGTGTGGTCGCCGCTTCCGGCGGAAATCACGGCGCCGCGGTCGCCTATGCCGCGCGCAGCTTGCGCGTGCGTGCGAAAATCTTCGTGCCGAGCGTCGCCTCGCCAGCAAAGCTCGCGCGCATCCGTACCTACGGCGCGGATCTCCGCGTCGTCGGCGAGCGCTATGCCGACGCTTTGGCGGCGAGCCAGGCCTGGGCGGCGCAGTCGGGCGCGATGACGATCCATGCCTTCGACCAGGCGGAAACCATGCTGGGCCAGGGGACCATCGGTCTCGAGCTGGAGGCGCAGGTGCCGCAACTCGACACGCTCCTGGTGTCGGTCGGAGGCGGCGGGCTGATCGGCGGAATCGCTGCCTGGTACGCGGGGCGGGCGGCCGTGATCGGCGTCGAGCCGGAGTCGGCGCCGACCCTGACATACGCGCTGCGCGCAGGCGCGCCGGTGGATGCGCCGGCGGGCGGGATCGCGGCGGACTCGCTGGCGCCGCGGCGGGTCGGCGAGCGGGTATTCCCGATCGCGCGCCGCCATGTCCGGTCGGTCATATTGGTCAGCGACGAGGCGATCGGAGAGGCGCAGCGGCGGCTCTGGGAGATTTTACGCGTTGCCATCGAGCCGGGCGGAGCCGCTGCGGCCGCGGCAGTCCTTTGCGGCGCATATCGGCCGCGTCCCGGCGACCAGCTCGGCATCGTCTTGAGCGGCGCGAATACGGATGCTGTCGCGTTCGCAGCACAGGAGCCGCGATAATGTTCGACCAATTCTCCCGTGAACACGTGTCCGTCGGCGAGGTCGCGATCGATTGCGTGATCGGCGGCAGCGGTCCGCCGGTGCTTCTGCTGCACGGCTTTCCGCAAAACAAAGCCATGTGGGCGCGGGTCGCCCCGCAGCTTGCCGAGCATTTTACGGTCGTCTGTGCCGATCTGCGCGGCTATGGCTATTCCGACAAGCCGCGCTGTCTGCCTGATCGCTCGAATTATGCGTTCCGGACAATGGCGGAGGATCAGCTCCGCCTGATGCGACATTTCGGGTACGAGCGCTTCCACCTGATCGGACATGATCGCGGCGGCCGCACCTCGCATCGCATGGCGCTCGACCATCCCGAGGCCGTTCTCTCACTGACGGTGATGGACATCGTGCCGACCTACGCCATGTTCATGGATACCAACCGCAAGGTCGCCGGCAGCTATTGGCACTGGTACTTGCTCTCGCAACCGGAGCCCTTTCCGGAGCGGCTGATCGGCAGCGATCCCGATTTCTTTTACGAGACCTGCCTTGTCGGCTGGGGAGCCACCAAGACGTCGGACTTCGATCCGGACATGCTCGCGGCGTATCGCCGCTCCTGGCGCGAGCCCGCCATGATTCACGGCTCGTGCTCCGACTATCGGGCGGCTGCCAGCATCGACCTCGGGCACGATGCAGCCGACATCGACCGCAAGGTCAGTTGCCCGACGCTGGTCTTCTACGGCGCCTCCGGTGTGATCGCAAAACTGTTCGATATTCCGGCGGAGTGGCGCAAACGGTGCGCGACGGTGACCGAGGCCTCCTTGCCAGGCGGCCATTTCTTCGTCGATCAGTTTCCGGACGAGACGGCGCGCATTCTGATCGCGTTCTTGCGGAATGGCCGATTGCCGGGCGGATAAGCATCGGCCCCTTGCAGGATTTGATGCCGCTCACGGCGGCCGGTCGCACCTGCGCTACCGTTTCTGCGACTGCCCTTCCGCCGCCGCCCCCGCCGGCACCGTCTCGATCAGCTTGCCGGAGTACACCGGGTCCGAATGCGGCGTGCCGTCGGGCGAGCCGCCGGCCTGCTCCACCGTCACCGCGTAGGTCGCGTTGTTGATGACGTCGGCATCATAGGACGACGGCAGCGGACGCGTGGTGAACTCATCGCTGCCGATGACGCCGAGCGAGCGCGGCCGATCGAGCTTGTCCGAGATCAGCCAGAGTTCATAGGACTTGCCGGCTTCGACGTCGCCGGCGCCGACTTTACGCACGGTGAAATTCCTGGTCGCAGCATCGACCGTCAAAATGAAAGCGGGGCCGCCGCCCTGCCCTTGCAGCAGCGCGACGTATTGCGCAGCCGGTTGCGGCGCGGCGGCGGAAGGCTTCGCCTCGACGACTTTCGTTTGCGGCGGCGGGCGCAGCGCGTCAGGCAACAGGCCCGGCGCAAAGACTTGCAGGCAGAGAAGCGCAACCAGCGCGGCTGCGATCGCCGTGACCGCGCTCGCGATGCCGCGCCAGCGCCGTGCCTGGCGGGCGAGGCGGATGACATTGGAATCGTCGGCGGCCGGCGTGACGGTTGCCGCCGGCGGTGTGCTGCTCGCCTGAGGTGGCGGAGCACCGGCCTCAGCCGCCGGCTCGGCCGGCGCAGGCTGAACCTGCGGCGCTTCGGGCAGGATCAGCGGCGCCTGCGGCTCGGCATGGCGGAGGGCATTTCTGATGTTCTCCCACACCACCGGGCGCGGCTCGACCAGGCCGACCATCTGGTTCAGCGCGCCAAGCCGCAACCGCCAGGCCTCGACCAGCGCCGCGAAATCCTTGTCCACGGCCATCATGGTCTCGACCTGCACGCGCTCGTCGGCGTCGAGCGTCCCGAGCGCATATTCCGCGGCGAGCGCGATATGGTCCTCGCTATAGGGCATCAGCGCCGGTTGTTCGCGTTCGGTTCAATGGGTTGCCGCAGATCACCTCTCCACGCTGGGGGCAGGTCGACCTCCGATCCCGTGAGAACTGCGGCTGATTTCATCGTAGTCAAAGTCCAAGGCACTCGCGGATATCCAGGAGGCTGCGGCGCAGCCAGGTCTTGATCGTGTTCACAGGCGCTTCGAATTTCGCCGCCAACTGCTCCCGGCTCCAGCCGTTGTAATAAGCGAGCAGGACGAGCCGCTGACGGTCCGGCTGCAGGCGGCCGATGCATTCTAACAGACGCTTCAGCTCCTCGGTCATGTCCCGGCGGGCCAGCGGATCCGGGGTCTCCGCGGCGACCTCCAGCGCCCCCTGCTCCTCCTCGATCGCGATTTCGCCCTTTCTTCGCACGATGTCGATGGCGCGGTTGCGGGCGATCGAGGCCATCCACGTGATCGGCGAGGCGCGCGCCGGATCGAATTGGCCGGCGCCGTTCCAGATCCTGACGTAAGTATCCTGAATGACGTCCTCCGCGAGATCCTGCCGTCGCAAGATACGCAGCACGACGCCGTAAAGTTTCGCCCGCGTCGCGGCATAGAGGCGCTCGAACGCCTCCTCATCGCCCTTGGCCACCGCGGCGATCAGCCAGACCAGCTCAGGTGGCGTCAGCATCTGGCGTCCCCCAAAACGCGGCCCTCTTGCGCTCATCGGGCCACTCTTCGCGCGGACCCGGCGGCTCGCGCCCCGGGATGACGGTTCGAGAGCGCGCCCTAATCAAAAAACGATAGTAACATGGTCCCCGACCACGCTGTCCACCAACCGCTTCGCTCGCCGCCGTCGCCAGCAACAGCAGAACGCCCGGGGCCGCGCGCTCCGGGTCGGTTGGCGACCAAACGCCCGTACGCCGAGCGGCGATCAGGCGATGACGCCGAGACGCGCGCGCATCAATCCGATGCTGTCGAGATCGGCCTGTTCGCGCGCGTTTTCCTCGGCGCGCTCGCGCGCCTGGTCGCGCTCGTCCAAGAGCTCGACCTTCTTCAATTCTTCGAAGGCTTCGGCTAGATGTCCCTTGGCGTCTTCGAGCTGGCCCTTCAATTCTTCCGCCGAGCG
Organism: Bradyrhizobium sp. STM 3562; assembly: GCF_045571435.1. Taxonomy (NCBI): domain Bacteria; kingdom Pseudomonadati; phylum Pseudomonadota; class Alphaproteobacteria; order Hyphomicrobiales; family Nitrobacteraceae; genus Bradyrhizobium; species Bradyrhizobium sp. STM 3562. The sequence goes on from NZ_CP120694.1 coordinate 7,323,798, forward strand.
CAGCAGGTTCTCGCGGCGCTGGATCGCGGCTTTGGCGTAGGTCGGATAGGCGAAATGCGAGGGATCGTTGATCCCGGCGCGCTCCTGCTCGCTTTGAATTTCGCGCTCGAGCTCGGCCGACATACGCTGGAAGTCGGCAATCATGCCTTCGATCTGGGCGACTCTCCGGCGCTTCTCGTCGACCTGAAATTTCTTCAGGCGGATCAGCGTTTCGCGTGACTTCATCGACTCATACTCCCCAGAAGTCCCGTTTCAGATGCGGGACCGAGCGGGCATGCCTTTGGGGGACCCGCCGGTGTCGTTAATAGCTGGAGCGGATGATGGCCCGACAAAGTTAGCTTTCCGTTGCCAAATCCTTTAGGATTTGTTCAAGCGCCCGGTAGCCGTCGGCGAGGCTCGATGCCTCGTCCTTGCGCTGGCGCAGGAATGCCTCCAGCGGTTCATGCAGCCGGATCGCAAGGTCGACCTCGGCGCTCGAGCCCGGCCGGTAGGCCCCGAGGCGGATCAGTTCCTCCATGTCGGCGTAGGTCGCCATCACCTGGCGCGCCCTGGTGATGACAGGCAGAAATGCCGGATCGGCCGATTTCGGCATCGTGCGCGAGACCGATTTGAGGATGTTGATGGCGGGATAGCGGCCGCGCTCGGCGATCGACCGCTCCATCACGATGTGGCCATCGAGGATGCCGCGGACCGCGTCCGCGATCGGCTCGTTGTGATCGTCGCCGTCGACCAGCACGGTGAAAATCGCGGTAATGCTGCCCTCCCCGGTGCCCGGCCCCGCACGCTCCAGGAGCTTCGGCAGCTCCGTGAATACGGTCGGCGTGTAGCCCTTGGCGGTCGGCGGCTCGCCGGCGGACAGCCCGATCTCGCGCTGCGCCATGGCAAAGCGCGTCACCGAATCCATCAGGCAGAGCACGTCCTTGTTCTCGTCGCGGAAGTACTCGGCGATCGCGAGCGTGAGATAAGCGGCCTGGCGCCGCATCAAGGCCGGCTCGTCCGAGGTCGCCACCACCACCACCGACCGTGCCAGGCCCTCCTCACCCAGGTCGTCCTGCAGGAATTCCTGCACCTCGCGGCCGCGCTCGCCGACGAGGCCGATGACAGAAATGTCCGCATCGACATTGCGGGCCAGCATCGACAGCAGCACCGACTTGCCGACGCCGGAGCCGGCGAAAATGCCGAGCCGCTGGCCGCGACAACAGGTGAGAAAGGTATTGAGCGCCCGCACGCCGAGATCGAGCGGGGCGCCCACGCGCTTGCGCGAATGCGCCGGCGGCGGGTTGTTGCGAAACGGCATGGGGGACGTGCCCTGCGGCAGCGGCCCCTTACCGTCGATCGGCTCGCCCATCGCGTTGATGACCCGGCCGAGCCAGGCAGCCGTGGGCCGCACCTGGTTGCCCGCGTTGGCAATGACGGCGCGGCAGCCGCGCCGCACGCCCTCCAGCCCTGCGAACGGCATCACCACCGCATTGTTGCCGGAAAAGCCGATTACCTCGCAGGGGATGAAACGATTGCCGCCGGTCTCGACCACGATGCGGGCGCCGACCGACATCGCGTGAATGGGCCCGGCGATCTCGACCATGAGCCCGCGAACGCCCACAACTCGGCCATAAATATTGACGCCGTCGATGTCGCCGATCTGTTCGGCCAATGCTTTCATCGGCGAAACCTTAAGTTTCGGCGAAGGGAGTTGCAGAGCTTAACTTCGTGTTTACCCGCATCATTAATCATTGCGTCACTGTCTTTGGTGACTGGAGACGCTCGCCTGCTCAGAAGAACAGCGAGTCGAGAGAGTCGGTTAACCCCGTCTCTTAAACTGGAACTTGAACGAGGACGGAGACGAAAAGCTGCTTCGACGCAATATCTTAGGGCGATTCGACAAAAATTGCACCGTGGGACCTTGCGGATCAGAATCAGTTTTTGTTAACCATGAGTCGTCAGGATCCGAATCAGTTGTTCAAAGGCGTTTTGTGTGCCGCAAGTGCGGCCGACCTGACGCCCGGAGGGGCGACTATGGGGAACTGGCATGCGCGTTTTGCTGATTGAAGATGACAGCGCCGTCGCGCAGTCGATCGAATTGATGCTCAAATCCGAGAGCTTCAACGTCTATACGACGGATCTCGGAGAGGAGGGCGTCGATCTCGGCAAACTTTACGACTACGACATCATCCTGCTCGACCTGAACCTGCCCGACATGTCCGGTTACGACGTGCTCAAGCAGCTCAGGGTCTCCAAGATCAAGACTCCCATCCTGATCCTGTCGGGGCTGGCCGGCATCGAAGACAAGGTCAAGGGTCTCGGCGTCGGCGCCGACGACTACATGACCAAGCCCTTCCACAAGGACGAGCTGGTCGCCCGCATTCACGCCATCGTACGCCGCTCCAAGGGCCACGCCCAGTCGGTGATCCAGACCGGCGATCTCGTCGTCAATCTCGACACCAAGACCGTCGAAGTCGGCGGCCAGCGCGTGCATCTGACCGGCAAGGAATATCAGATGCTGGAGCTGCTTTCCTTGCGCAAGGGCACCACGCTCACCAAGGAAATGTTCCTGAATCATCTCTATGGCGGCATGGATGAACCGGAGCTGAAGATCATCGACGTCTTCATCTGCAAGCTGCGCAAGAAGCTCGCCAATGCCTCCGAGGGACGCAACTTCATCGAGACCGTCTGGGGCCGCGGCTATGTGCTGCGCGAGCCGCACGATCTGGACGAGCGCATCCCCGCCTGATCCGCTTCTTCCGTGAGCCGGACGTCCGGCTCGTCCTCCCGGACTGGACCCCGCCGCCAATGGCGGGGTTTTTTATTGGGGATTGATCCGGTAGCGAAAACCCGATCACCGGCAACGGTTCACCCCTCCGGCCGCGCGCGATTGTACAGCAAGAGCAATATCGTCCAGGACCGACGTGGCTTCGAACTCTCACCGTCTGAGGATGATGGGCAGAGAGTATCGCGTGCTTTGACCGCAGCTCAGCGTGCGGCTGCGAGCTTCATCACCTGCGGCATCGCACCGAACGCCGGCGGCACGCCGCGCAGCGGGTTCGGCTGGTAGAGGCCGCGGCGGTCCGGATAGGGCCTGAACGCGTCGGTGATGCCGACCACGGATTCGGCCGCGCCGAGCATCAGCATGCCGTCGGGCTCGATCACCTTCAGCAGCCGCTCGAAGATCGACGCCTTGGTCTCCTGATCGAAATAGATCAGGACGTTGCGGCAGAAGATCGCGTCGAACTTGCCGAGATGGGAAAAGTCCTGCAGCAGGTTCAATTGCCGGTGCTGCACCATGGCGCGGATGTCGGGATTGACCTGCCACATCTCGCCCATTTGCGTGAAATACTTGACCAGGAGCTGGATGGGCAACCCGCGTTGCACTTCGAACTGGCTGTAGATGCCCGATCTCGCTTTTTCGAGCACCTCCTGCGACAGGTCGGTCGCGACGATCTCGATGCGCCAGTTCGAGAGGAGATGCGCCATCTCCTTCAGGCACATCGCGATCGAATAGGGCTCCTGCCCGGTCGAGCAGGCGGCGGACCAGATGCGAATCGACTTGCGGGCGGCGCGCGACTGCAGCAAGGCGGGCACAATGGTGTCGCGCAGATGGTCGAAGGGAATCCTGTCGCGAAAGAAGAAGGTCTCGTTGGTGGTCATCGCCTCGACCACGTTCACGATCAGCGCCTCGGCTCCGCCCCTCATCTTCACGACCAGATCGGGAATGTCGGAAAGTCCCGCGCGTCGCGCCAGCGGAATCAACCGGCTCTCCACCAGGTATTGCTTGTCGGCGGAGAGGTCGAGGCCGGAGCGCTCCTTTAAGAGCTTGCGCAGGAACTCGTAGTCTGCCGGCGTCACGATCGATCCCCCGCAAACAAGCGAACCAGCTTCGGTGCGATCTGGTTGAGCGGCAGCACGGCGGCGCAGATTCCGGCATTGGCCGCGGCACCCGGCATGCCCCAAACCACGCTGCTCGCCTCATCCTGCGCGATCACGCTGCCGCCGGCCGCGACGACGTCCTTGCCGCCGCGCATGCCGTCCGAGCCCATGCCGGTCAGGACCACCGCGAGCGTGCCGCCCTGCCAGAACTCGGTCGCGGACGTGAACAGCGGATCGACGGCGGGCTTGCAGAAATTCACCGGCGGGCCATCGTCGAGCGCGATCACGGCATCCACTCCGTGACGCACCACGCGCATGTGGCGGCCGCCCGGCGCCAGATAAATCCGGCCGGCCCTGATGACCTCGCCGTCGATCGCTTCATGCGCCGGCCTTTTGCTCGAACGCGCCAGATGTTCGGCCAGGATCGTGGTGAAGGTCGGCGGCATGTGCTGGGTGATCAGCACCGGAAAGCGGTCGATCACCGGGGTGAGATCGGTGACGACCGACATCAGCGCCTGCGGACCGCCGGTGGACGATCCGATCAGCAGCACACGCGGCTGATGCAGGCTGAAAGCGCGAGTCTTCAACGGCGGATGCGCCACCGCCGGCCGCGCCGTCGCGTCGTGGAGCTTGTCGAGCGCCGGCGCCAGCGGCGCGGGGTGAACGAGCGGGCGCACCGGCGAAGCCGCCGCCCGGCGAACCTTGGCCCCAAAGGTGCGGATCTTCTGGATCAGGTCGTGATGAAAGATCTCGGCGGCGGCCGGCTCGCGGGTCGTCTCGGGCTTCGGAATGTAATCGGACGCACCGAGCGAGAGCGCCTTGAAGCTGATCTCCGCGTTGCGACGGGTGAGCGTCGAGGCCATGATGACGATGAGATCGCGCTTCTTCGCAAGCAACTGCGGCAGCGCGGAAATGCCGTCGAGCTCCGGCATCTCGATGTCGAGCACGGCAACGTCGGGCTTGACCTTATCGAGCTGGTTGACCGCCTCTAACCCGGTGCGCAGGGATGCCGCGACCACCATGTCGGGCTCGGCGCCGATCCAGCGGGAAATCAGACCTCTGATAACGACGGAATCATCAACCACCATGACCCGCAACGGCTCTTGCTTGGCCGAACTCAGGGTCGAAATACTCGCTAACGCAACACTCATTCATCACCAGCTATGACTGACGGCACAACACAAACGCGACGCCGAAGGCCGTACAGCCGCCGGATCGAAGCAAAATCAGATGAGGCCGACTTCCTGGAACTTCGCCGTGACGATGTCCTTGTCGAAGGGCTTCATAATGTATTCATTGGCGCCCGCATGCAGGGCGCGCGCAATGTGGGCAACATCGTTCTCGGTGGTGCAGAACACCACCTTGGGCGCATCGCCACCGGGCATGCGGCGCAGATTGCCGAGGAACTCGTAGCCGTCCATGATCGGCATGTTCCAATCGAGCAGCACCGCGTCCGGCATGCTGCGCTTGCAGGCCTCGAGCGCCTTCTCGCCGTCCTCGGCTTCGACGATCTGGAAGTCCAGCCCTTCCAGGATGCGGCGCGCGACCTTTCGGATGACGCTCGAGTCATCGACGACCAGGCATGTTCTCATGTGAGCCTCCTACTTCCGGTGCCCTCAAAGCATATTTGTTTCGCAACGATATGCGATGCCATCTTCGCTACGCCGCCTTTGCGTCGGGCGCCATTTCGAGGACGCGGTCGACGTCGAGGACGACCATGAGCTGGCCGTCGAGGCGATGGACGCCGCCGGCGAGCTTGGCGAGGCGCGGATCGAGGTTGACGGGGTTGTCCTCGCGGCCGTCCTCGGGCAGGCGCAGCACCTCGCCGATCTGGTCGATCAAAAGCCCGTAGGACTCGCCGCGCAGGTCGACGCCGACCGCCATCGGCGGCTTGCCGTCGGAGGCCCTGGGCAGGCCGAGCCGGGCGCGCATGTCGATCACGGTGACGATGCGGCCGCGCAGGTTGAGCACGCCGGCGATCTCGACCGCCGCCAGGGGCACCCGCGTCAGCCGCTCCGGCATGAACACGTCCTGCACGCGGGAGATCGGCAGCCCGAAGAGCTGGCCGCCGATCACGGCGGTGACATATTCGGCCATCGCGCCTTCGCTCGTTTCCGTCTTGCTGGTCATCTCGCTCATCCTTTACGCCGCCCGGCTCATCTCGTTGTGGCTGGCATGGGCGGTCTGCTCCTTCAGCGCCGCGATCAGGCCGGGCCGGTCGAACTTGGCGACATAATCGTGGAAGCCGGCGAGCTTGCCGCGCTCGATCGCCGCCGGCGACACCAGCGAGGACAGCGCGATGATCGGCATCTGCGCGAGGTGCTGGTCGCCGCGGATCACCTCGGCGAACTCGAACCCGTTCATGTCCGGCATCTCGATGTCGGTCAGCACCACGTCGAAGCTCTGGCCCGAGCGCAGCGTCGCGAGCGCCTCCTGCGCGTTCGGCGCGGTCCGCACCTTGTAGCCGGCGGCCTTCAAGACCGGCGCCAGCATGTTGCGGAAGAAGGCGCTGTCGTCGACCAGCAGCACCGATTGGGTGGCCATCGACGGGCGCATCTCCTTGCGGGTGAACCAGTCGGCAAACGCCATCGGCAGGAAATGGCCGACGTCGATCACCTCGGTGGCCTGGCCCTTGATCACCGCCGAGCCCAGAATGCCCGAGCTCGAGCCGGCGACCTCGATGTGCAACCGCTCCTCGACGATGTCGATGATCTCGTCGACCACGAGCCCCATCGAGCGGCCGTCGTCGGCGAACACCAGGATCGGCTGCGCGCCGCTCCCGCGCACCTCCACCCCCTCCATCTGCACCAACGGCATGAGCTGGTCGCGGTACTGCACCATGTAGCGGCCGTTGCTCAGCTCGATCTTGTCGGCGGCGATCTCCTCGAGCCGGGTGACGAGGCCGAGCGGCACCGCCTTGGGCTGGCTGGTGCCGGCGCGGAACACCAGCAGCGAGGTCATCTGCTCGCCGCTTGCCGCATGATGGCCGGCGCTGTCGTCGGCGAGCTCGCGGCTGGCATTGCCGGCGGCGCCGAGCGCTTTGGCGATGCCGTTGGGGTCGATGATCATGATCACCGCGCCGTCGCCCAAGATGGTGTTGCCGGAGAACATGTCGATGTGGCGCAGCTTGGTCGACATCGGCTTGACCACGATCTCCTCGGTGTGGAACACGCCGTCGACCACGATGCCGAAGGTCTGGCTGCCGACTTGCGTGACCACGATGAAGCCGTTCTCGGGATCGGATGAAGAGCCGTCGTCGATCATCAAGAGCTTCTTCAAGTGCATCAGCGGCAGCAGCTTGTTGCGCAGCCGCAGCACCGCGGTGTCCTTGATGCGCTCGATGCGGTGCTCGGAATTGGCCCGCGCCCGCACCAGCTCCACCACCGAGAGCTGGGGAATGGCGAAGCGGTCGCCGCCGGCCTCGACGATCAGCGCCGAGACGATGGCGAGCGTCAGCGGGATCTTGATGGTGACCGCGGTGCCCTCGCCGGCGACCGACTTGATGTCGATGGTGCCGCCGATCTGGTCGATGTTGGTGCGCACCACGTCCATGCCCACCCCGCGGCCCGACACCGAGGTGATCTGCGCGGCGGTGGAGAAGCCGGGGGCGAAGATGAACTTGTGGATCTGCGGCTCGGTCATCTTCTCGAGCTCGGCCTCGGTGACGAGGCCGTTCGCGAGCGCTTTGGCCTTGATCCGCTCGGTGTTGAGGCCGCGCCCGTTGTCGGCGATGCAGATGATGATGTGGCCGCCCTCGTGATAGGCGGACAGGCGGATGGTGCCGGTCTCCGGCTTGCCGGCGGCTTGCCGCTCGGCCACCGTCTCCAGGCCGTGGTCGGCGGAGTTGCGCACCATATGGGTGAGCGGGTCCTTGATGAGGTCGAGCACCTGGCGGTCGAGCTCGGTGTCGGCGCCGTGCATCTCGAGCTCGATCTGCTTGGACAGTTCGCTCGAGAGGTCGCGCACGATGCGCGGCAGCTTCTGCCAGGCGTTGCCGATCGGCTGCATGCGCGTCTTCATGACGCCCTCCTGCAGCTCGGCGGTGACGTTGGAGAGCCGCTGCAGCGGCACCTTGAACTCGGTGTCCTCGTTGCGGCGGGAGATCTCCAGGAGCTGGTTGCGGGTCAAGACCAGCTCGGAGACCATGGTCATGAGATGTTCGAGGGTGTCGACATTGACCCGGATCGACTGGTTGGCGACGCGCTCGCTCTCGGACGCCTCCTCGCCGGCGGCGGCCGCCCGCTTGGCCGGCTTGGCCGCCTCCTTCGGCTTGGCGGCCGGTGCGCGCGGGGCGGCTTTCGCCGCGGGCGGCGGCGGCGCCGCTGCGGGCGGGGCCTCCTCGACCGCGGTCTCGCGGAAGGCGCGCTCGAGCTCGTCCAGCGACACCTCGCCCGGACGCAGCGGCCGCTCCAGGGTCTGCGCCACCAGCGTGCCCGCGGTGACGCCGGCAGCGGCGGCCGGCGCGGCGTCCGGCGGCGGCGCTGACGGCAGCGGCGACGCTGCGCCGGCCGCGATCAGCGGAGCTGACGCTGACATCGCCGCCATGCCCTGCTCGACCATCGCCTCGAGCTGATCGATCAGGTCGCGGTCATTGCCCTCCGGCTCGGCCTCGGTGGCCTCGAGCCCGGCGAGGATTTCCTTGATGCGGTCGATCGAGGACAGGATCACCGTCACCGCCTCGGCCCGCACCGGCATGCCGTCGCGGAACTTGCCCATCAAGGTCTCGCCGGCATGCGCCAGCGCTTCCAGCCGCGGCAGCCCCAAAAAGCCGCAGGTCCCCTTGATGGTGTGCACCAGGCGGAAGATGTTATCCAGGATCTTGGCGTTGTTCGGCTCCTGCTCGAACTTCACCAACTGATTGTCGACGGTGTCCAGGCTCTCGCTGGTCTCCGTCAAAAACTCCCGCAACAGATCATCCATGAAACTGGCCTTTGTACGCGACGGCGCGCGAACTCGGCGCGCCACTCAGGAATGCGGCCAGCTTCTCCGCAAAGCGTTTAATATTGGTTGAGTAACCGGAAACGAATGGGCTCAATAAAGAGATAAGATCGCCGCAGCAAATCTGCGGGGATTTCTCAACCTCTGATTAACCCTTTCCCGGCGTTCCGGACTCGGCGACCTCCCGAAGTGAGAGGTCGATTTGGTCCTGGCGATGCGAAGCATCGTCCAGCGCAAATCGGGTAAGGGGCTAAGGTCTCTCGATAGAGCTGAGGCCCTCACCCGGATTGCATCTACCGATGCAATTCGACTTCTCCCCCGTTGGGGAGAGGTGAAACACCGCCTTTTGCGCGCAGTGATCCTAAGAGGCGGTGACCGCCACCGCCTCGCCCTCCGGCGCGAGCTTGACGCTCAAGCCGCAAGCCTGCGCCAGCAGTCGCGTGTAATAGGGCTGCACCGCGTGCGCGTCAGCGGCCGGCGCTTGGCTCGCGCTCAAGAGTTCAGCGATGTTGTGCGGCAGTCGCGCGTTGAGGCCCGACGCGGTCACGCGAAAGCTCATCGTATCGCCCTCGCCGATCGGATCGACGGTGAGCGTGCCGCCCCGCGGTATGGTCTGCTGCGCGATGATCAGCATGTTGAGCAGGAGCTTGACCCTGTTCTTGGGAAGCAACAGCCGCGGCAGGTTCCAGACGATGCTGGTCTTGCCGTCCTCGATGTGACCACGAGCCATCGCCTGGGCATCGCCGAGATCGATCTGGGCGCCGGCGGATCCGGCCGCGCCGAACGCCAGGCGACAGAACTGCAGCCGCGCCGAAGCCGTCTTGGCGCTCTTGCGAATCAGATCCAGCGCGAAGTCGCGATCCTCGGGCTTGGGGTCGTCATCCAGCACCTCCAGCCCGTTGACGATGGCGCCCACCGGGCTGATCAGGTCGTGGCAAACCCGCGAGCACAACAGTGCGGCGAGTTCGAGCGCGTCGGGAGCGGGACCGGGTGTCGAAGGGCCAGACATGAGATTCCCCAAAGCTTTTCCCAAGAGATCCGCGAGCGAGATCCGCGGGCGACGAATCGCGCGAAGCTTCGGGCTTGATACACTGGGGCCGCGCGGGCTGCCAACCCGCCCCGATCATCGAATCGGCCGATTCTGCCGGCGCGCTACTGCGCGAGTTGCCGCTTGAGCGAGGGCCAGCGCGCTTGCGCTCTGCCGATGAAACCTTTCGGGTCGGCGGCGAAGGCCGCGCGGTTGGCCTCAAAACCGAACAGGTAGAGTCGTTCACCCGCGATCAGCCAAAACCGCGGATTGCCGGCCACCGCAACACCGCGCGCGACGTCGACGGGATCGTAGCCGCCGAACTGGGGCCCGTAGATTTCCGGATGAGCGAGGAAGGAGGCGCGGTTGCCTTCGTTATGAAAACGCCAAACCACGCCCTCTTCCCAAGCTTCGAACTCCGGCAGGCCGAGCACGGAACGGCCGTCGACGAAATAGGCGACAGGATCGAAGCCCTCGATGGCGAGCCCGCTGAAGCGATTGGTGATGATGCGCTCGGTGGTTGCTGCGCCGCTTGCGACGTCGTTGTATGCAGCACAGAAGAGCGCCAAAAGCGTGATAACGGCGATTCCGGGGCGCCAGACGTATCTTTCTTGCCGTTGTGCCGTCATAGTTCGTGCCGATAAAGTCTTGTCGTCTAGGGGAGACCGTGTCGCAAGCTAGAGCCTTGCTGTTGGCGTCAGGTTAAGGCGGCGACCGGTATTTCAATGGGGTCTTCTTCATGAGCTTGGTTTCACGCCTGGCCGCGGTGACGCTCGCGGCGTTGATGTGCTGGGTGGCGCCCGCATCTGCCCAGCAAACGGCGCCGTCCGACCTGCCACCGCCTCAACGCACGCCGGGTCCGAACACTTATGGCCCGGACGAACTGGTCTCCGCCGGCCATCGATTCTTCGGCAATGTCTCGCGGGGACTGGCATCCGTCATCGAGCGTGCGGTCAGCCAGTGGGGTCTGCCGAACGGCTATGTGCTGGGTGAGGAAGGCTCGGGCGCCTTCGTCGCGGGCTTAAGGTATGGCGAGGGCACCCTCTACACCAAGAATGCCGGCGACCTGAAGGTCTATTGGCAAGGGCCGTCGGTCGGCTTCGACTGGGGCGGTGACGGCGCCCGCACGATGACGCTGGTCTATAACCTGCCTTCGACCGGTGCGATCTACCAGCGCTTCGTCGGCATCGACGGCTCCGCCTACATCGTCGGCGGCTTCGGCATGACCGCGCTTACCGCGAACGGCATCGTGCTGGTGCCGATCCGCTCGGGCATCGGCCTGCGCCTGGGCGCCAATGTCGGCTATCTCAAATATACCCCGCGCGCGACCTGGAACCCGTTCTGACCGGGCTTCGGCCCAACGCGTATTTGGCGGGCGATCAGGCTGAAGCGCCGCTGCGCTCCGGCTGTTGACCGGACATCATCCGTGCACGCACGCTTCCGCGTTTGTCGTGACGGAAAGCTGTTTGCATCTTTGCGGCTTCACGCGACGAGGGCCAAGAATCCTGCCGAGAACCCTGGTCGGACGTTCACGTTAATGCGCCAACGGGCTGGCGTTTTGCGCCTCGCTTGTGCATTGTGATTTCGTAAATCTCCTTTTGCGAGGACGTGTTCATGATCGAACCGATCATGTATGGCGCGATCGGTTTCCTGATCTCGATGCTGTGCGGGCTGATGATCGTGCCGCTGGTGCACAACCGCGCGGTGCGGCTGACCACGCGCCGGCTCGAGGCGGCCACTCCCCTGTCGATGGCGGAAATCCAGGCGGACAAGGACCAGTTGCGCGCGGAATTTGCGATGTCGGCGCGGCGGCTGGAACTGAGCGTCGAGCAGCTCAAACACAAGACGACCAGCCAGCTTGCCGAACTCGGCAAGAAGACCGATGCGATCAACCGCATGAAGATCGAACTCGGCGAGAAGAACGCCATGATCTTCGCCCTCGAAGCGCGCGAGAAGGCGCTGAAGGATCAGTTGCGCGCGACGGAAGAGGAATTTGCGGGGCGCAGCGAGGCGCTGCGCCAGGCCGAGAAGGCCCTCGCCGACAAGCAGAACGAACTCGCCAAGCTCACCACCGAATTGAGCGATCGTTCGATGGTGGCGGATACCCGCCAGGTCGAGCTGGTCGCGGTACGGGCACAGATCGAGGAATTGAAGAGCCGCGTCGGCGACGCCGAGAAGGAGTTTGCCGCAACGCAAGCGCGGCTCACGCGGGAGCGTTCCGATTCGGAAACGGCGACGCGGGAACTGGTCGAGGCGCGCGGCCGTGTCGAGAATTTGAGCCAGCGCGTCACCGACCTCGACCGCCAACTGGTCGCCCAGGTCAAGGAAGCCGAGATGCTCTCCAATCGCGTCAACGATCTGGAGACCCGCCTCGCCGCGCAAGGCAAGCTGCTCGCCGAACGCGATTATGAGAACAACCAGTTGCGCAAGGCCAACGAGATCGCCGAACGCAGCCTGGCCGAGCTGCGCGAGCAGGTCAGCCAGAGCGGCAGCGGCCAAGGGCCGGCCCTGGAAAAGCTGAAGACGGAAAAGGCCGCCCTCGAGGAGCAGTTGCGCATCGCCCGCGACGAGCGCGCCAAGTTGCAGCGCGACATCAACACCATTCAGCAGCAGGCCGAAAGCTCATGGGCGACCGAGCGCATGGAAAATGCGCTGCTGCGCGAGCGCATCAACGACATCGCCGCGGAAGTCGCCAAGCTCGCGATGCAGCTCGAGGGGCCGAACTCGCCGATCGAGGCCATGCTGGCCGCCGAGCCGGCCAAGCAGCCCAAGCAGACCAATGGGACGGCTGTCGCCAACGGCGCGGCCCCCGGCGCCGGCGCACCGCAGGGCGGCACACTGGCCGAGCGCATCCGTGCGCTGCAGGCCCACGCCTCCCGCGCCCGCCAGCAGGGCGCGTGAGGCAGCTTTGGGCGTATTTGCCTTGACACTGACGGGTCGGGCTTCGTAAATCGCGGGCTCTGATTGTTGCCGTGCATGGTTTGCCGGCCTGTCTGCCAGGCCTTTGACAATGCACAACATTCCCGGGCGCATAGCTCAGCGGGAGAGCGTTCCCTTCACACGGGAGAGGTCCAAGGTTCGATCCCTTGTGCGCCCACCAGCCTTCGCTCGCTTCGCGAGCTATGGCTGGGCAAGCCACGCCCTGCTCTGCCTAGCGAAGTGAGCGAAGGCTGCCCCGCCGAAGCCTTTGGCGTAGGCGGGCTGGCGGTCGCGCCGCCCCCTCAGAGCGCAAACAGCCAGACCACGATGATGGTGCCTAGCGTTGCCAGACCGCTGATCGTCCAGCCGGCGGCATAGGCCATGTCATCCTCATGCGTGGTCGGCGGCGGATCGGTGCGGACCATTGCCGGTCGCCAATCCATGGCAATCCTCTCGGGGCCCTGCCCGCAAAGGTAATTCCGTCAGGGCTGGCCGGTTCCCAAGTGGCTCCAAATCAAATGCACGGCAAATCATCTCACAAATATCTGATTGCGTGATTGGAACTCTTCCGCTTCGGGTTCCATTAAGGTTCGCCGGCGCGAAACTGAAACCCACGGAGGAATTTTGTATGCGCAAACTGATCATCGTCGCGGCCGCCCTCGCTTTCGTCTCCTCGACGTCTCTCGCGCCCTCGATTGCGTTCGCCCAGGGTGCTGCGACGAGCACCGACACCACCAAGAGCGATACGACCAAGATGAGCAAGAAGAAGACGACGAAATCAAAGAAGTCGGCCAAGAAGTCCGGCGAAGATACCATGCAGAAGCAGTGACCAAGACCAGGTCTCGACGACGCGGCCGCCTCTCCAGGCGGCCTTTTCGTTTGGGCCTGTTCGTTTGGCCTTGGTCCGGACCGCCGGACCCGTAACTGTCCGCCCCGTCCAAAGTCTGGAGGAACCAGAAACAATCCCGCGGATTTCCATTCTGGTGCCGACGATTCGAGGAAGCGGATGCTGGACCTATTTGGGCGCGCGGACGACGCCGATGTTGAACGAATCCTTGCCCAGCATGCCGAGCTCGCGCAGCACGCAGCGGACGCAACCGCAGCCTCTCGCGAAAAGCAGTTTCGCGATCTGCTCGAGGCACTGCCCGCGGCCATCTACACGACCGACGCCCAGGGCCGCGTCACCTTTTTCAATCATGCCTGCATCGAATTCGCCGGCCGCACGCCGAAAATCGGCGACATGTGGTGCGTCACCTGGAAGCTCTACCATCCGGACGGGCGGCCGCTTCCCCACGAAGAATGCCCGATGGCGATTGCGCTCAAGGAGAACCGGCCCGTTCGCGACACCGAGGCGATCGCGGAGCGGCCGGACGGATCGCGCATCTGCTTCATGCCCTATCCGACGCCGCTGCGCGACCATCGGGGCAAGCTGATCGGCGCCGTGAACATGCTGGTCGACATCACAAGCCGCAAACAGGCCGAAGAGCGCATGATGCTCCTGACCCGGGAGGTCGACCATCGTTCGAACAACCTGCTCGCGGTGATCCAGGCCATGCTGCGCCTCACCAAGGCGAGTACGGCGGAGGAATTTCAACGGGCTTTCGAGGGGCGCTTGAGCGCGCTTGCCAATGTGCAGCGACTGTTTTCGGTCTCGCGCTGGACAGGCGCGAGCATCCGGACCATCGTCGAAGAAGAGCTTCGCCCCTATGCCGCCGGCGAAACCAGGCGGATCAGGATCGCCGGCGACGACATCCGGCTGCCCTCGACGCTGGCGCAGGCCATCGCGGTGACCGTGCACGAGCTTGCGACCAATGCAGCAAAATACGGCTCGCTTTCACGCCCCTCCGGCAGGATCGACGTCCGTTGGCAAACGGACAAGGCCGACAATCTGTCGCTGCTTTGGAGGGAATCGAACGGGCCAACGATCGCCCCGCCCACGCGACGGGGATTTGGCGTCGGCGCGATCGATGGTCTGGTGCGCACCTTGAGCGGCACGATCCGGCGCGAGTGGCGATCCGACGGGCTGATCTGCGAATTGTCGTTTCCGAGCACCGCGATTTAGATGATTTAGATCATGATCCGATTAGACGGAATCGGATCATGACTCATCTCTTTGTTTGAGCATGATCTTTTCGGCAAAGCATGCTCTGGCCCCGACGGGCGTGATCACGACGCGCCCAAACCTTGATCCTTCAGCCGCCCGGCCAGCCAAGCCGTCAACGCGCGGTCGATCTCGCCGCCGACATAAACCTCGCTGGCCATGACGTTTCGCCTGGCCAGGATCAGGAGCACGCCGAACCAATAAGCGAACCACAGATGTGGATCGGTCAACGCCTTCAGCTTGTGCTGGTCGTGCGCGAGCGACTGGTGGTTGGAGGCTTTGCGGACCTCTATCGCGAGCAGGTTTTCCGGAACCTCGCGCTGATGCACGACGATATCGGGGTAGATCGACTTGCCAAGCGTGTCGTCGGTGGAGATGATCGTGCCGTGTGGCAGCAACAGGGTTCGCTCACCCAGCCGGTTGTAGTCGCAATCGATTTGCCAGGTCGGGTATTGCCTCTCGAGATACACGGCGAGCCGATGCGTCAGCGCGCGCTCGCCCGCATCCTTTTCCAGCAGAAATCTCTCCTGCGCGTAAAATTCCTCGAGCGCGGCGACGAGCTTGTCCAGTTCGGGCTGCATTCAGGCTCCGACCAAATGCACCCTCGTCATTGCTGGGCGTAAAAGCTCCGAAGCAATCCGGGGTTTTCCGGTCAGACTCTGAATTGCTTCGCTTGGGCTCGCAATGACGTTCTCGTCGTTGTCGACCGCAATTCGCGGCCGGCATCGCTACATCTGCACTTCGATCAGACGCGGTCCGGGCTCGCGGACCGCTTCCTCCAACGCCTTGTTGAACTCGTCCGCCGTCGTCACCGCGCGGGCCGGAACGCCCATGCCCTTGGCGAGTGCGACGAAATCCAGCGCCGGCCTGTCGAGCTTGAGCATGTCCTGCGCCCGCTTGCCGGGCTCGCCGGCGCCGACGCCGTCGAACTCGCCGCGGAGGATCTGGTAGATCTTGTTGGCAAAGACGACGGTGACGACATCCAGTCCTTCGCGCGCCTGGGTCCACAGGGACTGGATGGTGTACATGGCGCTGCCGTCGCCGACCATGCAGATCACCTTGCGGTCCGGGCAGGCCACCGCGGCCCCCGTGGCGACCGGCGTCGAAAAGCCGATCGAGCCGCCCATGTTCTGCAGCCAGTCGTGCGGGGCGGACGCCGCGGTCGGCGGGAAGAAGCCGCGCCCGGTGGTGATGGATTCGTCGACCACGATGGCGTTTTCGGGAATCGCGCAGGCGATCGCCTGGGCGATCGAGGTCAGCGTCAACGCGCCGCTCGGCTTGATGAGGTCGGTGAGCTTCTGCGGCTTGACGTCATGGGGGCTGGCGTGAAGCGCGGCGGCAAGCGCTTCCAGTGCCGCAACCGAATTCTCGCCCCACGCCGTCATGCGATGCGCCTCGCAACCCTCGGGCTTGAGCATGCTCGGCTTGTTCGGATAGGCGAAGAAGGCGACGGGGTCGTTCGCCTCGACCAGCACGATGTGCTTGAAATCCTTTAAGATCGGCAGCGCGCTCTCGATCACATAAGGGATGCGGTCGATCGAGAAGCGGCCTCGGCCGCGCGCCATGCGCGGGTGATAGGTCTGGCCCATCACCTTGCAGCCGGTCTTGCCCGAGATCTGCTGGGCGAGCGCGAGGCCATGCTCGGTGAGCGCGCTGCCGGTCATGAGCAGAAGCGTGTGGGCGCCGTCCCCGTGCAGGATCCTGGCCGCCTGCTCCACCGCCTGCGGCGAATAGCTGACGCGCTGATTGCTCTCGGGCACCTGCGCGATACCCTCGGCCTCGTTCCAGGCGGTGTCGGCGGGCAGGATCAGGGTCGCGATCTGCGGCGGCGAGCTCTTGGCGGCGGCAATCGCCGCGGCGCCGTCGGCCGCCACCGATTTCGCGTCCGGCGAGGTGCGCACCCAGGCCGACATCGGCCGCGCCAGCCCCTCGATGTCGGAGGTCAGCGGCGCGTTGTAGCCGATGTGATAGGTCGCATGCTGGCCGACGATGTTGACGATGCCGGAATGGGCCTTCTTGGCGTTGTGCAGATTGGCAAGGCCGTTGGCGAGGCCGGGCCCGAGATGGAGCAGCGTCGAGGCCGGCTTGCCCTTCATCCGGAAATAGCCGTCGGCCGCGCCGGTCACCACGCCCTCGAACAGGCCGAGCACGCAGCGCATGCCCTCGACCCGGTCGAGCGCGGCGACGAAGTGCATTTCGGAGGTGCCCGGGTTGGTGAAACAGACGTCGACCCCGCCTGCCACCAGGGTTCTGACCAGACTTTCCGCACCGTTCATTCGTTCCACTCCCGTTCGCGAGGCGCTTGCCGACTTCGCCGACGATCAACCACTGTTCGCAGCTTTCGTCAAAGGGGGCGCGGGCATTGCAGCCCAACGGCGGCGAACTGCTTCTCATTTTAGCTAACGCAATCTGGGAGAAACTGGTCAGGCGGAGAAGAGCTCACCGCGCCGTGCAAGCGCGGGATGCGCGTGCACGCCGACGCGTTGTCGGCGCGAATTAACGGCAATCTGCGAAATTTTCGTTCTCACGCGGCCGTGGCTTGCGGACGGCGCGCGATTATGGCCTTTTTTTCCGCACCGGAGTTTTCAAGGGGCGAGTGATGCGGATTCATGTCGGAATCGTTGCGGCGCTGCTCTTGGCGGCGACCAGTCATGCTCAGGCTCAGTGGGTCGACTCACGCGATATCATGGGCGGCGGCCCGAATTTCTTCGGCGGAGGCGCGAGCGCAATCCCGCGCGAGACCGTGTACTACCCGACGCACTACGCGCCGGGCACGATTATCATCAACACCCCCGAACGGCGGCTTTACCTGATACTGGGCGACGGCCAGGCGCTGCGCTACGGCATCGGTGTCGGCCGCGACGGTTTCCGTTGGGGCGGGGTGCATCGCATCTCCGCGAAAAAGGAGTGGCCGAGCTGGACGCCGCCGCGGCAGATGCTGGCGCGCCGGCCCGACCTGCCGCGTCACATGGTCGGCGGCATCGAGAACCCGCTCGGCGCACGCGCGCTCTATCTCGGCTCGACGCTCTACCGCATTCATGGCTCCAACGAGCCGGAAACCATCGGCCAGGCGGTCTCCTCCGGCTGCTTCCGAATGACCAATGAGGACGTGGTTGATCTCTATAGCCGCGTCTCCGTCGGCGCCACGGTCATCGTCAAGAACTGACCGCGCTGCGATGCGCGAGGCCTGCCTTGCGTGCAGACCTCGCTTGCGGCAGCGTGGCCGGGCTATGAGCGTTTCCTCCCCCAGCCTGCGCCGCCTCGCCACCGCCCTGACCGCGATCGCTTTCGTCGCCGCAGCGGATTTGCCGGCGCGTTCAGCCGAGAACGCCACCGTCGCCGCGAAAAAGCGTGCTGAGCGAACGAGCTTCAGCGATGTTGAGATCGTCGAGGGATTTTTCAGGACGGCCTTCGGCGCCGAATTCCACATCGCCGGCCGCGTCGATCGCATCCGCAGATATGCCGGGCCCGTGCGGGTGTTCGCGGAAGGCGCCAGCACCGAGCGCAAGGCGGAGCTGGCCAGAGTCGTCGCCGACATCGCCGCCCACGTTCAACATCTCGATATCGCGATGGCCGCGAGCCGCGCGAGCGCGACGGTCGAGGTGCGCCTGGTGCGTGACCGCGACCTTTATCGCACCCTCGCAAGCCTCTACGGCAATGAGCGGGCGCACGAGATCAAGACCTCGCTCGATCCGCAATGCCTCTCCGGATTCCGCAAGAATGAGAACTACGAAATCGAGCATTCGGACGTGATCCTGACCGTCGACAACGGCGACTTCGTCTTTCTCGACTGCGCCTATGAGGAGCTGTTGCAGGCGCTGGGACCGATCAACGACACCGGCTCGGTGCCCTGGACCATGTTCAACGACAAGGTGTCGATGGGCTTCTTCGACGTCTACGACCAGTACATCCTCAATCTGCTTTACGATCCGCGCATCAAGCCCGGCATGACGATCGCAGAGGTCAAGGCGGTGCTGCCGGACGCGCTCACGGACGTGCGCGCCTTTGTGAGCAGGGTTAACAACCGGCCTGAATGATACTGACCGGAAATTGCCTGCAGATCGGGTTGAGCGCAGGGCGGCAAACGCCTCCGCAATAAAACGTCCTCGCCGCCAACGACAATGTGGCCGAGATAAGGCGCGCAGCCCTCTTGCCTTCTTAATCAAAACGAAACAGTATAGTTCTATTAGTCCCGCATCTGCCGGACTCGAATCTGCCCCGGCCCCCGTCAGAGCTGATTCGAGTCCGGAATCTTTTCGGCAGCGCCGGTCCCGATGGGTCGTGGCGCCTGCCCCGCAGAGATACGCAACGACAATGAGTTTTCGCCTGGTTCGGCCGGCTGCGTTGGCCTCTGTCCTTGCACTCACCCTGACGGGCTGCGCATCACTGCCCAGGACTCCCTACACAGCCTCCGAGGCGGCCGTCTCCCATGTGCTCGATGTCGACGGCCTGCGCCGCTACACCGATGAACCGGTCTCAAAGTTCATCCCGGACAAAGAGAATCCCGCCGTCACCGAAACCTATCTGGCACTCTCCGGCGGTGGCGCCGACGGCGCCTACGGCGCAGGTGTCCTCGCCGGCTGGACGGCCGCCGGCACCCGCCCGACCTTTACCATCGTCTCCGGTGTCAGCACGGGCGCCCTGATCGCACCCTTCGCCTTCCTCGGCCCGCAATATGATGACACCCTGCGCGAGGTCTACACCAGCGGCATCGCCGAAACCCTTCTCGAAAGCCCCAAGATCTTCCAGGCCCTGTTCGGATCGGGCCTGTTCGGCAATGCGCGCTTGCGCGAGCTGATTGCCCGTTATGTCGGGCCGGACATGCTCGCCGCCGTCGCGCGCGAATACGCGAGGGGCAGACGGTTGCTCGTCGTGACCACAGATCTCGATACGCAGCGAACCGCGATCTGGGACATGGGGAAAATCGCCGAGATCGGCTCGCCCGAGGCGCTGAACCTGTTTCGGGACGTGATGGCGGCATCCGCGAGCATCCCGCTGATGTTTCCGCCGATTCTCATCGAGGCCGAGGCGCAAGGCAGGCGCTTTCAGGAGATGCATGTCGACGGCGGCGTCACGGCCCCGGTCCTGACGCTGCCTGACGCGCTGCTGTTTCAGGGCCACGCCTTGCCCAGAAGCCGTCGTCTCAAAATCTACATCCTCGTGAACAACAAGATCGAGCGCGATTTTGCCGTTGTCCCTGACGGCACGCTCGATGTCGCCTCGCGCAGCATCGGCCTGATCACCAAGTCACAAACGCGCTCGATCGTCTTTTCGACTTACGAATTCGCCCGGCGCAATCGCGTCGGCTTCAATCTGTCTTATATTGAGCGCGACTACCCGACGTCCAATTCGTCGGGATTTGATACGGCCTATATGCGCGCGCTTTATCAGTATGGTTATGAAAAGGCTGCAACCGGGCACGCCTGGACCGCGACGCCGCCGTAGGGCAGTCGCCGGTCTGAGCGAACCGAGGGGCGCGCGCCCAACCTCCGGCACGCTCACGCCGTCTTTTCGAACAGTTCGCGCCCGATCAGCATGCGCCTGATTTCGCTGGTGCCGGCGCCGATCTCGTAGAGCTTGGCGTCGCGCAGCAGCCGTCCCGTGGGATAATCGTTGATGTAGCCGTTGCCGCCGAGCAACTGAATCGCATCGAGCGCGCATTGAGTGGCCTTTTCCGCGGCATAGAGAATGGCGCCGGCGGCGTCCTCGCGCGTGGTCTCGCCGCGGTCGCAGGCCTTTGCCACCGCATAGACATAGGCGCGCGAAGCATTCATCGTGGTGTACATATCGGCAAGCTTGCCTTGCACGAGCTGGAAGGCGCCGATCGGCTGGCCGAACTGCTTGCGCTCGTGCACGTAAGGCAGCACCACGTCCATGCAGGCCTGCATGATGCCGATCGGCCCGGCGGCGAGCACCGCGCGTTCATAGTCGAGGCCCGACATAAGCACATTGACGCCGCGACCGACCTCGCCGAGCACGTTCTCCTCCGGCACCTCGCAATCGTCGAACACCAATTCGCCGGTGTCGGAGCCGCGCATGCCGAGCTTGTCGAGCTTCTGCGCGGTGGAAAATCCCTTCATGCCCTTCTCGATAATGAAGGCGGTGATGCCGCGCGGCCCGGCATTGGGATCGGTTTTGGCATAGACAACCAGCGTCTCCGCGATCGGACCGTTGGTGATCCACATCTTGGAGCCGTTCAGCACGTAGCGGTCGCCCTTCTTCTCGGCGCGCGTGGCCATCGACACCACGTCCGAGCCGGCATTCGGCTCCGACATCGCGAGCGATCCGACATGCTCGCCGGAAATCAGCTTCGGCAGATATTTGCGCTTCTGCGCCTCGCTGCCGTTGCGGCGGATCTGGTTGACGCAGAGGTTGGAATGCGCGCCGTAGGAAAGTCCCACCGCGGCGGACGCGCGCGAAATCTCCTCCAGCGCGACGCAGTGCTCGAGATAGCCGAGCCCTGACCCGCCATATTCCTCTTCAACCGTGATGCCGTGCAGGCCGAGCGCCCCCAATTTCGGCCAGAGATCGCGGGGAAACTCGTTGGTCCTGTCGATCTCGGCCGCGCGCGGGGCGATCTCGTTGCTCGCGAAATCGTGCACGGTCTCGCGGATGGCGTCCGCGGTTTCGCCGAGATCGAAGTTGAAGGTCCGATAGGCGTTGGGGATCATGGTCGGCCTGCCTCCCAGCAAAATTCGTCAAGCGTTGCCACAGGCTTATTCCCTCCATCGGCGCTTGTCACGGGTGGAAATTCCGTGGCCTGGGAGCACCGATAAGCAGCGCCTAAACACAACCCGAATGCGGCCAAATGCAGCTTGCCCCAAGGCCCGCAACGGGCTGTAATTCGCTCAAAATACCGCCCCTTGAATCGGCGGTCGACAAAGTGAGGGAGGCGGCCATGCAGGGGATGATCGATCTCGCGCATAAGACGCGGCTGGAGGCGGCGCGCGAGCGCGCGCTTTCGCTGCCGCTGGACAAATTCGATCCCGGCGACCCCGAACTGTTCCGGACCGACACCCACTGGCCCTATTTCGACCGGCTGCGCCGCGAAGATCCGGTGCATTACTGCAACGACAGCATGTTCGGCCCGTACTGGTCGGTGACCAGGTACAACGACATCATGGACATCGAGACCAATCACGCGGTGTTCTCCTCCGCATCTGCGCTCGGCGGCATCACCATCCGCGACGTCGCGCCCGATCTGCGCCGCGAAAGCTTTATCGCGATGGACCCGCCCCGCCACAGCGCGCAGCGCAAGACCGTGGCGCCGATGTTCACGCCGACCCATCTGGACGAGCTTGCCATCAATATCCGCAAGCGCTCCGCCGAATGCCTGGACAATCTGCCGGTCGGCGAGGCGTTCGACTGGGTCGACCGGGTCTCGATCGAACTGACCACGCAGATGCTGGCGGTGCTGTTCGATTTCCCGTGGGCCGACCGCCGCAAATTGACGCGCTGGTCCGACATCGCGACCACCATTCCCGGGCCGGGCGGACTGGTCGAGACCGAGGACGCCCGCCAGGCCGAGCTGATGGAATGCGCAAACTATTTTTCGGAGCTGTGGAAGGAGCGCATCAAGCAGCCGCCGAGGAGCGACCTGCTATCGATGATGGCCCACAGCGAGGCTACGCGCGACATGGATCCGAAAAATTTCCTCGGCAACCTCGTGCTCTTGATCGTGGGCGGCAACGACACCACGCGCAACACCATGTCGGGCTCGATCTATGCGCTGAACCAGTATCCGCAGCAGTATCGCAAGCTGCGCGACAACCCGGCGCTGATCGACAGTTTCGTCTCCGAGGTGATCCGCTGGCAGACGCCGCTCGCTCATATGCGGCGAACAGCGCTCGAGAACATCGAATTCCACGGCAGGAAGATCAAAAAGGGTGACAAGGTCGTGATGTGGTACGTATCAGGCAATCGCGACGACGGTGCGATCGACCGCCCGTACGACTTCATCATCGACCGCGCGCGGCCACGGCAGCATCTGTCGTTCGGATTCGGTATTCATCGCTGCGTCGGCTTGAGGCTTGCCGAATTGCAGCTCAAGATTATCTGGGAGGAAATTCTCAAGCGCTTCGAGAATATCGAAGTGGTGGACGAACCCAAGCGGGTCTATTCGAGTTTTGTGAAGGGCTATGAGACCCTTCCGGTCCGCATCGCGGCGTGATCGGACTGACGAACAACGGGAGTTGAAGATGAACGTGCAGGCTCCCATCAACGTCGACAAGGCCGAGCGCCTTCGCCTGGCGCGCGAAGAGGCTTATTCGACGCCCTTGAAAGACTTTCATCCCGGCGCGCCGCGTCTGTTCCAGAACGACACGCTGTGGCCGTGGTTCGAGCGCCTGCGCAAGGAAGAGCCGGTGCATTACTGCACCAATGCCCCGATCGAGCCCTATTGGTCGGTAGTCAAATATCACGACATCATGCATGTCGATACCAATCACGGCATCTTCTCCTCCGATGCCAGGCTGGGCGGCATTTCGATCAAGGACGCTCCGCCCGGCTATGACTGGCCGAGCTTCATCGCGATGGACCAGCCGAAGCATGCCGAACAGCGCAAGACCGTGTCGCCGATGTTCACGCCTGGGCATCTCGACGAGCTTGCGGGTCTGATCCGGCAGCGCTCGGCCAAGGTGCTGGATAGCCTGCCGCGCAACGAGACCTTCAACTGGGTCGAAAAGGTCTCGATCGAGCTGACCACCCAGATGCTGGCCACGCTGTTCGATTTCCCGTTCGAGGAGCGCCGCAAGCTGACGCGCTGGTCGGACGTCTCCACTGCGCTGCCCAAGAGCGGCATCGTCGAAACGCCCGAGCAGCGGCGCAAGGAGATGGACGAGTGCCGCGCGTACTTCGCGAAGCTCTGGAATGAACGCGTGAACAGTGAGCCACGCAACGACCTGCTCTCGATGATGGCGCACAGCGATGCAACGCGGTACATGGATCCCGACAATCTGATGGGCAACATCATCCTGCTCATCGTCGGGGGCAACGACACCACACGTAACACCATGAGCGCTTCGGTGCTGGCGCTGAACGAGAACCCCGGCGAATACGAGAAGCTGCGCGCGAATCCTGAGCTGATCGACTCCATGGTGCCGGAGGTGATCCGGTGGCAAACGCCGCTCGCGCATATGCGCCGCACCGCGCTCGAAGATACCGAGCTTGGCGGCAAGACGATCAAGAAAGGCGATCGCGTCGTGATGTGGTACGTCTCGGGCAACCGCGACGACGAGGTGATCGACCGGCCCAATGAGTTCATCATCGACCGCCCGCGCCCGCGCACGCACCTGTCGTTCGGCTTCGGCATTCATCGCTGCGTCGGCATGCGGCTCGCCGAGCTGCAACTCCGCATCGTCTGGGAAGAGATCCTCAAGCGCTTCGAACGCATCGAGGTCGTCGGCGAGCCCAAGCGCGTCTACTCCAGCTTCGTGCGCGGGATCGAATGGCTACCGGTGCGCATCCCGGGCTGAGCGAACGGCAAGGCAGCCGCAAACTCCGTTCACCTCTCCCCGCTGGGGCGAGGTGGACCGAATTCGCAGATGGACTGACTCGTCAACAAACCATGTCCTTCAGCCTATAGAATTCCGGCATGGCTGGGTGAACCAGATGCGAAGGGAAGCGGGCTGGCTTTTCCTCTAAAGGCCTCGAGGCGCGCGCCAGGCGCGAACGAACCCCGGGGAGATGATGGTCGATCTTGCGACAACGGACAATGTAACAAGCCGCGACTGGCCGCTGGATATCTACAAGGCGCTGAAGGCGGCCGGTGTGTCGCAGGTCTGCTACGTCCCCGATGCCGGGCATTCACGGCTGATCCACTTGTCGCATGGCGATAGCGCCATCAAGACCACGGTGCTGACCACCGAGGAAGAAGGCGTGGCGCTCTGTGCCGGCGCCTGGCTCGGAGGGAATCGCGCCGTGCTGTTGATGCAGTCGAGCGGGGTGGGCAATTGCGTCAACATGCTCTCCCTGCCCGCGAGCTGCCGCCTGCCGTTTCTCACCTTCGTTACCATGCGCGGCGAATGGGCCGAGTTCAACCCCTGGCAGGTCCCCATGGGAAAAGCGACGCCAGAGGCGCTGGAGATCATGGGCGTGACCGTGTTGCGGCTGGAGCGGCCCGAAGATGCCGAGGAGGTGACCTCCGCCGCTGCCTCCCTTGCCTTTGACAGCGATCAGCAGATCGCCGTGTTGATCTCGCAGCGCATGATCGGCCGCAAGAAGTGGACGGAGACGAAGTAATGACGACCAATTCCCACCTCCTGGATCGCCGCGAGGCGGTGAAGGCGCTGCTCGAGGAGCGCGGCGATCTCCTGGTCGTCACCGGCCTCGGCTCCTCGTCTTACGACGTGTTCGATGCCGGCGAGAGCCCCGCCAATTTCTATCTGTGGGGCGCGATGGGCGGAGCCGCGATGATCGGGCTCGGGCTTGCGCTGGCGCAGCCCAGGCGGCCCGTTGCCGTGATCACCGGCGACGGTGAGCAGTTGATAGGGATCGGCAGCCTTTTGACGATCGCGGCGAAGAAGCCCGGCAATCTCGCAATCATCGTGCTCGATAATGGCCATTTCGGCGAAACCGGCATGCAGATGAGCCATTCCGGCCTCGGTTCCCGGCTCGAGGTGATCGCCGGCGGCGCCGGCTTTCACTCGGTCAGCGACATTGCCGATTTCGAAGGCATCGCCGCATTGCGTCGCAAGCTGCAGAACTTCGACGGTCCGCACTTCGCGCGCATCCGCATCAGTACGGCGCATGTCGCGCGTGCATTGCCGCCGCGAGATGGCGTGTTCCTGAAGAACCGCTTTCGCGGGCATTTGGGGCTGCCGGTGAATTAGGAACGCAATCATGTTTCAAAGCGCTCCAAAGTACCCCGTCTCGAAGGGCCCGGCTGCTGCAGCGGGGCCGTTCATGCTTCGAGGCTCGCGGAGCCCGTCGTCGGGCCGCGTCTTGCGGACTCGGTGGCTCGCACCTCCGGCGACAAACGGCGAAGCCGTTTGCGCTGGGGATGACGGGGTGAGATGGGCGCTCACTTTAGTCAGGCCAGCTTGATGTCCCACAAGCCTTCATCGCGGCACGCCTCCGTTTCACTGCGCAACAGCGCGGTGACGGCAGCGATCGCGGCGGAGCCGGGATGGTCGATTGGGGATGCGATGATCAATTCGCGCATCGGACCGAGCTTGGCAATCGCCGCGGTTTCGAGCTTGCCGCCCGCAACCTCATCCCGCACAGACGATGGCGGCAGCAGCGCAAGACCGAGTCCCTCCTCGACCAGGCTGGTGAGCACGCGAAAGGAATCCGCCTCCACCTGGATGTCGAGCTTCAGCTTCTTCTTTGCAGCGGCATGCTCGATCAGGGTGCGGAGCCCGTGCGAATGACTGGGCAGCACGAGCTTCTGGCGCAGCAGCCAATCCATGTCGACCTGCTTCTTGCGCGACAACCCGGAGCCGCGCGGCCCCACTGCCACCACCGCGTCGCGCCCGAGATTTTGCACCGAGAGGTGCAGGTCGGCCGAGGGACCGTAGATCACGGCAAGGTCCATCTCGCCGCGATGCAGCCACTCGATGAGATGACCGCTGTAGCTCTCCACGATGCAGAGGGAAATGCCGGGGTAGCGTTCCACCGTGCGGCGCGCGAGCCGCGCCGACAGCACGCAGCTCACGGTTGGAACAAGCCCCAGCACGACCCGGCCCGACGGCGCGCCGGCCTGCGACTGGATGTCATCGCGGATCTGGTCGATCTGCCTCACAATCCCCGCGGTGCGCGCCAGCAGCAGGCGGCCGGCTTCGGTCAGCACCATGCCCCGGCCATTTCGGGTGAACAGCTCTGCGCGCAGCTCATGCTCCAGAAGCTTGATCTGGCGGCTGAGCGCCGGCTGCGCTATCCGCAGCGTGTCGGACGCCTTGGACAGGCTGCCGAGCTCGGCCACGCAACTGAAGGTCTTGAGCTGGCGGAAATCCATACTTGCCAATCTTGGAATGCTACTTCATAGGCTATAGCAATTCAGCATAGGGAGCTCGCGGCGGTTTCACAACCAAAAGCCCGCCGCCATCAATCGAATGACGCAAGAACAAGCCCACGAACAACAAGACGAATATGCTGACATCCGCGAGCAGGTGGCGAAACTCTGCGCGCAGTTTCCCGGCGAATATTGGCGCAAGCTCGATCGCGAGATGGCCTACCCTTCCGCCTTCGTCGATGCACTGACGCAGGCGGGCTATCTCTCGGTGCTGATCCCGGAAGAATATGGCGGAGCGGGTTTGAAATTGTCGGCGGCGGCGGCAATCTTGGAGGAGATCCAGCGCGCGGGCTGCAACGGCGGCGGCTGCCACGCCCAGATGTACACCATGGGCACTTTGCTGCGGCACGGCAGCGCCGAGCAGAAGGCAAAATGGCTGCCGAAGATCGCCAGCGGCGAATTGCGCCTGCAGGCGTTCGGCGTCACCGAACCGACCAGCGGCACCGACACTTCGTCGCTGAAGACCTTCGCACGGCGCGAGGGTAACGACAGCTACATCGTCAACGGCCAGAAGATCTGGACCAGCCGCGCCGAACATTCCGACCTGATGATCCTGTTGGCGCGAACCACGCCGAAGGACCAGGTGAAGAAGCGCACCGACGGACTGTCGGTGTTCATCGTCGACATGCGGGAAGCCAAGAAGGCGGGGCTCACCATCCGCCCGATCCGCACCATGATGAACCACTCCACGACGGAAGTGTTCTTCACCGACATGAAAGTGCCGGCGGAGAATCTGATCGGCGAGGAAGGCAAGGGCTTTCGCTACATCCTCTCCGGCATGAATGCCGAGCGCATCCTGATTGCTTCAGAATGCATCGGCGACGCCAAATGGTTCATCGCGAAGGCGACCAACTATGCCAAGGAGCGGGCCGTGTTCGGCCGGCCCATCGGCCAGAATCAAGGCATCCAGTTTCCGATCGCGAAGGCCTATGCGTCGATGCGCGCGGCGGAGCTGATGGTCAAGGAAGCCACGCGCAAATATGAGGCCGGGCTCGATTGCGGCGCCGAGGCCAACATGGCCAAGATGTTGGCGGCCGATGCCTCCTGGGAAGCGGCGAATGCGGCCATCCAGACCCATGGCGGCTTCGGCTTTGCGGAGGAATATGACGTGGAGCGCAAATTCCGCGAGACGCGGCTCTACCAGGTGGCGCCGATCTCGACCAATCTCATTCTCTCCTACATTGCCGAGCATGTGCTCGGCATGCCCCGCTCTTACTGAGGCCTACTGATGCTGCCGCTCCAAGGAATCAAAGTCATCGCGGTCGAACAGGCGGTCGCCGCGCCGTTCTGCTCGTCACGCCTGGCGGATGCCGGCGCGGAGGTGATCAAGGTCGAAAGACCTGAGGGCGATTTCGCTCGCGGCTATGACGCGGCAGCGAAGGGCCAGAGCAGCTATTTCGTCTGGCTCAACCGCGGCAAGCAGTCCATGGTGGTCGATCTCGCCACCAAGGAGGGACGCGAACAGCTCGAGGAGTTGATCGCCGGCGCCGATATCCTGTTGCAGAACCTGAAGCCTGGCTCGATGGACAAGCTCGGCTTTTCGCTTGAGCGCCTGCGCAAGGATTATCCAAAGCTGATTTGCTGCACCATCACCGGCTATGGCGACAGCGGACCATATGCGCACCGCAAGGCCTATGATCTCCTGATCCAAGCCGAAAGCGGGCTTGCCTCGATCACCGGCGGCGCGGATGGCCCCTCGCGCGTGGGCTTATCCATCGTCGACATCGCAACCGGCGCCACCGCGCACGCCGCGATCCTGGAGGCGCTGATTGGGCGCGGACGCACCGGACAAGGCGCCGACATCAGGATTTCGATGTTCGACGTCATGGCCGATTGGCTCACGGTGCCGCTGCTCAATTCGGAAGCCGGCAATCCGCCCAAGCGCATGGGCCTCGCCCATCCCTCGATCGCGCCTTACGGCGTGTTCCGCTCCAAGGACGGCAAGGACATCCTGATCTCGATCCAGAGCGAGCGCGAATGGAAGAAGCTTTGCGCCGAGGTGCTGGGACAGCCTGACCTGCCCAACGATCCGCGCTTCGCCAACATGGTCGAGCGCGTGCGCAATCGCGCGCTCACCGACAAGATCGTCGGCGACAGCTTTGCCACGATGACGCGGGACGAGTTGCTCAAGCGCCTGTCCCACGCCGACATCGCCTTTGCCGAGGTCAACACCATGGCCGACCTCACCGTGCATCCGCATCTGCGCCGCATCGAGGTCGACACGCCCAAGGGCGTCGTCACCTATCCCGCGCCAGCCGCGATTGTCGTCGGTGAAGAGCGGCATTACGGGGCCGTGCCGGCCATCGGCGAACATAAAGATACATCCGAAGCTCCTCGCGCCCGGGCAAAATCGTCATGACGGAAAAGCTCGATCTCGATCATCTGCGGCAATGGATCGGCCGCACTCAGGAGGCGTCCGACATCGTCACCGCGCAGCTCGTGAAGGGCCTGCGCGCGACGCTGTTCCAGGAGATCGGCGAGCCGAAGCTTGGCGACGCCGCACCGTTCACGGTGCATTGGTGCCTGGCGCAGCCGGTGTTTCCAATGTCGCAGCTCGGCCCCGACGGCCACCCCGCCCGCGGCGGCTTTCTGCCGCCGGTGCTGCTGCCGCGCCGGATGTGGGCCGGCGGCGAACTCGCGTTTCTTGATAGTTTGCGCGTCGGCGACGAGGCGACACGCACGTCGCGGATCGCGGACGTCACATTGAAGAGCGGATCGACCGGCCAATTGTGTTTCGTCTCGGTCGAACACACGGTGACGACGCCGCGCGGCGTTGCCATCCGCGAGCGGCAGGACATCGTCTATCGCGAGATGAGCGGCGCACCCGCGGCAGCCCCCGCGAAACCCGCGCCGCCGCCGCCGACGCAACATCGAGAGACCCATGTCTCCGATCCGGTGCTGCTGTTCCGCTATTCGGCACTCACCTTCAACGGCCACCGCATCCATTACGATCGCGACTACGTCACCAAGGTCGAGGGCTATCCCGGGCTGATCTTCCATGGGCCGCTCCAGGCAGCGCTGATCGTGGAAATGGCGGCGAAGCTGCGGGGCGGCCGGCCGCCGAAAAAGTTCGTCTATCGCGGGGTGCAGCCGCTGTTCGAAGGCAGCGAGTTTTCCATCAATGCCAACGAGAACGGGTCGGCCATGGAGCTGTGGACCGCGAACGCCGCCGGCCAGCCCACGATGAAGGGCACGGCGACGTGGTGATGTGTCAGCCGTCATTGCGAGGAGCGAAGCGACGAAGCAATCCAGAACCTCGCGCCTGGCTCTGGATTGCTTCGCTTCGCTCGCAATGACGGCGAGAGGATGGAGCCGCCAGTGCCCCCCAAATCCGCCAAACCCACCTCCCTCACCGTCAAGCACGCCACGCTCGACCTGCTCCGCGCCTTCGGCATCAAGAAAGTGTTCGGCAATCCCGGCTCGACCGAGCTGCCGTTCCTGAGCGACTGGCCCGACGATATCGATTATGTGCTGGCGCTGCAGGAGGCGAGCGCGGTCGGCATGGCGGATGGTTATGCGCAGGCAACGCGCAATGCCGGCTTCGTCAATCTGCATTCCGCGGCCGGCCTCGGCAATGCGCTCGGAAACATCTACACCGCCCATCGCAACCAGACGCCGCTCGTGATCACCGCGGGCCAGCAGGCGCGCTCGATCCTGCCGCTGCAGGCGTTCCTCTATGCCGAGCGCGCCTCCGAATTTCCGCGGCCCTACGTGAAATTCAGCGTCGAGCCGGCGCGCGCCGAAGACGTTCCGGCCGCGATCGCCCGCGCCTATTACGTCGCGATGCAGCCGCCCTGCGGCCCGACCTTCGTCTCGATCCCGATCGACGACTGGACGCATCCGGCAGAGCCGGTGCAGGCCCGCAGCGTCAGCCGCGAGATCGGGCCCGAGCTTGATGCGATGCGCGCGCTTGCTGCGGCGCTGGCGAACAGCGAGCGGCCCGCCCTCGTCGTCGGCCCCGCGGTCGACCGCGCGGAAGCCGTTGCGCTGATGGTTCAGGTGGCGGAAAAGGCCAAGGCACCGGTCTGGGTCAGCCCATTCTCTGCGCGCTGCTCCTTTCCGGAGCGGCATCCGCAATTCGCGGGCTTCCTGCCGGCTTCGCCCGGCCAATTGTCGGAAGCGTTGCGCGGCTACGATCTGGTCGTCGTCATCGGCGCGCCGGTCTTCACCTTCCATGTCGAGGGTCACGCCTCGATCTTCGACGGTGCGACCACGCTGTTCCAGATCACCGATGATCCCGATGCGGCCACGGTGACGCCGGTCGGCAGCAGCATCATCGCGACCATGAAGCCGGCGCTATCGATGCTGCTCGAACTGCTGCCGGACACAAAACGCGCGGCGCCCGAGGGGCGCAAACTGCCGCCAGCCCCGGCGGCGGCCGATCCGATTCCGGTGGAATTCCTGCTCCACACGCTGCGGACCGCGATGGGCGAGGATGCCGCACTGGTCGAGGAAGTGCCGTCGCATCGACCGGCCATGCACCAGCACATGCCGATGCGTGGACAGGACAGTTTTTATACCATGGCGAGCGGTGGGCTCGGCTACAGCCTGCCGGCATCGGTCGGCATGGCGCTCGGCCGCCCCGAGCGGCGCACCGTCTGCCTGATCGGCGACGGCTCCGCCATGTATTCGATCCAGGCGCTGTGGACCGCCGCACAGCGCAAGCTGCCGCTCACCGTGGTCGTCATCAACAATGCGGGCTACGGCGCGATGCGCTCGTTCAGCCAGGTGATGCAGGTGCGCAACGTGCCCGGCCTCGATCTGCCCGGGATCGACTTCGTCAAGATCGCGGAAGGGCACGGCTGCGACGCGGTGCGCGTCACCAAGGCCGCCGACCTTGCGCCGGCGCTCAAACGCGCGCTCGCGCATGGTGGCGCGAGCCTGGTCGAGGTGATCGTAGATTCGTCCGTGCCGCTGCTCTATGCGCAGAGGGGGCGGAGTTAAGGCACCTTCGTCGTTCCGGGGCGATGCGACAGCATCGAACCTCAGATACGCAATTGCGCATCGGGGGGACCTCGAGATTCCGGGTTCGCGCTCGCGCGCGCCCCGGAATGACGGTGCCTCGATCTACGACGCCAGAAAACCGCCATCGGCGGCGAGCACATGGCCCACCACATAGGACGCCGCATCCGAGAGCAGCCAGACCACGGCTTCGGCGAC
This sequence comes from Bradyrhizobium sp. STM 3562, assembly GCF_045571435.1. Classification (NCBI taxonomy): domain Bacteria; kingdom Pseudomonadati; phylum Pseudomonadota; class Alphaproteobacteria; order Hyphomicrobiales; family Nitrobacteraceae; genus Bradyrhizobium; species Bradyrhizobium sp. STM 3562. The sequence goes on from NZ_CP120694.1 coordinate 7,355,814, forward strand.
TTCCGCGGGCTCACCCATCCGCCGCAGCGGCAGCCCTGCCGCGACGGTCGCTACGTCGCCGACGCCCGCGCGCAGCATCATGTCGGTGACGACGCGGCCCGGCGCGATGGCGTTGATTCTCACCCCGCGCGGCGCGGCCTCCATCGCGGCAGAACGCGTCAACGAGATCACCGCCGCCTTTGAGGCGGAATAGAGCGAAAACCCGGCATTTGGATTGCGCACGCCGCTGACCGAAGCGTTGATGACGATGCGTCCCGCGCCGCGGGCGAACATCGCCGGTAGCTGATGGCGCAGGCACAGATAGACCGAGCGCACATTGCCGTCGAAGACCTGATCATAGACGGTGCTGTCTTGCGTCTCGAGCACAGCGCGACGCTCCTGGAAACCGGCATTGTTGAAGGCGACGTCCAGCCGCCCGTAGCACTCAAGCGCCGTCGCGACCAGGCGCGCGACATCGTCCTCGCGCGTGACGTCGGTTCTTAGTGCGAGCGCCCGGCTGCCGAAACGCTCGCACGTCGCTGCTGTGTCCTCAATTTCGGCTTCACGGCGGCCGGCGATCACGACGGCCTCGGCACCCTCTTCCGCCATCTTGAGCGCGGTCGCGCGGCCGATCCCGCTGCCGCCGCCGGTCACCAGGCAGACCTTTCCGCGCATGCGGCCTGCAGCCCTCTCCAGTACTCCTTCAGTCGGCAATGCTTCACTCACAACACCGGACATCAGACCACCATCGCCGCCGCCTGCACCGTTGCAGGGCATACAGTTGTATGATACAACTATTTTCCGGAGTCAAGATGAACCCGCTCGACCTCATTCTGATCGACGATATTCGTGCTGCCTCCCGGCAGATGGTGCGCGAGCTCGGCTTCATGGACGCCACCGTGGCGGCGACGGACTATCCGCCCTCGGCGGTGCATACGATCCTGGAGATCGGCATCCGTGGACCAATGACCGCGGGGCAGCTCGCGGATTTCCTGCATCTGGAGAAATCGAGCGTCAGCCGCATGGTACGCAAGCTGATCGTGTCAGGTGAGCTCAAGGAAATGAACGATCCTGATGACGCGCGCTTCAAGCCGCTGGCGCTGACGGCCAAGGGGCATCGCACACTCGCCGCGCTGCATGCGTTCGGCCGTCGCCAGGTGTCCGGCGCCCTGGCGCGGCTGAGCGAGGCCGAGCAGCGGACCGTGCGCGAGGGATTGATGCTTTATGCCCGCGCCTTGAAGGCCGATCGCGCGGCCAATGCCGCAGCGGCGCTGCAGTCGGTCGCCTGAAAGGGCGACTTACTTCCCGTACTCTTCCCGCATCTTGGCCTGGATCTTGGCCATGCCGGCGATCCAACGGTCGTAATTCTCGGTCTTCTTGCGCATGTAGCCGAGCACCTGCGGATGCGGGAGGATCAGGAATATCTCCTGCTCGATCCCGGCGAGCGCGTCCCGGGCCACCTGTTCCGGCGAGAGATCGCCGTCGCCGGATTGCGGTCCCTTCGGGATCGAACGCAGCATGTTGGTGTCGACGCCCTGCGGGCAGAGGATCGAGACCTTGATGCCGTCGGCCCGGTGCGAGATTGCGAGATTTTCGGCAAAGCCGACCGCGGCATGTTTGGTGGTGGAATAAGCGGGGCTGCCAACCTGCGACAACAGGCCGGCGGCGGAAATCGTGTTGAGAAAGTAGCCGCCGCCGCGCGCCTTGTAGCGTGGGATCAGGTGCCGGGCGGCATAGACATGGGCCATGACATGGATCGCCCAGCTTCGCATGAACGGCTCGTCCGACGTGCCGCCGGCGTTGACGGAGAGCGGATCGAAGCCGCCGCCGATGCCGGCATTGGAACAGAACAGCGCGATCGGGCCGAATTGCCGCTCGGTCTCTTCGATGACGTGCAGGATGTCCTTTTCTTTCGCGACATCGCATTGGAACGCCGCACCGCCGATCGCCGCTGCAACCGTCCGCGCGCCACCGCCATCAACGTCGGTGACCACCACCTTGGCCGCGCCGGCACCGTGAAAGGCCTCGCACAACGCCTTGCCGATGCCGTTGGCGCCGCCTGTCACAACCACGACCTTGCCCGCCACCTGCATCGACAGACCCCTTTTTGAAAACCGTCAGGCCAGAACCACATCGAGCACCGCGGAATAATGGCAGGCCGCGCCGAGCAACACGAAACAATGCCAGATCGCGTTCTGGAAGCGCAGCCGCCGCCACGCGTGAAAGATCACGCCGAAACTATAGAGCGCGCCGCCGGCGAGCACCAGCCACAGCGCGAGCGTCGGCAGGGCCGCGACCACCCAATCGTAGAGCATCGCCCCGCTCCAGCCGAGCGCGAGATAGAGGCCGATCGAGAGCCGGTCGAACCGGCCGGGCCAGCCGAGCTTGAGCACGATGCCGAAGATCGCCACGCACCAGACGCCGACGAGAAGCGCTACCGAGAACACGCTCGGCTCCAGTTCCATGATGAACGGCGTGTAGGTCGCCGCGATCAGCACGTAAATCGCCGAGTGATCGAAGCGCCGCAGCACCCACTTGGCGCGCGACACCGGCCAGAGATTGTACGTCGCCGACAGCACCAGCATGGTGAGAAGCCCGGCGACATAGATCGACACGCCGACGATATCGAGCGCGGTGGCATAGACGGCGGTCAACACCACCAGCGCGGTGGCGGCGATCAGCCCTAGGATGATGCCAATGGCATGGACGATGCCGTCGGCGATCAGTTCCGCGCGATCATAATCCCAGCCGACCGCCCCCGCCGCCGCATGGACGGAGGTCGAGGCCAGTTGTTTCAGCTTGAAGATCGTCATGGCTTGGTCCGAAAAACCTTCTGCTAGAGCGGTAGAATTAGGTGTCGACTGGTGAACGAAGGGTTCAAGCCACCTTAACCCTGGTTCACCTGCGGCAGTGTGAAGCTTGATTTCGGCTATGCAATGGCCACCTTTGCCCTAGCGTTCCCGCCCGTGCTCCTGCCCCGAGTTTCCGTTTCCTTATGGCCCTCAGCCTGTCCGATATCGTCGAGGAAGCCCGCCTCTCGGCGCGGGCGCTGCTGGACTATGGAGAGCACTTCTTCAACCCGACCGTACGGCTCGGCGTTACCGGCCTGTCACGTGCCGGAAAGACTGTGTTCATCACCGCGCTGATCCATGGGCTCACACGCAGCGGCCGCTTTCCGGTGTTCGAGGCCTATGCCTCCGGGCGGATCGCCCGCGCCCAGCTCGCGCCGCAGCCTGATGATGCCGTGCCGCGCTTTGCCTATGAGAGCCATTTGCAGACCTTGATCGAGAAGCGCGGCTGGCCGAACTCGACCGTCGACATCAGCGAGCTCCGCCTGGTGATCGACTACCAGCGACAAAACAGCGCAGAGCGGACACTGACGCTCGATATCGTCGATTATCCCGGCGAATGGCTTTTGGATCTGCCGCTCCTCAACAAGAGCTACGAGCAATGGGCGCGAGAGAGCCTTGAGCTATCCCGGGAAAAGCCGCGGGCGCGGCTCGCGGCCGCCTGGCATGCGCAGCTCGCCACGCTCGAGCCCAGCGGCCGGGAAGACGAGCAGGCGACGCTCGTGGCGGCGAAACTCTTCACCGACTATTTGCGCGCCTGTCGCGATGAGCAGTTTGCCATGAGCCTGTTGCCGCCAGGACGCTTCCTGATGCCGGGCAATCTTGCGGGTTCGCCGGCGCTCACCTTTGCGCCGCTGGACGTGCCGCCAGAGGGCGCGGCGCCCGAAGGCTCGCTGTGGGCGATGATGGTCCGCCGCTACGAGGCCTACAAGGACGTGGTGGTGCGTCCCTTCTTCCGCGATCATTTTGCAAGGCTCGATCGCCAGATCGTGCTGGTCGATGCGCTCGCTGCCTTCAATTCCGGCCCCGAGGCGCTGCACGATCTCGAGGCGGCACTGGCCGGAATCCTCGACTGCTTCAGGGTCGGCCGCTCGACGCTCTTGTCCGCGCTGTTCCGGCCGCGCATCGACCGCATTCTGTTCGCCGCCACCAAGGCCGACCATCTGCATCACTCGAGCCATGATCGACTTGAGGCCATCTTGCGCCGCTCGGTCGCCAAAGCGGTCGCGAAGGCCGAGAGCACCGGCGCCACCATCGACGTCGTGGCGCTGGCGGCAGTCCGCGCCACGCGCGAAGCCATGGTCTCGCGCGGCCACGACAAACTGCCCTCGATCCTCGGCACCCCGTCGCCCGGCGAGACGGATGGCGGCGAAACCTTTGACGGCGAGACGGAAGTCGCGACCTTTCCCGGCGACCTGCCCGCCGATGCCGAGGCGCTGTTCAATGGCGAAGCGTCCTTTCGCGGACTTTCCAGCACGGCGGCCGAAACATCGGACTTCCGTTTCCTGCGTTTCCGCCCGCCGCCGCTGGAGCGCGATGGCGACGGCGCGCCCGCGCTGCCTCACATCCGCCTTGACCGCGCGCTGCAGTTCCTGATCGGAGATCGATTGCAATGAGCGAGCGCCAGCAACCGCGCAAGCCGCAAACCTTCCGACTCGACGATCCCGGCGTTGTCGTGGTCGATGAAAAGGACGCGCCTCGACCGTCGCGCGGCACCATCCAGATCGCTCCGGAAGCCGAGCCGGCGTCGCTGCCGGTGCCGATCGAAGCACCAGTCTTGGAGCGGCGCGGCTTCCGCTGGGGCACGCTGTTCTGGGCCGCAATCGCCGGACTCGTACTGCTCGGGCTTGGGCTCGGCGTCACGCAGTTGGTGCAGGATCTGTTCGCGCGCAGCGAGAGCCTCGGCATCCTCGGCCTCGTCCTTGCCTTCGCGGCGGCACTCGCGCTTGCTGCCGTCACCGCGCGCGAAACGGTCGGCCTGATGCGGCTCGCCGCGATCGAAAGGCTGCAGGCCCGCGCGGCCTCAGTGCTGCTCAGCGACGACCGCGCCGAGAGCCGCGACGTCGTGCGGCAGCTTCTGAAGCTCGCACACCAGAACCCGCAACTCGCCCGCGCCCGCCTGGCGCTGCAAGGCCATGTCGACGACATCATCGACGGCGCCGACATGATCCGGCTGGCCGAACGCGAATTGATGACGCCGCTGGACCGCGAGGCGCGCCGCCTGGTGTCCTCGGCCGCGCAACGCGTATCGATCGTCACCGCCGTCAGCCCGCGCGCCATGGTCGACGTGCTGTTCGTGTTCGTGGCCTCCTTGCGGCTGATCCGGCAACTGGCGCGGCTCTATGGCGGACGGCCGGGCGCGCTCGGCATGATCAAACTCTTGCGTCATGTCATCGCACATCTTGCGATCACCGGCGGCATGGCGGCGAGCGACAGCCTGGTGCAACAAGTGCTCGGCCATGGCATCGCCGCAAGGCTGTCGCAGCGGCTTGGCGAAGGCGTGCTCAACGGCCTGCTCACCGCGCGTCTGGGTCTTGCCGCGATCGAGGTGACACGTCCGCTACCTTTTGCGGCGCTGCCGCAGCCCGTGTTGGCCGATCTCGCCAAGGATCTCGTACGCAAGCGAGACGGCGAGGAGTAATTGCAACGAGCATGCAATGTTGAACCGTCACCTTCAGGTGCTCGCTACGCTCGCGCCTCAGGATGACGGTTTGACATGGGAGCGTCGAAGCGGAAATTCCCCGCCAGCACGCGCCAGCGGAAGAAGGGCGAGTCAGGCGGCGGATTAAGCTGTGGCGTCCAGCCGGTGAGCTTTTCGAGCGAATAGGTATCCATCACGCTGCCACGCCAAATGCGATCAACGCGCTCCAGCGGCTCGCGCTTGGCCGTGGTCAGGTCCCAGAGCGGCAGCCTGTTGTCGGGCTCGCGCGCGACATAGAGACCGGTATGCCCCTCGATCCTGTCCATGCCCGGATCGGCAAAACCCTGGAAGCGGCCGCGCTCGTTGATCTGGATCACCGGCACCCGGCCGTTGAAATACCAGCGCATCATTGCATAGGTGCGGTAGTCCGTGGTCGCGATCCAGCTCGCGCCGGTCTTGTCCAGTTGCGCTTGCACCCGCGCCGCCACCGGTCCATAGCCTGCTTCGCCGCCGATCGGATCGGCGCGGCCGATCAGATTCCAGGGGCTCGCGACGGCGTAGAGAAAGACCAGAACGACCGTCACGAGACCCGACACGACCGCCGTATTCGCCCACCAGATCGTCGATCTGATCATCCAGGCCGGCCAGCCTTCGCGCGGCAGCATCGCGATGTTGATCGCGGCAGCGGCAAAGCCGACCGGCCACATGAACATCGGCCAGGTATCGCCGACACGAAGCGTGAGCGACTTCCAGAGAAAATACAGGAACGGCACGATTACCGCGGTCGACAGCAGGATCGCGACCGGCTCGCGCCCGAGATAGCCGCGCCGCGCCGTCAGAATGAGGCCCGACAGCACCACCGGCAGCACCACGAAACCGACCTGCCCGAATTGCAGGCCGATATAGTCGGCAACTGTGCGGAGCGTGATGTCGTGGTTGGCCGTCGCCCGCACCAACTGGAAGCGGAACGAGGCGAAGTCATGCTGCACGTTCCAGATCAGGACGGGCGAAAACAGCGCGAGCGCGATCAGCGCCGCAAGCAACGGATATGGGCTCTTCAGCCAACGCGCCCGCCAGTCCGGCACCAGCATGAAGGCGACGATGGCCGGCACGAACATCACCACGGTGAACTTCGATAGCAGCGACAGGCCGCCGAAGGCCCCCGCGGCGAGCCACCAGCGCGGATCATTGCTCTCCACCAGCCGCACCAGTGCCCAGACCATCGCGACCGAGAACGGGATCAGCGCCACGTCGGGCGCAACCTTTGCCATCAACAGCCCATAATAGACCGTGGCCTCCGGCAGCAGCAGCGCGAGCACGATCGCGCGAATGTCATGCGTCACGCGTCTTGCGATATCGGCGAGCAAAAGCTGCGTCACCAGCATCGCCAGGATGCCGCCGAAGCGGACGCCCAAATTGGTGTCGCCGAACATCGCGGTGCCCAGCCGGATGAACCATGCGATCATCGGCGGGTGATCGAGAAAGCACAGCACATTTTCCTTTGACCAGGTCCAGTAATAGGCCTCGTCGGTGCGCGGATCGATCAGGCAGGCATAGGCGACGCGCAAGGCGGTCATCGCGGCGATCACGACGACGGCGACCAGCAATGGCCGATGGGAAACGGGATCCGGCTTGCCGCGGATCATCTCGGGCGGGGCAGTTGTCACGGCGCGCTTTTCCACGACTGGAACGGGGGTGTCAACGCCGGCAGGCGCAGCGCCGCGACTATGCACTATCCCCTCGCCCCGAGGTGCTCGGGAGGTGTAAAGTTCCGTCGGCCGGCTTGCCGGGATGACCCGCGAAGCGGTATCCACGCGAGGAATAAACGTCGCGCCGGCGGGTCATGCTTCCATGGATCACATGGCCATCAGCTATCGAGAAAGGCTGCAGGACTGGTCGCGCGGCATCGGCGCACGCCAGGTCCGTCTCGTTTGCGGGCTGATCCTGTTCGCCTATCTGATCAGCCATTTCCTCAACCACGCGCTCGGCAACATCTCGGTCGAGGCGATGCAGACCGGCGTCTATTATCACACGCTGTTCTGGCGGTTCCTCCCCGTCGCCGTGGTGTTCTATACGGCAGCGCTGCTGCACATGGGTCTCGGCATCTGGGCACTATACCAGCGTCGGGAATTCCGCTGGAAGGCGATGGAGCCGCTGCAGCTCGCGCTCGGCTTGAGCATTCCGCTCCTGGTCATGAGCCATATCATCGGCGTGCGGCTCGGCCAGACCCTGTTCGATCACCAGAAGCTCTATCCGCAGGAGCTTTACGCCTTCTGGGTTGGCCACCCGGGCAAAGGCTTGCAGATCACGGTGGTTCTTATCGTCGCCTGGACGCACGCGTCCATCGGACTGCACTTCTGGCTGCGCATGAAACGATTCTACGCATGGGCGGCACCGTTCCTGCTCGCCGCCGCCGTGCTGATTCCCGCGCTTGCCCTGCTCGGATTCTACCAGGGCGGTCGGACCATCGTCGCAGAGAGTGCAAGCCCGCAATGGCGGGACGATAATCTCTCCGCGCAGAAGGTGGGGACGCCGGCGCAGGGGGATGTGCTGGACGCCATCACCGATTACGCGCTGCTCGCCTATCTCGGCCTGATCGGGCTTGCCGTGCTGGCAAGGGGCGCCCGCGAGTTGCACGAGCGACGCGGCGGCATGATCACGCTGTCCTACGGTAACGGCAAGACTGTCCGCGTGCCGAAAGGCCTCAGCGTGCTGGAAGCGAGCCTGCGCCACAACGTGCCGCATGCGAGCGTCTGCGGCGGCCGAGCGCGCTGCTCGACCTGCCGCATCCGCGTGATCGGCGATTGCAGCACCCTGCCTGAGCCTTCGCAGCGCGAAGCCTTCGTGCTGAGCCGGGTCGGTACGGCCGACCCTTCGATCCGCCTGGCCTGCCAGCTCCGCCCCACCGCCGACCTCTCCTTCTTTCAGTTGTTCACCCCGAGCACGATCTCGGCGAACGCTCATGCCGCCCATCCTGCGCGGATCGGCCAGGAGCGTTATCTCGTCAGCCTGTTCGTGGACATGCGCGGCTCGACCCAGCTTGCCGAGCACCGATTGCCTTTCGACACCGTCTTTATCGTCAATCGCTTTCTTGCCGCGGTATCGCAAGCCGTGATCAGTTGCGGCGGGCAGCCGAACCAGTTCGTCGGCGACGGCATGCTGGCCCTGTTCGGGCTTACCACCGATGCTGGAACGGCGAGCCGCCAGGCGCTGCGCGCGGCAGCAGCGGTCGCCGCCAATGTCGAGGAATTGAACCAGTTTCTCGCGCACGATCTGCGCGAGCCGATCCGCTTCGGCATCGGCATTCATGGCGGTGAAGTGATCGTTGGGGATATCGGCTATCGCGATCACATGGTGTTCACGGCGCTTGGCGATGCCGTCAATGTCGCCGCACGGCTGCAGGACATGACCAAGAGCCTCGCCTGCGAGGCCCTCGTCTCGGAGGAAGTGTGCGCCACCGCGAGCGTGACCGCCGACGACCTGCCGCGGCAGGACGTGGCCATTCGCGGACGCGCCGAGCCGATGACGGTCCATGTCGTTGCAAATGCGAAGACGCTGCTCGACCTCGTCGATCGCCTGGACGCCGTTGCGGCGTGAGCGGCATCACGCGACCGCGTTGCAGCGCAGCAGCAGCCGGGCGCTGCCAAAGCATGAATTGACTTCGCCCGAGGCGACCGCGAAACATGATGCACCGGTGATGACCGGCGACAGAAAATGCTTCGGAGGAAGCCAACAAAATGCTCGACAGACGAGAATTGATGAAGCGCGCCGGCCTCGCCGCCCTTGCGACAGGATTGGGCGTGGCGAAAGCCTTCGCGCTCGATACGGTGACCCTGCCCTTCGAGAATGGCGAACGGCCGCTGTTGAAATATCCGCAGAAGCGGCCAATGATCGTCCTGACCAGCCGGCCGCCGCAGTTGGAGACTCCGTTCTCGGTTTTCAATGATGGCCCGATCACGCCGAACAACGCGTTCTTCGTGCGTTATCATCTGGCCGGCCTGCCGCTCGACCTCGACCCGGACAAGTTCACCTTGCAGGTGAAGGGCAAGGTCGACAGGCCGCTCAGCCTCTCGCTCAAGGACATCAGGAAGCTCAAGGCGGTCGAGATCGTCGCCGTCAATCAATGCTCTGGCAACAGCCGCGGCTTTTTCGATCCGCGCGTCCCCGGCGGGCAACTCGCCAACGGCGCCATGGGCAATGCGCGCTGGCGAGGCGTGCCGCTCAAGACGGTCCTGGATATGGCCGGAGTGCAGCAGGGCGCCAAACAGATCACCTTGAACGGCATGGACGGGCCGGCCAGCGACAAGACCCCCGACTTCGTCAAGGCGCTCGACATCGAGCACGCCCGCGACGGCGAGGTGATGCTGGCCTATGGCATGAACGGCGATGACCTGCCGTTCCTCAACGGCTTTCCGCTGCGGCTGGTCGTGCCCGGCTACTACGGCACCTACTGGGTCAAGCACCTCAACGAGATCACCGTCATCGATAACGAATTCGACGGCTTCTGGATGAAGACCGCTTATCGCATCCCGGACACGCCCTGCGCCTGCGTCGAGCCGGGCACCGCGCCGAAGGCGACGATCCCGATCAACCGCTTTGACGTGCGCTCCTTCATCACGAACATCAGTGACGGCGCCAGGCTGAAAGCCGGCACCACAAGGCTGAAGGGCATCGCCTTCGATGGCGGCAAGGGCATCAAGGAGGTCGCAGTCTCGACCGACGGCGGCAAGAACTGGACTCCGGCCAAGCTGGGCAAGGATCTCGGCAAATATTCCTTCCGCGAATGGAAGCTGCCGATCAAACTCGACGCCGGCAGCTATGAACTGAAGGTGCGCGCCACCAACACTGCAGGCGAAACCCAGCCAATGGAGCCGCGCTGGAATCCGGCCGGCTACATGCGCAACGTCGTCGAAACCGTTCGCGTCAATGTGGCTTGAGGAGCGATGAACATGATGCGCTCTTTTCTCCTCACGCTCGCTTCGATTGCGGCGCTTGGCCTGATCGACTCTTTTGCGGCGCCGATCGCCTATCAGTTGCCGGAAGAGACCGCGGCCTTCAAACCGGGGCCAAACCTCGATGTGGTCAAGAACAACTGCACCGGCTGCCACTCCGCCGATTATGTCGCCGTTCAGCCGCGCAACGTGAAATCGAAGAAGGACTTCTGGCAGGCCGAAGTGACCAAGATGATCAAGCTCTATGGCGCCCCGATCGACGATGCCGATATCGGCAAGATCCTCGACTATCTTGTGGCGACCTATTGAGGGCAGGCGAAGCGCATCCGCCTCCTCTAGGCGGGCGCGCTTTGCTTGATCGACGGCAGTTCAGCGCGGCCGATACGGTCCATGAAATGACCGCGAAACAGGCAAAATGCTTAAAATGCGCCTCGATATCGAACCTTTCCGGCAACAATCTCGCCGTTGTTTACGCTACCATGAAACCTATAATCCGCGTATTCTTGCAGGTCCGAGACGATGGCCTGCGGGGGCCGTCGGCTTATTTGATTTTTTTGATCCCGCGGAGACGACGTAATGGCTAAAGGTACGGTCAAGTGGTTCAACCCGACTAAGGGCTACGGATTTATCCAGCCCTCGACTGGCGGAAAGGACGTGTTCGTTCACATTTCGGCGGTGCACAAGGCTGGACTGACCACGCTCAATGAAGGGCAGAACATTGAATACGAAGAGATTGCCAATCGCGGCAAAACCTCGGCCGAGAACCTGAAGGTTTAGCTCCCCGGCCGCGCACTCCAGCCGAGCTGCGCGGGCGATTTTCCGATTTTCAACATTGCATTTGGCGGGAACGGATCGCGTTCCTGCGCTAAAGCGGTTTTTCCTGCGAAGTCCGGTTGCGTGCTAAAATTGCGCACGCCATGACCGATTCCGCACCTCTAGCGCCGTTCACCGCCGCTTACACGGCGGACGATGTCCCGATTGCGAGACAACTGCTCGCAATCGCGCGCCTGGATTCGGAGCAGGAGCGACGGATCGATGGCCTCGCCACGCGCCTGATCGAGGCCGTCAGGACCAAGGACGATCGGCTGGGCGGCGTCGAGGACCTGCTGCGCGAGTTCGCGCTTTCCACCAAGGAGGGTCTGGCACTGATGGTGCTGGCCGAGGCATTGCTGCGCGTGCCTGACGCACGCACCGCCGATCAGTTCCTCGAAGACAAGCTGGGCGAAGGCGACTTCATCCATCATGAAACCAAATCCAGCGCCTTCCTCGTCAATGCCTCGGCCTGGGCGCTCGGCATGTCGGCGCGCGTGATCCAGCCGGGCGAGACGCCGCAAGGAACGATCGGGCGCCTGGCGAAGCGACTGGGGCTGCCTGCCGTCCGCGCCGCCACGCGGCAGGCGATGCGGCTGATGGGCAGCCATTTTGTGTTGGGCGAAACCATCGAAGCGGCGCTGGCGCGGACGCAACCGCATTCGGAGCGGCCCTCGCGCTATTCCTTCGATATGCTGGGTGAAGGCGCACGCACCGCGACCGACGCGGAGCGCTATTTCAACGCCTATCGAAGCGCCATCGATGCCATTGGTCACACCGCGCGCAACCGCCCCCTGCCCGACCGCCCGGGCATTTCGGTCAAGCTATCGGCGCTGCATCCGCGTTTCGAGGCCATCAGCCGCGCACGCGTGATGGACGAACTGGTGCCGCGGCTGATCGGTCTGGCACGCCAGGCCAAGGCCTATGATCTGAATTTTACCGTCGACGCCGAAGAAGCCGACCGGCTGGAATTGTCGCTCGACGTGATCGACGCGACCTTTTCCGATCCCTCGCTTGCCGGTTGGGACGGTTTTGGGCTCGCGATCCAGGCCTATCAAAAGCGCGCCGCCGACGTCATCGAGCATATCGATGCACTGGCGCGTGCGCTTGGCCGACGCATGATGGTGCGGCTCGTCAAAGGCGCCTATTGGGACACCGAAATCAAGCGCGCGCAGGAGCGCGGCCTGTCCGGCTATCCCGTCTTTACGCGCAAGGCGATGACCGATCTCAACTACATCGCCTGTGTGCGAAAGCTGCTCGATCTGCGGCCGCGGCTATTCCCGCAATTTGCCACGCATAACGCGCTGACCGTCGCGACCGTTCTCGAGCTCGCCGGCGCGAGCCGCGATTTCGAATTCCAGCGCCTGCATGGCATGGGCGAAGCGCTGTACGAGCGCTTGAGCGAGGAACGCCCCGACATCGCCTGCCGCACCTATGCGCCGGTCGGCAGCCACCGCGACCTGCTCGCTTATCTGGTGCGGCGTCTTCTGGAGAACGGCGCCAACTCCTCATTCGTGGCGCTGGCGGCCGACGACGCGGTCCCGCTGAAAATGCTGCTACGCCGGCCCGCCGACATCATCGGCGCGCCCGAGAAAGCGCGGCATCCGAACATTCCCTTGCCGCGCGACCTGCTGTTGCCGCAGCGGAAGAATTCGCGCGGGATCGAATTTGGCGAGCGCGCGGCCCTGCGGGGACTGCTCACCGCGATCGCTGGCGAAGCCGCGCCGGTCAACGCGGCGCCGCTGATCAATGGCACGGCGGCCACAGGTCCGGCGCGGTCGCTGGTGAGCCCTATCGATCTGCAGACATCGATCGGGAGCGTCATTGAAGCCTCACCCGAAGAGGTCGACCAGGCAGTCGCGGCCGCCCGCACAGGTTTTGCACGCTGGAACGCGACCCCGGCGCAGGCGCGTGCCGCAATCCTTCAGAAGGCCGCCGATCTCCTGGAGCGCCGGGCCGCTCATTTCATCGCGCTGTTGCAGCGCGAGGGCGGCAAGACGCTCGACGATGCCCTCTCCGAAGTGCGCGAGGCCGCCGATTTCTGCCGCTACTATGCGAGCGAGGGTCGCAGGCTGTTTGGCGAAGACCAGCCGATGCCGGGCCCGACCGGCGAGAGCAATGTGCTGCGTCTGCGCGGCCGTGGCGTGTTCGTCGCGATCTCGCCCTGGAATTTTCCGCTCGCGATCTTCACCGGCCAAATCGCGGCGGCGCTGATGGCCGGCAACAGCGTGGTCGCAAAACCGGCCGAGCAAACCCCGCTGATTGCGGTAGAGATGATCCGCTTGCTCTTTGAGGCCGGCGTTCCTCCGTCCGCCCTGCAGCTCTTGCCCGGCGACGGCGCAATCGGCGCCAAGCTCGTGGGCCACCCTGACATTGCCGGCGTCGTCTTTACCGGCTCGACCGAGGTCGCGCGCGCCATCAATCGGGCACTCGCCGCAAAAGATGGACCGATCGTGCCGCTGATCGCCGAGACCGGTGGCATCAACGCGATGATTGCCGATGCGACCGCGCTGCCCGAGCAGGTCGCTGACGACGTCGTCACATCCGCATTCCGTTCCGCCGGCCAGCGCTGCTCGGCCTTGCGGCTGTTGTTCCTGCAGGACGACGTCGCCGATCGCATGATCGAGATGATTGCCGGCGCGGCGCGAGAGCTGAAAGTCGGTGACGTCCGCGACGTCGCGACCCATGTCGGCCCGGTCATCGATGCGGAAGCCAAGCAGCGGTTGGATGCGCATATCGCGCGCATGAAGAGGCAGGCGCGGCTCCATTTTGCAGGAACGGCGCCGCCTGGCAATTACGTTGCGCCGCATATTTTCGAACTGTCCGATGCCTCGGAGCTCACGGAGGAGGTGTTCGGGCCGATCCTGCATGTGGTCCGCTTTGGCGCCGACCGGCTTCAGAATGTGCTGCGCGCGATCCAGGCGAGCGGCTATGGGCTGACGCTCGGCATTCACTCCCGCATCGACGACACCGTGGAAGCCATGATCGATGCGCTCTCGGTGGGCAACGTCTATGTCAACCGCAACATGATCGGCGCCGTCGTTGGCGTGCAACCATTCGGCGGTTTCGGCTTGTCCGGCACCGGACCCAAGGCAGGCGGGCCGCATTATCTCGCGCGCTTCGCAACCGAGCAGACGGTGACGATCAACACCGCCGCTGCCGGAGGCAACGCCGCGCTGCTTTCCGGCGAGGAATAGTTCACCCTCTCTCCGCAGAGGGTGAAAGCGCCGTTGCATCCCCGGGCAAACTCGGTCAAATGACATCTGATCTGCGCTATCCAGCATCGATATTCCATCGCGCGGGAACAACAGCAAGAAACGGGAGCGACGCCAGACATGGAAAAAGGCATCTTCGAAGGGCTGAAGGTTTTGGATTGCGCGAGCTTTATCGCGGCGCCCGCGGCCGCGACCGTGTTGTCGGATTTCGGTGCCGATGTGATCAAGATCGAACCCCCAGGCTCGGGCGATCCCTATCGCAACCTGCCGAACCTGCCCGGCTATCCCCACAGCGAGCACAATTTCGCTTGGATGCTCGAGGCCCGCAACAAGAAGAGCATCGCGCTCGATCTCAGCAAGGCGGAGGCGCAGGCGGTGCTGTATCGCCTTGTCGCGGAAGCCGATGTCTTCATCACCAACTTTCCGCCCAATGTGCGCGAAAAGCTCGGGCTGACCTACGACAAGCTCGCGCCGCTCAATGATCGGCTGATCTACGCGTCCTTCACCGGCTATGGCGAGAAAGGCGAGGAGGCCAACAAGCCCGGCTTCGACAGCAATGCCTATTGGGCGCGCTCGGGCCTGATGGATCTCGTCCGCGCCGATGAAGAGACCACGCCGGCGCGCTCCGTCGCGGGCATGGGCGACCACCCCTGCGCGATGGCGTTCTATAGCGCGATCGTCACCGCGCTCTACCGGCGCGAACGCACCGGCAAGGGCGGACATGTCAGCACCAATCTGATGGCGAACGGCGTCTGGGCCAACGGCGTGCTGGCGCAGGCCAAGCTTTGCGGCGCCAAATTCTCGCGCCGGCGGCCGCGCGAACAGGCGCTCAACGCCGTGACCAATCACTACAAATGCAAGGACGGCCGCTGGATCATTCTCTCGCTCTTGAACGAGGAGCGGCAATGGCCAACGCTCGCGCGCTGTCTCGGCCGCGAGGAACTCATCACGGACGAGAGATTTGCGACCAAGGCCGATCGCCATGCGCGCTCGGTCGAGTTGATCCGGATTTTTGATGAAGTGTTCGCGACCAAGACGCTGGCCGAGTGGCGCAAGCTGCTCGACGGCAGCGGCCTGGTGTTTGGCGTGGTCGGCATCCTCGACGACATTCCGAACGATCGGCAGATGCTGGACAATGGCGTGCTGGTGCCGTTCGAGAACGACACCATGCTCACCGTGAGCAGCCCGATCTGGATCGACGGCGAGAAGAAAGTGCAGCCGCGCAAACCGCCGGGAGTCGGCGAGCACAGCACGGAGATCCTGCGCAAGGCCGGCTACGATGAAGCGGCGATCGAAAACCTGCGGGCGTCGGGTGCCGTGGGATGAGGGTCGTCATCGCGAGGCAGACGGGCTTGGTTGAAGGCGCTCGCCCCGGCCCCGCAACTTGATCGGTGGATGCGCTAGCGATTGAGCCAGGCCCACACGATCAAGAGCGCGATCACGCCGATGATGATGGCAAAAGCGATGGCCCAGCCGCTCACCCTGATATCGCCGATGGTCTGGCGCTCGGCCTCGTTCTTTGCGATCACACGATTACGCTCTCTGTCATCCTTGCCGACATCGTTCATCGCTTGCCCCTGAGCTAAGCTCCCGACTTCCGTCGCTCCTGAGCTTAGCGCCAAATGATGTCGGCTGCTCAACGATGTCGGCGCTTACCGGTTTTTGACGAAGCACATGCCCATCCGGCTTGCCGGCGTCATCGCCTGGCAGGCGAGGCCTTCGGCGCAGTTCCAGGAGCGGAAGCTGGGGTCGTTCTCGCTCGCCTTGGAGGACTGCGCATAACAATGCGCACCCCAGCCGTCTTCATATTCGGTGCCGGCGAGCTCGGTCGAGCCGCGCAGTTGCGGGCGGCTGGAGAAGCCGCGGGAGAAATCGGGCTCTCTGCCGTCGCGGAACGCGGCGAGAATATCGCGCCGCCTGACCTGGTCGCCAAAGAAATGCGGTGATGCCGGGACGACGATGGTGTTGGAGGGCTTTGCCGCCATCCAGTCGACGCCGGGGAAATGGAAGCCGCCGATGCCACGCGTCTGGTGACAGCCGGCGCAGGTGATGTCGTTCAGCCGGCGCTCGAACCCCGCGACCGAGCGAATGTTCTGCAGCTTTATGTCGCGCTCGGCGGCCTCTCGCAACGCGCCGACGACATCGCCCTCGCTGAAGATCGGATCGCTCGTGCCGTCCTCGCCCGCGACCAGTCCGAAGGCCGGCTGCAGCTCCGAGACCACAAAGCCGACCGGTGTCGGCGCGATTGCACCCTTGGCCAGGAACTTGTCCGGGATCAGCAGCGTGCCGCGGTCGAGCTCGCCGAAATGCGCGGGGTTCAGCAGCCAGTCCTTGAACTCGCGTCGCAGATCCTTGTCGGCCAGGAGCCGCGCGCGGTCGATCTCGTCCTCCAGCGGGGCCTCCTCGAAGGCGCGCGTATTGGCGTCGTAATCGAACACCTTCATCAGGTAGTCGGTACGAAAATCGCGCACCGCCGATTTCGGCGCATGCGCGATCTGCAGATTGGTCTCGATGCGCAGGATGTTTTCCGGCATGACGGAATCGAGCGCGCCGCCCTTTGCCGTGAGTGCCGCCGCAAGTTCGGCGCCCGTGATCCGGAGATCAGCGGTGGCAAGCCAGCGGCGGGCGATCTCGCCGCAGGTCATCGCGGCACCATTGGCATCGGCCTGGCCGTCGCGCTTCGCCTTGAGCACGAGGTTCAGCGTCATCGGCAGGCGAGGTGAAACGGAGGCTTCACCGATCTCGGCCGCTTTCGTCTGCGTCAAGCGGTAGATCAGCCTGATCTCGCCGCAGCCGGCAGGATCGACATAGGCGCGGTCCATCCGGTTGACGATGCCCGACAACACGAAGCGGGTATCTGGCGAGGTCAGTGCCGCGCGATCGAACAATTGAAAATCGAACGATGGTCCGACGCCGATGCTCTCATTGGGAAGCTCGGCCTTGTGACGCGCGATGTAGCGATCGAACTCGTCATCCAAGGCCTTGCGCAGCGGTCCCATTGCGGGCAGCGCGAACAGTTCAGCATTGGTGAGCGGGCCGGTTTCGGCGCGCGCCGGCGCTAGCATCCGCGCAAGGCCAAAGCGGCCGCCATCGAGCGCACGCAAGGCGAAGGGATCGATGATCGCGGCCCCGCGCTCGAGCGGAGGATTGTCGGCCGCGCGCGAGGCAGGCGTGCCGCCAAGCAGAAGGGCGAGAAGCAGCAGCGAGCGGATGAGGTGGCCCATGCCCGCAGTAACACCGCAACAAGGGGCCTATTCAAGGACGAAGGCGCTTCACGTTGGAGTGAAGCGCCTTCGCAACAGCAATTTGTGAAGTGCGGATTACCTCGCCACGATCAGGCCGCGCGAGGTGACCACAACCCAGCGACCGTCCTGGCGGCGGATTGCATCGATGCGCCCGAGCCCCGGCACCGGATCGCCGGCATAGACCTCATAGAGGCCACTCCGCCCCTCGATCAGCGCGCCGCCATGGCCGACCTCGCGCAGCACCCAGCCGTCAACTGTCGGCAGCCGGGCGACCTCGGTCTTCGGGGCGGCGGCGTTGGCGGAGGCTTGCGGCATCGGCAGCGATTGCGCGCCCGCGGGCGCCGTCACCGAGCCGGTGGTCTCCTTCGCAGCGGCCGGGGTCGCGGAGGCCACCACCTGACCGGCGGCGGGAGCCGCGCGCAGCTTATCGATGGCTTCGCTGAGTTTGGCGAGCTTTGCAGTCGGCTCAGCCTGTGCCTTCTCGATACGGTCGAGCCGATCGTTCGTCTTGTTGAACTGGCTCTGGCTCGCCTTGGAGGTCTGCTCCAGGCCGGCTTTGAGCGACGCAATATCGGAATCGATCCGTGCCACCGAAGCCTCGAGCGCCGCATTTGGCGACGGCGCCGGGGCCGCTTGCGTAAAGTGCGCCACGCCGACGGTGGCCAGAGCTCCGCCGGCCGCGCCGGCAATCACCCCCAGCACCAGCATCGCGGCCATCGCCGCGAAGCGGCCGCTGCCCGATGTTTTGGAGGGCGTTTCAGCATCGCGCTTGGGTTCGGCCGTTTGGCTCTCCCAGGAATGCTCGCTCCGCTCCCAATTACGCTCACGGGGCGACATGATCAGAAGCTCGCGCGAGACGCGCGGCGCTTCCACCGCAGTGGTGGCCTTTGAAGAATCAGTCCCGAGACCTTCGACCTTGAACGGTTCGGCCTTCGGCATTTCAGATTTTGCCGCCTCGACTTTCGCCGGCTCGACCTTGGTCTCGTCGGTCTTGGGTGGATCGATCTTGGGCTGATCGATCTTGGGCAGATCGATCTTGGCGTCCGCCTTCGGCGCCTCGTGATCGGGCGCAATCAGCGGGGAGTCGATCGTGGCGGGCTCTTGGGGAGTAGCGGACTCATGACTCCCCGCGCCGAGGGAGCCGGATTCGTCGCCGTTCTGCCGCGCTTCAATTTCGCTCACGTCAAAAATCTCCCGCAAAGATTGACCATTTGCTAACTTTCATTGCTTGCCAATTCGTTACCGCCGCTCCAACGGCGGCCGCCTTACTGAAATTTTAGGGAATTATCCGGGGCGGATTTGGGTCCAGACCATGGAGGCGCTGTGGCGGCGCCTGCCTCAATCTCGGCCATGTTGCTCTGCGGTAAAGGGATCGCCCCGCTCAGGGCGTCGTTTGCGCGCCTCTGATTCCGGACTAACATGGCCTTGCAGGACGGGAGCCAGGAGGCCGGCGAGCCATGGCGATCGAGAAATGCATCCACGAGTTCGGCGTCGGCGACGTCATCTTTGAGGAAGGCTCCACGGGCCGCGAATTGTTCGTGGTGCTCGACGGTCAGGTCGAGATCGCCAAGATCAGGGGCGATACCAAGACCGTGATCGTCACCCTCGGCAAGGGCGAGTTCTTCGGCGAGATGGCCGTCATCGACGGCTCGGCCCGTTCGGCAAGTGCGATCGTCGCGGCGCCGAGCACGCGCGTGATGCGCATCAATCATGCCCGCTTCGTCTATCTGGTCAGCCAGCAGCCGGCCTTTGCGCTGATGGTGATGGATGCACTCAGCAAGCGCTTGCGTGCCTCCAACGATCGCACCTACCGGGCCGCGGCAAACGCATGAGCGACCGCCGGCCCAGCCCGTTCAAGACCCTGCTCGAAGACGAGGTCTGCGCGCTGATTCTGGCCGCGCCTGACGTCTACCAGGTCCGCTTCAAGAACCGCGCAGCCAACAGCTACCTCGTCGTCGGCAGCAAGCGGACTATCATGATCGATGTCGGGCTGTCCTCGAACTATCCGCATCTCCTGGCCTGCCTCGACCATGTCGGCGTAACACCTGACAAGATCGACATGGTGGTGCTGAGCCACGAACACCTCGATCACATCGGCGCGGCCTACCATTTCAACAACAGCCGCACCTACATCGCCGCGCACCGGCTGGCCGCGAACAAGATCATGCTGCGCGATGATTTCTCGATGCTGCGCAAGATGTTCAACGAGCCGAACGTGCCGATCGATATCGACATCTGGCTCGAAGAAGGCAACATGATCGATCTCGGCAATTTCCGTCTCGACGTCATGTATACGCCGGGCCACACCTCGGCCTGCATATCCCTGTTCGATCCCGACAAGGGCCTTCTGTTCGCCGCCGACACTCTCATGCCCGGCGGCGTGATGGGCGGCGTATTCGGCTCGGGCTCGATCTCCGACTACATCCAGTCGCTGGAGCGACTCAAGGGCCTGAACTCGAAGATCCTGCTGTCCGGCCACGGCCGGCTCTCCGACACGCCGCAGGAGGATGTGCGCATCGCGATCCAGCGCAGCCATGGACTCTTGTCCGATACCGCGCAACTGTTCGATGCCCTCGACGCACGCGCCAATTTCGAACCGATCATGCAGTCGGTGCGCGACCTCAACAAGCTGGATGATAGCTGAGGCTTTTGGCAGGCCTGCCTTGTCATCGATTGTCGCTTTCGTTTCTCGCAACGACAACCCGCGCGGCGATGAAAAAAACACGGCCCCGTCTCGCATCACTAAGACGGGACCGTGTCTGGGCCACGGGGCAGGGGGGAATGTGGCCCGTCGCGTAACTGCGGGCGCATGCAGATGGTTCCATCGGGCCTCGTCCACAATCTGCTCGCCAGGAAATATCGCAGGTTAACGCGCGCGCCGAAAAACTGGGTCACGCTTAATGAAGTTCGATTCCCGGCGAAGGGTTCGGTCATGCCCTTGCAGTTCAACCGTACCATCGAGCGCATTGAACTATGGAGCGCCAACAGCGATGGCTTTTCCTTTGTGATCAGCCATGACGAAGCGGCTGGCCCCGGATTTCGGGGACGCTCCGGCTATACGGCCTCATGGCGTCCGCTCGACTTCAACAGAGGCGCAATCAGGATCGGCGGCTCGCCGTTCAATACCTTCGCGAGCGCGGAGGAAGCCTGCAACACGATGCTTGGACATCTAAAGGACTATCGCTGAATGCGTGCGGAGGGGCGAAACAGCCACAACAGAACCGCCGCAGTCGCCACCTCGGCTTCACCGATTGAATAGCGTCGTCTCCCACCTGTGTCATATCTGCCGCACTACAGACCTATTGCTCGACCGCGTCACATTTGCCGCACTCTGGACGTATTCCGGCGGTCATGGTTACGGCGGTATCGACGGGAAAACTCAGCAGCTAACTGCTTGTTTCTTCTAACCTAAAGGAGAAGTGCCGTGGTGAAAGTCATGATTGTCGCGGGTGCAACGCTTGCTATGGTGAGTGCCGCTTGCGCTGCCGACCTCCCGCACCCGCAGCCCATCCCGCCTCAGCCTGCTCCCATCGGCAAGATGCCCATCGGCAAAGGCCCGGTCGGCAAGGGCCCGATCGGCAAGGCCCCGGGCCCCGTCGTGTCACGCTACTGATACGCGATTTGGCCTAAGGTCTCGCCGAATCTTGTTGCCGAGAGTTGAGGGGCGAAGCGTGGCAAATAAAGCGAAGACGTTAGGCCTGCTTGCGGGATTGATGCTCGCTGTCCTGCTCCCCTGCAACATCCAATCAGCTTCGGCGCACGAGGCTGATGCGCGTGCCGGTTCGGAACGCCTCAATTCCCAGAGCCGGGAGGTCCCCAAGCGCACCGCTGACGCGAATGCGCTTGCTTCCGGTGAGGCAGCCCTTCAGTCGAAACCGGCGCCACGCTCTGCTCGACGAATGGGCTCGGCAAAGGGCCCGTATTACGTGGACTTCAGAGCCCGAACCGCAGCGAGTTGGGGACACGCTTTCGTCTGGTATGGAAAGACGAGCCAGCGAGAGGTTGAAGTCGCGGGTCTGACCCCTGCGGGAGATACGCTCGCTTACATGCTCGGTTACGTGATGTGGGTCCCGTCCGAAACCGGCGCGAGCTACGGCGATCTTGATCCACAATATCTGACTGCCAGTTACCGGGTCTACTTGAACGAGGCGGACGCCAAAAAGGTTTTCGCCTATATCAAGCAATTGCAGGCGAACTCACCGGTCTGGAGCGCCGAAATATCCAATTGCACTGCGTTTATCGGCAGCATCGCAGAATACATGGGATTGAAAACGCCTGTTCGCTGGACGCGTCCCGAGGAGTACGTCAACCAGCTCAAGGAAATGAATGGCGGCCGACAGTTCGTCCGGCTCACGCCGGAGCAATAGCCGGCGTTCGATCAATACCGCGGGGCGGCAGCCCCGAGAACTTGCGCCTGCCCTGTCATTGCTGAGCCGATCTCCATCGTCAGGATGACGCTGCGGATACGTGCGCTTCGCGTTCCGCGTGGCCGCGATCGGTCTTAGGCGGGCGGGTATTCCGCGCCGCTGGAGTTGATCAGCAACGCCTGCAATGCGGCAGAGAGCGGCCGCGCCTTTGCGCTAGTGGATTGCCCGCGTAGGCAAATCGAGCTCGACCGCACGGACGCAACTCGCGTGAGCGCAGCGAGCGAATGGGGCCCGGCCGGTTAGACGAGGCTCGCAACGATCCCCCAACGGCCGGACGCAAGCGTCTGGCGAGCTTGGGACGACCGCGAGGCACTTCTACCTTCGGCGGCCCGCGCGCCGTCTCGCTTCCTCCGAGATCCGAACGAGTAAAAATCCATCGACCTACGCCGGCAGCGAGGCCGGGCCGCTTGACTCGTGCCTGGAATCTGATTTCATAGATGCAATTCTAACATCATATATGAAATCACGCGCCAACGCGCGAGCCGGCGTGATCCACCGAGCGTCCCCGAGGACCAAGAGAAAGAGTTGCAATGACGGAGTTCGACGATCCCAAGACATACATGTTCGGCAAGTACCGGCTGAAGCCGAACAGCGGCGTCAATCCGCCCTATTCGCCGGCCTATCCGGTGGAATGGGGCTGCACGCTGCGCACCGTCGAGATCATGACGCGCGTCGCGCCGTCGAAGGTGCAGGCTCTGCTTTCGGATACGCCGTTCGAGATCGTCAACGACCGCGTCGCCTTCCGCTTCATGATCTCGCCCGGCCATTCCCTGGCGCTGCATGCCGGGCAGATGTTCGACCTGATGATCTCCGTTCCGGTCCGCTACAAGGGGCTGTTCACCGAGACGCACATCTTCATGTATTGCAGCGACCCCATGGGCATCTGCGCCGGTCGCGAAGTCTTCGGCTACACCAAGAAGGATGCGAACTACACGTTCGACGAGCGACCCGACGGCTCGATCGTCGGATCGGTCACGCGGCGCGGCATCTCGCTGGCCGCGTTCAGCTTCACGCCCGATCCCGCGGCGCCGGTCGTGCGCATCGTCGACGGCGCGGAGCAGCCCGGCGGCGAGATCCACGTGCGCCGTTTGCCGCACCCCGAGCGGCTGGAGACCGCCTACGCCGACATCGCCTATCGCCGCACGCCGCTGAAATATTCACCGCCAAAGCCGGGCCACGCGGCGATGGCGTTGCATCATTCCGACTACGATCCGATCGCCGATCTGAAGCCGGAGATTTTGGGCGCGCAATTCATGGTGTCGGATGTCTATGGCGGCGGCTTCGAGGTCGAGGATCGCCGGCTGATCGAACGCTTGATTCCGTAGCGGTCCGCGCGAGCGAAGTGCGGGCAAAAGGATCGGCCATGCGAAGGTCGGGCCGAACAACAGGGAGGAGTTGATGAAGGATGCGGTTTTCCCGCTGAGCCGCCGGCATTTTCTGGCCGGCGCCGGCGGACTTGCACTGTCGATGGGCGGCCTCACCGCGCGGGCGGATGATACCATCCCGCTGCGGCTCGGTGTGCTCACGGACATGTCGAGCCTTTATGCCGACGTGAGCGGCCCGGGTTCGCTGGCGGCGGCGAAGATGGCGGTCGAGGATTTTCTCGCCGGCCCGCACAAGATCAAGCGGCCGATCGAGGTGATCAGCGGCGATCACATGAACAAGGCCGACCTCGCCGCGAACATCGCCCGCGAATGGATCGATCGCAACAATGTGGACGTGATCATCGACGTGCCGAACTCCGCGGTCGCGCTCGCCGTGCGCAACGTGGCGCAGCAAAAGAACAAGGCGATCCTTGTCACCGGCGCCTCCTCTTCGGATCTCACCGGCAAGGCCTGCTCGCCCAATCTGGTGCACTGGACCTACGACACCTACGCGCTCTCGACCGGTGCGGCGCGCGCGATCGTCGCCGAGGGCGGCAAGACTTGGTTCACGCTGACGGCCGATTACGCTTTCGGCCACGCCATGGAGCAGGACATCAAGACTGTGGTGCAGAAGCTCGGTGGCAGCGTTGTCGGCGGCGTGCGCACGCCGATCAACACCCAGGACTTCTCGTCCTTCCTGCTGCAGGCGCAAGCCTCCAAGGCGGAAATCATCGCGCTGATCAACGCCGGCGGCGACACCATCAATTCGATCAAGCAGTCGGTCGAATTCGGCATTTCGCGCGGCGGCCAGCGCGTGGTCGCCACCGTGCTCTATCTGAGCGATGTGCATTCCCTCGGCCTGAACACGGCGCAAGGGCTGCAGTTCACCGAATCCTTCTATTGGGATCTGAACGAAGGGACGCGCGCATGGACCAAGCGCTTTGTCCCGCGCAACAACGACAAATATCCGACGGCGCTGCATGCGGGTGCTTACGCGGCCACGCTCCATTACCTGAAAGCGGTCGATGAACTCGGCGCATCCGCCGACGGCAAGGCGGTCGTGGAGCAGATGAAGAAACTGCCGACGGACGATCCGCTGTTCGGCAAGGGCACGATTCGTGCCGACGGCCGCAAATTGCACAACATGTATCTGTTCGAGGTGAAGAAACCGCAGGACTCGAAATATCCTTGGGACTACTACAAGCTGGTCAAGACGATCGCGCCTGACGAGGCTTGGCGGCCTCTCGAGGAAGGCGGCTGCGATTTCCTCAAATCATGAGCCCGTCGGCTGACGTGGATCGGCCGGTGGCGCTCGTCACCGGAGGCGGCGGCGACATCGGCCGCGCGATCGCGCTACGCCTGGCGGAGAGCTGCAGCGCGGTTGCGATCGTCGATATCGACGAGACAGCCGCCGCGCGCACGGCGGGCCTTGTGGAAAACAAGAGCTGCAAGGCGATGGCGCTGGCTGCGGATGTCTCCAGCGCGATGGAGACCGCAGGCTTTGTCGATGCGGTCGAGGCGCGGCTCGGACCGATCGGCGTCTTTGCCAACAATGCCGGCATCGAAGGCGTGGTCGCGCCGCTGCACGTGTATCCCGACGAAACGTTCGATCGCCTGCTTCAGGTCAACGTCAAAGGTGTGTTCCTTGGCCTGAAGCATGTGCTGGCGCGGATGATTCCGCGCGGGCGCGGTGCCATCGTCAACACCGCCTCCACCTCGGCGATCCGCGGCCGCGCCAACCTTGCCGGCTATGTCGCCTCCAAGCACGCCGTGCTCGGGCTGACGCGGACGGCGGCGCTGGAGGTGGTGGGCACGCAAATCCGGGTGAATGCCGTCCTCCCCGGCCCGACCGAATCGCGGATGATCCGCGAGCTCGATCGCCAAAGCAACGCCACATCTGACGGCTTGCGCCGGGCGGGATCGGCGCCCCTTGGGCGGCCGGAGGACGTCGCGGAGGCCGTCGCTTTTTTGGCTTCCGATGCGGCTGCGCATGTCAACGGCGCGGCATGGGTCGTCGATGGAGGAATGACAGTCGGTTAGCCCAAATCACGCCTTCGGGCTGCCGCCGATTTTTTCCGAAACGATCCGCGCGGCCTCGCGCAGCTCGCCAGCGATCGTCGCGGCCTCGCTCGCCGGGATCTTGTCTTGCCGCACCAAGGGTACGGTCAGCGCCGCCACCGCGCGGCCGGAGGCCTCGACGATAGGGCAGCTATAGGCCAGGATGCGGGTATAGCCGTCGTCTATGGAGAAATTCCCGCCCTCCTCCGATATGCGATCCAGTGCCGCCAGCGCCTTCCTGGCGCTGATGTGATCATTGGCGGCGATGACCTCGGCCAGCTCCTCGCGCCGCCCCTCCAACTGGAAGGCGGCCAGCACCTTGGCCGAGGCATATTGCTGGGTGAGTGGAAAGACCGCGCCCGCTTTCACCGACCAGCCCATCAGCCATTCCGGCTCGATCCGCGCGATCACCATGAACTGCTCGCCATGCAGAACGGCCAGATGACATGAGAGCTGCACGCGGCCGGCCAATCGCTCCATGACGGGAAGCGCCGCCTTCAAAAGCCGCTCGGTCGGCGGATATTGCGAGGCGATCCGAAACAGCTTGAGCGTCAGCGTGTATTCCGCCGTCGACGGATCACGCGCGACATAGCCGCGGCGCTCAAGGGCCGCCAGCATGCGAAAAATCTCGCCGACCGAGCGGCCGACCCGTTCGGCAAGCTGCTTCTGGGTCAAACCCTTCGCCTCGGCGGCAAGGGCCTCCAACAGGTCGAGACCCTTCTCCAGCGCCGGAGCTCCCGGCTGGGCGATCTTGCTTGCTCTTTTCATCTCTGTCGTGTGCATCGGCAACTCTGGAGCGGCGCTGCGCATCGCGCAGCCCTGCTCTCGCCTTTACCCGATGCGCCGCCCGATTTGAATATACGCCGGATGCGCTCGACGAGCCCCGCTTCCATCGGCTTTCACGTTCGCCACCCGGCGCGGCCGATCGACCTCGTCCTGCACAAGCTGATTTCCCGCCTGGGAGATGCCGCTCAAGCGCTGCGGGCTCGTGCGAGTGTTTCCGAAGGTGTTTCGCCGAACTGGACGCGGTAGCTGTGTGAGAAATCGCCGAGGTGCCAGAAGCCCAGGGCGAGCGCGGCGGCCTTGACGCTATGGGTGCCGGCGCGGAGCCGCTGCCGCACCAGCCACAACCGTCGCAAGCGCAGGTAACGATGCAGGCTCATGCCCCGATACCTCAAGACCGCATCATGGATCGTGCGCACGGATACGCCGAGTTGTCTTGCAAGGTCCCGGCTGTAGATCGGGCCCGCAATATTGGCCGATAAGGCCTCCCGCACCGCCTGAAAGGTCTTGAACTGGCGGACCGAGTTCGCCCGCGATGCCCAGCGTGCCGGTACCACGTCCGCGAATGCGGCATCGATGCTGCCGACCAAGGACTCCCGCATGCCGGGCGCGGCATCAGCCAGTTCGGCCTCCGAGAAGCGGCAAGCTACGGCGAGGATTTCCGCCACCAGCGTGCGCAAACGCCGCTGGGCCGGGGCGCTGGTTTCGAAGATCCTGAAGTTTGGACCGGCCTCCGGCCAGCCGCGCCCCTCGATCTGCGGTGTGAAGACGATCAGCGCGAATTGTCGCTCCACACGTTCGACCGCATTGTAGGCAGCCCCATTGTTGCCGATCATGATGAAGGGCTGATCCTGCTCGACACCGTTGAAGCGAGTCGGAATGCCCTCATCCATCGTCACGCCGATGGCGGTGCAGTTGGGGGCGAGCCGCGCGTCGACGATACGTGGAAAGGATTTGATGAAGTTGATGGACCAGCCGGGCAGATTGAGGATCACCTGCTCGGCGGAGATTTTTCGCACCAGCGGCGTGAAATCCACATCGACGTTTCGAATCCAACTGCGAAACTCATCGATATCGGAAAACCGGAAAACCTTTGGTGCCAGGCTTGGCGACTGCGAAATATTGCTCGTTGGCAATGCGGCGGTGTCCCCTTGACTGCCGGTAATGAAATACTCTTCGGCTTCCCAATCTCCTGAAATGCGCTCGTCTATGGTCACGAACGATGGCCGTGAATCTTGCCCATCCTTTGGACGGGCTCCGGCGCGTTGCATGCGACGAGGGTGCGCTCGAAACTTCCTCTGCCAAATTTCGATATACTTTTAGGCGATTCCAGAGGTAGCCCGCAACCTGGATGCAGTAGGTTTAATAAATTCCATTAATATTTGCATCGTGAAATTCCGTTGCTGAGACCTGATGTTTCACAATGGAATTTGCGGGCCATGGCTGCCGTCGCTTCCGCCGAACTCGTTGCCGAGGTTGCGTCCGCCGCTCGAGGCGGTTCGCCCGAACGGCGCGTGCGCATGTTGGAGCCCGGCAGGACGCTCTTCAAGACGCTCTCCGTGCCGGCGGCGCAATACACCATGCGCTTTGAGCCGCCGATGCCCTCCTCAGCCCGGACATTCAAACTCGAGACACCCTCCCGACCGAGGAGGTCAAGCGATGAAGGGTGAAAATCGAAAGTCGAGTCGCGTGCGCCTGGAGCACAAGCATCCCGTCAACCTGATGGGCGTGGACGGCACATGGCGGCGCAGTTGTGTCCTGCTCGACGTCTCCGCGACCGGCGCGAAAGTCGAGGTCGAAGGCTCGATCGACGTGCTGCGGGCCCGCGAGTTCTTCCTGCTCCTCTCGTCCACTGGCCTCGCATTCCGCCGCTGCGAACTGGTGTGGATCGACGGCGCCATGGCCGGCGTTCGGTTCGTCAAGGCCAAGCCCCTCAAACACGGCCAGCAGGCGGCGAAAGTGTAATGATTTATTCCAATGGTTTGATTGTTAGATCCAAGAGCGATTTCGATGCAACTGATCTCTTCACGGACAATTGCCGGACCTGAGGGCGAAGCCCTCTCCACAAGCCAGGCTCGCGAGGCCTTGTTTCGAGACGATCGCGGCGACTTCATCCTTTATCGCGGCGATGGCGATGCAGCTCTTGCAGGGGAGGAGAGAATAGTCCGCCTCAGATTGCGCGAGGCGCTGATCTGGCTGAACGAACCGGACGACTGTGGCTCGTGGTGGGAGTGAGGCGATGGCTTTCGTACGCCGCTAGCGAGAGGCTGCGACACTGATGCCAGTTCACCTGCTCGCCGACAGCCCGGCCAAGCTCACCGCCCTCCGCACCATGCTGGAGCCGAAGTTTGCCGTGACCTCGGAAATGCTCGGCGGCGCAACTGTCCAGCGCGGCGACGTGCAGGCGCTTGTGGTCAGAGCCGACCTGCGCACCATCGAAAACATCTGCGCGCTCAAGAAAATCCTCAAGACCTTGAGCAAGGTGCGCAGGCGCATCTTTCTTGTCGACGAGACGGCGCATTTGCACGTCTCGCAAGCCTACGCGCTCGGCGCGACACGCGTCTTGCTCGGGCCGGTCAATCAGGCAAGGCTGCTCGCGGAATTGGCCGAGCATGCGCCATGCGGGTCCGCACCGAGCGCGGATGCGCGCGGCGTGCAGGCCGCTGCTTCCATTGGCGAAGCGGCGCTGGCTTCGATGTTCACGGCGGTGGCGACCGGCATGCCGATCGACGCCGCGAGCGCCAAGAGCGCCGGAAGCGCGATCGCAGACTCGATCGCCGAACACGGCCTGAGCGACTGGCTGGCAGCGGTGCGGCGTCACCATGAGGGCACCTATCAGCATTGCCTCCTGGTCACCGGCGTCGCCGTCGACTTCGGGCTGAGCCTTGGCGTGCCCAAGGCCGACATCGAGCGGCTGTCCTCGGCCGCCATGTTTCACGATGTCGGCAAGGCCAAAATCCCGCTCGCAGTGCTCGACAAGCCCGGGCGTCTCGACGCTTCCGAACGCGCGCTGGTCGAAACGCACGCGGTGGCCGGCTACGACGTGCTCAAGGGCAACAGCCTGATCTCGGCCGAGATTCTCGACGCGGTGCGGCACCACCACGAATTTCTCGACGGCAGCGGCTATCCCGATGGTCTCTGCGCCGAAACTATTTGCGACCTCGTCCGCATCCTCACCATTTCAGATATCTTTTCCGCGCTGATCGAGCACCGCCCCTACAAGGCGCCGATATCGCGCGAGGACGCCTTCGCCATTCTTCAGGGCTTGCACGGCAAGCTGGAGAAGCCGCTCGTCGCCGCCTTCCGCGACGTGGCGCTGAACAGGTGATCATCTTCGGGGGCGCACCTCGCGCTCGCGCGGGTTCAACAGGGCACCGTCATCCGGGGCGCTCGCGAAGCGAGCGAACCCGGGATCTCGCGCCGTAACCTCTGGATTTCCGGGTTCGCGCTCA
Source organism: Bradyrhizobium sp. STM 3562 (assembly GCF_045571435.1). NCBI lineage: Bacteria > Pseudomonadati > Pseudomonadota > Alphaproteobacteria > Hyphomicrobiales > Nitrobacteraceae > Bradyrhizobium > Bradyrhizobium sp. STM 3562. Next base: position 7,385,589 of record NZ_CP120694.1, read on the forward strand.
CGCGCGCCCCGGAATGACGGGGCAATATCAAGCGCTCGCCGCCCTGGCGTCTTGAATGGCCTTCCAGATCTTTTGCGGCGTCAGCGGCGTGTTAAGCTGGGTGATACCGAGTTCGCTCAAGGCATCCATCACCCCGTTGGTGACACAGGGCGGCCCGCCGATCGCCCCCGATTCGCCGCAGCCTTTCGAGCCGAGCGGATTGGTGCGGCACGGCGCGGAATCATCCAGCGTTACCGTAATCGGCGGAATGTCCGCCGCGCGCGGGATGCAATAGTCCTGATAACTCGCGGTCAGGATCTGCCCTTCGGCATCGTAGGCTACGCCCTCATAAAGCGCCTGGCCGATCCCTTGCGCGACGCCGCCATGGATCTGGCCCGTCACCAGCATCGGATTGACGGCGACGCCGACGTCGTCGACCGTGGTGTAGCGCACGACGCGGCTCTCGCCGGTCTCAGGGTCGATCTCGACCTCGCAAATATGCGTACCGTTCGGCCAGCTCGGACCGTCGACCTCGCCCTCGCTGTCGACCGAGAGCCGCGCGCCGCCCTCCTTCTTGGCGATATCGAACAGGCTGATGCGGCGGTCGGTGCCGACCACCGTGAGAAAGCCGTCGCGATACTCGATGTCCTCGACCGAGGTCTCGAGCAGGTTGGAAGCTTTCTCGCGCGCCTTGGTGATCATGTCATTGGCCGAGACCGCGACCGCCGTGCCACCGACGAACAGCGAGCGCGAGCCGACGCTGCCGAAGCCGGTGGCAAGATCGGTGTCGCCCTGCACGACATCGATCTTGTCGAGAGGAATGCCGAGCGACTCCGAGATCATCTGGGTGTAGGTGGTCTGCAGCCCCTGCCCCATCGCCATGGTGCCGGAATGCAGGATCACGCGTCCTTCCGCCGTCGCATGCAGCGAAACCTTTTCGGTGTGCGCCCGGCCACCGGTCCATTCGATATAGCTGGTCAGCCCGCGGCCGTAGAGCAGGCCCTTTTTCTTCGCCGCCCGCTTGCGCGCATTGAATCCGTCCCAGTCGGCGAGCTTGGCGGCGCGGTCGAGCATATGGGCGAAAGCGCCGGAATCGTAGACCTGGCCGACCGCGTTGGTGTAGGGCAGTTGCGACGGCTTGATGTAGTTCGCTTTCCGGATCGCGCGCGGGTCCATGCCGATTTTTCGCGCGGCCGCGTCGAACAATCGCTCGACAATGAAGACCGCTTCCGGCCGGCCGGCGCCGCGATAGGCGCCGACGGGCGCGGTGTTGGTGATGACGGTCTTCACCTCGAAGTGCACCAGCGGCAGGTCGTAAACGCCGGTCTGCACGAACGGTCCGAGCACCAGCGGAATGATGTTCGCCGTACCCGACATATAGGCGCCGGTGCCGCCGACCGAGCGCACGCGATAGGCGAGCACCCTGCCCTTTTCGTCGAGCGCGAACTCGCCGGTCGAGGTGAGGTCGCGGCCATGAGTGCCGCCGACGAAATCGTCGGTGCGATCGCCACGCCAGCGGATCTTCCTGGCAAGCTTCACAGCGGCGTAAGCGACGATGCCGTCCTCGGGGTAGACATTGGTCTTCTGGCCGAAGCCGCCGCCGATATCGCCGACCAGCACACGCACCGAATCCTTCGGCCGCTTCAACACGGCTTCCGCGAGCACGTCGCGGGTCGAACCCGGCGTCTGCGATTGCACGTAGAGCGTCAGCCGGCCCGATTTCTTGTCGACCTCGGCAATGGTCGAGCGCGGCTCCATGGCGGAGGGCACCAGGCGCTGGCTGACGAGATCAAGCGAGACCGTATGCGCCGCCTTCGCGAAAGCTTCCTCGACCTTGGCCGCGTCGCCATAGCTCATGCTGGCGACGACATTGTCCGGCGCCTGCGGCCACACCACGGGCGCGCCGGGCTTTAGCGCCTCCAGCGGATCGACCACGGCCGGCAGGACCTCGTACTCGACCGCGATCGCTTCCGCAGCTTCCTGGGCCAGCGCGCGCGAGCTCGCGATGACGGCGGCGATCGGCTCGCCGGCGAAGCGTACCACCTCATGCGCGAGGAGCCGCCGCGGTGGGACGGTCATCGGCGAGCCGTCCGGCCGCTTGAAAATGGCAAGCGTCGGGATGGTGCCGACATCGTCCTTGATCAGGTCTTCGCCGGTGAACACGGCCTCGACGCCGGGCATGTCGGTCGCCGGCTTGGTGTCGATCGAAACGATCTTGGCGTGGGCGTGCGGGGAGCGCAGCACATGCAGCCACAGCGCGCCCTCGGCGGGCTTGTCGTCGATGAACTGTCCCTTCCCGGTGAGCAGTCTCTGGTCTTCCAAACGCTTGATCGGCTGGCCCGCGCCAAAACGTAAATTGCCGGGAAGAATATTCATCAGTTCGACCTCAAGTCTTTTTAGGTTGCGGGGGTTTTAGCGGATCGAGGTTCCAAAGGCCAACCCGCGTTTTGCGCGGGTGCCGCACAGGAAATCGTCATCATGCCCGGGCTTGACCCGGGCATCCACGCTTAATGGCGCTGACAGTTGAGACGTGGATGGCCGGGTCAAGCCCGGCCATGGCGACCGTCGAAAGATCTGACGCCTTACCCCAACTCACGCAGCACCGCCTCGACGACCTTGCGCGCATCCGCGGTGAGCGGGGCCTGCGGCGGGACGGGGTCGCCGACGTCGTAGCCCTGGATCGCGAGCCCCGCCTTGATGCAGGCGGCGAGATTGTAGCGCGCAAAGGCCTCGTTGACGCGCCACAGCTTGCGCTGGAGCGCCATCGCGTCATCCCAGCGTTGGGCCTTACAGAGGTTATAGAGCTCGACGCTGTGCCGCGGGATGATGCAAGCCGGCCCCGCCATCCACCCCACGCCGCCGATCAGCATCACCGCGGCAGGAATATGGGCGGACGCTGAGAACACGCGGATGTTATCGCCGCAACGGTTGATGATCGACAACAGCCGCCCGGTATTGGTGGAGGCATCTTTGATGTAGCCGATGCGCGGATGGGTCGACAGCCGCGCGATCACGTCGAGCGACAGATCAGAGCGCTGGAATTGTGGATTGGTGTAGATCACGACCGGGATGTCGACGGCATCCGCAATGCTGCGAAAATAGGATTCGACCTGCGCATCGCCCAAGGGGAAATAGGCTTCCAGGATCGCCAGGATGCCGTCGGCCCCACACTCCTGATAGCTGCGCGCCTGCGCCACCGCATCCGCGATTGCGGTCGAGACCACGCCGGCAACGACCGGCACGCGGCCCTGCGCGGCCTCGATCGTGGCCTGCACCACCACCCTGCGCTGCGCATTGTCGAGATAGGCAAACTCCCCGGTCGAGCCGAGCGGCGTCAGCCCATGCACGCCCGCCTTGATGAGATCGTCGCAGAGTTGGCCAAGCACGCCGCTGCGGATCCTGCCGTCGGCATCGATCGGTGAGACGAGATAGGGAAAGACACCGTGGAAGTCGGGCATGGCGGGATGGAGCCTTAACTTGAGAGCGCCGGCGTCTCTTCGCCCGCGGCGCCATCGAAGTCAATCGCGGCCCGCTGCCTCATGGTCGCGCGTTCGCCTGCTCCTTGATCCACGCGTCCATCGCCGGCAGCGCGCGGGCCTTCAGATCGGCGGAGATCGCGATCGTCTCGACGGCGCGAGCGGTGGTCACCTTTCCGCCGTTGGTCGCCTGCGCCGGCGCGAATTGCAGAAGTTCGGCGGCATAGGCGCCGTCGCTGAAATTGGTCATCAGATGCGCAATGAACTCGTCGCGAAAGGAAGGGCCTAGCTTGGCGAACAGAGGATCGTAATGCTTCTGCACGAAATGCCAGGCAAGCTCGGGCTGCTCGCCGAAAGAAGCCACCGTGTTGATCATGCCGGGAATGATGGTGATCGGCAGCTCGCCATTCAGCGCCAATTTGAGCGTATCGCGTGCGAGCACCGGATCGTGCGCGCTCGCCGCGGCGTAATAATAGCGCAGACGCTCGTCGGTCGAGGTCGCCTTGCGCGCAAGCGACAGCAGCGTGTCGTAGGTCGGCCGATCGGCCGATATGCCGACCACATGGGCGACCGGCTCGCGTAGCGCAACCGGCAGCGAGGCGGGATCCTGCAGGAAGCGCTCGAACCTGCGCTTGGCTTCCGCGATGATATCCGCATCACCGAATTCGCCGAGCGTCTTGATCAGGCTGGCGCGCAACAGCGTATCGTCATCGTCGGCCGAGCCCGACCCCTCCCAACCGAGGCGGTCGAACACGGGACGCAAGATCGTTCGGGCAAAGGCCTGCAACGCCGGCCGCTCGGCGCGATCGCGCGCAAGGCGATTAAGGTGCGCCAGCGCCCCGAGCACCTGGTCCCAGATCGCGCGCTGGTCGTTGGTCGCGATCCTGCCAAGCAAGGAGAGATAGCTCGGCGGCTCGGCGCGACCGGCCTGGACGAGCGCCCAGTCATCGGCGAGAAAGTTGAGGCGATCCTCCGGAGCCATCGCATTGAGCGCTTTCGTCAACGCGGATAGGTCCTTCGATCCATACTCGGTGCGGTAATAGCCGATATCGCCGAGATTGACCTTGATCGGCGTTCCGCATTTGCCGGCGGCGATCTCGGCATTGCCGTCGAGCAGGAGATTGCTGCGCGGCCCTCGGCCGATCGGACCGACCGCGACCGGAATCTGCCAATGCCGCGGCGGCAGAGCCGCGGTGTCGCTGCCGGCGGATCGCGTCGGCACGATCACGAAGCGCTCCTGCCGCAGTGTGAGCCGTTGGGCCCTGCCGTTGCAGTTTGTCTCGGCGATCACCAGCGGCACGCCGTCCTGCTCCGTAAACGATGCGGCAACCGTCGACACCGCCTTGCCGGCGGCGAGCTCGAGCGCCTGCCAGAGATCCGCGGTGGTCGCATTGCCGTAGGCGTGCGCGGCCATGTATCGCCGGATGCCGTCGCGAAACGTGGTCTCGCCGAGCCAGTTCTCCAGCATGCGGATGAAGGCCTGGCCCTTGCTGTAGGTGATGCCGTCGAAGGCGGTCATCGCCTCGCTCTCGTCGCCGACCTTTTGCTGGATCGGATGCGAAGTGCGGCGCGCGTCGAGCGCCATCGCATATTGCTTCTGGCCGTAGCCGTTGAACCAGGCCTTCCACTGCGGATAGAAATGCTCGGCCGCCTTTTCCTGCATCCAGCTCGCAAAGCCCTCATTGAGCCAGAGATTGTCCCACCAGCCCATGGTGACGAGATCGCCGAACCATTGGTGCGCCATTTCATGCGCCAGGATGCTGAAGATGCCGCGGCGAAGGCTGTCGGCGCTGGTTGCGGGATCGAACAGCAGCCGGCTTTCGAAAAAGGTGATGCCGCCCCAATTTTCCATGGCGCCGCCGAAGCCGCCGGGCACCGCGATCAGGTCGAGCTTGGGGAGCGGATATTTAATGCCGAAATAATCGTTGTAAAAGGAAAGCAGTTTTGTCGCGTTCTCCAGCGCAAATCGCCCCTGCTCGCTTTTTCCCGATGTCGTCACCACGCCGACCGTGACGCCCTCGACAACCGCCGTGATCCGCTCAAGCTCGCCCGCTGCGAACACGAACAGATAGCTCGACATCTTTGGCGTCGGCGCAAAATCGACGCGTTTCAGCTCCGTCGAGACAGCTTGTTCGCGCATGACCGGCATATTGCCGACGGCGAGAAATTTCTGCGGGACGGTCGCCGTGAGCGTGAACGTCGCCTTGAAGGCGGGCTCGTCCCAGCACGGGAAAATGCGCCTCGCGTCAGCCGGCTCGAGCTGAGTTGCGATCATCCGCTTGACACCTTGGCCGGTTGGATAATCCGCGTAATAAAGCCCGCGCGCGAACGGATTGATCTTCGCGGAAAAGGCGATGTGCAGATGATGCACGCCGGCGGCAAGCGGCTCGCGCAAGGACAGCGTCGCGGTCTCGGCGCCGGCATCGAGGCTGACGTCGGGACGCAGCTTGTCGTCGATGCTCACCTCGCTCAGGCTCATATTGACCGCATTCAGAACGACCCGTGTCGTGGGCTCGCGCACCTCGATGTCGACGAGTTCAGTGCCTGACAGCGTCAGCTTCTGCGGATCGGGGTTCAGGTCGATGCCGTAGTGCGTGGGAACGACGGTCTTTGGCAGCTTGCCCGGCGTCGTCTCAAAGGAATACGTCGCCTCGGCGCGCGCCGCGGAGACCAGCGCAAGCGGCAACGCGAATGCCAGGACCGCCACGGCGGCGGCATGACGCATATTGAGCATATTGAAAGGGATTTTCTGCGAAAGCACTGTGGTCATCAGCCGAGAGCCCCAACGTTACCAGCATCTCAGGCTGGGCCGTTTGCGACAATAGCCGATGTTGCGTCGCGCCAACAGGCGCACGATTCCGGCCGAAAGCATCAACTCCCGGCTGACCAAATAGTGTCACATTTAGTGAGTCAGCTAGTGAGACAGCGGATCGGGGCGGAGCTGAAAATGAACGACCAGCGGGCTGGACAGGCTACGCGCGGTCTTGCCGGGCGCACCGGGTGCTGCTGCGTCAATGCTCTCGATGTGAAACGGCGTGCGATTGCCTGACGTCACCCAGAGCCCGCGCCCTTTCCAGCCCGCATTCGGATCATCGATGCGACCGTCGATCCCCTTGGCAAAAAAGCCCATGGGATAGGGAACGCGCAATTCGACGATACGGCCGCCGACCAGCGCATGCAGAGAATCCGACTGATTGCCGGTCGCGATCGGCGTATCCGCACCCAAGCCCAGAATGTTGTGCTGATCGACCCAGAGATAATACGGATTCTCCGCCGCGCCCGACGAGCCCTGGAAGGCCGGCCCCAGCAATGGATAGAAGTCCCAGCCTTCCGGGCATTTGTTGCCCTGCTCGGCGCCGGGTCCATTGAGCGGTGCACGGCATTTGCGCCGATCGAAACTTGCGATATGCCCGCTGTCGAGCGGTACCCAGACCACGCCCTTGCGGTCGATATCCATGCCGCGGATACCGTAGCCGGGCATCGGCACTTTGTAGACCTCGGCAAGCGCGGTCGCGGGCGGATCGGATCCGGGATCGAGCCGGATGATATAGCCGGGATGTTGCAGGCTCGATCCCCAGATCGAGCCATCGAGCGGGCTCCAGGAAATGCCGTAGATGCCGAACGGCACGCGCGTGTCCTTCTTCGGGTCCACGGGTTGACCGGGCTCGTTGTAGCCTTCGTCGCGCCTGCCGTTGCCGTTGGTATCGACAATCAGCGGCGTCCAGCCCTGCGCCGCGCCGGCATCGCCGGTCTGCCAGTATGTCTTGGTGTCGACCCAGCCGATGACCGCAAGCTTGCCCGACGTGTTGGTTCCCATCCACAACGTCTCTTCGGCATCTTCCGCGAAATTCAAATGCTGCGTGCCGAAGCAGGTATCGATGAAGGAGAATTTCTGCGTTTTGGGATCGTAAACCGTGAGCTGCCTTGCGTTCTGGAAAAAGCCCTCGTGCTGTACGGTGAGAGGATAAAGCTGCGCGGAAGCCAATGCAGACTCCTTGCCGCAATAGCGAGGCTGATTGTTGGGCGCGCGCATCTGCGCTGTGAAATAGACGCGTCCCTCGTGATCCATGGTCGGGGTGTGCGCATTGGCGCGGCTGTCCCAGACCTGCTCGGTGCCCCAATAGGGTGACGGCGCGAACACCGGATTGGCCTCCGCCGAGCTTGGCGTGTCCTCGGGATCGCGCACCGGCATCTTGATCTCGGATTTCGTGTTGTGAACCGGATCGAGGATCGGACTCTGGTCGACCGAAAGCTCCGTCGCGCCATAGAGCGGGCCGAACGTATTGACGGTCGGATCGCGTTTGTCGGTGGCCGAAAGGTCGTGCAGATAATGCTTCGGATCGAGCCAATCGCGCACGGTGACCACGAGATTGCGTTCGACGCCGACGGGACGCGGCGGGCTTTGGCTCGGCAGTTCGCCTTTCTTGATGCGATCCGACCAGTCCGCCAGCGCCGCGAGATGTCCGCCATCCGGCGTCAACAGGCGGCCCATGGTGCGCACCATCGTGGTGCCGCCCGGCCCGGATTGCAGGCGCTGCGCCCAAGCCGCGATCGCGTTCTCCGAGTGGCTGAACAGCTCCGGCATGGTACGCGTCGCGTAGTTGCCGATCTGGTGGCAATTGCCGCAGCCATTGGTCTTGATCACGTCCAGCCACTGATCCTGGGTTTTGAACTCCACCGGAATGCCGTTGCCGTTGGCGCCCGTACCCGGGAATTTGCTGGTGTCGGGAATCCGCAACAGCGAGAACCAATAGATTGCCGGGTAATATTGCGCGGCGGCGGCGAGATTGGGCGCGATGTCGGCTGCGAGGCTGTGCCGGCTGCCGGGATCGGCCGCGATCTTCTTGGAATCCACCAGGCCATAGCCGCGCACCCAGAGCTGGTAATGCGCCTTCGGCAAGTCCGGAATGAGGAAGCGACCGGCATCATCGGTGACCACGATCTTCGCAAAACGCGTGCCGAGGTCCCGCGTTTCAGCAATGACCCAGACGCCGGCTTCCGCGCCAAAGCGGCTGGTGACAACACCGCCGATGTCGTTGGCGCCGATCTCGATGCCGGTCGGATTGGGCTGCGAATGCAGGCGTGCGCCGGCAATGGCGGCGACCAACGCAACCGCGAAGCAGATGACGACCGTCGAACGCAAGCGCATCCGCGCCTCACTTTTGGCTGGCGAGATAAGCAATGATGTCGTCGCTGTCCCGGTCGGCCACGCCCTGGAATACGCCCATGGCGGTGCCGGGCACCATATGAGCCGGTCCAAGATCCAGGCCTTGAGCGTCTCGGCATTCCAGTCCCACTGTGCCGTCGACCGGAATGCCTGCGAATATTTGAAGCCAGGGACGCTGCCCGCCCTGCGGTTCAGGATGCCGAACAGATTCGGCCCGAAGCGGTTGGAGTCGTCTTTGGCGACCGTGTGACAGAGCACGCATTGGCGCGTGAAAGCGGCCTCCCCTTTCCTGAAGTCAGAGCCGCGGCTGTCCTTTGTGCCGATGGCGAGCAATGCAGCAGCCGTCACGGTGAAAAATTTCGCCGCGCGGGCCGCGCTGCGCCGCACAGATGAAGGCTGCAATGGGACCCGCAGTGTTCGCTCGGTCATCGGGCCAGCCTCGGCTGGACACGGGCTCGGTTTTTCGCAACGCGAATTGATTCGATCGGTTCCAACGCGGCGCACGGCATACACGGCAAAAGCGGGCGATGATGCGGCATGAATGGTTCGGCTTCCGCACAATTCAGTCATTCTTTTGCCGGGCTGGAAAAACACTATCGCGACACTGGCGCCTGTCCCTGCTTAGGACGAATTCGCGGCGCCAATTCGAGCAGGAGAAGACCGACCGCGAGCGAAGGATGGAGACGCTTTACGATCTGCTCGGCGCACTTCCGAACGACGATGCCGAAGAATTGAGGTCCGCTTTCCGTCGCGCCGTCAAGGGAGCTCATCCCGACCTCAATCCGGGCGATCCGGACGCCGGCTTGAAATTCCGGACGATCGTGCGCGCCAACCAGATTCTCAGCGACGGCGAGCAGCGCGCGGTTTACGACCATTTGCTCGAGCTCGCGCGGCGCGAGCAGCGCGAAGCCGCAAGGCATGCCGCGGCGAGCCGGACGTACAAGATCGCCTCCGTCGTGATGGCGCTGACCACGCTCCCGGCGGCGGCGCTGGGCGGCTATGCGCTGCTCCTGCATCTGTCGGCGCAGGCCGCTGCGCCGGCGAGCAATGCGGCGACCGAAACCGCCCTTGCAACCGCCGCACCCGCGGCAACGACCCCTGGAGCAGGATCACCCAATACGTCTGCGCAGGCCGAGCTTGCCGCCCTGACAGTCGCGGCTGCGGCCGCAACCGAGCCCGCCGCAGCCGCGGATGCGCCGGCCGCAAGCATCGGGCCGCCGCTCGATATCACGCCCACCGGCGTGAAATCCCGCCGCGCGACGGCGGAGGCAGTCAACCGCAACGGCAGTCCGAACGGCGCCGTCGCAAGCTTGCGCCAGTTCGGGCGCGCCTTTGCCGGCATCGGCCGCGAAACGAACCGCCCCGTACATGGCCCGGCCACCGCAAGGAAGAAGCCCCCGCGCCAAGCGGCCGAAGCGGATCTGTCGCGGCAGGAGGGCTTCTCCTCCTCCGCGCAGCCATAGTGGGCTCAGTGCATTCGGTTGGCGACCGGCTTGCCTTTCAAGCCGTCATGCGAATGCCGGAGGTCAAGGGTCGGCGGCGGCTGCTCCTTGACGAAGTCTTGCGTCATCTCGCCGGGGCCGCCCTTGGCAATGGTGGTGCCGCCGTCAGCAAACAGCAACGCGCCGGTCACAAAACTCGCCTCGTCGGATGCGGCGAATGCGAACACGTTGGCCATCTCTTCCGGCGTGCCGCGCCGGCCGAGCACGGTGCCGGCCAAGGTCTGCTTTTCCATGCGCGCATCCATCGGACCGGTTTCCTTGCGAGTCCAGGCGGTGTCGATGGGTCCGGGGCAGACGCAGAGCGCGCGGATGCCGTATTTGCCCTGCTCGTAGGCCACGCCGCGCATGAACGCGTGCAGGAATCCCTTGGAACCGCCATAGGCCGCCGCAGTGGGCTCGCCGACCTCGCCAGCTTCCGAGCCGGTTGAGATCACCACCCCGCGCGATTGCTGCAGATGGGGCAGCGCGAATTTGGTCATCAGGAACGCCGACCTGATGTTGTTGCGGATGATGTAATCGAAGCTCTCGATCGAGTGGTCCTGACACTCGGCGATTTCAGGAAATACGCCGGCATTGTTGATCAGGATGTCCAACCTGCCGAATACGTCGACCGCCATGGTGACGCAGGCCTTGGCATCGGTCTCGTCCGCGAGGTCGCCGAGGAACGGCTCGGCTTGGCCGCCACGCATCTTGATGTGATGCACCACATCCTCGATCGGATCGTCGGGCAATCCCGCGACGACGAGTTTCGCGCCTTCGTTGGCAAATTTGTGCGCGATCGCTTCACCGATGCCGGTGCCCGCGCCCGTGACAATGGCAACTTTTCCCTCGAGCCGACCGGCCATGACAAGTCTCCGCAGTGCATGGGTTGAGATGCGCGCCCGGGCAAGCTCTGCTCCGTCGCGCTTTGACGACAAGTCCCCTAAACGTGCCGTGCGTTCACGGTGATCTTCGTGCCCGCAAGCGCGCGCGACACCGGACAGTTGCGCTTGGCGTTTTCGACCTCCTCGCGGAATCTCGCCTTGTCGATGCCGCGCACGTCGACATCGGTTTCAAGCGCGACCTCCGTGATGGCAAATCCTTCGCCTACCTTCTCGAGCAAAGCCTTCGCGTGCGTGCGGATGCTTTCAGGTTTGAAGCCGGCACGCTCCAGCCCGGCCGACAGCGCCATGGAGAAGCAACCGGCATGCGCCGCCGCGATGAGTTCTTCCGGATTCGTGCCTTCGCCCGTCTCGAAGCGCGAGCCGAAGCAATAGCCGCCTTCGAAGGCGCGGCTGCCAAGCTTGACGGAGCCGCGGCCATCGCGCAGCCCTCCTGTCCACTCCGCATCTGCCGTTCGCTCCGCAACCATGGAACGCGTCCCATCATGACGCGCGGGCTCACTCTGCCGTTTCAGTTCCTGGTCGATGATCTCGCGCGAGCCTTCGGCCGGATCCATGTGGGTCGGAAAATGCGCCATCGTTTGCTCCTGCGGGTCCTGGAGGAGGCGGCTTTCGAAAAATGGCGTGACGCGCCGATGTGCCGCAGGTCGGGCCAAACAAGGACCCCGTCAGTTACCGAAGTAATCTGACGGGGCTTGTAAGCTGATCGATGGCGTGGCTCGCCATTAAAACTTTCGGTTTTGGCTCGCTCTTCCATTGACCGCTTACTGACCGGCAAAACCCCGCATGACCGCTAACGTTCCATTGCCATGTGGTTTTAATCTTTGTGCGGACGCACGTCCCGACCGCTCCGGCGCAACGCTGGACGGAACCCGCCCCGTGCGAAGCTGATGGCTCCGGAGCCCCGCCTCAGCGGCTGTAGATGCCGACGAGTTCGGCCTGCCCGAGCATGTGCTTCTCGGCCTCCTTCCAGATGTCGGTGACAGCCAGCTTGGGCGCTCGCGAAAGCGCTTCCACATCCAGGGCCGCCAGCTTGAAATGATAATGGTGCGTCCCGTGTCCCCTCGGCGGTGCGGGTCCGCAATAGCGCGGCTCGCCGAAATCGTTGACGCCCTTGCCAAGACGTTCCGTCTTGGCACCGCTGCCACGGTCGACACCCTCCGGCAACAAGGTCCGTTCGCCCATGATGTTGTAGAGCCCCCAATGGCGGAACGTACCCGAGGGGGCATCCGGATCTTCCACAATCAAGGCAAAGCTCTTGGTGCCTTCCGGCGGATCCGACCATTGCAACGGCGGCGAGAGGTTTTCGCCATCCGCTGTGTATTTTGAGGGAATGGGATCGCCATCCTGAAATGCGGAACTCTTCAAACTGAAGGTCATATCCAACCTCCTAATCATTGCTGATATCGGCCGCGGTCTCGCCCCGCGCCGCGGCCGCGTACGAGGCACGCTAGCCGCGACCGGAACGGCGTTCCCCGTCGGTGGGCTCGGAGATACCCTGCAGAGCATCCTGCGCTGCGCGCCCTTCCGACCGGCCGAGATCGGCGAGCGCGATCACAGCGACAAGCCGCCTGTCGCGGTTGAGCACCGGCAAGCGGCGGATCTGGTCCCTGGCCATGATCTGGGCCGCCGCTTCGGCATCATCATCCTCGAAGCAATAGCTCACGCCTTCCGACATCACGTCGCGGACGACCGTGTTGCCGGGCGTGCGGTTGTCGGCGACGGCCCGCATCACGATGTCGCGGTCGGTGACCACGCCGACCAATCGATCATTCTCTCCGACAGGCAGTGCACCAATGTTGTCGGCGCGCATTTTGCGCGCCACGTCGCGTATGGTCATGTTCGGATCGGCGATGGCCACTTTCCGCTGCATAATGTCCTGGACCTGCATCTGTCTGCTCCTGAAACCTGCATCGCGCGATTTCGCCCTGGCAGACCAACGGCGAGTGGGCCGACCGGTTTCTATGGAAAGCCGCCTAAGCGGAACAGGGTAGCCGCCGCTCAGACGCTCTGCACGAGCCCGTAGATGACGTTCCGGTTCGCATCCCTAAACAGCCGCCGCGAGGCAATCGCCTGCCCCGGCAAGTCCGACCAGATTTCCTCGATCTCACCCTCGTCACGGAAAAGCAGCCGCCAATCCATGAAAGTCTCCATGTATCCGGCATCATGGATGCCGCGCGCAAAGTTCGCAAACAGGAGCTCGCCTCCGGGATGGAGCATCGCGAAAGCGGTTTCGGTCAGTCGTTTGGCCACGCGCTCGGAGACATGATCGTAGACGCCCGCCGCATAGATGACATCGAAGCTGCCAAGCTCGTGCTGGCCGGCGATCAGGCTTGTGACCGACCCCCCAACCGGTCGGATCGGTGACTCGGAAAACGTCCGCGCCAGGTATGCGAGGGCCTCCTTGTCCTGATCCACCGCCATCCAGCGCGCGACATTGCCTTCGGCCAATGCTCGAGATCGCGCCGCCTCGCGCAGATGTCCGGCGCCGATGGAGAGGACCGAGATCTGGCGTCCACGTTCGTGGGCTACGCGATCGACCAGCTTCGCGACGATGCCGCGGCGCTCACGAATAGCGGCTGCGCACGCCATTTCGGAGGTGAAGCCGTAGATCTCGCGGCCGAGCCTTGTCGCGCTGGAGACCTGCGCCGCGATGTTGGTCTCGCCATAGATAAAATCCAGCAGCCGCGCGTCGCCCGGATAACCCCGCGGCTTCCGGTAAGACCAGCTCGTTAGGGGATCCTGATGAACGACCCGCGCCAGCGGATGATGCATCCACTCGCTTCTGAGCAGCCTCCACTCGTGCCCATCCAGCCGCTCTCGCAGGTCGCAAAGACCCGATACCAGGCACGACATCGCGTCTGCCGCCGGCTGGGTCGAGAACATTTGCGAGACTTCGTCCAGCAAGGCGAGCGCATCATCGTAGCGACTGCGGCGATGCGAAAAAGGCGTGACTTGCGTGTCCATCATCGCGTTTCCAACCCTGGCCGCCCGAGCGACCCCTCCGTCCATTTCGAGGACGCAGAGGCTAGCCAGGCCGAATGAAACCGGCATCACCCAAATGGGCTATGAGCCAGGCCATGTCTATGAAATCACGATCAAACTCACCGACCGGGGCGGTTCACCATCGAAACCGTTACGGAGCCATCAGCCCGTTGTTGGGGGGACTGACGCGGCCGACGGCGGTAGCCTGGAACGTCGGGATGCCGAACGAGTTTGCGTCGCTGCGGACGTCGTCCGAGAGCAAGGAGCCCGCCCAATGGCTCTATCCCCCGAGGCCGAGCGCGCTCGCGCGCAGGCAAACCACGAGTTGATCGCCTTGTTGCGTGGCGCCGGCGAACATCTGCCCGCGCCGGAGCGGGACGATTTTGGTGCCTATTTCGACCGCTTCGCCGCCGCGAAGCTCGTGCTGCTCGGCGAAGCAACCCATGGCACGTCGGAGTTCTACCGGGCGCGCGCCGCCATCACGCGCCAATTGATCGAACATCATGGCTTCAACATGGTCGCCGTCGAGGCCGATTGGCCTGACGCCGCGGCGATCGATCGCCATGTCCGGCAACTGCCGGCCGCGTCCGGCGCCGAGCCGCCGTTTGAGCGTTTCCCGACCTGGATGTGGCGCAACGTCGAAGTGCGCGAGTTCGTGGATTTCCTGCGTCAGCACAATGACGCTTTTGCGATGGACAAGCGGGTCGAATTTCGCGGCCTGGATGTCTACAGCCTGCGCCGCTCCATTGCCGCCGTCATTGCCTATCTCGAAAAGGTCGACCCCGAACGCGCCCGCGCGGCGCGCCAGCGTTACGGCTGCCTCACGCCCTGGCAGGCCGATCTCACCGCTTACGGCCTCGCCATGCTATCCGGCCGCGACACCTGCGAGGATGACGTCGCCGCGCAACTGCATGATCTGCTCAAGCATCGCCTGGCCTATGTCGCGCGCGACCCGGAAGCGTTCTTCAGCGCCGCTCAGAACGCGCGCGTCGTCCGCGCCGCCGAGCGCTATTACCGATTGATGTATCGCGGCTCGACCGAGTCGTGGAACCTGCGCGACCGGCACATGTTCGAGACGCTGCAATACGCGATGCAGCGGCGCGGTGCGGACGCAAAGGCCGTGGTCTGGGCGCACAATTCCCATATCGGCAATGCATCGGCGACATCGATGGGCTGGGCCGGCGAGTTCAACATCGGCGAGCTTGTCCGCGACGCCTATGGCGAGGATGCACGCCTGATCGGCTTCGGCACGGACCGCGGCACGGTGGCGGCGGCATCCGATTGGGACGGCGAGATGGAGATCAAATCGGTGCGGCCCGCGCGTGAGGATTCCTACGAATCGCTGTTTCGTCACAGCGGGCTTGCGCGATCTCTCACCGATCTGCGGCCGCCCGGTCGGCACGACCTGCGCGAGGCGCTGACCGGCCCGCGGCTCGAACGAGCGATCGGCGTCGTCTATCGCCCGGAGACCGAATTGCTCAGCCATTATTTCGAAGCGGTGTTGCCGGACCAGTTCGACGCCTTCATCTGGTTCGAGGAAACGCGCGCGGTGACGCCCCTCGAAGCGCCGAAGGTCGCCGCAAGCGCAGACACCTATCCGTTCGGATTGTGACCTTCATGCGCGTCATTGCAATGGTCAAGATTGCAATGACCAGCACCTGCCCTACGCCGCGGCCAGCGCATCCTGGTTGATCTCGCCCTTGGCGAGCGAGGTCAGAAGTTCATCGGTGCGCTTCTCTTCTTCGAGACTCTCGTGCAGCAGACGCTGATCGTCGCGCAGCTCAAGCTGGCCCGCGAGCGCCGCCACGCTGCCGTAAGCGGCGATCTCGTAATGCTCGAGCTTCTGCGCCGAAGCCAGCAGCCCGGCATCACGCAGGTCGTCGCCCTTGAGCATACCGATCATCTTCTCGGTTTCCTTGATCATCGCCTGGAGCGCCTGATCGGTGTGCGCATCCGCCTCCGCCTTGTGCTTTTGCAGGATCGAGCCGAGACGATCACATTGCGTCGCGGTCTGCCGCCGGTGCTTCTCGAAGGCATCCTTCAATGACGGATGCGACGCCACGCCGGCCATCCGCCCTAGGGCTTTGCCCAGTTGCTGTTCCACGCTGACCAGTTCCTGAAGCTCCGCGATGTACATGTCTTTGAAGTTGGTGATCTGCATGGCGATTACCTTTCGTTTGCTGGCACCGTCGTTCCCGCGTAGGCCAAGGCGACATCCGTACGGCCTCCGCTCTTCAACGATGCGAGGACGACCGCGTTCCCGACGCGACCGCGCCGGCTGTGCTTCGCAGAAAATACCGGGAACGAAGGTGGCGCGTTTGCGATTGTCCGAATGACCGAGCCACTTGACCGCGAAACCAGCGCGTCATGTCCTTCGGAAAGGCGTGAATGCCCAACATCGTCGTAACAGGTGCAAGCGCAGGGGTTGGCCGTGCGATCGCGCTCGAATTCGCACGGCAAGGCGCCGATGTCGCGCTGCTGGCGCGGGGGCGGAAGCGGCTCGACAGCGCAGCCGGCGAAATCGGGCAGCTCGGCCGAAGGGCTCTTGCGATCTGCGTCGATGTCGCCGACCCAGCCGCAGTCGAACAGGCGGCCGATCAGATCGAGCGTGAACTGGGCCCCATCGATATCTGGATCAATAACGCGATGGTGACGATCTTTGCGCCGGTGCACGAGATCACACCGGAGGAATTTCGTCGCGTCACCGAGGTCACCTATCTCGGACAGGTCCATGGAACTCTTGCCGCCTTGAGGCGGATGCGCCGACGCGACCGCGGAACAATCGTCCAGGTCGGCTCAGCGCTCGGCTACCGCGCCATTCCGCTGCAGTCCGCCTATTGCGCCGCGAAATTCGCGGTGCGCGGTTTCACCGATTCCCTGCGCACCGAACTCATCCATGAGGGCAGCAGCATCAGGCTCACCATGGTCCAGCTCCCGGCGGTCAATACACCGCAGTTCGACTGGGCACGCAGCCGCATGAGCAGGAAAGCCCAGCCGCTGCCGCCGATCTTTCAACCCGAGGGAATCGCGCGCGAGATCGTGCGCGCGGCCCATCTGGCGCCGCGCGAGCTGTGGATCGGCGCACCCACGTTGAAGGCGATCGCCGGGAACATGATCGCGCCGCATGTCGTCGACGACATTCTCGCGCGCAAAGGCTATTCGGGCCAGCTCGCCGACGAACCGCGCGATCCAGATACATCCGATAACATGTTTGCGCCGCCGCCCGGCGATACCGGCGCGCACGGCCGCTTCGATGCGCAAGCCAGCGAGGAGGTCAGTAGTTTCGATCCGCATTGGTTGCGGGCCGCCGCCCTGCTTGGAATTGCAGCTCTGGGACTTGCGACCTTGCTGGGCAGCCAGCGCGGCCGCGATCTGCGGGATTTGGAGCGAGTACGGCGATTGAGCAGGAACGCATGACCATCACCTCAGGGCGCCAGATCGGCAGCGATATGGTTGCCGCGGGGGTTGGCGCGGCGCTCACGGCCGTTTGCGGGGCCGCCTTGCTGGCCCCGCGGAGGCGACCGGCATTGTCCCGCAGGGCTCGTCCCGGGCGAGGGACCATTTTTCGCCGAAAGGAAAAGCCGGCCGTCACGGCGGCGCGGCGGCTGAACTGCGCGGCCGGCGTGCTGGCGTTTTCGGTGCTCGCCGACAGCGCGATCGAACATTACCGCGGCTCGTTCTGCAATCCGGCGATGTATGTGCCGCTGGCCGTATCAAGCCTCGCGCTCATGACGAGCGGCCACGGCATCATGGACCGACGCGCCACAGCCCATCGCATCCGCGACGCGAGCTATGGCGCGGCGCTGTTGACGGGGGCGGTCGGCACCGGCTTTCATCTCTACAACGTTCTCAAACGTCCGGGCGGGTGGCGCTGGGAGAATCTTTTCTATGGCGCGCCGCTCGGTGCGCCCAGCGCACTGCTGTTGTCCGGCCTGTTCGGCTTCATGGCCGAGCGCGTACGCGATGCGCGCTCGGGTCAGCGGCCGCGTTTTCTCAAGCTTCCGATCGGCCGGCTGACCGCCGCACTCACCGCTGCAGGTCTGCTGGGCACCGTGGGCGAAGCCGGTCTCCTGCATTTTCGCGGCGCCTACCACAATCCATTCATGTTCGTTCCGGTGACGCTGCCGCCGGGAGCAGCGCTGGTGATGAGCGAAGTCGCGCTCGGTCCAAAGCGCCCCCGCCGCGCCTTCTCGCGCTGGTGGCTGCGGCTGACCGCCGCGATCGGTTTTGCCGGCGTCGCCTTTCATGCCTACGGCGTTCACCGCAACATGGGCGGCTGGCGCAACTGGCGACAGAACATACTCAACGGCCCCCCACTGCCGGCACCACCGAGCTTCGCCGGCCTGGCGCTCGCGGGACTGGCCGCCCTCTCCTTGCGCGAGGAGGCAAGAGATGCGTGATCTCTATCCCGGCTATGACGTGCTCGCCAAACGCAACACGCCGTCCTGGAACGACATGACGCGCCGGGTGATCGACGAGCGGCTTGGCATCGATCCGGCGGCGCACAGCTTCTTCTCCGACGCGGAATGGACGACGCTGTTGGCCCTCTGTGATCGCATCATCCCGCAACCGCCCGAGCGATCCCGGCCCGTTCCGATTGCCGCCCTGCTCGATCGCAAGCTCTCGCGCGGTTTGCATGATGGCTATCGCCATGCGCAATTGCCGCCGGCGCAAGAAGCCTGGAAGCGCGGGTTGTTCGCGATCGACAGGGAAGCCGCCGCTCTCCATGACGTCCTGTTTGCCAAGCTCGCCGCGGATCAGCAGGACGCACTCCTGCGCCAGATGCAGGACGGCGAACTCGATGACGCCGCTTGGCGCGACATGCCCTGTGCACTGTTCTTCAAGGCGCGGCTCCTGCCCGACATCGTCAAGACCTATTACGCTCATCCGACCGCCTGGAACGAAATCGGCTGGGGCGGACCGGCCAGCCCACGCGGCTATGTGCGGCTGCGCGCCGATTTCCGCGATCCCTGGGAGGCCGCGGAGTCAAAGCCAGGTCGCGCGGCGCAAGCTTTGCGGGAGAACCGTCGTGTCGGCCGGTGAGCCCCGCGTCAACGCCCTGGCTCCTGATGACCCGATGACCACGCCGCGGGCGCGCAACGGCCACGCGCCCGATGTGTTTCGCATCAGTGCCTGGATGCCGATGCGGCAATATGCCGATAGTGACGCGGTGGATTTTGCCATTGTCGGCACCGGCGCGGGCGGCGGCACGCTTGCCTGCAAACTCGCGGAGGCCGGCTTTTCGGTGGTCGGCTTCGATGCCGGACCGTTCTGGCGGCCGCTGGAAGATTTCGCCTCCGACGAGGAAGCACAGACCAAGCTTTACTGGACCGACGAGCGCATCGTCGACGGCGAAAATCCGCTGCAGCTCGGCTCGAACAATTCCGGCCAATCCGTCGGCGGCTCGACCGTGCATTTCGCGATGGTCTCGCTGCGGTTTCGGCCCGAATGGTTCAAGTCGCGCTCGCTGCTCGGCTACGGCGCGGACTGGCCGGTCGATTGGCGCGAGATGTGGGACTATTACGAGCAGGTCGAACAGGCGCTGAAGATCGCAGGTCCCGTGAGCTATCCCTGGGGACCGGAGCGGCCGCGCTATCCCTATCGCGCCCATGAACTCAACGCGCCGGCACTTTTGTTGGCGCGCGGCGCCGAAGCACTCGGCATTCAATGGACGCCGACGCCGATCGCCACGCTCTCCGCGCCGCGCGGCGCCTCGCCGCCTTGCGTCTATCGCGGCTTCTGCGTGATCGGCTGTTCCACCAACGCCAAGCAGAGCGCGCTCTTGGTCTGGATACCCAGGGCCATCCAGGCGGGCGCCGAAATCCGCGATCTCGCCATGGTCGGCCGCATCGAGGTCAACGGCGATCGCGTCAGCGGCGTGCACTATTATCGCGAGGGGGAGTGGCGTTTTCAGAGGGCAAGGAACGTGGTCGTGGCGGGCTACGCGATCGAAACACCGCGCCTGCTCCTGATGTCGGCCACACCGCGCTTTCCGGATGGGCTTGCCAATTCCTCCGGGCTGGTCGGCAAGAACCTCATGGTGCAGGCGAACCAGGCGGTGTGGGGCGTGGTCGATGAAGAGGTCCGCTCCTACAAGGCGCCGCCGTCGCTCGCCCTCACCGAGCACTGGAATTATGAAGACCGCGGCAAGGATTTTTTCGGCGGCTACGCCTATATGAGCCAGGGTCCGCTGCCCGTGCTCTGGAGCAACACGCTCGCCACCGCGCGCGGGCTGTGGGGCCAGGCGCTGGTCGACGAGATGCAGCGCTACAACCACACGGTCGGGCTCAAGATCGTCGGCGAATATATGCCGCAGGAGCGCAACCGCGTGACGCTGACGGACGAGAAGGACCGTTTTGGCCTGCCGGTTCCACGCGTCACCTACTCCTGGTGCGACAACGACAAAAAGCTCAATCGCCATGCGCTCGCCTTCATGCGCCAGGCGCTTGAGGCCGTCGGCGCGCGCGAGATCTGGGACCAGGAGGATGACACCGCCCATCTCAACGGCACCGCGCGCATGGGCGACAATCCCAGGACCAGCGTCGTCGACGCCGACTGCCGAAGCTGGGACATCCGCAATCTGTGGATCTGCGACGGCTCGGTGTTCCCGACGGTCGGCGGAGTCAATCCCTCGCTGACAATTCAGGCGATCGCCTGCCGCACCGGCGATCGGATCAAGGAGATGGCACGGCGCGGCGAGCTGTGAGCGCCGCAAAACAGTTGCCCCGCCCACCGCGAAGGGCGATGAATGGCACTCGAACAGAATCGTCCAACGCAGCTCGGCAAACCCATGGCCAGACGCACCGGCAGCGCCGACCTTCCGCTCCACACCGGGCGCGTTCCGCCCTGGCTGGCCAGCCGCATGGCGCAGCTCGGTGCCATCGTCACCCAGGCGATCGTGCATCACTACGGGCGGGACGAGTTCCTGCAGCGGCTTGCACATCCCTTCTGGTTCCAGTCGTTCGGCGCCGTCATGGGCATGGACTGGCACTCCTCGGGCATCACCACCAGCGTGATCGGGGCGCTGAAGCGCGGGCTGAAGCCGCTCGAAAGCGAGCTCGGCATCCATGTCTGCGGCGGGCGCGGCCAGCACTCGCGCAAAACGCCGGACGAACTGCGTCAGCTCGGCGAGCGCGTCGGCTTCGACGGCGCCAGGCTGACCCGCGCCAGCCGCCTGGTAGCGAAGGTCGACAGCGCGGCGGTTCAGGACGGCTTTGACCTCTACCTGCACGGCTTCTTCGTCACCGATGACGGCAAATGGACCGTGGTGCAGCAGGGCATGAACGGCGACAAGCGGCAGGCGCGCCGCTACCACTGGCATTCGCAAGCGCTGCAGGATTTTGTCGACGAGCCGCACAGCGCGATCGATGGTCCGCGCCAAGGCGAGATCGTCAATCTCACCGATCACCGTGCGAAAATGTCGCGCGGCGCGCAGCTCGAGCTGCTCAGCGAACTCGGCCCCGACCGCATCGTCTCCGAGTTCGAGGCGCTGACCGACACTACCCCGAAGCAAGCACTGCTGCCGCATCTGATCATGCCGGCACATCACGATGTGCGACCGAAGGACGTGTTCGCGCGGCGCCTGCATGCGACCCTGACCGCCGCGGAGCAGCAAGGGCCGCAGGATTTCGCCGAGCTGTTGCTGACGCCCGGAGTCGGCGCGCGCACCGTGCGCTCGCTTGCGATGGTGGCGGAAGTCGTGCACGGCGCGCCCTACCGCTTCCAGGATCCGGCGCGCTTCTCGCTCGCTCATGGCGGCAAGGACCGGCATCCCTACCCCGTGCCGATCAAGGTCTATGACGAGACCATCCGCGTGCTGAAATCCGCGGTACAGGGCGCGAGGCTCGGCCGCGAGGAGGAACTTACTGCCATCAAGCGCCTTGACGATCAGGCGCGCCGGCTCGAGCGCCATGCAAGGGGCCCCTCCCTCGAGACCTTCATCGCAACTGAACGCGCCGCATCGGCTGAGCTCGACGGCCGCTCCGTGTTCGGTTGGGAGCGCGACATCGCCGCCGCTGCGAAGGCCGAACGGTCCCGGTGAGCGGCGGTCGTGCCGGCGAAAAGCGCAGGGGTGCTCGCCTTCAGGACCAAGGGCCGCCGGCTGGAAGTGCTGCTGGTGCATCCGGGCGGACCGTTCTGGCGCAACAAGGATCTTGGTGCGTGGTCGATCCCCAAAGGCGAATTCGGCGCGCACGAGCAGCCCGAACAGGTGGCGCGCCGGGAGTTCTGCGAGGAACTCGGCATCGAGCTTTCCGTGCCGCTGGTCTCCTTGGGCGAGATCCGCCAGCGCGGCGGCAAAGTCGTCACGGCCTTTGCCGCGGATTGCGATGTGGATGTCGATGCCATCCGCAGCAACACGTTCGACATCGAATGGCCACCGCGCAGCGGCAGGCGGCAGACATTTCCGGAAGTCGACCGCGCCGAATGGTTCGACCTGCCGACCGCGCGCGCCAAGATCAACGAGGCCCAGCGCGAATTGCTGGACCGGCTCGAAACCAAATCCAACGAAGCGAAGCGCTAGGCGACTTTGCCCTGATGTCACTGGGGGTGCCGATCCATGCTCAATTATGTGACGTCCTCCGTCGTGACACTGGCCCTGGTCATCGATCCGATCGGACTTGCGCCCGCCTTCATCGCCATCACCCAAGGTCTCGATTTCGCGCAGAAGCGCGTGCTGGCGGTCCGCGCCTCGTTCATTGCCGGCGTCATCCTGATCGTGACGGCGCTGCTCGGAAACTGGTTCCTGGCCCAGCTTCGGATCGGGCTGTCGGCATTCCAGATTTCCGGCGGCATATTGCTGTTCAGCGTCGCCACGCGGATGATCTTTGGCGAACGCATGCGGCAGGAGAGCCGTGATGCCGAGACCGCGGCGCGCGAGAAGGTTGCCGATCTCGCGGCCTTCCCGCTCGCCATTCCGCTGATCGCAGGCCCTGGGGCGATCACCGCGACGCTCCTGCTCGCAAGCCGCACCGGCGGCGATCCGCTATGGCTGCTCGCCTTGGTGCTCATCATCCTTGTTGTTGCGATCGCCTCGGCCATCTCCTTTCTGCTGGCCGGCCAGCTTGCCCGGATCTTGGGGCGCACGGGCAACATCGTGCTTGCCCGGCTGCTCGGGATTTTGCTTGCCGCCTTCGCGACGCAGTTCGTGGTGGACGGCATCAAGGACGCCTTTCATTTCGGCGACTGAACGAGCCCGAGCTTGCCGCTGCCGGGATCATTTGGCGAGTCAATGCGTTCCTTAAGGACAATCGTCTCGCTGAGATCGAAAGGAGCAGCGCGATGCCACGAAAGCAGACCATCAGGAAGGCCCAGCAGGACAAGCGCCAGGGCAAATCGGCGACGACGCAGGCCGGCGAGTTCGTGCGCGAGGAGATGGACAAGATTCGCGAAGGCGAGCATGGCGCGAGGTCGCCGCAGCAGGCGATCGCCATCGGCCTCTCCGAAGCGCGCCGCGCCGGCGTCGACCTGCCGCCGCCACGCAAGGGCAAGGCGAAGGCCAGCACCCGCCGCAGCGCCAAATACGCCTATGAGGCCGGCCAGGGACGGCGCAAGACCAAACGCCAGCCACGCGTGTCGCGCGCAGTGAAGGGCGTGCTGAAGCGCGAGCCGCGGAGCTCCGCATCGCGCAGCGCGCTGTCGAAGCAGGCCAAGCGCGCAGCCGGCCGCCGCAGCGCCGCCTCACGCTCGGCCGCAGCGCGAAAGGCTGCGCGGACCAAGGGCGCACGCGGCCGCTCGGAAGCCGCTCGCAAGGCCGCCCGCACCAAGGGCGCGAAGGGCCGTTCGGCGGCGGCCAGGAAGGCTGCGCAGACGCGGACGAGACGGACACGCACACGCAAGGCGGCGCGGCGCACGCGGCGGAAGTAGGAATCTGGTCGCGCGGGCGCGGCGTCCCATTCACCGTCCGTCAGGCCTGCCCGAAGTCGCGATAAATGCCGCGCTCGAAGTGTCGATAGGCCACGAGCGCATGCGTATCGGCGAAGGGCAGGATCTGCATCATGATCACGCCCGCGATCCGCATCGTCGGGTCGATCCAGTAATAGGTATTGAACAGGCCGGCCCAGGTGAGACTGCCCGCCCGGCGGCCCTCGCGCACGGGATCGAGATTGATCATGTGCCCGAGGCCCCAGCGCAGACGCGTGCCGGGGAAGAAATCGACGTCGTTGGACAGCGCCGGATTGGTGGTCTTGAGCACGCCCGCCTGCAGATTGCCGATCTGGTTGACCGACATCAGGGCCACGGTTTCGGGGCGCAGGATGCGTGCACCGCCGAGGCTTCCGCCGGCAAGCAGCGCTTGCGTGAGCGTCAGATAATCCGGCGCCGTGGAATAGATGCCTCCGCCCCCTGAAAACGTCGTCGGCATCGCCTGCCTTTCCAGGGGCTGCGGCACCAGCGCGCCATCCGCCTCGCGCACATGCAGGCTGGCCTCACGCGCGCGCTGCTTCTCGCTCAGCGAGAACGCCGTGTCGTCCATGCCAAGCGGGCCCGTGATGTGGTCGCGGAAATAGCGATCGAGGCTTTGGCCGCTGGCGATTTCCACCATGCGGCCGACATGGTCGATGCTGTTGCCATAGGCCCATCGCGTGCCGGGCTCGAACATCAGCGGCTTGCGCGGCAGATGCGGATGATGGCGCGCGGCCTTCAGATAGCGCACCACGTTCGGATCCCACAGCACATAGCTGAAGCCAGAGGTGTGCGACAGGAGCTGGCGCAGCGTGATCGGCTTTTGCGCGAGGCGCAGCCGCGGGACGCCTTTCGCGTCGAACCCGGCGAGCACCTGCTCGGCGGCGAGCGAGGGGTCGACGGCGGCGGCCGGCTCATCGAGCCGAAGCTTGCCTTGCTCGACGAGCTGCAGCGCCGCGACTGAGGTCAGGAGCTTCACCATGGAGGCGATGCGGAACACCGTGTCAGTCGACATGCGCGCGCCATCGGCCATGTTACGGAAGCCGAACGCGCCCTGATAAAGCACCGAGCGCTCGTTCGCGGCCATGGCAACGATGCCAGGTATCTCTCCGGCGGCGACCTTCGCCTGCAGGATGCGATCGATGTCGGCGCGCTCTGCCGCCTCGGGCGGCGGCGCGGCAAGGCTGGATCGACGCGGAAGCATGCCTGCTGCCGCAAGCCCGGCTGTCCCGAGCAGCGCGTCACGCCGTGTGAGCAAGCCCATGCGATCCCCCTGCAGGCCGACTCCGTGCGGGTCGCAGTCTAGACCTCCGCGCCCAGCCCTTGAAGTCCCTTGTGCATAGCGTGGCGGAACGGTGGACAGCGAGGGGCTCCGCCACTTGCGAATCCCTGCCCCGTGCTAGCAGCCGGAACAAGCGAAGGGGACGGCGGATTCGTCCGGGCGCGGGAGCGATCTTGATGCTGGTGATGAAAGGGCGGCGGCAGGCGATCCGGACGCTGCAGGGCTGGGTAATCTCGGTGCTGCTCGAGGCCGGCGCCATCTGCGAATGCGAGGCGCACGGCTGGCTACAGGATCGCGCCGATCCAGAGGCCCGCGCCCGCGCGCTTCTCATGGCGCGCGAGCGGCCGCCGGCGGGCGTCTCGGCGGAGGAAGCAGTCGCCGCGATGATGGAGGTCTTGGAGGGCATCGGCGATGCCTGCCCCGAGTGCGCGGCGGAAGGCGCGTAAGCCACGCAGTCCGCCACCACGGCCGGTACCGGTTCAACCAAAAATTCATCTCGCTCTGGATTGTCGCATCGCCCGCGCGCCTCGCGCTGGCGGTAGCAAAAAAACTTCGGATTCAATTTTCAAAAAAGCCATGCGATATGCGTCCGCATTCTCGCGGCGCGCCGGCGCCCGAGTTGTGTCGCGAACCTTGACCCTCCAAGAGCAGAGGGCGCAGGGAAGGCCGGGTGCCCGCCGCACCCGCGGCCCCGTGTGCAAGAATTGCGCGAGAAGCGCACACGGGAGTAACCACAGGCAAGGCGGAATCACACCGGCCTTCCCTGCGCAATGGTTTTACGGCTTACTCCGCGCTCTCCCCGGTGAGCCAGACTTTGTTGTCACCGTCGCCTTGCGACGTCAGCGCTTCACAGCCCGGTCGGACTCCGCGCGACATCCGCAAACCTTAGCGCCAGCCTTGGGGCGCCGGGACCACACGACTTCGCCGTCCGCAGCGCATCGCTCGCCTTGCGCGCATCGATCGCTCACGAAAAACAGCCCTGCAATCGAAAAGCGCGCGCGATGTTGCCGCGTCCATCGCATTCCGTCTCACGTTTCGTGACGATGGCGACACGCCCCTCTGCTTGAGGCGGAACGCGGGAGAACATACACCGGAATTCAGTTCGGAAAAACAGAAATATTTTTGACGCGGGGGATTGACGGAAATTTGCGGAGCGCGCTCGTCGGGCAAATCACTTTCGAGGAAAGAAGTAGTCGGCATACACGGTGAGTAGCCGCGTGAGCGCAGCGACACGCGGGACCAAAGCCCGACCAATCGCCGAATCTCGCTTCGCTCATCCGGGCTACGCTCGGTGCTAGTGAGTGAGGTTACTTCTCTCAAGTCAGAATCATTTTTTTTGGATTGATGTCTTTAGCGACGATGAGTTGTGGCGTCGCGGCCTCGTTGATGGACGCTTCTGCAACGGCGACCGCGCCTTGGTTGAAAGCGGCCTGCAGCGACTGACCCGCCGCGATGGCCGCATAAAATTTGACCGCAAAACTCGTGGCCGCGATATCGCTGATGGAATCTTGCATCACAACAATGGCCTGAGCCGGGGGCAGCAGAGCGCTGCGTGCTCTGGCGCTTTCGCAAGCGTTGAGCACGATGACGTTAGGCGGAGTGTCTGTCGCGGCAAGTGCCTTCGAGAGAATATTGAAGGTCATCACGCGTCCACTTTTCGGACGCTTGACTTGGGGGTGGTCCACGGCGACACCGCCCCTATAGCCGTGCCCTGAGAAGTGCACGATGCGCGGCCTGTGGTCGTTCAGCCCCTCGATGAGCGAGTCCAGATCCGCCGCAGGCGATTGATGGATGGTGATGTTGTCGCGCAGTTTCGAACCGCGTACTGCGTTCATCACCTGCCGGACCTCGACGTCCACGCGCAGCGCGTGCCGCTTGTCTGGGTTTGCGGTGAGATACAGAACATTAAGGTGGTCCCGTTTTCGCAGGGCGCGGACCGTGACTTGTTTAGCGCTCGTGACTTTAACTGCAGGCCTGCGTTTAGTCGGTACTCTCGCGGCCAGTTTTGGATTGTCGGCATATTCAGGATGATTTTGCGGTGAGCACGGACGTTCGGGTCTTTGCTATACAGGTAGCGGCTACCATCGTTAACGGTCCCGTCGTTATCCTGCCGGCGGATCAACCCATATCGTGCCAGATGATCAAGCTCGTTCTGAGCCTGCTGTTCGTCGCCCGGACGCAGCCCGGCGGCAACGCGCATCTGTTTGCGGGACCGCGGCGTTGATACCCGTCCGTAGATGGCGTCGAAAAGTCTACGTCGAATTTTGCTGTTGCCGAGATGCTTGGCCAACTGCAGGCACGTTTCTTCGTAGTTGCCGGACCAGTCGACGACCGACGTTCTCTCCTTCATCGGGCTAGCCTTTCTTGAGCGCGATCTTCGGCATCATCCGGCTGACGGTCGGCTGGCTAACACCCAGAACCTGCGCGAGCTGGCCCTGCGAGTACCCTTTCTCGAACATCTCAAGCATTTTTAGCTTGCGCAGCATCTCTAACTCATTGAGGATCTGATCCGCCTGTTCGTCGGTCATTTCATGCCTCCGTTTCGGAGCTGAACCGACGTTCGGCGATCTTCGCGATTTCCTTGCCGAAGCCTTTTGGGAACATGCGCGAGAGCGTCGCATCGCTGACGCCCAGGGCGGCCGCGACGTGTTTCTGCTGACACCCGAGTGCCATTGCCTGAAGGATGAGGAGCGACTTCACGGCGCGCATCTCTTCGAGGAGTTCGTTTTCGGTATCGCCGGGCATCTGATGATCACCTGCTTGCTTTGGATTTGTCGGACTTCGTGGGTTTGCGCCCCTTGGACAAGGCGACCCTGACATGGTTCGAGGTCGTTCCGAGGATGTCGGCGATCAGGCTAGTACCTCTGCACAGAGATTATGACTCTTTGGAAGTGTCTGGGTAGGCTCGCCCCATTTTTGCGCGGGCCTTTTCCGTCGTGAACATCCATTTGATGCGGGAGCGGGCAGCATTTCTTTGCCGTTCCCAAGCGGTGATTTCGCGACGCAGTCGCTTTGGGTCGTCGATCCTGCGAGCGAGGCACTGACCGCGCAGGACGCCGATCTCGATCTCAACCATGTTGAGCCAGCTTGCGTGCTTTGGGGTGTAGTGGAACTCGATCCGCCGCAAGATCCGTCTGGCTTCGGTGGGCGGGAACGTTTGATACAGGGCGCCGGCGGAGTGGGTCGATAAGTTATCCTGCACAACGCGGATGGTCTCGGCATCGGGATAATGGATGTCGACGAGGTCGCGGATGCATTGGGCGTAATCTTCTGCCGCTCGCCGCTCAGTGACTTTGACCTTGCGCCAGGGACGATGCACGTCGAGGAGAACGAAGAGATTGATCGTACCATTGCGACGATACTCGTAATCGTAACGTTCGAGCTGACCCGGCCTGGCCGGGATGGACTGACGGACCTCGCCGATGAGTTGCACCGGGCTTTCGTCGAAGCACACGACCGGCCGCTTGGGATCGGGCGCTTCGGCATAGAGATCAAGCACGTCCTCCATCCTGGCGACGTATTCGCCATCGACCTGCGGAATGCACCACATGTCTTTGCGCCAGGGTTTGAGGTCATTTTCGGCCAAGCGCCGCCGAACCGTCTCCTGCGACAGGCTCTTGTGTTCGGTGAGTTTGACCATCGCGCCTGCCAGCAGCTTGAGCGTCCAGCGGGCACGGCCCTTTGGGGGGCTGGCACAGGCGGTCGCCACCAGCAAGGCTTCTTCCTTGCCAGTGAGTTTGCGCTCCGCTCCGGGACGCGGCTCTTCGCTCAGCGCCCGCTCCAGATTGCCTTCCACGAAGCGTCGCTTGGTCCGATACACGGTCGAGCCGCTCACGCCAACGCTCCTGGCGATCTCTTCGTCGCCGGCCCCGGCATCTGCAGCCAGCAAAATCTGCGCTCGCTTGAGCTTGCGGGACGCATGCTTGCCGCCGCTGAGTAGCGCCCTCAGTTCGGTGCGCTCGATTTGGCTGAGTTCGACCCGATAGCGTACATTCATGGCGTGCCTCCTCGTTCGAGGCACGCACGAACAACTGAATCGGATGGCCGGCGTGAGTCCTTCGACAAAACCCTTCACGCCCACGCAGGGGCAGTATCTGGCTTTTATCCACCTCTATACCCGGCTGCATCGCAGGCCCCCGGCCGAAACCGACATGCAAGAATATTTCCGCGTCAGCCCGCCTTCGGTCCACCAGATGGTGCTGACGCTCGAACGCGCCGGCCTCATCAGACGGCAGCCAAGGACCCCTCGCAGCATCGAGGTCCTCGTTGATCCGAAAGACCTGCCGGAGCTAATTTGACCGCCGCACCCAACCCGTCAAAATCACTGTGCTGAGCCACTAGGGCGAAGGCCCGCCTTGGACAGGAATTCGATTTTGTCCTTTGTTGCATTCATCGAGGCGGTCAGAGCGGCGGCCTGAAGCCTGATCAAGATGTCGAGTTTTGCGGACAGATCTTCGCTCATAATTTCCTCATACCGGCTGCGGCCCTGCCATTGGTAGGCGCCGGCGGGTACACGTGGACAGGCAGGCGTTCGCTACGGACACGGATGACTACACCGGGCCCAACTCAACGCGCCAAGGCGCGGCTGAAATTGCCTTTGCCAAGCTTGGACGTTTTGCAGATTTCCGCCTGTGGGGTTTCGCCGTCGCAGAGATTGCAGGCACCGAGCTGCTTTTCGCTTCCGGCAGTAGGCGCAACAATCTTCAGCAGAACGTCGAGCGGAAAGGCCGAACGGGCAACGATTGCGAGGGCGCCCTTCAGCAAGGCTTCGGTGGTGTTCATAGCTCCTCCCCCTGAATAACAGGAGCTAAATAGGTGCAATTTTCTCGAGGAAACAAGAGACGAGATCTACGCAGGAGCACACAACGGTAAGATTTCCTATTTTAAAAAAGCAGAACAAGTCCTTGTTTTATAGGGCATAAATTTCATGCTGCGCATTTGGCATTACCCCATCCTGTGAAAATGTGTGGAAAATGCAGGGATGCAGCCCCCGATAGTTCGGTACCGCGGGGAAGCGATTCTCTAAGTCGCTTGCCACCTTCGCTCGTTGAGCTATGGCGGCGTTGCCTAAACCGCTTTTGCTCGGTTAGCCTATCACCGACAAACGTTGCATGAGCTGCCTTCTTCCCTTGAGAAGCTTTTCAGCCTCGACTTGAAAGGCGAACGACTCGGCATCGCGAGCGCGAGCGACGCAATCCAAGGCCTCCCAAGGAGCCCGCCGGCCCTTAACCCTCACGCCGCCATCTCGACGCGATTGCGGCCGTTCTCCTTGGCGCGATAGAGCGCATCGTCCGCTCGCTTCAGGACGCCGGCCAAATCCGTCCCCTGCTCGCCCGTGGTCGCCACGCCGATGCTCACCGTCAGCGGCTTGCCGCCGATTGCGGGGACGGGTAGCGCCTGGACCATCGCCCTCACCTCCTCGGCGAAGTCTCGCGCCTCAGTGGAGGACGCGCCTTCGAGCACGAACACGAACTCTTCGCCGCCTATTCTTGCCAGGAGCTGATCGGGCGGGACCGCCGAACGGAGCAATCTCGCCAGGCTCCTCAACACCTCGTCCCCGACATCATGACCGAAGCGGTCGTTGATCGACTTGAAGTGATCGATGTCCACCAGCAGCGCGGCATAGGATCGCCTCAAGCAATCCAGCTCCTCGACGAAGGCGCCGAGCTGGCGACGGTTCGGAAGCCCGGTCAGTTCGTCGGTGGTCGCCTGCTCCTCGAGCAGCTCCGTCAGGCGCACCTGCTCGGATATGTCCCGCACGATCGCCGTGAACTCGACCAGTCCCCCGTTGTTGATCTTCGATATCGCGATCTGCAGCGGTACGGTGCTTCCGTCGCGGCGTCGCCCATAGACCCGATTTCGCTCCTCCATCTGCCGCGATTGGATGGGCGAGGTGGCGAAGCGATTGACGTGGGTCCTGTGACGTGCGCGGTTCGCTTCAGGGATCAGGATCTCGATCGACTGTCCCAGTATTTCCTCCCGGCTGTAACCGAACAGGATTTCGGCGGAACGATTGAACAGCACGATGCGCTGCTCGTGATCGATCGATATGATTGCATCATATGCGGCATCGACGACGAGGCGGAAGCGGGAGGTGCTGACTTCGAGATCCTTCAAGAGGCGCATCTTCGTGGTGATGTCGATCCCGCTCAGAAGCACCTGATGTTGGCCTTGCGCGATGGCATCGACCCTGAATGGCTTCAACGACAGCCGCCACCAATGCGTCTGGTCCGAGAAATCGTACGCCTGCTCCAGCTCCATGGGCTCGAGCGTGGCGAAGCACTGTTCGATTTTCGAAACCAGTTCGCGCCGGGCGTAGGTCGGAAACAAGGTCTCGACGTATGGCGGCCCGACCCGGCCGAGCCGCGGCCGCCCGACCATCTCGATGAAGTTTGGATTCCACGCCGTGATCGGAAATCCCCGATCCGTCGCGGGCGCAATGACCGCTACGCTTGATGAGATACCGTCAACAAACTGTTGAAGGCTCCCTACCCACTCATTGTTCATTGACCATACCAACGGCAATTGCACCAAACGCAAGCAGAGCGAAATGCCGTTCACCGGCCGATGCCTCGAATTGCCCTCGAACGCTCGAGTTGGGCGCCCGGCAGGAGCTGCATCTGCAATGTCTCGGCATGACGAATTAGGATCGTTTCGCGAACCTGCACTGAAATCGGGGATCGTCGCCGCAGCGACTTAGGAACTATCCTGCCGAGTTTTCGTAAAGCTTTGCTTTATCGGCCAAGCGGGCATGCTGTCCGCCCGCTCGAGCAATGCGAGCACCGCAGTCGATTTGCGCGTTGAATGCCGGCCGCTGTCGCGGGTCTGTTGCAGGCGGCCGTAAGTGTCGCGGTTCTGAGCGTGATCATCCAGCTTTTTTCGCAGCGTGAGCCACGCAAGCAAGACGATGGCAGGCTTGATCTTCGGTTGGTGCTTCTAGCCGCGGGCAAGTGTGCATCGAGTGCACGGCGGTCGCCGTCGTCCATGCGGGTCGCACGGGAATTCGATCACGCCATCCTGGTTGTAGGAGCATTTGCCGATCGACATCCGCAATCGGCGAAGATTCAAGGACGTGATCAGTGAAACGCGGGCACCTTGCCCATGAGCTAGTCGAATAGAATTGACATGTCGGCTTTTGGCCCATCGACACCTGCGCAACAGGTCTATGTTGTACAGGTATTAAGGGAATGGAGGACATCAGACTGAACGCTGCTTGTGTGCAAGAGGCGCTGCCGTTCTGCGCGGGCACTGCGGAACACGTGGACAAGCCCTTGTCCTGCCGATTGCGAATCTCTGACCCGTGCTAACCGCCCGGACCGAAAAAATGGGCAGAAGGATTCGTCCCGGCAGGAGTGATCTCAATGCTGATGAAGGGAACGACGGCCAGCGCTACAGGCGTTTCGGGAATGGGCGCACCGATTTTGCGGATCGATCTCGAAGTGCTGATGCAAGCCTTCGCCAACCGGACAGCTATTTGTCTATATTGGTGCATTACGATCATCGTAAGCGGAGTTTGCTCGATTGACAGAGTAGTTTTTGTCACCAATATCCAGGCATGATCTCAGATGGGCTACTCAACGGCATTCGCACCTTCGTCTCCGCGGCAGATGCCGGGAGCTTTGCAATCGCATCGGAGCGGCTCGGCTTATCGCGTTCGGCAGTCAGCAAGAGCATTGCCAGGCTCGAGGAGCGACTTGGCGTGCAGCTATTCAACCGCACCAGTCTTCCGCGCACAAGAAGTGATGAGGATCCCCGATGCCCTCAGTTTCGCCGAAGCATCAACCTTGCCGATTGCCGGGCTGACGGCCTGGAATGCGCTCGCTTATGGCGGACTTAAGGCTGGCGACACAGTTCTTCTCCACGGTACGGGCGGCGTTTCGATCTTCGCGCTTCAGTTTGCCAAAGCATCGGGTGCAAAAGCCATCATCACGTCGAGTGATGATGCCAAGCTCGCACGTGCGACAGGGCTTGGCGCTGATGCTGTGATCAATTATCGGACCAGCTCTAGTATCAGCGAAGAAGTGGCGCGATTGACTGGCCATCAGGGTGTCGACCTTGTCGTCGAAACAGTCGGAGGCTCCAACGTGGAGGAAAGCCTGAAGGCACTGCGACCCCAAGGAAGCATATCGATTGTCGGCTTCCTGGATGGCGTGGAAGCGAAGATCAACCTGATCACTCTGAATCTGAGGCGCGTCGCGATTCGGGGCGTGTCCGTGGGCAATACGGACGACTTCGAGGATATGCTCGCATGCATCGCCGAAAACGAGATCAAGCCGGTGATCGACGCCCAATTCGACCTTGCGGAGGTCGGCGATGCCTTCAGGTATCTTGAGGCCGGAAAGCATTTCGGGAAGGTTGTCATTAGCCTTTGATGAGACTCCGCGGAGTTCGAATGCTTATGCGGGCATGAACCAGGCTACGTATCTGCATCGAAATGGCACTTGTTCACAGAAAGCGGAGGTGGAATTCGGTTAAGAGGCTGCGAAAGTCATCCCAGACTCGGCATGGAGCGTCGTCGTGTCGAATACGGGGACATCGAGATCTGCGGTCCAATGGAGGGTCACGGGGCGGTTAACCAGCAAGATTCACGCGCCCTCGTCAATGGATCGGATCAGTCATCACACGTTGCAGCTTGTCTGGGTTGCGCGTGACATAGATGCCGATAATTTTACCGTCGCCGATATGTAGCGCTGTCGTCTGCACCACATTGCCACTCTCGATCGTGACGAAACCGGGCAAGCCATCGATGAGCACATAGCGAACCAGTCGCGAAGGATGCTCGATAAAGGTCGCAGCCATTTCGGCGTGGCGGGCGATCACGGCTTCGATCCCCACTAGAGGTTCGGGTGTCGCTGGAACCTTGCCCCCGCCATCGGCATAAGCAACGACATCTTTCGCCAACATCGCCCTTAGCGCCGTCATGTCTCCGGTTCTCGACGCCGTGAAGAACGCTTCGGCGAACCGAAGTCCCTCTTCCTTCCCGAGCGCAAAACGGGGGCGCGCCTCGTGAATATGCGTGCGAGCCCGGCTGGCGAGCTTACGGCAGGTCGCAGGCTCGCGCCCAATCGCCTCAGCGACCATGTCGAAGGTCATGCCGAACACATCGTGTAA
The DNA here is from genome assembly GCF_045571435.1 of Bradyrhizobium sp. STM 3562. Taxonomy (NCBI): domain Bacteria; kingdom Pseudomonadati; phylum Pseudomonadota; class Alphaproteobacteria; order Hyphomicrobiales; family Nitrobacteraceae; genus Bradyrhizobium; species Bradyrhizobium sp. STM 3562. Next base: position 7,419,872 of record NZ_CP120694.1, read on the forward strand.
AAGGAATGCCGCTCGTTCGAGCGGCGAGAGGCGTTCTAGTGCCACCATCAGTGGCAACGTCACGTCATCGGCAGCATCTGCATCGTCCGGATCGAAGATCGGCTCCGGCAGCCATGGGCCGATGTAGGTCTCGCGGCGACGCCGCGCCGACTTGAGTTGGTTGAGGCAGAGCCGCGTGACGATGGTGCGCAAAAAGGCCGTCGGCTCGCGCACCGTTTCCTTGTCGGCGGCGAGCCAGCGAAGCCAGGCATCCTGAACCACGTCTTCCGCATCCGCGACCGATCCCAACATGCGGTAGGCGAGCCGAACGAGGCGTGGACAAAGATCTGAGAAGAGTGGTTCGGATTGCTCGTCAATCATCACGTTGGCAGCGCCCCCTCATCCTACAGTGTGAACTGCATCGACTTTGTAGAGTGCCGGTGAAACCGACTTGGCCAGCGCAGCGAAGCGTTTCAACTGGTCCTGCGTTCCAGGCGCCTTCATGAAATTCTCGAAGTCCGCCTTTGAGGCCCATTGGGCGTAGTTAACGACATGCTTGCCGTCGAAGCTGCTGTGGACACTGACCGAGATGAATCCCGGCCGGTTGCGGATTGCGGCCTCCGTGACTTCGGAAAGCAGCCGTGCCAGTTCGGCCTGTCTCTCTGGGTCCACCTCATAGATGTTGATGAGCGTAATGGCGTCAGCACCCGCCTCGATCTTTGCGACATCATGCCTTTTCATCGTCGTCTCTCCTCTGGAGTTTCTCTGACGAAGAGCATGACAGGGCGGACTGCCGAAATGTGACATGGCGCCCGAGTTAAACCGTGTGTTATCGCGAGCTGGTATGTCAGTTTGGACGGTTGCACGCACGCGCGAGGCTCTCAAATTGCCTCCGCAGCGTCGACGCGAATGTCGGCACGTTTGGCCGAGCCGAACAGGCTCGCCGCCTAAACAGCTTCCGCGTCCAGCTCTTTTTCCCAGTATGCGAGGCGCTCCTTCAGGGCACGATCTCGTGCATACGAAAGGCTTTCGTCCTCCTCGAACGTTTCGACGGCGGCGAACGAAAAGGCCTCGGCACCGTGCTCGTGCCAGGCCGCCTGTAAAGAGCGATGCGGACTGCTGCCCTGCCGCAGCATGAACCACAATCGGGTCTGGATGGTCGCCAGGTTCAGCGCGCGGCCGACCCAACACTGCCCCGTCGCTGCGCAGCGAACGACATAGATCCCGACCGCCGGCTTTCTTTCCTTGTAGGCCCGAACAGCAGCCTTTCTTTCCTCGTATTTCACGCAAATCGCCCCCGGCAAAGTCGCAGTGACAACTCATGTGCAGATTTATACCCGGATAGTATTGACGGCGCAAATTTTGTCCGGGTAATAATGATGCGCAAGATATCCGTCCCATGCCCACCAGCTTGCCTTCGGCACGTCCAGCAAAACGGGAGAAACGAGTGACCAACTACTTAGAACCGACGCAGCAGGCTGGCCGCGCCTTCATGAGGCGCGATCTCCGCGGCCCGATCGTGATGCTCAATCTCCTGCGCTTCCGCAACGTTGCCGACTATTCGGCCAACCCTGAACTGGCACCCTCCATGCCAATCAGCGGCGCGGAAGCGTTTGAGCGCTACATCACGCATACGCTGCCCCATCTGCGCGAGAGTGGCGGCGATCTGCTGTTTCTTGGCACTGGTGGCCCGTTCCTGATCGGTCCAGAAAGTGAGAAGTGGGACATGGCGATGCTGGTTCGTCAAAGCAGCGCCGCGTCCTTCATCGCCTTCGCCGGCCATGAGCCTTATCTCGCGGGCATTGGACACCGTACGGCGGCGGTCGAGGACTCGCGCCTTCTTCCCCTGGTTGAACTCCAGCCTCCAGCTTGATCCGGACGAGCCACACCCATGAACACCGTGCAAGCCAATGGCATTGAGCTGGCCTATGACAGCTTCGGCGGGGAAACCAACGAAGCGATCCTGCTGATCGCCGGGTTAGGCACGCAGATGATCCGATGGACGAGCCCGTTCTGCGAAGAACTGGCCGCGCGCGGCGACCGCGTGATCCGTTTCGACAACCGCGATGCGGCGATCTGGATTCCGCCACGCCCGACACTGCTTGATGCCGCGATCATGATGATGCTGCCGTTCATCACAGGCTTCCTATATCTCGCGTCTCGTCGATTGTTCGCTTTGCGCCGTCAGACGGGCGCATGAGCCGCTTGAGCTATTGACGTTGGATTGATCTGAAAGTGCTGAGCAGGAATGCCGCAATGGAAAAGGCCAATCCAAGAGCGCTGACGTCCGCCCACCCACCCCGCATCCACGCCGTCCCGGCAAGGGCTGCGCCCGCCGATCCACCAACAAAGAAGACGCCGGTATAGAGCGCGTTGATACGCCCGCGCGCTTCGGGCCGCACTGTATTGATGGCGATGCGTCCGAGTACCTGGTCGGTGACAACGCCGAGATCCAGAAGCACTGCACCTAGCAGCAATACCGCGAGCGATGCTTGTGTGTGACTTGCGGTTGCCCAGATCGACCAGCCACCGTCGGCCGCAAGTCCGATCAGCACAAAACCGAGAATGGCCGAAGCGTGCGCCAGCAATGTTACGCGGTTAGTCCATCCGCGATCGCCGATTCGGCCGGCGAAAGGTGCTATCAGCGCGCCGGAGATCCCTGCAAATGCAAACAGCGCTATCCCGAGCTGCCCAAGGTTGAAGAGTGCAGCAGAAAGACGAAGCGCCGCGGCTGTCCAAAAGACGCTGAACCCGCCCATCAACAGAAACTGGTAGGCGGCATGTCTGCGCAACGAAGACTCCTGAATGAAGAGTCTGCACATCGAACCGATGAGTGCGCCGTAGCTTGTTTCCGTTGTTGGCCGCTTTTCCTTGATTACGCTCGACAGGATGAAGGTGATAAATGCGATTAGGACTGCGATGGCGCCATAGTGGATACGCCAGTCAAAAAACTGCGAGACGGTGCTGGCCAAAGGACGGGAGACAAGCACGCCCACGATGATGCCACTTTGCACCGTCCCCACGATGCGCCCACGATCGTGGTCCGATGCAAGGCCGGCGACGATAGACACAAGCATTTGCACGACGGTGGATGTGAAGCCGACCAGCGCCGAGGCGACGAAGAGGAGTGTTGGCGTCGGCGCCAGCGCCACGCCCGTAAGGGCGATCGTCATGAATGCCATTGTAGTGATCACGAGGCGTCGATTCGGAAGAAGGTCAATGGGAGGGACGAGGAACATCAGGCCAACTGCATAACCAAGAAGCGTGACGGTCGGAACGAGGGCCGCCGTGGAAGGAGGGAGGTGGAAAGAAAGGCTGATCAAACCGATCAGCGGCTGCGACGCATAGAGACTGAGGACCACGATGGCGATTGTGGTCGCAAAGAACAGGACGCGGGCTCTCCCAATGCGGGCGCCCGGCGGATTAGCTGCTGGAGTGACGATAGCCGGCACGGAAGCGGCAACGTTATCGCCGGATCTGAAATGTTCGGTTGTTGTCGACATGGACCGCTCCGCGGCAAAGCGCAGCCGGCCCGATCGGGCCGGACGCTGTCGCCTACGTGTTGGGGTTTTCAGGCGTTGGCCACAGCCAATTGTTGGAAATATTCTTTCAGGGCCCTCGGCTCTCGGCCGAGTATGGCCCGCAGCGTCAGGCTGTTGCCGGGCGAGCCGTAGAGCGAATAGGACTCGTAGACCCGTTCGAGCTCTCTCAACTGACGCTCGTCGAAGGGAAGTTGCGCCTGCGCAGCCCAGCTTTGAAAGCTCGGGACTGCGACAGAGATCAGCTTGCCCAACACCTCTGACATCAGCCGCGCGATCTCGCCCCTATCGGGCATGCCATCGGCGGCGAGCTCAAATGAGCCATGGGAGAGACGTCTGTCCAGGAACGCGATGGCAACGACTTCTGCGACATCACGATAATCGACGCGAGCGAGGCGCACCTCTTTGCCATAGGGCTCGGCGAACACGCCCGTTTGGGCGATGGTTTTCCAGCCGGCGGCGAAATTCTGGAACAGGGTTGCGGGATAGAGGATCGTAAAGTCGAGCCCAGACTTCAGGATGGCGGCCTCGACCGGCAATTTGCTGGTGTGGTTTGCGAGGCCATTGGCGGGATGGATGACGCTCGAGAAGACAAATTTGCCGACTTTCGCCCGCCTTGCGGCCTCCACCATAGCGACGCCGAGCTCTGCCTCATCGGCGACGAAGGGGGGCCCGACATGATAGACGCCGTAAACACCATCCAGCGCCTTATCGAGCGTGGCCGAGTTGCGCAGGTCGCCGATGGCGACCTCTGTCGCCCCATTCGCCCGCGCCCTATGTTCACCCGCGTGATCCCGAACGAGCGCCTTAACCGTGAAGTCCCGCTTGGCGAGTTCCTGTGCGACCAAACCACCGCTGCGCCCGCTCGCACCGACGACGAGTATGGATTTCCCGAGTCCAGTCATTGCTCCGCTTCTCGATAGCTTCGATAGGCGCACTATCGGTCTTCCGCTGTGCGGAGTATAGGTGCGGAGACCGGCATAGGATCTATCGAGATTCGAGAGACCGTAATGGAGCGTATTCGAGACATCGAGGCCTTTCTTGCGATCGTTGAGCGCGGCAACCTGTCGGCCGCGGCGCGGCATCTGCATCGGTCGCTGCAATCGATCAGCCGGTCACTTGCCTCGTTGGAGCTGGATATCGGAGTTGAGCTCATCACGCGTACTACCCACCTCGCCCATCCAACGGACGCTGGCCTGGAGTTTTATCGGCGTACGAAGCCGGCACTATCGGAAATACGTTCGGCGAAGGACGACGCCCGGGCGAACGCGGTAGAGCCATCCGGAACGATCAGGATCGGTGCTCCCGTTCAACTTGGGCCCGACCATCTCGTCCCCGCTCTCGCACGTTTCATGGAGCAGTATCAAAAGATCGACATCGAGCTGGAGCTGGAGGATCGCTTCGTCGATATCGTCGGCGCGGGTCTTGATCTTGCGGTCCGTATCGGCGAGATACCCGCGTCGGACTTGAAGGCAAAACGTTTGGGAATGGCCAGACGGGTCGTGATCGGCGCGCCGAGCTATTTCGCGAGGCACGGACGACCTGATCACCCGAATGATCTTGTGAGACACCAATGCGTCTTCCGCAGTACGGACACCAACGCTGGCGTGTGGCGCTTTCGGGTCAATGGCAAGGCGCATAAGGTCAGGGTACAAGGGCGGTTAGGCGTTCAAAACGCTGCCACAAGTCACGCGGCGGTCGCGGAGGGGATGGGAATTGGATGGGTGCCGCTCTGGCAGGTCCAGCGGCTTGTGGAGAGTGGCAGGGTTCAGATTATTCTGGCGTCCTTCGAGGAGGCCCCCGTCCCGATACAGATTGTCCGGCCGATGTCACGGTTTTTGCCGGCAAGAACCCGCCTGCTTATCGACCATCTGGCCGAACGCTTGTTGTTCTAGGTCAACTTGAAATCGTACGACCGAACGTATAGTTAGTTGAACCTATGACGGAAGCAGCTATCAAAAATCCGAAGCCGGATGGTCGGCGAGCTAGGGGAGATCGGACCCGAGCGGCAATTCTTGAACAGGCCATGCATATAGCGGGGGTCGAAGGGCTCGAAGGCCTAACTTTTGGTCGCGTGGCGCTTGCCGCTGCCGTACCCAAGAGCACGTTGGCTGCGCTGTTCAAGGATCGTGAAGAGCTTCAGTTGCAAACCTTGCGTTATGGCGCGGAGGCGTTTGCCGATGCTTTGCGGGGGCGTTTACGCACTCGTTCGGGCGCGCTGGGGCGACTACGAGGGCTGTGCGATGCCTGGTTCGAGCTACTCGAAGAAGATCAGTTCCCAGGAGGATGCCTCGTAACCGCCGTATCCGCAGAGTATCGGGCACGCCCCGGTGCCATCCAGCAACTCGTTGCTGGATATCGAGAGGCCTGGCGGAAAACGCTCTTTTCTGCTGCTCAAGAGGCGCAGAAGGAAGGTGGTCTTGAGCCACACGTTGATCTGAGGCAGCTCACCTTCGAAATACTCGCCTTCCAAGAGGCTGCGCATGTAAATGCGGCCGATCGTCGGCGAGCCGGGCGGGCTATCGATATGTTACTGGATCGCGTGCAGCGAAAACCTTCAAGGAGAGCCTAGGCATTCGATAGCCGGCATTCGATAGCGTAGGCGCTTCGTCGTCCTGAATGCTATTTCAGCCAAGGTATTGCACGTTTCTCAGATGTTCCTTTAAGCACGCCTCCCAATCGATACTGAGTGGAAGCCTTCATCTAGGCACGCTCCTCGGAGGATGCGCTTGTCCGCTGACGCGGCAAGTCGGTATGCGATTTAACATCGAGATAACGAAAGTGCCGGAATGCCTATGCCGACGCGGCAGGCCCCGCCTTCTGAGCAGCAGCTATCGCCATGCGCTCAGCGAGACCGCGCGTGTCCCAGTACACCCTGGCTTCGTACATGCGGTCTCCCCGGACATTGAAGCGGTCCACACCTGTCCACGAAAGCGGCTGACCGGCTACGGTTGCTGTTGCCTTCCATTCGATCATAACGGCGTCGCCCGTCGGAGCCCAACGAACGACCTGAATGCGAAGATCAGGAAGCATCTTTAGAACACCCCTGAAGTGCTCAACGACTGCTTCGCGATCGCCCGGGTGCGCCATCGGCGGAATGAGGTTTTGGGTGTCGGGATGCATAAGGTCGCGGAGCGAGTCGGCGTCAGGCTTGTCCCAGCGCTGGGCGAAGCGACCCACAATATCCTTTGCGCGTGCGAGCTGCTCTGCGTTTGGCGCTACATATGCGTTCTCAGCGTGAAGACGAACTTCAGACACTGGGCTCTCCTTTTGCCAACAATATATACGATCGTACGTATATATTTGTAGGCAGTCAAGGGAGTACGTACGATCGGTCACTTTTTGAATAACGAGACTTCGCGGGCCAAAATGGGTAAAGCTGGAAAAGCGCGTCGGCGCGCGTCAAATCTTCAGAGATCCAATCGCCGCGAGCACACTCCATTCAAGCCGCGCCTCGGTAGGGTGCCGGACCGCCCGTTACCCCATCTACGCGCTACGCCGTGGTGTCAAAGCCGCCGATCGCATTGACCCGACGCAGATGGTCTCCATATAGCATCGAGGGAGGTGGAGAACGTCTCCGCTTTCCTTAGGGGTGCGCGGCTGACTTCCTCAATCGCTTCGCCCATGCAGGGCTTCTTCCGGGAGTACGCCATGACACCTCTGTCGATCCTCGACCTCGTCCGCGTTACCGAGGACACGGATGCGCGCGGCGCGCTCGACAATGCCCGCGATCTCGCCGTTCATGCCGAGGCCTGGGGCTATCGCCGCATCTGGGTCGCGGAGCATCACAACATGCCGGGTATTGCCAGCGCCGCGACGTCGGTCGTGCTTGCCCATATCGGAGGCGGGACAACCAAAATTCGGATCGGTGCCGGCGGCATCATGCTGCCCAACCACGCGCCCTACGTCATCGCTGAGCAGTTCGGCACGCTGGCACGGCTGTTTCCGGGCCGCGTCGATCTGGGTCTCGGACGCGCACCGGGCACCGACCAGCTCACGCTGCGCGCCTTGCGCCGCACGCCGGAAGCGGCCGAGAACTTTCCGCAGGACGTTCTGGAAGTGCAGGCTTTCCTGGCACCCGTCGGTCCCAGCCAGCGCATCCAGGCCGTGCCGGCGGCGGGAACGGAAGTACCGCTCTGGATTCTCGGATCAAGCCATTTCGGCGCAATGCTGGCCGCCGAACTCGGCCTCCCATATGCCTTCGCGTCGCATTTCGCGCCGGACGAACTCATTCCGGCGCTTAAGATCTATCGCAGCCGCTTCAAACCCTCCGAACAGCTTGACCGGCCCTATGCCATGGTCGGCGTCAACATCATTGCCGCCGGCAGCGACACCGAGGCACGCCGCCTCGCCACGACTCAGCAGATGTCGTTTACGAACATCTTTCGCGGCGCGCGCGGCTTGAGCCGGCCGCCGATCGACGACATCGAAACCTACTGGTCGCCCATGGAAAAGGCGCAGGCGATGCGCATGCTCGCACGCTCCATCGTCGGATCTCCCGATACGGTTCGTGCAGGGATCGACGCGCTCGTCAAGGAAACCGGCGCCGACGAGCTCATTGTCGTGTCCGATGTCTACGACCATGCCACGCGGCTGCGCTCCTTCGAACTGATCGCCGAGGTCGCCGGGATTCGGTCGTAGTCGCCTATTGCGCCGCCGAGACCGCGCTGCATGTTCTCAAGCAGTGGCCTCACTTGCACTTTTGCGCCGCCATGATTTCGCGGACGGCTTTTGTCGAGGAAGTTTCGGTATATGTCCAGAACGAGTCGTCTATTTGAACTGATCAGCGTGCTGCGCGCACGCAGGATGCCCGTTACGGCCCTTGGTGGCTTTATCGATCTCGGTTTCTGCACAAGCAGCTCCGGATCCGACTAAAAGAGGAACATCAGTTATGACTAATCACGAAGCTTGGAAAATATACGAGAAAATCTAAGCGCATGGAATACAACCTCGATTGAGCAGCGCTTGGAAATCGCCAACGAAGTTTTGAGTGAGAACATAGAGTATCAGACCGCTAGACATGATTTGTGCACTGGTCGAGCGCAAGTCATTGAAGATATGGCCACGTTTCATGAGAGATTCCCGGGACGCCATTTTGAAATAGGCGGTGTCTCTTCGCACCACAACGTGGCCTTATTAACTTGGGTTATCATTCAGGCCGATGGCAAGGAGTTTGCTCGCGGACGTGACCAAATCACCGTCGATCGCAACGGAAGGATTTCGAAAATTACTACCTTTGCGCCATCTGCAAATTTGCGTTTGGAGCTCACTTCGGTGAGCTCCTTTTTTTTGCACACTACACTGGAATCCGCTCTTGTCCGGCAAGCACGTGACTTCGAGCTAGGGACAAACGGCCCGATTGGAGCCGACGCGCTCGCGTGGCTCAAGACTTATCCGGCCGCGAATGAATACAGCTTCGGCACGAGCCCCCGATCGATGCACGCTTGGGTAATCTCGGATGCAGAAGGAAAAGACCTACAGCCACCCTTCTGGATTTGGTTGCGCCCGAAGATCGACCGAGTCCACACAGCACAGCCGGGGCGACGAGACAGCACGATCTGCCAAAAATGGATGCGTCGAACCTTCAGACTGTTCACCGAGGACATGGTCACGCAAACGAAATGAAGGTAGCTCCCCAACCGGAGGAGGCGCGTGCTCGCCTTTACCCCAGATTCGCCGAGATGCGCGCCGACGGCGTGTCCTGGGTGCTGGTCTACTGCGCCGACTACCGCGGCAGCCACTGGACGCGCCTGGACGCCAGCCGGTACGCCGATGATGTTCGGCTGTCCGACATCGAGCCGCGGTTTGTCTGCGAGGCATGCGGCCATCGCGGCGCCGACGTCCGGCAGGATTGGCAGACCGTCAGAAAAAGCCCCGCCGCAGTTGTGGGGGCGAGCGGGGCCAAAGTTGCGTCGCTCTGGGACTCGAACCCCCGATTCCTGGTTGTCTGATGTGACTAACGCCAAGTGGGGTATTCGCTTGTGCTCGGCTCGTCCAGCGCGCGCCGTGCATCAAGGATTCTGTTGCCCCGCTTCGGGCCTTCTGCCGAAGTGAAGCAGAGCCCCCCATCTAGCGCTGAGCCGGATCGGGTGATTGACCTTGGGGTCCTGCCACGGACACGATCGCAACCGGAGAAGACTAATGCTCACCAACCGCTCCATAGCCACGGCCGAAGGGGCAACGAGACGCGGTGGACGAGTCACCAACTGGACACCGCTTGGCTTCCCCGCACCTAAGTCGTTGAAATGGTGGCGCTCCCAAGGGGAATCGAACCCCTGTTTTGGCCTTGAGAGGGCCACGTCCTAACCGCTAGACGATGGGAGCGGAGGGCTCAGGGAATAGCCTTGAAATGCGTCGGCCGCAAGGTCGGCGAGGATCAAACCGGGCGGGAATGGGAGGCGGCGGGGCCGTTCATCCTTCGAGGCCCGGCTTGACGAGCACCTCCGGCGACAAGCGGCAAAGCCGCTCGCGCGGGGACGACGGAACTGGCGGCTGATCAGACCGCAGGGGCAAAGGCTTGCCGGAGGTTTCTCTGACTCGCCAAGTCCAGGCTCACTCGTCCCTACGGCTCATTGGCAAATTTCAGCCGGCCTGTCGGTTTCAGCGTCCGCGCGTCGAAGGTGCGGATTTCGGTCGTCCCGCCCACGTCGAGCGTGACCACGAGCTGGTCGCCGGCGACCGCCGTGGAGGTGATTCGGGCGCCCTTGGGCAGGACGGCGGTCACATCGGACGTCGTGGTGACGCTTCCCCCGCCGCGGAAAAGGCGGTAGCCGATGGCGATCAGAACGGCTGATATCGCGATGGCCGTGGTCAGGCCCGCGATCAGCATCATCCGCCTGACCCGTGCGACCAGCGCGGCCTGTTCGGGGGTCTGTCCGGGGAGTTCAGTCGTATCGGTCATGCAAGGCTCAATCGCTCACACCGCGCAAAAACTAGAGGTCACCGTCGCAGGCGACGAAGGATCGGCCCGGCTCGATCGCGTGCTGGCGCAGCGCGTGCCGGACCTGTCGCGGTCCCGGCTGAAGGCGCTGATCCAGCAGGGGCAAGTCGCGATCGGGGCCGTCCCCATCCGCGACCCCGCTTATCACGTGAAAGAGGGCGATACGATCACAATCGACGTGCCGGAGGCCACCGATCCCACGCCCAAGGGCGAGATCATCGCGCTTCGCATCGCCTACGAGGACGACGACATCATCGTCATCGACAAGCCGGCCGGGCTCGTCGTGCACCCGGCCGCCGGCCACGAGACCGGCACGCTGGTGAACGCGCTGATCGCCCATTGCGGGGCAAGCCTCTCGGGCATCGGCGGGGTGCGCCGGCCCGGCATCGTGCACCGGCTGGACAAGGACACCTCCGGCCTGATGGTCGTGGCCAAGAACGACCTCGCCCATCAGTCGCTGACGGCACAATTCGCCGATCACGGCCGCACCAACGAAATGGAGCGCGGCTATCTCGCCTTCGCCTGGGGCGTGCCCAACCGCGCGCGTGGCACCATCGAGGCGGCGATCGACCGCCATCCGTACGCGCGGGAGAAGATGGCGGTCCGCGCCGGCGGCCGCGCTGCGGTCACCCACTATGAGGTGCGCAAGACCTTTGCAGGCCGCGACGGCAAGCCGGTGGCCTCGCTGCTGGCCTGCCAGCTCGAGACCGGACGGACCCATCAGATCCGGGTGCATCTTGCCCATATCGGCCATCCCCTGCTGGGCGATGCCGTCTATGGCCCGCATTTCAAGACCAAGGCGAGCCAGCTCGGACCGGAGGCGCAGGCCGCCTTGGCCGGCCTTGGCCGTCAGGCACTCCATGCATACCTCTTGGTATTGGAGCACCCCCGCACGGGGCAAGTTTTGCACTGGGAAGCGCCGCTGCCGGAGGATTTGCTTCTCCTGGAGCGTACGCTGGAGGCGGCGAGATGACGCAGGGCCTTTAGAAAACGTAAGCTATCCCAATATGTTATATCTGCCACACGGGGACGTGACCCCCACTATCCTTCCCTGAGGGGGTCGTTTCGTTGTAATGTTGCAATGCGTTGAATGAGCAACGCGGAACATCGCAAGATGACTGGCTTTAACCAAGCGGTCACCTGCCTGGCCCGCCGCTATCGGGGGCCTGAACAATCTGGAGGGCGCTAGATGGCCCGTGCAGCTACATTACCGGTTCTCAACGGAGAATCCGGACTTTCACGATACCTCGCCGAGATCCGTCGGTTCCCCATGCTGGAGCCGCAAGAGGAATATATGCTCGCCAAGCGTTGGCGCGAGCATGACGATCGCGACGCGGCACATAAACTCGTCACCAGCCACCTCAGGCTCGTGGCCAAGATCGCCATGGGCTATCGCGGCTACGGCTTGCCGATATCCGAGGTCGTCTCGGAAGGCAATGTGGGCCTGATGCAGGCGGTGAAGCGGTTCGAGCCCGAGAAGGGCTTCCGCCTCGCCACCTACGCAATGTGGTGGATCAAGGCGTCGATACAAGAGTACATCCTGCGTTCCTGGTCGCTCGTGAAAATGGGCACCACCGCGAACCAGAAGAAGCTGTTCTTCAACCTGCGCAAGGCGAAGAGCAGGATTTCCGCCCTGGACGAGGGTGATCTGCACCCCGACCAGGTCAAGACTATCGCCAAGCGCCTCGGCGTGACCGATCAGGACGTGATCGACATGAACCGCAGGCTGGGCGGCGATGCCTCGCTGAACGCGCCGATCCGCGACGACGGCGAGGCCGGCGAATGGCAGGACTGGCTGGTCGACACCACGCCCAACCAGGAAGCCATGATGGCCGAGCACGAAGAATATGACCACCGCCGCGAGGCGCTGAACGGCGCAATCGGCGTGCTCAACCCGCGCGAACGCCGCATCTTCGAGGCGCGGCGGCTCGCGGACGAGCCGATGACGCTGGAAGACCTCGCCGCCGAGTTCGGCGTATCGCGTGAGCGCGTGCGCCAGATCGAGGTGCGCGCCTTCGAGAAGGTGCAATCGGCGGTGAAGGGCGCGATCGCCCGCCAGGAGGCGGCCGCGCTCGAGGCCGCGCACTGACGCGAAAGTCAAAGGGCTCGTCGCACCTTCGGGTGCGAAACATGGCGGATCGAAACGAGACGAAAAAGCCGGCGGCAACGCCGGCTTTTTTGGTTTAGGCCGGCTTGCGCACGGCCTTCGCGTCCGCCGGCTCGGGCTCCGGCACCAGGCTCGGGGCGAGCGCGCTGGCCGCGTAGCGGTTCTTGCCCTCCTTCTTGGCCGCATAGAGCGCCTCGTCCGCGGCCGCGATCAAGCGGTCGGGGAAGTTGCCGATCTCGCGCGTCCATTGTGCGACCCCGATCGAGACCGCGATCGGAATGTCGGCGCCGACACAGCCTTCGGCATCCTGGCGGCAGACGTCGAGCACCCGACGCGCGATCATGATGCCTTCGCGCAAGCTGGATGACGGCAGCACGATGCAGAACTCGTCGCCGCCGGTGCGGGCCAAGAGGTCGCCCGGCCGCAACCGGGTCTGCGCCATCAGGGTGAAGTGCTGCAGGCAGGCATCGCCCGCGGCATGGCCGTGGGTGTCGTTGATGGATTTGAAGCCGTCGAGATCGATCACCAGAAGCGCGAAGGGCTCGCCGCTGCGCTCGGAGCGCGCGCATTCCTCGGATAACCGCTGCACCAGATGCCGCCGGTTGGCGACGCCGGTCAGATCGTCGATCAGCGCGAGGTCGGCGACCTCGTTGCGCAAGCGATCCATCGCCATCAGCAGGTAACCAAAATTCAGCGCCATCGCCAGGAACACCTGGACCAGGATCAGCGCGGCCTGAGGTGCGTTGAAATTGATCACCGTCAACGTGCCGGCAACCGGCGAGAGCGCCCAGATCGAACGGATGACATGGACGCCGATGATGAGGCAGCCGATGATGCCGGCCAGACGCGCGCCGGGATTGTCGCGCGCCTCCCGACGCATCAACAGCAATGGCAGCGTCGTGGCGAGCGGGATCGACTGTCCGAGCGAATAGACGGCGATGCGCATCGCCATGTTGTCGTCGACGACAAGAAAGAAGGTAAGGCACGCGCAGCTCGCCACCAGAACCAGCACCGCGGCAAGCCAATTGACGCTGAGGTCGTAAAACCGCCTGACGCCCATCACGGCAAGAGACATGGCGAAGATCATCAATCCGCCGCCTCCGACCAAAGGAAGCAGCGGGTCCATCGTGCCCCGCAGCATGCTCACGGCGGCGCCGAGAGTGGCCGAGAGCGAGGCCCCAGCCCAAAACCTCGCCGCGGTGAATTTGGGATAGCTTCTCGCCACGTAGGTCCAGACCAGGGCCATGGCGAGGAAATTGAGAACGATGGTCACCCACAGCGTCGGAACACTCAACATCGCGGCAGCAGAACGCGCATCGCTCTGTCCCCTGTGTACGCAAACAGCCCCATGGTTTACCCCGTTATCTTGCGGGCAAGATGCGACGGGCTGGCTTAACGGACCCTCAATCGCCAGGGCCGAATGCATCCTGTGGTTTTGAATTGATGAAGAGCGGATTGGTGCAGCATTAACCCTGACGAGGCCTTGCATCGCCTCGCCCGCCTCTCGCGATCACGAGAAAGCGCCGGCACGCTTCGGCGAAGAACTCTCGCAAAAAGCACGTCGCTTTGCATATGAACTGTGGATAACGCGATGACAGCGGCGTGACAGCGCGGGGCAGCGGCCCGCGAATCTGTTGAGCTTGGTTTTCGAGGATGATGCGAGGCTGGCCCTCCGCCGAGCATGCCTCTCGTATCGCGTTTCAACCATTCTAACCCTTACGAGGATACTATGGCTAAGAAAGCGAAGAAGGCGAAGAAGGCGAAGAAGGCCAAAAAAGCCAAGAAGAAGTAACCTTCAACGCCCGGGTGGAGCCGCGGCTCTGCCCGGGCGTCCGGGACGATTTTTGCGATGACTGTTTGAGAGGACGTCGGCGGGCTTGGCCCGCTGTTTTCATATCTCGAGTTGTCGTCGCCCGCGAAGACGGCCGACCCAGCATTCGACGGACGCAATTGGGACGCAGAGTCTCACGCCGGCCGCGCGTTACTGGATGCCCCGCCTGCGCGGAGCACAACGTTCGAGTCGACCCCGCTCGTGAACGCCGCGAAACCCGGCTTCAATATGCACTGACCCTATTCCCTCCCCGCAAGCACTTGCGCCATGGTCGCCTCGCGCAGCACGTCGAGCGGAGCCCAGGGTTTGGGCCAGAACTTGGTGCCTTCGGGAAGCGGCTGCGGCAGCGGCCTGCCTGAGGTGACGACCACGTCGAGCCCCGGATGATGCTGCTTGGCAATATGGGCGAGCTCGACGCCGCTCATGTGGCCGGCAAGGCTGACATCCGTCATCATCAGCGCCAGATCGCCGGCCGCCTTTTGCAACACCCGCTCGGCCGCTTCGGCGCTCTCGCATTGAATGACGTCGTAGTCGCATTCTTCCAGCAACACGCAAAGCATCTCCCGCTGCATGGCATCATCCTCGACGACGAGCGCGGTTGAACGAAGCGGTTTGGATTGTCCCACGTTGCGCCTCCCGGAAATTTGCAGTTCAAAAGTAATTCACGTTAAGGCCGGAGGCTGCTGGATGGTTCGGTTCCATCCGAAAAATTGCTGAAAAATCGCAAGTTCGGAACTCCTGCATCATCGTTGCTCGGATGGAGGCGCCGTCATTTCCGGGATGTGGCTGCAGACACTTCGCTTCGCCGGCGACCCTCGCGCGCCTCCGCGCCACAAACACCAGCGGCCCATCGACCAGGCTGACCAGCGTGTAGCTCGCGAAAAAAATGGCCCCTCTGCGGGGCCATTCTCAATTTAGGAGTTAGTACTCATCCGAGTAGTAATGGCGCCGGATGATGACGTCGCGGTCGCGATCGTGGTGGTACCAGCCGCGATGCCAGCCGCGGTCATGTTCATAGAACTCAGCACGCGGCCCTCGGTAATCTCGATCGCCGTAGTAGTCTCGGTCGCCACCGATGTGAACGCCAAACTCCGTAGCACTGGCTATGGTCGGCGCTCCAACCGCAATCGTCGCCAATGCGGCCAGCACGTAAGACAGTTTCTTCATGTTCCTCCTCCGTCAGTTGCGCAGGGGAAACGAATTCCGATGGCACCAGTTGCAGAAACCAACGAGGAACTTTTTTGAATATATGTTCACCATCATTGCTTAGTTCATTGGCGCACGACAATGGTGGGCGCAAATCGAAACTGCGAAAAGAAGCGGTTGCCGTCGCGGCGAGATTCGCGGCTTCATAGTTTACGGCTCTTGCTTCGATAGATGGTGATACGACGCGCGTAGGGCGCGATCTGACTCGGCCGAAACAGGCTTCTCGACCCGTTGCCGTCGCCCTGAGGAGGCCGCGAAGCGGCCGTCTCGAAGGGCGACGGCCCGCCTCTCACAGCGGGGCCGTTCATCCTTCGAGGCTCGCTTGCGCGAGCACCTCCAGCGACAAACGGCAAAGCCGTTTGCGCGGGGATGACAGATTGAGATCGGCGGCGGGCCTGGTTGGGGACGGCTCCCGGCATAAAAACGGCGGGCTTTCGCCCGCCGCTTCGGTTTGGATGGTTTGCCGAGTCCCGCCTTCGCTAAAGCTACGGCGGGAATGCGAGCCGGGCGATCAATTATCCAAAAAGCTCCGCAGCTTCCGCGACCTCGACGGATGCTTCAGCTTGCGCAGTGCCTTTGCTTCGATCTGGCGGATGCGTTCGCGGGTGACCGAGAACTGCTGGCCGACTTCTTCCAGCGTGTGATCGGTGTTCATGCCGATGCCGAAGCGCATGCGGAGCACGCGTTCTTCACGCGGGGTGAGCGAGGCCAAAACGCGCGTGGTGGTTTCGCGCAGGTTGGACTGGATCGCGGCGTCGATCGGTAGGATCGCGTTCTTGTCCTCGATGAAATCGCCGAGATGGGAGTCCTCCTCGTCACCGACGGGCGTCTCCAGCGACAAGGGCTCCTTGGCGATCTTCAGGACCTTGCGCACCTTTTCGAGCGGCATGCCGAGCTTTTCGGCGAGCTCTTCCGGGGTCGGCTCGCGGCCGATCTCGTTGAGCATCTGGCGCGAGGTGCGCACGATCTTGTTGATCGTCTCGATCATGTGCACGGGGATGCGGATGGTGCGCGCCTGGTCGGCGATCGAGCGGGTGATCGCCTGCCGGATCCACCACGTCGCGTAGGTCGAGAACTTGTAGCCGCGGCGGTATTCGAACTTGTCGACCGCCTTCATCAGGCCGATGTTGCCTTCCTGGATCAGGTCGAGGAACTGCAGGCCGCGGTTGGTGTATTTCTTCGCGATCGAGATCACGAGGCGAAGGTTGGCTTCCACCATCTCCTTCTTGGCCTGGCGCGCCTCGCGCTCGCCCTTCTGCACGCCGTGCACGATCTTGCGGAACTCGCCGATCTCGAGCCCGGTGAGCGCGGCCAGCGACTGGATCTCGTGGCGCAGGTCCTTGATGCGGTCCTTCTCGTGGTGGACGAAATTCTTCCAGCCCTTGGCGGAGAGCTTCGAGACGCGGTTGAGCCAGCGCGGATCGAGCTCCGAGCCCTGGTAGTTGCGCAGGAAGTCGTCGCGCGCCACGCCATGGCTGTCGGCGAGCCGCATCAGCCGGCTCTCGAAGGAGACCAGCTTCTTGTTGATGTCATAGAGCTGCTCGACGAGGGAATCGATGCGCGCCTGGTTCAGCCGCAGCGACTTCACCTCGACGATGATCTCGTCCTTCAGCTTCTTGTACTTGCGCTCCTGCGAGGGCGTCAGCGAGTCGTTCTGAAGCTGGTTGGCAATGTCCTGCTCCTGCAGCTTGCGCAGCTTCTTGTAGTTGTCGGCGATCTTGTCGAAGGTCTCCACCACCTTGGGCTTCAGCTCGGCCTCGATCGCGGCGAGCGACATCTGGTTTTCGAACTCGTCGTCGTCCATGTCGGCTTCGGCCGCGGCCTCCGCCGGATCCTTTTCCTCATCGCCCTCGCCGGCGCCGCTAGGTGCGGCACGGAACGGCGTCGGCGCGGGCGGAGCCGCGGGCGGCGCGACATGGGCCGGCGCAGCCTCGCCGTTCACCGCAGCGCCCTCGGCCTCGACCACCGGCTGGCCGTCAGGCCCGACCGGCGCGCCGACGATGCCGGGATTGCTCTTGGCGTCGGGACCGGCATAGGTCGCTTCGAGATCGATAATGTCGCGGAGGAAGATCTTGCCTTCGTTGAGCTCGTCGCGCCAGATGATGATGGCCTGGAAGGTGAGCGGGCTTTCGCACAGGCCCGCGATCATCGCCTCGCGGCCGGCCTCGATGCGTTTTGCGATGGCGATTTCGCCTTCGCGCGAGAGCAGCTCGACGGTGCCCATCTCGCGCAGATACATGCGCACGGGATCGTCGGTGCGCTCGCCGGGCTCTGATTTCTTGACCTCGGTGACGGCCTTCTGCGTGACCTCGACGAGCTCGTTGTCGGTCTCGTCTTCGCCCTCGTCCTTGTCCTCCTCGCCCTCGACGTCTTCCGCCTCGGTGACGTTGATGCCCATGTCCGAGAGCATCGACATGATGTCCTCGATCTGTTCGGGCGAGGTGGTGTCGGAGGGCAGCACTTCGTTGAGCTGATCAAAGGTCACGAAGCCGCGCTTCTTGGCCTGCTTGATCATCTTCTTGACCGCCGCGTCGGAAAGATCGAGCAACGGCGAGGGCGCGTCGGCTGTATCCTTTTCAGGAGTATCCGCTGCCTTGTCCTCTTTTTCCTTGTCCTTCACTTGCAGCGTCTTTGCCTTCGTGGCCATTCATTGCTCTCCAACGGCGCATCACGTAAATGCGTGAGCGGCGCCAGTCCTGATTCCGTTAAAAACAATCTTGACGCAGAAAGGGCGGCGCAAACGCTGTCGCCACCCCTGCGGTCCTCTTTTCTGGCTCGTCCGTTCTGGCGTTACAGCCGTTAAACTTCGCTTAACCCTGTTTATTGCCGCCAAACCTTGGATTTGGCGAGTCTTTTTGCGGGTTCCGGCCCCGGCCGTCCGCAACCAATTTCGATCAAACGCTTCGCTGGAACCGGCCCGAGAGCTGCCCGAACCCTTCGATCAGGGCCTCGGTCCCGTCCACCTCCGCCATCCGCGCCTTGACGTCACGCAGCCACGCCAGATTGGCCTCGGAGGCCTCCTCGCCTAACGCCAGCTCGGCGTCCTTCAGCTCCCTAAGTAGTGAATGCCACTGCCGATGCAAGGAGACGAGCTGGTGCCAGGTGGAAAGAACGTCGTCCCGCGCGGCCCCCTCGCGAGCGCCCCACACCGCAGCCGTTGTGATCGCCCGCTCAACCCTCTGAAGAAGCGCCAAAAATCCAGCCGCTTCCAGGTCCGAGCGCATCTTCTCGGCCTGCTCGTCAGGGTCAGGCGAATGGTGGTGATCGTTGGCGAATGCCGCAATGATGCCGGCGCGCAATTTGTGCGCTTCGGGGTGGGCCATTTCCAGCGCCGCCACCTCTTCGAGATGATCGTGCAAAAGCCAGGGGTGGTTAATGAGGCATTGCAGGATCAAGGCCTCCCTCCGGGACAGGCTCGCGCGTTGGCCGCGCAGCAAGGGACTGACCGCGAGCTGGGGGCTGGCCGGCTGGTAGGGTCCACGAGGGAGGGCCGCCCCGGGAGCCGGCCCGCGGCCGAAACGACCGCCACCACCCCCCGAACGGGGCCCGAAACTGCGGGGTGATTCGCGCCCCGGCCGGCCTCGCCCGCCCCCGCCGAAGCCGCGGATGGTTTCGGGCGCAAAGGCGCGCGCGATCCGCTCCGACAGATCCTGCCGATAGTAGCGCCGCACCACCTCGTCGCGGATGCCATTCGTGAGTTCGCCGATCCGCGCCTCCAGCGCAGCGCGGCGCTCGGGCGTTGAAAAGCTGCCGCCCTCGATCTCGCGCGACCAGATGACATCGGCGAGCGGGCGCGCCACGGAGATCACCTCCTCGATCGCCGCCCGGCCGCCGGCGCGGGCGAGATCGTCGGGGTCCTGCCCCTCCGGCAAGAGCGCAAAGCGCAGGCTCTTTCCGGGCTTTAAGTGCGGCATCGCCAGATCGGCGGCGCGCCAGGCCGCCTTCTGCCCGGCCCTGTCGCCGTCGAAGCAGAGGATCGGCTCGTCCGCCATCTTCCAGAGCAGCGCGAGCTGGTTTTCGGTGAGCGCGGTACCAAGCGGCGCGACAGTGCCCGCGAAACCTGAGGTGACCATGGCGATGACATCGACATAGCCCTCGACCACGACCAGCGGCGCGCCCTTGTGCGCGGCCGCGCGCGCGGTGGCCAGATTGTAGAGATTGTTGCCCTTGTGAAACAGTGGGGTTTCCGGCGAGTTCAGATATTTTGCCGGAACGTCCTTCTCCAGCGCGCGCCCACCGAAGGCGATCACGCGGCCGCGCAAGTCCGTGATCGGAAACATCACGCGGTCGCGGAAGCGGTCGTAAGGAACGGGAATGTCCTCGCCACCGATCAAAAGACCCGCTTCGACCATGTCCTCGACGGGAATGCCGTGGCCGCCCAGATGCTCCTTCAGCGCGAAGCGATCGGGCGACGCGTAGCCCAGGCGAAACTGCACTTGCGTGCCCGGAGAGATGCCGCGGTCGGCGAGATAGCCGCGCGCCTTGGCGCCGTTTCGCGAGGCTAGCGTGTCTGCGAAAAATTTCGCCGCCAGCTCCATGACGTCGTAGAGCGTCTTGCGGCGCTGCTCATGGCGCTCGGCATCAGGCGTTGCCGCGGGCAACGGCACGCCGGCCATCGCGGCCAGCCGCTCCACCGCTTCGATGAAGCCGACGCCCTCGGTCTCCATCACGAAATCAAAGATGTTGCCGTGCTTGCCGGAGGAGAAGTCGTGGTAAAATCCCTTTTGGTCGTTGACCGTGAAGGAGGGCGTCTTCTCCTGCTGGAACGGCGATAGCCCCTTCCATTCCCGCCCCGCTCGCTTCAGCTTGACGCGCTTGCCCACGACCTCCGACACCGGAAGCCGGGCGCGGATCTCGTCAAGGAATTGGGGGGTGAAGCGCATGAGCGGGATTAGAATCGAGTCGCGGCCAATCGGCTAGGCATATCGGGGTGAGGCGCGAAAATACGGGGATTGTCGGTGTTTTCCCGCTTATCCGCACGATTCACAGCCCTCACTGCGTCATGGCCAGGCTTGTCCCGGCGCGAAGAAAGCCGTAGTCATGCCCGGGACAAGCCCGGGCATGATGAATTTGCGGGGGGCTAGTGCTCCAGAAAGCGCCCCGACGCGATCCGCGGCAAGTCGGTGACCGGCCAGTTGTAGACATATGTCCACGCCTCGCTCGCGGTGCCGTCTGCGAGCGTCAGCGGAATCATCTGCCGCAGATATTCGGTGGGCTCGGGAAAACCTTCGCCGCAGGCTTCGTACATATCGAACTCGCGCAACAGCGCCTCGCGCTCGCGCAAGCGGAAGAGTTCGCCGTGCACGATGTCGGCGGCATCGTCCGAGAGCACCAGCCCCGGATAATGCTTCACGAGGTAAAGCCGACCCTGGCATTTTGCCTCGCCGAGAAAGTCGGCATTGGCGCCGAGCAGCCTTGCCATCGGGTGCTCGAAGCCGCGCATCAAGGTGCCGTAGACGAAGAGATGATCTGAGGGCATGGGATCTTGTTCGCACCTGTCATTCCCGGGCGCTCACATCCAGCGAGTGAACCCGGAACCTCGAAAAAGATGTGCAATTGCACGTCAGAGCTCGATGCTTCGCATCGCCTCAGAACGACGGCAAGAGAAATCGCGGAGGGAAATCGAGGAGACAAATCGCGGAGAGAAATCAACGCGCGCCGTTGAATACGCGCCGATCGTGGCCATCGTGCGGGCCACGCATGATGTTGTGTGCTCCAAAAGCGTCGGGGCGGCAATGCCGATATTCAGCCTTGTGATGAATCGTCAGTAACGGCATCGTCAAATCAACCACCATGATTTGGGCGATCTCATTTCGTGGGATAACCGCCCATTTCCACCTCGATCTGCTGCTTCGATAGGCAACAAACAATGGCTTCTGACGTTGCGGGCGCAACATCCTTGCTCCTCGAAAGTGGGGACCTGCCGCCGGTGCACGAATATAACCCCGCGGGCGCCTCGCCGTTTCTGCTCACCTGTGACCATTACGGACGGCTGTTGCCGAAGCGGCTTGGCGATCTCGGCCTGCCCGAGAGCGAGCTTGTCCGCCACATCGCCTGGGACATCGGCATTGCCGGCGTGGCCGAGCGGCTCGCGACGCTGATCGATGCGCATCTCGTCGCGCAACGCTATTCGCGGCTGGTGATCGACTGCAACCGCCCGCCAAGCGTCGCGAGCTCGATCCCGCGCCTGTCCGAGGCCACCCTCATTCCCGGCAATGAGGCGCTGCCGTCCGAGGCGATAAGGATGCGGCGGCGCGAGATTTTCGATCCCTATCACCAGCGCATCGATGCCATCATCGATCGGCGGCTGCATCAACACCGGCCGACGGTGCTGGTGTCGCTGCACAGCTTCACGCCCATCTATGCCGGCGTGGCGCGGCCCTGGCACATCGGCACGCTCTATCACCGCGACCGCACGCTGCCGCCGCTGCTCTTGAAAGCCTTGCGCGCCGAAGGCGATCTCGTGGTCGGCGACAACGAGCCCTACGCGGTCTCCGACCTGACCGACTACACCATCCCGGTACATGGCGAAGCGCGGGGCCTCGTCAACACCGGCATCGAGATCCGCCAGGATCTGATCGCCGATCAATCCGGCCAGCGTGAGTGGGCCGAACGGCTGGCGCGGATTCTCTCGGCAATAGAGGCGCAGTTGACGGGCTGAGATCGGCGCCCGCTATGCGATAGACTCTCTCACCTCGCGCGCGTCAGCGCGAGCCAGATGCCGCCGCCGATCATGAAGCCGCCGGAGACGCGCGAGAGCAGGCGCGTGCGGCGGGCGGAAAAGAACTTGCGGGCCCGGCCGGCCAGCAGCGCATAGGTCGCATCCGTCATCGCCGCGGTCACCATGAAGGTGACGCCAAGCAGTGCGACCTGCGAGACGTGGTCGCCGTTCATGTCCATGAATTGCGGAATGAAGGCGCCGAAAAAGATCAGCACCTTCGGGTTCGAGAGCAGCACCAGAAGGCCCTGCAGGAAGAAGCCGCCGCGCGGCGGGGGCGGCGCCTCCTCGGCGTGAATGCCTTCGACGGGAGAGCGGACCAGCTTGATGCCGAGCCAGACGAGATAGGCGGCGCCAGCAAAACGCACCCAATCGAACCAATAGCCCATGGTCGCCATCAGCGAGGTGAGCCCGACGGCGACGATGCCGATCACGATTGCAAGTCCCGCCTGCGCACCGAGGATGTTGATCAGCGCCGCACGGGTGCCGTGGCGAAGGCCGTTGGCGATGATCAGCGTGACGATCGGACCCGGCAGCAGCGCAAGCGCGATGCAGGCGGCGACGAAAGCGAGATAGGCTTGGAGGGACATGGGAGGGCTCGCGAAGCAGGTGAAGCGTCCATTATGCACGACAGAGAAGGAACCGGAAGCGGAGCCGCAAAACTGCCGTCGTCGGCCAGGCGATGCGCTGAGCCGGGGCCCGGCTTGCTGCGAAGAAAGCGCAACGACCACCTCGCGTCGCAACTCAGGCCTGTGGTTATGGGTCCTGACTTTCGTCGGGACGACGGTGGGGACCATGGCGCGATGAACCCATCTAACGTCCGCCCAGCGCAGCCATCATCCAGTGCTTCATGTCGCCGGTCTGAAGGAACTGCAACGCCGCGCGCTGCAGTTCGTCCGTACGCGCCCTCCCCTGCACCACCGCAACCAACACGTCGCAGCGATGCGACACGGCGATGCCGACCGCGCGATGCCGCACCCCACCGGCCATATCGAGATCATAGGCGCGCGAGCGCCCGGACATGTCGGCGACGCGGATGACCTTGCCCGGCGCGAGCGGCGCGAAACGTTCGCTGATCAGATCGAGATCGGCGACGCGGTCGACCTCGTCATCGTCGGCCACCCCGGTGTCGCAATTGCAGAAGCCGATCTTCGGCCGGACGTAGAGCTCGATGTGATTGCCGCAATCATCGCAGCGGAAGGCGCGGCCCGCCGGCCAGCCGTCGCGCGGATACGGCCAGGCGATTTCCTGCCAATGATCCCCGCCGGCGCCGGCCGCTTGCGGCCGCATCTTCTGGTAGGCGGCAACGCCTGACAATGCGCCAAACGCCAGGGCCGCGATCACAATGGCAGAGAAGCGCCGCATGGCCTTTGCCTTCACGGCAGGCCGGCGATCGCGCGCGCTTCGCCGGTCAATTCCAGAATGTGCAGGCCGGTGTTGGCGCGATCCACCGCGTAGACATAGCCGCGGTCATCGGTTTCGACATTGTTGGTCTGGATCGCGACCTTGCAGCGCTCGCCGCCCTCGACGGTGACGCAGCGCTTGTCGGTGGCCGGCGTAATCGAGGGGATGAAATAGCCGACCTCCTTGGGGTGATAGGGATCGCGGATGTCGAGCGCGCGCACCCCGGCATTGAAGAAGGCGATGAAGGCGAGCTTCTTGTAATAGACGCCTGCCATGCTCTCATTGGAGGAATGTGAGCCGAAGCGGCCGCCGCGTTCGCAGAAATTGCCGCTCGCCTCCGGCACTGTGTAGCTCGAGATCATCATCGGCCGCGTCTCGGTGGTGACGTCGGCAAACCAGACCATCTGCCGCGGCTCGCCGCATTCGTTCTGGATCGCCTCATCCACGATCATGACAATGTCGCGCTTCTGACCGTCGTTGTCGTGCGCGAATTCGCCGATCGACATGCCCGGCATCGGAAACGTCGTGTGCGCGCCGTTGAAGGCACTCATCGTGAGGCGCGAAATCTCGGGATAGCGCAGGTTCTCCGGCGTCGGCTCCTTCGGCCCATGCAGAAGCTTGTCGCGGTCGACGATTTGCATGATGCCGCCCTTATCGGTGCCGTAGCCGAAATAGACACGGTTGCCTTGCGGCCCGGTCGAGATCGGGCCGTGCAACTCGGTCGGCACCGGGCCGGTCGAACCCGGCTCCTGCCCGACCAGGCCAAAATCCCTGATCTTCACGGGGTGCGCCGGATCGGAGAGATCATAGACCTGCGTCATGCGGCGCACGCGCCAGCCCGGCGCGCCCGAAACCAGATAGGCAATGCCGGTGTCGCATTCCCACCAGTTCTTGTGCGTGTCCTTCAGGTCTTCGCCGATCCGGCTCACCAGCACGGGATTGGCGGGATCGGCGACGTTCCAGATCTCATGGCCTTCGCTGCCGACCGCGCGCAGCATGTAGACCGCGTTCGGATCGCCTTTCGGCAGCGTCTTGCCGTCGCACACCCGCACCATCTGCGCCCCGCCGGATTCGTATTTGCCCTCCTGCCCCGGAATATGATGCAGATATTTCGGATGGGCGGGATCGGTGACGTCGACGATCGAGGTGCCGTTGGGCTCGGCCTTGCCGGTCATCGGATTGACGGGATCGGGCACAGCGTCGGTGCCGCCGTGATGGCCGATATAGGCGATCCAGCGCTCGCCCTGATGATGAATGGTCGGCTGATAGGCGCTGCGCGCCTGCAGATCGTTGTACCCGACCAGGCGCATGTTGGAGGCTTCCGGCGGCGCGCCGATCACCTGCTGCTGCGCCGCCGCGACACCGGCGTCCAAGAAGGCAATCAAGAAGGAAACGGCGAAACACAATGCGACGGCAACGCGAGGCATCTTTCCACCCACCCTTTGCGAACCAATCTTCGTTGGCTGACGTGGAACCTAACACGGTCATATGCATGCCCAAAGACACGCTATTGACATGCAACCATTTGGTTGCCTATTATCCAAGCCATGGATGAGGTCTTCAAAGCGCTGGCCGACGCTTCGAGACGGTCGCTGCTCGACAGGCTTCACGCCAGAAACGGACAGACGCTGAACGAACTCTGCGAAGGGCTCGACATGACGCGCCAGGCCGTGACCAAGCACCTTGCGATTCTCGAAGAGGCAAACCTCGTGACCACGCTGCGGCATGGGCGGGAGAAGCTGCACTACCTCAACCCGGTCCCGATCCATCAGATCGGCGAACGCTGGATCAAGAAGTTCGAGCGCGCCAAGCTCGTCGCGCTCAGCGAATTAAAAAAGCAACTGGAGAAACGCGATGAGTAAACCGCAATTCGTCTATGTCATCTATATCGCGTCGACGCCGGAGAAGGTGTTTGAAGCGCTGACCAGCACCGAAGCATCGCGGCGCTATTGGCACGGAAATTTTGTCGAGTCGGACTGGAAGGTCGGCTCTCCATTCGCGCTTCGGCTGGTACGGCATGAAAAAGACGACATCACCGGCGAGGTCCTCGAATGCGATCCTCCAAGGCGCCTGTCTTACTCGTTTCGTGCGCAAGACAATTTGGACGGCGGGAAGCCTTCGCGCGTGACCTTCGAATTGGAGCCCCAGCGGGATCAGGTCAGACTGACGATGATACACGACCAGTTCGAGCCCGGAAGCGAAGTGCTCGAAAAGGTCAGCCAGGGCTGGCCGCTGGTTTTGTCCAGTCTGAAGAGCTATGTCGAATGCGGCAAGGTGCTGTACGCGCCCTGGTATGAGGACCAGCCGGTTGTGCCGGAGAAGGTGGCGGGAGCGGTACGATGAGCAGGCCGGAATTCGTCTACGTCACCTATATCGAGACCACGCCGGAAGATTTGTGGGACGCGCTGACCTCCAGCGAGTTCACGCGGCGTTACTGGTTCGGCGCGGAAGTACGCTCCGACTGGAAGGTGGGCTCCTCCTTCGCGCTGATCATGGATGGACAGACAACCGATGAGGGCGAGATCCTCGAGGCCGATCGGCCGCGCCGGCTGGCCTACACGTTCAAACATGTTCTGAAGGAAGACCTGCGCAAGGAGCCGGCATCGAAAGTCGTCTTTACGATCGAGCCCCACGGCAAGGTAACGAAGCTGACGCTCACGCATGACGGCTTCACCGAAGGCAGCAAATTCCTTGACGGCACCTCCAAGGGATGGCCGGCCATTCTGTCCAACCTCAAGAGCCTGCTGGAGCAGGGCGAAGCGCTGACGATTCCACTGTCCGCGCTTGGCATCGAGGGAGTCGGCTGATGATCGATATCACCCAGTTCAAACCGGCGATCGTCTACACGATCTATATCGCCTCCACGCCAGAGAAGGTGTGGGAGGCGCTGACGAGCGCCGAGTTCAGCCGCCAATATTTTAGCGGCAATGCGGTCGAGGTGGACCCGCGGATCGGCGGCGCCTTCATCGTGCGCGCGCCCGACGGCTCGCTGCATATCTCGGGCGAGGTGATCGAATGCGTGCCCTACCGCAAGCTGACCGTCACCTTCAACGTCAACTGGCCGGCGCTGATCGAAAAGCTGGGACCGACGCTCGTGACTTACGAGATCGAACCGGCCGACGATGTGGTGAAGCTCACCATGCTGCAGTCGCACGACCGTCCGCTGAGCGACGACATCCTGTCCGGCGGCCGCCAGGGCTGGCCCGCGATCCTCTCCAGCCTCAAGAGCGTGCTGGAGACCGGCAAGCCGCTGGTGATCAAGATGGCCCCACCGCAACGCATGCTGGACGCGCTGAAAGCGCTGGGGATTGCGACGCCGTAGTTCGCACCGTCGTTCCGGCCAGGCGAAGCGCGAGCCGCGACCTATAATCACAGGAGGCGATGGAGCGGGACATCGCCAACCCCGGGCATGACGGTGGAGAGAGCTTCGCGATACCGCAAGGCTGTGGTTATGGGCCCCGGCTTTCGCCGGGGCGACGGCCGGATTTGTTGCTACCCCCTCGCCCGCAACTCCCGCCGCAGCACCTTGCCTGTCGCGGTCATCGGCAGGCTGTCGGCGAACTGCACGTGGCGCGGATATTCGTGCGCGGCGAGTTTGACCTTGACGAAATCCTGGATCTCGCGCGCGAGCTGCTCGCTCGGCGCAAAGCCCGGCCGCAGCACGATCCAGGCCTTGACCGCTTCGGTGCGGATCGGGTCGGGAACGCCGACCACGGCCGAGAGCGCCACCGCCGGATGCTTGAGCAGCGTGTCCTCGATCTCCGAGGGCCCGATGCGATAGCCGGCACTGGTGATGACGTCGTCTTCGCGGCTCATGTACCAGAAGTAGCCGTCCTCATCCTGGCGGCCGAGATCGCCGGTGAGCAAGAATCCACCGGCATATTTTTTCGCCGTCGCTTCCGGATTGCGCCAATATTCGATCATCGTCACCGGGTTTGGCTGGCGTACTCCGATGATGCCGCGTTCGCCGCGCGGCAGCTCGTTGCCCTTCTCGTCGATGATGCGGACCTCGAAGCCGGGCGTCGCCTTGCCCATCGAGCCCGGCCTGATCGGAAACAGCTTTGCATTGTTGCCGATGACGAGATTGCATTCGGTCTGGCCGTAGATCTCATGGGCTTCGACAGCGAAAGTCGCGCGGACCCAGTCCAGAAGCTCGGCCCCTAGCGACTCGCCGCCGGAAAAAATGCTGCGCAGCTTCACGCCGGCGTGCTTCACGTCCGCCTGCCGCAGCAATTTCAATGCAGTCGGCGGCAGGAACACGTTGCGGATCGCATAGCGGGACATCAGCTCCATGGCCGCCTCCGGCTCGAACTTCTTGGCGCGATGGCCGACCACGGGCACGCCGTGATAGAGCGCCGGAAACAGCGCATCGAACAGGCCGCCGATCCACGCCCAGTCGGCCGGCGTCCACATCACGTCGCCTGGCTTGGGAAAGAAATCATGTGCCATTTCGACGTTCGGCAGATGTCCCAGCAGCACGCGATGGGCGTGCAGCGCGCCCTTCGGATTTCCCGTCGTGCCGGAGGTGTAGATGATGATGGCGGGATCGTCGGCCGCGGTGTCGACAGTGGGGAAATGGTCGGAGGCGCGCTCGATCTCGGCCCAGAACGATTTCGCACCGGCTGAGCCACGGCCGGCGACATAGACGCTTTTCAGCTCGGGCAGGCGATCGCGAATCCCGGCGATCTTCTGCAAGCCGGCTTCGTCGGTCACCACCACTTTGGCGCCGGAATTCTGCAGCCGAAATTGCAGTGCGTCTTCGCCGAACAGCGAGAACAGCGGCACCGAGATCAGCCCGGCGCGAAACGCCGCGAGATGGACGACCGGCAGCTCCAGCGATTGCGACAGAAACACCGCGATGCGATCGCCACGGGCAAGGCCATCGGCTTTGAGGACATTGGCGAAGCGGCTTGAAAGGCCGCGCAGTTCGTCAAACGACGTTCGCTGCGCAATGCCGTCCTCGTCGACATAGATCAGCGCGAGGCGGCCGGAGCCGTCGGCGTAGCGGTCGCAGCAGGCAGTGGCGATATTGAACCGCGCGGGAATGTCCCAGCGGAAGTTGCGATAGAGTTCGTCGTAGCTCGATGTTTCCGTCAGCATGGCGAGCTTTTCCTCCGTCATGGCCGGGCTTCGTCCGGGCCATCCACGTCTTTCTTGATTACCGCCAGTTTTAAAGCCGTGGGTGCCCGGGACAAGCCCGGGCATGACGATGCGGATAGAGAGTGCCTCTATCCAGCGGTGCGCACGAGCAACGTGGCCCCTAGTGTTCCGTCACTGACAGACGATTCACAAATCGGCGCGAACCTGCAAGTCTGCGCCGATGAGGAAGATCGAACAGATTGCGGTCGGCGCGACCGATCGTGAGCGACTGGAGCGGCTGGTCCGGGGCCGGAACACGCCGCAGAAGGTGGTTTGGAGAGCACGGATCGTGTTGCTGGCAAGCGATGGACTGACGGCGGAGGCGATTGCGGCGGCGGTTGGCAAGAGCCTGCTGACCGTGCGCCGCTGGCGTCAGCGCTACTTGGCGAAAGGCGTGGACGGGCTGCTGAAGGACGCGACCCGGCCATCGCGCGTCAAACCGTTGTCGCCCGAAAAGATCAAGCAGGTTGTGCACATGACGCTGCACGAGAAGCCGCCAAATGCGACCCATTGGAGCGTGCGCAGCATGGCGAAGGCGGTGGGCCTCTCCTACAGCAGCGTCCAGCGTATCTGGCATGCGCACGAACTGAAACCGCATCTCGTCGACACCTTCAAAGTCTCGCGCGACAGGAACTTCGCTGCCAAGGTGGAAGACGTGGTCGGGCTCTATCTCAATCCGCCGGACAAGGCGCTGGTCCTCTGCGTCGATGAAAAGAGCCAAATCCAGGCTCTCGATCGTACCCAGCCCGGTCTGCCCATGAAGAAGGGCCGCGCCGGCACCATGACCCACGACTACAAGCGCAACGGCACTACGACCTTGTTCGCGGCACTCAGCATGCTGGACGGCAAGGTGATCGGGACGTGCATGCCACGCCATCGGCATCGTGAGTTCCTTCGCTTTCTCAGGCTGATCGACCAGCAGACCCCGCCCGGCCTCGACCTGCATCTGGTCGTTGACAACTATGCGACCCACAAAACGCCGGCCGTAAAGCGTTGGCTCAAGGCGCATCCACGCTTCCATTTGCACTTCACTCCGACCTCGGCCTCTTGGCTCAACATGGTGGAGCGCTTCTTTGCCGAGATCACTCGAAACCGCATCCGCCGCGGCACCTTCGAGAATGTCGCCGAACTGAAAAGCGCGATCATGGAATACCTGGAAAACCACAATGCCGATCCAAAGCCCTTCATCTGGACCAAGTCCGCAGGCGAAATCCTCGAAAAAGTCGCCCGTGCGAAACAAGCGTTAGAGTCACAACACTAGCCCGTCAATGCGGCCTTCACCAGGCCGCTTGCCTTGGCAAAATCCATCTGCCCGGCATATTTCGCCTTCAGCGCGCCGATCACCTTGCCCATGTCCTTGACGCCGGCCGCATGGGTCTCGGCGATGATGGCGGCAATCGCCGCTTTCACCTCCTCCTCCGACATCTGCTTGGGCAAATAGGCCGAGATGACCGCGATCTCCTCGCGCTCTTGCGCGGCGAGCTCCGCGCGCCCGCCCTTGTCGTAAAGCTCGACCGCCTCCTGGCGCTGCTTGATCATCTTCTGCAGCACCGAGAGCAGCTCGGCGTCCGACAATGGCGGCTTGCCCTGGCCGCGCGCCTCGATATCGGCATTCTTGATGGTGGAATTGACCATGCGCAACGTGCCGAGCTTGCGCTCGTCCTTGGCCTTCATGGCCTCCTTCACCGCGTTATTGATGTCGTCGCGCAGCATCGGCTTGTCCTCTTCAGGCTTTTCGAGTGAGCGGGATCTTTTCGGAAAACCGGTATCCACTTCTCCGGATCATGCTCCAGGGTCCCTGATCTAGGCCGTTCGCCTTCCCGAAACAACCAAGTTCCATGGCCGGCGGCCCGCTCGCAAAACCCCGCCATTGGGCCCTCCAATATGCGGAAAACGCATGTGAATCGGCACCCTTTGCTTTGACGCCGGCGGAAGCGGGGACTATGTAGGGTGCATCATGACCCCGATCGATAACGATGCCGCCTGGCCGGACCACAAGCCGACCGCGCTGTTAGTGCTCGCCGATGGCACGGTCCTGGAGGGCTTTGGCCTTGGCGCCGAGGGCCACGCCGTGGGCGAGGTCTGCTTCAACACCGCCATGACCGGCTATGAGGAGATTCTCACCGATCCCTCCTATGCCGGGCAAATCATCACCTTCACCTTCCCGCATATCGGCAATGTCGGCACCAACGAGGACGACATCGAGACGGTGAACATGGCGGCGACGCCCGGTGCGCGCGGCGTGATCCTGCGCACCGCAATCACCGATCCGTCCAACTACCGCGCCACCCGCCATCTCGACCAGTGGCTGAAGGCACGCGGCATCATTGGCCTGTCCGGGATCGATACCCGTGCGCTGACCTCGCTGATCCGCAGCAAGGGCATGCCCAACGCCGTAATCGCGCATGCAAAGGACGGCAAGTTCGACCTGCACGGGCTCAAGGAAGAAGCACGGGAATGGCCGGGGCTCGAGGGCATGGACCTGGTGCCGATGGTCACCTGCGGCCAGCGTTTCACCTGGGACGAGACGCCCTGGGTGTGGAATGAAGGCTTTGGCCGGCAGGAGAATCCCGAGTTCAACGTCGTCGCCGTCGATTACGGCATCAAGCGCAACATCCTGCGGCTGCTTGCGGGCGTCGGCTGCAAGGTCACCGTGGTGCCGGCCACCACATCGGCCGAAGACATTCTGGCGATGAAGCCGGATGGCGTGTTCCTCTCCAACGGCCCCGGCGATCCCGCCGCGACCGGCAAATATGCGGTGCCGGTGATCCAGAAGGTGATCGAGTCGGGCACGCCCACTTTCGGCATTTGCCTAGGCCATCAGATGCTGGGCCTCGCCGTGGGTGCCAAGACCAAGAAGATGCATCAGGGGCATCATGGCGCCAACCACCCAGTGAAGGACGAGACCACCGGCAAGGTCGAGATCACCTCGATGAACCACGGCTTTGCCGTGGACCAGGCGACGCTGCCCGCCGGCGCCACGCAGACCCACATCTCGCTGTTCGACGGCTCCAATTGCGGCATCGCGCTCGAGGGCAAGCCGGTGTTTTCCGTGCAGTATCACCCGGAGGCCTCGCCGGGCCCGCGGGACTCGCATTACCTGTTCCGGCGTTTTGCCGATCTGATGCGGGAAAAGAAGCGGGCGTAACGGACGCTCCTGGCTTTCGCTCGACTTGGGGCGGACCGAACCCGGAACCTCGAGATTCGTGAGCGTCATCCAGGGACCACGGGCTGAGGGCTGATCTGGTCGGCTAGGAAGATCTCGTGGAATGATTTGTCACGAGGTCACCATGTCAAAGGATAGTCGTAAGGATGGCGATAAGGATAGGCATACGCCTATCCTCGAGGACGGCTCCGACACACTGCAGCGTGTCGAGATCATCACCGGGACCGGCCGGCGCCGGCGCTGGTCGACCGATGCGAAGGCGGCGATTGTCGCGGAGAGTTTTGCGCCGGGTGCAAGCGTGTCCGCGGTGGCACGACGACACGACATCAGCCCAAGCCTGTTGTTTCTGTGGCGTCGTCAGACAACGCGGGCGAAGGTCGCGGCGTGCGGGGACGGAGCCGTGCCACCTGGCTTTGTGCCGGTCGCGATCACCGGCTGCGGAGGCAAATTGCCGTCGTGCGAGGAGCAGGCGGCGATCGAGATCGAGGTCGGCGCGGTTCGCATCCGCGTCAGGGGGAGGGTCGACCGGCGGGCGCTGTGCGAGGTGCTGGCGGCAGTCGGGACGGTTGGCCGATGATCGGGCTGCGACCCGGGTTGTCGATCTGGATCGCGACGCAGCCGGTCGATTTCCGTCGCGGCATGGACTCGCTTGCGATGCTGGTGAGCGAGGCGTTTGGAGCCGATCCGTTCGACGGCGGACTTTACATCTTCCGCTCCAAGCGCCGAGATCGCGTGAAGATCCTGACCTGGGACGGAAGCGGCCTTGTCCTTTACTACAAGAGAATCGAGGGGCAGTTCACCTGGCCGCCGATCAAGCAAGGCGTCATGCCGCTATCTCATGCTCAGCTCTCGGTGCTGCTCGATGGCTCAGACTGGAAGCGTGTGCCGATGCGGGTTGTGGATCAGCCAGCACGAGCTGGTTGATCCGTATCAAAGTAGTTCGTCACTCATGCGGAGCTGTTGTAGAACCACTCTGCATGAGTGATTTGCCTTCCGATCCAGCATTGCTTCGACAAACCGTGACGACGCTGTCGTCACGGCTTGCGGCGTTGTCGGCGGAATGCAGCACGCTTTCGGCCGAGCGTGATGCGGCGATCGCCCAACGCGACGCTGCAGTCCAGGAGAACGACAAGCTTCTGATGATCCTGTCCCAGTACCAGCGCACGATCTTCGGTCCCCGCTCCGAGACACTGGATCCCGGACAACTGTCTCTCTTCACCATCACGGCACAGGTGGCTCGTGCCGCCAACGACGACGTGACCGGAGGCAGGCTGCCTGACGGAGCGGAGGGCCGTGGAAAGCGACCGGCGCGACGCAACCGGGGACGCTCCCGGAGCATTTGCCGCGCATCGATGTCGTGATCGATATCGAGAGCCACATCTGCCCCTGCTGCGGCGAGCGGCTGCACAAGATCGCGGAGACCGTCAAGGAAGCCTTCGACGTCATTCCGATGCAGTACCGGGTCAAGCGCATTGTGCGTCCGCGGTACGGCTGCCGGGGATGCCGCCAGGGTGTGCTGCAGGCACCCGCGCCGGCCCAGGCGATCGATGGCGGGATGGTGACGGAAGCCTTGCTGGCCCACATCGCGGTGATGAAATACGGCTACCAGCTGCCGCTGTATCGGCAGGAACAGATGTTCGCCGCGCAAGGCATCACGCTCGACCGGCAGACGCTGGCCTCGTGGATGGGCCGCGTTGCCTGGTGGCTGAAGCCGCTTCACGCGCTGTTGCGCGACACGATGATGTCCTATCCACGGCTGTTTGCCGATGAGACGCCGCTGCCGGTTCTCGATCCCGGCCGTGGCAGGACCAAAGTCTGCCAGTTCTGGGCAATCGCCATCGATGACCGGTCGTGGGGCGGCCCGGCACCGCCGGCGGTGGTCTACGTGTTTGCCGAGGATCGCAAGGCGATCCGCGCCAAGCAGCTGTTCGGGGACTACCACGGCATCCTGCAGGTCGATGGCTATGCCGCCTACAAGGGCCTGATCAAGAGCGGCGGCCGTCTGATGCAGCTGGCGTTCTGCTTCGCGCATGCGCGGCGGAAGTTCTGGGACGTTCACGTCGCGACCAAGTCGCCGATTGCCGCGGAAGCGCTGCAACGGATCGCGATGTTCTACGCTATCGAGGATCGCATCCGCGGTCTGCCGGCGGCGCATCGGGCTGCAGTGCGGCAAAGCGATACCAGGCCGTTGATCGAGGACTTCAAACCCTGGCTCGAGGCGCGGCTGCTGGAAGTCTCGAAGAAATCCGGTCTGGGCAAAGCCATCCGCTACACCCTCAACCACTGGGACGGCCTGACGCGCTTCATCGATGACGGACGCATTGAAATAGACAACAATACGGTCGAGCGCAGCATCAAGCCGATAGGGCTTGGAAAGAAGAACTATTTGTTCGCGGGCAGCGAAGGCGGCGCCGAGACATGGGCCATTCTCGCGTCGCTCATCAACTCGGCAAAGCTGCAAGATATCGACCCACGGCACTATCTGACCGACGTTCTTGAGCGCATCGTCTCTGGACGCACAAAGATCAATCAGCTGCACACGCTGCTGCCGTGGAATTGGAAGGCCGAGCGCGATGGTTCGGAGACAAAGCTCGCCGCCTGATCAGTTCGACGGCAGAGCATCTGGAACTTCCTGCGCGTCGCTGGTGTCGTCATAGATTTCCTCGCGGATCACGCGCAGCGTCACCTCGTGTAGATAGACTTGCAGCGCCCTCTCCAGCTCGGTGAACTCCGGCAACAGAATCTTGTCGACGAAGCCCCGCGACGCGCGGACCATCACCGTGTTGCGTCGCTGGCGGTGGTAACGAAACGGCCGTAGCCCGTACCGGCGGCAAAGCGCCAGAAACAGATGCCGCGACCATTGGTCAGGAAGTGAGAATTGCTGCTCGATCGGCGGATCGTGACGCGCCAGCTCCTCGACCCGGGCGCGCACCCGCTGCAGCGCAGCTTCCGCCGCAAGGCGCTCACCAGCAGTTCCAGCACCCACGAACAACGCCTCGATCTTCCGAAGCGCTTCTCGCGCAGCTGAGAATCGCTGGTCATTCTGATGCCCCGTTGCCCGCTCCAACCCGGGATCACCCCATCACCGCGCAACGGTAGCGTCAATCACCCTGACTGCGCTATCCAGAGCATTCCGCGCTAGTCAAGGCCGGACACGGCGATCCTCCCATGACGCTCACCGAGATTCCGGGTTCGATGCCGTTGGCATCGCCCCGGAATGACGGTGCAAGAGAATCGGCATTCTGAAACCTACGACTGGTCCGGTGGAACATCGGCACCCGACTTCGGGTTGACGCCGCGAATGGTCTTTCGCTGGAGCCGAGCCATGGCAGTCAAGGAAAAGATCGAGCCACTCACAATCGCCTTTCAGGACGACGGGCTCGTTCCGAACAATCGCCTGCCGTTCCTGATCTACAAGCATGCCGTCGACGTGGTCAAAGCGGAGCCCGAGCGCGCCATCGAGGAACTGTTCGGCGCCAATCGCTGGGGCGACATGTGGCGCAACGGCATCTTCGGCTATCTGCACTATCACTCGACGGCGCATGAGGCGCTGGGCGTTGCGCAGGGACATGCGCGGGTGCGCTTCGGCGGCGACCGCGGCAAGGAGATCGAGGTCTCCGCCGGCGACGTCGTGGTCCTTCCGGCCGGTACGGGCCATCAATGTATCCTGGCGAGCCGCGACTTTTCCGTGGTCGGCGCCTATCCGCCCGGACAGAAGATGGAGATCACCCGTCCCACACCGGAGAATCACGCCAAAGCCTTGAAGACGATCCCGCAAGTGGGCGTACCGGAGACGGATCCGGTGATGGGTAAAGACGGACCACTGGTGCGGCTGTGGAGGCGCTAAAGCGCGATGGGATTAGGTCAAATCGCCATCGCGCTTCAGATTCTGGTTTAAGCATGATCTTTTCGGAAAACCGCTTCACACTTTTCCGGATCATGCTCTCGCAAGACCGCCGTCGTCCCGGCTCCGCGCTTGCTTGGCCGGGACGAGGGAGGCTTCTGTTTCGCTAAGACACCCTGCCCTAGGCCGCGTTGCTGCCTTCCTGGCGGCTGGCCTCGAACAGGAACCAGGTGCGCCGCTCGGTCTCGTCGATGAAGGTCTCAAGCAGGCCAGCGGTGCCGGAATCCTCGTTTTCGTCGCATAGCTGGTGCGCCTTGCGCATCGCGGCCGCGATGTGTTTGTTGTCCTCCATCAATTCGCGCAGCATCTCGCGCGGCGGCACGTAATCGTCGTTGTTGTCCTTGATGGTCTGCAGCCTCGACACCTGACCGATCGAGCGTAGCGTGATGCCGCCGAGCTTGCGCACGCGCTCGGCGAGTTGGTCGGTGGTCGCGAAGATCGCGTCCGACTGCTCATCCAGCATCACGTGATAGTCGTGGAAATGTCGGCCACTGATATGCCAGTGGAAATTCTTGGTCTTGAGGTAAAGCGCGAAGGCGTCGGCCAGCAGCGTGTTGAGGGCTGCCGAAATCTTCTCAACCGCTTCCTTCGGCATGTCGGTGGGGGTGTCGAGATCGGGCGATATTTTATCTTGCTTGGCTTTGCTCACGTTACACCTTCCTGTTAGGACCTGCTGTTGGGACCTGGCGATGGACACGGGTGGGCGAACCCGTTAACGCATCATGCATACGCCGGTTCCGTGACAGGAACTCACATTCCCGAACTTCGAGACGCCATGGAAGATTGGATCGATTATTACGATTCCACGCATACGATTTATGCAAGCAAGCGGCATCGCGACCTGCATTTCAAACTGATTGCGCGTGACATCATCGGCTACATCACCGCGAAGGATCAGGTGGTGCTGGACTATTCCTGCGGCGAGGCCTTGTTCGCCGCCAAGGTGGCGGAAGCCTGTGGCCTCTTGATCCTCGCCGAGCCGGCGCCGGGCGTGCGTGGCCGGCTGATCGCGCGCTTTGCCCCAAACACCAAGATCCGGGTGCGCTCGCTGGAAGACGTGCGCAAAATGCCGGAAAACTCCGTCGATCTGGTGGTGATGAATTCCGTGGTCCAGTACATGACGCCGGAGGAGCTGGATTCCGCGTTCGACGTCGTTCGCAAGCTGCTCAGACCATCAGGGCGGCTGGTCATCGGCGATGTGCTCCGTCCCGAGGTCGGCATGCCCATGGATGTCTACGCGCTGCTGCGCTTTGCGGCGAGGCACGGCTTCTTGAAGGATGCTCTGATCGGGCTGCTGGCGACGGCGTTGTCGGACTATCGGCAATTGCGCTCACGCGTCGGGCTGCAGCGCTACAGCGAGGCCGACATGATCGCCAAACTCGCCAAACGCGGATTTTCCGCTACGCGCGCCGGCCACAATATCGGCCACAACCCCTGGCGCATGACGTTCGTCGCGCACCACGCCTTGGCGCGGACCTGATCACGCCCATTAGGGTTAATGTCCGGTTAGGGTAGCGGGCTCCGGCTGGATCGGCGATGATCGCTGCGGCCCGGTGGCGGAACGCGTCAACGCGAGGGCGGTGCATCGTCCTTTATCCTGGTTCAAATCCAGGCCGGGCCTCCAGCCTTCGCTCGCTTCGCGAGCTTCGGCTGGGCAAGCCAGCCCCTACTCTGTCGTAGCGAAGTGAGCGAAGGCTGCCTCGCCATAGCCCGAAGGGCGGAGGCGGGCTCCATCCGTAAATCTCGATTTCTCGTTCGCTTCGCGAGCTACGGCTGGGCGAGCCAGCCCTACTCCGTCGTAACGAAGTGAGCGAAGGCTGCCTCTTGCTGGCGCTCAGTCGGCGGCGACCAGCTCGCATTCAGGGAATTGCAGTCGCTCGGCATCGCGGGCGGCGGACGTGATGATCGCATCGATCAACCCGGGGAAACGCGCGTCCAGATCCTTACGGCGCAGCCGCATATAGCGCGTGGTTCCTACGATGCGGGTCTGTACCAGTCCCGCTTCGCGCAGCTTCGCGAAATGATAGGCGAGGTTCGATTTGCCGCTGAAGGCATTGAAGTCGCCGCAGCGCAGTTCCTGCGCGCTCTCATCGTGCTTGGCGAGATTGTAGACGATCGCGAGCCGGGTGGGATCGCCGAGGCAATCCAGCACAATCGGCAGCTCGATCTGTTCGCGCGTGGGGTGCAGCGGGGCCCGGCTCATGCCCCAGACATAAACAATATTGGCCGCAATGTTCAATGGTTATTGAACCAATTGACAACATCAGAGGCGTCCAGTAGTTCAACAATCATTGAACTTCGAATCCACTTATCCGGGGGCGACATGAGCGTGTTTTGGCTGGCGTTGGCGGCTTTCGCGATCGGCACCGAGGCCTTTGTGATCGCCGGGCTGTTGCCGGCCATCGCCGCCGACCTGCAGATTTCTGCCCCCGCCGCGGGGCAACTGATGACTGCCTACGCGCTCGCTTATGCCTTGGGCTCGCCGATCCTTGCGGTGACGTTCAATAACGTCGACCGCAAGACGGTGCTGACACTGGCGCTCTGCTGCTTCATCCTGAGCAACCTTCTTGCCGTCGTCGCGCCCAGCTTTCCTGTCCTGATGGCATCCCGCATTCTGATGGCGCTCGGCGCTGGGCTATGCACGCCGACCGCACTCGGCGTCGCTGTTGCGATCGCGCCGCCCGAACGGCGCGGCCGCGCGGTGGCGCTGGTCACCTCTGGCCTGACGGTCGCGACTGTTGTTGGCGTGCCGATCGGTACCATGATTGGCAACCAGATCGCCTGGCGCGCCACTTTCGTCATGGTCGCCGCGCTAGGTGCGATTGCGCTCGCAGGCCTCCTGCTGCGCCTGCCGCGCGGACTGCCCACGGGCACGGGGACGCTGGCCGAACGCCTTGCGGTGGCGCGGCACCCCGACATGCTCTATGCGCTGGCGACCACCACGCTCTGGGCTATCGGCGGTCTCACCGTGTTCACCTATCTGGCAATCCCGCTGCGCGGGATCGGCTTCGCCGCGTCGGAAATCGGTCTGGCTCTCTTTGTCTTCGGCTCGGCGGCTGCGATCGGCAACATCATGGGCGGCCATCTCGCCGACCGGCTTGGCAACGAGCCAACCGCCACGCTCGGTCTCGCCGGCATGGCGACGGCACTGATTCTGCTCTCGGCCGCGCTGAAATTCGCGAGTCCCGACCATGCCCGCATCATCGTGCTCCTGATGATGTTCTGCTGGGGCATCTGCGGCTGGGGATTCTATCCGGCCCAGATCGCAAGCATCATCCGGATCGAGCCGAAGGCTGCCAGCATCGTCGTGTCGCTCAACGCCTCCTTCATGTACCTCGGCTTTGCGATCGGCGGGGCGTTGGGCGGTGTCGCGCTCTCCAGCCTTGGCCCAACCGATCTGGGCTTCGTCGGAGGCGCCAGCGTTGCCGCTTCGCTGGCGGTGCTTTTGCTTCGCAGGCGGCGGGAACGGCTCAAACTTTATAAAATTGCCGGTTGACGGGCGGCTCAAAGCCCTTTCGCGGCTGCAGAAACTGGTCTAAAGACCAGCCGCGCGCGACGACCACGCGCCTTGGCTGTAAGGGACGCGCGACAGGCGCGCCCTTTTTTTGTGCCTATCCAAAGCCTCGCGAGACTTGATGCCCAAACGAACCGACATCTCCACCATCCTGATCATTGGCGCCGGCCCGATCGTGATCGGCCAGGCCTGCGAATTCGACTATTCGGGTACACAGGCGGTCAAGGCGCTGAAGGAGGAAGGCTATCGGATCGTCCTCGTCAATTCCAATCCGGCCACGATCATGACGGATCCGGAACTGGCGGACGCGACCTATATCGAGCCGATTACGCCCGACATCGTCGCGAGGATCATCGAGAAGGAGCGCCACGTCATTCCCGGCGGCTTCGCGCTCCTGCCGACGATGGGCGGTCAGACCGCGCTCAACTGCGCGCTGTCGCTGCGCCGCCAAGGCACGCTCGCCAAATTCGATGTCGAGATGATCGGCGCCACCGCCGATGCCATCGACAAGGCGGAGGACCGCCAGCTCTTCCGCAACGCGATGGAAAAGATCGGCCTGCAGACACCGAAATCGCGGCTGGCCAACGCCTCCGCTCTCAAGAAGGCAGATCGCGACAAATATCTGGCCGACCGCGCCAAGCTCTCGGGGGCGGAACTTGAAGAGTTCGAGCGGCAATGGACGCTCGGCGAGGGCGAACGGCG
Organism: Bradyrhizobium sp. STM 3562; assembly: GCF_045571435.1. NCBI lineage: Bacteria > Pseudomonadati > Pseudomonadota > Alphaproteobacteria > Hyphomicrobiales > Nitrobacteraceae > Bradyrhizobium > Bradyrhizobium sp. STM 3562. The sequence continues at coordinate 7,460,021 of NZ_CP120694.1, forward strand.
CAAGCGCTACCAGCAGCAGGCGCTGGCCGAGGCGCTGATGGCGCTCAACGACGTCGGCCTGCCCGCGATCATCCGCCCCTCCTTCACCATGGGCGGCACCGGCGGCGGCATCGCCTACAACAAGGAAGAGTTTCTCGACATCATCGAGCGCGGCCTCGATGCCTCGCCCACCAATGAGGTTCTGATCGAGGAATCCGTTCTCGGCTGGAAAGAGTTCGAGATGGAGGTGGTGCGCGACAAGAAGGACAATTGCATCATCGTCTGTTCGATCGAGAACTTCGATCCGATGGGCGTGCACACCGGCGACTCCATCACGGTGGCGCCCGCGCTGACGCTCACCGACAAGGAATACCAGATCATGCGCGATGCCGCGATCGCGGTGCTGCGCGAGATCGGCGTCGAGACCGGCGGCTCCAACGTGCAGTTCGGCGTCAATCCGGTCGACGGGCGCATGGTCGTGATCGAGATGAACCCACGGGTGTCGCGCTCCTCCGCGCTCGCCTCGAAGGCGACGGGCTTTCCGATCGCCAAGGTCGCCGCGAAACTTGCGGTCGGCTACACGCTCGACGAGATCGCCAACGACATCACCGGCGGGGCAACGCCGGCCTCGTTCGAGCCGACCATCGATTACGTGGTCACCAAGATTCCGCGCTTTGCGTTCGAGAAATTTCCGGGTGCCTCGACCACGCTGACGACCTCGATGAAATCGGTCGGCGAGGTGATGGCGATCGGCCGCACCTTTCAGGAGAGCCTGCAGAAGGCGCTCCGCGGCCTGGAGACCGGCCTCACCGGCCTCGACGAGATCGAGATCGGGGGCTTGGGGCGCGGCGACGACAAGAACGCGATCCGCGCCGCGCTCGGCACGCCGACGCCGAACCGTATCCTGCAGGTGGCGCAGGCGATGCGGCTCGGATGGTCCAACGAGGACATCTTCAATTCCTGCAAGATCGATCCATGGTTCCTCTCGGAGATGCGCGGCATCGTCGAGATGGAGCAGAAGATCCGCAAGCACGGCCTGCCTGATAACGCTCATGCGATGCGCATGCTGAAGGCGATGGGCTTTTCCGATGCGCGCCTTGCGGTCTTGAGCGAGACCACCGAGGCCGAGGTCAGGGCAAAACGTCACGCACTCGACGTTCGCCCCGTTTTCAAGCGCATCGACACCTGCGCGGCCGAGTTCGCCTCGCCGACCGCCTATATGTATTCGACCTATGAGGCGCCTTTCGCGGGCCAGCCGAGCGACGAAAGCGCGCCGTCGGACAAGAAGAAGGTCGTCATTCTCGGCGGCGGTCCGAACCGGATCGGCCAGGGCATCGAGTTCGACTATTGCTGCTGCCATGCCTGCTTCGCGCTGCATGACGTGGGCTTCGAGTCGATCATGATCAACTGCAATCCGGAAACGGTCTCGACCGACTACGACACCGCCGACCGCCTGTATTTCGAGCCTCTGACCTCGGAAGACGTGCTCGAGATCATCGCGACCGAGCGCAAGAGCGGCACGCTTGCCGGCGTGATCGTGCAGTTCGGCGGCCAGACGCCGCTCAAGCTCGCACGGGCGCTGGAAGCCGCCGAAGTGCCGATCCTCGGCACCTCGCCGGATGCGATCGACCTCGCCGAGGACCGCGACCGCTTCAAGCGCGTGCTCGACAAGCTGCATCTGAAACAGCCGAAGAACGGCATCGCCTATTCGGTCGAACAGGCGCGCCTCGTCGCCGCCGATCTCGGCTTTCCCTTAGTGGTGCGCCCCTCCTACGTGCTCGGCGGCCGCGCCATGCAGATCATCCGCGACGAGGGCCAGCTCTCCGATTATCTGCTCGGCACGCTGCCGGAACTCGTGCCGGCCGATGTTCAGGCGCGCTATCCGAACGACAAGACCGGGCAGATCAACACCGTTCTCGGCAAGAACCCGCTGCTGTTCGACCGTTATCTGTCCGACGCCACCGAGATCGACGTCGATTGCCTCTGCGACGGCAAGGATACCTTTGTCGTCGGCATCATGGAGCACATCGAGGAGGCCGGCATTCACTCCGGCGACTCCGCCTGCTCGCTGCCGCCGCACTCGCTCGATGCCAAGACCCTCACTGAGCTCGAGCGGCAGACCCGCGAACTCGCGCTTGGGCTGGACGTGGTCGGCCTGATGAACGTGCAATATGCGATCAAGGACGGCGAGATCTATGTGCTGGAGGTCAACCCGCGCGCCTCGCGCACGGTGCCCTTTGTCGCCAAGGTGATCGGCACGCCGGTGGCGAAGATCGCGGCCAGGATCATGGCCGGCGAGAAGCTCGCCGACTTCAAACTGAGGAAGCGCGAGCTCAAGCATGTCGGCGTCAAGGAATCCGTCTTCCCCTTCGCCCGCTTCCCCGGCGTCGATACCGTGCTCGGGCCGGAGATGCGCTCCACCGGCGAAGTGATGGGCCTCGATCGCTCCTTCGAGGTGGCCTTCGCCAAGAGCCAGCTCGGCGGCGGAACCCGCGTGCCGCGCAAGGGCACCGTGTTCGTCTCGGTGCGCGACAGCGACAAGCACCGAATCACGGATGCGGTGGGGCTGCTGCACTCGCTCGGCTTCAAGGTGATGGCGACCTCCGGAACCCAGCGTTACCTTTCGGACCGCGGCGTTCCGGCCGAAAAGGTGAACAAGGTGCTGGAGGGGCGGCCGCATATCGTGGACGCCATTACCAACGGCGACATCCAGCTCGTCTTCAACACCACGGAGGGCCCGCAGGCGCTGGCCGACAGCCGCTCGCTGCGGCGCGCTGCCCTCTTGCATAAAGTGCCTTATTACACCACTCTCTCAGGCGCCGTTGCGGCGGCCCAGGGCGTCCGAGCCTACCGCGATGGGGACCTTGAGGTCCGTACGCTGCAGAGCTATTTTTCCGAAACCTGATTGCTGGCCGGGTCGGGCGCCCCGCTAAGTGATTGGTAGCAAAGGCGAAGTTGGCCGGAACCTCCCGGCCACGCGGCTGTTTTGTTTCGGCTCCGAGTGGGGAAGGGTCCGGCGCCGCGTCGCAGGTACGGGCCATTCTGATGAAAATGCGTCTCATGCGGGCCTGCGATGGTTCCCGCATGACTGAAGGACAGAAAAGACGATGGAAAAGGTTCCAATGACTTCGGTCGGCTATGCCGCGCTGTCGAACGAGTTGAAGCAACGCCAGTCGGTGGACCGTCCGCGCATCATCCAACATATCGCCGAAGCCCGTTCGCATGGCGACTTGTCGGAGAATGCGGAGTATCACGCCGCGAAGGAAGAGCAGTCGCACAACGAGGGCCGCATCGCTGAGCTCGAGGACAAGCTCGCGCGCGCCGATGTGATCGACATTTCAAAACTCTCCGGCGACACCATCAAATTCGGCGCCACGGTCACCTTGGTGGACGAGGACACCGAGAAGAAGCAGGTGTGGCAGATCGTCGGCGAAGTCGAAGCCGATGCCAAGAAGGGCAAAATCTCCATCACCTCGCCGCTCGCGCGCGCGCTGATCGGCAAGGCGAAAGGTGCTTCCGTCGAGGTGAACACGCCTGGCGGCGCCAAGGCCTATGAGATCACCAAGGTCGAGTGGCGGTAACCGGGCGTCATCGCGCATCATCGCCACGCTCTCCTGCAAAGGCCGCGTCTCAACGCGGCTTTTTTGCTGCGCCGCAATCAGCAACTGCCTCACTTGGCAAGTGTCGTGGCCGACGCAGTGGTCGGAACGGTTGAATTTGCAGGCCTCGACGGGGGCAGACCGATGACCGGCAGCCGCGATTGCGCTACTGCTTAGCTCGCACATGTCAAACAGGGGATGACCGACATGGACCAGATCTTTTCAAAATGGCAGCCGCAGGCGCTCAGCCTGTTGCGTTTCATCACCGGACTGTTGCTGTTTCAGTACGGGGTTGCCAAGCTTCTCAAATTCCCGCCGGACTCGCCTTTTGCGAAGGTCCAGCTCGTGTCGTTGTTTGGAGCCGCCGGCACGATCGAGCTGATCTTGGGCGGCCTGCTGCTGCTTGGCCTGTTCACGCGACCGGTCGCATTCATTCTGGCGGGTGAGATGGCCTTCGCCTATTTCATCGAACATTTCCCGAGGAGCTTCTTCCCCGTCATCAATGGCGGCTCGCTCGCAATTGCGCTCTGCTTCACCTGTCTGTTTCTGGCAACCGCGGGCGGCGGCCCGATCAGCCTCGACGCAATGATGGGCAGGAAAAGCTGACGCACTCGGATCGAGGCCGGCGCCTTGAGCGACAGGCCGTCACCCGCGCGTCTTGAGCTCCAGCGGCACGGCGGCGTCGTACTTGGAATTGTGCAGCACCAAGGAGGTCCTGACGTTGCGGACATGCGGCGCCGCCGTCAGGTGCGTGACGAAATTCTGAAACGTCGCCATGTCCGGGGCGACGCATTTCAGGATGAAATCGACCTCGCCTGACAGCATCCAGCATTCCCGAACCAGGGGCTCGGCGCGCACGAACTCCTCGAACGCCCTCAGATCGGCATCGGCCTGGCTCGACAGGTGCACCGATGCAAACACGGTGACGTCGAAGCCGAGCTTGCCCGGATCCAATAGCCCGCGATAGCCTTGGATATAGCCCTCCTCCTCGAGCGTGCGCACGCGGCGCAAGCAGGGCGGCGGCGAAATACCTACGCGCTTGGCCAGTTCGACATTGGTGATTCGGCCATCGGCCTGGATCTCGCTCAGGATTTTGAGGTCGATCTCGTCTAAATTCTTCGACACGGGATTTAGGGTTCCTGGAACTCGCAAAGCCGGCCTTGCCGGCGGCAACACTCTGTAGCGCAGCTTCGGCCCTTTGCGCAATTTTATTGCGCGTGCACTGCGCAATCTCGGGCTCGTGAAGGGAAAATTCGCCGAGTTGGATTGCAATTCTTGCATAGCTTGCCAGATGTCCTAGACTTGGATTTGACACTTTCGGCGCTGCCGCGACGCCGTTCCTGGCGCTCTTCCGCTCAAGTGCTGATCAACCCCGCATCGCAAGAGATATCCGCCTCATGTCCGCGCCCATTCATGCCAAGGTCGTCATCATCGGGTCCGGTCCGGCCGGCTACACGGCGGCGATCTACGCGGCGCGCGCCATGCTGGAACCGGTGCTGATCCAGGGCATTCAGCCGGGCGGGCAGCTCACCATCACCACCGATGTCGAGAACTATCCGGGCTTCGCCGACGTCATCCAGGGCCCCTGGCTGATGGAGCAGATGGAGAAGCAGGCGCGCCATGTGGGCACAAAGGTCGTCACCGATCTTGTTACCAAGCTGGAGACGACCCGGCGGCCATTCCGCCTGACCTGCGACAGCGGCGACGTCTATCTCGCCGAGACCGTGGTGCTGGCCACCGGCGCGCAAGCCCGCTGGCTCGGCCTGCCGTCGGAGGAGAAGTTCAAGGGCTTTGGCGTCTCGGCCTGTGCGACCTGCGATGGTTTCTTCTATCGCGGCAAGGACGTGGTGGTGGTCGGCGGCGGCAATACCGCGGTCGAAGAAGCGCTGTTCCTCACCAATTTCGCCTCCACGGTCACGATCGTGCACCGGCGCGATCACTTCCGCGCCGAGCGCATCCTGCAGGAGCGGTTGTTCAAGCATCCCAAGATCAAGGTGGTCTGGGATAGCGTCATCGACGAGATCTGCGGCGAGGAAAACCCCGCCAAGGTCACGCATATCAGGTTGAAAAACGTGAAAACCGGCGCGCTCAAAGAATTGCGCGCGGATGGCGTGTTCATCGCCATCGGCCACGCGCCCGCGACCGAACTCGTCCAGGGCCAGGTCAAGCTGAAACCGTCAGGTTACGTTGAAGTGGCGCCGAACTCGACCGCCACGTCCGTGCCGGGCCTGTTCGCCGCCGGCGACGTGGCCGACGAAACCTATCGGCAGGCGGTCACGGCCGCCGGCCTCGGCTGTATGGCCGCCCTTGAAGCCGAGCGCTTTCTGGCCTTGCGGGCCAGTGAGCGCGCCGCGGCGGAATGAAGACGAACATGGCGAAGACACGAGACGGATTTAGCGATATGGACTGGGATAAGCTGAAGGTGTTTCACGCAGCGGCGGAAGCGGGCAGCTTCACGCATGCCGGCGAACAGCTCGGACTGTCGCAGTCGGCTGTATCGCGCCAAGTCAGTGCGCTGGAGCAGGAGCTCTCGGTCTCACTGTTCCATCGCCATGCACGCGGCCTCATCCTAACCGAGCAGGGCGATCTTCTGTTCCGCACCGCGCATGATGTTTTCATGCAGTTGCAGGCGGCGCGCGCCAAGCTCACCGACAGCCGCGAGCGCCCGAGCGGCGATCTGAAGATCACGACCACGCCGGGCGTCGGCATCAACTGGCTGATCCCGCGGCTCGGCGAGTTCACCGCGCTCTATCCGGAGATCCGGATCCAGCTCATCGTGACCGACGAGGAGCTGGATCTCTCCATGCGCGAGGCGGATGTCGCGATCCGCACCCGCAAGCCGACGCAGCCGGACCTGATCCAGCGCAAGCTGTTCTCGATCGGCTTCCATGCCTATTGCTCGCCCGAATATGTGAAGCGCTTCGGCACGCCGCGCACGCTCGATGATCTCGACTCGCACCGGATCATCACGCTCTCCGACGGCCAGGTCGCGCCGCATCTGCAGAACCGCAACTGGCTCGTGGAAGCAGGTCGCAACGGAAGCGGGCCGCGCGAGGCCTTCTTCAAGGTGAACAACATTCTCGGCCTGGTCCGCGCCTGTCAGCAGGGGCTCGGGATCGCTGCGCTGCCGGATTATCTGGTCGAAGACAATAATCGGCTCGTACAACTGTTTGGCGAGTCCGATTCCATCCAGCTCGACACCTATTTTGTCTATCCGGAAGAGCTGAAGACAGTGGCGCGGGTGCAGGTGTTCCGTGACTTTGTCGTGAGCAAAGCGCAGCGCTGGCCGTCCTGATTTTGCGCATGTCTGACATGCGACCTCAATGCTTGCTGGCAGGCGGTGGCGGGGACCATAATGTTTCTACGCTGAGCATTCGCGTTGCGCATTTGTCCCCCTCCTCCAGTGGCGCGAACGCTCAGTAATCCCTCTTGGAAGGTGATTGTGTCGGCCTCACGTGGCCAATACCTCAAGCCGGGCTCGCTCGAGCCCGGCTTCTTTTCATTTACTCATCTGCACAAGATTTCGTGACAGACGATTTCAGGTGACACGACAATGTCGGTGACGCAATTGGCCGCCGTTGACAGTTGGACACGTCGCCTTCATCATTCGTGCATGGTCGCAAATTCGTGCAGAAATATGCAGTCGAAAAAAGCTCCCCATCCGGGGAGCTCCGATCGACGCGCGCGCTAGACCGTAACGCCACACCGATCCGACAACCCCGCCGCGAGCTGCGGGGTTTTTTATTGCTCCGTCTCCGGCACTCAACCTCAAGGAGATGGACTATGAACGACCTTGGAAGCCGCTTAGAGGGCCTTTGGCTGCCCCTGATCACGCCGTTCCGCGATGGCGGGATCGACCAGGCTTCGCTCTTCCGGATGGTGCGGCACTACGCTGCAGGACCGGTCGACGGACTCATCCTGGCGGCGACCTCGGGCGAAGGCCTGCTGCTCTCGCCAAACGAACTCGAGCAGCTCGTGCACCAGGTGCGGACGGCGCTGGAGCAGACGGGACGCTATCTCCCCATCTGCCTCGGCCTCGCCGGCGCATCGACGGCCGAGATGCTGGACAGGCTCGACGAGACGGCAGCATGGCCGATCGACGGTTATCTGATCTCGAGTCCCTATTACCTGCGCCCGTCGCAGCGCGGGCTGCAGCAGCATTTTGCCGCGCTCGCCGATCACGCCTCGTGGCCCGTCGTGCTCTACAACATTCCCTACCGAACCGCGGTCGGCCTTGCCAACGAGACGCTGCTCGCGCTTGCCGAACACCCCAACATCGTCGGCCTCAAGGATTGTTGCGCCGAGCGCGCGCAATCGATCGCACTGCTGCGCGACAGGCCCGCCGGATTTCGGGTGCTGACCGGCGACGATGCGCAATATTACGACGCGCTGTGCGATGGCGCCGATGGCGCGATCCTGCTCTCTGCCCATGTCGAAACCGAGACCTTTGCAGCCGTGCGCACGGAACTGAAGGCGGGCCGGCACGAGGCGGCGAACGCGGCCTGGGAGCATGTGGCCGGCTTGACCCGGCTGCTGTTTGCAGAGCCCAGTCCCGCGCCTGCCAAGTATTGGCTGTGGCGAACGGGACTGATCGACAGCGCGCAGGTGCGCTCGCCCATCGTGGAGGTCAGCGGCGAACTCGCAGTGCGCCTCGAACGTGAAATCGCCCGCCGCGTCCTCGCAAGCGCAAGCACAAGCGCAAAGGGTCTGGTTAATGTGAGGTGAGCAGCACGGCGGCAAGGCGATCGAGCGCGCTGCGGCCTGCTTAAAATCTCGCGTGTATGAATCTCCCGGCCAAAACAAAAACCAAAGGCCGGGGGAAACATGAGCACTGACACGTTCTCGCGAAAATTCATCGCGCGCCAGGAAACGGTTCGAGACCTTGTGGTGGTGGCAACGTTCGGCTTCTGGGCGCTGCTGCTCGGCCTCGCGCCCGTGCTCGCGCTTACCACCCTGCTCAGGTCGTGAACGCGCACGGCGTGCAGTTGGTTAAACCGCGGTAGCGACCGCGCCGAAATCGAAAACGAAGGCACATCCGTTTTTTAACGCCTGTCGCATATGACGAACCCATAAAGACAAAAACGCGGGGGCGTTATGAACAGGCAGGACAACCCGGTTCGCGAGCCGAAGGCTTTCACGACCGAAGACATTCTTTGGGCGCTTGGGATCTGGTCGGCGATCATTTGTCTCTCGCCGGTGATCGTTTTCTACATGCTGATGGTGGCGTAGGCCTGCCCCGTTTTGGGGATGCGAGCCGGCACTCAACAAGCTAAACGCGCGGGGACCGCGCGTTCTCTGTAACTCGTCAGGGCGAGGCGGCGAAATTACGCCGCCTGCTTGTGCATGGTGCCGTTGGCGGACGCGCTGCCGCGGATGGCCTTCACCGAGCGCTCGATCGCAGCCCAGAGCCGTGCGATCTCCGCCGCTGCACGCCCTTCCGCATAATATTCGCGCACGCCTTCGCCATGGCCGAGCGCCATCAGCAAGTCGGCGCGGTTGGTGATCTGGCCGCCCCACACCGGCGCGCGAAATTTGGCGAGCGCTTCGCGTGCGATGGTCACGATCGGGCTTTCGGCATCGTCGCGGCGGGCCGGCGCGCCGTTCAGCACCACGGCGTAGGGCTTGCGCGCGGCGCGGCAGGTCTGGATCGTTTCCTGCACCGCGTTGACGTCGAACACGCCCGGCCGCGCCGGGATGATCACCATGGTGGCGTTCTTGATGGCATCTTCGACAACAGCCGAGGTGTTCGGCGGCGTGTCGATGAGAACCCATTCGACTCCGTCGCGCCTTGCGGCAGCAACGATACCCGTCACAGAATTGATGGCCGCCTTGATCGGCGGCTCGTTGGTGCCGCGCAGCTTGTGCCACAACGTCAAGGAGCCTTGCGGATCCGCATCGATCAACAGACAGGGCTTGCTCGCCTTAATTTGCGCGGCGAGATGTGCGGCCAGGGTACTCTTTCCCGAGCCGCCTTTACGTGATGCAAAAACAATAACGTTCATACCCTTGGCCTCCAGATTGACCCCAGAAGCCAAAAATGAATCAGCGCGTTGATTCGCGAAAGAAAAATATGGCACCATTTAAGGCGAAACCACTCATTGCCGAAACGATTGGCTTTTGAGTCACACCGGCTGGAAGCAGCGATCAACAGGCCATTCGCACACGCACTGGTTGTCGCGGACCAAGAGGCGCTCCTGCACCGCCCGCACGGGATTTCGCAAGCGATGTCGCGGCCTTGCAAAACCGGCAGGCGCCGCTCTTTCGAACAAAACGAGTCCGCGCTCTTGCGAGACGTGGCGTGACAAGGGCAACAGGATACCAGGAGTTATCTCGCGCCCGCGCAAGATCGATCGTCGATCGCGCTGAGCGGGTTTAGCTCGCGTCCGCCCTTGACCTCTTGATCCTGTGTAACCTCGGCCTGCTGGACGGATCGACTTCGCCGGCTTCGCGACCGTGCTTGAAGAACACCCGGCATTCCGGCGAAAGCTGCGATCTGTTGCGGATCATGCAGGCTGTGATGCGCTCGACATCGGGAATCTCGGAGCTACACAAACGAAACGCGTCAGGGGTGCAGGCCTGCTGCTGCTCCAGCGAGTAAGCGTAGCCGCTCGTCGGTGCCATCGAAGCCACAAGCCCGGCGGCAAGCAGCATGGCGAGTTGAAGCCTCGGGTGCGAAATAACGGACATGGAATTTCCCCTGAGAGCGCGCAACAGAAATTGTGGGTGAAGCCCGAAGGCTTCGCAAGCGCGCCTGCAGGTTCCTCGCGCGAACTTCAACGTTCGTGGCTTTGCTACAACAATCGGTGGAACTCGCACCGCTCGCATTCGACGTTGGCTCGCACGCTTGCGCGTCGATGTCTCGAGCGAGAAACGATCGGACGCACCATGCCTGCCATAACGGCTACAAGCGAGGCGGCGTGAAATCGAACGCCGCTCGAGCAGAGCGGATCGGGTCGAGCAATCACGCAACACATGCGGCCGACAAGGCGCCCGTGAGCCTTTGCCCGAATGCCGCCACAGTTGGCGGAACGCACCTGTAAAGCGCGATGAGATTCAACTCAATCTCATCGCGCTTTAGAGCGGGCATAAGGGCACCCACGCAGGCCCATCGGAGTTCTGTCCGCTGCGCTGAGGACGGTGGCAACGCGTTCGAGGACTCATCGCGCCCTGGCGGCGCCGCCGACATCAACGCTAAACGCACCTCCGACCTTCACGCAGGTATCGGTGCCCGCCACTCTCACAAAGCCAGCACCGAACGCGGCACAGGGATTGGCGGCAGCGCTCTTCAAGGGCGGAAGCCGATCACGAGGTGTGGCGTAGTTCAGCTTCGTGCGGTTGGCCGGATCAGCCAGAGCCGCTGAACCCGACAGGGCGGCGATGATCATGGCGAGGAAGAAGGTCTGCATCCTCGTTTTTTATCGGCCACCGGCTCATTTGGCTAGGCGGCCCGTGCGCGCAGTTTGGGCTCCCTTTTGGATGGACCTACCGTTCTCCGCAGGCCGGCCACCCCGATTTCAAATATCGCGCTTACCCCTACGGGCGAACCACCGACCGGCCTTAGCTCGACCCAACGCGACCATGCGTAACGCCTTTTGTATTTTTAGGCGCGCAAATAGGTCTGGTCTATCGGTAAGTTGCTGAAGATGTGGGGTAATTCAGATGCCGTGGTACAGTTGGGTGGATTCGAACCACCGACCTCCTGATCCACAGTCAGGCGCTCTAACCAACTGAGCTACAACTGCATCCTTGTCCTGGCCTCCGGGGGCCGGACGGGGCGGAAACTAGGTGCAACGGCCTATTTTGGCAAGGCCGTAACGAGGGCAGATTTGACCTGCCGACACTTGTTCGCCGAAAGCAAAACCCGGGCGGATCGCCCGGGTTTTTCTCCAAATCAAAAAGCCGTCGCCGGTCTCGGATACGCACACCCTAAACAATTCAAGTCCGAGGCCAGCAGCCCGCGTAGGAATCAGGCGGCGGGCTTATAATATTTCGCGGCGTTCTGCTTGATCGGCTCGGCGGTTTCTGCCGCAACCTTCTGCGTCAGCTCGACGAGCTCCTTGGTTTGGGCCGACAGGGTCTCGAACGCCTTGCGGGCGTGGGAGGTCCAGAGCTCCATCGCCTCCGAGGGCGACTTGATGGCGAGCAGATCCTGGGCGAAGTCCAGGTTGGCGGTGGTATTGGCCTTCACGAACTCCATCAGCTTGGCGGTGTAGGCGCTTACGCCCTTGCTCGCGCTGGTGAATACAGCCTCGATCGTGCTGTTGTGGGTCTCGGCTGCATCCTTGAACTTGGCGTAATTGTCGCGGGCCTGCGACACGCCCTTTTCGGCGAACGCACGTACCTGCTCGGGAACTTCAAACGGAATGATTGAGGCGGAGAACGGATCGGTGGCGTTGGTCATGGCATGCTTCCTTCGCGGCGGAGATGAAGCGAGTGACCCTCTTAAGCGCGCCCGGCGGCCAAGACGCCGGGTACGTCGAATTGGATCACGCGGTGGAGATCCCTCAACGGGCTTGCCCAATGAAGCGCCATATAATGTCAATTTTGTGCATCGCAATGCAATTTAAGGTGCGACGCCAAATTTTAAGACCCGACGCTGATGCGCCGGGCCTTTGAAAACACTCGGTTTTTTAATGCCCTAGGAACCGCGCGAGATATCGCGGGCCTTAGACTTTAGGTTTAGCGGCATCCATCGCGGCGCGGCTGACGATCTGGCCCATCTCGCTCGCCTGCTCCGTCAGCGCCCGCATCTGGGCCTGAACATATTCGCTGTGCAGCCGCATCACCTCGGCGAGATCCTTGGCGTGCAGGAGCGACTGCGCGTAGTCGAGCGAGGCCTGCATATTCTTTTCCGCATAGGCGATGGCCTTGGCGCCGATGTCCTTGGCCCCGGCCCTCACCGTGGCGCCGCGCTCTTCCAGCGAACCCGCGGTCGCCTGCGCGCTTTCCAGAAATCTCTCAAAGGTCTTACGGGCCTGCTCGACGCTGGCTTCGGCCATGGCGCGCATTTCCTTGGGGATTTCGAATCGCTCGCGTACCTGTTCGTCCATGAACCCTCTCCTTTGCGTGCTAAGAACTCGTATTTTCCGCCCATTGCCCCGGCGGCAATCCAGTATCGGCGAAACACTTCGGCGATGTGACGCAAGAACACGGCCCGCCCGCCTTTCTCGCGCGGAACCTTTGATTGTGTTCTGCAACACCCTCAACGCCAGAGGCGCAGCCGGGGTTCGACGAGACCGATGAATTAAGGTTATCGCCGCTTGGCGCAGGGGGCGGAGGCGACCGGCCGTGGACCTGACATTCCCGCCGGGCGATACTAACCTTGCGTTAAGGCTGTCACGCGCGCGGCCGATTCACCATTGCTTCCCACCAAGGCCAAAGCCGCAGATCAGCCGGTCCAGTCGTCACGATGAACACTACGGAATTCCAGTTGCAGGGCCTCAGCGATCCCCGGCTCGCTGTGCATGCGACCAGCCCGCTGCCGGCCTGGCTGTGGTCGACGGACGGCACGCGGGTTCTCTGGGCCAATCCCGTCGGCGCACAACTGTTCGGAGCGGCCAACGGAGTTGAACTTGCAAAGAAGCCGTTTGGACCGGCGAATGTGCACCGCCGCCAGATCGTCCAACTCGTGGGCAAGCTGCCGCCGAATGGCGCGACTCGGCTGCAGCGGTTGCGCGGTTTTGGCGCGCGCCCGGGCATGCTCGTCACTTGCGCCTGCAGGCGGATCGATTTCTTCGACGGCAGCCATGGCGTGCTGATCGCGCCCGTCGAGTCGCACCAGCGCACAATGCCGCTGCTCGATCGGCTACAGCGCCTGATCGGGGGTATCGACACGCCGATCGCCGTGTTCGCACGCGACGGCATGCTGGTCGCGGCGAGCGCGGCGGCGCAGGCGCTGAGCATTTTCCGCAATCTTGCCGAGGCCGGGCTCGAGCAGGCCGGCGGCGCCGCACTCGCCGCGGGCCGCTTTGAGACAGTGACCGCGATCGGCCATATTGTGCTGCAGCGAGTCGGCTTCGGCACCGATGCCGCCCTTGTGGCGTTGATGACATCATCACGCGTAGCCGCGCCAGCCGAGCCAAGCGAACCGGTCGAGCCGCCAATGCAGACACCGCCCTATGAACAGCCGGCCCTGTCCGGCGAAGCGCCCGCAGAATTTGCCTTGATCGAGGCCGCCGCAGACACCCAAGGCGCGGACACCGCTCCCGCGCCAAATCCGGCGACGGAGCCCGCGGGAACGGATCCCGAGCCTTCGCCTTACGTCGCGGCCGTTGCCGATGAGCCGGCAGACGAAAGCGATGCACCATCGCCCGACCAAGCCGCGGCGGCGCCGAGTGGGCCCGAGGCGGCGGCCGCCGCATGGCTCGATCACCCCGCGGTGGAGCCGCGCGCGCATCCGCTGCGCTTTGTCTGGCAGATGGATGCCGAGGCCCATTTCACGGTGACCTCGGAGGAATTCATCGCGCTCGCGGGTGCCCCGACTGCGGCCGTGCTCGGCCAGAGCTGGCCGGAGATCGCACGCACGCTGGGCCTCGATCCGGACGGCCGGGTCATGACGGCATTTGCGACGCGCGACACCTGGAGCGGCATCATCCTGAGCTGGCCGGTCGAGGGCGGCGGCAGCCTGCCGGTCGAGCTCGCAGGTCTTGCCACGTTCAATCGCAACCGGGATTTTGCCGGCTTCCGCGGCTTTGGCGTCTGCCGCGATCTCGATGCGCTCGCGCGCCTGGCGGCGTTTCGCCACTACGAACGCGAGCATCCCGCGCAAACCGCCAAGCCGCTTTCGGCCGACATCGTCCCGACCAATTCAGGGCACGCCAGCGCCGCAGTTCCGCCCGCCGAACGCGATGTGATGTCCGAATCATCGATCGAATCCGCGACGGCCGCCACCGACGAGACTTCACCACCAACCGATCTGGATGAGCCTGTGGAAACCCCGCCAAACGTCGTGCCGTTCCGCCCCTTGGGAGGCGAGCCGAAGTCGCCGGCGCTCTCTGCCATCGAGAACAGCGCGTTCAACGAATTGGCCCGCCAATTGTCGGCGCGTCTGGAGCGTGACGCCGCCGCCGAGCCGGAGCCGCATGGCAGCGAGACCACAGGCGGCGGGGGACAGAACGTCGCGGCCGAGAGCCCCGAATCCGTGCAGGAGTTGCCGGCACCGCCTCAGGCGGAATGGCTGATCACGCCCGAGCCGCCGGCGCAAGGCGAGACCGGGCGCGACCGCACGCTGCTCGATCTCTTGCCGACCGGCGTCTTGATCTACCGGCTGGACCGCCTGCTCTACGCCAACCCGGCGTTCCTCGAGCGGATGGGCTATGCCAGCCTGCATGAACTCGAACAGGCCGGCGGGCTCGATGCGCTCTATGTCGATCCGGTGGTGTCCGCGCCGAGCAGCACATCGCAAGCCGGCACCCCGGTCACGATTGCGGCCAACCAGGCGACGGGCGAGCACACGGCCGCCACGACCGCGCGGCTGTTCACGATTTCCTGGGACGGCGAGTCCGCCCTCGCCCTGATGTTCACCCCGGGACTGGGCGTGCAACCTGATACTGAACCACCGGCGCCCCCACCCGCTGCCGCAAACCCGCCGGCCGAAATCGGCCACGCCAGCGCCGAGGATTTGGCCGCCATTCTCGACACTACCGCCGAGGGCATCCTGATGTTCGATGCGGCCGGCAATATCCACGCCTGCAACCGCAGCGCCGAGGCGCTGTTCGGCTATGACGGCGACGAGCTCGTCAAACGCAATCTCGCCGATCTGTTCGCGCCGGAAAGCCAGCGCGAGGTGCTGGACTATCTGCAGAGCATCACGGATGCCGGCGCCGCCATCGTGCTCGATGCCGGCCGCGACGTGCTCGGCCGCGTCATCCGGGGCGGCATCATCCCGCTGTCGATGACAATGGGACGGACCCGCCCGGAGGGGCCGAACTTCTTCGCGGTGTTCCGCGACCAGCCGCAGAGCAAGAGTGACGGCGAATTGCGCGAGGCGCGGCGAATGGCCGAGCGCGCGGCGAGCGCCAAGGCGGACATGCTGGCGCGGATCAGCCACGAGGTCCGCACGCCTCTCAATGCCATCATCGGCTTTGCCGAGGTGATGATCGGCGAGCGTTTCGGGCCGCTCGGCAATGAGCGCTATCTCGAATACCTGAAGGACATCCGCGCCTCCGGCGAGCGCGTGATCGCCATCATCAACGATCTCACCGAGCTCTCGCGCATCGAGACCGGCAAGCTCGACCTCGCCTTCACCAGCCAGAACCTCAACGAGCTGGTCGAAAGCTGCGTCTCGGTGATGCAGCCGCAGGCCAACCGGGAGCGGATCATCATCCGCACTTCGCTTGCGCATCTGTTGCCGCCGGTGGTGGCGGACGCGCGCTCGCTCAAGCAGATCACCATGAACCTGATCGGCAATTCGATGCACCTGGCCAATCCCGGCGGCCAGGTGATCGTCTCCACCGCGCTATCGGACTACGGCGAAGTGGTCTTGCGCGTGCGCGACACCGGCAACGGGCTCAACGACAACGAGGTTGTCGCCGCGCTCGAGCCGTTCCGCACGCCGCCACCATCGGACAAGGCGAGCGACATTTCGCCGGTGAGCCTGTCGCTGACCAAAGCGCTGGTCGAGGCCAATCGCGCGCAATTCCACATCAAGACCGGGGGGCGTTCCGGCACCCTGGTCGAAGTGGTGTTCGCCCGCGCGCTGGCACGGGCGTAAGGCATGATTCGAATCGGGAAGCTCAGGCCGGCGCCCTGCGCTCGGCCGCGCGACGGCGGCTGCCGAGCAGGAGCGGCCCGTATGCGAGGGCAAAACCGAAGAATGCCGCCGCCCAGGCAAAGCCCGCGATGTGCAGCAGGGCGTCACTCTGCGCCGGGTGAAGCACCGCGCAGATGCGTGCGATCGCGGCGATGATGATCGCGAGATAGATCGCCTGTGTCGTGCGGGTGGCCGTGAGTTCCTGGCCGGTATGGCCGAGGCTCGCGCGCGTCATCACCGCAAGCGTCATCACACCCGCGCCGCCCGCCATCCAGGCGTGGATCCCGGCACTGATCGGAACGATATCGAACGCGGCCGCCGCATTGAGCAGGAAGCCGAGCGGGATGAAGGCATAGCCGACATGGAGGATCAGCAGCAGCCGCTCGCGAAGCGTGCGCCCGCCTGCCCAGCGGGCCAGCCGCAGCAAGTGCAACACGCCGGCCACGCCCAGCACGACGCCGGCAACAGGATGATCCGGAGCGATCATCCAGGCGAGCAGCGCAAGCGCGCTCAGCGCCAGCGTGACCCTATCGAAGCGGCCGAACGGCGCGGGCAGCCGACCGGGATTTTCGCGCACCAGCCAGTTGCGCGTGAAGCTCGGGATGATGCGCCCGCCGATCAGCGAGATCAGCAGCACCACGACCGCGATCCCGATGCGGATGGCGTAATCGGCGCCGCCGGCGAAATGCGCCTCCAGATGAAACGCGACGTTGCCGGCCAACAGGACCGACACCAGCGCAACCACGGTCAAGTTGCGCCAGTTCTTGCCCGCGACGATTTCCCGCGCCGCGGCCGCAGCGACCAGGGCCAGGAAGCTCGCATCCACCAGCATTGCGAGCCAGCAGCTTGTCCCGGCGGAGAAGGCCACGAAGATGCGGCCGGCGATCCAGACCAGGACGAGGCTCAAGAGCGGCAGGCCCTGGATCGGCAGCCGCCCGGTCCAGTTCGGGATTGCCGTGAACAGGAAGCCGGTGATCACCGCGGGCAAATAGCCATAGAGCATTTCGTGCACATGCCAGTCGCGCGGCGCAAAGGCGCTTGTGAGCCGCAATTCGCCATAAAACACCGGCAACCAGATCAGGATCGCGAGGCCGGCCTGGACCGCGCCAAGCAGGAAGAACGGGCGAAAGCCGGCCGCCAGCACGGGCCAGCCCCGATAGTCGCGATAGCGTGGAACCGCCATGTAAGCTTGCTCCAAAATGATTGTCGCGCCCCGTCGTGGGGCTATTTGCTTTGATTTATGCAGAACAGATGGGGGCAATTGTTGTGCCCGGTCAAACTTCCGCTTGATCGGGGGGCACCGGCGCGGTCTACATCCTACCGACACCGCCCTGCGGAGCGAGGACATGGCCACAGTCGACAGTTCGCTGGTTGCGCATTTGCCGCTGTTTGCCGGCTTGGGAGGCGAGGATCTCGCCGAGGTGCTGCGCGAGGCCCGTTCCACCCGCTACCCCAAGAACAGCGCAGTGTTCGAGCAGGGCGCCGACGCGACCTCCTTCTTCCTGCTGCTGCACGGACATGTCCGCGCCAGCAAGACCACGCCGAGCGGGGAGCAGATCGTGGTGCGCTATGTCGGACCCGGCGAGATCTTTGGCGTGGCGCCTGCGATCGGCCTGCAGCACTATCCGGCGACGGCAACCGCCGTCGACGAAAGTGTCGTGCTGGCCTGGCCCTCGGCGGCCTGGCCGCGGCTGGTGGCGAGGTTTCCGCAGCTCGCCGCCAATACGCTGCAGACGGTCGGGAACCGGCTGCAGGAGACGCATACGCGCGTCATTGAAATGTCGACCCAGCAGGTCGAGCAACGCATCGCGCATGCGCTGCTGCGGCTCGCCAAGCAATCCGGGCGCAAGCTCGAGCATGGCGTCGAGATCGATTTTCCGATCAGCCGCCAGGACATCGCGCAGATGACCGGAACCACGCTGCACACGGTCAGCCGCATCCTGTCGGGATGGGAGCAGGCAGGGCTCATCGAAGGCGGACGCCAGCGCATCGTGCTGCGCGAGCCGCACAAGATCTTTCTGCTCGCCGAGCAGGCCGCCGGCGACAACGGCAGCTCCTAATCTTACTGCGTTACAAGCGGCTCTATCCCCTTATCCCGAGGAGCTTGCGCAGCAAGCGTCTCGAAGGATAAGGCCGGTGTCGGGGCCTCATGGTTCGAGATGGCGCTTTCGCGCCTCCTCACCATGAGGGTTTACTGACACAGTAAGACTAAGCCGCGAGGCTGGCACCGCGGAGCGCGCGCAGGAAGGCATCTGGGTCGACGCCGTGCTCGCCGCAGGCATCTTGGACCGTGTGGAAGCTCGCGATCGGGCAGCCGACGCAGCCCATCTTGAACTGCAGGAACACGCGGATCGTCTGCGGCGATGCACGCATCACGTCGTCGACGAGATCGCAAAGCGAGAAAGCCATGGTCGCCTCCGTTCGGAAGCGAACGCTACCGCCACTGCGCTCCGGCCTGTTTGTCCGGGCGCAAGCTTGCCGGCTACTACACCGCGCGGCTGTGCAGCCGCTTGGACTGATCGAGATGCGCATCGAAGGCCGCCGCCACGCTGCGTACCAGAAAGCGCGAGTTCTCCGCCACCTTCAGCGAAGTGCCGTCGAGTTTCACGACGCCGTCGGAGACCAATTCCTTCAGCCGCGGCGTAGCGTCCAGCATCGCGTCCGCGCCTGATCCATGGCGCGCGCAGATGGCGCCGAGATCGACGCTGAAATCGCACATGATACGCTCGATGATCTCGGCGCGCAGCCGGTCGTCCTCGGTGAGGGCATAGCCCTTGGCGGTCGCGAGCTTGCCTGACGCGATCGCGTCGGAATAGGCGCTGATCCGGACCTCGTTCTGCACATAGCCTTGCGGCAATTGTCCGATGGCGCTGGCGCCGAAGCCCAGCAGGACGGTGCTGTCGTCCGTGGTGTAACCCTGAAAGTTCCGGTGCAGGCTGCCTTCGCGCAGCGCCATCGCCATGTCGTCGGACGGCAGCGCGAAATGATCCAGCCCGATCTGGATGTAGCCGGCTTCCTTCAGTGCGTTGGCGATCGCGCAAGCCTGATTGTAGCGCTCGACGCTGTCGGGCAACCAGTCGTCCTGGATCTTGCGCTGATGTTTTTTGAATGTCGGCACATGCGCATAGCCGAACACGGCAAAGCGCTCGGGACGCAGTTCCAGGCAGCGTCGCACCGTGTCGAGGCAGGAGGCGATGGTCTGGTGCGGCAAGCCGTAGATCAGATCAAAATTGAGGGCAGAGATGCCGGCACGCCGCAGATTGTCGGCCGCGGCCGCGGTCTCGTCGAAGGTCTGCACGCGGTTGATCGCGTATTGCACGACGGGATCAAAGCTCTGAACGCCCAGGCTCGCCCGGTTGACGCCGCCGAGCGCCAGCGCGTCGATCATGGCGCCCGTGAGCGTGCGCGGGTCGATCTCGATGGCGATCTCGGCCGAGGGCAGCACGAAGAAAGACTGCCTGAGGGTCCCGATCAGGTCGGTGAAGGATTCCGGCGCCATGATGGTCGGCGTGCCGCCGCCGAAATGGATGTGACTGACCTTCATGCGGCGATCGAGCCGCCGCGCGATCAATTCGACCTCGCAGCGGAGCGCAGCCTCGTAAACGGCGATCGGTTCCGCGCGGCGGGCGACCGTGGTGTGGCAGCCGCAGTACCAGCACATGGAGCGGCAGAACGGCACATGCAGATAGAGCGAGGCGGTGGCGTGTTGCGGGATGGCCGTGAGCCAGCGCGCGTACTCGTCCGGCCCGACCGTATCGGAGAAATGGGGAGCCGTCGGATAGCTCGTGTATCTCGGCAATCGCTCCTGTCCGTAGCAAGCCGCAAGATCTGCCTTCATTTCCAACCCGTCATTTCGAATCGAACCGCAGGCAGTCCGAGCCTGCCTGAAACCGCGGATAGCTCAAGACGAGAAAGTAACCTTGCGCTCGCTCAAAGCCGGAGCAGATTTCCGGAACCAAGCCGGAAAATGTTGGCGTTCCAAGCCCAAACTTTCCAAGCCCAAGTTTGCGTTCGCGCAAACAGGCATAACCCATTTTGGGCCAGCATAGCCAACAGAAAGATCAGCCGGAGCCGGTATCATGGCTTTTTGCGTTCTGGACGTGCTGTTCGCCACGCTGGGCATTCGCGGCCACATTCCGCGATTTGACAATGATCCGCCCTGGACCGGCCCGCTAGCCACGAACAACGGTGCGATCGGCAGGGTCGTCGCAGCATTCCTCGCGACGGCGTTCTTCCTGGCCGTCGTGTTGTGGATCGCGGTCTGGCTTACACTCAAACTGCTGTAGCGCTTCGCGAAGGGACCGACGATGATTGGAACGATGCGCGCATTGGCTTGCGCAGCGATGGTCTCGTGCTTTCTAAGTTCACCATCACCAGCGGAAGATGCCGCGCCGGGCAGCCTCATCGTCAGCCAGCCCTGGAGCCGCGCCACTCCCGGCGGCGCCAAGGTTGCCGGCGGCTATCTCACGATCAAGAACCGCGGTGATAGGATAGAGCGGCTGCTGTCCGCCTCGACCAGCCTCGCGCAACGAACAGAGATTCACCAGATGGCGATGATCGGCGGGATCATGACCATGCGCCCGGCCGCGGGCGGTCTCATCATCGAGCCGGGCCACAGCGTGACTCTGGCGCCAGGCGGGACGCATCTGATGTTCGAGGGCATCAACGCGGCGTTCAGGCAGGGCGACCGGGTGCCGGTGACGCTCGATTTCGAACAGGCCGGCGCAATGAACGTCATGTTCGAGGTCCAGAGCCTCGGCGCGCAGGCGCCTGCCACGCGGGCCGCGGAGCCGGCGACGACGATGGCCGCGGCTGCGCCGGTGGACGACGATAGCTTCTTCACCCATCTGCATGCGGTGAAAGCGATGGCCAATGTCACGGTGTCGCCCGGCCGCGCCGGACCGGTCGAAATCGCCATCCAACTCGAGAACGCCGACGAACTGCCGCTGAGCGCCGAGGCGGTCTCGGTCACGCTGGCCGATCCCGAGCATGGCATCGCGCCCGTGACGGAAGACGCCGAGCGCGTCAGTGGCGACCAATGGCGGGTCAAGATGTCGGCGCCGCTGGCCGGCCGCTGGTCGCTCGGACTTAGAATCCGGCTCTCCGCCTCCGACACGGTTGACGTGGTCTCGCCAATCCTGCTGCGCTGACCGCTTTCACCAGAACTATCATGCAACCTCAGGCGAGATGATGGACATCATCTCGCCCGGCGCGCCAAATATCCTTCCTAAACTATTTTTCTTACGTATTCTTCCTGATGCTGCAGGACAGCAGAACGTTGTCGCAGCGCAAACACGCTTGCAGCGATCGGCGCAGAATCTCCGGGTCAGAACAAGCAAGGACGATTCCGATGTTCACCCGCAGAGCTGCTTTATTCAGCGCCGCCGCCGCAGTCCTGATGCTGGCGACGCCGGCAATTGCTTTAGAGCCGAATTTGCCGCGTCAGAAGGTTGACCTGGTCGCGCCGCCCTTCGTGCATCCTCACGAACAGGCCACCAAGCAGGGCCCCAAGATCATGGAGTTCAAGCTCGTGATCGAGGAGAAGAAGATGGTGATCGACGACAAGGGCACCACCTTGCAGGCGATGACGTTCAACGGCTCCGTTCCAGGCCCGCTGATGGTGGTGCATGAAGGCGACTATGTCGAGGTGACGCTGGTCAATCCCGCCAGCAACTCGATGCCGCACGACATCGACTTCCACTCCGCCACCGGCGCGCTCGGCGGCGCCGGACTGACGCTGATCAATCCCGGCGAACAGGTCGTGCTGCGGTGGAAGGCGACGCGGACCGGCGTCTTCGTCTATCACTGCGCCCCCGGCGGTCCGATGACGCCCTGGCATGTCGTCTCCGGCATGAACGGCGCGGTGATGGTGCTGCCGCGCGATGGGCTGAATGACGGTCACGGCCATCCGCTGCGTTACGACCGCGTCTACTATATCGGCGAGCAGGACCTCTACATCCCGCGCGACGACAAGGGCAACTTCAAGTCCTACGACTCGCCCGGCGAAGCCTACAACGACACCGAGGAGGTGATGCGCAAGCTGATCCCGACGCATGTCGTGTTCAACGGCAAGGTCGGCGCGCTGACCGGCAAGAACGCGCTGACGGCCAAGGTCGGCGAGAACGTGCTGATCGTGCATTCGCAAGCCAATCGCGACAGCCGTCCGCATCTGATCGGCGGCCATGGCGATTATGTCTGGGAGACCGGCAAGTTCGGAAACGCGCCGGAGACGGGCCTTGAGACCTGGTTCATCCGCGGCGGCTCGGCGGGAGCTGCGCTGTACAAGTTCCTGCAGCCCGGCATCTACGCCTATGTCACGCACAACCTGATCGAAGCCGCCGATCTCGGCGCCACCGCGCACTTCAAGGTCGAAGGCAAGTGGAACGACGATCTGATGACCCAGGTGAAGGCGCCGGCCGAAATTCCGCCCGCCGATACGAACTGATCGCAAGGGGCCGGCGACCAACCGGCCCCTTTTTCCTTGGGGACGAGCCATGTTGATCGCGTTCAAACTCAAGCTGGCGCTTGCGTGCGCCGCGGGGCTCGCCGGACCACTCGCGCTAGTGCCGATGCTGTCGGACAGTTCAAGGCACAATCTTGCCGCCGGCCAGCCGATGATGATCGAAATGGTCGAAGTGGCTGCGGGCACGACATCCTATCGCGCGGCCGGTGATTTCACCCGCTCCGGGAAAGTGGCGGAAGCGCCGCTGCAGCGGCTGCATTTCCCAAAGCCGCTGTCGATCATGAAGCACCAGGTCTCTTCGGCCGACTATCAGGCCTGCGTCGACGATGGCGCCTGCTCCGCGCTCGACCGAGGCGTCATCGTTGCGATCGACCGTCCCGCGGTCCAGGTGAACTGGCACGACGCCAACGCCTATGCCGCGTGGCTGTCGCGCAAGACCGGAGAACACTATCGCTTGCCGAGGGACGAGGAATGGGCCTTCGCCGCGGGCAGCAAGTTCGTCGATGACGGAGTGCCGGTCGACCTCGACGATCCCGCCAAGCGCTGGATCGCCAGATATGAGCGCGAGACCGCGCGCGATGCCGATTCCGCGACACGCCCTTTCCGCGCCTTCGGCATCAATGAGAACGGGCTCTCCGATCTCGCGGGAAATGTGTGGGAATGGACTACGACCTGCTTCGACCGCAGCGTACTTGACGAGCAAGGCCATGTGGTGAAGACAAATGCCAATTGCGGCGTCCGCGTCGCCGAAGGCGCGCACCGCGCCTATGTCACCGATTTCATCCGCGACGCCCGCGCCGGCGGCTGCGCGGCCGGCACGCCGCCGAGCAATCTCGGTTTCCGCCTGGTGCGCGACGAACCGTCCTTGGCTGACAAGATCGCCGCCAAGTTTGTCAAGGCGCGGTCGGCCGCGCGCTCATGATCGCGCATCGGCCAACCGGCCCGTGTGCCGCGAGGCCTGCTCACCTATCGCATGAGTTCGATTGGATGTCGCCGGCCGGACCACGTTGAGCTCGCACCGTTTCTAATCCGCGGCCAAGCCACTACGGGCTGCGTCGAGTGCTCCCTCCAGCATTTGAAGCGCCTTGACGCGCCGCCGCCTGGCGAGCCGTTCAAGTCCGACCTTGCGTTCGTGCTCGCCGGCAATGAAGGCCTGGATATCCGGCAGCGGCCGGATGACGCCGCGACTGCCCCACTCGCCATCGGGAATTTCCGTCGGGAAGACCCACACCCGCGGCGCCACATCTTCGTACGTGCCGCCCTCGGCCCGCACGACGGCCAGCGTGACGTCCTTCACCAGAGCCGCCCGCGATGCCTCGGTATACTGGCCTTCCGGCACCGTCGGAACGATACGATAGCGCGGGCTTGGCGAGCGCGCGCCGGCGACGAAGACGGCGGCCGGCCGGTGCAGGAATATCACCGTGACGCTTTGCGCCACCTCGTTGTCGGGGCTGAACCCTTCATGGCCGATCAGGATGTCGCCAAGCTCCTTGAGCAGCCGCTCCTCGGCCTCCCGCTTCAGGGCACCTTCGGGAATGGTGACGTCGATCATAGGCATGGCTGACCTCCTCGTTGCTTGGGTGCGAGAGGTCTAAGCGCCGCCCTTCTCCTGAGACAGTGGCGGTATCGCCACTTTTCGAGCAAAATCGGACAAGCCCGCCGGCCGCGTCAGCGAACGGCCGCGCTTGCGCCTGATGAGGCGCGGCTGCGGTCGTGGTGCGAAAACCGGCGCTGGTACTCGCGCGGCGAGAGTCCGGTCTCGCGCCTGAACAGGCGACGAAAGGTCGAGAGATCGCGATAGCCGACGCGCTCGCCGACCGCGTCCACCATCAATCCGCCCTTTTGCAACAGCCGCTTGGCGACGTCGACGCGCAGGCTCTGCAGGTACTGCAGCGGCGCCGCTCCGGTCGCGAGCTTGAAGCGGCGGTTGAGGGTGCGCTCGCTCACCGCGAGATGCCGGGCCAGCTCGCCGAGGTCGAAGCCCTCACGCAGCGACCTCTCCATGAAGCGCTGCGCCCGCGCCACCAGCGCATCCGAATGCTGCCGCCCGCTCTCCATCAGAGCATAAGAGGCTTGCGAGGCCGGGTTGGCCTCGATCAGCATCAGCCGCCCGGTCTCGGCCGCGACCTGCGGCCCAACGAACTTCTCGACCATGCGCAGGGCGAGATTGAGCGAAGTGGTGACCGCGGCGCTGCAGAGAATGTTGTTCTGTTCGGTGAGGATCTCGGCGACCCGCAGGTCGACTTGCGGATAGCGCTTAGCGAAGACTCTCGCCCTCGCCCAATGCGTGGTGGCCACCCCGCCGTCGAGCAGGCCGGCCTCGGCCAGGATGAAGCTGCCGGTGCAGTAGGACGCAAGCAGCGCGCCGCGCTCGTGCTGGCGGCGCAGCGCGGCACAGAGGGGCGTCAGGATATCCGTCCGTGCGAAGAACCGCTCGATGTCCGCGACGAACGGCCCCGGCACGACGATCGCATCCGCACTCGCTCTTGTATTGATCGGTCCATCCGCGCTCACGAATTGGCCGGACGCCGTCCGCACCGGCTTTCCGTCAAGCGATTCGATCCGCCACTGCAGGGGCGGCTTGCTGGTGCGGCCGTTCCGCTCGCTCCAGACGGCATTGGCGGCCATGAAGACGTCGACGATGCCCGCGACGCTGGACGCCAGAATGTCGTCGTACACCCATAGCCTGATCTGCGGCATGGCCCGATGTCCGATATTGCCTGAGATAAGGCAATCCTGCCATTGCCGCACGCGGTCGACAAGCCCACCACCCTGGCCGAACGTGATGCTCCGCCCACCGCCAAGCACGGTATCCATGGGCTCACCAAAAGCGCAGCGCTCGAATATGGAACGCGTGGCATCCGCGTTAATGCCATTTGCCCGGGATTGATATGGACCCCGATGGCGGACCAGATGGTGGCCGACGGGCAAGGCGATGCCCTCAAGGCCATGGAAAAAAGCATTCCGATGGGGCGTGTTGGACGCCCCGAGGAAATCGCCAATGCGGTTCTGTGGCTATGCAGCGACGCTGCGAGCTATGTGACCGGCCAGTCCATCTCAGTGGACGGCGGCTTCGTGATGCGTTGATCGAAATGCCGAGCCGGTGAGCCCGTCAAGTGTTTCGAGAGACGTAACGCAATTCGCAACCCACGTTGACACGACATTCAACGATCGACTTCGTCATTGTCGCTGCGTGGCCTCGGCGAGGTTCGGCGCTGAGCGTTGCCCTCGCGCCTCGCCTAAGTCGCGTTTTGGCCCATCGCGACATATCACATCGCCACGCGAACTCGGCTGCTTTGTGAGTAGAGCGGACATAGGCATCGGCTTGGCGACTCGCCGCCGTAATGGCGCGACGCTTGGCCGTGCATGCAGGCGAGCCAACTGATTTGCCCGACGGGCCGTTTGCACGGATTCCCGTCAAGCCCTCGATGTAAAAATTTTCTCCTTTTCCGAAATTCGGATTTACCGTATTGTCAGCATATCCCGCCTCGATTGCGGAGGGGCGTATCGCGATCGTCACGACACGCGAGGCGGGCTGCGGTGGCCGCGAGAATGCCGACAGACGAGCGGACTTTCTCGCGGACGGCCAAGTCGTGTGGTCCTGGCGCACCCATGCAGGCGTCAAGCGGGCGACGATGCTTACGCATCGCGCCGGCGACGGTGGCAAACAAGCCGGTTCACCGAGGAGAGCGCGAAGTAAGCCGTAAAACCACTGCGCAGGGAAGGCCGGAGTGTTTCCGTCTGTACCTGTGGTCAACGCGCGCCTCGCGCACCTTTTCTGCGCGGGGACCCCGGGTGCAGCGGTCACCCGGCCTTCCCTGCGCCCTCTGCATCTTCGGAGGGCGATGACGATGCAAAGCTCGGGCGAAAGCAGCGCCGCGAGAACGCTAGCTCGTTTTGCTTCTGCTGTTTGAAAGCTGAATCGGAAAATGACGCCTTGTCGTCCCGGACAAGCGCGCCACAGCGCGCGCCGATCCGGGACCCATAACCACAGGGAGCAATTGGCCTAAAGAAAGGGTAACGATCCTTTCGCACCATAACCACTGCCTGGTTATGGGTCCTGGCTTTCGCCAGGACGACAGCCAATTGAACAAAGCTCGCTCCGCCCCAACGCCTCTGCCCACTCCGGAGAGCGCGCGTCCCTTACGCGTTCTTCAGCGCAACGCGGAATTCGGCTTCGGTCTTGGCCTTCACTTCGTCGAGGGTGACGCCGTCGGCGAGCTCGATCAGGGCCATGCCGCCATCGCCGTGCTTGTCGATGGTGAACACCGCAAGATCCGTCACGACCATGTCGACCACGCGCTCGCCGGTGAGCGGCAGGGTGCACTTCTTCAAAAGCTTCGGGCCGTCCTTGGCGGAGTGCTCCATCACGACGACGACGCGCTTGACGCCGGCGACGAGGTCCATGGCGCCGCCCATGCCCTTCACCATCTTGCCGGGGATCATCCAGTTGGCGAGATCGCCGTTCTGGGCCACCTGCATGGCACCGAGGATCGAGAGATCCATGTGGCCGCCGCGGATCATCCCGAAGGAGTCCGCGCTGGAGAAATAGCTGGTCGAGGGCAGTTCGGTGACCGTCTGCTTGCCGGCGTTGATGAGGTCGGGATCCTCCTCGCCCTCGTAGGGGAACGGCCCCATGCCGAGCATGCCGTTCTCGCTCTGCAGGCTGACGTCGACGCCTTCGGGGATGTAGTTGGACACCAGCGTCGGAATGCCGATGCCGAGATTGACGTAATAGCCGTCGCGCAATTCCTTCGCCGCACGCGCGGCCATCTGTTCGCGGGTCCAGGCCATCAGACTTCTACTCCCGTTGCGGTGGCCTGCGCAGGGCGTGGCCGGGTGTTGCGGAATTCGATGCGTTTCTTGGCGGTGCCGACTTCGACAATGCGCTTCACGAAGATGCCCGGCGTGTGGATATGATCCGGATTGATCTGGCCGGCCGGCACCAGATGCTCGACTTCGGCAACGGTGACCTTCGCCGCTGTCGCCATCATCGGATTGAAGTTCCGCGCGGTCTTGCGATAGACGAGATTGCCTGCGGTATCGCCCATCCAGGCGTGGACGATGGCGAGATCGGCAAACAGCCCGCGTTCCATCAGATACTTCTCGCCGTCGAATTCCCGCACTTCCTTGCCTTCGGCGATCAGGGTGCCGACGCCGGTCTTGGTGAAGAAAGCCGGAATGCCGGCGCCGCCGGCGCGAATGCGCTCGGCCAACGTGCCTTGCGGGTTGAATTCGAGCTCCAATTCGCCCGCGAGATATTGCTGCGCGAACAGCTTGTTCTCGCCGACATAGGAGGAGATCATTTTCTTGATCTGGCGTGTCTCGAGGAGCCGGCTCAGTCCGATACCGTCGACACCCGCATTGTTGGAGACGACCGTGAGGTTCTTCACGCCGGAATCGCGGATGGCATCGGAGAGGGTTTCGGCGATGCCGCAGAGGCCGAAGCCGCCGGACATGATCATCATTCCGTCCTTGAGGAGGCCCTCGAGGGCGGACTTGGCGTCGGGGTAAACCTTGTTCATTGAATAAAGACCCGATAAAGAGCGGCACGAACGGCCCGCATTGGCGGGATTATTAGGCGAAATCTTCGCAGTGCGTCAATGACGGGAGGCCTTGCCCGGCATATGGGGTGCTCATGCTTATTGGGTACTCATGCTTAAGGCGAAGGCGGAACGCGCGATGCTCGGCACATCGGCGCGCTGTCGGATCCGGGCAAAGCAGGCCGCAAAAGGGGGCCGCCGGCGTCCTCCACAGCAGGTGCGTCGGCCTTGAAAGCGTCAAGAAAACCAATCAAGTTGCCGACATTGGCAGGGTCTCGGCGCGCCCTGCCCTCCCGACTCAACCAGCGATCCGCGCGACCTACCCGATCAGAACATGGCATTGACGATGGCCCAAGGAATGAGGCGCCTGGGGACGCCAATCGTGGCGTTGCTCACCCTCGCTTTGCTCGCCTTGATGGCCAGTTCCTGGTTGATCAACCGGGATGCCCTGCGGCAGGCCGTGGAGAGGCAGATCCGGTCCGTCACCGGGCTCGATCTCGTGGTCAACGGACCGATCGACATCTCCGTGTTTCCGGGCAGCTACGTGTCTTTCCACGACGTTGGCTTGAAAGATGGCGGCAGCAGCGATCCGGCGCTGCAGGTCGACGTGCTCACCGCCAATTTGCGCCTGCTGCCGTTGTTGCTGCAGCGGTTCGAGATTGCCGATCTGATGCTGCTGCGTCCGCATATCCATGTGCTCCGCTTCGCGGACGGCGAGAGCAACTGGACCCCCTTCATCCAGAGCATTGCGCGGGCCATGAAACCGGGCGCGGAAAACCAGGTGTCGTTCTCGGAAATCCGTGTGCAGGACGGCGTGCTCAATTACGAGGATGCCGGCAACCACGCGTCCGAAAAGCTCGACGACATTGACCTCTCGCTGGCCTGGCCCTCGATCTCACGCTCCTTTGCCGCAACGGGCCAGTTCGACTGGCGCGGCGAACGGGTCGACGGCTCGATCGGCATCAGCGACTTCGTCGCGGCGCTGTCCGGCGATCGCTCCGGGGTGAAGGCGCGGCTCTCGAGCGCGCCGCTGAAACTTGCCTTCGAAGGCACGGCGGCCAATCGCACCAGCGCGATGATGGAGGGCACGCTCACCATCGACAGTCCTTCCTTGCGCAACGCCCTGCAATGGACCGGACAGGTGCCGCCCGCGGGCGGCGGCTTCGGCCGTTTCGCGCTGAAGGCGCGCGCCAATGTGGTCGGCGGATCGATCGCGCTCACCAATGTCAATGTCGAGCTCGACGGCAATGTTGCCGAGGGCGTGATGACCTATTCCAACAACGGACGGCAGACGCTGCAGGCGACGCTTGCCGCCGATGCCCTCGATTTCACGCCTTACATTTCCACCTTCCGCCTGCTCGCCAGCGGCGCGCGCGACTGGAATCGGCAGTTGTTCGATCTGAACGCGCTCTCCGCCACTGATCTCGACATGCGCCTGTCGGCGGCGCGCGTCACCGTGGGCCCGTCGAAGCTCGGCCACACGGCTTTCGGAGCCAATTTGCGCGGCGGCGCGCTGGCGCTGAGCGTCGGCGAGGCGCAGGTGTATGGCGGCATCGCCAGGGGCTCGTTCGCGGTCTCGCGCGCCGATACGGTTGCGGATGTGCGCGCGCAGTTCCAGTTCGCCGACGTCGACCTGCAATCTTGCGTCGGCGAGTTGTTCGGCATCAACAAGCTGTCCGGTCACGGCAATCTGAATGTCTCTTTGACGGCCTCCGGCTCGAGCCCGTTCGGGCTCGCACAATCGCTCGACGGCACCGCGACGCTGACCGGGCATGATGGCGCGATCTCGGGATTCAACGTCGAGCAGCTCCTGAAGCGACTGGAGCGCCGGCCGCTATCGGGCGGCGGCAATTTCCGCAGCGGCACGACGCCTTACGACAATCTCACGGTCTCGGTGAAATTCAGCGACGGCACCGCCACCGCAGAAGATGTGCGCATCGAGGGGCCGAACTCGCGCGTCACGCTGAGCGGGACGGCCTCGGTGCCCGCGCGCGAATACGACCTCAAGGGGGTTGCCAGCCTCACCTCCGGCACCGGCGGCGCATCCGCCTTCGATCTGCCCTTCGTGGTGCAGGGACCGTGGGACGATCCGCTGATCTTCCCCGATCCGGAAAGCCTGATCCGTCGCGCGCCGGCGGCGGCACCGCTGCTCGATGCCGTCAAGGACCACAAGACCCGTGACGCGGTCCGCTCGGTGATCGAGCGCTTTACGGGTGGACAAAAAGCCGCAGCGCCCGATGCTTCCGCCTCTGCCGATCCCGGCAAGACGAACTGACGCACAAACCCCAAACGTCGTACCCAGCCGCGGGCGCATCAACCCAAGGTCTGACACGATTGCCGCTAGATCGGTCCGCCGCCCTGCGCTAGTGTTTCATCCAACCGGTTAAAATAAGTCGGCGATGAAGAGGGAGAACGACGTGATATCCAGGGGTAAGTTAGGGCTTTCGATTGCATTTGCGACGCTGGGTCTGTTCGCCGCGGCACCCGCGAGCGCTCAGGACACGATCACGGTCTGGTGGGGCAAGGGCTTCTACAAGTCCGAAGACGACGCGCTCATCAATGTCGTGAAGAAATTCGAGGCGAAGACCGGTATCAAGGTCGAGCTGTCGCAATATGCCATCCAGGACATGATCCCGAAGACGGTCGCCGCACTTGATTCCGGCACCGTGCCTGATGTCGCCTATTCCGACACGTATGACGTGCAGGCGCAGGGCAAATGGGCCTATGAGGGCAAGCTCGAGGATCTCTCGGACATCCTGTTGCCGATGAAATCCGAGTTCGCGCCCAACACGCTGGAGACCACCTATCTCTACAACAACCAGACCAAGAAGAAGGCCTATTACGGCTTCCCGCTGAAACAGCAGAGCATGCACGTCCAGATCTGGAAGGATCTATTGGAAAAGGCCGGCTACAAGCAGAGCGACATCCCGACCAAGTGGGAAGATTACTGGTCGTTCTGGTGCAACAAGGTGCAGCCGGCGGTGCGCAAGGCCACCGGCCAGCGCATCTATGGCATCGGCCAGCCGATGGGCGTGGAATCCACCGATTCCTTCCAGTCGTTCTACACCTTCATGGACGCCTATAACGTCAAGCTGGTCGACGACGACGGCAAGCTTCTGGTCGACGATCCCAAGGTCAGGGACGGCCTGATCCATGCGCTGAAGGACTACACCGACACTTACGTCAAGGGCTGCACGCCGCCCTCCTCCACCACCTGGAAGGATCCGGACAACAACGTCGCCTTCCACAACAAGACGATCGTGATGACCCACAATTTCACGATCTCGATCGCGGCGAAGTGGTTCGAGGATTCCACCAACCCGGCGCTGACGCCCGAGCAGCGCGCGGCGGGCAAGAAGGCCTATGAGGAGGACATCATCACGGCGTCCTTCCCCAACAAGCCCGACGGTACGCCGATCAAGTACCGCTCCGACGTCAAGACCGGCCTGATCTTCGCCAATGCGCAGCACAAGGCGCAGGGCAAGGAGTTCATCAAGTTCCTGATGCAGGAGGAAAACCTCGGGCCCTATGTCGAGGGCGCGTTGGGGCGCTGGTTCCCGGTGACGATCGCCGGCCAGAAGAGTCCGTTCTGGCAGGCCGACCGTCATCGCAAAGCGGTGTATGCGCAGTTCACCGGCGGCACCACGCCGTTCGACTTCACCAAGAACTACAAGTTCACCATTCTCAACAACGAGAACGTCTGGGCGAAGGCGATGAACCGGGTGGTGAGCGAGAAGGTCCCGGTGGACAAGGCGGTCGATGAATTGATCGCCCGCATCAAGGAAGTCGCGGGCTAAATTGGTCAAGAGGCCGGCCGCGCGACCGGCCTCCACTCGACGAGACGACAGGCGAATTGCGGCATGGCGATCACCTTTTCAGCTTCCGATCCCGCGACATCAGGCGCACCACTGTCGGCGCGCCTGACCCCGCCGCAGGTCTGGGGCATCGTTCTGCTTGCGCCCTATCTGTTGGTGTTCCTGGCGTTCGTGCTGTATCCGGTCTGTTACGGGCTCTGGCTCGCTCGCCAGCCGGCGAGCTATGTGGCGCTGTTTCAGGATCCGATCTTCGCCCGCGCCGCGGTCAATACGCTGATCTTCCTGGTGATCGGCATCAACATCAAAATGCTGATCGCGCTGTTCCTGTCCGGCTTCTTCGTGCAGGAGCGCCGCTGGATCAGATGGCTCTCGGTCCTGTTCATCCTGCCCTGGGCGGTGCCGTCGATCCCGACCATCCTGTCGGTGCGCTTCATGCTCAATCCCGAATGGGGCGTGATCAACCAGCTCATCTTCAAGTTCACCGGCGATGATGGACCGAACTGGCTGAACGATCCCACTGTGGCGCTCGCGATGGCGATCGGGGTTCACATCTGGAAATCGCTGCCGTTCTGGACACTGATCCTGATCACCGGACGGCTCGCGATCTCGCACGATCTGTTCGAGGCAGCCGCGGTCGACGGCGCCACCTGGTGGCAGAAATTCCGCTACATCACCTGGCCGTCGATGCAGACGCTTTATGTCACCTGCACGCTGCTCTCGATGATCTGGACGCTGGGAGATTTCAACAGCGTCTATCTCTTGACCGGCGGCGGACCGGCCGACCTCACCCACGTGCTGTCGACGCTCGGCATCCGCTATCTTCGGCTCGATCAGCTCAATCTGGCGATGGCGTCGATCGTCTGCGCAATGCCGCTGGTGTTGCCGCTGGTCTATTTCATGATGAAACGGTTGTCGCGATGAAGCTCCCGGCGATGAAGCTCCCCACTTGGCGCGAAGTCACGACCGAGGCGCGGCTGCTGCTGATCGGCATTCCCGTCTTCATCTGGACCATGGTGCCGATCTATCACATGTTCCTGTTCGCGATCTCGCCGAAGGAGGATGCGTTCTCCGGCAAGCTGTGGCCGGACCATCCGACGCTGCACAATTTCGAGATCGTGTTCCGCGAGCAGCATTACTTCCTCCGCGACTTCTACATCCAGTTCTGGAATTCCCTGGTGATTGCGGTCGCGGTCGGCGGGTTGACGCTGTTCATCGCGACGGCCGCCGCCTTCTCGATCTCGCGGCTGCGCGTGCCCGGCGGACGCATGCTGATGAATCTCGCGCTGTTCACCTATTTCATTCCGGCGGCGTTCCTGGCCGTGCCGATGTACCGCACCATGGCGACTTACGGCCTGCTCAACAATCATTGGTCCCTGATCCTCGCGATGGTCACCATCGCCTCGCCCTATGCGATCTGGGTCTTGAAACAGTCATCCGACAAGCTGCCGGCCGAGCTGGATGAGGCCGCGGTAATGGATGGCGCCACCACGCTGCAAATTTTCCGCCTGGTCTATCTCCCGCTGATGATGCCCTCGCTGGTCGCGATCGGCACCTACGCGGTGCTGCTCGCCTGGAACGAATATCTCTACGCCTTCCTGCTGCTGTCGAACGATCGCGACATCACCCTGCCCGTCGCGCTCGGCAACTTCCTAGCCGCCGACGACTCGCCTTGGGAATTGTTGATGACCACCGGGTTCATCTACGCCCTGCCGCCGGCCGCGATCTATTACGCCTTCCGCCGCTACATGGTCGGCGGCCTCACTGCGGGCGCGGTGAAATCGTGACACTCCGGGCCGCGTCATTGCTGTGCATGTTCACTAATTCGCTGATCGAATGGTTTGAGTCTGGGCGGCGGCGAAGTCCTTTGGGGTCTTGCCGCCGAGGGCCTGATGAGGTCTGAAGTTGTTGTAGTAGATCAGGTACTCGAACAGTTCATTGGCGAAGTGCTCAAGGTTATCGAAGGTGGCGCCCTCGATGACGTCATCGTCCAGGGTTCGCCAGAACCGCTCGACCTTGCCATTGGTCTGCGGCCGGTAGGGCCTGGTGTAGCGGTGCTTGATGCCGAGCTCGATCAGCATGGCTTCGAAGGGGTGCTCCTCCGGTTTATTGCGGGAGGCGAACTCGGCCCCGTTATCAGAGAGGATCTCGGCGAACTGGACCCCATAGGTGACGCTCAGGGTGTTGATCATCTTCAGGGCCTTGAACATGACCGGCAGCGCCTTTTTCGAGGTCAGGACTTCGGCCCAGGCCAGGCGTGAGCAACTGTCGAGCAGGCTGATGATGAAGGCAGGGCTTGGCGGCGGCACCAGGAACATGTCGCGCGGCAGTTGGTGCAGGTCAATATGGCCGAGTTCCCCGATCTTGTCCTTGATAATGCGGCGTTTCTCCTCACGCATCGCCGGGGTGCGGCGGTTCAGCTCGTGGCGCTTTAGGACGCGATAGATGGTCGATGGCGAGGGTACCGTATCGCGCTGTTCACGCAAGGCGGCATGGATCTCGTAGCGGTTCATGCCGCGCTTGCGGCAGGCGACGATCTCCGCCTCAATGCCTTCCGGCTGGCGGCGTTCGCGCCATTTCGGCCCGCGGCGCTGCGGCAGCAGGTCGGCCTCCGCGCCGCTGCGCAGGTAGCGGTTATAGTACTTCCGGAAGGCCTGCGAGCACGTGCCGTGGTGGCGGTAGAAATCCCCGACCCGCCGGAATGTCGCCGATCGCCCCGCTTTCACTTCCTCATACTCTGCGATCAAGAACCGCCACTTCTGAATGTAATTCCGTTCAATCGTCCGGTCGAAGCTGTTGTCGCGCATCGAATCCCCCCTGCGGGCTGGATTCGATCAGCGAATTAGTGAACATGCACAATTGCGAGGAGCGCAGCGACGAAGCAATCCAGGCTCTTGGTGAGGCTCTGGATTGCTTCGCTTCGCTCGCAATGACGGCGAATCACAGCGGCGCGGCGCTCTCGCCTTTCGCGCTCGACACCTTCGCGACCAACGACGCGACGATGATGAGCACCGCGATCAGCGCGATCACGAGCGTGCAGATGGCGTTGATCTCGGGCTTCACCCCAAGTCGCACTTCCGAATAGATCCGGATCGGCAGCGTCGTCGAGCCCGGTCCGGTCGTGAAGCTCGCGATCACGAGATCGTCGAGCGACAGCGTGAAGGCGAGCATCCAGCCCGCAACGATCGCCGGCACGATCAATGGCAGCGTCACCGCGAGAAACGCGCGCGGCGGGTCACAGCCGAGGTCCATCGCGGCTTCCTCCAGGCTCCTGTCGATCGAGGCCAGGCGCGACTGCACGACGACGGCAACGAAGCACATGGTCAGCGTCGTATGCGCAATGGTCACGGTCCAAAAGCCGCGCTCGGCGTTCAGTGCCACGAACAGCAGCAAGAGCGACAGCCCGGTGATCACTTCCGGCATCACCAGCGGCGCATACAGCATGCCGGAAAACAGTGTGCGCCCCTTGAAACCGTCACCGCGCGACAGTGCGACCGCGGCAAGCGTCCCGAGCACCGTTGCGATCGTGGCGGAGGTCACAGCCACCCGAAAACTCATCCACGCCGCCTCGATCATGGCGGCGTCGTTGAAGAGTTCCCGGTACCAATTGAGCGACCAGCCGCCCCACACCGTCACGAGGCGCGAAGCGTTGAAGGAATAGATCACCAGAATGACGATCGGCAGATAGAGAAAGGCCAGCCCCAGCGCCAGCGAGGCGATGTTGAAGCGCGAGAGCTGCCCCGCCTTGCCGGCGGTCACCGCCGTGGCCGCCATCACTTGAGCTCCTGAAGTTGCCGGCGCTGCAGGCGGTCGTAGACCACCAACGGGACCAGCAGGAGTGCCAGCAGGAACACCGCCGCGGCGGAAGCCACCGGCCAGTCCTTGTTGGTGAAGAACTCCAGCCACAGCGTCTGCCCGATCATTAGCGCATTGGAACCGGCGAGGAGGTCAGGGATGACGAACTCGCCGACGATCGGGATGAAGCAGAGCAGCACGCCCGCGGCAACGCCGGGCAATGACAGCGGGAACGTCACCAGCCAGAACACCTTCGATGGCGAAGCCCCGAGGTCGGCAGCCGCCTCCTCCAGCGCCCGATCCATCTTCGCAAGCGTCGCGTAGAGCGGCAGGATCATGAAGGGCAGATAGGAATAGATAATGCCGAGATACATCGCGCTATCGGTCGAGAGCCAGACCACCGGCTGCGACACCAGATGCAACGCAAGCAGCACGCGGTTAAGCAGGCCATCGTGCTGCAGGATGTTGATCCAGGCGTAGATGCGGATCAGAAACGAGGTCCAGAACGGCACGATGACGAGCATCATCGCCATTCCCTGCCAGCGCTGCGGCAGCCGCGCCATGCCATAGGCGATGGGATAGCCGATCAGGAGCAAGATCCCCGTGGAGACGACGGCGACGAACAGGCTGCGCAGATAGGACAGCAAATAGAGATCGTCGGAGATCAGCAGGCGGAAATTGTCGAGCGACAGCGCCGCGAGCGCATCGCCGATCGCCGCCAGGCCGGCGGTCAGGTCGAACGCCGGCGTGTAAGGCGGCTGCGCGATCGCGGTCTGCGACAGGCTGATCTTCAACACGAAGCCGAATGGCACCAAGAAGAACAACACCATCCAGAGATAGGGCACGATCGCCGCAAGCCGGGCCGGACGGGTGAAAATCGCGCGCGCGCTCATTGGTCCAGCACCACGCAATCATCCGGCGTGAACCAAAGCACCACGCGTTGGCTCAAGCCATAGGCATCCACCTCGAGCCGTGTCGTATTCGACATCGAGGCCCGGACCACGGCGCCAGAATCCAGCTTGACTTTGTAGCTGGTGGTGCCGCCGAGATAGCTGACGTCGGAAATGACGCCCTCCAGGCGGTTGACGGCCTGCGTGCTGACGGCATCCACCACCGGTCCCCGGCGCGACAGCTTGACCTTTTCCGGGCGGATCGCGACCGCAACATTCACATGGCTGATCGCATCGCGCGGCTCGACGACCGCGAGCATCCCGGCATCGCGCGTCGCAATCGTCAGCCGACCAGCTTCGCGCGCCTCGACCTTTCCTTCGAAGATGTTGATGTCGCCGACGAACTCGGCGATCCAGCGCGACCTGGGCGCCTCATAAAGCTCCCGTGGCGTTGCGAGCTGAGCGAGCCGGCCGGCATTCATCACGCCGATCCGGTCCGCGACCGTCATCGCCTCCTCCTGGTCATGGGTGACGATGATGAAGGTCATCCCGAGCCGCCGCTGCACCTCCATCAATTCGGCTTGCGTGCTTTCGCGCAGCTTCTTGTCGAGCGCGGCGAGCGGCTCGTCCAGCAGCAGCAATTGCGGGCGGCGCGCGAGCGAGCGGGCGAGCGCCACGCGCTGCCGCTGGCCGCCGGAGAGCTGGTCGGGCCTGCGCTTCTCCAGCCCCTTGAGCTTGACCAGCGCCACCATCTCGGCCACGCGATCCTTGATCTCGGCGCGCGGCAGGCCTGCGCGCTTCAAGCCGAAGGCGATGTTGTCGCGCACGGAGAGATGTGGGAACAAGGCGTAGTTCTGGAACATCATGTTGACCGGACGCTCATGCGGCAGCACTTGCGCGATGTCGCGGCCGTTCAGCAACATCCTGCCTTCATCCGGCGTCTCGAATCCGGCCAACATGCGGAGCAGCGTGGTCTTGCCGCAGCCGCTCGGGCCGAGAAGCGCGAGGAATTCGC
This sequence comes from Bradyrhizobium sp. STM 3562, assembly GCF_045571435.1. Lineage (NCBI taxonomy): Bacteria > Pseudomonadati > Pseudomonadota > Alphaproteobacteria > Hyphomicrobiales > Nitrobacteraceae > Bradyrhizobium > Bradyrhizobium sp. STM 3562. The sequence goes on from NZ_CP120694.1 coordinate 7,497,868, forward strand.
CGGCGCGAATATCGAGCGAGACGCCGTCTACCGCGCGGACGCCGCCGAATGCCTTGACCACACCTTCGATGCGCAAGAGCGGCATGCCGACCGCGTCAGGAAGCGACGATTCCGTGTTGCCCAGCTCCGCCGCAGGCGTGCCCAGCTCCGTTTTGTCACGGGTTCTTGCGAGTTCCTCAGCCATCATCCCCTATCGACCCCACTCTGGTCCGCACGCTAGCGGCGGATGCGCCGCGGCTCAACCACGACAGGCCGGTTCCTCGCACTTTGAATGTAGGAGTAATGTCGCGCCCCGATCAGGCCGCTCCCGCCATGAACGCGGCAAGCGCCTCGCGATCCCTCGCCTCCATGGTCAGGCCGAGCTTGGAGCGCCGCCACAGGACGTCGTCGGGGAAGCGTGCCCATTCCTTGCTCATGAGATAGCGCACTTCGGCCGCCGTCAAATCCGGCCCAAAGGCCTGTCCAAGATCGTCGCGCCGTTTGGCGCCACCCAATACGGCCGGCAAGCGCGAGCCGTAGGCGCCGACCAGGCGCTGCGCCTGGGCTTCGCCGAGAAAGGGCCAGCGCTCACGTGCCGCATCCACTTCCACCTCGAAGCGGTCCCAGACGAAATCGCCGCCGGGCAGGCTCGCATTTGCGGTCCAGCGCGGCGACATCGGATAGAACGGCGTGAGCAGAGAGACCGCCCGTTCGGCGCGCCGCCGCGAGGTGGTGATCTCACCGCCGAACAGCGTGATCAGAGGCGCCCGGCGCCTGCGGCTGTCCAACAGCGGCACACCATCCGGCGGCACGCCTCCGGTGCCCTGCAGGGCGCTCAGAGTGACGCCGGAGACGGCCTTAACGACATCGGCCGGATGGAGGGGCTCGCGAAGATAGCGGCCGACGGCATCGCACAGATAGGCGACGTCGGCGGCCGGCATGGCCACGATGGCGGGATCCCCAGCGAAGGCGTGGGCAACCGTGCCCACCAGGGTGAAATCGCGCTCAAGGGGACTTGCGAAAATCAGCCGGCCATCACTGTGCTGGAACACGTAGACATGGTCCGTGTCGAACAGGCGGCGGACGATGATCTGGCTCACCTGTATCGCGCTTACCCGCCGCGGCGACGTCTGGCGCAGGGTCGTTTCGGCCACTGCCGGCGTCCATGCGCCCGCCGTGTTGGCGAGCGCCCTTGCCGTGATCACCTGGCGGTGGCCGCGATCGATCACCACCAGGCGCCAGATATCGGTGCGCTCGGCGCGAACGCAGCGTGCGCCAGTCCGGATCGCGGCGCCGCGTTCGGCAGCATCGAGCGCGGTCAGAACGACGAGGCGGCTATCGTCTACCAGGCAATCCGAATATTCGAATGCGATGCCGAACGGCCGCTTCAAGGGGTTGCCGATCGGATGATGGGTGACGTCGACGGTGCATGACCGCGGCAATGCGGTTGCGGCGCCGAGGCGGTCATAGAGCAAAAGCCCTGCGCGCAGCAGCCATGGCGGTCGGGCGTCGGGATGGAAGGGAATCGCGAACCGCGTCGCTCGCACCAGATGCGGCGCGTTTTTCAGCCAGAGGGCCCGCTCCGCCAGTTGCGTGCGGACACGCCACAGGCGACCAGCTTCCAGCAGCGAGAGATCGCCGTGGACCAGGCGCGTGCTCGCGCCGGACGCGCCGGATGCCAGGTCCCCCTGCTCGAGAAGAATTACCCGCAGGCCGCGGCCGGCCGCGTCGCGCGCCATGCTGACGCCGTTGAGCCCGCCGCCGATGATCGCCAGATCGTAATCCGCCATGCGCCTGTTGGGGTGGTGTCAGGAATCAGGCCACCACTAGCCGGTCTTGCGCACTGGCTCCATGACATTGGCATTCTCGCGGCCAACGAGCGCCGCATATTGCGCGATCGGCAATGGCTTGCCGATCAGATAGCCCTGCACGGCGTCGCAACCCTCGCTGGCGAGGAAACCGAGCTGTTCGGGCGTCTCCACGCCCTCCGCGACCAGCGACATTTCCATGCCATGGCCGAGGTCGATGACCGCACGCACGATCGCCGCCGATTGCGGGTTGCGGCCGAGATTGATGACAAAGGCGCGGTCGATCTTGATCTTGTCGAAGGGGAACGCCTGCAGATAGCTCAAGGACGAATAGCCGCTGCCGAAATCGTCCATCGAGACGCGCACGCCGAGCGCCTTCAACCGCCGGAGCAGGGCCAAGCCGCGGTCGAAATCCTCGATCAGCACGCCCTCGGTGATCTCGAGCTCGAGCCGGCCGGGCGCCAGCCCCGTCTCGATCAGAATCGAATGCACGAGTCCGACGAGGTCGCCATGCATGAACTGCGCCGGAGACAGGTTGACGGCGATCTGCAGCGGCTTCGGCCATGAAGCGGCCTCCCGGCAGGCCTCACGCAGAATCCATTCTCCCATCTCGACGATCAGCCCGCTCTCTTCCGCCAGCGGAATGAAGTCGCCAGGGGAGATGAAGCCACGCGCCGGATGCATCCAGCGCACGAGCGCCTCGAAGCCGATGATCCTGCTCTCGGCCACGCTGCCGGCGGCCGATGCGAGCGGCTGGAAATACAAGGTCAACTCGCCGTTTTTGACCGCGACCGACAGATCCTGGTGCAGCACCCGGCGGTCGCGGATCTGCTGGTCCATTTCCGGTTCATAGAGGCTGATCGAGCCGCGCGACTTCGCCTTGGCCCTGAACAGGGCGGCGCCGGAATTGGCGAGCAGCGAAGCGGCGTCGTTGCCGTTATGGGGGAACACGGAGATGCCCGTGGTCACGCCGGTTCGAACCATCTTGCCGTCAATGACGAACTCCTTGCCCAGCACTTCGGCGAGCTGTTCGGCGAGCAGCATGCCGGACGCGGGCTGCTTGCCGTCGATGATCAGGCCGAATTCGTCGCCGGAAAGCCGCGCCACCACGCCGCCGCGCGCCACCGTCTGGATCCGGTGCGCCACCTCGATCAGGAGCTTGTCTCCGGTGGCGTGGCCGAACACGTCGTTGACTTCCTTCAGTCCGTCGAGGTCGACGCAGAGCACGGCGAACTCCTCGTCCGTGCCGCCGCAGGCCTCGATCATCTGCGTCAAAGCCTGCAGGAAGGCCGCGCGGTTGGGCAGATCGGTGAGGCCATCGTGATAGGCCATGTGGGCCATGCGGGATTCGGTCTGCCGGCGGTCGGTGACGTCCTCATGGGTCTTGATCAGATATTGCGGCTGCCCCGCCTCGTCCAACACTGTTGCCCGGCGGGTCAGGAACAGGCGCAGGCCGTCCTTGGTCGAGATCGGATGCTCCTCGGTGATCAGCCCGCGTTTCCTGATCGCGGCCTCGTCGCGCGCGATGATGAGTTTGGCTTCCCTGGCATTGAAAATATCGGCAGCGGTCAGCCCCATGGCCTCTTCGCGCCGGCGGTTCAGGATGATTTCGGCGCTACGGTTGGCCAGCAGGTAGCGCCCGTCGCTGACGCGCTCGACGATCAGCGAGACCGGAATGTTGTCGACCACCAGCTCCAGGAACTTCTTCGCATCCTCCAATTCGCGCGACAGCGAGCGGCGATCGGTGACGTCCTCGAACAGCGCGATCAGGAATTCCGGCTCGTTCTTCTCGTTGCGTGCGATCACCCGGTTGGAGGCGAGCACGCGCTTCTGCTTGCCGCGCTCGACCAGCAACTCGCTGCTGCAGTGGCCGGTCTGCGCCTCGAGCGCGGCGCGATCCGCAGCCTCGATGCCCGCCGCGGTATTGGGCGTGAAGATCTCGTCGGCACGCTTGCCGACGATGTAGTCGCGCGAGAAACGCGAAAAGCGTTCGAAGGCGCGGTTGGCGAAAATGTAGCGGCCGTCCTCGATGCTTTTGGCGGCCACGCAGACCGGCACGTTGTCGAGAACCGATTCTAGGAACTGCTTGGTCGAGGCAAGCTGGCGCGACAGCTTGCGCTGCTCGCTGCAATCCTCGTGGGTTGCAATCGACCCGCCGTTCGGGAGCGCAAAATATCTGGCGAGCACGCTGCGCCCGCCGGGCAGTTGGGTGACGAGTCCTTCCGGGCGTGCCGCATAGCGGTAGAAATCATCGATACTGACGTCGAGCAGCCCGAGTTCGCGGCGGATCGTCAGCAGATCCCGTGCGGTCATCCCGGCCTTGAGATCGGATCGCTGCATGCCGTAGAGTTCGAGATAGCGGTCGTTCAGGTAAACGATCCGCCCCTTCGGGTCGGTCATGACAACGCCATGACTGAGGCTGTTCAGCGCCGAGCTGATATAAGCCGTGCGCCGCGCCTGCGCGCGCTTGACCCGCCGCAGCGCCGAATGCGCCCAGAGTGCAACCGCCGCAAGAAAGCCGCTGAGCACGATCGCTCCGATCGCGATTTCCCATGCAACGTCGGGCGTGACGTCAAACCGCCCGGCCGGGACGAGCTCGTCGGAGAATGCCCATGCCGACGCACACGGCGCGACAGCGGCGGCCAGGCACAAAAGGACCTGCGCAGCGATCACAACTCTGCCGCTAACCTGGCAGTTCTTGTCAGCCATTACTCACCCGCGGATTCAACCACGGAGTGTCTGGCTTGACCGGTTTGGATCGGGTAAACGCGTACCCGCATAACTCCCAAATGTGACTCAAATTACGGCAATTGCCCTGACATGATTACCAGTCCCTTAACAGCAGCTCCGACGGATGGCGTGCTGTCACCGGTTCCGCGCAATCGCCACAGCGCCAGCGGATACAACCAGCTCATGGGACGCCGGACGATCCATGGACAGGGTTGAGTGCGTCGTTATCGGCGCGGGCGTCGTCGGTCTCGCCATTGCGAGACGCCTTGCCCTCTCCGGCCGCGAAGTCATCGTGCTGGAGGCCGCCGAGGGAATCGGCACCGTCACGTCTTCGCGCAACAGTGAAGTGATCCACGCCGGCATCTATTACAAGGCGGGAAGCCTGATGGCGCGGTTCTGCGTCAGCGGCAAACGCGCGCTCTACCGCTATTGTGCCGAACACGGCGTGCCTCACCGCAATTGCGGCAAGCTGATCGTCGCGACCAGCGGCAAGGAAACCGACAGGCTGCAATCGATCCGCGCCCATGCCGAGGCCAACGGCGTCGACGACCTGCAACTTCTGTCCGGCGCGGCGGCGCGGGCGCTGGAGCCGGCGCTCGCCTGCGAGGCAGCACTGCTCTCGCCCTCCACCGGCATCATCGACAGTCACGCCTATATGCTGGCCCTGCGCGGCGACGCCGAGGATGCGGGCGCGGCCTTGGCCTTTCACACTCCGCTGCTTCGTGCGCGCGTGAAGGGCGATCGCATCGAGATCGACGCCGGCGGCGACGCGCCGATGACGCTGGAATGTTCGCTGCTGGTCAATTCGGCCGGCCTTTCCGCGCCGGAGGTGGCGCGCAAGATCGAGGGCATGCCGCAGGAGCTGGTGCCGACGCCCTATCTGGCCAAAGGCAATTACTTCAGTTGCAGCGCGAGGGCGCCGTTCTCGCATCTCATCTATCCGGTGCCCGAGCCCGGCGGGCTTGGCGTGCATCTCACGCTCGATATGGCGGGGCAGGCGCGTTTCGGTCCTGACGTCGAGTGGGTCGACCATATCGATTACGTAGTAGATCCGGCGCGTGCAGAACGGTTTTATCCGGCCATTCGGAAGTACTGGCCGACGCTGCCGGATGGGGCCCTGATGCCGAGCTATTCCGGCATGCGTCCGAAGATCGTGCCCCCTTCAGTCGCGGTGCAGGATTTTGTGATTCAAGGGCCGCGCGATCACGGCGTGAGCGGGTTGATCAACCTGTTCGGAATCGAATCGCCGGGGCTCACATCGTCGCTCGCGATCGCCGACCATGTCGGCGAACTCGCAAGCAGATAGCTCCACACGCGCCGGCGCAGAGCTATGGTTGATGAATGGTGAAGGGAAGAAGTCGCCGCGATCCGCCCGGATAGCGAACCGCCTCTCCGGGCCGATCCGCGGATCTTGCAGTGCAGAGTTAGTGTAAGGTCTCGTCGCTTTGACTCTTCAAGCGCTCGATCTGGTCTTTCACCATCAGTTTCCGGCGCTTCAGTTCGGCTATTTCCAGGTCGTCCGTTGAAAGGTGTAGAAGGGCTTCGTGCAACTCGTTTTCAAGAATCTTGTGTTTCCGCTCCAGTTCAACGAGATGTGCCTGAATTGCCATTCGAAACCTCCTCGGTAGGATGAACCTCAAGATTCGATCGGGACGGCGAAGTCTACACCAGTCCCGGTATCTGTCGATGGGGATCCAAATCAGTGCTGTCATTTTTGACCGTCATGCGTAACGAAGCGTGAGCAAGGAACCGGATGCTCCTTCCACTTTCGGAATCACAGACTTGGCTCGTTCTCACGCGCGGCACCACGTTTGGCGGCTTGCGGAAGACGGCTGCAGGGTTGATATTTCCCACAGGCTTTCCACAGCCTTTCGCAACCTCATCGCGTTTTTCGGCTATCGTGCAACATGACCAACGAAGATGAGCGCGAACTCCAGGCCGAGCTCGCCCGATTGCAGCAAGAGCATCGCGATCTCGATGCGGCCATCGATGCCCTGCATCAATCGCCGGCGCCGGACTTGTTGCGGCTGCAACGCATGAAGAAGCGCAAGCTGCTGTTGCGCGACCGTATCGCCTTCATCGAAGACCAGATCACTCCCGACATCATTGCATAAGCGTCGCGCGGTGGATCGCACCGGCACCTGATCCTTCGAAAGTCTTGAGGTCGCCATTGCGCGAAGGATTTTCTCATCGCCGCGTTCGTCGGCAGGTTTTTCTCGCTTGACTCCGAAAGAACAAAAAGAGAACATTGCAAGAGGTCGAGCAAGGATCATCAGCCATGTCCGTATCACCTTTCGACAACAGCCATTACGAAGAGGCGTGCGATCAGGCGATTGCCATGTGCGACGGCAATATGCGTAGCACCATCAAGGCGCTGATCATGGCGAACGAATATCTGGAAGCTGAGCTTGCGGAGTTGCAGGCTGCGATCTCGTCCGGCTGCATGCCGAAAAAGCTGTCGGGCTCCGCAAGCAGTGCCGCGTAACCCTTCAAGACGGGAGCGAAGCGATGGCTGACGTCACCTACTATGTCGCAATGCCTTTCGCACAGGACGAGGGCGGGGCGCCGATCGCGGGCGCCGCCGAGGAATGCCAGAGTCCCACAACCGCGCTGCGGCGTGCTGAATTGTTGTCGCGGCTGCCCGGCAATATCGGCGCGGTGGCGTTCAGCCGCAGCGGCGACCCGATACTCGGTGAGTTCAGCGATGCGCGGCTGCTGCGCAAGTTCGGCCGTGTCCCGGATGATCTCGGCGAGCTTTAGCTAAAGCGCGGTCTTTTCCTCCTCGCGGCGCCGTTGCGCCTTGCGCAGATACATCGCAGCGTCCGCTGCTTCGAGGGCGCGGCGTGCATCCGTGTGCGGCTCCAGGATGGCAACGCCAGCCGATGCCCCGGCCGTGACGGTGCGTCCCTGAAACACGAAACTCAGCTCATCGATGGACTGCTCCAGTGAGGCGGCCTTGGCCCGCGCATCGGTTTCGCTCAGATTCCACAGCAGCACTGCGAACTCGTCGCCGCCAAGCCGCCCGACGACGTCGGAGGCCCGAACCTGGCGGCCAAGCGCCGTTGCCACCGCCTTGAGCACCTCATCGCCCGCGGCGTGCCCGAAGGCATCGTTGATCGGCTTGAGGCGATCGACATCGAGCATGATCACCGCGCCTGTGGCGTGGTAGCGCTTGATATAGGCGATGGAACGGTTGAGCTCGCGCTCGAAGCCGCGCCGATTGAGAATGTTCAGCAGGAAATCGGTTTCGGCCGAGGCCTGCAGCTCCTCAATACGCCTGCGGGCCTGGGCAAGTTGGGCCTTGAGCTGTCGGATGGTCTGTTTGGCACGGTCGGCGGTTGCAGGTGAACGGCCCTTCGGGGCGACTTTGCGCGGCGGCATCTTGGACCCGGTTCCGGTTCCTTTGCGGCGCTTCTCTACGGCAGGCGGGCGCACCGGCGCCCTGGTCCTTTTTTTCATAGATATCCTTAACTGCGGCACGCCGATGAGGCTTGCCGGGATGAGCCGAGACAGGATAGTGCATTCCCCTTCCTTTGCCACGCCTTGCCGCTATCGGGCCTGAATCTATACTTAGGCCTATGTTTCTGGATTCCCGAGAAGAATTGACCTCATGCCCGCGCCAATAGCCATCATCATGGGAAGCCAGTCGGATTGGGACACCATGCGCCACGCCGCCGACACGCTCGCCGCGCTCGGCATTGCCTGCGACACAAGGATCGTATCGGCGCATCGCACCCCGGACCGGCTGTTTGCCTTCGCCAAGGGCGCCAAGGCGGCTGGGTTCAAGGTCATCATTGCCGGCGCGGGCGGCGCGGCCCATCTGCCGGGCATGACGGCTTCGCTGACCGAGCTTCCGGTCCTCGGCGTCCCCATCGAGAGCAAGACGCTTTCGGGCCTGGATTCGCTGTATTCGATCGTGCAGATGCCGGCCGGCGTGCCGGTGGGCACGCTCGCGATCGGCAAGTCGGGTGCGATCAATGCGGCGCTGCTCGCTGCGAGCGTGCTGGCGCTTGAGGATAGCGCGCTGGCGGCACGGCTTGCCGCCTGGCGCCAGCAACAGACTGACGCGGTCGCCGAGCGACCGGAGGACAAGGCGTGACATCTCTCTCTCAGGTGAAGCTCAAACCGGGCGACACGATCGGAATTCTCGGGGGCGGACAGTTGGGCAGGATGCTGGCCATGGCGGCAGCCCGGCTCGGCCTGCGCTGTCAGGTGTTTTCGCCAGATCCGGACTCACCGGCCTTCGACGTGGTGTCGAACGCGGTCTGCGCGGAATATGCCGATGTCGAGGCGCTCGAGTTGTTCGCCAGCGACGTCGACGTCATCACTTATGAGTTCGAGAACGTTCCGGCTGCGGCCGCGCTGATCCTCTCCGCGCGCCGGCCAGTGCTGCCGGACCGGAAGATCCTGGAGACCACCCAGGACCGCCTTGCCGAGAAGGATTTTGTGACGCGACTGGGCATCGGCACGGCGCCTTACGCGGATGTCACCTCGGCCGCCTCGCTGCGCGAAGCCGTCGCGCGCATCGGCCTCCCCGCGGTGCTGAAGACCCGACGCTTCGGCTATGACGGCAAGGGCCAAGCCCTCATCCGCGACCGTGATGATGATCTGGACCGGATCTGGGAAGAGCTTGGGACCAAAGCCGCGATCCTCGAGGCCTTCGTCCCGTTCGAGCGGGAGATTTCCGTGATCGCGGCGCGCACGGCCGATGGTCAGGTCGAATGCTTCGACGTCACCGAAAACGAACACCGCGACCACATTCTGAAAGTCTCGCGGGTACCAGCCGCAATCCCCGATAGCCTCGCGGCGCAAGCGCGCGACGTCGCCGGACGGATTGCCAGCGCGCTCAATTACGTGGGCGTGCTGGCTGTGGAGATGTTCGTGCTCGCGGATGCGACCGGTCATAAGGTTCTGGTCAATGAAATTGCGCCGCGGGTCCACAATTCCGGCCATTGGACGCTTGATGGGGCCTCGATCTCGCAATTCGAGCAGCACATCCGCGCAATTGCCGGCTGGCCGCTCGGAAAACCCGTGCGTCACGGCGAGGTCACCATGACCAACCTGATCGGGGACGAGATTCACTCCTACCCGCAATGGCTCACTGTTCCCGGCGCCACCGTTCACCTCTACGGTAAGGGAGAGCCGCGGCCGGGACGCAAAATGGGCCACGTGACGCAGGTGATGGCTCACGCATCAAAATCGGGCTGATCGCGGTCAAAAAGAAGCGATTTTGCCGTTTGAACGCCGCCAGGGCGGCCCGCGGCGGTGGACAATTTCACTTTTGTCTGATACATCCGCCCGCTCGAGGTAAAGGGCGAGGCCTTTCGCCAGCCCCTTACGTTAGCCAATTCCATTCCGATTTACTGAAAAGAGGATGCCGGGTGCAGGTACTCGTTCGCGATAACAATGTTGATCAAGCCCTCAAGGCGCTGAAGAAGAAGATGCAGCGCGAGGGCATTTTCCGCGAGATGAAGCTCCGCGGCCATTACGAAAAGCCATCCGAGAAGAAGGCCCGCGAAAAGGCCGAAGCCGTGCGCCGTGCACGCAAGCTCGCGCGCAAGAAGCTGCAGCGCGAAGGCCTGCTGCCGATGAAGCCAAAGCCGGCGTTCGGTGCTGGTGCTGACCGTGGCGGCGCGGGCCGTGGCGGCGCGGGCGCTCCCCCGCGCGGCATGCGCTGATACGAACTTTCTCGGATTTGATATGCGGTGACGCGGGCCGAACGGGTCCGCGTTATTTTTTCAAACTGCTTTTTCTGACATGGCGTCCCGCCGGTGAAGGCAAGCCCGCCCTCACCTTGCGCAAGCGCAATTCCAGTGTCTCTCGATTCGGGATATCTCGCGACCGGCTCTGCGAAATCCGTTCGTCCCTGATGGACGACGGCTATCGGCTCACACTGCCCGCGTGACGATGAGCGCTAGCCACATGCCCTAGAGCGGGTTGGGATCGAATTGAATCGTAGGGGATTCCCAAATCAGGCGAACCATGATTCATCCTCAAGGCCGGGAGGAGGCTGGCAGGGATGGCGCATGGGGAGGCTCTTCGGATTCGGGTGATCAAGGCCGTGGTTGAGGACGGCCTTTCGCGGAACGAGGCGGCGCGGATTTTCCGGGTCGGGATCGCGAGCGCGATCCGTTGGGTGAAGGAGTTCGAGGAGACGCGCCGCGCGGCGGCTTTGCCCACCGGCGGGGACCGACGTTCCGTGCTGAAGCCGCACCGGGATTGGTTGCTGGAACTGCGTCGTAGGGAGAACGATCTGACGCTCGATGCGATCGCCGAGCGTCTGCTTGGCACGCACGGCGTGGAAGCCGACAAGTCGATGCTGTCGCGCTTTTTCGCCGCGGAGGGGATCAGCTTCAAAAAAACCGTGCGCGCCAGCGAACAGGATCGTCCCGACGTCGCTGAGCGCCGGGAAGCGTGGCGGCGCGCGCAGAAGGACCTTGGTGGCCGGTTGATTTTCCTCGATGAGACTTGGACGACGACCGCGATGACACGTCGTTACGCCTGGGCCGACGTCGGCGCACGCGCCATCGGCGATGCCCCGAACGGCCATTGGAAGACAACGACGTTTCTTGCGGGCCTCACCTGCGAGGGGTTGATTGCACCTTTTGTGCTCGACCGGCCGATCAACGCCGAGTGTTTCCTGGCCTATGTCGAGCAGATCCTCGTCCCCGTGCTGCGCCAGGGCGACACCGTGATCCTCGACAATCTGTCGAGCCACAAGAACGAAGAGGCCGCTCGCCTCATCGCAGGCGCCGGTGCGCGCCTACTATTCCTGCCGCCCTACAGCCCCGATCTCAATCCGATCGAGATGGCATTCGCCAAACTCAAGGAACTGTTGCGGCAAGCCCAGGCCAGAACCGTCGACGCCCTCTGGGATTTCATCGGACGCACCCTGAACCTGTTCACCCCTGAAGAATGCGCCAACTACGTCCGCCATTGCGGATACAATCCGCTTTGATCGCAACAGGCTCTAGCGTAAAGCGGAAGAAGTTTCGGGGACACGTCCGGCCCGCCGCAACAACGGCGACGCGGCCCCTATTCCGTAAACTTCTGCGAGTTCGTGCCCGGTATGACCGCGTGGAACATCGACTTCGCCGCCGAGAGCATATCTTCGGCGACATTGCGAGCGTGGTCGCGCGGACTGGGAGCAACGGCAGCATCTGCCCGCAGGTCGAGCGGCGGCTGGGCGGGCGGCTGCGGAATGTCCGCCGGCGGGACCAGCCGGTTGGGATCGTCGTTGCCGACCGAGGCCGTATAAGGCGGATAGGCAGGCGGAGGCACCGCGGCGACCGGATCAACCGGCGGCGTGGAAACCGTGATCGGCGGCGGCAGCGGCCGCACCGGCGCGACCGCAACCGTGCGGGGCGGCTCCTGCACCACCTTTGGCGCCTCCACAGCGCGTGCAGCTTCAGGGGAGCGCGATGCGCTCTCGTTCATCCCGCGCAGCCGCTCGATGGCCGCGCGCGCAAGCTCCGCAGCATCGTGGTGTTCGTCGGCAGGAGTCCCGGACGCCTCAACCGTCGGCGTCGGGCCAGATGCTGGGGCGGGGCTCGCCGGCGTCGCGGCGGGAGCGCTGGCGACGGCCGCGGGCGCAGGCGTGGCCTTGGCCACCGCCTTTTCCTTCTCGCGCGAGAACAACAGGTGACGGCGCGACTCCGTGGGAGCGCTTGCCGTCTCGGTCGGCTTACTCTCGCCGGACTTCGTCTCGGCTGCTTTCGTCTCGGTCGCCTTTGTCTCGGCTGCCTTCGTCTCGGCTGCCTTCGTCTCAGCCGCCTTCGGTTCGGCCGGCTTGGCCTCGGCCGCCGCCTTCTCCATCATCGCCTTTTCGGAAATGCCCTTGGCCTTGACACCCGGCTGAGGCGTGGCGCCGGTGTCAGCCTGCTTTGATTGTTGCGAAGACGAGAGGGCTGCGGCTGGCGTGTCGGCCGGTGGCTTATTCGAAATGTAGTGATTGACGATATACGCCCCGAGCACGGTCGCGACGACCGACGGGAGAATGTCCATCGCGAGTTTGGTGAGGTATTTCAGCATTCCGGCCACTCCCCGAGCGGCAGTGATGGGGGAACTTTGAGGCACATTCAGGGATCAACTGCGTCGGATCGATGGCAATTCCGTAAACGTTGGATTAATTCCGTAAACGCTGGATTAACGCTTCAATTCTACTTCCAAAAACACGATTTCGGATGCTGTTTCGTTGAGCACATCATGCTCAACCCCAGCTTTTCGGAAGTAGGATTTGCCGACCCCAAGCTGCGCCTTGGAGCGCTCCCCATTGGGAGCGACGATGGTCATTTCGCCTGGGGTCACCGGCACGATCACATAGTCCATCCCGTGGGTGTGATGGCCGGTAGAGCTCCCCGGCGCGAGCCGCCATTGGGTCACCCGGACCTCGGGGGTGTCGACCTGAACTTCTGACGTGGCGGCAAGCATCGGGCGGCTCTCCAGTTACGGCACGAATACCAGGAAAATGAATATCGCAAATACCACCATGTGGACCAGCCCGAACAGAATGTTGGTGCGCCCGGTTCCGAAGGTCAGCATGCTCAGGATGAAGGTGAGCAGGAGCTCCACCATGTTCTGGCCGTTCAGCCCGAGCACGAGCTGCTTGTTCAGCGTGAACGCCGCCACCGAGACCGCCGGGACGGTGAGCCCGATGGTGGCAAGCGAGGAGCCGAGCGCGAGGTTGATGCTTTTTTGCAGATCGTTCTTCCGCGCGGCGGACACGGCGGCCACGCTTTCCGGCAACAGAATCAGCAACGCCACCACGACCCCGGCAAAGGCCGGCGGCGCACCGATCGCGGCGGTTGCTGCCTCGACGACCAGGGAGAATTTCTTCGAGAGCAACACCACTGCCAGCAGCGAGAGCAGAAGCAGCACGACGCTCAAGCCCAGCATGGCGCTGGAAATCGGCGCGCCTCCCTCCGCAGCATCGGCGTTTTCCTTGATGAAATAGTCGCGGTGGCGGCTGGTCTGGGTATAGAGGAACACGCCATAGAGCAGGATGGTGGCGACGCTGACGAATTCGAGCTGCGCCTCGGAAAACACCGGTCCCGGCGTGGTGAGGGTATAATTGGGCAGCACCAGGGTGATGGTCGCCAGAGTGAAGAGAACACTGAGATAGAGATTGGCGCCGGGGACCTGAAAATCCTGCTCGCGGTACTGCAAGCCGCCGATGAAGATGCAAATCCCGACCAGGCCGTTGCAGACGATCATGACGACCGCAAACACCGTGTCACGCGCGAGCGTCGGTACCTCCTTCTCGCCCAGCATGATGGTTGCGATCAGCGCCACCTCGATGATGGTGACGGACAGCGTCAGCAACAGCGTGCCGTAGGGCTCGCCGACCCGGTGAGCGATCACCTCGGCGTGATGCACGGCGGCGAATACCGTTCCGAACAGGATCACCAGCAGCACCGCTGCGAATAACAGCCCGACCGTCGACGGCGTGAAATCATAATGCGTGGCGGTCACGGCCGCGAACAGCAGAACGGCCAGTGTGGGGAAAATCCATGCCGATCTCGGCATCGCCGCATGTGCGCTCATCGCAACGGGATCCTTGCAACAGATGACCGGACTATGCGCGAAAGCAGGGCGGCCGTCATCCCGACTGTAGCCGTCACAATGAGGTAGATGAGACCGGCCGCAATCTGGCGCTGCAAAGAGGCGTACGGCTCAGCCGAATTTGCTCATTCCAGGCTGAGCACCGGCGCAATGGGAAGGAAAGTCAGCAGCAAGAACAGCGGTATCAGCACGGCGCCCGCCCACAGCATGTAACCGAAGAAGCCGGGCATCCTGATCCCCCGCTCGGTGGCGATCGCGGCCACCATCAAATTTGGGGCGTTGCCGATATAGGTCAGGGCGCCCATGTAGACGGCCCCCATCGAGATCGCGGCGAGCGTGCCCGAGAGCTCCCCCATGAGCACTTTGGGATCTCCGCCGGCGAGCTCGAAGAACAGGAGGTAGGTCGGGGCATTGTCGAGGAACGCGGACATCAATCCCGTGAACCAGAAATAGGCAACCTCCTGGGGAGAGCCGCTGCTCGCGGTGACCGCTGAGAATAGCCAGGCGAAGGCACCATCGCGGCCCGCATGGAGCATGGCAATGACCGGTATGATCGCCGTGAAAATCGCGGCGAACAGCTTGGCCACCTCGCGGATGGGCTCCCAATTGAAATCATTGGCTTCGCGGTGCTCGTCGGGCGTGAGCCAGAGGGACAAGCCCGCGATCGCGAGCAAACCCGCATCCCGGACCACGTTCTGCAACTCCAGCCTGGTGCCAAGGATGTCGATGGCGATCCCGGGGCGCCATATTGCCGATATCAGCGCGTTTGCGATGATCGCCGCGATCAACGCAATGTTGACAAGACCTCGAATTCTGATTGGCCGCGATACAGCGCTCTTGGTGACCTGCGGTTCAGCGCCAAAACGCCAAACATCGAGTATCGCGAAAACGGCCAGCAGCAACCCCGATACGATCGCGGTCTGCAGCCAGATGTTCCGCGTGGTCCAGAAGAAATCGACGCCATGCAGGAAGCCGACGAAAAGCGGCGGATCGCCAAGCGGGCTCAGCGCGCCGCCGACATTGCCGGCAAGGATGATGAAGAAGACCACGACATGCGCATTGTGCGGCCGTGACAGGTTGGCGCGAATCAAGGGCCGGACCAAGATCATCGCTGCGCCCGTCGTCCCCACGATGCTCGCGATAGCTGTGCCCAGCGCGAGAATGCCGGTGTTGGTCCACGGCGTGCCTCTGAGATCGCCGCTCACCAGGATTCCGCCCGCCACCGTGTAGAGCGCGAACAGAAGCACGATGAAGCTGAAATATTCGCCGAGCAGCGCATGCACAAAAGCGGCGAGCGTCGACGCCGCGCCGGCGGACCAGGCCAGCAAGGCCAGCGTCAGCGCCGACCAGACGGCGGCGATCTTGCCATAGTGATAATGCCAGAACTTTGGAACCAGCAGCGGCCCCACCGCGATCGACAGCAGCAGCCCGGCGAAGGGAAGCGCAAAGGGCCACGACATCGCCGCGCCATCAAGCTCCGCTCCGGCATAGGCATTCTTCGGCAGCAGCAGCATGAAGATCGAGAGAGCCAATGCGAAGCCTGACTTGCTCGTCCAGTTAAGTCCGCAAACCCGCAATGAACTTCCTTGCTGCTTCGATGGCGCCAAATTGGTCGAGATCGTTGTGCCCGCCTCCGGGAAATCGCACGAACTGCTTGGGCTCATGCGCAAGAGCGAATAATCGTTCCCCGAACGAGATCGAAATCGTGAGGTCCCTGTCTCCGTGCATGACGAGCAGCGGCGCGTTCACCCGGGCGATCCACTCATCGGAGCGAAAACGGTCCTTGAGCAGATAGCGTACCGGCGCCCAACGAAACAGCGTGGCGGCGACGTCCGCGATCGAGGTGTAGGGCGCCTCCAGGATCAGCCCGCCGACCGGATGATCGGCCGCAAGTGCCACCGCGACTCCGCTGCCCAGCGAAAAGCCCCAGGGCACAATGCGGCTCGCAGCATAGTGCGCGAGCGCAAAATTGTAAGCGGCCGCGGCATCTTGCAGCAGCCCGAGCTCGCTCGGGCTGCCGCTCGAGCCGGCATAGCCGCGATAGGACACCGCGATGAGGCCGGTGCCGTCAGATGTGATCTCACGAAAGCGGCCGACCAGTCCTGCAAGAATGTCGCCGTTGCCGTGGAAGTAGAGCACGACGCGATGACCCGCCTTCGCCGAGACGTGCCAAGCGATGATTTGCTCGCCGTCGGATGTGGTGAGCAGGTGTTCTTCGGCTTGCGCGAATCCAGCCGCCGCAGGCGTAGTTCGCGCCGCCTCCGGAATCGGATAGATCAGCGAGCGCTGGTTGAAGAACAGCGCTGCCACCGCGCCGACATAGCCGAGGACAGCGAGGATGACGAGCCACTTCAGGATGGTCATGGCTCGATCATAGAAGGCATCACATCGCCTTGACGATGCTCTCCGTCATCTTCTTGGCGTCGCCGAGCAGCATCATGGTGTTGTCGCGGTAGAACAGCGGGTTATCAATGCCCGCGTAGCCCGAGGCCAGCGAGCGCTTGATGAACATCACCGTGCCCGCCTTCCACACCTGCAGCACCGGCATGCCGTAGATCGGCGACTTCGGATCTTCTTCCGCCGCCGGATTGGTGACGTCGTTGGCGCCGATCACGAAGGCGACATCGGCTTGCGCGAACTCGGAATTGATGTCCTCGAGTTCGAACACCTCGTCATAGGGCACATTGGCTTCCGCGAGCAGCACGTTCATGTGGCCGGGCATGCGGCCCGCGACGGGATGAATGGCATATTTCACCTCCACCCCTTCCTTCTTGAGCGTATCGGCCATCTCGCGCAGGGCGTGCTGCGCCTGTGCCACCGCCATGCCGTAGCCGGGCACGATGATCACCTTCTGCGCATTCTTCATGATGAAGGCCGCATCATCAGCCGAGCCGAGCTTGACCGGTCGCGCCTCGGCCGTGGCACCGCCGGCGGCTGCCGTCTCGCCGCCAAAGCCGCCCAAGATCACCGAGATGAACGAGCGGTTCATCGCATGGCACATGATGTAGGACAGGATGGCGCCGGATGAGCCGACCAGCGCGCCGGTGATGATCAGCGCCGAATTGCCCAGCGTGAAGCCGATGCCGGCGGCGGCCCACCCCGAATAGGAATTGAGCATCGAGATCACGACCGGCATGTCGGCGCCGCCGATCGGGATGATGATCAGCACGCCCAAGGCCAGCGCGATGATGGTGTTGAGCCAGAAATACACCGCATTGCCGGTCAAAACGAGACCGACGATGCAGACGATCAAGGCGATGCCGAGCGCAATGTTGATGAGATGCCGCGCGGGCAGAATGATCGGCGCGCCGCTCATCCGCGCTGATAATTTCAGGAACGCGATCACCGAGCCGGTGAAGGTCAGCGCGCCGATGGCAACGCCGAGCGACATCTCGACCAGGCTCTGCGTGTGGATATTGCCGGGCGTGCCGATGTCGAAGGCTTCGGGCGCATAGAAGGCGCCGGCCGCGACCAGCACCGCGGCCATGCCGACCAGCGAGTGGAAGGCGGCAACAAGCTCCGGCATCGAGGTCATCGGCACGCGACGGGCGATCACGGCGCCGATACCGCCGCCGATCGCGACGGCGATGATGACCAAGAGCCAGGCGATGCCATCGGCCGGCGGATGGCTTGCGAGCGTGGTCGCGACCGCGATTGCCATGCCGGCCATGCCGAGGAAATTGCCTCTGCGGCTGGAGGCCGGGCTGGACAGCCCGCGCAGCGACAGGATGAACAGCACACCTGCGACGAGATAAAGCAGTGCAGACAGGTTGGCGTTCATAGCGCGCGCGCTCCGTCATGCGCGGCCTTGATCCGCGCATCCATCAGAGAAAAACAAACGGTTTGAAGAGGGCTGGATTGCCGGGCCGTCGCCTCGCCCAAGGCTAATCGGCCCTGGCCGCACGCCCGAAAGCTTCGGCCCCGCAGGCGGGTCACGCCCGGCAATGGCGATGGTGCTTTTTGCAAGATGCTCACCATCGCGGTCACTTCGCCTTCTTCTTGTACATCGCCAGCATGCGCTGGGTGACAAGAAAGCCCCCGAAAATATTCACACAGGCAAAGATGAGCGCGACAAAGCCGAAACCGCGCGCCCAGCCCGACCCGCTCGACACCAGTCCGACGCCGACCGCGAGCAGCGCGCCGACGACGATCACCGACGAAATTGCGTTGGTCACCGACATCAGCGGCGTGTGCAGCGCAGGCGTCACCGACCACACCACGAAATAGCCGACGAACACGGCCAGCACGAAAATCGACAGCCGGAATACAAAGGGATCGACGGCTTGGGCGACATGCTCCATGACTTCTCTCCTCTATGCCTTCGGCTGGAAATTCGGGTGAATGATCTTGCCGTCCTTGGTCAGCGCGGTGGCCTTCACCAGCTCGTCATCCCAGTTGACCGCCAGCGCCTTGCTCGATTTGTCGACCAGCGTCTCGATGAAGGACAAGAGATTGCGCGCATATAGGCCAGAGGCCGAGGTCGCGACGCGGCCGGCGAGATTGGGAAAGCCGACGATCTTGATGCCGTCGACATCGACGGTTTCGCCGCTCTTCACGCCCTCGACATTGCCGCCGCGCTCAACCGCGAGATCGACCAGCACAGAGCCCGGTTTCATCGACTTGACCATCTCCAGGCTCACCAGCCGCGGCGCCGGCCGGCCCGGGATCAGCGCGGTGGTGATGACAACGTCCTGCTTCTTGATGTGTTCTGCGGTCAGGGCGGCCTGCTTGGCCTGGTACTCCTTGGACATTTCCTTAGCGTAGCCGCCGGCGGTCTCGGCCTGCTTGAACTCCTCGTCCTCGACCGCGATGAATTTGGCGCCGAGACTTTCCACCTGCTCCTTCACCGCCGGCCGCACGTCGGTCGCCGTGACCACCGCACCAAGGCGGCGCGCGGTCGCTATCGCCTGCAGACCAGCCACGCCGACGCCCATCACGAAGACCTTGGCGGCCGGGACGGTGCCGGCCGCGGTCATCATCATCGGAAAGGCGCGGCCAAACGCCTCGGCCGCCTCGATCACCGCGCGATAACCCGCGAGGTTCGCCTGCGACGACAACACGTCCATCACCTGGGCGCGGGTGATGCGCGGCATCAATTCCATCGCAAAGGCCGAGATGCCGGCCTCCGCCATCGCCTTCAGCGCAGCGTCATTGCCGTAAGGGTCCATGATGGCGATGACGAGCGCGCCGCGCTTGTACTGGGCAAGCTCGGAGGCCTCCGGCCGCTTCACCTTGATGACGACATCGGCATCCTTGACGGCATCCGCGCTGACGGTCGCCCCCGCCGCGGTAAACTCGGAATCCGGCAGGCCCGATTTCACGCCGGCGCCCGGCTCGACCGCGACCTCCACCCCTAACGCCTTGAACTTCTTCACCGTATCTGGCGAGGCCGCAACCCGCGGCTCGGCCGGATCGATTTCCTTGGCAACGGCAATCTTCATAAGGCCTCCGGCGGCGCAAGGCATGCGCGCGCGATCAGATTAGCGTTAATCTGGCTGGAACGAGTGCCGGCTTTGCAACCGGCGCCTATGGACAATCCTTACGTTGCAGCGCGGCATTGCGCGCAACGTCGACCGATCAGGTCAGGAAAATTGCCATCAAGGCGAGAATGCAGACGACCGCCGCGGTGCCGTATTTTACCAGCTTGATGAAGCCCTCATAGGTCGCCTCATGTGCCGCGTAATCATTGCCGTCCGCCGTGGAGTAGGCCACTTCGCCATGGTCTGCCATTGGGGTCCCCAGTCTTATGCGTTTCCGCCGTGCAATTAGCGCAATCCCATTTCTAGGGCAACGGCGGCGGACTGCGCGCCTATGCGCCACCTTGCCTAAGGTGCAGGCAAGGAGGAGCAAATATCCTGAAAGCAGCGGGTCAAACTCTGCTCATCGGCCCGGCCACCGCCAGGAAATAGAATAATATTCGTTCCATCGGCGGGATCGGGCGCAAACCGCACCTAATTTTTGAGCAGGAAAGCCCAACCCTCAGTCCATCGCCTCCAGCTCATCAATCATACCGGAAATGACCGACAATCCGCCGTCCCAGAATTTCGGATCCTTGGCGTCGAGCCCGAAGGGCGCCAAAAGCTCGGAATAATGCTTGGTGCCGCCGGCCGCGAGCATGTCGAGATAGCGCTCGGCAAAGCCTTCAGCGGCATGCTCGTAGACCGCATAGAGCGAGTTCACCAGGCAGTCGCCGAAGGCATAGGCGTAGACATAGAACGGCGAATGGATGAAATGCGGAATGTACATCCAGAAATTCTCATAGCCCGGCTTGATCTCGATCGCCGGGCCTAAGCTCTCGCCTTGCACGGATAGCCAGATCTGGCCGATCCGCTCGGCGGTCAATTCGCCATTCTTGCGCTCGGTATGGACCGCGCGCTCGAAGGAATAGAACGCGATTTGCCGCACCACGGTGTTGATCATGTCCTCGACTTTGCCGGCAAGCAGCGCCTGACGCTGCTTTGAGCTCTTGGTCTGCGACAACAACCGCTTGAACGTCAGCATCTCGCCGAACACGCTCGCGGTCTCGGCGAGCGTCAGCGGCGTCGGCGCCATCAGCGCGCCGTTCTTCGCAGCCAGGACTTGATGCACGCCATGGCCGAGTTCATGGGCGAGCGTCATCACATCGCGCGGCTTGCCCTGATAGTTCATCAGCACGTAAGGGTGCGCGGACGGCGTGGTCGGATGCGAGAACGCGCCCGGCGCCTTGCCCGGCCGCACCGGGGCGTCGATCCAGCGGTCGGTGAAAAAGCGTTCGGCGATCTCGGCCATCTTCGGCGAGAAGCCGCGATAGGCCGTCAGCACCATCTGCTTTGCTTCCGGCCAGGCGATCACCCCGCTCGGCGCGAACGGCAGCGGTGCATTGCGATCCCAATGCGGCAGCTTCTTCTTTTTGAACCAGCCCGCCTTCAAACGATAGTAGCGGTGCGACAATTTCGGGTAGGCCGCGCGCACGGAGGTCACCAGCGCGTCGACCACCTCGCGCTCGACACGGTTGCTGAGATGACGCGAGTCGGCGACGTCCTGAAAGCCCCTCCAGCGGTCGGAAATCTCTTTGTCCTTGGCGAGCGTGTTGGTGACGAGGGCGAAGGTTCGTTCGTTGGCCTTGAACGTCTTGGCCAGCGCCTCGGCCGCGGCCTTGCGCTTTTGCCCGTCGCGGTCCTGCAGCAGGTTCAAGGTCGGCTCGATCGCGAGCTCCTTTCCTGCGACCTTGAAGCGCAGCGCCGAGATGGTCTGATCGAACAGGCGGTTCCAGGCGGAGAAGCCGGTCTGAGACTTTTCATGAAACAACTGCTCGCTGCGGTCATCGAGCTGATACGGCTTGTCCTTGCGCAGATCCTCGATCCATGGCCGATAATGCGCAAGCGCTTCGGCCTGCATTGCCTTCTCGAGCACCGCATCGTCGAGGCGGTTGAGTTCAAGCGGAAAGAACAAAAGATGCGTTGACGCCGCGGTCAGCCGCTCCGAGACGTCGCCGTAGAATTTGGAAATCGCAGGGTCGACGCTGTCGCCGGCATGAACGAGCCCGGCAAAGGAGCCAAGCCTTCCGGCGAGATCATCGATCGCCTCGTAACGCTTCACCGCCTCGGCCAGCCATTTGCCGCCATCCTCGCGCGCGGCGCCTTCCGCGAGTTTGCCCTTGTAGTCGGTCTCAAACGCGACGCAATCGGCGTCCATCTTCGCAAGGTCGTGCGCCACTTCGGGGGCGTCGATCCCGCCATAGAGATCGGTCAGGTTCCATTCCGGCAGCTTGCCGGTCTTGGCGGGGGCGGCCTTTGCCGGGCTCTTTATCTGGTTCTTGGCCTGGCTTTTCGGACTACTTTTGAGACTCTTGGCTTTGACGGCGGGCTTGCTGGAGTTCGGTTTGCGGAGAGTGGACGTGGAGCGCGAGGTCATCTTGTTCGAAACCTGTGTTCAGCCGGAGCAAAGGACAAGGTTTAAGTGTGCGTTAAGTGGCATCGGCGAGAGTGCCCCGATTCGAGACAGATAGTCGTAATGCGGGGGGAAAGCCATGGCCGCCACCATTTTGATCGCCGATGATGACGCCGTGCAGCGCCGCCTCGTCGAGGCTATGGTGCAAAAATGCGGCTATGAGACGGTCGTTGTCGATTCCGGCGATGCCGTCATCGCCATGCTGACCGGCCCGGAAGCGCCCTCAATCGACGCCGTCGTGCTCGATCTCGTCATGCCCGGTCTCGATGGCATGGGAGTGTTGGCGAAGATGCGCGAAGCCGGTCTCACTTTGCCCGTGATCGTGCAGACCGCCCATGGCGGTATCGACAATGTCGTGTCCGCGATGCGCGCCGGCGCTCACGATTTCGTGGTCAAGCCGGTCGGCCTCGAGCGGTTGCAGGTTTCCTTGCGCAACGCGCTCAATACATCGGCGTTGAAGGGCGAATTGCAGCGCATCAAGCACAGCCGCGAGGGCCGCCTGAGCTTTGCCGACATCATCACCCGCAGCGAGGCGATGGGCCCCGTGCTGCGCACGGCGCAAAAGGCGGCCGCCTCTTCAATTCCGGTGCTGATCGAAGGCGAATCCGGCGTCGGCAAGGAATTGTTCGCGCGCGCCATCCACGGCAGCGGTGAGCGCAAGTCCAGACCTTTCGTGGCCGTCAATTGCGGCGCAATCCCTGACAACCTCGTGGAATCGATTCTGTTCGGCCACGAGAAAGGCGCCTTCACCGGCGCCACCGAGCGCCACGCCGGCAAATTCGTCGAGGCCCATGGCGGCACGCTGTTTCTCGACGAGGTCAGCGAGCTGCCGTTGAGCGCGCAGGTCAAGCTGCTGCGCGCGCTGCAGGAAGGGACGGTGGAGGCGGTTGGCGGGCGCAGGCCGGTCAAGGTCGACGTCCGCATCATCTCCGCGACAAACCGCAAATTGCTGGACCATGTGAAGGCCGGGCATTTCCGCGAGGACCTGTTCTATCGCTTGCACGTCCTGCCGCTGACGATCCCGCCTTTGCGCGCGCGGCGCGAAGACATTCCGCATCTGCTGCGGCATTTTCTGGCGCGCTTTGCCGCGGAGGAAAACCGCGCCATCACCGGCATCAGCGGCGAAGCGATGGCGTATCTGTCGCAAGCCGATTGGCCCGGCAACATCCGCCAGCTCGAGAACGTCGTGTACCGCGCGGTCGTGCTCAGCGAGGGCGAACAGCTCGGCATTGCGGATTTTCCGCTGATCAACGCGCAATCCCCGATCGTGCCGGACGCGCCCGCCGAACCGCTGGTGGTCTCGCCACCGATCAATCCCGCCCACCCGGTCACGATTTCGGGTAGTGAAATACCCATTGCGCCGTTGGGGACTCATGGCACGCTCGCATTGCTCAATGCGGCCGGCGATGTGCGGCCCTTGGACGAGATGGAGCATGAGATCATCCGCTTTGCGATCGCGCATTATCGCGGACAGATGTCGGAGGTCGCGCGCCGGTTGAAGATTGGCCGCTCCACGCTTTATCGGAAGCTTGACGATGTCGCCGCCACCGACCCCACAAACGGCAGCGCGGAATGACGCACCCGCAAGACGTGAAAATGCCTACAAGTCGCGGTCAATACACAATGTTTGAACCGTTGCTTGCCGGTGACAGACGAATGAAAAAGCGCGTGGCAAAAGCGCACAATCCGTTGCAAAGGGCTTTCCTTGAAGTCAGTTTGTCGTGAGTGGCTCCGTGCGGCCTTGGCCACACAAGTGGAGCCTATGTATCGTCTGCGTATGAATTGGCGTGCAGGCATGCGAATCTCACGGCCGGCGCTTTTGGCGGAAGCTGACGGGACGATAACCGGAATTGTCCAATTGCCGGGACAGTTCATCCAAAGGGACGTGAAATGCGAAACTGTCTGAATAACCGTGGCGGATTTGACCGCGTGCTGATGGCTGTCGCGGCAAGCTTCCTCGCGGTGTCCGCAACATCGGCAATGGCGCAGAGCGATCCGCAGCGCAGCAGCGCCGCCGAATTGGCGATCGAGGCGGCAATCCCGCGCCCCGAACCGGCCAACGTCCCGCCTCCGACCGTCAACGACTTCAAGATGGACACCACCGCCTCGGTCCCCGAACCGGCCAAGACGGACGCCGCGGCCAAAGCCGTAACGGAAGCCGCAAAGCCGACGACCGAGGCGGCCAAGCCCGCGGACACAACCGAACCCAAGCCGGCCGACGTTGCGACAACACCGCCGGTCGAGCCCAAGAAGGACGAGGCTCCGAAAGCCGATACGGCGACTGCGCCAACCGCAGCACCCGCTGCTCCTGCCGCAGCCTCCGCTACGCCGTCGACGGCGCCCGCTCCGGCCGCCTCGGTCGCGCCGACCTCCGAGCCCGCCAAGGCCGCAAGCAATGTGCCTGCGGCCGATCAACCCGTGGCCGACAAGCTGAAGGACATGCTCGCGGCCAAGTCGTCGCGCTATTTCGACCGCAAGGCTGAACGCGCCGCGGTGGAGAAGTTTTATGGCGCGCGCGACTATGCGCCGGTCTGGACGCAAGCGGGCAATCTGACCGATACCGCCAAGGGCGTGATCGCACGCCTGAAGGATGCCGCATCCGACGGACTTAATCCGGCCGATTATCCGGTGCCGGATTTCACCGCCGCGACCACGCCGGATGCGCTTGCGGAAGCCGAGTTGAAGCTGACCGCCA
The DNA here is from genome assembly GCF_045571435.1 of Bradyrhizobium sp. STM 3562. Taxonomy (NCBI): domain Bacteria; kingdom Pseudomonadati; phylum Pseudomonadota; class Alphaproteobacteria; order Hyphomicrobiales; family Nitrobacteraceae; genus Bradyrhizobium; species Bradyrhizobium sp. STM 3562. The sequence continues at coordinate 7,522,570 of NZ_CP120694.1, forward strand.
GCATGCTCGACTATGCGCGCCAGGCGCAGAGCGGCCGCATGCACTGGTCGCAGGTCAGCGGCGATATTTCCTATCCGGAGCATCCGACCGATCCGAACGAGGTGCTGAGCCACGTCACCACGGCAAAGGATGCGTCCACGGCGCTCGACAGCTACAACCCACCGCAGAAGCTCTACAAGGAGCTGAAAGCCAAGCTCGCCGAACTGCGCGGTGTGGGTAGCGGCCCCGCGATCGAGATCGCCGAAGGTCCGACGCTGAAATACACGCCTGCGCGCAAGAAGCAGCCTGAGATGGTGATGGAGGACCCGCGAGTCCCGCAGTTGCGGGCCAAACTCGGCCTCGAACATCCCGACGATACGCATTACGACGCCAAGGTCGCCGAAGCCGTGCGCCGCTTCCAGGAGAGCGTCGAGCTGAAGGAAACCGGCATTCTCGATGCCGCCACCGTGAAGGCGCTGAACAGCCCCAAGCGCGACAAGCAGATCGACACCGTGATCGTCAACATGGAGCGCTGGCGCTGGCTGCCGCGCGATTTGGGCGCGCCTTCGCTCGGCGATGCCTATGTCATTCTCAACATCCCGGACTACACGCTGAAGGTGATGCAGAATGGCAAGACAGTCTGGACCACCCGGGTCGTGACCGGAAAGCCGGGCATTCACGCCACGCCGCTGCTGACGGAGACGATGAAGTACATCACGGTCAACCCGACCTGGAACGTGCCGCCGTCGATCGTCTACAACGAATATCTGCCGGCGCTGCAGCAGGATCCGACCGTGCTGGAGCGGATGGGCTTGAGGCTGGAGTACAATCGCGACGGCTCGCCGCACATTTCGCAGCCGCCGGGCGACGGCAACGCACTCGGCCGCATCCGCTTCAATTTCCCGAACAAATTCCTGGTCTATCAGCACGACACGCCGGACAAGTACCTGTTCGAGAAGAGCGAGCGCGCCTTTAGCCATGGCTGCATGCGCGTGCAGTATCCGGATCAATACGCCTCGATCCTGCTCAACATCACCATGCCCAACGAGCATTACACGCCGGAGAAGATCCGCGCGATGTACGGCCGTGACGAGATCGACCTGAAGTTCCCCACGCCGATCCCGGTCAACATCACCTACCAGACCGCCTTCGTCGACGACGCCGGCAAGCTGCAATTCCGCAAGGACATTTACGGCCGCGACGGCACCATGATCGCGATGCTCAAGAACACGCGTGGCAAGGACCTCGAGGCTGTCGTTGCGCATGCGCAGCCGACCTATACTCGTCCGCCCGGCAGCACCCTGCCCTCCCGCGTCAACTATGCGAGCGACAATAGCTGGTCGTCGGGACCCAACTTCTTCGAGCGGCTGTTCGGCGGCCCGCCGACGCCGCCGGCTCCGATCGGCCGCCGGCCGGCGCAGATGCAGCCGCGCGGCTTCTTCACCCGCTGAAGCTAACAGACGCGATAACGGCCGCCCGACCAGGCGGCCGTTATCTCGCCAGAGCCGATTATTATCCCTGCAGAATCAACGATCTCGGCGCAAAGCTGGTTCGCCTGACGTTAACCAATCTTCGCCCATCTCCAACGGCGGCTCTTTTTCGCCACACTCGACCGGTTAGGTTAAAGCTAACTTGGGGGCGGGATGATAGAAGTTGGTTAACCATCCCGCTTTAGAAGAAGCGTTCATTCTCTTTCGCCCATGGGGTTAGCGGAAGAGTCCACTGAACGCGGGTCGACTGGGTGGGCTCATACGTGCTGACGGGTCTCGCACGCCAATTCAACATGCTGTCCCTGCAGAAGGCCGGATGCCAGCTCGGCTTGGCTTCGCTATTGCTCCTGATCGGCGCGGGATCGGTTCACGACGCAAGTGCGCTGAACGAGACCCGCACGCTGTCTTTCCATCACACCCATTCCGGCGAAGATCTCACCGTCACTTTCAAGCGCGACGGGCGCTATGACGAGGACGCGCTGAAACAGCTCAATCACTTTCTGCGCGACTGGCGCACCCAGGACCAGACCGTGATGGACCGCCATCTCTTCGATATCATCTGGGAGGTCTATCGCGACGTCGACGGCAAGCAGCCGATCCAGATCGTCTCCGCCTACCGCAGCCCCGCCACCAACGCCATGCTCCGCCGCCGCTCCGCGCATTCCGGCGTGGCCCGCTTCTCCCAGCACATGCTGGGGCATGCGATGGACTTCTACATTCCCGGCGTGCCGCTCGAGCAGATCCGTTATGCGGGTCTTAGGCTGCAACGCGGCGGCGTCGGCTTCTATCCGACCTCAGGCTCGCCATTCGTTCACCTCGATACCGGCAACATCCGCCACTGGCCGCGGATGACCCACGACCAGCTCGTGAAGGTGTTTCCGGACGGCCGCACGGTGCACATTCCCTCCGATGGCGTTCCGCTGAAAGGCTATGAACTCGCCAAGGCCGAGATCGAGAGACGCGGCAGCGGCGACGATGCCGCAACCCTCGCTAAGCCCTCCTTGTTCGCCGCTTTGTTCGGAAGCAAGTCGAGTGAAGAGGACGACGAGGCCGCAACCGCGCCCGTCGTGAACGACAGGCCGGCCGCAACTGTCGTTGCCGCAGCGAAGCCCGCCGAGCCCGTGCCCACGCCACGGGCCAGGCCAACGATCGTTGCCACGCTTCAGTTTGCCGCCGCCGATGCGCAGATCGCGCAAGCCGCCAAGCCGAAGCCGCAAGCAGCGGACGACAAGACCGCAGACGACAAGACCGAGGCGAAGCCCCAGACGCCGGCCGACATCATCAATGCCCGCGGGTTCTGGGACAATGCGCCCGCGACGCCACAGCAGGCGACGCCGGCTCAGGCGGTCGCGGCGATCAACGCCCGTCAAGCGCTCGATTCCACCGATCCGCAAGCAACCGCGGCCGTTCCCGCCGCCTATCAGGCGCTCGCCTACATGCCGCGCCCCTCCTCCCCGGTCGATCACGACAACATCGTTACGGCCACGGCGCCGATGCCCCGCAGCGCACGTCCGCTGATGCTCGCGCGCAATTCGGCCCCGGCAACCGGCGTCAGCACGGTGGCGGCCAAGGGCGCGCAAGGTGCGAGCGGCCCGATCACCAATTCCGCGCGAATTGCCGCGGCCAATGCCGATAGCGCCTGGCTGCGCATTGTCATGCTGGCACCGAGCGTCGGCGGCTCGCTGTCGGTGACGGTGTTGGGCGACACCGATTTGACGCTGATGCGCGCGTTCTTCGTGAAGCCGCAGATCACCGTCAATATGGGCTTCACCAGCGATCCGATGATGGGAATGGCTTGCGACCATTTCACGGGATCGGCAACCCCGAAGCTCGACACCACCTCGTTCATGCTGCACACCGCATCGCTGCAGTGAGCGTCACCGCTTCCACATATTCCGCGCCGTCCTCGCGAAAGCCAGGACCATGACCGCAGGATGTGATTGTTAGACGGCGTCCTGGGCGCAGCGGCGGGTAGGACAGCTTCCTGTGCTTATGGATCCCGGCTCCGCGCTCGTTTTTCTCGCTTGGCCGGCACCACGGTTCTCGCCAGGAAGCGCGCCCTCAGAGCATCCCCAGCGCCTGCATATAGGTCTCCAGGATCGTCTCCTGCTCCTGGCGTTCGTTGGGGTCCTGCTTACGCAGGCGAACGATGGCGCGCAGCGCCTTGACATCGAAACCGTTGCCCTTGCCTTCGGCATAGACATCGCGGATGTCGTCCGAGATTGCCTTCTTCTCCTCCTCCAGGCGCTCGATCCGCTCGATGATGGCCTTGAGCTGGTCCTTGGCAAATCGTGTGGCGGGCGCTTCTTCTTCCTTGACGGCGGCGGAGGTGGCCATCTGCTACTCCTGAATGGAACACTGCATACTTGCTTTGCGCGCCATTGCTCGCGCGCGTCTCGCAAATGACACTTGAATTTCAAGTCGCCGGGGTCAAGGCAGCATCGCGCTCATCCACAGCGCGGCCCACACCTTGTTGGCGTGGAGATTTTTTGTGCTGTAAGAAAATTAATGGGTTGCTTTTGAGCGGACGAAAGTGATCCGCCGCCTTTGCGAATCAGATCGAGCGAGCGCCGGGGGCTGCGGCCCGCTCGTCATGGCCTGATATTTCCGGCCATGACGATGCTCGCGCAGAAGCTGTTCAATGGCCCGCATGGGCCTTCTTCATCGCCTCGAGCTGCTGCGCGCTCGCGGGCGTCTGGTACTTCTCCTTCCAGGTCTCGTAAGGCATGCCGTAAACGGCCTCGCGGCTCTCGTCCTTGCTCATCGGCAGGCCCCGCGCATCGGCTTCCTCCTTTAACCAATTGGACAGGCAGTTGCGGCAGAAGCCCGCCAGGTTCATCAAATCGATGTTCTGGACGTCGGTCCGGTTGCGCAGATGCTCGAGCAGGCGCCGGAAAGCGGCGGCTTCGAGCTCCGTTCTGGTTTTGTCGTCAATGGCCATGATCGTTTATCCCGCCGTTGCAGATTCCTGGTATTATGTGGACCTCGTCATAGATTTTGCCATATCGCAACGCAAACAGGCAGGGTGGTGGCAAATCCGACATCCGGTCGGGTAAAAAACGCCGTTGACAGTCGCCTCCCGGCTACGCGAAATCCGCTAGAGGAACTATCCGCTTCGCGCAAATGATCCCAGAAAGTTCTCCCTCCCGCCGGTCGATGTTGCGTTGCAAGGGCATCGGCTTGGCCTTGATCCTGGCTATTCTTTGCCTGTGGAGCGGAAAGGCGGCAGCCGATTTTCGTCTCTGTAACAACACCTCAAGCCGCGTCGGGATCGCGCTCGGCTACAAGGACGCCGAAGGATGGACCACCGAGGGCTGGTGGAACATCTCATCGCGTAGCTGCGAGACCTTGCTGAAGGGGGCATTGGTGGCGCGCTATTATTACATTTACGCCCTCGACTACGACCGCGGCGGCGAGTGGTCAGGGCAGGCCTTTATGTGCTCCCGTGACAAGGAGTTCACCATCAAGGGCACCGAGAATTGCCTGGCCCGCGGCTTCGATCGCACCGGGTTTTTCGAGGTGGATACCGGCGAACAGCGCGCCTGGACCGTGCAGCTAACCGATGCCAATGAGCAGCCGGCCCAGCCGCGGGTACCGGGTCTGCCGGGACCGGTAGGACCCGGCGGCAACGTTCCGGGCCTGCCCAATTCGCCGGGTGCGGCGCCTGCTCCGGGCGCGTCTGGCCTGCCGCCAGCCGCAGCGCCCGGAAGCAAGCCATGAGGCGACTGCGCCGTATCAAGATCCTCGCGACGTTGGGCCCGGCATCTTCGGACAGCGCGATGATCCGCCGTCTGTTCGAGGCTGGCGCCGACATCTTTCGCATCAATATGAGCCACACGCCGCATGACAAGATGCGCGAACTGGTGGCGACCATCCGCAATGTCGAATCAAGCTACGGCCGCCCGATCGGCATTCTGGTCGATCTGCAGGGGCCGAAGCTGAGGCTGGGCTCGTTCGCCGAAGGTTCGGTCCAGTTGCAGAACGGGCAGAGCTTTGTGCTGGATTCCGACAAGGCGCCCGGCGACAGCACGCGCGTGCATCTGCCGCATCCGGAAATTCTCGCAGCACTCAGGCCCGGACACGCGCTGCTGCTCGATGACGGCAAGGTGCGCCTGATTGCGGAAGAGACCTCGCCCGAGCGCGCAATCACCCGCGTCGTGATCGGCGGCAAGATGTCCGACCGCAAGGGCGTGAGCCTGCCGGACACCGATCTTCCCGTCTCGGCGATGACGCCGAAGGATCGCGCCGACCTGGATGCGGCGCTGAGCACCGGGATCGACTGGATCGCACTCTCCTTCGTGCAACGCGCTGAAGACGTGATCGAAGCGAAAAAGATGATCCGCGGCCGCGCCGCGGTGATGGCGAAGATCGAGAAGCCGCAGGCGATCGATCGCCTTGCCGATATCATCGAGGCATCCGATGCGCTGATGGTGGCCCGGGGCGATCTCGGCGTCGAATTGCCGCTGGAGCGGGTACCGAGCCTACAGAAGCAGATGATCCGCATGGCGCGGCGCGCGGGCAAGCCCGTGGTGATCGCGACCCAGATGCTGGAATCGATGATCCAAGCGCCGGTGCCGACCCGCGCCGAGGTGTCCGACGTTGCGACCGCCGTCTATGAAGGCGCAGACGCGATCATGCTGTCGGCTGAATCGGCGGCCGGCAAATATCCGGTTGAAGCGGTGTCGACCATGAACCGCATCGGCGAGGAGGTGGAGCGCGATCCCACCTACCGCTCGGCAGTCACCGCGCAGCGGCCCGACCCCGAGGCGACCGTGGGCGATGCCATCGCCGATGCGGCGCGCGTGATCGCCGAGACGCTCGATCTGCCCGCGCTCATCTGCTGGACCTCTTCCGGTTCGACCGCGATCCGCGTGGCTCGCGAGCGGCCCAAGCCGCCCATCGTCGCCATTACGCCGAACATCGCGACGGGCCGCAAATTGTCGGTGGTGTGGGGCGTGCATTGCGTGGTGGCCGAAGATGCGCGCGACCAGGACGACATGGTCGACCGTGCCGGCTCGATCGCCTTTCGCGACGGCTTCGTCCGCGCCGGCCAGCGCGTGATCATCGTCGCCGGCGTGCCGCTCGGCATTCCCGGCACCACCAATATGGTGCGCATCGCCTCGGTCGGTCCCAGCGGCGACGCCGATATCTGAGCGCAACCTCGTTGAGTCCCGCGCCGAGTGAGCGCCTGATCAATCTGCGGTGGCGCTGATACCAGCAGAAGGCCCGGCCGCGCTCGTCGAGGGTTTTGAACGCCGCGCCAGCGGACAGGCTTCGATGTCGACGCCGTCCGCACCAGGGATCGATTCGCAGGTGCGGGCCGCATCGATCTGAAGATCGTAAGGGTCAAGCAAATCCACCCGCGCCGGGCTGCCTTTCAGGTGCAGCGCCCATGCGCCGCCCGGCAGCGGATGCGCCAGCCCTGCCCGGATACGGTGGTCCAGCGATCCGTCCGGCACAATCGGCATGACGATGTCGGAGAGTTGGTAGACTCGCGAAGAGGTCGGCAACACCGGCACGATATAGCCCAGCGGTTTTTGCAGCATCAGATAGGTTGCCGGCGTCAACAACGCGCCGGCGAGTTGCGGCCGATAGGGATCGGACCAGGGACGACGCGACCAATCGGCAGGCTGCGACCAGATCGCGATCGCCAATGCGACGACTGCGGTGACGCCATCAGTCACGCGCGACAAGCTCGCCTTGATGCTTACCGGCTCAAGCGCCTCCACAAGGCGCGACAGCAGCAGCACAATCAAGGGCGCGGTCAGGAGCTCGAGCGCGATCGCGTAGCGATGGATCGAAAACGCCCGCAGCCAGAGCACGTAGCTGACCCAGAACAGCAGCAGGAACTGCTTGTCCCTTGGCCTCAGCACCTCGACCTTGCGGAAGAAGCCGATGCCGATCGTGAGCGCGAGCAAGATGATCACGACCGCAAAGCGCGGGTCGCGAAACGGCCATTCCGATGAGCGATGATCGCCGATCAGCCAGTAAAAGGGATAGGCGAGCGCATCGAGCAGGTCGTGCGGCATGAAGCGCACATCGACGATCGACTCTGCCGGCGCTTCCGGAGAGCCGAAAATCGCGTTGTAAAAGGGAAAGACCGGGCTGCCGAACTCCGCCCACAACTTGTAGGCCCAGACGCCGCCGGTGGCGAGCGCACCTGCGGCGCTGCCGGCGCCGTACGCTAACATCGCCTGCAAAGGACGCGCAACGAGCAGAAGAGAAACCCCGGCACCGATCAGGAACGTCATGTTGGTCAGCTTCAACCCGGCGGCCGCGCCGATCAGGAGACCGGCGGCCATGAGGCGGGTTTGCTGCCGTTCGCCGTCGAACAGGATCAGCCCGACGCCGGCGATGATCGGCAGCGCCGTCAGAATATCGGCGAAGCTCGTGCCGACTTCGGACAGCGTCATCGGTCCAAAGGCGGCAATGACGAGAGAGGCGATCAGCGCGAGAGGGCGCGCGGCATGTCCCAACACGCCGCGCGACACCCAGTAGATCAGCGCCAGATTCAGTCCGTGAATGGCGCCGAGCAACAGGCCCCAGTATGGCGCGCCAACAAAGTGGCGCAAGAGATAAGGTGGCACATAGGCGAGCGGATTGAGGAAGGTCTGAAAGCCGCCCGGCGCGACATCGAGATCGAAGCGCCCGTTCAGCAGCGCGTAAGCGCCGTACTCATGGTAATTCCGCCAGTCCCAGTTGATGTCTTCGCCGGCAAAATAGGTGTAGAGCGCACCTGCGAGCAGCGCGCCGAGGATCACGGCCGGCATCGCAAGATGTTTGCGCGCGATGGTCATGGATCAAGCGTTTTCCGCATCGGACCGATCGCAGGCAGGCAGCGATCCCAGAGCCATCCGAAAATGGCTCATCAGGCGTAAATCCTCCCTTAAGGACTCATTTCGGGATATGGCCGCTGCGAGCGGCTGCGCTCAGGCGCCAACCAGCGTCTTGGCCGGGAGCACCGCCTGCACAACGAGGCCGCGGGCGCGCGCATCCATCACGCCGACCGCGCGCAAGGCGAGCAGGGTCACGCTCTGCACCGTATCGCGCAGCTTTGCGGAATCGTCGAGATTGTCGGGCGCGAGCGGCCCGACCAACGCTTCGTGCAACGCGCCGAGCAGCGCAGTCGCGGCGAGCTGGGTGTCCTGTGCGGGCAGATGTCCGGCGCGCACGGCGGCATCGATCCGGCTCGCGATTTCGCTCGTGATCTCGCGACGGCTGGCGAGCCGCGAGGCCGTCACATCGACGTCGACCGGCTCGGCCAGGATTCCCCAGGCGAGCTTGCGCTGCGAGAGCACATGCAGAGCAACGGTGGACACCGCCGCCGCCAGCGCCGAGGACGGCCCGGGCGCGGCATCGGCTGCGCGGCGGATCGCGGCAAGCTCGTCGCGCGAGACGTCGGCGATCAGCTCCGAAATCAGATCGGCCTTGGAAGGGAAATAGCGATAGACCGTGCCAGCCGCGACATTGGCGCGAACCGCAACCGGGGCGATCTGGACCGCCGCCATGCCGGCTTCCGCAGCCGTCTCCCGCGCGGCCGCCAGAATTGCGCTGCGCCGGGCTGCAAGCCGTTTCACCACCTGATGGGTTCGCCGATACACCATGGCGCGTTTCCCCTGCCCTGGCGCGCGGCCCGGCGGCCGAACACGCCTTCACTGTTTCGAGATTCTGGGGCGATTTACCTGCAAATCGCCTTGAAAAAGTGAACAACTATTCAGACCGTCTGACAAGCACAATTGTGACCCTCTGGCAGGCCGACTGCACGGTTTCGTTAACCAGGGGCTCAACATTGCCCGGCTAGCGTGGGCCGATGGGCAGCCTCAGGCTTTTTCTCGCGCTTTCGGTCGCTTTGGGCCACTTCGGGATGGGGCCTGGCCTCCCGACCAGCGATGTCGCCGTGCAGTGCTTCTACGTCATGTCAGGATTTTACATGGCACTGGTGCTGAACGAAAAATACGGCCCAGGCTCCTATTGGCTATTCATCTCAAATCGCGTCTTGAGGTTGTGGCCGACCTACATTGTTGTCGCCGCTCTGTCGTTTGCAGTCACGGACAATTGGCGGCCGCTCGCGGCGCTCAATCTGCCGAGCCTCGCCTATTTCGCCGCCTCACAAATCCTGATCCTTGGTCAGGACACCTACGTCTTCCTGTTCATCAAGAATGGCGCTTTGGCGGCCACGCTGCATCCGGCCGGATTGCTGGGCCTGCTTTACACCCATGCCCCCGTCCCGCAGGCCTGGACCCTGGCGCTGGAGTCTTATTTCTATCTGCTGGCGCCTCTTGTCGTAAGGCGCGGACCGGTCGTGATCGCGGGCGTGATCGCGCTGAGCCTGCTTGTGCGGGCAACACTTTTGGCATTCGGCTTTTCCGGTGAACCCTGGACATACAGGTTCTTTCCGAACGAGCTCGCGCTGTTCCTGGCGGGATCGCTCGGCTACCACATCTATTCATCGCGCAGCGATGACCAGCGCAAGCGGGTGCAATTCGGACTCGCACTCGTGGCGGGCTTGTTGTTCGTTTGCTTGGCCATCAGCAACTGGGGCGGCGTGTCACGTCTCCCGTCGCTTTCGCTTCTCGTCGCCGTGATCTTCGGCATACCCAGCCTTTTCGAGCAAACCAAGAACATCCCGTGGGACCGTTATCTCGGCGAGCTTTCCTATCCGCTCTATATTTGCCACTACATGTTCGGCTGGTTGTTGCTGCCGGAAACTGCCGCCAGCCGTTATCTTGCATTGTCGCTGTCGCTACTGACCTCGATGCTGCTCTACAGATGGCTTGAGCAGCCGATCGATAGATGGCGACAGACGAGATTCCGAAAGGCGCCGGCCGCAACTGAGACGTCCGGCCTGGTTCAGGCCGTCTCCTGAACCGTACCGAAAGGATCGCTGGCTCAGGCGGTGGCTGGGGCGGCAAGCCGCGCTTCCGACGCCTGGCGCCACCACGGACCGGCGCGCCGCAGGACGAGAGCGCCAACGATCACATTGGTGGCAAAGCCAAGGGGCAGGCCCGAGAAGATGAAGATCAGCACGAACGCCATGGCAACGGCGAGCGCCGACAATTCGTAAGCGCGGAAGCCGTGCGCAAGCCCGAGGCGGACCAGCCACGCAATCGGGATCGCCAGCACCACCATATCGTACATGAAGAGATAGGGCGTTGTGAGCAGCGCGCCGACGGCGAGAGCGGCCGCTTTCAATGAATAACGCGCCGAACTGCGCCAGATCGTTGCCAGCGTGACCGCAACCGCGGCCGTTAAGATCCATTGGAAGGTCCAGGCAAGCGACTCGCTGCCGCCGAAATAGCGCACCAGCGAGAACAGGCTTTGCAGCTTCCACCAGGGAGCCTTGCCTTCGCTGAGGAAGGCTTGCGAGAACATCGGCATCCAATGAAAGAACGCCTGCCAGCTTTCCGTGCCGAAGACGAGCCAGGAGACGAAGGCGAGCGCAACGGCGGTGACGGCGGCACTGAAAAACACCCGCCATTGCGCGGCTGCGATCAGCACGATCGGAAACAGCAAGCCGTATTGCGGCTTGTACGTTAACAGCCCCAGGCAAATGCCAGCCAGCACGGGCCGCGTGGGCAGCAAATAGAGCGTGCCGCCGATCAGCGCCGCGGTGAGAAAGCCGTTCTGGCCGACCAATGCATTGCTCAGCACCATCGGGAAGGCAAGCGCGAGCATAAGGCCGAAGGCGCGGCCGACGATGGCGCGCATCACCGCGAGATAGGGAATGAGGCTGACCGAGACCCAGCCGATGAAGGCGGCGGAATAAGGCAGTTGCGCCAGCAGCGTCGCGACGACCAAAAAGGGCGGCGGGTAGTGCCAGGCGAAATAGCCGGAGAAATCCTGCTGCAGCAGCGAAAGTTCAATGTGCTTCTGTACGTCCCAATCGTAGGCCAGCGCCGGATGCCCTTCCAGCACCAGCCGGCCGGCGGCCCAGACATTGACAAAATCGGTTGGAATTCCGAGCCCGTTGGCATCGTAGATCCAGCCTCCCGCAAAATACGCCGCCGGGAAGAAGGACACGATGACCACGGACAGCACGAAGCATGCATTGAGGAGCGACGCCGGAACCGTGGCTCGGCTAAGCGTGGCTTGGCCAGGGGGAAGCGTTGGAGCAGCAATGCGCATCGCCATGCCGGAGGTTCCTTCTGCGCGCGCCCTTGCAACAGACGCACGCCACAAAGCCATAGCGCGGATAGGCTTGAGGAAATCTTAAGGTTTTACGCGAGTGGACGAGTAACGAGCGATCAACCCTCGCCGCGTGCTTGTGAACACGAGCGACGCGGATCGCTATCGAGAGAAGAGGCATCATTTGGCTGCGCACATGCAGCACCACGCGCTCACTCCTCTCGCCGAGGCCAACTGCAAAGTTGCCAACACGCCTGCGAGCCGCAATACTGCGGTGGAATACTGACCCTTGCAGCACTCGATGCTGCCGGAGATCGCCAATGACGAAGACAGCGCCGCACGTAAAACAGTCCGACCGCGACGTGTGGCGTGTCGGCGTGCTGTTTTCGCGTAGCGGATTAATGGCGGTCACGGAATCCGAACATTTCTTCGGAACCGCGCTCGCGATCGAAGAGATCAACAAAGCGGGCGGCATCCTCGGACGCGAGATCGAGGTCGTCGCTTATGATCCTGCGTCCAATCCGGAAGCCTTCCGCAAGCTGGCCGATCGGCTGCTGACCGAGGATGGCGCCTCCGTCATCTTCGGCTGCTCGACATCGGCCGAACGCAAGGCCATCCTCCCGGCGATCGAACGGCGCAACGGTCTGTTGTGGTATCCTTCGCTCTATGAGGGATTCGAGTATTCGCCGAACGTGATCTACACGGGCGCCTGCCCCAATCAAAACAGCTTCCCTCTCGCCGAGTACATCGTCCGTAAGTACGGACCGCGCGTTTACCTGATCGGTTCGGACTACATCTACCCGCGCGAATCCAATCGGATCATGCGCGATCTGATCGAGTCCTATGCCGGACAGGTCGCAGGCGAGCAATATGTCGCCATGGAGGCCAGCGATGCCGAGCTGACACGTACGCTCGACATGATCCGCATGCGCGCGCCCGATGTCGTATTCTCGACCATCGTGGGTCGCACCGCGCGGCGCTTCTATCGACTCTATGCCGAAAAGGGTTTCGATCCCGCTCACCTGCCGATCGCGAGCCTGACCATGGCGGAGGGTGAGCTGCGCGAGATCGGACCGGAGCTCTGCGCCGGCCACCTCACCGCGGCAAGTTATTTCGGTTCGCTGCAGCGCGAGAGCAGCAACCGGTTCAAGGTCGCGTTTGCGAACGCTTACGGCAAGGACAAGCCCGTCAGCATGTGGAGCGCCGGCGCCTATGCGCAGGTCAAGCTGTTTGCGATGGCGCTGGCTCAGGCCGGCAGCCTCGATACCCAGCGGCTCGTTGACGCTGCGCTGGGGCTGAGCCTGGATGCGCCGGAAGGCCCCATTCAGATCGATCCTGACAATAATCATCTGTGGCTGACACCGCGCATCGGCCGTGCGCGCGCCGATGGCGCGTTCGATGTGGTCTGGGAAGGCAAGGGTCCGATCAAGCCGGATCCCTATCTCTCGGTCTCTCCCATCGGCGGGCGCTGGCTGCCCGAGGAAGCGGTCGTATGAAACCGGGCGTCCGCCGTCTCATCGAAGATCTCCGGGGCGCGCGCGTTCTGGTCATTCATCCCCGCGACGCGGAAAGCGAGGCCCTGATCGACCAGCTCAAGCGCATTGGGTGTAATGTCCGCGGCGTGTGGCCGCCGCCGTCAGCCATACCGCATGACATCGATACCGTATTCCAAATCGTCGACAGCTCCGAGGACACCGTCTTTCCCACCAGCTCGAACGACCATCCGCTGACTCTCGTTGCGATCGTCGACTATGAAAATCCGACAATCCTGAAGCGCCTGCTCGACAGCAACGCCCATGGCGTCGTCAACAAGCCGATCCGCTCGTTCGGCATTCTCTCTTCGCTGGTGCTTGCGCGATCGCTCCGCGGCTATACGCGGCGGCTCGAGAGCAAGGTCCAGAAACTCGAGGAAACGCTGAAAGCGCGCCGCGATGTCGACAAGGCAGTCAAGATCCTCGTCGGCCTCAAGCAGATCGGTGAGTTCGAGGCGTATGAGCTGATCCGCCAGCAGGCGACACAGAAGCGACTGACCATGGCGGAGATCGCCGCCTCGATCATCAACGCGCAGGAGACGCTTGGTGAGCTTGGCGTTCTCGGCGCGCCCGCGCAGGCCCGCTCCAGCTCACCGGTTAAGCAATAGCGGCCTCAATTTTTTGCAGTCTTGGTCGTTGACTTAAACTGCATATTGAGAATTACTTGCCCGGAGCGTGGCGATGATCGCCCGCCAGCATGGCCGGTCGGCCATTTTGAAATCAGGCTGTGTAGCCCTCGGACTGCGTCGTCAGGCGCATTCGGGGGCTTTTTGTTTTGCGCGATGCAAAAGGAGCGGAGGGCAATGGATTCACCTGGCTCGACGAACGAGGCGAAGGTCAAGATTGCCTGCATCCAGATGCAGCCGGCCATCGGCGAGGTCGAAGCAAATGTCGCACACTGCATCGAGCTGATCAACCGCGCGGCAGCGCTCGGCGCCAAGCTGGTGGTGCTGCCGGAACTCTGTAACAGCGGCTACGTCTTCAACTCGCGCGAGGAAGCGTTTGCCGCGTCGGAGCCTGTCCCGGGGGGACCAACGGTCAAGGCGTGGAGTGAGATCGCCGCGAAACACCGGCTGCATCTCGTCGCCGGCATCTGCGAACGCGACGGCGCCAAGCTGTTCAACAGCGCCGTGCTGATCGGGCCGGATGGTTACATTGGCACATTCCGCAAGGTTCATCTCTGGAACGAGGAGAATCTGTATTTCGAGCCGGGCGATCTCGGCTTTCCGGTCTTTCACACCGCCATCGGCCGCATCGGGATCGCGATCTGCTACGACGGCTGGTTTCCTGAGACCTATCGCCTCGCGGCATTGCAGGGCGCGGATATCGTCTGCGTGCCGACCAATTGGGTGCCGATCCCGGGCCAGGCGGAAGGCCGCGAGGCAATGGCAAACATTCTCGCGATGGCCGCGGCGCATTCAAACTCGATCTACATCGCCTGCGCCGACCGGGTGGGGACGGAGCGCGGCCAGCCTTTTGAAGGCCAGAGTTTGATCGTCAGCTACACCGGCTGGCCGGTTGCGGGCCCGGCAAGCCGCGACAGGGAAGAGCTTTTGCTTGCGGAGGTTGCGCTCGGCGAAGCCCGACGCGCCCGCAATTGGAACGCGTTCAATCAGGTTCTGCGCGACCGCCGCTCCGATCTCTACGACGAGATGCTGGGCAGCCACATCAAGCGCGGTTGGTACTGAAGCACGTGAGAATTGGCAAACAGGATGGAGGATTTTCGATGATTTCACGTTTCTTGCTGGCATCTGCTGCCCTCACCGCGGCGATCATCCCGGCCATGGCAGCCGATCCGATCAAGATCGGGGTACCGGTCGGCCTCTCCGGGGCAAACTCGGTCGTCGCGCCGTCTGTCGTGCAGTCCGCGGAGCTCGCGGTTGAGGAGATCAATGCCAAGGGCGGCGTGCTCGGCCGGCCGCTCGCGCTCGAAGTTGCCGACGACGGTTCGGGTGCGGCCGGCGCGCAAAAGGCGTTCGACGCACTGGTCTTCCAGAAGAAGGTGAATGTGCTGATCTCGATGGAGACAAGCGCGGCGCGTAACGCAGGCCTGCCGATCGTCGCCCGCGGCAAGACGCCCTTCATTTATACCTCGTTTTACGAAGGAAAGTCGTGCAGCCCGTATCTCTACGTCAACGCATGGGTGCCCGAGCAACAGGTGCCGCCGATCGTCGATTACTTCAACAAGGAGAAGAAGGCCAAGAACTACTTCCTGATCGGCTCCGACTATGCCTTCGGCCGAGGCATGCTGTCCTTCACCAGATCCTATGTCGAAAAAACCGGCGGCAAGATCGTCGGCGAGGAATATCTTCCGATGGACGGCTCCGATTGGACGCCGATCATCTCCAAGCTGAAGGGCTCCGGCGCGGATGCCATCATCACTTCGACGGCCGGCGGTGCGCCGAATGTGACGCTCACCAAGCAGCTCCGCGCCGCCGGCGTCTCGCTGCCCTACGGCAATCTCGCCGTCGACGAAGGCACGGCCAAGAGCATGGGGGCGGACGCAGCGGACATCTACATATCGGCGTCCTACGTGACCGGCATCGACAGCCCGGCCAACAAGACCTTCCTCGCGGCGATGAGCAAGAAGTTCGGCGCCGATCTCAAGACCCCCAACGATCTGTCCGTCCCGGAATATGAGGCGGTCTATGCCTACAAGGCCGCGGTGGAGAAGGCCGGGGGGACCGATGCCCAGAAGGTGCTGGCGGCGCTATCAGAGGTGTCCGTCGATGGACCGCGCGGCAGCATCCGCATGAACAAGCAGCGCCATGCGCCGCTCACCATGTATTTGGGCCAGGTGCAGGCGGACGGCGGCGTGAAGGTCATCCAGAGCTTCCCGAATGTCGATCCCGGCGCGCAATGCCCGCCGAAATCGTAAGGTGACGAAGCGCGCGGAACGGACGAAGCTCCGTTTCGCGCTCGTCCCTTGGGAGGGAGCATGTTGACCGTTGGCCTCGATGCCGTCACCACGGCGGCTCTGCTCTTCATCATCTCGTCCGGGCTTCTGATCGTGTTCGGGGTGATGAAGATCATCAATTTCGCCCACGCCGCGTTCGTGACCGTAGGCGCCTATGCCGCGCTGGTCGGCTCGCAGCTCGGACTGCCCTGGGCGCTGGTCCTGCCGCTGGCCTTCACCACCGGCGCGCTTTGCGGCGCGCTGACGGAAGCAACCATCGTGCGCCGGCTCTATCAGCGTCCATTGGATGCCATTCTCGCGACGTGGGGACTCGGCACCGTGATCGGACAGTTGATCACCCTGATATTCGGGCGCGAGGTGCAATTCGTGCAAGCGCCGATCACCGGCACGGTCGACCTGTTCGGGATCGACTATTCGGCCTATCGCATCGTCCTGATCGCCGCTGCCGTCATCGTCGCGGTGGTGTTTACGACGCTTCTGAATGGAACACGTCTCGGCCTCTCCACGCGCGCGGTCATCATGAACGAGATGCTCGCGCAGGGGCTGGGCGTCGACAGCTCGCGCGTACGGCTCATCACGTTCGCGATCGGAAGCGGGCTTGCCGCGCTGTCGGGCGCGCTGATCACGCCGCTTTCGAGCGTCGATCCGAACATGGGTGTTCCCTGGCTGGTGAGCGCCTTCATGCTGGTGATGGTCTCAGGCGGCTCGCTCTTGACGCTTGCCGTCTCCTGCCTCGTGCTTGGCGGGCTTCAGGTGATCGTCTCGACCTTCGTCAATCCAATTCTTGGCGGACTAACGATCGCCATTTGCGCTGCCATCGTGCTTCGAATCCGTCCGGAGGGCTTTGCTCGTGCCTGATGCCCGCCCGCTGACCCCGACGGTAACGACGCAGTTCGGCGTCCCAAAGCGATGGTTGGCGATGCTCCTCGCCATTCTCATCGTCGGCAGCATCGTGCTCGCGCCTCTGCTGCTCGATACCTACATGGTCAATATTCTGATCCGCGCCTTCTTCGTCGCGATCGCGGCGATCACCGTCGATATCGTGTGGGGCTATTGTGGTACGCTGACGTTCGGTCAGTCGGCCTTTTTCGGCATCGGCGTCTACGCGCTGGCGATCATCTTCACCGAATACGGCTTCGGATCCTGGCAGATCCTCCTCGCCCTCGCGGCGGCCGTCATTGCCGCAGCGGCGGTCGCGACCGTCACCGGCTGGCTCTCCTTCTATCCGGGCTCGACGCCGCTTTATGCCTCCATCGTGTCGCTGGTCGTGCCCATCGTGCTCGTGCAGGTGCTCTATTCCGGCGGCACCTTCACCGGCTCATCCAGCGGCCTGGTCGGCTTCGAGACGTTCGATCTGGAATTCGAGAACTGGTTCCGTTTGGCAGGGCTGAGCCTTGCCGCGGTCGCCATCGTGGCGCTGATTGCAATGCGGAGCGACACCGGACGCGTGCTCAAGGCGCTGCGCGACAATGACGAACGCTGCACCTATCTTGGCATCAATACCTCGTGTTACCGCATCGTCGTGCTCGTGGTCACGGCGATCGTCGCCGCGCTGGCCGGCTTCGGCTACGCGGCCTTTGGCGGCGTCGCCGCGCCCGAGAATGCCAGCTTCACGTTCGGAACCCGGTTGATCATCATGGTCGCGCTCGGCGGCCGCGGCACCATCATTGGCGCCATCGTCGGCGCGCTCAGCATCGAGGTCGCGAGCGCCTACCTTTCCGGCAGTCTGCCCTATGTATGGGAGCTGATCATCGGAATCGCACTGATCACCGTGATCCTCGCCTTCCCGGACGGTCTCGTCGGCATCATCAAACGGCTGGTACGCGGCGTTCAGAAGGAGCAAGGCGGCGCAACGACGCGCCTGCGTTCAGTCGCTAAAGCGGCCACGAACGCGGAAGAAAATGCGCTCGCAATCGAGGTCCGCGGGCTCGACAAGCATTTCGGAAGCCTGTCGGTGCTGGACGGCGTGCAGTTTGCGGCCCGGCGCGCCGAGCTCTTGAGCCTCGTCGGACCGAACGGGGCCGGCAAGACGACGCTGATCCGCTGCCTGTCCGACGGGCGCGAGCGCTCGGCGGGATTCGTTGCGATCGCCGGGCATTCCATCGACCGGCTGCCGCCGGACCGCGTCGTGCAGTTTGGTCTTGGCCGGAAATTTCAGGCCGCCTCGGTTTTCGAGACGCTCACGGTTGCCGAGTGCCTGCGGGTCGCCCGCACGCATCGCGCCCGCCCTTCCCTGGTCACAACATCGACAATCATCGAACTTCCGGCCGCCGCGATCTCCGTCATCGAGCGGTCCGGACTCGCGGATCGGCTCGGCGAGGAAGCCCGCAACCTCAGCCACGGGCTGAAGCAGGCGCTCGAGCTCGCGATGGTGCTCTCGCTCGAACCCGAGGTCTTGCTGCTCGATGAGCCGACCGCCGGCCTGACCCGCGCCGAGCGCCAGGCCTTTGCGGATATCCTGACCGCACTGGCTTCCCGCGACCGGCTCTGCATCCTGCTGGTCGAGCACGACCTCGACTTCGTTCGCGAAATTTCCTCGCGCATCATCGTGCTGCATCAAGGCAAGATCGCCTTGGACGGATCGGTCCATGAGGTCGTGAGCAGCGCCCTCGTCCGCGAGATCTATACCGGCCAACAGGCGGCCGCCTCCGAGGCTGTGTCATGACCGGCGCACTCGAGGTCGAGGATCTTTCGAGCGGCTACGGCACGTCGGAGGTGATCACCGACGTCAGTTTCACACTGGCGAAATCGGAAGTGCTTGCTGTGGTCGGCAAGAACGGCATGGGCAAGACCTCGCTGCTGAAGACCGTGCTGGGCTTCCTCCCCGCCTGGCGCGGCAGCATCAAGTTCGCCGGCAAAGACGTCACGCACATGCCGCCGCATCTCAAACGACGGCTGGGCCTCGTCTATGTGCCGCAGGAACACGCGCTATTCCAGGACCTCACGATCCGCGACAATCTGCGGCTTGGCCTGCTGTCGGACCGGGATTTTGACACCGCGCTTGATCACGTCGGTCAATGGTTTCCGGTGCTGACGCGGCGCCTGCAACAACGTGCCGGAACACTCTCTGGCGGCGAGCAGAAAATGCTGATCGTCGCCCGCGCCCTGATGGCGCGGCCGCAAGTCTTGCTTCTGGACGAGGTTACCGAGGGCCTGCAGCCCTCGCTGGTAGACCGCCTCGCCGACGTGCTGACGCGATTCAGCCGGGAGATGGGCACGTCGATGGTGGTGATCGAACAGCATCTGCCGTTCGCGCTCGGCATCGCCGGCCGCTACCTGGTCTTCAAGCGGGGAGAGATCGTCGACAGCGGCGGCGTCGATGCGCAAGCACCAGAGCGGATCGAAGCCCACATGCGAATTTAGATCGGGATCGCTGGGAGACTACTGGAGCGAGCACCCGCGTCCGACCGTCATCCTGAGGTGCTCGCGATAGCGAGCCTCGAAGGAGGAACGGCCCCGCTGCGAGAACCGGGCCGTCGCCCTTCGAGGCCGCCGCTTCGCGACGGCACCTCAAGGTAAAGGTGATAGTTGGAAGCCTATTGCAATAAGAGACACGGCTTAACTGTCCAATGCGGAGTTCAAGCCGCCAGCACGCCCTGAATGCGGTGGCGGATCGTCTCCTTCTCCTCGACGGTCATCTCCGGCGAGAGCGCCATGTCCAGCGCGATGTTCGCCGGCCGCTTGAGCACCACGATGCGGTCACCGATCTCGAGCGCCTCGTTGATCGAATGGGTGATGAACACCGCCGTCTTGCCGTTCTCCTTCACCAGCCTGACGAACTCGGCTCGGAGCGCGCGGCCCGTCATTTCGTCCAGCGCGGAGAACGGCTCATCGCAGAGCAGGATGTTGGCGTCGGTTGCGAAAGCACGCGCAATCGAGACGCGCTGGCGCATGCCGCCCGACAGCGCGTGTGGATAGTCATTTTCGTGGCCGCGCAGGCCGAGCTTGCTCAGCCATGCCATCGCGGTCGCACGGCGCTTCTCCAGCGGAACGTCGAGCATCTCCAGGCCGAGCTCGACGTTCTGCACCGCGGTCCGCCACGGCAGCAGGCGGTCGCTCTGGAACACGATGGCCATGTGGCCCCGGAACCAATCAAACTCGCGGAACGGGTTGCGGCCATTCACGGTCACGACGCCCGAGGTCGGCTCGGTGAGCCCTGCGATCATGTTGAAGATGGTCGACTTGCCGCAGCCGGTCTTGCCGAGCAAGGCCAGCATCTGGCCCTCCGCGACCTGCAGATCGAGCCGATCCACCGCGACGTAGGAGGCCGCGCCGGCCTTCGCGAAGGTCTTGGAAACATCCTGCAGGCTGATGACGGGGACAGCAGCGGCGTTCACAGCGTTCGCTCCGAAACGGCCCGGTAGCGGAAGGCGACGCTCTCGATCAGCGTCAGCACGCCCTGGGCGATCAACACAAAGAAAACAAGCTGCAGGGTCCAGGCCAGCGCGCCGGCCATATCGAAGACCTGCTGCTGCTGGAGGAGTTCATAGCCGACGCCGCCGGTGGCGCCGACCAGTTCGGCCACGACCACCACGCGCGACGCGTTGCCGAGATTGACTTTCCATGCTGTGAGGATGTCCGGCAGGATCGCCGGGATGATCATAACGCGAAACAGCTTGCTCCGTGTCGGGCGGAAGCTCATGACCATTTCGACAAGGTCGCGCGACATCGCCTCGAGCGCGGCCAGCACCTGAAACGCAAAGGCCGGCAGCGTGGTCATCACCATGATGAAGAAGATGCGCGGCTCGATGCCGTGGAACCAGATGATCGCGAAGACAACCCAGGACAGCGCCGGAATGCCCTGGAACAGCGTCAGGATCGGCGAGAGAAACTCGTTTACGCTGCGCGAGCGGACCATCAGCACGGCCAGCGCGGCGCCGATGACGAAGGCGCCGGCGAGGCCGGCCAGGATACGTCCGACGGTCGCCAACACGTCGGCGAGCTCGCTCCAGGTGACGAGAATCTCAAAACAGCGCTTGAAGACGTCGACGAGCGAAGGAAACAGAAAGGGCGGGAAGAACAACGACGCGAGCTGCCAGAGCGCGGCAACCACGAGAAACGGCAGGATCCGAGTCAAGGTCCGCCGGCTCGCCGCCACGCCCCAGCTTGGCGAACTCTCCTGCAACATCGTCATTGCATCGGCCCATTGTAGATCGTGGCGTCGGACGGCATCGACGGCAGGAACGCAATCGACTTGCCGGCCTCGTAAACCGACTTGATCTCCTTGCCGACATCGGCCGCGGTGCGGATGTTCATGCCCAATCGTTCATTGGCGCGGATGAGGTCGGCGATTGCCTTGCGATCCTCATCATTGCCCTTCGGCATGATCAGCTTCGCGGCCTCATCGGGATGCGCGGCGGTCCATTGGCCCGCTTCCTTATAGGCCGCGTAGAGCTTCGGAATGAGGTTCTTGTTCTTCTCGGCCCAATCGACATGCGCGGCAACGCCGAGATAAGGAATGCTGTGGCTGCCGGCCGCCTTCTGCCAGCTCTCCTGGATCTTCAGATCGAGCATCCTGATGTCGGGCTTCTTGGCGTGCAGTGCCGTGTAAGCCGGCTCCCAAAGCTGGACGGCACTGGCGCGGTCGGCCAGCGCATAGCCGACAAGGCCCGGGGTTGCGGTGTTGACCACGGAGAACTTGCTGGTGTCCACGCCGAGCTGACGCGCAAACCAGTCGAACATGACGTAGTTGGTCGTGCCCTTCGCCGCGGCGAGGTCCTTGCCTTGGAGATCCTTGATCGACTTGATCTCGGGGCGCGAGGTGACGACCGTTCCCCAGAAGTCGAACAGGTTGAACAGGTAGGTCACCTTGACGCCCCTGATATCGGCAAGACCGACGGTCAAGAGCGCGGCGCTGCCGCCAAGCTGGAATTCGCCTGAGTTGAATTGCGCGGTGTAGGCATCCGGCGTGCGCTCCTGGAAGTCGATGGAAAGCCCGTTCTTCTCATCGAGCTTCTGCGCCTTGATGACCGGCGGCAGGAACGCGCCAAGCGATGGCTGCCCGAAAATCACGATCGAGAGCTTCTGCAACTCCTGCGCAGATGCCGCCGAGGTCGACAATGCCGCTGCCAGCAATAAGCCGAGACCGATCTTCAATGGCTTCACCGCAACTCCTCCCGCTGGCTTTTTGTCTTTACTCCGCCGCTCCACTGACCGGCGCTTCGAACTCCTTGCGCAGCGCCACGAAGAACCGCCCGATCAGATGCTTTGAGACGCTGGATAGAATGCGCTGGCCGACCCCCGCCACCAGGCCGCCGATCTCGCCGGCTCCTTTGTAGATCAGTCGACAACTGCGATCACCATCGGGCGCGATCTCGAAGCGCGCCGTGCCATTGCCGTGCCCGAGCGACCCGGCACCGGAGACCTTGATGCTGCAAGCCCGCGGCGCCTCTTTGTCGAACAGCGAGATTTCGCCTTCGAACGAACCGCCGACCGCGGCGACGCGGAGCTGCATATCGACCTTGTAGGCGTCGGGTCCGATCTCGACCATGCTTTTGCAGCCGGGAATGCAGCGCGTCAGCACTTTCGGATCGTTGAGCGCAACCCACAGCGCGTCGGCCGGACCCGGGATCGTTTCACTGCCGCCGATATCGAGCTTCACGACACGACCTCACAATCCAAACAGCTTTTGCGCCAGCCCGCCATTGATGCTGGCGCGCTCGGCGTCGGTGAAGGAGGTCTCCTGCACGATCTTGAGCGGTGCGAGATCGCCGATGGGGAACGGCATATCGGAGCCCATCATGATGCGATCCGCGCCGACGATATCGGCGAGATAGCGCAGCGCGCGGACATCCTGCACGATGGTGTCGTAGTACATCGCACCCAGTGCGGCATCGGGATCGCCTAGCTTGTCCTTGTCGAGGCTGTAGTTGCGGCGCAGCCGCCCGATCACGTAAGGCAGCGCCGCGCCGCCGATGCCGGCGACGATCTTCATGTTGCTAAAGCGCGTGACGTGGCCGGCATAGATCAGCCGCGACATCGCGATGAGCGTGTCGGTGATGCGGCCGACCGCGTTCGCCATGCCGTAATCATGCACACGGTCGTCCCCGCTTTCGAAAACGGGGTGGATGAAGATGATGGAGCCGAGGCTGTTCGCGGCCTCCCAGAACGGCAACAGGCTCGGATCATCCAGCACACCGCCGCGGCCCTTCGGCTGGGTGCCGATCATCGCGCCCTTGAAACCTTGGGCGTGCGCCTCCTTCAGCACCTCGGCTGCACGGGCACCATCCTGCAGCGGCACGGTGCAGAGCGGGATGAAGCGCGGCTGATCCTTGGCGGCTTGCGCGAGATGGGCGTTGATCAGCCGCGCCCAGCGCGTACCCTCCTCGGCCGGCAGCTCATTGCCGAACATGTCGAGCCAGCCGCCGACGACTTGTCGCTCGATCTTGTTGGTATCCATCCATTGCAGCCGCGCGGCGATGTCGCTGAGCGGCTTGGAGACCGGCCGCGTCGGCTTGTTGCCGGCGAACGCAAAACCCAGGCTGCCGCCTTCCTCGACGACGCGGACGGATGGGAAATTGCCCTTCTCGGCACGGATGGCTTCCAGCAAGGACGGCGGAACGAGATGCGCGTGACAGTCGATGATCATGCTTTTACCTTTGCTTTTGCCTCGCGCGCAGCCGCGATGGCATCGCTGATGGCCGCGATCCGGATCGGCAGTTTCGAGAATGAGATTCCAAACGGCGCGACCGCATCGTTGATGGCGCTGGAGATGGCCGCGGGCGATCCCAGATAACC
Organism: Bradyrhizobium sp. STM 3562; assembly: GCF_045571435.1. Classification (NCBI taxonomy): domain Bacteria; kingdom Pseudomonadati; phylum Pseudomonadota; class Alphaproteobacteria; order Hyphomicrobiales; family Nitrobacteraceae; genus Bradyrhizobium; species Bradyrhizobium sp. STM 3562. Next base: position 7,546,350 of record NZ_CP120694.1, read on the forward strand.
GCTCTCTCCCGATCCCTTTTGCCCGAACACCGTGAAGGGAGACGGCGTGCAGTGATGCACGATTTCGACCTTGGGCACCTCATGCGAGGACGGCAGCAGATAATCCATGAAGCTCTGGGTCAGCATCTGACCTTCGCTGTCATAGACAAACTCTTCGAGGAGAGATGCGCCGATGCCGTGGGCAATGCCCCCGAGCGTCATGCCCTTGACGATATGCGGGTTGATGACGGTGCCGCAGTCATGGCCGATGACATAGCGGCGGATCTTCGGCTTGCCGATCACGGGATCGAAGGCGATCAGCACGAGGTGGAATTCGAAGGAATGGCACGGATACATCTGCACCCGGCCGTTCTCCGGCAGTTTCGTACCCGTGGGCACCTGCATCACATGGGTGGTCTCGAGCCCGGGCTCCATTCCTTCGGGCAGCAGGTGGAAATTGCGATGGGCGATGTTGACGTGCTCGGCCCATGCCAGCTTCTTGCCGGAGGCGCCGTGCGAAACGGCGCCGCCCGCATAGACCACGTCCTGCTCGGCGCAGCCGAACTGGTGCGCGGCGAGCTTGACGATCTTGGCTTTCAACTTCTGCGCGGCATGGAACGCGGCGCCGCCGAGCATGATCGCCATGCGGCTGCCGACCGGGGTGTTGGACGGCAGGCTGTTCAGCGAATCCGGCCGCACGATGCGGATCAGATCCGGATCGATCTCCAGCACTTCGCCGATCACGGTGGCCGCCAGCGTCTCGTGACCCTGGCCGGAGGAGGTCGTATGGATGGTCGCGGTCACAAAGCCGAGCCCGTCGACGACGATACGGCAGGAATCCATCCAGGTCGTGGTCGTGTTCTTTTCGTTCAGAAGCGGCTCGAACGACGAGTTGCCACCGCTCGGCTCAAGGCAGGCGGCAATCCCGATGCCGGCGCATTGACCGGCCGCCCGCAAAGCATCGCGCTCGCGGATCAAGCCCTCGTAGTCGGCATGCGCGAGCACCTTGGCCACCACCGTGTGGTAATCGCCGCTGTCGTAACGCGTACCGCTTGGAATGAGATAGGGGAATTCGTCGCTGCGAATGAAGTTCCAGCGGCGAACCTCGATGCGATCGAGGCCGAGTGCGACGGCGACCTTGTCGATCGCGGTCTCAATGGCATAGTTGGTCGGCGACTGGCCGAAGCCGCGCACCGCTTCCTGGGCCGCCTTGTTCGAGGTGACAGAGATCGCGCGGTACTGCACGCTCTTGATCTTGTAGGGCCCGACGATGGCGCCGATCGGCTTGCCGAGCTGAAACGGCGAGCGTCCCGCATAGGCGCCGACATTATCGAGCGCGCGCATCTTCATCGAATTGACGATGCCGTCGCCGTTGAAGGCGACCTCGACATCGAAGATGCGGTCCGGCCCATGCGCATCGCCCGCGCGCATATTGTCGAGCCGGTCCTCGAGCAGGCGAACCGGGCGGCCCAGCACGCGCGCGAGGTGCGAGACCAGCACCGTCTGCTTGATGCCACGCTTCACGCCGTAGCTGCCGCCGACATCGACGTCGAAATGCACCCGGACATTGTTGAGCGGGATGCGGAGAGCGCGCGCGATCTGGTCGGGATATTTCGGCATCTGGATCGAGGCCCAGACGTCGAGCATTTCCCGCCACGGATCCCATTTGGCGGTGACGCCGAAGGTCTCGATCGGCACCGTGGAGTTGCGGCCCCAGACCACGCGGAACGAGAGATGCCGCTCGCTTTCGGCGAAATGCTTTTCCACCTCGCCCCAGACGAAAGTCTTGTCGAGCAGCACATTGCTGCCATGGCCGGCGTGAACCGGCGGGCTTTTGGAATCGAACGCCTCTTCGGAGTCGATTACGTAAGGCAATCGCTCATATTCGATCCGAACTTTTTCCGTGGCGTCCTCGGCCTGCGCGCGCGTTTCCGCAACAACCGCGACGACCCACTCACCGGCATAACGGACCTGGCCAACCGCAAGCGGATAGCGGCGGACGTTCGGTGTATCAAGACCGTTCATCATCGGTTCGGTCGCCCTGGCGAGCTCCTCGCCCGTCAGCACGTAATGCACGCCCGGCATCTTCATCGCCTCGACTGCATTGATCGAGACGATGCGCGCGGCAGGATGCGGCGAAGGCAGCACCGCGACATGCAACAGCCCTTCGAGCGCGATGTCGGCGACATACCGCCCCTGACCGGCGACGAAGCGGCGATCCTCGCGGACGCGGCGATTGGAGGAGACGAATTTCAAATGCGCAGCGGGGTTCACCGGCACCCTCCCTGCGGCGTAGCGGCGGCTTCGAGAATGCCTCCCTCCCGCACGCCGCCTTCGGCGGCGGGATCGATCGAGGGCTCGTCGTCACGCCCGCCGGTCACGTTGCGGGGCGCGTTCGTCTTGCGCAGACGCTCGGCCGCAAATTCAACCGCCTCCACGATCTGGCCGTAACCGGTACAGCGGCAGATGTTGCCGGAGATCGCCTCAACGATGTCCTCACGCGTCGGCGCATCGTTGCGCTCGAGCAGCGCGTGCGCCGACAGGATCATGCCGGGCGTGCAATAGCCGCACTGCAGACCGTGGGTCTCGCAGAATGCATCCTGCACGACGCTCAATTCGCCGGGCGCAGGCGCGAGCCCCTCGATCGTGGTGATCTCATAGCCGTCGGCCTGCACCGCGAACATCAGGCAGGCGCGCGACGGCTCGCCGTCGATCAGAACCGTGCAGGCGCCGCAAACACCGTGCTCGCAGCCGGCATGGCTGCCGGTCAGCAAGAAATCCTCGCGCAATGTGTCGAGCAGCGTCTTCCGCGGCTCGACATCGGCGGTGCGCAAGCGCCCATTGACCTTCAGTGTCACCTTCATTGCATAACTCCGCCCGCCGCGCGCGCCTCGGCGATGGCATCCGCGAGGGCGCGAGCGCCGAGCGCGGCGGCCGCGCGCCGACGGTAATCCGCGCTCACGTGCAGATCGGAATTGGCTTCGAGGTGTTCTGTCGCGGAACGAACAAGCTCGGAAACCGGAAAGCGCGCGACATCTTGGCCAACCAGGACCGAAACGTCGATGCGCTGCGCACGATCGCCGACGCCGCCCAGCCCGAGCGCCGCATCGATGCAGCGCCCATCTTCATCGAGCGCGACCTGCGCCGCAGCGGCGACAAAGGCGAAGTCGGATTGTCGCGCGGAAACCTCATGGAAACCGGTGCCCAGCCGCGGCTGCGACCACACTGGAAAACGCACCGCAGCGACGCAATCGCCCGGCATCACCGATGTGACCATCGCACCGATGAAAAACTCGTCCGCCGGCATCGAGGTGCGGCCGCCGCTGTTCTCGATCTCGATCTCTGCTCCCAGCGTCACCGCCACGAGCGGGATCTCGGCGGACGGATCGGCATTGGCGATCGAGCCGCCAACGGTGCCGCGATTGCGCGTCGGCGGATGGCCAACATAAGGAAGCGCCTTCATCAGCAGGGGTAACGCATCTCGCGCCAACTCGCTGCGCTCGACTTCGGCCTGCCGCATCACCGCGCCAACCACGATCGCGCCGTCTTCGGAACGAATGCCGCGCAACTCCTTCAAGCGGACGATGTCGACGAGCTTGGTCGGCCGCGCCAAGCGCATCGCCAACATTGGAACGAGCGTCTGGCCGCCGGCGATGATCCGCGCGTCTTCGTCCGCCGCCAGGATCTCGCAGGCCTCGGCAACCGAGTCCGGCCTGATATAGGCGAATGGCGCGGGCTTCATGCGTGCACCCCGAACGCCCGGCTCACGCGAGCAGCAGGCCGGCAACGGCCGGCGACAGCACGGTGACGGATTGAGTCTTCAGAAGCGGCCCATCGACCTCGGTCGCGGCCTTGACCGCGCGCCATTCCGGGTCCGCGCCGAAGGCCGCCCAGGCCTTGCTGCGGTCGTCCTCCGATTTGAAGCGGGTGAGATAGGTCAAGCGCGTGGCGTCGGAGGCCGATTCGAACACGCCCAACAACTCGATGCCGTGGTTCGGAAATCGTTTGACGACCTCGTTCTTGAACCGAGTCTTCATCGCCTCGGCTTTGCCGTCGGCAGCTTCATACACTCTGATTTCGTAGATCACTGTCTCAACTCCCTTTGGACAGCTAAAGGCCAATCCCGCCGGCATGTCAAACTTATTCTAGTTCAATTTCCCAAAAATGGTGGAATGAACCGCAACAAGACGGCGATCTGATACACAAAGTTCCATATTTGTCATTTACCAACGGATACTTATCAATTCTCCAGGATTCCTTGTGGATGCTGATATCCAATATTGCACCAATTCCATAATTGTACTATTCCAGACGACGGAGGAAGGACAATCACCGTGTCGCAGACTGAAGGCTCCGAAGATTGGGTGCCCAGGCTCTCGGATGCCGAGGGACCGTTTTATCTCGCCTTCGTGCGGGCGCTGGAGAGCGACGTCGATAGGGGCGTGCTCAAGCCCGGCACGCGTTTGCTGCCGCAACGGGATATGGCGAGCCTGCTTGGCTTGAGCGTCGGGACAGTTTCACGCGCCTATGCCGAAGCCGAAGCGCGCGGGCTGATCTCTGGCGAGGTCGGCCGCGGCACCTTTGTTCAGCGGCGGCGCCCGCCCGCCAGCGCCAGGAATGGCGCGCAAGCCGCAATCAATCTGGCGCTCAATGTGCCGCCCTCGACCGGCGAGGACGAATTGATCGAAGCCGTGCTGTCGGAAATCCTGTCCGATGGCGCGCTGAAACCTTTGCTCGGCTATCTGCCGCATCAGGGCTTGCCGATGCATCGCGAGATCATGAACGGCTGGCTTGCCGCTTTGGGCATGAAGGCGGATGTCGCCAACCTCTTCATCACCCATGGCGGGCAGCACGCGATTTCGATCGCGCTCAATATGGTCGCCGCGCCGAACGAGGTGGTGCTCACGGAGCGGTTCACCTATTCCGGCATGATCGCGCTTTCGGCACAAAACGGCTACCGGCTGCATGGGGTCGACGGCGACGCCGACGGCCTCCTGCCGGACGCGCTCGATCGCGCCTTTGCCGAGACCGGCGCCCGCGTGCTGTTCGCAAGTCCGACGTTGCAAACCCCGACAGGCACGGTGATGGGCGCGGAGCGGCGCGGCGAGATCGCCGAGATCATCCGCAAACGCGACGCCTACGTGCTGGAGGACGACGTCTACGCATTCCTGTTCGCGGCACCGCCCACCCCGCTTTCGGCGCTCATTCCGGAGCGGAGCTTCTACGTCACGAGCTTCGCCAAATGTCTCGCACCGGGCTTGCGGATCGGTGCCATGATCGCGCCGGAGCCGTTTCGCGACCGCGCCATCAACGCGGTGCGCGCGACGGGCTGGATGGCCTCCCCCATCATGGCAGAACTCGTGACGCGGCTGATCCACAGCGGCGACCTGTCGCGGCAAGTGCATGCCAAGCGGGCTGCCGCCGCGCGTCGCAACGCGATCGCCGATCGCGTGCTCGGCAACTGGCTCGCGCCGATGGCAGGCAGTGCCGGCTTTCATCGCTGGCTGCCGATCCCGGCCGGCCGCACGCTGATCGCGCTCGTCACGCAAGCAGCCCAGGCCGGTATCACCGTCGCGCCGCCCGGAGCGCTGCAACAGGTCGATCGCGGCACACTCGGCATCCGAATCTGCCTCGGCCATCCCGCGACCGACGAGATGCTGGAGCATGCGCTTTCGGCGCTACGGCAGATTCTGGAAAGCGCCGAGGCGATTTCCTTCGTCTAAAGCGCGATGAGATTGAGTTGAATCGTCATCGCGCCTTAGCTCTTTGATTGAGCATGATCTTTTCGGAAAACCCTTACACACTTTGCCGGATCATGCTCTGACCTACATTGCTACTTGGCCAGCGGACGGTTGGCCGTCTCGGGCGCGAGCGCAATGAACGGCAGACCGACGACATAGATCAGCGACAGGAGGGAGATCGCGAGCGGATAGCTTCCCGTCGTTGCGGCGAGCGCGCCGATCAAAGTCGGGCCAGCCGCGCCCAGCACCCGTCCCAAGCTGAACGCAAAGCCGGAGCCTGCGCCACGCAAGGCCGAGGGAAACATTTCGGGCAGCCAGATCGTGAACAGGCCGAACACGCCATTGGTGAAGAAGCCAAGGATCGGCAGCAGGATCAGGAACAGCATCAGACTATCCAAATGGGCGATCGCGAGCTCGTAACTCGCCACGACGGCGACGAGTGAGCCCAGGAAGAACAGCACCGCCGTCCAGCGCCGGCTGCCGAGCGCTCCTGTTACCCACGGCATCAGCAGGCATCCAGCCAACGTGCCGACATTGGTGATGAGGCCTGCGATTGCGCCCATCTGCTGCGCATGCGCCGGCGTGCTGCCTGCCGCCGTGAGCTTGGTGATGATCACGGTCGGCGCCCAAAAATTCGAGGACCACAGGCCGAAGATGATGCAGGCCATCAGCAGTGCCGCCGCCCAGGTCGTATGCGCCTGCCCGCGCGCGAACAGCTCTGCGAAGGACGGCCTCGTCGCCTCGGTCGGGCGTGTGCGCGGCGGCTCCGGAATGTTGATACGCAGGTAGACCGTCAACAGCGCCGGTAGAATGCCGAGAAAGAACATGCCGCGCCAGCCGAGCAAATTGCCGCCGACAAGCGTGACGAAAGCCGCCAGGAACAAGCCGGTCGGCGTCGCCGTGTGCAGCCAGCCGGCCAACCGCACACGCGTGCTCTCCGGCACGGATTCATGCAGCAGTGGCGTGCCCGCGGCCCACTCGCCGCCGATCCCGAAACCGGCCAGGAAGCGGAAGACGGCGAACGTGACGATGCCGGTCGACAGACCGCACAGTGCGGTGAACACTGAATAGACCAGCACGGTCCAGCACATCATCCGGACGCGGCCGTAACGGTCCGCAGCCCAGCCCCAGACCATCGAACAGGCCCAGCCCAGCATGAAGATGGAAAACAGGAGACCGCCATAGATGCCGATATTGGCGCGGCTCGCCTCGATGCCGCTCGCCGGCAAGAGTTCGCTCAGCGCGGCCACGAGGATGTAGCCATAGATGGCGGCATCGAAGCCGTCGAGCATCCACCCGAGCCAGGTGGCCCAGAACACTTTTGCGGGCGAGACGCCTCTCGCCTCGGCGACAGGCGCGGCCGTAACGCCGGCGACGACCTCGGTCATGTTTCCTCCGCAGGTTTTTTATTCTTTCGGCAGGAACTATGACAGCAATCGAACAAGTCAGCATCTCCCGCAAACCGCATGGCGGCATCCGATCATGGAATACCGGCCGCAGATCGTGGCATCCGCACCGAGACGTGCTGCTGGTTCTGCGAAGATTCCTGTAGGATGAGCGTTCGGATCAGGAGGGCGAAATGCCTCGGCTTCGACTTTGTCTCCTTGCACTTGTGCTGCTGACCTTCGGCACGCCGGCTCATTCGGCGCAGCAATGGCTGAACCTGCCGCCGACGCCGACACTGCCCAAGGCAGCGAAGAGCGGCTTCGCGCCGGTCAATGGCATCAAGATCTGGTACGCCGTGTTTGGCCGCGGCGAGCCCGTGCTGCTGCTGCACGGCGGTCTCGCCAATGCCAATTACTGGGGCCATCAGGTTCGCGCGCTGCAGCAGCACTATCGGGTGATCGTGATGGACAGCCGCGGTCACGGCCGCAGCAGCCGCGACGCCCAACCTTACGGCTACGACTTGATGGCCTCGGATGTGCTGGCGCTGATGGACCATCTCGGGATCAAGAAGGCAGCCATCGTGGGCTGGAGCGACGGCGCCATCATTGGCCTCGACATCGCCATGCATCACCCCGAACGTATCTCAAAGCTGTTCGCCTTTGCCGCGAACTCGGATCCGTCAGGAGTCGCGGACATTGCCAAGAGCGATGTCTTCAATGCATTCATTGCGCGGGCCGGAGAAGAATACAAGCGGCTCTCGCCAACGCCGACCGAGTACAAGGCCTTTGTCGATCAGATCACCAAGATGTGGGAGAGCCAGCCGCATTGGACGGAGGCTGATCTCGCCAACATCCATGTTCCAACCTGGATCGTGGACGCTGATCATGACGAGGCGATCAAGCGCGAAAACACCGAGTTCATGGCGGCTCATGTCCCCGGCGCCGGGCTGTTGATCCAGCCCGAGGTCAGCCATTTCTCGTTCCTGCAGGATCCGCAGCAGTTCACCGACGATGTGCTGCATTTTCTGGAGCATGTGCCGGCGCATTAAGTGAACGTTCGGTCGCGCCAGCGATAGCCCGCCGCCGGGGAGACGAGAGCAGTCCTGAGCTGAGCGAATTGAGAGGACACGTCCAACCCCGACCCGTCATTGCGAGCGCAAGCCAAGCAATCCAGACTTTCTCCGCGGATATCGTGTGGATTTTGCTTCCGCCCATGCGCAAAGGCGCTTCGACGGGACTTCACGCCTCGCTATAGCTCGCGCAGCGAACGACGGCGGGTCGTCGCCGTCGCTGCTCGCGATGACGGGATTGGTTGAAGGTGCGCGCTCATCACCGGAGACTGCGCCAGTCTACCGCAGCACCGTCTTGCGGGGTTGGGCGGCATTCCAATTGCTCCAGCTTACATTTGCGAGGCTGCGTAGATCGGTGCCGAGAGGACGCCTGGTCCGCCGTTCATATTCGGCGATGCATCGCTCGGACTCCGCAATTTTCTGCTCGAGTTCGGCGATCCTCGCTTGCGTGGAGCTGGCGGCGCTTGTGCCCATGTCTCCGGTCGTAAACCTGGCCCTTTCCAAGTCCTTCACAGCTTCACGATTCTTCCTGAGCTGGACCCGGTGCCAGGCGATTTTGCTGTCGCTATCGGCAACCATCCTGGAACTCTCCTGATTCGTCTTGCAAGCATACATCGATTGGAGCCGGCGATGACAGAGGGACCCGGGACGGAGGGGTACCGGCCATCGCGCTCCATGGGATCAGAACCGAGCGCTTACGCCTAAAGCAGCCAGCTCTTTGCGAAATCCAGGAAAGCGCGCAGCCGCGGCGAGCTATGTCGGCCCGGAGGCCAAAGCAGCCAGAAAGTGCCATTCGTGGTCTCGGAGGGCAGTACCTGGACGAGCCGACCCGATTCCAGCGCGTCAGCGACGAGAAAGTCAGGGGGTCCAAGTGATACCGAGTCCGGCGACCGCCGCGGCGCAGACCGCTTCCATATTGGTGCAGACGACCGATGGCGAGGTCGCGCCCACACTGAACTCGCCCTTAGCAGGGCGCCAATCTTGCAGCACTTCGGTGCTGTTGGAGCCGAGCGGTCTTCAGGTTGAGCCGCTCATTACGATGAACGAGAACCAAGCCGCGGAAGCAGGCCTTGGCGGCGCGACCGGAGCGCTCGCGGTTGGCGAGAGCATCTGGGTCGGGAGTTTCACCGGAGAACGGATTGGAGTCTTTTCGCGCTCCGTGAGAGGATGATGGCGCAAGTCGCGGCATAGTGAACGTCCGAAGGACGTTACCTTTAGATCATGATCCGATCAGACGGAATCGGATCATGATCTCATCTCTGTTTGAGCATGATTCCGGATCATGCTTTAGCCGCGTCGGTCCTTCGGAATCACGAACTTCAGCCCCGACCAGGTCGCGTCGATCGCGCAGACCTTGACGTCGACCAGACCGAATGGCAGCGCGGTGCCGCGGACCACGACATCGCTGAGATCGGTCGTAAGTCCAGACGTCCTCTTCGGCCACGAGACCCAAACCATTCCCTCCGACAGGATCGCATCGCGGCAGACAGGCAGCATCTTGGCCAGCCCTGCCGCGTCGGTCGCAAAAACATGCACCATGTCGAGCGGCGCCTTGAGCTGCGCGGCCAGCTTCACGCCGGCGGGCAGCGGGCCGACAATATCCTCATAGGCTGCGGGTGCGCCGCTGACAAAAATGCAAAAGCCCGGCTTGATGCCGAGCTTCTGCGTGAGCGGTTTGCCGGAATAACCGGCCATGTGGAGATGGCTTTATGCCTGCGGCTGCGGCTCCAGACCCGGGTCCGGATCGGGGCGTGGCCGCGGCTTGCCGGCCGGCGGCACGGCGGAGGCGCGTGGCGCAGCCGGCTCCAGTACCGACTCGCGGTTCGGCTTCTTGCCCTTGAGAAGATCAGTGATCTCCTCGCCGGTCAGCGTTTCGAACTCGAGCAAGCCCTTGGCCAGGGTTTCGAGGTCGCCGCGCTTCTCGGTGAGAATGCGCGTGGCCTCCTGATAGCCTTCCTCAACCAGACGCTTGATCTCGGAGTCGATCTTCTGGACCGTGGCTTCGGACGCGTTCTGAGTGCGCGACACCGACATGCCTAAGAACACCTCGTCCTGGTTCTCGCCATAGGACACGGTGCCGAGCTCTTCCGACAGGCCCCAGCGCGTCACCATCATGCGCGCGAGCCTCGTCGCCTGCTCGATGTCGGAGGCCGCACCGGAGGTCACCTTCTCGCGGCCGAACACCAGCTCCTCCGCGACGCGGCCGCCCATCATGATGGCGAGCCGCGAGGTCATCTGCTCCAGCGACATCGACAGCTTGTCGCGCTCCGGCAACTGCATCACCATGCCGAGCGCGCGACCGCGCGGGATGATGGTGGCCTTGTGGATCGGGTCAGCGGCGACGACGTTGAGACCGACGATGGCATGGCCACCTTCGTGATAAGCGGTGAGGAGCTTTTCCTCCTCGGTCATGACGAGCGACTTGCGTTCGGCGCCCATCATCACCTTGTCCTTGGCCTCTTCGAACTCGGCCTGCGTGACCATGCGCTTGTTGCGCCGCGCAGCGGTCAGCGCCGCCTCGTTGACGAGGTTCATCAAGTCGGCGCCGGAGAAGCCGGGCGTTCCGCGCGCGATCGTCTTCAAATTGATATCAGGCGCGAGCGGGACCTTCCGCACGTGAACTTTAAGGATCTGCTCGCGGCCGACCACGTCGGGATTCGGCACCACGACCTGGCGGTCGAAGCGACCGGGACGCAGCAGTGCGGGATCGAGCACATCGGGCCGGTTGGTGGCCGCGATCAGGATCACGCCCTCATTGGCCTCGAAGCCGTCCATCTCGACCAGCAATTGGTTGAGCGTCTGTTCGCGCTCATCATTGCCGCCGCCAAGGCCCGCGCCGCGATGGCGGCCGACCGCGTCGATTTCGTCGATGAAGATGATGCAAGGCGCGTTCTTCTTGGCCTGCTCGAACATATCACGCACACGTGACGCGCCGACGCCGACGAACATCTCGACGAAGTCGGAACCGGAAATGGTGAAGAACGGCACATTGGCTTCGCCTGCGACCGCGCGCGCGATCAGCGTCTTGCCGGTGCCGGGCGGACCGACCAACAGCACGCCGCGCGGAATACGTCCGCCGAGCCGCTGGAATTTGCCGGGATCGCGCAAGAACTCGACGATCTCCTGCAGGTCCTGCTTGGCCTCGTCGACGCCTGCGACGTCTTCGAAGGTGACGCGGCCGTGCGCCTCGGTGAGCATTTTTGCGCGCGACTTGCCGAAGCCCATCGCCTTGCCGGCGCCACCCTGCATCTGGCGCGACAGGAAGATCCAGACACCGATCAGAGCGATAAAGGGCAGCCAGGAGACGAGCAGCGAGACGAACCACGGCACGTTATCGCCGGGCGGCTTCGCGGTGATCTGTACCTTGCTGTTGTAAAGGCGCTGGACCAGCGTCGGATCGTTCGGCGCATAGGTCTGGAACGACGAGCCATTGGTGAAGGTGCCGTGGATCTCCGGCCCCTGGATGACGACGTCACGGACATGGCCCTGGTCGACTTCAGTCAAGAGCTGCGAGAACGAGATGTCCTGCGACGACGTACGTTGACCGGGATTCTGAAACAGCGTGAACAGCGCCAACAGCAATAGGACAATGATGACCCAGAGGGCGAAATTGCGCAAATTGGCGTTCATTGATCTTCCTTCGTGGTCGCGCGGATCGCGGCCTTCATGTCCTTTGGACCTATCCCTGGGAAGCCACGAGGGAATCCCCCGGTCGACCGTATCACAATTTAGGTACCACTCGTCTTGCTGCCAAGGGAACCACGCAGGACTATTTAGCGCATCCTAACGCGATTCCGGTTCAAAAAATGGCGTCCAGCACCGCGTTTTGCGAGGTGGTTAAGGCCCTGACAGCGCAATTAAAGCGGCAATCGAGATAACTCGTTTGCCATTTGCCCTGCCCCTTTGCCAAGGCTCTTTCGAGGCTCTTTGAAGGGCCTTGTTGCCGGGCCGCCTCAGCCCGCCCGCCGGCGCCGGACCGGCGCCGGCTCGATGCGGATCTGGCCCGCCTTGAGGCTTACCAGCGCACCAGCAAGGGTTTGCTTGAGGTGGATGCCGCCTGCCCCGCGTCCCGCCTTCCCTGGTTTCTCCGTAAACTTACGGTCAAGCTGCGCCATCAAGGTTTCGAGCTTACCGAGTTCGGCCGGCCCCTCATGCCCGAAGCGATTGATGGCGCGCATGAGAAGCCGCAGCCGGATCTCCTCAGGCAGGCCCGCAAAGGCTTGCGCATCGTACACGACACAGTTGCGGGCAGCCTGCAATGCGCCCTGCCCCTTCAAGGCGAGATAGCGTTCGGCGCCATCGGCCAGCACCTCGACGGCGGCATTGGCCCTTGAGAGCCGCATGGCCAACCGCGCCAAGGAACGCGCATCGCCGCCCTCGGCGGCAAGCGCCGGCAGGAGCGCACGCAGGCGCGGCCGCGTGAACGCCATGTCACGGTTGGTTGGGTCATCGGCGTAGATGATTTTCGCCTTGTCCAAGGTTGCAATCAGCCGCGACTTCGCGACGTCGAGCAGTGGGCGCGCCAGCGCAATGCCGTTGCGCTCGGTGACGCGGGCCATCGCGGCAAGACCGGTAACGCCGCTGCCGCGCAACAACCGCATCAACACCGTTTCGGCCTGGTCATCGCGGGTATGCGCTGTGACAATGTGGCTCGCCCCAGCGGCCTTGGCTGCTTGCGCCAACAGGCGATAGCGCGCCTCGCGGGCTGCGGCCGGCACGCCGGTGTTCGGCTTCTCACCGCTCCAGCGCAGCGTCCGGTGCGGCAGATCAAGTTCACGCGCGAGCCGCTTCACCTCGCGCGCTTCGCGCGCAGCCTCGGGCCGCAGGCCATGATCCACGGTGACGGCGATCAGGCGCGGTCCGCGTGACAGAGAGCGGCGCCAGCGCGCCATCAGCCACATCATCGCGACCGAATCGGGCCCGCCGGAGACGGCCAGCACGAGCGCGGGCGCGGTCTTCCAGTCGGCAAACAGGCGCTTGGCATCCTGCGCCGAGATCGGGGAGTTGTCGTCCTCTGCCATGACGTCGCCAGGCTCGGAAATGTCCGCTTGTGTTGCGACGGTTTTATCAGGAACCGCAAGCCGGTGCCGAATCTCAAGATACGCCGCAAGGCAAGCCCTACGGAACCGGCGGGCGAAGGCCCTCGGGACCTCACGAGAGAAGAGATGGCCGACCGGCGTTTACGTCAACGCTGGTCTCTCGGTCTCGCCTGCGCAGTGAAAAGGCGGGCGAGGCAGGCCCGTGCCGGCAAGATCGCAAAGCGGCGCGTCAGCATTTTTCCTTTTTCTGCTCGCGATCGACGGCCGCTTTGACCCCTGTGGAAGCGCGCGGATATTTCCGCATCACTTCGCCGAAAGCGGCGCAAGCCGCCTCCTTCTCCTTCAATGCGGCCAGCGACTGCCCGAGCCGCAACAGCGCATCCGGGGCTTTCGACGACTTTTCGTATTTGGTGGTCACCGCGAGAAACGCTTCCGCGGCGTCGCGGTATTGCTGGCGCTGAAAGTAGCTTTCGCCGAGCCAATATTGCGAATCCCCGACCAGCGGATCGGTGGGAAATCTCTGCGCGAAGTTGCGCATGGTCTGCTCGGCGAGCGCATAATCCCTGCGCTGCATATAACCGATGCCGAGATCGTACTCATCGCGCGGCGAGTTCGACGGCGGCGCCGTCGCAAGCCCCGTGCCGCCCGGACCGACGGGAGGCGCAGCGGCCACGTTGCCCTGTTGATAGCGCGTTGCACCTAGATCAAGCGGCTCGCCGGGTGCACGACCGCCGGGCGCGCCGACCGACGCACCCGCCTGGATGGGAAGCTGACCGCCGCCAAGCGCTCGTGGCGCGCCAGGCGCATTGGGGTTTTGGCTCGGGTCGAAAGCATCGCCGCGGCGAGTCGCGCCGCCCACTGGCGTCGAGGGTTCCTGTATGATCGGCGCGGGCGCCGGAATTTGCGACTGGGCATAACCCGGCTGGCCCTGCGGCTGCGAATAGCCCGGCTGGACCTGCGGTTGACCGTATCCGGGCGCAGGCTGCGTCGGAGACGCCGCAGCGACGCCCGGCTGGCCCGGTGCAGCCGGCATGCCCCCCTGCAACTGGCGGAGTTGCTGTTCCAACTGTCGATTGCGGTACTGCAGCTCCTCGTTCTGGCCCGTGAGTTGCCGCAACTGTTCCTCAAGCCGCTGGATGCGGAGTTCCGGATCTCCATCATCCGACTGAGCCAAGGCCTGGGATGACAGCGCAGCCAGCGCGGCAAGCGCCGCTGCGCAGCTCAACTTGTGAAACCTGGATCGCATGTGACCCTGACGACGAAATCGGCGGAAGCGGAAACGGCCGCACCTAGGCCGAGGGAGTACGCCAAAAATGTGACTGATTCAAATGGGTTCGTACGGCCTTGCGCGAAAACAAAACCGGCGCTGCGGGCGCCGGTTTTCGCATTTCAGTCAACTGCCGGATGATTAAGAACTGGCGTTCAGGACCGTCACTGCGCGGCGGTTCTGCGACCAGCAGGATATATCATTGCAGACCGCAACCGGGCGCTCCTTGCCGTAGGAGATCGTCCGCATCCGGCTGGCGTCGATTCCACGCGAAACCAGGAAGTTGCGAACCGACTGCGCGCGGCGCGCGCCGAGCGCGATGTTATATTCGCGCGTGCCGCGTTCATCCGCGTGACCTTCGATCGTGAAGGTGTAGCGCGGGTAGGTCTGCAGCCACTGCGCCTGCTTTTCCAGGGTCACGATCGCCTGCGGGCTCAAATCGCTCTGATCGCTCTCGAAAAACACGCGATCGCCGACATTAACCACGAAATCCTGCTGGCTGCCCGGGGCCGCGGCGCTAGCCATCGCATCAGCGCCAAGGTTCTTGTTGGCGCAAGCGCCCATCGACAGGGCGACCGCGAGCACCGCGGCCAATTTCAGTCCCTGGAGGATACGCATAGGGTGTTTCATTCGGGAGCCTCCACGCTCACGCATCTCAACTGCTATCCGATCTACAGAGGCTTGGTTAAGCGAACGTTCCGTCAACCTTGATGGGATGTTGCCAATCCCAGTCAAATGCCCCCAGACGACGAAAAGCAACCGTGATGGTTAATGGGTTGTAAATGTGGCGCGAGGGTGAAGGCAAGCCGACCGGCGGCCTTTTACCCACCCGGATTTGAGCGGGCATTCATCTATCTGAATGGAGCTGCCGGCGCGTTAGGCGGGGTTGACGATCGAATTCGAGTGCTGTGCCGCGATCGGGGTGCGCTCTGTCCCGTGCGTGGGCGCCTGCGCGACCGAAAAGGCCTCGTTGCGGCGTTCGAACAATTTTCGTCGCTCGAAGGCGCTTGAGCGCATGAAGGGGAACCGCTGGAACACCTTTTCCCGGATGCTGGGATAATGGGCCGCCATCAACCCGACGGGCTTGATCAGGCCCGGATGCAATCTCGGCTCGCC
The DNA here is from genome assembly GCF_045571435.1 of Bradyrhizobium sp. STM 3562. Classification (NCBI taxonomy): domain Bacteria; kingdom Pseudomonadati; phylum Pseudomonadota; class Alphaproteobacteria; order Hyphomicrobiales; family Nitrobacteraceae; genus Bradyrhizobium; species Bradyrhizobium sp. STM 3562. Next base: position 7,561,947 of record NZ_CP120694.1, read on the forward strand.
CCACGGTTCCTGCAGAAAGACCCTGCGGTAGAAGGCGCGGTGCTCCGGACGGACATTGGCGAGCCCGATATCGGCATTGAAATGACCGCAAGCCACGTAGCCGAGACGAACCGTCACGTAGGGCAGTTCGGGAAACCGTTTGGCCTTCTCGGGGGCCGCCACGAAGCGCGTTGGATCGATGACGATTTTTCCGCGCTCCAACTCCGGTTGCAGCAGATCCGAGAACATTGCGGCCGAAGGGGATTCGCGCCACTCGGGCGTCAGAACGCTGACCCGGATCGAGCTGTAGAGTTCGCCATGAATGTACACCCCGAAAACATAGGTGTTTGGCAGGTCGTCATACCGATCAACGACCCGCCCCGTTTCCGAGGGCAGGATTGCTCCCTCGCGCAAATAGGCGCGATAGCGCAGACGGTAGATCTGATCCTTTTCTTCGGGAGTTTCGGCGAGCCGGTAGTCGATGTTCTCGAGAGGATATGAACTGCGTTCGGGAATCACGGCGACGGCTTTGGCCGCAGACCTCATGGGGGCACTCCAGATACGCAAACGCAACGACAACCAACAGGCGAGGTTTCGAACGTTAACAGCTCCTTAACCAAGACGCAAAGCAGTCGAGCTATTAGGGTTAATGCCGGCCCGCGATGAATCGCCGCCGCCTGTCCGCAGATGCCGGTGAAGCTTTAGGCGATCGAGCGCGAGGGCACGACGTGCAGCTCCGCTTCCGCTGCGGGGCGGCCATAGGACGCATTCAATAATTGGCGGATCCGCACTGAGGGTACCGGACGGCTGAACAAATAGCCTTGCGCTTCGGTGACGCTGCCGTCGGCACTGATCAGCTCGAGCTGCTCGTTGGTCTCGATGCCTTCGACCACCACCTGCATGCCGAGATCGGCCGACAGCCGCGCGACGCCGCGGAGCAGCGTCAGCGGGCGATCGGCATCTATACCCTCGAGGAAGGAGCGGTCGATCTTCACCTTCTGCAGCGGGAAGTTGTGGAGATAGCTCAGGCTCGAATAGCCGGTGCCGAAATCATCCAGGGAGATTCGGACGCCGATATTGCGTAGCTGCGACAGCACATCGTGGGTGAGTTGCGTGTTGCGCAGCAGGGAGGATTCGGTGATCTCGATCTCGAGGCGCTCCGCCGGCAGGCCCGACACTTCCAGCGCGTAGCGGATCTCGTTCAGCACGTCGCGCTGGTGGAATTGTTGCGGGGAAAAATTGACGGCAACGCTGACGTTTTCCGGCCACTTCATGCATTCCATGCAGGCCTTGCGCAGGATCCAGCGACCGAGATCGACGATCAGGCCCATGTCCTCCGCGACCGGGACGATATCGACTGGCGACACGGTGCCGCGCACCGGGTGATTCCAGCGCAGCAGCGCCTCGCAGACGGTGATCTTGCCGGATTTGAGATTGACCAGCGGCTGGAAGAATAGCTCGAATTCCTCGTTGACCAGCGCCTTGCGCAGGTCGAGCTCGAGAATGCGGCGCGCCTCGACGGTCTGCGCCATCTCGTCGTGAAAGAAGCAATAGGTACCACGGCCGTCGGCTTTGGCGCGATAGAGCGCCATGTCGGCGTTCTTCAACAGCGTATCGGCGCTGACTTCCGCGGCGGTCAAGGCAATCCCGACGCTCGCGCCGATCTCGACGAGATGATTGTCGATCTTGTAGCGTTCGCTCAAATGATCGACGATGCGCCGCGCCAGCGCTGCGGCGTCCTCGGCGGACGCGATATTCTGCTGGAACACCACGAATTCGTCCCCACCGAAACGCGCGACGAAATCCTCCGGGCGGAGCATTGCACGCAGACGATCCGCGACCGCGCACAAGAGCTGGTCACCGCAGGGGTGACCGAGCGTATCGTTGACCTGCTTGAACTGGTCGAGATCCACGAACAGCAGCGCCGAGACCTTGCCGGGGTCATGCGGCGTCTTCAGCAGGCGTTCGATCTCGTCGCGGAAACTGACGCGGTTGGGCAATCCCGTCAGCTCGTCATAGCGCGCCAGATGGCTGATCCGGGCCTCGGCATTGCGTCGCTCGGTGATGTCCTCGACCAGCACCACCGCGCCGCCGCCGGACATCGGCTGGAACGCCCATGACAGCGAACGGCCGCGCAAGATGTCCGGGTCGGCGGTGATGATGCCATGCGCCTGCGAATTTTCGATCTCCGCCAGAATGACATTGCCGCTCGCCGCCGAGATCGATCCGGTGTGGACGCAGGCCTGGACGATGTCGCTGGCGGTCGCGCCGCCACGCACCAGATCGTCCGAGAGCTGCATCATCTCGCAGAAACGATGGTTCATGACGGCAAGCCGGCCGTCGGCCCGGAACATGCACAGGCCGTGCGGCATGTTGTTGAGCGCGGTATCGAACTGGCCGGCCAGCGCGGCTTCGCGCTCCCGCGCGAGCAGTGCACGCACGAAGATGTCCTGCAGGCGGGTCGAGATGTGCTTAAGGGCGAAGAAGAACAGCACGTTCAGCACCGCCATGCCGGCATAATAGGGGCTGCCATACAGCAGCAGAGCCACGGTCAGCGCGCCGCAGGCGAGCAGCATCTGCACATGGAAGATCCAGGGGCGGCCGTAGGTGCGGCCGCCGCCCGCCGCGAAATAGCAGAGGGTCACGGATGTGCAGATCATATGGGCGACGGCGTCATGACTGCCCAGGATCGCGATCGCACACCACAGACCTAGCACGGCCGCGTACACAATCGCGCCGACCTGGTAGCGCATCTCCCAACGCGCCGTTTCGGCCGGCGTAATCGTCGACTTGAGACGCTTATACTGCCGCATGTCGAGTACGCGCGCGGCGCCGACGACGATGAGAAGAGCCACGCAGAGCCATAGCCAGGCATTGCCGGTCTTCAGGGCGGTCATGAAGGCGGCGATGGCAGCGCAAAGCGCGCCGGCAAACAGCGAGCCGGGATCCTGGAACAACGAATCAATCAGTGCCGCGTGAATGGATCGCGACATCTGCTGATCGGCCTCTTTGATTTCGGTCGCAAGCTGCATCGGGGACGCGCACATCCTGTTCCGGAATGTGCAGTTCTACTTCTCCCTGATGAAGCCTTTCTGAGGGAACATCGTTAGTGAGTGGTTGTCTTGGCTTTCATAGAGGCGAAATATGCTTGCAAAATCAGCAAGCTAGGCAAAGCTTGCCGAGTCCCTGTCCCTCACCTTTCACGAAAGCAGCGGCGACCAGGCCGGATCGGAGGCGTAACCCGGCGTCGGCACCTTCAGCTCATTGCGCCCGGAAATGTCGATCGAGTACAGCGACGGCCCGCTGTTGCCGCCGGGATCGCGGAAGAACATCAGCACCCGCCCGTTCGGCGCGAAGGTCGGCCCCTCATTGTGGAAGCCGGAGGTGAGCAGGCGCTCGCCGGTGCCATCAGGCTTGATGATGCCGATCGAGAACTGGCCGCCGCCCTGCCGGGTGAACGCAATATAGTCGCCGCGCGGCGACCACACCGGTGTGGAGTAGCTGGCGTTGACGTCGTCCTTGGCGAAGGAGATGCGCTGCGCTGCCCCGCCCTGCGCCGGCATCACATAGATCTGCGGCTTGCCGCCGCGATCGGACTCAAAGCAGATCTGGCTGCCATCGGGCGAGTAGCACGGCGAGGTATCGATCGCGGGCGTGTCGGTGAGCCGCGTGGTGGCCTTCGAGCGCAGATCCATCACGAACAGGTTGGAATTGCCGCCCTGCTGCAGGCTCATGATGATGCGCTGGCCATCGGGCGAGAAGCGCGGCGAGAACGACATGCCCGGGAAGTTGCCGACGATCTCGCGCTGCCCGGTCTCGATGTTGAACAGATAGACCCGCGGATCACCCTGGCCGAACTCCATATAGGTGATTTCCTGGCTCGACGGCGAGAAGCGCGGCGTCAGCACGAGGTCGGAGCCTCGCGTGAGATAGCGCACATTGGCGCCGTCCTGGTCCATGATCGCGAGCTTCTTGATGCGCCGCTCCGACGGGCCGCTCTCGTCGACGAAGACCACGCGGCTGTCGAAATAGCCCTTCTCGCCGGTCAGCCGCGAATAGATCTGATCGGAGATGATGTGCGCGATGCGCCGCCAATATTCCGGCGCGGTGACATATTGCTGACCGGCAAGCTGCTGGCCGGAGACGACGTCCCACAGGCGGAATTCGGCCTTGAGGCGCCCATCGGGCTGCCTCGTCATGCGGCCGGTGGCAAGCGCCTGCGCGTTGATGCTCTTCCAGTTCTGGAACTGCGGCGCCACGTCGATGTTGGTGATCTTCTCGATGAAGGCTGCTTGGTCGATCGGCGCGAACAGGCCGCTGCGCTTGAGATTGTTGGTGATGACACCGGTCACATCGGCGCCGACCTGGCCGTCCGCCGGCGAGCCCGGCACGAAGTTCGGGATCGCGATGGGAATCGGCTGGAAATTGTCCGGGTTGATTTGCAGCCGCTGCGCGAATGCGGATCGCGCACCCAACAAGGCAAAGGCTGATCCAGTCGCCATCATGAAGTGGCGCCGGGTAAAGGATTGGGTCTTATTCATTGCAGTTCTTGCTTTCCAGTTCGCGCTCACATCATGTCTTTGAGGCCAAATGTCATCGGTATGTACTTCCAGGTGTTATATTGCTCCTTGGGCAGGAACGCATAAGCCTGGCATTGCACGATCGCTCGCTTGGCGCTCTCGGCCATCGCATTGCCGATCGATGTTGAAGGTCCGCGGACCGCTACGATCGTGGGCTCCGACGCGAGCGTTCCGTCGGGCCGCATTTGAATGTCGATGTCGGCCTCGAATCGGTCAGCATCCTGCCCATTGTACGGGAAATTGAAACAGCGCCTGACGGCCGCGACAAACGCGCCCTTCCAGGTCGCGACGTTCGACTCGGCATTCCCGCTGTGCAAGCCGAGCGAAGCGGATGCATTGAGCGCCGCACCCGTGATGGCCTGATGAGTCGGGTCGCGCTTGTCGAGCAGCGCCGCGATCTTGCTCTCGTCGAACACGCGCTCCTGCTTCGGTTTCGGCGGCTTCGGCGGAGCGGCCTTCGCTTCCTGTTTGGGCTTTGGCTTCTTGCTGTCGTCTGACTTCAGAGCTTCCGCGATCGGATCGACCTTAGGCGGATCAGGCTTTTTCTCGACCTGCTTCGGCTCGTCCTTGGGTTTGTTCTCAACGGGCTTTGGCGGCTCGGGTTTCTTCTCGACCGGCTTTTCCACGGGCTTCGGCGGCGGCTGCGGTGCCGATGAGGTGATGATCTCCTGCTTCTCGGTGACTTTGCCGACGGCTTCATCGATCGGCTTGGCCTCGGCGACCTTTTCGACCAGCGGCTTCGGCTTGTCCTTCTCGCCGTTCCTCGTGCCAGCGGTGACCTTTGCGAGCTGATCGGCGGAGATGACGTCGACCACAAGGGAGTCCTGCGGCACCTCGTAGGAGCGCGCCGAAAAGGAGACCAATCCCCATCCGAGTACAAGGACGTGGAGCGTTATCGACGCAGCCAGAGACTTGTCGACCTTGATCTTCACCGTCGTCAGCTACCCTGATCCACTTCCGTCACCAGCGCCACGCGGCGGAAGCCGGCGGCCGACAGCCGCCCCATCACCTGCATCACCGCGCCGTAATCGACCTTCTTGTCGCCGCGGACGAAGATGCGCTCATCGGCTCCGCCACGGGCATCGGTGATCGCCTTCAATTTCGGCACCAGGTCGTCGAGCGCGATTTCGGTGTCGTTCAGAAAAACCTGCCCCTTCAGGTTGACCGAGAGCGTCAGCGGATTTTTGTCCTGATCGAGGCTTTTCGCCTGAGTCTGCGGCAGGTCGAGCGGCACGCCGACCGTGAGCAGCGGCGCCGAGACCATGAAGATGATCAGCAGCACCAGCATGACGTCGACCATCGGGGTGACGTTGATCTCCGCCATCACCGGCTTGCGGCCGCGGCGACCACCACGCCCCGCCGACGAACTTGCCACGTTCATCGCCATCCCTGCTGCTCAACCCCTGTTGACCACCCTAGCCATCCTCATGCCCGCTCGTCGATCTGGCGCGACAGGATGGCGGCAAATTCATCCGCAAAGCCCTCCAGGCGCTGGGCCTGCCGGTTCACCTCGGAGGTAAACTTATTGTAGAAAATAGTCGCCGGAATTGCGGCGATCAGGCCGATCGCCGTGGCGAACAGCGCCTCCGCGATACCGGGCGCGACCACCGCAAGAGAGGTATTTTTCGAGGCGGCGATCGACTGAAAGCTCGACATGATGCCCCAGACGGTTCCGAACAGGCCGACGAAGGGGCCGGCCGAGCCGACGGTTGCGAGCACCAGAAGCCGCCGTTCCAGCCGCTCGATCTCGCGCGCGATCGAGACGTTCATCACCTTTTCGATCCGCATCTGCAGGCCCGCAAACGACCGCGCATGGCTTTCGAAGGAGCGCTTCCACTCGCGCATCGCTGCCACGAAGCAGGCCGCCATGGAATGGGTCGGCTTGGCCGAGAGCGAGCGGTAGAGTTCCTCGATCGACTCGCCGGACCAGAACGCCTGCTCGAACCGATCCATCGAGCGGCGGGTGCGCGAATATAGCAGCGTCTTGTCGATCGCGATCGCCCAGACCCAGACCGAGCAGGACAACAGCCCGAGCATGACGCATTTCACGATCCAGTGCGCCTGCAGAAACAGCGCGATCAGCGATACGTCGGCTGACGGCAGCGGTAGCGCTGCCTGAGCCACGTCGGCTGGATTCATAAGCAGTATCCTCTCAACGCAAGGTCCCAAAATCCTCCGGGAGCAAAATGGCTGCCGGTTTCGGTGGCCGCGCTTGTCCCGCGCGGTCCGTCAAGCCTGCGCTGAAATACCTGGTTTGGTCGCATGGGAGGCCCGCCGAAGCCTTCGAGCGTCATTTGCCTGCCAACATGTCAAAACGAGGGCTGCTTGCGCGGCTTTACGCCCCTAACCAAGCGCGAAACTTGGTTAAAATGCGGTTACCAAAGAAGAATTTGCTGCGGCGAAATCAAGGCGGGCCAAGCGGTTGAGTGGCCTTAACGCCATTTTCCGCGACTAAAGGCGGAGATTCCACCGCGGTGGCGGGTTCTGAGCCCCTCTATCCAGTCGTCGTGCTCTATCCAGTCCTCGTCCTGGCGAATGCCAGGACCCATAACCACAGGTCGTGGTTTTTGCGAAGCTCGCCACCACCGAACTTCAGCGATACACTCCGCTGTATGGCTTCCGGCCTTCGCCGGGACGACGTGAGGATATTTCCAGCTTCGATTTTCAAACAGCAGAGGGATGCACGTGCGCATTCTCGCGGCGCCATGCGCCCGAGCTTTGCAAACGTCCTTGCCCTCTTGATTGAGGGCGCAGGGAAGGCCGGGCGCCCGCATGCACCCGTGGGCCCTCGCGCAAAAAGGTTGCGCAAAGGCGCGAAGACCACAGGTCCAGGCGGAATCACTCCGGCCCTCCCTGCGCGAATGGTTTTACGGCTTACTTCGCGCTCTCCCTGGTGAGCCGGGCTTTGTTGCCACCATCGCCTTGCGGATGATCGCGCTATCCGCGCCCGGTTGGACTCAAGCGCGCTTCCACAAGACTTGACGCCAGCGTCGGGGCGCCAGGACCACACGACTTCGCCGTACGCGGTCTGCGCCGTTCGTCTCGCGCCGCCTGATCGCTCACGAGTCCTCAAATGAAGGCCCGCCCTGCGATTGCCCTGCGCGCCGACGCTGCCCGCGTCCATCGCATCCCACACCACGTTCGTGACGACTCGCGATCCGCCCCTCTTGCCGGGTGGGACGGGTCGGACGATACGCCTGATTCTAGCTTCGGAAAAACAGAAATATTTTTTGCGCGGGGACTGGACAGGAATTTTGCGAGCGCGCTCGTCGGGCAAATCAGTTGCGCCCGAGAGCCTTGAGCGGCGTCGTGCCGGGCAAATCGAGAGGGCGTGCGCCCAACCTCCGGCGTCATCGCGAGCGCAAGCGAAACAATCCAGACTTTCTCCGCGGATACAGCCTAGGCCAAGACCCGGCGACCTTCACCGCGAGCTCTCATTCCGAAGCTGCTCGGCCGATAATCCGAGCCTCCTGCACATAACCAAAGCCGCCTGTGCCCGGCCAAGCTCGTCCGTCAGGATAGCGTAATTCTATTCCGGCGAGATCCTTCTCGTCCGCGAGACGCATATTGACGCCCATCTGGCTATTCCCGAACTTCGATATGGCACTCGCGGTCAGAATGAAGTGCGTCGTTGAACCGCAATTTGCACAAAACTGGATTTCTGCAGCCGGGTCTTCCTTGTCTGCCCGGCTATATCCCTTCGTCGTTCCCTCGATGCCGACTTCCGACGGATTGAAGTAGGCCCATCGGGCACCCGACTTGCTGCAGAGGGTGCAGTTGCACTCGTTGATGAAGCTCGGCAATTTTGGGATTTTGACGCGGACTTGGCCGCACAGGCAGGAGATCTTCAACATTTCCATCTCATATCAAGGTCGCCGCTCGCCCGCTAGGAGCTGTTGGCGTTCGACCATCTCGACCACTCCAATTTATGGGTTTACGGCCCAGGTTGCTTCGTCGCTTTCGCTCCTCGCGATGATGGGCTGGATGAAGGCACTCATCGGGGTCTACAGCTCGATCGCCGGATGCACGAATGCAACACGACGGATTCACACCGGCAATTTCCGCTTCTGGTGGGCGCGCCCCCTGATCGCGCATGTTTCGCTATGGCCTGCGATGATGCGCACGCCTTCCTCGATGCGGACGATCACGTTATCCGCGGTGCAGGACTGCAGGAAAGCGACGCCGTTCTTGCGGCAGGCCGCGAGGATGCGGTCGCGGGCGATTTGCATCTCCGCTGGATAAGGCTCCCGCGGGATCGTGCGGTAGCCGAGCGCAAGACTCAAATCGCCCGGACCCATCTCGGCAAATCCGAGCCCCGGGACCGCGAGAATCTCCTCGCAGTTGGCAACGCCTTCCGGGCTTTCCAGCTTCACACCCAGCAACAGCTCACCTTTCGGATTGAGCGGCCACGGATCGCAGCGGTCCATGTAGTCTTCGACCGACAAGCCCCACATCGGCGCGGCTGTGGCCTCCGATCCGCGCCCGCGCGTGCCGATGCCGAGCAGCTTGCGACCGGCGGCGTCGGTCCCGCCGTCACTCGCGCGTATCGCTCCCTCCATCCGCGCCATCGGCGAGGGAAGAGAGGGATCGACGCCAATCGTGTTGTGCGGATAACGGCAGGACTCCACGAACGCCCGCACCGCATCGGCGCTTTCGGCTTGACAGAGGAGGATGCCATGCACGCCGCGGCCGAGGATCTGGCGGAACTGCCAGGCGTTGTACCGCACATGCGCGGCGTCAATTCCATTCACCGGCGCCTCGACGATCACGGCCGGCGTGAGATGTCCCGATCGTGTCGGTCCGGCCTCGACCATGCCGCGCATGTACGCGGCAAGGCCGGTCATGTCGAAGCAGCCGTGCTCCATGCCGACATTCATGTAGTCGGCCCAGGTCGCGGCATCGATGCCGCCTTGCGCAGAGGTCAGCACATGGCCGCTGTGCGGACCGTCATAATAGATCGCCTGATCCTGCTCCAACAGCTCGATGCACCGATTGATCCGCCTGCTCATGAAGTCCGCTCCGACAGTTGCCGCCGATCGCAGCGGAAGGCTAGCATGGTGTTGCACCACGCGGGAGATCACTTGATTGTCGGTCCGCCGTTCGATTTTCTTTTCGGCATTGTGGGGCGCATGGGTAGGGATATGTGGGACAACCGGCGTTGCCGCATGCTGGACCATGGAAGTAACGGCGCAAGATGGGCCAGATGTTTTTCGCGCAAACGATCGATTCCTGGATCACGCTGACCGGCGCACTCATCGGTTGTTGGTATGCGTACCGACCCGCAGTGCCGGGACCCAAGCAAGCCGAGTGGGAAGCCTGGCACCAAAGATGGGGACGCTTGCTCCAGGTGCTGGCGCCGCTGCTCGCGGTGGTCGCGATCGCGAAAATCCTGATTCAACTGCGGGCGCAATGATTGCTTCGGCAAGCTAAGCAGGATCGCATTCACCTGATCCTGCTCGCTCTCGTGCCTCCGGCGCGCCAGAGGCCGTCGCGGCCAGGTTGAGCCGCCATTCTTTCCCGCGTCACCGCACCTTTGCTCGCGCGCATGACAGCTCGGCCACGACATTCTCGGCTTTGGAACGCCGCTTGCGGGAACCGGCAGGCACGGAACCTGAGCCGCAGCGGACGAAATGTACAAAATCGTACATTCCCGGAACCTCAGGGCCGGCTTCCACATTGCCTTTTGGACATTTCTGTGAGGCCGTGAGGCAAGCGATGGACCTTGACGCCAAACACAATCGGGCAATCCGCGACGAGGTCGCGGACCGGCTGCGCACCATGCTGTCTCGCGAGCCGTCAGGCATACCGCCGCGGCTGCTGCAGCTGGCTGCACGGGCTCGTCAAGAGGTCGTGATGACAACGGTGGCAGCACTTCTTGCGCGAAAGCAAGAGCTGATCCAGCGCCTGCAGCAGGAGTGCGAACCCGAGAAGCGCGACGAGGTCGAACGCCTCCTGGAAAAGATCAACACGGCGTTGAACCTGCTCGACCAGCCGCGGCGCGAAACCCAGGACAAGCCTTAAAGCGCATGAGCGTGCGTTAGCGCGTGCGCCGGTCAAGTTGCAGAGCTGGACGAGTGCCTTTCAACCAGGCCCGTCATTGCGCGATCCAGACTGCTGCATCCGCAGAGAGAGAGAGAGAGAGAGAGAGAGAGAGAGAGAGACTGCATCCGTGGAGAGAGTCTGGATTGCTTCGCTTCGCTCGCAATGACAGCGGAGGTCGGCGCACGTCTTCCCGATGCCTTCGGCTTGGCAACTGCTCTATCCAGCGCCTCAAAACAAAACCGCCCGTCTGCTTGCGCAAACGGGCGGCATTCAGCCTCTAGGTGTCATGGGGGCACTCGCCTAAAGGCTTTGGCTCGTGCGGTCAGCCCTGCGGCGGCTGTTGATCGGGACCCTGCGTGGGGCGGCTGCGATGCTGGGCCATGAAGGCGTCGAACTCCTCCTTGTCCTTGGCGTGGCGCAGACGGCTCAGGAATTCCTTGAACTCGCGCTGCTCCTCTTCGAGACGCCGCAGCGTCTCCTCACGGTACTCATCGAAGGCGCGGTTGCCGCTCGAGGGCGGCCCGAAGCCCCAGCCAAAACCGCGGCGCTCCATGCGGTTGCGCATGCGCTCCATCTTGTACTGCATGCGCTCCATCTTGTTCTGCCAGCGATCGCTGTCGTGGTGACTCCAACACGCCATTTTTCTGCTCCCGAGAGTGAAAAAGAGAAGGGCAAGTCCAATCGGCCACCAGATGATGAAGCCGAGGATGGTGACGACGATCCACCCGGGATGCCAGGGCGTATCGAGCATGTGCGGCCGATAATAGGGCCGGTCATAGGGCTCTTGCGCCGGACCGCGCCAGCGATTGACGTCTGCGGTGTAGGCCATTTCGCTCTCCATTTGCGGCACCACGGCATCACGCCGGTGTGAATGTAAATAACATTTACATAGCTATCCCATCCCGGATTTTTGTCAAGGCGACCACCGGTCGCGCCTTCGGAATTATTTTCGGAGACTATTTTGGAACCTTATTTCGGCTTGCCCCAGGGTCCCGCCGGCTTGTCCTGCGCACTGCCCTCCTCGGCCCGACGATCGGTCGGGAAGCCGAGGCCGCGCAGGTAGATCAGCACTTCGGCTTCCAGCAATTCCTCCGGCGACATCGGCAGCTTGCGCCGCGCGCCGTCACCGCGCCCAAACAGCGAAGCAATGCCGTGCGACATCGCCCAGATATGCAGCGCCATCATCATCGCTGGCGGGCGTGGCACCCCGGGCGGCGCAAGGGCCGCAAGCCGTTCGGCCGCGGCGCGCAGCACGCCGAAGGCGCGTTCGCTCGCGGCCATCAGTGCAGGATTGGAATCGGCCGGCAGACCCGATTCGAACATCGCGGAATAGAAGGCCGGCTCCTCGCGCGCGAAAGCGAGATAGGCTCGCCCCACCCGCTCGAAGGCGGTGATGGTGTTAGGACGACCGTCGTCCCACGCACCCGTCAGCGCCGCCTCGAACTGCTCGAAGCCGCGTTGCGCGATCGAGGACAACAGTTCGTCGCGATCGCGAAAATGCCGGTACGGCGCCGCCGGGCTCACGCCCGCCATGCGCGCCGCGTCGGCAAAGGTAAAACCGGCCGCGCCCTTCTGCGCGATCAGGTCGAGCGCCGCCTGCAGCAGCGCTTCCTTCAGATTGCCGTGGTGATAGCCGCGCTCCGCGCGGCGCTGATCCTTGCGCCAACTCATGTAAATGGCTTTTACATGAGGCGGATGCAAAGGTCACTACGCTGGTCGGACCGGGCAGGATCTCAAAGCCTCACCTGAGCGGCTTGAGAGCCTGCCCGGTTTGACCGAACTAGCCGCCCGGGATCGGCAGAACCGGCATGATCTCGATGGATTCGCCCGGGAAAATGGTGAAGTGCGGGTGGTTTTCGAAGAGCTTTGCGGCGGCCTCGTGGGAGGCGGCGCGGACCACCGTGAAGGCGCCGAGATGGTTGCTGATGTCGGTGATGCCCTTTGCATCCGCCTTCTTGGTCTTGCCGAGCGGCCCGCCCATGTAAACGATGGCGCCCTGGTGCTGTTCGGCCCAGGCTTTCCAGGCGGCCATGCCCTGCTGCTCCTTGGCGCGCCGCTCCCCTTCGGGAAGCGCCATCCAGGCGGTCATTTGCGGACTGGTCTTGCTGCCCAGGAAGATTGCAAGATAGGTGTCGTTGGCGCTCATGGGATGTGGTCTCCTTTGGCCTTCGCTGGTTGGAAATACTCGAAGTGGGGGACGCGGCTGCCGCTTAGCGCGCGGATGACCGCTGCAGCTCCGCAAAGCCGGCGGCGGCTTGCTGGATCTCGGCGGGGAAATCCGCCATCTCCTGCACCTGGCGAATTTCGATGATCTCGTTAGCGGAGGCTGGGCAGCGCTTGGCCCAGGCGATCGCCTCTTCCTTCGAACTCACCTCGATCATCCAATAGCCGCCGATCACTTCCTTGCTCTCGATGAACGGGCCGTCGGTGACGAGCGGCTTGCCGCCTTCGAAGGAGACCCGCGCGCCCATTGACGGCGGGTGCAGCCCGTCCAGCGTGACCAGAACGCCGGCCTCCTTCAGCTCCTCGTTGTATTTCATCATCTTCTCGACGGCTTCGACCGGCGGCATCGTGCCAGGCGCCGCCGCCTCATAGCCTCTCGGGATCATCAACAGCATGAAACGCATTGCTCTTCTCCGTGCGATTTACATTGCGGTGTCTGCGCCGAAGCGTCGTTGCCAGCGCCGTTTCGCTTTGCGCATGATCAATTCGGAAGGCCAGTATTCACGTTGCGCTACGCGGGCCTCCGGTGCGGATCATGCTCATAGGACGAACCAGGTTGTGCGCCGCCGACAGGTCTGGCGAAATTATTTCGGAGGTAATTGTCCTCCCTCTCACTATCGCGGCTGTTGGAGCAGGCGGCCGTTCTGGTAAGCCGCGCCGAAATAGACGTCGATGCGGCTCACCTTGTCGCCCCTGAAGGTGAAGAACTCGGTGTTGCGAAAGCTCCTGCCGTCCTTCGCGACACAGAGGTACGTCACAAAGGCCTCACTGCCCTGAACGAAGATCCGTTCGAGCTCGTGCCGCGCGATCCAGTCGCTGGTCCTCCAGCAGCGCTCGAAGTAGGTCGCCTTGTCGAGCGCATCGTCATAAGGGCTGGTGAAGCGAAAATCCGTGATGAAGGAATCTTCGACACGCTTGCGGTCATTGGCGAGATAGGCGGCGAACAGTGCGCGGATGGTGTCCGCCTTGTCGCGGGCCGTCATTCAGCCCTCCTTCGGCACCAGGTGGAAATAGGGCTCGGCCTCCTTGAGCACCCGCGCCACCGAGGGCCGCGCCTGCAGCCGTTCGAAATAGGCGGCGACATTCTTGCGCGCCGGACCGAACGGCTCGACCTTGTTGCCGTAGAACAGGGGCGGCAGCGCCGAGCAGTCGGCGAGCGTAAAGTCCCTGCCCATGGCCCAGTGACCGGCCGCCATCTGCTGCTCGATGATGTCGTAGGAGCTACGAAGCTGTGCCCTGGCTTCTTCGACGCCATGCCGATCCTTCTTGTCCGCGGCGCGAAGGCGGTCGCCGATGATCTTCTGCATCGGCAGGTGGACATAGAGATCGAAGAAGCGGTCGCGCAGCCGCATCTGCAAGGCGGCTTCCGGATCGTCGGAGACCAGCCTGACAGGACCGGGATAATGGCGATCGAGGTATTCGATGATGATGCTCGATTCCGGTACCGTCCGCTCCCGCGCATCGTCGCGCAACACCGGAAATCTGCCGATGGGCGACAATTTCAACAGCGCGGCGCGCTCGTCCGGATCGCCGAGATTGACCAGCTTTGGCGTGAACGGCGTGCCGTTTTCGTAGAGGGCGATCAGGACCTTCCAGCAGAAGGACGACAGCGGATGGTAATGCAGCGTGAGCGACATGAGAGATTCCCTTAATTGCCGGCGCGATCTGGCCGGCGTTCCCTCATAGGACGAACGGCACCTCGTCCCGCAGACAGCTTCCAGACACCTCCGGCAAATTATTTTGGGACGGCGGGCGCGCTCGCCATTAAAAGCGGGTGCCTGGCTGCAAGCCGGGCACTTCCGAATTTGATCATGGATGATGGAATGACCTCTTCTGCGCAAAAAGTCGCACTGGTGACGGGAGCCGCGCGCGGTATCGGCCTTGCCACCGCCAAACGCTTCCTCGCCGACGGCTGGCACGTCGCGCTGCTCGACATCGAGCGCGAGCTCCTGGATGGCGCGGCCGCCGCGCTCGCCAGCCCCGATACGCTGGCGCTGCATTGCGACGTTTCCGACGCGAGCCAGGTGGCTCAAGCCCTGGATCAGGTGGCAAAGCGCTTCGGCCGGCTCGATACGCTGATCAACAATGCGGGAATTGCGACCTTTGCCCCGCTCCTGGACACCTCGGAGACCGACTGGAACCGGATTCTCGCCGTCAATCTCACCGGCCCCTTCCTCTGCACCAAGGCCGCCGTACCGCTGATGCGGGAGGCCGGCGGCGGCGCGGTGGTCAACATCACCTCGATTTCGGCGGTGCGCGCCTCGACGCTGCGCTCGGCCTACGGCACCAGCAAGGCCGCCCTCGCGCATCTGACCAAACAGCTTGCGGTGGAACTGGCCTCCCTCGGCATCCGCGTCAACGCCGTCGCGCCGGGACCAGTCGACACCGCGATGGCCAAGGCCGTGCATACGCCACAAATCCGCGCCGATTATCACGATGCTATTCCGCTCAACCGCTACGGCCTTGAAGAGGAACTGGCCGAGGCCATCTACTTTCTCGGCTCCGACCGCTCCAGTTACATTACCGGTCAGATCCTGGCGGTCGATGGCGGGTTTGATGCCGCGGGCATCGGATTGCCGACGCTGCGCGGCCAGAGACGAAACGGGTGAGAGCTTGCGCAGCTTGCGAACCCTGATTGCGACTGTTGCGGTGCTTGCGCTCTGCGCAACGCCGCTGCGCGCCTCGGTTCGCATCCTTTCCAGCCCCGGCGGCGAGGTCGGTCCGTTTCTCGACCTGTTCGAGGCTGTGCGCAATTCCGGCGAGCGCGTGATCATCGACGGGCCCTGCTTCTCGGCCTGCACGCTGGTGCTGAGCATCGTGCCGAACGATCGCATCTGCGTGACCCGCCGCGCCGTGCTCGGCTTCCACGCCGCCCGCTCGGTCGACCGGCGCGGACGCTTCTATGCCGAGCCGGAGGCCTCCGAACTGGTCCTGGAGGCCTACCCTGCCGCGGTGAGAGACTGGATCATTCGCCGCGGCGGATTGACGTCCCACCTCCTGTTGCTGCGCGGCCGGGAGCTCGCGGCGATCTACCGGCCGTGCAGGTAGTTGGAAATCGCTTTAGACTGAACCACCTCCCAAGTGTCACCGTCACCCCTGAGGAGCGCGCGTCGCGCGCGTCTCGAAGGGCGACGGCCCGGCTCTCGCAGCGGGCCGCTGATCCTTCGAGGCTCGCTTGCGCGAGCACCTCAGGGATGACGGGGTGACAAATGTGTCCGCTTCGTCTTCGCTTTATGCGCTCTACTGCTGCAGCGGCGAGATCACCATCCAGGGAATGCCGAACTGGTCGACGCCCATGCCAAAGCCTTTGGCAAAGAAGGTTTTCGACCACGCCATGGTCACACTGCCGCCCTTGCAGAGCGCGTTGAACTTGCGCTCGGCTTCCGCAGGATCGTTTACGCTCAATGACAGCGAGAAGCCCTGTGGTTTTTGAAAATGCTGCGGCGGGGCGTCGGAGCCCATGATGGGGGCACCGTCGATCGAGATCATGCCGTGCATGATCTTGTTCTTGTACTCAGGGGATGAGGGCATCTCCGGCGGCCCCTGCTCGTAACGCATGATCACCTCGATCTTCGCACCCAGCTCCTTTTCGTAGAACTTGAATGCTGCTTCGCAGTTGCCGTCATAGTGCACGTAAGGGGTCACTTGCATGGTCTGCTCCTTGGGCTAGGCGTGGTGGTTAAGACCGATGACTGCGACAGAATTCCACCGAAATGTGGTCGCTCTGTGCAAGGCGCCAACATCACGTTCGGAATGGCAGGAGCTGGCGCAGCTTCTCATCGCGCAGCCACAATCCACCCCACACCATCAGACCGAGATAGAGCCCGAACAGGATGTGGGTGAACAGCGGACTGCCGATGCGAAGGTGAGATGCGATCGCCCCGCCGAGATAACCGGTCAGGAGGATAGCGCCGACGAACGACGTCGGGGGGACTGCATAGAGCACCGTGCAGATCATGGTGATGGCCCCCAGCGTGCGCGCCAGCGTCTCGCTGGAACCATAGCCTATCCTGTCCATCGTGTCGGTGACGACGGAGAGCGGCAGGAGCTTGATGGCTCCGTCGAACAGCAGGAACAGGATCGCCGACCCCGACAACAGGCGGCCCAGCCACAGCGCGGGCCTTGAGACCCGGGAGTCCTTCAGCTCGTGTTGCATATGGGTCGGCATGGCTCGCTCCATTGGTGATGCTTCGACCAATAGACGAACGGGGGAAGCAGCGGCCGACAGGTGCTCGGGGAAAATTTGGCGCCATCATTCCGGGGCGATGCGAAGCATCGAACCATGGTGCGCAATTGCGCACCTGAGAATCCCGGGATTCCGGGTTCGCCTCGGAGCCTGTCATCGTGCCGCGCTTCGCGCGGACCGGCGGAGGCGCCCCGGAATGACAGGATGTATGGGAGGACCTACTTCCCCGCCTTCTTGCCTTTCGGCTCGCTGTCGCGCATCAGGCGGTCGAGATGCATGCGGATATGCGCGGCTTCGGCGGACGTGTTGGCGAGCGCGATGGCGCGATCGAAGGCGACGCGGGCCTCTTCGTTGCGGCCGAGCTGCATCAGGAAGGCGCCGCGCACGCCGAAGAAATGGAAATAGTTGGCAAGCCGCGGCGCCAAGGGCTCGATCATCTCGAGCGCGGCTTCGGCCCCGCGCACCTTGGAGACCGCGACCGCGCGGTTGAGCGTGACCACGGGCGACGGCTGGATCACCTCCAGCGCGCCATAGAGCAGGTCGATCTGCTTCCAGTCGGTATCCTCGGGCCTTGCAGCCCGCGCATGCAGCGCGGCGATCGCGGCCTGGATCTGGTAGGGCCCGCTGCGGCGATGGCGCATCGCCTTGTCGATCAGCGCCAGCCCCTCGGCGATCAACTTTTGATTCCAGAGCGAGCGATCCTGGTCCTCGAGCAGGATCAAGCTGCCGTCCGCATCGAACCGCGCCTCCGTGCGCGCATGCTGCAGCAGGAGCAGCGCCGTCAGGCCCATGATCTCGGGTTCGCTCGGGAACAGCCGGAGCAGCAGCCGCGCCAGGCGGATCGCCTCCTCGCAAAGCGGTTTGCGGATTTCCGCGGTATCGCCGCTCGCCGAATAACCCTCGTTGAAGATCAGGTAGATCATCGCGGCCACCGCGGCGAGCCGCTCCGAGCGCTCGACCGCGCCCGGCGTCTCGAACGGCACATTGGCATCCGCCACGCGCGCCTTGGCCCGCGTGATGCGCTGCTCCATCGCCGCTTCGCTGACCAGAAACGCCCGCGCGATCTGCTTCACCGACAGGCCCGAGACGATGCGCAGCGCCAGCGCAATCTGCTGGGTCGGCGGCAGCTCGGGATGGCAACAAATGAACATCAGCCGCAGGATGTCGTCGCGATAATGCGAGCCGTCGAGCCGCTCGGCGATTTCATCCTCGGCATCACCGAGATCGGAGATCGCGTGATCGTCGTCCGGCAACGGCTCCTGCTTGCGCTTGCGGCGGACCTCGTCGATCGCGACATTGCGGCCGACCATGATCAGCCAGGCCGCGGGATCGCGCGGCGGACCGTTCTGCGGCCAGGTTTTCAGCGCGCGCAGACATGCGTTCTGAAACGCCTCCTCCGCGGTGTCGAGGTCACGGAAGTAGCGCAACAAGGCGCCGACCGCCTGCGGACGCGCCGAGCTCAGCGCGGCATCGATCCAGGCGGTGTCGGTCTCGGTCACTTCAAAGCACCTCCGGGTGCGAACATCCCGACCGGGCGGATCTCATAGGCCCCGCCGGGATTGGCGGCGCCGAGTTCCTTGGCGACGTCGAGCGCTTCGTCGAGATTCTTGCAATCGATCAGGTAAAAGCCGAGAAGCTGCTCCTTGGTCTCGGCATAGGGGCCGTCGAGCACGAGCGGCGGATCGTCCTTGCGCAGCGTGGTCGCGGCCGTGGTCGGCAGCAGCCGCGCCACCGGACCCAACCGGCCCTGTTTTGCCAGCTTCTCCTGCACCACGGCCAGCTTCTTCATCACGGCGGCATCCTGCTCCTTGCTCCAGGAGCCGACAAAATCCTCGTCATGGTAACAAAGGATGGCATAGAGCATGGGCTATCGATCCCCTCGTTTCCTCTGAAAGACGCTGCATTATGCCCCGAGCCGACAGCGCGCGGAAATATTTTGCGGGGGCGGATGCGCACGTTAATGTCGCCGGCTGATCCCCCAGAAGATGAGGCTAAATTGCAAATGACGAAAGGCGCGCTCGCGCTTCTGATCCATGGCGGTACCGACAACTGGTCGCCGGAGCGATGGAAAGCCCGCTTCGAGCAGGTGTGCGGCGACCGGCGCGTTGTCCTGCTGCCCGCGGCCGGCTGCGATCCGTCCGAGGTGCATTATGCGGCGGTGTGGAAGCCGGTTCCCGGCGAGCTCGCGGCCTTTCCGAACCTGAAGGTGATCTTCAACCTCGGCGCCGGCGTCGATGCGCTGATGGCCGACAAATCGCTGCCCGAGGTGCCCTTGGTGCGGGTCGCGGTCGACGACCTCACCAGGCGGATGATGGAATATGTCGTTCTGCACGTGCTGATGCATCACCGGCAGGAGCTCTATTTGCGGGACTCGCAGCGCGCCAGGCGCTGGGCACCGAAATACCAATGGCCGGCCAGCGCGATTTCGGTCGGCATCATGGGGCTCGGGACGCTCGGCACGCATGCGGCGCGGATCTTGAAGCAGATCGGCTTTGGCGTGACGGGCTGGAGCCGGAGCCGCAAGGAGATCGAGGGCATCGCATGCTTTGCAGGCGGCGCGCAGCTCGAGGCGTTCCTGCGCCGCACGGACATTCTGGTCTGCCTGCTGCCGCTGACGGCGGATACGCGGGGCATCCTCAACCACGGCCTCTTTGCAAAGCTCAACCGGACGAGCCCGCTCGGCGCGCCCGTGCTCATCAATGCCGGCCGTGGCGGCCTGCAGAACGAGGCGGATATCCTGGCCTGTCTCGACGACGGCACGCTCGGCGCTGCATCATTGGATGTCTTCACGCAGGAGCCCCTGCCCGCCGACAGCCGGTTCTGGAACCATCCCAAGGTCGTGCTGACGCCACACAATGCAGCCGATACCGATGCGGACGCGATCTCGCGCTATGTGGCGGACCAGATCGCGCGGTTCGAAACCGGCGGCAAACTGGAGAACGTGGTGGATCGCAGGCGGGGATATTAGTCGTCGCCCCCGCCGCGCGAATTGATCTCGGTCGCCCTGGCGAAAGCCAGGGCCCATAACCACAGGACGTTGTTGTTGCGGAGGGCGTCTGCCACCGTGCCCAATTGATGGATTCCGCGGTCTGGGTCCCGGCTCGTTGGCCGGGACGACGGCGAGGTTATTTCGCGGCCATTCCGCACATCACGCCGATCGCGTTCTTCACGATCGCTTCCAGCTCCTTGCGCGGCACGTGGGCGCGGGCGCGGACGGCTATCGTGTGGAGAGTTGCAGAGGCGAGCTGCCCCAGCGCGACCGGGTCGGCCGCGTCCGGCAGTTCGCCCTTCTCCTTGGCCAGGCGGAAGCATCTGGCGAAAGCCTTGTCGAGCTCGGACAATGCGTCAATCACCATGGCGCGAATGGCCGGATCATGCACGGCATCGGATGCTGCGGTCAGCACCGTGAAGCAGCCTTTCGGTCCGTCTTCGCCGGAAAGATACATGTCGAGCGCGACCGCATAGATCCGTTCCAGCCGTTTGCGTAAGCCGAGCTCGCTCCTGAACACATCGCTCAGCGCTGCGCGCGCATCGTCGCGATAGCGTTGATAGCTCTTGATGTAGAGCTCGCGCTTGTCGCCGAAGGCGCCGTAGAGGCTCGGCCGGTTCATGCCGGTCGCGGCGGAGAGATCATCCAATGACGTCGCGGCAAAGCCGCCCTTCCGAAACAGGTCGAGCGCCTTGCCGAGCGCCACGTCGGGCTCATAGGCGCGCGGACGCCCGCGTCGCTTCGGCTCGCCCGTGGCAGCCGCTTTCGGCTCGCTTCCCGGCTTCCCAGTTTTTTGTACCATCTCGCAATAAATTCCTTGACGGCGAAGATATTATGCGAAACAGTATAAAAATCAACAACGGCCCGCTGCGCTGGCCCAACGCCCCAAGGAGGATTCCGATGGACCTGTATTTCTCGCCGCTCGCCTGCTCGATGGCGACACGGATCGCACTTTACGAGGCGGGCGCGGAGGCCAACTATCTGGAAGTCGATCCCAAGACCAAAGTGGTGCGGAAAGACGGCTCCGACTTCCGCAAGGTGAATCCGCTCGGGCTGGTCCCGACGCTGCGCACCGACGATGGCGCGGTGCTGACCGAGAATGCCGCGATCCTGCAATATGTCGCCGACCGCTTGCCGCAGGCCGGCCTCGGGACTGCGCCTGGCATGGAGCGCAGCCGGCTGCATCAATGGCTCTGCTTCATCGGTACCGAACTGCACAAGGGCTTGTTCGTACCGCTCCTCGACAAGAAGGCGGCGCCGGAGGTGAAGACTTACGTGCTCGAGAAAAATCTCTCGCGGCTCGACTATCTCGAGAATTACCTGAGAGACCGCGAGTATCTGCTCGACCATTTCAGCGTGGCCGACGCCTATCTCGTCACCGTAATCAACTGGACCATGGCGACGCCGCCGGTTGAACTCGCGAAATGGCCGGCCGTGAAGGCCTATTACGAGCGCTTGCGCGCGCGGCCCTCGGTGGCGAAGGCGATCGCGGAAGAATTCGAGCTCTACAAGGCCGAGATCGCCCGCCACAAGGCGGCGGCGTAGACTTCTGTCCCGGCCAAGCGACCTGTCCGCCGTAGCTCAAGAGCGAAGGAGGAGCGCAAGCCGGTCCCCGCGAGCCTTTGCGCTCATCGCCGAATGGATCGATAGGTTCACCGTCATGGCCGGGCTTGTCCCGGCCATCCACGATCTTGTGGTGGGCGCGCGGAAGACGTGGATGCCCGGGTCAAGCCCACGGCTGTCCGGTTGAGAGTTAGCATAGAGCAAGGCTCATCTGTTGCTGATCTTGAAGGATCGGTGGCGGATCGAGCAGATTGTGGATTGATCTGCGGTGCAAGAGGTTGGCGCGGACCAACCTGGCGAAGACGAGCGGGCTTCGGACGGCTTTTTGGGCAGCTTGAGCCAGACGTAGCAGCAGGAAGGCGATCAGAGCAACGGCGATCTGGATGCGCACCGCATTCTCGGAGGTGCCGACGAAGCGGGTGATCTTCAAGGTTTGCTTGACCCAGCGGAAGAACAGCTCGATGGCCCAGCGCCGGCGATAGAGCTCGGCGATTTCCTCGGCGGGGGCATCGAGATCGTTCGACAGGATGCGCAGGATCTTGCCGGTGTCGGTCCTGACCCGCACCTCGCGCACGGCATCCTGCATCGGATTGCGGCGGCTCTTGGCCTGGCGCGCGGGCAAGAAGCCGATACGGTCGGAGAGAATGTTGCTGGTGGGAACGACCGCAAGCTCCTCGATGACGTCCAGCGGCGTATTGGATTTGAAGCGGGTGACGATCCGGCATCCGGCGGCATCAAGCGCGGCCCACCAAAGATAGTCGTAATAGCCGAGATCGAAGACATAGGTCGCACCCGGCTCGACCGGCATCTGATGGGCTGCCGTGATATCGTTGACATTGGCCGCGGTGACCGCCGCATAGATCGGCTGATCGGCGTCGGCGTCGTAGATCACATGCACCTTGGCGCCGCAGACGCCGGCCGAAAACTGCGCCCAGTCGGCACTATATCTGTTCAGCCGCACGCTGGTGGCATCGATCAGATAGACCGCCTCGCCACCTTGCGGCGCAAGCCACGGTGGGCCTGCTTCATCATCAACTCCAGCAGCCCGGTAAACACCGTGAAAGGCCGGTTGGCGTTGGCGTCGGACAAAGTTGATCGCCGGACCGGCGCTGCGCCAAGGTGGTAGAGCCGCGCCTCATGGCTCGAAAGAGCCGTCACAATCTCGCGCAGCCCCGCCGCCCCCGAAAGTTGGCCGTACAGCAATGCCAGGAACTGCACCTTGGTCGGCAGCCGCCGCACGCGCGCATCCGCATCATCTCCTTCCACAAGCGCTTCAAACCGATGCCACGGCACGAGCTTCAGAACCTCGCGGAATACTGTATTGTGATGCGGCATGGCGCTGATCTCCTGTCGTGTCCCGGAACGCTTGCAGACGTCCAGAACAGACTAGAATCAACGCCATGCCCCTTGTCCACAAATTCTAAACCGGACAGCCGTGGGTCAAGCCCGGGCATGACGAGCAAGGGTTAGCAGCTTTCGCAATAACGTATGCCTGCGGTGATGGGTCCCGG
Source organism: Bradyrhizobium sp. STM 3562 (assembly GCF_045571435.1). NCBI lineage: Bacteria > Pseudomonadati > Pseudomonadota > Alphaproteobacteria > Hyphomicrobiales > Nitrobacteraceae > Bradyrhizobium > Bradyrhizobium sp. STM 3562. The sequence goes on from NZ_CP120694.1 coordinate 7,585,020, forward strand.
ATCGGCGCTCGCTTTCGCTCGCTTGTCCGGGACGACATCGGAGAATTAAAATGGACTCTCACTCAATCCCGGCACGTCGGCGGGGCGAGGGCCGGGTGCGGGCCAATGGAAACGCCGATCCTTCTCGGCAATCTCGATGTCGTTGATGCTGGCTTCTCTGCGCCGCATCAGGCCGTGCTCGTCGAATTCCCATTGCTCGTTGCCGTAAGAACGATGCCACTGGCCGCTCGCGTCGTGCCACTCATATTGAAAGCGCACCGCGATGCGATTGCCATGGAAGGCCCAGAGATCCTTGATCAGGCGATAGTCCAATTCCTTCGCCCATTTGCGCGTCAGGAAAGCGACGATGGCGGCGCGGCCTTCGAGAAACTCCGAGCGATTGCGCCAGCGGCTTCCTTCGGTGTAGGCCAGCGCGACGCGTTCCGGCTCCCTGGAATTCCAGGCGTCTTCCGCCATGCGCACCTTTTGCACGGCGGTTTGTTCAGTAAAGGGCGGCAGCGGCGGGCGTGACATGATGGCCTCGGGAAAGCGGATCGGGATGCCCTAAGGTAGCGGCAGGGATTGAGAAGTCGATGGGTCGTTCTCTATCGTGCCATAGCTAAGCCATATCGGCTTTCAGAACTGCACGGAGTGCCTTCGGGATGGGATGTGCCCGCCCCTCGCTGATGAAGGCGACGCGCACCTCGGCTTTCACCAGCAAATCCTCACCGCGCCGCACCTCTTGCGCCAGGGTGATGGAGGCGCCCTTCACCGCGACCGGCCAAGTGAGGATGTCGAGCACGTCGTCCATCCGCGCCGGCCTGAGATAGTCGATCTGCATCGAGCGCACGACAAAGGCAAAGCCGGGCGCCTCGCTTTCGGCCTGCGCGAACAGCGCGTGCTGCTCGGCCCCCATCAGCCGCAAATGATTGGTGCGGCCGCGCTCCATGAAGCGCAGATAATTGGCGTGATAGACGATGCCGGAGAAATCGGTGTCCTCGTAATAGACGCGCACCTGCATGTGATGCCGGCCGTCGCGGATCTCGCCGTCGAGATGAGGTAACGTCACTTGCGGGGCCTCATTGCCTGGAAAGCAGATCGTTTTGCGCAAATCCGTTTGATGCGCAAGCGATCGAAGGCCCCAGTGGAACTAGGACACCGCCGGACCGGATCCGCCCAACGTCACCAGCACGAGCTCCGGCGGCACCCCTAAGCGGAAGGGCATGATGCTGCAGCCGAGCCCGCCGGAGACGACCACGTCGCAATTGAACCGGGCGTGGCCATAGGCCAGGCGGTTGCCGTAGCGCGACGGCACCACCGGCGACCAGCCCAGCAGCCGCACCTGGCCGCCATGGGTGTGCCCGGAGAGCTGCAATGCCACCCGATCCGGCACGCGAGAGGCGACGTCCGGCTCATGTGCCAGCAGAATGACCGGCGCGTCGTCGGTGACTTTCGCAAGCGTCGCGCCGAGATCATCGACGCCGATGCGCCTGATGCGCCTGAAACGCGCCGCCGGCACATAGGCGAGCTGATCGCCGAGCCCGGCAAGCCAGAACGGCCGGCCGGCTTTTTTCAGACGCACGGCGTCGTTCTCGTAGACGGGAATGCCGACCGCCTCCAGCGCGCGCCGCGCGGCCGTGGTGCCCTGCCCCTCGCGCTGAACTTCCCGGTCGTCCCAATAATCGTGATTGCCGAGGATCGCATGCACCCCGAGCGGCGCCTTCAGTTGCGCCAGCACCGCTGCCCAGGCCTCCGCCGGAATCCGGCGCGTCATGTGGCGGCAACCGGCGACGTAGTCGCCGAGCATCACGATCACATCTGCGTTAAGGGCGTTGGTATGATTAACGATCGCGTCGATGTGATCGAGCGACATCCAGGGATCGCAGGCGTGCAGGTCCGCCACAACGGCGATCTTCAGCGGTAAATCCGCCGGCCATCGTGCCGGCGCCAGATCATAGCGCGCAAGGCTTAACCGGAAGAGCGGCTCGCCGAAGCCATAGGCTGCAGTCGAGGTGCCAAAAGCGCCGAATCCGGCGAGAAGTTTCAGGAAGCGACGACGTGAAAACATGCGGGCTCAGCGGTGATGCGCGCTTGCCGTATTGCGCAATTGAAGCGGAAATTGGATAGCCCGCCGCGGTGGCCGGCAAAAGGTTAATTTCCGGTCATGCTGAACGTCGCATAGGCCCAAATGGATTGCGCAAGGGGGCGTCGCGCAATCATCGCGGCACGTCGCGCTCGATATCCTTGCGAGGATCAATGACGAGTGAAGGCGATGTCGGCAGCGACGATATCAGTCCTCGTCACTCCCGAACAGTCCGAACTGCGCGGGATCACGCGAGGGCTCGGCGAGCCCGAGATGGCGGAAAGCGTGCGAGGTCAATACACGTCCGCGCGGGGTGCGCTGCAGATAGCCGCACTGGATGAGATAAGGCTCGATGATGTCCTCGATCGCATCGCGCGGCTCCGACAAAGCCGCCGCCAGCGTTTCCACGCCGACCGGCCCGCCGCCATAGTTCATGGCGATCGTGGTGAGATAGCGCCGGTCCATGGCGTCCAAGCCGGCGGCATCGACTTCCAGCGCGCTCAGCGCATGATCGGCAATCGCGCGGTCGATGGACTCCGCGTCAGCGGCGGAAGCGAAATCGCGTACACGCCGCAGCAGCCGGCCGGCGATGCGCGGCGTGCCGCGGGCGCGGCGCGCGATTTCGTTGGCGCCATCGCCCGTCATGCCGACCTTGAGCACGCGCGCGCCGCGACTGACGATCTTTTCCAGCTCTTCGATGGTGTAGAAGTTGAGCCGGATCGGAATGCCGAAGCGGTCGCGCAGCGGATTGGTCAGGAGGCCGGCGCGGGTGGTGGCGCCGACCAGCGTGAATTTCGCCAGCTCGATCTTCACCGAGCGCGCCGCCGGGCCCTCGCCGATGATGAGGTCGAGCTGAAAGTCCTCCATCGCGGGATAGAGCACCTCTTCCACCGCGGGGCTCAAGCGATGGATCTCGTCGATGAAGAGCACGTCGCGCTCTTCGAGGTTGGTCAGCAGCGCGGCGAGATCGCCGGCCTTGGCGATCACGGGGCCGGAAGTGGCGCGAAAGCCGACGCCGAGCTCGCGGGAGACGATCTGCGCCAGCGTCGTCTTGCCAAGACCGGGAGGGCCGACGAACAGCACGTGATCCAGCGCCTCGCCGCGCTTGCGCGCAGCCTCGATGAAGATCGAGAGATTGGCGCGCGCCTGCGCCTGGCCGACGAACTCGGACAGGTTCTGCGGACGCAGCGCGCTATCAGCCGCATCCTCGTTGCGGCGCTCGGGTGTCACGATGCGGGAGGGGGTGCTGGTCATGCCTGCCAACGCACAACGCTGGCAGTTCTCCCTCTCTCCGTCCTTACGGGGACGCAACGCGCAAAGCCCGCGTTGAGAGGGCCGGGGTGAGGGGCTGCTTGCCCGAGCACGGTGCGCGGAGAGTCCCCCTCGCCCGGATCGCATCGGCGATGCGATCCGACCTCTCCCCGCAGGCGGGGCGAGGTGAAGAGAACTCCCGCTTGGAGTGTTGTAGGGTGGGCAAAGGCGCTCCTGGCGCTGTGCCCAGCATCCTTCCATTCGAACCCATGCATGGCAGGCACGCTGCGCTTTGTCTGCCCTGCGATCACTCCGCTGAGATGCGAGACCATCACTTCGCCAATTCCTTCAGGCCCAGCCTGATCAATTGCGCCGTCTCCGCGTTCTCCCCCGCATTACGCGCGGCGGAGGCAATCGCGGCGGCGGCCTGCGGCTGGCCGTAGCCGAGATTGACCAGCGCCGAGATCGCGTCGGCGACAGGGCGCGGGGCGCGGGCCTCGTCGACCGCGCCGGCCAGATGCACCACCGCGGGATCGACATCGGCAAAGCCGGGGGCCTTGTCCTTCAGTTCCGTGACGATGCGCTCGGCGACCTTGGGGCCGACGCCGGGGGTGCGTGTCACGGCCGCCTTGTCGCGCAGTGCAATCGCATTGGCAAGCTCGGCCGGCGGCAGCGTGCCGAGCACGGCGAGCGCAACTTTGGCGCCGACGCCCTGCACCGTCTGCAGCAAGCGAAACCACTCGCGCTCGATGTCGCTTCTGAAGCCGAACAGTTTGATCTGGTCCTCGCGGACGTAGGTTTCGATCGACAGCACCGCGGCCTCACCGGGCGTGGGCAGCGCCTGCAGCGTGCGCGCCGAACAATGCACCTGATAGCCGACGCCGCCGACGTCGAGGATGACGAAATCCTCGCCGTAGGAATCGATCAGGCCCTTCAGCTTGCCGATCATATGCCGACCACCTTGAGCCGCAGGCTCGCGCTCTGGCGATGGTGCGCATGGGTGATCGCGACCGCCAGCGCGTCAGCGGCATCGGGCGATTTCGGCTCGGCCTTGGGCAGGAGGATTTTCAACATCACCGCGATCTGGTTCTTGTCGGCATGGCCCGCGCCGACCACGGTCTTCTTCACCTGGTTCGGCGCATATTCGGACACCGAGATGCCGAAACTTGCCGGCACCAACATGGCGACCCCGCGCGCCTGGCCCAATTTGAGGGTGGCGACGCCGTCCTTGTTGACGAAGGTCTGCTCGACCGCGGCTTCCGCCGGGCTGAAATCGCGCAGCACCGCGGCCAGGCCATCATGAATCACCAGCAGGCGGCTCGCGAGCGGCAGATGGTCCGGCGGCTCGACCGAGCCGCAGCCGACAAAGGTCAGGCGGTTGCCATCACTCTCGACCACGCCCCAGCCGGTACGGCGCAGGCCCGGATCGATGCCAAGGATGCGGATTGGGGCGCGAATCGATGCGGGTGCCATGGGCTAGTGATAGCCTCTGGCGAGAAGCAACGAAACAGGAACGGGGCGACATACCCGGGGAAAGCGCGGCTTGTGTCTTTGGCACGTCATTCCGGGGCGCCTCGAAGAGGCGAACCCGGAATCTCGAGATTCTCAGGTGCGCATGCGCACCATAGTTCGATGCTTCGCATCGCCCCGGAATAACGGAGTCCTAACCCCCCACTTTCGCCATCAGCGCGTCGGAGATCTCGAAATTGGCGAACACGTTCTGCACGTCGTCGTGCTCGTTCAGCATGTCCATCAACTTCAACAGCTTCTCGCCGGTCTCGTCATCGACGGCAACCGTATTCTGCGGCTTCCAGGTCAGCGCCGCCTTGCGCGGCTCGCCGAACTTGGCCTCCAGCGCTTTTGCGACCTCGCGGAAGCTTTCCGGGGATGTATAGATCTCGTGGCCGCTCTCGCTCGAGCTCACGTCATCGGCGCCCGCCTCGATCGCCGCGTCCAGCATCGCATCGTCGGAGGCGACGCTGGCATCATACTCAATCAGCCCGACGCGATCGAACATGAAGGCGACCGAACCGGTTTCGCCGAGATTGCCGCCTGATTTGGTGAAATAGGAGCGGATGTCGGAGGCGGCGCGGTTGCGGTTGTCGGTCAGCGCCTCGACGATGATGGCGACCCCGCCGGGGCCATAACCTTCGTAGCGGATCTCGTCATAGTTCTCGCCCTCGCCGCCGATCGCCTTCTTGATCGCCCGCTCGATATTGTCCTTCGGCATGTTCTCCTGCCGCGCGGCGACCACCGCCGCGCGCAGCCGCGGATTCATGGCGGGATCGGGCGTGCCGAGCTTGGCGGCAACCGTGATTTCGCGGGCCAGCTTGCCGAACAGCTTCGACTTCTGGGCATCCTGCCGGCCCTTGCGGTGCATAATGTTCTTGAATTGGGAATGTCCGGCCATGCGACGTCTCTTGGAATCGACCCCGGAATCGCCCGGGGGTGGAAGGCGCGGCGTTATAGGCCGCGGGACCGCCAAAATCAAAGATTTGGCACTGCCCCTCAGCATGTAGGTATTTGGTTCTGCCCACGAAACAGGCAAGTGTTAACCACGACTTCACGCGTCGGTGGAAGAATGGGGAACCTCAACTTGCTTTCCCGTTCCCAGAGCAACCATGGCGTTCGGTTTTTTTCGCAAACGCGTGCCCGAGCCGGTCGCGCCCGCGCCGGCGGCGAAAGCGCCGGAGCCGGCCCTTGCGACCGATGCCGGCCCAGAATCGGATTCAACGAGCGAACTCCTCGAGCTCCTGGAACTGGAGCTTGGCGGCACCATCCGCCAGCTCGAGCGGGCGGCGCACTCGGTTGCGGCCGGCGCCGAGGCAACCGCCGCGACACTCGCCACCATCCGCGAACGCACCGACGCGCTGACCGGTCGCAGCAGCACCGCCCAGGGCACTGCAACCACCTTCACACAGGCCGCCGAGAAGTTCACCCGCTCCGCGGAAGGCATCGGCGCGCAGGTGCGCGATGCCGGCAAGCTCGCCGATCTCGCCACCGCCGCCGCCAGGGAGGCACGCACCAATGTCGACCGCTTGCGCGAATCCTCCGCGGCCATCGGCAATGTGGTCAACCTGATCGCGCAGATCGCGCGCCAGACCACGCTGCTCGCGCTGAACTCCACCATCGAAGCGGCGCGGGCGGGCGAAGCCGGACGCGGCTTTGCCGTGGTGGCGACCGAGGTCAAGGCACTGGCCGTGCAAACCCAGAGCGCGACCGAAGAGATCAGCAAGAAGATCGAAGCGCTGCAGAAGGATGCGGCCGGCTCGGCCGATGCCGTGCACCGCATCTCGCAGGCGATCGATGCGATCCGCCCCGTGTTCGAGAACGTCAACGGCGCGCTGACCGAGCAGAACCGCACCACCGGCGAAATGTCCGACAACGCCGCCTCAGCCTCGCATTTCATCGCCTCGGTGGGCGAAGGCGCGGCCGCAATCGACGGCGCCGCCAAGGCGGCGGAAACCCACGGCGAGAGCGTGGCCTCCGCCGGCAAGGCGGTGACGCAGTTTGCGCAAAAACTGAAGATACGCAGTGCCGTGCTGCTGAATCAGAAGGACAATGAAGAACGCCGCAGGCATGAGCGGCTGCCGTGCCATCTGAAGATCGAGATCGAAACTGCGCGCGGCATCGTGGCAGCGCCAGTCTACGAGATTGCGAGGCAAGGCGTTCTGATCTCCGGCGCGGAAGCCGCCAAGCTGCCGCTGCATCAAAGCCTCGATGCCAGGCTTGAGGGTATCGGTGCCTGCCGGATTCGCATCAGCCAGTACTCCAAGGCCGGCGCGCAGGCCCGCTTCGAGGCCGTGAGTGCCGCCCTTGCCGACAAGATCGAGGACCAATTGTGGGCGATCCGCGAGGAGAACATCGAGTTCGTGACCCGCGCGATGGAAGCCGGTGTCGCCCTGAACAAGATTTTCGAGGATGCGGTCGCGCGCGGCGCCATTTCGCTGCAGGATCTGTTCGACAGCGACTATGTCGAGATCGCCGGCACCAATCCGGTGCAGTACCGCACCAAATTCCTCGACTGGGCCGATCGCGCATTGCCGCCCTTCCAGGAACCGTTTCTCGCCAATGACGCGCGCATCGCGTTCTGCGCCGCAGTCGACCGCAACGGCTATCTGCCGGTGCACAACAAGATCTACTCGCATCCGCAGCGCCCGGGCGACGTCGCCTGGAACACCGCCAACTGCCGCAACCGCCGCATCTTCAACGATCCGGCCGGCCTCGCCGCCGCCCACAATGCACGCGCCTATCTGATCCAGAGCTACGCGCGCGACATGGGGAACGGCAACACGGTGATGATGCGGGAGATCGACGTGCCGATCCGCGTGCGCGGACGGCACTGGGGCGGCTTGCGCACCGCCTACAAGCTTTGATGCGCTTGGAATGGGAATGAACGGGAATAGGGAATTGGTGTAGTCAACCGAGCTGGAGAAATGCAGCGATGTCGCCGGCTGCTGCCGCTAGAGTGGAAAGTGCTTCTTCCGTTGCTTCCGAAAGCGAGCGGCTGGTCGATCAGCTCGCCGGTCGCATCGGTGTTCTCGGGGTCGAACTCGCGGATGTAGCCGGCAATGTCCAGGAGGTCGCGGGCCGGGTTTCCAACCAATCCGAGCGGTTTCGCCATCTGCAGCAGGCGGCCGAGACGATGGTGACCGCCAACCACGAGATCGCGGACGCCTCCAAGGCGGTGCAGTCGGCCACATCGGACGCTGTCGGTGAGATCACCCAGTCCCGGCAGGCGGTGGAAACCGCGGTCAATCATATCGCCGAGCTGGTCGCTGCCGTCGGCCGTATCGAGAGCAGGCTCGGCGCGGTCTCCTCCGCGCTCGCGCAGGTCGCCAAAGTATCGACCTCGATCGAGGCGATCGCGAAACAGACCAACCTGCTGGCCTTGAACGCAACCATCGAGGCCGCGCGCGCCGGCAGCGCGGGGCGCGGTTTTGCGGTGGTGGCGAGCGAAGTCAAGAGCCTCGCGGAGGCGACGCGCCAGGCGACACAGCAGATCGGCGATACCGTGCGCGGGCTCGATGGCGAACTCGGCCATCTGATCGGCGAAAGCAGCGAGGCCTCCGCGCGCGCCAAGAATGCGGGCGACGGCGCCCAGCAGATCCAGGGCATCATCGCCCGCGTGCAGGACGGCTTCACGAAGGTCGGCCGGGAGATCGACGCTGTCGCGAAAGCCGCCACCTCCAACCTCGCCCAGTGCGACATGGTGATCGACGAACTGGCCAATCTCGCCACGGGCGTCGATCTCTCCTCGACCGACCTCAAGCATGCCGACGAGCGCATCGCAAAGCTGCTCGAGGTCTCCGAAGCCCTGATCGCCATGATCGCCGAGTCCGGCGTCGAGACCTCGGACGCCCCGCTGATCCGCGTGGTGGTCGCGACGGCGAAGCGCATCTCGGATGTGTTCGAGGCGGCGATCGAGCGCGGCGAGATCACCCTCGCGCAATTGATGGACGAGAACTACCGCGAAATTTTAGGCACCGACCCCAAGCAATACCTGACCGATTATGTCGCCTTCACCGACCGCGTGCTGCCATCGATCCAGGATCCGATCCAGAAATCCGATCCGCGCATCGTGTTCTGCGTCGCCTGGGCAAAAGGCGGCTATCTGCCGACGCACAATCCGAACTATCGGCTGCCGCAAGGCAAGGACCCGGTCTGGAATAATGCCAATTGCCGCAACCGCCGCCTGTTCAACGATCGCGCGGTGAAGAAGGTCGCGGCGAACACCAGGCCGTTTTTGCTGCAAACCTATCGGCGCGACATGGGTGGCGGCAATTTCGTGCTGATGAAGGACGTGTCCTCGCCGATCTTCGTTCGCGGCCGGCACTGGGGCGCCTTCCGCATGGGCTTCCGGCAGTCGTGATCCACGGCTTACCGAATAGATAGCGCCCGCCGATCGCGGAATAATTTCCTCTGTCGGCCCTCGATCGCGCGACGTTCGGCGGATTCGTCCGCTTTAATGATGATCATCATACCAATTTGTCAAAATGCACGATATCGTGAGCGGGATCGCTTTTGCGATACGCCGGACCTGCATTGCTAAAGACCTTGTCGTGATATAGCTGCGCCATATTGCTCGCATGACTTCGGCGCCTGCTGCCCGCGGCCGTCGAATACGCAAAAGGGGTGCTTATGGCGACGACCCTCACCATCAATGGCGAACAGAAATCCATCGAAGCGCCGCCCGACATGCCGCTGCTCTGGGTGCTGCGCGACATCCTCGGCATGACAGGCACCAAATTCGGCTGCGGGCTCGCGCAATGCGGGGCCTGCACCGTGCATGTCGACGGCAAGCCGGTGCGCTCCTGCGTGCTGCCGGTCGGCGCACTGCAGAATCGGGCGGTGACCACGATCGAAGGCATCGGCGCGACGCAAGCGGGCGCGAAGGTGCAAAAGGCCTGGCTCGATCTCGAGGTCGTGCAGTGCGGCTATTGCCAGTCCGGCCAGATCATGTCGGCGGCGGCGCTGCTCGCGACCACGCCCAATCCCGACGATTCCGATATCGATGCCGCCATGGCGGGAAACATCTGCCGCTGCGGCACCTATGTGCGGATCCGCGCCGCCGTCAAACAGGCGGCATCAGGCGTGAAGTCGTGAGGAGCGCTACGATGAACATCGCAGCAAAGATTCCCGATGTTTCGCGCCGCAGCCTTTTGACGGGTGGATTGGCGAGCGGTTTCCTGCTTGCATTCCACCTCCCCGTCCGCGCCTTCAACGAGCCGAATCAGCCGCCCGATGTCGCCGATGGCAAGTTCGCGCCCAACGCCTTCATCCGCATCGACGAGAAAGGCCACACCACGCTGGTCATGCCGCAGGTCGAGATGGGACAAGGCGTCTACACGTCGATCGCCATGATCCTCGCCGAAGAGCTCGACGCCGACATCGCGCAAGTCACGCTGGAACATGCGCCGCCGAACGACAAGCTCTACGGCAATCCTGTTTTCGGGCTTCAGGTCACCGGCAATTCCAATTCGATCCGCGCCTGGTGGATGGCGCTGCGCAAAGCAGGCGCCGGCGCGCGTGCGCAGCTCGTGCAGGCCGCTGCGAAGCAGTGGCAGGTCGAGCCCGCAAGCTGCACCACGTCGAAGGGGGAAGTGACGCACAAGGACAGCGGCCGCAAACTGTCCTATGGCGAGCTCACCACAGCCGCCCGCAGCGAGATCGCGCCCAAGGACGTCCCGCTGAAGGACCCCAAGGATTTCGTCTGTATCGGTCAGCCGCTGAAGCGCTTCGACACGCCCGAGAAGGTGAACGGCAGGGCCATCTATGGCATCGACGCGACGCTGCCGGGCATGAAGTTCGCAACCGTGGCCGCCTGCCCCGTGTTCGGCGGCAAGGTCGGCAACGTCGATGACAGCGCCGCACGGAAGATCGCCGGCGTGCATAAGGTCGTCGTGCTCGATGACATGGTCGCCGTGGTCGGCGATCACATGTGGGCCGCGAAGAAGGGCCTGGATGCACTGAAGATCGAGTGGGATGAGGGTCCGAACGCGAGGATTAGCACGGACGACATCTGGCGTGATCTGCGCACGGCGAGCGAGAAGGAGGGCGCCGTGGCAAAATCCGTCGGCGACATCGCCAAGGGGCTGGCCAGCGGCGACAAGCTCGAAGCCTCCTACGAGCTGCCGTTCCTGGCGCATGCCACCATGGAGCCGATCAATGCCACCGTGCACTTCAAGGGAGACTCCTGCGAAGTGTGGACCGGCACGCAGATCATGACCCGCTGTCAGTCGGAGGCCGCCAAAGCCGCCGGGCTGCCCGTGGAGAAGGTCTCCGTCTATAATCACCTGCTCGGGGGTGGTTTCGGGCGCAAGCTCGAGCCGGACATGGTCGTCGCGGCGGTGCGCATCGCAAAACAGGTCGACGGACCGGTGAAGGTGGTATGGACCCGCGAGGAAGACATGCAGCACGATGTCTACCGTCCGGCCTACCGCGACACCATTGCGGCAACCCTCTCGGACGGCAGGATCGCCGCCTGGAAATACAAGGTCGCAGGCTCCGCGGTGCTTGCGCGCTGGTTGCCGCCGGCCTTCCAGAACGGCATCGACATCGACGCAGTCGATAGCGCGGTCGATATGCCCTACGACGTCCCCAACTTCCATGTCGAATATGTGCGCGCCGAGCCGCCGGCGGTGCCGACGGGGTTCTGGCGCGGCGTCGGTCCGAACAACAACGTGTTCGCAATCGAATGCTTCATGGATGAGTTCGCGCGCAAGGCCGGCAAGGACCCGATCGACTTCCGCCGCACCATGCTCGCCAACAATCCGCGTCCGCTCGCGGCGCTGAACCTGGCTGCGGAGAAATCCGGCTGGGGCCAGCCGTTGGCCCCGCGCATCGGCCGCGGCGTCAGCGTGCAGCCCTCCTTCGGCAGCTTCATCGCCACCGTGGTGGAAGCCGAGGTCGACGAACAGGGCGAGGTGCATCTGCGACGCGTCACCTCCGCGGTCGACACCGGCATTGCCGTCAACCCCGACACCATCAAGGCGCAGATCGAGGGCGGGCTGATCTTCGGCCTCACGGCGGCACTCTATGGCGAAGTGACCATCGACAAGGGCCGAGTGCAGCAGTCGAACTTCAACGACTACCGCATGCTGCGCATCAATCAGGCGCCGAAGATCGAGGTTCATGTCATCAAAAGCGGCGAGCCGCCCGGCGGCATCGGCGAGGCCGGCGTCACGGCCGCCGCGCCGGCGTTGCGCAACGCCATCTATGCCGCCACCGGCGTCGCCCTGCGCCGCCTGCCGATCGATCGCGGCCTGATCGCGGGGAAAAAGGCATGAGTGCCGCCGCGCGTATCCTGCTCGGCGTCGCCGCGATTGTCGTGGCCGCGCTGGCGATCAGCATCTGGGTCGTGCGCGGGCCTGGTCCGCTTGCCTTTGCGGATGGACCGAAGGTTGCGCTCGCCGACTACCGGGCCGGCAATCCGGCCGGCGTGCCCGCTTCGCTCGCGAAAGCAAGCCTCGTCGAGCGCGGCCAATATCTGGCGAAAGCCGCCGACTGCATGGCCTGCCACACCAAGCCCGGGGATAAGGACTTTGCCGGTGGGCTGGCCTTCAGCCTGCCCTTCGGCACACTCTATTCGACCAACATCACCCCGGACAAGGAAACGGGCATCGGCAATTACAGCGACCAGGATTTCCTCAACGCCCTTCATCGCGGCATCCGCCGCGACGGCGCGCGGCTGTATCCGGCGATGCCCTACACATCATACACCTACATCACCGATGACGACGCGCTGGCGATCAAGGCCTATCTGTTCAGCCTGCCGCCGGTGCGCAGGCCGACGCCCGCCAATATGCTGTCTTTTCCATTCAACCAGCGCTGGGCGATGACGTTCTGGTCGGCTGTGTTCAATCCCGATACCCGGTTCGAGCCGGACACGTCGAAATCGCCGGAATGGAACAGGGGCGCCTATCTTGCGGAAGCGCTCGCCCATTGCGGCGAGTGTCATACGCCGCGCAATCCCGCGTTCGCGCTCGACAACCGCAAGAAGTTCTCCGGCGCGGTGACTGCGGGCTGGCGTGCCTTCAACATCACCTCCGACAGGGCCACCGGCATCAGTGGCTGGAGCGATGGCGATCTTGAAAATTATCTCGCGGTCGGTCATGCGAGCGGCCATGGCACCGCCTCGGGCCCGATGGGCGAAGCGGTCGACCGCAGCTTCAGCCAGTTGGCGCCGGAGGACATCAAGGCCGTGGTAGCGTATTTGCGCAGCGTGCCGCCGATCGCCTCGCCCGATCTGCCCGCGACCTTGGCACGTCCGGCCCCCAACTCGCACAGGGATGGCGGCGGCGCCGGCAATGCGCGCGGCAAGCTGGTGTTCGAAGGCGCCTGCGTCAGTTGTCACGGCTGGAGCGGCGAAAGCCTGGTCTCGTCGCTGGCGACGCTCACGGGCGCGCAGGCCGTCAACGATCCCAGCGCGATCAATGTCGCGCAGATCGTGATCTCCGGCACCAAGCGGCATGAGCCCGAGGGCGCGCTCTCGATGCCCGGCTTCGGCAACGCCTATTCCGACGACGAGATCGCCGCGGTCGCCAATTACGTGACAGCGCGATTCGGCGCCAAGGGCTCCAGCCTCACTGCAAAGGACGTGGCGGAATTGCGCAAGCAGACCGCGCAATAAGCGTGATGCGATGAGGTTGAATCGCCATCGCGCCTTGTATTCTTGTTTGAGCATGATCTTTTCGGAAAACCGCTTCACACTTTTCCGAACCATGCTCTCGAAGCTGTCGTCGTTTGTTCATTGGCGCGCTCTATAAGGATCCCCGTGCGATCTATGCGCGGGGGTCCGATGAGCGAGTATGCCGAGCTGGACGAGCTGCAGGCCAGTTACAAGAACGCCGTCGAAGCCTGGATCGCCGCGATCCGACGCGAAGAGGCCCTCGCCTCCGTCAATCATACCCTCGCCGAAGTCGACAAATGGGAGCAGGCGCATTTCGACGAAGACGAGATGCGCAGCGCCGCGAAAGACGCCAAGGCGAAATACGAGGACGCCCTGCGCGAGAAATTCTTCGGGTTTTGAGCCCCGTCATTCCGGGGCGCGCGTGAGCGCGAACTCGGAATCTCGCACCGCAACCTCTGGATCCGGGTTCGCATCCAAGTCGGCTGTTGCCGACTTGGACAACCCAAGAAGAGCGAAGTCAGGCAAGCCTGACTTCGCTTACGCGAGCGCCCCGGAATGACGAGGACAAAACTACTCCTTCCAAAATCCCGGCAACGCCGGCTCGAGGCGGCCGCCGATCCGCACCGGCGCGATCCTCACCGCAAGTCCGGTTGCATCATCGGTCTCGACCGCGACGCCGGACAACGTCGCAGCGCCCATTGCCGGCTCGAAACGGCCGGAGGGAATGCCTGACGTGAAACGGCGCAGCGGCTCGTCCTTCTGCATTCCGATGATGGAATCATAGTCGCCGGTCATGCCGGCGTCGGTCATGTACGCCGTGCCGCCGGGAAGAATCTGGTGATCGGCGGTCGGCACATGCGTGTGCGTGCCGACCACGAGGCTGGCGCGGCCGTCACAGAAAAAGCCGATGCCCTGTTTCTCGCTGGTGGCCTCGCAATGGAAATCGACCACGATGGCGTCCGCGGCCCTACGCAGCGGACAGGCTTCGAGCTCGCGCTCGAGTGCCGCGAAGGGGTCGTCGAAGGGCGTCATGAACACGCGGCCCATCGCATTGATGACGAGCGCGCGCTGGCCGCTCTTGGTATCGATCAGCGCCGCGCCGCGGCCGGGGGTGCCGCGCGGAAAGTTCACGGGCCGAATGAGCTTGGGAGCGCGATCGATGAACACCAGCGCCTCGCGCTGGTCCCAGGCATGATTGCCGAGCGTGATGGCATCGGCGCCCGCATCGATCAGCTCTTGGTAGATCGTTTCGGTGATGCCGAACCCGCCGGCCGCGTTTTCACCGTTGACGATGACGAGGTCGAGCTCCCAGTCGCGGACCAGACCCGGTAAATGCTCGGCGACGGCGTTTCGCCCTGCCCGCCCCACAACGTCGCCCACGAAGAGAATGCGCAATCTAGCTGCTCCGGAAATCGAAAGCTTTGGTTTCGGTTAGCACATAATCGAGCGCAACGTCGTGCGACAACGCTGGAATCGTTTCGATTTCCTGCACCGCGAGGGCGAGCCCGACGCCGACGACCGGCTTCATTTTGCGCAAATGGGCGAATGTAAAGTCATAATGCCCCGCGCCATAGCCGATGCGGTGGCCCAGGCGGTCGAATGCGGCGAGCGGCACCAGCATGATGTCGGGGACGACCTCGGCGGCGGCCGGTGACGGCTCGAGAATGCCGAGCGCGCCCAGCGTCAAGCGATCACCGGGTGACCAGGCGCGAAAAATCAGCGCGTGACCGCGCGCCGTCACGGTAGGTAATGCGAGCTTCGCGCCACCCGCCGCGAGCTTGTGCATCAGCGGTGATGGATCGACCTCATTGCGGATCGGCGAATAGCCGCTCACGACAGTGCCCGGCACGATCTCGAATGGCAATCCACGCGCCGCAATCGCTTGCGCGGCGGCAGCGCGCTGTTCGGGCTTCAAGCCATCGCGCGCGGCAAGCGCGGCTGTGCGGAGAGCTGCTTTGGAGGGAGCAGATTGAGCCATGCAACGTCACATGCCCCTGTCGTCACCCGCGAAAGCGGGTGATCCAGCATTCCAGGGGCGCTCGTGATCAAGCGAGACGTCTCGGCGTACTGGATACCCCGCATGCACGGGGTATGACGGTTGAGATAAGCAAGAGAGGCGAAACAAAAAGAGACAAGTGCGAGGCCGCGGTCGCCGTTGAAACGCTCGATCCCGGAGTTCCCTACGAAAGTAGGTGGGCACCATATGTCCAGGTCCACGGACCCGGCCAGGGACAGTTCCCTTAAGGATCGATAAGGCCCCGGGGATATGTTGGTTCCTGACGCGCGACGCAGCTTCGCGGGGCCTAATCTAGCAACGACGCGGGCGGATCGCCAGCTCTCAACCTATCGCCCCGGGGATAGGGCCATTCACCCGATCGCGACGCCACCACCGATGGTTCGGTTGAGGACCTGGGTGGTCCGCTCGATTCGCTCCGCCGCGGCGTTGAGCGCATTGGCGACCGCCGTCTGCGTCGCCTTGGCGCGGTCGGCAGCCGCCGTGCGCACGTCGCGCAGCTTCACCAGTTCTTCTTCGAGGCCGCGGATACGCGCGTTGGCATCGACCAGTTCGTCGCACACGGTCAAGGCTGCCATCACGGTCAGGCGCGCGTCGCCGATCTCCCCGAATTTTCCGCGCAACATCTCGATGCGTTGCTCCAGGCTCTCGGCGAGCTTGAGCAGCCTGATCTCCTGCCCTTCCTCGCAGGCCATGCGATATTGCCGGCCGTTGATGGTGACGTTGATGTGGTTCATTCGTCGTCTCCGCCCTCTTCGGGCTCTTCGGCCTCGTCGGCCCCTTCGGCTTCCGTAACACCGAGAACCTCGCGGATGGTGCCGATGGCCGCATCCAGCCGTTCGGCGATCTCGCGATTGGCGCGTTCGAGCTTGCGCGATCGCACCAGCGAGCCGTCCAGCTCATCGGCGAGGCGCGAGCGGTCCGCGCCCAGCGCCTGAATCCGGGTCGCGAGTTCATCCTCGTCGCGGTCGGCCTCGCGACGCCGCTCGACCGCGCTCTCCAGCGCGTCCAGCGCCGTCATCAGTCGCCGTGTCGCAGCCTCGATGTCAGCGGACGGCGGCTCATGGGGCGGAAAATTCGCGGGACGATCGTTCATGCCAGCGATCCCAAACGCCGCTCGGGCGGCAAAACCCGCGCTTCGGCAAGCGCTTAAGGGAGGAAATTTACGTGGCCGGGAGCTGCCGTGCAACGCCGCCGCGAAGCTATGCACCGCAAAGCAACTTTTCCTGGCGTCAAGGCGTTGGACTCCGGGAACTCAGGTGCTATCCAGCCCCCGAATTCACCGGGGTTAGCCCCCTCGCCCGCGGTGCTCCTCCCGCCGAGCACCCCATTTCAGACGGATTTTCAAGATGACGCAGGTCGAACCCTTCCGTATGGCCAATGCGATTCGCGGCCTCGCGATGGACGCGGTGGAAAAAGCGAAATCCGGCCATCCCGGGTTGCCGATGGGCGCCGCCGACATCGCCACCGTGCTGTTCTCGCAGTTTCTGAAATTCGATGCCAGCGAGCCGGCCTGGCCGGATCGCGACCGCTTCGTGCTGTCGGCAGGCCACGGGTCGATGCTGCTCTATTCGCTGCTTTATCTGACCGGCAATCCGGACATGACGCTCGAGCAGCTCCAGCATTTCCGGCAACTCGGCTCGCTCACCCCCGGGCACCCCGAGAACTTCCACACCAAGGGCGTGGAGACCACCACCGGGCCGCTCGGCCAGGGTATTTCGACCGCCGTCGGCATGGCGCTTGCGGAGAAGATGCTCGCGGCGGAGTTCGGCAAGAAGATCGTCGATCATCGCACCTATGTGCTCGCATCCGATGGCGACTTGATGGAAGGCGTCTCGCAGGAAGCGATCGCCCTGGCTGGGCACTGGAAGCTGAACAAGCTGATCGTGCTCTATGACGACAACGGCATTTCGATCGACGGCCCGACCTCGCTGTCCGACTCCGTCGATCAGGTCAAGCGCTTCAAATCCGCGGGCTGGGCCGCCGAGCTGATCGACGGCCAGGACCAGAAGGCGATCGCAGCCGCGATCGAACGCGCGCAAAAGGCCAACAAACCGTCGCTGATCGCCTGCCGCACCACCATCGGCTACGGCGCGCCGACCAAGGCCGGCACCGCCAAGGTGCATGGCGAGGCGCTTGGCGCGGACGAGCTGAAGGCCGCCAAGGAAAAACTCGGCATCTCGCTTGAGCCGTTCTCGGTGCCGGACGACGTGCTGAAGGCCTGGCGCGAGGTCGGCAGCCGCGGCGCCGCGGCGCGGGCCGAATGGGAAGCGCGCTTTGCCGAGCTCGGCAGCCGCAAGCGCGCCGAGTTCGAGCGGCGGCTGCGCCATGAGCGGCCCGCCTCGCTTGCGAAAGCGCTCAAGGAGCACAAGAAACAGCTTCTGGAGACGCCGCTCAACGTCGCGACCCGCAAATCCTCCGAAGCCGCGATCGAGGCGATTGCGGCTGCAATGCCGATGGAGTTCGTGGGCGGCTCCGCCGACCTCACCGGCTCCAACAACAACAAGCCGAAATCGGCCGTGGCCTTCTCGGCCAAGACGCCGAAGGGCCGCTTCATCCATTACGGCATCCGCGAGCACGGTATGGCCGCATGCATGAACGGCATCTTCCTGCATGGCGGCTTTGCACCGAATGGCGCGACCTTCCTGGTGTTTACCGACTACGCACGGCCGGCGATGCGGATCGCGGCGCTGATGGGCGCGGGCGTCGTCTATGTGATGACCCACGATTCCATCGGCCTCGGCGAGGACGGACCGACGCATCAGCCGGTCGAGCATCTCGCCGCCTTGCGCGCCATGCCCAACATGCGCGTCTTCCGTCCCTGCGACGCCGTCGAGGTGGCCGAATGCTGGGAGCTTGCGCTCAGCCGCACCACCGGTCCGACCGTGCTGGCGCTGACGCGGCAGAACGTGCCGCAGCTCCGCACCTCGGCGCCAGCGGACAATCCCTGCAGCCATGGCGGCTATGAACTCGTGCCGGCGCAGGGCGAGACCAAGGTGTCGCTGTTCGCCTCGGGATCGGAGGTGCAGATCGCGGTCGATGCCCAAAAGCAGCTCGCCGAGCGCGGCATCCCGGCGCGCGTCGTCTCGGTGCCCTCGCTCGAGCTCCTCTTGGCGCAGCCGGAGGAGAAAAAGCAGGCGATCATCGGCAATGCGCCGGTCAAGGTCGCGATCGAGGCCGCGGTGCGCTGGGGCTGGGACGCGGTCATCGGCAAGGATGGCGAGTTCGTCGGCATGCACTCCTTCGGGGCGAGTGCGCCAGCCAAGGACCTTTTCAAGCATTTCGGCATTACCGCTGAGGCCGCGGTTAACGCCGCCCTGAAGCGGCTGTAACGCTCGCGTTGCCCCGCTAACGCCCGGTTGCGAAGCGTGGAAGAAGAACGGCCGACCAAAATTATTCTTTGGTCGGCCCAAAGAAATTGTTTTGGAGATCGCTTTCGGCTTGAAGTTCCAGCGAAAAACGCATGGAAACCATTGCAGGAACATCATGGCCTGACGGCCGGGTGGCGGTTGAGCTTGCCCGGAAAAAGGTCTAGCTAGAAAGCCATACGATCCGCTCCCGCCCGGCAGAACCGGGCGTCCGCCCGAAAACCCTCGTGACGCCAATGTGTCGCGGGGATGACAAAAGTCATTAGAGGAGACGAGAGATGGCAGTCCGTGTCGCGATCAACGGGTTTGGCCGCATCGGCCGCAACATTCTGCGGGCGATTGCCGAATCCGGCCGCAGGGATATCGAGGTGGTCGGTATTAACGATCTTGGCCCGGTCGAGACCAATGCCCATCTGCTCCGCTTTGACTCCGTGCACGGCCGCTTTCCTGGCACCGTGACCGTCGAGGGCGACTCGATCAGCGTCGGCAACAGCAAGATCAGGGTTTCCGCCGAACGCGACCCCACCAAGCTGCCCTGGAAAGAGCTCGGCGTCGACATCGCGCTGGAGTGCACAGGCATCTTCACCAGCAAGGACAAGGCCTCCGCGCATCTGACCGCCGGCGCCAAGCGCGTGCTGGTCTCCGCGCCGGCCGAGAATGCGGATGCGACCATCGTGTTCGGCGTCAATCATGAGACGCTCACTCCCGACCACAAGGTCGTCTCCAACGGCTCCTGCACCACCAATTGCCTGGCGCCGGTCGCCAAGGTCCTGAACGATACCGTCGGCATCGAGACCGGCTTCATGACCACGATCCACGCCTATACCGGCGACCAGCCGACGCTGGACACGCTGCACAAGGATCTCTACCGCGCGCGCGCCGCGGCGATGTCGATGATCCCGACCTCCACCGGCGCCGCGAAAGCGATCGGCCTCGTGCTGCCGGAGCTGAAAGGCAAGCTCGACGGCGTCGCGATCCGCGTGCCGACGCCGAACGTCTCGGTCGTCGATCTGAAGATCGTCGCCAAGCGCTCAACCGACGCGAAGGAAATCAACGAGGCGATGAAGCGCGCCAGCGAGCAGCAGCTCAAGGGCATCCTGGGCTACACCACCTCGCCTAACGTCTCGATCGACTTCAACCACGATCCGCACTCCTCCACCTTCCACATGGACCAGACCAAGGTCATGAACGGCAATCTGGTGCGGGTGATGTCGTGGTACGACAATGAATGGGGTTTCTCCAACCGCATGGCCGACACCGCGGTCGCCATGGGCAAGCTGCTGTAACGGAGTTTCGTCTTGCCCGGGGCAAGAGCGCGAAGCGCGTCTTCGCCGAAGGCCCCCGGGCATGTTTATCAGTAGCCCCGTCATTCCGGGGCGATGCGGAGCATCGAACCCGGAATCTCGAGAGTCCGGGTCCGGTCCTTCCGACCGTCCCGGAACGACGGAGCAAGGAAGCGTGCCATGAAGCAATTCCGAACCCTCGACGACGTCGACGTGAAGGGCAAGCGCGTGCTGCTGCGCGTCGATCTCAACGTGCCCATGGAGAACGGGCGCGTGACCGACGCCACCCGTCTGGAGCGCGTCGCACCGACGATTGCCGAAATCTCGCAAAAGGGCGGCAAGGTCATCCTGCTCTCGCATCTCGGCCGGCCCAAAGGACGCGACGAGAAGGATTCGCTCAAACCGGTCGCCGCGGCGCTGTCGCGCGTGATCGGCAAGCCCGTTGCGTTCGCCGATGATTGCATTGGCGAGGCAGCCGCCAAGGCTGTTGGCACCATGCAGGATGGCGATATCCTTTGTCTGGAGAATACGCGATTCCACAAGGAGGAAGAGAAGAACGATCCCGCTTTCGTCGCGGAGCTGGCAAAGCTCGGCGACATCTGGGTCAATGACGCCTTCTCCGCGGCGCATCGCGCGCATGCTTCGACCGAGGGCCTCGGCCACAAGCTTCCGGCCTATGCGGGACGCGCCATGCAGGCCGAACTGGATGCGCTCACGAAAGCGCTGGAGGCACCGACCAAGCCTGTGATCGCGATCATCGGCGGCGCCAAGGTGTCGACGAAGATCGAGTTGCTCGAGAACCTGGTCACCAAGGTCGACGCGCTGGTGATCGGCGGCGGCATGGCCAACACCTTCCTGCATGCGCAGGGGGTTTCGATCGGCAAGTCGCTCGCGGAGAAGGAGCTGGCGCCGACCGCGCTGCGCATCATCGAGAAGGCGACCGCATCGAACTGCGCCATCATCCTGCCCGTCGACGCGATCGTCGCTTTCCATTTCGTCGCCAATGCACCCTCCCATGCCTATGGGCTGGATGCGATCCCCTCCGAAGGCATGATCCTCGACGTCGGGCCGCAATCGAGCGCCCGCATCCATGCGGCGATCGACGATGCCGCGACGCTGGTCTGGAACGGCCCGCTCGGAGCCTTCGAGCTTGCGCCGTTCGACCGCGGCACCGTGGCCGCGGCCCGACACGCAGCGGAACGAACCAAGGCCAAAAAATTACTGTCGGTCGCCGGCGGCGGCGACACGGTGGCGGCGTTGAACCAGGCCGGCGTGGCCGGTGATTTCAACTATGTCTCGACCGCAGGTGGCGCGTTTCTTGAATGGATGGAAGGGAAACCGTTGCCGGGTGTCGAGGTTTTAAGGGTACGCTAGATTTCAGGCATTAGCGGTCATTTTAATCCAGACAGCGGAGGAAGAAGACACATGGCACGCATTACGTTGCGTCAATTGCTCGATCACGCGGCGGAACACGACTACGGCGTGCCGGCCTTCAACATCAATAATATGGAGCAGGCGCTGGCCATCATGGAGGCTGCTTCCTCGCTGGATGCGCCTGTCATCATCCAGGCCTCGCGCGGCGCGCGCGCTTACGCCAATGACGTGATGTTGCGTCACATGATGGATGCCCTCACCGAGATCTATCCGCAGATCCCGGTCTGCGTCCATCTCGATCACGGCAACGAACCCGCGACGTGCATGACCGCGATCCAGGCCGGCTTCACCTCGGTCATGATGGACGGCTCGCTGAAAGCCGACGGCAAGACGCCGGGTGACTGGGACTACAATGTCGGCGTCACCAGGAAGGTCACCGACATGGCCCATCTCGGCGGCATTTCCGTCGAAGGCGAATTGGGCGTGCTGGGCTCGCTTGAAACCGGCATGGGCGACAAGGAAGACGGCCACGGCGCCGAGGGCAAGCTGTCGCACGATCAGTTGCTCACCAATCCGGACGAGGCCGTCAAATTCGTGAGGGAGACCAAGGTCGACGCGCTGGCGATCGCGATGGGCACCTCGCACGGCGCCTACAAGTTCACCCGCAAGCCCGACGGCGACATTCTTGCGATGCATGTGATCGAGGAGATCCACCGCAAGCTGCCGAACACGCATCTGGTGATGCACGGCTCGTCCTCGGTACCGCAGGACCTGCAGGAGATCATCAACGCCAATGGCGGCAAGATGAAGCCGACCTGGGGCGTGCCGGTGGCCGAGATTCAGCGCGGCATCAAGAACGGCGTGCGCAAGATCAATATCGACACCGACAACCGCATGGCCATGACCGGCCAGATCCGCAAGGTGCTGAAGGAGCACCCGGAGGAGTTCGATCCGCGCAAATATTTGAAGCCGGCGATGGAGGCGATGGCCAAACTCTGCAAGCAGCGGCTGCAGGAGTTCAACACCGCAGGCCAGGCCAGCAAGATCAAGAAGGTGCTGACGCCGGCCGAGATGGCCAAGCGCTACGCCAAGGGCGAACTCGACCCGAAGGTGGCCTGATCTCCCGCCACGATGTCGTCCCGGCCGCAGAGCCAGGACCCATGACCACAGGCGGATGTTGTGGCGAAGATTCGGGGTTAGAACCTTCGCGACGACTGTCCGCTGGGACTATGGGTCCCGGCTCTGCGCTTGGCTTGGCCGGGACGACGGAAATTGCGGCTTCCCCGGTGGCCCCGGAACCTTCCGGGCCTTAGCCGGGCCTCCCTGCGACCAACATTCTCTTCCGCCCCTGCCCGAGAACCGTCTATTTTGACGGGCAAGTGCAGGCCGCTTGGAACCAGCCCGGCTTTGCGCTAGCCGGGTCGGTTGTAGGGCTTGCGCGAGGAAACGCGTGAAAAGACGGAGTTTTGCCCCCAAAGCTCCGTGCCCCGGAGGAGTGCAATGAACCTCAGCGAACTCAACAAGGTCGCGCTTGCCATGGTCACGCCGGGCAAGGGCATACTGGCCGCCGACGAGTCCTCGGGAACGATCAAGAAGCGTTTCGACGCCATCAAGGTCGAATCAACCGAGGAAAACCGCCGCGACTATCGCGAAATGCTGTTCCGCTCGACGGAGGCGATGAGCAAATACATCTCGGGCGTCATCCTCTACGACGAGACGATCTGGCAAAATGCCAAGGACGGGACGCCGCTGATCAAGCTGATCGAGCAGGCCGGCGCCGTCCCCGGCATCAAGGTCGACGAGGGCACGCAGGGCTTGCCGGCCTGCCCCGGCGAACTGGTCACGGTGGGCCTCGACAAGCTTGCCGAGCGCCTGAAGAAATATTACGAGCGCGGCGCGCGCTTCGCCAAATGGCGTGCCGTGATCGACATCGCTGGCCGCGACATCCCCTCGGCTACCGCGATCCACGTCAACGCGCATGCGCTGGCGCGCTACGCGGCGCTGTGCCAGGCCGCGCAGATCGTTCCGATCGTCGAGCCTGAAGTGCTGATGGACGGCGATCATGACATCGATCGTTGTTATGACGTCACGCAGCACGTCCTCAACACGACATTCCGCGAGCTGCGCGTTCAGCGCGTGGAGCTGGAAGGCATGGTGCTGAAACCCAATATGGCCGTCTCTGGCAAGAAGTGCCCCAAACAGGCCTCCGTCGAGGAAGTCGCCGAAAAGACCGTGCGGCTGCTCAAGGAATGCGTGCCGGCGGCCGTGCCCGGCATCGCCTTCCTGTCGGGCGGGCAATCCGACGAGGAAGCCACCGCCCATCTGAATGCGATGAACCGGCTCGGCCATCTGCCGTGGCCGCTGACCTTCTCCTATGGCCGGGCGCTGCAGGCGGCGCCGCAAAAGGCGTGGTCGGGTAGACCGGAGAATGTGCCGGCAGGCCAGCGCGCCTTCACCCATCGCGCGCACATGAATGCGCTAGCGAGCAAGGGCGAGTGGGCGACCTCGCTGGAAAAGAAGGCGGCGTAGAATTGGCCAAACCCGTTCCGCCCCGACCGGCGCCGCGGCTCTATCTCGCGACGCCGGTCGTCGACGATCCGGCAAGCCTGATCGCAGGCCTGCCGGCGCTATTTGCGGCTGCCGACATCGCGGCGGTGCTGCTGCGGCTCAAACAGACCGACCCGCGCGGCATGATTTCGCGCATCAAGGCGATCGCGCCGGTGGTGCAGGGGGCCGGCGCGGCGCTGCTGCTTGACGGCATGGTCGAACTGGTCGCCCGCGGCGGCGCCGACGGCGCGCATCTGACCGGCATCGCCGCGCTGGAGGAAGCCCTCCCCAGCCTGAAGCCCGACCGGATCGCGGGCGTGGGCGGGCTTGCCACACGTCACGACTCCATGACCGCAGGCGAGCTCGGCGCCGACTACGTGCTGTTCGGCGAGGTGGATGCGGAGGGCCAGCGGCCCTCACCGCAGGCGATCGCGGAGCGTCTCGCCTGGTGGGCCGAGCTGTTCGAGCCGCCCTGCATCGGCTATGCGGCGAGCCGCGAGGACGTCTCCGAATTCGTGATAGCCGGCGCCGATTTCGTGCTGGTCGATGATCTGATCTGGGCCGATCGGCGTGGCCCGGCAGCGGCGCTCGCCGATGTCGCAGAGAGCATGCAACAGGCCTATGCGACGGCCGCGAAAAATGCCAAGGCGGCGCAGGGGTAGCTCTCGCGAAAAAATGAACACGCCGCATTCGATATTGATCCTCGCCGCCTCGCTGCTCCTGGCAACGAGCACCGCGGCGCAAGTTTCGCCGCCCCCGCCTGCAGCCCAGCCTCCCGCCACCAAGCCCGCGGCGCAGCCGAAGACGAAGCCGCATGCAATCAACAAGCCGGCAGCGGCCACGGCGCAGGACAAGCCCGGAACGCCGGCCGCTCCAACGGCGGCGGCAAACCCGACACCCGTGCCTGACGATCCCAACGTCGATCTGGTCTACGGCGCCTATCAGCGCGGCATGTACAAGACCGCCTTCGATCTTGCGACCACGCGCGCCCAGGCCGGCGACGCCAAGGCGATGACCATGCTGGGCGAGCTCTACGCCAACGCTCTGGGCATCAAGCACGACGATGCCAAGGCGGTCGGATGGTACAAGCGAGCAAGCGATCTCGGCGATCGCGAAGCGATGTTCGCGCTCGCCATGATGCGGATCGCCGGGCGCGGCGGCCCGGTCGACAAGCAGGAAGCGGTGAGGCTGCTGGCTTCCTCGGCCAAGCTCGGTGAGCCGAAGGCGGCCTATAATCTGGCGCTCTTGTATCTCGACGGGCAGACATTGCCGCAGGACGTCAAGCGTTCCGCGGAGCTGCTCAGGATGGCGGCGGATGCCGGCAATCCGGAGGCGCAATACGCGCTGGCGACCTTCTACAAGGAGGGCACCGGGGTCCCGAAGGACATGGACAAGGCGGTGCGGCTCTTGCAGGCAGCCTCGGTCGCCGACAATGTCGATGCCGAGGTCGAATATGCCATCGCGCTGTTCAACGGCACCGGCACGCCCAAGAACCCCACGGCGGCCGTGGCGCTGCTCAAGAAGGCGGCCCGTCAAGGCAGCCCGATCGCGCAAAATCGCCTCGCGCGCGTGTTGGTCGACGGTATGGGTGGCACGCCAATGGACAAGGTCGAGGGGCTGAAATGGCACCTGATCGCGAAAACCGCCGGTAAGGGCGACCTTTATCTGGACGAGGCCTATGCACAGCTCAGCCCGGAGGACCGCGCCAAGGTCGACAATGCGGCCAAGCGCTGGCTCGGCACCAAATGAGCCACCTTGACGTTATGCTCTGAGCAGGGCACCCACAGTCCGTCTCATTGTCCCGCAAGCGCCTTCGGCGCGCAGAAATCAAGTCTCGCCTCATGCAGCATTCAGCCCTCATCAACGTCATGGTGAAAGCCGCGCTCCGCGCCGGCCGCAGCCTCAAGCGCGATCTTGGCGAGATCGAACATTTGCAGGTGTCGCTGAAGGGCCCGGCCAATTTCGTCTCGCTCGCCGACAAGCGCGCCGAAGAGATGCTCTACACCGACCTTTCGAAGGCGCGTCCCGGTTACGGCTTCCTCGGCGAGGAAGGCGGCACGCGCGAGGGCACCGACAAGACCCACACCTGGATCGTCGACCCGCTCGACGGCACCACCAATTTCCTGCACGGCATTCCGCAGTTCGCGATCTCGATCGGACTGAAGCGCGATGAAACCATCATCGCGGGCGTGGTCTACAACCCCGCCAATGACGAGCTCTACATCGCCGAGCGCGGCAAGGGCGCCTTTCTCAACGACCAGCGGCTGCGCGTCGCCGGCCGCCGCAACCTCAACGAATGCGTGATCGGCTGCGGCCTGCCGCATATCGGACGCGGCGATCACGCGCTGTTCCGCGCCGAGATGGAGGCGATCCAGAACAAGGTGGCGGGGCTGCGCCGTTTCGGTGCCGCCGCGCTCGATCTCGCCTTCGTCGCCGCGGGCCGCCTCGACGGGTTCTGGGAGCGCGACCTTTCGCCCTGGGACATCGCCGCGGGCCAGATCCTCATCCGCGAGGCCGGCGGCACGATTTCAGGCATCGACGGCCATGACAACGCGGTAACGACCGGTCACGTCGTTTGCGGCAACGAATATGTCCACGGCGAGCTGTTGAAGATCCTTAAAGCAGCGGCGAAATAGCGCCTTCGAAAAGCGCCTCTTCCAACCAAAGTCACAGGACCCGAACCGCCCGAGGACATCGGCTCGGGCAGCCCAGGTTCGCCTGCATCAACCCAGATGCGACGGCAGCTTGAGCACCGATGGACCCGCCTCCGTTCCCGGCAGTCCCGGGATGCGAGAGGCGTCCTGCTCCGCAAGCGACATGCTGTAGCGGCTCGGTGCCGCAGCCGACCCGATCGTTCCGAGCTGCGCGGCCGGACCGCCTTCAGTTCCGGCCAGCGCGTGAATTCCAACGCCGGAGTTCTGCGCGCTCGGGATCGTGATGTTCGAACTCATTGTGCGCGCCAAGGCAGGCGGCGCTGCAATGGCCAGCGCGAGCACGACTGCGCCCACAATTTTGATCATGCCAACCTCCGTTGCTTGATTTGCCATTTATGCGAACGTTCCCCAGTTGTTCGCTGTTCCGGCCTTACGCGAATTTAAGCCGGGCGAAGCCGACGGCAGAATTCGCAAAATCTCGCGCCGCGTCCTATATCCAGACCAGAGGAACGCTCAGAGGGTGTCCCTAGCCCGATGAGTGAAAGGAAAAGATCGTAGATGTTGGTTGAAGGAGTCGCATTCGCTGTGGGTTTGCTGATGGTCGCGGTGCCCACGTACTTCATGTTCATCGAACACGTCAGAGAAGCGAGGCGGTCGCAATAAGGTTCCCGCAAGCGCAATCGAGGCCCTCGGCGATCAACCGGGGGCCTTCTGTTTTTGCCGACAATTATAGATTGGGAGCGCGCTGAAGCCTCAGGTCGCGACGAAGAACTGCACGCATCCGTCGTCGAGCAAGCCGCTCCCTTCGAACCACAAGTTCATGGCTTCTGCGGCTCCGCCACGCTGTAGCCGACTTGCTTGATGGTGGCTCCCTTTACATCCTCCCGGTCGCGCCCGAGCACGCGTTGCACCGAGACGAAGAACACCGGCACCATCAGCAGCGCGAGGATCACCACCGCGACCATGCCGCCCATGACGCTGGTGCCGAGCGCCTGCTGGCTGGCGCCGCCTGCGCCATGTGCGATCACCATCGGCAGCACGCCGAAGACGAAAGCAAATCCGGTCATCAGAATGGGGCGGAAGCGCAGGCTCGCGGCCTCCACCGTCGCCTCGATCAGCGGCTTGCCTTGCGCGCGCAAATCCTTGGCGAACTCGATGATCAGGATGGCATCCTTGGCCGCCAGACCGATGATCGTGATCAATCCGACCGTGAAATAGACGTCGTTCGGCAGCCCGCGCATCGTCGCCGCCACCACCGCGCCACAGACGCCGAGTGGCACCGTCAACAGCACCGCGAGCGGAATGGTCCAGCTTTCGTAGAGCGCGGCCAGGCACAGGAACACGACCAGGACCGACAGCCCCAGCAGCAGCGGCGCCTGCGAGCCAGAGAGTTTTTCCTGCAGCGATTGTCCCGTCCATTCGTAGCCGAAACCGCGCGGCAGCCTGTCGGCCAGCCTTTCCATCTCGGCGATCGCATCGCCCGAGGTATATCCAGGCCTCGCCTCGCCGCTGATGCGGATCGCGGGATAGTAGTTGAAGCCTGCAATCTGCGTCGGGCCTTTCGTCCACTCGATCGAGGCGAAGGCCGAGAAGGGCACGAGCTGTCCGCGATCGTTCCTGACGTTGTAGGTCAGGATCTCCTCGGGATTCATGCGGCTGTTGCGATCGGCCTGCACCACAACGCGCTGCATTCGCCCGCGATTGGGAAAATCGTTGACGTAGGTCGAGCCGAGATTGGTCGAAATGGTATTGTTGATTTCCTCGAAGCTGACGCCGAACGCACCGGCCTTTTCGCGATCGATGACGAGATTGACCTGCGGCGCCGAAGGCAAGCCCTCGATATAGACCTTCTGCAGGACGGAGCTGGCGTTGGCTTCCGCAACCAGTTGATCGGCGGCGCTCATCAGTGCCGGAATCCCCTTTTGCCCACGGTCCTGCAAGCGGAAGCTGAAACCCGAGGAGTTGCCGAGATTGTCGATCGGCGGCGGCTGCAGCGCGGAGATTTTGGCATCGCGCACCGACGCCAGATCGCGGTTGATGTCGGCGACGATCGCGGCTGCGGAGTCCTTCTCCGGGCGTTCCGACCAATCCTTCAGCGAGATGAAGGCCTGCGCCGTGTTCATGCCCTGGCCGGAGAAGCTGAAGCCGGTCAGAAACGTCACATTCTCCACGCCCGGACGTTGCGCCAGGTATTTTTCGACCTTCTCGACGACGGCTTCGGTCCGCGCGTAAGAGGAATCGGACGGCGTCTGCACGTCGGTCGTGATGAACCCCTGATCGTCGACCGGAAGGAAGCCGCCGGGCATGCGCACGAAGGCAAAGCCGAGACCGACGAGCAGCGCGGCATAGATGAGCATCAGCCGCCCGGTGCGCCTCAAGGTCCCGCGAACCACGCCCGCATAGCCGGCCCTGCCCCCGTCCAGCAAGCGGTTGAACCAGCCGAACACGCCCTTCTTGGGGGTGTGTCCGTGGCCGGCCTCGACCGGCTTTAACAGCGTCGCGCAGAGCGCGGGCGTCAGCGACATCGCGAGCAGCGCGGAAAAGCCGATCGCAGCGACCATGGTCACCGAGAACTGGCGATAGATGATGCCGACCGAGCCGCCGAAGAACGCCATCGGCACGAACACCGCCATCAGCACCAGCGTGATGCCGATGATGGCGCCCGTGATCTGCGACATCGCCTTGCGCGTGGCCTCCTTCGGCGGCAATCCCTCCTCGGCCATGATGCGTTCGACGTTTTCCACGACGACGATGGCGTCGTCGACCAGGATGCCGACCGCGAGCACCATGG
This sequence comes from Bradyrhizobium sp. STM 3562, assembly GCF_045571435.1. Classification (NCBI taxonomy): domain Bacteria; kingdom Pseudomonadati; phylum Pseudomonadota; class Alphaproteobacteria; order Hyphomicrobiales; family Nitrobacteraceae; genus Bradyrhizobium; species Bradyrhizobium sp. STM 3562. The sequence goes on from NZ_CP120694.1 coordinate 7,614,496, forward strand.
CGAACATGGTCAGCATGTTGATGGAGTAGCCCGCGAGCAGCAGCGTCGCGGACGCCCCGAGCAGCGCAACCGGCACGACGATGGTCGGGATGATGGTGTAACGGATGTTCTGCAGGAACAAGAACATCACGATGAACACAAGGACCACGGCTTCGACCAGCGTCGAGATCACCTTCTCGATCGAAGCCTTTACGACCGGGGTGATGTTGTAAGGGATTTCATAGCTGATGTTGGCGGGGAAGAAGCGCGACAGCTCCTTCATCTTAGCCTCGACCGCGCTGGCCGTCGCGAGTGCGTTACCGGTCGGCGACAGCAGCACCGAAAGGCCGGCCGTGGGTTTGCCGTTGAGGCGGGTGTTGAACTGATAGCTCAAGCCGCCAATCTCGATCCGTGCCACATCGCGCAGACGCACGGATGAGCCATCCGGATTGACGCGCAGCGTGATCGCGCCGAACTCGTCGGGCGAGGAGAGCTGACCCTTGACCAGCACCAGAACCGATATCCGCTGCTCGGACGTGCTCGGCTCGGCGCCGATACTGCCGGAGGCGACCTGCGCGTTCTGCGCGCTGATTGCCTTGGTCACATCGTCGGCGGTCAGACCATAACCCACGAGCTTGTCGGGATCGAGCCAGATGCGGAGCGAGCGCTCGGTCGAATAAAGCGTGGCGCGACCGACGCCCGGAATGCGACGGATTTCACCGAGGACGTTGCGGATCATGAAGTCGCCGAGTCCGACTTCATCCAGGCTGCCGTCGGTCGACGACAGGGTAATGATCTGCAGCACCGCGCTCGACGCCTCCTCGATGAGGATGCCCTGCTGCATCACCGCCCGGGGAAGCCGCGCCTCGACGCGCTTGATGCGGTTCTGCACCTCGACCGAGGCGGCGCTGGTATCGGTGCCGGGCATGAAATTGGCGGTGATCTCGACCTGCCCGAGCGAATCGCTGGTCGATTCGAAATTCATGATGCCGGAGGCGCCGTTGAGCTCCTCCTCGATCAGCCGCGTCACGCTGTTGTAGAGATTCTCCGGCGATGCGCCGGGATAGCTGGTCGAAATGGAGATCGAAGGCGGTGCAATGATCGGATATTGCGCCACCGGCAACAGCGGGATCGCGATCGCGCCGATGAGGCAGATGAACAGCGCAACGACCCAGGCGAAGATGGGTCGGTCGATAAAGAAGCTCGGCATCCGACGTTACCTGAGCACGTTCATTGTCTGCTGGCGAGACGTGTCCGCATCGGCCGCCTCGGTCCAGATCTGCGGATTGACTTTGTCGCCGGCTGCGAATTTCTGAAACCCTTCGACCACGACGCGGTCGCCGGCCTTCAGACCCTCGGTGACGAACCATTGGCCGTCCTGCACCGAGCCGGTACGGACGGGTTGCACGGCCACGCGGTTGTCATCCTTGATTACGAACACCTCGCTGCCACCCCCGCCATTGCGCTGGACGGCCTGCTCTGGGACGGCGATGGCGTCGCTGTCGATGCCCTGCTCGATGCGGACACGGACATACATGCCCGGCAGCAATTCGCGCTTCGGGTTGGGAAACTCGCCGCGCAGCGTCACCTGGCCGGTATGGACATCGACCCGGGCATCCGAAAACAGCAATTTGCCGTCAGCCGGATAGAGCGTATCGTCATCGAACGCGAGGCGAACCTTTGCGGCATCGGGTGCGATACGCTCGAGATCGCCGGCCTCAAAAGCCCGCCGCAACTGCTGCAGTTGCGTCACCGATTGCGTGAAATCGGCGTAGATCGGATCGAGCTGCTGGACGGTAACCAGATTGGTCTCGTTCTGAATGACCAGCGCGCCCTCGGTGACCAGCGCAGCGCCGACCACGCCGCGGATGGGTGCGCGCACGGTGGCATAGTCGAGATTGAGCTTGGCGCGGGCGAGATCGGCCTTGCGGGCTTCCACGTCGGCCTCGGCCTGGCGCTCGGCAGCGATCGCCTTCTCGTTCTCCACTTCGGGCGCTGCGCGCTGGCTGGTCAGAAGGCTGATGCGCCGCGCCTGCTGCGCGGCCTGACGCAGCACGGCCTCGGCTTTGGCGAGCGCCGCCTCGTTCGATTGCACTTCGATTTCGAAGGGTTTCGGATCGATCCGGTAGAGCGGATCGCCGGCCTTGACCTCGCTGCCCTGATGGAACAGCCGCTCAACCACGATGCCAGAGACGCGCGGACGAACCTCGGCCACACGCATCGGCGCAATGCGTCCCGGCAGTTCGCTGATGATGGCGCGCGCCTGCGGCTTGACGGTGACGACGCTGACCTCCGGCTGTGGCGGTTCGGCCGCCGCCGTCGCGGAATTGGACTCGTCACATCCGGCGAGAGACGGTGCGAGAGCGGCCAGGACCAGGACGATGCCAAGCGATGGCACGCGAAAAGACGACATTAAAACGTTTGCCCCCAATGGTGACATGATGAATGGCGAAAGAATGCGGACCTGACGGCGCGCCCTTCGATTTGAGTGTCACAAAAATAGGAAAATCGCTTATTGCGCCGCAATGCACCGCGGCGGCGGCGCATTGCCACACGGACGCAATGTCACACTTGCACTAGTGCCCTGAACTATCGAAACTTTTCGCGGCCTCACGGGATTGTGAGAAAAGTTCCACCCGGGCGGAACCAGGTGCGAGTTGAGGCGTGCTCAGCGGCGACACATGGCTCGCTTGGCATCGTCAGAGACGCACGCTGAATTGTTTCCGCCGGGATCGACATGCCTTCCGCGAGCCAAGGGGCGACCGCCGGCCGAGGCCACCGCATGCTCGATGCGCGCCGATGAGCGCTGGGCAGAACGAGGGCCAGCGAAAGAGAGGCGGCGTGTCCGCTTGGCCACGCTGGCCGGCGTGCACTGGAAATCGGGCGATCGCAGCTTTCTTCCCGGCGCCGCTGTGCCATAGTGAGATCCCAGACGCGATCCCTGTCACGGATACCAGAATGCCTGCCGGCTCCTCCTCCCGCTCCGCCATGGAGATCGAACTGAACAAATTGTCGTCGCCGCGGATCTTCCTGGTGCGCATGCTGGTGTTCCTGGTGCTGTGCGCGCTGATCGCGGTCGTGCTCTACCGGCAGATCAGGGACGCTTTTTTTGCCAATCCGAGCCTGAACGCCCTGATCTGCATCGTCCTTCTGATCGGCATCATCCTGTCGTTCCGCCAGGTGATCCGGCTCTATCCGGAGGTCGCCTGGGTCAATAATTTCCGGATCGCCGACCCTGGGCTCGCAATGGACCGCCATCCGAGACTGCTCGCGCCGATGGCGGCGATCCTGGGCGGGGGCGGTGAGCGCACGGGACGGATCACCATCTCGCAGCAGACCATGCGGCATCTGCTCGACTCCATCGCCACCCGGCTTGATGAGGCGCGGGACATTTCCCGCTACATGACGGGGTTGCTGATATTCCTGGGCCTGCTCGGCACGTTCTGGGGCCTGATCGAGACCGTCACCTCGGTCGGCAAGGTGATCGACGGGCTGAAAGTCGGCGGTGAGGCCGGCGCGCTGTTCGACACGCTGAAACAGGGTCTGGCCGCGCCGCTCGGCGGCATGGGAATTTCGTTCTCGTCCTCGCTGTTCGGCCTTGCCGGCTCGCTCATCCTCGGCTTTCTCGACCTGCAATCAAGCCAGGCGCAAAACCGGTTCTACACCGATCTCGAGGATTGGCTTGCCACCACCGTGCGCCAATATGGCAGCGATGGGGCGGCACCTGGCGGCGACATCGCCGGTGCACTGGACCGGCTGCGCAGCGCCGTCGAAGAAGGCGGCGCTCGCCATACCACGGCGGCGATGGCGAATCTGGCCGAAGCCATTCAGGGACTGGTTGCACATATGCGGACCGAACAACAGATGATCCGCGAATGGGCCGACGGCCAGGGCGAGCAGAACCGCGAGATCAAACGGCTGCTGGAACGGCTCGCCCGTCAGCCCGAGAAGAGTTAATACGCGCCATAAACGCGGGAGCGCGCGCCCTCTCCCATGCGTAGGGAGATACATAGGGAGAGGTTCTGCGCGCTCGCGTACAGACCGGAGAGAGACCAATGGCACTTGCGCGTGCCCGACGCGAAAGCGGTTTCAATTACTGGCCCGGCTTTGTCGATGCGCTGTCGACGCTGGTGCTGTCGGTCGTGTTCCTGCTGTCGGTGTTCCTGGTCGTGCAGTTCTTCCTCTCGCAGGAAGTCACCGGCAAGGACAAGGCGCTGGACGAGCTCAATGCCAAGATCGCGCAATTGAGCGAGGCGTTGTCATTGGAGAAGCTCGGCAAGCTCAATCTCAGCGACGAGATCACGCAGCTCAAGGCCGGTCTTGCGTCGGCGGAGGCCGAGCGCGACCGCGTCAAAGGCCTCTATGAGGGCCTGGCCAATGCCGGCAACAGCGCCGAGGGCCGGGCGACCGAGCTGAACAAGGCGCTGGAATCGGAAAAACAGGTCTCGGCGCGAGCGATGGCGCAGATCGAGGTCTTGAACCAGCAGATCAGCGCGCTGCGCCGGCAACTGGCGGCGCTCGAAGACCTCCGAGAAGCGCGACAAGGAATCCCAGACCAAGATCGCCGATCTCGGCCAGCGTCTGAACGTGGCGCTGGCGCAGCGGGTGCAGGAACTGTCGCGCTACCGCTCGGAATTCTTCGGACGGCTGCGGGCGATTCTCGGCAATCGTCCGGATATTCGCGTCGTCGGCGACCGCTTCGTGTTCCAGTCGGAGGTCTTCTTCGATACCGGACAGGCGACGCTCTTGCCTGAAGGCCGAGCCGAGCTCGACAAGGTCGCCGATGCGCTGAAGGATCTCGACAAGCAGATTCCGAGCGAGATCGCCTGGGTGCTGCGCGTCGACGGCCATACCGACATGCGGCCGATCAACAGCCCCATCTTCAAGTCGAACTGGGAGTTGTCGTCGGCGCGCGCCATTTCGGTGGTGCAGTACCTGATCTCCCTGGGCGTTTCGCCGCAGCATCTGGTTGCGGCCGGTTTTGCCGAGTATCAGCCGCTCGATCCCGGCAACAACGAGGATGCCTATCGCCGCAATCGTCGCATCGAACTGAAGCTGACGGAACGGTGAGCACGACCGTTCACCTTCGCCACTATCGCGCCGATGATGAAGAGGCCGCGATCGCGTTGTGGGAGCGGACGTGGCAGCGGGCCTATCCGTCGATCGACTTTGCCGCGCGGCTTGCGTGGTGGCGCGAACGCTGGCGCACTGAGCTGGTGCCGCAAGCGGCGATCATTGTCGCGGAAGAGGCGGGCGCGTTGGTCGGCTTCGTGACCATCGACAAGAGCGGCTATCTGGATCAGCTCGTGGCCGCGCCCGAACGCTGGGGCTCCGATGTCGCGCGGCAATTGGTGGATGAAGCCAAGCGACTGTCGCCGAGCGGTATCACACTGCTCGTGAACAAGGACAATGCCCGCGCCATCCGCTTCTACGAGCGCAACGGCTTTGTGCATGCCGGCGATGACGTGAATCCGACCTCGGGCCGGCCGGTGCTGAAGATGGCGTGGAAGGCGTAACGGCTGTCCCGCACTCCGTGGTCATGCCCGGCCAACGGGGCGGCGCTTCGCGCCGACCTGTTGCCGGGCGACGACCGCAAACGTGGGCCGACTACGCCGCCTCGAACTGCAGCCGCGCGAGCCGTGCATAGAGCCCGTTCGCCGCGACCAGCGAGGCATGGGTGCCCTGCTCGACGATACGGCCGTGCTCCATCACCAGAATACGATCGCAGGACAGCACCGTGGCCAAACGGTGCGCGATCACCAGTGTGGTGCGATGGCGCATCAGTTCTTCCAAAGCCGTCTGCACCAGCGTCTCGCTTTCGGCATCGAGCGACGAGGTCGCCTCGTCCAGCAATAACAGCGGCGCGTCGCGCAGGATCGCGCGCGCGATCGCGATGCGTTGGCGTTGACCGCCTGACAGGGTCACGCCGCGCTCGCCAAGCTGGGCGTCAAGGCCCGCCGGCAAGCGGCGAATGAACTCGGTCGCATGCGCAAGGTCGGCGGCGCGCTCGACTTCGGCATCGCTTGCCTCGGGGCGGCCGAAGCGGATGTTTTCACGTGCGCTCGCCGCGAACACCACCGACTCCTGCGGCACCAGCGCGACATGACTGCGGAAGGCTTGCGGATCGGCGGATTTGATCGGCACGCCGTCGAAGGAAATCGTGCCCGAGGCGGGGTCGTAAAACCGCAGCAACAGATGAAACAACGTGCTCTTGCCGGCGCCGGAGGGGCCGACGATCGCGACTTTCTCGCCGGCACGTACCGAGAAGGAGACGTGATCGACCGCGGGCAGGTCCGGCCGCGCCGCGTAGGCAAAGCTGACATTGTCGAAAGCGACGTCGCCGCGCGAGGGTGCCGGCAGCGCGCGCGGAGCGCCGGGCGCGGCAATCTCCGGCCTCACGCGCAGGATTTCGAACAGCCGTTCCGCGGCACCCGATGCAGCGGAAACCTCGCCCCAGACTTCGCTGAGCTGGCCGAGACCCGCCGCCGCGAACGCCGCGTACAGCACGAACTGGCTGAGCCTTCCGGGCGTGATCGCGCCGGTCAGAACGTCGTGCGATCCAACCCAGAGGATCGCCACGACGCTGGTAAAGACGATGAAGATGATGATGGCGGTCAGCACCGCGCGGGCCTGGGTCGAGACGCGCGCGGCCTCATAGGCCTGCTCCACTTCCTTGCCGAAGCGCGTCGTCGCCAGCTTCTCGCCGGTATAGGCCTGCACGGTGCGGATTGCGCCGACCAGCTCCGAAGCGTAGGCGCTGGCCTCCGCAAGCGTATCCTGGGCGTTGCGCGACAGCCGCCGCACCCAGCGTCCGAACGCGACCAGCGGCAGCACGATCAGCGGGATCGCCAGCAGCACGAAGCCCGACAGCCGCGGGCTCGTCACCACCATCATGGTGGCGGCGCCGAGAAACAGCAGGAGATTGCGCAGCGCGATCGAGACGGACGCGCCGGCCGCCGATTTGATTTGTGTGGTGTCGGCGGTCAGGCGCGAGATCAGTTCGCCGGACCGCGCGGAATCGAAGAAGGATGGTGAGAGCGAAATGAGATGAGCGAACACGTCGCGGCGCAAATCGGCGACGATGCGTTCGCCGATGGTCATGACAAGGTAGTAGCGCGCGGCGCTGGCCAGCGCGAGCACCGCGACCACGGCGATCATCACGCTGAAATAGCTGTTGATCAGCGCGATGCCTTTCGGCGTGAAGCCGAAATCGATCAGGCGCCGCACCGCGACCGGCACGATTAGGGTGGTGATGGCGGCAATGGTCAGTGCGATCAAGGCGAGAACGGCACGGCCGCGGTAGCGCGCGACATAGGGCGAGAGCGCCAGCAACGGGCGAAGCTTCGAGCGGCGGCCCGGTGACGCATCATCGATGCTCAGCGCTTCCTTAACCGCCTGCTCCGGCTGAGGCGCAAGCCCCTCCCGCCCCTCGTCCAGCCGCTCCGCTGCGCTCATGAGATCAACCCGTTCAGACTTCTTATCCCGCCCACATAGGCCCCGCGGCGCGGGCTGGCAAATCCGGGAAGATACGAAGGTCGTCGACTTGTTTTGACGGGTTTCATGGGCTATAGACCCGGCCAAATCCGCGAAATCTCAAGCCCAAAGCCTGGCGCCACGGCGCCGTTAGGACATGCCATGAAAGCCGAAATTCATCCGAATTATCATACAATTACGGTCGTTATGACCGATGGCACCGAGTACCAGACCCGCTCCACCTGGGGCAAGGAAGGCGACAAGCTGCATCTCGATATCGACCCCAAGTCGCATCCGGCCTGGGTCGGCGGCGCCCAGCAGATTCTCGATCGCGGCGGCCGTGTCTCCCGGTTCCAGAAGAAATTTTCGGGCTTTCTCAAAAAGGATTGATCGGTCTCTCGAGCCGGTCCGGACGCGTAAGAAACGCCCTCTCGTCGGGGGCGTTTTTGTTTTTCGCTCCGTCACTCCGAACTCTGACGTGCAATCGCAGGTCTGAGAATCTCGAGGTCCCGGGTTCGCGCTTTGGCGCGCCCCGGAATGATGGAGCCCATGTCTGGAATTACCGCTCGAACGCGGCCTTCAGCGCATTGAGCTGCGGCACGAGCGGATTACCGATCGCGGTGCGATCGGGCGGCGGTGCGTGAATGCTGCTGTCGAGCCGCCGCACGCGCGCCTGCAGGTCCATCGAACGCGTGATCAGGTCCTGCAATTGCGCCGGCAGCTTTTCGATCATGTCGGCCGGGCCGGGATCGGCGGCGGACAGCTTGACCTTGGTCTTCTCGCGGTTGGCCTGGCTCAGCGTCATTTCGCCTTCCTTCACCGCGCGATGCAGCAACAGCCAGGAGGCGAGTTGCATCAGGCGGGTGGTCAGCCGCATGCTTTCGGTCGCATAGGTGAGGCTGACGGCGCGGTCCAGCGCCTTGGCCTCAGCGCGGCCGACGCCGTCGAGATAGGCCGCGGTCTCCTCGACCAAGTCCATTCCTTCGCGGAACAGGCTGCCAAAGGCCGCCGAATTGGTGAGCCGCTCGCTGAACTGAACCAGATGGGTATCGCCTTGCGAACGCTCCGACATGGTTAACGCCTCTTACGCAACAGTTCACGCCAGCTTCACGCGCCGGCTTATGATGAACAAATCATTGCTCGGGTGCCGTGAAGAGTCCAGCGGCAAGGGAATTTATGGTTTCCAAGCTGTCGGTCGCGGCGGCGCGGCGGGAGCGCGGATTTGACACAGATTTCGGGCGGAACTGTGTGAGACAAAAAAAAGCCGCCGAGAACGGCGGCTTATGAAGTTGATAACAGGGAGGCGTCAAACAGAGTGGACAGGAGCCACTCGGTGTCCAAACGAGGACGGTCTCAGTCATAAACCCGAAAGCTTAATCGTTCGTAAACGAACGGATTTTTTTAAAGAGCATTAGCCATGTCGGCCAATGACCGACTTGCTGCACCGCCTCACAGATTGACCCAAGCTGCGCGGCCGCTTTCCGCGACGCGCGATCCCTAAGATTTGAAAATGCTGTTGGCGGCGTCGCGGGAGGCGCGCTTCTTGGTCAACGCTTCGCGCAGCCGTTCGATTTCGGCAGTCAACAGCGCGATGCGCTCGCTCAGTTCCTCGACCGACAGGAGCGACAGGTCCTGACCGATCTCGTGGGTGACCTTTTTCCGTGGTCGATCGTCGTCCTCGATGGCCATTGACGTCCTCCCTCAACAATGCTGCCCGATCCGAACCGGTTGCCAGCACAGATGGGGCTGGTTAATCAGAGTTGCCTCAAATTCTACCAAGCGCTTCCTTAGGACAAATCATGGAAAAGCTGCCTGCGCAAATGACCGTCGTCGCCATCTCCAAGCCGGGCGGTCCGGAGGTGCTCGTTCCGGAAACGCGCCCCGTGCCGCAGCCCGGACCCGACGAGATCCTGATCAAGGTCGAGGCCGCCGGCGTCAACCGCCCCGATGTCTCGCAACGCGCCGGCTCCTATCCGCCGCCGCCCGGCGCATCCGACCTGCCCGGCCTGGAAGTGGCGGGCGAAGTGGTCGCGATCGGCAGCAACGCGAAGAAGCACAAGCTCGGCGACAAGGTGATGTCGCTGGTCGCCGGCGGCGGCTACGCACAATATTGCATCGCGCAGGACGCTCAGGCGATGAGCGTGCCGTCCTCGTACTCCATCACCGAAGCTGGCGCCACGCCGGAAACGCTGATGACGGTCTGGCACAACGTGTTCGAGCGCGGCGCGCTGAAGCCGGGCGAAACCCTGCTGGTTCATGGCGGCTCCTCCGGCATCGGCACCATGGCGATCCAGCTCGCCAAGGCATGGGGATCGAAGGTCATCGTCACCGTCGGCTCGCAGGACAAAGCCGATGCCTGCCTGAAGCTCGGCGCCGACCGCGCGATCAATTACAAGACGGAGGATTTTGTCGCCGCGGTGAAAGCGGCGACGTCCGGCGCCGGCGCCAATGTCATTCTCGACATGGTCGGCGGCGAGTACATCGAACGCAACTATGAAGCCGCCGCCGTCGATGGCCGCATCGTCCAGATCGCCTTCCTCGGTTCGCCGAAAGCGACCGTCAACTTCACCAGGCTGATGGTGAAGCGGCTCACCCACACCGGCTCGACGCTGCGTCCCCGTAGTAACGCGGATAAGGCCGCGATGGTCGCCGCGATCGAGGCCAAGGTGATGACGTTCCTGCATCAGGGGCGCATAAAGCCCGTCATCGACAGCACCTTTCCGCTGCAAAATGCGGCCGATGCGCATCGGCGCATGGAGACCTCCGAACATGTTGGCAAAATTGTGTTGCTTGCCTGAGCAGCCGCAGCGGCCAACAGCTCCGGAAGCCCTTTGAATTGTTTCGCTTTCGTGGCAATGATCGATCAACAAACGAGCGCATTTGCCCCGGGCGGGGGGTGTGTCTTTCGCTTTGAGTAGCACTTCGGCATAAGCGTCCAACGCGGAGAACTGACATTGCGTCTGATCAGGTGCCTTGCGCTGTTTGCGCTGGGCCTCATGATTGTTGTCGCGGCTTCGCCGGCGCGTGCACTTGACGCGGTCAGCGTGCGCGGTGACGCGCCCGCGATCGACCTCACCGGTGTTCTGGAACATCTGCACAGCGATACCGACCGCGTCCAGGTCTCCACCGCTCCCGGCACCGACGGCATCGTTCGCCGCATCGAGGTGCGCGCCCGTGAAGGCGGCCAGAACTGGGTGGTGTTCGCGCTTGCCAATAACACCGACGACCAGCTCGATCGCCTCATCGTTGCGCCGCATTACCGCGTGGTGGGCTCGGGCCTGTTGTGGCCCGACCTCGGCCTGTCGCGCATCGCGACCATCACGCCCTCGACCGGCGACCGTCCCGACCGCCAGGAAAGCCCGACCGCGGACGTTTTCCGCATCACGCTCGATCCCGGCGCCGTCATCACCTTTGTCGCGGAATTGCGCACCGACAAGCTGCCGCAGCTCTATCTCTGGGAGCCCGAGGCCTACAAGGACAAGGTCAACTCCTTCACGCTGTACCAGGGCATCGTCATCGGTATTTCCGGCCTGCTCGCGCTGGTGCTGACCATCCTCTTCGTGGTCAAGGGCAGCATCATGTTCCCGGCCGCCGCCGCGCTCGCCTGGGCGGTGCTGGTCTATATCGGCGTCGATTTCGGCTTCTGGGGCAAGGTGCTCGACATGTCGAACAACGCCGAGCGCATCTGGCGCGCAGGCGGCGAAGCGATGCTGTCGGCAACGCTGCTGGTGTTCCTGTTCGCCTATCTCAACCTCAGCCGCTGGCATGTGCGCTATTCCCACATCACGCTGGGCTGGCTGGTCTTCCTGGGCTCGCTGGTTGCGCTCGCGCTGTTCGACCCCGCGGTGGCCTCCGGCATTGCCCGCATGTCGCTGGTGATGATTGCGTTCGCCGGCTTTGCCCTGATCGTCTACCTCTCGACCCACGGCTTCGACCGCGCCGTGCTGTTGATCCCGACCTGGTTCCTGCTGGTGGTCTGGGTGGTAGCGGCCGGCATGACCATCGCCGGCTCCGTCACCAACGACATCGTCGGCCCCGCTCTGCTCGGCGGCCTGGTGCTGATCGTGATGCTGATCGGCTTTACCGTCATGCAGCACGCCTTTGCCGGCGGCGGTGCCACGACCGGCGTCGTCTCCGATGTCGAGCGGCGCGCGCTGGCACTGGCCGGCTCGGGCGATTTGATCTGGGACTGGGACGTCTCCGCGGACAAGGTCTTCACCAGTCCCGAGACCGAACACTTGCTTGGGCTCAAACGCGGCACGCTGGAAGGCCCCGCCGCGAAATGGCTGGAGGTGCTGCATCCGCTCGATCAGGATCGCTTCCGTGCCGCGCTCGATAGCGTGCTCGACCAGCGCCGCGGCCGCCTGGTGCAGGATTTCCGCCTGCGCACGCCCGATGGTCATTTCATGTGGTTCGCGCTGAAGGCGCGCCCCGTCGTCGGCTCCGACGGTGAGGTCTCCCGCGTGGTCGGCACGCTCACCGACGTCACCGAGATCCGCAACGCCGAGGAGCGCATGCTGCACGATTCCGTGCACGACAACCTCACCGGCCTGCCGAACCGCAAACTGTTCATGGACCGGCTCAACGCGGTGGCCAACTTCGCCAAGACCATGCCGAGCCTGCGGCCGACGTTGATGGTGATCGACCTCGACCGTTTCAAGCAGGTCAACGATTCCGTCGGCATCGCGGTCGGCGATTCCATCCTGCTCACGCTGGCGCGTCGCCTCACCCGCATCCTCAAACCGCAGGACACGCTGGCGCGGCTCGCCGGCGACCAGTTCGGCCTGATCCTGCTCTCCGAACAGGACCCGCCGCGCATCACCGCCTTCGCCGAGACCATCCGCAAGACCATCCGCGCGCCGATCGCCTTCAACGACCGCGAGATTTTTCTCACCGCCTCGATCGGACTTGCGCTGTCCGATCCGCAAGTTCAGCTCTCCGAGGAGATCATCAAGGACGCCGAACTGGCGATGTATCATTCCAAGCGCATCGGCGGCGACCGCATCGACGTCTACAAGCCCGCGATGCGCGCGCGCAAGACCGACCGCCTGACGCTGGAAAGCGAATTGCGCCGCGCCATCGAGCGCCAGGAGATCAGCATTCTCTACCAGCCGATCGTGCGGCTGGAGGACCGCTCGATCGCGGGCTTCGAAGCGCTGGCGCGCTGGGATCATCCGAAGCTCGGGCGGATGTCGCCGATCGAGTTCATCACCATTGCCGAAGAGATCGGCTTGATCGTCGATCTCGGCACCTTCGTGATGGACCAGACGGCGCGTCAGCTCGCGATCTGGCAGCGCGCGACGCGCGCCCGCGCGCCGATCTTCGCCTCCGTGAACGTCTCCTCGCGCCAGTTGCTGCGGCACGATCTGCTCCACGACATCCGCAGCGTGCTGTCGCGCTCGACGGTGGCGCGCGGCAGCCTCAAGCTGGAACTGACGGAATCGCTGGTGATGGAAAATCCCGAGCACGCCGCGCAGATGCTGTCGCGGATCCGCGAACTCGGCGTCGGACTGTCGATCGACGATTTCGGCACCGGCCATTCCTCGCTGTCCTACCTGCAGCGCTTCCCCTTCGACACGCTGAAGATCGACCAGTCCTTCGTCCGCACCACCACCCGCGGAACCCGGCCGGTGATCTTGAAATCGATCATCGCGCTCGCGCACGACCTCGGTATGGACGTGGTCGCCGAAGGCGCCGAGACGGATTCCGATGCCGTCGAGCTGTACCAATTGGGCTGCGAATACGCGCAAGGATTCGCCTTCGGCGAGCCGATGGACGCCGACGCCGCGATGCGGCTGCTGACGGAAGTGCGGCTGGAAGCGGCAAGTTAGGCCGCGTAGGATGGGCAAAGGCGCCCTCGCGCCGTGCCCACCGTCCCGCACCGAATCCCCTCGGTGGGCACGCTTCGCTTTGCCCACCCTACGCATCTGCACGCGTCGCCGGCGAAACATGATCGGCACATACCGCCGTCACGCCCCGCGAAAGCGGGATGTCCAGTACACTGCGCTTTCTCGATTCCATCTCACATCTCTGGGATGCTGAATGCGCTGCATGCGCGGGGCACAACGAGGAGATGATGCGCCTGCGCATCCTCGCGGCGCTGTCGGCGTCCGAGTTCTGCATCGACCTCGTCCCTCAGAGAACAGAGGGCGCAGGGAAGGCCGGGTGGCCGCTGCACCCGGGGCCCCCGCGCCAGAAGATTGCGCGAAAGGGCGCGTGACCACAGGTACAGGCGGATACACACCGGCCTTCCCTGCGCGAGTGGTTTACGGCTTACTTCGGGCTCTCCCCGGTGAACCAGCTTGATTGCCACCGTCATCGGCGCGATGGATCAGCATCGTCGCCAACTTAGCGCCTGTATGGGCGCGCCAGGACCACCCGACTTCGCCGTCCGCGACGACAGCCGTTCGTCTGTCGGCATCATCGCAGCCACCGCATCCCGCCTCGCGTGTCGTGACGATCGCGATCCGCCCCTCTGCATCGAGGCGGGATGGCGACAGGAAACCGCAATTTCTGAAAAAACGAAAGAGGAATATTTTTGTGCGAAGGACTGGACAAGCCGGATCGCCTTGCACGGCTTCGCGAAAATAGATTTTTTGCGCCGGCAACTTTGCAAGTCCATCGACCATCTCGACGTGGCGTCCTGCGCGACTTCGCACAATGTTCGCTTGAGCCGATTCGCCCGTCGTGCACCGGCGCGGGACCATCTGAAAGCATGACACCGCGCGGTTAGGCCGTGTACACACAAATTAGTTGGCGTGACACGACGAAGGCTACGTCCGCTTTGTTGCTCTGGCGCGGCCCGGAGCGGCGGAGTAAAGCCGTGGCGCGTGTTCGGCTTCCTTCTGAATGAAAGGCTGGGGCTCGGGAACGGCAGCCAATTTAGCCTCGAGTGTTTCCATAAGGATGTCCCTCAAGCGACGAACGGCCGGCGTGAGTTCTCGCCGTGCATCGTGCAGGCACAAAGCAATCGTTGGCACCGGCGGCAATCCGGAACGATCGTCGAGAACAGCAACCGAGGGCGGAAGGCCAAGAGCCGTACGCACGGTAATTCCCAACTCCGCTTCGATCGCGGCCCAAAGCCCATGGAGGCTAGGGCTTGTGAAAGCGGTGCGCCAAGGGATGCCGGCTTTACCAAGGGCATCAATGCCGGCCTGCCGGAAGAAGCAGGGTGGCCCATACATCACAAGCGGCAAAGGCTCGCCGCTTTCATGCGAGACCTGACGTGACGCTGGCCCGATCCACTTCATGGGCAAATCGGCAAGCCGATGTGCGTCGCTTCTATCTTGGCCTCCGAAGGCGAGAACCAGATCGAGCTGCCCTTTGTCGAGGTGCTCGAGCAGCACGGCGTTTCGGTCGACCACTGCTTCGATCAAGACGGTCGGATGCGCGCGCTTGAAGCGGCCCAAGGTGGTTGACAGCCAGATTTCCGCAAGGTCGCTCGGCAACCCAAAACGCACCGTTCCCTCGACCGCAACCCCGCGGACTGCCGCGACTGCATCGTCATTGAGTTCGAGCATCTTGCGCGCATAGGCGAGCATCACATCGCCGGCTTCGGTCAAGGCGACGCCGCGTCCATTCTTTCGATAAAGCGCTTGCCCTAGCTGCCCCTCAAGACGACGGATTTGCTGGCTGACCGCCGACTGCGTGCGGCCAATCTGATCGGCAGCACGGTTAAAACCACCAAGGTCCTGTGCGGTAACCAGGGTTCGCAGAACATCGAGATCCAGATTGATAGGGGCCACAGTTCAATTCCATTAAAGAGTTGCGTCAAAAATATTAATTTTTCTTATTGAATTGCAAGGCCTAGTTTCGGGGCGCCTTCACCTGCTTGGGACATTTTCGATATGGATGCCGCTCGCCTGACCGCTACCGAGGCCTCGCGCCTAATTCGGTCCGGCAAACTCAAACCCGCCGATCTCCTGGAGGCTTGTCTCGCGCGCGTTGCCGAGCGCGAACCCAAGGTTCAAGCCTTTGCCTTCATCGATCCGGCGCAGGTGCGAGGCGTAAAACCTCGCCCCGGTCCGCTTCATGGCATACCCGTCGGCGTGAAGGATGTTTTCGATACCGCCGACATGCCAACGGAGCACGGCTCGCCGATCTGGAAGGGCTGGCGCCCGAAGGCAGACGCTGCGGCAGTGAATCTGACACGCAACGCTGGCGCGGTTGTCATCGGCAAGACCGTCACCGCCGAGTTTGCAATCCGAACGCCAGGGCCGACCGCTCACCCGCAAACGCTCCGCCATACGCCAGGTGGCTCAAGCAGCGGCTCCGCTGCCGGGGTTGCCGATTTCTTCTTTCCGCTCGGCACCGGCACTCAAGCGATGGGCAGCTTGATCAAGCCGGCGGCCTATTGCGGCGTGGTCGGATTCAAGCCGAGCTTCGGGCTGATCAATCGTAGCGGCGTCAAAGTGGTCTCCGAAACGCTGGACACGGTTGGCATCATCGCGCGCAGCGTTGCGGACTGCGCGCTGTACGTCGGTGCTATGTCAGGACAGGATCTCGGCAATCCGGACCTCAGGCCCGAGCACGCGCCACGTATCGGCGTCTGCCGCTCGCCGGCATGGAGCAAGGCGCAGCCCGAAACCCAACGCCTGGTGACCAATGTGACCGCGATGTTGGCGCGTGCTGGTGCATTGATCAGCGACTACGAGCTTCAATCGGACTTTGGCTCCGCGTTTCAGACATTTCCGCACGTTTTGAACCGCGAAGCCGCACAAGGATTGGGCTGGGAGCTAACGCACGCGCGCGACCAGATCAGCCCGGCGCTGCGCGAGCAATTGGATGCGGGCCTTGCGGTGACATGGGAACAGTATTCCAAGGCCCTTGCAGCCCTCGCGCAGGTTCGCGAGCGGTTCGCATCGACGCTGGGCCAACTCGACATTCTCATCACGCCGGCGGCGACTGGCGAAGCGCCGGAAGGTTTCAGTTCAACCGGAGATTCGTCCTTCAACTCGCTCTGGACCGCCTTGCACGTGCCCTGTGTGACCGTACCGGCCGGCAAGGGACCGAACGGGCTGCCGCTTGGCATTCAGATCATTGCACGGCGTGGCGACGACCGTGCCGCCCTCGCCTGGGCGCAATGGGTCGCTTCAGCGCTCTCCTAATCAGCTCGTTTCTTCTCATCCAAATCAAGGTGATGCTCTATGAGCAAGATTCTCTACACGATGATCCGCGTCGGCGACCTCGACCGCAGCATCGCTTTCTACAAACGACTCGGGATGCACGAGGTACGGCGCCGCGACGTACCCGACGGCAAATACACACTGGTGTTTCTCGGCTTCGAAGGCGACAGCGGATCGCGCGGTTCTTCAATAGAATCAAACAATGTAGTCGGGTCGCGACGCCCTACGACAGGCTTGCCGCTAACTACCTCGCATTCGTCCAGCTTGCATATGCCCTATTCGATCTGAGAACCGGCCGACCTGACGATGCGACCCCACTTCTCCGTCTCCTCGGCGACAAACCGCGCATAATCCTGGACCGATCCGGGAAGCACCTTCGCCCCCAACTCGGCGAGGCGGCCGCTCAACTTGGGATCGCGCAGGCCGGCATTGACCTGCGTGTTGAGCTCCATGACCACCTTGGCCGGCGTGCCCTTCGGGGCATTGAGACCATTCCAAATCGTCGCATCGTAGCCCTGTAGAAACTCCGCCATCGCCGGCACCCCCGGCAGCGCCGGAGATCGTTCCGCCGCCGTGACGGCGAGCGCGCGCAAGGCGCCGGTTCTGATGAACCCGATCGCACCCGGCAAGGTGGCGAAGTAGACGTGCACCCGGGCCCCGATCAGATCGCTGATCGCCTCGGCATCGCCCCGATACGGGACATGCTGCATGCGGATGCCGGTCATCGCCTTGAACAGTTCGGCGGCGACATGCGGTGGGCTGCCCACGCCGCTGGAGGCGAAGTTCAGCCGATCCGGATCGGCACGCGCCTGCGCGATGAATTCGGGGACGGAGCCTGCGGGAAAGGAGGGATTGACGCACATCACCAGAGGCGTGCTCGCGATCCCCGCGACCGGCTCGGTGTCCCGAATGAAGTTGAACTTCAGATTCCGGTAGAGCGTTGCGTTGACCGCATTCGCGGCTGAGGCCACCAGCAATGTGTAGCCATCAGGCGCCGCGCGCACGACCGACTCGGTTGCGAGGTTCGTCCCCGCGCCGGTGCGGTTCTCAACGATGAATGGCTTGCCCAAGTGCTGCGACAGCCATTGCGCCACCAGGCGCGCGACGATGTCGGTATTGCCGCCGGGGGAGAACCCGACGACCATGATGACGGGTCTCGCCGGATAGGTCGCCGGCGCCGCAGCGGCACGACTTGCGGAGGCGGCAACGATAGCCGCGCCGAGCTGAAGGAAGTTCCGGCGCCCGAGCATGATCGCTCTCGCCTGTAGGGGAGCAGACAAGCAGGGCCTGCCGATCCTCGTTTTCCTAAAATTTCAGCTTTGCCGGCATCCGGCGGCTCTGAGTTTATCTCAATGGCCGTAGCGACGGCAATAATCGATCACGATCTTCATGAAGACCTGGGCCGCCGGCGACAGCGAACGGTCGGTCGCAGAGCAAATGCAGAATATCAGGGGATCCGAAGCAAACTCCCGGACCGCTGCCGTTTTGATATGTCCGGCCGCCAATTCCTTTTCTACTGCAAAGCGCGGCAGCAAGGTACAATGGTTGCCGATGCTCGCGACCTCCTTGACGAGGGCCAGCGAGTTCGTCACGCAAAAGGTTGCGGGCTCGAAGCGATGCTTGGCGAAGACACGTTCTAGCTGCTGCCGCAAGCCGAAGGACGGCTCGGTCAGCACAAAGGGAAAGCCTTCGAGTTCGCGAAGCGACAAGAGCTTCCGCCCCGCAAGCGGATGCACGGGCGAAAAGGCCGCGATCATTCTGTCGCGGAAGACTTCCAGGCGCGTGATCGTCTCGCGCACCGGTGGGTTGAGGATGAGGCCGATTTCCGCGGTGCCTGCAACCAGCGCCTCCATCGCCTCGTCGGTGCTGCTCATTCTCACGTTGAAAGTCACGTCGGGATATTGCGTGTGAAACCGGTTCAGCACGGGCGCCACGAAGCTCTCGATGGCGGTCTGGAAACAGTAGACGTCGACATTACCGGCCTGGAGATCGGCCAGCGCCGCGATGTGAGATTTCACACGCGAGAACTCGCGCATGACGCCATCGATTTTTGACAACAGAATTTCTCCGGCCGGCGTCAACTTCATGCCTTGGGCGCGCCGGTCGAAAATCGGCGCGCGGAGCTCATGCTCGAGCTTGGCAATCTGGCGGCTGATGGCCGACGGCGAGACGTGCAGACGATCGGACGCGGCGCGTATCGAGCGGGCGTGGGCGGTGGCACTGAAATAGCGAAGGGCCGTGAAATCCATCGGCTCACCTCATGCCATCAGTCTCTTGTCATCAGTCTCTTGCCATCAGTGCTGCGGCAGGCGTTGCATTCTGGGCAACGAAATGGTGCCGAGATTGATATGGCATCAACACAGGTCCGGGTCAATTGTTCGGTCGCGACTAAACCCACCCAGCGGAGAACACCATGCCCTTCATTCATATGTTGCCCGACCCCGGGATGAACTACACGTTCAACCGGCCCCTGCTCGACGGCACGTCACCGGCGCGCCTTAAGGAGCTCAGCGCGATCGCACCACGCATCAAGGATTACGATTCCTGGTACACTGTTTGGCTCGAGGTCGCCAAAAAAGCGGAAGCCGAGAAGCGGCACCTTGATGCCGCCTCCTACTATCACGGCGCGGAATTCTATTTGCCGGCCGGCGACGTTCGCAACGGACTCTACGACGACTTCGCGCGCAACTGGGCTCTCGGAATGAAAGGCGTCGCCGGTTACGAGCGCGTTGCCATTCCGTATCCTGGCGGACATCTGCCGGGCTTTAGACTCCAGGCAAGAGGCAAGGAACGCAGCACCCTCATCTTCACCGGCGGATACGATTCGTTCGTCGAGGAATTCTACAACTTCCTCCTTCCGCTGACCGAGCTCGGAATTACCGTCATTGCGTTCGACGGTCCCGGCCAGGGCGGTGCGCTGCGGCAAGGAATCTATCTCGACCATGCGTGGGAGAAGCCGGCCAAGGCGGCGATCGACTACTTTGGGCTCGATGCCGTGGATTGGTTGGGCGCTTCCTGCGGCGGGTACATGTCGATCCGAGCGGCGGCGTTCGAGCCCCGCATCAAGCACATCATCTCGATGCCCACCTCCTATTCGGGTCTCGACATGACGCTCAAGCAGATGCGGCCCGGCAAGGCACAGGAACTGATCTCGCGGTTCAAGGCCGGCGACCGCAAGGGGACGGAGGCCGTCGTCGCCGAGGAGCGCTTGCCGAGCTCCGTGTTCGAATGGTGCATCGTGCAGGGCATGCACATCACCGGCACGAAGACGCCATTCGATTTCCTCACGGCGATTGCGAAACACTCGCTCGATGGGATCCTGCACAACGTCAAACAGGATATTCTGCTCACTGAAGGCGAGCAGGACCATCTGTTCAATGTCGGCTGGGTCTACCGGACCATGCGCGAGCTCGTCTGCGCCCGGTCCGTGACGACGCGGATATTCACGGCGCGCGAGGGTGCGGAGCAGCACTGCCAGCTCGGGAATTCGGCCGTCGCCCGCCACGCAATCGTTCATTGGCTTGCGAGCTTCTACGCCGGCATGCCGGTTGGCGAGAGCACGAAATCAACCAGCGTCGCCGCTTGACAGGCGGACATCGCGAACAGCCGCGGCGCCGCGTCAGGTTTTCGGTCAGAAATCCGAAGCCGGTAGCCACGCCGTGGCGAGGTGGTGATCAAAATGAACCTGCCATATCCGGTAGCAGCAGCACTTGCCGCGGCGCTCGTCGCCGCGGCCTCCGTGCTCACGGGCCTCGGTGCGATGCATGGTTCGCTGGCCGTCCTTCTTTCATGGCGCAACGGAACTTCGAGACTTTCAAATCTGTCGGGGAGCGCGCACGCTCTGGTGCGCGGCATGCAATGACCGAGGTGACGACCATACTCGCGTCGCTGGCGCCCATATTCCTGGTCATGGCGCTGGGCTATGCGGCGGGACAAACCCGAGAGTTCGACAACCACAACATCGGTTCGCTGAACGCGCTGGTCATGGACTTCGCATTGCCTGCGGCTCTCTTTACGGCAATGGCGCAAACCCCTCGTCAAGCCATGATGCTGCAGGCACGAATGGCCGTCGTGCTGCTCGCGGCGATGCTCGTTCCGTTCGTGCTTACATACATTGTGCAAACCCGCGTGCTTGGCCACGATCGGCGCGAGGCCGCCCTTGCCGCACTCACAGCGTCGGGTCCGAATGTCGGCTCGGCAGGTCTCCCGATCGTTGCAGCCCTGTTCAACAGATCGACTTCGATTTCGGTGGCGGTCGCGGTGGCCGTCGCGGCCATCGTTCTGACGCCGCTTTCGCTCCTGCTTCTGGAGTCCTCGAAGAAGAGCGGAGCGCAGAGCATTGGTGCGACGATCAAGAGCGCGCTCGTGAAGCCGATCGTGATCGCGCCGGTTGCCGGTGTGCTGACATCGCTTGCCGGCCTGCCGCTTCCACCGCTCCTCGACTCCACCCTCGCCCTGGTCGGCCAGGGTGCATCCGGAACGGCGCTGTTCCTCACCGGCCTCGTGCTCTCGGCACAGCGGGTTCAACTCACCGCGAATGTGGCCCTGGTCGCGCTGATCAAGAATATTTTTCAGCCGGTGCTGACGGCGCTTTTGGCGGTTGCACTGCTCAACGGGACGGAAACACGTGTTGCGGTGGTGCTCATGGCAGTCCCGTCTGGCGCGTTCGGCGTGCTGTTTGCGGTCCGCTACAATGTTGCGTCCGGCCAGATCGGAACGATGCTGATCGCTAGCACCGTCCTCAGTGTCATAACCTTGACAGCCGCTATCCTGATTTCGGCCGCCTGAGGTTGCGGCGCGGACGAGGCTTCTCCGCCCCCCTTGGCACTGCGAGCCGGGCCACTGCCGGCGCGATTGGACTGACAGGCGATCACGGGGGCCGGTGTCCGGTCCGCCGCAACCGCGTCATTACCCCAGGTAGAACCCGCTACCCATGTCGAATCGGAGTTGCCTAACGCCGCCCCATATGCGACGATCTGTAGCGTTACAGCGCACAAAATAACAAGGATCGCACCATGCACGACAGCCTGCCCGAACTCGGTGACCTCGAACGGGAGGTCATGCAACTGGTTTGGGCGCATGCGCCAATTACGGCCGAGGTGGTGCGCGAGAAGCTGGCGCGCAAGCTGAAGGAGTCCACGGTTCGCACCGTGCTGCGCAGGCTGGAGGACAAGGGCTATGTGCGGCACACGGTGGATGGACGCACTTACGTCTATCATGCCGCCGAGCCGCGCGGGCGCGTTGCGGCGAAAGCCGTCAAGCGCATCGTCGACTGGTTCTGCAACGGCTCGATCGAGGAGGTCCTGGTCGGCATGGTCGACAGCGCGATGCTCGACCAGAAGCAGTTGCGCCAGCTTGCCGATCAGGTGGCAAAGGCCAGGGCGAAGGGAGCGAAAAAATAATGCTGACAATTCTGGCAGAGGCGGCGTTGCGCTCCTTTTTGCTGGGAAGCATCGTCTGGACTGGCCTCATTCTTTTCCGCGTGCGCAACCCGCACCTGCAAATGACCTCGTGGACGGTCGTGCTGTTTGCATCTTTGGCGATGCCGCTGCTGATGCACTTGACGGTCGTGACCGTCACCGTCGGCGCTTTACCGGTGCCGACGACGGATCGTTTCTGGCCCGTTGAAACCTCCCCACTGGGGCTGCCGCAGGGCGCCCTACCGCCGGAGGGCATCCCGCCGGCGGCAGTCCCCGTCGCGCAACACCAACGCATCGATTGGTTGGCCGCCAATTGGCAGGCCATCGCGATGGCGGTTTACGCCGGCGTTGCCGGCCTGCTGCTGCTCAGATTGGTGCTCGGCCTGCATTTGACCTGGCGGCTGGCGCGCGCAGCACGGCCGATCGACGAGCCGGGATTCGGGCACGTCCGCATCAGTCCTGCCATTGACGGACCAGTCACCTTCGGCTCGACCATCCTCGTACCTTCGCAGTTCGACGATTGGGATTTCCGCAAGCGCGAGGCCGTGCTCGCTCACGAGAGCGCCCATATCGCCAACCGCGATTTCTACATCTTGTTGCTCGCCTCGCTCAATCGCGCCCTGTTCTGGTTCAGCCCGTTTGCATGGTGGCAACTGACCCGGTTGGCCGAACTCGCAGAGATCATCAGCGATGCCGAGGCGATCGAGGTCCTCGAGGATCGCCTCTCCTATGCGGAAATCCTGCTCGATCTCGTGCAGAACATCGGCCGCGTCAAGCCGGCCGGGCTCGAAATGGCCAGAGCGTCCACCATACGCACCCGCATTGAGCGCATTGTCGCCGCTGTTGCCGTGCCGCCGAGAGCAGCCTGGCGGCAGCGGCTCTGGATCGCAGTAGCGATCGTGCCCGTTGCCGTCGCCTCCAGCGGCACCATAGCTGGTCGCGCGCCGGAAGCGCCGGTGCTCACTGCCGGCCGGCCCGGAGATCCGGGGACGATGCCGGACAACCCCGAGCGCGCCGATTTCTACGCTTTCGGCCCACGATCGGTGCTCGCGATCTTCCGGCAGGGTGATGATCTCTTTGGGCAACTCACCGGCCAACGCAAGCTTCACCTGACGCAGACCGGCGACGGCAACTATTCCTATCCCGCGAGCGGCGGCCCGATCACCTTCGCCGTCGATGCCGCGCCATCCACGGAGCTGACGCTGCACCAGAACGGCCACGATCTGCACGCGGCCCGGATCGTCGCCATGCGCCGCGCGAGCGCCGCGATGAGCGCGACACTGCTTGATCAATATGTCGGCTGGTACGAATTGGCGCCGAACCGGGCGCTCGCCGTGACCCGCGCCGGCAACGGCTTGCACATGCAGGAGACCGGGCGCGCGCGCGTGGAGCTGACGGCCGATGGCCCCGATGGCTTCTTCAGCGGCGACGGCGATCTCGTCGTGTTCCTGCGCGACGAGCAGGGACAGGTGCAAAAGCTCCTGCTATCCGACCAGACATCCGGAGCGCGCCTTGCGCCGCGCATCGATCAGGCCAGGGCTACAATCGTCGAAGGCGAGTTTGCGCGGCGGATGACGGAGGTGCCGGATCGCTTCCGCGCACAGACGCCGACGCCGGGCGTGAAAGAGGTGATCCTGCGCGGGATCGCCGACATGCAAAACGGCACGCCGAATTATGACCGGATGAGCGCGACGCTGGCCGCCGCGATCCGTCGTGAGGCCGCGCAGTTGCACGAGGTCTTCGTATCGCTTGGCGCGGTCGAATCGATCTTCTTTCGGGGCGTCGGTCCCGGCGGCTACGACATCTATGGCGTGAAGTTTGCGAACGGGTCCGCGGAGTTCCGCGTGCTGCTGGGCGCTGACGGAAAAGCCGAGGACGTCCTGTTCCGTCCCAACGGCAATGATGAGCCCGGCGCCGTCCTCGCCTGCTCCGAGCAAGCGAACCTGAAACCGCAGGCCGGCAATGCGCCGATCAAGATCCAGCTCTTCAACAGCACCGGCGACGACATCCAGCTCTACAGCCTGGACGCCAAGGGAGCCCGGACCACGCATGGCACCATCGCCGATGACCGGTCGGCCGCATTCCTGACCACCGTCGACAGCACATGGGTGGTGACCGACCGTTCGGGACAGTGTCTTCAGGTCGTGCTGCCGGGACAGCGCACGCGCTATCACGTGGTCGAGACATCACGTGGTGAGCCGGAGCATGCCGAGCGGCGTACCGCGCCGCTCGCGGGCAGCGAGGAGATGCTGCGCGATTACATCCAGGGACTGGACCGGGGTCAGCCGAACTACGATCGCATGACCGCCGAAGTCGCCGCCGAGACCCGCCAGCAGCTCCCCTTCGACCGCGCGATCCTCGCCAAGCTCGGAGCGCTGCGCGCGCTCTCGTTCCGCGGCGTGACGCTGATCGGCAGTGACGTCTACATCGCGCACTTCGCCAACGGCTCGGTCGAATGGCGGATCGGTCTTGCCAAGGACGGCAGTATCGGACGGATCGCGCTGGGGCCTTCTTACTAGGGCCGCTCGACCGCTGCACCGGCTCGAGGTGAGATCGGAGGCTACGGCCGCCGCAACCCGCCGAGCTTGCGCCATTGGATCTTAAATGCTACAATTCGTAGCACTACAGCTAGTCACAAGCGGCGGAGCCAATGCGAAAGCCGGCTGCCGCCGGCAAGCCATCGCTTGAACGTTGTGAGCACCTCGCATGAGCAGTTCCGCAAAGGCTGACGCCGTTCTCGCGCTGCGACGCTTCGGCATGGGGCCACGCCCGGGGTCGATCGACGCCATCGCCGCGGACCCGCGCGCGGCGCTGCTGGCGGAGCTCGACGCTCCACCGCCCTACCCCGCGGCCGTAGCCAGCTTGCCATCCAGTGCAAGAGCGTTCCGCGCGGTCGCCGACGCCAATGCGCGGCGCCAGGCCAAGGCGATCGTCGCCACGCGCGCCGAGGCGGAGGCCGGCAAGCAGCAGATGTCAGCCGGCTCTGCGATGGCCGAGGGCGCTGCGCAAGCCATGAGCGAGACGGCACAAAAGACCGCCGCCGAGGCCGTGCCGGATCCGGGGCGGCGGATCTATCTGGACGAAGCAAAGTTGCGGACCGAGGCGGCACTCAACGCAAACATCGGATTCACCGAGCGGCTGGTCTGGTTCTGGTCCAATCATTTCTGCGTTTCGGCCGACAAGATCAGGAGCATGTCGGGCGCCTATGAGCGCGAAGCGATCCGTCCTCACGTGCTGGGCTCCTTCACCGATCTGCTGTTGGCAGCGGAGAGCCACCCGGCGATGCTGTTCTATCTCGACAATCTCGGCTCGATGGGCGCGAACTCGGTTGCCGGCATCAACCGCAGCCGCGGCCTGAATGAGAATTTGGCGCGCGAGGCGCTGGAGCTGCACACGCTCGGTGTACGCAGCGGTTACACCCAGGACGACGTGATCAGCTTCGCCAATGTGCTGACCGGCTGGACGTTGGTGCCGCCCGGAGACAATCCGGAGCATGGCGGCGAATTCAGCTTCAACCCGCGCCTGCACGAATCGGGCGCGCAGAAGGTCTTGGGCAAATCCTACGAGCAGGACGGCATCGAGCAGGGACGCGCGGTGCTGCGCGATCTCGCCATCCATCCCGCGACCGCGACGCATGTGGCGAGCAAGCTCGCGCGCCACTTCGTGGCGGACACGCCGCCGCAGGCACTGGTCGACGCGATGACCAAGACCTTCCTCGAAACGTCGGGCGACCTCAGGGAGGTCGCCCGGGCGATGGTCTCATCATCGGAGGCCTGGACGGAGCCGCCAGGTAAATTGAAGCGGCCGAGCGAATGGCTCGTCTCGATCCTGCGCGCCGCCGGCCTGACCCAGGCCGATCCCGAACGGTTCACCGGCGGGCAAGCGCTGCTCGGCGAGCCGTTGTGGCGTCCGTCCTCGCAGAAGGGCTTCCCCGACGACGAGGCGAGCTGGATCGACGGCATGGGACGGCGGCTCGACATTGCCAACACCTTTGCCGAGCGGATCGCGGGCAAGGTTGATCCCGAGCATGTCATGGAGAACGTGCTCGGATCGTGCGTCGCAGGCGAGGTGAAGCAGGCGGTCGGTCGCGCCGAAAGCCGCCAGCAGGCACTGGCGCTGCTGTTCATGTCGGCGGATTTTCAGAGGAGGTGACGATGGGTTTTCACCTGGTGAGCCGCCGCGAAGTATTGATCGGCTCCGGCGCCTTGTTTGCGTGGACGCAATTGCCGAGGCTGGCCCGCGCTGAGGGGCGCGATCCGCGCATGCTGGTCATCGTGTTGCGGGGCGCGCTGGACGGGCTGGCCACGGTCGCGCCGGTCGGCGATCCCGACTGGATCGCCTTGCGCGGCGAGCGCGCGCTGGTGCTCGACGGCAAGACGCCTGCCTTGCCGCTCGACAACTTCTTCGCGCTCAATCCGGCGATGCCGAACCTGCATCGGCTCTATCGGGCGAAGCAGGCTGCGATCGTGCACGCGACTGCCACGCCCTATCGCGAGCGCTCCCATTTCGATGGCCAGGACGTTCTGGAAAGCGGGTTCGCGCGGCCCGGCGCTGTGGACAGCGGCTGGCTCAATCGCGCCCTCGTCGCGTTGGAATCGGAGGGCCGGGTCAATCCGGGCGGGGCCAATGCCTTCGGCGTCGGTGCGGTGACGCCTCTGGTGGTGCGCGGCAAGGCGCCGGTGCTGTCGTGGGTGCCGCAAAAGCTGCTGCCCGCGAGCGACGACACGGCCGCGCGCCTGCTCGAACTCTATCAGCACACCGATCCCAAGCTCGCGGCCGCGCTCGAGGTGCGGATGCGGCTGACCTCGCTCGGCGGTGCCGGCATCGAGGATCCGATGGCGAACAGTGACTCGCCGGCGCTGCCGCCCATCGCACGCGTGCGCGCCTATTTCGCGGAAGCCGCCGGCACCGCCGCGCGCTTTCTTGCGAAAGCCGACGGCCCACGCGTCGGTGCGCTCGGTTTCGTCGGATGGGATACGCATATCAACGAGGGCGCCGCCGCAGGCCAGCTCCACAATCTGCTCGGCGCGCTCGACGGCGCAATCGCCGCGATCGAGAGCAATATGGCCGACGCCTGGCGCGAGACCGTGGTCGCTGTCGTCACGGAATTCGGCCGCACCGCGCGCATCAACGGCACCTATGGCACGGATCACGGCACGGCCACCGTCGCTCTTCTCGCCGGCGGCGCGCTGAACGGCGGGCGCGTGATCGCCGACTGGCCGGGCCTCAAGGTGGAGCAGCTTTACGAACGGCGCGACCTGAAACCCACCACCGATCTGCGCGCCGTGCTCAAGGGGCTGTTGAGGGATCACCTGCGCGTCGAGGAACGCGCTCTGCTAAGCAGCGTGTTTCCGGACAGCAGCGATGTTGCAGCGATGTCCGGCCTTGTCGGCTGAAATCTTGAAGCGATGAACAACGAAGGAAGCATGCAATGAAGCCACTCGCTATCATCGTGTCGATCGCCCTCTCCGGCGCCCTCTGCTCTGTCGACATCGCGACTGCATTCGCCACCAAGATGGATGGCAAATGCTGCCAGTCGTCCGACGGCGGCCGCTCCTACCGCTACAGGATGTCGGTGCTGCGCGCGCAAATCCCTCATACCTGCACCGCCTATGCCGCCTCCTGCATCCGCTTCTCCAGCGCGCGACCCGACAGGGTGCCGATGTGCACGGCCGCCAAGGCGCAGTGCATGCAGACCGGTACCTATGTCGGCCCCTACAGCGGCAGATGGTTCACGGAGATGCAGAAGATCTAGAACATCCGCTAAATTGACAGAACCGGACGAGGGCATTGACCATGCCAGTCATTGCGAGGAGCGAAGCGACGACGCAATCCAGACTGCATCGGCGGAGAAAGTCTGGATTGCTTCGTTTCACTCGCAATGACAGCGGATGTTGGGCTGCGCGGCATGGGCTAGCTCCGCTCTGCGACTGCTAGCCGCGTTGCCTGTTCAAGGCGTGCCTCTCATCCTGAGGCGGGCAAAACGCCTCGCCTCAGGATGATGATGGTTTGGCACCTGTTTCGATCAAGCCGTCGCGCGCAATCTCAGGCGTCGCGCTTGGGCGCGTATTTGCCGAGCACGCATTTGTAACTCTCCAAATGCCATTCGTGATACGGACTTTTTGAAAGCCAATCGGCAATACCAATTTGTGCAGTTGAAGCGCAGGCGGACATGGTGATGCCCGACTGCTCGCTGTTGGTCACGACTTTCTCCAGACAGAGCTGCGCGTTGCAGAGAACTGCGACAAGAGTAACAAGCATGGCAACCTTCGTAAGTGAGGACCCGGTCAGTTTCGAGCATGCAGAGTTCATGCCATCACTGGTGCGTTGCTTGCTCCCTGAGGTATTTTGGTAATTTTTCCACAGCCGTGGCAGGCCGTGTTGGCGCCGCGAGAGTGCGAGCTAGCTCACAACATAGGGATCGCGATCGCGGTTGTTGATATCCGCTCTGATCACGTTTTTCGGCGCGCGATGTGGTGGACGGATCGGCACATTCGCCAATCCAAGCGAGCGCACCTTGCTTGAATCGGCTCACGCCGCAAGCTGCGCCAGCGCGCTCCAGTCGAAGTTGACGCCATGGCCGGGACGCGTCGGCGCCAGCGCCATGCCGTCCTGGAGCGTGAGAGGGTGCTCGATGTAGCGATCGAGACCAAAACCGTGCGCTTCGAGATAGGAGCGGTTCGGACAGGCCGCGAGCAGATGCACCGTGATGTCGTGGGCGCCGTGGCTGGTGACCGGCAGATTGAATGCCTCCGCAAGCCGCGCGATCTTCATGAACGCGGTGACGCCGCCGCAATTGGTGACATCGGGCTCGGGATAGGACACCGCGCCGCTCGCGATGTAGTTCTTGAACTCCCAGAGCGTGCGCAAGTTCTCGCCGGTCGCGACCGGCACGCCGCCGGCTGCAATGATACGCGCATGGCCCGCGACATCATCGGGAATGATCGGCTCCTCGAGCCAGGTGAGATCGAAAGGCCGCAAGGCGCGCGCGGCGCGAACGGCTTCCTCAACACTCCATTTCATGTTGGCGTCCGCCATCAGCGGAAAGCCGTCGCCGAGATGCTCGCGCATCGCGCGCACGCGCGCGACGTCGGATGCGAGGTCCGGCCGGCCAACTTTCATCTTGATGGCGCGAAAGCCCTTGCGCAGATTGTCGTCGGTCTGCCTCAGCAGCGCCTCGATCGACAGATCGAGGTCGATGCCGCCGGCGTAACAGGGCACCCGACGATCGAAGCCGCCAAGCAGACGCCATAGCGGCAGGGTCACGCGGTTCGCCTTCAGGTCCCACAGCGCAATATCGAGCGCCGAGAGGGCCAGCACGGTCGGGCCGCCGCGCCCGCCATAATGCAGAGCCCACCAGACATGTTGCCAGATGGCTTCGGTATCGTCGGCCTCGCGGCCCTCGACCAGTGCCGGAATTTCGCGCCTGAGAATATCCGCGATCGCGCCGCCGTTGCGGCCGACCGTATAGGTGTAACCGACGCCCTCGACGCTATCGGTGCTGCGGACGCGCAACGTGATCAGCTCAAAGGCACTGATCTTGCCATGCGTGCTGTCGGACAGCGTGACGGAAAGAGGGATCTTGTAGTGCCCGGTCTCAAGCGACTTGATGCGTGCCATTGCGCTTCCACCCGTTTTCGTTTTGGTGAAGGTTAGGCTGACGCGAGCCGCGCTGCAATCGCGCGCGGCGAAATTCTCAGCGCGATGGAATTGGAACCGGCGATTGGCTGGATCAGCGCCGGCGTGGCCGCGCCCTCGCAGCGGTGCGCGACCGCTCCGGCGCTTCGCTCCGATCAGCCTCGGTGCTTGCGCTCATTCGCTTGATCAGATCGATGAAGGCGCGCCCCGCCGGCGACAGCGACCGGCCGGACCGCGAGATCGCCGACAGATTCCTGCGCACCACCGGATTGCGGAGCGGCACGGCGACCAGCGCGGGATATTGCAGATGCGGCACCAGATAGCCGGGCAGGATGGAGATGCCGAGCCCGTGCGCCGTCATGGATAGCGCCGTCGTGAGGAACGCCACTTCCCAGCGCGGATTGAATTGCTTGCCCCTCGGCGTCAGCGTGCGCTCGATCAGTTCGCGGATGCCGCTTCCGGGCACCACGCTGATGCAGGGCTCCGCGATCGCCTCCTCCCAGGAGAGCGAGCGGCGCGCCGCGATCGGATGCTCGCGCCGGCATATCGCACTCAGGCGGTCGCTGACCAGCGTCTCCAACGCGAGCTCATTCGAGCTCGCGTTCACCGTTCCGATACTGAATTCGACCTCCTCGGCGAGCACCTTGGGCACCAATTGATCCGGCGCGACGTCCTGCATCATGATTTCGACTTCGGGATGCGAGCGCGTGAATTCCGCGAGGATTGCCGGCATCAGCGCGGAAGCGGCCGCCGCGGTCGCGGCGAAGCTCAACCTGCCCCGTTCCACGTCGCGGATCGCCCGCACCGAACTGACCAGATGATCACGATCGCGCAGCATCCGCTCGGCCCGCGGCAGCATCTCCAGACCCGCCGCGGTGGGCCGCAATGACCGCGTGGTGCGGTCGAGCAGCCGCGTGCCGAGGCCGCGCTCGAGCTGGCGCAGCAGAATGCTGACGG
Source organism: Bradyrhizobium sp. STM 3562 (assembly GCF_045571435.1). Taxonomy (NCBI): domain Bacteria; kingdom Pseudomonadati; phylum Pseudomonadota; class Alphaproteobacteria; order Hyphomicrobiales; family Nitrobacteraceae; genus Bradyrhizobium; species Bradyrhizobium sp. STM 3562. The sequence goes on from NZ_CP120694.1 coordinate 7,645,088, forward strand.
CCGATTGGGTCAGCCGCATCCGCTCGGCCGCCGCGGTGATGCTACCGAGATGGCACGCCAGTACGAACGCCTCGATCTGATGGAGCGTTGGATTTATGATTTTCATTTATGAGCTCATGGAAATTATCAAGTGTATTTTATTTCCGACCCTCCCTACCTTCAACGGCTCGAAACGAACAACAAGCCCGAGACGGGGAAGGATCGCGGATGTCCGCACGCTTTGACGCGCCGGTGCTGATTGTGGGCGCGGGACCGGTCGGATTGACCGCAGCCATCGATCTCGCCTGGCGCGGCATCGAGGTCATGGTGGTGGAGCGGCGGCACCGGGGCGAGCCGCCGAACGTGAAATGCAACCACGTCTCCGCGCGCTCGATGGAGATATTCCGCCGGCTCGGCGTCGCAGGTGCGCTAAGGAACGCCGGGCTTCCGCCCGACTATCCCAACGACGTCTCCTATCGCACGACCGCCACCGGCACGGAGCTGGCGCGCATTCCCATTCCCTGCCGGGCCGAGCGCTACAGCGACAAAAGCGGACCGGACGGATGGTGGCCGACGGCAGAGCCGCCGCATCGCATCAACCAGATCTATCTGGAGCCGATTCTGTTCCGGCATGCGGAGGCCTTGCCGGGCGTTTCTATCCTCAATCGCGCCGAAGTGGCGAGCATCCGCCAGCTTCAGGATGGCGTCATCGCCACCATTCGTGACCTCGACAGCGGCGAGACCAGATCGGTGAGCTGCCAATATCTCATCGGCTGCGATGGCGGGAAATCGACCGTTCGCGCGGCGATCGGCGCCAAGCTCGCCGGCGATGCCGTGGTCCAGCGCGTGCAGTCGACCTTCATCAGGGCGCCGCGCCTGCTCCGCCTGATGAAAGAGAAGCCGGCCTGGGCTACTTTCTCGGTCAATCCGCGCCGCTCCGGCAACATGTATGCGATCGACGGCCGCGAGACCTGGCTGATCCACAATTATCTCAGGCCCGACGAGACCGACTTTAACGCGGTCGACCGCGACGCCTGCATTCGCCTGATCCTCGGCGTCGGTTCGGATTTCGACTACGAGATCATCAGCAAGGAAGACTGGATCGGCCGGCGCCTGATAGCGGACCGTTTCAGGGACCGGCGCGTCTTCATCAGCGGTGACGCCGCCCATCTGTGGGTGCCGATGGCAGGCTACGGCATGAACGCGGGCATTGCCGATGTCACCAATCTGACCTGGCTGATTTCGGCGGTGCTGCAGGGCTGGGCCGCCCCCGACATCCTCGACGCCTATGAAGCCGAGCGGCTGCCGATCACCGAGCAGGTCTCCTATTTCGCGATGGATCATGCGATCGCCCTGAGCAAGCAGCGCGCCGCGGTCCCCGGCGACATCGAAGCGCCTGGCCCGCAAGGCGACGCGCTTCGAGCCCGGTTCGGGCGCGAGCTCTACGACCTCAACGTCAACCAATATTGCTGCGGCGGGCTGAACTTCGGTTATTTCTACGACCGCTCGCCGATCATCGCCTATGATGGCGAGAAGCAACCCGGCTATACGCTCTACGAGCTCACCCCTTCCACCGTGCCCGGCTGCCGCACGCCTCACATCTGGCTTCGCGACGGGCGCTCGCTCTATGACGCGCTCGCCCCCGGATACACGCTGCTGCGCTTCGATCCTGCCGTCGACGTCGATGCGCTGGTCGCGGCCGCCGCGGCGCGCAACGTGCCTTTTGCGGTTCTCGACGTACAAGCCGGCGATGAGGACCTGAAAGCGCTTTATCCGCAAAAACTGGTGCTATCCCGCCCCGACCAGCACGTGGCATGGCGGGGCGATGCCCCACCCGCCGAACCGTCCGCCCTGATCGACCTAATCAGGGGCGCGGCCCAAGGCGGGCAAAAACAACGCGCGGCCTGAAAGCGCCGCCAATCAATTGAACCGGGGAGGACCAAATGAGCGAAGCCTCGTTGGCAGGCGCGCAAGGCGTTGCGGTTGATCGCCACGATCAGGTCGTCAGGCGCGTGTTCTGGCACCTCGTCCCGTTCCTGTTCGTGCTTTACGTCGTTTCCTACCTCGACCGCATCAATATCGGCTTCGCCGCGCTCTCGATGAACAAGGAACTCGGCTTGACGCCGACGACGTTCGGCTTCGCCAACACCGTGTTCTACATCGGCTATGTGCTGTGCGAGGTGCCCAGCAACCTCCTGCTGGTGCGATATGGCGCGCATCGCTGGATTCCGAGGATCATGGTGACCTGGGGGCTCGCCTCCGCGGCGACGATGTTCGCCAGCGGTCCGCATAGTCTCTATTGGATCCGCTTCCTCGTCGGGGTGGCCGAAGCCGGCTTCCTTCCGGGAATCCTGCTCTACATGACCTACTGGTTTCCGCCTGCCTGGCGCGCGCGGGCCACCGCGATCTTCATGGTGGCGCAGCCCGTGACGATTGCGTTCGGCGCAACGCTCTCCGGTTTCATCCTCGACATGCATGGGATTTTGGGACTTTCGGGCTGGCGCTGGCTGTTCCTCATCGAGGGACTGCCTGCCGTGCTGCTCGGCGTGATCGCCTGGTTCTATCTCGATCCTTCGCCCGCACGGGCGCGCTGGCTGAGTGCGGAGGAGAAAACGCTGCTTGCCAGTCAACTCGATGTGACAGTCCAGCCGAGGAAGAACATCTGGGCCGAGATGACCAGCATTCCGGTCTTGCTGCTGTGCCTGTCCTATTTCGGCCTGGTGACCTCGTTGAATACGATGGCGACCTGGACGCCGCAGATCGTCCGCGAAGCGGTCTCGAGCCACGGCAGCTATGCGACCATCGGCCTGCTCAGCGCACTGCCCGCCGCAATTACCGTGCTCGCGATGCCGATCTGGAGTGCGCGCTCCGATGCGGCCGGCGAACGCTTCTTCCACTACGTGGCTCCGGCCGTGGTCACCGGGCTCGGATGGATCGCGGTCATCGCATTCGGCGAACTGCCGCTGCGCATGCTGGGCTTGATCCTTGCGACTGCCGGCGCGTTCACGGCCATGGTCATTTTCTGGACCGTGCCCGCCTCCGTGCTGTCGGAACGAGGACGGCCCGCCGGCATCGCCTTGATCAGCTCCGCCGGGATTTTGGCCTCCGCCGTCAGCCCCTCCATCGTCGGCGTGCTCAGGGATCTCAGTGGAAGTTTCGCATCAAGCCTCTGGTACGCGGTCTGCCTGATCGTGATTTCGATCGGGGGTATGGTGCTCGTACGCCATGTGTCGATGCGGCGAACGTCTCAATGAACGGAGCGCGTGCCCGAAAGCGCGCCAACACCCAGTAAAGCTGGGAGCCAGGCAAACAGCGGATGTCACCGAGCCGGATGAAACAGAGCGCCACCAATCATGCGCCTCGCGCATGAACCAAGCTGATCTGCCAAGGTTCTTGCCGTTTCGACTGTTTCCCTGACGCGATGAGGGCAGCCCCTTGGCGCATTTTCTTGCGTTTTGAACTATTGCATGGGTGCCGAGACTTAACCGATAGATTTCCATTGCGAGCGTCCCGAGAGACCACCGGATTTTTCCGAAGGAATTGAGGACATGCCGTACCGGCCGGACATTCAGGACGTCATCGACGCGATCTACGATGCATCGGCGGATCCGCAGAGGTGGGGACCAGCGCTGCAAAAGATCGGCGACCGGTTTGACGGGTCGCCCGCGATCATCTGGCTGCAATCCCTGCCCGAGCGGCCGACGTTCAGCGCGATCTCGCGACTCGATCCCGATTTGCAGCCCCTGTTCTTCAATCGCTACGCGACGCCGCAGACCAATCCCGCCATTCCATTCCTGCTGCGGGCCGTGCCCGGTCGGCCGTTCGATTTCGTGGCACGCATGGGAGGCCGCGAGGCCTTTCACAGGACCGAGATCTACGCCGACCTTTTCGCACCCCAGCGCATCTGGAGCCGCGCCGCCGCGATGATCTTCAAGGATCAGGCCCTATTCGCCCCGTTCGTCTTGCAAGGACCGATCGGCTGCGAGCCGCTGACGAGCGCGGAAGGGGACGAGCTTGCGTTTATCTTGACGCATGTTGCCAGAGCACTGCGCGTGACCGCGCGACTCCATCAGACCATCCGCGAGCACGATGGCCTGCTTGCGGCGATCGACTGCATCGGCACCGGTATCATACTTGTCGATGCCGCAGGCAAAATCATGAGGATGAACCGCGCCGCGGAGTCCATCGTTCGAAGTCGGGATGGACTTTCGGTCAAATCCGGTCGCCTGGTCGCAAGCCGCGCGAGCGAACAGGTGCTGCTCGAGCGGCTGATTGCGGGAGCCTGTGCGCCGGCGAGACTCACTGGGGGAGCAGTCGGAATATCGAGGCCATCGGAAAGCCTTCGCTATGGCATCGAAGTCAGTGCCCTATCGATGCGTGCCTATGACGGAGCGCCGACGCCAGGTGCCGCGATCATCTTCCTGACCGATCCAGAGCAACGTCCGCAAACCGAGACGGAACTCCTTGCCGCTGTTTTCGGATTGACGCCCGCAGAGGCCAGGGTCGCCGTTGCGGCAATCTCACACGCAGCGATCGGGCGAACCGCAGCCCACCTCAAGCTGTCTCCCAACACGGTCAAGTCGCATCTGCGGCGCATCTTCGCCAAGACCGGAACGGGCAGTCAGATCGAACTGGCTCGTTTGCTGACATCGCTCGGATTGCGAGCCCACAAGCGCTAGACCGCTCGTAACTTCAGGCCTAGGCGCTCTCCTGGGCTGTTCCCTACTTCGTCTTCATCCGCCTGAACCGCACGCTCTGGCCGTCCGGCAGACGCGTCGCGACGTAACCTGCTTCCAGGCAGGCCTCGCGTTGCGGCATTTTCTCCTGCGGGCTGCGCAGACTGTCCCACCACGAGGCGCGGTGCGCCGCGCGGGGCAGCGCGCGCCCGATGATCTCTTCGATCTGTTCGAAGCTCAGTACGAGTTCGGGCAGGCTTTGCTTCTTCAGATAGTCGCGCAATGAGTCGTAGTCGTTCACGGCAGGTCCCAAGCCAGGCTGAGCAAAGGTTTATTCGAATCCGGAAACCAAGCGTTAACTGATTACGACAGCGCTGTCGTCACTTAAGCCGCCGGCAATGATTAAAGCGCATGCAGAATGAAGCGGCGGGTATACAGCCGCCTCAAAAATGCAGTGCGTGGATATGGGCAGACCGTCCTGGCGGCTATCGGCAAAGCTTCTGATCGCCTCGTCGCTGGTGACGGTGATGGGCTTTTCCGCGATCTGCGCCAGCGTGATGCTCGACATGCGGCGCGGCGAGGAGCAATTGGCGCGGCAGTCGCTGGAGAATCTCGCCTCCGGCATCGACGCCGACATCAGCCGCAACATCGAGCTCTACGACCTGTCGCTGCGCAATGTCGCCAACAACGTCGGTGTCCCCGAGATCAAGGACGTCTCCAAGCCGGTGCTGCATTTGATCCTGTTCGATCATGCCGCGACGGCCAAGCATTTCGGCGCGATCCAGGTGTTCGACGCGGACGGCCGACTGACCGTCGATGCCTCCACGCTCGATCCACCCCCCGAAAACCGCTCCGATGAGGAGTATTTTACCGTCCACCGCGACAACCCCAATGTCGGGCTCTTCATCAGCCGCCCCATGCTCCACCGCGGCCGCTATGCGATCGTGCTGAGCCGGCGTATCAACGGTCCCGACGGGCACTTCATGGGCGTGGTCGCGGGCTCGATCCGTTTCAGCTATTTCCACGAATTGTTCGGCGGCTTGAGCCTCGACGAGGGCGACACCATCACCGTGCTGCGCCGCGACCGCACCGTCGTGATGCGCAGGCCGTTCGACCTCGACGTGATCGGCAGGAATCTTGGCGAACGGCGTGACTGGAATCCGGCGAACCTCAAGGATGGCAGCTCCTACGAGGGCGCGGGACCGATCGACCGGACGCCGCGTCTCTATGTGCGGCGCGCCGGTGACCATCCGCTGATCGTCATCGTCGGCAAGCCGCTCGATGCCATCTTCAAGATCTGGCGTACCCAGGCAAGCCGCATCGGCGCGATCATGCTGGCGTTGATCGTGTTCGTCGTCGCCGTGACGCTGTTCCTGGCACGCGAGATCAAGCGCCGCGCCGAAGCCGAAGCCAAGCTCGAGGAGCTCGCGACCACGGATGCCCTCACCGGTCTTCGCAACCGGCGCAAATTCGATGCGACGATCGAAAGCGAGTGGCGGCGCGCCATGCGGCACAAGACGCCGGTATCGCTGCTGATGATCGATGCCGATCACTTCAAGGCCTACAACGACACGCATGGGCACCAGGCCGGCGACCAGGTGCTGGTCGGGATCGCCATCTGCATTTCGGACTCGGTCAAGCGCGCGCCCGACTGCGCGGCGCGCTATGGCGGCGAGGAATTCGCGGTGCTGCTGCCGGGACTTTCGCCCTCCGAGGCGATGCGGGTCGCCGAAGCCATCCGCACGAAGGTGCTGAGTTGGTCGGGCGGGGAAAGCGCCTCAACGGTCAGCATCGGCGTTGCCGGCACGACGCCTGTCCTGGGAATGGATTGGTCGGCACTGGTGCACGCCGCCGACAAGGCGCTCTACGCCGCCAAAGCCTCGGGGCGCAACTGCTGCATCCTCGCGACAGTTCCGACGCTGTCGCTGGCGGCCTAGCGGAAGCGTCATTGCGAGCGAAGCGAAGCAATCCAGAGCCGCACGTGAGACTCTGGATTGCTTCGTCGCTTCGCTCCTCGCAATGACGGAGGCAAGGCCTCACCCCTCCACGTACTTCTTCATCTCTTCGCGCAGGCCATCGCGCAGGTCGGGACGCGCCATGGCATAGGCGATGTTGGCGCGCAGGAAACCGGCCTTGGAGCCGCAATCATGGCGCTCGCCGGCGAACTCGACGCCGTAGAATTTCTGCGTCTTGGCAAGACCGATCATGGCGTCGGTGAGTTGGATCTCGCCGCCAGCGCCGCGCTCCTGAGTGCCCAGGATTTTGAAGATCTCCGGCTGCAGAATGTAGCGCCCGGTGATGGAGAAATTCGAGGGCGCGGTGCCTTTGGCCGGCTTCTCGACCATGCCGGCGACCTCGAACATCTTGCCGTGACGGTTGCCGACGGCGCAAATGCCGTATTGATGCGTCTGATCGGCAGGCACTTCCTGCACTGCGATCAGATTGGACTTCTCACCGAGCTGTTGCGCGGCTTCGACCATTTGCGCGAGGCATCCCGGCTTGTGCAGCACGAGTTCGTCGGGCAGCACGACGGCGAACGGCTCGTCGCCGACGATATCGCGCGCGCACCACACGGCGTGGCCAAGGCCCAGCGGCGACTGCTGACGGGTGAAGCTGACCGCACCCGCCTGCGGCTGGTCGCGCGCCAGGATTTCCAGCTCGGCCTTCTTGCCGCGCGCCTCCAAGGTCGCGTCGAGCTCGTACATGCGGTCGAAGTGATCCTCGATCGAACCCTTGTTGCGGCCGGTGACGAAGATGAAATGCTCGATCCCGGCCTCCTTGGCCTCGTCGAACACGTGCTGAATCAGCGGCTTGTCGACGATGGTCAGCATTTCCTTGGGCATCGCCTTGGTGGCGGGCAGGACGCGGGTGCCGAGGCCGGCGACCGGGAAAACGGCTTTGCGGATTTTCATGGCAATGATCGGGATGTCCTAAAATGCGGGGAACGGCGGGTCGACTGATTTGGTAGCCGGTTTGCGGCTGCGAACAAAGCTGGTTGTCGTCCTCCTAATGTCAAAACTTGGTTTTTGTTAAACTCTTAGAAACCAACTACAGGCCTCCTGAAAGCCAAAATTCACGTGGCAGGGTAGGACATGACGAAACGCATGGAACCTTTGGCGCTGACGTTGGCGAGTGCGCTTTTGGTCGCAGCCAGCCTGCTGCCGATGGCCGGCGCGAAGGCGCAAGCTGGAGGCGGCGGGCTCTCCAGCCTGTTCGGGGGCCTGTTCTCCGGGCCAAAGGCCGACTCGCCGGCCCCAGCCCCCGGCGCAAACGGTGCCACACCTTGGAGCGGCGAGGACGGCGCTTCCGGCCATCCATTGATGACGGCCGCAGCAATTCGGCAGGCCGCGGCCAATTTCGACAATTGCGTTGCGTCGATGTGGCCGGACGCCGCCCGCCGCCGCGTCAGCCAGGAGAGCTTTGAGCGGTTTACAACCGGGATCACCCCCGACCTGCGCATCATGGACCTGCTGGACGCGCAGCCGGAGTTCACCAAGTCGATCTGGGATTATCTCGACATTCTCGTGAACGAGGATCGCCTCGCCAAGGGCCGTGAGATTCTTGCGAAGTATAAGTCGCAATTCGATGCCGCCGAAAAGGCCTATGGCGTCGATCGCTACACGATCGCAGCGATCTGGGGCATCGAATCCAACTATTCCACCCAGATCGGCGACCGCAGCGTGCTGCAATCCACCGCAACGCTCGCCTGTATCGGCCGCCGCCAAGCCTATTTTCGCGACGAGTTTCTCTCGGCGCTGGAAATCCTCCACAATGGCGATCTGCGGCCCGAGCAGATGCGCGGCTCCTGGGCCGGCGCCTTCGGGCCGACCCAGTTCATGCCCACCGCATTCAAGCGCTATGCCGTCGATGCCGATGGCGACGGCCGCAAGGACGTGGTGGACGATCCAGCCGACCTGATCGCCTCCACGGCCAACAATCTGAAGAAGGACGGATGGCAGGCCGGTCAGACCTGGGGCTACGAGGTCAAGGTCCCGCAAGGCTTCAATTACATGCTGGCCGACCGCGCCAAGACCATGACCATCGCCCAGTGGGAACATCTCGGCATCACCCGCGCCGCCGGTGGCGCCTTCCCGCATCCCACGGACAAGGCCTACCTGCTGGCGCCCGCCGGCGCCGAGGGCCCCGGCTTTTTGATGCTGCAGAATTTCCGGGTCATCATGAAATACAACCCTGCCGAGGCCTATGCGCTCGCGATCGGCCATTTCGCCGACCGTTTGCACGGGGGCGCGCCCTTCGTGCAGCCGTGGCCGCGGCAGGAGCGCGAATTGTCGCGGGCCGAACGGCTGGAACTGCAGCAGCTCCTGGTCGAGCGTGGCTTCTACCGCGGGACCCCGGACGGGCAGTTCGGCGGACAGACGCGGGAGGCCTTGCGCAATTTCCAGGTCTCGATCGGGGCGCCGGCCGACGGCTTCGCCTCCGCCGACATGCTGGAGCGGTTGCGCGGGCGCTGAAACCGCCCGTTCCGGCGCAAAACGGGGCCCTGAACGGTACATCTGACGGCCGGGCTTGACGGCGCCCGCACAGGGCCGGTTTATCTCAGATGGAATTCGCCCGTTTGCGGCCCTATTGCATTATTATGTTCTGGGCTGGTTTTGCCGTTTCGCGATCGAAAGCCGCATGAGACAAAAACCCTTTCTCAAGCTGTTGACCGAGGCCGGGCCGCTGATCGCGTTGACGGTGGCGCTGGCGCTTTTGGTCGGGATCGTGGGGCCGGCCTCCGCGCAGTTCTTCAATTTCGGCGGCCCGCCGCAGCGCTCCGCGCCGCGCGGCGGTGGCGGCTGGTTCGGCGGCGGCTGGTTCGGCGGCGGTGGCGGCGACTTCTTCGCGCCGTTTCGGCCGGCACCCGAGCCTGCGCCCAAGCGCGTTTACCAGGATTTTTCCAAGGCTCCGCCGCCTGAGAAGCGCGACACGGTGCCCGAGCGTAACGTGCTGGTGCTTGGCGATGCGATGGCCGACTGGCTCGCCTACGGCCTGGAGGATGCCTATGCCGAACAGCCCGACATCGGCGTCATCAGGAAGATCAAGACGGTATCCGGCCTGATCCAGTATCAGCCCAAGGGTGCGCCAGCCGATTGGGCGGCCGCGGCAAAAGACATCCTCGCCGCCGAAAAACCCGATGTCATCGTGATGATGCTGGGCCTGAACGACCGCATTCCCCTTCGCGAGCCCGCTACGGAAAAGACCGACAAGCAGCCCGAGAAAAAGAACGACAAGACCGCGCGCAAGCCGGACAACAAACCGGCGGATGCGAAGCCGCCAAACAAGGACGCAGCCGATACGGCAGCAAAGCCCGACGAGAAGGCGGCCGACAGCGAACTGCCGCAGGATGACGCCGCCAACGCCGACACGCCGCCGGAAAGGGCCCCGCGTTCGCCGAACGGGATCTATCAGTTTCGCGACGAGCGCTGGGTCGAGCTCTACAACAAGAAGATCGACGAGATGGTCGCCGTGCTGAAGTCGAAGGGCGTGCCGGTGGTCTGGGTCGGATTGCCGGCCGTGCGCGGACCGAAGGGGACGGCGGACACGCTGTTTCTGGATTCGCTCTATCGCGATGCCGCCGGCAAGGCCGGCATCACCTATGTCGATGTCTGGGACGGCTTCGTCGACGAGGCTGGACGCTACCTGCAGAAGGGCCCCGACTTCGAAGGCCAGATCCGCCAGCTCCGCAGCTATGACGGCGTCTATTTCACCAAATATGGTTCGCGCAAGCTCGCCCATTATGTCGAGCGCGAGATCACCCGCCTGCTCGCTGCGCGTTCGGGACCGGTCGCGCTGCCGACCGAGCCGGCGACGCCGGATACCAACGCCGCCCCCGGCCAGCCCGCGCCGCGCCCGCTGGCGGGACCGATCGTGCCGCTGGTCGCGGCCTCCGTGAACAGCGATCAATTGCTGGGCGGTCCGGGATCGCGCCCGGCCGCGGTCGATGCGCTCGCCGCGCGAACGCTGGTCAAGGGCGAGCCGCTGACACCGCCCCCCGGGCGGGCCGATGATTTTCTCTGGCCGCGCCGGGAGGTTGGTCACGAACCGGCCAAGGAGCCGGCCAAGGGCGACGCACCGGTCGCCGCAACCACGCCGGCGGCTCCGGCGGTCACACCTGCCGCGCCGGCAGGTACCGCCGGGGATAGCCCACATGCGGCGCCCAATTCGCAGCAGAAGCAAGCCAAGCCCGCGCAGCAGCCTCAGCAGCAGCAAAGACCTGCCCAGCCGCATGAGCCGAGCTTCGGGGACTTCTTCGGCTTCGGCGGCGCGCCGAAACAGCAGGCGCCGGCCAAGCCGCCGGCAGCACCCGGCGCGCCGCGGCCGCCGGCGAATGTCGGGCATTCGGCTGCGGTGCAGTAACGCATTCGCCCAAATCTCGCTGTCATTCCGGGGCGATGCGACAGCATCGAACTATGGTGCGCAATTGCGCACCTGAGGTTCGCCTCTTCGAGGCGCCCCGGAATGACGCGCCGAAAGCTTCACAGGATCAAGCCGCCATCGACCACAATCGTCTGGCCGATGATGTAAGACGCGAGCGGCGAGGCGAGAAACAGCGCGGCGCCTGCCATGTCGGCCGGCGTGCCCAGCCGCTTGAGCGGGATCCGCGACAGCGCCTCCTGAAGCCGCTTTGGATTATCCGTGGTGATCTTGGTCATCTTGGTGTCGACGAGGCCGGGCGCGATGCCGTTGACGCGAATGCCGTCTTCCGCCCAGGCTTGCGCCAGCGTCCGCGTCAATCCGAGCGCGCCGGTCTTGGAGGCGTTGTAGGCGGGATTGCCCATGGTCGCGTGAAAGGCCGCGGTCGAGCTGACGATGATTAGGGAGCCTTTGGTCGCCTGCAGCATCGGTTTGAATTTGGTCGCACACGCCATCAAGCTGATCAGATTGATCTCGAGCACCTTGCGAAAGCCCGCCATCTCGAATTCACCGCGCTGGTAGATCACCGCGCCCTGCGCCAGCACCAGCACGTCGAGGCGGTCGAAATAGGGATTGAAGCTTTCGATCGTCAGGGGATCGCTGACATCGAGCCGCGTATAGTCGATCCCCTCCAGACGCGAGCCCCCCTCCGCCGCATAGTCGGAGGCTTTCGCGCGCGTGCCGCAGACCGCAACACGCGCGCCCTTCTTTCGAAAGGCCTGCGCGATGCCGTTGCCGATGCCGCTGGAGCCGCCGACCACGAAGACTTGCTTGCCGCTGAAATCGAGCTCGTTCATCTCCTTGATCCTCCTCTAGGCGTCGTCTGCTTCTCGCCAGTTTGAGCGAAGGCCCGCGCGCAACTCAAGTCCCGGCATGACAGCCGTGTGCGGTGCACGGGCCGGGGAACGTTGACAAGGAACCGCGGCAGAGTAGCCTTTCGCGCTACGAAAGCGGGAAATCCCGCGAAAACAAAGTCAGGAGGAACGCGATGGCCATCTCGATCCGGCAGTTGCACAAGCATTTTGTCGGCGAAGTCTCCGGGCTCGATGTGCGGCAGCCTTTGACGGCGGAACAAGCGCGCGAGATCGAGGCGGCGATGGACAGATACGCCGTGCTGGTCTTTCACGGTCAGGACATCACCGACGAGCAGCAGATGGCGTTTGCGTTGAATTTCGGCGAGCGGGAGAATCCGCGCGGCGGCAACGTCACCAGGAAGGAAGACTACCGCCTCGACTCGCCCCTCAACGACGTCTCCAATTTGGGCAAGGACGGCAAGCCGCTGCCGCGCGACCATCGCGCGCACCTGTTCAATCTCGGCAATTGCCTGTGGCACTCCGACAGTTCGTTCCGCGCCATCCCCGCAAAATACTCGCTGTTGTCGGCGCGCGTGGTGAACCCGAAAGGCGGCAACACCGAATTCGCCGACATGCGCGCGGCCTATGACGCGCTCGACGACGAGACCAAGGCGGAGATCGAGGATCTCATCTGCGAACATTCGCTGATGTATTCGCGCGGCTCGCTCGGCTTCACCGATTACAGCGAGGAAGAGAAGGAGATGTTCAAGCCGGTGCTGCAGCGCCTGGTCCGCACGCATCCCGCCCATGGCCGCAAGTCGCTTTATCTATCGTCTCACGCCGGCAAGGTGGTCGGCATGAGCATGCCCGAGGGACGGCTGTTGTTGCGCGATCTGACCGAGTACGCTACGCAGCCCGAGTTCGTCTATGTCCATAAATGGTCGCTGCATGATCTCGTGATGTGGGACAACCGCCAGACCGTGCACCGCGTCCGCCGCTACGACCAGTCGCAACCACGTGACATGCGCCGCGCCACCATCGCCGGCACCGAGCCGACGGTTAAGCAGCAGCTTCAGGCGGCGGAATAGCGGCCGGTTGTCGTCCCGGCAAAGGCCCGGACTCCGTCACCGCAGGCGGTAGTAAAGCTGGAAATCCCAGCCCCAAGCTCGTCATGGCCGGGCTTGTCCCGGCCATCCCGTTTGCTCCGGCAGCAAAGGCGTAGATGCCCGGGACAAGCCCGGGCATCGTGGAGGAGAGTGGCTCGCGCCCAAACTGCTGCCTGTGGTTATGGGTCCCGGCCTCCGCCGGGATGACAACGGCATGCGTGCAAAACTACGCGTGCCCGGCTTCGTTCGAGAGCATGCCGGGATCGATGCCGATCTTGCGCAGGGCGCGGGCGTATTTTTCCTCGATGTCGTTGCCGAAGATCAGTTCGGGATCGGCATCGCAATGCAGCCAGCCGTTCTCCTGGATCTCGTTCTCGAGCTGGCCCGGCGCCCAGCCCGCATAACCAAGCGCGAGAATGGCATGCTTGGGGCCCCGGCCCTTGGCGATGGCCTTGAGGATGTCGACGGTCGCGGTCAGGCAGATGCCATCGGCGATCTTGAGCGTTGCATTCTCGATGAAGAAATCGCTGGAATGCAGCACGAAGCCGCGGCCGGTATCCACCGGCCCACCGCGCAATACCTGCATGCTCTCGGCGCTGTCGGGAAGCTTGATCTGATCCGCCTTGTTGATGATGTTGAGCTGAACCAGCAGTTCCGGAAAATCGATGCTGCCGGCGGGGCGATTGACCATGATGCCCATGGCGCCCTCGGATGAATGCGCGCACAGATAGATGACCGAGCGCTCGAAGCGGGGATCACCCATCACAGGCATCGCAATCAGGAGCTGCCCGTCAAGATAGCCACGCTTGGACGCATTATCGCCAACGCCGACACTTTCGCGGCGAACGTCGTCCGGTCCTTTGCCTTCAGGGTCCATCCGCAAGCACTCTCTCCGTGGGTTGTATCCTGATATTGGGTCGCTCTTCTGTCAATCAACCTTCCGGGCTAAACCCGAGGCGTGAATCCGCTCAAGGACCCCGTTGACTTTCGCCAGCCGGCGCGAGACCTGCGCACCTTCACAAGCAATTCAATAGTTTGCACCTGAGACAGCCTGTAAAGACGTTCCATGACCGCTATTGTTCCTAGCCGCGCTGCACTCGGCTTCGCCGCCATGATTTTGGCATCGCTCGTCGCCGTCGGAGCCCGCGCGCAGGATGCATCGCCCTGGCAAGAGGACGCTCATTCCGCAGTGCGGCTGCTGGCGGGATCGCGCAGTGGCGCGGTGCTGCTCGGCGGCATCGCCTTTCAGCTCAAGCCGGGCTGGCATACCTATTGGCGCACGCCCGGTGATTCCGGAGTACCGCCGCGCTTCGACTTCTCGAAGTCCGACAATGTCGAAGCTGTGACTGTGTTGTGGCCGGCACCGACAAAATTCGACGATGGTGCCGGCGGCACCTCGCTCGGCTATCACGATCAGGTGGTGCTGCCGCTGCGGATCGTCGCGAAGAATGCCGAGAAGCCGGTAACGCTGCGCGCCGAGATCAACTATGCGGTTTGCGAAAAGCTCTGCATCCCGGTGCAGGCCAATGCCGAACTTACCTTCAACAGCGTGGCGAGCACCGAGGATAGCGCGCTGTTCGCCGCGCTCGACACGGTTCCGAAACCCGCCAACGTCGGCGACCCCAACCCGCTGACGATCCGCGATGTCAAGCGCGAGGGACGATCGGAGGTGCTGGTCGACGTGGTGTCTCCCGACACGCGGCAGCTCGATCTCTTCGTCGAGGGGCCGACGCCGGATTGGGGCTTGCCGGTTCCGAAGCTGCTGGAGCACGGCCCGCCCGGCGTGAAGCGCTTCGCCTTTGCGCTGGAAGGCGTCCCGCCGGGCGTCAATCCGGAAGGCGCCGCGCTGAAGCTGACATTGGTCGGCGGCGACCGGGCATATGAGTTCAATATTAATTTGGACTGACGCGAAGCGTCATTCATGGATGGTGCGCCGGCACCAGACCCGGAATCTCGAGATTCTCAGGTGCGCAATTGCGCACCATAGTTCGATGCGGAGCCTGTCGGCGGGCCGCGCTTCGCGCGGCCCCGGTGGCATCGCTCCGGAATGACGGGCCTATCCAACCGTTTCTTAAGGAAGCGTTGATAGATGAGGCGGTCGCCGCCTTCGCGCGGTTATGCAACCGGATGCCCGCGCCGTGGCCTCGATCGACGCTCAACCTGCAGCAGGCGCGCAAGCCCGCCTGATCGCGCGGCTGCGGGCCGTGCTCGCGGGCGGCTCCAGCGAGGCATCGCTGACGCGACGATTGGCCGGCACCATTTTCGTCATTCGCGTCATCAGCGCAGCCCTCGCCTATCTGTCGCAAATCCTGCTGGCGCGCTGGATGGGCGGATCCGACTATGGCACCTATGTCTATGTATGGACCTGGGTGCTGCTGCTCGGCAGCATGATGGATTTCGGCATTTCCGCTTCCGCGCAAAAGATCATTCCGGAATACCGCACGAGCCACAACGATGCTCTGCTGCGCGGCTTTCTCCTCGGCAGCCGCTGGATGACCTTTGCGGCCTCCACGCTCCTTTCCGCCGCGATGGCGGGCGTGGTCACGCTGCTGTCGCCCTGGATCGAGGCGCGCGAGGTCATTCCGCTTTACATCGGCTGCCTGACGCTGCCGGCCTTCGTGGTCGCCAACACGCAGGATGGGATCGCGCGCTCGCATGACTGGATGCGGCTCGGCCTGATGCCGCAATTCATCGTTCGCCAGGCGCTCATCATCGGCCTTACCGCCGGCGCTCTTGTGCTCGGCTTTCATCTCGGCGCCAGCGCCGCCATGGCCGCAAGCGCGGGTGCGGTGTGGATCGCCATGATCGGACAGATGATCGTGCTCAACCGCCGGCTCGCGCGCCACGTGGCGCCGGGACCACGCGCTTACGATGTCCGTGCCTGGCTCGCGATCTCGCTGCCGATTCTCCTGGTCGAGAGCTTTTATCTGCTCTTGTCCTACACCGACGTGCTGGTGCTGCAGCAGTTTCGCACCCCCGAGGAGGTCGGCGTCTATTTCGCTGTGGTGAAGACGCTGGCGCTGGTTTCCTTCATTCACTACGCGATGTCGGCCACCACGGCGCATCGCTTTGCCGAATACAACGCGCTTGGCGACAAGGAACGGCTGTCGGCCTATGTCGTGCATGCGATCAACTGGACGTTCTGGCCTTCGCTGGCCGCGACCATTGTGCTGCTGGCGGCGGGCAAGCCGCTGCTATGGCTGTTCGGGCCGAAATTCGTTGTTGGCTACGACATCATGTTCGTGGCCGCCATCGGACTCGTGGTGCGCGCGGCGATCGGCCCGGTCGAGCGGCTGCTCAACATGCTCGGCCATCAGCATGTCTGCGCCGCCGCCTACGCCGCGGCCTTCGCCATGAACGTCGCGCTCTGCGTTCTGCTGGTGCCGCGCTACGGTGGCCACGGCGCCGCGGCCGCGACCTCGATCTCGCTGAGCTTTGAGACGGTCCTGCTGTTCGCGATCGTCCGCCGCCGACTCGGACTGCACGTGCTGGCGTTCGGGAGATAACCTACTTGTTCGACGGTCATCACCCGCGAAGGCGGGTGATCCAGTATTGCAGAGCAGACAGTTGCGGAAGCCGAGAAGCCGCAAAGTATTGGATGCCCCGCCGGAGCTTGTCATCGGGCGGCGCTTTGCGCCGACCCGTTGACGGGGCATGACCACCCTGACGGCTCACTCCGCGGTCCAGCCGCCGTCGATCGAGAGATTGCTGCCGGTGATTTGCGCGGCATCGTCGCTGCACAGGAACAGTGCCAGCGCGGCGACCTGCTCGACCGTGACGAACTGCTTGGTCGGCTGCGCGTCGAGCAGCACGTCATTGATGACCTGCTCGCGAGTCAGATTGCGCGCCTTCATGGTGTCGGGAATCTGCTTTTCGACCAGCGGCGTCCAGACGTAGCCCGGGCTGATGCAGTTGCAGGTGATCTTGAAAGTTGCAAGCTCGAGCGCCACGGTCTTGGTGAGGCCGGCGATGCCATGCTTGGCGGAGACGTAGGCCGACTTGAACGGCGAAGCGACCAGCGAATGGGCGGAGGCCGTGTTGATGATGCGGCCCCAGCCGCGCTTCTTCATGCCCGGAACGGCGGCGCGGATCGCATAGAAGGCCGAGGACAGGTTGATGGCGATGATCGCCTCCCATTTCTCGGGCGGAAACTCCTCGATCGGCGAGACGAACTGGATGCCGGCATTGTTGACCAGCACATCGACGGAGCCGAAGGACTTTTCCCCGAGCGCGATCATCTCGGCGATCTCGGCGGGCTTGGTCATGTCGGCCGGCGAATGCACCGCCTTGACTTTGAAATCGCTCTCGATGCTCGAGCGCTCCTTCTCGATATCGGCCGGCGCGCCCATGCCGTTCAGCACGATGTTGGCGCCTTCGGACGCGAATTTGCGCGCATAAGCGAGCCCGATGCCGCTGGTCGAACCGGTCACGACCGCGGTCTTGCCTGACAAAATACCCATTCCGCTTACTCCTTCTTGACGGGGACGCCGCTGAGGCCCCCGGTGAGATCATAGGTCACCATGGTTTCGTCGGATTGCGGCCGCTCCAACCAATCCTTGTGGCGCATCGAGAGGTGCACGTCGCGTACGCCCGCCTCCCAGTGCTCCACCATGGCGACATGCGAGAAATCATAATCCTTCGAGTTGGTCTCGTAATTCTTGCTGCGATAGATCAAGTGCACCACCGTGACGGTGTTTTCCCGCGCCGCCTTGCAAAGAATCTCGACCGACGGATCGTTCTTCAGATAATCCGGCAATTTGTCCATCAGGTCGCGCAGCGCCTTGCGCGCGTTGTGGATCTGGCGGTTCTTGTCGGTGTTCATGCGGGTGCGGCTGGAATAGCGGATGTCCTTTTCCCGCTCCGCCGCCTCAAGAAGCGTGGTCGGCAGCGGCCCGCGCGCGCTGAACAGATCGACCTGGAAGATCAGGAGATCGCGGTCGACTTCCGCATCGAGCACGTAATCGAGCGGCGTGTTGGAAGCGATGCCGCCATCCCAATAATGCTCGCCCTCGATCTCGACCGGCGGAAAGCCCGGCGGCAGCGCGCCCGAAGCCATGATGTGCTCCGGGCCGATCTTCTTGCCCATTTTGCGGAATTCGAAATTGTCGAAATAGCGGAAATTGCCCGTGGTGACGCTGACGGCGCCGACGCTCAAGCGGCATTTCAGGTCGTTGATGCGGTCGAAATCAACCAGCCGCTCCAGCGTCGTCTTCAGTGGCGTCGTGTCGTAATAGCTCACGGCCTGCAGGCTGCCCTTGGGCCACAGCGGCGCCGGAGGGATGCGCGGCGTGAAAAAGCCGGGAACGCCGAAAGTGGCGATCAGCGCCGCGCTGGTCTCGTTGAAAAACGAGCGGCTGCGCTCGCCATTACTGATCGGATGCCAGGGAACCGGCGACGCGACCATCTGCCAGAATTCCTTGAGCTTGGCGATGCGCTTCTCGCGCTCATTGCCGGCGATGATGGCCGCATTCACCGCGCCAATCGAGATGCCGGCGATCCAATCCGGCTCGAAATCGAAATGGCAGAGCGCCTGATACGCCCCGGCTTGGTATGAGCCGAGCGCACCCCCGCCCTGCAGGACCAGTACGCGCTGCGCCTTCGCAGGCGTCTCGGCCGGCATTGGATGGGCATAATCCGTCATTTTGATCGGTCAGTTGATCCGTCAGACGTGAACGAGGCTTGCACCGTGGCGTCACTTCGCCACGGCGTCAACCAGCACGACGGTCTTCTCAGATCACTATACCGCGCCCGGCTCGGCCAGAATCAATGTCCAGAACACCTTGTACTTGGTGTTGGGAGCATAGCTCGCGGCAATGCCTAATTTTGTGACACCGCCACTCAGCATGTTGGCGCGATGCGGCGGTGAGTCGCGCCAGCCGGAAAACGCCTCCGCCAGCGTGTGATAGCCGGCCGAGACATTTTCGACTGCCTTGACCGCTGCATAGCCCGCCCCATTGAGACGCTTTGCCAGCGGTGCCCTGACATCATGGTCGAGCTTGTTGGCATTCGCCATGGCGCTCGCCTGGGTCTCCGCAAGTTGCATGAGCGCGGGATCCACCACGACAGGGCCGAGCCCATTGTTCTGGCGATATTGTGAGATCATGGTGGCCGCGGCCACCGGATCGAGCTTCGCGCCCGGGGTCGCCATGTCGATATACATCGCCGGCGTTTCGACCGGCGCTTCCGCCGCGCAGCCTGCAAGCAATAAAGTTACGAGAATTGCAGCCCACGCACGCATGAAAGACCCCCAATGAGAGGGGGCGTTGTTGCATGCCAACAGTGGCTGAAAGGTGAAGATGGTCACAGTTTCCGTCATTCCGGGGCGGTCCATAGGACCGAACCCGGAATCTCGAGATTCTCAGGTGCGCAATTGCGCACCATAGTTCGATGCTGAACGCATCGCCCCGGAATGACGGAGCGCTACGCCGCAAAGATCCGATAGTGGCGCGGCTTTAGCCCGACGATATCTCCGGGCCGGAGTTCCTGGTCTCGCGGCGCGTCGATTTCGATGGCTTTATTGCCTCCCGTCAGCGCCACTTCCGCGCGCTGGACCGGGCCGAAGGTACGCACGCGAATCACCGCGCCCTGCAACAGGCCGCTGCCGGATGGCCCGACCTGCATGTCATGGCGCCGCACGAAGAGTTTTGAGGGACCTGAAACCAGGCCCTCGGCGGCAATCGCAAGCGGGCTATCGCCAAGCCGCACCTGGCCATCCGTCACCTCGACAGGCAATTCGATGGATTCGCCGATAAAGCCATGCACGAAGGCGTTTGCCGGATGGTCATAGACCTCGGTCGGCGTACCGGTCTGCTCGATCCGTCCTTTGTCCATCACCACGACGCGATTGGCGACCTCGAGCGCCTCCTCCTGGTCGTGGGTGACGAAGATCGAGGTCACGCGGATTTCCTTGTGCAACGAGCGCAGCCAGTGCCGCAGCTCCTTTCGCACCTTGGCGTCGAGCGCGCCGAAGGGCTCATCGAGCAGAAGGATGCGCGGCTCGATGGCGAGCGCGCGGGCGAGCGCGATGCGCTGGCGCTGCCCGCCGGAGAGCTGGTTCGGATAGCGATCGGCGAGCCAGTCGAGCTGCACCAGATCGAGCAATTCCTTGACGCGGGCGCGGATCGCGGCCTCGCTCTTGCGTATCCTGCGCGGCTGCACGCGCAGGCCGAACGCGACATTCTCGAACACGCTCATATGGCGGAACAGCGCGTAATGCTGGAACACAAAGCCGACATTACGCTCGCCCGCGCCGCGCGACAGCGCACTCTCGCCGTCGATGGTGACCTCGCCGGCATCGGGCCATTCCAGGCCGGCGATGATCCGAAGCAGCGTGGTCTTGCCGGAGCCGGAGGGGCCGAGCAGTGCCAGGAGCTCGCCGTCGCCGACCGTGAGATCGACATCGTCGAGCGCGACAAAGCTGCCGAACGTCTTGGTGAGATTTCTGACTTCGATGGTCACGGCGCGATGTCCTCATTGTCCAGGCGTCGTTCGAGGATGGTCTTTGCCACCAGCGTGATCAGCGCCAGCATCGCGAGCAGCGAGGCCACCGCGAAGGAAGCGACGAACTGATATTCGTTGTAGAGAATTTCGACCAGCAGCGGCATGGTGTTGGTCAGCCCGCGAATGTGTCCCGACACCACCGACACCGCGCCGAATTCACCCATGGCGCGGGCGTTACACAGCAGCACGCCATAGAGCAGGCCCCATTTGATGTTGGGCAGCGTGACGCGGAAGAACGTCTGCAGACCGGAGGCGCCGAGCGAGATTGCGGCCTCCTCTTCCTGGGTGCCCTGCTCCTGCATCAGCGGAATCAGCGCGCGCGCCACGAAGGGAAAGGTGACGAAGATGGTGGCCAGCGCGATGCCCGGCAGAGCGAACAGCACCTGAATATTGTGCTGGGCGAGCAAAGGGCCGAAAAACCCCTGGGCGCCGAACAGCAGTACGAACACCAGGCCTGAGATCACCGGGCTCACCGAGAACGGCAGATCGATCAGCGAGATCAGGAACGTCTTGCCCGGAAACTCGAACTTCGCGATTCCCCAGGCGGCGATCAGCCCGAACACCAGATTGAGACTGACCGAAACCGCGGCCACCAGCAGCGTCAGCCGGATGGCAGATAGCGCCTCCGGGTCCGATAGCGCGGCGAAATAGACGCCAACGCCTTGCGCAAAGGCTTGCGCGAAGACCACAACCAGCGGCAGCACGACGAACAGCGTCAGGAACGTGACGGCGATCGCGGTAATCGCGATGCGCACGAGCTTCGGCTCGGTGCGCGGGCTGACGTGGCCGAGCGCGGCGGCGGGCGCGTCGGCGCCGTCTTCCCTGGCGGAAGCGGCGACGCGGCCCCGTTGCAGCGTCATTTCGATGCTCATCGACCCTCTCATCCGCCGGCGCGCATTTGCGCCCAGCGTTGCAAGCGGTTCACCACAAAGATGATCGCAAATGACACCACCAGCATCACCACCGCGATCGCGGTGGCGTCCGCATAGCGGAATTCCGACAAGCGGATGACGATCAGCAGCGGCGCGATTTCCGAGACGTTCGGCAGGTTGCCGGCGATGAAGATGACGGAGCCGTATTCGCCGACCGCGCGCGCGAAGGCCAGCGCGAGCCCGGTCAACAGCGCGGGCGTCAGGCCCGGCAGGATCACCTTCGAGATGGTGTGCCAGCGGCTGGCGCCGAGGCTGGCGGCGGCCTCCTCGATCTCGGGATCGAGATCCTGCAGCACCGGCTGCACCGTGCGCACCACAAAGGGGATGCCGATGAAGATCATCGCAACGAAAATACCGACCGGCGTGAACGCGACCTTGACGCCGAGCGCCGACAGCGGCGCACCTAGCCAGCCCTTCTCCGCAAACAGCGCGGTCAGCGCGACACCGGCGACGGCCGTCGGCAAGGCAAAGGGTACATCGACGATGGCGTCGAAGATCTTGCGGCCCGGAAAGCGGTAACGCACCAGAGCCCAGACCACGATCGTGCCCATCACCAGGTTGACGAGCGCGGCAAGGAAGGCGAGGCCGAACGAGATCTTCAGCGCGCTCAGGGTGCGGCGGCTGCTGACGATGCTCCAGAACTGATCCGGGCTGAGCTCAAGCGTCTTCACGAACAGACCGGCCAAGGGAATCAGCACGATCAGGGATAGCCAGGTGAGCGTCAGCCCCATGGAAAGGCCGAACCCCGGCAGCGTGCTGCGTCGTCTGATGCCCGCGCTCACAAAGGCCCCTGCGCAAAGATTTTAGTTCTTGTAGATCTGATCGAACATCCCGCCTTCGGCGAAATGATCCTTCTGCGCCTTGGTCCAACCACCGAAAACGTCGTCGATGGTGAAGAGTTCAACCTTGGCGAACGATTTTTCGTATTGCTTGGCGATCTCCGGATCGCGTGGACGATAGGAGTTGCGTGCGGCGATTTCCTGGCCTTCCTTGGTATACCAATATTTCAGATAGGCCTCGGCCACGGCGCGCGTGCCCTTTTTGTCGGCAACGGCATCCACCACGGCAACCGGCGGCTCGGCCAGGATCGACACCTTCGGCGCGACGATCTCGAACTTGTCGGCGCCGAACTCGCGCAGCGCCAGGAAAGCTTCGTTCTCCCAGGCGAGCAACACATCGCCGACGCCACGCTCGACAAAAGTCACGGTCGCGCCGCGCGCGCCGGTATCCAGCACCGGCACGTTCTTGTAGAGATCGGCCACGAACTGCTTTGCCTTGTCCGCCGAGCCGTATGTCTTCAGGGCAAAGCCCCAGGCCGCAAGATAATTCCAGCGTGCGCCGCCGGAGGTCTTCGGGTTCGGCGTGATGACGTCGATGCCCGGCTTCACCAGGTCGTCCCAATCCTTGATGCCCTTTGGATTGCCCTTGCGCACGAGAAAAACAATGGTCGAGGTATAGGGCGAGGCGTTTTGCGGCAACCGCTTCTGCCAATCTTTGGCGAGAAGGCCCTTGGCCGCGATCGCGTCGATGTCATAGGCGAGCGCAAGCGTGACCACGTCGGCCTGAAGGCCGTCGATCACGGCGCGCGCCTGGGCGCCCGAGCCGCCGTGGGACTGCTTGATCTCCACGCTCTTGCCGGCTTCTTTCTGGTAGGCGCTCGCAAACGCCTTGTTGAACTCGGTATAAAGCTCGCGCGTCGGATCGTAGGAGACGTTGAGCAGGGTGATATCGGCTGCATGAACCGAGCCGGCCCACAACATTGCGGCGGCAGCAAACAACACGCGGCGCATCATTCTCATTCTCCATTAGCCATAACGAGAGTCGGAAGCGCGAAGATCAGCGCCCACACGACGCGCCTTGCATGCACAAGGCATCCAACCTGCAGGCCGGCGACATCGCCGGCCGAGAGCTTTCTTCACATGCTAGGCAGATTTGGTGACATGGATGCCGCACTCGGACTTGGCGCGCCCGCGCCAGCGGCCGGCGCGCGCATCTTCGCCCGCTTCGGTGCGGCTGGTGCAGGGCATGCAGCCAACCGAAAGAAAGCCGGCAGCCATCATCGGATGCTGCGGCAGGTTGGCGGTCTTGTAGATCGCCTCGATATCGGCGCGCGAGACGTTGGCGAACGGATTGAATTTCAGCCGCGCGCCGTCGTCTTCGACCACGGGGATCGCGGCACGCAGCCCGCCCTGAAACCGCTTGCGCCCGTTGAGCCAGGCGTCGAACGGCTTCAGCGCCTGCGCCAGCGGCTCCACTTTGCGGATGCGGCAGCACGCGTCCGGATTGGAAAACCAGAGATCGCCATTCGGATCTTCGCGCGACAGCGCCTCGGCCGACGGCTTGATGGAGCGAACGTCGCACAGGCCCAACGTCTGGATCAGCGTGTCGCGATAGGCGAGCGTCTCTTCGAAGATCCACCCCGTGTCCAGAAAGATCACGGGGATGGCAGGATCGACATCCGCCATCACCTTGAGCAGCGCCGCGGATTCGGTGCCGAAGGAGGACACCAGCGCGAGCTTGTCGCGTCCCACCGTCCGCACCGCTGCGGCGATGATATCCGCCGGGGAGGCATCGGCGAGGGCGCGCGCCAACTCTTCCGCCGCCGGCAGATCGCCGGCGCCCGTCTCGATTGCAAATTGTTGGTTGAGCGCGTTCATAGGCCGGCACTCTCGGAATGGCGCAATTGCAGGCGCCGGAACGGCGCCGCAAGCCGGCCGTCTCCGGTCGGCTGATAAAACACCGAGTAGCGCTTCACGGTCTGACTGAAGGCTTCCGCATCAGCCTGCTTCTTGACGTCGAAGGCATCGAAGCCGGCGCGCAGCATGAACACGAACTGGTCGCGCAGCACCTGTCCCGTGGCGCGCAATTCGCCGCGGAAGCCATAGCGCTCGCGCAACAAGCGTGCCTGGCTGTAGGCGCGGCCGTCGCGGAAGGTTGGGAACACCAGCGCCACCAGCGCGATCCGCTCGAGATGCGGGACGAGGTCGTCGAGATCGCGGTTGTTCGGCCAGATCACCCCAAGCCTGTCGGGGCGCTGCAGCAGCACTTGCGGATCGGCCAGAAACCGCGCGGCCGAAACCAGCACCGCGCCTTTCTCCGGCAGCGGCGCGTCGTCCGCGAGTTGCACGAAATCGTCCTGAGAGATTTTTCCGCTCCTAACGAGTGGCATAGACCCGCTCCCTGAATGGCTCGACCCCGAGCCGCTTCACCGTGTCGATGAAGAGCTCGTCCGGCGTTGCGCGCAGCGCGAGATAGGCTTCGACGATGTCCTCGATCACGTCGGCGACCTCGTTGTAGGGCACCGACGGACCGATCAAAGTGCCGAGCTCGGCCTTCTCGTCGGCGCGGCCGCCAATGGTGATCTGGTAGAACTCCTCGCCGTTCTTCTCCACGCCGAGAATGCCGATATGGCCGACATGGTGATGACCGCAGGCATTGATGCAGCCGGAGATGTTGATGTGCAGCCGGCCGATCAGGTCGGCGGTGTCGTGGTTGGCAAAGCGCCGCGTCAACTCCTGCGCGATCGGGATCGAGCGGGCGTTGGCGAGCGAGCAATAGTCGAGCCCCGGGCAGGCGATGATGTCCGACACGAGGTTCACGTTGGGCGTCGCGAGCCCTATTCTGTCCAGCGCCTTCCACAACGCCGGCAAATCGTGCTTGGCGACATGCGGCAGCGCCAGGTTCTGCTCATGGCCGACCCGGATTTCGCCAAACGAATATTTGTCGGCGAGATCGGCGAGCGCATCCATCTGCTCCGCGGTCGCGTCGCCGGGCGGACCGCCGACCGGCTTGAGCGAGATCGTCACGATCGAGTAGCCCTGCACCTTGTGCGGAGACACCGAATTCTTGCGCCAGCGCTCGAACAGCGGATCATGCGCGGCCTTGCGTAGCTCGTCAGGCATGTGCGGGAGCTTCGCGTAAGTGGGATAGGTAAAGCGCGAGCGGATGTCCTCGATGGTCGCCGCGTCGAGCTTCAGATCACTGTCGCGGATATGCTGCCACTCTTCCTCGACTTCTTCAGCGAATTTAGCGATGCCGAGCTCGTGCACCAGGATCTTGATGCGCGCCTTGTAGATGTTGTCGCGCCGGCCATACTGGTTGTAGACGCGCATGATCGCTTCGACATAGCTCAGGAGATCGCGGCCGTGCACGAACGGACGGATCGTCTTTGCGATGAACGGCGTGCGGCCAAGGCCGCCGCCGACCAGGACCTCGAAGCCGGTTTCGCCCTGCTCGTTCTTGTGCAGCCGCAGGCCGATGTCGTGGATCTTGATCGCGGCACGATCAGGCTCGGACGCGGTGATCGCGAATTTGAACTTGCGGGGCAGGAAGGAGAATTCCGGATGTAGCGTGGTGTATTGCCGCAAGATTTCCGACCAGATGCGGGGATCCTCGACCTCGCCGGGCGCAACGCCCGCCCACTGGTCCGAGGTCACGTTGCGCGTGTTGTTGCCGGAGGTCTGCATCGAATGAATGCCGACTTCGGCAAGGTCGGCGAGCGCATCCGGCAGATCGGCAAGCTTGATCCAGTTGAACTGGATGTTCTGCCGCGTGGTGAAGTGGCCGTAGCCGCGGTCGTAGCGCCGCGCCACATGAGCAAGCCGCCGGAGCTGCTTTGACGACAGCGTGCCGTAGGGAATGGCGACGCGGAACATATAGGCGTGCAACTGCAGATAGACGCCGTTCTGCAGCCGCAGCATCTTGAATTCGTCCTCGGTGAGCTCGCCGGAGAGGCGCCGCTTCACCTGGTCGCGGAATTCGGAGACACGCTCGTCGATCAGCGTGCGGTCGATTTCGTCATAGGCATACATGGTCAGGCTCTCACGCCGGAACCGGCAGCAGATCGATGGTGACGCCGCTCGCGCGGATCCGTTCGCGCAAGTTGCCGGGCGCAATCTTGCCGCTCTCGCCGATCTCGACCGGCGCGATATAGGCACCGACAGCGCCAAGATCGTCGGCGACGGCTTCGGCGAGCAGCGCGCGCGCTTCCGGGACCGCCCGCACCACGGCGGCATCGGCAAGGTCGGTGGACCATCCTTTGGTCGCCGTGCGGTACACCACCGTGCCATCCCAGGTGCGGTTGGCGGTGACCACGGACGGACCGGTGATCCTGATTTTCTGTTCGAGCGGAGAGGTCATTCCAGAGCTTCCCGGATTTCCTTGAGAGTCAGTTGTTGGAGGCCTTTGCCGTGCCACTGCGCGGCGGGCGCGAAAGCGCAGAAGACGAGAACGGCCGCACCTCGCCGAAATCGGCGACGACGCCCGGCACGACGAAATGAGTGACGCCGGCCTCGCGCAGCGCCGTGATAGCCTTGCCGCCGCGGCCCGGTCCGTAAACGTCGCCGGCCTTCAGCAACACCACCCGCCGTCCAGCTTTCGCGGCCGCTACGACCTGCGCGATGGCAGCATCCTGGTCTGCGCGGTTCACCGCCACGCGCGCCGCGTCGCGGCGAATGCGATCCAGAATGCCCGACGCGACGTCTTCGTCGTAGAAGACGATATCTGCATCCTGCAGCGCGCGCAGCGCCTTCACCGTCAGCAGGTCGGGATCGCCGGGGCCGGCGCCAGCCAGCGTCACGCTGCCTTCCGCCTCGCCGGAGGCTAGAGCACCGGCGAAAGCGGAGGGGTCATCGATCTCGTTGAGTGTGGCCTCCGCCTCACTATCGCGCCCGGAAAGAACAAGCGCGCCGATCTTGCCGTCGATCACCTTCTCCCAGAAACGGCGGCGCAGCAGAAATTCGGGGATCCGCTCGTGGATCGATTTGCGAAAACGACCGATGAAATTGGCGAGCTCGCCGATCCGCGACGGCAACGCCGCCTCGATGCGCTCGCGCACGCGCCGCGCCACCACCGGCGAGGCACCGCCGGTCCCGATCGCGACCACCACGTCGCCGCGATCAACGATGGCGGGAAAGATAAAGCTGGAATGCGCCAGGTCGTCCATGACATTGACCGGCAGGCCCAGTGATCTCGCCCGGGCCGACATTGCCACGCCGACGTCGCCCGCGCCCGCGCAAAAGACGGCGACGACCCCGTCGAGATCGGCCGTGAGCGGATCGCCGGTGGCGCGCTCGATCTTTGCCGCTTGCGCGCTCTCCAGGCCGCTCACATCATGCTCGCCTGATGCCGCGTACCAGCGCACCTGCGCGCCGGCGGCGGCCAGCACCCGGAGCTTGGCCTGCGCAAGCTCGCCGGAACCGATGAGAAGCACCGGTCCGGATTGCAGGTCAAGAAACACCGGCAAAAATCGCATGTGACACTCGCTTCCCCCCGGATCCTCGGGGTCGACTAGAATTGTTTTCTTTATAAGCGGCTTTCAAGCCGCACAAAGAGAAAATTTTTCTTTCTCGTTGCGGCGCAACCATAGAATTTTTGCCCCCTGAGGCCAAGCCCGGCGACACGTATCTTCTCGAAAGGAGAAGAGCACCTGCAGAGAGAAGGCATCGACCTCCCCGATGGCAGGCTCTAAGGGCTGCGCAAAGCAGCTTCCGTGCCGCTTTCGACGCTCGCAGACCGAGGGCGTACTGAGCCTGGGGCATTTTGCGCGGCCCTTCACGGCCCGCGCAGGGCGTACCTCAGGGACCGTTCGGCGAGGGATCAAGACCGTGGTGAGGCCCTTCCGCTGGCCCGGGCTTTGGGGCTAAAAGGGCGTCCCCGCCGCCCCTTCGCGGCGCTTTTGCCGTTATCCCCGAAAGCGCTGTTTGCTCGCGAGAAAAGACCATCATGACGCGTATCGAAGCTCACGGATTGAAGATCGCCCCGGTCCTGTTCGATTTCATTGCCAAGGAGGCGGCACCCAAGACCGGGATCGACCCCGACGCGTTCTGGAAGGGGCTTGCCGCGATCATCCGCGATCTCACGCCCAGAAACCGCGAGCTGCTCGCCGTCCGCGACACGCTGCAGGCCAAGATCGACGACTGGCACCGCGCCAATAAGGGCAAGCCGGTCGATATCAATGCCTATACCGCCTTCCTGAAGGAGATCGGCTATCTCCTGCCCGAGCCGGCGACGCAAAAGGTGGAAACGGCCGATGTCGACGAGGAGATCGGCAAGATCTGCGGACCGCAGCTCGTCGTCCCCCTGACCAATGCGCGTTACGCGCTGAACGCGGCGAACGCACGCTGGGGGTCGCTTTACGACGCCTTCTACGGCACCGACGCGATCCCGCATGATCCGAGCGAAACCGGGAAAGGCTACAGCAAGGCACGCGGCGACAAGGTGATCGCCAAGGCCAAGGCCTTCCTGGATGCCGCCGTGCCGCTCGCAACCGGCAGCCACACCGACGTCAGCGCCTATAGCGTCGTTGCCGGACAGCTCGCGGTGAAGCTGAAGAGCGGCAACGCCACCGCACTGAAATCGAAGGAACAGTTCGCCGGCTACCAGGGTGATCCCGCCGCGCCCTCGGCCGTTCTGCTCGTCAACAACGGCCTGCATATCGAGATCAAGATCGATCGCAGCCACGTCATCGGCAAGGACGATCCCGCCGGCGTCGCCGACATCATCATCGAGGCGGCGGTCTCCACCATCCTCGACATGGAAGACAGCGTTGCCGCTGTCGACGCCGAGGACAAGGTGCTGGTCTATCGCAACACGCTCGGCCTGATGAACGGCACCTTGTCGGCCGATTTCGACAAGGGCGGCAAGACCATGACCCGCTCGCTCCACGGCGACCGCGTCTACAAGACGCCCGATGGCAAGGAGCTCACGCTGCATGGCCGCAGCCTGCTCCTGATCCGCAACGTCGGCCATCACATGTTCACCGATGCGGTGCTGGACGAGAAGGGCGAGGAGATTCCGGAAGGCATGCTCGATGCCGCCGTCTCCGGCCTGCTCGCGATCCACGACCTGAAGGGCCTTTCCAGGGTGAGGAACAGCCGCACCGGCTCGGTCTATATCGTCAAGCCGAAGATGCATGGCCCCGACGAGGTCGCGCTGACCTGCGACATCTTCGAGCGCGTCGAGAAGATGCTGTCGCTGCCGGTCAACACCATGAAGGTCGGCATCATGGACGAGGAGCGCCGCACAACGGTCAACCTCAAGGCCTGCATCCAGCAGGCATTGAAGCGGATTGTCTTCATCAACACCGGCTTCCTCGACCGTACCGGCGACGAGATTCACACCTCGATGGAAGCGGGTCCGATGATCCGCAAGAACGAGATGAAGTCGCAGCCCTGGATCAAGGCCTATGAGGACTGGAACGTCGATATCGGCCTGATCGACGGCCTCCCCGGACACGCCCAGATCGGCAAGGGCATGTGGGCCGCGCCCGACAAGATGGCCGACATGCTGGCGCAGAAGCTGGCGCATCCGCAGGCCGGCGCCACCACCGCCTGGGTGCCCTCGCCGACCGCGGCGACGCTCCATGCATTGCACTATCATCAGGTCAACGTGCTTGCGCGCCAGCAGGAGCTCGCCAAGGGCGGGCCGCGCGCCAAGCTCTCGGACATTCTCACCATCCCGGTGTCGAAATCGAACTGGGCGCCCGATGATGTCAGGCAGGAGATCGACAACAACTGCCAGGGCATTCTCGGTTATGTCGTGCGCTGGATCGACCAGGGCGTCGGCTGCTCCAAGGTGCCCGACATCCACGACATCGGCCTGATGGAAGACCGCGCCACTTTACGCATCTCCAGCCAGCATCTGGCGAACTGGCTGCATCAGGGCGTCGTCACCGAGGATCAGGTGATGGAATCGCTGAAGCGGATGGCGGCGGTGGTCGACAAGCAGAATGCCGGCGATCCCCTCTACAGGCCGATGGCGCCGTCGTTCGATGGTGTCGCCTTCAAGGCAGCCTGCGATCTCATCTTCAAGGGCCGCACGCAGCCGAACGGCTACACCGAGTACATTCTCACCGCGCGCCGCCGCGAGGCAAAGGCGGCGGGGTAGCCCAGCAAGGCAACATCCCTCCGCACGGTCATTCCGGGGCGCCTCGAAGAGGCGAACCTCAGGTGCGCAATTGCGCACCATAGTTCGATGCTGTCGCATCGCCACGCATCGCCCCGGAATGACCAAGTTTCCCACCGCCTCAATGCATCGCCGGAAGAATACGGAAGGCCATGTGATGGGGAGGCCAGGCCAGCCCGCTAGAACACGGCGAGATATTTCAAGAGCGAAACGATGCCGATGATGATGACCACGACCCGCGCGATCTGCTTGGCGCGGCCGTCCAGCGGCAGCATGTTGATCAAATAGAGGACAAGAATAACGACAAGAAAAGTGACGAGAACGCCCACAATCATTGGCAGCCCCTCAAGCCGAAATGGTTGACGCGCCGTTAACGCCGCTCGGCCGGTTCGGGTTCCCGTCGCGGAACTTCTTAAGTAACCCTTATTCTCAAGCTGCGCGACACCTAAAGCGCGATGAGATTGAGTTGAATCGTCATCGCGCTTTAGCTCTTTGATCGAGCATGATCTTTTCGGAAAACCGCGACACGCTTTTCCGGATCATGCTCTCGAATTCTTCCTAACCCCGTAATTCTACGGCAGCCATGCTGGCTAAGTATTTACCGTTGCCGGGCCAAATGCATGGGGGGAATTTTGGGGGGCCGCCATGCTGAACCGTCTAACCGTATCCACGCTGCTTCAGGCCGTGATCCTGACGACAGCGCTCGTCATCATCGCCATGTTTTCCCTGACCGCGTGGGACTCCTGGCAACGCCTGCAGGTGACGAACCGGATCGCGCTGGTCGCGGACGCATCGGCAAGCATGTTCAAGGCGATGGATCGCCTGCGCAGCGACCGTTCGACGAGCAACCGGGTCCTCACTCAGGACGAGAAACTCGACAGCGCGATCGATAAATATGTCCGCGACCTGCGCGATATCGAGATGCCGGCCATGAGCCACGCGCTCGAGGTGCTCCCAAAAATCGGATTTGCGCAACAAGAGACGCTGATCCCGGAGTTCGACCGCCTGTTCAGGACGCTGACCGCGAAGCAGAAGGAATTCTGGGAGGAAATGAGCAAGCCGACGGCGTCACGCCGCATCGCACTCGGCAAAGAGTATATGGACACGGAAACCTCGCTGCTTGAGACGCTCGACAAGCTTTCAGGCATTCTCGCCGCCGAGGTGAACCATCAGGATGCCACCGTCGACCAGTTGCTGCTGATCAAGCAGAGCGCGTGGCTGCTTCGCAATACGGCGGGCGAAGCCTCGCTCATCGTTTCGAACGGTTTGGCCGCCGGCAAAATCACGCCCGAAACCAGCCGTGCTTATACAAAGTGGGTCGGCGGCATCGAGATCGCCTGGAAGGCACTGCAACTGGCGATCGGCGGCATGCAGCTTCCTCCGGCGATGTCCGCGGCGATGGAGGTCAACAAGACAGCCTATTTCGAACCGGACTACACCGCATTGCGGGACCGCCTCGTCAACGCGCTGGTGAGCGGCGAGAAACCGGAAATGGTGGCCAACCGGTGGAGCCCCTACACGGTCGGTCGCCTTTCCGCCGCGGTTGCCGTCGCCGACGCCGCGCTCGAGGCCGCCAAGGCCTATATCGCCGACCAGCATTCGGTGGCGCTGCGCTCGCTCGTCATGCAGGTCTGTTTCCTGCTGGCGGCGATCGTACTGTCCTGCGGCGCGATGCTGATGGTGAGCCGGCGCGTGATCAGGCCGCTGCACAACATCCGCGACGCCATGCTGAAGGTCTCCGCCGGTGATCTCGCCGTCGAGACCGGCTATGTCGCACGCAAGGACGAGATCGGCGCGCTCGCCGGCGCCCTGGAGATCTTCAAGCAGCAGGCGAAAGACAAGCTGAAGATCGAAGCGCAGGAGCGCGAGCGCAATGCCGGCGCAGCGGCACGCCAGCGCGCGGTCGAAGCCTATGTCGCGGAGTTCGAGGGCGCAGTGCGCCAGAGCCTCATGCAATTGAGCGAAGCCTCCGGCGGCATGCGAAGCACGTCGGCCGATCTCTCGAAGGTCTCGCGCAAGACCAACGAGCGGGTCGAAGTCGCCCGGAAGGCCTCGAATGAGGCCTCGCTTAGCGTGGAGAGCGTCGCCTCCGCCTCCGAGGAGTTGAGCGCTTCCATCAACGACATCAGCCAGCAGGCGGCGCATGCCGCAGGGATCGCCAGCCGGGCCGTCGAAGAGGCGCGCCAGACCGACGGCACCGTGCAGGGCCTTGCCAAATCGGCTGGACGCATCGGCGAGGTGATCGGGCTGATCAACACTATTGCCGCCCAGACCAACCTGCTCGCCTTGAACGCGACCATCGAGGCCGCGCGCGCGGGCGAGGCCGGACGGGGGTTTGCGGTGGTCGCCTCCGAGGTCAAGTCGCTGGCCAGCCAGACCGCCAAGGCGACCGACGAGATCTCCGAGCAGATCGCCGACATTCAGAAGGTGGCGGGCGAGGCGATCGACGCCATCAAGCGGATCGGCGGCATCATCGGCGAGGTCAACGAGGTGGCGACTGCAATCGCGGCCGCGGTACAGGAGCAGGGCGCCGCGACGCAGGAGATCACACGCTCCACGCAATATGCCGCGCAAGGCACCAAGAACGTCTCGGAAAACATGACCGGCGTCAAAACCGACGCCGACGCGGCAGCGGCGGCCGCCGAGAATGTGAGGCTGGCCTCCGAGACGCTGGAAACCCAAAGCCAGCACCTCGGCGATCAGGTGTCCGGTTTCCTCGGCAAGATCCGCGCGGCTTGAGTTGCGGCCGTCCCGCGCCGCCGCTGTCACCGTCACCCCGCGCAAACGGCTTTGCCCTTTGTCGCCGGACGAGCCGCAAACGCTGCGGCTCGAAGCACGACGGCTCACCAGATCATGATCCGATTAGACGCAATCGGATCATGATCTCATCTCTTTGTTTGAGCATGATCTTTTCGGAAAGCCGGTTTCCACTTTTCCGGATCATGCTCAAGCGTGGCGCTCGGGGTCTCGCTCGACGTCCCGGGAATCCCGGTGTGGTTGCAGGCGGGGAGCCGCCCAACCCTGATGATGGGGTGAATATTTTACCTTTTTGGCGCCTTATGACGGCTCACACTTGGGGGCTGTCATGCTGAACCGCATCACCGTTTCTGCACTGCTGAAATTCGTTATGACCATCATGGCGGCCAGCGTCGCCATTCTTTTGGCCCTGGGCGCGTGGGATTCATGGGAGCGGCTGCGGGCTGCCCAGCGCATCTCGGTGATCGCGGACGCTTCGGCGGATGCCTTCCGCGCCATGCATAATCTGCGGACCGACCGGTCCACGACATTTCGCTCGCTGAACGCCGACGTTCCGATCGCGGCCGAAACCGAACAATATCTTCGCGGCCTCCGGGAGGCCGAGAGTCCGGCGCTGCGGACTGCGCTCGAAGTCCTGCCGCAGACGGAGTTCGAGGGCAAGGCTACGCTGCTCCCCGAGTTGCAGCGGCTTTCGCAGGATCTGTTCAGATTGCAGACCGAAACCTGGGATCAGATCCATCAGCCGAAGGCGTCGCGGACTCCCTCCCTCGCCAAGGAATATTTCGACAACAATGACGCCCTGATCGCCAATCTGGAAAAGATCTCGGCTGCCCTCGCGGCCGCGGTGAACCACCGCGACGCGGTGGTCGACCAGCTTCTGGCGATCAAGCAGACGGGATGGTTGTTACGCTATACCAAGGGCGACATCGCGATCATGCTGTCCAATGCGCTCAACAGCGGCAAGCTGACCGCGGAACAGCAGAAGAGCTATCTGAAGCTCAGCGGCGGGACCGAGACCGCGTGGTCCGCGCTGCAGCTCTCGGCCTCGGGCATGCAGTTGCCGCCGAGCCTCACTGCGGCGTTTGCCGAGGTCAAGTCGGCCTATTTCGACCCGCAGTTTCTCTCGCTGTGCGACCGGCTCGTGAATGCGCTGGTCACCGGAGAGAAACCGGAAACGACGGCAACCA
Organism: Bradyrhizobium sp. STM 3562; assembly: GCF_045571435.1. NCBI lineage: Bacteria > Pseudomonadati > Pseudomonadota > Alphaproteobacteria > Hyphomicrobiales > Nitrobacteraceae > Bradyrhizobium > Bradyrhizobium sp. STM 3562. The sequence continues at coordinate 7,679,340 of NZ_CP120694.1, forward strand.
GCTTCACGCCCCTGATCGTGGGACGCATGAGCAGCGCGGTGAAGCTCGCCGAAAAAGCGCTCGAAGAAGCCAAGATCTACACCGCGACGCAGATCGCCGCCGCGCGGCAGTCGTTGATCCTGGAATTGGTGCTGCTGGCGGCGGCGCTGGGCGTGGCGTATGCCGGCATGGCCGCGGTCAGCCGTCGCGTCATCAAGCCGCTGCACGCGATTCGGGACACCATGCTGAAGGTGGCTTCCGGCGATCTCGCGGTCGAGATCGGCTATGCCGACCGACATGATGAGATCGGCGCGTTGGCCGGCGCACTGGAAATCTTCAAGCAGCAGGCCGAAGACAAGCTGAGGATCGAGGCCCAGGAGCGCGAGCGCAACGCCGGCGCGACGGCACGCCAGCAAGCGATCGAGGTGCATGTCCGCGAATTCGAAAGCCAGGTGCGCCAGACGCTGCAGCAGCTCAGCGATGCTTCCAACCAGATGCGGGCCTCCTCTTCCAGCCTGTCGACGGTCTCGCGCCAGACCAACGAGCGCGTCGAGATCGCGCAGAAGGCCTCCGGCGAAGCCTCGATGAACGTCGAGAGCGTCGCCTCCGCCTCGGAAGAGCTCAGCACCTCCATCAACGACATCAGCCAGCAGGCGGCCCATGCGGCAGGCATCGCCAGCCGCGCCGTCAACCAGGCGCAGGAAACCGACGGCACGGTGCAAGGCCTTGCCAAGTCGGCCGGCCGGATCGGCGAGGTGATCGGACTGATCAACACCATCGCCGCGCAGACCAACCTCTTGGCGCTGAACGCCACCATCGAGGCGGCGCGTGCCGGCGAGGCCGGCCGTGGCTTCGCCGTGGTCGCTTCCGAGGTCAAATCGCTGGCGAGCCAGACCGCGAAGGCGACGGACGAGATTTCCGAGCAGATCGCGGACATCCAGAAGGTCGCGGGCGAGGCCATCGACGCCATCAAGGGCATCGGCGGCATCATCGGTGAAGTCAGCGAGGTCGCGACTGCCATTGCGGCCGCCGTTCAACAACAGGGCGCCGCGACGGAGGAGATTTCCCGCAGCACCCAGCAGGCCGCACACGGGACCAAGAACGTCTCCGACAACATCACCGGCGTCAAAGCCGATGCGGATGCGTCAGCCGCCGCAGCCGAAAACGTCCGGCTCGCCTCCGAGACGCTGGAGGCACAGAGCCAGGCCCTCAGCAACCAGGTCAGCAAATTCCTCGGCAACATCCGCGCGGCCTGACGGATGCGTGTGCGCGCTACCGGCCCGAGGCGACCACGGGCAAATGGCGGTAGCGCGCCTGCGCCGATTGCGGCAGCGGCGTGAAATTCGCGCCGCCGCGCCGATCGGCATCGCGGGTGGCCACCTCGAGCCCCTTGGCGCCGGCGACGATATCGCCCTTGCGCAGCGTCGGATCGTTCTCGATCGAGACGCGCGCGAGGCCGGCCGGATTCTTGCCGTTGCAGGTGCACCCCGCCACGAGCTGATCACGGTAGCGGAATGCGTTGGGCAGCTCGGAATAGGGTTTGCCGTTCTCGGTCACCGCCTCGTTGATATCACTGCCATAGACCAGCGTGGTGTCGCTCGCGGGACAAAAGCTGTTGCAGATTTCCGCGCGGCTCTTGTTGTCGGGACCGGTCACCGGGAAATAGCGCCCATCGCAGGTGCGCACACACCAAGCCTGGCCGCTGCCATAGGCGAGGCGATGACGCGGCGGCTCGACGGGGACGTCGTCACGGCCGAACGGAAAGGCAAAGGGCGACGCTTGTGGCGGCGCCGGTGGCCGGGCGCCGAAGGCGCGGAACAATGCGGAAAGGAAATCTTCCGCATGAGCCGCGAACGGCAGACCGGCAGCACCCAAGCCAAGCACGACGGCGAGCGCTGTTCTGATGCCGATTGCTGTGCGCATCGCCATCCCCGGCTCAGTCGACGCGAGCGACCGGAACGGTCATGGCCTGGCGGCCCGCCGGCAACGTCACGACCGGCCGCGTCGTGACCGGCGTTGGCGTCAGTCGGCGCGCCTGCAGCGGCACGTTCTTCGGCAGCACCACCACCTTGGCCCCGATGCTGACGCGGTTGAACAGATCGATCACGTCTTCATTCGTCAGGCGGATGCAGCCTGAGGAAACGAACTTGCCGATGGTGGTCGGATCGTTGGTGCCGTGGATGCGGTATTCGCTCGAGCCGAGATACATGGCGCGGGCCCCCAGAGGATTGCCGGGACCACCAGCCACGAATCGCGGCAGATAAGGCTGGCGAGCAATCATCTCCGAGGGCGGATACCAGTCCGGCCATTCGGACTTGCGGCTGATGGTTTCGACCCCTGACCAGGTAAAGCCCTGGCGGCCGACGCCGACGCCATAGCGGATCGCCTTGCCGCCGCCGAGCACGTAATAGAGCACGGTATCGGCCGTATCGATGATGATGGTGCCGGGCGCGTCCTTGGTGTCGAGGTTGACGACGGCGCGGCGCAGCCGGTCCGGCAAGACGCTGTCTTCGCCCCTTGCGGCATCCGGAGCCGCCGGCGCGTTCGTCATGTAGCCGCCCGGCAATGCACGCGGTTCGCTCGGCGCGTAGCCGAGCGCCTGAGCATTTGACGCGCCGGCAAACAAGCCGCACGCGAGCAAGGAAGCGCCGGCGAGGATGATTGCGCGGCAGGCGCGCGAAGACGATTTGGGCGTGGCGGAGAAAATCCTGGTCATGTGCTGCCCCATGAAGTGGACGCGCATCGCGTTGATGCTCCGCTTCTACAAACGCCGTTGACGCACGCGGGGTTCCGGCGTGCGCCGTTGCGAACACGACACTGTCAAGTTCACTGAATTTCACGTTTCCGCGACGGAACCTTCCGCGCGTCCGGCAGCTTGTTAGCGAAGGCCTTCGGTGCGAAGGCGCGACTTCACCGCGACTGCTGCGCTGTGCGGGATTTTGAACCATCGTGCGAGTGCTCCCCAGTGAACGCCTCCTGTCTCATGCACCCGAAGGCGCGCCGACGCCCGAGGGCCAGGGCGAGCTGCCGCCGGTCATTCGTCGCGCGGAAGTCGTCGCGTTCACGCTGACCGGTCTGCTTCTCATCAGCGTCGTCGCCGCGCTCTATGTGGCAAAGGCCTTCTTTCTTCCCGTGGTGATGGCTTTCGTCGTCGGCACCATGCTGTCGCCGGCGGCGAACCTTCTGGAGCGGTACCGCGTTCCGCGCCCCGTGGCGGCGGTTCTGATCGTGGCCGCCGTCGCCGCGGCGGCCGCGTTCATCATCGGGCTCTTCTCCTCGCCCTTAATGGAGTGGAGCACGCACCTGGGTGAATTTGCGGCGCGGCTAAAGGAGAAGCTGCAAGTGTTCGACCGGCTGCTCCCGTTCTGGCAGCAGTTGCAGCGCCTGTTCGGAGGCTCGGGCACGCTGTCGAATTTCGAAGTCCCAAAATTCGAGTGGGTACAGCCGACGATCCAGTTTCTCTCGCCGACCTTCACCGAGTTTCTGCTGTTCTTCGCCACTCTCGTCCTGTTCATCGCGAGCTGGCGCGACCTGCGGCGGGCCCTGATCATGACCTTTGGCGATCACAGCGCGCGACTGAGGACGCTGCGCATCCTCAACGAGATCGAGGTCCATCTCGGCACTTACCTGCTCACGGTGACCCTCATCAACATCGGCGTCGGGCTCGCCACCGGCATCGTCTGCGCGATCGCGCAGATGCCCCGTCCGGCCGGACTTGGCGCGCTGGCCGCGACGCTCAATTTCATTCCTATCATCGGGCCGATCGCCACCTTCGCGATCCTCTGCATCGTCGGGATCATCGCGTTGCCAAGCCTTGGCGCGGCGCTGATCGCCCCGCTGGCGTTTTGCGGCATCGCCTTCCTGGAAGGTCATTTCATCACCCCCACCATCATCGGTCGCCGCCTGGCGCTCAATGCGCTGGCCGTCTTCCTCGGTATTGCATTTTGGACCTGGCTATGGGGGCCGATGGGCGCATTCCTGTCATCGCCGCTTCTGATCGTCGGCCTGATCCTCAAGGAGCATCTGCTGCCGGGCGATTCGCCGCAGCTACCGCCCGAGTAGGGGGTTTCCGGTCGGGAACTTCCAGCAGGCCGCCGCGTTCTCGGCTCGACCAACGCAATTCCTGGGAGCTTCCGATGGTAAGCACCGACAGCTTGACGCGTGAAATCGGCGACGAGGCAAGCTACGAGCGTCTCAAGAAGGATCTGATCAACGTGAAGGACGACATCGCAGCCCTGACCGCGCAGATCACGGACGCACTCAACAATCTCGCGGGCACGGCCAAGCGGCAGGCCCGGCAGGGCTATAGGCAGGCCCGGAGCAATGTCGATTCCACGGTGAGCGATCTCTCCGAACGGAGCGGGGCGATGATGGATGCGGCGCAGGATGCCGCCGGCTCGCTCGAGGAGACGATCGAAGACATCATCACGCAGCGGCCGCTGACGACTGTCGGGCTTGCGCTCGGCCTCGGCTTTTTGATCGGCGTCACTTGGCGCCGGTAGAGCATGATCGGGACCCGCAGGGCCGCATCAGCGCAAGAGTGCGGGGCGGTTTTCCGAAAAGATCATGCTCAAAGCAGAAACTGGAGCAATGACGATTTCATCCGATGTCATCACGCTCCAGCCACTACCGGAGTTATGGCGATCCGCGGAGCCCGTGATGGTTGTCACCAAAGCCGCAAGCCTTCTGAGTGAATGGCGGCGCTGGTGGAGGACGCTCGCCTTCGTTGACGCGCTCTACCAGTCGAGGCGCAAACATGTTTCAACGCATCATTGATGACGTGAAGGACGCAGCCTCTTCCCGGCTGCAGCAGGGGGTGCTGATCGGGATTCTCGGCCTGGTGTTGCTTGTTGCCGTCGCCTTTCTCCTCGCCGCAGCTCTCATCTTCGTGGCTCAAACCTATGGCGGAATCGCCGCCTGCCTCGCCGGCGCCGCCTTCTTCTTCATCATCGCGATCGTCGTCGGCATCTGGTACGCCGCCCGCAAGCGCCAGAGCGAGGCGCGGGCCCGGGAGCGCGCCAGGGCCATGGCGCGCAACGTCCTCGCCGATCCGGCCGTTCTCGCGGCAAGCCTGAACATCGTTCGCACGGTCGGCGTGAAACGGCTGATTCCGCTGCTAGCTGTCGGAGGGCTGGCGCTGGGATTCTTGATGAGCCGGAGTGCGGCGCAAGACCAAGCGGCAGAGGATCAGGCGACGCCGGCCGAATAGTCGGAAGCGAAACCTCGACCGACGCGCACGATCGCGCGAAGGCGAAACATCATAGTCGTCCGTGAAAATGAGCCGAGGCCGTTGAGCGGGAATCGGTTTTTGGCGCCGGTTGCGGTTTTGAGATTGCAAGCTTTCGAGGGTTGAGGCCTCGAAAGCTTGCAATTTCGTTTTGGAGATTCCCTCGAATCGCCGGGCATGATTCCGTGGTCGCAGCGGAGGGGACCGATGCGACCGAAAAAGTCGGAACCGACAGCGGAAGGCGATCTGTTTCGCGCCAGGCTGGATCAGATCATCAATCTGAAGCACGAGCTGGTGCAGCTCGGCGCCAAGATCGACTGGGATTGGATCGATCGCGAGATCGCACCGCTCTACAGCGACAAGGGCCGGCCGGGCGTGGCGAGCCGCTTCCTGATCGGGCTGCTGCTGCTCAAGCACATCTACGGCTTGTCGACGAAGGCGTCTGCGAGCGCTGGGTCTACGACCCGTATTTCCAGCACTTCACCGGCTTTGAATTTTTCCAGCATGAGTTCCCGCACGAGCGTTCCGGCCTCAGCCATTGGCGCAAGCGGCTTGGTAGCAAACTGGAGCTGTTGCTGGCCGAGAGCCTGAGGGTAGCGCATGAGACTGGCGCGTTGCGGACGCGCGATCTGAAGCGGGTGACGGTGGACACCACCGTTCAGCCCAAGGCCATCACCTTCCCGACCGACGCCAAGCTCGTCCATGCGGCGATCAAGGGCCTCAATCGGCTGGCACGCGCGCACGGCGTGCGGCTGCGGCAGTCCTATCTGCGTATCGCCAAGCGGGCGGCGATGATGGCCGGGCGCTATGCCCACGCCAAGCAGTTCAAGCGCCATCGTCGGCAGTTGCGCAGCTTGCGAACCTGGCTCGGCCGGCTTATCCGCGACATCCGCCGTAAGATCGGAGGTCAGTCGGAGCTTGAGGCTGCCTTCGAGCAGGCGCTTTTGCGCGCCGCGCAAATCCGCTCCCAGGAGCAGCGCCAGCGTGGCTGGAAGCTCTATTCCTTCCACGCGCCCGAGGTCGAATGCATCGGCAAGGGCAAGGCCTCGGCGCCTTATGAGTTCGGCGTCAAAGCCTCGATCGTGACCACTAACGCCCGCGCTCCGGGCGGCCAGTTTGTGCTGCACGCCCAGGCGCTGCCGGGCAACCCATATGACGGCCACACGCTCGGTGACGTCATCGAGGCCACCGAGAAGCTCACCGGTTGCGCGATCGAGCGCGGCTATGTCGACAAGGGCTATCGCGGCCACAAAACCGAAAACCCGCGCCGCGTCTTCATCTCCGGCCAGAAGCGGGGCGTCTTCGGCGCAATCAAACGCGAACTCAAGCGCCGCTCAGCCATCGAGCCCGTGATCGGACACATGAAGACCGACGGTCAACTCGGCCGCTGCTATCTCAAGGGCCGCGAGGGCGATGCGGCCAACGTCATCCTCTCTGCCGTCGGCCACAATCTCCGCCTCGTCCTCGCCTGGCTTAGCCTTCTGCTACGCTTGATCTTGAACGCCTTGATGCGACTGCTCGCCGCCCCAACCGCGCTCAATTGGGCTTCTTAACGGACGACATCATAGCGGTAGGGAGTTTGCGCGAAGCTTGTCGGCGCAGGATGCGCGCACTACGAGGCGCGCAACAGGAAGCCTGCACGAGAACCGTCCCGGCCTAGGCCAGCAACGGTTCTGCGCACCTCAGGTGACGCAGCGGCCCGGCTGCAATCGTTTTGCGACCTCGGTCAGCACGCTCACCATCGGCTCACAAGCCACCATCGGCTTCTGCTGCGTCGACCTGAACAGCGTCGTCGGCTTCCGCGGCGCCTCACGGGCTTCCACCGTCACCGGGATGCGGACCAGCACCGAAGTGGCCGAGAGCCCTGCAGGCCGGAACGCGATCGTCCGCATGGTTGGCAGCGACGGCACCAGCACGCTGGCGCGGTCGGCCTTGGCGGCACGATTGACGCCATCGCCGGCATTCCCCGACAGCGCCTGCAGCGGCGCGGAGAGATCATGACCTGAAGCAAACTGCACCGCACCCAGAGTCAGCGAAATAGCGGCGGCACCGAAAATTCCCTTAACCAGATAAGACATGGCGGTAATCCCTGTCCCATGACGATCAGGCTCACAACGTTAGTCACGGGAACAGGGTTCGCGGACGGGTGGATCACTTAACCGTGTGCAAAAAAATTTTCGACCGTCCGGAACGACTTTCGCGCCCGCGCGTCATCACGGCAGCCGGTTATTCCCCCCTGCCCCATTGACCGGCGACGTAGGGCGCGGCTGTGGTGATGCCAGCCGTGCCCTACTTTTTTGCGCACTATTCGTTTGCGCACTATTCGGTAGCTCGGTAGGCTGCGTACCTTTCGTAGGATGGGTAGAGCGCAGCAGCGAACCCATCATTCGTCGCCGCGGATGCGAGCTATGCGCTGATCTCTGAAGCTCGATGAGGCCTGTCGCAACAGAGCGCAGGCAAAAAAAGACCCGGCGCGCTGATCAGGCGCGCCGGGCGAATAGACAAACGCCATTCACTCAATTGACAAACTCAGGATGCCGCAGCCCTTGGCATGCGGTTGCGCGAATTGCGCTGGAAGAATAGCGCCTGGCTTGCCACCGCCGAGACCATCGCCGGCTGGAATGGCTTCGAGATCAAGAACGCCGGCTCCGGCCGCTCGCCGGTGAGGAAGCGCTCGGGATAGGCGGTGATGAACACCACCGGCACCTCGAAGCTGCGCAACAGCTCGTTCACGGCATCCAGACCCGACGAGCCGTCGGCGAGCTGAATGTCCGCGAGGATCAGGCCGGGCTTCCGGTTCTTGGCAATCGCAACCGCGTCGGCGTGAGTGCGCGCCACCCCGATCACGTTGTGACCGAGATTGCGCACCAGGCTTTCGAGGTCCATCGCAATGAACGTCTCGTCCTCGATGATCAGCACGTCGGTCGCGATCTCGGCGGCCATCTCGCGGCCGGCGGCATCGGCCAGACGCCGCGTCTCGGCCACGTCGGTGCCGAGAATGAACGCCACCTCCTGCTCCGAAAAGCCTTCCAGCGACAACAACAGGAACGCCTGGCGCGGCAGCGGCGTGATGTTGGACAACCGCCGCTCGGGTGGCATCGGCAAGGTCGTGACCTCGGAATCGTCGTTCAACGACACCGAATTCCAGATCTGGGTAAACAGTTTGAACAGCCCGGCCTTGGCCCCGTGCTGCTCGTCAAGCAACGAGGGATCCTGAAGCAGGGCCTCGAGCATGGCACCGACATAGGCGTCGCCGGATGCCTGGCTCCCCGTTAGCGCGCGGGCATAGCGCCGCAGCAACGGCAAATGTTCAGCAACAAGCTGTGATCGGGACATCCCCACTCCATCCGCTATTGGGCCAGAGACTTAAAAAAGGGGCGGCCCGGGGTTCCCCCTGATAGCTGATTACGCACCACGTGAAGAAAAGTTCCAGCGCAGCGGGAACTTTCGGCGCGAGTTTGAATTAGCATTTTTACGCAGAGGCCTCGCGCGCCAGAAATTCTTTGAACGACAGGGACTTAACCCCGGGGAAACGTGGAACAGGTCATGAAGGATGTGAAATCTCAGGCCAGCAAAAATGCGCCACCTGGCCGGCAGGGTGGCCTTAATGCCGAGATCCAGTCGAGAATCGGCCATCAACTGCGCGCCATGTATGACGATGTGGTGCGCCAAGGGGTTCCGGAGCGATTCGCGGAGTTGATCCGTAAGCTTGATGCACCGACCGCGGCTCACCAAGTGAGAAGCGAAGAGGAATCGGGCGGGGGGGCGAACGATCAAGAAAACGGGAGGGATTAATGCCTCTCACAGACTCCCTTCGCGACGATATTTTAGCGGCGGTGCCAAGCCTCCGCGCGTTCGCGATTTCGCTTTCAGGCAACGGCGATCGTGCCGACGATCTGGTGCAGGAGACGCTGTTGCGCGCGCTCGCCAACATCGACTCTTTCCAGCCCGGCTCGAACCTGCCCGCGTGGCTGTTCACGATCTTGCGGAACCTGTTCCGTTCCGACTACCGCAAGCGCAGACGCGAGGTCGAGGACGCCGAGGGCAACTATGCCAAGACGCTGAAGACACAGCCGTCGCAGGGTGCGCATCTGGAGTTCGAGGAGTTTCGGGCGGCGCTCGACAAGCTGCCGCAGGACCAGCGCGAGGCGCTGATCCTGGTCGGTGCCTCCGGCTTCTCCTATGAGGATGCTGCGACCATCTGCGGCTGCGCGGTCGGCACCATCAAGAGCCGCGTCAATCGCGCGCGCTCGAAGCTGGCCGCCCTGCTCTATGTCGAGGGCGCCGAGGATTTTGGTCCTGACGAGACCGTGCGCGCCGTGATCGGCGGCAACGGGTGATGACGCTGTCGTTCCGGCCACGCGAAAGCGGGAGCCGGGACCCATAAGCACCGGCCGTTGTTCTCGCGAGATCATCTGGCACGGCGCGGGTCCCGGCTTTCCGCGGCGAGTTGAACTCGGGGCGCGAGTGAAATCAAACCTGCGAGCTTACTTCGGCGGCCGCACCGGCGCGGAGAACTGCTCGGTGCGGTCGCGCTCGATCATGTCGATCACGGTGACCATCGGCGCGGTCAGTTCATAGACATAGCTGACGTCGGTGAAGTAACGTTTCGACGTGCCACCGAGCGCTTCGGGCGCGACGCGGTCGAGCAGGATCAGGCCGAAATCGCTATCGGGACGGCGCGTCGCCTCGCTGGTGTTGAACTCCTCCCAGCGGAAATGAAAGATCGCGTCGGGGTCTTCGCCGGTGACCTCCCAATTGGCGACGATATGAGGATGCTTGCCGACCAACGACAATCCCTCGTCGGAATGCGAGGCAAGTTCGAAGAACAACAGCGACAAGCTTTGGGCCGCACGCGCGCTGACGGCGATATCCGGACCGCTCACGGCGATGCGCTCGGCATGCGGAATGGCGCGCGCCTCGAACAGCCCCTTCAGCTTGACCCCCTGCCACTGGCTGTCGCTGAGCAGCGACACGACGTTGGACATCGCATGGATACGGCCGATCAGAAGCTCGCGCGCGACATCGATGTCGGAGCCGTGGCGTAGCGTCCGGGTGATGATCGACTGGATCACCGCCAGAATGTTCTTCACGCGGTGATTGAGCTCATCGATGACGGCGGTCAGCCTGCGCTCGAAACCGATCCGCACCTGGATTTCGCGGCTCAAGCGCAAATTGTTGTAGGCCACATAGCCGAACAGGCCGCAGACCACGCCGGTGAGCGCGAGGCCGATGGCGCCGACGATCGCCGCGGTCTGCTCGGCGCGCTTCGCCGCATTGGTCTTCGCGTAATAGGTAAGCGACCAGTCGCGATTGCCGAAGGTCACGGTGCGTGTCGCCGATGGCGCCTCACTCGGCGCCTTGCGGGCGCTGACGACGCCTTGGTCGTTGGCGACCAATTCTCCCTCGGCGTTGCGCGGGTCCTTCAGCGCCACCGAAAACAACGACAGGTCGTCATTGGTCAGCATCAGCGACGCCAGCTCGTAGGAGAAGATGACAAAGCCGGCCGGCGTATTGGCGTCGGGCTGCACCACCGGCGCGGCGAGCACCACGCCGATCGGTCCATGCTGACCCAGAAGGGGCAATGGATCGGACGCATAGGGCTTGCCCTCACCCATCGCGAGGGAGAGCGTGACGCCGAGGACAGCATTGTCGTTCAGCGCGCGCCCGACGAACGGGGCAGTCTGGGCATTGCGCGGCTCGACATCCATCAGGACATCAACAGGCTGTTGCAGCGAACGCGTGTCCAAAGGCTTGCCGTCGAGACTGCGGATGGTCGGATCGGGAAATCCGGCGCGCGCCAATTCATTGCGGGCGGCGTCCAACTCGCTCGGCTTGAGCCGCGCAACCCAGCCCGCGACGACGAAATCGGTCTTGAAAGCGTAGATCGACGAGCGCAGCGGCTCCAGCATGTTGGCCTTGATTCCCGAGGGCAGACGGAACAGGCCGGACGCGACCCGGGCAAGCAGTTCGCGCTCGGTCAGACGATCCTGGACCAGGCTGGCATGCACATCGATGGCGCGCGCCAGCGCAATGCCGTCGATGGTCAGTTCCTGCTGATGCACGCGATAGGCCGCGAGGCCGGAGAGCAGGACCCCGATCAGCGCGATAAAGCCGATGATGAAACCCAGCCGAACCACTCGCCTACTCGACAATGCGCGGTTGGCGGACAGACATCACGTTCATCGGGAATTCGCCGGCGCGGCAACGACGCGGAGGAGGACAGGGGCCAACCGGCTGATATGATGATGCAGTCATGATCGCTACGCAACTGCGCTCGGCCGTGAAGCTTAACGCTCGCGCTTCTTGGGAGACGGCTGACGGCTGCCCCGCAGAACCCGAATTATAGCAACTGTGCCGTGCGAATTTGGTTCCCGCCAGCGCGGAATTTCCGGCGCCCCCTTCGCGGCAGTCCCTGTCACAAACCTTAACAACATTAACGCATGAGCGGCCGCGCGAGCCGACGTCAGGGCCGCGGGGGCTGCGAGGCGCCGCTCAGCCCGCCTTTGGCCTCGATGAAGCCGATAATGCGGTCGAGCCCTTCGCTTTTCTTCAGATTGGTCATGACGAAAGGCCGTTCGCCCCGCATTCTCTTCGCGTCGGTCTGCATCTTCTCCAGCGAGGCCCCGACGTAAGGCGCAAGATCGATCTTGTTGATGACGAGAAGGTCGGAACGGGTGATCCCGGGACCGCCCTTGGAGGGGATCTTGTCCCCGGCTGCGACATCAATGACATAGATGGTGAGATCGGCGAGCTCCGGGGAGAAGGTCGCCGCGAGATTGTCGCCGCCGGACTCGATCAGCACCAAATCGAGATTGGGAAATTTCGCGCGCATGTCGGCGACCGCCGCGAGATTCATCGAGGCGTCCTCGCGGATCGCGGTGTGCGGGCAGCCACCGGTCTCGACGCCCGCGATGCGATCGGGCGTGAGCGAGCCCGAGCGCACCAGGAATTCGGCATCCCATTTGGTGTAGATGTCGTTGGTGATGGCGGCAATGTCATAGCGCTCGCGCATCGATTTGCACAACAGGTCCATCAGCGCGGTTTTGCCCGATCCGACCGGACCTCCGACGCCGATACGAAGCGGACCGTGAGAGCTAGGCATGTTGTGATCCTCGATCGTTGTCGTCCCGGCGAACGCCGGGACCCCCAGCGTGAGCGCTCGCGCTCATCGCGATACCGCGTGACGTATCAATAGGGCACGGTGGCAGATGCTCTTCGCAACAACGAAGGCCTGTGGTTATGGGTCCCCGCTTTCGCGGGGACGACGGTGAAGAATGTGGCGCTTCCATCATGACCTGAACAGCCGCGTATACTGCGTCTCGTGTCGCAGGCTGGCGAGATCGGCGCGAAAGGTCGCGCTGCCGATATCGTCGAGCGCGGCGAGTTTCGCACGCTCCGCAGTGGCCGCCACGCCGCCCTCCAGCGCAGCCAGCACATGCTGGCTGTCGGTCTGCCCGAGCGGGATCAGCCGGCTGCCGGCTGAAATCCAGTTCGAGACCAGCGCATGCAGAAAGGCGTGCAGCGTCGGATCAAGCGGGATCGCGTGTGCCGCGCCTGCGATCCCGACCGCGACCGGATAGACGATAGGCCCCTCGCAACGCGCAAGCGCCTGCTCCAGGCCGGGGCAGTTCCACGCCGCCCGCGCGGTTTCGACGAAGGCGCGCCCCTGGCTCGAGGTCTCGAGCTGCCGTTCGCGCGAGGGCACGAAGGCGGCCGCGAGTTCGGCAACCTCGCGCAGCGCGGCGTGATCGCCCGTCTCCACGGCGCGATGGGCATGCGAAAGGAACACGCCGTCGCAAAAGCCGGTCCCCTCGGTGAGCATCGCCGCGAGCCAATCGCGCAGCGTTTGCGCATCATGAATGTCGCCCGCCTCCACCGCCCATTCGATGCCGCTGGAGTAGGAAAACCCGCCGACCGGGAAGGCCGGCGACAACCAGGTCAGGAGCCGGTATAGCGCGGCCGCATCGGAGCCCATGAGCGCCCCCGGCTCCGGCGCCTCGCGCCTAGTCGTGGTCATGAGCATGGGAGTGACCGTGGTGGTGCCCATGATGGCCATGTCCATCGTGATGATGGTGCCCGTGATCGCGGCCATGGCCGTTATCATGCGCATGGTCATCGTGGGCATGATCGTGATGGGCGGCCGACTCGTGCGCATGGCCGTGAGCGGCCCCTGCATAGGCGCCGCCCTCGGGATCGAACGGCGCCTCGATCTCGATCACGCGCGCGCCCAAGCCTCTAACCATCCCCTCGATGACGTGGTCGCGCCGGATGCGCAAGCCCTTGGACATGATCTGTGTCGGCAAATGGCGATTGCCGAGATGCCAGGCGAGGCGGATCAGATGATACGGATCGGCCCCCTTGATCTCGAGCAGCGGCTCCGGCGCGGCGACCACTTCGATCAGCCGGCCGTCCTCCAGCACCAGCGCGTCGCCGCCACGCAGCGCCACCGCGTTTTCCAGATCAAGCAGAAACTCCAGTCCGCGCGTCCCCCGCATCGCCATGCGCCGCCGGTGACGGTCGTCGAAATCGAGCACGACCGTATCGGCCGGTGCCTCCGTCCAGCGATGCTGCGGCTTGACCTGCGTCGCGCGGATCATGTCCGGATGCCCCCTAAAACTTCTCGACCTTGCCGTCGCTGATGATCTCGATCACCGTGGAGATTTTGAGCGGCGTAGAATAATCGCGCCATTTCTTCATGTGCGGCGCCCGCGCGTGGGCATTGAGGTCATCGCGGGTCTCCCAGCGTTCGACCACCACATAAACATTCGGGTCATGGATGCTGATATGGCCCTCGTAAGACAGGCAACCCTTCTCCTTCCGTGTCTCGGCGATGCATTCCTTGTGGCCCGCGATGAAGGCCTCGCGGCCTTCCGGCTTCATTTGCGTGGTGGCGATGACGTAGATCACGAAATTCCTCCCGGTTTCTTTGAGATGCCGGACCGACCTTAGAACATGAAGTAGCGTTGCGCCAAGGGCAGCACCTGCGCAGGCTCGCAAGTGAGAAGCTCGCCGTCTGCGCGCACCTCATAGGTCTCCGGATCGACCTCGATTTTAGGCGTGGCATCGTTGTGGATCATGCTCTTCTTGGAGATCTTGCCGCGGGTGTTCTGGACCGCATAAAGCTTCTTGTCGATCCCAAGCTTGCGGGCCAGCCCTCCCGCGACCGCGGCTTTCGAGGTGAACACCACTGATGATGCGGTGAGCGACTTGCCGAAGGCGGCAAACATCGGTTGGTAGTGCACCGGCTGCGGGGTCGGAATCGAGGCGTTGGGATCGCCCATGGGAGCCGCCACGATCGAGCCGCCCTTGATGATGCAATCCGGCTTGACGCCGAAGAACGCCGGCGACCACAGCACGAGGTCGGCGAGCTTTCCTTTCTCCACCGAGCCGATCAGCTTCGAGACGCCGTGCGCGATCGCCGGATTGATGGTGTATTTGGCGATGTAGCGCTTGACGCGGAAATTGTCGTTGTCGTTGCCCTTGTCCTGCGGCAGCACGCCGCGCTGCTTTTTCATCTTGTCGGCGGTCTGCCAGGTGCGGATGATGACTTCTCCGAGCCGGCCCATCGCCTGGGAGTCCGACGACATCATCGAGAGCGCCCCTAGATCGTGCAGGATATCCTCCGCCGCGATCGTCTCCTTGCGGATGCGGCTTTCAGCAAAGGCGAGGTCCTCCGCGATCGAGGGATCGAGGTGGTGGCACACCATCAGCATGTCCAGGTGCTCGTCGATGGTGTTGCGGGTGAAGGGGCGGGTCGGGTTGGTCGAGGACGGCAGCACGTACTTCAACCCTGCGATCTTGATGATGTCGGGCGCATGGCCGCCGCCGGCGCCTTCGGTGTGGAAGGCGTGGATGGTGCGGCCCTTGAACGCCTTTACGGTGTCCTCGACAAAGCCGGACTCGTTCAGCGTGTCGGTATGGATCATCACCTGGATGTCGTAGTCGTCCGCAACCGACAGGCAGTTGTCGATCGCCGCCGGCGTCGTCCCCCAGTCCTCGTGCAGCTTCAGCGCGCAGGCGCCCGCCTTGATCATCTCCTCCAGCGCCGCCGGGCGCGACGCGTTGCCCTTGCCGGAAATGCCGAGATTGACCGGGAAAGCGTCGAACGACTGGATCATCCGCGCCATGTGCCACGGCCCTGGCGTGCAGGTGGTGGCAAAGGTGCCGTGCGACGGCCCGGTGCCGCCGCCCAGCATCGAGGTGACGCCGCTCATCAGCGCATGTTCGATCTGCTGCGGGCAGATGAAATGGATGTGGCTGTCAAAGCCGCCGGCGGTGAGGATCTTGCCTTCGCCCGCGATCACGTCGGTGCCCGGGCCGATCACGATGGTAACGCCGCCCTGGATGTCGGGATTGCCGGCCTTGCCGATGGCGCTGATCAAACCGTCCTTGATCGCGACGTCGGCCTTGACGATGCCCCAGTGATCCACGATCAGCGCGTTGGTGATCACAGTGTCGGCCGCGCCCTGCCGGTTCGTGGTCTGCGACTGGCCCATGCCGTCACGGATCACCTTGCCGCCGCCGAACTTCACCTCTTCGCCATAGGTGGTGAAGTCCTTCTCCACCTCGATGATGAGATCGGTGTCGGCAAGGCGCACCTTGTCGCCGGTGGTCGGGCCGAACATATCGGCGTAGACCGAACGCTTGATTTTCACAGACATCAAATGCCCCCCAACTGAAGAATTAATGACGCCGGCAAGCGGATGGTGGCGTCACATCGCGCTCCTGGCATTGGCGACGGCTTCATCGAATAGCCCATCGAGCGTCGCGTTCACGCCGCGGCAACCCGCGACGACTTTCTCCGCCCAGGCAACGTAATCGGCCAGCTCATCGCGCTCAGCCTGAGTTGGATTCGGAAAAATCCGGGCCCGCACATTGCTGATCTTGTCGGCGATCTTGATCAGTTTCGCGCCCGGCGATTTCTTCGGCGCGTCTTCCACCTGCTTCTGCCGGCGCTCGCTTTTCGACAGGCTCATGTCGTCGGTGCATTCCTCCACCAGCCCCGCGACCCGCAAGCCGAAGCGTTGCGCAAGCTCGTCATGCGTGGTCTCGGTGTCTTCAAGCGTGTCATGCAGCCACCCCGCCGCAACCAGTTCGGCATCCTCGCCGTTGCTCGCCGCCGAGAGCAGGCTCGCGACTTCGGCGAGATGATTGATGTAAGGCTCGTCGGCGCGTGCCTTTCGCTGCTGCCCGGTATGGCGCCGCGCCGCAAGCTCGGCAGCTTCGGAGATGAGGCGGATTCCCGTCAGCATGGGTCAAAGCCTCCATTTGGTTCGCCCAACAGGGCGCTCTCAGTGTCCCCTCCCCACTTGCGGCAGGGCCATCGCATATTGATTTCTGCTGTTCGCGCGACAGCCGCGTCAACGAATTCGGTGTCGTCCCCGCGAAGGCGGGGACCCATAACCGCAGGCTGCAGTTGGAGCGCGAGATATGGGTTAGCGATCTTCGCCAAACTCCATCCTAGGGTTATGGGCCCCGGGTCGCGCTTCGCTTGCCCGGGACGACGGTGTTCTTCTCCGGCATGTGCAATGGCCCTCCCCCGCAAGGGGGGAGGGAGCCAGACGCATGTGCTCACCTCACAATATCTCACAGAACACAGCTCTCAATCGGCGCTCAACTCACAGCTTGCCCATCACATCGCCACGAAAACCGTAGATGGTGCGTTTGCCCGCGAGCGCGACGAGTTGCACGTCGCGAGTCTGGCCGGGCTCGAAGCGGACTGCGGTGCCGGCGGCGATGTCGAGCCGCATGCCACGCGCTTTTTTGCGATCGAATTTCAGCGCCGGGTTGGTCTCGAAGAAATGGTAGTGCGAGCCGACCTGGATCGGGCGGTCGCCGGTGTTGGAAACCGTGAGCGTCACCGTCTTGCGGCCGGCATTGAGCTCGATCTCGCCGTCCTTGATGAAGAGTTCGCCGGGGATCATGTTTCTCTCTCCGTCATTCCGGCGCGCCTCGAAGCGGCGAACCCGGAAATCTCGATCAAACAAGCTCTGGATTCCGGGTTCGGCCGTTCCGGCCGCCCCGGAATGACAAATGCGAGGTTAGCGGATTGGTTCGTGCACGGTGACGAGCTTGGTGCCGTCCGGGAAGGTCGCTTCGACCTGGATGTCATGGATCATCTCGGGGATGCCGGGCATCACCTGGTCGCGGGTCAAGACCTGCGCGCCGGCCTGCATCAGCTCGGCCACGGTGCGGCCGTCGCGTGCGCCCTCGACGATGAAATCCGAGATGATGGCGATGGCCTCTGGGTGGTTGAGCTTGACGCCGCGCTCCAGCCTTCGCCGCGCCACCATGGCCGCCATCGAAATCAGAAGCTTGTCTTTTTCGCGGGGAGACAGATTCATGCGTGATCTCTAACGATTTTGAGCAAACCTACGGCTTGAGCATGAGCGCGTCGGAAACCGGTAGCCACTTTCCCGACCATGCCCTAGTTGATCCAGAGCCGCGGCAGCGGAAGATCGCTTGCGCGACCCAGTACCGCGATCATGTCGGCGCGAAGCCGCGTCGCATCTTGGGCACAGAAGCGCGCCATTGCAAACCCATTCCAGGCGGAGATGCCGACCTCGCCGCCAAAGCCGTCCGCGGCTTGCCTGATCCGCTCCACCAGAGCCTGGTCGCCCGGCACGACCAACGCGGTTGCGATTGCCGCCGCACCCTTGCCGATCGCAGGTCGCGCGAGCTTGCCGCCGATATCGCCGTCGAGCCGTACGGTCTCGGCGAAAACGAGCTTGCCGCCATACCGCAGCCGCCAGCGATCGACGAAGCTGCCACCTTGCATCCGCTCCCCCATGGCGGCGCGGCCGAACACCACGATCTCGCAAAGCAGCAGCGAGGCGCCCTCGGCCAGGTCAATGTCGATGCGGCGCAAGACTTTGGCACGATCGAACAGGATGGTTTCCTGCGGCAGCCAGGCGAGCTGCGCGCCTGCGGCGACGCTCAAGGAGATCGCAAGCTCAGCCGGCTCGTCCGTGGCGCGATAGACCTTTTCCGCGGCCGCCGTGGTCAGCGTCAGGCGCGCCTCTTCGCCTGCCGTGATCCGGACCTCAAAGCGGTCGCCGCCGGCCACGCCGCCCGCGGTGTTGACAAACACCGCCGAGAGCCCCTCGCCCTCCGGCGACGGAAAGCGGACGCGCAAAGAACCGGACTCATGCAGAGAGCCGCGCCTGGTAACGCCATCGCGCACCCGCACGTCGAACGCAACCGCGCCGCGGGCCCGATTGGCGGCGAACACCGCCGACGACGTGCTGGGTGTATCCGTCTGCATTCGCTCCCTCATTCGGTCCACCTCTCCTTCCGGGCGAGGTGCACCTTCGCCGGCCGCAACGGCTCGACCAACTATCCACCACTCACAGCGCCATCTGACGGCTGATCTCGGCCTGGTCGAGGCCCGCGCGATCACAGGAAAACTTCACTGCGCCGCGGTCCATCACGGCAAAATAGTCGCCGAGCTCGCAGGCGAAGTCGAGATATTGTTCGACCAGCACGATGGCGATATTGCCGAGATTGCGAAGATAGGAGATCGCGCGGCCGATATCCTTGATGATCGAGGGCTGGATTCCCTCCGTGGGCTCGTCTAGCAGAAGCAGTTTGGGCCGCATCACCAGCGCGCGCCCGATGGCAAGTTGCTGCTGCTGGCCGCCGGAGAGGTCGCCGCCGCGCCGCCCGAGCATGGATTGCAGCACGGGAAACAGCGAGAACACGTCATCGGGGATGTTGCGATCATCGCGCTTGAGCGGCGCAAATCCGGTTCGCAGATTCTCTTCCACCGTCAGCAGTGGAAATATCTCGCGCCCCTGCGGCACGAAGCCAATACCGCGGCGCGCCCGCTCGTAAGGCTTCAGGGCGGTGATGTCGGCGCCTTCGAAAGTGATGGAGCCGGAGGCGACCGGATATTGGCCGACGAGGGCGCGCAAGAGCGAGGTCTTGCCGACGCCATTGCGCCCGAGCACACAGGTCACCTTGCCCGGCTGCGCGTTGATCGACACCCCGCGCAACGCCTGCGCCGCGCCGTAATAGAGATTGATGTCCTTGACTTCGAGCATCGCCTCAGCGCCCCAGATAGACTTCAATGACCCGCTCGTTCGACGAGACCTGGTCGATCGTGCCTTCGGCCAGCACCGTGCCTTCATGCAGGCAGGTGACCTTGACACCAAGCTCGCGCACAAAGCTCATGTCGTGCTCGACCACCATGACGGTGTGATCGCGATTGATCTGCTTGAGCAGCTCGGCGGTCTGCTGCGTCTCGACGTCGGTCATGCCGGCCACGGGCTCGTCGACCAGGAGCAGCTTGGGGTCCTGCGCCAGCAGCATGCCGATTTCCAGCCACTGCTTCTGGCCATGCGAGAGACTGCCCGCGAGCCGCTTGCGCGCATCCGTCAGGCGGATGGTCTCGAGCACCCGATCGATCCGGTCGGCGTCCGATTTGTTCTGGCGCCAGAACAGCGTGCCTCTGACGCTGTGATCGACATTGAGCGCGAGCAGGAGATTGTCCTCGACCGTCTGGCTCTCGAATACGGTCGGCTTCTGGAACTTGCGCCCAATGCCGAGCTCGGCGATATGCGTCTCGTCAAGCCGGGTCAGGTCGGTGGTGCCGTCGAACAGCACGGTGCCTTCGTCCGGCTTGGTTTTGCCGGTGATGATGTCCATCATCGTCGTCTTGCCGGCGCCGTTCGGACCGATGATGGCGCGCATCTCGCCCGGCGCGAGCGTCAGCGACAAATTGTTGATGGCCTTGAAGCCATCGAAGGAGACGTGCACGCCGTCGAGATAGAGCAGCGCGGAAGTGGTGCGACCGTCGACCGTGTTCATGCCTCACTCCGCCATCTTGGGTTCGCTGACGCCGTTTTCGCGCGCGGCGCTGGCGACGGCCTCCGCCGCAAGCCGCCGCTCCTTCCAGGGCAGCCACCAGCTATTGATGGTGCCGACGATGCCCTTCGGCAACAGCAGCGTCACCAGGATGAACAGCGCACCCAGCATGAACAGCCAGTACGGAGCGAGCGCGCCTGACGTGAAGAACGTCTTGGCGTAGTTGACGACGATGGCCCCCAAAGCCGCTCCGACCAGCGTGCCGCGCCCGCCGACGGCAACCCAGATCACCGCCTCGATGGAATTTCCCGGCGCGAATTCGGACGGATTGATAATGCCGACCTGCGGCACGTACAGCGCGCCGGCAACGCCCGCCATGCAGGCCGAGAGCGTGAAGACGAACAGCTTGTAGGATTCGACGCGGTAGCCGATGAAACGCGTGCGCGATTCCGCGTCGCGGATCGCGATCAGCACCTTGCCGAGCTTGGAGGTCACGATCGCGCGGCAGATCAGAAAGGCGATGATCAGGAACAGGCAGCTCAGCGCGAACAGCGCGGCGCGGGTGCCCTCGGCCTGGACGTTGAAGCCGAGAATGTCCTTGAAGTCGGTCAGGCCGTTGTTGCCGCCGAAGCCGAAATCATTGCGGAAAAAGCCGAGCAGGAGCGCATAGGTCATCGCCTGCGTGATGATGGAGAGATACACGCCGGTGACGCGCGAGCGGAAAGCGAACCAGCCGAAGCAGAAGGCGAGCAGGCCGGGGACCAGGATCACCATCAGCGCGGCAAACGGGAACATGTCGAAGCCATACCAGTACCAGGGCAGCTTCTGCCAGTTCAGGAACACCATGAAGTCCGGCAGGATCGGGTTGCCGTAGACGCCGCGGGTGCCGATCTGGCGCATCAGATACATGCCCATGGCGTAGCCGCCCAGCGCAAAGAATGCGCCGTGGCCGAGCGAGAGAATGCCGCAATAGCCCCAGATCAGGTCGATCGCGAGCGCCAGAATCGCGTAGCAGACATATTTGCCCCACAGCGCCACCAGATAAGTCGGCACCTGGAAGAACGAGCCTGACGGCAGCAGCAGGTTGGAGAGCGGAATCAGGATGCCGCAGGCGGCGACCACCAGGATGAAGGTGGTCGCGACCCGATCCAGCGACCGCGTCAGCACATGGCTCATCATGCTTCCACCGCCCGTCCCTTGAGCGCGAACAGGCCGCGCGGCCGTTTCTGGATGAACAGGATGATCAGCACGAGAATGGCGATCTTGCCGAGCACCGCACCGGCGACCGGCTCCAGGAACTTGTTGGCGATGCCGAGGGTGAAGGCGCCGACCAGCGTGCCCCAGAGATTGCCGACGCCGCCGAACACCACCACCATGAAGGAGTCGATGATGTAGCCCTGGCCGAGATTGGGGCTGACATTGTCGATCTGCGACAGCGCCACGCCCGCGATGCCCGCGATCCCCGAGCCCAGGCCGAAGGTCAGCGCATCGACGCGCGAGGTGGCAATTCCCATCGAGGCCGCCATGCGGCGGTTTTGCGTCACCGCGCGCATCTGCAGGCCGAGCGAGGTGAAGCGCAGCATCGCCAGCAGGATCGCGAATACGGCGAGCGTGAAGCAGAGGATCCACAGCCGGTTATAGGTGATGGTGATCTGGCCGAGCTCGAATGCGCCGCTCATCCACGAGGGATTGCCGACCTCGCGGTTGGTCGGGCCGAAGACGGTGCGCACCGCTTGCTGCAGCACCAGCGACAGGCCCCAGGTCGCAAGCAAGGTCTCCAGCGGCCGGCCGTAAAGGAAGCGGATGATGCTGCGCTCGATCACGACGCCGATCGCGCCTGAAACCAGAAAGGCCAGCGGCACCGCGATCAGAAGCGAATAGTCGAACAGAGCGGGATAGCGGGTGCGAATCACCTCCTGCACCACGAACGTGGCGTAGGCCCCGAGCATCACCATTTCGCCATGGGCCATGTTGATGACGCCCATCACGCCGAAGGTGATGGCAAGCCCGATCGCCGCGAGCAGCAGCACCGAGCCGAGCGAAAGGCCGTACCAGGCATTCTGGACGCCGGACCACATCGCAAGCGAGCTCTGGATCGACGAGATCGCGCTCGCCGCGGCTTTGGCGACGCTGGGCGGCTGGTCGGCGCCGATGTCGTTGAGCATCGCGAGCGCTTCCTGGTCGCCACGCGAGCGGATGATCGCGATCGCATCGAGCTTCTCTTTTTCCGACGCGTCGGCCTTGAACAGCAGGATCGCCGCGCGCGCCTGTTGCAGCGCGGCTTTCGCGGTGCCGTCCGTCTCTTTCGCCAGCGCGCTTTCGACCGCCGGCAGCGCCTGCTCCTCATGGGACTTGAAGACGGAGCGGGCAGCCGAAATGCGCGTTTCCAGCGTCGGAGACAACAGCGTCAATCCGCCCAGCGCGGCCTGAACTTGACGGCGCAGCTTGTTGTTGAGACGGACCTCGCTGGCGCTGTCGGGAATGGCATCGACGGGAGCCCCGGTCGCCGCGTCGATCGCCTTGCCGTCGGCCTGCTTGATGTAGACCTTCTTGGTATCGGCATCGAACATCAGCCGCTCGTCCTGCAGCGCACTGATGATCGGATAAGCGAGCGGATTTCCCGATGCGGCGATCGCGGCGACCGCCTCTTCGGTATCCGAGAAATCGTCGGTGGTGAATTTGGCGACCGCATCCTCGAACGGGCCCGCGAAGGCAGGGCCCGCGACGGCGATCAGCAGAAGCATCAACGCAAGCGCGCGACGCAGAGCGGTGAACTTGGCAAGCACTGGCAAAACCCCGGCAAGAGGTAAAGGGAAGGCGACGACATCGCCGCCCTCCCCGCGTCGTGAGGTCAGATCAGGTGCCCGAGCCCAGGCACTTGTTGGTCTTGACGTTGTAGTTGCCGCACTTCTTGCCGACCCAATCGCCGATCAGGTCCTTGGAGCCTTCGAGCTCCTTCGACCAGGCATCGCCCGGGACGAGGTCCTTGGTCTTGAACACCACGTCGAACTGGCCGTTGGCCTTGATCTCGCCGATGAACACGGGCTTGGTGATGTGATGATTGGGCAGCATCTTCGCGGTGCCGCCGGTCAGGTTCGGCACTTCGATGCCGGGCAGCGCGTCGATCACCTTGTCCGGATCGGTCGACTTCACCTTCTCGACCGCCTTCACCCACATGTTGAAGCCGATGTAGTGCGCTTCCATCGGGTCGTTGGTGGTGCGCTTGTCGTTCTTGGTGAATGCGTGCCATTCCTTGATGAATTTCTCGTTCGCCGGCGTCTTGATCGACTCGAAGTAATTCCAGGCGGCGAGATGGCCGACCAGCGGCTTGGTGTCGATGCCGGCGAGCTCTTCCTCACCCACCGAGAACGCGACCACCGGAATGTCGGTCGCCTTGATGCCCTGGTTGCCGAGCTCCTTGTAGAAGGGGACGTTGGCGTCGCCATTGATGGTGGAGACCACGGCGGTCTTCTTGCCGGCCGAACCGAAGGTCTTGATCTTGGAGACCTCGGTCTGCCAGTCGGAGAAGCCGAACGGCGTGTAGTTGATCATGATGTCGTCGGCGGCGACGCCCTTGGACTTGAGGTAAGCCTCGAGGATTTTGTTTGTGGTGCGCGGATAGACATAGTCGGTGCCCTCAAGCACCCAGCGCTTCACCTTCTCTTCCTTCATCAGGTA
Organism: Bradyrhizobium sp. STM 3562; assembly: GCF_045571435.1. Classification (NCBI taxonomy): domain Bacteria; kingdom Pseudomonadati; phylum Pseudomonadota; class Alphaproteobacteria; order Hyphomicrobiales; family Nitrobacteraceae; genus Bradyrhizobium; species Bradyrhizobium sp. STM 3562. Next base: position 7,703,032 of record NZ_CP120694.1, read on the forward strand.
GTCGACGGCCGGGATCGCCTGCTGGTTCGGCGCTGCCCCGGTATAGAAGACGTTGCGCTCGCTTTCCTCGCCCTCGTACTGCACCGGATAGAACAGGATATTGTTCAGCTCCTTGAAGACCGGCAGCACGGATTTGCGCGACACCGAGGTCCAGCAGCCGAACACGACCGCGACCTTGTCCTTGGTGATAAGTTCGCGCGCCTTTTCGGCGAACAGCGGCCAGTTCGAGGCGGGATCGACGACGACCGCTTCCAGCTTCTTGCCGAGCACGCCGCCCTTCTTGTTCTGCTCGTCGATGAGCATCAGCATCACGTCTTTCAGCGTCGTCTCACTGATCGCCATGGTGCCGGACAACGAATGAAGAATACCGACCTTAATCGTATCGTCCGCGGCGAATGCCGGCGACAACGCGAAGCCGAGCGCCAGGCCGGCGGTCGCCGCCAGCCAGCGACGTCGAGTCATCGTCGCGATGTCCTGAGTAAGTTTTCTAAGCATTGAGATATCCTCTCCCTGACGCAGGCGTGAAAAAACGCTGCGACGACCGGACCGGCCGCGCGTTGGGAGAATCGCAAGAACTGTGCCATGGCCTGCGGCAGGCCTAAGCCAATGATTGGCCAGATGAAATGCGAAGAACGCGCAAAAATACCGCGATTTTCTGCCTATTTTTTGGCCCGTCAAAATGGCTGCCTTCTCGGCAATCCGCTTAATTTGTGAGCAATTCTTGGTAAATGTCTAATTTTCCGGCATGCGATTGCGACCGGGACGCGCAGACCTGCGCATATTCCGCCAAACCCGCGCTCCCGGTGCGACTTCATCCTTGAAAGTGCCGCGTTCCCGTTCCATATCGGGTCCAGCACCCCAGAGAATCATCGGGGCATCGCAAGCCGCGTGTTCTTAAGCCCTCCGCAAACGGGCTTTTGGCTTGCCTTTCAGCCTAACAAAATCGACGCCGCCAACACGCGGGTGTCTTGAAGATCGTCCGCACGCGCGCGGCGCTTTGCCGGCGTGCCTGCGGTTCATGTGGAAAGAACAAAGCTTTTGACCTCCTTTTCGGATTTCGGCCTCGCCGATCCCATCTCGCGTGCGCTCAAGGAAGAGAATTACGTCACGCCAACTCCCATCCAGGCTCAGACCATCCCGCTTGCGCTCGAAGGCCGTGACGTCATCGGCATCGCGCAAACCGGTACCGGCAAGACCGCGTCCTTCGCGCTTCCCATCCTGCATCGCATTCTCGCGCAGCGCGGCAAGCCGCAGCCGAAGAGCTGCCGCGCCCTGGTGCTGAGCCCGACCCGCGAACTGTCGGGCCAGATCCTCGACAGCTTCAACGCCTATGGCCGCCACATGCGCCTGACCTCGGCGCTCGCGATCGGCGGCGTGCCGATGGGCCGCCAGGTGCGCGCCCTGATGGGCGGCGTCGACATCCTGGTGGCGACGCCGGGCCGCCTGCTCGATCTCGTGCACGGCAATGCCTTGCGGCTGAACGGCGTCGAGTTTCTGGTGCTCGACGAAGCCGACCGCATGCTGGACATGGGCTTCATCAACGACATCAGGAAAATCGTCGCCAAGCTGCCGCAGCAGCGACAGACCCTGTTCTTCTCGGCGACGATGCCGAAGGCCATCGCCGAGCTTGCGGAGGCGATGCTGCGCGATCCGGCGCGTGTCGCCGTGACGCCGGTCTCCTCCACGGCCGAGCGCATCAGCCAGCGCATCATCCAGGTCGACCATACGGCCAAAGGCGCCATGCTCGCGCAGCTTCTGACCCAGGAACCGATCGATCGCGCGCTGGTTTTCACCCGGACCAAGCACGGCGCCGACAAAGTGGTGAAGAGCCTGGCCAAGTGCGGGATTGCCGCCAACGCGATCCATGGCAACAAGTCGCAGAATCATCGGGAACGGGTGCTTTCGGCGTTCCGCTCCGGCGAGGTCCGCACGCTGGTCGCCACCGATATCGCCGCCCGCGGCATCGACGTCGACGGCATCAGCCATGTCGTGAATTTCGACCTGCCCAATGTGCCGGAGACTTACGTGCACCGCATCGGCCGCACCGCCCGCGCGGGCCGCGAGGGTACGGCCATCTCTCTGGTCGCTGGCGGCGAGGAAATGGCCTATCTGCGCGATATCGAACGGTTGATCCGGATAGCGTTGCCGCGCGAGGACCGCCGCACGGCGGGCCAGCGCGATCCCGCCCCGCCGAGCCCGCAACATCGCGGAAGCCGTGCAGCCCCTCACCCGCATGCGGCAAGAGCAAATGATGCTGCGCAACCTTCAAAAGGCCCTCGCCGCCGACGCCGTCGTGGTGGTAAGAGTGGCGCCCTGCAAATCAATCGCCAAGAACCGCATCATGCACCGCACCATGCAGCGCAGCATGCACCGCATCGTGCGCAGCATGGCGGCAAGACGGAAGGGAATGCTATTGCCTTTTTGCATCGCGAAAGCCGTCCCCGCGACCAACGCAACCGCGACCAGCGGCCCCGTTAACCATCGATCGATCTGGAGCTAAGCATGGCCAAAGAAGAGTTGATCCAGTTCGAAGGACTGGTCACCGAAATCCTCCCCGACGCGCGTTACCGCGTGCAGCTCGACACCGGGCACGAGATCGTTGCCTATACGGCAGGCAAGATGAAAAAGAACCGCATCAAGACGCTTGCGGGCGACCGCGTGACGGTCGAGATGTCGCCCTACGACCTGGAGAAGGGCCGGCTGATTTTCCGCCACAAGGACGAACGTCCGAGCGCGCCCGGTGGCGCGCCGCGGGGGGGCCCGCAGCGGGGTGGCCAGTTTCGTCGCCGATAAGCGTCGGAATGCGTCCAGGATGGTCTTTGAGCCGGCCGCACATGACAGGATGATGTCATGGGCGCGGAACGGCTGGCTCGTACATTAAAAATTCGTGCACGTCAGGATTGTTTTGGCGCCCTGCTTCTCATAAGATGCAGTTATCGATTTTCGGCCGGACGACATTAGCTAATACCGGTACAGCCGGTTCAGACGCTGACGACCCTTCCAAAAATTCGATCTCACCAGCCCACCATAAGTGGGTTTCTGACTTTGTTACTCTGAGAAGGGACTACACCCCGTGAGCATGGGAACCGTGAAATGGTTTAACGCCACCAAAGGCTATGGCTTCATCCAACCGGATGACGGCGGCAAGGATGTGTTCGTGCACATCAGCGCCGTCGAGCGCGCAGGGCTCGGCACGCTGCGTGAAGGCCAGAAGATCTCCTACGAGATCGTGGCGGATCGCCGTTCGGGCAAGTCTTCGGCCGATAATCTCCGCGCCGCGAACTAATCGTCTTCGGAAGGGTTAAGCCCTTTCGAAGCATCCTTATCGGATAGCTGCCCATATAAACAAAAGGGGCCGCGTCCAAGCGCGGCCCCTTTTCATGTTCTGAATGTCGTTTGCACGCGCCCCACCGGCGGCGCGGAGCTACCGCGACGCATGGACAGCGCTCAATTGGCCTTGCCGGTCGTCGCCGACGCGCTGCTGCTGGCCTGGTTGGTCAATGAGCTGGACTGCTGCAGCACCGAGCTGAAGTACTTCTCGTCGTCGCCAAGCGTGGCCCGGCGCTGGCAGATCGGCATGCAGCTATAGGTCTGACGTTCGACCCCGCGATAGACCGTGACCAACTGATCGCTCGGCCCCTCGACCTGGATCATCCGGTCGACCAGGATCTCGCCATTGCGGTCCATGGCAATGAAATTCGTCGCGCCATAGCCTTTGCCGGTCACCACGAGGATGCCGCCGTTCTGCAGCGTCACGTCGGCAATCAGCGGGTTTCCGACCACGATGGTCGCAACGCGCGTCGGCAGCTTGAGGAGCTTGGCCTGATCGACATTCACCGAAATGGTATCGGCGGAGGACTCGGCGAGCGCGGCGCCGGGCCACAGCAGGAGACCGACGGCCATCGCCAGCAATGAGCGAGCAAGCGGGCGGGCAAGGTTACGCAGCAACTCAGACGACATACTGTACCCCGGGACGTTGACGAGCCGGCGAAAGGCGATCGGCGAGCCGCACCGGCGCCCGACGCTAGAAGTCTGCCAAGAATTGATGAACGAACGGCAAACCGCGCTTTAGCGCCGGAACGGGAACGCGAGCTGCCCGACGATCTCGGCGGGCATATCGGCTTCGTCCTTGCCGTAGTTCTCTGGTAGCCGCCCCTCCGGCATCCGGAATGTGCCGAACAGAATGTCCCAGATCGGAAAGGTGCCCGCAAAATTGGTATCGCCGCCCTCTTCCAGGGGCGTGTGATGCCAGCGATGAAAGACCGGCGTCGCCAGCACATATTTGAACGGCCCCAGGGTCCAGCTCAAATTCGCGTGCACGAAGGCCGAATGGAAGGTGGTGAAGGGCCCGACCCAGAGCATGACGTTCGGCGAGATACCGGCCATCAGCAGAATGACGTCGACCGAGATGGTGCCGATCACGAGATTGACGGGATGAAAGCGCGCGGCCGAAATCCAGTCGAGCTCTTCGGAGGAATGATGCACGGCGTGGTACTTCCAGAACTCGCCGCCATGAAACAGCCGATGCAGCCAATACAATATGAAATCGGACGCCACCAGGAACAAAAGCCCCTGCACCCATAGCGGCAGTTGCGACAACGGCCCATGGCCATTGTCGTAGAAAGCAATCAGCGCATCGGCATCGTGAATGTTGAAGAAGGCGGCGGCGCCGACCACGAGCAGGCCGATGCGCACCACGCGCGCAAACACCGGCACGAAGAACCAGTAAACGACGTCGGTGACGAGCTCGCGCCTTTGCCACCACGACTTGCCGGGATTGCAGGCCCAGTAATGGCTGAGCACCGTAAACACCAGTGCCAGGACGACGGTGATCGGCACCACCTTCTCGATGGTCTGGCCGAGCATCATCACCACTTCCATGATCGGATTCGACATCGTCGCCTCGCAAAATGAGATGCTGCAGACGTACTCCCGCCGAGCTTAAGGAGGCGTGAAATCGAGCCGCTCTTCTGCGGCGAAGCTCCGTTCTATGCGTGCGAATCGGCGGCTCGCGCGAAAATCGAATCAGAGCGAATCCCTTAATGGGCCGTTTACTGTGGCAAAGAACAGCCAATTGGAAGCATGTTTACGCGATCGAATTAACTGCGCCGCAATTGTCGGACCTTAGGGTGCGGCCCATGGTCACGGTGCTGAGAACGCCGGCGCGACCAGATCCACAGTTTCGATCAGCCACGTGTACATGGAGTTTAGACGAATGAAGAACCTGATTGCGCGCTTCGTGAAGGACGAGTCCGGCGCCACCGCGATCGAGTACGGCCTGATTGCCGCCGGCATCTCTCTCGCCATCATCGCCGTCGTCAACGGCATCGGCTCCAAGCTGAACGGCGCCTTCAGCTCGATCAACAGTTCGCTTAAGTAAGCGGCTCTCACCGTCGAACAGCAGGGGCCCCGGCAATCGGGGCCCCTGTCTTTTTGAGAGCGCGGGCGTAATTGATGTGCAAGCCGATGGCTGCGCCTATCAACCCGCTCTCGCGCATTTCGGCGGCCGGCAGCCGCGGATTTGCGTTTGCCGATTGTTCATCTCTCGCCCCTAACCTTCACCGATCCAAGGCCGTAATCGCTGCCGTGTAGTGTGCCCCGATGATGCTTGACCTCGCACGGCTTCTCGTCTTTCCCGCGCTGATGGCGTTCGCCGCGGCGAGCGACCTCTTCACCATGACGATCTCGAACCGGGTCTCGCTGGCGCTCGTCGCGTGCTTCTTGGTGCTCGCCCCGCTCACCGGCATGGGGATCAACGACATTCTGCTCCATTTCGGCGCCGGCGCGCTCATGCTCGTGGTCGCGTTCGCCTGTTTTGCGCGCGGCTGGGTCGGCGGTGGTGATGCCAAGCTCGCCGCGGCGACAGCCCTGTGGTTCGGTTTCGCGCATCTGCTCAATTATCTGCTTTACGCGTCCGTGCTCGGCGGTGTCCTGACCATCGCGCTGCTGCAGCTTCGGCAATGGCCGCTGCCCTATCCGCTGACCAGCCAGGCCTGGCTTTTAAGGCTGCACGCCAAGGAAAGCGGCATTCCCTACGGCATCGCGCTCGCGATCGGCGCGCTCATGATCTACCCGGACACCGATTGGGTGACGGCGATCGACCTCGCGCATGTCGCATTGCGCTGACGCTTAGCCGGTAAACCCGGCGTTAAGGCGATTTAGATACGCCTCATTAACCATGCTTTGACGAATAGCTGGTCAACTCCCATCACGGCGACCGACGCGTCGCGGCGTTATGTGGAAAGTTGAAGCGTATGAATACCGCACGCATCGTAGTCCTGGCCATCGCTCTCGGCGCCGGCGGCGTTGCTGCTTACCTTGCGAGCGGATTCGACAACAAGCCGCCTCCGCCCGCGCCGGTCGCGCAGCTCCCGACCGTCGACGTGCTGATCGCCAAGTCGGACATCGGCCTTGGCCAGACCGTCAAGGCGGAAGACCTGCAGTGGCAGACCTGGCCGGCGGCATCCGCCAGCAACAGCTTTATCCGTCGCAATGAGCGGCCCGACGCCACCACGCAGCTCGCCGGCTCGATCGCGCGCGGCCCCTTCATCGCGGGCGAGCCGATCCGCGAGCAGAAGCTGGTGAAGAGCGACTCCGGATTTATGGCGGCCATCCTGCCGACCGGCATGCGCGCGGTATCGACCGAAATCGCCCCGGAGACCGGGGCTGGCGGCTTCATCCTGCCCAACGATCGTGTCGACGTTCTGCTCACCCGGCATCTCAAGAATCCGGATGCCAAGGCCGACGAGCAGGACGTGGTGAAGTCCGAAGTCGTCCTCTCGAATGTCCGCGTGCTCGCGATCGACCAGGCGCCCAAGGAAAAGGACGGCCAGAATGCGGTGATCGGCAAGACCGTTACGCTGGAATTGAAGCCCGAGCAGACCGTCACGCTCGCCGCAGCGCGGCAAGCCGGCTCGCTGTCGCTGGCATTGCGCAGCATTGCCGACGCCAATGCCGTCGAGAACGTCATCAAGGAAGAGAAGGTCACCCAGAACGTCAACGTTGTCCGCTTCGGCATCCCCAGCACGACGACGACAGCACCGACGCAGCAGTGACGATGAGGACGAACGAGATGCAATCCGGGGCAAGCTTCACGAAGATGCGGACCGCGTTGGTCCGCGCCCTGTCGTTTTCGGCGGTCGCTGCGCTCGCGCTCAACCCGGCGCTGGCACCGGTGGAGGCGAGCGATTATCGGCTCGCGCCTCCCGTTGCCGCCGACGGCCAGATGAATGCGCGCTTCCTCTCGCTCGGCGTCGGCAAATCGGTGGTGATCGACCTGCCGCGCGACATCAAGGACGTGCTGGTCGCCGATCCCAAGATCGCCAACGCCGTGATCCGCTCCGCACAGCGCGCCTACATCATTGGTGCCGCGGTCGGTCAGACCAACATCGTTTTTTTTGATTCCGCCGGCCAGCAGATCGCGGCCTATGACATCGCGGTCAAGCGCGACCTCAACGGCGTGCGCGCTGCGCTCAAGCAGCTTCTGCCGAACGCCGATATCCAGATCGAAGGTATCGGCGACGGCGTCGTACTGACCGGCACCGCCGCCACGCCGATCGAGGCACAGCAGGCGGCGGATCTCGCGGGCCGCCTTGCGGGCGGCACCGACAAGGTCGTCAACTCGATCGTGGTCCGCGGCCGCGACCAGGTGATGCTCAAGGTCACGGTGGCCGAAGTGGCCCGCTCGGTGATCAAGCAGCTCGGCATCGATCTCAACGCCAGCCTCAACTACGGCACCGCGGTCGTGAATTTCTCTAATTCCAACCCGTTCACCGCCCGCGGCGGTCCGCTGGTCAGCGGCAACTCGCTGACGAGCTCGTTCGGCGCCGCGCAGTCGGTCACGGCGACGCTGCGGGCGATGGAGAGTGCCGGCGTGATCCGAACCCTGGCCGAGCCGAACCTGACGGCGATCTCGGGCGAGTCCGCAACCTTCGTGGCCGGCGGTGAATTTCCGATTCCGGCCGGCTATTCCTGCGACCCCACCACCCATGTCTGCACCACGCAGATCTCCTACAAGAAATTCGGCGTCTCCCTGAACTTCACGCCGGTGGTGCTGGCCGAGGGACGGATCAGCCTGCACGTGATGACGGAAGTCTCGGAGCTGTCCAATGAAAACTCCGTCACGCTGTCGCAGGCGGTGACGTCCTCGACAGTCAACTCGATCACCATTCCATCCGTCAAGACGCGCCGCGCCGAGACCACGCTGGAAATTCCCTCCGGCGGCGCCATGGCCATGGCCGGCCTGATCCAGGACCAGACCAAGCAGGCCATCAACGGCATGCCCGGCCTGATGCAGCTCCCGGTTCTCGGCACCCTGTTCCGCAGCCGCGACTACGTCAACAACCAGACTGAACTCATGGTCTTGGTGACGCCCTATGTGGTCCGCGCGGTGGCGCAGAAGGACCTGTCGCGTCCTGACGACGGATTTGCGGCGGTCTCGGACCCGCAGGCTGACCTGTTGGGCTCGATCAATCGCATCTATGGCGTGCCCGGTCGCGTCGAGCCGACGCGGAATTATCGCGGCCAATACGGCTTCATCACCGATTGAGGCGAACGAGGATCAAAAACGATGACAAGGCAAACATTCCTCGGTCGCACCCGCATCCTGCGAGTAGCCGGCGCGCTGGCCGGCCTGACCGTTGCGCTCGCTGCCTGCACCCATGCCGACGAAGCCGCGGTCACGGCCAGCATTCCGGAGGATTATCGCGCCCGCCATCCGATCGCGATCGAGGAAGGCAGCCAATCGATGGTCGTCCTGGTCGGCCGCGGCCGCGGCGGGCTTTCGGCCGAGCAGCGCGCCGACGTGATGGGCCTGGCGCAAAGCTGGCTGCACGAAGGAACCGGCGCAATCACTGCCGACGTCCCTATCGACACACCGAATGCGCGCGCGGCCGCGGATTCCCTTCACGAGATTCAGTCGCTGCTCGCTGCGGCCGGCGTACCGCCGCAGGGGCTGACGGTGCACCGCTATCGCCCCGATGATCCCAAATTCATGCCCCCGATCCGTCTGACCTATCCGAAGCTGAAGGCGGTGGCGGGGCCTTGCGGTCTTTGGCCCGAAGATCTCGGCCCCTCGATCAAGAACAAGAGCTATTACGAGAACAGGTCCTACTACAATTTCGGCTGCGCCTATCAGCGCAACATGGCGGCCATGGTCGCAAACCCCGCCGATCTCGAACAGCCACGATCCGAGACGCCGCCCTACACCCCTCGCCGGAGCGAAGGCCTCGAGAAATACCGCAAGGGCACGACCACGGCGACCACCTATCCTGAGGCCGACAGGGCCAAACTCAGCGACACCGGCAAATGATCAGTTACGCCCGCCAGACTTCCGAGCAGCCTCAAGCCGCCACACCGCCGGTGGAAGAGCATATCGCACCGGCGCCGCGCGTGTCGGTGCAGGCATTTTGCGAGACGGTGGAAACTGCTGCTGCCGTGCAGGCCGCCGGCGAAGACCGCCGCCTCGGCAAGGCGCATCTGAAAATCCAGATGGGCGGCATGGCCGCAGCCGTCGAAGCCTATCGCTCGGCGCCGACGCCGAACGTCATCGTGCTGGAGACCGATGCGCGCTCCGACATTCTCGCCGGCCTCGACCAGCTCGCGACCGTCTGCGACGCCGGCACGCGGGTGATCGTGATCGGCCGCATCAACGACGTCGCCTTGTACCGCGAACTCGTCCGCCGCGGCGTCAGCGATTATCTGATCGCGCCGGTGACCGCGATCGACGTGGTCCGCTCGATCTGCAATCTGTTCTCGGCGCCGGAAGCGAAGGCGGTCGGCCGCATCATCGCGGTGGTGGGAGCGAAGGGCGGCGTCGGTGCGTCCACCATTGCTCACAACGTGGCCTGGGCCATCGCCCGCGACCTCGCGATGGATTCGGTCATCGCCGACCTCGACCTTGCCTTCGGCACCGCCGGGCTCGACTACAACCAGGACCCGCCGCAAGGCATCGCCGATGCGGTGTTCTCGCCGGACCGCGTCGACACCGCCTTCATCGACCGCCTGCTGTCGAAATGCACCGACCACCTCAGCCTGCTCGCGGCGCCCGCGACGCTGGACCGCGTCTACGATTTCGGCACCGAAGCATTCGACGCCATATTCGACACGCTGCGCACCACCATGCCATGCATCGTGCTGGACGTTCCGCATCAATGGTCGGGCTGGAGCAAACGGGCACTGGTGGGCGCCGACGACATCCTGATCGTCGCGGCGCCCGATCTTGCCAATTTGCGCAACAGCAAGAACATATTCGACCTGCTGAAGGCCGCGCGTCCGAACGACCGGCCCCCGCTTTACTGCCTCAACCAGGTCGGCGTGCCCAAGCGCCCCGAGATCAACGCATCCGAGTTCGCCAAGGCGATCGAGAGCGAGCCGATCGCCTCTATTCCGTTCGATCCGCAGATGTTCGGCGCGGCCGCCAATAACGGCCAGATGATTGCGGAGATTTCGGCAAATCATCGCGCCACCGAGATGTTCCTGCAGATCGCGCAGCGGCTCACCGGTCGCAGCGAGAGCAAGAAGCCGAAGGGTTCTTTCCTGTCGCCCCTGATCGACAAGCTCTTGAAGAAGTAGTCAAGCGCGTGGAGTCATATCGTGTTTGGTAAGCGTAGCGGAACAGACACCGAGAGCCGGAGCCTGCGGCCGGCGGTGAGCGCGCCGGAGCCTGCGGCCGTGCCGGCCGCGCCGCGCCCCTCCGCTCCCCCTGCGGTGGCGTCGCCGCCGCTCGCGCCGACCAAACCGCCGCCTCCGCCGCCCGTGGTCGAGACCCGGCGCTCCGACAATTACTACCAGGTCAAGGCGACGATCTTCGGTGCGCTGATCGAGGCGATCGATCTCGCCCAGCTCGCCAAGCTCGACGGCGAATCCGCGCGCGAGGAAATCCGCGACATCGTCAACGAGATCATCGCGATCAAGAACATCGTAATGTCGATCGCCGAGCAGGAGGAACTGCTCGACGATATCTGCAACGACGTGCTCGGCTACGGCCCGCTCGAGCCGCTGCTGTCGCGCGACGACATCGCCGACATCATGGTCAACGGCGCCAATACGGTCTACATCGAGGTCGGCGGCAAGATTCAACGCACCGGCATCCGCTTCCGCGACAACCAGCAGCTCCTCAACATCTGCCAACGCATCGTGAGCCAGGTCGGCCGGCGCGTCGACGAAGCCTCGCCGATCTGCGACGCGCGCCTCGCCGACGGCTCGCGCGTCAACGCCATCGTTCCGCCGCTGGCGATCGACGGCCCGGCGCTCACCATCCGCAAATTCAAGAAGGACAAGCTGACGCTCGACCAGCTCGTCAAGTTCGGAGCGATCACGCCCGAGGGCGCGGAGATCCTGCAGATCATCGGCCGCTCCCGCTGCAACGTGCTGATCTCCGGCGGCACCGGCTCCGGCAAGACCACACTGCTCAACTGCCTCACCAACTATATCGAGCACGACGAGCGCATCATCACCTGCGAGGACGCCGCCGAGCTTCAGCTCCAGCAGCCGCACGTGGTGCGCCTGGAAACTCGTCCACCCAACATCGAGGGCGAGGGCCAGGTCACGATGCGCGAATTGGTGCGAAACTGCCTGCGTATGCGGCCCGAGCGCATCATCGTCGGCGAGGTCCGCGGACCGGAGGCCTTCGACCTGTTGCAGGCCATGAACACCGGCCACGACGGATCGATGGGCACGCTGCACGCCAACAATCCGCGCGAGGCGTTGTCGCGCTGCGAATCGATGATCACGATGGGCGGCTTCTCGCTGCCCTCGCGCACCATTCGCGAAATGATCTGCGCCTCGATCGACGTCATCATTCAGGCGGCCCGCCTGCGCGACGGCTCGCGCCGGATCACCCACGTCACGGAGGTGATGGGGATGGAAGGCGACACCATCATCACCCAGGACATCTTCGTCTTCGACCTGATCGGCGAGGACGCCAACGGCAAGATCATCGGCCGGCATCGCTCGACCGGCATCGGCCGGCCGCGCTTCTGGGAACGCGCGCGCTATTACGGCGAGGAGAAACGCCTGGCCGCGGCCCTTGACGCCGCGGAAGACCGCAGCCGGAGTGCGTCATGAACACGCAAACGCTCGCCCTCGGCTTTCTCGCGGCGACCGCGATCGGCGGCATCGCCTGGGTCTTCATCTATCCGGTGCTGTCCGGCGAGAAGCAGGCGGAAAGCCGCCGCGCCTCGATTGCCAAGCCCGAGCCGGCCGCCAAACGCCAGGCCGACAAAACCCAGCGTTCGCGTCGCGAACAGGTCGAGAGCACCTTGAAGGACCTCGAGGCGCGCCATCAGAAGGAAAGCAAGGTCTCGCTCAGCGTCCGCCTCCAGCAGGCGGGGCTCGAGGATTGGTCGACCCAGAAGTTCATGGTGGTGTCGGCGGCTTTGGCCGCGGTGGCTTTCCTGGCGACCTTGGTCGGCGGCGGCGGCCTGCTCGGGGCTTGCGGATTGGCGTTCGCAGCCGGTTTCGGCCTGCCGCGCTGGGGCTTGAGCTTCCTGAAGAAGCGCCGCCTGAAGAAGTTTCTGGCGGCGCTGCCCGACGCGGTCGACGTGATCGTGCGCGGCATCAAGGCCGGCCTGCCCCTGTTCGAATCGATCAAGGTCGTTGCCGCCGACGCGCCGGAGCCGCTGAGGAGCGAGTTCATGGCGATCATCGAAACCCAGGCCATCGGCATGCCGCTCGGAGAGGCTTGCGCGCGGCTCTATGACCGCATGCCGGTTCCTGAGGCGAACTTCTTCGGCATCGTGGTCTCGATCCAGCAGAAGTCCGGCGGCAACTTGTCGGAGGCGCTCGGCAACCTGTCCAAGGTGCTGCGCGACCGCAAGAAGATGGCCGAGAAGATCCAGGCGATGTCGATGGAAGCCAAGGCGTCCGCGTCGATCATCGGCTCGCTGCCGCCGATCGAAATGGTGCTAGTCTACCTGACGACCCCCGACTACATCTCGCTGCTGTGGACCACGCCGACCGGCCAGGTGATGCTGGTCGGGTGCCTGCTCTGGATGTCCATCGGCGTCTTTGTGATGAAGAAGATGATCAATTTCGACTTCTAGAGCGCGATGAGATCGGATCGCACTCTAGGTTTTGTTCAAGCATGATCTTTTCGGAAAGCCGCTAGGCACTGTTCCGGATCATGCCCTAGAGGATGCCGCATGTTCGAGTTACTGGCCGAAAAACTCCACGACCTCCGCTTCATGACCATGCTGCTCGCCGCGATCGCGGCGAGCTTGACCGCTTATACGCTGATCATGCCGCTGTTCGCGGGCGAAGGCTTGGCCAAGCGCATGAAGGCGGTGGCCAACGAGCGCGAACGTATCCGCCAGCGCGAGCGCGAGCGGCTCAACAAGGGCGAGAAGGTCACGCTGCGCCAGACACCGCGGCAGCTCGTGTCGAAGGTGGTGGAGGACTTCAACCTCACCAAATGGCTGGCGCAGGAGTCCGCGCGCGAAAAGCTGGTTCAGGCCGGCTATCGCGGGCAGGCGCCTTATGTCACCTTCCTGTTCGCGCGCATGGTGGCGCCGATCGTATTGCTGGTGCTGTCTGTCATCTACGTCTTCCTGCTCGCGCATCTCGAGAAGCCGTTGCCGATCAAGATCGGCATCTGTGTCGGCGCCGCCTATCTCGGCCTGCAGGCGCCGATGCTGTTCCTGAAGAACGCGATCAGCAAGCGTCAGCTCCAGATCAAGCGCGCCTTTCCCGACGCGCTCGACCTGCTTTTGATCTGCATCGAGTCCGGCATGTCGATCGAAGCCGCCTTTCGCAAGGTCGCCAGCGAGATCGTCAGCCAGTCGATCGCGCTGTCGGAAGAATTCACCCTCACCACGGCCGAGCTATCCTATCTGCAGGACCGCAAGGTCGCCTATGAAAACCTCGCCAGGCGCACGGGGCTCGAGGGCGTCAAATCGGTCTGCTTGGCCCTGCAGCAGGCGGAGCGCTACGGCACGCCCCTCGGACAATCCTTGCGCGTGATGGCGCAGGAGAACCGCGACATGCGCATGAACGAAGCGGAGAAGAAGGCCGCGTCGCTGCCGCCCAAGCTGACCGTGCCGATGATCCTGTTCTTCCTGCCGGTGCTGTTCATCGTCATTCTGGGACCGACCTACATCAAGGTCGTTGCCATGAATCTACAGTGAGGCCCCGCAAGGCTTCGCCGTGATCGCGCGCGGCGATAGCGGCCTTCTCGACGTCGTAGTCATAAAGCCATTTGCGAAATTCGGCGGCGTTGGCGATCTCGCGATCGCGCTGCGCAAGACTTGCGTATTTCGAATCGTAGCGCAGGCCGTTCTGCCGCGCTTCGGCCTGAACCACGTCGGTGCGTTCCCGGCGCAGCCGCTGGTAGTGCGTCAGGATGGCGGGGACATCGGCGGCCTCGCGTCCTTCGAGCAGCACCGCCAGCGCGACGCCGTCCTCGATCGCCTGATTGGCGCCCTGGCCGAGATGCGGGAGCATTGCGTGCGCCGCATCTCCCAATAGCGCGAGGCGGCCATTGGTCCAGGACGCGAGCGGCCGGCGATCGTAGAGGCCCCACCAGAAGCAGGTTTCGACCTTCTCGAGCAGGTCGGTGACGCAAGGGTCCCAGCCCTGGAACGAAGCCGCCAGTTCGTCGCGATCGCCCGCCGCGGACCAGGACTCGATGGTCTCGGTCGAGGTCGGGACGAAGCCGACGTAGTTGAGCATAGTGCCGCTGCGCACCGGAAACACCATGAAGTGCTTGCCATCGCCCATCCACACCTGGTGCGCCTCCTTGCGCCAGCCCGGCAGTTTCTCGCGCGCGATCAGACCGCGATAGGCGCGCACCCCCGAATATTCCGGCGGCTGGGGCGCGACGACATAACGTTGCAGCACCGAGTGGATGCCGTCGGCCGCGATGACCACGTCGGCCTCCGCGCGCTCGCCATTGGCGAAGCTGAGCCGCGCGACCGCGCCGTCCTGCGCAAAGCCGGTGCAGCGATGATCCGTACGCACCGCGCTTGCCGGCAGCCCGCGGGCCAGCACGTCGAGCAGGTCGGCGCGATGCATGCCGTAGAGGCCGTTCCAGCCGCTTGAATCGGTGGTCAGGATCGGCCCGACCACCGTGCCGTCCATACGGCAATATTCCGAACCGGCGCCGACCCTGGCACCGACCGCGGCGAGCGCGTCGGCAAATCCCATCCGCTCGAGCTGGCGCAGGCTGTTGGGATAGATGAAGACGCCGGCGCCGACCTCACCGAGCGCCTTCGCCTGCTCGTAGACCGTGACCTCGATGCCGCGCCGGCGCAGGGCATTGGCCGCGGAGAGGCCGCCGATGCCGCCGCCGACAATGGCGGCGCGAAGGCGTCTGGTCGATGAAATCATGGTCATGTGTTCCGATCCCTTGCAGGGCTGTTGATGGCTAGGGCTGCGGCGCGGATCGGCGCGATCGCTCTCGCGGCGGATAACGATAGGCACCAAGCGAGATGACCAGCATCACGGCCGCGAGCAGCGCGAGACCGAGGCCGATCAGTCCTGTCGCATAGCTGCGATTGGCATCGAAGGCATGCGCCATGATCCATGGGCCGAGGCCGGACCCGAGCGTGAAAAAGGCCAGGATGCAGCCATAGACGACGCCGTAATGGGCCATGCCGAAATAACGGCTGGTGAGATAGGCCATGATGTCGCCCTCCGCGCCGATGCCCAGCCCGAGCAACACGGCCGCGACGACCGCGAGCGGCCCGGTAGCCCCGATGCCGAGCATCATCATGCCGGCGAGGGGGACAAGAAAGAAGAACGCAGCGACATAGGGACCGTAGAAGCGATCGAGCGCGAGCCCGGACAGGATGCGCCCGATGATCAAGGACAGCCCGGCGGCTGCCACCGCCGTGGTGGCGGTGCCTGCGGCGATGCCGCGATCGACGAGGATCGGCACGATGTGGGCGATGGTGCCGTTGATCGCCGCGGCGGCGAACATCATCGCCGCGGCCGCGAACCAGAAACGATAGCCGCGCAGCGCCTGCCCAAGCGTCAGCCCCTCGGCGGTGACCATTTCGATGCGGTCCTGCCGCGGCCGCTCGCGGACGAACAGCGCGACCGAAGGGAAGGCGACCAGAAGCAGGAGCGCGCCCAGCGCGAAATAGGCGTGGCGCCAGTCATATGCGGCGACGAAATAGTGCGTGTATTTCGGCATCAAGGCGGCCCCGATGCCGATGCCCGCAAGCGTGACGCCGAGCGCGAGCCCGCGCCGGCCGTCGAACCAGGTCGAGACCACGCGTCCGTAGGTCAGCGTGGAATGACCGGCGCCAACGATGCCGAGAAAACCGTAGAGCAGGATGAACGCGATCGGGCTTGCGCCAAGCAAGCCGCCCGAGGCGGTGGCGAGCGCGAAGATCACGATCGCGGGCAGCGCGATGCGGCGGACGCCGACGCGATCCACCACTGTGCCGACGAACGGCATCGCCAGCGCGCCGGTGACGTGGGAGGTCACGACAGCAGAGGCAAGCACGCTGCGCTGCCAGCCGAACTCGGCGCTGATCGGCTGCAGCAACACGCCGAAGGTGAAGAGGATGATGGGACCATTGCCGACGATCAGCGCCAGCGTCGAGCCGAACACCACAAGCCAGCCGGTGGAGACCTTTTCGCCGCCGAGCGGCACGGCGAGTTCTCCTGGAAACGCGGACTCTCCCATTCATCCTCCCCCGGTCGGCTGCCATTTCGCGGCTGTTTCGCCGGGCAGCGCTTGGCCGGACCGTAGGGAGCTAGGAATTATTTTACAACACGCTCTTCGTTTATAGAGTAATACGAAATCCATATAAATCAGGAGGCTTCGCAGCCAAGCATGGCCGTTACCTTCCGCCAGCTCGAGGCGTTCATCGCGGTTGCCGAGACCCACAATTTCACCCGCGCGGCGGAGCGGCTGCGCATGGCGCAGCCGATGGTGTCCAGCCTGGTCCGGGAGCTCGAAGCCGAGCTTGGCTTTCGCCTGTTCGACCGCACCACAAGGCGGGTGCAGCTCACCGCCGCCGCGCTTGAATTCCTCAACGACGCGCGGCGGCTCACGAGCGACATGGACGGCGCGCTGCGCCGCGCCCGCGACGTCGGCGCGCGCCGGCGCGGCCACATCAAGGTCGGCGCTCCGCCGCTGCTCGCCGCGGCGCTGCTGCCGAAGGCGATCCGAGAGTTTGCGCAATCATCGCCCGGCGTCGCTGTCAGCGTGGTGGACCGCTCGCTGGCGGCGATTCACGAGCTTCTGACGTCCGGCGACATCGATCTTGCGGTCGGCACTTTCCGCCGCAACGAGGACGGTATCGCGCGCATTCCGCTGGTGCCCTACCTGATCGCGCTGCTCTGCCGCGCCGACCATCCGCTCGCGGCCATTCCGCGCCCGCGCTGGCACGATCTTGCCGGCGTGCCGTTGATTGCGCTTCGTCGCGGCAACGGCATCCGCGAACAGATCGAGCAGGGCTACGCCGCGGCCGGCCTGAACGCGGAACCGGCCTTCGAGCTCGATCAACTCACCACGATCTTCGCGATGGTCGAGGCAGGCTTCGGCATCACGGTGTTGCCGCTCTATGCCCTCTCGGCTCTACCGACAAAATCCCTCGTCGCGCGCGAACTGATCGACCCCATGGTCACGCGCGAGATCGACGTCGCCCATCGCGAAGACCGCTCGCTGTCGCCCGCCGCCCTCGATTTCGTGCGGCTATTGCGGCTCAACGCGACCGAGCTGCAATCGCCGAGGTGACGATCGGCAGCGAAATGCGATCCGCCACCCAGGAATTGAACCCAAGCCGTCATTGCTGTGCATGTTCACTAATTCGCTGATCGAATGGTTTGAGTCTGGGCGGCGGCGAAGTCCTTTGGGGTCTTGCCGCCGAGGGCCTGATGAGGTCTGAAGTTGTTGTAGTAGATCAGGTACTCGAACAGTTCATTGGCGAAGTGCTCAAGGTTATCGAAGGTGGCGCCCTCGATGACGTCATCGTCCAGGGTTCGCCAGAACCGCTCGACCTTGCCATTGGTCTGCGGCCGGTAGGGCCTGGTGTAGCGGTGCTTGATGCCGAGCTCGATCAGCATGGCTTCGAAGGGGTGCTCCTCCGGTTTATTGCGGGAGGCGAACTCGGCCCCGTTATCAGAGAGGATCTCGGCGAACTGGACCCCATAGGTGACGCTCAGGGTGTTGATCATCTTCAGGGCCTTGAACATGACCGGCAGCGCCTTTTTCGAGGTCAGGACTTCGGCCCAGGCCAGGCGTGAGCAACTGTCGAGCAGGCTGATGATGAAGGCAGGGCTTGGCGGCGGCACCAGGAACATGTCGCGCGGCAGTTGGTGCAGGTCAATATGGCCGAGTTCCCCGATCTTGTCCTTGATAATGCGGCGTTTCTCCTCACGCATCGCCGGGGTGCGGCGGTTCAGCTCGTGGCGCTTTAGGACGCGATAGATGGTCGATGGCGAGGGTACCGTATCGCGCTGTTCACGCAAGGCGGCATGGATCTCGTAGCGGTTCATGCCGCGCTTGCGGCAGGCGACGATCTCCGCCTCAATGCCTTCCGGCTGGCGGCGTTCGCGCCATTTCGGCCCGCGGCGCTGCGGCAGCAGGTCGGCCTCCGCGCCGCTGCGCAGGTAGCGGTTATAGTACTTCCGGAACGTCTGCGAGCACGTGCCGTGGTGGCGGTAGAAATCCCCGACCCGCCGGAATGTCGCCGATCGCCCCGCTTTCACTTCCTCATACTCTGCGATCAAGAACCGCCACTTCTGAATGTAATTCCGTTCAATCGTCCGGTCGAAGCTGTTGTCGCGCATCGAATCCCCCCTGCGGGCTGGATTCGATCAGCGAATTAGTGAACATGCACAATTGCGAGGAGCGAGAGCGACGACGCAATCCAGATTGCATCCGCGGAGAAAGTCTGGATTTGCTTCGCTTGCGCCTGCAATGACGCGAAGGACGGCGTTCCAAGCTAGCTTGAAACGCCGCCCTTTTTTATGACTTCTGCCGGTATCGAGAGATCAGGCGAGCTCGAAGCGGTCGAGGTTCATCACCTTGTCCCACGCGGCCACGAAGTCGTTCACGAACTTCTCCTTCGAATCCGCGCAGGCATAGACTTCCGCGAACGCCCGCAATTGCGAGTGCGAGCCGAAGATTAGGTCGACACGGGTGCCGGTCCACTTGAGCTCGTTCGTCTTGCGGTCACGGCCCTCGTACACGCCGTCGGCCCCGGCGGGCGCCCACTGCGTGCGCATATCGAGCAGGTTGACGAAGAAGTCGTTCGTCAGCGTCTCCGGCTTACTGGTGAAGACGCCGTGCTTGGACTTGCCGACGTTGGCACCGAGCACGCGCAGGCCGCCCACGAGCACCGTCAGCTCGGGCGCGGTCAGCGTCAAGAGTTGCGCCCGATCAACCAGGGCTTCCTCCGGCAGCATGTACTGGTGCCGATTGCCGATATAGTTGCGGAAGCCGTCAGCCCGCGGTTCGAGCGGCGCGAAAGAAGGCGCGTCGGTCTGCTCCTGCGAGGCATCCGTGCGCCCCGGCGTGAACGGGACCTTCACGACGGTGCCGCCGTCCTTCGCCGCCTTCTCGACCCCGGCGCAGCCGGCGAGAACGATCAGATCGGCGAGCGAGATCTTCTTGCCGCCGCCTGCGGAGGCGTTGAACTCCTTCTGGATCGCTTCGAGCTTCTGCAGCACGTTCTTGAGCTGCGCCGGCTCGTTGACTTCCCAATCCTTCTGAGGGGCAAGGCGAATGCGTGCGCCGTTCGCTCCGCCGCGTTTGTCCGAGCCGCGGAAGGTCGATGCCGATGCCCAGGCCGTTGCAACGAGCTGAGACACCGTGAGACCTGAGGCGAGGATCTTCGCCTTCAGCGCTTCGACGTCCTTCTCGTCGACCAGCGGATGATCGACGGCCGGAATCGGATCCTGCCAGATCAGCGTCTCCTTCGGCACCAGCGGCCCGAGGTAACGCGCGACCGGCCCCATGTCGCGGTGCGTGAGCTTGAACCAGGCGCGGGCAAAGGCGTCCGCGAACTGATCGGGATGCTCGTAGAAGCGCCGCGAGATCTTCTCGTAGACCGGGTCCATGCGCAGCGAGAGATCGGTCGTCAGCATGGTCGGCACGCGCTTCTTCGACTTGTCGAAGGGGTCCGGAATGGACGGCTCGACTCCCTTCGCTTGCCACTGCCACGCACCAGCGGGGCTCTTGGTCAGCTCCCACTCATACTTGAACAGGTTGTCGAAGAAGTAGTTGCTCCACTTGGTCGGCGTTTGCGACCAGATGACTTCCGGACCACCGGTGATCGCGTCAGCGCCGACGCCGGTGCCGAACTTACTCTTCCACCCGAGGCCCTGGTCCTCGAGGGCGCCACCTTCCGGCTCGGGGCCGATCAGCGACGGATCGCCGGCGCCATGGGTTTTGCCAAAGGTGTGGCCGCCGGCAATCAGGGCGACGGTCTCCTCATCGTTCATCGCCATACGGAAGAACGTCTCGCGAATGTCCTTGGCCGCGGCGACCGGGTCCGGCTTGCCGTTCGGTCCTTCCGGATTGACGTAGATCAGGCCCATCTGCACCGCGCCGAGCGGCTCGGCAAGCTGGCGCTCGCCGCTGTAGCGTTCATCGCCGAGCCATGTGCCCTCGGGACCCCAGTACAGTTCTTCAGGCTCCCACACATCGGCGCGGCCGCCAGCAAAACCGAACGTCTTGAAGCCCATCGATTCCAGGGCAACGTTGCCGGCCAGCACCATCAGGTCGGCCCAGGAGATCTTGCGGCCGTACTTCTGCTTGATCGGCCAGAGCAGCCGGCGCGCCTTGTCGAGATTGGCGTTGTCAGGCCAGCTATTGAGCGGCGCGAAACGCTGCTGGCCGGCACCGGCGCCGCCGCGGCCGTCGGTGATGCGGTAAGTGCCCGCACTGTGCCAGGCCATGCGGATCATGAGTCCGCCATAGTGGCCGAAGTCGGCCGGCCACCACTCCTGCGAGTCCGTCATCAGAGCATGAAGATCCTTGATGACGGCATTCAGGTCGAGGCTCTTGAATTCCTTGGCATAGTCGAATGCCTCGCCCATCGGATCGGAGAGGCTGGAGTGCTGGTGGAGAACCTGAAGATTGAGCTGCTTCGGCCACCAGTCACGGTTCGTGTGTGCGCGCGTGCCCGAAAACGGGCACTTGGTTGTATCATCCATAAATCGCCTCCTGTGGTAGTTCCCTGCACCGCGTGGGCGCAATCTAGGCCTCGCATTCCATCAGGGGAAATTGACTTTGGTGATTGTTACGATAAGATCTCCTGATGATCCAATTTACGCTCCGGCAGCTTCGTTATTTCGATGCGCTGGCACGTCATGGCCATTTCGGACGCGCGGCGGAAGCGTGTGCAATCACGCAACCGGCGATGTCGATGCAGATCAAGGAACTGGAAGAAGCCTTGGGTGGCGTGCTGCTCGAGCGAAATGCGCGCCAGGTCGTGCTGACGAAGTTTGGCCAAGAACTCGCAGAGCGCGTCCGCGAGATCCTGCGGTCGATCGATGAACTCGGCGACTTCGCGCGGGCCTCGCGAGACCAGCTCGTCGGCCGGCTGCGTGTCGGCATGATCCCGACCGTTGCGCCCTACCTGCTGCCCAAGGTCATCGGCAATCTCACGCGCATGCACCCGGAACTTGACGTTCACGTTCGCGAGACGGTGACGCCGAAGCTGATCCAGGAACTCAGCGAGGGTCGGCTTGACGCGGCGATCGTTGCGCTGCCGGTGTCCGAACCCTCGCTGACCGAGGTTGCCTTGTTCTCGGAGAATTTCCTGCTGGTCCGCCCGCGTGAAGATGAGGCGGCGCCGGTGCTCAGCGCCGAAGCGCTGCGCGAGATGCGGCTGCTCCTGCTCGAAGAGGGACACTGCTTCCGCGATCAGGCCCTGTCGTTCTGCAAGATGCAGTCGTCCACGCCGCGGGAGGTGCTGGACGCGAGCTCCTTGTCCACGCTGGTCCAGATGGTGAGCGCGGGCCTCGGCGTCACCTTGATCCCGGAAATGGCCGTGGCGGTGGAGACACGCTCGGCACCCGTATCTGTCGCCCGCTTCGACGACCCGCAGCCTTCGCGAACCGTCGGCATGGTCTGGCGCAAGACAAGTCCGCTGGCGCGACAGCTCCTGCAAATTTCCGAGGTGGTGTCCCTGTCGGCCGACGCCTTGCGTGAGCAGTACGGTGCGAGAGCGGCAAAGGGCAATCGACGAACCTAACTAACCGCCCTGGTGGAGGGATCCCTCGCGAGCCGCCGCAAGGGCCAGCGCAAACTGAACCAGCCGCGGGTCAGCTCTTCATCTGGGCAAGCTGGCCGGCGATGTCGCCCATGCCCCAATGCTCGGCGATCTTGCCGCTGACGATCCGGAAGATGTCGCAGGACGTGAAGCGCAGGCGCTTGCCGGTCGGCGCGACGCCGAGCAGCACGCCCTGATGCGTTCCCTCGTAAACAAAACTCGCGGCGAGCTTGTCGTCCGCCGCCACCATCGCCTCGATCGAGACCTTGAGATCCGGAAGGCCTTTCAGCCGCGCCGCGAAGAAGCCGACGCTCGCCTGCTTGGCGGACATTCCCGGCGGCGGGGGCGGTGCCGCGGCGCTGACTTGATGGTTGACATAGTCGTCGGCGAACAGCGCTGCGAAAGCGTCGATATCGTGGGCCGACAATGTCGCGGCAAAGGCTTCCGCCACCTGGCGGGGCGCGGCCGTATCGGCTCGCGCGAGGCTGGGGGCCAATGTCGCCGCGCCGAGCACTGCCAAGATGGTTCTGCGATCCATCGTCTTCTCCCGTTTCGGAAAACGCGCTGGATAGCTAGCGTTTCTGCCGCTCGAAGTCACGCGCGCAAGCAGCCATGGGAATCGCACGCGGGCCACGCGCGGACGAAAACCGATTTGTCCGCGCCACCCGGCAATCCCAATTCGCCCGACGCTCCGCGCTATGATGCCGCCGCGGCGATCTTGTGCAGCGGGACAGCCCGGTCTCGCATGCTTTCGTCCTCTCGTCTCGCCCCGGGCGGCAGTCCGGCGAAGCGGCGCAAGGCTTCCGCCATCTGCACGCGGCCGCTGACGCCGGTAATGACCACGTCAACCATGGTGAAGGAGGAATGGAAATGCCCGCGCGCTTTGAATTGCTCGACCGGGACACCGGCGGCGGCCAGAGCCTCCGCATAGGCGATCCCCTCGTCCCGCAACGGATCGAACTCGCAGGTTACGACATAGGCCGGCGGCAGGCCTCCCAATTCGCCGCGCAGCGGCGAGACGCGCGGATCGGTGCGATCGGCCGGCGAGCAGTACAGGTCCCAGAACCAGTACATCAACGAGCGCGTGAGAAAGTAGCCCGCCGCGTTTTCGTTGTAGGATGGACGATCGAACGTGCAATCGGTGACCGGGCAGACCAGAAGCTGCCCCGATATCGCCGGCCCACCGCGATCGCGCGCGAGCTGACAGGTGACCGCAGCGATGTTGGCGCCGGCGCTCCAACCGGCGACCAGCACGGGCCCCGGCGTACCGCCGAGGTCCGCCGCGTGCTCGGCGATCCAGCGCGTCGCCGCATAGCCGTCCTCCGCCGCAGTCGGAAAGCGATGCTCGGGCGCATGACGATAGCCGACGCTGACAAAGATCATGCCGCTGCGCCGGCACATGTCGCGGCAGAACGGATCATCCGATTGTTCGTCACCCAACACCCAGCCGCCGCCATGGAAATAAACCACGATCGGATGCGGCCCAGGCGTAGCCGGCCGATACAGCCGGTAGCGCAACGCGCCATCGGCGCTCGGCAGAGTCCCATCGACGACCTCGCCGACCGGCCGGCCGGCGGGACGCGCGGCATTGAATTGGGCGACGAAGTCGCGCAAGCCTTGCGATCCGAATGATTCCAAGGGCGGCAGTTTCATGTCTGCCAGCATGTTCAGAACCAGCCGGACATCCGGCTGCAGGCGAACGATTTCGCCGTCATTGCATTGCTCCGCGACGCCGGGGCCGGTCAGCCTGAAGCCCAACATGCCGCGGCTGACGATCTCGTTGCAGATGCTGCGATAGGGACCGACACCGCCGGTATAAGGCATCACGCCTTGCGCTTTTCCCGGCACGTTGGCGCCCGTGTACCAGGTGTTGGCCAGCCGATGCAGCGTCAGCATCGAACAGTCGGCCATATGCCGTGCCCAACCCGCCTGCGCCGTATCGGTCGCCTCGAGCGTGGTGAAACCGGCCTCGCGCATCGCGATCAGACGATCCACGACCCAGTCGACGTGCTGCTCGATCGACACCGCCATGTTGGACAGCACCGACGGGCTGCCCGGCCCCGTGATCATGAACAGATTGGGAAAGCCTGACACCGTGAGTCCGAGATAGGTCTGCGGTCCATGCGCCCAGACCTCGGACAGCGATCGTCCGCCGCGGCCCGTGATCGGGTGAATCGCCGTAATCGCTCCGGTCATGGCGTCGAAGCCGGTCGCGAACACGATGACGTCCACATCGAACATGCGCTTATCGGTCTTGATGCCGCCGGCCGTGATCCTTTCGATCGGCTCCTGCCGCAGGTTCACGAGCGTGACGTTAGGCCGGTTGTAGGTGGCGTAGTAATTGGTATCGAGACAGGGGCGCTTGGCCCCGAACGGATGATCGTGCGGGGTAAGCGCTTCGGCCGTCTCGGGATCTTTCACGATCTCGCGGATCTTCTCGCGGATCAGTTCCGCGACCACCGCATTGCCGTCGGTGTCGACGCCCTGGTCGGCCCAAAGCTGGGTCAGGATGTAGACGAGATCGCCGTTGGCCCACGCCTTCTCGAAGCGTTCGCGCCGCTCGGCCTCGCTGAGTTGCCAGCTCACGGCTGTTTGCTGCGGATAAGGAACGCCCGTGAGTGACCAGCGCGCCTGCTCACGATAGCCGGCGCGGTTGCTTTCCAACAGAGCAAGGCGATCCGTCGGCGCAGGACCGTTGTGTGCGGGCATGGCAAAGTTAGGCGTGCGCTGGAAAACCGTGAGCTGCGCCGCCTGCTCGGCGATCATCGGGATCAACTGGATGCCTGAGGACCCGGTCCCGATCACCGCGATGCGCTTGCCGGCCAGCTTCACCTCGTCATGCGGCCAGCGGCCGGTGAAATAGACCTCGCCCCTGAAGTCCTTGACGCCATCGATCTCCGGGGGCTTGGGCGCGGAGAGACACCCCGTAGCCATGATGTAGTAGCGAGACGAGACGGAAGCGCCCTCATCGGTCTTCAGCAGCCATCGTTGCCTCACCTCATCCCACGTTGCTGCCGTGACCTTGGTCTTGAAGCGGATGTCGCGTCGCAGATCGTAGCGATCGGCGACGAAGCCGAGATAGCGCAGGATTTCGGGCTGGGTCGCGTATTTCTCGGACCATGTCCACGCGCGCTCGAGTTCGGGATCGAAGGTGTAGCTGTAGTCGATGGTCTGAATGTCGCAGCGTGCACCGGGATATCGGTTCCAGTACCAGGTGCCGCCGACGTCGTCGGCTTCCTCCAACGCGACCGTCGTGAAGTCGGCCTGGCGCAGCCGATGCAGAAGGTACAGGCCGGCAAAGCCGGCGCCCACCACCGCGACGTCGACCTGTTGCGTCGTACCATTCGCGTCTTCTGAAGCACGTGCAGCAACCAATGTACCTGGCATGCCGTTCCTCCCGTGCGTATGTTTTATTTTGCCGTACGCTATCGCCCCGCACGTGCTTTGTCACGCAGGCTGTTGCGATCGGGATGGTTTCCAGGCTTCTCTGCAAGCGGCTGCTGCAACGCCTGTCGCGCCGGAACATTCCGTCTTCAGGCGCTCTCGTTTCGTCCGGCTGCGCTATCAGGCCGCGAAAACGCGTGCGCGCAAAAACTAATTTCACCAACCATTTCAATTCGATTTGGGTGGTCCAGATCCGCGCGCAAAAATATTCCGCTTTGTGATCACCCCAAATCAGTCGCATCCTTCGCGCGTCCCGCCTCGATCCTGGAGGGGCGTATCGCGAACGTCACGAAACGCGAGGCGGGATGCGGTGGACGCGGATGTATCGAAGACGAACGATACGGATGCGGACGGCGAAGTCGTGTGGTCCTGGCGCCCCAAGGCTGGCGCCAAGTTTCGCGAAGATGCGCTTGCCGCATCTCGCTGACGACGGTGACAACAAAGTCTGGCTCACCGGGGAGAGCGCGAAGTAAGCCGTAAAACCACTGCGCAGGGAATGCCGGGCTGTCTCGGCTGAACCTGTGGTCAACGCCCCGCGCACTTTTCTCGCGCGGGGGCCATGGGTGCAGCCAGCACCCGGCATTCCCTGCGCCCTCTGGATTTCGGAGGGTCAAGTCGATGCAAAGCTCGGGCGAACTCCGTCGCGAGAATGCGGACGCACGTCTCCCCAACGTCATTGCGAGGAGCGAAAGCGACGAAGAAATCCAGACTGCGTCCGCGGAGAGATTCTGGATGGCTTCGCTTATGCTCGCAATGACCGAGTGCGCTGTTTGACAGTTGAATCGGAAGTCACCGACCATGTCGTCCCGGCGGAAAGCCGGGACCCATACCGCGCAATCTCTCAATAGACTCGACTGACAGTTGCCCCGAATCCAATGCTTCGTCCGCCCCAGCGCGCGGCTGTGCCAGCGCCCTAATCCGGGCGGTTGAGATCCGCAAGCGGCGCGGTATTGCGGGCAGCCGCCGCGCGGGTGTTGTCCTTGCCCTTGAGCATTTCGCGCAAGTAAGCGACGTTCGCGGCCGCCTCGTCCGGCGGCAGGTCGCTCTTGACGATGCTTTCGGCCTCGGCGAACCGCCCTTGCAGGCCGACGACGAGACCGAGATTCTGCCGCACCCGCGCATCGGCTTTCGGGCTGGCATAGGCCTGGCGCAGCATCTGCTCCGCCTTGGGCAGATCCTTCGAGAGCATGTAGGAGAGGCCGAGATTGGACAGCACCGACGGCTCGCCCGGCACGATCTTGAGCGCGCTCTCGTAATAGCGCCGCGCCTCCTCGTGCCGCCCCATCTGGTCGAGCGCGGTGCCCTGCACCGACAGGATGCGCCAATCGGGATTGTCAGGCGTGTGGGCGCGCGAGAGCACGTCAAAGGCCTGCTGGAAATTGCCGTTGTCGGCGAGCGCGCGCCCCCATGCGGCCAGCAGTTGCTTGTTGCCGGGATTGGCGATGGTCGCCTGTTCGAGCACGGCCGCGGCCTGCGCGCGCTGGCCATTGGCGCGCAACGCCTGGCCATAAGCCAACGCCGCGTCGGCATCTTTGGGATTGGCGCGGTAGCGGTCGCCGTAGGCTTCCATCGCGCGCTGCGGATCGGCCGCAGGCGGCGGCTCCGACTTGGCGGTGATTGATCCCGTGATGTCGGACATGGTCTGACAGCCGCCGAGGCCAGCGGCCAACACCGCCGTCAGGGCCGCGGATGCGAGAAGCCGGGCGGGACTAAACTGCTGACGCATGGACAGGTGATTCTTCGCGGCAAGGGATCGATCCGAATGCCTCAGCAATAAAGCGTTAACCCTAACGCCCGGTTAATGACGCTCCGCGACTTACGGCTAAGCATTCGGCCGAAGCTGCGGAGAGATCTTGGGGATCAGCGTCTCGAGGCCCGGCTGTCGTGCAGCGCCGCGCCGCTCAATATTCGAGCGCGAGCCGCTTCCTGACCTCGTCGAGCCGCTTGTCCAGCTCATCGAAACGCGCATGCAGGGCGCGGTCGTGCAGGTAGAAGACGTAACCGAGTGCCAGTAGCCCGAAAACCCAGTGATGGCTTTCAACATAATTCAGCACCGCCTCGATCGCGTGACCGATGAAGGAGAGCACACCCAGCACAGCATCCATCGCATTTCCCCGATATCTCTGCGGCAATGGTCGCGCGGTCCCGAACATCTGTACCGAAGCGCGACCATTCCGCTGAACGGATTGGGACCGGAACATAGCACATCGGCGTGCTGCCGCTGACAGCCGTGAGATCTCAGCGATTGCGGGCACGACAAAACTTTGCGAAGTCTTCCTCATCCGGAAAGCAAGCCTTGATCCGCCCTTTAATCCGCTCCTTAAAGAAGCGCCTCTGTAGACGAGCCACGCATGCCGATCCCGTTCGAAACCGCGCCAGCCGCTGCCGCTTCGGCGGTTCCCGTCCTCTTCGTCAGCAAATCCACATGGGAGACGACCCGCGCCACGCTCTCGCCCTCCGCGCTGCAATTTGCTGCGGCGAACGGCTTTGCGGCCAAGCCCGGAGCCTGCCTGACGCTGCCGGACGCCGACGGCGGAATCGCGCAAGTCGTGTTCGGATTGGAGGATGCAACTGCCAAGTCGCGCGATCCGTTCAGGCCGGGGGCGCTGCCGGGCCTGTTGCCGGCCGGCTCCTATAGTTTCGCGAACGCGCCGCATGATGCGCGTCTGGCAACGCTCGCCTTTGCGCTCGGCAGCTACCGCTTCAGCCGCTATCGCAAGGCGGAGGCGCCGGCGGTCAAACTGGTGCCGCCTGACGGCATCGATGTCGCCGAGATCACTGCGGTTGCCGAGGCGGCGATGCTCGCCCGCGACCTCATCAATACGCCCTCCAACGAGATGGGACCGGAGGAGCTGGCCGTTGCCGCGAGCGAGGTCGCCGCGCGGTTTGGCGCGCGCTTCAACTGCATCACCGGCGATGAACTCAAGCAGGGCTTTCCGCTCATTCATGCGGTCGGCCAAGCCTCGATCCGCGCGCCGCGACTGATCGAATTTTCCTGGGGGGATCCCGCGCACCCCAAGGTGACGCTGGTCGGCAAGGGCGTCTGCTTCGATACCGGCGGACTCGACCTGAAACCCTCCTCGGGCATGCTGCTGATGAAGAAGGACATGGGCGGCGCCGCCAACGTGCTGGCGCTGGCGCAGATGGTGATGGACGCGAAGCTGAAGGTGCGGCTGCGCGTGCTGATCCCGGCGGTCGAGAACGCGGTGGCCGGCAATGCCTTCCGGCCGCTCGATATCTTCCGCTCGCGCAAGGGGCTGTCGGTCGAAATCGGCAATACCGATGCCGAGGGCCGGCTGATCCTCGCCGATGCCCTGGCCTATGCGGACGAGGAAAAGCCGGATCTCCTGATCGACATGGGCACACTCACCGGCGCCGCGCGCGTGGCGCTCGGACCGGATCTGCCACCGTTCTATACCCAGGACGACGCGCTCGCCGAGGACGTGGGCCGCTGCGCGCGCGAGGAGAACGATCCGCTCTGGCGCATGCCGCTGTGGGGGCCGTACGATAGCTGGCTCGATGCGAAGGTCGCGGACGTCACCAATGCGCCATCGGGCGGCTTTGCCGGCTCGATCACCTGCGCGCTGTTCCTGCAGCGCTTTGTCGAGCACGCCAAGAGCTGGCTGCATTTCGACATCTTCGCCTGGACGCCGCAGGCGAAGCCCGCCCGGCCCGAGGGAGGCGAGTGCCAGGCGGCGCGTGCAGTCTTCCGGCTGCTCGGAGAACGCTATGCTTGACCCGCGCCTGACGCCCGCTCGCGGCGACATCGCTGCCAAGTTTCTCGAAGGCAAGGTGACGGCGGAGCGTTTTGTCGAAGGTGAGACCTTCGAGATTTGCGAGGCGCTCGCGCCGCTGCGCGAGGCGCCCTCCCCTGAGGCCATGCTGTCGACCCAGGCGCTCAAGGGCGAGCGTGTCACGATCTACGATCGCAACGGCGAGGGCTGGGCGTGGGGTCAGCTCGAAACCGATGGCTATGTCGGCTGGCTTCCGGTCGCTGCGCTCGCCACACCGATCGTTGCGCCGACACACAAGGTCATCGCACTGCGCACCTTCGCCTTTCCCGGCCCGTCGATCAAGCTGCCGCCGACGCAGACACTGGTGATGGGCACGCGCCTGGCGATCACGCGCGAAGACGGCTCCTTTGCGATCACCCGCGAAGGCTGGCACCTGCCAAGATCGCATCTTGCCGGCCTCGACAGCCATGCGCCGGACTACGTCGCCGTCGCCGAACGCTTTGTCGGCACACCCTATTTGTGGGGCGGCAAGAGCAGTCTCGGCATCGATTGCTCAGGCCTGGTGCAGCTATCGCTTCAAGCCGCGGGCCTCGACTGTCCGCGCGATAGCGACATGCAGCAGACCAAACTCGGCCGCGTGCTCGATGCCGCGGCAGCCAAGCAATTGCAGCGTGGTGACCTGATCTTCTGGATAGGCCATGTCGCGATCGTCCGCGATGCTGAGACGATTGTGCACGCCAATGCGTTTCACATGGCCACCGCGATCGAGAACACGAGGCAAGCGATCGCCCGCATCAAGGCGGCCGGCAGCGACGTCGTGACGATCAAGCGGCTTTAGCTTGCGACCGCGCCGTTCCCGGCAGCTTCGTGCCGGAAGGCGGCGGCGAACAGGGCCCGGGTGTAATCGGTTTTCGGGCTCTTGAACAATGTAGTCGCCGGCCCCTCCTCCACCACCTTGCCCTGGCGCATCACGATTAGATGGCTCGCCAGCGAGGCGACCACGCGCAGGTCGTGCGAGATGAACATGTAGGTGAGATCGTGCCTGCGTTGCAGCTCGCGCAACAGATCGACCATCTGCGCCTGGAACAGCATGTCGAGCGCGCTGGTCGGCTCGTCCAGCACGATGAAATTCGGCTCCAGCACCACCGCGCGCGCGATCGAGATACGCTGGCGCTGCCCGCCCGAGAATTCATGCGGATAGCGGTAACGTGTCTCCGGATCGAGCCCGACGTCCTCCAGCGCCTTGATCACGCGCGCCTCGCGCTCGGCCTTGGACAGCGAGGGTTGATGCACGCTCAAGCCTTCCGCGACGATATCGCCGACCGACATGCGCGGGCTCAAGGAACCGAACGGATCTTGAAAGACGATCTGCATGTCGCGGCGGAACGGCCGCATCGCCTTGAAGCGCAGGCCCTGGATGTTCCGCCCGAGAAATACGATCGGCCCATTGGAGGAGATCAGGCGCAAGAGCGCCAGGCCGAGCGTCGTCTTGCCCGAGCCGGATTCGCCGACGACGCCGAGCGTCTCGCCCTTGCGCACGGCAACGCTGACGCCGTCCACGGCCTTGATATGGCCGACGGTAGAGCGCAACAGCCCGCGCTTGATCGGAAACCACACCTTCAGATCATCCGCCGACATCACGACCGGCGCATGCGGCCGCGGCGGCGCCGGGTCCGGCTTCGGCTCGGCCGCGAGCAGCGCGCGGGTGTAGGGATGCTTGGGCGCCGTAAAGACCTGTTCGACCGGGCCCTGCTCGACGATCTTGCCGCCGTTCATGACGCAGACGCGATCGGCGATGCGGCGAACGATGCCGAGATCGTGGGTGATGAACAGAAGGCTCATGCCAAGACGGGCACGAATATCCGCGAGCAGTGCCAGAATCTGCGCCTGCACGGTGACGTCGAGCGCGGTGGTCGGCTCATCCGCGATCAAGAGGTCAGGCTCGTTGGCGAGCGCCATCGCGATCATCACGCGCTGGCGCTGACCGCCCGACAATTGATGCGGATAGCTGCCGAGCCGCGTTTCCGGCTCGGGAATGCCGACTTGTCGCAGCAGTTCCAGCGTGCGCGCGCGCACCATCGCGGAGCTGATGTTCTTGTGCAGGCGAAGCGTCTCGCCGATTTGCGACTCGATCGTATGGAGCGGGTTGAGCGAGGTCATCGGCTCCTGAAAGATGATCGAGATGTCGTTGCCGCGGATCTCGCGAATATTGTTCTCCGAGAGGCCGAGCAGCTCGCGCCCCTTGAAACGGATGCTGCCCGAAGGATGCGAGGCGTTCGGATAAGGCAGCAGCTTCAGGATCGACAGCGCGCTGACCGACTTGCCGGAGCCGGACTCGCCGACCAGCGCCACGCACTCGCCGCGCTTGATCTCGTAAGAGATCTTGTCGACCGCTAGAGAGGTACCGCCCTGCTGGTGGAAGGCCACCGAGAGATCACGGATCGAGAGCAGCGGTTGGCTGGTGGCATCCATGCGCATCTCACCTGAACGTCTTGCGCGGATCGAAGGCGTCGCGCACGGCTTCGCCGATGAAGATCAGCAGCGACAGCATGATCGCGACCGAGAAGAAGCCGGTGAAGCCGAGCCACGGCGCCTGCACGTTGGCTTTCGCCTGTGACAACAATTCGCCGAGCGATGGCGAGCCCGGCGGCAGGCCGAACCCCAGGAAATCCAGCGCCGTCAGCGTCATCACGGAGGAGGACACGATGAAGGGCAGGAAGGTCATGGTCGCCACCATCGCGTTCGGCAGCAGATGGCGGAACATGATCACCGGGTTGGAAACGCCGAGCGCGCGCGCCGCCTGAACATATTCGAAATTCCGCCCGCGCAGGAATTCGGCGCGGACCAGGCCAACGAGCGAGACCCATGAGAACAGGCACATGATGCCGAGCAGGACGAAAAAGCCCGGCGGCAGCACGGCCGAGATGATCAGAAGCAAATAGAGCGAGGGGATGGCATTCCAGATCTCGATGAAGCGCTGGAAGCCGAGATCGATCCATCCGCCGAAATACCCCTGCACGGCGCCGGCGGCGACACCGATGAGGGAAGAGATGACGGTAAGACTCAAGCCGAACAGCACCGAAATGCGGAAACCGTAAATCAGCCGGGCCAGCACGTCGCGTCCCTGATCGTCGGTGCCGAGCCAGTTATATTCAAGGTCACGGCAGCTCTTCAGGCCCTTCCGCTCCACCACCGGCTTGCATTGCGCCTCCGTCAGCATCCACGTCGGCGGTGATGGCGCGGGCGTCGGCAGATCCAGATTGTGTGTGTCATAGGAATAGCGGATCAGCGGCCAGACGATGAAGCCGCCCTTGTCCTTGATCAGCTTCTGCAGATAAGGATCGCGATAGTCGGCCGCGGTTTCGAAATCGCCGCCGAAGGTGGTTTCCGAATAGGTGACAAAGGCCGGCCAGTACAAATGGCCATCGAACTTGATCATAAAGGGCCGATCATTGGCGATCAGTTCGGCGAACAGCGAGACGAAGAACAGAACCGAGAAGATCCAGAACGACCAGAAACCGCGCTTGTTCGCCTTGAAATTCTGCCAGCGGCGGCGGTTGAGCGGCGAGGGCTGGAACGCATGGCGGGTGACGGGCACGGCCTCGCCCAGCGGCGAACGCGTGGTGGTCTCGACAGGAGGCGGCGCGGTGATCGTCATCAGACCTCCCTCGCCTCGAAATCGATCCGCGGATCGATCCACATATAGGTGAGGTCGGAGATCAGGTTCACGATCAGGCCGACCAGCGAAAAGATATAAAGCGTTCCGAACACAACCGGGTAGTCGCGGTTGAGGACGCTCTCAAAAGAGAGCAGCCCCAAACCGTCGAGCGAGAAGATAGTCTCGATGAGAAGCGAGCCGGAAAAGAAGGCGTGAATGAAGGCGCCCGGAAAGCCGGCGATCACGATCAGCATCGCGTTGCGGAAGACGTGACCGTAAAGCACCTGCGTTTCGCTGCAGCCCTTGGCGCGGGCCGTCATCACGTACTGCTTGCGGATCTCGTCAAGAAACGAGTTCTTGGTCAAGAGCGTCATGGTGGCAAACGCGCTCAGCGCCATCGAGATCAGCGGCAGCGTCAGGTGCCAGAAATAGTCGATGATCTTCCAATACCAGGGAAACTGGGACCAGCCGTCCGACGTCAGTCCCCGCAGCGGGAAGATGTTGAAGAAGGAGCCGCCGGCGAACAGGACGATCAAGAGGATGGCGAACAGGAATCCTGGGATGGCGAAGCCGACGATGATGACGGCCGAGGTCCAGGTGTCGAACTTCGACCCATCCCTGACCGCCTTGCGGATCCCGAGCGGGATCGAGATCAGGTAGGTCAGCAGCGTCATCCAGATGCCGAGCGATATCGAGACCGGCAGCTTTTCCTTGATCAACTGCAGTACGCTGATGTCGCGGAAATAGCTCTTGCCGAAATCGAAGCGCGCGAAATTCCACACCATGAGCGCAAAACGCTCCGGCGCCGGCTTGTCGAAGCCGAACTGCTTTTCCAGGCTCTTGATGAAATCGGGATCGAGCCCCTGCGCGCCGCGATATTTTGAATTCACTGCATCCGCGGCGGCGCCGACCTGGCCTGGACCGCGCGCGCCAAAATCACCGCCGCCTCCCGAGATGCGAGAGGTGCCGCCCGTATCGGCGCCCTGGAGCTGAGCGATGACGCGCTCGATCGGGCCGCCCGGCGCGAACTGCACCACGGCGAAGGAGACGAACAAGATCCCGAGCAGCGTCGGGACCATCAAGAGTATGCGGCGGGCGATATAGGCGCTCATGAGCTACTTCGCCTGCTCCACCTTGGCGGCCTTGGCCGCGTCATACCACCAGTTCTCCGGCGCGCCGACGCCTTGCGCATAGCGCGGCGGCTTGGGTGGATGGCTGAACTCGTCCCAATAGGCGATGGGGTGCGTGCTACGATACCACTGCGGAACCCAATAGCGTCCGGCCCGAAACACGCGGTCGAGAGCCCGGCACGCAAAGGTCAGATCGGCGCGCGTCTCCGCGCCGATCGCCTTCTCGATCAGCGCGTCGATCGCCGGATTGGCGATGCCGGCAAGATTGTACGATCCTTTGGTGTTGGCCGCTTGCGAGGAGAAATACGGCCGCAGGCTGTCGCCCGGCGTTGCCGACATGCTCAAGCGCTCAATGGTGATGTCGAAATCGAAATCCTCCACGCGGGCACGATATTGTACCGCATCGACCAGACGCAAGCTTGCTTCGACGCCGAGCGTGTTGAGGTTTTTGATGAACGGAGCGTGATGCGGCTGGAACGAGGGCTCGTCGATCAGGAACTCGACGGTAAAAACCTCGCCGCTCGGCAAGTAGCGCTTGCCGTCCTTGACGGTGAACCCGGCGTCATTGAGCAGTTGCTGCGCCTTGCGCAACAGGGCGCGATCCTGACCCGATCCGTCCGAAACCGGCGGGACAAAGGGCTGCCCGAACACCTCATCCGGGACTTGGCCACGGAACGGTTCCAGCAATTTCAGCTCTTCCGGCGAAGGAGGCCCCTCCGCCACCATGTCCGAGTTCTGGAAAGGCGAACGCGTGCGGGCATAGGCGCCGTACATGATGGTCTTATTGGTCCATTCGAAATCGAAGGCGTAGTTCAACGCCTCGCGCACGCGCGGATCCCTGAACTTCTCGCGCCGGGTGTTGATGAACCAGCCCTGTCCGCCCGATGGCGTTTCATCGGGGAGAGTTTCCAGCTTGACGCGACCGTCCTTGACGGCGGCAAAGTCGTATCGTGTCGCCCAGATCCGCGCGGTGAATTCTTCGCGATACAGATAGCTCTTTCCGGTGAAGCCCTCGAACGCGACGTCGCGGTCGCGATAGAATTCGTAGCGCACGGTATCAAAATTGTAGCTGCCGTGGCTGACGGGAAGATCGGCAGCCCACCAATCCTTGACGCGCTCGAACTCGATGAAGCGATTGACCTCGAACTTGCCGACCTTGTACGGCCCGCAGCCCAGGGGAATGTCGAGCGTTGATTCCTCGAACGGCTGCTTGGAGTAATAGGCTCTTGAGAAAATTGGCAGGCCCGCGACAAAGAGCGGAACGTCCCGGGCGCGCTTTTCGGCGAAGGTGACGACCAGCGTCGCATCGTCCAGCGCTTCCGCTTTCAGGAAATCACGCATCTGGACAAGGATCAGCGGGTGCCCCTTCTGCTTGAGCACATTGAGCGAGAAGGCGGCGTCCTGCGCGGTAAGCCTGCTGCCATCGTGAAAGCGCGCCTCGGGGCGCAGCGTAAAGCGGTAAGTCAGCTTGTCGGGTGAAATCCGCACCGACTTGGCCACCAGGCCGTACATCGCGTCAGGCTCGTCATTTGCGCGCACCATCAGCGAGGCAAAGGTCATGTCCATGCCTTGCGCGCCCTCGCCCTTGAGAATGTAGGCGTTCAGCGAATTGAAGGTGAAGAAGGACTGATTGAAGGCCCTGACCGATGGGATCAGCGAAAACAGCCCGCCCTTCGGCGCCGCCGGATTGACATAGTCGAAGTGCGCAAAGTCGGCCGGGTATTTGAGATCGCCGAAGACGGACATGCCGTGCATCTCCGGGCCGCCGTCTTCGGCCTGCGCGACGCGCAGCCACGGCGAAGCGAGCGCACCGATGCCGAGGCCGAGCACATGCCGGCGCGACAAAGCGGGCAGACGGATCAATTTGTTCAAGCGCGTTTGCCTATCCTGGCTGCTTTTTCGGCGTCCCACCACCATATCTCAGGAAAACCCGATGCGCCGTACTTCGGCAACTCAGCCGGACGTCCAAAACGATCCCATCGCGCCGTGCGCACTTTCGCATAGTTCCACTGCGGTACCACGTAGTGGTTCCACAACAGCACGCGATCGAGTGCATGCGTCGCAGCGACGAGTTCTTCGCGGGTCTTGGCATAGATGACGCGCTCGATCAGCTTGTCCACCGCAGGATTTTTGATGCCAACGATGTTTTCCGAACCGTTCATGTCGGCCGACTGCGATCCCCAGTACTCGCGCTGCTCGTTCCCCGGCGACAGCGACTCCGGCCAGGAGTTGACGGTCAGCATGTCGAAGTCGCGATTCCGTACGCGATTCTGATATTGGATCGAATCGACGCTGCGGATTGCCACTGAAACGCCAATGCGCTCCAGCGACGGCTTGTAGAAGAGAGCGACACGTTCAAAGGCCGGTTCGTCGGCAATCGTGAGAAGCTCGATGCTGAGAGGGCTGCCCGTCTTTGCATTCACGAGCTTGCCGTCACGAACTTCGTAGCCAGCCTCCTTTAGCAGCCTTTGCGCCTCCAGCAGGTTCTTGCGCGCCGCTTGATTGCTACCTCCAACCGGATTGGTGTACTCGGTCGTAAAGACCTCGGGCGGAACCTCGGGCCGAACAGTTTCCAGGATTTCCAGCTCCTTGCCCTGCGGCAAGCCCGATGATGCCAATTCCGTTCCGTCGAAATAGCTGGAACACCTTTTGTAGCTCCCGTAGAAGAGCTGCTTGTTCATTTCCTCGAAATCGAAAGCAAAATTCAGAGCGCGGCGGACCCGCGCGTCCTTGAATTGATCGCGACGAATATTGGGCGTGAACGCCTGCATCACGCCGGAACTGCGGTTTGGAAACTCCTCCAGCACGACACGCTTGTCGCGCACCGCCGGGAAATCATAGGCGGTGGCCCAGGTCTTTGCCGAACTCTCGGTACGCCAGTCGACCTGATCGCCTTTGAACGCTTCGAGCGCAACGGTGCTGTCGCGGACAAAGTCGTAGCGCAGTTCGTCGAAGTTGAAGCGCCCGACATTGACGTTCAGATTGCGTCCCCAGTAGTCGTTCGCACGCTCCAGCACGATCGTGCGCCCGGTCTCGATCTGCTTGATGCGGTATGGACCCGAGCCAAGCGGCAACTCCAGGGTGGTCGCGGAAACGTCGCGCTTCTGGCCCTTGCTGTCGGTGCCTTCCCACCAGTGCTTCGGCAAGACCATCAACTGGCCGACGATCTGCGGCAGCTCGCGATTGCCCGGAGCATCGAAGGTGAACTTGACATCGCGGTCCCCGACCGCCTCGGCCTTCGCCACGTGCCGGTAATAGGCGCTGTAACGCGGATGGTACTTCTTGAACGAGTCCAGCGAGAAGATCACATCGGCCGGGGTCACGGGCTTGCCGTCCTGCCACTTGGCTTCGGAACGCAATCGGTAGATGACCCAGGACGAATCGTCGGGACGCTGTAGCTGTTCCGCAAGCAGGCCGTATTCCGTCGACGGCTCGTCAAGCGACGGCGTCGTCAAGCTTTCGTAGATCAGGTTGATGCCGGCCGCGAGCGATCCCTTGACACCAGAAACCACGGGATTGAAGTTGTCGAAGGTGCCGAGCGGACTGAGCCGCAACTGGCCACCTTTGGGCGCATCCGGATTGACGTAGTCGAAACGCTTGAAGTCGGCGGGATATTTGATGTCGCCGAAGAGCGAGAGCGCATGACGCCAAGGCAGCTCAGATGGCAGCTCAGGTGCCGTTTGCGCGCCTGCCGGCTGGATCGCAGAGAGGCCGGCAACATTGCCGAAGGCCGGGGCGAGCGCCGCGATGGCGCCACTTTGCAGAAGCTGTCGTCGGTTAATAGCCAAATCAACACGTCCTTTCGCTATCCCATGACTTGAAGAGAGTTGAGCGCCGTTTGGTTCGTCAGCGCGCTCTCTTGCTCGAGCGAAATCTCTCCGGGAATCCCCCGCCTTCGCCAAGACTGCCCTTCAAGACTGCCCTTGGAGACCACCTTTCGGGCCCGCTTACGCTCTAATTGGGGGGCAATATAAGGCAAGGATTCGACTGGTAAGGTTGCTTTTTCCTCATGATAGCACGGCTTCGTGCGGCGAAACGTCCTATAACAACCGCGCGAGCCCTCAAAACAATAACGGCCAGGCTGAGCCTGGCCGTTCTCGGGAACAATTGGCGTTGGCCGACCAGCTATTTCGAGGCGGTCGGCAGCGGAACCGGCGTATCAGCAAGCGTATGCAGATAGGCGATGACGTCCGCGCGCTCGCTTTCCTTCGGAATACCGGCGAATCCCATCGCGGTGCCCGGAACGAATGCCTTCGGATTGGTCAGGAACTGGTTCAGATCGTCGTCGGTCCAGGTACCACCCTTGGACTTCATCGCGGCCGAGAAGTTGAACCCGCGCCCCTCGCCCTTCTTGTCGCCGACGACGCCCCAGAGGTTCGGACCGACACGATTGGGCTCACCCTTTGCGAAGGTATGGCAGGCCTGGCACTTCTTGGCTGCGGCCTCGCCCTTCTGCACCGAAGCGGTCTGCAGCAGCTTCTCGATCGGCTCTTCCTTGGCCGGCGCGGCTTCCTTGGCGCCGCCGCCCGCCTCTTCCTTCACGGCGATCTCGAAGCCCGGCTTCTCCGGCACCTTCGGCGCAAACAGCGCGTTGGCGGTGAAATTGGTGATCAAGAGGACCAGGCAGGTGCCGAGAACCGCACCGAGGATCTTATTCAGTTCGAAGGAGTCCATGTCGAATCAGGCCCCAAGCCGAAAAGTCTATGATGGGGCCGGTTGGGCCGACCCGCGGAATTGAACCCCGGAATCGCGCTTTCGCATCCTCCCCCGGGAACAGCGATCAGATATCGGTTTGCCCGTGCTCTGGCAACCCGTATAAACGCGCCGGCTTTCGCCTCATCCCCACCATTCGGAAGCCTTGAAGCGAGACCCACCCCGCATGTCGGACAAACGCAGTTTAGTGGTGATTCCCGCGCGCATGGCGTCGACCCGCTTGCCCGGCAAGCCGCTGCTCGACATCGCGGGGCTGCCCATGATCGTCCATGTATTTCGCCGCGCGGAAGCGGCGGCGATAGGACGCGTGGCGGTTGCGACCGACACGATCGAGATCGCGCAAGCGGTGCGCGCCCACGGCGGCGAGGCAGTCATGACTCGCGCCGACCACGCTTCCGGCTCGGACCGGGTGTTCGAGGCGCTCGGCACGCTCGATCCCAGGGGCGAGGCCGAGATCGTGATCAATGTGCAGGGCGATTTTCCGACCATTGCACCCGGCAATATCCGCGACGTGCTGGCCCCGCTCTCCGACCCCGCGGTCGACATCGCGACCCTTGCGGCGAAGATCCACACCAAGGAAGAGAGCGCCAATCCGAATGTCGTGAAGGCGGTCGGCAGTCCGCTCGGCGGAGGACGCCTGCGGGCGCTCTACTTCACCCGCGCGACCGCGCCGCATGGCGAGGGGCAGCGTTACCATCATATCGGCCTCTACGCCTATCGCCGTGCCGCGCTGGAACGTTTTGTCCGCCTGCCGCCCTCACCGCTGGAGCAGCAGGAGAAGCTCGAGCAGCTCCGCGCGCTGGAAGCGGGCATGCGCATCGACATCACCATCGTTGACAGCGTGCCGCGCGGGGTCGACACCCCGGCCGACCTCGAAACTGCCCGCCGCATACTGGCGAAATCCTGAGCGCGAGCGGGGATGCCGTTTCCCCGAAGCGTGATCCTGCTCTATCCTTTTGTTTGCGCGTGATCTTTTCTGGAAATCGCTACCCATTTCTCCGGATCATGCTGTAGAAGGCCGCCATGACCAAAAAGCTGAAAATCGCGTTCCAGGGCGAGCCGGGCGCCAACTCCCACATCGCCATCGTCGAAGCCTATCCCGACGCCGAGCCCCTGCCCTGCGCGACCTTCGAGGACGCGCTGTCCGTGATCGCTTCCGGAGAAGCCGATCTCGGCATGATCCCGATCGAGAACTCGGTTGCGGGACGCGTCGCCGACATCCACCATCTTCTGCCGACCTCAGGCCTCTACATCGTCGGCGAATGGTTCCTGCCGGTTCGGCACCAATTGATGGCGCCGCGCGGAGCCAAGCTCGCCGACATCAAGACGGTCGAGAGCCACGTCCATGCGATCGGCCAATGCCGCCGCATCATCCGCAAGCTCGGCGTCAAGCCGATCGTCGCCGCCGATACCGCCGGCAGCGCGCGCGACATCGCCGAGCGCGGCGACAGAAGCGTCGCGGCCATTGCCTCGCGCCTTGCGGCCGAGATCTACGGTCTCGACATTCTTGCGGAGGATATCGAGGACGAGGCCCACAACACCACGCGCTTCGTGGTGCTGGCGCGCGAGGAGAAGTGGGCCCAACAGGGCTCGGCGCCGCTCATCATCACGACCTTCGTGTTCCGGGTGCGCAACCTCCCCGCCGCGCTCTACAAGGCGCTCGGCGGCTTTGCCACCAATGGCGTCAACATGACCAAGCTCGAGAGCTACATGGTCGACGGCAATTTCTTCGCCACCCAGTTCTACGCCGACGTCGAAGGCCATCCACACGACCGCGGGCTCGCCTTCGCGATCGAGGAGCTGAAATTCTTCTCCCGCGAGTTCCGCATCGTCGGCGTCTATCCCGGCCACAACTTCCGCGCGACGTTTCGGGAGAACGAGGAGTAATCCTTGTCGCCCCGGCGAAAGCCGGGCCCCATAGCCACAGGCGGTTGTTGTTTGCCCAAGGCACCAACCGTCGTGCTCGATCGATAGATTCCGCGGTATG
The DNA here is from genome assembly GCF_045571435.1 of Bradyrhizobium sp. STM 3562. Taxonomy (NCBI): domain Bacteria; kingdom Pseudomonadati; phylum Pseudomonadota; class Alphaproteobacteria; order Hyphomicrobiales; family Nitrobacteraceae; genus Bradyrhizobium; species Bradyrhizobium sp. STM 3562. Next base: position 7,743,870 of record NZ_CP120694.1, read on the forward strand.
GTCGCGGATCGCGCTCACTTCGTTCGCTTGTCCGGGACGACCACGCTTAGGCTGCGCGCGGCTTCGTCAGCCGGAACGCTTCCGCGAGCAGGCTGTATGACTTCTTCCGCGCCTCATGGTCATAGACGGCGGTGATGACCATCAGCTCATCCGCCTGGCACGCCGTGATCATCGGCTGCAGCTTCTGCATGACGGTCGCGGGGCTGCCGACGAACAGGCGTGAGCGATTGCGCGCGATCAAGGCGCGGTCGGCATCGGTGTAGGGATAGGCCAGAGCCTCTTCCGGGCTCGGCAGCGGTGAATACTTGCCGCGGTCGCGCAGTAATCGATTGAGATCCATTGACGAAGCCAGTCGTTCGGCTTCCGCATCCGTTTCCGCCGCGACCACCGCCACCGCCAGGATCGCATGCGGCGTCGCGCGCCAGCCGGACGGCTTGAAGTGGGCGCGGTAGCTCGTCATCGCAGCGACCGCGTCATGGGACGCGAAGTGATGCGCAAAAGCGAACCCCATCCCGACCTGCGCGGCAAGTTCGGAGCTGTAGTCGCTGGAACCGAGCAGCCAGATCGGCGGCAGTGGCGTGTCGTCGGGCATCGCCACGACGTTGTTGTAGGGATGCCCCGGTGGGAAATCACGCGTCTCCCACAGAATCAGTTCATGCAGTCGCTCCAGGAAATCGTCGCCCTCGCGGCGATCGAGCTGGCTGCGCAGCGCGTAGGCGGTGGCGCCATCCGTGCCGGGCGCACGGCCCAAGCCCAGATCGATTCGGCCAGGAAACAGCGCTTCCAGCATCTTGAAGCGCTCGGCCACCACCAGCGGCGCATGATTGGGCAGCATCACCCCACCGGAGCCGACGCGGAGGTGGCGCGTCGCCGCCGCGATCTGCCCGATCATCACGTCGGGGGCGGGGCTGGCGACGGACGCCAGATTGTGGTGCTCGGCGAGCCAGTAGCGGACATAGCCGAGCCCATCGACATGGCGGGCGAGATCGATGCTGTTGCGCAGCGCCGCCGCCGGGCGGGTTTCCGTGGTGACGACGGATAGATCGAGGACAGAGAGCGGGATCATGGCCTACTAACCTAGTGCACGGCAGCAAGCGGGCAATGAGCGTTCCGGGAAGCCCCCTCCCGCGGACTCGCGGGATCTCACGCGTCGGCGGCGCAGCACGGAGTTGGACATCTAAGCAAGACTTGAGAATTAAATTTAATTCGCCCACCCCATCTAGCCCGAGAAAATCTCCCCAAGTAGCGTCAAATGACCGATCTTTCGTTTCTACGCTTGCCCACTGCACGGCCCGCTCAGGTAAAATCATAGGCCAACATTAGATCATATTGGGCAATTTCCCACCACTGATGGGCTGTTTGCGGCTTCCCATTTGGCCTATCTTAGCCCCTCGCAAGCCCGAGCTGCGAACCACTGGAGTTTATGGTCCCATGACCGAGCCGACGCCCCCCGCCTCAAACGGGGCCCGAGCGCTGCCAGCACCTGCGATCTCGTTCGAGTTCTTCCCACCGAAGACCGAGGAGATGGAGAAGAGCCTTTGGGAGACCATCAAGCGGCTGGCGCCGCTTGCGCCCAATTTCGTCTCGGTCACTTATGGCGCGGGCGGCTCCACGCGGGAGCGGACGCATGCCACCATCGCCCGGATCCTTTCCGAGACCGCGCTCGTCCCCGCCGCCCACCTCACCTGCGTGGACGCGCGCTGCGCCGACGTGGACGACGTGGTGTCCCGCTACTACGAAGTCGGCGTCCGCCATATCGTGGCGCTGCGCGGCGATCCGGCCGGCGGCATCGGCGCAGCCTACACGCCGCATCCTGAGGGTTATCGCAGTTCGGCCGATCTCGTGGCCTCGATCAAGCGCCGCCACGGCGACATCGAGGTGACGGTCTCGGCCTATCCGGAAAAGCACCCGGAAAGCGCAAGCTTCGATGCCGACATCGACATGCTCAAGGCCAAGGTCGATGCCGGCGCCACGCGGGCGATCACGCAATTCTTCTTCGATAACGATCTCTACTTCCGCTATCTCGAGCGCGTGCGCTCCCGCGGCATCAACATTCCCATCGTTCCCGGCATCCTGCCGGTGCAGAATTTCAAGCAGGCCGCCAATTTCGCCAAGCGCGCCGGGGCCAGCGTCCCCGGCTGGCTCGCTCAGAAATTCGAGGGCCTCGACGATGACCCCGAAACGCGCAAGCTCGTCGCCGCCGCTGTTGCCGCCGGCCAGGTGCAGAAGCTGGCCAAGCACGGCGTCGAGACCTTCCATTTCTACACCATGAACCGCGCCGATCTCGTGTTTGCCATCAGCCATCTGCTCGGCATTCGCCCCAAGGGCACGAAGAACGGCGCGCAAGAGGCTGCCTGATGTCCGTAACCGTCTCCCCCAAGCGTGTTGCCCTGCTTGCCGCCGCGCGCGAGCGCATCCTGGTGCTCGACGGCGCCATGGGCACCATGATCCAGGGCCTGGAATTCGACGAGGCCGCTTTTCGCGGCGGGCGTTTTGCCAACTTCCATCGCGACCTCCGCGGCAACAACGATCTTCTGATCCTCACGCAGCCCAAAGCGATCGAGGACATCCACGCCGCTTACTTGCGCGCCGGCGCCGACATCGTCGCCACCAATACCTTCTCCTCGACCTCGATCGCGCAAGCCGATTACGAGCTGACCGATATCGTCTATGAGATGAACTGCGAGGGCGCGAAGCTTGCGCGCGCCGCCGCCGCGCGCGTCTCCGCCGAGGACGGCAGGCCGCGTTTCGTTGCCGGCGCCATCGGCCCAACCAATCGCACCGCCTCGATCTCGCCCGACGTGTCCAATCCCGGTTATCGCGCGGTGACCTTCGACGACCTGCGCGAGGCCTATGGTGAACAGGTCAGGGGCCTGCTCGATGGCGGCGTCGATCTGCTCTTGGTCGAGACCATCTTCGACACGCTCAACGCCAAGGCAGCGCTATATGCGATCGCGGAGATCTGCGAACAGCGCGGCATCGACGTGCCCGTGATGATCTCGGGTACCATCACCGACAAATCCGGCCGCCTGCTCTCGGGCCAGATGCCGGAAGCGTTCTGGAATTCGGTGCGGCATGCACGCCCGATCACCATCGGCTTCAACTGCGCGCTGGGCGCCGAGGATTTACGCGCCCATATCGCCGATATCAGCCGCATCGCCGATACGTTGGTCTGCGCCTACCCCAATGCCGGCCTGCCCAACGAATTCGGCCAGTACGACGAGACCCCCGAATATATGGCCCGCCTGATCGGCGAGTTCGCGCGTGACGGGCTCGTCAATATCGTCGGCGGCTGCTGCGGCACCACGCCCGAGCACATCAAGGCAATCGCCGCCGCCGTTGCGGCGCATAAGCCGCGCGTGGTGCCGACGATCGAGCCACGGCTGCGGCTGTCTGGCCTGGAGCCATTCGAGCTCACGCCCGCGATCCCCTTCGTCAATGTCGGCGAGCGCACCAACGTCACGGGTTCAGCCCGCTTCCGCAAGTTGATCACTGCGGGCGATTACACCGCCGCGCTGCAGGTGGCGCGCGACCAGGTCGCGAACGGCGCGCAGGTGATCGACGTCAACATGGACGAGGGGCTGCTCGATTCGGAAGCGGCGATGCGGACCTTCCTCAATCTCGTCGCTGCCGAGCCCGACATCGCCCGCGTGCCCGTGATGGTCGACTCCTCGAAATTTCACGTGATCGAGGCCGGCCTGAAATGCGTGCAGGGCAAGTCGATCGTGAACTCGATCTCGCTGAAGGAAGGCGAAGAGAAGTTCATCCACGAGGCCAAGATCGCGCGGCGTCATGGTGCGGCTGTCGTCGTGATGGCCTTCGACGAAAAGGGCCAGGCCGACACCTTTGCGCGCAAGACCGATATCTGCAAACGCGCCTACGACATCCTGGTGAACCGCGTCGGCTTGCCGCCGGAAGACATCATCTTCGATCCCAACATCTTCGCGATTGCGACCGGCATCGAGGAGCACAACAATTACGGAGTCGATTTCATCGAGGCCGCGCGCTGGATCCGCCAGAACCTGCCCGGCGCGCATGTCTCGGGCGGCGTCTCCAATCTCTCCTTCTCGTTCCGCGGCAACGAACCGGTGCGCGAAGCGATGCATTCGGTGTTCCTGTATCATGCGATTCATGCCGGCATGGACATGGGCATCGTCAATGCCGGGCAGATGATCGTCTATGACGACATCGATCCCGAGCTGCGGCAAACTTGCGAGGACGTCGTCCTCAACCGCGATGCAGGTGCAGCCGAGCGGCTGCTGGCGCTCGCGGAAAAATTCCGCGGCAAGGAGAAGCAGACGAAGGAAGCCGATCTCGCCTGGCGCGAATGGCCGGTCGACAAGCGCCTCAGCCACGCGCTGGTGCATGGGATCACCGAGTTCATCGAGCAGGACACCGAAGAAGCGCGCCAGGCCGCGGCAAAGCCGCTGGACGTGATCGAGGGACCGTTGATGGCCGGCATGAACGTGGTCGGCGACCTCTTCGGCGACGGCAAGATGTTCCTGCCGCAGGTCGTGAAGTCCGCGCGCGTGATGAAGCAGGCGGTCGCCTATTTGATGCCCTTCATGGAGGCGGAGAAGGCGAAGAACCTCGCCGCAGGGAACACCGACGATCGCCACGCCGCCGGCAAGATCGTGCTGGCCACGGTGAAGGGCGACGTCCACGACATCGGTAAGAACATCGTCGGCATCGTGCTTCAATGTAACAATTTCGAGGTCATCGACCTCGGCGTCATGGTGCCCGCCGCGAAGATCGTCGAGACCGTCAAGGCCGAACGCGCCGATATCGTCGGCCTCTCCGGGCTGATCACGCCCTCACTGGACGAGATGGCGTTTTTCGCGTCCGAGCTGCAGCGTGAGGGGCTGAAGGTCCCGCTCTTGATCGGCGGCGCCACCACGAGCCGTGTGCACACCGCTGTCAAGATCGACCCGAATTATCGCAGCGGGCCGGTGGTGCATGTCAATGATGCGAGCCGCGCGGTGGGCGTTGCGTCCTCGCTTCTGTCCGACAAGCGCGAGGCCTATGCGGCGGAGATCCGCGCCGAATACGCAAAAATCTCCGCGGCGCATTTCCGCGCCCAGGCCGACAAGAAGCGGCTGTCGCTCGCCGCTGCGCGGGCCAATGCTATGAAGATCGATTTTGCGGCGGCGCCGCCGAAGAAGCCGAGCTTTATCGGTACCAGGAGCTTTGAGAATTACGACCTCGCCGAGCTCGTCGACTATATCGACTGGACGCCGTTCTTCCAGACCTGGGAGCTCTCCGGCCGCTTCCCGGCGATCCTTGACGACGCCAAAGTGGGCGAAGCCGCCCGCGCGCTCTACGAGGATGCGCGCCAGATGCTCGAGCGCATCATCCAGGAGAAATGGTTCAAGGCGCAGGCCGTGATCGGCTTCTGGCCGGCCAATGCTGAAGGCGACGACATCGCGGTCTATGCCGACGAGACGCGGACCAGGAAGGTCGCGACCCTGCACACGCTGCGCCAGCAACTCGAGAAGCGCGAGGGCCGCTTCAACGCCGCGCTGTCGGACTTCATCGCGCCGCGCACCTCCGGGGTTGCAGATTATATCGGCGGGTTCGTCGTTACGGCGGGCATTGGCGAGGACGCGGTCGCCGATCGCTTCAAGAACGCCAACGACGATTACTCCTCGATCCTGTGCAAAGCGCTGGCCGACCGCCTGGCCGAGGCGTTTGCCGAACGCATGCACGCGCGTGTGCGCCGGGAGTTCTGGGCCTATGCGCCGGATGAGGCGTTGTCGAACGAGGAGCTGATCCTGGAGAAGTATCAGGGCATTCGCCCGGCGCCCGGCTATCCGGCGCAGCCCGATCATACCGAGAAGAAGACGCTGTTTGCGTTGCTCGATGCGGAGAAGCAAGCCGGCGTGAAGCTCACCGAGAGCTTTGCGATGTGGCCAGGCTCCTCGGTGTCAGGGCTCTATTTCAGTCACCCCGAGAGCTACTATTTCGGCGTCGGCAAGATCGAACGCGACCAGGTCGAGGACTATGCCGCGCGCAAGGGGATGAGCGCCGCCGAGATCGAGCGATGGCTCGCGCCGATCCTGAACTACATCCCGACGCAGGATCGCTCGCCCGCGGATCGCGCGGTGCAGGAGACGATGCCGACGGCCGCGCCCGTGGCGATGCCCGCCAACGATATCGCCTCGCATCCGCCCGGCTGCACCTGTGCGGCGCATCTCGCCTGGCGCAAGAAGGCGGCGGCGAGGGGATAACCCCTCGCCCCGGCGCACAGCGCCTCCTCACTTTACGGAAAAGGCCGCCGAAGTCCGCGCCTCGCAGCTTGCCTACTTCGGCAACAGACCTTTCAGCTTCTCCGCGTCCTTGACGTTGAGCTTGAAGCCGCCGGGCATCACGATGTCGCCGGGCTTCTGGCCTGGTTTGCACTCACCGAGCCACTTGCCTTCGAGCCGGGTGGTCAGATCGCGCAAATTGGCCAGGCCCTTGTCGCTGTGCGACGTGGTCACGATCGTGTAGGCGGAATTGAAGTCGCCGGTTATTTCCGAGTGCGAGGTCAGGGTGCCCCCGCCGACGCTGCAGACGGAATCGGCGACATAACCGTTCGCGGTCTTCTGCAGGTCCTGCTTGGAGCAGATTTGCTTTGCCATCGGCGAGACCGTGTTGTTCATGTCCTTGTCGGTCGTCGCGTCGGTGCAATGCTGCATCGTCAATTCGGGCAGACCGGAGCCGTTACGCACAAGCTTCATCTCCCACAGACCCGGCTTGCGCAGCGGCAAGTCCTCGCCATGCGCCGCCGGCAGCAAGACCGCCAGCGCGCCAGCACCGAGACACACAGGAACAAGCTGCCGCCTCATGATGCGGGCCCTAACTGGTTGCTCGTGGGTCGGGAAGTTTCAGTAAAGCGTACGCAGCGGCCGCTCATTGGCCCCATAGGGCACCCAGCGGCAGGAAAACGAGATGTAGCCGCCATATTGCGCGTCGACCGCGAGAAATTTGACCACCTTGCCATAGGAAGCGCAGTGATTGACGGCGAGCTGCCTTGCGTCAACCTGCTGGGCCAGAGAATAGGCGATGATGCCGCCGGTATCATTGCCTTTGAAAGGCGGCACCCAGTCGGCCCGCGCCGCGTGACCTCCCAGCATTCCGCAAATGGCAACCAGGCCCGCGGCCACAATCCTTCGCATCAGAGACTCCCTTTCGCTTGCGCGCATCTTAGGGCCGCCGATAAAGGCTGAAAAGCGACGTTGTCTCCTTGACGATTGGGTTGCTGAAAAGTGTTGCCGCGCTGCACTTGACCCGGTCGCGCCTTCGCGGCACGGTCAGCGCTCACTGATCAGCTTTGCCGGAAAAGACCATGCGCGACCTCATCACCTCGTTCAAACGGCTTGGATGCAAACGGCTTGGCAGCGCGACCGCGCTTGCGGCGGCATTGGGCCTTTTGGCGTCCGCGCAAACGGCACAGGCCGCCAACCCGCTCGAATTGAATTTCTGGCTCTCGGGCCCGCTATATGAGGGACGGGTCGCACCTTGCGAGAAGGCGCTCGGCACGATCACGTCGCAATTCCAGGAAAAAGAGAGCATGTACTGGAATTCGAGCCTGACGATCACCGGTTATGGCAACATTCACGAGGTGGCCTTCCGCCCCTGGCAGTCCGACAACATTCCGCGTCGCTTTTGCAGCGGCAAGGCCATGACCAGCGACGGCAAAGTGCGGACGGTCAATTTCTCGATCATCGAGGATGGCGGGTTTGCCGGCTTCGACCAGGGCGTCGAATGGTGCGTGACCGGGCTCGACCGCAACTGGGCCTATAACCCGCGCTGCCGCCTCGCCGGCCCGTAGGCCGCCGGCCGCCAATCAGTCGCGCGGGCGGCCATATGGGGATGGCGTCCGCGCGTTTCGCGCATATTGCGAAGGACACCGTCTTGCGATCTTGGCCTTCCGATCGTGCCTTGGTCCTGACTGCGCGCCGACCGACAATTTGTTCTTGAAATGTTCCACTCGCCTGCTAGGCTCCGCGCCGGTGTAGGGAGGTTTTTGTGATGTCTGTCTCAATCCGGATTTGTGGGATTCTCCTAGCGTGCAGCCTGGTTGCGGCCGCCAGGCCGGCCTCGGCCCAGGACGCGCGCCAGAATACCCCCGGCGAGTTCGATTATTACGTGCTGTCGTTGTCGTGGTCGCCGTCCTACTGCGAAGAGGCGGAAGAGCGGGGAAATAACGGACGGTCCCAGCAGGCCCAGTGCGGCGGGCGCCCGTTTTCCTTCGTGGTGCACGGGCTGTGGCCGCAATATGAGCACGGCTATCCCGAATATTGCCAGCGGCCGTCACCGCGGCTCGAGCGCAACATCATGCTCTCGATGCTCGACCTGATGCCCGCGCCGGGCCTGATCTACAATGAATGGGATAAGCACGGGACCTGTTCGGGTCTTTCCGAGCGCGCCTATTTCGAGACCGTCCGGAAGGCGCGTGCGGCGGTGAAGATTCCGCCTGAATTCCTGCAATTGTCCGAGCCCAAAACGGTGGCGCCAGGCGACGTCGAGGACGCCTTCATCAAGGCCAACCCCGGTCTCTCCCCCTCCGCTATCGCTGTCACCTGCAATCGGACGCGGCTGTCGGAAGTGCGCATCTGCATGAGCAAGGATCTGCAGTTCCGGAACTGCGAGGAGATCGATAGTCGCGCCTGCCGCCGTGACCAGGTGACGATGCCGCCGATGCGCGGCGGGTGATTCTCTTCGTCGTCATGCCCGGGCTTGTCCCGGGCATCCACGTCTTTATCGCCACGCCCGTAGAATGTGGATGGCCGGGACAAGCCCGGCCATGACGGATAGAACACGCTGCATACCGCGCAATAAAATCAGCAGCGTCACGCCATGAACTACCGTCACGCCTTTCACGCCGGCGGCTTTGCCGATTGTCTGAAGCACATCGTGCTGGTGCGCATCCTGCTTTACCTGCAGGAAAAGCCGGCTGCGTTTCGCGTCATCGACAGCCATGCCGGCGCCGGCCTCTACGATCTGACCTCGGACGAAGCGAGCCGGGGCGGCGAATGGCGTACCGGCATTGCCCGCCTGATGCAGGCGCAGTTCTCGCAGGCCGCCGCAGCGCTGATCAAACCCTATCTCGACACCGTGGCGGCCTTTAACCCGCAATCCGATCTCACCGCCTATCCAGGCTCCCCGCTGATTGCGCGCGCGCTGCTTCGCCCGCAGGATCGGCTGACCGCTTGCGAGGTCGAGCCGCGCGCCCGCAAGCACCTGATCGATGCGCTGCGCCGCGACGCCCAGGCCAAAGTGGTCGACCTGGACGGCTGGGTGGCGCTGCCGGCCTTCGTGCCGCCCAACGAGCGGCGTGGCTTGGTGCTGATCGACCCGCCGTTCGAGGCTAAAGACGAGTTCGAGCGCCTCGCCGATCGCTTCGCCGCGACCTTCGCCAAATGGCCCACCGGTATCTATTTGCTCTGGTATCCCGCCAAGAGCCGGCGCGCGACGGATGATCTCGCCCGCGCCGTCGTCCAGGCTGCCGGCCGGGTCAAGCCGGCGGGCAGATGCCTGCGGCTCGAATTCAGCGTGGCGCCGCAAACAGCAGGGGCGCCGCTTGCCTCGACCGGACTGCTGATCGTCAACCCGCCATGGACACTGCATGGCGAGCTCAAGATCATCCTGCCGGAACTGGAAAGGCCGCTGGGCCAAGGCGGCACCGCCCGCTTCCGGCTCGAAACACCGAAACCGTGAAGGGGAAGACGGTGGAAAAGCCGTAGTCAATTCGCGGCGAACCGTATTATGCTTAAGTCGATGAGACTGGCTTTACGCCCCGCTTCCGCGAATGGTTGCGGCGGAGCGATCGAGGCCAAAAAAATCCAGGCGACCCGGCGGGGCAAGACGCAGGGACGTTAAGGTGGCCCAGCTTTCCGGCAGCGAATGTCCGGTCGGGCCGATACGCGTGAGGCGTAGCGGTCGGAAGCAGTACGGGGGAGGAGTTTCCCGATGGCCATGACTGGTACGGTCAAGTTCTTCAATGGAGAACGTGGCTATGGCTTCATCAAGCCCGATGACGGCGGGCGCGATGTGTTCGTTCACATCACGGCGGTCGAGCGGGCAGGATTGAAGGACCTGACCGAAGGACAACGCATCACATTCGAGGTTGAACCGGACAAGAAGGGCAAGGGCCCGAAGGCGGTCAATCTGGTGATCCAATCCTAGTGTCGGTTTGAGTTAGGACGCATTTTGCTCATCTGAACCCGCAATGCGTTCAGGCGGCGGGTTCAAAGTGAGCCTTTGCTCGAAGGATGCTGCGCGAAAGATGCTACAAAAAAATCCCGACCGTGAGCCACGGCCGGGAGGTTGTTGCTTGCCCGTTTTTTCTTCTTGGAACTTTGTCGATTGAGCACGATCCGTTCGGAATAGCCGAGCTCAACTTTGCGCCGACGCGGCCCTCCGGATCGTGCTCTAGAAATGGTAGTTCACGCCGACGCGCAGCATGTCGAAGCGATAGCCGTTCGAGGTGCCGGTGATCGCGAAATTGCTCTCCGAGAGGTCGACGTAGAGATATTCGACCTTGGCGGTCCAGTTCTGTGCCACGCCAAATTCGACGCCCGCGCCCAAAGTCCAGCCGGCGCTGGTTTGCGATTCCGACACGCCAAACGTCTGGCCGCGCAATTCGCCAAAGGCGAGACCGCCGGTGCCGTAGAACAGGATGTTGTTGAACGCATAACCCACGCGACCGCGCACCGTGCCGAACCAGGGATTGGAAAACTTCCAGGGCGCGAACGTGTCATCGGCGCCGGTCGCTTCGAGGTCGCCTTCGATGCCGAACACCCAGGGGCCGTTCTGGAAATTGTAGCCACCCTGCACACCGCCGACGATGCCGGACGGCTTGGTCGGGTTGTTTGACACCGTGCCCCAGGCATAGCCGAGATTGCCGCCGAGATAGGGCCCGGCCCAGCTATAGGCATTGAGTGGCTGGTTCACCGTATAGGGCTGGCGCGGCGCATAGTAGTCGGCCGCTCTCGCGGGTAACGCCGTGCTCGCCAGGGTCAGCGCAGCGGCACCGACAGCGAACCTTTTCATCGCAACACTCCAACGCAACTGCCGCGACCAAGAGGTTCGAAATACGCCAAAGCGAAGGCGCTCCACGAACCGCATGGTTACGAAACTCCAGTCCTTTTCGCGAAGATTTATCGAGAGCTTTAAGTTAAAGCCTTGTTAAGCGCGGTTACCGCCCGCTCGGTAATCTTAAGGAAACCTTACCGACGCCTTCGCGCGACCCACAGATCCGTTGTCCCGCGCTATCCACCGGAAGCCGGCCCAGGAACTTCAAATCGCGAACGCCAGCGCTTAAATTTGCGACCATGACCATCCACAAGAGCGATCAAGCCAAGGCGCCCGGCGCAAGGAACGGGCAGCGCGGTTCCGCAAGCGATTTGCCGCCCGAGGGGCTCACGCCGCCGGATATCGATCCTGCAAGCGCCCCCGCCGAGGAGGACGACGACGCCCGCCTGCCGGAACTCGCCGAGGAAAGCACGGAAGCTGTAGCCGAGGGACCTCTTGCGATCGGCCATGCCGCGATCGAAAAAGCGGTGCGGCTCGCCCCCACCTCGCCCGGCGTCTACCGCATGCTGAATGCCGCCCACGACGTGCTCTATGTCGGCAAGGCAAAGAACGTCCGCAAACGGCTCTCGTCCTATGCGCGGGTCAATGCGCCGCTGCCGGCGCGCATCCTGCGCATGATCGCGGCCACCGTCTCGGTCGAGATCGTCTCGACCACGACCGAGACCGAGGCGCTGCTGCTGGAAGCCAATCTGATCAAGCAGCTCCGGCCGCGCTTCAACGTGCAGCTACGCGACGACAAGTCGTTCCCCTACATCCTCATCACCGGCGACCATTGGGCGCCGCAGATCCTCAAGCACCGCGGCGCGCAAAGCCGACCCGGGCGCTATTTCGGACCGTTCGCCTCCGCCGGCGCGGTCAACCGCACCATCACGGCACTGCAGCGGGCGTTCCTGATCCGCTCCTGCACCGATTCATTCTTCGAAAGCCGCACCCGGCCCTGCCTGCTGTACCAGATCAAGCGCTGCGCGGGGCCGTGCACGCGCGAGATCGATTTCCCCGGCTATACCAAGCTCGTCGGCGAAGCCGTCGATTTCCTGTCCGGCCGCAGCCAGCAGGTGAAGCAGGAACTCGCGGCCGAGATGGAAAAAGCCTCGCGCGAGCTGGAATTCGAGACCGCGGCGCTCTACCGCGACCGTCTTGCGGCGCTCTCCGCGATCCAGTCGCAGCAGGGCATCAATCCGCGCACCGTGGAAGAAGCCGACGTGTTCGCCATCCATCAGGAGGGCGGCTATTCCTGCGTCGAAGTGTTCTTCTTCCGCACCGGGCAGAACTGGGGCAACCGCGCCTATTTCCCGCGCGCGGAGAAGTCGTTCACGCCTGAGGAAGTGCTGTCATCCTTCCTTGCGCAATTCTATGACGACAAACCGCCGCCAAAGCTCGTCCTGCTCTCACACGAGATCGAGGAATGCGAGCTCTTGGCCGATGCGCTCTCGGTCAAGGCCGGACACAAGGTCGAGGTTTCCGTCCCCAAGCGCGGCGAGAAGAAGGAGCTGGTGGCGCATGCGCTGACCAACGCGCGCGAGGCGCTCGGCCGCAAGCTAGCGGACACATCCACCCAAGGGCGGCTGCTGGAGGGGCTCGCCACCACGCTCGGCCTGCCGCATCCGCCGCGCCGCATCGAGGTCTACGACAACAGCCACATCCAGGGCACCAATGCCGTCGGCGCCATGATCGTCGCCGGGCCCGAGGGCTTTACGAAAAACCAGTACCGCAAGTTCAACATCAAGTCGGAAGGCCTCACCCCCGGCGACGACTACGCCATGATGCGCGAGGTGCTGCAGCGGCGCTTCAAGCGGCTGGTGAGCGCCAATAACGAGGAGGCCGGCAAGGCCAACGAGAAGAGGGACGATGACGCCTTCCCGCAATGGCCCGACCTTGTGATCATCGATGGCGGCCGCGGCCAGCTCAATGCCGCCAAGGAAATCCTGGACGGACTGGGGGTGACGAAGGTCTCGCTCTTGGGGGTCGCGAAAGGGCCGGACCGCGATGCCGGCCGCGAGACGCTGTTCATGCCGGATCGCGAGGCGATCAAGCTCGAGCCACGCGATCCCGTGCTGTATTTCATCCAGCGGCTGCGCGACGAGGCGCATCGTTTCGTGATCGGCTCGCACCGCAAGCTGCGCAAGAAGGACATTCGAGAAGCCGGCCTGCAGGAGATTCCCGGCATCGGCCCCTCGCGCAAACGCGCCCTTTTGCATCATTTCGGTACGCTGAAGGAGATCGAACGGGCCTCGATCGCCGATCTAGGCAAGGTTCCGGGCGTCTCCGCCGAGAGCGCGCGCAAGATTTTCGAGTTTTTCCACGCCGAGCCACGCTAAAAGGGGATTCGGGTCACATGGGCGTCGCCCGCGGCGGATCATCTCAAACCGGCCGGTTGGTCTTGGCGCGTTGACTTGTCTGGTTGACTTGTCTGGTTGACTTGGCCCGATTGACTTGGCCCGATTGAATTGGCCCGGTTGAATTGGCCGGGGTTGATTGGGCCGGGTTGACCTGGGCGCTCGAGCGGTATTGGTAGAACGGATGAACATCGCAACCACACGAGGGGCCGCCAAGACCTCCTGGTCGCTGCCCAATATCCTGACCTATGGGCGGATCGCTGCCATCCCCGTGGTGGTCGGCTGCATTTATGTGCAGTCGATCCTCGACGGCCCGCTGTGGCTGCGCTGGGTGGCCGTCGCGGTCTTCATCGCTGCGGGCGTCACCGATTATCTCGACGGCTACTACGCCCGCATCTGGAATCAGCAATCGGCGTTCGGCCGCATGCTCGATCCGATCGCCGACAAGCTGTTGGTGGCGTCCTGCCTTTTGATGCTCGCGGCCGACGGCATCATCCATGGCTGGTCGCTGTGGGCGGCCATCATCATTCTCTGCCGCGAAATCCTGGTGTCGGGCTTGCGCGAATACCTCGCCGCGTTGCGCGTCAGCGTGCCCGTGACCAAGCTCGCCAAATGGAAGACCACCCTGCAGCTCGTCGCGATCGGCTTTCTGCTTGCAGGCGAAGCCGGCGACCTCGCCGTCTCCATCATCTCCACCGAGATCGGCCCTCTCGTCACCCAGATCGGGCTGCTGCTGTTGTGGACCTCGGCCCTGATCACCATCTATACGGGCTACGACTATTTCCGCGCCGGCATCCATCACCTCATCAAGGAGGATGAGGCATGAAGCTGAAATATTTCGCCTGGGTGCGCGAGCGCGTCGGCAAGGCCGAGGAGACGATCGAGCCGCCGGCCAGCGTGCGCACCATCGAGGACCTGATCGCCTGGCTCATCCAGCGCGGCGAAGCCTACGCCCATGCGTTCGAAAAGCCGAAGGTGATCCGTGCCGCGATCGACCACGCCCATGTCAAACCGGACGCGGTGATCGCAGGCGCCCGCGAGATCGCCTTCTTCCCGCCGATGACCGGCGGGTAAAGTGAGATGATCTTGGTTGAGTCGATCTGTCCGCGCATTCGGTCTCACCTCTCCCACAGGGAGAGGTCGATTTGCGCAGCAAATCGGGTGAGGGGTTTCACCCTCTCGTGGGAGCTGCGGCCCCTCACCCGGCACTACGCGCCGACCTCTCCCCGTCGGAGAGAGGTGAACCTCCGCGGCGGCTCATCACTTCCGGCCATGAGGCCGCCGTCACCATGACCAGCGTCACCATCCGAATCCAGGAGGCCGACTTCGACATCGCGCGCGAGATCGCGTTGCTCGCGGATGGGCGCACCGATATCGGCGCGATCGTGAGTTTTTCCGGCATCTGTCGCGGCAGCGACGGCGATGGGGTCTCGGCGCTCACGCTGGAGCATTATCCCGACATGGCGGAGGCCGAGATCAGGCGACACGTGGACGAAGCCATCGCGCGCTGGCCGCTGTATGGCGTCACCGTCATCCACCGCGTCGGCCGCCTCACGCCCGGACAAAACATCGTGCTGGTGCTGACGGCCTCGGCCCACCGCCAGGCGGCATTTGAAGCCGCGGAGTTCTTGATGGATTATTTGAAGACGAGCGCGCCGTTCTGGAAGCAGGAGGAAAACGCCTCCGGCAGCAATTGGGTCGAGGCGCAGGCACATGACGATGCCGCGGCCGCCCGTTGGACCAAGTCCTGATGGCAAAACCCGTCAAACCGGCCGCCAGACGTGCAGGCGCCGGATCGAAGTTCGCCAAAGTCGCCCGCGGCGAGCTGCTCACTCTGCTTGATTTCGTCCGCTTCGCGGTCAGCCGCTTTGTCGAGGCGAAGCTGGTGTTCGCCCACGGCACCACCGATCCGGTGGCGGAAGCCGCCTTCCTGGTCTGCGAGGCCCTGCACCTGCACCCCGATCAGCTCGACACCTTCGCCGCCGCGCGCGTCACCGCAGCCGAGGCGAAAGCAATTCTGGACCTGATCGAGCGCCGGGTGCGAACGCGAAAGCCGGCTGCCTATCTCGTCAACAAGATCTATATGCGCGGCGTACCGTTCTATGTCGACGAGCGCGTGATCGTGCCGCGCTCCTTCATCGGCGAGATTCTGGACTCGCATTTGGGGGCCGGCGAGGATGGCGGTTATGCGCTGCTCGGCGATCCTGCCGAGGTCGAACACGTGCTCGACCTCTGCACGGGCTCGGGCTGTCTCGCCATTCTGGCCGCACGCCATTTCCCGAATGCGCAGGTCGATGCGGTGGATATCTCCAAGGACGCGCTCGCTGTGGCCGCGCGCAATGTTTCCGAACATGGGCTTGAGGAACGAGTCAAACTCCATCGCGGCAACCTGTTCGCGCCGCTCGGCGACATGCGCTACGACCTCATCATTTCGAACCCTCCTTACGTCGATGCCGAGGGCATGGCGGCGCTACCCCTCGAATGCCGCGCCGAGCCGAAGCTCGCCTTTGACGGCGGCGCCGACGGGCTCGACCTTGTGCGGCGCATCCTGAACGAGGCCGGAACCCACCTGACGCCGCAGGGCGGGTTGCTCTGCGAAATCGGCCGCGGCAGGGAGCGGCTGGAGGCCGCATGTCCGCAATTGCCGCTGCTCTGGCTCGACAGCGAGGATTCGGAAGGCGAGGTGTTCTGGATTGCAGCCGCCGATCTCGGTTGAGGCGTGCACCGAAATATCAATTGTGGCGCGGTTTCCGTAAAACGCAGAAGCTGATAGCCTGACCGCCAATCGATCGAAACATTCCCAAAAAGAGGCCCCCATGCTGGACAAGAGCGCCCGCCCCACTCCCATCAACGTCCCCAACGATCTTGCCGCGCATTGGATGCCGTTCACCGCCAACCGCGCCTTCAAGAAGCAGCCGCGGCTGCTCGCGGGCGCGACCGGCATGCATTACATCACCGTCGACGGCCGCAAGATCATCGACGCCGCCTCGGGGATGTGGTGCACCAACGCCGGCCATGGCCGCAAGGAGATCTCCTCGGCGATCGCCAAGATGGCGGAGACGCTGGATTATGCGCCACCGTTCCAGTTCGGCATTCCGCAAGCCTTCGAACTCGCCAGCCGCATCGCCGAACTCGCGCCGGACGGTTTGGATCATGTCTTCTTCTGCAATTCCGGCTCGGAAGCCGCCGATACCGCGCTGAAAATCGCGCTGGCCTACCACCAGCTCAATGGCCAGGGCTCCCGCACCCGCCTGATCGGCCGCGTGCGCGGCTATCACGGCGTCGGCTTTGGTGGCACCGCGGTTGGCGGCATCGTCGGCAACCGCAAGATCTTCGGCTCGCTGCTCGCCGGCGTCGATCATCTGCCCGCAACCTACGACCGCGAGAAGCAGGCCTTCACCAAGGGCGAGCCGGACTATGGCGCGCACTTTGCCGATGAGCTGGAGAACCTGGTCAACCTGCACGGCGCCAACACCATTGCCGCCGTCATCGTCGAGCCGATGGCGGGATCGACCGGCGTGCTGCCGGCGCCGAAGGGCTATCTGAAGCGGCTGCGCGAGATCACCCAGAAGCACGGCATTCTCCTGATCTTCGACGAGGTGATTACCGGCTATGGCCGGCTTAGCCATGCGTTTGCCGCCGAGCGCTACGGCGTGCTGCCCGATATGCTCACCTTCGCCAAGGGCGTGACCAACGGCTCGGCCCCGATGGGTGGCGTGCTGGTGCGCGACACCATCCATGACGCCTTCATGAACGGCCCCGAACACGTGGTGGAGCTAACCCACGGCTACACCTATTCCGCGCATCCGCTCGCCTGCGCGGCCGGGCTTGCCACGCTCGACATCTACCGCGACGAAAAGCTGTTCGAGCGCGCCCGTGAGCTGGAGCCGAAATTTGCCGACGCGGTGATGACACTGAAGGGCCTGCCGAACGTGCTCGATATCCGCACCGTGGGGCTGACCGCCGGTATCGATCTCGCGCCCCGTGCCGCCGACCAGGTCGGCAAGCGCGGCTATGATGCGATGGTCAGCGCCTTCCACGACAACGACATGATGATGCGCATCGCCGGTGACACGCTGGCGTTGTCCCCGCCCCTGATCATCAGCGAGGACCAGATCGGCGAGATCATCGACAAGCTCGGCAAGGTGATTCGCGCGGTGGCGTAGGGATCGCCCTTGGCGGCGAGGCCTGCTCGTCGCCCGGCCTACAAATTGCGACCGTCACCCCTGGGAGGCCGCGAACCGCGGCCGTCTCGAAGGGCCACAGCCCCGGTGCCTGCAGCGCGGCATTCATCCTTCGAGGCTCGCTTTCGCGAGCGCCTCCGGCGACAAACGGCGTCGCCGTTTGCGCGGGGATGACGGTCCAGCAGAAGCGCTCGCTTCGCGCTTCGGCAATGCTGCGGTGTTGCAGAATGGCTAGCATCTCGAATCAAATTGAGTGCTAAGGTTGCACTGCTTCGGGGAGCGTCGCGCGCAACATGATCCGCATTTCTACGATTTTCATTGCCATTTGCATGGTGCTGGTTTCGGCCTCGCTGGGCCTCGTTCTCTATTCAGTGGCCGGCATCAGCGGATCGGAATCTGCGATCGTGGCGCTCGCCGCGCTGACCTTCCTCATCCTCTACAATGCCGTTTCGATGCGGCTGCGCGACCGCACCGATGTCGGCAACCAGATTGCGGATTTGTCGCGCGGCACCGCCGATCTTGCCCGCCAGGTCGCCGAATTCGGCCGCAGGCTTTCGGCCATCGAATCCAAGATGACGTCCGCCAATTCGAGCGGTGCCGACCGCATCCAGGCGGTTGTGAGCGAGATCAACGAACTTGGCGGGCTGGTCAAGCAGCTCGCGGCCTCGGTCGCCAATCACGAGGAACTGCTCACCGAGCATACCGCCGCGCCGGCCGACGCCGCGCTCGAGGCAGAACCGGCCGCGAAAGCCGAGGCGGAGCCGCAACAGCCGGTCTCGCCGCCGCAACCGCCTGTAGCCGAAAAGCCTCCGGTTATCGCGGTTACAGTACCCAAAGCCAGCGACAGCCCGGCGCCCCGCGGCGAGAGGCAAATTCTCGCTGCGCTCCGAAGCGCGGTCGAGGAGAACCGGCTGGACCTCTATCTGCAGCCGATGGTGACCCTGCCGCAACGAAAAGTGCGCTTCTACGAGGCGGTCACGCGGCTGCGCGACGAACGGGACCAGATCCTGCCTGCCGAGGATTTCATCGGGCTGGCCGAGGCCGCCGGCCTGATCGGCCGCGTCGATCACATCGTGATCCAACGCTGCGTGCAGGTGCTGCGGCGCCTCATGGTCCGCAACAAGGATGTCGGCGTGTTCTGCAACATCGCCGCCGCAACGCTGGCTAACGCGGAAATCTTTTCGCAATGTCTGGATTTCCTCGAGGCCAACCGGGCGCTCGCGCCGTCCTTCATCCTGGAATTCAAGCAGTCGATGTTCCGGAACCTCGGCCCCGTCGAGACCGAGCATCTCGCGGCGCTGGCGCAGCGCGGTTATCGCTTCTCGATCGATCACGTCACCGATCTGCGCCTTGAGCCGCGGGAACTCGCCGACCGTGGCGTCCGCTACATCAAGGTGCCGGCAGCGCTGTTGCTCGATCCGAAGCAGAGCGCGGCCTCCGACATTCATCCGACCGACCTCTCGGATCTGCTCGGCCGCTTCGGCATCGATCTGATCGCCGAGCGGATCGAGGGCGAACGCTCGGTGGTCGACCTGCTCGATTACGACGTGCGATTCGGACAAGGCTTTCTGTTCGCCCCGCCGCGCCCGCTGCGTCCGGAGGGAGCCGCAAACGCCACGACGCCGGCCAATGCGCAAGAGGCCAAAGGCGAGCCCAAGGCGGCGACCAAATCAGAAACCAAGCCGGAAACGAAGACCGAAACGAAATCCGAAGCCAGGGCCGAACCGAAGATTGAGCCCAGGCTGGGCGGCAACAGCGCCGCCAAGCCAAGCGGAAGCGAAAGGGCCGCAGCCGAGCCGCCGCCGCGCATGACCGGAAACGCCGCGCTGGTGCGCCGCGCTGCCGGACCGGCCTGATCGGCGGCGCGGCAACATGAGCGGCTTGCGTTTTGTCGAACGACTGCGCGACGTCCTTGGCGGCGTCGACGTGGTGCTCTCGGACATCTGGGGCGTCGTCCATAACGGGCTGGAGGCGTTTCCGGAGGCCTGCGAGGCGCTGCGCAACCACCGCAATCAGGGCGGGACGGTGATTCTCATCACCAACGCGCCGCGCCCCGCCGATTCGGTGCAGCGGCAGCTTCGCAAGCTGCACGTCGCCGACGACACCTATGACGCCATCGTCTCGTCCGGCGACCTCACCCGGCTCTATGTCGCCGACCATCCCGGCCGCAAGCTGTTCTGGCTCGGCCCCGAGCGCGACAGCTCCATCCACCGCGGGCTTGATCCCGTTCTCTCGCCACTGGAGCAGGCCGATTACCTGGTCTGCACCGGCCTGCTCGATGACGAGACCGAGACGGCTGAAGATTACCGGCCGATGATGTTGAAAGCGCGCGAACGCAATCTGACCTTCATCTGCGCCAATCCAGACATCGTGGTCGAACGCGGCGACCGCCTGATCTATTGCGCCGGCGCAATCGCCGAGCTCTATCGCGAACTCGGTGGCGAGGTGATCTTCTATGGCAAGCCGCACCGGCCGATCTACGAACGCGCCATGGAACTGGCCGCCGCGCAACGGGGCGGCCCGGTTCAGCGCAACCGGGTGCTGGCCATCGGCGATTCCGTGCGCACCGATCTTGCCGGCGCCCACGGCTTCGGCATCGACTGCCTGTTCGTGACGCGGGGCATCCACTCCGAGGAGTTCGAAGGCATCGATCAGCTCGACCCGGCCTCGGTCAAGGAGCTGTTCGGCCACCCGCCGAAGGCGCTGATACGGGAGTTGAGGTGGTAGGGCAGGCGCCCGTCGACCCCATGCTCCAAGGTCATGGCCGGGCTTAACCCGGCCATCTACGCGTCACAGGCGCGAAAGACGTGGATGCCCGGGACGAGCCCGGGCATGACCGATGGTAACCAGTGTGCCTAGGACTTAGCCCTCAGCTCGTGGCCATATCCGGGAAGACCGCCTCGATCTTGGTCTTCAGCGTCGCCGCATTGAAGGGCTTGACGATATAATTGTTCACCCCGGCCTTCTTGGCCGCTATCACGTTCTCGGTCTTGGATTCCGCCGTGATCATGATGAAGGGCGTGGTGGCGAGGTTGGGGTCGGCGCGGACCTCGCGGAGCAGGTCGTAGCCGGTCATCGGCTCCATGTTCCAGTCCGAGATCACGAGCCCGTACTTCTTGCCGCGCATCTTGTTCAGCGCTGCCGATCCGTCACTCGCGTCATCGATATTCTCGAAACCAAGCTGCTTCAGAAGATTCCGGATGATGCGGATCATGGTGCTGTAATCGTCCACCACCAGGACCGGCATCGACAAATCAACCGCCATTTCTTGACTCCCCCACGCGAACCAGCGTCAGATCAAAACCATTCTGCTCGGGGCGGTTGCCTGCCCCGCAGTTCTCCAAAAGCACTAGCATCAGCCCTTAAACAGCCCGTTAACTCACCAGTCGACGTGGCCGCCTGTCCGGTAACGAAGGCTAGATGAAAGCGCCCGGCTTGACTTCCCGCACCCCGCTAAGTCACGGTCCGGCCGCGCCGAAGGCCGCAACCAGCCCTCAAGAAACGTCATTGAAATGTCTACTGTTTTTTCCGTGATCCGCGATGACACACCCGCCGCGCTGCTGCCAAAGGGGGCCGTGGTGGCGATGGGCAATTTCGACGGCGTCCATCTCGGCCACCGGGCGGTAATCACCGCGGCGCTGGAGATGGGGCGAGCGCACGGCCGGCCTGCCCTCGCCGTAACATTTGAGCCCCACCCGCGCCGCTACTTCAGCCCGAGCACACCCCAGTTCCGCCTGACGGACGAAACCGCCAAGCTGAGGCTTTTGGCGGGCACCGGTCTTGCCGGGGCGGTCGTGATGACCTTCGATAAGCGGCGGGCCGAAACCTCGGCGCAAGATTTCATTCACCGTGACCTGATCGAGCGGCTCGGGGTCTGCGGCATCGCCGTCGGCTACGATTTCCATTTCGGCAAAGGGCGCGGCGGCTCCCCGAGCCTTCTGGTCGCCGAGGCGCCCCGGCTCGGCATCGAGGTCGACGTGCAGCCGCATATCGACATCGACGAGCGGCCGGTCTCCTCCACCGCCATCCGGATGGCGCTCGCCGAGGGCCAGCTTGCGGACGCCACCGCCATGCTGGGGGGACCCTGGTTCGTTACCGGCAGCGTCATTCATGGCGACAAGCGCGGCCGTGATCTCGGCTATCCCACCGCCAATATCCGCCTCGACAACAATTGCGGGCTCAAGCACGGGATCTATGCGGTGCGGGTCGGGCGGGGCAAGACGCGGATCGACGGGGTCGCCAGTTTCGGCCGGCGCCCCACCTTCGACAACGGCGCACCGCTGCTCGAAGTCTTCCTGTTCGATTTCAAGGGCGACCTCTACGGCGAAACGCTAGATGTCGCTTTCATCGGCTTCATTCGCGAGGAACTGAAATTCGACAGTATCGACGCCTTGATCCGGCGGATGAACGAGGACTCCGCCATCGCGCGTGCCCAACTCGCTGCCGCTCCCGACGCCTTTCCGAGGCTCGGAGAGATCGGCTGATCCCACCGGCAGGCCTTTGCGATTTCGGCGCCCCCCTGCTATGAGGGGCGCCATGTTTGCGCGGCGCATCATAATCGGCATTAGCGGCCCGGCTTCCGCCTGAGCCTTTGGGCTCGGCGCAAGACCGGGTTTTCCACCTCGCCCGCTATTTCCAGCGTTTTCGCGCCCTTTTGAGCCAAACAGAACCTGATGTCCGAGAAGCCGCAAAAATCCGACCCCAAAGACTATTCCAAAACCCTGTTCCTGCCGCAGACGGATTTCCCGATGCGCGCCGGCCTGCCCCAGCGCGAGCCGGAAATCCTCTCCCGCTGGAACCAGATGGACCTCTACGGAAAGCTGCGGGAGCAGGCCAAGGGCCGGACGAAATTCGTGCTCCATGACGGCCCGCCCTATGCCAACGGCAACATCCATATCGGGCACGCGCTGAACAAGATCCTCAAGGACGTCGTGACCAAGAGCCAGCAGATGCTCGGCTTCGACTCCAACTATGTGCCGGGCTGGGACTGCCACGGGCTCCCGATCGAGTGGAAGATCGAGGAAGAGAATTATCGCCGCAAGGGCAAGACCAAGCCGAACTTCAAGGATTCCGCCGCCATGGTGGCGTTCCGGAAGGAATGCCGCGCCTATGCGACGCATTGGCTCAACGTGCAGCGCGAGGAGTTCAAGCGGCTTGGCATCATCGGCGACTGGGACCACCCCTACGCCACGATGAGCTATCCGGCGGAGGCGCAGATCGCGCGCGAATTGATGAAATTCGCCGCCAACGGCACGCTCTATCGCGGCTCCAAGCCCGTGATGTGGAGCGTGGTCGAGAAGACCGCACTGGCCGAAGCCGAGGTCGAGTACGAGGATTACACCTCCGATACGGTGTGGGTGAAGTTTCCGGTCACTTCGCCGGCCCATGGCGCGCTCGCCAGCGCCTCGGTGGTGATCTGGACCACGACGCCCTGGACGCTGCCCGGCAACCGCGCCATCGCCTTCTCGCCGAAGATTGCCTACGGCCTTTACAGGGTGACTGAAGCGCCTGCGGACAATTGGGCCAAGCCGGGCGATCTCCTGATCCTGGCGGATGCGCTGGCCGAGAGCGTGTTCAAACAGGCGCGCGTCACCGCTTACGAGAAATTGCGCGACGTGCCGGGCGACACGCTGGATGCGGTGGAGTGCGCGCATCCGCTGAAAGGCCTCGCCGGCGGCTACGAATTCACGGTCCCGCTCCTGCCCGGCGACCACGTCACCGACGATGCCGGCACCGGCTTCGTGCACACCGCGCCCGGTCATGGCCGCGAAGACTTCGACGTGTGGACCGCCCATGCGCGCGAATTGGAGGCGCGCGGCATCAACACCGCGATTCCCTACACGGTCGATGAGAACGGCGCTTTTACCGACCATGCACCGGGCTTCACTGGCAAGCGCGTCATCAACGACAAGGGCGAAAAGGGCGACGCCAACGAGGCCGTGATCAAGGCATTGATCGAGACGGGCAAGCTGCTCGCGCGCGGCAAGCTCAAGCACCAATATCCGCATTCCTGGCGCTCGAAGAAGCCGGTGATCTTCCGCAACACGCCGCAATGGTTCATCGCGATGGACAAGCCGATCGCGAACGATGGCAAGGCTAGGCCCGGCGATACCCTGCGCGCCCGCGCGCTGCACGCGATCTCGGTGACGCAATGGGTGCCGCCCGCCGGGCAAAACCGCATCAACGGCATGATCGAGAACCGGCCCGACTGGGTGATCTCGCGCCAGCGCGCCTGGGGCGTGCCGATCGCGGTGTTCGTGCGCGAGAAGGGCGACGGCTCCGCCGAAATCCTGCAGGACGAGGCTGTCAACCAGCGCATTGCGGAGGCCTTCGAGAAGGAAGGCGCCGACGCCTGGTACATGGACGGCGCGCGCGAGCGTTTCCTCGGGTCGCTCGCCAATGAGGATTGGCAGAAGGTCGACGACATCCTCGATGTCTGGTTCGACTCGGGCTCGACGCACGCCTTCGTGCTCGAAGATCCGGTACATTTCCCTGGGCTCGATGGCATCAAGCGCAAGGTCGACGGCGGTCAGGACAGTGTGATGTATCTGGAAGGTTCGGACCAGCACCGCGGCTGGTTCCATTCCTCGCTCCTGGAGAGCTGCGGCACCCGCGGCCGCGCGCCCTATGACGTCGTCCTGACCCACGGCTTCACGCTGGATGAGAACGGCCGCAAGATGTCGAAGTCGCTCGGCAACACGGTCGAGCCGCAGAAGGTGATCAAGGATTCCGGCGCCGATATCTTGAGGCTCTGGGTCTGCGCGACCGACTATGCCGACGACCAGCGCATCGGCCCGGAAATCCTGAAAAACACCGTCGAGACCTATCGCAAGCTGCGCAACACCATCCGCTGGATGCTCGGCACGCTGCATCACTTCAGGCCGGCCGACAAGGTCGCTCACGGCAACATGCCCGAGCTGGAGCGCTTGATGCTGCACGAGCTCGCCGAGCAGGCGGAGATTGTGCGCAAGGCCTATGCCGAATTCGACTACAAGACCGTAGTCGCCACGCTAGCGGCCTTCATGAACAGCGAATTGTCGGCGTTCTATTTCGATATCCGCAAGGACACGCTGTATTGCGATCCGCCGTCGTCATCGACGCGGAAGGCGGCGCTGACCGCGATCGACATCATCTGCGACGCGATCCTGCGCTGGCTCGCGCCCGTCCTGAGCTTCACCTGCGACGAGGCATGGCACCTCTACAGGCCCGATGCCGAAGCTTCCGTGCATCTGACCCTGTTTCCGGAGGGGCTCGAGACATACCGCAGTGACGCGCTGGCCGCGAAATGGCAGACCATCCGCGCGGTGCGCCGTGTCGTTACCGGCGCGCTGGAGATCGAGCGCGCCGCCAAGCGCATCGGCTCGTCGCTGGAAGCTTCCCCCGTGATCTATGTCTCGGACAGAAGTCTTTTGGCCACCTTGTTCGGCATCGATCTCGCCGAGATCTGCATCACCTCGAATGCGGAAGTGCAGGAGGGCGAAGCACCAGAAGGTGCCTTCCGCCTCAACGAGGTGCCGGGCGTGGCGGTGGTGGTTGAGAAGGCGGTCGGGACAAAATGCGCGCGTTCCTGGAAGATCCTGCCGACCGTCGGCGAGGACCCCGACTATCCCGACGTCTCGCCGCGCGATGCGCAGGCGCTGCGCGAATGGAAGGCGTTGGGGGTCACGCCCTGACGTTGTTGTCGTTCCGGCGAAGGCCGGGACCCATAACCACAGGCGTCTGAGCAGACGAAGAAAGATGACTCAGAGTTTTCTAAGCAACAACCATCCCGCGGTATGGGTCCCGGCGTTCGCCGGGACGACGGCGTGGCTTGCGTCCGGCACGACATGACCCGCCCTCTCCGCGCCGGCCTCATCGCCGCCGTGATCACCGTGGTGGTCGACCAGGCCGCGAAGCTGTGGCTGCTCAACGTGTTCGAGATTGCCCACCGCGGCACCGTGAGGGTGACGCCGTTCTTTGATCTGGTGCTGGCCTGGAACATCGGCATCAGCTTTGGCTGGTTTCAGAGCGACAACCCGGCCGCCCAGATCGCGCTGATGGCGGTGAAGGGCGTGGCGGTGATCGCGCTCGGGATCTGGATGGTCCGCTCCCGGGCGGTCATGGCAACGGTCGCGCTGGGCCTGATCATCGGCGGAGCCATCGGAAACGCCATCGACCGCGCAGCCTATGGCGCGGTGGTCGATTTTGCCCTGTTCCACATCCAGATCGGCGGAAAAACCTTCAATTGGTACGTCTTTAACCTCGCGGACGTGGCCATCGTTGCCGGAGTCATAGCCCTATTGTATGATTCCTTCGTGGGGCTACCCGCCGCAAAAGCGCCCTGATCCCGGCCGATACGACCTGCAAAGGCGGTCGGGCTGACTGCGTCGTCAGCGGCAATTCCGTAAGGTTTTGAACAGGTAAAGCGATGCGTAAGCAACATGCCTCGGGCTGGATGGCTAAGACCTCGTCGGTGGTGCTTAACCGCGGCGTTCGGATCTCCGCCGTTGCGCTGGGCATCGGCCTGCTGGTCGCCTCCGGCGCCGCCCGTGCCCAGGAGGATGACGAGGACGACAAGACCTTCGAGGAGAAGATCATCGAAGGCATCATGAAGGGCATCGGCGCCACCAACATGGATAACAGCGGTATCGACTACCGCGAACGCTCGCCCCTGGTTGTGCCGCCCAAGCTTGACCTGCCGCCGCCGGTATCCGCCAAGGCCGAAGTGAACGTGCCGAACTGGCCGAAGGATCCCGACGACGCCCGTCGCAAGGCGGCCATCGAGAAACGCAAGAAGGACAAGAAAGACACCAGGGACGCTGTCGAGAAGAGCCGCGAAGCCAGCCGCGTGCTGTCGCCCAGCGAACTCAATGTCGCGAGAACCGCGCCCTCCGGCGGCAACAATCACACGTCGGATTCCGAGCAGCCCGGCGGCGATCCCGGTAGCCACGCGGTCCTGAGCCCGGACCAGCTTGGCTTCGAGGGTCGCTTCACCAACCTGTTCGGCGGCAACAAGACCGAGACCGCGGAATTCAAGGGCGAACCGCCGCGCGAAGCGCTGACGCAGCCGCCGCCCGGCTACCAGACGCCGTCGCCGAACTTCGCCTACGGCACCGGCAAGCAGATGGAATCGGTCTACAAGGAATACAATCCGTCCGCCGGAAAGTATGGCGATCAATAATCGCCTCTGCTTATTTGTTCGCGCATAATGTTGCGGAAAACCGGTGTCCGGTTTTCCACATCGTGCATCGAACTCCGTGACGCGAAAGCGTCGGTCGCACCCGTTTGCGTGGGGACAAGGGTGCTTTTGACCCGAACGATAAAGTTCGGGCTTTTTGCATAGGTCATGATGCCCTTACATCGCTCCACAGCCGCTTTGCTTGCGCTCTTCCTCGTTGCGTCCCCCGCCTTCGCGGAGACCACCCCAGCCCCAACCTCGACCTCGGCTCCGCCAGCGACGTTTACGCTCGACAACGGGTTGCAGGTGGTGGTGATCCAGGATCATCGCACGCCGGTGGTCACGCAAATGATCTGGTACAAGGTCGGCTCCGCCGACGAGACGCCCGGCAAGTCCGGGCTCGCGCACTTCCTCGAACACCTGATGTTCAAGGGGACCGCCAAGCACCCGGCCGGAGAATTCTCCCAGACGGTGCTGCGCATCGGCGGCAACGAGAACGCGTTCACGTCCTACGACTACACCGGCTTCTTCCAGCGCGTGCCGCGCGACCAGTTGGCCAGGATGATGGAGTTCGAAGCCGACCGCATGACCGGCCTGATCCTGAAGGACGAGAACGTGCTGCCTGAGCGCGACGTCGTGCTCGAGGAATACAACATGCGCGTCGCCAACAATCCGGAGGCTCGGCTGAACGAGCAGATCATGGCGGCGCTCTACCTCAATCACCCTTACGGGCGTCCGGTGATCGGCTGGCATCCGGAGATCGAAAAGCTCAGCCGCGAGGATGCGCTGGCGTTTTACCGGCGTTTCTACGCGCCCAACAATGCGATCCTGGTGATCGCCGGCGACGTCGATGTCGGCGAAGTCCGGCCGCTGGCCGAACAGACCTTCGGCAAGGTCGCGGCGCAATCTTCGATTCCCGCGCATCGCGTTCGCCCGCAGGAGCCTGAGCCGGCGGGCCCGCGTACCGTGACGGTGGCCGATCCGCATGTCGAGCAGCCTACGGTGAAACGCTTCTACCTCGTGCCCTCCGCCACCACCGCGAGCCCCGGCGAAAGCGCCGCGCTCGACGTGCTGGCGCAGCTCATGGGCAGCGGCAACAACTCCTATCTTTACCGCGCGCTCGTCGTCGACCATCCGCTGGCGGTCGCGGCCTCCGCGGCCTATCAGGGCACCGCGCTCGATCCCTCGCAGTTCTCGATCTCCGCCTCGCCCAAGCCCGGCGTTGATTTCGCGCAAGTCGAACAGGCGATCGATGGCGTCATCGCCAAAGCTGCGGAAAATCCGGCGTCCTCGGAAGATCTCGAGCGCGTGAAGAACCAGTTGATTGCGGAAGCGATCTACGCGCAGGACAACCAGGCAACCATGGCACGCTGGTACGGCGGCGCGCTGACCACCGGATTGAGCATTCAGGACATCAGAAGCTGGCCTGACCGGATCAAGGCCGTGACCGCCGAACAGGTGCGGCAGGCGGCACAGAAATGGCTCGACAAGAAGCGTTCCGTGACTGGCTATCTCATCAAGGACACACAGGCCACCAAGCACGAGGAGAAGCGTTCGTGACCCATCATCTGAAGTTCACGCGGCGCTTTGTCTGCACGCTCGCGGTGGCGCTCGCCGCAACGCTGCCCACGATCGCGCCGTCACAGGCCGCGACGAAGATCCAGCACCTGACCTCGCCTGGCGGCATCGAAGCCTGGTACGTGCAGGATTCCACCGTGCCGCTGATCGCAATGGAGTATGCCTTCGTCGGCGGCGCCAGCCAGGACCCGGCGGACAAGCCCGGCGTTGGCAACCTGGTCGCCGATCTGCTCGACGAGGGTTCAGGCAATCTCGATTCCAAGGCCTACCATGAGCGGCTCGAGCGCCGCGCCATCGAATTGAGCTTCTCCGTGACGCGGGACTACTTCCGAGGGTCCTTGCGCATGCTGAAGGACAACAAGGACGAAGCCTTCACGCTGCTGCACAGCGCGCTGACCTCGCCGCATTTCGATGCCGCCGATGTCGAACGCATCCGCTCGCAGGTGATGTCCGGGCTCAAGCGCGACAGCGCCAATCCCAATGCGCTCGCGGGGCGTAAATTCCTGGAAGTCGCCTACGGCGATCATCCCTATGGCCGGCAAACCTCGGGTACGCTCGATACCGTTCCGACCATCACCGTCGCGGACATGAAGGATTACGTCGGCCGCGTGCTGGCCAAGGACACGCTGAAGATCGCCGTGGTTGGCGATGTCGATCCGGCCACGCTCGGCAAGCTGCTCGATCAGACCTTCGGCGACCTGCCGGCGAAGGCGAAGCTGACCCCGGTTCCCGACGTCGAGGCGGCCAAGCCGCCGCAGCGCGCCTTCGTCCCGCTCGATGTGCCGCAGACCGTGATCACCTTCGGCAGCCCCGGCATCATGCGGCATGATCCGAACTTCATGGCGGGCTATGTGGTCAACCACATTCTCGGCGGCAGCGGACTGTCCTCGCGGCTCTATCACGAGGTCCGCGAAAAGCGCGGGCTCGCCTATTCCATCTACGGAGCGCTGTCATGGATGGAACACTCGGCCCTGTTCATCGGCAACACCGGCACCCGCGCCGACCGCGCCGGCGAGACCATCGCCGCGATCGAGAAGGAAGTCCGCCGCATCGCGCAAGACGGTCCGACGCAACAGGAACTCGATGAGGCCAAGTCCTATCTGAAGGGCTCGCAGATGCTCGCGCTCGACACCTCATCGAAGCTGGCGTCGGGGCTGTTGCAGTATCAGCTCGACGGCCTGCCGATCGACTATCTGGAAAAGCGCAACAGCCTGGTCGATGCGGTGACGCTGGATGATGCCAAGCAGGCCGCCAAGCGGCTCTGGGGCCAAGGCCTGCTCACGGTGATCGTCGGCCGTGCCCCGCAGGCCGCGGCGCAGCCGGTCGCCGCGCCGGGTCCGACCAAGGCGGATTGAGGCCGTCTGGGTATGTCGGACAGCTCAGACCAGTCAGCCCCGCGAAGGCAGTGAGCCTCGAAGGATGGACGGCCCCGCCGCGAAGGCCGGGCCATCGCCCTTCGAGGCCAGAGCCTGTCATCGGGCCGCGTTTCGCGCGGACCCGTTGGCGCCGACACTCAGGACGACGGAGAGATTGCGAGCCCGTTTCGCCGCAAACCGGCTATCCTGCGCACCGATTCCATCTGCCGGTGTCGTCATGCTGCGGATTTCCCGCGATCTCTCCATCGATGAAAACGATCTCGAGATCGGCTTTGTCCGTGCCTCCGGGCCCGGCGGGCAGAACGTCAACAAGCTCGCGACTGCCGCGCAATTGCGCTTCGATACCAATCGGATCGTATTGCCGCCGGACGCCCGCACCCGGCTTGCTCGTCTCGCCGGCCAGCGCATGACCAAGGACGGCGTGATCGTGATCCACGCCCAGCGCTTCCGCACCCAGGAGCGCAACCGCGCTGACGCTATCGAGCGGCTGGTCAGCCTGTTGCGCGAGGCGATGGTCAGGCCGACGCCACGCCGACCGACCAAGCCGACGCTGGCCTCAAAACGGCGCCGGCTCGAGGGCAAGAAGCACCGCGGCGATATCAAGGCGCGGCGCGGCTCGCGCGGGTTTGAAGATTAAGCCAGGCGTTTCGCCAACGCGCCACCGGCGTGGCGCCGCGACCTGTTTTGTTCTGCCCTGAAACAGCCCGCTACTACCACCGCCCGTTTGCCGCCGCCTAACATCCGCGCATAGCGAGGTGAGGCGGATGACAAGCTTGCGCGGGCGATACGCAATCGGGCTGGTATTTTGCGGCGCGCTGCTCGCGGGGAAAATGGCGGCCGCACAAATACCCCTGCCCGCCGCAAAGCCGCCCGATGGCGCCACCTTGTTCAAGCAGCAATGTGCAACCTGCCACACCATCAATCCGTCTGAGCCAATCCGGCAAGGCCCGCCGCTCTCCAAAGTGGTCGGCAGGCCCGCCGGCAAGGTCGACGGCTTCCACTATTCGCCGGGACTCGCAAAGGCGGATTTCGTCTGGGACGAGGCCAGGCTGGACGCGTGGCTTACCAACCCGCAAGCGGTCGTTCCCGATGCCTTCATGGTCTACCGCCAAGCCAAGCCCGAGACCCGCGCGGCGATCATCACCTATTTGAAGGAGCTGAACTGAATGGCCAAACCCGTCCACTCGATGATCCGCGTTCTCGATGAAGCGAGATCGCTTGATTTCTACGCGCGCGCATTCGGGCTCGAAGTGGCCGACCGCTTCAAATTCGCGGAGTTCGCCCTGGTCTATTTGTGCCATCCCTCTTCGCCTTTCGAGGTCGAGCTGACGGTCAATTTCGACCGCAAGGAGCCCTATTCGCTCGGCGACGGCTATGGCCACCTGGCGGTGGTGGTCGACGATGTCGATGCCGAGCATGCCCGCTTTACGCGGGAGCAGTTGTCTCCGGGGCCGCTGCGCGATTTCAAGCACGACGGCCGGACACTGGCGCGGTTCTTTTTCGTCAGCGATCCCGACGGCTACAAGATCGAGGTGATCCAGAGGGGCGGACGTTTCGGCTAGAGCATGATCCGGACCCGGAGGGCCGCGTTAGCGCAAAGTGGATACCGGTTTTCCGGCTCAATCAAGAATCACAATCAATAAAACGTCAGTGGAGGAGCTCATGAGAGAAGTTGATCGTCGCAGCAAATATGATCGCCGGACCTTTCTCAAGGGCGCGGCAACAACGGTGCCCGTGGTCGCGGCCGCGACCACTGCGGGCTTCAGCATCGAGGATGCCTGGGCGGAGGGCACGGTTGCGCTGCCGCCTGCGACGCTGAAGACGCTGCTCAAGGTCGCACGCGACATCTATCCGCACGACTTCCTGGGCGACAGCTACTACATCGCGGCGGTCAAGCCCTGGGACGACAAAGCGGCGAAAGATCCCGCCACCAAGACGCTGATCACGGAGGGCGTGAACCGGCTCGACCAGGACGCCCGCGAGCGTCATCAGCTCGCTTACGCCGAAGTACCCTGGGAAGCGGATCGGGTGGCGCTCTTGCGCCGCATCGAGCCGAGCGACTTCTTCCAGAAGGTCCGTGGCGATCTGATCGTCTCGCTCTACAACCAGAAGGAGGTTTGGCCGAAGTTCGGCTATGAGGGCTCCTCGGCGGAGTATGGCGGCTATATCAAGCGCGGCTTCGCCGACATCGATTGGCTCCCGAAAGTCTAGGCACCTGGACAGAGAACATCAGGGAGGAATCAAAATGGCAAAATTCGATCTGAACGACAGCGGCGTGGTCGTCATCATAGGTTCGGGCGCCGGCGGCGGAACGCTGGGTAATGAGCTCGCGCAAAAGGGCGTGAAGGTCGTCATTCTGGAGGCGGGCCCGCGCATCGAGAACCAGGACTTCGTCAACGACGAATGGGACAGCTTTACCCAACTTGCCTGGAAGGACATGCGCACGACGTCGGGAAGCTGGCGCGTTCACAAGGACTTCCCCAATCTTCCGGCGTGGATCGTGAAGGCGGTCGGCGGCTCGACCACGCACTGGGCCGGCGCATCGCTGCGCTTCGACGAGCATGAGTTCAAGATCAAGAGCACCTATGGCGGGCTTCCCGGGGCCAATCTGTTGGACTGGCCGATCACGCTCGCCGAGATGGAGCCGTATTACGCCAAGGCCGAGAATAAGATGGGCGTGACGCGCACCAACGGCATTCCCGGCCTGCCCGGCAACAACAATTTCAAGGTGCTCGAAGCCGGCGCCAAGACGCTCGGCTACAAGGAAGTCCATACCGGGCGGATGGCGATCAACAGCGAACCGCGCGACGGCCGCGGCTCCTGCCTGCAGATCGGCTTCTGCTTCCAGGGCTGCAAATCCGGCGCGAAGTGGTCGACGCTCTACACCGAAATCCCGAAAGGCGAGGCCACCGGAAACATGGAGGTGCGCCCGAACAGCATGGTGCTCAAGATCGAGCATGATGCGAGCGGCAAGGTCACGGGCGTGGTCTATGCCGACGAGACCGGCGCCATGCAACGGCAGAAAGCACGCGTGGTGGCGGTGGCCGGCAACTCCATCGAGAGCCCGCGTTTGCTGCTCAACAGCGCCTCCAGCATGTTCCCCGATGGCCTTGCCAATTCGTCGGGCCAGGTCGGGCGCAATTACATGCGGCACACGACCGGCAGCGTCTACGCGGTGTTCGAGAAATCAGTCCATATGTATCGCGGCACCACAATGGCGGGCATCATCCGCGATGAGGCGCGCTATGATCCGAAGCGCGGTTTCGTCGGCGGCTATGAAATGGAGACGCTCTCGCTGGGCCTGCCCTTCATGGCGGCCTTCCTCAATCCAGGCGCCTGGGGACGCGAGTTCACCAGCGCCATCGAGGGATATCCGCGGATGGCCGGCCTTTGGATTGTCGGCGAGGACATGCCGCAGGAGACCAATCGCGTCACCCTCGATCCGAAGGCCAAGGACAAGTTCGGCCTGCCGGTCGCCAGCGTGCATTTCGATGATCACCCCAATGACATCGCGATGCGGACCCACGCCTACAAGCAAGGCGCGGCGGTTTACGAGGCCGTCGGCGCGACCGTCACCTATCCGACGCCGCCCTATCCCAGCACCCATAATCTCGGGACCAATCGCATGAGCGAGAAGCCGCGGGATGGCGTCGTGAACAAGTTCGGCCAGACCCACGACATCAAGAACCTGTTCATCTCCGATGGCAGCCAGTTCACCAGCGGCGCGGCCTGCAATCCGACGCTCACGATCGTGTCGCTAGCCATCCGCCAGGCCGACTACATCGCCGGCGCGATGCAGAAGAAGGAGATTTGATCGGACCCACGCGGCGGCTCTGTGCGCAAGCCAGAGCCGCTTTTTGCTTTGCAGCGAGGACGCCGCCAAAAAGACTATTCGGCGGCGTCGAGAATCGGCGTTGCCGTGGAATGAAATTCCGCCACCGCCTGCGCGCTTCTTGCGCGATAGATCAGGCAGGAGCACCGCAAGAGCGAGGCGAAATTCCTGACCTCGCCATGATGATCGAGCACCTCGTCATGCAGCGTCGTGAGGAATTTTGCCAGGCTCATGTTCTGCGTCGCTGCAATCTCCTCCAGCGTGTCCCAGAACGACATTTCGAGACGGATCGACGTGCAATGGCCCCCGATACGCAACGATCGGGTCTGGGATTCATAGTCGCGTTGCGGCTGATGCGCGAACAAATGGCACATGGTTTCCTCTCGTCGCATGATCGTTTTTCTTGAAACCATATACCCGCCCGCCCTGCGTCACAATCCTCGCGGCTGGTAGTGGCACGGTCTGGCCCGGCTTGTGGCGTGGCATCGAACATCAATATCTTCAATGTGATAGACCCGCCTCATCCCCAACGGAAAAGCGCCTTGCTTTGAGGACGCGCGCGCAATGCTTACAATACGGGTTAACGCGAATCTGACTGGAACCCATGCCCGTCCGCCAACTTCCCGAACAGCTCGTCAACCGTATCGCCGCGGGCGAAGTGGTGGAGCGGCCTGCCAGCGTCGTCAAGGAGCTGGTGGAGAACGCCATCGATGCCGGCGCGAGCCGGATTGACGTCTTTACGGATGGCGGCGGGCGGCGGCGCATCGGCATCACCGACGACGGTTCCGGGATGACGGCCGCGGACCTCGAGCTTGCCGTTGAGCGCCACGCGACCTCGAAACTCGACCATGAAGATCTCCTGCAGATCCGCACCCTCGGATTTCGCGGCGAGGCGCTGCCCTCGATCGGCGCGGTGGCAAGGCTTTCCATCACCACGCGCCATGCCAGCGAACCGCATGCCTGGTCGCTTTCGGTGGAGGGCGGGGTGAAGGCGAGGCCGATGCCGGCAGCACTTGGCCAGGGCACGCGCGTCGAGGTCAACGACCTCTTCTACGCAACGCCGGCGCGTCTAAAATTCCTGAAGACCGACCGCACCGAGGCCGAGGCGATCAGGGAAGTGGTGCGACGGCTTGCGATGGCGCGGCCCGACATCGCGTTCACGCTCGCCGGCGAAGAGCGCGCTCCTAGCACCTGGGCCGCGGCGCTGCCCGGCGCCGCGGGCCGGCTGACGCGGCTCGGCGACGTCTTGGGCGCGGAGTTCCGCAACCACGCCATCGAGGTGCGCGCCGAACGCGACGGCGTCCTGGTCGAGGGCTTTGCGGCCTCGCCCGCGCTGACCCGCGCCAACGCACTGGGGCAATATCTTTTCGTCAACGACCGTCCGGTGCGCGACAAGCTGATCTTGGGCGCGGTGCGCGCGGCTTATGCCGATTATTTGCCACGCGACCGGCACCCGGTCGTGGCGCTGTTCGTGGCGCTGGATGCGCGCGAGGTCGACGCCAATGTGCACCCGGCGAAGACCGAGGTGCGCTTCCGCAATGCGGGCCTGGTGCGTGCGCTGATCGTGCACGCCTTGAAAGAGGGGCTTGCGCGCGAGGGCCGGCGCACCGCGGCCAACGGCGCGAGCGCCGCGATCGCCTCGTTCCGCCCGCAGCTCGCACCGCGCCCCGGCAATTGGGATTGGCGCCGCTCGCCGTCGCTGCCGACTGGCCCGCTGCCGGGCTTTGCAGCCGCAGCCGCGCCGGCCTTCGGCGAGCCGGATCAGGCGGGCTTCGATGTCGGCGCGCCCACCGCCGATGTGCGTTTCGAAGCGCAACCCCCGTCCGATTTGCTCGACCGCCCGCTGGGCGCTGCACGCACGCAAATCCACGAGACCTATATCGTCTCGCAAACGCGAGACGGGTTGATCGTCATCGACCAGCACGCGGCGCACGAACGCATCGTCTACGAGAAGCTGAAGAGCTCGCTCGCCAGGAATGGCGTGCAGCGGCAGATCCTCCTGATCCCTGAAATCGTCGAATTGGACGAGGCGACGGTCGAACGGCTGCTGGCGCGTGAGAGCGAGCTCGCTTCCTTCGGGCTTGCGATCGAATCCTTTGGCCCCGGCGCCGTCGCGGTGCGCGAGACACCGTCGCTGCTCGGCAAGGTCGACGCGAGCGCGTTGCTGCGCGATCTCGCCGAGCACATGGATGAATGGGACGAGGCGCTGCCGCTGGAACGGAAACTGATGCATGTCGCGGCCACCATGGCCTGCCACGGCTCGGTGCGCGCCGGGCGGCGCTTGCGGCCGGAAGA
Source organism: Bradyrhizobium sp. STM 3562 (assembly GCF_045571435.1). Taxonomy (NCBI): domain Bacteria; kingdom Pseudomonadati; phylum Pseudomonadota; class Alphaproteobacteria; order Hyphomicrobiales; family Nitrobacteraceae; genus Bradyrhizobium; species Bradyrhizobium sp. STM 3562. The sequence continues at coordinate 7,779,707 of NZ_CP120694.1, forward strand.
GATGAACGCGCTGCTGCGCGAAATGGAAGAAACGCCCAATTCCGGCCAGTGCAACCACGGCCGGCCGACCTATGTCGAGCTGAAGCTGTCGGACATCGAGCGCCTGTTTGGGCGGAAGTAGCCCCCCATCTCGATGTCGTCCGGACAAGCGAAGCGCGAGCCGGGACGACATCTGTTACGCGGCACCAGCCCGCAAGAACACGAACTCCGTGTCATCGTAGACGCGCCGCTCCAGCTCCGCAAAACCTTCCGGCACTGTGAAGCCAGCCGCCTTCGCTTCCTCCACCACCACGACCGCGCCTTCCCTCAGCCAACCGCCATCGCGCAAGGAAGCCAGCGCCTTCTCGGCGAGGCCCTTGCCGTAAGGAGGATCGAGGAACGCGAGCGAAAACGGCTCTACGGGGTGCGCCGGCCCGAGATTGACCGCGTCGCGGCGAAACACTTTTGTAACCCCGCCCAAGCCCAGCGCCTCGACATTGTTGCGCAATAGCGCCCGCGCTTCGGTGCCGTTATCCACGAACAGCGCGAACGCCGCACCGCGCGAGATCGCTTCGATACCGAGCGCGCCGGTACCTGCAAAGAGATCGAGCACGCGGGCCCCGGAAATCGGATCGCCATAGGCGTGGGTAAGGATATTGAACACCGACTCGCGCAGACGATCCGCGGTCGGGCGGATCTCCCGCGATGCGGGCGAGGCCAGATTGCGGCCCCTCAATCGTCCACCGACGACGCGCATCCCGACTCTACTCGTCCCTCGGCTTGAAATCGCGCTTGCCATGATAGCCGCGCTTGGGGCGGCGCGGCGGGCCATAACCACGGGCCTCGAGTTCGTTGCGGGCGCGAGCCTCCTCGCTGCCGGTCCGCTGGACCAGGACGCGGCGGCCCTTGCGGTCGGCGATCACCGCCCTCTTGCCGGCCGGCCGAAGCTGCTTTTGGCCGGGCGATGCCTCGCGCTCCTCATCACCGCCGCGATCAGGCGCGGTCTGCGCGAAATCGCAGCCCGCCTGGGCAATGATCTTGTCTCCAAGCTGCTCGCGCAGGACGCGCGTCTTAACTTCCTCGACCGCGCCTTCGGCGATTTCGCCGAGTTGGAACGGCCCGTAGGAAATGCGGATCAGCCGGTTCACCTCGAGCCCGAGATGCGCCAGCACGTTGCGCACCTCACGGTTCTTGCCTTCGCGGATCGCGAACACCAGCCAGACATTCGCCCCCTGCTCGCGGTCCAGTGTCGCATCGATGGGTCCGTATTTGATGCCATCGACCTCGATACCGTTCTTCAGCTCGTCGAGCTGGGCCTGACTGATCTCGCCATGGGCGCGAACGCGATAGCGACGCAGCCAGCCGGTTTCCGGCAATTCCAGGACACGCGCGAGGCCGCCGTCATTGGTGAGCAAGAGCAGCCCCTCGGTGTTGAAATCGAGCCGACCGACGCTGATCAGACGCGGCAGCCCTTCCGGCAGATTGTCGAATACCGTCGGACGCCCTTCGGGATCGGCATGCGTTGTCATCAGCCCGCGCGGCTTATGATAGAGAAACAGCCGCGTGCGCTCGCGCGCCGGCAATGGCTTGCCGTCGACTGCGATCACGTCATTGGCGGTCACATCGAGCGCGGGTGAATTGATCACCCGGCCGTTGACGCTGACGCGCCCCTGCACGACCCATTCCTCGGCATCGCGGCGCGATGCTAGCCCGGCGCGCGCCAGTACCTTGGCGATGCGCTCGCCGACCTTCTTAGGTCTGGCCTCCTCGCGCGAGGGGCGCTTGCCGGCATCAGGCTTGCGTTCGCGATAGGCGCCACGGCCGCCGAACGCCGGACGCTTGGCGAAACCCTCACGCCCCTCTTCGTTATCCCGGCGCGGCCGTTCGAAACGCGGGCGGTCGAATTTGGGCCGATCATCATATCCGCGCTGATCCCGCCCGCGCGCGAAGCGAGATCGCTCCTCGCCGCCACGCGCCTCGCGCGGGCCGCGCCTCTTGAAATCGCCCTTGCGTTCGCGGTCGGCGCCCGGACGCTTGGTGAAGCCTTTGCGATCCCCTTCCTGCTCGCGGCGTGGTCGCTCGAAACGGGGACGGCCGAATTTGGGACGATCCTCGCTGCCGCGCGCCTCCCGCCCGCGCGCGGATTGCGGGCGCTCCCCGCGACCGCGCTCGCCGCCGCTGCGCTCCTCGCGTCCCCGATCGTCGCGCTTGCGCCAGGATTTTGCATCGCCAGCCTCATCCGGCCGGCGATCAAAACGCTTGCGCGGGCCATCTTCGCGGAAACGGCCGCGCTCGCTGCGATCTGCGCGGACATCCCTGCGCTCGCCGCGTTCCTCTCGCCGCCGGAACGGACGCTCGTCGCGGTCACCGCGACCGCGCTCCCTGCCGTCCTCCGGCTTGCCCGCAAAGCCTCGCTTGGCGAACTTCCTCTCGCCACCCCGCGCCGCTTCGGCACGGTCCTTGCGGCCACCCGGCCGTTCACGCCGGCCGCGCCAAGAGGCGTTGTCTTTATCTTTGTCGCGGGGCATGAAAGGCTCTCTTTTCGTTAAGTCAGGTCGAAAGGCAATCCGCGCGCCATCGCGGCGCTGTCTCGCAAAACCGGTATCCACTTTTGCTGAAGGCGCCCCGTTTAGCAGGTTTTGTTCGATGATACGAGGCATGACCGCACCTTCTTTCATGGATTTGGCGCTCGCTGCGGCCCGCGCGGCCGAAAGAGCCGGGGAAGTGCCGATCGGCTGCGTGATCGTGCGCGATAACGAGGTGATCGCCTCGGCCGGGAACCGCACGCTCGTCGACCGCGATCCCACCGCGCATGCCGAAATGCTCGCCATCCGTGCGGCGGCAGCGAGCCTGGGCAGCGAGCGGCTCGTCGACTGCGATCTCTACGTCACGCTCGAGCCCTGCGCCATGTGCGCCGCCTCCATCTCCTTCGCCCGTATCCGCAGGCTCTATTATGCTGCGACCGACCCCAAGGGCGGCGCGGTCGAGTCCGGCGTACGGTTCTACACGTCTCCGACCTGCCACCACGCGCCGGAAGTCTATTCCGCGGTCGGCGAGAGCGAAGCGGCGGCGATGCTGAAGGACTTTTTCAAGGCGCGCAGATAACCCCCACTCGCGCCTTCATGCCCGGGCTCGTCCACGCCATGACGAAGGTGTAGGCGAAGCCTCGCCCCCCTTAGTCAGACAGGAAGAACTCGCGCAGCAGCTTCGCCGTCGCTGCCGGATTCTCCTCGGTCAGAAAATGCCCGGAATCGACCGGCGCGCCGGAGACGTTGGTGGCCCACATCTTCCAGGTATCGAGCGGCGTAGCCGCGGCGCGCGCGATGCCGGCATCACCCCACAAGGCCAGCATCGGAATGGTGATCTTCTTGCCGGCATCAAAGTCAGCCTTGTCGATTTCATAATCGGCATAGGCGCCGGCGCGATAGTCCTCGCACATCGCGTGCACGCGTGAAGGATCGCGGAATGGGGCGAGGTAATGCTCCAGCGCGCGCGGATCGATGTCGTCGAGGTTCTTCGCCTTGGTCTGGCTCGCCATCTTGGTCTTCAGGAAGAAATCGGGGCTCGCCGTGATCAGCGTTTCCGGCAAAGGCGATGGCTGCGCCAGAAAGGTCCAGTGGTAGATCTTCAGTGCATAGAGCCGGTTGATGCGTTCCCAGTAATTGTAGGTCGGCAGGATATCCAGCACGGCCAGCTTTGCGAGCCGTCCCGGATGATCGAGCGCCAGCCGATAGGCGACGCGCCCGCCGCGGTCATGGCCGGCCATGGCGAAATGCACATAGCCAAGCTGCTCCATGGCCTCCACCATCGTTTGCGCCATCGCGCGCTTGGTATACGGCCTGTGCTCCGCGTCGCTCTCGGGCATGTCCGACCAGCCATAGCCCGGCAGATCGGCGATGATGAGAGTGAAGCGATCCGCAAGTTGCGGCGCGACGCGGTGCCACATCACGTGCGTTTCGGAAAAGCCGTGCAGCAGAAGCAGCGGCGGCCCCTCGCCGCCGACTCGCGCGAAGAGACGCCCGGACCTCGTGCTGATCCATTTGGAAGCAAAGCCGGGGAAGAGGTCGGCGAGGTCGGACATGGTGCACACCCATCATTATTTGCCGAGGCGTGGGTCTCACGCTCCGGCTCCAAGGCTTGCGCGATCCGGCTCACCTCGATGTTGGAGTAAACACCGAGAGCGGCTTTGACAACAAGCGGCGACAGCGTCTCATAACGTGCCAAACAAGCTCGAGATTCCGGATCGACGCGCGCCGCGCGTCGTCCGGGATGACGCGCCTCTATGAATCCGCACGCTCCTTCTCGACCGCCTGCCAGGCGATGTCGCGGCGACAGAAACCGTCCGGCCATTTGATGCGGTCGATCGCCTGATAGGCGCGGGCCTGCGCTTCGCTGATGGTCTTGCCCAGCGCGCAGATGTTCAGCACGCGGCCGCCATTGGCGACAACGGCGCCGTCCTTGGCGGCTGTGCCTGCGTGAAAGATCTCCACGCCCTCGACCTTGGCGGCTTCATCGAGCCCCGCGATCAGGCTGCCCTTCTTGTAGTCGCCGGGATAGCCTTTTGCCGCCATCACCACCGTAATAGCGGATTCCGGGTACCAGCGCAGATCGAAATGCTTCAGCTCGCCGTCGATAGCCGCAAGAAAGGCCGGCACGATGTCCGACATCATTCGCAGCATCAGCACCTGGCATTCGGGATCGCCGAAGCGAACATTGAACTCGAAGAGTTTTGGCCCCTGCTCGGTCAGCATCACGCCGGCATAGAGCACGCCGCGGAACGGCGTGCCACGCGCTTTCATGCCGGCAACCGTCGGCAGGATGATCCGATTCATGATCTGGCCATGAACTTCGTCGGTCACGAACGGCGTCGGCGAATAGGCACCCATGCCGCCGGTGTTCGGGCCCTGGTCGCGATCGAACACGCGCTTGTGGTCCTGGGCCGAGGCGAGCGGGATCGCGGTCTCGCCGTCGCAGAGTGCAAAGAAGCTGACCTCGCGTCCTTCCAGGAATTCCTCGATCACGACCTCGGCGCCGGCCGCGCCGAACCCGCCCTCGAACATCATGGCGATGGCGGCCTCGGCCTCCTGCTGCGTCTTCGCGACGACCACGCCCTTGCCGGCGGCAAGCCCATCCGCCTTGACCACGATCGGCGCGCCTTGCGCACGCACGTAATCCAGCGCTTCCGCCGCACTGGTGCAGCGCCGATAAGCGCCGGTCGGAATGTTGAACTCGCTGCAGAGAGCCTTGGTGAAGCCCTTGGAGGCCTCGAGCTGCGCCGCCTGCCTGCTCGGGCCGAAGGCCTTGATCCCGGCGGCTTCAAGGTCGTCAACGATCCCGGCCGCGAGCGGCGTCTCCGGCCCAACGACGACAAGGTCAATGGCATTCGTTCTGCAGAAGTCGATCACCGCGGCATGGTTGGCAACGTCGAGCGCAACGCATTCGGCCTCGCGCGCAATGCCGGCATTGCCGGGCGCGCACCAGAGTTTTGTCAGCAGCGGAGAGCCGGCGATTTTCCAGGCCAAAGCGTGCTCGCGGCCACCGGAACCGAGCAGGAGAATGTGCATGGGTCGATCGTGCAGTCTGTGGAATTGGATGATGGAGCGGGTCGCACGACTCCCCCTTCTCTCGCAAGGGGAAAAGCCAGCCAGGTCCGTCATTCCGCGGCGCGCGCAAAGCGCTCGAGCTTGTTTGGGCGTAAAAGCTCGAGATTCCGGGTTCGCGCTTGCGCGCGCCCCGGAATGACGGAGCGTCTTAAGCCGTGCCGCCCGCCCCCGCGATGATCTCCTGCAGCGCCGCGACGTGCCGCGCGAACGCGCCGCGCCCTGCTGCGGTCGCAGTGACCGTGGTTTGCGGCTTCTTGCCCACGAACGCCTTCTCCACGCCGACATAGCCAGCACTGGCGAGCGTCTCGATATGGCCGCCGAGATTGCCGTCGGTCGCTCCGGTCAACTTCTTGAGCCGGGAAAATTCCAGCCCCATGCCTTGCGGCAGGCCGTTGAGCGCCGCCATGATCCGTAACCGCAGCGGCTGATGAATGATCTCGTCGAGCCCTGTCACAGAGTACTCTGTACCACAGAGAAAAGGCTGAAACCAGCGGATTGGCGATCCCGGTCGAAAATCCCTAACTTGGGCACCTATCCCTGCGATTCGCGATTCGAGATGCCTGCTGTCGAACCTCTGATCAACGCGCCCGAATTCACCGTCTCCGAACTGTCCAATGCCCTGCGGCGGACGGTGGAGGATCGTTTCGGTCATGTCCGGGTGCGCGGCGAGATCTCGGGTTTCCGCGGTCCGCATTCCTCCGGCCATTGCTATTTCGCGCTCAAGGACGAGAACGCCAAAATCGAGGCGGTGATCTGGAAGAGCTCGCTCTACCGGATGCGGTTCAAGCCGCAGGAGGGGCTCGAGGTCATCGCGACCGGCAAGCTCACCACCTATCCGGGCGCCTCCAAATATCAGATCGTGATCGAGGCCCTGGAGCCGGCCGGCATCGGCGCGCTGATGGCGCTGATGGAAGAGCGAAAAAGGAAGCTGGCCGCCGAAGGCCTGTTCGACGAGCGGCGCAAGCGGCCGCTGCCCTGGCTGCCCGAGGTGATCGGCGTGGTGACCTCGCCGACCGGCGCCGTGATCCGCGATATCCTGCATCGTCTGTCGGACCGCTTCCCCCGCCATGTCCTGGTATGGCCAGTCAAGGTGCAGGGCGATGGTTCGGCCGAGCAGGTCGCTGCCGCGATCCGCGGATTTAATGCGCTGCCGGAACACGGCAGGGTCGCCCGTCCCGACGTCTTGATCGTCGCGCGCGGCGGCGGCTCGCTTGAGGATCTCTGGTCCTTCAACGAGGAGATCGTGGTGCGCGCGGCGGCCGAAAGCCGCATCCCGCTGATTTCGGCGGTCGGCCACGAGACCGATATCACGCTGATCGACTTCGCCGCCGACAAGCGCGCGCCGACGCCGACCGCGGCGGCCGAAATGGCCGTCCCCGTGCGCAGCGACTTGATGGCCGAGGTGGAGAGCCTCGCGCGACGCACCAGGATGTGCTGGCAGCGCGGTCAGGAGAGCCGCCGCAACGAGTTGCGCGCGGCGGCGCGCGCCCTGCCTGCGCCCGGCGAACTGCTCGCGATCCCGCGCCAGCGGCTCGATGGCGCCGGCGCCGCCCTGCCCCGCGGCTTGCGGGCCAATACCCATGCCCATTTCCGCCGCTTTGTCGCGGCGAGCGCGCGGCTCACCTTGCGTGTGCTGCACGGACAGGTCGAGCAGGCGCGTCACCGACACCTCGTCTGCGGCGAAAGACTGACCCATGCCGCGCATTCGCTGCTGCGCCGCCGCCGCGACCGCTTTGCCGGGCTAGAGGCAAGACTGAGGGCCTCAAAGCTCGCCAATGCGCAGGCGCAGCGCCAGACCATTGCCCGCCAGCGCGAGCGAACGCTAAGGCTGTCCGAGCGCGCCCACCGTGCGCTGCTGACGTCGCTGCAGCGGCTTGACGCCCGCATCACCCATAGCGGCCAATTGCTTGCCGCTTTGTCCTATCGCAGCGTCTTGGCGCGCGGCTTTGCCTTGGTGCGCGACGAGGCCGGCCATCCCTTGCATGGGGCGGCCGAGATCGGCGGCGGCGCGCGGCTCGAGCTGGAATTCGCCGATGGGCGCGTCGGCGCGACCGCCGATGCGGATCGTCCGGCAGTGGCCCAGCCCGAGCGGCCGAAGCCGGCCACGCGCGAGCCGAAGACGCCGAAGCGCATCGTCAAGCCAGTCGATCAGGGCAGCCTATTCTGAACACGGTCATTCCGGGGCGCGTCGAAGACGCGAACCCGGAATCTCGACGGACCGCACCGGAATGACGGTGCCAAGAACAGCTACCGCGACAGCCACTCCGCGACGAGCTTTTGCGCGTCCTGCCGCGCTTGGGGATCGGTGCCGACATGGCCGCGCTCGGGCAAGCCGGCATCGTCGACAGAGGCCGCCACGGCGTGGATCGGCAGGTTGGCGCGGTCGAAATCATGATAGGCGCCAGGATAGACCACGATCCGCGTCAGCGCGCTGCGGCCGCGCGCGCCATCGATCATCTGCCGGCAGGCCGGTGGCGAGGACACATCGTCCTTGGCGCCGATCAGGAGGAGCGTCGGCACGCGTGCGCTCCAGCCGAGCCCGGCCGAGAGCCGGCAATCCGGATAGAAGGCGATCGCCGAGCGGAAATCCGGCTCGCCGTTACCGGAGAGCAATTGCGGGCGCACCGCCCAGAGCAGCGCGCTGGCGCCGTTGGCCCAGCCGATCAGGCTGATCCGATCGGCCCTCGCCCAGGGCTGCTCGATCAGCCATTGCCGTGCCGCCAGAATATCGGTCACCCGCTCGCGACGCGCGGTCACCCGATGCTCCTTGGCGCGGCATTGGGGCCCAAGCCCGCGCGAGCCGTAGCTGTCCGGCAGCAAAACCGCCCGGCCGTTCTTCACGAGCTGCTCGGCCCAATCGCGGTAACGCGGCAACACGGGCTCGGAACGGCTGCCCAAGCCGCCGCAGCCGTGGAGCGCGATGACGGTCGGAAACGGCCCATCGCCATCGGGCTTATAGAGCTGGGCGCGAAGGGTGACCGTGCCCGACGGGATCTCCACCTGACGCGGAGCCGGCGGCGAGGACAGGGCAAGCGCCGGGGCGGCAATCAGCAACAATGCGAGGACGGCAAGACGGCGCATCGAACTTTGCAAATCTATGCCGGCGGGGGACACCAGCCTCATCCGCGGAAAAAAGTACCATGCGGCCCGAACCGCAAAACATCACGAATCAGTGGGTTTCGCAGGCGGACAGCGCGACCTATTTATGTTAGCAGGATTTGAGCCTCACACCGGCAGATTACCGGGATTTAATTCGGAGCCCACAATCGTGCTGAACAAATTCGGTCCCTCAGGTCATGGGGAAGCGCAGGTGCAATACCTTGACGGCGATTTCCGCGTGATCTCGCCCGGCACCTATGTGCGCTGCGCGGTGACCGACGTGCGGATACCGCTCGATGAACTGAAATATTGGAGCGTCGATCTGCAGGAAGCCTATGCGACGCCGACCGCGGTGCTGCAACGGCATTACCCCGAGCAGGTGAAGAAGTAGCGTCCGAGGACGTAGCAAAGCGTGAGATGGGTAGAGCGCAGAGCGAAACCCATTTCGCGACCGTGGGATGTGAATGAGCCTGTCATCGGGGGCGCGTTCGCGCGACGCGGCGGCTCTACCAATCTTTCTCTACCCATCTTAATGTCTGTGAAAACTCTTCTCGCGCGCCTTGAAGAGCTGGTCCGACACGAGCTTGCGCAAGCGCGCGACGTCCTCGAATTGCAAGCTCACCGGAAACGGCACGATCTCCGGTGCGAGCGCCGCAAGCTGCGCATCGCCGCGCAATCGCACCAGATCCTTTTCCGTGGCCACCAGCATCAGGCCATCTCGCTTCGCCGCGGTGACCAGCGCCTCGATCTCATGCACTGAGAATGGGTGGTGATCGGCGAACGCCTTCCGTTGCGCGACTTCGACGCCGGCCGCTCCCAAGGTGCGAAAAAAACGCTCGGGATCGCCAATGCCGGCGAAGGCGAGCACGCGTCTGCCCTTGAGCTGTTCGATCGCCGCCGCATCGGGTCGAAGATGCGCCGCGAGCACCGGTTTGCCGGATGCGGCAAGCGCCGCAGCCACGTCTTTCGCCGCAGTACCCGCGCCGATCACGATCAACGCGCTGGTGCGGGCAAGCTGCGGCGCGAGCGGCGCCCTCAAGGGGCCTGCGGGAAAGACGCAGCCGTTGCCGAGGCCGCGCTCGCTGTCGATCACGATCAGCGCGGCGTCCTTGGCAAGCGCGGGATTTTGGAAACCGTCGTCCATCAGGATCACGCTGGCGCGCTGCGATCTTGCGAGCGCGACGCCATCGATGCGGTCGCGCGACACCACCACCGGAACATGCACGGCCAGCATCAGCGGCTCGTCGCCGACATCGACGGCCGTGTGCCTGCCAGCATCGACCATCAAGGGGCCGCGCCGCCGTCCGCCGTAGCCGCGGCTGAGCACGACCGGCGCCTCACCGAGCTCGCGCAGGATGTCGGCAAGCGCAAGCACGGTCGGCGTCTTGCCGGCGCCGCCCAGATGATAATTGCCGACGCAGAACACGGGGACGCCGGCGTCAAAACCCTTGCGAGCCATGCGCAGGCCCGCGACCGCGCCGTACAGCGCGGCAAACGGCCAGAGCAGATGCGATGTCCACGATGCCGGCCGGTACCAAAAGGCCGGCTCACGCATTGGCGGCTCCCATCTCGAGCCGCAACTGCAAGAGATAGGGCTCGAGAGCGGCCAGCGTCCGGTCCAGTGCACCGCCAAGCTGCGCCACGACGCGGGTGGATGCCGTAACCAGCCTCTCGCGCGCGTCCTGATCGGCCAGCAACTGGCCGAGTTGCTTGATCAGCGCCTCCCTGTCGGCAGCGGTTCGCGCACCGCCGGCCTGGTCGAGCGCCTCATAAACGTCGGTGAAGTTGAAGACATGCGGGCCGTGCACGATCGCCGCATTCAGCTTGACCGCCTCGATCGGATTTTGCCCGCCATGTTCGACCAGCGAGCCGCCCATGAAGACGATTTCGGCCAAGCGGTAGAACAGGCCCAATTCGCCGAGCGTATCTGCGACGTAGATCTCGGTCGCCGTATCGGGCAATTGCTGGCGCGAGCGCAACGCGGTTTTCAGACCCGCGGCCTCGATCATCTGCGCAATCGCGGGCCCGCGATCTGGATGCCGCGGAGCGATCACGGTCAAAAGCTGCGGAAACAATCCACCGAGCGCCCGCTGTGTCTCGATCAGGATCTCTTCCTCGCCGGGATGGGTCGAGGCCGCCACCACGATCGGCCGCCCGCGCGTCGCTGCCGTCAGCCGTTCCAGCTTGACCGCGTCGGCGGGCGGCGCCGGAACGTCGAGCTTCAGGTTGCCTGTCACGACGACGTTGCGGCTGCCCAGCGCGGAAAAGCGCTCGGCATCGGTGCGCGATTGCGCAAGACAAATATCGAATTTTTCCAGCAGCGCCGAAATCGTGCCCGACACCCGCCGCCAGCGCGGAAACGAGCGCTGCGACATTCGTCCGTTGATCAGGACCATCGGCAGCCGCCGTGCCGCGCTTTGCAGGATGATGTTCGGCCAGAGGTCGGACTCGATGAACAGCGCCAGCGAGGGCCGCCAATGATTGAGGAACCGCGCGACGAAGCGCGGCGAATCGTATGGCACGTATTGATGGATGATGTCGGGCGGAAAGCGCTTGGCCACGATCGCGGCCGAGGTCACCGTGCCTGATGTGACGAGAATGCGGATGTCGAGCGCCCGCAGTCTCTCAATCAAGGCGGCTGCCGCCAGCACCTCGCCGACGCTGGCGCCATGTATCCAGATCAACGGGCCCGCGGGCCGCGGATCGCGCGACATGCCGCGACGCTCGCCGATGCGCTCCGGATCCTCCTTGCCCTGCCGCAAGCGCCGATTGATCAGGGCCGGCGCCAGCGGCACCACGACCGACGACAGCTTGCGATACACGCGCAGCGTCATCGGCAGCGAGTTAGCCACGGCCGGCCTCCGGGCGCCCCACTTTGGCATAGGCGCGGCGGGTCGCCTCGTTCAGATAGGCCTCCAGCCTCAAGCGCAACCGCTCCATGGTCGCGGCGTCCGCATCGCTGGGCACGTTGATCTCCTCAACCCCCACCAATGCGCCGTGCCCGAACGGCAGATTGATCGTGGTCCGGTCCCAGTTCTTTAGTCGGATGAAGCGGCTGGTGGCCATCGCAAAGGGCATGATCGGCCGTCCGGTTTCTCTCGCCAGCATGATGACGCCGAGACCGGCGACGCGCGCGCGCTTCGGCACGTCGGCGGTCAGCGCAACATTATAATTCTCCTCGAGCGCGCGCACCATCTCCCTGAATGCGCCGACACCGCCCTTGCGGTGAAAGGCCCCGCCATGATCGCCGGAGCCGCGGATCGTGCCGATGCCGAGCCGCTCGGCGGCGATGGCGTTGTACTCGCCGTCGCGATGGCGTGAGATCAGGACCTTGGCGCGGTGGTCCTTCTTGGTCTTGATGAATGGCGTCATGAAATGCTGGCCGTGCCAGAACACGAAGATCGCGGGCTGGCGCGGCTCGACCATGTCATAGACATGCGGCGGGTCCATAACGAATTTGTTGGTCTTCCAGACCAGCCGCAGATACTCGGCTGCGAGGAACCCCACAGCTCGCTGGAACCAGCCGCTGCGCAAAATAATGCGAAGCAGCTTCTTCAACGGCCGGGTTTCGTATCTTGGGCGGGATCGAGCAGCCGATGCAGGTGCACGATGAAGTAGCGCATATGCGCGTTGTCGACGGTCTGCTGCGCCTTGGCTTTCCAGGCCACGTAAGCAGTCGCGTAGTTGGGGAAGAGCCCGACGATATCGACTTTCTCGAGGTCCTTGAACGTGTTGTGTTCGAGGTCGGTCAGTTCACCGCCGAAGACGAGATGAAGCAGTTGTTGCTGCGGGGCATTATCTGGCATGATTCTCTTTCCTAGGATGGATGCCCGGCAAGCTCGAATCTCGCGACAGGGTCAGGGCGCTTAAACGGGCAAACGATCTCGAAAATGCGCGACAATGCTCGCATGACGATCGCGTCCTGCCGCCACCAGCACCCCGTGTGTCACTTCCCGGCAATTGTACAGAATCCCCTCGCCGGAAAGCGCGGTCATCCTACCATTCGCTTCCTGCACGATCAAATGAGCCGCCGCAAGATCCCAATCGTGACTATTGCCGCCGGCAAACGCCGCATCCAGACTTCCATCCGCGACCCGGCACAGCCGAAGCGCCAGTGAAGCGATTCGCGGATGCAGCGTGACGTCGCCTGAACCCGTAGTGAGCCGCTCAACGAGCGGTTTCGGGCCTGCGACACGGGTGAAATCCAGCGCCGTACCGGGCGTGGCCAGCAACTCCATCTCGTTGCGGGTGGCGCCCTGCCCGCGCATGGCGAAAAAGAATTCGTCGCTGGCCGGCGCGAACACCGCGGCGAACAGTGGCGTGTTGTCCTCAACCAGCGCCACGCTCACGCACCAGTCCTCGCGTCCGGCGAGATAGCCGCGCGTGCCGTCGATGGGATCGACGATCCACACGCGCCGTTTCGCCAGCCGGTCCGCGTCGTCAACGCTTTCCTCCGACAGCCAGCCGTAATCGGGGGTTGCGGAGCGCAACCTCGCCTCGAGCAGGTCGTTGACCGCGATATCGGCCTCCGACACCGGGGAGGAAGTGCCCTTGATCCATTTTTTCAGATCGGTGCGGAAGAGCGCGAGTGCCAGCGCGCCGGCCTCGCGCACGGTGTCCTTCAGGAGTTCTGCATCGCGCGACAATGTCTCCCGGCTAACGTCCGCCAAGCGTCAGTCCCTCGATGCGCACGGTCGGCGCGTTGACGCCGTAACGGAACTCCAGGTCACTCGCCGCAACCATCGACTTGAACATGGGCAACAGGTGGCCGGCGATCGTCACCTCGCTCACCGGATAGGTGATCTCGCCGTTTTCGATCCAGAAGCCGGACGCGCCGCGGCTGTAATCGCCGGTGACGCCATTGACGCCCGAGCCGATCAGGTCGGTGACGTAAAATCCCTGCTTGATATCTGAGATCAGCTCGGCGGGCGTGACAGCGCCGGCTTCCAGATGCAGGTTATACGGCCCGGGCGAGGGCGAAGAGGAAACGCCGCGATGGGCGTGACCGGTGGTCGCAAGGCCGAGTTCGCGCGCGGTGGCGCAATCGAGCAGCCAGGAGGTCAGAATGCCCTGATCGATGATGGCGAGCTTTTTCACGCTGACGCCTTCGGCGTCGAAAGGCTGGGAACGCAAGCCGCGGCGGCGCAAGGGATCGTCGATGATGCGGATGTTGTCGGCGAAGAGCTGCGCGCCGAGCTTGTCCTTCAGAAAACTGGTCTTGCGCGCGATCGAGGCGCCGTTGATGGCGCCGACGAGATGGCCGACCAGCGAACCCGAGACGCGGGGATCATAGACGACCGGCACCTGGCAGGTTTCGACCTTGCGGGGATTGGCCCGCGCCACTGCGCGCTCGCCGGCGCTGCGGCCGACGCGCTCGGGCGAATAGAGGTCGGCGGCATGCGGCGCGGAGCTGTAGTCGTAGTCGCGCTCCATCGTGGTGCCCTCGCCCGAGATCGCCGTCATGGAGATGCTTTGGCTGGAACGCAAATAGGCACCATGAAAACCCGAGCTCGTCACCAGCACCATGCCGCCAATGCCGGCGGACGCCGACGCGCCGCCAGATTTGGTAACGCCTTTCACCCCAAGCGCGGCGGCCTCGGCCTCCTGCGCGCGTCGCTCGAGTTCGGCGGTGGAGGGAATCGCGGGATCGACCAGATCGAGATCGGGCAGATCGCGCGCCAACAACGAGGGATCGGCCAGCCCGACATATTTGTCTTCCGGCGCGACACGCGCCATCGCGACCGCCCGCTCCGCGAGCTTGGCCACGCCGTCGCCGGAGACGTCGTTCGTGGAGACGACCGCCTGCCGCTGCCCCACGAGGACGCGCAGGCCCACGTCGTCGCCTTCCGAGCGCTCGGATTCCTCGACGCGACCGTCGCGCACTTCCACGCCGTGCGAAACGCCGCGCACCGCAACCGCGTCGGCGGCGTCGGCGCCGGCGCGCTTGGCCGCTTCCACCAGCCGCTGCGCAAGATCCGACAAGGCCGATTGGTCGAACAGGTCCGAACTCGTGCCTTTGGCTTGCGTCGATGAGGATGGTGAAGAGATCACGAACAGATTCCCGAGCAATGGAGGGAGTGTCGGAAACAAACCCAATTCGTCTCAGATGTGCGCAACTGGCGCGGACTTCAAGCGTTTTCACGAGCCGGAAGCCTAAGAATCTCCGCTCTCTCGCAACGTCTCGTCAATCATGCAAGCCAAGGTCTTGTCAATCATGCCGAGCATAGGAGCGGCGGTGACTTTGGATTAACCAGGCTTTTTAAGGCGAAACCGACGGGACGCGGCGTAAGGTGTCGCGCAACGACCGGGGAACAAAAATCCCGGCGGGGAGACCAAAAGCCGTGAGGCGTCAAACAGCAACGGGCGGGACCAATCCCGCCGGGTCGAGCCGCGCATTGCGGCTCGACCCTCTCTCTTTGCCAGTCAGCTTTCACGCGCATGATGCCCGCGCCGACGGGTTCGTGCGACAGGTCGAGCTCGATCGCGAACGCGTCGTGCTGCGTCGTGCCGTTCGCGGCATGCGCATGGCGCTCAGACTCCGCGTCAGTGATTTTCTCGGTGTTGCCCTGTGCGACATCAAGGATGGACGGATGCTGGTGCTGGCGCACCGCGATCCCTCGCTCAGCGTTCCTCTCTGCGTCGGCGTCGACGAGGAGGAGATCGCGGCCGCCTGGCAGCTATGGAGCGATGTTTTCGCGCTGCCGATGTTGCAGCATGCGGCCTGCGAGCCCGCACCGCGGCGCCGGCGTCGCAACGCCATCCGCGCGCGACGGCCGAAATTCCTGATGCGGCGGCGTGCCGGCAGTTTGCTGGAGCCGGCGAAGATCTACCGCGGCGAGCGCGAAATCATCGCGCGCAACTAAGCCTGCGCTTGTTGATGAATGAACGACTGTCGAACAGTCATCCTTAAGGTGCTCGCCACCGGTCCGCGCGGAGCGCGGCCCGATGACAGGCTCCGCGAGCCTCGAAGGATGAACGGCCCCGCTGCAGCACCCGGGCCGTCGCCCTTCGAGACGGCCGCGTCGCGGCCTCCTCAGGACGACGGTGACGGTTTGCTAACGCGTCAAACGCGCATCACCGCGTCGATCAACAGACCGGCGAACAGCAACAATCCGGCATCACGGTTGGATTTGAAGATGCGCAGGCAGAGCACGGGATCGCCGATCTTCAGGCGGCGGATCTGCCAGGCAAGATGGACGGCAAATACTGCAAGCCCGAGCCATGCCGGCCAATGCACGCCGGCAAGCCAAAACGCCGCGCCGATCAGCACCACCGCGATTCCGTAGAAGACGACCAGCGCCTCGTGCGTGCGGGCGCCGAACAGGCGCGCCGTCGACTTCACGCCGATCAGCGCGTCGTCTTCGGCATCCTGATGCGCATAGATGGTGTCATAGCCGATCACCCAGGCGATCGAGCCCGCGTAAAGGAGGAGCGCGGTGGCGTCGATACGCTGCAGGATCACCGCAAAGCCCATCAGCGCGCCCCAGGAGAACGCGAGTCCCAGCACGACCTGCGGCCAATAGGTGATCCGCTTCATGAACGGATAGATCGCAACCACCAGAAGCGAGGCGATGCCGGTGACAACGGCGAAACGGTTGAACTGCAGCAGCACTAAAAGGCCGACCAGGGCCTGCGCCGCCAGGAAGATGAGCGCCTGTCTCACGCTCACCTGGCCCGCGGGAATGGGGCGCGAACGCGTGCGTTCGACCCTCGCATCGAGATCGCGGTCGGTGATGTCGTTCCAGGTGCACCCCGCACCGCGCATCGCGAACGCGCCGAGGAAGAACAAGGCAATCGTCAGGGGCAATTGCGAGAGGTCGTGCGCGACGCCTGCCGCCAGCGCCGCCGACCACCAGCACGGCAACAACAGCAGCCAGGACCCGATCGGCCGGTCCAGACGCGACAGCCGCAAATAGGGCCGCAACCAGAGCGGCGCATGGGTATCGACCCAATTGCCGGTGGAATCCGCAACGCGTGCCGACGCGTCGCTCACGGCCTCACCGCTCCAGCACGTTGCCGTTCAGCGTATCGAAGGTGCTGCCGCCTTTCTTGACCGGCGTCGCCTCGGGCGCGGAAACCGAGGAGCCCAGCACCTCGCTGAGCGTCGGGCCCGCAGGGCCGCGTGCCTGCACCTGCTGTGCCACCGTGCAAACCTTTTTCTGCAGCGCCTCGGTGTTCTTGTGCCCGGACTTCAACTGATCGGCGATCTGCGGCGGGATTCCGCATTTGGCCGCATGCGTCTCGACATACTTGATCATCTTCAATTCGGCCTGGCCGAAATTGCCGATCAGCTTGCAAGCCTCGTCCGGCGAAGCATGCCGGTCGCTCGCAGCCTTGATCAGTTTGCCGCGTCGCTCCGCCTCCTCGCGCAGCGGCAGGAATTCCTTCATGCAGGCGTCGGCGGGGCCGGCCTGCTGTGGCGGTGCCGCCGGCACAAAGCCGCCGCCGCCGCCCATGATCGGCGCCGCGCCGTTGGTTGGAAAGGAGGTACTGGTCGGCGGCGCGCCGACCGATGCGCTCGGAGCCGCGCCATTCACCGGCGGAAAGGCAGGATCGTTCTTCACGACACCCTGGTTGGGGAGCGGCGCGGGAAACGCGCCTTGCGCCCACGCATGACCGGCGTGGGCGGCAATGACGGCGACCGTGAACGGTCCCAGCAAGCGGCGGATGATCAAGGCTGTTTCTCCGGCAAGTCCTTGTGATCCCCCTAGTGTCCCGGCACTAGCGTCTACCCGATCACGGCGCGATGTTCGATTAAGGGCGTTATTACGATTCCCCGAGGTCGTTAACAACCCGTGGAATTTGGCAACAGCGCGGCGCGAGGCCGCAGGCACGGGCGAATATTTGTCACTGATTCTAGGCCTTTAGGCTAAAACCAGGCCTGGTTGGGAACATCACTAATGCCTGAATTCGACTTTCGCGCCCCCCGCCTTTTTGTCGACGCATCCCTGGCGACGGGGGCGACCGTCACGCTGGAGCGCGACCAGAGCAATTATCTCGGCAATGTGCTGCGGCTTGCCGCCGGCGACACCATTTTGGTGTTCAACGGACGCGACGGCGAATGGCAAGCGGCTCTTTCGGGCCGCAAGCG
This sequence comes from Bradyrhizobium sp. STM 3562, assembly GCF_045571435.1. Taxonomy (NCBI): domain Bacteria; kingdom Pseudomonadati; phylum Pseudomonadota; class Alphaproteobacteria; order Hyphomicrobiales; family Nitrobacteraceae; genus Bradyrhizobium; species Bradyrhizobium sp. STM 3562. The sequence goes on from NZ_CP120694.1 coordinate 7,797,479, forward strand.
GCCGGACACCCTTACCATCGCCAGCCAGACGCGCCCGCAGGATCGCCTCCCCGACCTCGCTTACGTCTTTGCACCGCTCAAACACGCCCGGCTGGACTACATGGTGCAGAAGGCCGTCGAAATGGGCGCATCGCGCCTGCAGCCGGTGCTGACCCGCTTCACCCAGGTCGCTCGCGTCAATGGGGAGCGGATGCGGGCCAATGTCATCGAAGCGGCCGAGCAATGCGGCATTTTGAGCCTTGCCGCAGTGGCCGATCCCGTGCCGCTTGCGCGTTACCTCGAGAATCGCGAGGGCCAGCGCCTCCTGATTTTCTGCGACGAGGCCGCCGAGGCCGCTGATCCTCTCCGGGCGCTGCGGAAAGGCCCCGCGGATGGCCTCGGAATCGATGTCCTGGTTGGGCCCGAAGGCGGGTTCGCCGAGGAGGAGCGGAAACTTCTGGTACACCAGCCGCATGTTTTGCGGCTTTCGCTGGGCCCGCGCGTCCTGCGGGCCGACACCGCAGCCGTCGCCGCGCTGGCGCTGGTGCAAGCCGCGCTCGGCGACTGGACGGACAAGCGGGAATGACCCTGCCTCGGTCGACTTTTCCGTTAAGCGAGCTGGCCGATCCCTGTCGAAACCGCCGGCGAGCCATGCTAAGGGCAGCCCAACTTCGAGCCCCTGGAAGCCTCTTTAGATGACCGAAGCCGCTGCCTCGACCGGAACTGCCGCATGGGCGGACGCCCTGCTGGCCTCGTTCGCCCAGGCGGGCTACGAGCGGGCGGAGCCTGCCATCCTGCAGCCGGCCGAGCCGTTCCTGGACCTTTCCGGCGAGGACATCCGCAAGAGCCTTTACCTGACCACGGATGCCAGCGGCGAGGAACTCTGCCTGCGGCCCGACCTCACCATCCCGGTGGCCCGGGACTATCTGGCCTCGAAGCGGGCCGGCCAGGTCGCCGGCTTCAGCTATCTCGGTCCGGTCTTTCGCTATCGCGGGGGGCTGAGAAGCGAGTTCCAGCAGGCCGGCATCGAGTCCTTCGGCCGCCAGGACCGCCCCGCTGCAGATGCCGAGATGCTGGCGCTGGCGCTGGAAGCGACCGGCGCGCTCGGCGTCAAGGAGGTGGAGATCCGCACCGGGGACGTGGCGCTGTTCAATGCGCTGATCGACGCGCTCGATCTTTACCCGGTCTGGCGGCGGCGGCTGATCAAGGATTTCAATCGCAAGGTCTCCCTGGAGCAGGACCTCGAGCGGCTGACGCTCGCGACCAGCGCCGGCCGCAACGAATATGAGGGCGTCCTTGCCGCGCTTGCCGGCTCCGACCGCAAGGCGGCACTGGCGCTGGTGACCGACCTGGTGTCGATTGCCGGCACCGCCCAGGTCGGCGGACGCACAGTGGCGGAGATCGCCGACCGCTTCCTGGAACAATCGACGTTGAAGGGCGGCGCGCTGCCGCACAACGCGCTCGGCCTGATCAAGCGCTTTCTCGCCATCTCCGGCGATCCCGACGAAGCGGTCGCGCAACTGCGGGCGCTGGCGCGCGATGCCAAGCTCGACATCGCCACGGCGATCGATCAGCTCGAAGCCCGGATCGGCTTCATGGCCGCCCGCGGCATCGACGTAAGCAGCCTGCGCTTCTCGACCTCGTTCGGGCGCGGCCTCGATTACTACACCGGCTTCGAATTCGAGGTGCATGCCAAAGGCAGCGGCAGCGAACCGCTGGTCGCCGGCGGCCGCTATGATGGGCTGACGACGAGGCTCGGCTCGGCCACGCCGATCCCGGCTGTCGGTTTTGCGATCTGGGTCGAAGCGCTGACCAGGATTGGCCGCAAGCCTGCCGATAGCCGCAGCGCGAGGACATCATGAGTGCCCTCTTCGTTCTCGCGGTCCCGTCCAAGGGCCGCCTGCAGGAAAACGCAGAAGCCTTTTTCAGCCGTGCCGGCCTTACCCTCGCCAAGCCGCGCGGCGCCCGCGAATACCGCGGCACCATCGTAGACCTCGACAATGTCGAGATCGCCTATCTCTCGGCGAGCGAGATCGCCGCGCAATTGGCCCGTGGCGCCGTACATATGGGCGTCACCGGCGAGGATCTGGTGCGCGAGAGCATCGTCAACGCCGACAAGCGCGTGCTGTTGATCGACGGCCTCGGCTTCGGCAACGCCAATGTCGTGGTAGCCGTGCCGCAGGCCTGGATCGACGTGCGCACCATGGCCGATCTCGATGACGTCACCACGGGCTTCCGCGCCCAGCATAACCGGCGCATGCGGGTGGCCACAAAATACATCAATCTCACCCGCACCTTCTTCGCCTCGCACGGCGTGGTCGATTACCGCATCGTCGAGAGCGCCGGCGCCACCGAAGGGGCGCCCGCGACCGGCACGGCCGAACTGATCGTCGACATCACCACGACCGGCGCGACGCTGGCCGCCAATGGGCTGAAGGTGCTCGATGACGGTGTGATCCTGCGCAGCCAGGCCAATCTCGTCGCCTCGCGCGACGCCGACTGGTCGAGCGATGCGCGCGAAACGGCACGCGTGATCCTCGACCACATTCACGCGCGCTCGCGCGCCAGCAAATACCGCGAGGTCCGCACCCGTTTCAAAGGATGCGATGCAGCAATGCTGGCCGAGGCGCACAACCGCTTCGGCGTGGTCGCGCCCTTCGGCGGACCGACCTCGTCGGGCATGCTGACGCTGCACTGTCCGCCGGCGCAGATCTATGCGCTCGGCAGCTTCCTGCGCGACCACGGCGCCGACACGGTATCGGTGGCCTCGCTGGACTATGTGCTGGACCGCGAAAACCCGCTGTTCGCCAGGCTCGACGCATTCCTGCGGTCGTGACCGATTGTACCTCGCGCGCGCCGACGAGACGAAGCCCCGCGCGATGGCGACAAGGGCGCATGATTGCAATATGTTAACTTGTTAACTGTGGGACGAGTTGGGAAATCCGATCGATGATGCTGGGTAGCGACGTTTCGAACCTGTCCACCACTGCGGCGGACGCCGCGGCGAAGGGGCTGTCGATCGTCGTGCCGATGTACAATGAAGCAGCGGGATTGGCCGCGCTGCACCAGCGGGTTTGCGAGCTCGCCAAGGCGCTGCGCCGCCGCTATGCGCTTCGCTCCGAGATCGTGTATGTCGACGACGGCAGCATGGATGGAACGCTTGCGATCGCGCGCGCTTTGCCGGCCGATACGCTCGACGTTCAGGTGGTCTCGCTGTCGCGCAATTTCGGCAAGGAAGCCGCGCTGATGGCAGGGCTCGATCATGCCCGGCTCGGCGCCGTGCTGTTCATGGACGGCGACGGTCAGCATCCGCCGGCGCTGGTCGAACAGCTCGTCAGCCACTGGATCGATGGCGGCTATGACGTGGTCTACACCGCCAAGGCCCATCGCGACAATGAATCATTCTTGCGGCGTCTTGCGGTGCATGGCTTTTACGCGCTGATCAATTGGGGCGCGCGGCAAAAGATTCCGGAGGATGCCGGCGACTTCCGCCTGCTCTCACCGCGCGCGGTCGCGGCGCTGCGGCAGCTTCCCGAGCGCAACCGCTTCTTCAAGGGATTGGCGAGCTGGATCGGCTTCCGCCAGATCCGGGTCGATTACGAGCCGGCGCCGCGCGCGCATGGCGTCACCACCTTCAATTTCATGCGGCTGCTTGGCCTGTCGATCGAGGGCCTGACCTCGTTCTCGGTGGCGCCTCTGCGTTTTGCGAGCCTGCTCGGCGTTCTGCTCGCCTCGGCCGCATTCCTGTTCGGCCTGTCGATCATCTGGGAAGTCTGGACCACCGGAAAACAGGTGCCTGGCTATCCCTCGCTGGTGGTCGGGCTGATGACCATCGGCGGCGTGCAGCTCATCATGATCGGCATCGTCGGCGAATATATCGGCAAGATCCTGTCGGAGCTGAAGGCGCGTCCGATCTACTTCGTGGCCGAACACAGCGAGAAGCGCTTCGAGGCGGAGCGGGACGAGAGCGCCGGCGAAAGGACCGCGGCCGAATGAGCGCCGCCGCGCCGCTCGCCCGCATCTGGCTGTGCGCCGACGACTACGGTATCAGTCCCGGCGTCAACCGCGGCATTCGTGACCTGATCGAGCGCGGGCGTCTCAACGCCACCTCCGTCATGGTCGTCGGCCCCGCGATCGGCCGCGAGGAAGTTCACGCGCTGGAAAGTGCGACGCGCGCGAGCCCGCGCTGCGCCATCGGCCTGCACGCCACGCTGACCGCGCCGTTCCGTCCGCTCTCGATGCATTTCCGCCCGCTTGACGGCGGCCTGTTTCCGCCCTTCGCGAAACTGTTTCGCTTGGGCCTGTTGCGGCGGCTCGATCCTGAGATCGTCAATGCCGAATTGAAGCTGCAGCTTTCAGCCTTCCGCGAGATGTTCGGTCGCGCGCCGGACTTTGTCGACGGCCATCAGCACGTGCAGCTCTTCCCGGTGGTACGCGATGCGTTCCTCGGCGCGGTGAAGGAATTGGCGCCCACGGCCTGGGTTCGCCAGGCCGGTCGGCCGGGACCCTTGGCCGGCCGGCTCAACGCCCCGAAGGCGCTCTTTCTCGATACCCTGAGCGCGCAATTCCGCACGCGGGCGGCGCACGCCGGCATCGCGGTCAATCCCGCCTTCGCCGGCGCCTATGATTTTTCCAGAATGCCCGATTTCGGCCGATTGATGCGCGAATTTCTCGAAGGCTTGCCCGACCAGGCCGTGGTGATGTGCCATCCCGGATTCGTCGATGACGTTCTGGCCAGCCTCGACCCCTTCACCGATCAGCGCGAGCGGGAGCACGCCTATCTGGCAGGAGAAGAATTCCCGGCCCTCCTCGCCGAAAAACAGGTCACATTGGGCTGAAGGGCGCGGACGACAAGAGCGCGGACGCGATGTCGCATACCTAAATTTAATTCGGAACCGCACTACAGGCGACATGGAACCGGCCCTACATCTTTGAGCGCGCTTTCCAAGAGAAGCCGCTGGAGACAGACCATGAACCCGCAAGAACGCCAATTGGTTGACGAACTTTTCGACCGGCTCGCCAAGCTGGAAAATGCCCCGCGCGATCCGGAGGCGTCCGCCGCTATCGCGGAGGGCTTGCGAAAGGCGCCGAACGCGATCTACCCGCTGGTGCAAACCGTGCTGCTGCAGGACGAGGCGTTGAAGCGCGCCAATGAACACATCGAGCAACTCGAGGCGGCGGCGCAAGCGCCGCAACAGCAGCAGTCCGGCGGCGGCTTTCTGGATTCCATGCGCGATGCGATTTTCGGCCAGGGCGGCCAACCTCAGCAGCGCGGCTCCGTGCCCAATGTCCCGCCTCCGAGCCGACCCGTCTGGAATAGCGGCCAGGTGATGCAATCGCAGCCGCCGGGCTACGGCCAGCAAGGTTATGGCCAGCCGGGCTACGGACAGCCGGGCTATGGACAGCCACCTTACGGCCAGTCCTATGGCGCTCCTCCGTTCGGCGGTGCCGGCGGCTCCTTCCTCGGTACCGCAGCAGCGGCCGCGGCAGGCATGGTCGGTGGTTCGCTGCTGATGAGCGGCATCCGCAACATGATGGGCGGCTCGCATTACGGCTTCGGCGCGCCGACGACGGTGGTCGAGCCGACAACCGTGGTCGAGGACCGCGGCAGCCCGTGGGGCAATCAGTCGGACAGTTCGCTGGCGCGTGACGCCGGCGTCAACGACATCGGCTCCTCGCGCGAGGGTCGCGACGACAATTCGCGCTCCTCGCTGTTCGACCAGGCCTCGAACGATCAGACCGACTACGGCGACGATCGCGACAACATGGACAACGACGATTTCGCCGACAATGGCGACTTCGGCGACGATGACGGCGGCAACGACTACGCCTGAGCGCCCACCTTCATCGTACGGACCAAGTTTATTGCAGAGACAAAACGGCCGCCCCTTGCGCGGCCGTTTTCATCTCAAAGCACGATGACCCTGGCGCCGACATTGACGCGGCCGTAGAGATCGATCACGTCCTCATTGCGCATGCGGATGCAGCCTGAGGACACGTTGGTGCCGATCGTCCAGGGCTCGTTGGAGCCGTGGATGCGGTAGAGCGTCGAGCCCAGATACATCGCGCGGGCGCCGAGCGGGTTTTCCGGCCCGCCTGCCATATGGCGCGGCAGGTCGGGACGACGGGCCAGCATTTCCGCCGGCGGCGTCCAATCCGGCCATTCGCGCTTGGCGGTGATCGTCTTGACGCCGGACCAGGTAAATCCGGGACGGCCGACGCCGATACCATAGCGCAATGCCCTGCCATTGCCCTCGACGAGAAACAGGAACTTGTTCGGCGTGTCGATCACGATGGTGCCGGGACCTTCCTTGCCGTCATATTCGACCTCCTGCTTTTCATATTTCGGATCGAACGGAGGCTGCGTCGGATCATAGGTTTGATCCTGTGGATCGAGCTGCCGCGGCTGCGCCGGCGCATAAGCCGGCACGTAATAAGCGGGCTGCTGTTGATAGATCGGCTGCTGCGGCTGATAGCGCGGATCCTGCACCGGCCGGTCGCCGAACAGGAATTCGATGAAGCCGCCGCCGAGGCTTGAGCGCTCGGTATAAGCGGTGCGCATCGGCGCGGTCGGCTGAGGCGGATTGGCGTAGATGACGGTGGGGCCGGGAGGGCTTGCGGCATCGATCGCCCTTGCATGATCAATGCCCGTGCCGAGAAAGGACGCGCCGGCAAGCAGCGCGAGAGAGGTTCTCTTCAACATCGACGTACTCTGTACTGGTTCGTCTGCTCGACTTTGCGGCAAGCGGGAAGTTCGCCGCGCCGCTATGACCGGAGAATTAGAATCAAAACCGCCTCGGTTTGGTAAACGAAAGCCGCGTTTGGATTCACCACGTCTGCAACGAACCGCGGATTCAATCGCTAGCGTTTATTTTCGATGAACGCGGCGGAGCCATGGTTAATCGCGTTCTTAATTGCCGGTTTGCCAAACCATCAGTCCGTCTTTTCCGAGAAGTTCCGGCGTGAACCCGATGTTAAAGAGCGTCTGCATAAGAGTTGCGAGGAAGAAAGGTTGGGGGAGCCGTGATGGCTGTTCATCGCAAGCGGTATCGCATTGAAGAAGCTATCGGCATCGACGTGCCGACAGTCGAGGAAGTCGAAGGCGGCGACGTCGGTCCGATGCACCGCGAAATCATGGCCGAGCTGCGCGCGATCCGCGCCCAGATGGCAGGCCCGAGCAAAAGCGCAGCCGCCTCGGTGCTGGCAGACACGGCCTCGCGCGAAATGGCGGAGACGCAGGCCTTGCTGGAAACCTACCGCGCGCAGATCGAGCAATGCGAGAAGCTCAAGGTCGAGCTCGATCTGATCCACGACGCCATCAATCGCACCAAGCGCGAGATCGCCGCGATCCACGGCAAGAGCTTTGACGGCCAGGAGATGGCCCGCGTCAATGGCGAACTCGGCGCGGTCGCCAACGGCACCGAGCAGGCGACGCAGCGGATCCTCGAGGCCGCCGAGTTCATCGACCAGGCGGCAAGTGCGCTGGCCAAGGTGAACTCGCCGGACCAGCAGAAGATTCTCAGCGAGGACATCCAGGAGCGCGTGGTCTCGATCTTCGAAGCCTGCAACTTCCAGGATCTGACCGGACAGCGCATCAATAAAGTGATGAACACGATGAAGTTCATCGAGCACCACATCAATGAGATGATGGAGATCTGGGGCGGCGTCGACGCCATCAAGGCACACTCGCCGGCGATCATCGATACGCGGGGCGACGACGAAAAGCTACTGAACGGGCCGAAGCTCGAGGGCGATGCCGGTCATGCCTCGCAGGACGATATCGACGCCCTGTTCGACTGAGCACGATCGAAATCGCAATCAAAACAAAACGCCGGCAGAGCGCCGGCGTTTTTTGTTTGCTCGTTGTCTTGGTCCGTCATTCCGAGGCGAGACCTAAAGCGCGATGAGCGTCATCGCGCTTTAGCTCTTTGATTGAGCATGATCTTTTCGGAAAACCGCTGCGCACTTTTCCGGATCATGCTCTAGCCGCGAACCGCACTCTCGCGACACAACCTCCAGATTCCGGGTTCGCTCGCTCACGCGAGCGCCCCGGAATGACGCGTGTTGCTGTCAAGCCCGCGGAGCGCAGCGGACATAGACCATGTTGCCGTAGCGGTTGGCGGCGTCTGGATCGACGAAGCGCGTGATCAGCACGCGGCCGTCGAAGGAAATGACCTCGCGATCCTGCTCGCCGCCGGGTGGGCCGGCCGGGCCGATGTAATTCTTGCCGGCGCGGCTGCCCTTCAGCCGCAATTCCTGCGGGGTTGCCTGGTCGGCCAGGTGCATGACTACGCCGCCCGAAGTGCCGGCGCCGATCACATAGGGCTGCTTGCACTGCGCCTTGGCCTGCGCCTCGGTGCGGGCTCGATCACTGGGATTCTGGTAGGACGCAAGACCCCATTTGCCGACCAACTCGTCGGCGCGGATGGACGCCGGCAATTCCGGCTCCACCCCCGGCTCAGGCGCGGGCCCCGGCGTGGAGGTGCCGAGGCTAAAACTCGAGCAGGCCCCCAGAAATATCGATAATGCCGCGACGATCGACAGATTTCGAACCGGCCGCGCGCACCCCAAACTGACCATGATATTCCCCCGAACTGGATGGCGGTCGCACCCGCCATCAACCAAGCCTAAAACCGCCGTGGGAGCAACCACTACCGTTCCGTGTTCCGAATTGGTCTCGTTCAACAATGTCCTCACTCGTCATCAAGAAGGGCTTGAGGCCGTTTGCTTGACAGGATCGGCGCCAGGCCATATTTCGGGCCACAATTAGCACTCCGAGAGCACGACTGCCAACGATACGGCCTGCACAGCGCGAACGAAGCGCGCATGAGATGGCCGGTCACTGTTGCACTTTCGAACCGACCTGAGCTGCGAATCAACCTGACCTGCAAAGCGAGCCTGCAAAGGGAAATGCCATGGCTAAATCCAAATTTCGTCCGCTGCATGACCGCGTCGTCGTGAAACGCATCGACGCCGAGGAAAAGACCAAAGGCGGGATCATCATTCCCGATACCGCCAAGGAAAAGCCCTCCCAGGGCGAGATCATCGCGGTGGGACCCGGCGGACGCGACGAGTCCGGCAAGCTGATTCCGATCGACCTCAAGGTCGGTGATCGCGTGCTGTTCGGCAAATGGTCGGGCACCGAGGTCAAGATCGACAATGAGGAACTCCTGATCATGAAGGAGTCCGACATCATGGGCGTGCTGCAGTAGGCCCTCGACCGCCACGCTCTCCACCGTCATGCCCGGGCTTGACCCGAGCATCCATCATTTTCCGAGATGGATTGCCGGGCAAAGCCCGGCAACGACGAGCGGAGAGGCGCTACGCCCACCCAATCCCAATCATTCCAGGAGTTTTGTGATGGCTGCCAAGGACGTAAAATTTGCCGGCGATGCGCGCGAGCGCATGCTGCGCGGCGTCGACATTCTCGCCAACGCCGTCAAGGTGACGCTGGGTCCGAAGGGCCGCAACGTCGTCATCGAGAAGAGCTTCGGCGCGCCCCGCATCACCAAGGACGGCGTCACCGTCGCCAAGGAGATCGAGCTGGAGGACAAGTTCGAGAACATGGGCGCGCAGATGCTGCGCGAAGTCGCCTCCAAGACCAACGACACCGCGGGCGACGGCACCACCACGGCGACCGTGCTGGCGCAGGCGATTGTCCGCGAGGGCGGCAAGTCGGTGGCTGCCGGCATGAACCCGATGGATCTGAAGCGCGGCATCGACATCGCGGTCGCCGCCGTGGTCAAGGATCTGGAGAAGCGGGCCAAGCCGGTTGCCTCCTCCTCTGAGGTCGCCCAGGTCGGCACCATCTCCGCCAACGGCGATGCGGCGATCGGCAAGATGATCGCCCAGGCCATGCAGAAGGTCGGCAATGAGGGCGTCATCACGGTCGAGGAGAACAAGTCGCTCGAGACCGAGGTCGACATCGTCGAGGGCATGAAGTTCGACCGCGGCTATCTCTCGCCCTACTTCGTCACCAATGCCGAGAAGATGACCGCGGAGCTCGAGGACGCCTATATCCTCCTGCACGAGAAGAAGCTCTCCGGGTTGCAGGCGATGCTGCCGGTGCTGGAAGCGGTGGTGCAGTCGGGCAAGCCGCTGGTGATCATCGCCGAAGATGTCGAAGGCGAGGCACTGGCTACGCTGGTGGTCAATCGCCTGCGCGGAGGCCTCAAGGTCGCGGCCGTCAAGGCGCCGGGCTTCGGCGATCGCCGCAAGGCCATGCTGGAAGACATCGCGATCCTGACCGGCGGTCAGCTCATCTCCGATGAGCTCGGCATGAAGCTCGAGAATGTCACGGTGAAGATGCTCGGCCGCGCCCGCAAGGTCGTGATCGACAAGGAGAACACCACGATCGTCAACGGCGCCGGCAAGAAGCCCGACATCGAGGCGCGCGTCGCCCAGATCAAGGCGCAGATCGAGGAGACCACGTCGGACTACGACCGTGAGAAGCTGCAGGAGCGTCTGGCCAAGCTCGCGGGCGGTGTCGCGGTGATCCGCGTCGGCGGTGCCACCGAGGTCGAGGTGAAGGAGAAGAAGGATCGCGTCGAGGACGCGCTGAACGCGACCCGCGCGGCGGTGCAGGAAGGCATCGTTCCCGGTGGCGGCGTGGCGCTGCTGCGCGCCAAGAAGGCGGTCGGCCGCATCCACAACGATAACCCCGACGTGCAGGCCGGCATCAACATCGTGCTGAAGGCGCTGGAAGCGCCGGTCCGCCAGATTTCGGAAAACGCCGGCCTTGAAGGTTCGATCGTGGTCGGCAAGATTCTGGAGGACAAGTCCGAGACCTTCGGCTTCGACGCCCAGACCGAGGACTACGTCGATATGGTTGCCAAGGGCATCATCGATCCCGCCAAGGTAGTGCGCACCGCGCTGCAGGACGCCTCCTCCGTCGCCGGCCTTCTGGTGACGACGGAAGCCATGGTTGCCGAACTGCCGAAGGAGCCTGCGCCGGCCATGCCCGGCGGTGGCGGCATGGGTGGAATGGGCGGCATGGGCTTCTGACCCCGACCTGCCAAAAAATGAAATCGAAGGCCGCCTCCGGGCGGCCTTCTTTTTTGGGCACGTCGCTCTTAAAAGATCACCTGCTCACCTGCCCTGAATCGATGGAACAGGAACTTCATATGCGCGCGCTATTGCTTGGCCTGAGCGGCCTCTTGATCACGTGGTCGGGTATTGCTCTTGCGGATACGAAGCTCCCCGCCAGGATCACTCCGGGCGCGAACGAGATCAGATATTTCACCTCGATCGACGGTCTGATGGACGGCAATGCCGACGCGATCCTGAAGGAGACGCGGCAGGGCAAGGCGGTCAGCGCCGCCGTGCTCGACGTCTGCTATCCCGTGGACAAGAATTCCGATCGCAAGGACCGGTTCGTCGTCAATCTTGCCGTCAACGGACAGACGCTGTCGGGCACGACGCAGAGCCTCGTGGATAAGGCGCCCGTCACGGTCAAGCTGACGCGCAAGCCGACCGGCGACACCTTCGAATTCCGCGGCCAGATCGCCATCGGCCAAGATGTGACCGAGGTCGCCTCGACCGACAATTCCGACATCAGCGAGCGCGAGTTCCAGGACAGCCAGTCCACCGATGACGGCATCACGCCGCAGCCGAAGGACTTCACCGAAGTGTCGCCGGAGTCGGTCGGGGTGCGGATCAAGCTGGATGCGGCGCTGGATTTCCTAAAGAGCCTGAAAGGCCAGGACGTCGAGGTCGGCGTGAGCAGCCTCGCCGTCACCTGCGACGCCATGCGCGCCGGTCAGCAGACCATCAATCTTTCGGTCGACCCCGAGCGCGCGCCAGGGCTGATCGAGAAGGCAAAGTCCTTTCCCGGCGTGACCGCCGCCGGATGGACGACCGGCATGGTCGAGATGGATCGTGCGATCCGTATTTCCGCCGCGGATTGGCGCGACGGCGGCAAGCTGAACAAGGACAAGCTCGCAAATGCGGTCGGCAATGTCCTGTCGAAGACGCTTGCGGCGAAGCTCTCCGCGTCGAACTGGAACAGCACGACCGGCAAGCTGAAGCTGAGCTTCAAGCGGCCGAGCCAGCTCTATCCCGCCCTCGGCCTCACCGAGACGGTCGAGGTGGTCGGCCTGGTCGCACCGGACCGGCCCGGCGCGTCGGACCGGCTGATGCTGTGGATCGGCACTCCCGCGATCTCGACCAACGATGAAAATGCCGGCGCCAAGCTCATCCTGTCAGACGATTCCTCCGGCGAGGAGGAAGGCGATCAGAAGGACGATTCCGGCTCCATCGAAGCGCTGGCCAAGGAATTGAACGGCCAACGCTGGGACGCCGACAAGTCGGCGTGGAAATGAGCGGCGCCATACGCCGCTAGAGCCTGTTGCGATCAAAGCGGATTGTATCCGCAATGACGGACGTAGTTGGCGCATTCTTCAGGGGTGAACAGGTTCAGGGTGCGTCCGATGAAATCCCAGAGGGCGTCGACGGTTCTGGCCTGGGCTTGCCGCAACAGTTCCTTGAGTTTGGCGAATGCCATCTCGATCGGATTGAGATCGGGGCTGTAGGGCGGCAGGAATAGTAGGCGCGCACCGGCGCCTGCGATGAGGCGAGCGGCCTCTTCGTTCTTGTGGCTCGACAGATTGTCGAGGATCACGGTGTCGCCCTGGCGCAGCACGGGGACGAGGATCTGCTCGACATAGGCCAGGAAACACTCGGCGTTGATCGGCCCGTCGAGCACAAAAGGTGCAATCAACCCCTCGCAGGTGAGGCCCGCAAGAAACGTCGTTGTCTTCCAATGGCCGTTCGGGGCATCGCCGATGGCGCGTGCGCCGACGTCGGCCCAGGCGTAACGACGTGTCATCGCGGTCGTCGTCCAAGTCTCATCGAGGAAAATCAACCGGCCACCAAGGTCCTTCTGCGCGCGCCGCCACGCTTCCCGGCGCTCAGCGACGTCGGGACGATCCTGTTCGCTGGCGCGCACGGTTTTTTTGAAGCTGATCCCCTCCGCGGCGAAAAAGCGCGACAGCATCGACTTGTCGGCTTCCACGCCGTGCGTGCCAAGCAGACGCTCGGCGATCGCATCGAGCGTCAGATCGTTCTCCCTACGACGCAGTTCCAGCAACCAATCCCGGTGCGGCTTCAGCACGGAACGTCGGTCCCCGCCGGTGGGCAAAGCCGCCGCGCGGCGCGTCTCCTCGAACTCCTTCACCCAACGGATCGCGCTCGCGATCCCGACCCGGAAAATCCGCGCCGCCTCGTTCCGCGAAAGGCCGTCCTCAACCACGGCCTTGATCACCCGAATCCGAAGAGCCTCCCCATGCGCCATCCCTGCCAGCCTCCTCCCGGCCTTGAGGATGAATCATGGTTCGCCTGATTTGGGAATCCCCTACGATTCAATTCGATCCCAACCCGCTCTAGCTCTGAAACTGACCCGCGTCGCCCTGAGGAGGCCGCAACGCGGCCGTCTCGAAGGGCGACGGCCCGGCTCTCACAGCGGAGCCGTTCATCCTTCAAGGCCTTCGCTGCGCTACGGCACCTCAGGGATGACGGTGCGGCATGAGCGCTCGCTTCCGGTCAAGGCAGCCGGGCCAATCCAGCAATCCCATCTCAGTTCGTGTTGATCCGGAAGCGCAGGATTTTCGGGCCGATGAAGGACACCAGGTCGCCTTCGCGCTTCCAATTGGTGACCTGGCTCAAGGCGGCGATCAGCTCATCGTCGGCCTGAGCGCGATCGGATGGACAAGCGCGGTCCTGCATCGCGCCGGCGACGAAGATCACGGTATTGCCCGCGACCGAGAACTGGCCCTTGCCGCCCTTGCACCACAATTCGAGAACGGTTTCGCCATTGTCGCCGATATCGAGATCGGGAATCCGTTTCGAGCCGGGCTGAGGCAACGCATCGAGCTGCATTTCCATTCCAAAGGGAAAGCTGTTGTCAGCGCGCGCCGAGACAAGAGTTACTGTGGACGCGAGCAGGGCCAAGGCTGCGCTCGCTTGGACAAGAGCTGACTTCACCAAAACCATACGACCTCGCTAATCCTTTCCGCTGTGCCTCGTCATTCCGGCGCGCTCGCAAAACGCGAGCGAGGCCGGGATCCCGAGGTTTTCCCGATGCGCAATTGCGCGTCTGAGCTTCGCGCTTTGCGCGCCCCGGAACGACGCAGGAGAGATTGCGCCCTTCTATGGGATGGATGAGGCGTTGAACAGGCTCGCGCACTCAAAAACTAAACCAAAAAGAAATCCCCGCGGCACCAGCGGCCCCGCGGGGATTGTTGTTACGACATTCGTCGCTTGTGCTCGCAACGATGCCCTGACGCCTCAGAGCTTGGCGATCCCCGGGAAGAAAAGATAGCAGGCGACGCTGATCAGGATCAGGTAGCAGAGCAACACCAAGGTCCACATAAAGTTGTGCCTGATGACTTCACCTTCATTGCGCACGAAGCGTGTGGTCGACACGCCGACGCTCGCGGTTTGCGGCGCGATCGGCTTTCCGATCTCCGAGCCAACCGAGTTGACGGTCGGCAGCAGCAGCGGCGGGAAGCCCAGGATCTGCCCGACCAACGCCTGGAATTTGCCGAACATCGCATTGGTGGATGTGTTGCTGCCTGACAGAGCGACGCCGATGAACCCGAGAATCGGAGCAACGACGATGAAGGCGGAGCCGATCGACGAGAACGCCTTCGCAAGCGAAGCCGCCATGCCGGAGAAATTGTACACATAGGCCAGGCCGAAGATGAACACGCCGACGAGCAAGGCGCCCCACATCTGCGTCCAGGTCTTGTTCCAGATTTCGGCAAGCTGCAGGCTGTTCACGCGCAGCAGCAGTGCGACGACGATCCATGATGCAAGGATGGCCGAGCCCCCGACAAACGGCGTCCAGTTGAAGATCGCCGCGATCGTCGCTCCCTCGGCGATCGAAGATGCCGCGGTGACCTGCGTGTGGAACAAGACGATGCTCGGCAGCTTGGACCACGGGCCTGTCCAGGCGACCACGATGACGATCAGCACGGCGATCGGCAGCCAGGCCTGAACGATGTCGCCGCCGGAAAGACCATGGCCGGCCGCCGTCCCAGTGCTCGTCAACGGCGCACCGCCATAGCCTCGCATCTGACTGGGCTGCCAGACCTTGAGCAGAAGCAGCAGGCAAACGAAGCAGACGATCGCCCCCGCCACGTCAGGCAGATAGGGACCGAGATAGGTGCCGACAGGCAATTGGCCGGCGATATAGGCGAGCGACCCGACCACGGCCAGCGGCCACGCCTCCCACATGCCTTTCTTGCCCGATACGAGATAAAGCAGGATCCACGGCGGCAGCAGCGCCAGGATCGCAACGATCTTGCTGATCGAAGCCGACAGCGCGAGCAATGGATAGCCCGTGACGGCCGCGAGCGCGATGATCGGTGCACCAAGCGCCCCGTAGGAGACAGGCGCGTTGTTGGCAATGGCTGCAACCCGGATGGCATCGAGATCGGGAATGCCGAGGGCGATCAGGATCGGCGCGACAAATGCCCACGGGTAACCGAAGCCGACGAGGCCCTCCAGGAGCGCGCCGAAGGCCCAGGCAAACAGGATGGTTTGCACGCGGACATCCTGCGTTCCCTGCGCGATCAGCCAGCGCCGCAGCTTGTCGAACGTGCCGGTGACCACCAGCGTGTTGAAAAGCATCACGCCCCAGAACGTGATCCAGTTGACGTTCCATATGCCCGTCGCAGCGCCATAGACATAGGCGCGAATGCCCTCATCGAGGGGCATGCGCCAGACCCAGAGCCCGAGCGCAAGCGTAATAAGCGAACCGACGAGCGTCGCAATCCAGGCCGACCAGCGAAGAGCCGCCAGCATGAAAAGCAGCGCCGCGACAGGAACCAAGGCGACGAGCCAGGTGATGAACATATTGCCGGTAGGATCGAGAATTTGCTTGAACATTGCGCTTCCTCCCCACGCCATTTTGGGCGCCCGGCCGGCGTGGACGGACCGGGTAGCCCGGCGCCGTTGCGGAGTGCCTTGGCAATGCGCGACGTGAGTTCAGGAGATTCGGGAACTACCGAACCCTCCTCAAAACCTCGCGAAATCATGAAGGCGCGCCACCCCTCGCCGTTGCGCCCATGCTAGGGTTGACTCGAAGGCCCGGACAAGCCAACCCCGACAGCGATACTTACGACTTTAGTCTAGGCAGAGCCCCATTAGGCCGAATTCAGGCTGTCTTTCAGGCCCTTAAATTCGCTCCCAGGAGATGCTGATCTGTGAAAAAAATCCGCTCGACACTCGCGATCGTATGGCGCATCGCCGGCCCCTATTTTCGCTCCGAGGACAAGCTGGCCGGTCTTACGCTGCTCGCAGCCGTGATTGCGATCGAACTCTCGCTGGTGGCGATCGATGTGGTGCTGAACCAATGGTACAATAGATTTTATAACGATCTTCAGGAACGGAACTGGAATGGCTTCGTCTGGGAGATCGGCTTCTTCATCGTTCTCGCTTCGCTCAACGTCGCCCTCTCGATCTATCAGCTCTATCTCAATCAATGGCTCCAGATCCGCTGGCGGCGCTGGATGACCAGCCGCTATCTTGGCAGATGGCTGCACGAGGCCAATCACTATCGCATGCAACTCACCGGCGATGCCGCTGATAACCCGGACCAGCGCATTTCCGATGACGTGAAGATGTTCGTCGAGCAGACCATCGGCATCGTGGTGGGCCTGCTCAGCGCGGTCGTGACGCTCGCCTCGTTCGTCGTCATTCTGTGGGGCCTGTCGAACGCGGCGCCCTTGCATTTGGCCGGCCAGGACTGGGCGATTCCCGGCTATCTCGTGTGGTGCGCGCTGATCTACGCCGTGTTCGGCACGGCGCTGACGCAATGGATCGGCTCCCCGCTGGTGAACCTCTCGTTCGAACAGCAACGCTATGAGGCCGACTTCCGCTTCAACCTGGTACGGGTACGCGAAAACTCCGAACAAATCGCATTGTTGCGTGGCGAGGGCGCCGAGCGCGAACGGCTGTCGGAGCGCTTCGGACGCGTCGTCCACAACTGGTACCAGATCATGAGCCGCACCAAACGGCTCACGGCCTTCACTACGAGCTACTCGCAGGCCGCGGTAATCTTCCCCTACGTGCTGGTTGCACCGGCCTATTTCGCCGAGAAGATTCAGCTCGGTGGCCTGATGCAGACGGCCTCCGCCTTCGGCAGCGTGCAGAAAGCACTGTCGTTCTTCGTATCGATCTACCGCTCGCTGGCCGAATGGCGTGCCGTGGTCGCCCGTCTCGACGGCTTCGAAATGTCGATCGAGAGCGCAGCAACGCTGCCGTCTAGGCCGCCCTCGATCGACGTGGTCCCGTCGGGCAGCGATACGATCGACGTGGCACAACTGATGGTCCGCCTGCCGAACGGCCTGCCGCTGATCTCGGCCGACAGCTTCAACATCGCAGCGAACGAGCGCACGCTGGTGACCGGGCCCTCGGGCGCCGGCAAGTCGACCCTGTTCCGTGCGATTGCCGGTGTCTGGCCGTTCGGCAGCGGCTCGATTGCGGTCCCGGCGCATGCGAGTCTTATGATGCTGCCGCAGCGGCCGTATTTCCCTGTCGGCACGCTTCGGGCCGCGATCGTCTACCCGGCACAGCCGGGCGAGTTCAGCACCGAGCAGATCACCGATATCTTGGCCGCGGTCGGCCTTTCAAAGCTCGAGCCGCGCTTGGACGAGGAGGAACACTGGAATCGGATGCTCTCGCTCGGCGAGCAGCAGCGGCTGGGGCTGGCACGGGCGCTGCTGCACGCGCCGCAATACCTGTTCCTGGATGAGGCGACCGCGTCCCTCGACGAAGCCGCGGAGGCGAGGCTCTATCGGCTGCTGGAGGAGCGCTTGCCGGCGACCACGATCGTCTCGATCGGCCATCGCTCCACGCTTGCGGCATTCCATGAGCGCAGCGTCGTGCTGACCCGCGAGGGCGACAGGTTCGCGCTGCAGAGCCCCAGCAAGGAAGAAGTAAAGTCCTCCTTGGCCGAATAGCCGGCCCGCACTGCGCGGCCGAGGTTAAGGCAGCGGCGAGCCGCCCTCCAGGGCCGAACAGACAAAGCGAAAGGGGCGGCAGATCTCTCTGCCGCCCCTTCCACAGTCTTTCGGTGAAAGCTTACTTCAGGTTGGTGATCGCCGTCAGGTCGGCGGAGAGCTTGGCCACGCCGGCCGCGCCGCACCAGTTGGAGCCGAAGCCACCCGGATTGATCGCGGTGATGAAGGCCGGGTTGAAGTCCTTGGTCTGGAAGTCGCTGGTGAAGGCATTGCAGGAAGCCTTCGACAGGTCGGTGTCGTAGTAGCGCAGATCCAGCGTGAACACCTTCCAGGTGAAGCCAACGCCGACGTTCCAGGTGTTGTAGCTGGGCTCAGGAATACCGGCCGAGTAGTTGGCCAGCACGCTGGTCACACCATAGAAGGCGTCCGACGTTCCGAGCCACTGGCGGCCGAACTCGCCGGAGACGTACATGCCGATGCCGGTGCTGCCGAAGATCGTGCCCGGCGCGGTCCACTTGGCGGTCACCGAGGAGTAGTTGCCCCAGGCGCCCAGGTTGAGGAAGTTCGGCGAGTAGTACTCGTTGAAGCCCACCGACCACTGGTCGTTGAGGGCGATGTTCAGCTTGGCGTAGCCTTCGAAGAAGCTCGCATCGCGCTTGGCGACGTTGCCGTTCGGCAAGCTGCCGTTGAGCACGCAGTTCAGCTCGGAGCCCGGGATGCCCGAGCCCGGGAAGGCTCCGGCGTTGAAGCACTGTCCGCCCGGATAGAGATAACCCCACACACCGAAGTCGAAGGCGAACATGCCGAAGGTCGGACGGATACCGCCATAGACGTCGATTTCGGCCGCAGCCCGGTTCGGGAACGAGATGCTCTCACCCGACACGCCCAAGTAGAGCTGTAGGTCCTTGTTCACGTTGTACCGTGGCTCGAAATAGGCCGCCACGGAGGCCTGGTGGTTCGACTGGGTGATACCGCGGAAAATGTAGTCGTTCATGATGGCACTGCCGAAGGCAATGTCCCACGGTTCGAATGCCGGCGGCGGCGGCGCCTTGAGCGCCTTCGTTGGCAAATCGGCCGCGAAGGCCGAGCCGGAAACCATTGCTAGCGCCGTTGCTAACAAAGCGACTTTCTTCATGACAATCCCCATCACAGTCCAAGTTCAGCCCGACGTTGGCGGCGCCCCCGGGGCAAGCGGTATCCGGCTGCGACCCAAAAATCTCAGTGCTTGGCACTGTGGAACGGAGCGTCTTGACCGTGAAGCCAAAAACGCGAGCATCTGCCGACTTTTTAGGCGTTCCGCTGAATCTAGCGCAGGTTGTTTTCGTGTGTGGCATTCCGACAACATCTTTGGGCGCCACCGTCCGGAAAATCACGGAGATCGATCGCGCCTCAGCCGGACACGCTATTCGCATTCGACCGCTGCGAATCAGCCATTCCGAATCATGCGCATGGTGGGAAGGGCGCTTCGACAAATGAAAGGGCCGCGGCGAAGACCGCGGCCCTTTGATCGCAAAGTTGCATCGCAAAGCCTGAGCTGAAGTGCGGGCTCGCGCCTGAGTTGAGCCGAGCCGATCCGATCGACCGACCCGGTCCTAAAAGACCCGTTCAACCTCGCAAGGCCCGAAGCGCGACGGCGATTCGACTGAAGCACCTCGCGCTCCGGCATACGTGTGCCGGGCGCTGCGAGCGACTGCAGCTATTGGCCCTGGTCCTCTCCACCGGTCGAAGCACCGTCGCCCCATGACTGCGCGGGGCTTTGGCTCGGCGTGGCCCAGCTCGGGGCCGGCTCTTCCGACTCGGGAGCCGGGGCAGGAGCAGGCTTCGGAGCAGCCGACTTCTTCTTGGCCGCGCTCTTCTTCGGAGCAGCTTTCTTCGCAGCTTTCTTTGCAGCCTTCTTGGCGGATTTCTTCGGCGCCGCCTTCTTTGCCGCGGCTTTCTTTGCCGACTTCGCCTTTTTCGCCGACTTCTTCGAAGCCCTCTTCGCCGCCTTCGCAGCTACAACCTTCTTCTTTTTCGCCTTCTTACCCTTCTTGGCCTTTTTCCCTTTAGCCATCGTGGTCCTCCTATTGCCGCCGATCAATGTGCAATCGGGCGCTTCAAGTCGTCCGCATCTTTGGCCGGGCCAATTCGATCATTCCGATCCTGGCCGGGGACCGCCTGTCGCCCAATCGAGAAGCTCAATGGTGTGGACGACAGGAACTGACGTGCCGCCGGCAATCTGCACCATGCACCCAATATTGCCCGCCGCAATCATGTCCGGCTTGACGCTTGCGATGTTGGCGATCTTGCGATCACGCAGTTGGCTCGCAATGTCAGGCTGGAGAATGTTGTAAGTCCCCGCCGAGCCGCAACACAAATGGCTCTCAGGCACATCTTTCACCACGAATCCATTCTTGGAAAGCAAATCTTTCGGAAGAGCTGTGATTTTCTGTCCATGCTGCAGCGAACACGCCGAGTGATAGGCGATGACCACGCCGCTTTGTTGCTGGCAAGGCTTCAGCTCAAGGCCGGCAAGATACTCGGTGATGTCCTTGGCGAGCGCCGAGACCTTCGCGGCAGGCGCGGCAAAATCGCGGTCGGTGCGCAGCATATGCCCGTAGTCCTTGATCACCGTGCCGCATCCGGAGGTCGTGATCACGATGGCATCGAGCCCGCCGCGCTCGGCCTCGGCGGTCCAGGCCGCGACATTGGCGCGCGCCCGCGCCAATGCGTCGTCGTCGCGCCCCATGTGATGGGTCAGCGCGCCGCAGCATTGTTCGTCGGCGACCAGCACCACTTCAATGCCGTGGCGGGTCAAAACATTGATGGCGGCCTGGCTGATTCGCGGTGCCAGCACCTGTTGCGCGCAGCCCTGCAGCAGCGCGACGCGGCCGCGCCTCTCTCCCTGGGCCGGAAATACGCTGCCTGCGGCCGGTCCCGGCGCCGGCAGACGGCTCGGCGAGAGCGCCAGCATCGCCCTGATGCGACGCAGCAAGGTCGGGTTCGCCTGGTGTCCTTTGGGCGCCGGCAACAGCGCCAGAAGCGGGCGTGCCAGCCGTCCCAGCCGCGTGGCGGCGCGGAAGGCGGTGGGCCGGGGCAGCACGAAGCCAAGCACCTCGCGCAGCAGCCGCTCGCTCAGCGGCCGCTTGTACTGCTTTTCGATTCGCACCCGCGCCTGGTCGACGAGATGCATGTAGTGCACCCCCGACGGACAGGTGGTCATGCAGGCAAGGCAGGAGAGGCAACGGTCGATGTGCTTGACCACCTCGTGGGTCGGCGGCTTCTCCTTCTCCAGCATCTCGCGGATCAGGTAGATCCGCCCGCGCGGGCTATCGAGCTCGTCCCCGAGCAGCACGTAGGTCGGGCAGGTCGCCGTGCAGAAGCCGCAATGCACGCAGGCGCGCAGGATCTTGTCGGCTACCGCGACATCGGGATCGGCGAGCTGGGCAAGGCTAAACTCGGTCTTCATGCGCCCTCCCGCGTGAGCCGGCCGCGATTGAAGATGCGCTTCGGGTCGAAGCTGTTGCGGATGCGCTCGCTCAAGCTCGCAAGCCCTGATGGTTGCGGGTGGAACACATCGATCGCGCGCCGGACCTGCTCGGACCCGCGGATCAGGGTCGCGTGCCCGCCCCCGGCCTCGGCGCGCCGGCGCACCACCGCGGCCTGCGCGTCCGGCTTGGGCGGCAAGGCCGCCCAGATCAGGCCCCCGCCCCAATCGTAGATGACCTCGCCCCCGGTTTCGCGGGCAAGCGCCTGGCCAAGCGCGCCACCGGAAGCCGGCGGGCAGACGATCCGCCACACCGGCCACGCCCCAAGCGGCCCGTTTGCGGCGAAGGGACGCACGTCGCGGATGGAATTCCAGATCTCGGCGGAGGCCGCATCCTCCAGGATCTGCGCCGTTCCGAACGGCTTCAGCGCGTCGGCAAGGGACCGCGCACGATGGCTGACCGAGGCCAGAATGCCTTCGAGCCGCAGCAAAGTCACCGCCTCCTTGGGCGAGCCGACGCCATTGAGGCCGGGCGCCTCGCCGCGCAGCGCCGAGGCAGGCAGATGTGCCGCGGCCGAGACGTCGAAGGGCGAGCCCAGCGCCGCCGTCATCGCGCGATTTGCGCCGAGGTCGTCGAGCCCGCGCAGCACCAGCGTGCGCTCGGTCTCCGGCCGCGGCATGACCTTCATGGTCACCTCGGTCATGACCGCGAGCGTGCCCCAGGAGCCCGCAAGCAGCTTGCAGAGATCGTAGCCGGTGACGTTCTTCACCACTTTGCCGCCGGTCTTGAAGCTGTCGCCGAAGCCGGACACGGCATGCGCGCCCAGGAGGTGGTCGCGCACGCCGCCGGCCCTGATGCGCCGCGGGCCGGCAAGTCCGGCACCGATCATGCCTCCGATGGTTCCGCGTTCCGGCGTTCCCAGCAGAAAGGCGGTATTGACCGGCTCGAAGGCGAATTGCTGGCTCTTGGAATCGAGCAGCGACGTGACGTCCGAAAGCGGCGCGCCGGCCCCGACCGTGATGATCAGCTCGTTCGGCTCATAGGAGGTCACGGCGTTGAGCGGCGACAGGTCGAGCACCGCGTTGGTGGCCATCGCCTGCCCGATCAGCCGCTTGGAGCCATGGCCGATGATCTCCAGCGGCTGCTCGCCGGCAATCGCCGCGCGCACCGCATCTTCGACGTCCTTGGCGTCTCTTATTTTCAGCGTGTCCACGGCCTAAGCGCGTAGCGAAATTCTTCGCCGAAATCAAATGCAAGACTCGGCCGCTGGCATCGCCCGCCTCCGGGCGACGCCGCATCCTCATTTCGATCGTCATCGAATCATCTGCGATGATAATTCGCCATATATCGAATTGTATCCGCCGGAACGGGCCATTCGGCTTGTAACCGCCGGGACGGATCGACAGGAGAACCGCCATGGATCGATATGCAGTCAAGGACAGAACCATCAGCGAGGCCGTGAGCGACGGCGGGCTGCTGGTGGTCGCGCAATGGGAAGCAAAGGAGGATCAGGCGGACAAG
The DNA here is from genome assembly GCF_045571435.1 of Bradyrhizobium sp. STM 3562. Taxonomy (NCBI): domain Bacteria; kingdom Pseudomonadati; phylum Pseudomonadota; class Alphaproteobacteria; order Hyphomicrobiales; family Nitrobacteraceae; genus Bradyrhizobium; species Bradyrhizobium sp. STM 3562. Next base: position 7,820,409 of record NZ_CP120694.1, read on the forward strand.
GTCGCCGAGATTCTGGACCGCTTCCTCCCGGAGGCCCAGGCCGAGCCTGGGGCAAAACTGTTCCTGATCAGCAGGGCCAAGGACAACCCGGCGCAGTTCCTGTTCTACGAACTGTTCCGCGATGAGGCCGCGTTGAAGGCTCACCAGGAAAGCGCGCACTTCAAATCGTATATTGCGGGTCAGGCACTTCCGCTCCTGACAAGACGCGAACGCGCGCAATACGCGCTGCTGTGAGCTAACGTAAGTCCTCGAATATCGAACCTCCGGGGGTTCGAAAGGCAGAGGGCCGGCCGCGATCGCCTTGGCTTGCGGCGTGGCTTGAGCCCTCTCGCTTTTCGCGGAACCCGATCAACCACCTGCGCCGATCTCTCTCGGCACTTCGAGCACCGTCGAAGCGTCGCGAGAAACCGATACTTCGCCTTGCGAGTTGGGCCGACGAGCGCAGACGAATAACTCAAAGGAGAGAAGATCCAGATGACGGATGCGCCGAAACTTGACCCGCGTGAACAGCATTTCCGCATTCCGGGCCCGCGCGAGGGGCTGGCGCTCTTCCTGCGGTTCCTGCCGGCGGCGAGCACACAATTTCAGCCGCGGCGCGCAGTGCTCTATGTTCACGGCGCAACCTTTCCGTCGGCCCTGTCGGTCGCGCATCGCTTCGACGGTCAATCCTGGCGCGACGCGCTGAATGCCGCGGGCTTCGACGTCTGGGGTCTCGACTTCTATGGTTTCGGTCACTCCGACCGCTATCCGGAGATGGATCGGCCGCCGTCCGACAACCCTCCCCTCTGTGTGGCGGAGGACGCCGCGAGGCAGGTCGAAGCGGCGGTGCGCTTCATTCTCGCCCATCAGGACATCGGCCGGCTGTCGCTGATCTCGCATTCCTGGGGCTCGATGCCGGCCGCCCTGTTCGCCGGCGCCCACCCGGCGCTGGTCGAGCGTATCGTGATGTTTGCCCCGATCGCGCAGCGCGGTCCGCGCCGCTACGAGACCCCGCCCCGCTTTCCGGCCTGGCGCATCGTAACCCGCGAGGATCAATGGAATCGCTTCATTGAGGACGTGCCCGCCCATGAGCCGCCGGTGTTATCCCGCCGCCACTTCGAGGAGTGGGGCAAGCGCTATCTCGACAGCGATCCGATGAGCCGCTCCCGCGATCCCGCGGGCGTGAAGACGCCGCTCGGTCCGTTCAGCGAAATCATCAAGGCCTGGCACGGCCAGCTCGCCTATGATCCCTCGCAGGTGCGCGCACCCGTTGCAATCATTCGCGGCGAATGGGACGGATTGATGCTTGATGACGATGCCCGCTGGCTGTTCAATGCCTTCACGCAGAGCCCGATCAAACGCGATATCAAGATCAGCCGGGGCACCCATCTGATGCATCTCGAAGCGATGCGTCCGGCGCTTTGGCGCGCGAGCATCGACTTCCTGCGCGGCGACGATGTCGCGCCGGCTCCCTCCTGAACCCAAAACCCTTCTGAATCGAAGAGAAGGAGACGACAATGTTTTCCGTGATTTTCGAAGTCCTCCCCGCGCAAGGCAAGAAGGACGGATATCTAGAACTCGCGAAGCATTTAAAGCCGATCCTGGAGTCGATCGAGGGCTTCATCGACAACGAACGATTCGAGAGCCGCCGCAGGCCCGGCTGGGTGTTGTCGCACTCGACCTGGCGCGATGAAAAATCGGTCGTGCGCTGGCGTACGCAGGGCGAGCACCACATGGTCCAGGAGAAGGGCCGCTTCGAGATTTTCGACGACTATCATTTGCGCGTCGGCGAAGTGACCTTCGACAGCAATCCGCCGCCGCAATCGGGAACCCAGGAGCTGCGCTTCGACCAGACGGAGATCGGCCTCGCAAAGGTCGCGACGCTCACAGAGATCACGCCGGCCAGGGACGCAACCTTCGCGGCGCAAACCGATCTCTTGCCTGCCCATCTTGGGCTCGACCTGAAAAGCGCCGCCGTCGTTGAACATGACATCTTCGAAAGCATCTACAATCCGGGCAAGCTCGCGCTGCTGGTCGGATGGAAGGACGCCGAGGCCGCCAGCGCCTGGTCACCGACCCATATCGATGGGATCGAGAAGCTGCGCCATCGCCGCATTCGCATCGTTCGCGACTATGGCCGCTTCGACCGCCGCGAAGCGCCGCAGTTCTATCCTGATGTCAAGGGCGCCCAGGCCCAGCACGCGGAGCCCGCGCAGTGAGGACGTGCTCGGACGACACCGATGGCCTTCCAATTGCGAAGAGATGAAGTCGACTAGGGCCGGATGAGGTTTGGTTGAATCGACATAAGCCGCGGGCGGCTCTCCCATAGGGAGAGGTCGGATCGCATCGAAAGATGCGATCCGGGTGAGGGGTTAAGATCTCGATTGAGAGCTGCGGCCCCTCACCCGGATTGCACTGGACGATGCGGAGCCTGTCATCGGGCGCGCGTTCGCGCGACCCGGTGGCATCGCCAGGAGCAATCCGACCTCTCCCCGCTGGGGAGAGGTGAGCCGCCGAGGCAATCAACTGCCCCCAGGCTCAGCACGCGTTAGAACCGCGGAATATCGGGAAACGCCAGCTTGCCGCCATGCACGTGCATGCGGCCAAGCTCGGCGCAGCGGTGCAGGGTCGGGAATACTTTTCCGGGATTGAGCAGGCCCTGCGCGTCGAAGGCGCATTTGAGCCGCTGCTGCTGGTTGAGGTCGACGTCTGAAAACATCTCGCCCATCAGGTCGCGCTTTTCGATGCCGACCCCGTGCTCGCCTGTGAGCACGCCGCCGAGCTCGACGCAAGCCCGCAGGATGTCGGCGCCAAAGGCTTCGGCGCGCTCCATCTCGCCGGGCTGGTTGGCGTCGTACAGGATCAACGGATGCAGATTGCCGTCGCCGGCATGAAAGACGTTGGCCACCTGCAGACCGTATTTCGCCGAGAGATCGCGGATGCGCGAAAGCGCCTGCGGCAGCTTGCCGCGCGGGATGGTGCCGTCCATGCAGAGATAGTCGGGCGAGATCCGTCCGACGGCGGGGAACGCCGCCTTGCGGCCGGCCCAGAACAGGTTGCGCTCGGCCTCCGAATTTGAAATCCGGCAAGAGGTCGAGCCGCAACTGAGCGCGATCGCCTCTACCCGCTTGATCAGCTCGTCGACCTCGATCGCGGGACCATCGAGCTCGATGATGAGGAGCGCTTCGACGTCGAGTGGATAGCCGGCATGGACAAAGGCCTCGGCAGCGTGGATCGCAGGCTTGTCCATCATTTCCATGCCGCCCGGGATGATGCCGGCACCGATGATCCGCGCCACGCATTCGCCGGCCGCCTCCACCTCGCCGAAGCCGACCATCAGCGCGCGCGCCGTCTCCGGCTTCTGCAGGATGCGCACGGTGACCTCGGTAACGACCCCGAGCAGGCCTTCGGAGCCGGTGATGATGCCCATCAGGTCATAGCCGGCATTCTCGGCCGCCTTGCCGCCGATGCGCAGGATTTCGCCCGTCATCAGCACGATCTCGCAACCGAGCACGTTGTTGGTGGTCATGCCGTATTTCAGGCAATGCACGCCGCCGGAATTTTCCGCGATATTGCCGCCGATCGAGCAGGCGATCTGCGAGGACGGATCGGGCGCGTAGTAGAAGCCGGCATGAGCGACCGCCTGGCTGATCGCAAGATTGGTGACGCCGGGCTCCGTTACCACCACGCGGTTGTCGAAATCGATCTCGCGGATGCGCTTGAATTTGCCCAAGCCCAACAGCACGCCATCGGCAAGCGGCAGCGCACCGCCGGAGAGCGAGGTGCCGGAGCCGCGCGGCACCACCTTGATGCCCTGTTCGTGACAATATTTCAGCACGCGCGAGACCTGCTCGGTGGTCTCGGGCAGCACCACAACCATTGGGGGCTGCCGGTACGCCATCAGGCCATCGGACTCGTAAGGCAGCATCTCGGCTGCGGAGGAGATCACGCCTTCGCCGGGCACGATCGCGCGCAAGCTCGCCACGATCTCATCGCGCCTGGCGATGATCGCGGCATCCGGTTGCGGCATCATGATGGACATCGAACTCTCCGCGCGTTGAAATTTAGCTCGCTGAATCAAGCATATCCATGCCGCCTTGAACAGGCCACGAAGCGCTGTGAATGCTGCAACTGCTCACAGTCCGCCCTAAGGATGAGTCGCGATGCGGTTTGACGGACTTGTCGCGACCGTCGCCCCTATGCAAGAAGGGCGCGCGGAAATCCTACCCCCTATAACCCTCCAGGAAACCTCAAAGAGCCCATGCCATGAAGAAATTGACCTTGAGTGCTTTGGTGGTCATCGCGTCGGCAGCGACCGCCTCGGCGGCGCTGGCGCAGGACGCCGCGGCCGGCAAGACCTCATTCAACAAGTGCTTGCCGTGCCACTCGATCGGCGAAGGCGCCAAGAACAAGGTCGGACCGGAGCTCAACGGGCTCGACGGCCGCAAGACCGGCACTGCACCGGATTACAATTACTCCGACGCAAACAAGAACTCCGGCATCACCTGGAGCAAGGAGACCTTCCTCGAGTACATCAAGGACCCCAAGGCGAAGATCCCGGGCACCAAGATGACGTTCGCGGGGATCAAGAACGAGAAGGAAGCCGAGAACCTCTGGGCCTATCTTTCATCCTTCGACAAGGACGGAAAGCAGAAGCAGTAACGTCGGCTTCGCCCAAACCAAAAGCCCCGAGCGCGCTCGGGGCTTTTTTGTTGGCACGAAGCTGGTGGGCACGCTTCGCTTAGCCCACCCTACAACTACAATTTGGATGCGACCTGCTCGATCATCGCCTCGACTTCGGCCATCACGACATCGGGCGCCGCCTGCTGCACCATGTGGCCGACGCCTTCCAGCACGATCAATCGCGCATGCGGCACCGCGCGGGCGAAGGCGCGCGAATGAATGTCGGTGGATACCGTCTTGTCGAGGTCGCCCGATATCACCGTGATCGGCACCTCGATGTCGCCGTATCGCGGCATTTGCTCGATGACGGCCGCCTTCAACGTGATGAGGTCGCGCGCATTGGCCAGGAATTCGCGCGGCCGCAACATCAGCGGTATCACCGTGTCCTTGATGAAGCCGCCCGGCATCGCCTGGGGCAGAAACACATTGCGCGCACCTGGGCCGGTCAGGAACAGGCCGAGCGGCAGGGTGATGGTGTAGGCAAGCAGCGGCCCGATCAGCGGCGTCGTGACCATCCTGTTGTACCAGCCGACGCCGCCGCGCCAGGGATGCGTCACCGGCGCCAGCATGACGAGGCCGGCGAGCCGCTCAGGCGCGTCCAGCGCCATTCGCGCGCCCAAGGCGCCGCTCCAGGAATGCACGACCAGGATGACGCGGCCAACTCCCAGTTTCTTCAGCGCCTGTTCGATCATCCGGGCCTGGATCGCCGGGGTCGAGTCGGCGGCGCGGGCGCGGCTGCTCCAGCCGTGCCCGGGACGATCGATCAGGAGCACGCGGTGACGCCTTGCCAGGAGATCGCCGAGCGGGCGGCGCATCACTTCGAGGTTCGAGCTCGCGCCATGAATCATCACGATCGGAGGTGCGGACGCATCACGCGGCCCCAGATCGACCACATTCAACCGCGCGTCCCCGACATCCACGATCGTCCCGCGCTGTGGATAAGTCTGCTGCAGGAGCCATACGCCGGCCTGTGTGACCAGCGCCAATAGCACCAGCGCTCCGATAACAACCATTGATATCATTGAGCTTATCCGGACGATCCGTGCCGCAGGGCCAACGCCGCGGCGAAGCGGAGCCGGATTCGCGGCGAACGCATCTGAGCGTGTTGTTTCAATGCCCCGTCATACGGGCGTCGTCGGCCTTTTTATAACCATGGTCGGCACTATCTCTGACGGCGGGCGCAGACCATTCGAGACGATCACCGCCACGCATTTTCCACGTCATCCACAGGAACAGCAAATCCGCGCCGGTGATTGATTCTCAGGCAAATGGGAGGGAGTATTCATGAGTTTCCGATCGAGCGACGCCACCATCGACGAGATCGTGGCTAGCTGCAACGGCGATCTCCGCGGTGCGGTCAGAGCCTTGCTGCTGGTCAATGAGCACCTGGAGGCAGAGCTGGCGCAGCTCTACGCCGCGGCCGCTCACAGCGGCCTGACGGAGCGGCGCAATAGCGTTCTGCATTAGAGCACGATCCGGAAAAGCAAAAACCGGTTTTCCGAGAAGATCATGCTCAAACAAAGATCATGATCCGATTCCGTCTCATCGGATCATGATCCGAATCGCCACGGTTCACTTCCCGGCGGAGTCCTGCTGAGGCGTGGGCTCCTCTTTTTCCGGCGGACAGGCGTTGATGGTCGAGCGGGCCAGCTTCGCATCGCTTTGCGACTTGTAAGGCCCATCAGCGAACCAGATGTTGCCGCCGTCCACGACCGGATTGCGGGTGACGATCTCACATTTGCTGGTGGCGTGGCTTCCGACCACCCAGAACATGTTGTCGGCGTAGGCAGCCGTCGCAGACGCGACCATCAGGCCCGTTGCCAGCATCGCGCGTGTCATGGCTTGGCTTCCCATGGAGACCGAGAGGTGACATTGGCTAGCGGGAAACAGCGCCGCTGACAATCAACGGCTATGCGGCAGGTTAACGCGGCCGTTCTAGATATCGCGGCCTTCGACCTTTTCACTGAGTTGCTTGACGAGTTCGGGCACCTTTTCCAGATGCGGGTTGATCTCCAGCGCCTTGCGGAAGGCATCAAGCGCGCGCTTGTCCTCGCCAAGATCCTGCATGATCATGCCGAGCCCCGCGAGCGCACCGAAATGACGGGGCTCGCGGATCAACACCTGTTCGATATCGGCCAGGGCGTGGCCATAATCGTTCTTGAGATAATAGAGCGTGGCCCGCCGGTTCCACGCCTCGACATAGTCGGGGCGCAGCTTGACCACGGCGTCGAGCAGTTTGATCGCGACCTGAGGCTGCTGCGCGTCCGTCGCGACCTTGGCGCGCGCCATCAACAGCGCCGCGGTGTCGCTTGGCGTCTGCATCCAGAGCGCCCAGATCCGGGCCTCGACATGCTTGGCGCTGATCTCGTCCGGCGCGGCCTTGAGCGCACCGAACAGGAAATCCAGTCCTTTGGACCGGTCGGCGGGAACGTTGGGGAGCTTGGCCGGCGCTTCCGGCGGTTTTTTCTTGGACGGACTAAGCTGGTCCTGCGCAAGCGCCGAGATCGGCAGCGCGGCCATCGCGGCGGCAAGCCCGATCGCGGTGACGTAGCGACGAGGCCCCAAGGATCTCTTCAGGAATCTCATCAGCAAAGTGTAGACGCAGCCGAGCGGCCTTGCAAAGCGGCAAGGCGTCAAAGAGCCGTGAGAAAGGGTTATTACCGCTGGAACCGGGCTACGTCGGTTCGGCCTTCTCAGCCCTGGCGCGCCTTGAAGCGACGCTGGACCTTGTTGATCACATAGACGCGGCCCTTGCGGCGAACCAGGCGGTTGGCGCGATGGCGGCCGCGCAGCGACTTGAGCGAGTTACGGACCTTCATGGCAGTGTCCTGATGCTTCCAAAGGCCGTGTTCGACAGGCCGGATTTGGCAAAATAAGGATTATCCCGCCGGCGGACGACCGCCCGGGATGGCGCGGTTTCTAAGCCATGACCGGGCCAAATGTCAATCCAAATGGGCCGGCTTGCCAAAATGGGTCGGCTTGATGCGGCCCGGCACCGGCCGCCTTGCCAAATTGATTATATGGTATAATCAATTTGGCGAACGCGAAAACCCAAGCCGCGAGGGGACGGAAAGCCCATGCCCAAACTGACGTTGCCCAATATCGACGAGGTCGTGGCGATCGACATCCACACCCATGCCGAGGAGCCCTGCGGGCTGCACGGCGACGACGGTTATGACGATTTCCAGGCCAGGATGGCGGAGTATTTCAAGTCGCCGCACAAGCATCCGCCGACGGTGCCGGAGACGGCCGCCTATTATCGTGAAAAGAAGATCGCCGCCGTGATCTTCCCCGTCGATGCCGAGCGCGAGACCGGTTTCCGCCGCTACAACAATTACGAGATGCTCGAGGTCGCCTCGCAAAACCTCGACGTCCTGATCCCGTTCGCCAGCATCGATCCGCACAAGGGCAAGCTCGGCGTGCGCGAGGCGAAGAAGCTGATGGAGGACTATGGCGTCCGCGGCTTCAAGTTCCACCCGACCATGCAGGGCTTTTATCCCAACGACCGCCTCGCCTATCCGCTTTACGAGGCCATCAATGACGGCGGCGCGATCGCGCTGTTTCACACCGGGCAGACCGGGGTCGGCAGCGGCATGCCCGGCGGCATGGGCATGCGGCTGAAATATTCCAACCCGATGTACATGGACGATGTAGCGGCGGATTTCCCGGACCTGAAGATCATCCTCGCCCATCCCTCCTTCCCCTGGCAGGAAGAGGCGCTGTCGGTCGCGACCCACAAGCCGAACGTCTATATCGACCTCTCCGGCTGGTCGCCGAAATACTTCCCGCCGATCCTGGTGCGCTACGTCAATTCGATCCTGCAGGACAAAATGCTGTTCGGCTCGGATTGGCCGGTGATCACGCCGGACCGCTGGCTCGCGGATTTCGCCAAGCTCGACATCCGCGAGGAGATCCGGCCGAAAGTGCTGAAGGCCAACGCGAGGAAACTGCTCGGCATCTGAAGCGATGCCGGTTTGGTGATGGCCGGGGCGGCGGCTGGCCCTTGCCGAAGCCTGCAAGGCCTAGCATCTTCTCCGCCGCGCTCCTGCCCGCAAAGCGCGGCGATGGCCTCGCCGCAAAAGGCGGGTCACATCGACACGAGATCGGTGAGGAAAAGATGAGCATCGAAGCTGTCGTGTTCGACGCCTACGGCACGCTGTACGACATCCAGTCGGTCGCAGCGGTCACCGAAGACACCTTTCCCGGTTATGGCGACCTCATCACGCAGATCTGGCGTATCAAGCAGCTTGAATATAGCTGGCTGCGCTCGCTGATGGGCCGCTACGAGAGCTTCGCCGTCGTCACGCGCGATTCGCTCGCCTATACGCTGCGCGTGCTCGGGCTGACATATGACCGCGAGGCGTTCGAGCGCATCATCGAGAAATATCTTCATCTCGAACTCTACCCTGATGCGATGGCCGCGCTCGGCGCGATGGGCGAGCGCAAGCTCGCGATCCTCTCCAATGGCAGCCCCGATATGCTGAACGCGCTGGTCCGCAATGCGGGTCTGGACCGCGTGCTGGCGGCGACTATCAGCGTCGATGCCAACAAAGTCTTCAAACCGAGTCCGCCCGCCTACAGCCTGATCGAAACGACGCTTGCCATTCCGCCCGCTTCCGTGCTCTTCGTCTCCTCCAACCCGTGGGATGCCTGCGGCGCCAAGGCTTTTGGCCTCAACGTCGCGTGGATCGAGCGGGTCACGCCGGAAGCGATGGCGCTCGCCTGCGTCGAAAGCGAAACCGTGGCGCCACTGACCCTGTTCAAAGCACTCCGCACCCAGATGGATGAGCTTGGCTTTGCCCCTGATTACCGCATTCGCGCCCTTTCGGAATTGCCAGGGATCGTAGGGCGCGCATGAGTCTGGAATCGGTTCGCGCCTTCTTCGCGCAAAAGGCACCCGACATCACCGTCATTGAATCGCAGGTCAGTTCGGCGACCGTTGCCCTTGCCGCCGAAGCCTACGGCGTCGAGCCCGCGCGGATCGCCAAGACCCTGTCTTTGCGGATCGGCGAGCGCGTGATCCTCATCGTGACCAGCGGCACCTCACGCATGGACAACAAGAAGGTGAAGGCACTGTTCGGCGGCAAACCGAAGATGCTCGCGCCGGACGAGGTCGCCGAGATCACCGGCCATGAAGTCGGCGGCGTCTGTCCATTCGGACTGAAAGCGCCGCTGCCGATCTATTGCGACGTCTCGCTGCAGGCTTTCGATGTCGTGGTGCCGGCCGCCGGCTCGACCCACAGCGCGGTGCGCATCAGCCCACAGCGGATGGCGGAGTTGGTTGGCGCCGAATGGGTCGACGTCTGCGAACATCGCCTCGCGCCGGTCACCTGAACCGCCATTGCCAGGCTGAATGTGCCGCGGCGACGTTCGCGGCCAAGGCGCTGGAGCCGACATCGGGCCTTGCCCGCGCGGTATCGGGATGGTCTCGGACCGATGGTCCGGCTTGAGCGCTAGCCACCGCCCGTGCGTAATTCGTGTTCACAAGCGCTTCGGCCGGTATATGCTGCTCGCTTGGAAATGCCGCTAACAGGGGTAGCGGATATGCCAGTGTCGAGTGCGCGCCGGACCGAACCGTGCAGGATTGCGCGTGTAGCGCCGCACGATCGTCAATGTGTTGCTTTGGCCCGCGCGGCGCTTGCTCGTTCCAACAAGCTTCTGCAGCAATCCCCGCCAAGTTCATTCCTCGGCGAGCGGCACCACGATCCGTTCCCGCTGCCAGCCCAAACCGAATGGAGCGCCCTGGTCGCAACGGGCCGACTGATGCGCGACGCCTCTTCGAGGCCGCCGCCCATCGAACAGCACGTTGCGCCGCCGATTTGTCCCGACTGCGGCATCAAGATGAAATGGTACCGCTCACGGCAGATCGAGCAACACTCACCCATCATTCTGCATCTATTTGCCTGTCCCCACTGCGACGAAGTTACAGGGGTCAATGGAGTTCGCACCATCATTCTGGCGCCGGCTGACGAGGCGGCTCGCCCCGAACCCGCCATTTGCCGGACAAGCTGAGGAGTTCACGGTCGTTCGATTCGGCCGAAGACCATCAGGCGCTCCGCTTCCTCCCTTTCGCAAAATGCCGCGTCAAGAACTCGGCGAGCACCTCGACGCGCGCCGGCCGGGGGCCGCCGGGCGGCGTCACCAGGTGCACGGCGCCTTCCGGCTGTTTCCACCCTTTCAGGATGACTTCGACCTCGCCTGAGGCGATCGCGTCGCCGACGATGAATTCCGGCAGATCGGCGATGCCGAGGCCGGCGATCACGGAGGGCAGCACCGCCTCGCCATTGTTGACGCGCAACTGCCCCGCAGGGCGCACGCTCGCCTCCTCCCCATTCGCATTGGTGTAGTGCCAAACATTCGGCGTGGAGAGATAGGCGTAACCGAAGCATTTGTGCTGGGCGAGGTGCATCGGATGCGTCGGCCGGCCGTGGCGTTTCAAATAGGAGGGCGCGGCAATCGTGTAGCGCGGCATCGCGCAGAGCCGCCGCGCGATCAGGGACGAATCCGGCAGCCGCGCGATGCGCAAGCCGGCGTCGAAGCCTTCGCCGATCAGATCAACCGTGGCGTCGCTCAAATGCAGATCGATCGAGACCTCAGGATATTGCGCGAGGAACTCCGGCAACAGCGGCGCCACCGCCTTCACGCCGAACGTCATCGGCACCGCAAGCCGCACCAAGCCGCGCGGCGCGGTCGATTGCGCGAGCGTCTCGTTCTCGGCCTCCTCGCCGTCGGCGAGCAGGCGCGCGGCGCGGACCGCAAGCCGTTGCCCGGCATCGGTCAGGGCGAGCCGCCGCGAGGTGCGATTGAACAGGCGCGCGCCCAGCCGTTCCTCCAGCCGACTGACCGCCTTGGAGACGGTCGCTTTCGAGACCGCAAGCTCGCTGGCCGCCGCCGCAAACGACCGCAATTCCACGACTTTCGCGAAAATCGCCAGCGCCTCGAAATCCGGAAGCTTTGCCACTGGTCAGCCTCAAACGAATTAGGAAACAATGAGTTTCGATAGTTTCTATTTCTACACCAAGGCCGAGGACATATCCAGAGGGCATCGAAATGTCAGGCAATGGAGCAATCCAATGACCAAGAAGCTTTCAGGCAAGGTTGCGCTCGTCACCGGCGGCTCGCGTGGCATCGGCGCCGCGAGCGCCCGCGCGCTCGCTGACGAGGGTGCAAATGTCGCGATCAGCTATGTCGCCTCGCCCGACAAGGCCGAGGCCGTCGTCGCGGAATTGAAGGCCAAGGGCGTACAGGCCGCCGCCTTCAAGGCGGATCAGGCCTCTCCGGCCGATGTCGAGCAGTTGGTGAACGAGGTCGCGAAGCGGTTCGGGCGGCTCGATATTCTCGTCAACAATGCCGGAGTCGCCGCCGGCGGCGCGGTCGACGATCCCAAGGCCGACACCGCGGCGCTGGCACGGCAGGATGCGATCAATGTGCACGGTGTGATCGCGGCGATCCGCGCGGCCTCAAAGCTCATGGGCGAAGGCGGCCGCATCGTCACCATCGGCTCCATGCTCGCGGACCACGTCGCGTTCCCGGGTCTTGCCGACTACGTCTCCACCAAGGCCGCGGTCGTCGGCTACACCAAGGGCGCCGCGCGCGACCTTGGGCCGCGCGGCATCACCATCAATGTGGTGCAGCCGGGCTCGGTCGACACCGACATGAACCCGAAGGACGGCGGCGACTTTGCCGAGGCCCAGCGCGCCAAACATGCGCTGCAGCGCTTTGGACGGCCGGAAGAGATTGCAGCCGGCGTCGTGTTCCTGGCGAGCCCCGAGGCGTCGTTCGTAACCGGCTCGGTGCTCACCATCGACGGCGGCTTCACCGCGTAAATCGCTCCGTTCACGCCAAACTGCCGGGCGCGAGCGGCGCCCGGCATCACCAGAACGTTCATTGAAGGATACATGTCATGATCGAAGTCAGACCCTTTGCAAAGCTCGGCAGCGCCGATCACGGCTGGCTGAAGGCCCGCCACCATTTCTCGTTCGCCAGCTACTACGACCCTGGCAACATCGGCCACGGCGCGTTGCGGGTGTGGAATGACGACGAGATCGCGCCGAACACCGGCTTTCCCGCGCATCCCCACGCCAACATGGAAATCATCACCTATGTGCGCGAAGGCGCGATCACCCACAAGGACAGCCTGGGCAATACCGGGCGGACCGAGGCCGGCGACGTGCAGGTGATGAGCGCAGGCAGCGGCATCCGCCACTCCGAATACAATCTGGAGCCGAACACGACGAAGATCTTCCAGATCTGGATTGAGCCGACGGTCTCCGGCGGCCAGCCGACCTGGGGCTCGAAGCCGTTCCCCAAGGCCGATCGCTCCGGCAAGCTCGTCACCATCGCCAGCGGTCTTGCCGAGGACAAGGACGCGCTGCCGATCCGCGCCAACGCGCGGGTGCTCGCCACCACGCTGAAGGCCGGTGAAAGCGCGGAATATGCGAGCGGCAAGGCGCGCAATCTCTATTTGGTGCCGGCGGCCGGCGCGGTGGAGATCAACGGCATCCGCGTCAATGCCCGCGACGGCGCTGCCATCAGCGGCGAGGACAAGCTTAGCATCAAGGCGCTGGAGGACAGCGAAGTGGTGCTGGTGGACGCAGCCTAACCCCTTCTCTCCCTCGTCATGCCCGGGGCTTGTCCCGGGCATCCACGACTTATCTCAGGCTGAAGCAAAAGACTGTGTTGGCCGGAACAAGCCCGGCCATGACAGCGGAGCCAGTTGCCCCATTGCCCACTCAACCCCCAGGAGAACCATCCATGACCAAAGTCCTCGTCCTCTACTACTCCGCCTACGGCCATATCGAAGCGATGGCGAACGCCGTCGCGGAGGGCGCGCGCGAGACCGGCGCCACCGTCGACATCAAGCGCGTGCCGGAGCTGGTATCGCCGGAAGTCGCGAAGGCGTCACACTACAAGCTGGACCAGGCCGCGCCGGTCGCCAAGGTCGAGGACCTCGCCAATTACGATGCCATCATCGTCGGTACCGGCACCCGTTTCGGACGCATGTCGTCGCAGATGGCGAATTTCCTCGACCAGGCTGGCGGCCTCTGGATGAAGGGCGCGCTGCACGGCAAGGTCGGCGGCGCCTTCACCTCGACCGCGACCCAGCATGGCGGCCAGGAGACGACGCTGTTCTCCATCATCACCAACCTCTTGCATTTCGGCATGGTCGTGGTCGGCTTGAACTATGGCTTTGCGGGGCAGATGAAGCTCGACGAGATCACCGGCGGCGCGCCCTACGGCGCCACCACCATCACCGGCGGCGACGGCAGCCGGCAGCCCAGCGCCAACGAGCTGGCCGGTGCACGCTATCAAGGACGCGTGATCGCGGAGACCGCGAAGAAACTGCATGGCTGATGCGTTTGGGGCGGCATTCTCTTGAGCGGATGCCGCCCCCATCTACCCCTAGCGATCGGCAACGAAGCGGATCGCATTTTCGTTTCAAGCAGTAGAAGGTCTCGCTCGCCAGGCCGCCGGCCGCATGGTGAGCGGTGCGCTATGGGCACGACGGATATAGCTATGGTCGAAATTCTCTTTATGGCTCAATTGGTGCGCAGGCCGCTGCAGGCCATGGCGCGACGCTGGTATTGCCGCGGGCTATTCCAGGCCACGCGCGGCCGGCTGCGCTGCGCCGAATGCACACGTCCGTGATCCGATTTCACGAGACGCGATCAGGGACACCGAATTAGGGCAGAGAAACGAGGACAGACTCGCGAGACGTAGATGGACATCTTGGCCCTCCCTCGCAGTTGAATAGCGCTCAGCTTTTCGTCGGCTCCGTTTGCTCGCCCTCGGCCTCCGCGGTCGACAGCCACCAACCATCACCTCCATACCAGCACGTATCGTCGGCGGCTCCGCCGAGCCGGAGCGACACCGGCTTTGCCGCAAATCGATCCCTGTATGCGCTGATCTGCGAGGGAGATTGGTCGAAATATGAAACGCTTTTCAGAATGGCAAATGTGAAAGCTTGAAGCTGCGGGCACCCCCTCGCCCTCGCATCAATGGCTGCCTGCACAGAGTGCACGAGTTCGTGATCCATCCTCAGCGGGCGAAATACTGGCAGCTTGCACGAACAAGACTACACTCGTTCCGTTCGAATGTCGCGCATGCGCGCGTGGAGATGCCCCATGAGCAACAAGCCCGCTTCCAAAAGTTCGAAGGACAAGTCCGGCGTTTCCCATCCCGGCATGATGGGTGACGGAACCGAAGAGCAAAATCTCAATGAGCCGGGCAACCCCGTTGCCCGCATCAAAGAGGACGAGGTCGACGAGGCTTTCGGCAAGAAACCGAAGAAATCCAAATAGCGTGGCCAGCCAATTGGCGTATAAAGGGCCGGGCCATTGGGTCCGGCCTTTCTTATTAGTGACGGCGGCGAGATCGGCCTTCCGGTGCGACATGAGCAAGACGCTGCAAACGGCTTGGCCAGAATTACCCACCGCGGCGTGGCGCGAGACTTGCGCAACCTTGCACCTCTTCACCCAGATCATCGGCAAGGTCAGGCTGTCGCGTACGCCCTGGCTGAACCATTCCTGGCATGTGACGCTTTACGTCACCGCGCGCGGGCTCTCAACCTCGCCGATTCCCGATGGTGCCGGGATCTTCGAGCTCGAGCTGGATTTCGTCGATCACGCGCTGCGAATTTCGACAAGCGAAGGCGATGCGCGAACATTCGCATTGGCGGGACATTCCGTCGCCAGCTTTTATGCGAAGACGTTGGCGGCGCTGGCCGAGCTCGGCATTGATGTCAAAATCGACGAGATGCCCAACGAGGTGCCGAACCCCGTGCGCTTCTCGCAGGACACAGGCCACGCATCCTACGATGCCGACGCGGTGCACCGGTTTTTCCAGATCCTCATCAACGCCGATCGCGTGTTCAAGCTGTTCCGCACTGGCTTTCTCGGCAAAGCGAGCCCGGTGCACTTCTTCTGGGGCAGCTTTGATCTTGCGGTCACGCGCTTCTCCGGCCGCAGCGCGCCGCGCCATCCCGGCGGGGTGCCGTACTTGTCCGACGCAGTTGCCATTGAAGCCTACTCACACGAGGTCAGCAGTGCCGGCTTCTGGCCGGGCGGTGGCGCGATCGATTATCCCGCGTTCTACTCCTATGCCTACCCGGAGCCTGCGGGATTTCGCACGACCCGCGTCAAACCCGATGCGGCTTTGTTCAGCGAGGCACTCGGGGAATTCGTCCTGCCCTACGATGCCGTGCGCATCTCAGAGCATCCCGACGGGGCGCTGCTGGATTTTCTGCAAAGCACCTATGAAGCGGCCGCGGACGCAGCGAAATGGGATCGCGCGGCGCTCGAATGTTCTCTTGGCGAGCCCGCCGTCGTGCGGGAAATCTCGTAAGAACACCCGTGCGTCGTGGTTAGCTGTCGAAGATCGCCGCCTCGGTAAAGGCGAGATCGCCGAGCTGCGGCGGCTTTGGTCCTTTGGCGTATTTGCGTCCGCGCTTTTCCGAATACCAGCCGACCATCCCCGGGACGGGACAGTTCGCGTCAAACCGAACCAACAGCCCGCCACGCCAAGCCAGGAAGCGTCCGAGATTGCCGGCAAAGCGCCTGAGATCGCCGATGTCGCGGCAATAGATCAGCCGGTACACGGGAACGAGATTCTTCACGCGGTGCCTCTGGAAGACGAAGGGATGGCAGTTGCGCCCCTCGCGCACCACGACGCTAAGGCAGCCGAATGCTGCGTGCTGGCGCAGCAGATCGGCTTCATAGGACGTGAGCCTGGACGCGTTCTCTTCCGAAAACAGCTCCACGCTCGCATCTGGCGCGGCCCTCGACATTGCCAACGCGCCATACACCTGTCCCTTGCAATAAACCGAGAAGCCCTGGGCTTCGACGGTGGACCAGGTATGCGGCGCCGGCGTGATGTTGAAATAGGTCACGCTCTTGTCGCGCGTGGCCGACCTGACCAGCAGCGAGGCAAAGGGCCTGTACTCAGGCTGGACATACCAGCTCGAGACGTTACACCTGATAACGGGTTCGCCGCCGGCGAGGACTTCCGAAAACAGCAGCAGAATGACGCCGACGGGCGCGCCCGCCTTATCGAGACAATATCCGAACGCGGGATAGCCGCGAGGTCGCGGGCGTCGTGTCTGCCGCTGCAGACCGCGCAGCCAATACTCCGTCGAACGAAAAGGAAAGCCGCGCGCCAGCAGCTCGGCGATGGCGACCAGATCCTGCTCGACGATCTCGCGAACGCGCAGCTTCGCGGCCGGCGCCGGCTGGCTGCACTGACGATCCAACTGCATGGTCCCGGCTTTAAACTGCACTGACCTGGCACGCTTTAAAGAATAGTGAAAGAATAGTGCCGCGTCGAAGGACGCAGCCAATTTGAGGCAATCTCGCCATGAGCAAATTGCGCTCCCGAACCGGGCTCCCGCAAGCGCGGGTTCGCCCGCTCGTGTGTTTACCTTAATGCAATATGGGCCCCATCTCCCGCGCGGCTTACGAGCGCGGAATGCGGATCATGTAGGTCTCGTTCTCATCCAAGCCGTCGAGCACGAACTTGCCGCCGTTAACCGGAATGCGACGCCGCAATCCGTCCCATCCCCACAGCTCGATCGTCCGCGCCCATTCCGGCAGCGCGATCTCCAGCTCTCGCCCCGGCCGGTCCGTCCACTCCGGCAGGTTCTGCCAGACGATGAGCTCGGCATCCGCGCCCGCCAGGCGATAAAGGCCGCGCGGCTTGTCGATGGAGTGAATCGTCATGTCGCCGGCAAGCCGCAGGATCATGCGCAAGACGACGGCGCGGATCTCGGGGGACCACGGATTTTCCGTCGCCGCCATCGCATAGGCAGGGCCATCGACGCGGATGGTGTCGCCGAGATTCCAGGGAAAGGCGAGCGCCGTCACCGGCGAATGCCCGTCGGCGCCGACCACGCTCACCTGATCCCAGAACGCGCTGAGAAACAGTTTTGCGGCGAGCTTCGAATCCTCCCATTCACCGAGGCGCGCGACGTTGAATTCGGTTGCGTAGAACTTCACGTCGCGCTTCAGCCCCATCGCCTGCTTGACCCGATCAAAGCAGGTCTGCACCGAGAATTCGCGCCCGTTCGTCATGGGGAACCATCTGGCGTTGTAGTAGGTGTGAAGATCGATGCCGTCGAGGCGACCGTCTTCGAGCAAATCGGCGATCGCAGGACCATAGCCGCGCAAGGTCGCATCGCGTTGGGAATTGCAGGTCGCGAAACCGCCGGGCACTACCTTGAGCGCGGGATCAACGCTGTGCACCCCATCGGCAAGGCCGGCCAACGCGTCGTGATAGGCTTTGCGCGGGATGCTCGCCAGGACGTCCGGCTCGTTGATCGCGGTGAAGATCGTCGCGCCCCAGCCCGTAATTCCATTCTCCCTTGCCCATTCGCCATCAGGGCGAAAACGTCTGGCCATCGCCTGTCCGGCGACAAACCAGTCCTGATACGAGCCGATCGGCTGCGGCGGATTCAGGGTCTGATAGCTGCCGTCATATTCGAGCAGGATGATCGGCGTGATGTGGTTGGCATGCGCCTCCAGCATCTCCGCATCGAAATCGTGGGGCGTGGGAATCCGGTCGAGCGTACGCCAGCCATATGAATTCATGCGCCCCATGCTGGCGCCGACGCCGTGCAGGGCTGCATAGAGTTGCGCGATCGGAGGGTGACCTGCGAGATGCGTCACGAGATTGCCGCCGCCGATCCTCTCGCGCAGGCTTACGCCTGCGGCGGTGCTTCCATTCGCTGCAAGGAAGGCTCCAATGAGAAGAGCGATGCTCGCCACGACCCGAACCCTGGCGGCCGGGCGGTCAGCTTGCGCGGCTCGCTTCGCGGGGGCCTCAGCCTGATGTGAGAGCCCGTTTCGCAACGCCATTACCGCCGCCCTGCTTTCAACGCTTGCAATGGCCAACCGCTTCGGCAGCGGCCCTGCAGGCCGTATCGACCGCGGTGGCGACGGCATCGTAAGTGAAACGTGCCTGCACATTCGCGCGCGCCGCAAGCCCTTTTGCTTGCAACAGCGCCGGATCCTGCGCGATGGCATTGAGCAACTCACTGAGCCTTGCAGGATCCCGTTCCGGCACGATCCAGCCGCCGTCGCCGACGACGTCGGGTATGGCCCCGCAGGTGGATCCGATCACCGGCACGCCGCAGGCCTGTGCCTCGATGATCACCCGGCCGAACTGCTCACGCACGGCATTCGTGGTGCGGGTGAGCAGCACCAGGGCATCGAGGCTTTGCAGGAAACTGGCGACTTCCGCCGGTGGCCCCCAGCCCCTGAAACTCACGCGTTCGCTTAAAGCCAATTGCTGCACGCGCTGGCGCAGCTTCGCTTCATGCGGCCCCTCTCCCATGATGCTCAAGGAGACCGCTGCCCCGCTCTTGGCTAGCGCATCCAGCGCATCGTCCAGACCCTTCTCTTCGACCAGCCGTCCGACATAGCCGATCCTGAAGAGGCGGTTGCGCTCCGCCGCCGATTTCGGGGCAGGTGTGAAGGTCGTCAGATCGACGCCATAGCCGATCGGCGTCACCGGTCCGCGATAGCCACGCGCGCGCACCACAGCGGTCGCATCCGGGCTGCGCGACAGCACATGGTCCGTGTGCCGCAGCAGATATTTGCGAATGGCCTCGAACGGCGGCGGCAGGCGCTTGAGAATGTTCTGATCGACCTCGAGCACGAGGCCTGCGCGCGCCCTCAGTATTTGCGCCTGCAGCGCAACGATGCTCCAGGGTTCTTCCCAAAGATGGATCACGTCGGGGTCGAGCTTGCGGAGCAATCGACGCAAGCCGGGATAGAAGTGCAGATACCAGTTCATCGGCCCCGCATGCGGGAGGCGAATGGGCAGGACGTGAGTCGTATAGCCGATCTCCTGGCGCGGCTCGGCCATGACAGTGCGGCCGAATTCCTTCCAGACCGTGGGCAGGACGAGATGCAGCTCAATATCGTTGCGCGACGCGAGATAGCGGTAGCGCAACCGTCCGGCGGCGTTGCTGACGGCCGGATGGGCAATCGAGACAATGCGAAGCGGCGCCGGGCTAGACACGTCCGGCGATCCTCGCGGCCGTTCCAGTAATGCCCGTCAGATGCATCGCCATTGCAGCCAGGTTGCGATGGCCGCCATTGATGGTGTTGCGGGGCAGGCTGAAGCGGTCCCGACCGTAACGGAGCAGGCCCTTGCGCGTGGTCGCCGCGCTCAGGAAACCGGCCTGCCGTGCCAGCGCGAAATCGCGCGGCCCGCAATCGCCGGAGCGCCCATAGGGAAAGGCGAAATGCTGCACGTTGATGCCAAGCCGCTCGTTCAAGCGCCTGCGGGATCCCTCGAGCTCGGCAACGGCTGCCTCGGGCGTGAGCGAGGAGACCCGCGCATGGCTGACCGTGTGAGCGCCGATCTCGATCAAGGGATCGTTCGCGAGAAGCTCGAGCATGTCCCAGGAGATCGCGTGTTTCCAATGCATGGCATCGCAATCGATGCCATTCTCCGCGCAGAAGTCCGCATAATGCCTGGCCGCGTCCGGCCCGTCCCACCAGGACGCGATGCGCTGATATGCCGTCCGCCGCGCCTCGGGCGTCGCAAGCCGGACAGTCTGTCCTCCGAGCATGACGCAATCGCGCTCAACCAGCGCCTGCTCGAGCCCCACCGACCAGAGCGGCACCGTTCCATCCGGGATGCCCGTGGTCACAAACAGCGTGAGCGGCACGTTGTGCCGGCGAAAGACCGGCGCGACCAGCTCGAACGTATCGCGGTAGCAATCGTCGATCGAGAAATTCACGTAACGGCTGTTGTCGGCCTCGCGCGCCGATCGCAACACGGCCTCGCCGATGGTCACCACATCCCATCCCTGCGCCACGAGATAGCCGAGAAAGCTGTCGAGAAAACCAATGTCGAGATAGAAGTTGCGGTTCGGCAGCTTGTCCCAGAGCTGCGAGGACGCGGCACGGTGAAACGTGAACAGGCAGCCTCTCGGGCCCAGCACCCGATCGGCTGCCCTGGCGATCGGCAGTGCGAGGGCGTTGGCGGCGAGCATCGCTGTCGACAGCGCGATCAACTCTGCTCCCCTCTCACATGCAAGGCACAGCGGACACGGCTTAGCGCCAAAAGTGCCACTCTCGGCATCAGAAGGCCGACGGCGCTGAAACGACGCATCGACGGCTGGTGAACGCTCACGCCGTCGCTCCCGCCTGCAGCTTGCGGATCACCAGCCCGATCGCGTCGAGCATGCGCGTGACGCCGTACTGCGCGCGGGCGCGGCCGGACGCATACTCCAATTGACCGCTGAGTGCATCGGGCTGCGCGAGGACGGAGGCGATCGCCTTGGCCAGCGCCTGGGGATCATTGGGCGGCACCAAAGTCCCCGCCCTGCCGCCGTCCAGAATATCCGGGGCGGCGCCGGCATCGGTTGCGATCACTGGCACGCCGGCGAGCATCGCTTCGACCAGTGTCCGCCCGAACGGCTCGGGATCGATGGACGGATGCACCATCGCGTCCACGGCCTTCATCAGCGTCGGCACGTCGCGCCGGTGACCGAGGAAACGCACCCGGTCGGCCAGGCCGCGCTCGAGCACCGTCTGCTTTAGCTCCGCCGCGTAGGCCTGCTCGCCGAACAGCGCGTCACCGACGATGATGCAGCCGACGTTCGGCAACGTGGCGAGCGCCTCGATCAGCACATGCTGCCCTTTCCACGGGGCGAGCCGGCTGAACACGCCGACCAGAGGCCCCGCCGGCAGGCCGAGCGCCTGTCTGAGCTCGCTCCGCGATCTCGGCTCGGGCGGCAACGCGAGCCCGTTCGGCACGATTTCGACCAGATCGCGTCGGCCGCCCGCTGCCATGAAAGCGGCCGCCGCAGCCTGCGAGGGTACGATCACCTTGGTGGCGCGTGCGTTGGCAAGCGCAACCTGCACCCGCCGCTGCACGGCGCCGAAATGCTCGGGGCTGATGATGTCGTGCAAATGCCAGATCAGGGGGCGCCTCACCAGCATGTTGGCGATCGCCGCAAGCACGAAGGCCTTCTGCGAATTGGCGTAGACGATGTCGTGGGTCCGCGACGCCCGCGCGATCTCGACGATGATTGCGGCAAGCCGGCCTGCCAGCGGAAGCGCCGTCAGCCAGGAGCTGTCGCGGCGAAATTGCGACAGGCCCTGCCCCCATTTCGATGTGATGAGCTTGAGCTGCTTGTCGGCGAGCGCCTTGCTGAGAGGACCTTGCTCGAACAGGAAGGCCGAAGACCGCTCTCGGCCTTCAACGACGTCGAGCAGGATCAGTTCGGCGCCGCCGATCTGCCCGGTGTGGTCCACGAACAGCACGCGTTCGGCCGACATCACCCTGCCCTGGCATATGCTTCGACTGGGACCGGCCGGGGCTCGGGCGCGGCACTGCGCTGGGGCTCCACCATGGTGACCGCGATCGCGACGTTTGCCGCACCGTGCGCTTTCGCTGCCGCCACCGCCGATGCGCTGCGCCCCATCAGCGAGCCATCGCCGCGCATGCAGAGGAGCACGTTATCCACGCCGGCAAAATAGCGGGATTTGCGGGGCGGCAGCGCGCTGTCGATCAACACGACATCATAGCCGTCGACCCCGGAGAGCAGTTCGGCGAGCTTCTTGCGCCACAGCAGATCCATGGTCTTGGCGGAGCCGCCGCCGGCGGCCAGCACGTCAAGATTCGGGTCGGCCGTCTGAACGACAGCATCGCGAACAGAAATTGAGCCGGCCACGACTCCCGCCAATCCAACACCACCATTGATCGCAAGCGCCTGCGCAAAGGCGGGCTTGAGCAGATCGCATTCTACGGCAAGAACGCGATGGTCGGCGGCGGCAAGATGCCGCGCCAGCGCCAATGTGGTTAACGACTTGCCCTCGCCATCCGCGAGAGAGGTCACCGCGATCCGCCGCCCGGGCTTCTCGTCATCGATGCAAAGCTCATGCGCGAGCTGCTCAAGCGCCTGCTGAAAGCCGGCATCCGCCTCGGCCAGTCGCAACATATCCGCAACCGTCGGCTGAAGATGGTTCTGCAGGATGGCGCCTATCGCAGATACCGGCCGCGGCTTGCTCAGCTTGGGAACGCGAGCAAGGATCGGCACGCCCGCGATCATCGCGAGCAGTGATCCACCTGCAGCCGGCGCGGCCGCGGCAGCCGTGAGCTTTCTCAATTCTCGCACGGAGGATGCGACCCTCGCCAGCGCCGTCGTAGTCTCTTCGCGCGCGACCGGCGCGGCCGCAAGTTCGCCATTCTGCGGCGGCGGATAAAGCTGATCGGCGAGCAGCGCCGCGGCGATGCCGAGGATCAGCGCCAGCGTCGCACCGGCGGCCAGGAACGGGATCTTCTTCGGAAAGAACGGCTTGTTCGGCAGCTCCGCCATGCTGACGAGGCGCGTGCTGCCGAGGAGCACGCGTCGCTCGGTCTCCAGCTCGCTCGCCTTCTTGTAGAGATCGGCATATTGCTGCCGCTTGATCTCGGCGTCGCGCACCATGCTTTCGATCGACGCCTCGTCGAGGGTGGCGGAGCCGGCTTGCGCCTTCGCGGCGTCCATCTCCTTTTTCAGCGAGGTCACCAGCGCATCGCTGGCATCGAACGTTTTCTGGGCGCTCGCCGCGATGTTCTGCATCTCGTCGGCCATGCGCTGCTGGATCAGCGCCTGCTCATGGGTGAGCGCCAGGATCGACGGATGCCTGGGCCCCAGCACAGCGGTCGCGCTGGCGAGTTGCGCGCTCACGGTCGTCAGTTGCTGCTTCAGGTCCGCCATCGTGCGGCTCGAGAGCACCGAAGGCGCGTCAGTCGGCCCTCGGGCCTGTTCGGACTTGATCTCCTTCAAACGCGCCAAGGCCTCCGCGCGCGCCGCCTCCGCGGCCGCGAGCTGCTGGCCGATGCTGGTCAGGCGTTCCGAGGCGATCGGCGCGTTGGCGCCGCGCATCAGCCCCTTGTTGCGGCGGAACTGCTGAATCTTCTCGTCGGCCTCCCGGAGCTGGCCATCGAGCTGCTTGAGCTCCTGCCATAACCAGGAGGTCGCGACTTCGCGGCTGTTGGCGCCCTCATTGCGCTGATCCTCCAGGAAGGCCGTCGTCAACGCATTCGCAAGCCGCTGGGCGACGTCAGGAAGCGGAGACTGATAGGAGATGTTGATGACGCGCGAACGGCCGGCAGAAGCCACACCGTAATGGCCTCCGATATAGTCGATGAAGCTCGCTGCGTCCGACGACAGCTTCTGGCACTGCCCGGCAGAGCCCAACAGCGAGCCATGCTCGCATTCCTCGACCACGGCGGGAACGACCCCGGGCGCGTTCATCACCTGCCGCAGCAGGCGCGGCGAGCGGATGACCAGGAGCTGGCTTTCGAGGTCCGCCGGATCGCCGATCTTCTGCGCCCAGGCCGGCGAGATGTTGCGCACGCCAGGCTCCTGCTCCGCGACGATGACGGAGGCCGTGGCGAGATAGCGCACCGGCAAGACGACGAGCGCGACGATGGCCGCGCCGATCGTCGCAAGAAAGACAGCCGAGAACACGCGCCTGCGGCGCCACAACCTGTTGAAAGCGTCCAGGCCGGATAAGGCTTCCGTTATGTGCGCGTGCCTCATCTTCTCGTTCTCGACAGCGTGCGGTCTATGCGATCAATCGGGACGGCGCACGGCCCTGACCGTTCGCCTGGAACTGCGCCAATTCCTCATTGACGGCGGAGACGAACTGCCTACGGAAACGCTCCGCCGAAAAGAGAGCGGCGCGCTGCCGGCAGTCCAAGCGCGAGATGCCGTGTTCGCTTGCGACGAAGGAACGGACGCAATCGGCGATCGACTGCGGATCGGGAGCGTCAAAGAACATGCCTGTCGGATGGGGGCCGGTTCCCAGCACCGACTCGCGCACGCCCCCACGCCCCAAGGCCAGCACCGGGGCGCCCTCCGACTGGGCTTCGACCGGTATGATACCGAAATCCTCTTCCGCGGCGAAGACGAACGCCCGCGCGCTCGCCATCAGATCGCGCAGGCGCTTGTCCGAGACGAAGCCCGTGAAGGTCACATTGGGGCCCGCCAGCTTCTTCAAGCGCTCGGCCTCGGGCCCATCGCCGGCCACCACGAGTTTCAGATCCGGCATCATGTTGAAGGCGCGAATGATCGGCTCGATCCGCTTGTAAGGCACGAGCCTCGAGGCCGCGAGAAAGTGATCGCTGACCGGGAGAATCGCGTCACGATTTGAAAGGTTCACGGGCGGGTAGATCACCCGCGCGTCGCGGCCATAGATCTTCTTGACGCGCCGCGCGACGAATTGCGAATTGGTGAAGATCGCATCCGGGCCGTGCGCGGTCCGCACGTCCCACATCCGCATGCGATGCAGGATGGTGCGCGCGATCAGGCTTTTGACGCCGGCATCATAGCCGCTTTCCTTCAAATACACGTGCTGCAGGTCCCAGGCATATCGCATCGGCGAGTGCACGTAGGACACATGGAGCTGGTCAGGACCCGTGAGCACGCCGCGCGCCACCGCGCAGCTCGAGGAAATCACCAAATCATAACCGGACAAATCAAATTGCTCGATCGCGAGCGGCATCAAGGGCAGGTACTTACGATGATGCTTGCCGAGCATCGGCATCTTCTGCAGAAAGCTCGTGTGCGACTTCTCAAAGCCGAGCTTCTTGCGGTCCTCCGGCCTCAGCAGATCGAACAGCGTGAAGACATCCGCGCCTGGATAGCACTGCAAAATCTCACGCAAAACTTGCTCGGCTCCGCCGATGACGTAGAGCCAATCATGAACAACAGCAACGCGCATTCCGGTCCCTGATTTTCGGGGCAATTTAATAAAAGCCTTAAGGGACCCATGGGTACGCACAACTCAATCCTAAATTCCTAGTTAACGTACCCTGGATTCGATCGCAGAATCTTAGGCCTGTCCGGTAACCAATCGGCGGCGTCGGTTGCGAATGTGGGAGCGCGTGGGCCGAGGGGACCTGAGCCTCAACGCAAGGCGAAAAGCGCTGCAGTCCAAGGCCTTCCCAGCCTCGGACGATGATAAAGTTGCTTGGTTAATAGTGTCTTGCGCGAGGCCAGCAGGGTTAATTCGCGGTTGTGCCACCTGCGGAAAAGCGCTGCGCCACTGCGCCGAACGCATTAAGGCCGCACCGAACGGGCGATCCGATCTGTCCGGTCGCCGAATCTTCTTTGGTCGCGCGCTCATCAACATTGGAACGGCGCGCTCGCCTTCCAACGAGGAGCATCCGCGACAGCCTGAAACCAGGCTGCCGAAAGGCTCGCGCGCTGACGCGCCGAGCCTTTCGGCCATGCTCCGTCGCCTTACAGCGGCTTGATCTGGACCTTACGGAATTTCACCACGCCGGAGCCGTATTGCAACGCGAACGGTCCGGCGTTCAGATGTTTTGAGTCCTGCACGTCGGCCGTTTTCTGGCCATTCAGCACGACGACGAGATGCGGGCCCTGTGCGGTGATCTCATAGGTATTCCACTTGCCGGCAGCCTTCGGCATCGGATCGACCTTGGCGACATCGACGATCGCGCCGGTGCCGTAGGTCGGGTCGGGCCGCTTGTCGAAAACATTCACCTCGTAGCAGGTCTTCGAATCGATCTTGTCGGGCTGCTCGCAGCGAAGGAACACGCCGCTGTTGGCTTCCTCGTCAACCCAGAATTCAGCTCTGATCTGGAAATCCTTGTACGAATTTTTGCTGACCAGATAGGAGAGGTCCTTGCCCTCGAGCTTGTCGGCGGTCAGCGCGCCGTCCTTCATCGTCCAATTGGCCTTACCGACCTCGTTCCACTCACCCTTGTTGTTTGCATCGAGCAGCGTGACCCAGCCGCCTTCTTGGCCCGACGCCATTTTTGTGAATGGGACTGTCGCGGCGCCGACCAGCAAGACCGCAGCGAGCATCGAAAAGCGTTTCATGAGCGAGAGCCTCCCCTTGTGTGTTGTTGGCGGCGCAACCTAGCATCACCGCCGGCGCGGTAAATGGATTTCTCATGCTGCAAATGCACGCTGAGCAGCCCGCCGGCGCATGCCCCTCGGCTTGCACGACACGAATGCGAGGGGCTAGCATGCGGGCACAATCCGCCGGCCATTCCGGCGCAAGAGAACTCGTAGGGGAAACGCCATGCACACCAGCAAACGTCTTTTGCGTTTTTTCGCGCTCCCGCTCTCGTTCGCCGCGATGTTGAGTATCGGCTCTGCCGCCGAACTCAATCCCGCCGCAGTCGTCTACAAGTTGCCCGACCAGATTCCCTGGGGGCCCGTCGATGCGCGGGGCGCGCAAAATGCGGTCGTGGTCGGCGATCCCTCGAAGCCCGGCTTCTACATCGTCTACACCAAGTGGACCAAGGGCAATCATTTCAGCCGCCCGCACTTCCACCCGAACGACCGTTACATCGCCGTGCTGCAGGGCACCTGGTGGGTGGGATCGGGCGCCAAATTCGATCCCGAGCACGGCACCGTGCCGATGCCCGCCGGCAGCTTCGTCACCCATTACGGCAAACAGGTGCATTGGGATGGCGCCAAGGACGAGGACACCGTTCTGCTGATCATGGGCGAAGGCCCCGCGACAGCGACCTCGGTGGCGGAGGAGAAATAGCGCGCTTCACGCTCGCCGCCCTCGGCGGCGGCGGCACAAGCAGCAGCATCGAGATCGAGGACCCTGCCTGGAACGTGCGCGCGGTCGCGCCGGCCCGGCGGCGCTCGAATGAACTCGATCTCGCCTGACGGAGGAGAGCAGCATGACACGGCAAATGGCGATGGTCGGCTTCCTGCAGGCGCAGAATTGTACCAACCTGCCGTGCTCATGGCGGCATCCGGATTCGCGCGACGATTCGATGTCGGCGGACTACTACCAGGAAATCGCCCGCATTCTCGAAGCCGGCAAATTCCACATGGCCTTCTTCGACGACCGGCTGGCAATGCCGGACCGCTACGGCAACGATCACGCCCACACCGTCGAATACGGCATCCGCTGCGTGAAGATGGATCCGCTCATCGTGCTGACCACGATGGGCATGGTCACCGACAAGCTCGGCCTTGCCTCGACCTGCTCCACCACCTATTTCGAGCCGTTCGACGTGGCACGCCGCTTTGCCACGCTCGACCTCATGACCGGCGGCCGCGCGGCCTGGAACGTCGTCACCTCGGTCAATGACGGCGAAGCGCTCAACATGGGCAAGGAAACGCATCTTGCGCATGATCTGCGCTATGACCGCGCCGATGAGTTCATGGAGGTGGTGCTCGGTCACTGGGATAGTTGGGAGGACGGCGCGCTGATCATCGACAAGGCAAGCGGCCGTTTCGCCGATCCGACCAAGGTCAAGCGGCTCGACCATGACGGGCGCTTCTTCAAGTCGCGCGGGCCGTTCACCGTGCCGCGCTCGCCGCAGGGTCACCCTGTCGTCATCCAGGCCGGCGCGTCCGGCCGCGGCCAGCGCTTTGCCGGCCGCTGGGGTGAAGTGATCTTCACCGCGGCACGCAATCTCGCCAGCGCCAAGCAGGGCTATGACGCGATCCGCAACGAAGCCGCCAAATCGGGCCGCGATCCCGACCAGATGCTCCTCTGCAACCTGACCACGCCGGTGTGCGGCGCGACCAAGTCCGAGGCCGAGGACAAGATGGCGCTGATCGAGAAGCTGCCGCTTCAGATCGATGCACTGTCGCTGCTGGCGGAGGGCTTGAACTTCGATTTCGCCGCCAAGGGCATGGACGAGCCGCTGACATCGGAGGAGCTTGCGGGCATGCAGGGCATGCTCGGCATCCGCGATGGCGTGCTGCGGACATCAGGCAAGGCCAACCCGACCACGCGCGATTTCATCGCGTTTTCCGGCCGCGGCCAGACCCAGGACGTGATCGTCGGCGGGCCGAAGGAGATCGCCGACAAACTGGAAGAGATGTTCGTGAACCGCGGCTGCGACGGCTTCGTCATCGCCGCCACTTACGTGCCGGGCTCTTACGCCGATTTCGTCCGACACGTCGTGCCGGAATTGCAGCGCCGCGGCCTGTTTCACCAGGACTATGCCGGCAAGACCTTGCGCGAAAGTCTGGGGCTGCCGCGGCCCGCTGCCGGCGCCTGGAAGACGCAGCCGCGCGTCGCGGCGGAATAGCATTGCCCCAACTGCCGTCGAGCGGGCGAACTCCGCCTTCATGTCCTTCAGCTTTGCCCCAGCGCAGCTCTCAAGCAGCCGCCGTTGAGGCTTGGCGCCGATCCGTGGACCATGACGTTCGGCTATCGCAGACCAAACATAGGCTCGTCTGCGATGATTGCGGCTACCGGGGCGCCGAGGTCACGCCGAATTGGCGGACGATGGCCGGGCTCTGCTCGGCGTCTCAGTCGCTGCGGTTCCGTGATCGCGGCGCAAGCACAATTCGGGCAGGTCGAGATCGATGTAACGCCACGAAACCGGAATTTCAGCCAGATGATCCCGAATGGTCCATGACAAAACGGACATTGGTCCCTCAGATCCAAATTCGCCATGTTACCCTCCTTCGATCGAAACAAGCTAGAAGACCGGCTGAGCTTGATGCCCCGACGAGCGCTTGAGAGCTGGTATCGGCAGAGCGCAGAATAGAATATTGCGTGGGTGATCGTCAGCGCGCGCGATGCCGTCGATCACGCACGCCCGGCAGCCTCCAAATCCGCGATCTGCTCTTTGAGCAGAGTAATGATCTCGCGCCGGTTCGCGCTGTTCGAGATGTAGTTGCAGCGGCGGACCGCTCCACCGATCGGAAAGACCAAGAGCACGAACCCGAACTTGCGATCGTAGCCACGTGACCTGCCGTTGAACCATTCGTCGAGCAACGAGGCGAGCACGCGCAGTTGTTCGCGAAACCGAGCCTCGATTGGCCCATCGTCAGGCATGTCATAGGGCATTGCGGGAGATCTCCGTCCTATTGAATGTGGCGCCACTGCATTCTTCGCTTTGAAACGTGAGGAGTAGACGCCTCGGCATCACAGGCCGCGTCGCCTGGATGCCGTGTGCGCGGATATGGCCTAGCTTAAAGGGGGCGCAGCTAAGACCGCCTCCATACAGCGCCATCCGATCATCTTCAAAGAGACTTGGCGCGCATTAGCCTATGTGAATGCCGTTCATCTTGCGATTGCCAACGACTGGGTCTCGCTGCAGTGATCTGGGCCTTACGTGAAGTTGATCGAAGCGTTAGCGAGCTGCAGTCGCACCACCAGGTTGCATTCCGCATGCTGGAACATTCGGCTCCCTCGACTATTCCCACGCGCATGAGCGAGTCGAGCACTGGCGAGAAACGAGCCATAAACATCCTCCGCGAATTGCATGCCGCCGAGGAGGAATTGGTCGGCAGAGTGGTCGTGATGACCGACGGCAAGGCTGGAGCGATCGATCACATCTACCTGGATGACGTGCACGGGCTTCGTATATCGATCAGCGGGCATGACGGCCAATGGCCGATTTCGACCGTGAAGTTCATCCGAAGCTGATGGCCCCTCACGACCTGAAGTTCACCGATGAAAAACGCGGCGGTTGCCTAAGAAACGCAAGATGGCATTTTCCGCAACGCCTCGCATGTTGGACGATTTAGATCGGCTGCGTGAACGCGCAACTGCATCCGCTGAGAACTCTGAATTGCTTCGCTTGCGCTCGCAATGATGCCGGAGGGTGGGTGCGCATCCACTTCATACCTACCGACCGGCTGAACACGCGGCAGAAATGGAATGGACTGCGCCCCGCGATCTCGGCCAGTGCGGCGATTTCGATGGGATCATCGAGATGGCTGAGAATGTAGTCCTTGATTCGAGCGAGGGTCGCTTTGCCGAGCATGCCGCGCGGCCCGCTCGCAGTCCCCGATGTATGGCGAGCCACCAGGCCATCAATGAAGGTGTTGGCAACCTCATTCCAGTAATGCGGCCCGTTCGGATAGCCGGCAGCACCTTCCAGCGCCAAAACGCGCGCAAGGTCGAAGAGCGCTTCGTCGTAGCCGGACAAGCGCTCCCTTAATTGCGCTCCGACCTTCCAACTCTCGGCAGCCGCGAATGCGAGCCGGCTCGGATGAATTGCGATCATCAGCACATCGAAGGCTTCCTTGACGTCGACAGCACACGACATATCAGCAGGATGGATCGCAAACGATTCGACTGAGACGTCGCCGCGAGAATCCTGTGACGACAGCTCGCAGTCGAGGCGAACCCGAGGATTCATTTGAAATTTGACAAAGTGCTGTTGCAGCAGCGCCCCATGATGGCCCCCCTCGCAAACCGCACGCGGAGGACGGAGACGCCGCTTTCGCCGGGGCGCTGCTCGCGCCCAGCAGCGTGGGCGTGTTACCGCCGTCGTCGACTGTTACGTAACCTTCCCACCAGGGTTTCATCCGAGGGCTCTTCCACGGTGACGTTTCGTTGTTGTCGCCTGGTCAAACCATATAGTCGCCGACTCCGGCATCAACATCGAGTGAATGTTGCAACCGTAACCAATCGGCGCGACCGGTCGCGTATTTGCAATCAAGACGTGGCTGCGCTTCACGGCGTCGTTATCTCGAAACGTGCGGCTGGATCTGCAGCGCGTGAACGGACAATCATCGGGATGACGCTGCGTTGGCCGGCCGATTGCTCGTCGGGCGAATCGGTTCAGTTTTATCGACGCTCAGTTCATCGGATCGATTTCAGGCCCTCGACATCGCGTGCGCCGAAAATCGAATTTCGCAAAGCCGTTCAAGCTGATTTGGCTCGTCCAGATCTTGTCGCAAAAATAATTCGCTTTGCGCTTCACCCAAATCAGTCGCATCCTCTTCGCATCCCGCCTCGATGAGGGGCGTACGCGTCGTCACGGACGTTGAGGCGGGATGCGGTGGACGCGATGGTGCTGTCTGACGAGCGGCATCTTTCGCGGACGGCGAAGTCGTGTGGTCCTGGCGCCCCGATGCTGGCGCTAAGTTTCGCTGGCACTCCAAAGGGGCTCGCGAGATGACGGTGGCAAGAAAGCCCGGTTCACCGAGGAGAGCGCGAAGTAAGCCGTAAGCCACTGCGCAGGGAAGGTCGGAGTGTCTCCGCCTGTACCTGTGGTCAACGCGCGCTCGCGCAATTTCTTTTGCGCGGGGGCCCCGGGTGCAGCGGTCACCCGGCCTTCCCTGCGCCCTCTGCATTCGAGAGGGCAACGTTCTCGGCACAACTCGGGCGCAACGCGCCGCGAGAACGCGGCTTCACATCCTCTTCGCTGTCTAAAAATCGAATCCGTCACCACCCCCGCGTCGTCCCGGACAGGCGAGTGACAGCGAGCGCCGATCCGGGACCGATAACCACAGGCCAAAGTTATTGCGAAGATCAACGTCTAACGGGCGAGCCTTACCGGTAGATTCCGCGGTATGTATCCTGGCTTTCGCCAGGATGACGAGAAGGGACTTGCTCGTCTCACTTTCGTTTCATCTTGGTCTCGAACGGCAGCGCGACGCCGGTCTTGATCTCCTTCAGGATCATGTTGGTGCGCACATAGCGGATACCGGGCAGGCGAAACATGAACGTGTCGAGGAAATCGTTGTACGCCTTCATGTCCCGCACGACGACGCGCAAATGATAGTCAGCATCACCCGTCGTCGCAAAGCACTCCAGGACCTCGCTGCGCCGGCTCACCTGCGCGACGAACTCGTCGACGAATTTTGCATCGTGCCGCTCCAGCGAGACGTGCAGGATCGCGGAGGTCGCAAAGCCCGCCTGCTCGCGGTCGATCAGTGCGGAGTAGCCACGGATCACACCGGCCTCCTCCAGCGCCCGCACGCGCCGCCAGCAGGCGGATGTGGACATGCCCACGGCATCGGCGAGTTGCTGATTGGTGGCGCGGCCGTCCTTCTGCAGTTCGGCGAGAATCCGCTGATCTTGCTCTTCAACCACGAAACGGCTCCGTTTCGGCAAATTCTACCAAATTTGAGCCCAACATGCAAAATTGTACCGAATTGGGGCCAACGAGGAGCAACGAATAGGTAAGATCTGCCAGCATCCAAGGATTAGCGTTGGACCATTCGACGCAATTGATGTCGGAGGTCGGCCATGGACGACAGACTCTCTCTCGACCTCTATCAGCTCTCCGATCGCTACGACCGCGAAGTCGGCCGCGTGTTCCTGACCGGCACACAGGCGATCGTGCGGATCGTGCTGGACCAGGCGCGGCGCGACCGCGCGGCCGGACACAACACCGCAGGCTTTGTCTCCGGCTATCGCGGCTCGCCGCTCGGCGGCATCGATCTCGAGCTCTGGCGTATCACGGATCAACTGAAGACGCATCGCATCGAGTTCCTGCCGGCCGTGAATGAAGATCTCGCCGCAACAGCGGTGCTGGGCTCGCAGCAGGTCGAGACGCAAGCCGACCGGCGGGTAGCTGGCGTGTTCGGCCTCTGGTACGGCAAGGGGCCCGGCGTCGATCGATCCGGCGATGCGCTGAAGCATGGCAATGCCTACGGCTCCTCGCCCCATGGCGGCGTGCTGGTGGTGGCCGGCGACGATCATGGTTGCGTGTCATCCTCGATGCCGCATCAGTCCGATGTCGCCTTCATGAGCTGGTTCATGCCGACGCTGCATCCGGCGAGCGTCGCCGAATATCTCGCCTTCGGCGAATATGGTTATGCGCTCAGCCGCTTCTCCGGCATGTGGGTCGGCTTCAAGGCGATCTCCGAGATCGTGGAATCCGGCGCCTCGATCGAGCTGCGTCCGCCGCGCCTGTTCGAAAAGCCTGATTTCACGCCGCCACCCGGCGGCTTACACTATCGCTGGCCCGATCTGCCGGGGCCGCAGATCGAGGAGCGGCTGGAGGCGAAGAAGCACGCGGTCTACGCGTTTGCGAAAGCCAATCCGATCGATCGGCGCATCTACGACATTGCGGACGCGAGCTACGGCATCGTCACGACAGGCAAGGCTCATCTCGACCTGATGGAAGCGATGCGGCTGATCGGCCTGGATGAGGCGGCGTGCCGCCGCTTTGGTATCGACATCTATAAGGTCGGCATGGTGTGGCCGCTCGCGCTGCATGACGCGATGGCCTTCGTCACCGACAAGCGCGAGATCCTCGTGGTCGAGGAAAAGCGCGGCATCATCGAAAGCCAGTTCAAGGAATATTTTTACGACTATCCGGGCGCAAAGGCCGAGCGCATGGTCGGCAAGCACGACGAGACCGGCGCGCGGCTGATATCCTGGATCGGCGAATTGTCACCGCGCGCGCTGGCGGACGTACTGGCACGCCGGCTCGATCCGATCTTCCCCGAGCTGCAGCTCGCGCGCCGCGTCGCTGCGCTGACGCCCGAGCCGCAGCGCGTCATCACGGTGCAAGGCGCGACGCGCACGCCCTATTTCTGTTCCGGCTGTCCGCACAACACATCGACGAAAGTGCCCGAAGGCTCGAAGGCGCTGGCCGGCATCGGCTGCCACTTCATGGCGAGCTGGATGGATCGTGAGACGTCGTCGCTGATCCAGATGGGCGGCGAAGGGGTCAACTGGGCGGCATCCTCGAAATTTACCGGCCACAGGCACATCTTCCAGAATCTCGGCGAAGGCACCTATTACCATTCCGGCTCGATGGCGATCCGCCAGGCGATCGCGGCCGGCGCGAACATCACCTACAAGATTCTCTTTAACGACGCGGTGGCCATGACCGGCGGGCAGCCCGTCGACGGTCCGATCAGCGTTCATGCCATCGCTCACAGCGTCCGCGCCGAGGGCGTATCGCGCATCGCGCTGGTCTCGGATGATCCGGCCAAGTTCGAAGCGAAGGATTTTCCGCCCGGCGTGACCATCCATCCGCGCGAGGAGCTGGATGCCGTGCAGCGCGAGCTGCGCGAGATCTCCGGCGTCAGCGTGCTGATCTATGAGCAGACCTGCGCCACCGAAAAGCGCCGCCGGCGCAAGCGTGGCCAGATGGCAGACCCGGCCCGCTTCGTCTACATCAACGAGCTCGTCTGCGAGGGCTGCGGCGACTGCTCGGTGGAATCGAACTGTCTCAGCGTCGAGCCCAAGGAAACGCCATTCGGCCGCAAACGGAAGATCAATCTCTCCACCTGCAACAAGGATTTTTCCTGCCTCAACGGCTTCTGCCCGAGCTTTGTCACGATCGAAGGCGGCAAGCGCCGGGCAAAAACAGCGTCCGATCTCGATCCGCTCGCGCGCGCGGCCACGCTGCCCTTACCGGCGCCGCAAAATCTTCAGAAGCCCTATGATCTCCTGGTGACCGGGGTCGGCGGCACCGGCGTCATCACGGTGGGCGCGCTCATCGCCATGGCGGCGCATCTTCAAGGCCGCGGCATCTCCGTGCTCGACTTCACCGGCTTTGCGCAGAAGTTCGGACCCGTGCTGAGCTATCTGCGCCTCGCGGCGACGCCGGACCAACTGCATCACGTGCGGATCGACCAGGGCGCCGCCGATGCCCTGATCGGGTGCGATCTCGTGGTGAGTTCGTCGGCAAAAGCGTCCGGCACTTACCGCAAGGGCATGCGCGCCGCGGTCAATACCGCGGAGATGCCGACCGGCGATGTGGTGCGCTATCGTGATGCGGACTTGGCGAGCGCGACGCGGCTTGGCGCGATCGAAAGCGTCGTCGGAACAGGCAACCTGAAGACGCTCGACGCCAATGCGCTTGCCGAGGAACTGCTCGGCGACTCCGTCTATGCCAACATGCTGATGCTCGGCTTTGCCTGGCAGGACGGGCTTGTTCCGGTCTCGCTGTCCGCGCTGCTGCGTGCGATCGAGCTCAACGACGTTGCGGTTGCGCGCAACAAGCAGGCTTTTGCCTGGGGCCGCATTGCCCGAAGCGATCCCGATTTTCTCCCCAACGCCGTACGCCGCGCAAACTCCACTCCCGAGACCCTCGACGAGGTCATCGGACGGCGCAGCGCATTCCTCGCGCAATACCAAGACCGCGCCTATGCCGCTCGGTACGAGGCAATCGTCGCACGAATCCGCCGCGCCGAGCGTGAGCTGGGCAGCGAAGCTTTAACCGATGCCGTTGCGCGCTCGCTATTCAAGCTGATGGCCTACAAGGATGAATACGAAGTCGCGCGCCTGCACATGGAGAGCGGCTTCCTGGACGCGTTGCGGAACGAGTTCGAGGGCGATTTCAAGATCAGGTATCATCTCGCGCCCCCCTTCCTGCCTGCAGAAAAGGATGCGCGCGGGCGGCCACGCAAGCGCGCCTTTGGCCCTTGGATGCAGCTTCCGCTCAAGCTGCTCGCGCGCCTGAAATTCCTTCGCGGCACCCCGTTAGACGTGTTCGGCTATACGGCTGAGCGGCGCGCCGAGCGGGAATTGATCGCCTGGTACGAGCGGCAGATCGAAGCCATGCTTGGCCAGCTCTCGCTTGCCAAGCTTCCTGATCTCGTCGCAGTCGCCAGAGCGCCGCTGGAAATCCGCGGCTACGGTCCCGTGAAGGAGGCCGCCATCCCCAAGGTGAAGGCGGACGTGGCGCGATTGACGGAGCGCCTCGCGTGACTGCCGCCCTAGAGCGGTTCACAGCTTAATTGAATCGGGAGGGATTCCGGATTTGGGGCGAATGTGATTCAAGATGCTGGCTGGGACTGGAGGCCAGCATCCGATGGTTCGACCAATTTCCAATGACCTGCGTAAGCGTGTTGTTGCGGCGGTTGCGAAGGGTGAGAGCTGTCGTTCGGTCGCAGCGAGGTTTGGCGTTGCGGTGTCGTCCGTGGTGAAGTGGTCGCAACGTTATCGCGCGACCGGCTCGGTAGCGCCCGGGAAGATGGGGGGCCATCGCAAACCCGTCCTTGAGCCGCATCGCGCCTTCATCAAGGAACGGATCAGTCAGACGCCGCATGTGACGCTTCACGCCCTAAAGGACGAACTGGCGGCGCGCGGGATCAAGGTTTCCCACAATGCGGTTTGGCTGTTTCTGCGTCGCGAAGGGCTGCGGTTCAAAAAAAACGCTGCTCGCCCTCGAGCGAGCTCGCTCAGACGTCGCGAGTAGACGCCAGCGCTGGCGTTCATGGCAGGCCAACCTCGATCCCCGACGCCTGGTCTTTATCGACGAGACCTGGATTAAGACCAACATGGCCCCACTGCGCGGATGGGGGCCAAAAGGCGAGCGGGTGCGGAGCTTCACGCCACATGGCCATTGGCGGACGCTGACATTCCTTGGCGCCTTGCGCTGCGACCGCCTCACCGCACCGTGCCTGTTCGACGGCCCAATCAACGGCGAATGCTTCCGCGCCTATGTCCAGCAGGTTCTCGTTCCGCAGCTTCAGCCCGGCGACATCGTCATCATGGACAATCTCGGCAGTCACAAGTCGGCGGTCCTGCGCCGCTTGATCAAAGCCGCCGGCGCGAGGCTCTGGTACCTGCCGCCATACTCCCCGACCTCAATCCGATCGAACAGGCCTTCGCCAAGATCAAGCACTGGATGCGCGCCGCCCAGAAGCGCACCATCGACGACATTTGCCGCCATATCGGCAGCCTCATCACAACCATCCAGCCCAACGAATGCAGCAACTACTTCGAAAACGCCGGATACGCTTCTATCAAAACGTGAAACGCTCTAGGAACGAACCGCCACTCTGCGATCGGTCGCGGGCGAAATCCACGCCAACAGCGCGGTCGCGATCACCGCAACGACGATGTTGAGGATCAGCGCGCCGAGGCCGACATAGAACGTGTAGGTCGCCCCGCCGAGGCTGACGCTCGCAAGTGGCTTCAGGCCATTGCTCCAGGCCGTCCACGAGCCCCATGCAATGCCGGCAGCCCAGCCGATCAGCAGGCTTTCCGCGCGGAACCAGCGGGTATAGATGCCGAAGACCAGCGCAGGAAATGTCTGGAGGATCCACAAGCCGCCGAGCAGTTGCAGATCGAGCGCATACTGCACCGGCAGGAACAGCGTGAAGGCCAGCGCCCCGACCTTGACGATCAGCGAGGTGATCTTGGCGACCGAGGCCTCGCCGGCATGACTGATGGTCGGATCGAGATAGGTCTTCCAGACGTTGCGCGTGAACAGGTTGGCGGCACCGATGCTCATCACCGCCGCCGGCACCAAGGCGCCAATGGCGATGGCGGAAAAAGCGAAGCCAGCAAACCAGGACGGGAACAGCGTCTTGAAAAGCATCGGCACCACGTCGTTGGGCGAGGCGACCTGGATGTGGGCGGCATGGGCCATGTAGCCGAGCAGCGCGATCAGGCCGAGCAGCAGCGTATAGGCCGGCAGCAGGATCGCATTCTTGCGGATGGTATCGGCGGACTTGGAAGCGAACACGCCGGTCAAGGTGTGCGGGTACATGAAGGCGGCAAAGGCCGAACCGAGCGCCAGCGTGGCATAGGCCAGCATCTGCGAGTCCTTCAGGATCAGGCCAGTGGCGCCGCCCTTCACGGCAAAGGCATCGCCGGCGGCGGCAAACACCGCGCCATAACCACCGAGCTTCGCCGGCACGATGACGACCGCCACCAGCACCACGATATAGATCATGGTATCCTTGACGAAGGCGATCAGGGCCGGCGCGCGCAGGCCGGAGCTGTAGGTGTAGAGCGCGAGGATGATGAAGGCCGCGACGATCGGCAGTTCGCCAGAAAGCCCCATGGCCTTGATGACGGCGCCCATGCCGACCAATTGCAGCGCGATATAGGGCATGGTCGCGACGATGCCGGTGACGGCGACGGCAAGCTCGAGGGCGCGCGAATTGTAGGTCCCGTGTACGACATCGGCCGCGGTGACGTAGCCCTTGGCATGCGCGGCCTTCCACAACAGCGGCATGACCGCGAAGACGAAGGGATAGACGATGATGGTGTAAGGCAGCGCGAAGAAGCCGTAGGCGCCGACCGCATAGACCAGGGCGGGAACCGCGATCACGGTATACGCCGTGTAGAAATCGCCGCCGACCAAAAACCAGGTGATCCAGGTGCCGAATTGCCGGCCGCCCAGACCCCATTCGTCAAGATCCGCATTCACCGGACCGGACTTCCAGCGCGCCGCCAGAAAGCCCATCACCGTGACGAGCACGAAGAAGAAAATGAAAACGGAGAGTGCGACCCACTCGAGCTCAACGGGCATGACGGCTCCCCTCAGCGAGCTTCGTCATGCGGACGGCTGCGATAAACCAGCCAGATCAGAACCGAGGTAATCGGCACCCAGGCGAGCTGATACCAATAAAAGAAGGGAAAACCGAACAGCGCAGGGTCTTTGAAATTGTAGAAGGGCACCCACAACAGACCGACAAACGGCAGCAGCAACAACGTCCACATCAGCGATCTCAGCAACGAGCCGGCTTCTCCGGCCTCTCTCATCCAACGAACTGGGCGGCGGATTAGAGGCAAATGAATTATATTGCAACGTGCAATGCCGAAAATGTGATCAAGCGACCGGCCGAGCTGCGCCCGCTATTCGATCTTGATGCCGGCCTGCTCGATCACGTGACGCCAGTGCTGCTCCTGGTCACGAACATAGCGATCGAGTTCGTCCGGCGGACGCGCGACCAGGACGAGGCCTTCGCTGACGCTGAGCTTCTTGAACGCTTCCGATTGCACCGCCTTGGCAGCCGATTTGTTCAACCGATCGACAACCTCGCGCGGCGTCCCCGAGGGCGCGAACAGGCCATACCAGCTCTCCGCGACATAGCCGCGGACGCCGGCTTCGGAGATGGTTGGGAGATTGGGAAAGGCCGGCGAGCGGTCCGCCGACGTCACCGCCAGCGCGCGCAACTGTCCGGCCTCGATCAGCGGTGCCGCGCTCGCAACCGTTGTGAACATCACCTGGATCTGGCCGCCGAGCAAATCCGTGATCGCCGGCGCGGCGCCCTTATAGGGCACGGTGGTCAGATCGACCTTGGCGAGCGACTTGAACAGCTCGCCGGCAAGGTGCGCGGACGTGCCGGTGCCGTAGGTCCCGTAGGACAGTTGCTCGGGCGCGGCCTTGGCCGCGGCGATGAGATCCGGGATCGATTTGATCTCCGATTTCGCGTTGACGACAACGATGTTGTAGGAGCGCGCGACCAGCGCGACGGGCACGACGTCCTTGTGCGGGTCGTAGGGCAACTTGGCGTAAAGGCTCGGATTCACCGCATTGGCGAACGTGCCCATCAACAGCGTGTAGCCATCGGCTTCGCTGGTCGCCACTGTCTGGGTACCGATGATGGTGCCTGCACCTGGCTTGTTTTCGATGATGACCGACTGCCCGAGGTCCTTCTCCATCTCCTGCGCCAGCGCGCGTGCGATCACGTCCGTACCGCCGCCCGGTGCGAACGGCACCACGATCTTGATGATCCGCTCAGGATAGGATGCGCCCGCAAAACCGTTCGACAGCAAGCTCACCGACACACATGCTGCGAACGCGAACAGACACCGGCTCAGCCGCTCCTTGCTTGGCAAGCCCATGGGATCTTCCTCCCTGAAAGCGCACGCTTCCTTGACCCTTCCGTTCTCCGCCATGCATCCGACGAAGAACGCCCGCGCGCCATTCTCCGTGGACGTTCGGACTTGGATGAGACTAGCATCCGCCTCGCATCTAAGAAGCAAACAAAACGACCGGGGAGGAATGCATGAAACGCGGACTGTTCGGCCTGTTGCTGCTGATCGCGTCGCCCGCGCTCGCGCAGCAACCGGTCCCAAGCATAGGCTTCGATTCCGTCCCCAATCCGCTTCACCTGCCACGCAACGTGTATTTCGGCGAAGCTTCAGGCGTCGCCGTCAATTCCAAAGGCCATGTTTTCGTGCTCTCGCGCGGCAACACGTCAGGGCCGGCTTACGCGGCGGCTGCGGCGCAGCTCCTCGAGTTCGATGCCAATGGCGATTTCATCGGCGAGATCGGCAAGAACCTTTATGCCTGGTCGTTCGCCCACACCGTGAAAGTCGATCCCGCCGACAACATCTGGGTCACCGACAAGGGCTCGGACATGGTGATCAAATTCGATCCCGACGGCCGGGTCCTGATGGTGTTCGGCCGCAAGCAGGAGGCCTCCGACGAAGAGACCGGACCGCTCAAGCATCCCAAGCCGCCTCTGCCCGCCGAGGACGGCCGATTTCGGCAAGTCACCGACGTCGCCTTCGACAGGGACGGCGATACCTTCATCAGCGACGGTTACATCAATTCTCGCGTCGCCAAGGTCGACAAGGATGGCAACTGGCTGAAGTCCTGGGGCGATCGCGGCAAGGAGCCCGGCCAGTTCAATACGCCGCACTCGATAGCAACCGACGCCCAGGGCAATGTCTATGTCGCCGATCGCGGCAATCGGCGCATCCAGGTGTTCGATGGTGAGGGAAAATTCCTCCGCCAGATCACCATCGACATGCCGGTGCCATCGGACGCCAGACCAGCCATCGGCAAGATACCCGATGAAGCCATGATCGCAGGCGGCACGTTCGCGCCGGGCTCGCCGTGGGCCATTTGCATCACGCCGCCGCCGAACCAGGTGCTGTATTCTTCCGATGCCTGGCCCGGCCGTATCTACAAGCTTTCTCTCGACGGCAAGGTGCTCGGCGTGCTCGGCCAGTCCGGCAAACAACTCAAGCAGTTCGGCTGGATTCACGCGATGGCATGTCCATCGGAGAATGTGCTCTACGTCGCGGAGCTGCTGAACTGGCGGGTGCAGAAGCTGATCTTGAAGCCATCGCCTAACGACACTCACGAATAGGGATTGATCAACTTCTGCTGCTCGGCCGAGTGGTGCACCAGCATGTCGATGAAGGTTCTCACCTTCGCCGACAGATGATGCCGGTGCGGGTAAACCGCGCTCATCGAAAGCTCCACCGGTCGATATTCCGGCAAGAGCCGAACCAGACGACCTGCCTCGAGGTCGTCGTGCACGAGAAAGCCCGCCGCAAGGCAAATGCCGACGCCCTGCAGCGCGACGATCCGCAAGGCTTCGCCGCTATTGGTGACAAGGCTGCCCGCCACCCGCACCTTTGCCGGCGCGCCCTTGCGGTCCGCGAACTGCCACTCGTCGCCAAAAGGATACATCAGGTGGCGAATGCAGTTGTGCCTGGCGAGGTCGGACAATTGTTCCGGCCTATTGTGCTTTTCGAGATAGCCGTGGGAGCAGCAGAGCACATGCCGCCACGTGGCGAGATTGCGCACGATCAGGCTCGAATCGGGCGGGGGCGTCATCCGCAGCGCGACATCGACACCCTCTTCGATCAAATCGACGTTGGACTCGCCCATGCGAAGATCAACCTTCACTTCCGGATAGGTCGCGAGAAACTCGCCGATAACAGGCGCGATGAAGGGCACCATGTGGGTTGCGCTATGCACGCGCAGTGTGCCGCGCGGCGTCGATTGCAGGGCGCTGGCGATATCGTCGGCCTGTTCGAGGTCGGCTAGGATTTGCGTGGCACGGTCGTAATAAGCGCGGCCGACTTCGGTCAGGCTCACTTTGCGCGTGGTGCGGTTGAGCAGCCGCACGCCGAGGCGCTCCTCCAGCGCCTGCACGTGATTGCTCACCATGGTGGTCGACATGTTCAGTTTGCGTCCGGCCGCCGAAAATCCGCCGCTGTCGACAACCCCGACGAAGGTGGTGAGGCTCGTGAGCCGGTCCATCGGTGTTCTCTGATTGTATTCTTCTGCTGGATAATGCTTCCAGTTTTTAGGAGATTATCAGACCGGAGAGAACATTGCATCTTGCTCGCCGTGAGACAGCGGCCAGTCCTTAGGCCGTTGTCCGAAGGGTTTTGGAGGGTGTCATGTCGGCCGTTTCTTATGTCTCTGAAGGAAAAGGGAAAACCCGCCTTCGCCTGTCCCGGTCGGCGATCAAGCGGACTGGCCTGATCCTGGCATTGACGCTCGGTACCGCCGCCGCGGCCGACCTCGGTTATGGCTATCTCACCACCGGCCGCTATCTGGAGACGACCGACGACGCCTATGTCAAAGCCGATTCGACGATCGTGGCGCCGAAGGTGTCCGGCTATATCGCGCGGGTTGCGGTCTCCGATAATGAACCGGTGAAGGCCGGCCAACTCCTTGCCCGTATCGACGACCGCGACTTCAAGGCCGCGCTGGACCAGGCGCAGGCGGATGTTGCGGCGTCTGAGGCCGCCGTGCGCAACCTCGATGCGCAGATCGAGTTGCAACAACCGATCATTCAGCAGCAGACGGCCGAGGTCGAAGCCGCCGACGCCAATCTGAAGTTCGCCGAGCAGGAGCGCACGCGTTACGACGACCTGATGAAGACCGGCGCCGGCACGGTGCAACGCGCGCAGCAGACCGACGCCGCGTTGCGCGCCAGTGCTGCGCAATTGCAGCAGGGCAAGGCCGCGCTGACCGCGGCCAACAAGAAGCTCGAAGTGCTGTCGACCGAACGCGCCAAGGCGGTCGCGCAGCTTGCCCACGCCCGCGCGGTGGAGCAGCAGGCGGCGCTCAATCTCTCCTACACGCGGATTACCGCGCCGGTCGACGGCACTGTCGGCGCGCGCTCGTTGCGCGTCGGCCAATATGTGCAGGCGGGAACCCAGTTGATGGCGGTCGTGCCGCTCGACGCGGTCTATGTAGTGGCGAATTTCAAGGAAACCCAGCTCACCTACGTGCGCGACGGCCAGCCCGTTGAGCTGCGGATCGACAGCTTCCCCGGCCACAAGCTGCGTGGTCATGTCGACAGCCTGTCACCCGCGAGCGGTCTCGAATTCGCGCTGCTGCCGCCCGACAACGCCACCGGCAATTTCACCAAGGTCGTGCAGCGCGTGCCCGTGAAGATCGTGCTCGATGATCACAGCCTGACCGGATTGTTGCGCCCCGGCATGTCGGCCGAGCCGACCGTCGACACCAAGGCGACCGTGCTCGCCGAGCGCGAGCGGCATAGCCAGCTTGCCGCAAATCCCGTCTCCGTCCGCCACGGCAGCTAGCGGGTGCGCGAGGGTCGAGATCTTCAAGTCCCGCCGGATAGTCCTTCGCGCTTTCCTCCAATTATCGAACTCCCTGCTTCAATGCATCTTCCTCGCCAAGACGAGAGGAGACATCCATGACTGCGCTCCGAGCCGCCCTCGGGCCCACGGACAACACCAGTGAAGTCCGGACCTCGACCGCAGCGCCGCCGACCGCTCCGAGCGTCTCCGCAAAGACCTGGATCGCCGTATTGGGCGCAACGCTGGGCGCGTTCATGGCGGTGCTCAACATCCAGATCGTCAATGCGTCGCTGGCGGACATCCAGGGCGCGATCGGCGCTGGCATCGACGATGGCGGCTGGATCTCGACCTCTTATCTGATCGCCGAGATCGTGGTGATCCCCTTGAGCGGCTGGCTCGCCCAGGTGTTCTCGATCCGCGTCTATCTCTTGACCAACGCCGTGCTGTTCCTGGCGTTTTCCGCGGCCTGCGCGCTGGCGCAGGACCTGCCGCAGATGATCGCCATCCGCGCGTTGCAAGGCTTCAGCGGCGGCGTGCTGATCCCGATGGCTTTCACGCTGATCATTACGCTCTTGCCGAAGGCAAAACAGCCGATTGGCCTCGCCCTTTTCGCGCTCTCGGCGACCTTTGCTCCGGCGATCGGCCCCACCATCGGCGGCTATCTCACCGAGAACTGGGGTTGGCAATATATCTTCTATGTCAATCTGGCCCCGGGCGCGTTGATGGCCGGCATGCTCTATGTCTCGCTGGAGGCCAAGCCGATGAAGTTGCATCTGCTGCGCGAAGGCGACTGGCCGGGCATCATCACCATGGCGATCGGCCTTGCCGCGCTGCAGACCGTGCTCGAAGAAGGCAACAAGGACGACTGGTTCGGCTCGCCCTTTATCGTCCGCCTGTCGGTGATCGCAGCGGTCGCGCTGATGCTGTTTCTGGCGATCGAGCTGACGACCAGGAAACCGCTGCTCAACTTGCGCCTGTTGTTCCGCCGCAATTTCGGCTTCGGCATTCTTGCCAATTTCCTGCTCGGCGTCGCGCTCTACGGTTCGGTCTTCATCCTGCCGCAATATCTGTCGCGCGTTCAGGGCTACAATGCCGAGCAGATCGGCATGGTGCTGGCCTGGACCGGCCTGCCGCAGCTCGCGCTGATTCCGCTGGTGCCGCGGCTAATGCAGCGGCTCGACCCGCGCATTCTGATCGCCGTCGGTTTCGCGCTGTTCGCCGCCTCCAACTTCATGAACATTTATATGACGGCCGACTATGCGACCGATCAGCTCTTCTGGCCCAATGTGGTGCGCGCGATCGGCCAGGCGCTGGCGATGACGCCGCTGTCGGCGGTCGCGACCGCCGGCATCGAGGCCGAGAACGCTGGTTCCGCATCGGGCCTGTTCAACATGATGCGGAACCTCGGCGGTGCGGTCGGCATCGCGCTGCTGCAGACTTTCCTCACCAAGCGCGAACAGTATCATTCCAACGTGCTGACC
Organism: Bradyrhizobium sp. STM 3562; assembly: GCF_045571435.1. Lineage (NCBI taxonomy): Bacteria > Pseudomonadati > Pseudomonadota > Alphaproteobacteria > Hyphomicrobiales > Nitrobacteraceae > Bradyrhizobium > Bradyrhizobium sp. STM 3562. The sequence continues at coordinate 7,865,248 of NZ_CP120694.1, forward strand.
CAATCGGTCTCGCTGCTCGAACCGGCCACCCGCAATCGGCTGGATCAGCTCACGCATTATTTCATGAGCCACGGCATCGCCAACCCTGCCGATGCGCTCAATCGTGCCTACGTCGCGATCGGCCACGTCGTGCAGAAGCAGGCGTTCATCCTGGCCTTCAGCGACACCTTCTATCTGCTCGGTGCCGGGCTGATCGTCGCGCTGATCGCGGGCCTTTTGCTCAAGAAGCCGGATCACATGCAATCCGGCGGCGCTCATTAAGCCATCACAGCAAGGAGAGACCGTCATGAAGCCTCGAATGGACTTTTACAAAGCCGCGCCCGAAACCATCGATGCTCTCGTCGCACTCGAGAAGAAGGTGCAATCCAGCGGCATCGAGCAGTCGCTGATCGAACTGGTCAAGACCCGCGCATCCCAGATCAATGGCTGCGCCTTCTGCATCAACATGCACACCCAGGACGCGCGCAAGCACGGCGAGACCGAGCAGCGGCTCTATCTTTTGAACGCCTGGCGCGAAGCACCCGCCTATAGCGAGCGCGAACGCGCGGCGCTCGCCTGGACCGAAGCGCTGACGCTGATTTCCGAGACCCACGCGCCGGACGACGTCTACGCGCAGGTCCGCGCGCAGTTCTCGGAAGCCGAGACGGTCAATCTCACGATGCTGGTCGCAACCATCAACGCCTGGAACAGGCTGGCGATCTCCTTCCGCGCGATGCCGCCGGTGAAGGCGAAGGCAGTGAGCGCGGCGTAACGAGTCGCGGAAACTGTTCGTTCCTATTCAATTGTCAAACAGCGGGTGGCGTCATTGCTGTGCGATGACGAGAAGGCGTGGCTCCGCATTCTCGCGGCGCTGTTCGCGCCCGAGCTTTGCCAGCGATCACCCTCTCGAAGATCAAAGAGGGCGCAGGGAATGCCGGGTGCTGGCTGCACCCATGGCCCCCGCGCGAAAAAAGTGCGCGGGGCGTTGACCACAGGTTCAGCCGAGACGACCCGGCATTCCCCGCACAGTGGTTTTACGGCTTACTCCGCGCTCTCCCCGGTGAACCAGGCGTTGTTGTCACCGTCGTCCGCGAGGTGCGGTCACGCATCTTCGCGAAACTTAGCGCCAGCCATGGGGCGCCAGGACCACGCGGCTTCGCCGTCCGCGCTGGTGCCGCACGTCCATCGGCACCAACGCGTCCACCGCATCCCGCACTCAACGTCCGTGACGACGCGTACGCCCCTCAGCGAGGCGGGACGGATGCAGTAATCATTGATTTCGGAAAAAAAGAAAGCGAAATATTTTTGCGCCAATATCTTGAACGCCTCGACGAGCTTGATTCCGCTAAAAGAATTTCAATTTACGCGCAGGAAAATTCGCGGCCGAAAGCTGCATCCAGGCGAGGTGCTAATCTTACTGCGTCACAAGCGGCTCTATCCCCTTATCCTGAGGAGCTTGCGCAGCAAGCGTCTCGAAGGATAAGGCCGGTCTCGGGTCCTCATGGTTCGAGGCGGCGCTTTCGCGCCTCCTCACCATGAGGGTTTACTGGCGCAGTAAGACTAAAGCGCGATGGGATTAGGTCGAATCGCCATCGCTTTAGATTCTTGTTTTGAGCATGATCTTTTCGGAAAATCCGCTTCACACCTTTCCGGATCATGCTCTAAGGCAAAACTGAACTGATTTGCGCAGCTACAGCATACGCCGATCAAGCTGCAGAGCCGGACGAGTGCCTTCAATCAGGCCCGTCATTGCTGTGCATGTTCACTAATTCGCTGATCGAATGGTTTGAGTCTGGGCGGCGGCGAAGTCCTTTGGGGTCTTGCCGCCGAGGGCCTGATGAGGTCTGAAGTTGTTGTAGTAGATCAGGTACTCGAACAGTTCATTGGCGAAGTGCTCAAGGTTATCGAAGGTGGCGCCCTCGATGACGTCATCGTCCAGGGTTCGCCAGAACCGCTCGACCTTGCCATTGGTCTGCGGCCGGTAGGGCCTGGTGTAGCGGTGCTTGATGCCGAGCTCGATCAGCATGGCTTCGAAGGGGTGCTCCTCCGGTTTATTGCGGGAGGCGAACTCGGCCCCGTTATCAGAGAGGATCTCGGCGAACTGGACCCCATAGGTGACGCTCAGGGTGTTGATCATCTTCAGGGCCTTGAACATGACCGGCAGCGCCTTTTTCGAGGTCAGGACTTCGGCCCAGGCCAGGCGTGAGCAACTGTCGAGCAGGCTGATGATGAAGGCAGGGCTTGGCGGCGGCACCAGGAACATGTCGCGCGGCAGTTGGTGCAGGTCAATATGGCCGAGTTCCCCGATCTTGTCCTTGATAATGCGGCGTTTCTCCTCACGCATCGCCGGGGTGCGGCGGTTCAGCTCGTGGCGCTTTAGGACGCGATAGATGGTCGATGGCGAGGGTACCGTATCGCGCTGTTCACGCAAGGCGGCATGGATCTCGTAGCGGTTCATGCCGCGCTTGCGGCAGGCGACGATCTCCGCCTCAATGCCTTCCGGCTGGCGGCGTTCGCGCCATTTCGGCCCGCGGCGCTGCGGCAGCAGGTCGGCCTCCGCGCCGCTGCGCAGGTAGCGGTTATAGTACTTCCGGAACGTCTGCGAGCACGTGCCGTGGTGGCGGTAGAAATCCCCGACCCGCCGGAATGTCGCCGATCGCCCCGCTTTCACTTCCTCATACTCTGCGATCAAGAACCGCCACTTCTGAATGTAATTCCGTTCAATCGTCCGGTCGAAGCTGTTGTCGCGCATCGAATCCCCCCTGCGGGCTGGATTCGATCAGCGAATTAGTGAACATGCACAATTGCGAGGAGCGAAAGCGACGAAGCAATCGAGACCGCGTCCGCGGAGAAAGTTCTGGATTGCTTCGCGTCGCTCGCAACGACGGCGGAGGTCGGCGTGCCCCCGATCCGCTCAGCTCGGCGAATGCGCTAGCAGTTCTGCAAGCCGCTTGTCAGATCAGCGAGTGCAACGTCCTGACCGCGGCCTCGCGGCATTCCACGGGAACAAACAGATTCACCGAATGCGGCGACAGGAGATATTTGTCGACGGTGATCCCATCCTGTTGCAGAATCTGAATTGCCCTAAATGGCAAGTCTGACGATACGCCGCCGAAGCAGGTGAGGCTCACCGAGCTCAAGGTCTCGCGCTGTTTGCGCAGGTCCTTGCTGCCTTCCAGCGTGCGCAGCAAAGTATCGAGCGACTCAGGATCGCAGGTCATCATGATGCGCGTTTTTCCGCCGGAAAAAGCCGAGGCGAGGAGCTGCGGCCAAGACAAGCCGTTTTGCTTGAGATGCTCGGCGAATTTCGCAAAGCCCTGATTGAGATCGGCCGAATCGATCTCGACATGCTCGATGCGAGCCAACGAGTTGACGGCCAGCACTTTTCCGCTTTCCATCCCGGCGACCTCCTTCATAACTTCGGTGCTGTGTTCGGCGGCGCCCCATTTTTTGACGGTCAAAACTACATCTTGGCTTTGCGCCAACTCGACGCTGCGAAAATGCAGGACCTTGGCGCCCCAAAAACACATCTCGGATAAGGACGCAAAATCAAGCCGACGCAAGAGTCTTGCATTCGCCACGATTCGCGGATCGGCCGAACAAACCCCGTCGACATCTTTGATGATTTCACAGCAGTCGGCCTTTAGCGCGGCCGCCATGGCGACCGCCGTGGTATCGCTGCCGCCCCGTCCCAGGGTGGTGATTTCCTTGGTTACGGGATTCACGCCCTGAAAGCCCGCCAACACGACGACGCGTCCGCGGTCGAGTTCTTCGCGCACGCGAACGGGGCGCACATCCAGAATGCGCGCGGAGGAATGCGAGTCATCGGTCATCACTCCGGCTTGACTGCCGGTAAAGCTGATGGCCGGCACTCCAAGATCGGAGAGCGCCATGCTCATGAGCGACATGCTGATGCGCTCGCCCGTGGTCAGCAACATATCGAGTTCACGGCGATTGGGATGCGGGCTGACCTGATAGGCCATCTTGATCAGTTCGTCGGTGGTCCGTCCCATCGCGGAAACGATCGCCACGACACGATGACCGCGGCTGTGCAAATCGGCGAGAGCGCTCGCGACCGCGCGGATTTTTGCCGGTGTTTCAAGGCAGGCGCCGCCGTATTTTTGCACGATGATGGAACTGTTCCGCATTCTGCTTAGTCGGTCGGAAATCGCCTCCCTGTTCGTCCAACCGCCGGCGCTCCCGCCAGAGCGAGCAGCAGCGGCTTGTGAGATCGCTGGCCGCTTCAACCTTGTAGCACGGTCCGCATCATATCGGATGTGTGCTTGAACGGATCAGATCGTTCTCACCTTCGACGACCTTGCCGTTTTTGGACGTTTGCCAGCGCCGCGGTCGTCCCGCACAGCCAGCCGCTTGTGCTTCTTCGTCGCCGACGCAACGTGTTGCAGCTTTGTCCCGCCGCGGTGGGAGGCATATTCCTTGCCGTCGATCGGCGCCACATGCGGCGGGTCTCTATCAAGGTACGGCCGCCCGATTCCAAACTCACTCCCGTGGGCATCGATCCATTTCCAAAGAGCCTCAGTGGAGATCCAGCGCTCCGCCCGCGTGCCGCCCTTGACGCTGACGATATCGGCCGCAAGCCCGTGGCCATAGCCGCCGCGCAAGCTTCCGCCATGATACGACCTGTTCGTCGCCGCCGTCAGACCGCTTGCAATCGATTGGCGGTAATCATCGCGGAATGCACTGGTGATGCCAGGCGACAGGCCGGCCTGCTCCGCCGCGTAAAGCGCGTGAAAGAGCCTTAGCTTGAAGCTCCGATCCATGCCTCCGATCACGTAATCCATCATGGGCATGCCGGCTCGTTCGGCCGCCTTCGGATCCTTCCACGTGAAGTCCTCGTCGACAAGCTTGATAAAGGTCTTGGTGACGGTCACAAGTTTGCGCTTTTTCTTGACCGTCACTTTCCTTCGCTCTTCCACCTTGATGGTGTCCTCTTTGGGCGTGCGCTCGTAGAGCGCCCACAGGTATCGATCGATGCAGGCGTCCCCTGCCAGGCACTCATCAAGAATTCCGCTGGAACTCGCCGCCTCCTTGTCGCCAGGCACCGGATCGGACGTGGCTGCCGTCGCCACCTGCACCGGCGGTGTTTCCGGCGGCGGCAGCGACGATGACGTGGTCAATGCACCCTGGGCGATCGATTCCGGCTCATCCGAGGTCGCCGTCGCGTCGGCGGACGTCCCCGCAACCGGTTCGGCGACTGTCGTCCGGGCGTCGCCAGCAGCGGCATTGCCGATCGCGGCTGCCCGCGGTTCGTCAGGAGGCTTCGCATCAGCCATGAGAGAAGAGGCACGGCGGTCCATGACGGGCGCTGCGCCGGTATTCTCGGGTCCGCCCGAACCGAAGCCAGCGAGCCAGGCAACAACCGACCCCGCGAGAACGACCGTTCCGCACAACGCCGGCGCTACTACCGCAAATCGCCGCGGGTTCATATCGCAGCCTCCACCTGAGCCGGATTGCACAGCCAAGCATGCGACGCCGCTGCAGGTTCGCGTCAGGATATGGCCGCGCAATGGCGAAAACCGCAGGCCGCCAATTTTTCGAAAGAATGTTGCCCTAATGCAACGAGCCGCCGCAAGCGGTTTGTCGTGCTTCCGGCGGGTGTGCGATGTCCGGTTTACGACCGGAAGCGAAGACTGCTCTTCGCCGACAGGCTGTGAGCTAACGGCCCCGAGCCAGGTCAGTCTGCCAGCGTAGCGAGCACATAGTCGGCCCGCTCTTGCACAGGAGCCTTCGGCAATACGCGTATTTCATAGCCCAACGCGGGATAGATAGCAGCCAGCCGAGAGCATTCCTCCATGGCCTCTGCGAGGCTGTGGCGCCGTTCGCGGTCAGTCACGTAGATGTCTGGCCATGGCGGCGTAAAGAACACGCGTTTGTTATACCGATGGATCCTTCCCAGGATCTCGGTCATCGCTTCTCCCGTCAGATGCTGAAGCGCGGCCGCAGCATCGATCAAACCTCGGTCGAAAAATACCCAGTTTGACGATGTCATGGCGGCAGCACGATCCGCCAACGACAGCTCGATTGCGCGACGGGCGAACGCAGCAGGATCAACCCAAGGCAGCGCTGTCCCATGCCCTGCCAATTCCTCGCTGACGATTCGGCGTCCTGGTTCTTCGACGGTCACATAGCCACGCCGCCGCAGTTCGGCCAGCAAGGCCGATTTCCCGCCGCCCGAGCAACCTGAAATCGTAACGAACCTCTCCATTCGTGCCCTACTCTCGTTAATTGTTACTGATCTCACGCGGACTTCGGGAGGTAAGCGAAGCATGGAAAGATCGCGAATCGACTACCGACTGGCGGCTTTGCTCCGCTTGTCCCCGAGCTGGACGTGCTCGACTTACGAAAGAGTAAGGCCTTTTGGTGCGATGTTCTCGGTTTTTCAAATTGCCTATCAGCGACGTAAGAACGGCTTCATGTATATCGAGCTGCAAGGATCGCAGGTCATGCTGAAGCAACGAAATGGCATGGGAAACCGGGGGCCTGCAGCCCCCACTTGGGCGCGGGATCAACTTCCAGATGTTCGTTCTCTCGGTAGAGCCTTTGCTCGACGCGCTCAGCAATGCAAACTGGCCACTCTTTAGGCCGTGTCATGATGCCTGGTATCGCATTGCAGGAGAGGAGCGCGGCAACAGGCAATTCCTGGTGCAGGATCCCGACGGTTATCTCCTGCGCTTCGCACAGAATTTGGGAACGAGATAGCCTCGTCCGAGCGGCGCCTTCCGAGCGACGGCGTAAGACGAGAGGGTCCGTCAGAGAATCACACCGCGGTCGCCCGCGCGAACTCGATGTAGATCTCGCGCAGTCGGTTCGTCATCGGTCCCGGCTTGCCGTCGCCGACCGGCTTGCCATCGATTGAGACCACCGGCTGCACGAACAGGCTGGCGCTGGTCGCGAAAGCTTCCTTCGCGGCGAGCGCTTCTGGGATCGAAAACGGCCGCTCCTCGATCCGCAACTGGCGCTCCTCCGCGAGCTTCACCACCGCTTTTCGCGTGCAGCCGGGCAGAATCTCGTTGCTGTTGTGCCGCGTCACCAGCACATCGTCCTGCGTCAGGATGAACGCCGAAGACGAGCCGCCCTCGGTCACCATGCCGTCCTCGATCATCCAGGCTTCGCCCGCGCCGGCCTCGGCCGCGGCCTGCTTGGCAAGCACCTGCGCGAGCAACGCAACACTCTTGATGTCGCGCCGCTCCCAGCGGATATCGGGCACGGTGATCACGGCAATGCCGGTCTTGGCGGAAGGCGCGTTGACGATATCCTTGACCGAGGTGAACATGATCAGCGTCGGCTTGACGCCCTTGGGAAAGGCAAAATCGCGGCCCTTGTCCGCGCCGCGCGTCACCTCGAGATAGACCATACCGCTTTCGAGCTTGTTGCGCGCGATCAGCTCCTTCTGGATCTCTTCGATCCGCTCCAAACTCTCGGGCAACTCGAGCGCGATTTCGCCGACCGAGCGCTGCAGCCGCGCCAAATGCGAAGCGTTGTCGACGAGCTTGCCACCCAGCACGGCCGAGACCTCGTAAATGCCGTCGGCGAACAGGAAGCCGCGGTCGAGTATCGACACTTTGGCCTCCGAGAGCGGCACGAACGATCCGTTGACGTAAGCGATCGGGTCCAAGCGAGTGTCTCCTGTGGGGAGCGGAGTTGGTTGTGACGATAACGTATAGGACAATCGTCAATGCCGATAAACCCTTGGACGCCGATAAACCTTCTCGCCGTCATTCCGAGGCGATGCGACAGCATCGAACCCGGAATCTCGAGATTCCGGGTTCGCTCGCTCCGCGAGCGCCCCGGAATGACGGCGGGAGGTGGCAGAGGCTAATGCGACAGGATCTTCGACAAAAATTTCTGCGCGCGGTCACTGCGGGGCTTGCCGAAGAAATCCGCCTTCGGCGTGTCCTCCACGATCTCGCCCTGGTCCATGAAGATCACGCGATGCGCGACCTTGCTGGCAAAGCCCATTTCGTGGGTCACGACCATCATCGTCATGCCCTCGCGCGCGAGATCCACCATGACGTCCAGGACCTCGCTGATCATTTCGGGGTCGAGCGCCGAGGTCGGCTCGTCGAACAGCATCGCGATCGGGTCCATGGCGAGCGCGCGCGCAATGGCGACGCGCTGTTGCTGGCCGCCGGAAAGCTCGGCCGGGTATTTGCGGGCATGGGTCTTAAGGCCGACGCGCTCGAGCAGCTTCATCGCCTTGGCCGCGGCTTCCTCATGCGAGCGGCCGAGCACCTTCTCCTGCGCGAGGCAAAGATTGTCGATGATCCGCAAATGCGGAAACAGCTCGAAGTGCTGGAACACCATGCCGACCCGGGCGCGCAGCTTCGGCAGGTTGGTCTTGGGATCGGTGAGGCTGATGCCGTCGATGATGATCTTGCCCTGCTGGAACGGCTCCAGCGCGTTGACGCATTTGATCAGGGTCGATTTGCCCGAGCCGGACGGACCGCAGACCACCACGACCTCGCCCCTGGCCACGGAGGTGGTGCAATCCTTCAGCGCCTGGAACAGCGGGCCGTACCATTTGCTGACGTGGCTGATCTCGATCATGCGACCTCGGCTTAGCGAACAATGGCGATGCGCGCCTGCAGGCGGCGGACGCCGAAGGACGCGACACAGGAAATGACGAAATAGACCAGCGCCGCGAACAGATACATTTCCACCAGTCGCCCGTCGCGCTGCCCGACGATGCTCGCCGCTCCCAGAAAGTCCGGGATCGACACCACATAGACCAATGAGGTGTCCTGGAACAGCACGATGGTCTGCGTGAGCAGCACCGGCAGCATGTTGCGGAAGGCCTGCGGCAGCACGACGTAACGCATGGTCTGGCCGTAGGTCAGGCCCAAGGCCTGCGCCGCCGCCGGCTGTCCCCTCGAAATCGACTGGATGCCGGCGCGCATGATCTCGGAGTAATAGGCCGCCTCGAACATGATGAAGGTAATGAGCGAGGAGGCAAAGGCACCCACCTTGATCGGCCGCGCCGCGCCGGTCAGCCATTGTCCGATATAGGGCACCAGGAAATAGAACCAGAAGATCACCAGCACCAGCGGCAGCGAGCGTATCAGATCGACATAGAGCGCGGCGATGCGGGACAACAGCCGGAAACCGGATAGCCGCAGCAGCGCGATCAACGTTCCCAAGATGATTCCGCCGAGCGCCGAGAGCGCGGTCAGCGTCAGGGTAAAGACCATGCCCTCGCGGAACAGATAGGGCAGCGCGCGGCCGATGACGTCGAAATCGAAATTGCCGAACATGCTCATTTCCCCGCGATGTAGCCGGGGATCGCGACACGGCGCTCGATGATGCGCATCGCGGTGACGACGACGATATTGATCAGGAGGTACATCACGGTCGCGGCGGTGAAGGCCTCGAACACCTGGAAGGAAAATTCCTGCATCGAGCGCGCTTCGCCGGTCAGCTCCAACAGGCCGATCGTGATGGCAACCGCCGTGTTCTTGATGGTGTTGAGAAACTCCGAGGTGAGCGGCGGCAGAATGATGCGGTAGGCGATCGGCAGCAGCACGTAAGTGTAGGTCTGCGCCGTGGTGAGCCCGAGCGCGGTCGCGGCATGCTTCTGCCCGCGCGGCAGCGCGCCGATGCTCGCCCGCACCTGCTCGGCGACGCGCGCCGACATGAACAGGCCGATGCCGATCGCGGCCGTATAGAACGGCGCATGCGGAAGCTGCTTCAGCCACAGGCCCCAGGCGTGCGGCAGCAGTTCCGGCAGCACGAAGAACCACAGGAAAATCTGCACCAGAAGCGGCATGTTGCGGAAGAATTCGACATAGGCGAAGCCGAACCAGGAGGCCGCTTTCGACGGCAGCGTGCGCATCACGCCGACGACCGAGCCGAAGAGGAGCGCAATCACCCAGGCGCAAAGCGAGGTCTCGATGGTCAGCCACAGCCCCGACAGCAGCATGTCGAGATAGGTGCCTCCACCGGTCGGATTCGGTTCAAGGAAGATGTGCCAGTTCCAGTGATAGTTCACGGGAGCTTTCCGCTTGAGGGGCTCAGCTAGCCCCGTCCAGGTTCACCTCTCCCCAGCGGGGAGAGGTCGGATTGCGGAGCAATCCGGGTCAGGGGCCGCAGTTCTCGGTCGAGATCGTAACCCCTCACCCGCATCGCATCTTTCGATGCGCTCCAACCTCTCCCTGCGGAAGAGGTAAAAGCTTCGGCGCCGCCCATGTGATAGCGCGGCATCACGTGAGCAGCCGCCGTCCCCTCATCGGGCCTACTCCACCCGGTAGGAAGCCGGGTCCGGCGAATCCGACGGCTTGGCGAATTCAGCCTTCAGCTCCGGCGACATCGGCGTGTTCAGGTTCAAGCCCTTGGGCGGAATCTTCGACATGAACCATTTGTCATAGAGCTTCTCGCCTTCGCCGCTGGTGTAGACCGCGGCCACCGCGGCATCGACCACCTTCTTGAACGCCGGATCGTCCTTGCGCAGCATAATGCCGTAAGGCTCGGGCGTGGAGAACGCGTCCTTGGAAATCGCGTAACTCGCAGGATCTTTCGATGAGGCGACCAGGCTCGCCAGCAGAATGTCGTCCATCACGAACGCGACGGCGCGATCCGTCTCCACCATCAGAAACGCCTCGGCATGGTCCTTGGCCGGAATGATGTTGGCGCCAAGCTTGCGCGCGGCGTTGGCCTCGGTGAGCTGCTTGATGTTGGTGGTGCCGGCGGTCGAGACCACCGACTTGCCTTTCAGGTCATCGATCGACTTGAGATTGCTCGACTTCTTGAACACATAGCGGCTCGCCGTGAGGAAATGCGTGTAGGTGAACGCGACCTGCTTCTGGCGCTCGGCATTGTTGGTGGTCGAGCCGCATTCGAGATCGATGGTGCCGTTGGCGAGCAGCGGGATGCGGTTCGACGAGGTCACCGGCTCGAGCTTGACGTCGAGCTTGTCGAGCTTGAGGTCCTTCTTCACGGCATCCACGATCCGGTAGCAGATGTCCATGGCGAAGCCGATCGGCTTCTGGTTGTCGTCGAGATAGGAGAACGGGATCGAGGACTCACGATAGCCAAGCGTGATCGTGCCGGTGTCCTTGATGTTCTTCAGCGTGCCCGTCAGCTCCTCGGCCCTGGCGGAGCCGGCGCAAAATGCGGCCGCGACCGCGAGGGCAACGATATCCAAACGCTTCATGGTAACTCCCCCTTCTTGGATTGGCGGAATGCTTGCACAAACCGGGCCAGAATAGAAATGTGACTTTCGGCGGGTCAGGCCCCCAAAGCATCCGCGGACGTCCGCCGGATCGTCAGCAGCGCGAACAGGCTCAAGATGGCAATACCGGTGAGGTAGTAGCCGGGGGCGAGATCGCCGATCAGTGCAAAGCTGCCGAGCCAGGTCATGGTCGCCGGCCCCATGCCGCCGAACAGGGTGACGCCGATATTGTAGCTGAGGCCAAGCCCGGTCGCCCGCGTGCCGGGCGGAAACAGTTCCGACATCAGCGCCGCCAGCGGCCCGTAATAGAGCCCCTTCAGGATACCGAGCCATAGCACCCCGATGACGACGAGGGCGGGCGTCGGATGCCCCGTCAGCAGCAGGAAGGTCGGGAAGATGAAGGCGAGGAGCAGCGCGCCGCAGGTGATCATGTGCGTGGTGCGTCCGATCCGGTCGGAGACGGCGCCGGCGATCGGCGACAGCAGCATGACCGCGGTCTGTCCGGCGAACGCCGCAATGAAGCCGACCGACGGCGGCAGATTGAGCGTCTTCACCACATAGATCGGCATGAAGACGATGAGGTAATTGACCGCGGTCGAGACCGCGAGCGCGCCGATCGCGAGGATGACGCGCAGCTTCCGCTTCTTGAGGACTTCGCCGACCGGGGAGCCATGCTTGGCCGGGCCTTGCGCCGGCGGCTCATCGATGTGGTTGCGGATATAGATGCCGACCGGCCCGATCAGGACGCCGAACAGGAACGGAATGCGCCAGCCCCACGCCTGCAAATCGGCAGGCGTCAGCGCCGCCGTCAACAGCGCGCCGAAGCCGGCGCCGAGCAGGCCGCTCAGGCCTTGGCTCGCAAACTGCCAGCTTGCGACGAATCCGCGCCGATGCGGCATATGCTCGACCAGGAAGGCGGTCGAGGAGCCGAACTCGCCGCCGGTGGAAAAGCCCTGCACCAGGCGGGCGAGAATGACCGCGAGCGGCGCCAGCACGCCGATGGTCGCAAAGGTCGGCATCAGCGCGACCGCCAGCGTGCCGAACGTCATCATCACGATCGAAACCATCAGCGAAGCCTTGCGGCCGTGACGGTCGGCATAGGCGCCGAGCATGACGCCGCCGATCGGGCGGATCAGGAACGACAGGCCGAACGTGCCGAAGGTCAGCAGCAGCGAGGTGGTGGGATCGTCGGCCGGGAAGAAGGCCTTGGAGATATAGACCGCGAAGTAGCCATAGATGGCGATGTCGAACCACTCGAGCGCATTGCCGATGGAGGTTGCGACGATGAGCCTGGCAACGTTCTTCTCGCGGCCTGCATCGCACGCGACGTCGGCCGCGTCGGCTTGAGCCAGCGCCATCTCAATGGCCTTTTCCGAGCGGGCGCGGCATCTCGCCGAGATCCCAGAACAGGCCGGCCATGATGCCGAGCGCCTCCTCGGTCACCGAGAGTAGAATGTGCTCGTCGGGCGCATGCTGCGAACAACCGGGGTAGGAATGCGGCACCCAGAGCGTCGGCAGGCCGAGCGTATCGGAAAATACGTCATTAGGCAGCGAGCCGCCGAAATTCGGCAGCACGGCCGCCGGCTTTCCCGAAGTCTTCTGGATCGAATCCGCCGCCCATCTGATCCAGGGACTGTCGAAGTCGGTCCGCGACGCGGCAAAGCGCTGCGCGCCCGAGACCTCGATCATCGGAAAGCCGTGCCCGTGCAGATGGGCGCGAATGGCTTCGATCAGATCATCGATCCTGGTCCCGACCACAAAGCGGAGCTGCAGCACCGCGCGCGCGCGTCCCGGAATGGCGTTGGCGGGATTGTCGACATTGCCCGCCGAGATCGCCAGCACTTCGAGCGTATTCCAGGCATAGAGCCGCTCGGCCGCGGAAAGCCCGTCCTCGCCCCAGTTCTCCGACAGCGCCGGCTCATCCGCCGTGGGCTCGACCTTGACGTCGGCGAGCCATTGCCGGATCTGGTTGGAGAGGCGCGGCGGCTTGAGCTGTTCCATTAACAGCCGCCCGCGGCCGTCGACCAGCGTCGCGATCGCACCAGCGAGGATCGTCGCGGGATTGGCGAGCACGCCGCCCCAATTGCCGGAGTGATGCGCGCCTTCGCGCAAGTTGACGTCGAGGTGGATGCGATAGCCGCCGCGGCAGCCGAGAAACAGCGTCGGGCGATCCGCCGACAGCCGCGGCCCGTCCGACGCGATCAAGAGGTCGGCCTTCAATTCGTCGCGCAAGGAGGCGCAGACCTTGCCGAGATCGGGGGAGGCAATCTCCTCGCCCATCTCGATGATGAACTTGGCATTGAAGCCGAGCTTGCCGCCACGCGCCTGCCGCACCGCCCGCAAGGCCGCGAGATTGATTGAGTGCTGGCCCTTGTTGTCGGCGGTACCGCGGCCATAGACGCGGTTACCGACCTGTGTCGTCGCCCAAGGGTTCAAGCCGTCGCGCCATGCGCCGACCATGCCGTCGACGACGTCGCCGTGGCCGTAGATCAGCACGGTCGGCGCGGACGCATCTTCCCGATGCGATGCGACCAGGAAGGGCGACTTGCCGCTGGGGGATTCGACGACCCGGCTGTCGAAGTCGAGCGCGGCAAAGGCCGGCTTGAGTTCGTCTTCCAGATACGCCCGCAGCACGTCGCTGCGCGCGGCATTCTGGCTTTCGGTCTTGTAGGCCACCCTGCGATCGAGTTCGCGCAAAAATTCGCCGGAGCGGAGCTGCTCTCGCGCATGTGCGATGGCGTCGTTTCTGGTCATGTCGTCCTTCGTCAACTACTTTGCCGACACCGCATCGATACACGGCGGCGCCCGTTAGTGGCAATTCCCGTGCCAGATTTGTGTTGCCAAAGCGAGCCCCGATGTAACAATTTCAGCGGCGCTCCCGCGTTTCGGTTCCCTGATCTGTCATGCCCAAAGAAATCCGGCTCAATGCCTTTGCCATGAACTGTGTCGCGCATCAGTCGCCGGGACTGTGGACGCATCCGCGCGATCGCACGGCCGAGTACAATCGCCTGCCTTATTGGCTTGATCTGGCGAAGACGCTGGAGCGCGGCCGTTTCGACGGCCTGTTTCTGGCCGACGTGCTCGGCGTCTATGACGTCTACGGCAACAGCCCCGATGCCGCGCTGCGCAATGCCACGCAGACGCCGGCGAACGAACCGCTGCTCCTGGTCTCGGCGATGGCCGCGGTAACCAAAAATCTTGGTTTCGGCGTCACCAGCAATCTTTCCTTCGAGCCGCCCTACCCGTTTGCACGGCGGATGTCGACGCTCGACCATCTGACCGAGGGCCGGATCGGTTGGAACGTCGTCACCGGCTATCTCGACAGCGCCGCGCGCGGCGCGGGCAAAGACCGGCAGACCGCGCATGACGACCGCTACGACATCGCCGACGAATACATGGAGGTGGTCTACAAGCTCTGGGGAAGGAAGCTGGGAAGATGACGCCGTGCTGCGCGACCGTATCAACGGCATCTTCACCGATCCCTCCAAAGTGCATCGCGTCACGCATGAGGGCAGGAACTACCGGCTCAATGCGATCCACCTGAGCGAGCCGTCGCCGCAGCGCACGCCCGTGCTATACCAGGCCGGCACCTCGCCGCGCGGACGCCAATTCGCGGCGCAGCACGCCGAATGCGTGTTCATGTCGGGCCCCTCGGCCAAGGTGATCGCGCCGCGGGTGAAAGCAATCCGCGAATTGGCCGCGGCGCAGGGACGCAAGCCCACGGACATCCTGATGTTCAGCATGTTCACGGTGATCCTTGGAGAGACCGAGGCGAAAGCCAAGGCGAAATACGAGGACTATCGGCGGCATATCAGCCCCGAGGGGGCGCTGACGCTGATGTCGGGCTGGACCGGTGTCGACTTCTCGACCTACGCGCTCGACCAGCAAGTGCGCCATGTCACCAACGATGCGGGTCGCACGGCCATGGACAACATTACGCGCGCCGATCCGGATCGCGTGTGGACGGTGCGCGAGGTCGCCGAGCATGTCGGCATCGGCGGCATCGGGCCTGTCTTCGTCGGCACGCCCGACAAAGTCGCCGACGACATCGAGGCCTGGTTCGAAACGACCGATGTCGATGGACTCAACATGCCCTTTGCGGTCTCGCCCGGCGACTTCGACGATATCGCGGACATGCTGGTGCCGGAATTGACCCGGCGCGGGCGCTACAAGCGCGCTTATGCGGAAGGCACGTTACGCGAAAAATTGTTCGGTGCGGGACGTGCGCGGCTGGCCGCGCCCCATCCTGCGGCGCAGTATCGGCCGAAGGTGGCGGGGTGATCACGACGCTGCCAGTTCCGTTATCCTGTGAGGTGCTCGCGATAGCGAGCCTCGAAGGATGAACGGCCTCGCTGCAGCGGCCAGGCCGTCCTTCGAGACGGCCGCTATCGCGGCCTCCTCAGGATGACGGGGGAAAGCTGAGCTGTTTCGCTCGGGTGTGGTGCGGCTCTTCAAACACTCCGGTCCACCATCACCTCAATCAACTTTGTCCCAGGCCGATTGAACGCCGACGACAGCGTCGGCTTCAACTCCGCGGGATCGGTGATCCTGATCGCCTCGAGCCCGAGCGACCGGCCGATGCCCGCAAAATCCACCGGGGGATCGACAAAATCCATGCCGATATAGTTGTCGTCGCCATGGAACGAGAGCAGCCGCTGCTTGATGATGCGGTAGCCGCCATTGTTGACGATCACCACCGACAGCGGCAGTTTGTGATGCGCGGCGGTCCAGAGCGCCTGGATCGAATACATCGCGCTGCCGTCGCCGGAGTAGCACACGACCGGCCGGTTCGGATTGGCGAGGCTGACGCCGACCGAGGCCGGCACGCCCCAGCCAATGCCGCCTGATGCCAGCGCGTGATAGCCGTAGCGGTCGCGATGCGGCCGAAGTGCCGGAATCTGGCGCGAGGAGGTGAGCCCTTCGTCGACCAGAATCGCGCTGTCGGGCATGGCCTCGACGACTTGCAGCGCGAGGAAATCGGGATCGATCGGGGATTTGCCTTTGGCCTTGGCAATCTCCTCCGCAAGCACCGCGCGCTTCGCGCTCCAATTCCGGGGTGCGAGCTCGGCAAGGCTCTGCTTGGCGCGAGCTTCCAATGCGCTGCCGCCGGCCTCCCTCAACACCGGCAGCAGCGCGCGCAAGGTCTCCTTCACGTCGGCTTTCAGCGCGATCTCCACGCCGTAGTTCTTGGCGAGATCCCATTCGACGAGGCCGATCTGCACGATGGCAAGCCCCTCCGGCATCGGATCGGTCTCGCTATGCACCGACATGCGCAGGGGATCGGCGCCCAGCACGATCATGAGATCGTAAGGCGATAATACCTCGCGCACCTGTTTCTGCAGGCGCGACAGGCCGCCCATGAAGCTCGGGCTTTCCGAGAGGAAATGCGCGCCGTAAGCCACCGATTGCTGATAGGCCGGACAGCCGAGCGTTGCCGCAAGCGCGGCGGCCTCCTCCAGTGCATCGCTCTTGACGATCTCATCGCCCGCGATGATCACGGGGCGCTGCGCTTTCAGGATGCGCTGCGCCAGCGCCTGCAGGGTCTCGTCGGAGGGGCGCACGCGGGTATCGACGCGCGTGGAGCGGCCGAGTTCGATGCCGGCCTCCGAATTGAGAATGTCACCCGGCAGCGAGATGAACACCGGCCCCGTCGGCGGTGTGGTCGCGACCTTGGCAGCGCGGCGCACGATGCGCGGCAGATCCTCCAGCCGCGTCACCTCGACCGCCCATTTCACCAAGGGCTCGGCCATGCGCACCAACGGGCCATAGAGCAACGGCTCCGTCAATCCATGGCCCTGCTCCTGCTGGCCGGCGGTGAGGATCATCGGCGTGCCCGTAAACTGGGCGTTGTAGAGCGAGCCCATCGCGTTGCCGAGGCCCGGCGCGACATGGACGTTGCAGGCCACAAGCTTGCCCGAGGCGCGCGAAAAGCCGTCGGCGATGGCGACCACAAGGCTCTCCTGCATCGCCATGACGTAAGTGAGGTCGGGATGGTCCTTCAGCGCGTGCATGATCGGCAGCTCTGTGGTGCCGGGATTGCCGAACAGGTGCGTGATGCCCTCGTCCTTGAGCAAGGCGAGAAACGCCGACCGACCGGTGATACGATTCTTCATGTTTCCTCCCACCCGCGGCCGTTCTCGCGCGGTGCGCGCACATGACCAAACTTCACCCGGTGAGGCAATGAAGCGCGCTCATGGCTGACCTGCGAGTTCGGGGTCTCATGGTTCGAGACGCGCGGCCCTGCCGCGCTCCTCACCATGAGGGTCTAAGACTGGAGCAACACCTAAAGACCTCATCCTGAGGAGCGGCCGCCAGGCCGCGTCTCGAAGGATGGGCCACGACAAGGCCGCCGCCACGCATTCCGCAAAACTGCCGGTGAGTTTACGCCTCCTCGCGCGCGAGCTCGAAGGGATCCTCGCCGGCCGAACGCCGCTTCTTTTTCGAGCGCTGCCAGACCACGCCCGGAAAGCCCTTGAGCGGCACCAAGGGCTCGCCGGTATAGGCCCATTCCTGCAGCTCCTCGATCGCGATGTGATAGAGCGGCTGCCGCCCGGTGCGCCCCGAAAACAGCGCGCGTGGGATGTTGACCATGTGCGGCGAGCGGGCGCGTTCGTAGAGCAGGGGCGTGCCGCACTGCGTGCAGAAGCTGCGTACGGTGCTGGTCGCCTTGTCCTCGTAGCGTGAGATCGCCCCCTCGCCCTTGGTAATACGGAAGCGTTTGCGCCAGCTACCGACATAGGTGGCATAGGCCGCGCCATGCGCGCGACGACTTGCGGCGGAGTGATCATGCCAGGCCCAGCGCGCCGGCACGTCGATTTCGAAGGCCACCTTGCCGCACAGGCATTGACCCTTTGCGAGTCCGGCTGGTGATGTGGGTTTTGTCATGCGCCCTCGCTATACGTTGCCGTCATTGCGAGCGAAGCGAAGCGATCCAGACTAGCGTCCGCGGAAACAGTTTGGATTGCTTCGTCGCTTCGCTCCTCGCGATGACGATAACGTTACGCCGGCTCCAGCTCGTCATACACCGGATAATCGGTATATCCCGCCTCCTCGCCGCCATAAAAGGTCGCGCGATTGTAGGGCGTGATCGGAAAGCCGTGGCGCAAGCGGCGCGGCAGATCGGGGTTGGAGATGAAGATGCGGCCGAAGGCGATCGCATCCGCGTGCCGCTCCGCAATCGCAGCATTCGCCGTCTCGCCGGTAAAGCCGCCGGCGCCAATCAACACGCCGCTCCAGAGCGGGCGGAACAGCACCATGGCGGACGGCACGTTCTGCCAGTTGACCTCGGCACGGCCCGCGCCGCTCGAGCGCGGCTCGATCAGATGCAGATAGGCCAGCCCAAGCTTGTCGAGCGATCCGGTCACGTAGCTGTAGAGCGGCATCGGATCCGGCTCGCCGGAATCGTTGGCGATGCCGTAGGGCGACAGCCGCACGCCGACGCGGTCCGCACCCCATACCTCGATGGCGGCCTCGGTGACCTCCAGCAGGAGCCGCGCGCGATTCTCGATCGAGCCGCCATATTGATCGCTGCGCTGGTTGGTGCGCGATTGCAGGAACTGCTCGAGCAGATAGCCGTTGGCGCCGTGGATCTCGACGCCATCAAAGCCGGCGGCAAGCGCGTTGCGCGCGGCCTGCCGAAAGGCGGCAATGATGCCGGGGATTTCGTCGGTCTCAAGCGCCCGCGGGGTTTCATAGGTGGTCGGCTTACCGTCCGCGGTCATGGTCTTGTATTCGGTCGAAATCGCGACCGCCGACGGCGCGACCGGCAACGCTCCATTCGGCTGGAACGAGGAGTGCGAGACGCGTCCGACATGCCAGAGCTGGAGGAAGATGACGCCGCCCTTGGCGTGAACGGCATCGACGACGCTGCGCCAACCCGCAATCTGCGCTTCCGTGTAGATGCCGGGCACGCCGGGATTGCCGAAGCCCGTTGCCGCCACGGGCGAGGCTTCCGCCACGATCAATCCGCCGGGCGTGGCGCGCTGTCCATAATATGACGCGTTCAGCGCGCGCGGCGCGAGCGAGGGTTTCGCCGCGCGCATCCGCGTCAACGGCGCCATCACCACGCGGTGCTCGAGTTGGTAGGGACCGATCTTGAGCGGTGAAAACAAGTGAGGGAATTTCATTTCTGCCCCGAGGTCTGCTTAGAGGAAAGTCGACATCCTATTCGAATCATAAAATGAAGGAGTGGCCGTCCGAAAGGACGGCCACTCCCGCTAATTGCGCCTTCTCCCTCTCCCCGTCCTTACGATAGGGCTATCGCATATGCGGATCACGCTGCAGGTTCGGTGCGCCTTATCTGGTCGGTCGGCCCACAAGCTCGTCATGCCCGGCCTTGTGCCGGGCATGACGATGCGGAAACATCACCGCAAAAATCAGACGGCACCATATGCGATAGCCCCTGCCGCAAACGGGGAGAGGTTAATATCAAGCCGTCTTGATCCAGACCGCCTTGACGTTGAGATACTCTTCCAGATGCTGCTTGCCGGACTCCCGGCCATAGCCGCTCATCTTGTAGCCGCCGAAGGGCACCGCCGGATCCATCGCCTGGTAGCAGTTCACCCAGACCGAGCCGGCGCGCAGCGCCTTGGAGACGTGGTGCGCCTTGGCGACGTCCCGCGTCCACACGCCGCTGCCGAGGCCGAAGGTGGTCGCATTGGCCCGGCGGATCAACTCGTCCATGTCCTTGAATTTGATCGCCGAGATGACGGGGCCGAAAATTTCCTCCTGCGCGATGCGCATGTTGTCCTGCACATTCGCAAACACCGTCGGCTGGACGAAATAGCCCTTCGCCAGCGGCCCCTCGGTCACGCGCGCGCCGCCGGCGAGCGCCCTGGCGCCTTCCTTCTGGCCGATCGCGAGATAGCCGGTGACACGCTCGAGCTGCTGCTCGGACACCAAGGGACCGATCTGCGTGTTGGGATCGAGCCCGTTGCCGACCTGCAGCTTCCTGCCGAATTCGGCGACGCGGCCAACGAACTCGTCATAGATCTTTTCCTCCACGAACAACCGCGTGCCGGCGCTGCAGATCTGGCCAGAATTGGCGAACACCGCCATGGATGCGCCGGGCACCGCCGCATCGAGATCGGCGTCCGCGAACACGATATCAGGCGATTTGCCGCCGAGCTCGAGCGAGACGCGCTTGAGATTGCCGGCGGATGCGCGGACGATCGATTGTCCGGTGATGTGCGAGCCGGTGAACGCAACCTTGTCCACGTCCGGATGCGCCGCGAGCGCCGCGCCCGCGGTTTCGCCGAAGCCCGGCACCACATTGACCACACCAGGCGGAACGCCGGCTTCCAGCGCAAGCTCCGCGAGCCGCAGCGAGGTCAGCGGCGCTTCCTCGGCGGGTTTGAGCACCACCGTGCAGCCGGTCGCGATCGCGGGGCCGATCTTCCACACGGTTGCCGCCAGCGGCCCGTTCCACGGAATGATGGCGCCGACCACGCCGACCGGTTCCTTCAGCGTGTAGGAGAAGATCTCTCCGGGCAGCGAGTTCTCGATCGTCTCGCCGTGCAGCGAGGTGGCCTGGCCGGCATAGTAACGCAGCATGCCGAGCACGCGGAGCTTATTCCCGCGAGTCCGGCTGATCGGCGCGCCCATGTCGAGCGTATCGAGCTGCGACAGCTCCTCGAAATTCTTCTCGACGAGCTCGGCAAGCTTCAACAGCAGGTTCTGCCGCTCGAATGGCTTTACCTTGCTCCACGGGCCCTCGAAGGCGCGGCGGGCGGCAGCGACCGCGCGGTTGATATCCTCCGCATCGCCTTCGGCGACGGTCGCGAGCAACTCACCGGTGGCGGGATTGAGCGTTTCGAATCTCTTGCCGGAGGCGGCATCGACCCATTTGCCGTCGATCAGCATCTTCTTGTAGGAACCATCCGCAAAGGGATGGCGCGTGATCGGAACAGCCTGTGACACGGCCATAGTCTCTCTCCCTTTTGTCGCTTGATCTCGTATGAGTTGATTTAGTTGTTGATTGAGTTGATGTCGATCGCTTGCGCGGACCGTTATAAATGAAAATCTACAGCGGCAAATTTATGCCGTAAAGCTGACAGGACGACGCGCCGCGCGAAGACCTCCCATGCTTGCGCGTAGGTGGTTTGCACGGCGCGCACGACTTAGCTCGAAGCTCGATCGATCACAGGAGACCTCACGTGCCACATCCCGTGCTTGCTGCTGACAATGTTGCCGTGATTACCGGCGGCGCCTCCGGCATCGGCCTCGCCGCCGCGTTGGCCTTCGCGCGGCTTGGCATGAAGATCTGCATCGCAGATGTCGGCGACGCCCGGCTGCGTGAGGCCGAAACAAAACTGTCATCTATCGCCGGCGGTGGCGGCGCCAGCGTCATGGCGGTGGCGACAGATGTCGCAAACGCCGAGAGCGTGAAGCAACTGGAGGCCGCGGTGCGCCAGCGCTTCGGCGGCACCGATCTCTTGATGAACAATGCCGGCATCCAGCCCGGCAGCAAGATGTTCGACCCCTCGGACAATTGGCAGCGGATCATTGCAGTCAATTTGTGGGGCGTGATCCATGGCTCGCAAATCTTTGCCCCGCAGATGATCGAACGCGGCCGGCCCGGGCTCATCATCAACACCGGCTCCAAGCAGGGCATCACCACGCCGCCCGGCGACCCCGCCTACAATGTCTCCAAGACAGGCGTGAAGGCCTTCACCGAAGCGCTGCAGCACGAATTGCGCACCACGCCGAATTGCAAGATCAGCGCGCATCTTTTCATTCCCGGATTCGTGTTCACGCCGCTGTCGGCGCAGGGCCGCACGGAGAAGCCGGCCGCGGCCTGGACGCCGGAGCAGACGGTCGACTTCATGCTGCGAAGGCTGGAAGCCGGCGACTTCTATATTCTCTGCCCGGACAATGACGTGCCGCGAAAACTCGATGAGCGCCGCATTCTGTGGGCGGCCGGAGACATCATCGAAAATCGCCCCGCGCTGTCACGCTGGCACCCGGATTATGCGGAGAAGTTTGCCGCCTTTGTGAAGGGCACATAGGTCCTGCCTGGCGAAAGCCAGACATGCCGCGAAATCTATCCGTGGTATTCGCTGGCAGACATTCATCGCAATACGCCGGCCTGTGGTTATGGGTCCCGGATCTGCGCTTCGCTTGTCCGGGACGACGTGCGGCTTAATCCACCAGTGAAATTTCGAGCGGCCTGCGCCGTGCTTGCGAGCGAAGCGGTTGCTGCGACGTCGCTCGCCCCAACGCGAATTTGAATTTTTGTTTAGTGAGTCTCGCGCCGAGTTGAGCGGCGAACACGGGCAATCCTGACGCGCCATCGCCATCTGCAAGACGTCCGAGACGACGTGGTTGGGAGCGAAAATCCTTGGACGGAGAATGATGATGTTACGCAAGAAACTCTTCGCGTTGTTTGCCGTTGCCGCCGTTGGCCTGGCATCGCCGACGATAGCGCTTGCGCGTGGCGGCGGTGGTGGTGGCGGTCATGGCGGTGGAGGCTTTGGCGGTGGCGGCTTTGGTGGTGGCGGCTTCCATGGCGGCGGCGGCGGTTTTGGCGGCGGATTTCATGGCGGCGGCTTCGGCGGTGGATTTCACGGTGGCGGCTTTGCAGGTGGCTTCCGTTCCGGCGGCTTTGCCGGCGTGCATCCGGGCGTCGTTGGCGGCATGGCGGCAGCCGGCGCCATTCACGCAGGCGGCTTCGATCATGGATTCCACGATCACGGATTTCATGGTCGCGATTTCGCCCACCGCCGCTTCGTAGGCCTGGGATACGGCTTTTATCCCTACGACTATTACGACGACTACGCCTACGACTATCCGTACGGCTACTACGACGATACGTATTCCGACAACGGCAGTTGTTACGTCGTGCAGCGGCGCGTGCACACGACAGCCGGCTGGCGCCTGCGGCCCGTTGAGGTGTGCGGCTAGACGACTCATAGCCCGCATGAGCGGAGCGACATGCGGGTAACCCCAGAGGTGTCGCTGCGTTCACCCGGGCTGCCGCTGAGCGCGTGGAGAATCGCCCTCACCCCCTTCGCATCTTTCGATGCATGCGACCTGCCCCCGCAAGTGGGGCGCGGGCTTAACGAACCGATCGACCGAAGCCACAGCTCCCGAGCCCGATCACTTCCGCTTGATATGAAGGCTACCTACACAGTTTGACTTTGTAGTTATCCTTCATATCTGCTA
Organism: Bradyrhizobium sp. STM 3562; assembly: GCF_045571435.1. NCBI lineage: Bacteria > Pseudomonadati > Pseudomonadota > Alphaproteobacteria > Hyphomicrobiales > Nitrobacteraceae > Bradyrhizobium > Bradyrhizobium sp. STM 3562. Next base: position 7,888,574 of record NZ_CP120694.1, read on the forward strand.
GTCAGGCAGCATGAGCAAACGCAAAGCGGAACCTGCTTCCTCGCCGGCGGAGGCGCTCGCTTCGGAGCTGGCTGGGCTGTTCGGCAAGCTGAAGCGCCGGCTGCGCGAGCAGGCCTCTGCTGGCGACCTCACGCCCTCGCAGATCGCCGTGCTGGTGCATCTCGACCGCGACGGCCCCGCCACGGTCAGCGCGCTGGCGCGGCTGGAAAGCGTCCGCCCGCAGTCCATGGGCGCCACCGTCGCCACCCTCGAAGCGTTAGGCCTGGTCAAAGGCTCTCCCGACCCCACCGACGGACGGCAGACGATCCTGTCTCTGACGCCGAGGTGCGAGGAGATGATCCGCAGCGGACGCGCCGCGCGTCATGAATGGCTGCTGCGCGCCATCCAATCAAAACTCACATTGCAGGAGCAGGCGCAGCTCAAGGCTGCGCTGCCCCTGCTCAATCGCATCGTCGAAACCGAGTAGATGGAGAACAAGATGGCGATAAGCACACTGGATCCCAACACCGCCTTGCTGGTCATCGACCTGCAGAAGGGCATCGCAGCGCTGCCGACCGCGCACCCGATGCGGGGCGTGATCGACAACGCGGCCATCTTGCTCGATGCGTTCCGCAGCCGCGATCTCCCCATCGTGCTGGTCAATGTCGACGCCCGCGCCCCCGGCCGCACCGAGCGCTCGTTCTCGACCCACGGCTTTCCCGCCGATTGGACCGATCTCGTGCCAGAGCTGAAGCAGCGGCCCGGCGATCATACCGTGACCAAGCGCACCTGGGGCGCTTTCACCAACACCGGCCTGGAACAACATCTGCGGCGACGCGGCGTTACGCAGGTGGTCGTGGCCGGCGTCGCCACCTCGGCTGGGGTCGAATCCACCGCACGGCACGCGTATGAGCTCGGCTTCCATGTCGCGCTCGCGGTCGATGCCATGACCGACATGGACAGCGAGGCACACCTCAACAGCGTGACGCGGGTTTTTCCCCGGATCGGCGAGACCGGCACGACACGCGAACTGATCGATCGGCTTGGCCCTCACGCATAAAGGAATGGCCCAGCCTTGAAAGGTCCGTTTCGTTCCCTGGCGAACGCCAATTATCGAATCTGGGCGGCGGGCGCGCTGATCTCGAACGTCGGCACCTGGATGCAGCGCACTGCCCAGGACTGGCTGGTGCTCACCGAGCTGACCCATCAGAACGCAGCCGCGGTCGGGATCGTGATGGGCCTTCAGTTCGGCCCGCAGATCCTGCTCCTGCCCCTCACCGGTTATGTTGCGGATCATTTCGATCGGCGCAAGCTCCTGTTCTGCACGCAAGCCGCCATGGGCGTGCTGGCGCTCGGCCTCGGACTTCTGGCCGTCACCGGCCTGGTCCAGCTCTGGCACGTCTATGTGTTTGCGTTTCTGCTGGGCTGCGCGGCCGCGTTCGATGCGCCGGTGCGCCAGGCCTTCGTCTCCGAGCTTGTCGAGGAGCGCTACCTGGCGAACGCGGTGGCGCTCAATTCGACCTCGTTCAATGCCGCGCGCATGATGGGACCGGCGATCGCCGGCGGCGTCATCGCGGCGGTCGGTTCGGGCTCTGTGTTTCTGGTCAATGCCGTCTCGTTCCTGGCGGTGCTGAGCTCGCTCGCCTTCCTGCGCCTGGAGGGACCTGCGCGCGGCCATCGCCTCTCCGCTTCGCGCGGCGGCTTCGCCGACGGCTTTCGCTACGTCTTGCGGCGCCCTGATCTGCGGGTCGTCCTGCTCATGCTGTTTCTGGTCGGCACGTTCGGACTGAATTTTCCGATCTTCATCTCGACCATGGCAGTGAGCGTGTTTCACGTCGGCGCCGGCCAGTACGGGCTGCTGACGTCGATGATGGCGGCCGGCTCCGTCAGCGGCGCGCTGCTCGCCGCGACACGCGCGCGGCCCGGCCTGCCGCTGCTGCTGACCGCCGCAGCCATGTTCGGCCTGACCTGCGCGGCCGCAGCCGCCGCGCCGAGCTATCTCGCCTTCGGCCTCACCCTGTTCACGATCGGCCTCGCCGCCCAGACCTTCACCACCTCGACCAACAGCCTGGCGCAGATCTCCACCGAGCCTCACATGCGCGGCCGCGTGATCGCGATCGTGCTTGCGATTGCGCTCGGCGGCACGCCGATCGGCGCACCGATCGTGGGCTGGATCGCCAGCACTCTCGGACCGCGCTGGGCGCTCTGCGTCGGCGCAGCGTCCGGCCTCATGGCCGCTGCCGTGGCCGGGCTTTACCTCGCCGAACGCCGCCGTCCCAATCCGGATACCGGGCCGGCTTGAGCCGGTCGAGCGCGCCCCTTGCCTACCAAAGCGTCGGCGCGCACCCATATAGAGGGGCCGGTGAGAAGAACGGTCGTTTGATGACTCAGCTCGCGCTCTTTGAACAAGAACACGCGGCCGGTCCGCAAGGGCTGCGCTATACGCCTGAATTCGTCTCTGCGGCAACCGAGCAGGCATTGATCGCGCGCATCGCCGAATTGCCGTTGAAGCCGTTTCAGTTCGGTGCGTTCGAAGGCCACCGTCGCGTCAAATCGTTCGGCTTCCGCTACGACTACACGGAACAACGGCTGGTCGAGGCGGAGCCGATCCCGCAATGGCTGCATGAGATCGCACGGGCGGTCGAGGCCTTTGGCGATTTGCCCGAGCACAGCGTGCGCCAGGTGCTCTGCACCGAATATGATCTCGGCGTCGGCATCGGCTGGCACCGCGACAAGCCGCATTTCGACAAGGTCTTCGGGCTCTCGCTGGGCTCGGCCTGCAAGTTCCGCCTTCGCCGCCGCAATGGCGAGACGTGGGAGCGGTTTACGCTGCAAGCCGAGCCGCGCTCGCTCTATCTGATGGACGGCGAGGCGCGGCGGATCTGGGAGCACAGCATCCCCGGCGTGGAGCAGCGCCGCTATTCGATCACTTTTCGCACGATGAAGCGTGACAGCGGCGCGCGGGGCTGAAGATTTCCCTCTTGCCTCTACGGCTGCCCGCCGAACAGATCATGCTGTTCGGGCGGATAGATCAGAGTGCCGTCGGCTTGAGGCCTTGCAGCCTCATTCATCCTTGCCTCTTCGACATGCCCGGGGCCGAGAATGTGCAACACCGTCTCGCCCGCCGCGAGCAGGTAATCGGTGATGATGCGGCGATGGCAGCGCCACCACACGGTTTCCGCGCACATGACGGCGCAGCGCTGCGCGTGGCCGCGTTCGCGCAAGTGCCTCAATCCCTCGCGAAACGGCTTGCTCATGGCATAGTCGGCGTAGTTGTGAAAACTCTCGTTTTCCCAATAGCCATTGAGGTGCGCAGGCACGGCGCGCTCGCGGCCGCGCAAACCGCCGAGCGCTGCCATGTGCTCATAGGCGATGGCGAGGGGCATCAGCGATTGCGGCAGGGTGTCCCGGTTGTATTGCGGATTGGTGCGCGAGCGCGGCACGGTGCGGACGTCGACGAGCAAGTTGACCTCGACGCTGCGCAAGAGATCGACGAACTCATGGAGAGGCCGGGTCCCGTGACCGATGGTGTAGAATGGATGCGGCATCCGCAAATCCAGCTTGTATGCGAAGGCGCTGCTCTCGTTGCGCCGATCGGGACGTCAATGCGCAAGATGCCGTAATGCCCGCCCCTTGTGTAGGGCGACATGATCGGTCTTGTCGCTCTTGATCTCGTATTGCGGGTCGTCGGGACTGGCGTGATGGACATAGCCCTTGTAGTTCACGTCCTTGGTGTGCACGCGCAGGATGGTGCCGCGCACGCGCCCCGCCTCGGAATTCCAGCTCACGTGATCGCCGACCTTGAATGTTCTCGCCATGAGGACACCCGTAACGAGACCGAGAGGCCCCCTACTCCAGCGGCACCCGCGATCATATAAGCGCGAACCGCGGCTTCCGGTTGCATGGCGAGCCCGGCGCCGCGGCACAGCCGGCCCGTCAATCGGCCTTGATGTCGGCGTCACGCACCACGGGAAGCCATTTGGCATCCTGGCCCTCGAGATAGGTCGTGAACTCCGCAGGCGTCATGATGACCGTCTCCGCGCCCAGCTTCTCGAATTTCTCCGCGACGGCCGGATCCTTCAGGATCGCTGCGGTCACCTCGTGCAGCCTCTCGATGACGGCGGCCGGGGTACCGGCGGGCGCGAACAGGCCGGTGAAGGACTGCGCGTCAAACGCGGCATAACCGAGTTCGGCGAAAGTGGGCACGTTCGGCAAGCTCGACAGCCGATGGGCGCTGGTCACGGCCAGCGCGCGGAGTGCTCCGCTCCTGATGTAAGGCAGCGCGACCGAGATATGGTCGAACGCGAATTGCACGTGCCCGGCGACGAGGTCGTTGGTTGCGGGCGCATTGCCGCGATATTGCACGATGGCCCATTTAACGCCGAGCGTCGACTGCGCGAGTTCGCCCAGGAGATGGTTGGTCGTGCCGGCGCCGGGAGAGGCCATCGTCACCTTGCCCTGCCGCTCGCGGGCGAGGGCAAAAAACTCCTTCGCCGTGCGGGCCTGCACGGAGGGATGCACCTCGAGCACCAGCGGCGTCATCGAGATCGTGGTGATGGGAATGAAATCCCGCTTCCATTGATAGGCATCGCGCTTGTTGATCTCCGGCGCGAACAACACCGGGCCGTTGGCGCTGACGAACAGGGTGTAGCCGTCATTGGCGGACTTCGCGAAGGCCTCGGCCGCAGCCAGCCCCTCGGAACCGGGCTTGTTTTCGACCGTGAACGGCTGGCCGAGGCGTTCCTGCAGCTTGCCGGCCAGAATCCGGGCGGCGCCATCGACATTGCCGCCGCGCGGATAGGGAACGATGATGCGAACATTGCGGGTCGGCCATTGCTCGGCCGCGGCCGGGGCGGCGAATGTTGCCGCGACGACAGCAAGCATGATGGCCAGAAACCTCATCGCATTCTCCGGAAGACCTTGCGGCGGATCGAACCCGCCTGATTTGAGCGCCGATCGTTGTCGTCGCGAGACGGTCCGATCGCACCGTCATCATTCGACCCGGAACATTGAGCTGTCGACCGAATTTATGCCGGCCTTGCCCCTGTTGTGGACAACGCGACGCGGCATGATGGCGCGGCGCCAAGCGGCGCGTGCGCGAGGGGCGCGGGGAACTTGCGACCGCAATGTCATGGAAACCGAGGCGGGAGCAGTCCGTCTTCGCTTCCGCTGCGCTCCAGCTACGCCGGACACGCTTCGCCCTTCCGGCTATGCGCGGCTGCGCCACGCGTAGCCGGAAGGGCGAAGCGTGGTGGGCACGACAGGGATCGAACCTGTGACCCCTACCATGTCAAGGTAGTGCTCTCCCGCTGAGCTACGTGCCCGAAAGGTCTTGGATCGGTTGGGGTCCGTATATCGGCTCAGGGGCGGGCAGGCAAGGACCGTTGCCCCCGCTCGGCGCCGATTTTGGGCGGCCGAATCAGGCCGCCAGCATCTTGTTCACCTCGCTGACCAATTCGCGCAGGTGCACCGGCTTGGACAGCACCTTGGCGTTCTTGGGCGCTTCCGAATCGGAGTTCAACGCCACCGCGGCAAACCCGGTGATGAACATGATCTTGATGTCGGGATCGAGCTCGGAGGCGCGCCGCGCAAGCTCGATACCGTCCATCTCCGGCATCACGATGTCGGTGAGCAGCATCTCGAACGGCTCTTCGCGCAGCCTCTGATAGGCCGACATGCCGTTGTCATGAGGGGAGACCTGAAAGCCGGCATTTTCCAGCGCCTTGACCAGGAAGCGGCGCATATCGTTGTCGTCTTCGGCGAGGAGGATCTTGGGCATGGACGGACTTTCGGCGGATCAGGGCGTTTACTAAGCCCGACAGACGGTAAATTTCGGGTGAAAGTCGGTCGGGCACAATCAACCCAAACCTACATCTATTTCTGAACCGGAACGCACCCTAAATCAATCAGAGCGGCGAGCCCGACGGCTCTTGAGAGACGTTCCAGCCCAAGCGAAGACTTTTTCGCTTGGCAGAATGATTGTGATTATCGACAATGCACGCCCACAAAAGCCCCGCTTTCTGGCAGAATCGCGTCAGCGAGCTCGAAGCGGATCAGAAGCGAAGGGACGGCGCCCGACATGACCCGGCTTGATGGCGAAGTGTCGCCCGCGTTCGAGATCGTCGAGCCGGAGGCGTGGCGGGCACCGATCATCTTCAACTCCCCGCATTCCGGCTCGGTCTATCCAGAGGCTTTCCTGAGTGCGTCCCGGATCGACCTGCCGACGCTGCGCCGTTCCGAAGATTCCTTCATGGACGAGCTGATCGGCAATGTGAGCGCGCTCGGGTTTCCCGTCGTGCGCGTCAATTTTCCCCGCTCCTATGTCGATGTGAACCGCGAACCTTACGAGCTCGACCCCCGCATGTTCTCCGGGCGGCTGCCCAGCTTCGCCAACACGCGCTCGATGCGGGTCGCCGGCGGGCTTGGCACGATCCCGCGGGTGGTCGGCGACGGTCAGGAAATTTACCGCGAGCGGCTGTCGGTAGAGGATGCGCTGAGCCGGATCGAGACGCTGTACAAGCCCTATCACCGGGCGTTGCGCCGGCTGATCGCGAAGGTACACCAGAACTTTGGCACTGTCGTTCTGGTGGATTGCCACTCCATGCCGTCGATCGGGGTGTCGCGGGATGAGCCGCGGCGACCGGATGTGGTGATCGGCGATCGCTACGGCACGAGTTGCGCGCCGGTGCTGCCCGACATGGTCGAGGAGACCATGATCGGTCTCGGCTATTCGGTCGGGCGCAACAAGCCTTATGCCGGCGGCTTCATCACCGAACATTACGGCAATCCGGCCAGCGGCCTTCACGTGGTTCAGCTCGAATTGAACCGGGCGGTTTATATGGACGAGCGGCGGCGTGAGAAGGGACCGCGCTTTGCCCAAGTGGCCGCGGATTTCGCGACATTGGCGGAGACGCTGGCGAACGTTCCCCTCGGGGACCTCGGCCCGTTCCAGGCCGCCGCGGAGTAGAGCCAACTCTCGCTCGACCGTCATTGCGGGCGCGCAAGGCGCGAGCCTCAGATGCGCGATTACGCATCGGGGAATTTCGAGATTCCCGGTTCGGTGCTTGCACGCCGCCGTGGAATGACGGTGCCAAGAACTGAGCGATGAACTGAAACGATGCCCAAAGAAAAAAGGGCCGCTTGTGATGACAAGCGGCCCAAGTCTAGGGAGGAAACGCCCAAGGAGGGCAGCGATAGCCAGCGGCTACCGCACCGCAACAATATGCGACCGCGCTGCACAAAGCGCAAGGGTTTTTGACGCTTTTTCCATGCAAAATTCGCAGCCCTGGCAGAACTGCAACGGTTTCCCGCGGCTTGGCATCCTGCTGTATTTTCAAGCACTTACCCGCAAGGGCGGTTCGTAGCGGGCCGGCCACGCCCTGCAAATCCGACAACTCTCGATTTCGTGATCACTTTCGATACTAAGGAATTCGCCTGGTCGCTCGACAAATTCGGCATTCAAAATGCCAGCCGAAAACTCTTTACTCCCGTCGCGCAGCGGAACGGATTGGGCTAGGCAGGAACGCAGGAACAGGGATTCGATCCGCGGGGGTCCCTAATTGCGGCTCGCTCTCGATTTAAGGAATCGCCGTGACGGTCATCGATTTCAAAGCCTTCATCGGGCGCCTGGCGACGACCTCCGGCGAAACCATCCTGCCGTACTTCCGCACCTCGCTGTCGATCGAGGACAAGAGCCTCAGCCGCGATTTCGACCCCGTGACCGAGGCCGATCGCGCCGCGGAAGCCGTGATGCGGCGGCTGATCAAGGCCAGTTTCCCTCAGCACGGCATCGTGGGCGAGGAATTCGGCAATGAACGCACCGATGCCGAATATGTCTGGGTCCTGGATCCGATCGACGGCACCAAATCCTTTATCGCCGGCTTTCCGATCTGGGGCACGCTGATCGCGCTTCTGCACAAGGGCTTGCCGGTGTTCGGCATGATGCACCAGCCCTTCATCGGCGAGCGCTTCTCCGGGGACAACGGCTCGGCCCGATACCAGGGCCCATCAGGTGAGCGGCGGCTCGCCGTGCGCCGCTGCGCCTCGCTGCAAGAGGCGACCTGCTACACCACGAGCCCGCTTCTGATGAACGAAGCCGACCGAGATGCCTTTACCCGCGTGCAGAACACGGCGCGGCTCGCGCGCTATGGCGGCGACTGCTACTCCTACTGCATGCTCGCGGCCGGCCATCTCGACCTCGTGGTCGAGACCGAGTTGAAGCCATACGACATCGCCGCGCTGATCCCGATCGTCACCGGCGCCGGCGGCATCGTTACCACCTGGGATGGCGGCCCCGCCCAGAGCGGCGGCCGCATCATCGCGGCGGGTGATCCGCGCGTGCACGAGGCGGCGCTGAAGCTGCTCAACGCCTGACCAATCCCGTCCGCGCTTTGCAGCAGTCGCCGGATTTCGGCGGAAGCAATCCGGACTGCGTCTGCGGATAAAGCATGGATTGCTTCGCTTGCGCTCGCAATGACGGCTTGTTGGGAGGCGCTGGTCCGAATCTACAACTTGATCGGCAAGTGCTCCTAGACCGTGATCTCGTAACCGATGTCGAGATCCGAGGCGGCAACCCCGCCCCGCATTCCCACGCTTTCCTGCGGCACCTCGATCAATATGACCTTGATGTCGTTTGCTGGGACACCGAACGGCTCGAGATGCCGGATGATCGCCTTGTACAGCGACCGCTTGGTGGCAGGCGCGCGGCCCGCAAACATCGTGATCTCGATGTGGGTGTAGCGCTCGCCGGCCGATGTCGGAATCGCGAAATGTGCCGGCGGATGCTCAACCAGGCGCAGCACCTTGTCGTGCTCCGGCGTGTGCAATGTCTCGACGATAGCTGTGTGGATGGCACTCAGGAACGCGGCCCCCTGCTCTTTGATCCAGCCTTGCCTCACCTCGGCCAAAACATCCGGCATGTCTTTCTCCCATGCGCTGCGCGTAGAGAAGCATGCCCCGGTCCAGCGCCTCGGACAATCCGGCAGTGACCAAGCCCAGCTTCGCCGCAGACGAAGGCTGTTCATCGGCGCGACGGCTCATCAACGTGCGACAGCAGTCGAGCGCAAATGCTCAACCAATTGCTTCGCCGGCCGCGGCAGGGTTTTGAAACTGCGGGCGCAGATCACGAGCCTGCGGTCGGCCCAGGCGTCCCTGATCCGTACGATCGCGATCGGCATCGACCGCGCGCAGCGTCTGGCCGCGGCCTCCGGCACCACGGCAATGCCGACATCGGCCGCGACCATCTGGCAGATGGCGTCGAAGTCGCGCAAGCGAGCGCGGAAATGCAGGCGCATGCCGAGCCGTGCGGCGTGCTTGCCGATATGGACCTGCAGCGCGGTGGCGCTGGTGAGGCCGACAAAGGCGTGACCCGCGGTATCCTTGAAATCGATCTGCCGGCGCCCGCCCAGGGCACTGCGGCGCGACGTCACCAATGCCAGGCGGTCCTCGCTGAAGAGAAAGCGTTCGATGGTCTCGGGCAATGCGTGCTCGGCCGCGAAGCCGAGATCGGCCGCGCCACTGGCGATCGCCGCGGCGATGTCGGTGCTCTCGCGCTCCTCGACATCGACATTGATGTCGGGATGCTCGCGCAGAAAGCTCGCCAATGCGCGCGGCAGATGCTCCGACAATCCGGATGTATTGGCGAGCAGGAGCACGCTGGCGCGAACGCCCGAGGCAAAGCGGGCGAGATCGCCGCGCATCGCCTCCACGTTATGGATCACGAGGCGCGCATGATCGAGCAGGCTTTCGCCGGCGGCGGTGAGCTCGACGCCGCGGCGGCCGCGCTTGAAGAGCGCAATGCCAAACGCCTGCTCCAACCCCTTGATCCGTTCGCTCGCCGAAGCGAGCGCGAGGTGAGCGCGGTCCGCCCCGCCGGTGATGCTGCGGGCATCCGCCACCGCGATGAAGAGCTGCAGATCGACGAGATCGAAGCGCATGCGGGCCTCCTGCCTTCGGTGCTGTCGAAGGCTGTCTCCGTAACCTCCAGATTGTGCGCGTTTGGCGGATCGGTCAATGTGCCCGCCATGTTCGAGCCGATGCTGTTGCTGATCGCCGCCGTCTTCCTGCTTGCCGGATTCGTGAAGGGGGTGATCGGGCTGGGCCTGCCCACGGTCTCGATGGGGCTTTTGGCCGTGACGATGCAGCCGAGCAAAGCGCTCGCCATCGTCATCGCGCCCGCCATCATCACCAATATCTGGCAGACCTTCGGCGGCCCCTATTTGCTCGATATCGTCAAGCGGCTGTGGCCGCTGATGCTGTGCACGGTGGCAGGCAGCCTGTTGAATGCCGGGGCGATGAGCGGGCCTTATGCCCGCTACGGCACCATCGCGCTCGGGCTCCTGCTCGTGATCTACGCCGTCATTGGCTTGCGGCAATTCCGCCTGCGCGTCGAGCGCCGCAATGAAAAATGGGTCGGCGGCATCGTCGGCTTCGTGACGGGGGTGATCTCCGCCTCCACCGGCGTGCAGGTGATCCCGTCGATGCCGTTCATGCAGGCGATCGGCATGGAGAAGGACGAACTGGTCCAGGCGCTCGGCGTGTTCTTCACGGTGGCGACGCTTGCGCTCTCGGTCAATGTCAGCGCCGCCGGCATGCTGACCGCGGCCACCGCCATCCCCGGCGGCATCGCCCTGGCGTGCTCCTTCGCCGGCATGTTCGTCGGCCAGGCGGTGCGCGCCAAGATGCCGACCGAGGCCTTCCGCCGCTGGTTCCTGGTCGCGATGATTCTGCTCGGCCTCTATCTGGCGGGCAGCGCGACTTACGAGCTGGGTATGCACCGGAGCTGATCTTCAGGGTCGCATCCCCGGCCGGCCTCCTTCGCGGGCGGCTCGATCTTAAGACTATCCCCGATTTTGCCGTATCTCTTGCGCCTCCGGTGCTTGGTGGCGCTGCCAAGCCTGGCCGAGTTAGGTTACACTCGATTTCCGAAAGGCTTCCGCCGGTAACAAGGTGTTCCCTCGAGCGGGCGGCCCACCCGCATCCTGATCAGCCCTGCAATCTGGAGCGCCCGAATCAATGGAGAGACGTCTCGCGGCCATCGTTTGCGCTGACGTCGCCGGCTACTCGCGCATGATGGGCGCCGACGAAGCAGGCACGCACGCAGCCTTCAAGGCGCATCGCGGCGCCATTTACCCGGTTATTCTCAACCATGGCGGTCGCGTCGTCAAAAACACCGGCGACGGTTTCCTGCTGGAATTTCCCAGCATCGTCGGCGCCACGCAAGCGGCCATCGCGATGCAAATGCTGATGGCGGAGCGCAACAAGCACCTGCCGGCCGATCGCGCCATGCATTTCCGGCTCGGCGTGCACATGGGCGATGTGATCGCCGATGAGGACGAGGTGTTCGGCGACGATGTGAACATTGCCGTCCGCCTCGAGCAGGTCGCGCCGCCGGGCGGGCTTGCAATTTCGGCAAAGGCCTATGGCGAGGCCGGCAGGCATCTGTCCGTGACGATGCAGGACGCCGGCAGCCATCGTTTCAAGAACATCGCCATGCCCGTGGAGGTCTGGACCTGGCGGCCGACAGGCTCCGACGCGCACTCCCGGGAGCTCGAGGGCATTGCCGGCCTTTCGGCGCAATACCGGTTGGCGATCGTGGGCGTTCTCCCCTTCGTCAACCTCAGCGACAGCGCGGACGAATATTTCTCTGACGGGTTGACGGAGGACCTCATCCACGCGCTTTCGCTGCAATCCTTCTATCGCGTGCTGAGTCGAAATTCGACCTTCCCGTTCAAGGGACAAAGCTTAAGCGCACGCCTGATCGCGCGGGAGATCGACGCGACCTATCTGGTTCAGGGCTCGGTCCGCCGCGCGGGCGCGAAAATTCGCGTGACTGCCGAGCTCGTCGCGCCCGAGAGCGGCGAGCAACTATGGACCGGCCGCTACGACCGCGACATGGGCGAGCTGTTCGCGCTTCAGGACGAGATCACCACGAGCCTTTCGGCGGCGATCGCGCCGGAGATCTTTCGCGCCGAGGCTTCGGCGCCGAACCGATCACCGGCCACCGATCTGACCGCCTGGGATCGCTTCCTGCGAGGTCTCTCCCACTATTATCGCCAGACCAAGGCGGATTTCGAAACCTCGATCGACCTGTTCAAACAGGCCATCGCGCTCGATCCGGCACTCTCGATCGCACATGCCTATCTTGCGACCATCATGGTGCAGGGCGTGCAATATGGATGGATCAAGAGCACCCGCGACCTGTGGAGCTCGGCGATGACGCTCGCGGAGACCAGCGTCCGCCTCGATCCGCGCTCGTCGTTTGCGTTCTCGATCCTGGCCTATCTGCACGCGATGGGCGGGCACCACGAGGCTGCGCAGGATGCGATCAGAAAGGCCGTCGCCTTGAACCCGTACGACATGGGCGCGCGCGGCGTTCAAGGACTATGCCACCTTGCGAGCGGCGAACACCGAGAGGCGATCGAGCTGTTTTCAATGGCGGTCCAGCGCGGCAACAGCGATCCCCGCTATCAATGGGCGGCGCTTTCCGCGTTCAGCCATTACCTGCTCGGACAATACGACGCGGCGCTGTCCTGGGCGCGCGAGGCGCTCTATTCGAATCCCAATCACCTTCAGGTTCTCGCGATACGCGCGGCTTCGCTCGCACAGTTGGGGCGGGCCGAAGACGCGACGAAGGCTGCCGGAGTCTTGCTGAAGAATTATCCAGGTTTCACGGTCGAACGGCATTTGCGGAATTTCCGCTGGAAGAATCCCGATGATATCGCCCACTACCGTGATGGGCTCTTGAAGGCGGGCGCGCCCTTCGCGCGACTGACGCTCGTCGAATCCGGCCCCAAGCGCGCGGCCGATTCGTGATGCTTCACCTCGTCTGCAGCAGGGCGATGCGGGCGCCGAGATAGACGAACATGCCGCCCAGCGCGCGATTGATCCAGGCCATCGCCCGGCCCGATCCCCTGACACGGCGCGCCGTCCTTGCCGCGAACGCCGCAACGCCGAGGCACCACAGCGTTCCGTTGCAAATGAAGATCAGGCCCAGCACCAGGAAGGCCAGCCCCTTATGCGCCGAATCCGCCGCCACGAACTGCGGCAGGAAGGCGAGGAAGAACAGCGCCACTTTCGGATTGAGCACGTTGGTGAGCGCGCCCTGCCAAAACACCGGGCGCAATGAGATCACGCTCTCCCTGGTCGGCGTTTTCTCGCCCTGTGGGTGTGCCGTTTCGCGCGACAGCAGCATCCTGATCCCGATGAAACACAGATAGGCCGCGCCGGCCCACTTCACCACCGTGAATGCCGTCGCCGACGCCGCCAGGAGCGCCGAGAGCCCGGCCGCGCAGGCAAAGATATGGACAAGACAGCCGGAGCTGATCCCGAGCGCCGCCACTGCTCCGCCGCGCCAGCCGAGCTGCGCGCTGCGCCCGACGATATAGGCCGTATCGGGTCCCGGCGTGATGTTGAGCACGAGACCCGAGACGATGAACAGCCAGAGGTCGTGAATGCCGAGCATGGCGCCTCACTTGAACAGCGGCGAGCCCGGGATGAAGGCGTCGAAGGCCGCCCAGAATTGCGAGCGGTAGCGGTCCTGCTCCTGCAGGATCTCGTGCTTGGAGCCGGCGATGACGAGATGCGAGCCGGCGCGCAAGTGATAGGCGAACTCTTCGATCGCCGGCGTCGACACCACAGTGTCGTTGGATGCCGCGAGCATCAGGATCGGCTGGCGGATTTTCGACGGGTAGTCGTATTTGCGGAAGGTGACCATGGCGCGAAAGGCGCTGTCGGCCCAGGCGACGGTCGGCGCGGCGATGCCGAGCGTCGGATCCTCCTCCAGGATCGCGGCGTTGCGGGCATAGCGCACGGGATCGCTGGTCACGGGATTGCTCAGGAAAGCGTCGGTACCGGTGAGCTTGTCGCGGCCGCCTGGTACGTACTGTCCACCCTGGCCCAAGAGCCGGAGCGCGCGCGCAAATGCGCGCACCGGAAGCGTCGTCAGACGTCCCGGCAGGTCGATCATCGGCGCCGACAATACCACGCGGTCGAACCAGCGCTTGCCGGCATGCGCGATCCGCAGCAGCACCGTCCCGCCCATCGAGTGGGCGAGCGCGAAATAAGGCGGCGGACAATCCGGCAGCACGACCTGCTGCACGAAGCTTTCGGCGTCGATCTCATAGTCGGCGAAACTTCGCACGTAGCCCTTGCGCGGATCGCGCAACCGCCGCGACGAATGGCCCTGCCCGCGCCAGTCGATCATCGCCACCGCGAAGCCGCGGTCACGCAGATCGCGCACCGTCTCGAAATATTTCTCGATCATCTCGCCGCGCCCGGTGAAGACGCAGACCGTGCCCTTGCGGCCGGACGGCGGCAACCAGCGCGCGAAGCGCAGTTCGGCACCGTCGGGGGTCTTGATGATGCCGCTGACCGCGCCCTCGGGGACGGGATTGGCGGGGATGGAGACCAGCGTCATGACGTTTCGCGCGGTAGGTGAAGAGTGCTGGAATTCAAGGGATGGACAAGGGTGGGAACATCAAAAGGGCCGCCGGTCGCGCCCTCTTGAACGCGGATCTCATCCCTCCCATATCACCATCGTGCAGGCCGCTACCAGTGTTTCGGATCTCCGGACATCAGGCTGCACAAGTTTAAAGCCCGGCCCGATGGCGGGCGGGTTCATTGCAACAGTCGCTCAATGGAGGACTTACATGCGTACCTACGATCTCACCCCGTTTTATCGTTCCACCGTCGGTTTCGACCGTCTCTTCTCCCTGCTCGACCAGGTGACCTCGGATGGCAGCCCAGGCTATCCGCCCTACAATATCGAGCGGACCGGTGAGAACGCCTACCGCATCAGCGTCGCGGTCTCCGGCTTCTCGAAGGATGAGCTTTCCATCGTCGCGAAAGAGAACACGCTGACGATCAAGGGCGAGAAAGTCGCCAACGAGAACAGCAAGGACAAGGCCGAAGTGCTCTATCGCGGCATCGCCGCGCGCGCCTTCGAACGTGTCTTCCAGCTCGCCGATTTCGTCGTGGTGAAGAATGCCTCGCTCGAGAACGGCCTGCTCCACGTCGACCTCGTACGCGAGATCCCCGAGGCCAAGAAGCCCCGGCAGATCCCGATCAACGGTGCCACGCAAGCTGCGCAGGTGACCAGCGGCTCGGCCGACAAGGCCGCTGCCTAATCCTTACAGTTGTAACGGACTAACCAATACGCCCCGGGGAACCGGGGCGTTTTTTGTTGGCCTGCTGCAGCAAGCACGCCAGCCGGCCCAGTCACGCGATCCCGTCATTCCGGGGCGGTGCGCAAGCACCGAGCCCGGAATCTCGCGCCACAACCTCTGAATTCCGGGTTCGCGCACTCTGCGCGCCCCGGAATGACGCTTGTTTGGGGACGATTGCTGGGGGCAACCAGCCCCTACTCCAATCCCTGCACCGGCGGCATCGGCTCGGTCGGCTTGACCTGCGACTCCGGCGGCTTGGTCTCGCCGATGGCGGCGCTGATGGCGCCAGCCGCGGGCGGTGTGACCGCGGCCGTTTGCGGCTGCGGCGCGGCGGAGTTCTCCACAGGCGATTGCGGCACCCGCTCGGCCGACTTTGCGGGAACCCTTACCGCCGGCTTCGGCGCCGGTAGCGGGACCACGCGGCTGGCCATGTGCGGGATCGGAGCCGGTGGCCGTGGCACGCCGCGAACCACGGTCGGCATCGGCACCGCGGCCTGTGCTCCATAGGGCGTCCTGAGCTCGGAATTATCGGTCCTGCCGCCCAAATAGGCCGGCATGAACCGGATGATCCGCCCGGTGCGGCCATCGATCACGAGCCTGCCGTCCTCGCCATCCGGATCGATGGCGGAGATTTCGTAGACAAAGTCTCGGCGGTGCGGCAGGCCGAGCGGCGAAAATCCGTTTTCGCGCAACACCGCGTAGACCTCGCGGGGCGGCAGCAGCGCCGGCTCATAGCCATAGGACTCGGCGCCATACGGCTCGGCGCCGTAGGGCTCGGCGGGGACGTAAGACGGCGCGCCGTAAGGCGGTGGCGCCGGCGGCGGCCCGCCATAGGGGCCGTCGAAATCGGACACCAGGCGATAAAATGTCCGGCCGGTATCGGCAGGCGCCGGCGATTGCGCGCCTGCGGCCGAGACCAAAAGAACTGATACGGCCGAGACGGCCCACCCTGTGAGCAGCTTCATTGCTCTATGGCTCCACTTGAGCCCCCAATGGTTAAGAGTCCTTGGGGATTTCGGCGGTCCTTGGGCCGGATCACGGCGCGCTTGCTTCAAATCCGCGGCGCGCTAAATGTTGACCTGCGAACATGCCAGCCGCGCAAGGACTTTCACGCGCTTGTGTGATAGATAAAAGTTTGGCATGGTCGGTGTTAGGACAGTCTTGCTGTCTCAAATTTTTGGGCAACCCCGGCACTGGGATTGCAGCGAAGATTCGGCGCTTAACGAGCACCGGAAAGTGCAGGCAAGGCCGTTCTGAACGCCAGCGCCTGAAACCTAAAAATCCGGCTCGCGGAGGACGAGCGGTGGCCCGGTGGGTGCCGCGGAACGCCGAAGGTGCGCCGGACGATGAGCCACCGCACCCAGCCGGATTGAGAGGAATAAAATGAGCGGGTTGGAAATCGAGCGCCAAAACATCTTCAGCGATGAATCGTCGGCGGATTTCAACTCGAAACCGGCCGAGACGACGCGCGAGCATAGTTGGCGCCCTGCCGCCGAAGGCCTGTATGATCCCGCGCTGGAGAAGGATTCCTGCGGGGTCGGCTTCATCGCCAACATCAAGGGCCGCAAGTCGCATCAGATCGTCTCCGATGCGCTCAACATCCTTTGCAACCTCGAACATCGCGGCGCGGTCGGCGCCGACCCGCGCGCCGGCGACGGCGCCGGCATCTTGGTGCAGATCCCGCATGCCTTCTTCAAGCGCAAAACCGCCGAGCTCGGCTTCGAGCTGCCGGAGCCCGGAGAGTACGCCATCGGCGCACTGTTCATGCCGAAGGACGCGGCGTGGCGGAAGGTGATCAAGAGCATCATCGCCGACCAGATCAAGGACGAGGGCCTCACGCTGCTCGGCTGGCGCGACGTGCCGACCGATAATTCCTCACTGGGCGAGACGGTGAAGCCGACCGAGCCGACCCACATGCAGGTCTTCATCGGCCGCAACGGCGCGGCGAAGACCGAGGAGGCGTTCGAGCGCAAGCTCTACATCCTGCGCAAGTCGATCTCGCAGGCGATCTACCAGCGTCGCGACCGCGGCGGAGCCGGCTATTACCCCTGCTCGCTGTCGTGCCGCACCGTGATCTACAAGGGCATGTTCCTCGCCGACCAGCTCGGCAAGTACTATCCCGATCTGCACGAGCCGGATTTCGAGAGCGCGCTGGCGCTGGTGCATCAGCGCTTCTCGACCAACACCTTCCCGACCTGGTCGCTCGCGCACCCCTACCGGATGATCGCGCACAATGGCGAGATCAACACGCTGCGCGGCAACGTCAACTGGATGGCGGCGCGCCAGGCATCCGTGAGCTCCGAGCTTTACGGCAAGGACATCAGCCGTCTCTGGCCGATCTCCTACGAGGGACAAAGCGACACCGCCTGCTTCGACAACGCGCTCGAATTCCTGGTGCAGGGCGGCTACTCGCTGCCGCATGCGGTGATGATGATGATTCCGGAGGCCTGGGCCGGCAATCCGCTGATGGATAAGCAGCGCCGCGCCTTCTACGAATATCACGCCGCTCTGATGGAGCCGTGGGACGGTCCCGCCGCGATCGCCTTCACCGACGGCCGCCAGATCGGCGCGACGCTCGACCGCAACGGCCTGCGGCCGGCGCGCTATCTCGTCACCAAGGACGACCGCATCGTGATGGCGTCCGAGATGGGCGTGTTGAAGATTCCGGAGGAGCAGATCGTCACCAAGTGGCGGCTGCAGCCCGGCAAGATGCTCCTGGTCGACCTCGAACAGGGCCGGCTCATTCCCGACGACGAGATCAAGGCCTCGCTCGCCAAGAGCCACCCCTATCAGGAATGGCTCGACCGCACCCAGATCGTACTCGAGGAGCTGCCGGACGCGCCGACCACGAGCGCACGCTCCAACTTGCCGCTGCTCGACCGGCAGCAGGCCTTTGGCTACACGCAGGAGGACATCAGCCTCCTGATGACGCCGATGGCCTCGACCGGCGAAGAGGCAGTCGGCTCGATGGGCAACGACACCCCCGTCTCGGCGCTGTCTGACAGGCCAAAGCAGCTCTTCACCTATTTCAAGCAGAACTTCGCGCAGGTGACCAACCCGCCGATCGATCCGATCCGCGAGGAGCTGGTCATGAGCCTAGTCTCGATCATCGGGCCGCGGCCGAACCTGTTCGACCTCAAGGGCCTGGCCTCGACCAAGCGGCTCGAGGTGCGCCAGCCTATCCTGACCGATGCGGACCTGGAAAAGATCCGCTCGATCTCGGAGGTGGGCGACAGCCATTTCGTCTCGCGCACCATCGACACCACCTTCCATGCGGGGCTCGGGGCCTCCGGCATGGAGCAGGTGCTGGATGAGCTCTGCGCCCGCGCGGAAGCCGCGGTGCGCGAAGGCGTCAACATCATCATCCTTTCCGATCGCATGGTCGGCACCGATCGGATCCCGATCCCGTCGCTGCTCGCCTGCGCCGCCGTGCATCATCATTTGATCCGCGTGGGCCTGCGCACGTCGGTGGGCATCGTCGTCGAATCCGGCGAGCCGCGCGAGGTGCATCACTTCGCCTGCCTTGCCGGCTACGGCGCGGAAGCGATCAACCCCTATCTCGCGTTCGAAACCATCATCGCGATGAAGGACAGGCTGCCGGCCGCGCTGGACGATCACGAGATCGTCAAGCGCTACATCAAGTCGATCGGCAAGGGCCTTTTGAAGGTGATGTCCAAGATGGGCATCTCGACCTATCAATCCTACTGCGGCGCGCAGATCTTCGACGCGGTCGGGTTGAAGGCGGACTTCGTCGCGAAGTATTTCGCGGGCACCCATACCCGCATCGAGGGCGTGGGCCTGAACGAGATCGCGGAAGAGTCCGTGCGCCGCCACACCGATGCCTTTGGCGAGGCGCAGGTCTACAAGAGCGCGCTCGACGTCGGCGGCGAATATGCCTTCCGCACCCGCGGCGAGGATCACGCCTGGACGGCGGAATCGGTGTCCCTCCTGCAGCACGCGGTGCGTGGCAATTCGCAGGAGCGCTACCGGGCCTTCGCCAAGATCCTCAACGAGCAGTCCGAGCGGCTGCTGACGCTGCGCGGCCTGTTCCGCATCAAAACGGCCGAAGACGACAAGCGCAAGCCGGTCCCCCTCGACCAGGTCGAGCCGGCCAAGGAGATCGTCAAGCGCTTTGCCACCGGCGCGATGAGCTTCGGCTCGATCTCGCGCGAGGCGCATACGACGCTCGCGATCGCGATGAACCGGATCGGCGGCAAGTCCAATACCGGCGAAGGCGGCGAGGAATCGGACCGCTTCAAGCCGCTGCCGAACGGCGATTCCATGCGCTCGGCGATCAAGCAGGTCGCCTCGGGCCGCTTCGGCGTCACGACGGAATATCTCATCAATTCCGACATGATGCAGATCAAGATGGCGCAGGGCGCCAAGCCCGGCGAAGGCGGACAATTGCCCGGCCACAAGGTCGACGCAACGATCGCGCGCGTGCGGCACTCGACGCCCGGCGTCGGCCTGATCTCGCCGCCGCCGCACCACGACATCTACTCGATCGAGGACCTGGCGCAGCTCATCTATGACCTGAAGAACGTCAACCCGGAGGGCCAGGTCTCGGTCAAGCTCGTCTCCGAAATCGGTGTCGGCACCGTGGCCGCGGGCGTTGCGAAAGCACGCGCCGACCATGTCACCATCGCCGGGTTCGAGGGCGGCACCGGTGCCTCGCCGCTCACCTCGATCAAGCATGCCGGGTCGCCCTGGGAGATCGGGCTGGCCGAAACTCACCAGACGCTGGTGCGCGAGCGGCTGCGCAGCCGCATCGCGGTGCAGGTCGATGGCGGCTTCCGCACCGGACGCGACGTCGTCATCGGCGCGCTGCTCGGGGCCGACGAATTCGGCTTCGCCACCGCGCCCCTG
This sequence comes from Bradyrhizobium sp. STM 3562, assembly GCF_045571435.1. Taxonomy (NCBI): domain Bacteria; kingdom Pseudomonadati; phylum Pseudomonadota; class Alphaproteobacteria; order Hyphomicrobiales; family Nitrobacteraceae; genus Bradyrhizobium; species Bradyrhizobium sp. STM 3562. The sequence continues at coordinate 7,908,583 of NZ_CP120694.1, forward strand.
ATCGCGGCCGGCTGCATCATGATGCGCAAGTGCCATCTCAACACCTGCCCGGTCGGCGTGGCAACGCAGGATCCCGTCCTGCGCAAGCGCTTCACCGGCCAGCCCGAGCACGTGATCAACTACTTCTTCTTCGTCGCCGAAGAGGTGCGGGAGATCATGGCCAGCCTCGGCTATCGCACCTTCAACGAGATGGTGGGCCAGACCCAGATGCTCGACCAGACCACGCTGGTTGCGCATTGGAAGGCCAAGGGCCTCGACTTCTCCAAGCTGTTCGTGCGGCAGAAGGAAGCCAAGGGTCAGAAAATCTATCACTCCGAGCCGCAGAACCATCATCTGGAGGCTGTGCTCGACCGCAAGCTGATCGAAAAGGCCGGGCCCGCGCTCGATCGCGGCGCCCCGGTCAGAATCGAGGCCGAGATCCACAACACCGATCGCTCCGCCGGCGCCATGCTGTCGGGTCAGGTCGCGAAGATCTACGGCCATGCCGGCCTGCCGCAGGACACCATCCATGTCAGCTTCAAGGGCACCGCAGGCCAGGCTTTCGGCGCCTGGCTGGCGCACGGCGTCACCTTCGATCTCGAAGGCGAAGGCAACGACTATGTCGGCAAGGGTCTCTCCGGCGGCAAGATCATCGTCAAGCCGCCGCGCAACGGGGGCATCGTGCCGGAAGAGAGCATCATCGTCGGCAACACCGTGCTGTATGGCGCGATCGAGGGCGAATGCTACTTCCGCGGCATCGCCGGCGAGCGCTTCGCGGTCCGCAACTCCGGCGCGGTCGCGGTGGTCGAAGGTGCGGGCGATCACTGCTGCGAGTACATGACCGGCGGCATCGTGGTCGTGCTCGGCAAGACCGGGCGCAACTTCGCTGCCGGCATGTCGGGCGGCGTCGCCTATGTGCTGGACGAGACCGGCGACTTCGACAAGCTCTGCAATCTTGCCATGGTCGAACTCCAGCCGGTGCTGTCGGAAGAGATGGTCAATGAGAGCGCCTACGGCGCGCAGGGCGATCTCGAGGCGCACGGCCGGGTCGACGTGTTCAAGAATCTGCTCGGAAGCGATGTCGAGCGACTGCACGTGCTGATCACGCGGCACGCCAAGGCCACGGGCTCGAAACGCGCCGCCGAGATCTTGGCGAACTGGAAAGAATGGCTGCCGAAATTCCGCAAGGTGATGCCGGTCGAATACCGGCGCGCCCTGCGTCAGCTTCAGGCCAACGCCGACGCCGAGCCGAAAATCGCGATAGGGGCGTAATAAATCTTCGGCCCTCATGGTGAGGAGGCGCGAAAGCGCCGTCTCGAACCATGAGGCCACTAGCGGGGCCTTCATCCTTCGAGACGCGCGTTCCGCGCTCCTCAGGATGAGGTCTGGAGAAACAAGTTAGAGCGGCAGGGACTACGGGTTAAATGGGCAAGGTCACAGGTTTTCTGGAAATCGAGCGGCACGATCGCAAGTACGCGCCCGTCGCCGAGCGCATCAAGCACTTCCGCGAATTCGTGGTTCCGCTCCCTGAGAAAGAGCTGCGCGACCAGGCCGCGCGCTGCATGAACTGCGGCATTCCCTATTGCCATGGCACGGGCTCCGTTGCGCCGGGCACGCCGGGCTGCCCGGTCAACAACCAGATCCCCGACTGGAACGATCTCGTCTACCAGGGCAATTGGGAAGAGGCCGCGCGCAACCTGCACTCGACCAACAATTTCCCTGAATTCACCGGGCGCATCTGCCCCGCGCCGTGCGAAGCGTCCTGCACGCTCAACATCGATGACAACCCGGTCACCATCAAGACCATCGAATGCGCGATCGTCGATCGCGCCTGGGAGAACGGCTGGGTCAAGCCGGAGCCGCCGCAGCAGACGACCGGCAAGAAGGTCGCGGTCGTCGGCTCGGGACCGGCCGGCCTCGCCTGCGCGCAGCAGCTCGCGCGCGCCGGGCACGAGGTGCATGTGTTCGAGAAATACGCCAAGGCCGGCGGGCTTCTGCGTTACGGCATTCCCGATTTCAAGATGGAAAAGCACATCATCGACCGCCGCATCGCGCAGATGGAAGCGGAAGGCGTGGTGTTTCATTACGGCGTGCATGTCGGCGGCAGTGGCAGCGGCGCGTTCGATCCGCAGACGATGCTGAGGGATTATGACGCGGTGGCGCTCACCGGCGGCGCCGAGGCTCCGCGCGATCTGCCGATCCCCGGCCGCGATCTTGCCGGGATCCATTTCGCGATGGATTTCCTGCCGCAGCAGAACCGCCGCGTCGGCAAGGAGCCGATCACTGGGGCCGAGATTCTTGCGACCGGCAAGCACGTGGTCGTGATCGGCGGCGGCGACACCGGCTCGGACTGCATCGGCACCTCGTTCCGGCAGGGCGCGAAGTCGGTGACGCAGCTCGAGATTATGCCGGCGCCGCCCGAGCGCGAGAACAAGGCCCTGACCTGGCCGAACTGGCCGCTGAAGATGCGCACCTCCTCGAGCCAGGCCGAAGGCGCGCAGCGCGATTACGCTGTGCTGACGCAACGCTTCTCCGGCGCCGACGGCAAGGTCGCGAAGCTGCATTGCGTCCGCGTCGACAGCCAATTCAAACCGCTGCCCGGCACCGAGTTCGACCTCGATGCAGAGCTCGTCCTGCTCGCGATGGGCTTCGTCCACCCGGTGCATGAGGGTCTGTTGAAGCAACTCGGCGTCGAGCTCGACCCGCGCGGCAATGTGCGGGCCAACACGGCGGATTACCAGACCTCGCTGCCGAAGGTGTTTTCGGCCGGCGACATGCGCCGCGGCCAGTCGCTCGTGGTGTGGGCGATCCGGGAGGGTCGGCTGTGCGCGCAATCGGTCGACCGTTTCCTGATGGGAAGGACGGACCTGCCGCGGTGATGTCGTTCACCCTCCCCGGACGGGTGGGTGAGGCCGTTTGCGATTAGACGGCTGCCGTCGTCACGCCGCCGTCGACCACGATGGTCTGGCCGGTCATGAAGGTGGAGGCGTCGGAGGCGAGATAGGCGACCGCGCCGGCGATCTCGTGCGGCTCGCCGATCCGCCGCAGCGGCGTGGTGGCGCAACGGTGTTTCAAGCGCTCCTCGTCTTCCCAGAGCGCACGCGCGAAATCGGTCTTGACCAGCCCGGGGGCGACGCAATTGACGCGCACGCCCTTCGGACCCCACTCGCCGGCGAGGCTCCGGCACAGCGCGAAATCGGCGGCTTTGGAAATGCCGTAGGCCCCGATCACGGTCGAACCGCGCATTCCGCCGATCGAAGAGATGATCACCACCGAGCCTTTGCCGCGCGCGGCCATTTGCGGGACCGCGAGCGCGCAGAGCCAGAGGTTGCTCTTGACGTTGCTTCCCATGATCTTGTCGAAGGCTTCGTCAGAGATGTCCAGCAGGGGTCCGTAATACGGGTTCACTGCGGCGTTGCAGACCAGGATGTCGATCTTGCCGTAATGCTTGGTGGCACCCTCAATCAGCGCCTCGACCTCGTTGCGGCGAGAGATGTTGCAAGGGATGACATGCGCATCGCCGCCGGCTTTCTTGATGCCATCAGCCACTTCCTGGCACGGCTCGGCCTTGCGGCTGGAGATCACCACCTTGGCGCCGAGCTGCGCCAGCAGCTCGGCGGAGGCGCGGCCGATGCCGCGGCTGGAGCCGGTGATCACGGCGACCTGGCCGGAGAGATCGAATGGGGTCCTTGTCACAACGCGTGCTCCCTTTGTTGTCTTCGTATGCCGTTTGTTTGCGTCATGGCCGGCTTGTCCCGGCCATCCACGACCTTCTTTGTAGCCTAGACGTGGATGCCCGGGACAAGCCCGGGCATGACGATCATCATGTTGCCGGCCTCTCGCATCTTCAATTCGTCATTCCTGGGCGCGTCGACGACGCGAAGCCGGAATCCAGAAGTTGTGGAGCGGGATTCCGGGTTCATTCGCGTTTCGCGAATGCCCCGGAATGAGGGCGCAAATCACACCAATCCGCCGCTCTCGCTGACGCGGCGCAGGTGATATTCGGCATCGCCAAAGCTGTTTTCGATCATCGTCAGCCGCTTGAAATAGTGGCCGATCTTCGCCTCCATGGTCATGCCGATGCCGCCGTGGAGCTGGATCGATTGCTGGCCGATGAACTTGCCCGACTTGCCGATCTGGCACTTTGCGGCCGCGACCGCCTTCGCACGCTCGGCCGCATCGTCGAAATCGGCCGCCATGGTGGCGAACATCGACATCGAGCGTGCCTGCTCGAGCGCCACGAACATGTCGGCGGCGCGATGCTGCAGGGTCTGGAAGCTGCCGATCGGAACCCCGAACTGCTTGCGGGTCTTCAAATATTCGACCGTGGTCTTCAGCGATTCATCCATGGCGCCGACCGCTTCCGCGCATAGCGCGGTGCGGGCTTCATCCACGACGCGCTCGATCAGCGGCAGGCCGTTCTGGGGATCGCCGATCACGGCGTCAGCGCCGACCTCGACGCCGGTGAAGCTGATGTCGGCGGCATGCAGGCCGTCCTGGGTCGGATAAGTCTTTTTCGAAACGCCCTTGGCATCGGCAGGAACGAGGAAGACGCCGATGCCGGTCTTGTCACGCTGCGCTCCTTGCGTGCGCGCGGTGACCACCAGGGTGTCCGCGTTCTCGCCATTGATGACGACAAACTTTTCGCCGTCGATCACGTAAGCCTCGCCCTTCTTCTTCGCCGAGGTGGTGACGTCATGAAGATCATAGCGCGAGTTCTTCTCGAGCTGCGCGAACGCAAACGTCTTGCTGCCGTCGATGATGGACGGGATGTGCGCGGCCTTCTGCGCGGCCGAGCCGCCGTGGCGCAGGAAGCCGCCGCCGATCACGACGGTCGCCAGATACGGCTCCACCACCAGCGCCTTGCCGAGCGCTTCCATCACGATCATCGTCTCCACCGCGCCGGCACCGAAACCGCCATCGGCCTCCGCAAAGGGCAGCCCGAGCAGGCCCTGCTCGGCAAGGCGACCCCAGATCGCTCTGCTCCAGCCGCCCTTCTCCTTCATGTATTTCTTGCGCTGCTCGAAATCGTAGGCGTCGGTCAACAGACCGTCGACGCTTTCCTTGAGCAGCCTCTGCTCCTCGGACAAATCGAAATCCATGTTTCCCTACTTTCTCCCGTATTCGATCTCGTCATGCCCGGGCTTGACCCGGGCATCCACGTCTTCCTTCGTGGCCACGTGGATGGCCGGGTCGAGCCCGGCCATGACGACGGTGCGCGTGGTCGCGCGCTTTGATCATCAAAGCCCCAGCACCGCCTTGGTGATAATGTTGCGCTGGATCTCGTTGGAGCCGCCGTAGATCGAGACCTTGCGGTTGTTGAAGTAGCTCGGCGCGATCTGGGCAGTCCAATCCATCGCCTCGTTGCTGCTGTCGGGATGCTCGTCGTAAGGCGCGGCAAACGGCCCGATCACTTCCATGAGTAACTCGGTGGTGGTCTGCTGGATTTCCGAGCCCTTGATCTTGAGCACCGAGGAGGCCGGATTGGGCTTGCCCTTGCCGTGCTTGCCCTCATCCGCGACGACGCGCAATTGCGTCAGCTCCAGCGCTTTCAGCTCGATCTCGCAAGCGGCGAGCTTTTCGCGAAAAGCGGGATCCTCGAGCACCGGGCGCCCGCCCGACTCCACCTTCGAGGCCAGTTCCTTGATGCGGCGGATGCGCTCCTTGGAAACGCCGACGCGCGCAATGCCGGTGCGCTCGTTGCCAAGCAGGAATTTCGCGTAATCCCAGCCCTTGTTTTCCTCGCCGACGAGGTTTTCGTAGGGCACCTCGACATCGTCGAAGAAGACCTCGTTGACCTCGTGGCCGCCGTCGATGGTCTGGATCGGGCGCACCGTGATGCCCTTGCTCTTCATGTCGACCAGGATGAAGGAGATGCCGGTCTGCTTCTTCGCGCTGGGATCGGTGCGGCAGAGGCAGAAGATCATGTCGGCATATTGCGCCAGCGTGGTCCAGGTCTTCTGGCCGTTGATGATCCACTTGTCGCCCTTGCGCTCCGCTTTCGTCTTCAGCGACGCGAGGTCCGAACCCGAGCCCGGCTCCGAGAAGCCCTGGCACCACCAGTCGTCGACGTTGGCGATGCGCGGCAGATAGTATTTCTTCTGCGCTTCGTTGCCGAAAGTGTATATGACCGGGCCAACCATGGAGACGCCGAAGGCGAGCGGCGCCGGCGCGGGATACATCTGCAGCTCCTCGTTGAAGATATAGTGTTGCACCGAACTCCAGCCCGTGCCGCCATATTCCTTCGGCCAGTGGCTGACGCCCCAACCCTTCTTGTTGAGGATGCGCCACCAGGCGACCATCTCCTCCTTCGAGACGTGGCGGCCCTCGACCAGCTTGCGCCGCGTCTCAGCCGGCACGTTGTCACGGAAGAATTGCCGCACTTCCTCGCGGAACGCCTGCTCTTCCTTAGTGAATGCGAGATCCATCGGATCCTCCTGTGAGCGAATTTCTTGTTCTTTCCTATCGTCGTCCCGGCGAAAGCCGGGACCCATAACCACAAGCCTTTGTTGGCGCGAAGGGCGACTGCCCGAGTGCCTCAAGCGACGTCCCGCGGTATGGGTCCCGGCTCAAGGCCGGGACGACAGAATCAATGCACCACCTCGAACAGGCCGGCCGCGCCCATGCCGCCGCCGACGCACATGGTGACGACGGCGTATTTCGCCTTGCGGCGGCGGCCCTCGATCAAGGCGTGACCGGTGAGCCGCGCGCCCGACATGCCGTAGGGATGGCCGACCGCGATGGCGCCGCCATTGACGTTGATCTTCTCGGGGTCGATACCGAGCCGGTCGCGGCAATAGATCACCTGCACGGCGAAGGCTTCGTTGAGCTCCCAGAGATCGATGTCATCGACCTTCAGGCCATGGCGGCTGAGCAGCCGCGGCACGGCGAAGACCGGGCCGATCCCCATCTCGTCCGGCTCGCAGCCATGGGCGACGAAGCCGCGAAAGATGCCGAGTGGCTTGAGGCCGCGCTTGGCCGCTTCCTTGTCGCTCATGATGACGCAGGCGCTGGCGCCGTCCGAGAGCTGGCTGGCATTGCCAGCGGTGATCGTAAAACCTTCGCCGCGCACCGGTTTCAGGCTGGCGAGGCCTTCGGCGGTGGTGTCGGGCCGCGGCCCCTCGTCCTGCGACAGCGTGACGTCCTTATAGGAGACCTCACCGGTCGCCTTGTCGGTCACCGCCATCTTCGTGGCGATCGGCGCCAGCTCGTCCTTGAACTTGCCGCCCTGCTGGGCCGCCGCGACGCGCCGCTGGCTTTCCAGGGCATATTCGTCCTGCCTCTCGCGCGAGATCTCGTAGCGCTTTGCGACCACCTCGGCGGTGTCGATCATCGGCATGTAGACCTCGCCCTTGATCTTCAAGAGCGCCGGGTCCTGGGCATGGAAGCCGTTCATCTTGTCGTTCTGCACCAGGCTGATCGACTCGCCGCCGCCGCCGACCGCGATCTCGACGCCGTCGAACAGGACCGAGCGCGCAGCGAGCGCAATCGCCTGCAGGCCCGACGCACATTGGCGGTCGATGGTGGTGCCGCCGACGGTGACCGGCAGCCCGGCGCGCAGCAGCGCCTTGCGCGCGATATTGCCGCCGGTTGCGCCCTGCTGCAGCGCCGCGCCCATCACCACGTCCTCGACCTCCGCCGGATCGAGATTGGCGCGCTTCACCGCCTCGCCGATGGCATGGCCCAGCAACGTCGCGCCTTCGGTGACGTTGAGTGCGCCGCGATAGGCCTTGCCGATCGGCGTGCGGGCGGTGGAAACGATGACGGCATCGGTCATGGACGACCTCCTGTTGCGAGTTGCTGCTTTGGTTCTGTTGGACGTAACGATGGTTGCTGCTGGCGCAATTCGTGGCGCGAGAGTTTTCCGACCGGCGTGCGCGGCAGTTCGGCCACGAACTCCACGGCCGCGGGCAATTCATGCTTGCCGAGCTTGCCGGTCAGATGCGCACGCAGCTCTTCCAGCGTGAACGGCTTGGCGCCCTCGCGCAGCTTGATGAAGGCCTTGGCCGCCTCGCCGCGATAGGCATCGGGAATACCGATGACGATCACTTCCTGCACGCCCGGGTAGGTGTAGATCGCCTGTTCGATCATCTGCGGATAGACGTTGAAGCCACCGGAGATGATCATGTCCTTCTTGCGATCGACCAGATAGAAATAGCCGTCCGCGTCCATGTAGCCGATGTCGCCGGTGAGAAAGCGATCGCCGACAAAGGAGTCCGCGGTTTCTTTCGGCTTGTTCCAGTAGCCCTTGGTGACGTTCGGCCCCTTGATGCGGATCTCGCCGACCTCGCCCGGCGGCAGCACCTTCTTGGGATCGTCGAGCGCGACGACATCGAGCTCGATGCCGGGCAGCATCAGCCCGATCGAACCGGGCTTCTCGGGACCGACAACGGGATGGCCGGTGCCCGGCGAGCAAGTCTCGGTCATGCCCCAGCCGCTCTTCAGCTTGATGCCGACCTTGCGCTCGAAAACTCTGGCGACCTCGACCGGCAACGGCGCGCCGCCGGAGCCGGCACTGACGAGCGAGGAGAAGTCGCGCCTGTCGAGATCGGGCAACGCGGCGATCGCGATCCACATGGTGGGAACGCCCGGAAAATAGGTGGCGCGCTTGGCCTCGATGTCGCGCATCACGGCCTCTGCGTCGAAACGCTGGTGCAGCGAGATCAGATTGCCGCGGCGCAGTGAGGAGAGCAGCACCACCGTCAGCGCGTAAATGTGGAACAGCGGCAGCACGCAGATGACGCGGTCGATTCCCTCGCGCTTTTGCCGCGCCGGCCTGCCCCAGACATCGTAGATCGAGACCGCCGCGGTGAGATTGCCGTGGGTGAGCATCGCGCCCTTGGGCAGGCCGGTGGTGCCGCCGGTATATTGCAAGAGCGCGACGTCATCGGGCGAGACCGCCGGCCACTCCCGCGGCGGCGCTGCGCCGTCGACGAATTGCTTGAAGGTGACGACCGCAGGATGGTCCGGGATCGGCGCCTGCTTGGTGCCGACCGCCCCCCAATGGTCGTCCTCGCAGACGATCAGGCGGTCGATCAGCCCCTGCTCCAGAAACTTCAGTGCGGTCGGCAACAGCGCCGCGAGATTGCTGGTGACCAGGACACGGCTGCCTGAATCGGTAAGCTTGTGCGAAAGTGCGATCTCGCCGTCGAGCGGCGAGAGATGCGCGATCCGGCCGCCTGCCTTGAGCGCGCCGAAGAAATTGATCGGATGGTCGGGCGTGTTGCCGAGGAACAGGGCGATCGAGGCGCCCTTGCCATAGCCGGCGCGCAAGTAAGCGGCGGCCGCGACCTCGGCCAACCCTTCAAGCGCGGCGTAAGAGATCGGACGGTCGCGGAATTCGATCGCCGTGCGCGCGCCATAGTCGCGCGCCGCCTGCGACAGGAGGTCGGGCAGCGTGCCTTGCGCGATCGGGTCGTCCCAGTGCACGCCTTCGGGGTAAAATTGTTCGCCGGGATGGGTCATGTTGATTCAGACACCGTCATTCCGGGGCGATGCGCTAGCATCGAACTCTGATGTGCAATTGCACATCCGAGGATCGCGAGATTCCGGGTTCGGCTCTGCGAGCCGCCCCGGAATGACAGGTGAGAGCAACGGGCCATCAAGCGGCTTTCGAGCTCGCCGTGAGCGAGGCAAAGCCTTTGCCTTCGGCGACCAGACGCTTGAGCAGCGGCGCCGGCTCGAGCGAGGGATCGTTGGTTTCCTTGGCGTAGAAGGCGAGACGATCGGCAATGTGCTTCAACCCGACCTGGTCGGCCCAATACATCGGGCCGCCGCGATAGATCGGCCAGCCATAGCCGTAGAGCCAGACCACGTCGATGTCGCTCGGGCGCGCGGCGATGCCCTCTTCGAGGATCTTCGCGCCCTCGTTGATCATCGGATACATCATGCGCTCGAGGATTTCCTCGTCGCTCACCGCGCGCCGCTTGCGCCCCAATCGCGTCAAGGTCTCGTCGATCAGCTTCTCGACGTCCGGATCGGGCAGCGGCGCGCGCGAACCGCCTTCATACTTGTAATAGCCCTTGCCGGTCTTCTGGCCGAAGCGGCCGGCTTCGCACAGCGCGTCCGCGATCTCGCTCTTGATGCCGCGATCTTTGCGCGAGCGCCAGCCGATATCGAGGCCGGCGAGATCGCCCATCGCGAATGGGCCCATCGGCATGCCGAATTTCGTCACGACGGCATCGACCTGCTGCGGCAGCGCGCCTTCGAACAGAAGTTTTTCGGCCTGCTTGCCACGCTGCGCCAGCATGCGGTTGCCGACAAAGCCGTCGCAGACGCCGACCACCGCCGGCACTTTGGCGATCTTGCGCGCGATGGAGACGGCGGTCACCAACGCGTCCGGCGCGGTTTTCGCGGCGCGCACGATTTCGCACAGCTTCATCACATTGGCTGGCGAGAAGAAGTGCATCCCGAGCACGTCCTGCGGACGTTTTGTTTCCTTGGCGATTTCGTCGATGTTCAGGTACGAGGTATTCGATGCGAGCACCGCGCCCGGCTTTGCAAACTTGTCGAGCTGGCCGAAGACGTCTTTCTTCACCGCCATGGTCTCGAACACCGCCTCGATCACGAGATCGGCGTCCTTGACGTTGTCCAGACCGACGACGCCGTTGATCAGCGCCATGCGCTTGGCAGGCGCATCGGCCGGGATGCCGCCGCGGGCAGCGGTGGCCTCCCAGTTCTTCTGCATCACGCCCATGCCGCGCTTGAGCTGCTCCTCGCCGGTTTCGATCAAGGTCACCGGGATGCCGGCATTGGCGAAGGACATCGCGATGCCGCCGCCCATGGTGCCGGCGCCGATGATGGCGACACGCTCCACATTGCGCGGTTTCGTTCCCTCGGGGACGCCCGCGATCTTGGCGGCCTCGCGTTCGGCGAAGAAGGCATAGCGCTGCGCCTTGGACTGGTCGCTCGCGACCAGCTTCAGGAAGGCCTCACGCTCCTTCTTCAGGCCTTCGTCAAAAGGCAGATCGATGGCATAGCCGACGGCATCGGCCGCCGCGAAGGGCGCCTCCAGCCCGCGCGCCCGCTTGGTCATCGCGGCGACCGCGTTGGTAAAAATAGAGCGGTCGGCCTTTGCCGCGGCAAGCTTGGAGTTGTCGTCGCGCAACTTGCGGAGCGGCCGCTTCTCGGCCAGCACCTTGCGGGCAAAGGCCTCGCCGCCAATGGCGGGCCCCTCGACAATCTCCTCGATCAAGCCGTTCTTCAGGGCTTCCGCGGCGCTGATCGGATCGCCGCCGACGATCATCTTCACCGCGAGCTCAGGCCCCACCGCGCGCGGCAGGCGCTGCGTGCCGCCGGCGCCGGGCAGAAGGCCCAGCTTCACCTCGGGCAGACCAAGCTTGGCTTCCTTGGTGGCGACGCGGAAATGGCAGGCGAGCGCTACCTCGAGCCCGCCGCCGAGCGCGGTGCCGTGAATCGCAGCGACGATCGGCTTCGGCGAATTCTCCATCACCGCAAGCACCTCGTTCAGGCCCGGCGGCTTCGGCGGCTTGCCGAACTCTGTGATGTCGGCGCCGGCGATGAAGGTGCGCCCCGCGCAGGTCAGGACGATCGCCTTCACCTCGGGATCGGCGATCGCGCTGTTCACGCATTCCAGGATGCCGCCGCGCACCGCGGCGCTCAGCGCGTTCACCGGAGGATTGTTGACGGTGATGATGGCGATGACGTCCTGACGTTCGAGCTTGACCACTTCGCTCACGCTACGCTCCTTGGCTTATTGTTTGCTGGCTTCTTGTTTTGTTTGCTGACTTCTTGTTCGCTGGCTTCTTGTCCGGCTTTCGGATTATTGTTCCCGTCAATTTCGCACTGCGGAATTTAATTCCACATCTTGACATGGAGGGTTATTTTGAAGCACGTCGCTTGTCAACGACTCCGCGCAAGTAGCAGCCGTCAATGAAACGTACAGGGAAGAAACCAGCGACCGATCGCAATTTCGTCGTCGCGCTCTCCCGTGGACTCGAAGTCTTGCGCGCATTCCAACCCAATGACGGGCTCCTGGGCAATCAGGAGATCGCGGCCCGTACGAATTTGCCCAAGCCGACGGTTTCCCGGCTGACTTACACCTTGACCAAGCTCGGCTATCTTACGCCGGTTCCGCGGTTTGAAAAGTATCGCCTCGCGCCCGCCGTGATGGCGCTCGGCTATGCGGCGCTGGCCAATCTCGGCGTCGGCCGCCTGTCCGAGCCATACCGCGAGGAACTGATGCGGCAGACCGGCGGCGCCTGCGCGGTCGGCGGCCGCGACCGCCACAGCATGATCTATTTCGGCCAGAGCCGGAGCGAGCTGACGGTCGGAGTTCAACTTGACGTCGGCTCTCGTATTCCCATTGCAACCACCGCGATGGGGCGCGCCTACATTTGGGCGCTCGCAGACGAGGAACGCGCCGCTTTGCTGCGCGAGCTGCGTGAACATTACGGCAGCCGCTGGCCGAAAATGCGGGACGGCATCGAACGTTCCGGCGAAACGGTTGCCAAATACGGCTTCGCGATGTCGGCTGGCGAGTGGCAAGACGACGTGCATGCGGTCGGCGTTGCGCTAAAGTTGAATGACGGAACGGGGCCATATGCGTTTAACTGCGGAGCGCCTGCGTTCCGCTTTACGGAGGAGCGGCTGCGCAACGATATTGGACCGCGCCTTGTGGCGATGGTAAGGAACATCGAAGCAGCCCTCGGCGGCATCGCACCGCCGGAAGCGCAATCAAGAAAACAACAAAAACAACAAAACAAAAACGGGAAACCAGGAGGGAAAGTTGTGGCCGAGGAGATCAGGTAGGCTTCATCGTTGTCGCGTGCGAGGACGCTCGTGCGCCCGTCTCGCCCCTGCAAGTCGCACGGGCGAGACGACATGACGCAGGCCCAATTGGCGCAGGGACACCATCCCCTGCTCGCGGTTCGCGACGTCAGCGTCGTGTTCGGCGGCATTGTCGCGTTGAACGGCGTCTCTTTCGACATGCACAAGGGCCAGATCCTCGGCCTGATCGGTCCGAACGGCGCCGGCAAAACCACGCTGTTCAACTGCCTGAGCCGGCTGTACCAGCCAAGTGCCGGCGATATCCTGATGGAAGGCGTGAGCATCCTGAAGCGGCCGCCGCACCGGATCGCCGAGATCGGCATCGGCCGCACCTTCCAGAACGTCGCGCTGTTCGCCAATCTCTCGGTGCTCGACAATGTGCGCGTCGGCACCCACGCCCGCACCTCCAGCGACATCATCAGCGACTCGCTCAGGCCTCCCTGGGTCCGCCGCAGCGAAGCGAGCGTGAACGAGAAGGTCCACGAAATCCTCGCCTATCTCGATCTCGAGGAGGTCGCGCACGCCACCGTCTCGGGCCTGCCGTTCGGCACGCAAAAGCGCGTCGAGCTCGCGCGGGCGCTGGCGGCCGATCCGAAGATCCTTCTTCTCGACGAGCCCGCGGGCGGCCTCAACCACGAGGAAGTCCATGTGCTGGGCGAGCTGATCCGCCGCATCCGCAACGAGCGCCATGTCACCGTGCTGCTGGTCGAACATCACATGGGGCTCGTGATGTCGGTCGCCGACCATGTCGTGGCGCTGAATTTCGGCCGCAAGCTCGCGGAAGGCACGCCGGGACAGGTGCAGGCCGATCCCGACGTGATCAAGGCCTATCTCGGGAGCAAGGACCAATGACGACGCTGCTCAACGTCAAGGACCTGCGCGCCTATTACGGCCAGGTGCAGGCGTTGCACGGGCTCACCTTCTCCCTCAGCGAGGGCAGCCTCACCACCTTGCTCGGGGCCAACGGCGCCGGCAAGACCACGACGCTGCGCGCGATCTGCAACATGGTGCGATCGACCGGCGCGATCGAATTCGATGGCCAGCCGCTCGGCAGCCGTTCGACCGAGACCATCGTGCGGCTCGGGATCGCGCATGTGCCGCAGGGCCGCGGCACCTTCACCGCCATGACCGTGGAGGAGAACCTGCAGCTCGGGGCCATCACCCGCACCGACAAGACCGGCATCGTCGCCGATATCGAACGGATGTATGCCTATTTCCCCGTGCTCAAGCAGCGTTACGGCCAGCAGGCCGGCACGCTGTCGGGCGGCGAGCAGCAGATGCTTGCGGTTGCCCGCGCGCTGATGCTGCGGCCGCGCCTGATGCTGCTGGACGAGCCGTCCTTCGGGCTCGCGCCGCTGGTGGTGCGCGATCTCTTCAATATCCTCGGCAAGATCAACCGCGAGGAGAAGGTCTCGATACTTGTCGTCGAACAGAATGCGCAGCTCGCGCTCGAACTCGCCGACCATGCCTATGTGATCGAGACCGGCCGCATCGTCATGTCGGGGTCAGCGAAGGAGATCGCGAGCAACGAGGACGTCCGCAAGTCCTATCTCGGTTACTGAGCTGGGGTGAGATTGATGGAGTGGATCTACCCGCGCACTCACTACACCTCTCCCTTAGGGAGAGGTCGGCGCGAAGCGCCGGGTGAGGGGTTACGCTCTCTCGTTGAAGCTGCGGCCCCTCACCCGATTTGCTGCGCAAATCGACCTCTCCCCACTGGGGAGAGGTGGACCCGCGATGCCGTTGCAGTTCAATCAGAACCCTTCACGCTTTAGGGAGCGCGAGGCCGATGGAGCTTTTCATCAACCAAATCCTGGCCGGCATCTCCACCGGCGCGATCTATGCCTGCATGGCGCTTGCGGTGGTGATGATCTACCAGGCGATCGACCATCTCAATTTCGCGCAAGGCGAAATGGCGATGTTCTCGACCTTCATCTCCTGGCAGCTCATGCAATGGGGCATGCCCTATTGGGCGGCGTTTTTCATCACGATTGCGCTGTCCTTCGCCGGGGGCATCGCGATCGAGCGCGTGATGTTCAAGCCGCTGGCAAAAGCGCCGATCCTGACCAACGTGGCGGGTTTCATTGCGCTGTATTCGATCATCAACTCGTCCGCGGGGCTGATCTGGGATTTCACCATCAAGCAATATCCGACTCCGTTCGGCTCGGCGCCCTTCCTCGGCAGCCAGCTCATTTCGACCCACCAGGCCGGCATGATCGGCGTCACCATCCTGCTCCTGATCGGGCTTTACGCCTTCTTCCGGTATACGCGGGTGGGATTGGCCATGCGCGCGGCAGCCTCGCTGCCTGAATCGGCGCGGCTGGTCGGCATCAACACATCCTGGATGATCGCGCTCGGCTGGGGCATGGCAGCCGCGATCGGCTCGATTGCGGGGATGATGATCGCGCCCGTGGTCTTCCTTGAGCCCAACATGATGCTAGGCGTCCTGATCTACGGCTTTGCCGCCGCGGTGCTCGGCGGGCTGACGAGCCCCTTCGGCGCGGTGATCGGCGGCTTCCTCGTCGGCATCTTCGAGAACCTCGCCGGCACCTACATCCCCGGCGTCGGCAATGAACTGAAACTGCCGATCGCCCTGGCGCTGATCATTTCCGTCCTCGTCGTCAAACCCGCCGGACTGTTCGGCCGGCCCATCGTGAAGCGAGTCTGAGCATGAGCGCTGCTGTCGAGGAAGTCGTAACCGAGGCGCCTGCGGTAGAGGCCGTTCCCAAGCGGGCCATGACGCTCGGCACCGGCACATCGCTGACGGTGCTGGCCCTGCTGGTCGTCGCGCCACTGTTCGTCAAGAACTTCATCATCTTCCAGATGACGATGCTCCTGGTCTATGGGCTCGCCGTGCTGGCGCTCAACATCCTGACCGGCGGCAGCGGCCAGTTCTCGCTGGGCCAGAGCGCGTTCTATGCAATCGGCGCCTATACGTCGGCGGTCCTGATGGAGCAGTACAATGTCAATTACGTGCTGACCCTCCCGATTTCGGGCGCCTTGTGCTTCGCTGCGGGCTTCCTGTTCGGCCAGCCGGCGCTGCGGCTGTCCGGCGTGTATCTTGCGCTCGCGACCTTCGCGCTCGCAACGGCGATGCCGCAGCTCCTGAAGCTGAATTTCCTGGAGCCCTGGACCGGCGGCGTGCAGGGCCTGGTCGTGACCAAGCCTGACGCGCCGTTCGGCCTGCCGATGTCGCAGGACATGTGGCTCTATTATTTCACCCTGGTGATCACGATCGCGATCTACATCGCCTCGGTCAATCTGCTGCGCTCGCGCTCGGGCCGCGCCTTCATGGCGATCCGCGACAACGAGATCGCGGCCTCCGCCATGGGCATCGACGTTGCGTTGTACAAGACGCTGGCATTCGGCGTTTCCGCCGGGATCACTGGCATTGCCGGCTCGCTCGGCGCCATCGTCGTGCAGTTCGTCGCGCCCGACAGCTACACCATCACGCTCGCCATCGCGCTGTTCCTCGGCATGGTGGTCGGCGGCGTCGGCTGGCTGCCCGGATCGATCGTGGGCTCGGCCTTCATCATTTTCGTGCCGAACATCGCCGAGAGCATTTCGAAAGGATTGTCGGGTGCGGTATTCGGCGTGCTCTTGTTCCTCGTCATCTTCGCCGTGCCGCACGGCGCAAGACAGGTTGCGATCGTCTGCCAGCAGACGCTCGCGAAATACAAGAAGCGGTAAGTGAAGCGGTATAGTCCTTGGTTGGACTGAATGATCCGCGCGGCCGGTTTACCTTGCCCCGCTCTTCTTCGCCGAGGCTTTAGCTGATGCGGGGCGGGCGAGCAACGCGTTCTTTACTCAAGCAAGGAGAAATGATGCTTTCGCAAAAACTAAGAATCGCCGCGCTTGCGACGGCGGTCGTCTTCTCTACCTCCGGCGCGGCACTCGCGCAAAAGAAATACGACGCCGGCGCCAGCGATACCGAGATCAAGATCGGCAACATCGTGCCCTATAGCGGCCCTGCCTCCGCCTATGGCGTGATCGGCAAGACCGAAGAGGCCTATTTCAACAAGATCAATGCCGAAGGCGGCATCAACGGCCGCAAGATCAAGTTTATTTCATACGACGACAGCTACAGCCCGCCGAAAGCCGTGGAGCAGGCACGCAAGCTGGTCGAGAGCGATGAGGTCCTCTTGATCTTCAATGCGCTCGGCACGCCCTCGAACTCGGCGATCCAGAAATATTTGAATGCCAAGAAAGTGCCGCAGCTCTTCGTCGCCACCGGCGCCAGCAAGTGGAACGACCCCAAGAACTTCCCCTGGACCATGGGCTGGCAGCCCTCCTACGAGAGCGAGGCGCATATCTATGCGAAATATCTGCTCCAGGAGAAGCCCGACGGCAAGATCGGCGTGCTCTATCAGAACGATGATTTCGGCAAGGACTATCTCAAAGGGCTCAAGGACGGCCTCGCGGACAAGAGCTCCATGATCGTCGCCGAGGAAGGCTACGAGACCTCGGAGCCTTCGATCGACAATCACATCGTCAGGCTGAAAGCTTCCGGCGCCGATGTCTTCATCTCCGTCACCACGCCGAAATTTGCGGCGCAGGCGATCAAGAGGCTTGCCGAGATCGACTGGCACCCCCTGCACATCGTCTCCAACGTGTCGGCCTCCGTCGGCGGCGTGCTCAGGCCGGCGGGCTTCGAGAACTCCCAAGGCATCCTGTCGTCGGCCTACGCCAAGGACGGCTCCGATCCGCAATGGGACAACGATCCCGGCATGAAGAAATTCTATGCGTTCCTGGAGAAATATTATCCGGAGGGCGACAGGCTGAACGCCTCGACGGTGTACGGTTACGGCGTGGCGCAGACGCTGGTGCAAGTGCTCAAGCAATGCGGCGACGACCTGACCCGCGAGAACGTGATGAAGCAGGCCGCAACCTTGAATGATTTCGAGCCGGACACGCTCCTGCCCGGCATCAAGATCAACACGTCGCCGACCGATTTCGCTCCAATCAAGCAGCTCCAGATGATGCGCTTCAAGGGCGAGAAGTGGGAGTTGTTCGGCCCCATCATGAGCGGCCAGCTCAACGAGCAAAGCAGCATCCAATGATACCTGTGGGTTCCCCGCAGCTCGCCCGTTAGACTAAATGACGCCCCCCGCGATGCTGTCGCGGGGGGCTTTATATTGCTGGTACCTCGCAACGGGTGTTGAATGTGGGCCGGAGCGTCAGGAGGACGCGCCCAACAAACGTGGGAAGCGTCAACGCCCGCACGCCAGACGAGCGGAGCGCGAGCAGACCTCCCAACAATCACAAGGAGACGCATTCACCGACCAGGGAGAACACCATGCCTGCATTCGAATGGCGCTGGGCGACCTTTTCGGCCGCGCTCGCGATAGCCGTTGCGATGTCCCCGGCAGCGCTGGCGCAAGGCAAATATGACACCGGCGCGAGCGATACCGAAATCAAGATCGGTAACATCATGCCCTATAGCGGCCCGGCCTCTGCCTACGGCGTGATCGGACGGACGGAAGCGGCCTACTTCAACAAGATCAATGCGGAAGGCGGCATCAACGGGCGAAAGATCAACTTCATCTCCTATGACGACGGCTACAGCCCGCCGAAGACCGTCGAGCAGGCACGCAAGCTGGTCGAGAGCGATGAGGTGCTCCTGATCTTCAACTCGCTCGGCACGCCGCCGAACTCGGCGATCCAGAAATACATGAACGCGAAGAAGGTGCCGCAGCTCTTCGTCGCCACCGGCGCAACCAAGTGGAACGACCCGAAGGATTTCCCCTGGACCATGGGCTGGCAGCCCAACTACCAGAGCGAGTCGCGCATCTACGCGAAATACATCCTCAAAGATCATCCGAACGGCAAGATCGCCGTGCTGTACCAGAACGACGACTATGGGAAGGATTACCTGAAAGGATTGAAGGACGGGCTTGGCGCCAAGGCCGGCTCGATGATCGTGGCCGAGGAAAGTTACGAGACCACCGAGCCGACGATCGATTCCCACATCGTCACGCTGAAGGCGAGCGGCGCCGACATCTTCTTCAACGTCACCACGCCGAAGTTCGCGGCACAGGCGATCAGGAAAATCGCCGAGATCGGCTGGAAGCCGGTGCACTTCCTCAACAACGTCTCGGTTTCGATCGGCAGCGTGATGAAGCCGGCCGGCTTCGAGAATGATCAGGGCATCATCTCCTCGGCTTATCTGAAGGATCCCACCGATCCGCAGTGGAAGGACGACGCCGGGATGAAGGAATGGAGTGCATTCCTGGACAAGTACTTCCCTGATGCCAACCGCAGCGACATCAACGTGGTCTACGGCTACACCGTGGCCCAGGGCCTGGTGCATGTGCTCAAGGCCTGCGGCAACGATCTCACCCGCGCCAATGTCATGAAACAGGCGGCGAATATCCGGGATCTCGAGCTCGGGATGTTCCTGCCCGGGGTCAAGGTCAACACCTCGCCGACGGACTTTGCGCCGATTTCGCAATTGCAGCTCGAGCGCTTCAAGGGCGATAGCTGGGAGCGCTTCGGCGACGTCATCTCGTCCGACGTCGGCGGTTAGCCCCGAGCGCCCCGTCGCGAACTTCAGCACCAAGACGGCAGCCCCTGCGGCTTTTCGCGGGGGCTTTCCGTTTGACCGTTTTCGCAAAATGGTATCGACTACATCCGATCAGAAAAGAGCTCCCGGTCAAGAGAGCCGCGACACGATCGACATTTTTCAAAAAAGGGAGAGAACGTAATGCCTGTTATCGCCACAAGGCTGGCCGTAGCGTCGACCGCCCTTGTCCTGTTCGCCACTTCGATTGCCGCCGCGCCGGCCGCGGATAAGAAATATGACACCGGCGCCACCGACACTGAAATCAAGATCGGCAACATCATGCCCTATAGCGGCCCGGCGTCCGCCTACGGCCAGATCGGCAAGACCGAGGCCGCCTATTTCAGGAAGATCAATGCCGAAGGCGGCATCAACGGGCGCAAGATCAACTTCATCTCCTATGACGACGGCTACAGCCCGCCGAAGACCGTCGAGCAGGCGCGCAAGCTGGTCGAAAGCGACGAGGTGCTGTTCATCTTCAATTCGCTGGGCACGCCGCCGAACTCCGCGATCCACAAATATATGAATGCGAAGAAGGTGCCGCAGCTCTTCGTCGCCACCGGCGCGACCAAGTGGAACGACCCGCAAAACTTCCCCTGGACCATGGGCTGGCAGCCCAACTACCAAAGCGAGTCGCGCATCTACGCGAAATACCTTCTGAAGGAGAAGCCCGGCGCCAAGATCGCGGTGCTCTACCAGAACGACGATTACGGCAAGGACTATCTGAAAGGCCTGAAGGACGGGCTTGGCGCCAAGGCCGCCTCGATGATCATCGCGGAAGAAAGCTACGAGACCACCGAGCCGACCATCGATAGCCACATCGTCAAGCTGAAGTCGACCGGCGCCGACGTGTTCGTCGACATCACCACACCGAAATTCGCGGCGCAAGCGATCAAGAAGGCGCACGAGATCGACTGGAATGCGCTGCACATTCTCAATAACGTCTCGGCCTCGGTCGGCAGCGTGATGAAGCCGGCCGGCTTTGAGAATGCGCAAGGCATCATTTCCGCGGCCTATCTGAAGGACGTCTCCGACCCGCAATGGAAGGACGACGCCGGGATGAAGCAGTTCCTCGACTTCATGGCCAAGGATTTCCCCGAGGGCGACAAGCTCGCCAACGAACCCGTGGTCGGCTACAGCGTCGCGCAGACGCTGGTGCAGGTGCTCAAGCAATGCGGCGACAATCTCACGCGCGAGAACGTGATGAAGCAGGCGGCAAACCTGAAGGACTTCCGCGTCGAGATGCTGCTGCCCGGCATCACCATCAACACATCCCCGAGCGACTTCGCCCCGATCAGCCAGCTTCAGCTCCAGCGTTTCAAGGGCGAGAAGTGGGAGCTGTTCGGCGACGTCATCTCCGGCGACGTCGGCGGCTAGCCTGCGCCGCAACGCCTGAAATTCGCGCCCGCAAGCTTAGAGCGCGATGCATCATCGCGCTCTGGTTTTGGAGCATGATCTCTTCGGAAAACCGGCGCCCACTTTTCCGGATCATGCTCTTGCGGGGGTTTTCTTTTGAGCGGAGACGAGGGATAAGCGAATGCGATGTCCTTCTCTCGATGCTTGCGGAAAAAATGACCGACCGACGCCCTCTCCTGCGCGCAATCTTCGACGCGGCCGTGGCCGCTGCCCATCCCGATGTCGTGCTGGCGCCACATCTGTCGCCGCCGCCATCCGGCCGCGTGATCTGCCTCGCCGCCGGCAAGGGCGCCGCTGCCATGGCGGCCGCCGCCGAGCGGCACTATCTCGACGCGCTCAAGCTCGATCCGGCGCGGCTTTCCGGCATTGCCACCACGCGCCACGGCCACGGCGTGCCGACGCGGCGCATCAAGGTGATCGAGGCCGGCCACCCGATGCCGGACGAGGCAGGCATGAAGGCCGCGGAGGAGACGCTGCGGCTGGCTGAGAGCGCGCAGGCGGAGGATCTTCTGCTGGTGCTGTTGTCGGGCGGCGGCTCCGCCAACTGGATCGCGCCGGCCGACGGCATCAGCTTTGCGCAAAAGCAGCAGTTGACGCGGGCCCTGCTGCGCTCAGGCGCGCCGATCGGCGAGATCAACACGGTCCGCAAGCATCTGTCGCGCATCAAAGGCGGGCGACTGGCGCGCGCCGGCCAGCACGCTGCCGAGATCGTGACGCTCGCGATCTCCGACGTGCCGCGCGACGATCCGTCCGCGATCGCCTCGGGCCCGACGGTGCCCGATCCGACCACGCTTGCGGACGCGCGCGCGATCATCGCCAAATATGGCCTGGAGGTGGATGAGGCGATCCGCCGCGCGCTGGAGGACCCGCGCAACGAGAGTTGCAAGGCGAGCGATCCCGCCTTCGCCCGGGCGCGCTACGAATTGATCGCGAAACCGAAAGCTTCGCTCGACGCGGCGATCGCCCGCGCGCGAGCGGCCGGCTATGAGATCGTCGATCTCGGCGCCGATCTCGAAGGCGAAGCACGCGAGGTCGCCGCCGACCATGCCCGGCTGGCGCTCAAGGCGCGCAGCGAGGGCCGCCGCAGCGCGATCCTCTCCGGCGGCGAGCTCACGGTGACGGTGCGCGGCAATGGCCATGGTGGTCCCAACCAGGAATACGCGCTGGCGCTGGCGGATCTCTTGAAGGATACGCCTGACGTTGCGGCGCTCGCCGGCGATACCGACGGTGCCGACGGCGGCGGCGGCAGCGCGAGCGATCCCGCCGGGGCGATTATCGATGCGAGTACCTTCGCGAAGATGAAATCGCTCGGGCTCGATCCGCGCGCATATCTCGACAACAACGACGCCACCGCGTTCTTCGCGGCGACCGGCGATCTCCTGCAGACTGGCCCGACGCTGACCAACGTCAACGACATCAGGGTGATTTTGGTGGAGTAAGGGCACGTCATTCCGGGGCGATGCGAAGCATCGAACCCGGAATGACGGCCGTAGGGTGGGCCAAGCGAAACGTGCCCACCGTCCAAAGCCGCGTTGCAATGGTGGGCACGGCGCATGCGCGCCTTTGCCCACCTCTTCCGAATCCTACTTCCCCGCGACATACTGCAGCAACGCCAGCAGGCCCTTGAGCAACGCGGTGGGTGATGGCGGGCAGCCGGGAATGTGCAGATCGACCGGCACCACATCGGACACGCCGCCGAGGCAGGCGTAACTGCTCCTGAAAATGCCACCATCGGCCGCGCAGCCACCGACAGCCACGACCCATTTGGGATCGGGCGTGGCGTTATAGGCGCGAAGCAGCGCCTCGCGCATGTTCTTTGTCACGGGCCCTGTGACCATCAGGACATCGGCGTGGCGTGGCGAGGCGACAAAGCGCAGGCCGAAACGCTCGAGGTCGTAGAAGGCGTTGCTGAGCGCGTGAATTTCCAGCTCGCAAGCATTGCAGGAGCCGGCGTCGACCGCCCGGATCGACAGCGAACGTCCAAGCCGCGCCTGCGCCGCTTTGTCGACGCTCCTCGCCAGCTCGGCGAGGGCCGCTTCATCCGGCGCGGGCGGCGCTTCGGTGAGCGGGCCGTGCGTGAGGCTTTCGAGCAAGGTCCTTCGCATCGCATACGCCTTACAAATCGGCCCCGGAATAGGAGCAGTTGAAGGATTTGTTGCAGAGCGGGAAATCGGCGATGATGTTCTTCTCGATCGCGGCCTCCAGCAGCGGCCACTGAAACCAGGAGGCGTCGCGCAAATGACAGCGCCGGATGCGGTTCTCAGTGTCGAGCCTCAGCCAGACCAGCACGTCGCCGCGGAATGCCTCGACCAGGGCCATGCCCTCGCGCACCTCGCCGCTCGGCTTGAGCTCTGTCCTGATCTCGCCGCGCGGCAGGCGGTCGAGGATCTGATCGATCAGCGCAAGGCTCTGTTCGACTTCGCGGATGCGGATCCAGACCCGCGCATTGACGTCGCCGGCCTCCAGCACCGGCACTTCAAACGACAATCGATCATAGGGCGCGTAAGCGAAGTTTCGCCGCGCATCGAAGGCGCGGCCAGCCGCGCGACCGACATAGCCGCCGGCGCCGAAGCGGCGAGCGTATTCCGCCTTGACGATACCGGTCGTGACGGTGCGGTCCTGTAACGAGGCGGTGTTGTCATAGAGCTCGACCAGGCGCGGGAACACTTTGCGGATTTCGGCAAGCAGCGCCCGCACCTCCTCCACGCCGCCGGAGCCGATGTCGCGCGCAACACCGCCCGGCACGATCATATCCATCATCAAGCGGTGGCCGAAGCAGACATCGGCGGCGCGCAAGACCCGCTCACGCAGGATGCCGGTCTGGGCCAGCATCAGCGCGAAGGAGGCATCATTGCAGATGCCGCCGATGTCGCCGATATGATTGGCAAGCCGCTCGAGCTCGGCCATGAGCGCGCGCAAATAAGTCGCACGCGGCGGTGCTTGCGTATTGAGCGCTGCTTCAACGGCGCCTGCAAACGCAAAGGAATAAGCGACCGTGCTGTCGCCGGAGGTGCGGCCCGCGAGCTTTGCTGCCGCTTCCAGCGAGGTGTCCTGCATCAGCTTCTCGATGCCTTTGTGCACAAAGCCGAACCGCTGCTCCACCCGCACCACATGCTCGCCGTTCGCCGCGAAGCGGAAATGACCGGGCTCGATGATCCCGGCATGGATCGGCCCGACCGCGACCTGGTGCAACGCCTCGCCCTCGGCGGGCAGGAATCGATAAGGGGTTTTCCCACCCGCGGCCGTATTACTGCCGAGCGGCGCGTGCACGCCCCACACGCCGTGATCGAGCCACGGCCGCGTATCGCCGGCGCCGACCGCTTCGAGCCCGAAGAGATCGCGAATGCTGCGTTCGAGCCGCAGCGCCGGCGGATGGGAGACGCTGACGCTAGGGATTTTTCCCGATGCGCATTGCAGGCTGATGACCGCGACATCGCTCGCGCCGCCGAGCAGCGCCATGTGCACGACGTCCACCTCGCCCCAGAGGCCGAGCAGCGTGAGTTCCCCGCCGGCGAGAAGCTCGATCGCCTTCAACCAGCCCTCCTCGCCGACGTCAGCGCGCGGCCACGGCCGATGCGGCGACGAAGTGGAGTGATGCGGGATGCCGTCGAGCAGAGCCATCGAGCTTACCCCAACAATCGCGCGACGTTCTGAAAGCCGTTCACCAGGGCCGGGGGCAAATAGACGCCGGCCATGCAGACCAGCGCCAGATGGGTGAACATCGGCACGTAAGAGGCTTCAGCCGGCTTCGTCGCGCCCTTCGGCTCGCCGAACATCACGACATTGATGCGCAAGAACAACCCGCCCAGCGCGATCAGGATGCCGAGCACCAGGAGGGCCGCGAGGTAAGGCGAGCGGGCGAACGTTGAGGTGACGACCAGGAACTCGCTCATGAAGATACCGAGCGGCGGCAGGCCGACGATGGCGACGACGCCGAGCATCAACCCCCAGCCGAGCACCGGGTTGGTGACGGTGAGCCCGCCGATGTCGGCGATCTTCTGCGTTCCCTTGACCTGCGCGACATGGCCGACCGCAAAGAAGATCGCCGACTTGGTCAGGGAATGCATGGTCATGTGCAACAGACCTGCGAAATTCGCGAGCGGCCCGCCCATGCCGAAGGCGAACACGATGATGCCCATGTGCTCGATCGAGGAATAGGCGAACATGCGCTTGATGTCGCGCCGGCGGTAGAGCATCAGGCTCGCGAAGATGACGGAGATCAGGCCCATCACCACCATCAGCGGGCCCGGCGCGATGGTGCCGACGGAAACCGCGAGCATCATCTTGAAGCGGAGCAGCGCGTAGAGTGCGACGTTGAGCAAAAGCCCGGACAGCACCGCCGAGATCGGCGTTGGTCCCTCGGCATGGGCATCGGGCAGCCAGGCGTGCAGCGGCGCCAGGCCCACCTTGGTGCCGTAGCCGAGCAGCAAAAACACGAAGGCGACATTGAGCAGCGCGGGATCGAACTCGGCGGCGCGTTTCACCAGCACCGTCCACACCATCGCGTCCAGCCCCTCCCCGATCACGGGCCGCGCGGCCATGTAGACCAGGATGGTGCCGAACAGCGCGAGCGCGATGCCGACGCTGCCGAGAATGAAATATTTCCAGGCCGCTTCCAGCGCCTCATGGGTGCGGTAGATGCCGACCATCAGCACCGTCGTCAGCGTCGCGACCTCGACCGCGACCCACATCAGGCCGATATTGTTGGCGACCAGCGCAAGGTTCATCGCGAACATCAGCGTCTGGTACATCGCGTGATAGAAGCGCACGAAGGCGGGCGTCAGTCGCCCGATCGCGATTTCATGGCTGATATAGCTCGCGCTGAACACGCTCGTGGTGAAGCCGACGAAGGTGTTGAGCACGATGAACACCTTGTTGAGGTCGTCGACCAGAAGATACTGGCCGGACACCGGCTCGATCACGAACAGCGACAAGGCCGTCAGGAAGGTGAACAGCGCCGCCACCACGTTGATTGCGGCGCTGAGCCGGTAATCGGGCATCAGCGCGAGGATCGCGGCCGACGCCGCGGGGATGAGCAGGATGGCGGCGAGCGCGTCGATCGTCATCGGCGTTCTCCCCGGAAGCGGTCCAGCGCCTGGATATCGACGCTGTCGAAGCGCTCGCGAATGCGGAACAGGAAGATGCCGATAACGATGAAGGCGATCAGCACCGAGAAGGCGACGCTGATCTCCACCACCAGCGGCATGCCCTTGGCACCGGTCGCCGCCAGCACCAGACCGTTTTCCAGCGACATGAAGCCAACCACCTGGCTCACCGCATTGCGGCGGGTCACCATGATCAGAAGCCCGAGCAGCACCACCGAGAGCGCAAAGGCAAGATCCTCCCGCGCCAACGCGTCAGCACCGGGCGTAATGCGCAGCATCACCACCATCGACAGCGCGACGAGACCGATGCCCGCCAACATGGTCAGCCCGACGCTGACGGCGGTCTCGATCTCGCGGTGAATGCCAAGGCGGACAATGATCCGGTGCAGGGCGACCGGAATGATGATGCCCTTGAAGACCAGCGCGATGAAGGCGGTGACATAGAGATGCGGCGCATCCTGGATGAAGGCCTGCCAGGCGACCGACAGCGCCAGCACCAGCGCATGCAGCGCATAGACGTTGAGGAGCGCGGTGAGCCGGTCCTGGTACAGCATCATGAAGCTTGCCAGCACCAGCGTGCCCGCGAGCAGATGAGCGACGTCGAATTCAAGGCCGTGCATGGCTCACAGGCTCCCCGAAACGAAGCGCAGCAGCGTCGCCAGCAGCGCCAGCATGAGCGCCGCGCCCAGGAACTCCGGTATCCGGAACACCCGCATCTTGGCGATCGCGGTCTCGAACACCGCGAGCGCGACGCCGCAGGCCGAAAGCTTGACGATGTAGGCGAGCGCGCCGACCGCGAGCGACCGCACGCCGGCCTCCGGCAGGGCGGCGCCCCATGGCATGAAGATGCAGGCGACCATCGAAATATAGAGCAACAGTTTGAGCTGCGAGGAGAGATCGATCAGCGCGAGATGCCGCCCCGAATATTCCAGCACCATCGCCTCATGCACCATGGTGAGTTCGAGATGCGTCGCCGGGTTGTCGACGGGAATTCGCCCGTTCTCGGCGATGGCCACGATGGTTAACGCGACCAGCGCAAGACCGAGCGACACGCGCAGGCCCACCGCGCTCGACCCCATGAATTCGGCGATGGTCGAGAGCTGGGTCGAGCCCGCGATCATTGCCACCGAAAACACCATGATCAGGATCGCGGGCTCGGCGAGCGAGGCGATCATCACCTCGCGGCTGGAGCCGATGCCGCCGAAGGCGGTGCCGACATCGAGCCCTGCGAGCGCAAGGAAGAAGCGCGCGCTGCCGAGCAGCGCAATGATGGCGATGAGATCGGCCGACCAGGAGAACAACAATCCACCGCCGAAGGTCGGCACCAGCGAGGCCGCGACCCAGGTGCCGGCGAAGATGATGTAGGGGATGACGCGGAACAGCCAGGAGGCGTTTTCGGCGAGCACCACGTCCTTGCGCATCAGGCGGATCAGGTCGCGATAGGGCTGCAACAGCGGCGGGCCCTGCCGGCGCAACAGTCGCGCCTTGATCTTGCGGACGAAGCCGGTGAGCAACGGCGCGAGCAGGAGCACGAGCAGCATCTGCGCACCCTGCGAGATGAGATCGTGGATCATGCTCATATCGCGAGCACCAGGAGCAGCACGATCAGCGCCACGAATACCAGCGCGAGATAGCGGCGGATGGTCAGGAATTGCAGGACGTTGATGCGCTCGGTCGCAAAGCCGATGGTCTTTGCGATCGGGGCATAGAGCGCTTCCCAGATCAGATCATGCATGTCGACCACGAGTCGCGCCGGCGCGGCCGAGCCCGGGGGCGGCATCTCGCCGATCTCGCGCGCGGCAAAGATGGTGGTGCCGAATACGCGACGGATCGGCTGCGAGAAGCTGGATGCGGTGTATTGGATCGCAGGGCTGGAATCGGGGAAGCCGCAGTCCCAGGCCGGTGCGCGGCGGAAGCGATCGGAGGCCAGGCGATGAATTGCGATCGAGGCGATCGAGCCGGAGAGCAGCACGAAGGCGAACAGCAGGAGACCGTTATAGGAGCTGCGGCTTTCCGCGATCGGCACGATGGTCAGCCATTGCAGGCCGGCCTGGTGCGGCATGCTGTTGCCGACCATTGCGGTCGCGACCGGCCCGAGCGCATCGATGAAGAGGCCAGGGAAAATGCCGGCCACCAGGCAGAACGCGGCCAATGCGAACAGGGCGGCCAGCGAGAAGCGATCGACCTCCTGCGCGCCGCCGGCCGCCTCGCCGCGCGCGCGGCCGAGAAAGCTAATGCCGTAGAGTTTGACGAAACAGGCGGCCGCAAGCGCCGCGGCCAGCGCCAGCAGCCCGCCGACGGCGGGAATGATCAGCTTCAGGCCCCAGGACGGCAATTGCGGGCTAAGCAGGATCGCCTGGAATGTCAGCCATTCCGAGACAAAGCCGTTGAAGGGCGGCAGCCCCGAGATCGCGACGCAGCCGATCAGCATCGCGACCGCCGTCTGCGGCATGCGGTGGATCAGCCCGCCCAGTCTTTCCATGTTCCGCTCGCCGGTGGCGTTGAGCACGCACCCGGCACCGAAGAAGAGCAGGCTCTTGAAGGCGGCGTGGTTGAGCACATGAAGCAGTGCCGCGGTGAAGGCGAGCGCGGCGACCCAGGCCATGCCTTCGGCCTTGAAGGCGAGCGCGAGGCCGAGCCCGACGAAAACGATGCCGATATTCTCGATCGTCGAGTAGGCCAGCACGCGTTTGATATCGCGCTGCATCAGCGCATAGAGCACGCCGAGCGTGGCGGATGGGCCGCCGATCGCCAGGACGAGCATGCTCCACCACCATTCCGGCGGACCGAGCAGGTCGAACACGATGCGGACAAAGCCGTAGATCGCGACCTTGGTCATGACGCCGCTCATCAGCCCGGAGACATGGCTCGGTGCCGCGGGATGCGCGAGCGGCAGCCAGGCATGCAGCGGCACCAGACCGGCCTTCGATCCGGCTCCGAGCAACGCCAGCAGCAGGACCGCAGTCGAGAGCATCGGCGTCAGATGCGTGGCGCGGATGCTGGCGAAATCATAATTGCCGCCGCCACCTGCGAGCACGCCGAAGGCGAGCAGCAGCGCCAGCGTGCCGAAGCTTGCCATCAGCAGATAGACATAGCCGGCGCGGACATTCTCGCTCTCGCGGTGATGGGCAACCACGAGCGCCCAGGAGGCGAGCGACATGAACTCCCAGGCAACCAGGAAGCTGAAAGCGTCATCCGCCAGCACGACCGCGTTCATGGCGGCAAGATAGGCCGAATAAAACGGCAGCACGCGCCCCTGCGAATGCTCGTGCCGGCCGTAGCCCAGCGCGAACAGGCTCGCTGCCGCGCCGCCAAAATTGACCACGGAGAGAAAGAAGGCGGCAAGCGGATCGATGCGAAAATGCGCCCCCAACCAGGGCAATCCAACGGGCAGCGTAGTGCTCAGCGTCGGATGCGCCGGATCGAGCAGAACCGAAAGTGCGATGACGCAGAGCGCGAGGGTCGCAACCAAGCTTGCGCCATAAACCACGGCCGAGCCGCGCGCATGCATGGCGAGCGCAATTCCCGCTGGGGCCAGCGCCAGCAACACAGCGACACAAGTCAGCGCCGCGGCGATCATGGCCGCGTCCACCTATCGATGGCCGCGCGCGCGTTCATGCCAAGTCGCCCGCTCCCGCTTTTGGCGCCGCTGACGCCAGCCTGACGCCGCGGCCGCCGCCCTGGCTCGCGGCCCCCTCGCCGATCAGTTCGATTCCGGCGGCGGCCAGCGCTTCGACCAGCTTCATCAGCGAATCGACATTGCCGCGGATCACCCCTTCGGAGGCTTCCATGCGCTGGATGGTCGGCAGCGACAGGCCGCAGCGTTGCGCCAGCTCGCGCTGATCAATCCCAAGAAGCGCGCGGGCGGCGCGCAACTGCGCGGCGGTGATCACGGGATTTACCCCTCCGCAGAATTCTGAGAGAATCCAGCTACTATACCTCCAAATTGATGTGTCAAGCATCAATTAGCAGGTTTTCGGCATCACCGTATTCGGACGGACCAATCCGGTCATTCCCAGGCGCTCGCCGAGGGCGAGCGAACCCGGAATAAAGAAGTTGTCGGCGCGGGATTGTCGGGTTCGATGCTATCGCATCGCCCCGGAAGGACGGGGCCAACTAAAATTCGTCGACGATCTTGGTCAGCATCGCGAGCAGCGCGGCGCGATTGGTGGGGCCGAGGAGCTCGTTGAGCCGCGCCTCGTGCTTGCCCGCGACGAGCCGTTTTGCCCGGGCCAGCATGTTGCGGCCCCTCTCCGTCAAGAGCAGGATGTGCGAGCGGCGGTCGTTGGTCGAGCGCACCCGCTCGCAAAGCCCGCGGCTTTCCAGGCCGTCGAGCATCGAGACGAAATTCGGCCGCAGGATCCCGAGCGTATTGGCAATCTCGGTCTGGTTGCGGCCGGGATTCTTCTCCAGCAGGAGCAATACGGAGAATTGCGCCGGCGTGAGCTGCAGGGGGGCCATGCAGCGCAGAAAATCCTCGAAGATTTTGAGCTGCGCGCGTTTCAGCGTATAGCCGAGCAGTTCGGAGAGCTCGCCGAGCTGGAGCGCTGTGGTCTCGGCGGGCTCGGGCGGCTCCTTGCGGGCTCTTGCGGCCTCGGCGACAGCAATCTTGGAAACGGTCATCGCCCCATGCTCGCGATCACGACAGGTTGGAAACGGCAAGGCCGGCCAGCAGCCTTGAGATTATATTCGATAATTGTTATTCAACATATCAAATATCGGCACAGCTTTTCAACTGCCGCGACGGGCCGGCCTTGCTTTGCAATCAGGCCGGACATCAGGGGGAGCGTCCGCACTTGAACTCCACGATCATGCTGTTCCTGGTGCAGGACGGCATCACCAATGGCGCGATCTACGCCCTCTTGGGGCTGGCACTTGTGCTGGTGTTCGCCGTAACGCGCGTGATCCTGATCCCACAGGGCGAGTTCGTCACCTACGGTGCGCTGACCTATGCCTCGCTGAGCGCCGGCCAGATGCCCGGCACGGCGAAGCTGGCGCTCGTGATGGGTATTGCCGCCTTTGCCTTCGATCTGTTCGCCGCGCGACGGCTCCTCCGCTGGCAAAAGCTCGCGCGCGCCTTCGCGGTCAATGTCGTTTTGCCCGGCGCGGTGCTGGCGCTGACGTCGTGGCTGGCCGGCCGGCATTCGCCGGTTCTGGTCAATGTCGGCGCCTCGCTTCTGATCGTGGCACTGATCGGCGTCTTCCTCTATCGCCTCGCGTTCCAGCCGCTCGCGCACACTTCGGTGCTGGTGCTGCTGATCGCCTCCGTGGGCTGTCATCTCGCCATGCAAGGTTTGGGGCTGTTGTTCTTCGGCGCCGAAGGACAGCGCGGACCTGCGCTTGCGGATGCCGCCGCAACATTGGGCCCGTTGCGTTTCACCGGACAAAGCATCGCGGTCTATGCTCTCACCGTCGGCTTCATCGTCGCACTCTGGCTGTTCTTCGGCTTGACCGTTTACGGCAAGGCGCTGCGCGCCACCGCCGTGAACCGCCTCGGCGCGCGGCTCGTCGGGATCAGGACCTCGCTGTCGGGACAGATCGCCTTCCTGCTCGCGTCCGTGATCGGCGCGCTCTCGGGCATCCTGATCGTGCCGATCACGACGCTCTATTACGACACCGGATTTTTGATCGGCCTCAAAGGCTTCATTGCCGCGATCATCGGCGGCCTGGTCAGCTATCCGCTGACCGCCATGGCCGCGCTCCTGGTCGGTGTCGTCGAGGCCTTCTCCTCCTTCTATGCCAGCAACTTCAAGGAAGTCATCGTCTTTACGCTCTTGATCCCGGTGCTGCTGCTGCGCTCGCTCGCCGCGCCCGCGGTCGAGGAAGAGGGAGAGTAAGCGATGCGCGAGCGCTGGCCCGTTCTCGTTTTCGCGGCCCTGATGGCGGCAATTCCCTTTGTGCCTGACGTTCCGCCGTTCTGGATCGTACTGCTCGACAATATCGGCCTCTCCGCGCTGGTGGCGATGGGGCTCGTGCTGCTGACCGGCGTCGGCGGCCTCACCTCGTTTGGCCAGGCGGCGTTCGTCGGCTTCGGTGCCTACACCACGGCGGTACTGACCACGGCCTATGGCGTCTCGCCCTGGCTCGCGTTGCCGGCTTCGCTCGCGGTGAGCGGCGTCGCCGCGGTGCTGCTCGGCCTCGTCACCGTGCGGCTGTCAGGCCATTATCTGCCGCTCGGCACCATCGCCTGGGGGCTCGGGCTGTTCTATCTGTTCAGCAAGCTGGAATTCCTCGGCCGCAACGACGGCATTTCGGCGATCCCGCCGCTCTCGATCGGTGCGCTGAAGATGCTCGATCCCGGCACGATCTATTACGCGATCTGGATCGCGGTATTCGTCTCGGCGCTGCTCACCTTGAACCTGTTGGACTCCCGCACAGGCCGCGCCATCCGGGCGCTCCGGCGCGGCCACGTTGCAGCCGAAGCCTTTGGCGTGCAGACACCGCGCGCCAAGCTTCTTGTCTTTATCCACGCCGCGGTGCTGGCGGGACTCTCGGGCTGGCTCTATGCGCATTTCCAGCGCGCGGTGAATCCGACGCCGTTCGGCGCGCAGGCCGGCATCGAATATCTCTTCATCGCGGTGGTCGGCGGTGCCGGCTATGTCTGGGGCGGCGTGCTCGGCGCGGCGATCGTGGTGGTGCTCAAGGAGGTGCTGCAGAGCTATCTGCCGCTTCTGTTGCACGGCGAAGGCCAGCTCGAGATCATCGTATTCGGTATCCTGCTGGTGGCGCTGCTGCAGCTCGCCCCAGCCGGCGTATGGCCGCTCGTGATGTCCTGGCTCCCGCTCAAGACCGCCCGCAAGCGCCCCGACGTCTCGCTCAAGCTCGCCTCGCGCGAGCGGGCGCCGCACGAGGCTGGCGTGCTGCTGCAGCTCGAGAAGGCGCGCAAGCAGTTCGGCGGCGTGGTGGCGGTGAACGACGTGTCCTTCGCCGTGCGGCCGCGCGAGATCGTCGCGCTGATCGGCCCGAACGGCGCCGGCAAGAGCACGACGTTCAACCTGATCACCGGCGTGCTCACGGCGACCAGCGGCTCGATCTCCGTGCTCGGCAAAAGGCTGCGCAATCCGCCGCCACAGGAGGTCGTCAAGCTCGGCGTCGCCCGAACCTTCCAGCATGTGAAGCTGGTGCCCGACATGAGCGTGCTGGAGAATGTCGCGATCGGCGCGCATCTGCGCGGCCACGCCGGCCCGCTCGCCAGCATGTTCCGCCTCGACCGCATGGATGAAGCAAAGCTGTTCGCGGAAGCCGCGCGCCAGATCGAGCGCGTCGGTCTTGCCGAGCAGATCGACCAGCCGGCCGGCTCGCTCTCGCTCGGTCAGCAGCGCATTGTCGAGATCGCCCGCGCGCTTTGCGCCGATCCGTTGCTGCTGCTGCTGGACGAACCGGCCGCGGGCCTGCGGCACATGGAAAAGCAGCGGCTCGCCGCGCTCTTGCGGCAATTGCGCGACAGCGGCATGTCGGTACTGCTGGTCGAGCACGACATGGGATTTGTGATGGATTTGGCCGATCGCGTGGTCGTGCTCGATTTCGGCACCAAGATCGCGGAAGGAACGCCGGACGCCATCAAGACGAATCCGGAAGTGATCAGAGCCTATCTTGGAGCCGCCGCATGAGCGAGCTGCTGACGGTGACCGATGCCCATGTCGCCTATGGCAAGGTCGAGGCGGTCCGTTCGGTCTCGCTCGAGGTTGGCGCGAACGAGATCGTCACCATCATCGGCGCCAACGGCGCCGGCAAGACCACGCTGCTCAACGCCATCATGGGCGTGCTGCCGCTCAAGGGCCGCATCGGCTTTCTGGGGGCGGACCTGACACAGCTCGAGATCGAGGACCGCGTCGGCTTAGGGTTGAGCCTAGTGCCGGAGCATCGCGAACTGTTCTGGAGCATGAGCGTCGAGGACAATCTTCTGCTCGGCGCCTTCCGCGGCACATCGGCTGGTTCGGCTAGCGCGTTCGAACGAGTCTATACGCTGTTTCCGCGCCTGAAGGAGCGGCGCAAGCAGCTCGCAGGCACGCTGTCCGGCGGCGAGCAGCAGATGCTGGCGATGGGCCGCGCGCTGATGGGCGCGCCCAAACTGTTGATGCTGGATGAGCCGAGCCTGGGGCTCGCTCCGATCATCGTTGCCGATATTTTCCGCACCGTCTCCGAACTGCGCAGCGCCGGCGTCTCCGTGCTGCTCGTCGAGCAGAACGCGCAGGCCGCGCTGAAAATCGCCGACCGCGCCTATGTGATGGAGCTCGGCGAGTTCGTGCTGCAGGGAAGCGCGGCCGAGATCGAGCGCCACGAAGGCGTCGCCGCCAGCTATCTCGGCTTCCAGCACGCGGGCGAGAGCGGAATCTGAACATTCAACTCACGCGGAACCTCCCGCAAGTGTGAAGCAGGCGCGCTTTGCTTTCGCAGCAGTGCAAACTATCCTCAAACGGGGCCGTTGGGGATGTCGCATGTCGAACAAGCTTGCGGTCCTTGGTTGCGTGCTGGCTCTGGTCGAAGCGTCGATCGCATCCGGCGCGCGGGCTGAACCTGATTTCAGCGGTGTGTGGCTCCCGGACATAAGGGACCAGAAGCGCCAGGAGACGGCGAACATGCCGCCCTGGAAGCCGGAGATTCTAAGCCAGGTTCAACATCTGATTGCCGAGGAAAAGGCCGGGCGCCCGTTTCTGGTGCTGAGCCACTGCCTGCCGCACGGCATGCCGAGCTGGATGCTGATCACGCATAATGCATTCGAGTGGCTCGCAACTCCCGGTCGCATCACCATGCTCGGCGAGGTCGATGGCAACCGGATGCGGCGAATCTACACCGATGGTCGCCAGCATCCCGAGGATCCCGATCCGACGTTGCACGGCCATTCGATCGGCCATTGGGAGGACGATACGCTGGTGGTCGACACCACCGCGATCGTGCCGCAAGCCTACATCGCGATCAGCGAAGCGGTCGGCATTCCCAACAATGGCGACATGCACGTCGTCGAGCACATTCATCTCACCGAGCCGAACGTGATGCATGATGATCTCGAGATCACCGCGCCGAAAGTTCTCACCACGACCTGGAACACGACACGAATTTTCCGCCGCTACCCCAATCGCCACTATGAAATCATCGAGGGCGAGTGCGAGCAGGGAGACCTGATCCCAGGCAAGGACGAGCACGGCAACGACATATTCATCTCCAACCCGCAAAGCGCGTACGGAGCGGTTCGCACGGACAAATAGGGAATGATCGAGATGCCGGTGAAGGCTTTTTCTCTTGCCGCTGCACTGATGCTGGGCTTTCCGACCCTCGTGGCAGCGCACCATTCGGGTGCCGCCTATGACCAGGAACATCAGCAGACCACGCAGGGCACGGTCAAGCAGGTCAACTGGACCAACCCTCACATCACTTTTGTCGTCGAGACCGACGCCAAGGACGGCAAGCAGGCCGAAACCTGGGTTTTCGAGGTCTCAAGCCCCGGCGTGTTGACGCGTTCCGGCTGGACCAAGCGCTCGTTGCAGGTCGGCGATCACGCGACCTTCCAATATGCTCCGCTTCGTGACGGCAAGCCCGGCGGGCTGCTGCGAAAGGTGACGCTGCAGAACGGCCAGGAACTGACCTACACGCTGACGCCTGAAATGGAGCAGTAGTCCGGCGATGGAAGCCGCCCTGACCGCATTTTCCAAATGGCTGGCGACAACGTCGCTCAGCCATGCGATCCAGGCGGCGGGTTGGATCATTCCGACGCTGCAGACCATACATATTCTGAGCGTGGCGGTCGTGTTCTCATCCGCGGTGCTGGTGGATTTGCGCCTGTTCAGACTGTTTGAGCGCGACCAGCCGCTGCGCGAGGTGGCGCGGCGCTTTCTGCCGGCGATCTGGCCCGTGCTGCTCGTCCTGCTCGCAACCGGAAGCCTGCTGATCATCGGCGAGCCGCGCCGCTCGCTGGTTAATCCAACCTTTTACCTCAAAATGACGCTGCTCCTTGTCGCGGTCCTGCTGACGGCAGGCCTGCAGAGATCGATCGCTTCCGCACCGGTCGCTTGGGAGAAGGATCGAAGCCGCCGGATGGCGGGCAAGGCTCTTGCAACGGTATCGATCCTGATCTGGTGCGGCATCCTGTTTGCCGGGCGCTGGATCGCCTACACGCAGGCCGGCTGATGTCGGAATTTCAGGATATCATTGCCTATTTCGAGGAAAGCGGGCTCGCGGAAAGCATTCGCGAGAACGACACGTTGTTTCCACTCATCGAGTCCGTCCACGTGATCGCCATCTGCCTCGTTGTCGGCTCGATCCTCGTCCTGGACCTGCGCCTGCTCGGGCTCGCGTCCATCCATCGGCCCGTGAGCCGGCTCGCGGGTGCCATCCTGCCGGTGACGTGGGCTGCATTCGCGATTGCGGCGACCTCCGGCTTTTTGCTGTTCATCTCCAATGCGACCAAATATCTCGAGAACGGCTATTTCGTCGCCAAGATCTGTCTGATCTGTGCCGCCGGGGTGAATATGCTGATCTTCCATGTCATCAGCGCGAGGGATCTGCCGCAGTGGGAGAAGGAGCGGCGACCGCCGCTGCGGGCGCGCCTTGCAGGCGCGGTCTCGATCCTGCTCTGGATTGCGGTCGTGGCTTGCGGGCGCTGGATCGGATTCACCATGCAGGTGCTTTGAGATGGGCAGCATTCGCGCATCTCTCGGCGTTGCCGTCGCGGTCGTCATCTCCGCCCTCGCCGTATCGCCATCGCTGTCCGACAATGCGCCATCGCTGCCACCCTTCCAGCCCCATGTCGACATGAAGACGTTCATGGAACACGTGCTCAGTCCCGCCGCAGCGATCATCTGGAGCACCAACGGCACGATCATCGACGAGAAGGGCGAGCATGACCTTTCGCCCAAAACGGACGACGACTGGGAGAAGATCGTCAGCGGCGCGGCAACGCTGGCGGAGGCAACGAACGCGCTGATGATCCCGCAGCGGGCGCTGGATGCGCACTGGAACGATTACGTCAACAAGCTCGCGGCCGCCGCGGACAAAGCCTATCGCGCCGCGGAGGCGCACGATCTGAAATCCATCTCCGAAGTCAGCGACCGGCTCGACGGCATTTGCGCGGCCTGCCACCGTCATTACGGGCTGGAGTAGATGACCAATTCCCAGTGAAGGACGACGGCCCGGCTCCCGCAGCCGGGCCGTTCATCCTTCGAGGCTCGCTGTCGCGAGCACCTCCAGCGACAAACGGCGAAGCCGTTTGCGCGGGGATGACGGTTTGAGGCTGGTGCTTGCTTGGATCAAAGGGGCCTATCCACTGATCACCCGCTGTCGCAGGGTGACGACAGTGGTGCTTGCGGCAGCCTCACTCCGCCAGGACGTATTTGCCGTTTTTCACCGTGAGCAGGATGCGCGAGCGGTCGTCGAGGCCGTAGCGGTCGGTTTCGGTGAAATTATAGACACCCTGGCTCGCCGGAATTTCGCGTTCGGTCAGCAGCGCCTTTCGGATCGCCTCGCGGAATTCGCTCGTGCCGGGTTGTGCCGTTTTCAGCGCGGTCGGGACGACACGGTCCAGAACCAGGAACGCATCATAGGAATGGCCGGCGAACTGGCTGCGCGGGCCGTATTTGGCTTCATAGGCCTTGTCCAGCGCCAGGCCCGGCTTCTTGGTCAGCGCGCTGTCGGGCTGATCCTCCGGATCCATCACGGGACCCGAGACCATGATCACGCCTTCGGCGGCTTTGCCGGCGATGCGGATGAAATCCATGCTGGCGGCGCCGTGGGTCTGATAGATCAGGCCCTTGTAGCCGCGGTCGCGCAGCTCGGTCTGCGGCAGCGCGGCGGCGGTGCCGGAGGCGCCGACCAGGATGGCATCGGGATTGGCGGCGACGAGCTTCAGCACCTGGCCGGTGACCGATGTATCGGGGCGCGCGAAGCGCTCGTCATCGACCAGCGTCATGCCCATCGGGATGCCCTGCTTCTTGAAATCGTTCAGCCAGAGATCGCCGTAGGAATCGGAGTAGCCGATATAGCCGACGGTCTTGATGCCATGCTTCTTCATGTGGTCGTACAGCGCCTTGCCGACGATCGGAATCGGCTGCGGCATCGTCACCGACCACTTCGCCCGTTCCGGCGTGATCGGGAACGGCGCGAGCCCGATATGCGGAATGCCGGCCTCGTTGGCGACGTTGGACACCGCGATCGTCGGCGGCGTCGTGGAAGAGCCCATGATGATGTCGGCCTTGGACTCCGTGACAAAGCGCCGCGCATTGGTGGTGGCGTTGGTCGGGTCGCCGCCGTCGTCCAGCACGATCACTTTCAAGGGATGGCCTGCGATCTCCTTGGCCACGAAGTCGAGCGCGTTGCGCTCGGGGATGCCGAGCGCAGCCGCCGGCCCCGTCGTGGAGATGCTGATGCCGATGGTGATCTCATTGGTCTGCGCGCCCGCCGGCGCGCCCGGCAGCGCAAGGCTGAGCGTCAGCGCCGCGGCAGACAAAAGGGCCTTCCTCATTCGTTCCTCCCTGCAATGTTCGCTTGTTCCAGAGCAGAACTTGCCCTGCAGTTCAACCCTCTCTTTAGGTGTGCATCACCCCTGCATGAACTTCTCGACGACCTCGCTCGGCACCGGTACGGATTTGAGCTTGTCAGCATCATCGGGATCGCGGCCGACCAGCACGCGGGTCTCGAAGGCCTCGATCGCCAGCGCCTCGCCCTTATAGACCTTGTGAGTGACCTCGAAACTCGACCGCTTAAAACTCTCGATCCGGCTTTCGATCGTGATCCAGTCGCCGTAGGTGGACGGGATGTAGAATTTCGCCCGCGTGTCGACCATGGGAATACCGACCAGCCCGTAGCGCTTGACGAGGTCCTGCTTGGAAAAACCCGCCACCTCGAACATGATCGAGGTGGAATCGTCGAACATCGCGAAATAACGCGGATAGTAGACGATGTTGGCGGGATCGCAGTCGCCCCACTGTATCTGGACATCGCGCCGGTGCACGAACATGCGGTTGCCTAGCTTCTATGCTTGCCGCGACGATGGTTCACCTCTCCCCGGTGGGGAGAGGTCGCGCCCACCGGGTCGCGCCAAAGGCGCGCCCGATGGCAGGCTCCGGCGCGGATGAGGGGCCGCTGCTCCACGAGAGACCATAACCCCTCACCCGATTTGCTCCGCAAATCGACCTCTCCCGATGGGAGAGGTGCAGGCGAGCTTGCAGCAAGCGCCGGCGTCATCTCAATCACTTCGGCGCCATGCGCAGTGCGCCGTCGAGGCGTACCACCTCGCCGTTGAGATAGGGGTTGTCGATCATGTGCAGCGCGAGCGAGGCGAACTCCTCGGCCTGACCGAGCCGGTGCGGGAACGGGATCGCGGCGGCGAGCGAGTCCTGCGCCTCCTGCGGCAGGTTCGACAGCAGCGGCGTGAGGAACAGGCCCGGCGCGATCGTCATGACGCGGATGCCGAACTGCGCGAGCTCGCGCGCGATCGGCAAGGTCATCGCGACGATGCCGCCCTTCGAGGCCGAATAGGCCGCCTGTCCGATCTGGCCGTCATAGGCGGCGACGGAGGCGGTGTTGATGACGACACCGCGCTCGCCGCTTGCAAGCGGCTCGAGCTTGGACATCGCGGCGGTCGCGACGCGCAGCATGTTGAAAGAGCCGATCAGATTGATCTTGATCACCTTCTCGAAATCCGCCAGCGGCATCGCTCCATCACGGCCGACCACGCGTTTAGCAACACCGATGCCGGCGCAGTTCACCAGCACGCGCGCCGGGCCGTGCGCCTTTTCGGCCTGCGCAATTGCGGCCTCGGCGGCAGTCGACTCCGACACGTCGCAAACGATTGCCGTGCCCTTGATCTCGGCCGCGACGCTTTCCGCCAGCTTGGCATTGAGATCGCAGACCGCGACCTTCGCGCCCTGGGCGGCGAGCTTCCGCGCGGTGGCGGCGCCGAGCCCCGATGCGCCTCCGGTGACGATGGCGGCCTGATCCTTCAACAACATGATGCTCTCCTTAAATTGGCTCTACAGCGCGATGAGATTAGGCTTACCTTGGCAACGGCGAAGGTCCACCTCTCCCGCAGGGAGAGGTGGCGCGAGTCCGTGGATGGGCTGCGGCAAACAAGACACGTCCTTCCTTCAGCCTAGCGTGATCACATCATCCGCCGGCGTCGGTGCATAAAGCTGTTCGATCAACTCCTTGCGATGTTCCAGCACCGCGCGCTGGTTGATCGAGCCCTTGTCGGTGACCTCGCCGCGGTCGATTGATAGCGGCGCATCGAGCAGGATCGCGCGGGTGATCCGCGTCGAGGAGCCCGTCGCGCTCGACAGAAACTTTTCAAACCGCTCGCGGAAGGCCGCGCGCACCAGCGGATCGGCGGCGGTGGCCTTGAGGTCGTCGAAAGGCAGCGTCGCGTTGATCAGCCGGCAGCCGTCGAGGTCGAGCACGACGATCGCCGCGATCTCGTCGCGGTTGATGCCGGCGATCACGACGTCGCGCACCAGCGGCGCGCAGGCCGCGATGAAGCGCGCGCGCAACGGACCGACGCTGACCCACGTTCCGCTCGCGAGCTTGAAATCCTCGGCAATGCGGCCGTCGAAATCGAACCCGGCATGCAGATCATTGGGATCGGCGGGCTTGAGCGCATCGCCGAGCTTGTAAAAGCCTTCCTCGTCGAAAGCGGCCTTGCTCATGTCGGGCTGGCGCCAATAGCCCGGCGTGACATTCGGCCCCTTCGCGCGCACCTCGAGCTTGCCGTTGTTCGGCACGAGCTTGGCCTCGTTGCCCGCCACCGGCAGCCCGACATGGCCGGAGCGGCTGGTGCGCGGATTGGCCGCCATGAAATACGGCGCGGTCTCGGTCGCGCCGAGCCCGGTCAGCATCGGCACGCGATGGCCGGTCGCCTGCACGGAAAGCTCATCAAGGCTGTTCCAGACATAGGGCGAGAGCGCCGCACCCGAGAAGAACATCGCATGCAGGCGGCTGAAGAATTTTTCACATAAGCCTGCATCGTCGCGGAAGTAAGGCAGCAGCGACTCGTAGCCTTTGGGCACGTTGAAATAGACCGTCGGCGCGACCTCACGCAGATTGCGCACGGTCTCTGCGATGCCTTCCGGCGTCGGCTTGCCCGCATCGAGATATATCGAGCCGCCATTATAGAGCGTGAGCCCGACATTGTGATTGCCGCCAAACGTGTGATTCCAGGGCAGCCAATCGATGATGACAGGAGGCTCGTCCTTGAGGAACGCCATCGTTTCGCGCAGCATGACCTGATTGGCGCAGATCATGCGCTGCGTGTTGATGACCGCCTTGGGATTGCCTGTCGACCCCGAGGTCAGCAGGAATTTTGCGATCGTGTCGGGGCCGATCTTGTCATGGGCCGCATCAAGGCTCGGATGCAAGGGCGTCGCCACCAGATCCTTGAGCAGCGTCACGTCGCGGCCTGGCACGCCGCCGTAAGCCGCTGCGATCTCGGTGCCGAGCGACACGTTGGCGAGAAGCGCATCGGCAAACTTGTCGGCGTCATCGGCAAAGACGAGGCCCGGCGTCAGCAGCTTCATCACATGCGCGAGCTTGCCGTAGTCCTTCGAGACCAGCGAATAGGCCGGCGACACCGGGCAGAATGGAATGCCTGCATAGAGCGCGCCGAAGGCGACCAGCGCGTGATCG
The DNA here is from genome assembly GCF_045571435.1 of Bradyrhizobium sp. STM 3562. Classification (NCBI taxonomy): domain Bacteria; kingdom Pseudomonadati; phylum Pseudomonadota; class Alphaproteobacteria; order Hyphomicrobiales; family Nitrobacteraceae; genus Bradyrhizobium; species Bradyrhizobium sp. STM 3562. The sequence continues at coordinate 7,950,040 of NZ_CP120694.1, forward strand.
ATCGAATTCCCGGAAAGAATGACCACGGGCTTTTCGGCCGACAGCCCCCGCTTCAGCAGGCTCGAGGCGATATGCCGGCTGCAGACCAGCAGTTCCGCATAGGTGAGCTGCCGCCATGCGCCGCTGTGCTCGCGCTCCGCCATGAAGACGCGGTCCGGCGCGACGCCCGCCCAATAATGCAGGCGGTCGGTGATGCGGACCGGATAGTCCTCGAGGGTACGGGTCGGGCGCAGATAGATGGTGCCGTCGGATTTTCGCTCGATCAAGACGGCCGGATCGCGGAACGAGATCGCGCGCAGTGGATGATGGGCGGCGGCGCGGCCGGTTTCGCCGGCTGCCGTTGACACGATCATGTTCGGCTGCGCGCTCATGTCGACCCCGGTTTCACCTTTGCGGTTCTGTGCTCGAGAAAGGCGCGGATGCGGCGCTTTGCCTCTTTGTCGCTCTGCGCCACGGTGGCCATCAGCGATTCCATCAGAAGCCCTGTCTGCGGATTGGCTTCCGCGATCATCGGCAGCGCCTGCAGCACGGCAAAATTGGTCAGCGGCGCGTTCGACGCGATGCGCTCGGCGAGCTCCATGGCTTTGGCCAGCGCGCCGCCCTCCTCGACGAGATATTGCGCAAAACCGTAGGCCGAGCCTTCAGTGGCGGAATAGACGCGCCCCGTGAGCATCATGTCCATCATCCGCGGCACGCCGATCAACCGCGGCAGCCGGACCGAGCCGCCGCCGCCAACGAAAATGCCGCGCTGGCCCTCCGGCAGCGCGAAATAAGCCGACGGCTCGGCGACGCGGATATGCGCGGCGCAGGCAAGCTCCAGTCCGCCGCCGATCACCGCGCCCTTCAGCGCGGCGATCACGGGCACGCGGCTATATTGAATGCGATCGAACACGCGATGCCACATCTGCGAATGCCGCAGGCCTTCGGTGGCGTCGTGCTCGGTCAGCTCGGAGAGATCGAGACCGGAGGAAAAATGATCGCCGACGCCGTGAATGACCACGGCGCCGATATCGTCGGGAAGCTTTGCAAAAGACTCGCCGATCGCGAGAATAATGCCGTCATTGAGCGCATTGCGCTTGGCCGGACGGTTGAGCCCGACCGTCAGCACCGCGCCGCTTTTCTCGATTTTCAACAGCGCGGCATGTTCCGCGTCGGCGGCAGAGGCGTTTCCCATCGGGTTATTGTGTCCTGTTCGGAATAGTTATGTTGTATAACGATTTCGGGGGGAGTCAATAAGCTGTCGTCCCGGCCAAGCGAACTCCCGGCGACGCGCAGCGTCGCCCGGTGGAGCGCGAGCCGGGACCACAGCGCGATGCGTGGCCGCGGCCCGCCCAAATTCAGTGTCGTCCCGGCGAAAGCCGGGACCCATAGCCAAAGGAGTGGTTTGAGGTACGGCGACGATCATCGTGCCCCAACGCGACATCATGCGGTATGGGTCCCCGCTTTCGCGGGGACGACGTGTGGAGGCAGCGGAAACTGACGGTCACAGCACCTGATGCACGTCGATCACCACGCGCATCGCATGGCGGGCGACGGAGGCGACGAAGAGGTGCTCCATCAGCCAGCGGTACTTTTCATGGCCTGTTTCGAAGTTCGGTGAGGTCCGGCAATAGATCAGCTTGGGATCGACCGCCTCGTTGCGCTTAAGTTTTTGCAGGAGATCGACAGGTCCAAAGCGGATCCCCTTGTTCTCGACATAGATCACCGCGCCATCGTCGGTCTCAAGCGCGTATTTCGCCTCCAGCTCGATCAGCTCGTTGGGCCGGATGATCTGGAAATCCGCGCCGAACGGAAGAACCTTGCCATTGATCTCGCCCCGCACCTCGCCGCCGATGATCGGGATAACGCGGCGAACGCCATGGCCGATGTCGCCGGCGCTGACCACCTCGCCGATCAGCGCGGTGATGGTGAAGACGTATTTGGTTTCGAGCACCGGGATCATCGCGACAAACTCCGAGGTCTGGCTCTTGCTGTGATCATTTCTCCTGGAGGTGACCGGCTTGCCGGATGAGGTTCACCAAATGCACCGCGTCATGCACGCGCGGGGGTGACCGGTCCGAATCGCGGTCGGCGCGTTCGACGATCACCAGATCGTCTTTGGGAATGACCATGGCGTATTGACCGCGTGCTCCCCATGCGAAATAGGACCCGGCCGGGAGGCGAGGCGCACGGCGGGACGGAGCGGGCATGTCCGCAGTCCACCAGAGATATCCATAGCCAAACCCGTCTTCGCCATCCGAGTGAGGCATGGTGCTTTCCCGGACCCAATCCGTTGGTACGACCTGCTGATCGTTCCAACGCCCGCCGTTCAGAAAGAGCAGAGCAAATCTGGCAAGGTCCCGCGTACTCATCCGGAATGTATAAGCGGGGTGAACGGACGCGGCACCCCGGGAATAGCGCTGCGAGCGCGGATCATAGTCCTGCATGCCGATTTTTCGGGCGATCTCATCATCGAAGGCCTGGTAGATCGACGTGCCGACCGCCTTCTCGTAGATCGTACCGAGCGCATTGAAGTCCCAGTTGTTGTAGTACCAGAAGGTCCCCGGCGCGTGGCTCAGCCGCGGCGGTCGCTTCGCGGCCATCGCGGGTGTCTCATAGAGCGCCGGATGGTAGATGCCGGATCGGGCTTCCAACAGCATCAGGACCGTCGCCTGCTTCTCCTCGGCAGAGAGAGCCGGCGCATTGTCGTCGATACCAAGCTGCTGGAGCGTGCTGCCAAGGTCGATCTGGCGGTGTGAAACTGCAATTCCAATCAGAGCATCGAGCAGGCTCTTGCGGACGGAGGCAAGCTCCATCGGCTTGCTGGTGTCACCCCACTCGGCAACGACAGAGCCGTGCTGAACGATCATCACCGCGGCGAAATTGTGCTCGTCTGCAAAAGCCCTTGCCTCGGCGAGGGTTGTTGCGGCCCATCCGGATGCCTCGGGAGGGACATGAGTCCACTCGCCTGCCGGCGCAGGCTGGGCTAATGCCGGACTAATGACTAGGCTGAAAATGATCAGCCAGGCGTACCACACGGCGCGAGTGCTCCTTCAAGTCCCTACTGTTTTTTTGATAAGTCCTAACCCGCCATGCGCTGCGGCAGCCAGGTTGCGAGCAGCGGAAACGTGATCAGGATCACCAGCCGAATCAGGTCGGTGGCCACGAACGGCAGCACGCCCTTGAAGATGGTGGAGAAGGATACGTCCTTCACCACGCTCTTGATTACGAACACGTTCATGCCCACGGGCGGATGGATCAGACCAAGCTCGACCGTCATCACAATGATGACGCCGAACCAGATCGGATCGAAGCCGAGATGCGAAACCACCGGGAAGATGATCGGGACGGTGAGGATGATCATCGCCATCGCATCCATCAGGCAGCCGAGCACCAGATACATCAGCATGATGACCGCAAGCACGCCGTAGCTGCCGAGCCCGAGCGAAGTCAGGAACTCCGTCACTTTTTGCGGCGTCTGGGTGACCGTGAGGAAATAGCCGAAGATCAGCGCGCCGATCAGGACGGTGAAGACCGCCGCCGCGGTGCGCGTCGCCTGCAGGAGCGAAGCAAGAATCTTCTCCTTGTCGAGCCGGCCGGTGACGACGCCGATCAGGAACGCGCCGGTCGCGCCGACGCCGCCGGCTTCGGTCGGCGTGAAGCGCGGCAGGAAGGGAAGCCCATAGAGCCCGCCGATCACGAAGATGAACAGCAGCACCGGCGCCCAGATGTCCTTCAGGCCCATAAATCGCTCGCGCCAAGCGAGCGGCTTGCCCTGCGGCAGAAAGCCGGGCGCCAGATAGCCGATCAGCGCGATCGTGATCATGTACATGGTCATCGCGAGCAGGCCTGGGATGATGCCGGCGATGAACAATTTGCCGATATCCTGCTCGGTGATGATGCCATAGACCGCGAGCACCGTGGATGGCGGCAGCATCGCGCCCAAGGTGCCGCCCGCCGCGATCACGCCGGTGGCAAAGGACTGCGGATAGCCGAACCGCCGCATCTCCGGATAGGCGACCGCGGAGAACGTCGCGGCGGTGGCAACCGAAGAGCCGGAGATCGCGGCGAAGCCGCCGCAGGCGGCCACCGTCGCGATCCCCAGGCCGCCGCGCAGGTGACCGACAAACCCATTGGCGGCACGGAACAGTTCGCGGCTCATGCCGGATTGGCTCACGAAGGTTCCCATCAACAGAAACATCGGGATGACGCCGAAGGTGTAGTCGGTCACCGTCCGCATCGAGGTCTGCCCGACCAGTTTCAGCGCCTGCGTGCCGCCGACGAGATAGGAAAAGCCTGATACGCCGACGAGGCCCATCGCCATGCCGACCGGCACGCGCAAGAGCATCAGCGCGAACAGCGCCACGAACCCGATGACGGCAACGGCGTCGGTACTCAGCAAAGCAGTCACTCCGTGGCCTTGATTTGGGGATCGTGCATGTCTTCGGGATGGAAGATCAGCCGGTAGGTGCGGATCGCGATCAGGAGCACCGCGGAGATGTCGCCGATCCAGGCCACGGCAAAAAACGGCCAGACCGGCATGTGCAGGTCGAAGGTCAGCACGTGGTCGTTATAGGTGCCGCGCACCTTGTCGAACAAAGTCCAGGTCTGCACCGTGACGACGAACAGCAGCACCAGCGTCGCGAACACGTCGATCATGCGCTGATAGCGCGGCCCGACATTGGCCCAGACCAGATCGACGGTGATGTGCGTCCCACGGTAGGAGGTCGCGGCGATGCCCCAGAAGATCAGGATTCCGAGCAGCATCCGCCCGATGTCGAAGGAATCGGGAATGGCATAATTCAGCGTGTTGCGCAGCAGCACCGAGACGAAGATATCCAGCGCGACAATGCCGACGAATCCCGCCGCGATCCATTCGATCGTGTCGATAAAGCGATCCATCGTCGCGCGGTTCATGTTTGTTCCCCTGATCATTGCAAGGTGGAGGCGGAAGAAGATGCCACCGTCGTTAAGGCAAGATGAAATTAGGGTCGATCGGTTGCAGCGGGGTCACCTCTCCCCAGCGGGGAGAGGTCGGATTGCGCGTGACGATGCGAAGCATCGTCCAGTGCAATCCGGGTGAGGGGCCGCAACTCTCAGTGGAGACCGTGACCCCTCACCCGGATCACATCTGTCGATGTGATCCGACCTCTCCCTACGGGAGAGGTGAACCGAGTCTGAGGCTCGCACCGATTGAACCAAACTCATCTCGCTCCAAAGACCAGACCTCACCTACTGCGCCAAGGCGTTATACTTCGCGAGCGAGGCCTTCAGCTCGTCCAGCGCCTTGTCCGGATCGACGCCGGTCTTCCTGACGCCATCGCCCCAGGTCTTCACCAGCGGCTCGGCCGCCTTCTTCCACAATGCGGTCTGCTCGGGAGTCAGCTTGTAAACGTCCTGGCCTGCTTCGGCCTTGATCTTGTCGACGCCGGCGTCCTCGAACTTGCCCCAGGGCTCGCCGACACGGCCCGCGGCCTCGGTGTTGCAGTTATCGTCGATCGCCTTCTTCTGGCGATCCGACATCTGGTTGTACTTGTCCTTGTTCATCACGAAGACGAAGGTCGTGACGTAGAGCGGCGCATCCATGTGATACTTGGTCACCTTGTCGACGCCGAACAGCAGCAGCGAACCCGCCGGGAAGGTGACCCCGTCGGCAACGCCGCGCTCGATGATGTCACGCACTTCCGGAGCCGAGGACTGCACATTGGTGCCGCCGAGCTGGGTGACGAAGTTGGCGATGGTCGCATCCGCCGGGCGAATCTTCATGCCCTTGACGTCCTCGGGCACCACCACCTTCTTGGTGCGGGTGTGGAACGCCGAGGGCGTGTGGACGAAGGCGAGGCAATATTTCACGTCCTTCATCTCGCTCTGCGCATATTTGCGGTACCAGGCATCCAGCCCTTCCGAGCCGCCCTTGGCGTTCGCGATCAGGAACGGAAGCTCGCCCGCGCCGATGATCGGAAACCGGCCGGGCTGGTAGCCGGGATTGACATAGGTAATGTCGGCGATGCCGTCGCGCGCCATGTCGTAGTGATCGAAGGCCTTGCCGAGCTGCTGGGCGGGGAACACCTGGGACTTGATGGTGCCGCCGGACTCCTTCTCGACCGCCGCGGCCCAGTCCTCCAGCGATTTCTGCAGCGGATGCGATGCCGGCACCCAATGCGAGATTCTCAGATTGAAGGTTTGCTCCGCCCCGAACGCAGGCGTCACGCCGATCGCCAGCAGCAACGCCAACCATGCCTTCCTCATCGGCTCTCTCTCCCTTTCGCCAGGCCTTACGCTTCGTCGCGCTTCGCCCTCTGCAAGGCGTTCACGGCCCTTTGCAGATATTGTTATATGATATAATTATCATTGCAAGCCGGCGGCTTTCGCCCCGGGCCGGCTCGTTTGAAGCCTATAACATTGGAGGAAACAAGTATTGCGGACAAAAGTCGCAATCATTGGCGCGGGGCCGGCGGGATTGTTGCTTGGGCAACTCCTCCGCATCTATGGCATCGACAATATCATCCTGGAGAAACAATCGGCGGAGTATGTGCTCGGCCGCATTCGCGCAGGCCTGCTGGAACAAGGCACGGTCAAGCTGCTGGACGAGGTCGGCGCGGGCGAGCGGGCCCATCACGAGGGCCTCGTCCATGACGGGATCGAGCTTGCCTTCGGCGGCGCCCGTCATCGGATCGACATGAAAGCATTGACCGGCAAGACCGTGATGATCTACGGCCAGACCGAGGTGACGCTGGATCTGATGAACACGCGCAAAGCGGCGGGACTGACGACCGTCTATCAGGCGGCAAATGTCACGCCGCTCGATTTTGATACCGACCATCCGCGCGTCACCTATGTGAAGGACGGCGTCAGCCACGAAATCGGTTGCGATTTCATCGCCGGCTGCGACGGTTTCCACGGCATCAGCCGCGCCAGCGTCAAGCCGACGGCGATCGAAGAGTTCGAGCGGGTCTATCCGTTCGGCTGGCTCGGTATCCTCTCCGAAACCCCGCCGGTCTCGCATGAGCTGATCTACAACAATCATGAGCGCGGATTCGCGTTGTGCACGATGCGTTCGATGCACCGCAGCCGCTATTACCTGCAATGTTCGTTGGACGATCACATCGACCACTGGCCCGACGACCGCTTCTGGGACGAATTGAAGCGGCGGCTCGACCAGCGGGCGGCCGACACGATCGTCACCGGTCCCTCGATCGAAAAGAGCATCGCGCCGCTGCGCAGCTTTGTCGCCGAGCCGATGCGGTTCGGGCGCATGTTCCTGGCCGGCGACGCCGGCCATATCGTGCCGCCGACCGGCGCCAAGGGCCTGAACCTCGCCGCGAGCGACGCGCACTATCTGGCCGTGGCGTTGCGCGAGTTCTATGACGAGAAATCGTCCGCCGGCATCGACAATTATTCCGCCACCGCGCTCGCGCGCGTCTGGAAGGCGGTGCGGTTCTCCTGGTGGATGACCTCGATGCTGCACAAATTTCCCGACACCGGCACTTTCGGCGCGCGCATTCAGCTCGCGGAGCTGGATTATGTCTGCAGCTCCCAAGCGGCGATGGCCTCGCTGGCGGAGAACTATGTGGGGCTGCCGTTCTGAGCTCGCACATTGTCTCCGTCATTTCGGGGCGATGCCACCCGGTCCGCGGAGCGCGGCCGGATGACAGGCTCCGCGATCGAACCCGGAAATCTCGAGATTCCGGGTCTGGTCCTTTGGACCATCCCGGAATGACGGGGGACTCGTTTCAGACCTCCATGCAAAACCCCGTTTAAAACTTTGTAGGCGGTGAAAACGTCACACCTTTCGCGTTCAATGGCGCCATGTCTTGCCAACACGCGAGCCGCCCATGACCGAAACGATCCCCGCGGGCTTTGAACCGCACTTCCGCAAGAGCCCGTTCACCGATCCGTGGGAGCCGCTCTATTCCAAGCGGACGGAGAAAGCTGTTGCGCTTGGGCTGCGGCTCGCAACACCTCACACCAATTCTCGCGGGCTGATCCATGGCGGACTGATCGCCTCGCTTGCCGACAATGCGATGGGCTATAGCTGCGCCCAGGCGACGGGCTGGACGGTGAGGCTGGTGACGATCAATCTCTCCGTGGATTTCGTCGGCTCCGCCGAAATCGGCCAATGGCTTTCAGTCGAGTGCGAGGTGATCAGGACCGGCAGCACCATCTGTTTTGCGCAAAGCCTGATCAAGGCGGACGATGTCGTGATCGCGCGGGCGAACGGCACGTTTCGCGTGGTGCCGCAGAAGGGGTGAGCGCGCCCCTTCTCCCTCGTCATGCCCAGGCTTGTCCCGGCGATGACGAGCAAGTGGCAGCCGCATCACGTCACCCAAACCGCCAATCTGAAGTCTCGACCACGAGATCGATAAAGGCGCGCACCTTCGCCGACAACAGCCGCGAGGTCGGATAGACGATATGGATCGGCAATGCCGGCCGCTCGAACTTTTGCAGCACGATCCTGAGCCGGCCGTGCTTCACCGCGTCGGCCGCCTGATAGGCCAGCACGCGCGTCAGGCCGCCGTCGGCTTCGGCATGCTGGATCGCGGCATCGGCGTTGTTGGTGGAAAAGCGCGGGGTCACGGTCACTTCCAGCTCGCTTTCCTCCTTGCCGAAGCGCCATTCCGCCGTCGCGGCCAGCGCGCCGAACTGGATGATCTGGTGCGCGGCGAGCGCCTCCGGCGTCTTCGGCTCGCCATGCGCCTTCAGATAAGCGGGCGAACCCACCACGATGCGCCGCATGTCGCCGACATGCCGCGCCACCAGCGAGGAATCCGGCAGATGCCCGATCCGCACCGCGAGATCGACGCCGTCCTCGACCAGGTTGACCATGCGGTCCTCCAGCCGCAACTCGCCTGATACCTCGCCATAGCGCTTCAGGTACGCCGACATCACCGGGCTGACATGCAGCCGGCCGAAGCCGACCGGCGCCGAGACCACCAGCCGGCCGGTCGGGCGGGTGCGCTCGCCTTCGGCCGCGAGCTCGGCTTCCTCGATATCGGCGAGGATACGCCTGGCACGCTCGAGATAGCGTGCGCCGGCATCGGTCAGCGACACCTGGCGCGTGGTCCGCTGCAACAGCCGCACGCCGAGCCGTTCTTCGAGCGCGGCGATGAGCCGGGTCACCGCCGGCGGCGACAGGCCGAGCTTGCGGGCGGCGGGCGCGAAGCCGTGGGCATCCGCCACCGTCACAAAGGCCTGCATGGCTTCGATCCGGTCCATGGATATTATTGCATATCCTGCAACGATGAAGTGTCAATCGGCTTGATTGTTTTAGCCGGCAAAAGATCCATTTTAGGCGGCAAGACCGGGCCACAAGCCCGCGGGAGACGTTCCGATGTCAGAGACCCATGTCTATCCGAGCGACGTTGCCTTCACGCCGGCGGTCAAATCGATCCAGGCCCGCAAGGGCTCGCGCGAGCATTATGCGCAGGCCGAGCAGCGCGGCTGGCGCACCGAGATCGACGAGAACCTCGCGGCCTTCCTGGGCGAGGCCAACAGCTTTTTTCTGGCCACCGCCTCGGCCTCCGGCCAGCCCTACATCCAGCATCGCGGCGGACCACCGGGTTTCCTGAAGGTGCTGGACAAGCACACGCTGGCGTTTGCGGACTACGCGGGAAATCGCCAGTACATCACGCAAGGCAATCTCGCGGAAAACCCGAAGGCCTATATCTTCGTGATGGACTATGTGCATCGCCGGCGCGTGAAGATCTGGGGCGAGGCCCGCGTCGTCGAGGACGACGCCGCGCTGACGCAATCGCTGATGCCGAAAGGCTATCGCGCGCGGCCCGAGCAGGTGATCCTGTTCACGGTCGCCGCCTGGGACACCAACTGCCCGCAACACATCCCGCAAAAATTCGATGCCGCCGATGTCGCCGCGGCGCTCGCCGCGCGCGATGCAAGGATTGCGGAATTGGAAGCGGAAGTCGCGGCGTTGAAATCGTAGGGTGAGTTGAGCAAAGCGAAACCCGCCGCAGCGTCGGAAACAAAAATGGTGGGTTTCGCTTGCGCTCTACCCACACTACGAACTCCCGCCTTAGGCCGCCTCGCGCTCGGCCTTCCACGCGAATTCCGGATAATATTGGCCCATCATCCGATCGACATAGGCGGTGAGGTTGGCAAACTGCTCCGCCCGCTCCCGCAAACGCGATGAGAAGAACGGCGTCAGGATGCCGGCCAGTGCGCCGAAGGCGGTGGCGTCGGTGCCGCAGGGTTTCGCGCCCATCAGATAGGGCTTGTCGCCGAGCTGCACCGAGAGCGCGAACAGCGAGCGCACCGCGAGCTCGACATCATCGTCCGGGGCGTGGCGGCCCAGGCCGCTCAAGAGATAGTTCTCGGCGACGCGGAACTGCGCGTCCTCGCGCAGCTTCTCGCGGCGGTGTTCGGGCGCACCGTCGAAGAAGTGCGCCGGCCCCTTGGCGAAATTCTCCGGATCGACCCAGCGCGCGCCGACCAGCGCCCAATAAACATGGTGCTCGATCATCCGCTCGAAGGCCCAGGCCTGCGCGCGCTGCGCCCGGTCGAGGCCCTCGTCGAAATCAAAGCCGTATTTGCGCTCGATATGGGCGCGGATGAAGGTGGAATCGGCGATCGCCTGCCCCTCGTCCTCGATGAAGGGGAGCTGCCCCTTGGGCGAGGCCGGCGGCATCGCCCGTTCCTTGCGATAGGCGAGGCCAGCCATTTTGAGCTGGACCTCGGTCTTGGTCACAAACGGGCTGATTTCCGGCAGGCCGAAACCGGTGCCAAAGCCAAACAGGGTGATCATGCGCGAGCTCCCGATGTCGTGATGGCGGTAAGCCCTAGCGCCGCCCTGCTGCCACCATGGTGTCAGCAGCCGTCACGGACTTGGCGAATCGGGCTCCCTGAAGCGCGCGGCGGGCGATATTTTCGACCCAGGCGTTCGCGGCCCGACTGAGCGCAGCCGACAGCAGGCCGATCACCGCGAGGCGAAGGTCACCGGAGGCGACATTGAGAGCGACCAGGCGCTCGAAGGCCAAACAACCCAGTCTCGTCTGCAGCGACTGCCAGCAGCCGCCGACATCCAGGTTATAGAGAGTGGTCATGGACAAAATCCCTTCATTTGAAGCGTTGTCCCGTTATAGAAAACCCCTGCTGCCAACATCCTGTCAGCAGCAGCAAGTCCTCGTTTTCAAACGAGAAATTCCATGAGACGCGCCGACCGGCTGTTTCAGATCATTCAGGTCTTGCGACGATCGCGGAATCCCTTGACGGCGGATGCGATCGCGGTGGAACTCGAGACCTCCAAGCGCACGATCTATCGCGACATCGCGACCCTGATCGGCCAGCGCGTGCCGATCCGCGGCGAGGCCGGCATGGGCTACATCCTGGAAAAGGGCTTCGACCTGCCGCCCCTGATGCTGACGCCGGACGAGATCGAGGCGGCGGTATTGGGCGCGCAATGGGTGGCCAGCAATGCCGATGCCGTGCTGGCGCGCGCGGCCGAGGATCTGATGGCCAAGATCGCCGACACAGTGCCGGAACGCCTGCGTCCCTTCGTGCTCGAGCCCGCGAGCCGCGCCCGCGCCAACTGGCGCAAGGAGCCCGACCGCATCGACATGGCGCGGACGCGCAGCCAGATTCACGAAGGCAAGAAGATCGCGCTGCACTATCGCGACGAGCAGGGCCGCGACAGCGAGCGCACGATTTGGCCGATCGCGATCGGCTATCACGAGGCGGTGCGCATCCTCGCGGCCTGGTGCGAGCTCAGGCGTGATTTCCGCAGCTTCCGCACCGACCGCGTGATCGATGCGCAATATCTCGACGAGAAATACCCTGAAAGGCGCGACGCGCTGCGCGCCAAATGGCGGCGCAGCCTGGTGTGGGAGCATCCGAAGGATGTCTGAGGCGAATGGTTTTCACTGCGCGTCCGCCGCGACGGACAACCCGTGCGTCACCTGCGGCGCCTGCTGCGCCTATTCGGAAAACTGGCCGCGCTTCTCGACCGAGGATGACGCGGCGCTCGAGCTCATTCCCAAGCAATTGGTGAATGCGCGCGGATCCGGCATGGCCTGCGAGAACGACCGCTGCGCGGCGCTCACGGGCCGCATCGGCGTCGCCACCTCCTGCGCGATCTACGCAATCCGCCCCGACGTGTGCCGCACCTGCATGCCGGGCGATGCCGAATGCACCATGGCGCGACGGAAGTTCGGATTGCCGGCGCTGTGATGGCGCTGGCGCAGACCGCAACGAGCTCCATTGTGTCGTCCTGGCGAAAACCAGGACCGTTGTTTGGCCAATCACTCTTCTCCGTCATGCCCGGGCTTGTGCCGCCTGCGGGGCCGGAGCCCCTTCGGCGAGGCGAAGGCCCGGGCATCCACGTGCTTCCTCGTTGCGGGCGGCAGAAACGTGGATGGCCGGGACAAGCCCGGCCATGACGCCGAGGGTTAGCGATTTCCCGTTCACAACAACTGCCTGTGATTATGGGCGCTGGCTTTCGCCAGGGCGAGCAGCGTGAGATCAGGCCGTCACCGCCTCACCGACGTCATCATCCTCCTCGTCCCGGAGCGGCGAGAAGGTGGCGAGCGGTTTGGTCGAGAGCGTGATCGGCTTGCGGCCACTTGCGGATGATTTGGCGCGGCCGGCGGATGCGCGGGATTGGGCATAGAGGACTGAGCCGACACGGCCCCCGAGCTGGGCCAGTTCGCGCTCGCTGCAGCTTGCGGCAATGGCGAGCGCCAGCGAATGCAAATGGCTCCTGCGGTAGCAGAACAGCGCGAGTTGCGCCCGCACATCGGACGAAACGCTTTCGACGAGCCTGGCGAGCCCATGCTCATTGGCGCGGTACATCTCGCCGAGCAGTTCTTCCCGCACCGGGCAGCGCTCATTGTCGTAGGCGTCGCGGCTGGAAAACATCGCAGATCCTCTTGGTGCTGAGGATGCAATGCAATCTGCTAACGAAAGGTTAACCAGGCGCGCCGGTAGTTTCACGGATGCCTTGATCGGGAGCCGCGAATCGGAGTGGGCGATCCTTCACCTCCCCCATAGGAGAGGTCGATTTGCGTCTGGCGATGCGCAGCATCGGCCGGCGCAAATCGGGTGAGGGGTTACAGTCTCTCGTGAGAGCAGCGCGCCCTCACCCGGATCGCTCACGCGATCCGACCTCTCCCCGCCGGGGAGAGGTGAACCGCACCCACGGAGACTCATTTCATCAAAATCAATTCGCCGCCATGAAGATCGACAGCGCGAAGTCGGTGAGATGATGCAGCGCCTGGTCGACGCCGATCACGGTCCAGAACCAGGGATGCTCCGGCGTCAGGCCGAAGCGCGAGGAGACCAGGCCCTTGATGCGATCGATGACGATGTGGATGGCGAAGTCGATGAAAGCCACGAACCAGAAGCGCGGCGCCACGATCAGGATCAACGCCAGTGCAACCCCAAGATGTACCAGGCAATGGACCAGAAGCGGCAGCGCCCAGCCGGTCTTCTGGTCCTTGCCGTGGGCCATCCATCCGGTCTGCAGCACGAAATCGGCGATGATGTGCTTCACGGTGAGCAGCAGCATCCAGCCGATCAGCGCGCCCAGAGAAACCGACGACGAAAGAGATGGAAGCGACAAGCTGACGTCCCTTGGCTAGCAAGCTTGGCACGCGGGAAATGGAGGCGTTCAGCGCAACTTCTTCTCAAACCCGGCCAATAAGCCTGTATTCGCCTTTTATGGCATCTCCGCAGGCAGATTGCACCTGTCGGGAACCGGAAAAACGGCAGGTGTGGCCGAACGGTGCCATCTCACCGCCGACCTTACGGATGGCTGACAGTGAAGGGGAATTTCGTGGCGGTCTCTGCAACCGTCGCGGATCTCGATATGAGGACCGCCAATCTTAAATTGTCGTGCCTCTCTAAGCTTTTAGCGCGATAACCGGCGGCCGCTCAGCCACCGGAAATAGGCCTGCCCGTGCCGCCGCGCTCAGCGCTGCACGAGCGGGGCCGTACATCCTTCGCGGCTCGGTTGCGCGGGGATGACTGCTCACGGCGCGTCGATCAGCTTGCCCAATTCTCGCGGAATTCGCTGAACAGCGTGAGGCCGCCGCAGGCGTAGATGGTCTGACCGGTGATATAGCTCGCCTCACTGGAGGCGAGGAATGCGAACACGCCGGCGATCTCTTCGGCGCTGCCGACACGCCCGAGCGGGATGTGCCCTTCGACCACGGCGCGCTTGGCAGCGTCGCCCGTCCACGCCGCATTGATCGGCGTGTCGATCGCGCCGGGACCGACGGCATTGACGCGAATGCCCCGCCCGGCAAATTCGAGCGCAAGCGTGCGCGTCAGACCGGCCATCGCCGCCTTGCTGATCGAATAAGCGAGATAGCCGGGCTTGGGGATGATCTGGTGGACGCTCGAGCAGTTGATGATGTTGCCGCCGCCACCACGCGCGACGAAGTGCGCGAGCGCGTGACGCGCACAGAGCACCGCGCCGTTCAGGTTCACATCGAGAATGCGCCGATAGGTCTCGACATCGAGCGCCTCGCTCGGCGACTCCTTCTGGAAGCCGGCATTGTTGACCAGGCAATCGAGCCGCGGCCAGCGCGCCAGCACGGCAGCAAACATCCGCGCGATCTCGGCTTCATTGCCGATATCGGCCTCGACCAGGAAATGATCCCGCTCCCCATGCCCCCGCTCGCGCGACGCCGCCTCCACGCGCGCCAGCGCATCCTCGGCCACGGCGCGAGGACCGATGAAGTTGATGGCGACGTGGGCACCTTCCTGAGCGAAGCGGACAGCGACCGCGCGTCCGATGCCTTGCGGGGCGCCGGTGACAAGTGCGTATTGGCCGACGAGGCGGGATGAGAATTGTGGTGAACGTTCGGATTGCTGCATGCGCTGCTCCGGGATGCCAGCCTAAATTGCGTCATCGGCGATCCCGTAGGAAGGTGCAAGCGTGTGGTCTGCGGGAGCTGCGGTGAGTTCTTGCGGCTCTGCGTGTTGGGCATGGTTCTGTTGAGATTAGACGTGCTTCAGTTACGGGCGCATCGGCGGCTGGTGCCCGCCTCCATGTGCAACCGAAGTCTCGCAGCAATCCTGATCCTCGGCGGACGGCAGCACCGATCGCATGCGCGGCCATCGGCTCTCTACCCCAGGCACTCGTCGTTCCGGGGAGCGCGCCAGCGCGAACCCGGAATCTCGAAGTTATGGGCGCTAGGCTGCGTGAAGATGAGTGCGATGCGGTAATCGTTCTGCGCGACCGCACGATCAGCAGGTGCCGGGCTGGATAGATTCAAGCTCGGCTACGAATTTGTCGGCGACGCATCGCCAGGCGAACGGATTATTTGATCCGATATGCCGGGGGCGGTGCGGCGCATCAGACCGTTGCGGGGTCAACTTAGCGCGGAGCGCGTCAGAGGCAAAAATAGCTCGCTTGGGATGGCGAAACGACCTTGTGCTACCTTAAGTAATTAATAAACCACGAGAATGTTCAAAACAGAGTCGACGTTTGTAGCGGCGGACTCGGGGTTAAGGAGCGTGAGAGCCCGCGCCGCGCCCATCGATCAAACAACCCGGACGGTGGGGCGATCTCAGTTCCGAGAGGTGTTCCTCCGGTTGCGCAAAAATGCGCCGTATGCGAATTGAGAGAGGAGTCGATTGCCATTCGAGGGCGTTAACAATCGTCCGATATGATGCTTGCCATGGCCCCCGAGAGTTCCGAGCAAGAGTTTCGCCTTCATTTCGAGGGATCTGCGACCGCTCATCACGCCGTCCCCGCACTGCCGCTCATCCAAGCGGCGGCGGCGTTGCAGCGCACACTCCAGTTAGTCGCCATTGCCTACGAAGGCGAGGAGCCGAAGCAGCGGTTGCGGGTGAGCCGAGAGATGGAGCGCAAGTACTCGATTGTATTTGGCGTTCCAAGAGACGGTGGTTACACACTCCCCTACCGGGTTGGCGGTCCCGCAAACAAGTTCTTTGACCAAGACGATGTCGCCAAGGTCGTTCGCCAGTATGGGGTTGTCCTTGCAGCGGTGCAAGCCGGTGACGCCACCGCTTTACGGCGTGCTTTACCCTCTGCCCTGATAAGACGGGCTGTCGTTAGAGAGTTGAAGCGTATGCAGCCACCTCCACGAAGTGGGTTGGTGGTCAGCATCGAAGACTACCGCGGGCGAAGGCTCCTTGATGGACGGACCGCAGCCGAGCACATCGCCCCCCTGCTGGCGGAGAGTGATCCACACGTCCTCCAGCCGCGCGTAGTAACAGGCCGCTTAGATGCGCTAGTGTTGTGTCTCTGACATCTGATTCACTCGGTGTCACTCCGGGGCTCGCGAAGCGAGAACCCGGGATCTCGCGCCACAACCTCTGGATTCCGGGTTCAGCCCTGCGGGCTGTGCCCGGAATGACGGAATGGATTGTCAGAGTCACAACACTAGTGTTCCGTCACTGACAGACGATTCACAAATCGGCGCGAACCTGCAAGTCTGCGCCGATGAGGAAGATCGAACAGATTGCGGTCGGCGCGACCGATCGTGAGCGACTGGAGCGGCTGGTCCGGGGCCGGAACACGCCGCAGAAGGTGGTTTGGAGAGCACGGATCGTGTTGCTGGCAAGCGATGGACTGACGGCGGAGGCGATTGCGGCGGCGGTTGGCAAGAGCCTGCTGACCGTGCGCCGCTGGCGTCAGCGCTACTTGGCGAAAGGCGTGGACGGGCTGCTGAAGGACGCGACCCGGCCATCGCGCGTCAAACCGTTGTCGCCCGAAAAGATCAAGCAGGTTGTGCACATGACGCTGCACGAGAAGCCGCCAAATGCGACCCATTGGAGCGTGCGCAGCATGGCGAAGGCGGTGGGCCTCTCCTACAGCAGCGTCCAGCGTATCTGGCATGCGCACGAACTGAAACCGCATCTCGTCGACACCTTCAAAGTCTCGCGCGACAGGAACTTCGCTGCCAAGGTGGAAGACGTGGTCGGGCTCTATCTCAATCCGCCGGACAAGGCGCTGGTCCTCTGCGTCGATGAAAAGAGCCAAATCCAGGCTCTCGATCGTACCCAGCCCGGTCTGCCCATGAAGAAGGGCCGCGCCGGCACCATGACCCACGACTACAAGCGCAACGGCACTACGACCTTGTTCGCGGCACTCAGCATGCTGGACGGCAAGGTGATCGGGACGTGCATGCCACGCCATCGGCATCGTGAGTTCCTTCGCTTTCTCAGGCTGATCGACCAGCAGACCCCGCCCGGCCTCGACCTGCATCTGGTCGTTGACAACTATGCGACCCACAAAACGCCGGCCGTAAAGCGTTGGCTCAAGGCGCATCCACGCTTCCATTTGCACTTCACTCCGACCTCGGCCTCTTGGCTCAACATGGTGGAGCGCTTCTTTGCCGAGATCACTCGAAACCGCATCCGCCGCGGCACCTTCGAGAATGTCGCCGAACTGAAAAGCGCGATCATGGAATACCTGGAAAACCACAATGCCGATCCAAAGCCCTTCATCTGGACCAAGTCCGCAGGCGAAATCCTCGAAAAAGTCGCCCGTGCGAAACAAGCGTTAGAGTCACAACACTAGAGTTTCAGACGCGAACATTACGGCTTCAGTTACCGAATGGCCGCATGTTAAGCGGGACTTATAATGATGACTTCGAGCCGATGCTGTTGGACAATCCCCGCGAATGGATACAGGTTCGCGGCGAGGCAATTCTGGCAGAAGATGGAACGCTAAAGTCTTTGGCAAACATCACCGAAATCATCGAAGTGGACACCAGTCCCGTAGTCATCGAGGGCTTTTCAGTCGATGGAAGGTCGTTGGCTTCGGCGAAACCTGTGAACTTTGCAGTCGAGTTCGTCCCTGAAGATGGCTTGTACTTCGCGACCGGCGCGTTCCACATGATGGTTTCGGCTGAGTTGAAGGATGACTTAGACCGGGCAGTAGTCGAGGCACTGCAGTTCTTGTGGCGCGAATTTGCTAATGCATCTCCCAGTGATCACAGACGATGCAAGGCTCCTCCGGGAGGAGCTTATGAGTACTTTCGCGGAGGCAATGGATGCCGCTTGAACGGCGAGACGTGGAAGCATCCCTCACCAAGAAGGGATTTGTGAAGTCGGAAGGAGATCATAGCTTTTTCGTTTATCATTCAATTGGAGGCAGCAAGACTAGCATTTGGACGAAAACGTCGCACGGGAGCAGCCACAAGACGCTTGGCGACAGCCTTACGACGAAGATGGCCCAACAAGTCGGCTTGACACATGGGCAATTCAAGCTGCTTATCGAGTGCCCGTTGAGCCGAGCGAACTATGAGGGGATATTGCTTGAGAGTGGGCGAATAAAACGATAGCGCGCAAGGAACTAGAGGCCATCGAGGCGGATCGTCGACGAGCTCGTACAGCGGATTAGCGGAGCCTAATCCGCCCATCTGTAAGATCGCAAACAAATGACGAAAAATTTCTGTAGCTGATCAGCCTTATCAACACGGCTTTCACTGCTATGCGCAAGCTGGGGCCAAGATCGATATGTGTGGCGCGCTCGGAGAGTTACAGATAGACAATCATAATCTCCAAAGAATTTTGACGGCTTGGCGGCAGATTAAGCTGCGCATCTAGTCCGCCCTACCAATTCTCGCGGCTTACCAAGTGATTTGCCCGACAGGCGCGCGCTTAAAAATCCTGTCAATACAGACAAGCAAAGATATTTCTGTTTTTCCGAAACCAGAATCAGTCGTATGGTCGGTGCGTTCCATCTCGTTATCGAGGGACGTATCGCGATCGTCACGGACGTGGGGTGGAATGCGGTGGACGCGCAGCGTGCCGATGGACGAGCGGCATTCTCGCGGACGGCGAAGTCGTGTGGTCCTGGCGCGCCCATGCAAGGCGCCAAGTTGGCGACGATGCTTTACGCATCGCGCCGGCGACGGTGGCAAACAAGCCGGTTCACCGAGGAGAGCGCGTTATAAGCCGTAAACCATCCGCGCAGGGAAGGCCGGCGTGATTGCCGCGCTCACCTGTGGTCAACGCGCGCTCGCGCAACCTTCTTTGCGCGGGGGCCGTGGGTGTGCTGCGGGCACTTGGTCTTCCCTGCGCCCTCGATCTTGTCGAGGGACGCTTCTTCTCTCGCATCACCCGGGCGCGATTGTGCCGCGGGAATGCGGAAGCGTGTCTTTCTCCTTGCGTCATTGCGAGGAGCAACGCGACGAAGCAATCCAGAATCATGGGCTGGGCTCTGGATTGCTTCGCTTGCGCTCGCAATGACAGGACGGCTACTGAAAATGAATCTGGATGGCGAAGCGAAGTTCCTCGCCCCTTGTTCGTCAGACCCGGGCTTGTCCCGGCCACGACGAGTGGAGAGCCCTCACTCCGCCGCATTCGCCTTGGCGGCATCGGCCAGCGCGCGGGCGCGGATCTGGGCGATGGCGCGCTTCAACGAGGCCTGGCGCGGATCGGGCATCGCAGCAGTGCGCGCCTCTGCGATCGCGCCGGCGAGATCGGACAGCGGCAGGGTGCCGTCGAAGGTCGGTTTGACGAGTCCGTCGATGATCGCGTGCCAATCGGCAAGGCCGTGGCGGTAGGCGTCGCCGAAGCCCTGCACCATGGTCGCGGTCTGCACAATGGCGAACGCAGCGCCCGGCTGCTTGACCAAGGCGCGGCTGATCATATGCAGCCAGCGCTCCACCCAGACCCGCTCCTGCTCGTATCGCGCCGAGAACAGCCGCCAGCGCCGCAAGCCCGCTTCGAGCTTCAGGCGGCGAATGCCCCAGCGGCCCCTGGTCGAAAACGGGATCGCGACGCGCCGGTGCAGCCAGCCAAGCTCGCCGAGCACCATCCAGACCGGATCGGCCGCCAGCTCCGGCAGCGCGCCGATCAGCTCGTCGAAACGAAACCGGCGGATGTCGGTGGACGGCGGCGCGCCGTTCTCGAACTCGCCAAGCTTGAGCTGCGCGATGCGGATCGCATCCTGGTAGCTCATGCGCATCGCCATAAGTCGCGCGATTTCGCCAAACAGCGCGGCATCGACGCCGGGCCGGCCGATGAAGCGGCGCAGGCGCTGGACGTAAAGCTGCGCGTAAGCGGCGCTCTGGTATTCGGTCAACAGATGGATGCCCTCGCTTACGACGCATGCGGTCCCCTCCGGCAGGCCCTCCGGCAGGCAGGGCGGCGTGCCGTCTTCCTCGCCGATGAAGTCGGCGAGCAGATAGCGGAGCGAGGAGAGGATGCCGGTCACCTGTTGCGTCCCGCCTCAAGCGGTCTCGGCCGCGATGGTCGGCGGCGTCTGCTGCGCCAGCCGCTCCTCGAGCTTGCCGATGTTCTCGAACAGGCGCGCGCTGGCGAGCTTGAGCAGATAGAAGCCGAACGCCGGGTTCTGCACATAGAGCTGCTCCACCTGGTCGTAGCTGACGGAAAGGACGAGCCCGTCCTCGATGCATTCCAGGGTCTGGGTGCGCACATTGGAGGGCGACAGCATGCCGAACTCGCCGACGATGGCGCCGACCGGCAGCTCGATGCCGGACTCGACCAGGCGATAGCGGCCGCTGACGATGTAATACATGCTGTCGGCCTTCTCGTCCTTGTAGAACAGCACCTCGTCCGCCCTGCACTTGCGCTCGGTCATGAACGGCTTGAGCCATTCCATGGAGAGATCGCTGCTGACGGATTTTTTTACGTCGCGCACGAGCTGCAGCATCTGGTGCAGCCGATAGACGTTGAGCGGCAGCAGCACCGAATGCAGCACCAGGGTCGGGTAGTTGTGGATCGGGATCGCGGTGGCGATCAGCACGATGTTGGTGAGGATCGCGAAGACGCGGAGCGGGATCATGGTCCGCATCGAGAGCGTCGCCACCACGAAGATCGAGGCAAAGAAACTGCCGGCAGCGCCTGCGTGTTCGGCAAGGTGTGAGGTATCCATCGGAGCCAACCAGACTTTAAGAAATGAAGGGTTCAGCGGATCCAAAATTCCATATAGTGTCCATCACCCCGGTTGATATACGGCCAAAAAGCGAAGTTTTCTCCGCTATTTGGGCCGTTTTCGGGGAATATTTCGCGAGCCGCGGTTTTTCCGCCAGTGCTCGCCGCATCGCTTTGCCCGGTGGAAGCGCGCGCTGCGGACGGCGAGCGGATTTTGGGCCGCCGCAAGCCTCGTTGACGGCCCTGGCCCGTCCGGGCACCTTGTCATTTCCGGCCAAACCCCGGCCGGATCGCATTTTTCTCTGATCGCGGGCAACGCCGTCGAATGTCCAAGCCAGAGGCTTTTCCGGGTCTGGCAGAATTTGTGACCGCCACCGCCGGCCGGAACATGACCAAGGCGGCCTATGCAGCCGTCGCGATCGGCATTCTCATGGTGGTGCTGCTCACCATCGACGAGGCCTACGCCGCGGCGCGGCACTGGATCGAAGGCGTGCTGTGGGGGTGCCTCGCGTTTTTTGCCTTCGAATGGCTGGTGCGGATTCAGTGGGCCGTGAGCAGCGGCCGCGCTTCGAGCTATATGCTGTCCGGCCGCGGACTCGTCGACGCGGCCTGCGCGATCGCCGTGCCGATCGCGTTGCTGTCTGGTGCCGACGACAGGACGGCATGGCTGTTCGCGGTGCTGTGGATCGTCAAGGTTTTTCCCGGCGTACCCGGCTTGCGGCAATTGCGCCGGGTGCTGGTGCTGGAATCCGGCCCGCTGCTGAGCGTGCTGGTGCTGTTTCTGATGGTGCTGTTTTTGGGCTCGGCCGCGGTCTACTTCTTCGAGCGCGAGGCGCAGCCGGCGGTGTTCGGCAATCTGCCCTCGGCGCTGTGGTGGGCGGTGGTGACGCTGACCACCACCGGCTATGGCGACGCGGTGCCGATCACCCCGCTCGGCCGGCTGGTCGCGGGCGTGGTGATGATCTGCGGGCTTGGCGTGTTCGGCCTGTGGACCGGTATCCTCGCCACCGGCTTTGCCGCCGAGACCCGGCGCGACAATTTCCTGCGGACGTGGGAATCGGTGACCAAGGTGCCGTTCTTCGCCAATCTCGGCCCCGCCGCCATCGCCGACGTCACGCATATGCTGCGCACGCTCGACCTGCCGCCGCGCGTCATGATCATCCGCAAGGACCAGCGCGGCGATTGCATGTATTTCATCGCCTCGGGCGAAGTGGAGGTCGACCTGCCCGGCAAGAAGGTGCGGCTCGGCGAAGGCGCCTTCTTCGGCGAGATGGCCCTGCTCGGCAACAACCTGCGCTCCGCGAATATCACCACCACGCGATTGTCAAAGCTCCTGGTGCTAGACCTTGTCGATTTCCGCCTGCTAATGGCGCGTCATCCCGATCTCGCTCAGACCATCGATGCCGAGGCCAAGCGGCGCGCGCTGGAGAACCAATGACCCGACTTCAACCTGCCGCAGACAGCGAAGCGGCGAGCCCGCCCCTTCTCGAACGAGACGGCGCGCGCGCCACCATCCGCCTCAACCGCCCCCGTCACCTGAACCGGCTGCAGCCGGAGGATCTCGATGCGCTCTTGAGGCTGTTCGATGCGATCGAGGCGGATCCTGCCATACGCGTCGTCGTCCTGACCGGCACCGGCCGTGCCTTCAGCGCCGGCTATGATCTCGGCTCGATCGCCGAACGCGCGGCGAGCGCGCAAGAGCAGACGGCGGGATCGGCGTTCGAGGTCGTCGTCAACCGCCTGGAGGATTTGGGCCTGCCGACCATCTGCCGCCTCAATGGCGGCGTCTATGGCGGCGCGACCGACCTCGCGCTGGCCTGCGACTTCCGCATCGGCGTCGACACCTGCGAGATGTTCATGCCGGCGGCCCGGCTTGGGCTGCACTACTACAAGAGCGGCATCAGGCGCTACGTGTCGCGGCTCGGCGTCGACAACGCCAAGAAACTGTTCCTGACGGCGCAGAAGATCGATGCCGCCGAGATGCTGCGGATCGGCTATCTCACCGCGATGGCGCCGGCGCAAGCGCTCGATGCGGAGGTCGACCGCCTCGCGGCCGCACTCGCCGCCAATGCGCCGATCGCCATGCGCGGCATGAAACGGACCATCAACGAGTTCGCGCGCGGCGGCCTGGACGAGCTGGCGGCCGACAAGCGCCATCGCGACAGCATGCATGGCGAGGAGATCAAGGAAGGCGTCAAGGCCTTCGCCGAAAAGCGTCCGCCGCGATTCTGACGGAGCCATCCCGCGCAGTTTTGCGCGGGGCGATTGGACCTGGATCAACGACGCCGCTCAATCCTTGGCGACTCATGATCACGCTACTGCGATTTTGTTCCGGAGCTGCCTGTTTGCGATTGACTAAAGGTTGTTCAATATTAACCTGCTCGTTGGGCGGGAGGCATTTGAGTGCAAAACGGGGAATCGGACTGGAGGCGGCGCGCTCCGGCCTTTGTCGACGCGATCGCGGGCTTGGTAAAAAGCCCGCGCGTTATTCTGCAATTCGAAGAAGTGCCGGGAAGCGCCTTCCGGTCGGATCGGACCAAGCGGTTCGCCACAGACCTGCTCACCATCACCCTGGCGGAGGATTGCCGAGCTCAGTCGGCGGGCTCAACCGGGGACTTCCGTTCTTCTTCGAGTAGCCGCTCGGCAAACGCAATCAGCTCCTCACGGTGCCGCATGCTGCGCAACGCAAGAAAGCTCCTCATAAGCCGAAGGCCGAAAGCCGTCGTTTCATCGGCCTTCAATGCGGCGGGCTTGGGCGGCATCTGCATGCGACTCGCTGCTATTCCGGGTTTATAGCCGTGACCGAACCTGCACTCGACAAGATCATTGCCCAGCTACAATTGTGCATCGTGGATGCGAGGGCCTTGCAACTCAAGATGTTGGAACGGCTTTTGTCAATAGCATTGCTGGAAGCCTATGAAACTCGGGAGAAATCCGCCAACGGACGCGACGACGGGCCGATCTAGGCCGATCCACTGCAACGTGAAGGCGCACAACGCCGGTCCGGTTCATCAATATGAATGGCGCGTATCCTAAGTTAATGGCAGCGCCTAGTCGTCGAAGAACCTGACCGTATCGGCGATCGTGGCACGCGTGGTGCGATAGCTGTTGGCCTTGTGGGCCAGGTCCGGATAGCCGAACGAAATCCCGCAGACGACGCGGCGGTCATCCGCAAGGCCGAAATGGGCGCGTACCACGTCGGAATGAAACGCCAGCGCCGCCTGCGGAATGGTGGCGACCCCGAGCGCCTGCGCCGCCAGCATGAAGCTCGTGACGTAGCCGCCGCAGTCGATCGCGCCATAGACGCCGAGCGCCTCGTCGCTGTGGACGATGGCGACGTGTGGCGCGCCGAAGAAATTGAAATTCTCCAGCGACTGCCTGGCGTAGCCCGCCTTGTCGCCGCGCGCGATGCCGAGCGAATTGTAGAGCTGGAAGCCACTCTCGCGCCGGCGCTCCAGATAGACGCCGCGATATTCGCGCGGAAACGGAAAGTCGCCGGCGTTGGGCTTGCCGCTCGAGGCCGCCGCATACATCACCTCGCGAAACTTCTGCGTGGCCGCGCCCGAGGTGATCTCGAGCCGCCAGGGTTGGCTGTTGCACCAGGATGCCGTCCGTTGCGCCGCAGTAAGGATACGCTCGATGGTCGGACGCGGCACGGGTTTGGACAGAAAGGCGCGGCAGGAGAAACGCGCGGCGAGCAGGTCATCGAGGACGTCGATCGGCTGTTGTTGCGCCTTGTCGGCTGCGATGGAAGTCATGAGCAACTCTCTCCATGGTCATTCCGGGGCGATGCGAAAGCATCGAACCCGGAATGACCTCTATCAATTACGTCCCTTGGTCGGAATTTTGTTGAATGGCACATCCTTGTCGACGCGAATATCCCCTGGCAATCCGAGCACCCGCTCGGCGATGATGTTGCGGAGGATTTCGTCAGTGCCCCCGGCGATGCGCATCGACGGCGACGACAACAGCATCTGCTGGAACTGGCCGGCGGCCTCCGCCACCTCAGGATCGTTGAGAACGCCGGCCGCGCCCTGCAGGTCCATGGCGTAAGCCGCGATGTCCTGCAGCATCGTGCCCGCCACCAGCTTGCCGATGGAATTTTCCGGTCCCGGACGCTCGCCCTTCGACAGTGCCGAGACCGCGCGGTAGCTGGTGTATTTCAGGCCGCTGTTCCTCACCGCCCAATTCGCAAGCCTCTCGCGCGTAGCGCGATTATCGATGGCGGGACCATCATCGGTCATCAGGTTGCTGCAGAAGGCGAAGATTTCGGAGAAGCCCGTGGTGAGCCGCGCGCCGATCGACATGCGCTCGTTCATCAGCGTCGTCAGCGACACGTTCCAGCCGTCGCCGACCGCGCCAATCCGCTGAGAATCCGGCACGCGCAGGTCGGTGAAGAACACCTCGTTGAACTCCTGCAGGCCATTGGCCTGCTTGATCGGCTTCACCTCGACGCCGGGGCTGTTCATGCTGATACAGAACATCGTGAGCCCCTTGTGCTTGGGCACGGTGGGATCGGTCCGGGTGATCAGGATCCCGTAGTCGGAATAATGCGCGCCCGACGTCCAGATCTTCTGGCCGTTGATGATCCATTCATCGCCGCGTTTCTCCGCGCGGGTGCGCAAGCCCGCAACATCGGAGCCGCCGGCGGGCTCGGAGAAGAGCTGGCACCAGATTTCCTCGCCTGACGCGATCTTCGGCAAATAGCGCCGCTTGTCGGCCTCTGACCCATAGGCCATCACGGTCGGCCCGCACATGCCTTCCCCAATCTGGAAGGGCTGGGTCAGCTTGCCGTAGATGCCCTCCTCCTGCTGCCAGATCACGCGCTCGACCGGCGAGGCGCCGCGGCCGCCATATTCCCTAGGCCATTGCAGGCACGCCCATCCCGCATCCGCCTTCTTCTTCTGCCAGCGCTTTGCCACCTCGACGATGTCGTGCTTCTTGAGCTTGATCCGCCCCAGCGAGGATTGCGAAAGCTCGGCCTCCAGCTCTTTCGGCGCGTTGGCGTCGATCCATTGGCGCGCTTGAGCACGAAAAGCGGCTTCCTGCGGGGTGTCATCGAAGTTCATGGTGCCTCTCTCCTCGTCATTCCGGGGCGCGACAAAGTCGCGAACCCGGAATCTCGATCCCAAACTTCCGGATTCCGGGTTCGCGCTTTGCGCGCCCCGGAATGACATCGTAATCTCTAGCTCCGTCCCTTCGTCGGTATCTGGTTGAACGGCACATCCTTGTCGACGCGGATGTCGCCGGGCAGGCCCAGCACGCGCTCGGCGATGATGTTGCGCATGATCTCGTCCGTGCCGCCCTCGACGCGAGTGCCCGGCGCGCGCAGCAGCATCGCTTGAAACTTGCCGGCGAGTTCCGCCTCCGGTCCGTTCAACACACCCGCCGCGCCCTGCAGATCGAGCGCAAACATCGCAACCTCCTGGATCATCGAGCCCGCCACCAGCTTGCCGATGGAATTTTCCGGCCCCGGCCGCTCGCCGCGGGAGAGCGCGGAGATGGCGCGGAAGCTGGTATATTTCAGCCCGCTCGCCTTCACCGCCCAATTCGCCAGTTTCGAGCGCACATTGCGGTCGTCAATGGCGAGGCCACCTTCGAGCACCAGATTGCTGCAGAACTCGAACAGCTCCGGAAAGCCGGTGGCAACGCCGGCGCCGATCGACATGCGCTCGTTCATCAAGGTGGTCAGCGCGACATTCCAGCCGTCATTGACAGCGCCAAGACGCTGAGCATCCGGAATGCGAACGTCGGTGAAATAGACCTCGTTGAAATCGGATTGTCCGCTCGCCTGCTTGATCGGCCGCACCTCGACGCCCGGGCTCTTCATGTCCAGGAAGAACATGGTGAGCCCCTTGTGCTTGGGCGCGGCAGGGTCAGTCCGTGTCAGCAAAATGCCGTAGTCGGAATAATGAGCGCCGGAGGTCCAGATCTTCTGGCCGTTGACGATCCATTCGTCACCGCTCTTCTCCGCACGGGTGCGCAGGCCTGCGACGTCCGAGCCTGCGGAAGGCTCGGAGAACAACTGGCACCAGATCTTCTCGCCCGAGGCCAGCGGCGGCAGATAGCGCCGCTTCTGCTCTTCGCTGGCGAAGGCCATCATGGTCGGCCCGCACATGCCATGCCCGATGATGAACATCGCGGAGAGTTTGCCGTAAGGCCCTTCTTCCTGCTGCCAGATCACCCGCTCGATCGGAGAGGCGCCGCGGCCACCATATTCCTTGGGCCAATGCAGGCAGGCCCAGCCGGCTTCGGCCTTCTTCCTCTGCCAGGCCTTGGCGACCTCGAGCACGTTGGCGCCGGTGAGCTGGGTACGGCCGAGCGAGGATCTGCGCAGCTCGTCTTCATACTGCTTGGGCGCATTGGCGGTGATCCAGGCGCGCGCTTCGGCACGGAAGGCGGCTTCGTGCGGGGTGTCGTCGAAATTCATCGCGAACCTCTTTCCTCCTGTCATTCCGGGGCGCGCAAAGCGCGAACCCGGAATCTCGATCCAAAAGCTCCAGATTCCGGCTTCGCATCTTCGATGCGCCCCGGAATGACGGTGAAAAATCTAGGCCGCATTCCGCTTGCGCATGCGGTCGATCAGCGCGTCTTCCCAATAGGAGAGGCTGCCCAGGCCCAGCGCCGTCGCGTTGGCGCGGCGATAGAACATGTGGCAGTCGAATTCCCAGGTGAAGCCCATGCCGCCGTGGACCTGGATGTTGTTCTTGGCGCAGTGCTGGAACGCCTGGGTCGCGCTGATGCGCGCCGCGGCGGCGGCTTCCGGCAACTCCGACGAATTGGTCGAAAGTGCCCAGGCGCCGTAGTAGGAATTGGAGCGTGCCAGCGTTGCCGACACATACATGTCAGCGAGCATGTGCTTGACCGCCTGAAACGAGCCGATCGGCCGGCCGAAAGCGATGCGGTCGAGCGCATAGTCGCGGCCCATCTCCAGCGCGCGATCGGCGCCGCCGACCTGTTCGAAGGCCATCAACACCGCGGCGCGGTCGAGCAATTGCGTGAGAATGCTCCAACCTTCGCCGCCGCGGCCGAGCGGCTCGGCCCTGCAATTCCCAAAGGTGATCTCGGCCTGGCCGCGGGTGGGATCGATGTTGGAGAGCGACTTGATCTCGACGCCCTCGCCCTTCAACTCCGCCAAAAAGAGGGAGATATCGGTATCACGTCCGCTCGCCCCCGTGCGGGCGGCAACAATCGCAAAATCGGCGATCGCGCCATCGGGCACCGGCATTTTCACGCCGCTCAGCGCACCACCCGATGCGGCGAGCCTCATTGCCTGCGGTGACGGATTCCCCTTGCCCTCGAACAGCGCGAGCGTGCCGATCGCTTCACCTGAAGCGATCTTCGGCAACCATTGCTGCTTCTGCGCCTCGCTGCCTGCAAGCAGCAGCGCCTCGGCGGCGAGATAGACGGTCGACGAGAACGGCACCGGCGCGAGCGAGCGCCCTATCTCCTCGGCGATCACGCAGAGTTCGAGATGGCCGGCACCGGCGCCGCCGTAAGCTTCGGGAATGGCGACGCCAAGGAAACCCATCTCGGCAAGGCCCTGCCACAGTTCGCGATCGTACGGCGTCTTGCCATCGAGCACGGCGCGCACCGCTTTCGGCGGACATTTCTCAGCGAGAAACTTTCGCGCTTCGTCGCGGAGTTGTTTTTGCTCGTCGGAGAAGTCGAAATTCATGGGATCTTCCTCGCCTCGGTGATGTGCGTAAATTGGCTCCGCGGAAGGGCAAAGCGACTTCCGCTCTCGACCTTCACCATAATGACGCTCGGTGGTTATGGTCCCGGCGTTCGCCGGGACGACGACAACTACCGCGGCGCCATGCGGATCGCGCCGTCGAGGCGGATGGTCTCGCCATTGAGCATCGCATTCTCGACGATGTGCACGGCGAGCGCGCCATATTCGGACGCATCCCCCAGCCGCGCCGGATGCGGCACCTGCGCACCCAGGCTCTTGCGCGCCTCTTCGCTCAAACCCATCAGAAGCGGCGTGAAGAACAGACCGGGCGCGATGGTGTTGACGCGGATCTTGTGCTGGGCGAGGTCGCGCGCAGCAGGGAGCGTGAGGCCGACCACGCCGCCCTTGGACGCGGAATAGGCGATCTGGCCGATCTGCCCTTCGAACGCCGCGACGCTCGCGGTGTTGATGATGGCTCCGCGCTCTTCGCCAACCGGCTCGGCCGGCACGAGCCGCTCCGCGAACAGCCGCAGGCAGTTAAAGGTGCCGATCAGGTTGACGTGAATGACGCGGGTGAACTTCGCGAGCGGATAGACGCCGTCCTTGCCGACGATACGTTGCGAGCCGCCGATGCCGGCGCAATTGACCAGCACGCGCGCCACACCGTGCGCGGCCTCCGCTTTGGCCAGCGCCGCCTTGACCTGCTCTTCGTCGGTGACGTCGGCGTGCAACGCCACGCCCTTCACCTCGGCCGCGATCTTTTCCGCGTTTTCCTTGCTCTGATCGAGCACGCCGATCTTCGCGCCTTTGGCGGCCATGGCGCGCGCGGTGGCGGCACCCAGGCCGGAACCACCGCCGGTGATGACAACGGCAACGTCTTTCAACTGCATTTTGATTTTCTCCTTGGGCGTTTCCTGATTTTGTTTGGATGATGGCGAGTAGCAAATGGGGATGGCGCCGCGCACCGACATTCCCAGCCACCCCTTCGCTATTCGCTACTCCCTATTCACTTCTTCCAATTCACTCCGCGTCACCTTGCGCTTCAGCATGCCGCCGCAGATCAGGGCTTCCATATGCTTGATGTAATCGCGGCAAACCTCGTCCGTGACCGGGCCGGCGCCAACGGCGCGAGACATCGCGTGACGGCCGAAGAACAGGTGGTCGCAGGCGCCGATCAGGCTGGTGTAGAACAGCACCGGATCGACGTCGCGAAACTCGCCCGCGGCGATGCCTTCTGCGAGCAGGCGGCGATGAAATTCCAATAGTGGCGCCACGAAGAACTTCGAGACTGCATCGGCCGACTCCGCGCTGCTTTCATGCAGCAGGTAATGGATCAGCCGGTTCATATAGGGGAAGCGGTGATAGGCGCGGATGATGCCGGCGATGTGCAGCTTAAGCTTCGCTGTCGGCGTGATCGGCTGGGCCAGCAGATATTCGAGATTATCCATTTCGGTCGCGGCATCGCGCGCGAGCAGCGCGAGAAGCAGCCCGTCCTTGTTGCCGAAATGATATTTCACGAGCGCAGCATTGACCCCGGACTTCTGCGCGATGTCGCTCAAGGATACGTCGATCGAGGCGCGTTCGATCATCAACTCGCTCGCCGCCACGAGTAACTTATCGGCGGTGGTGTTTCTGCCGCTCGGGAGCCTGTTGGGGGCGCTGGTACTCAAGGGCGATCGGATCCTTCATAAAGGGCCGGGCCCGCAGATAAGCCGAAGCCGCGACTCATCTCAAGAGTTAATTGAACGATTGACTAACTCCTCTTCCGCCTCTTAAATCCGCGCCGTCGTCCAGACCAAGCGAAAAACAAGATCCAGGGAGATGAAGAGATGGCCGAGGCCTATATCGTCGCCGCCGCCCGCACCGTCGGCGGCCGCAAGGGGGGACGTCTCGCGGGCTGGCACCCGGCCGATCTCGCGGCCACCGTCCTGGATGCGCTGGTGGAGCGGTCGGGTGCCGCTCCCGAGCAGATCGAGGACGTCATCATGGGCTGCGTGATGCAAGCCGGCGAGCAGTCCAACAACGTCGCACGCAACGCGGTCCTGGCCTCCAAACTGCCGGAAAGCGTGCCCGGCACCTCGATTGACCGGCAATGCGGCTCATCCCAACAGGCATTGCACTTCGCGGCCCAGGCGGTGATGTCGGGCGCCATGGACGTCGTGATCGCCGCGGGCGTGGAATCGATGACGAGGGTGCCCATGGGACTGGCTTCCTCGCTGCCGGCGAAGAACGGCTTCGGCCACTACAAGAGCCCGAATATAGAGGAGCGCTATCCCAACATCGTGTTCAGCCAGTTCACCGGCGCGGAGATGATGGCGGAGAAGTACGGACTTTCGAAGGACGAACTCGACGAATATTCCTATCAGAGCCATCAGCGCGCGATCGCGGCAACACAGGCCGGCCGCTTCAAGGACGAGATCGTTCCCGTCCAAATCACGCGCGCCGACGGCACGACCGATACCCACCACATCGACGAAGGCATCCGCTTCGATGCGAGCCTTGAAGGCATCAAGGGCGTCAAGCTGATCGCGGAGAATGGCAAGTTGACCGCGGCTTCCGCCAGCCAGATCTGCGACGGCGCCTCCGGCGTTGTGGTCGTCAACGAGCGCGGCTTGAAGTCGCTTGGCGCCAAGCCGCTCGCGCGTATTCATCACATGACGATGATGGGTGGCGATCCCGTGATCATGCTGGACGCGCCGCTGCACGCAACCGAACGCGCGCTGAAGAAGGCGGGCATGAAGATCGACGAGATCGACCTTTTCGAGGTCAACGAAGCCTTCGCCTCCGTGCCGACCGCCTGGCTGAAGACGACAGGCGCGGATCCTGACCGGCTCAACGTCAACGGCGGCGCGATCGCGCTCGGCCATCCGCTCGGCTCGTCCGGCACCAAGCTGATGACGACCCTGGTGAATGCGCTGAAGCAACGCAACAAGCGCTATGGCCTGCAGACCATGTGCGAAGGCGGCGGCATGGCCAATGTGACCATCGTTGAGCGGTTGTAACTAACGTCTACACAAATGCTGTCGTCCCGGCCTTGAGCCGGGACCCATAACCACAGGCGGATCTCGGGAGCGTCGTGCAGGGAGTCCCGTCATTGCGAGCGGAGCGAAGCCATCCAGAATCTCGCGCTGAGCACTGGATTGCTTCGTCGCGGAGCCTGTCATCGGGCGCGCCTTCGCGCGACCCGTTGGCTCCTCGCAATGACGAGTTGCTGTAGGGCGGCCCGAACACAAGCTGGGGATTATGGGTCCGGCTTTCGCCAGGACGACAGTGTCTAATTGGTCAGCAGATTCGATCCAACCGGCAGCCGCGATGACCCATCCCTCCATCCACGCCCGCACCCAGCCGAACAAGATCGCCTACCAGATGGCAGGAACGGGCAAGGCGATCACGTATCGTGAGCTTGACGAGTTGTCGAACCAGGGCGCGCATCTGTTTCGCGCATTGGGCTTGAGGCCCGGCGATCACATCGCCTTCCTGATGGAGAACCGGCTGGCGTTCATGGAGATCTGCTGGGCGGCACAACGGGCAGGCCTCTACTACACCGCGATCAGCCGCTATCTCACGCAAGACGAGATCGATTACATCGTGAAGGATTGCGGCGCCAAGGTCGTGATCACCTCGCCCAAATGCGCCGAACAGGTGCAGGGCCTCATCACAGGCGCGCCCGGCGAGCCGTTGTTCTTCATGCTCGACGAGCCGCAGGCAGGTTTTCGTTCGTGGGACAAGGAAGCGATCGCGCAGCCGGTAACGCCGATCACCGACGAAGTCGCCGGCTACGACATGCTCTATTCGTCCGGCACCACCGGCCGGCCCAAGGGCATCAAAAAACAGTTCGAGGACAAGAGCATCGACTCGCCGAACCCGTTCCTGCTGACGCTTTGCGCCAATATGTGCGGGATGGGATCGGAGACCGTCTACCTGTCGCCGGCACCGCTCTATCACGCGGCGCCACTTCGCTTCAACATGATGGTCGCAGTGCTCGGCGGTACCTCCATCATCATGGAGTCCTTCGACGCAGAAGGCTTTTTGCGCCTGACCCAGAAATACGGGGTCACGCATTCGCAGTTGGTACCGACCATGTTCGTGCGCATGCTCAAGCTGCCGGAGGAGGTACGCAAGCAGTACGAGTTGTCATCGCTCAAGAGCGCGATCCATGCCGCGGCTCCCTGCCCAATCGACGTGAAGGCCAGGATGATCGAATGGTGGGGGCCAATCCTGGTCGAGTACTATGCGGGTTCCGAAGGCAATGGTGTCACCGTCTGCAATTCGCAGCAATGGCTCGAGCATCGCGGCAGCGTCGGCCGCGCCGTGGTCGGGAGCGTCAAGATTCTGGGCGAGGACGATGAAGAGCTGCCGGTCGGCGAGATCGGCACGGTTTATTTCGCCGATGCGCCCAGCTTCTCCTATCACAACGATCCTGAGAAGACGAAGCGCGCCCACAACTCGAAAGGCTGGTCGACGCTGGGCGATGTCGGCTATCTCGATCAAGACGGCTATCTCTATCTGACCGATCGCAAGTCCTACATGATCATTTCCGGCGGGGTGAACATCTATCCGCAGGAGACCGAGGATGTGCTGATCACGCATCCCGAGGTCGCCGACGTCGCGGTGTTCGGCGTGCCGAATGAAGAAATGGGCGAAGAGGTCAAGGCAGTGGTGCAGCCCAACGACATGGCGCGCGCGAACAAGGCATTCGAGGCCGAGCTGATCCAGTTTTGCAAACAGCATCTCTCCCCGATCAAATGCCCGCGCAGTATCGATTTCGAGGCCGAGCTGCCGCGCACGCCGACCGGGAAGCTGGTGAAGCGCCACTTGCGCGACCGTTACTGGCCGAAGACTTCGGTACGGATTTAGCCATCAAAGCCAAACAAACGCCGTCATGCCCGGGCTTGTGCCGGGCATCCACGTCTTAGAAGATGGCGGCAGAAAAAGAACGTGGATGGCCGGGACGAGCCCGGCCATGACGAGGAAACAACCATGGCCAACTCTCTTCCTTCGATCCCGCTTCCGCCTGGCATCCGCTCCCGCTATGTCGAAGGCATCAACGGCTTGACCATGCATGTGCTGGAGGCGGGCTTTGAGGCGCGCGGCCGGCCGTGCGTGTTGCTGCTGCATGGCTTCCCCGAACTTGCCTTTTCCTGGCGCAAGGTGATGCCGGCGCTCGCGCAAGCCGGCTATCATGTGATCGCACCGGATCAGCGCGGTTATGGCCGCACCACCGGGTGGAGCGCGGAGTATGACGGCGATCTCGCGCCATTTCGGCTGACCAATCTGGTCCGCGATGCGCTGGGCCTGGTGTCGGCGTTCGGTTATCGCAGCGTCGATGCCGTGATCGGACACGATTTCGGCAGTCCGGTCGCCGCCTGGTGTGCGTTGCTGCGACCAGATGTATTCCGCTCGGTGGTGATGATGAGCGCGCCGTTCGCAGGCGCGCCGAAATTGCCCTTCGACACCGCGGACAAGCCTGCGATGCCGGCGGCGGAAGACCCCGTGCATCGTGAACTCGCGCGCCTGCCGCGGCCGCGCAAGCATTATCAATGGTACTATTCAACGCGTGAGGCGAATGCCGACATGATGCACGCGCCGCAGGGTCTGCACGATTTCCTCCGCGCCTATTATCATCACAAGAGCGCGGACTGGAAACACAACCGCCCCTCGCCGCTCAAGTCCTGGTCAGCGGAGGAGCTCGCGAAACTGCCGACCTATTACGTGATGGATGTCGACAAGACCATGCCTGAGACGGTTGCGGACGAAATGCCGTCGCCGGCGGAGATCGCCGCCAATCAATGGCTGCCCGACGGCGAGCTCGCTTTCTATACAGGCGAATATGCACGCACCGGATTCCAGGGCGGCTTGCAGTGGTATCGCTGCGGCACATCGGGCGCATTTGAGGCGGAGTTGCAGCTATGGTCGGGCAAGACCATCGACGTGCCCTCCTGCTTCGTTGCGGGCAAGCAGGATTGGGGCATATATCAGCGCCCCGGCGCATTCGAGGCGATGCAATCGAGCGCGTGCACCGCGATGATCGCGTGTCATTTGGTGGACGGTTCTGGTCACTGGGTGCAGCAGGAGCAGCCTGCGGAGATCAATCGACTGCTGCTCGAATTCTTCAAGCAGGCGACTGCAGGACAACGCCACTAGCTTCATCGACTGTTCAGAATCAAACTCTATCGTTGTCGCCACCACGGGTCGGCGAAGGAACGATCATTCGATGCTTGCGTTGCGATCCCGGGCAATGCGCATTTGGAGGAGATTTATGGAGAAGAAAATCGCTGGACTATTGGGAGCGGTCGCCGCGCTCGGCACGCTGGGTGCCGCACAGGCCTCGCCCGCGCCGGCACCGAACCCATCGGACGCGCTGAAAGCCAACTCCTACGCCGACCTGTTAGAGCCGATTCCGAACGCCGCCAAAATATTGCAGGCGCTGGACGAACAGGCGCCTCCCAAGCCCGACGAAGGCTCGACCGACGCCAACGTCAAGGTGGCGCAGTGGTATCACCATCACCACCATCATCACCACCACCATCACTACGGCTATCGGGACTACGACTATGACTATGGCCCCCGGGTCTATGTGGTGCCGCCCCGCCGCTGGTATCACCACCATCATCATCACCATCACCACCATCATCACTGGTATTACGATCGCTACTGATCGCCTTGTAACCTTGTGATGACGTGACGAGTCGCCGGGTTCTCCATGGAGAGCCCGGCAATTGCTTTAGGTCTGTCGCGCTTTCTCTTTCGCCGCGCGATGAAGATGCCGGTAGGTGCCGTCAAACACGGTATCCGTCGACGATGTCCACTCGGTGCCCTTACCCAAGGTCGGACGGTTGGCATAGATGCGGCGCGACTGCAGTTCGCGCTCGGCGGCTTCGTCACGCCCCATCGGCTCGAGTTCGAACGGCGCTTCCTCGGGGATGACGATGATCTGCATGAACGGCTCGCCCGGCCGGAAAATATGCGTGCCGCCCTCCGGCGGTGCCTTGAACACGCAAAAGAACACCATCGGCCACCAGTTGCGGATCAGCGCCGGGACGGCGATCGGCACCGTACCGGTCGCATCCGCATAGAAGCGCGGATGCGGCTCGGTCCTGATCGCGAACCCCTGTGGCACTTTCAGATCGAGCAGAAGCTGGTAGGTGTAGAACGTATCGCCGAAGTTGCGGAAAGGCGGCCATTGCAAGGTGCTGTCCGGCGGCGGCTCGCCCCAATCGCCGTCCAGGATCAAATGGCCGTCCCTGGTCGAGACATGCAGCTCAAAGTCGTACGGATAGAACAGCTCGATTCCGTACTGAGCGCCTTCCGAAAACGGCACGCAATGCCACACCTGTTCGCGTGACCCGTCGGCGCGCGGTTCGCGCTTACCAGCCCAGCCGGGAATTTCGAGCTTGGTTCGCCGCGGCGCGAGCCGCGGGTCGTTCAGACGATATTTGACCTTTTCCATACTTCCCCCGTCGTTGACCAATGCTCGGCTAACGGAAACCGACAGCGCGTGCGAACGGTTCCCACGACAGGCGCTACAGCACAAGGCTTGCTGGCGTAGTCGTGAATTGCGGCCGATTTGACCCGGCGCAACCGAGCCTCTATAGATTGTTTAGAACCGTTCTAAATTATGTCCTGGACGCTTTCTGATGAAGAATTTCGCGGACCTGACCGAGCGCGAGGTGCTGGCGGTGGCCATCTCCTCGGAGGAGGAAGACAGTCGCATCTATATGACGTTCGCCGAGGACCTGAAGGAGCGCTATCCCGATTCGGCAAAGCTGTTCGAGGAGATGGCCGAGGAAGAACGCGGCCATCGCCACATGCTGCTCGAGCTCTATGAACAACGCTTCGGTCCGCATCTGCCGCCGATCCGCAGGGAGGACGTGAAGGGCTTCCTGCGCCGTCGCCCGGTATGGCTGACCAAGAACCTGCCGCTCGAGACCATCCGCAAAGAGGCGGAGACGATGGAGTTCGAGGCCGAGCGGTTTTACACCAAGGCGGCCGAACAGGCGCAGGACGTTGCCGTGCGGCGGCTGCTCGGTGATCTCGCCGAGGCGGAAAAGGGTCACGAAAAGGTCGCGACACGACTCACCCACGAGATTCTGAGCCCCGACGTTCGCGCCGCCGAAGACCGCACGCGCCGGCGCGTCTTCGTCCTGCAATATGTCCAGCCCGGACTCGCCGGCCTGATGGACGGCTCGGTCTCGACACTGGCTCCCCTGTTCGCGGCGGCCTTTGCGACGCATCACAACTGGCAGACTTTTGTGGTGGGCCTTGCCGCCTCGATCGGCGCGGGCATCAGCATGGGTTTTGCGGAAGCCCTGTCCGACGATGGTTCACTGACCGGACGCGGCTCGCCCTGGCTGCGCGGCCTCACCTGCGGATTCATGACCACGCTCGGCGGCCTCGGTCACACCCTTCCTTATCTGGTGCCGGACGCCTGGCCCAACGCCTTCTGGATCGCGACCGCAATCGCCTCCGTGGTGGTATTCTTCGAGCTATGGGCGATCGCCTTTATTCGCGCGCGCTACATGGATACGCCATTCCTGCAAGCGGTGTTCCAGATCGTGCTGGGCGGTGTCATCGTGCTCGGGGTCGGCATTCTGATCGGGGCCGCCTAGGCGGGCTGCGCGATGAGGAAACGCGTTTTCGGCCTCATGCCGCGCTCCGGCTTCGCTGGAGCTGCAGCCGTCACGATCGTGCCCTTCATCATCACGCCTGCGAAGGCGACCGACGAAATCCAGGTCTACAACGCGTCCATTGCCGAGGTCGGCCAGTTCACGATCCAGCAGCACCTCAATTACATCCCGGGCGGGCTGACCAATCCACCCTTTCCGGGCGGACTCGTGTCCAACCACAGCCTCAACGGCACGCCGGAATTCGCCTATGGCGTCACCGACTGGTGGGAAGTCGGGCTCTATCTGCCCTTCTCGATTGCACACGAACAATTTTACTCGGATGCGTTCAAGGTCAGGGCACTGTTCGTCACCCCGCATGCCGATCAACGCAATTTTTTCTACGGCGTGAATTTCGAGTTGAGCAACGAGACGCCGCCCTTCGCGCAGACCCGGTGGGCCCTGGAAATCCGCCCCATCATCGGCGTCCGCAACAGCGAATATGAATTCATCGTCAATCCCATTGTCGATGTCGGTTTCGGAAAATACGGCGAGGCCGATTTCGCGCCGGCTGTGCGCGTCGCGCGAAAGCTGGGAGATGATCTTTACGCCGGCTTCGAATATTACGCCGACTTCGGCAAGATCGGAGCCTTCCCCAAGCTCGCCGATCAGCAGCACACGCTGTTTGCGGTCACCGATTTCAAGTTCGGGGTCTTTGACGTGGACCTTGGCGTCGGCTACGGCCTAACCCCCCAATCCGACCGCTGGGTGGTGAAGACCATTATCGGCTACGCCTTCCCGGTTCCCGGAAAATCCGACGCGACCGGGCACGCCACCACCGGCCCCGTCAATCCGATGTCGCATTCGACGCAGCGGACCTGGTAATCCTGCCGTCACGAGTCCTGAGATATAGTCGACCCATGCTCCCTCGCCTGCATTACGGCACCACCGCAAAAATCTTTCATTGGCTGATCGTCGCACTGCTTGTCGTGCAATACCCGATCGGCTGGCTGATGCCTGACATTCACCGCGGCCAGCAGCCCGGCGTCGGCATGATCCTTCACATCTCGTTCGGCATCTCGATTCTTATTCTCATCGTGCTGCGCTTGGCTTGGCGGTTGAGCCATCCGGTTGCGCCCGAGAGCACGCTGCCGCCCTGGCAACGCCTGAGTTCCGAGCTGATGCATTGGATGCTCTATTTCCTGGTGCTGGCGACGACGTTGACAGGTTGGCTGTTCGCATCCTTCCGCGGCTGGTCGGTCTCTTATTTCTATTTGTTTCCGCTGCCGATGCTCGCGTCCGACAATGCGGCGGCGGGCAAAGCGATCGACGGCCTGCATCAGGCAGCGGAGTGGACGCTGCTCGTTTTCATCGTATTTCACGTGGTCGCGGCGTTCGCGCATATGTTTATCTATCGCGACCGCGTCATGCAGCGCATGCTTCCGGGATAGTCTTCCGCCGCAGCAATTCCGGTCAAGCCGCACCTTGCGGCCACGGCGCATTCTGATCATCATTCGATCATCTCGAAGGATCAGAAGGGGAAAACGCTTTGGCCAAATCGCAATGGAGCTTCAAGACCGCGACCGAACTGTCGGCCGCGCTCGCGGCACGTCAGGTCTCCGCGGTCGAACTCACCGAAGACGCGATCGCGCGGATCGAGCGCCACGACGGCAGGATCAACGCCATCTGCGTGCGCGATTTCGAACGTGCCCTGCAGGCGGCGCGCGCCGCGGACGCAAGCCTCGCGCGCGGCGAGAAGAAGCCGCTGCTCGGCATCCCGCTCACGGTCAAGGAATCCTTCAATGTTGTCGGGCTTCCCACGACCTGGGGGTTCGTCCCGCAGAAGGACTTCAGGCCGGCGCAGGACGCGCTGGCGATCACGCGCATCAAGGACGCCGGCGGCGTAATCATCGGCAAGACCAACGTTCCCGTGGGCCTAGGAGACTGGCAGAGCTACAACGACATCTACGGCACCACCAATAACCCCTACGATCTCGGCCGCACCCCTGGCGGTTCCTCGGGCGGATCATCGGCGGCGCTTGCGGCGGGCTATGGTCCGCTCTCAATCGGCTCGGATATTGGCGGCTCGCTGCGCGTGCCGGCGTTTCACTGCGGGGTCTATGCGCATAAGCCGACCTTTGGCCTGGTCGCGACGCGCGGCCACACACCGCCGCAGGTGCCGCCGATCCCGCTTGATCGCGACATGTCGGTGCTCGGCCCGATGGCCCGCAGCGCGGCCGATCTTTCCCTCCTGCTCGACGTGATGGCGGGCCCCGACCCGCTGGAAGCTGGCGTCGGCTACAAGCTTGCGCTGCCACCGCCGCGCCATGGCAGGCTCGCCGATTTCCGCGTGCTGGTCATCGACGGCCATCCCATGCTGCCGCCGAACAAGGAGATCCGCGAGAGCATCGAGAAGCTCGCGGGCCACCTTGCAAAGGCGGGCGCGAGCATTGCGCGGCAAAGTCCGCTGCTGCCCGATTTCGTGGAGTCCTCGCGTCTCTACATGCGAATGCTGATGGCCTTTCTCGCCTCGTTCTGGCCAGCCGAACAATATGAGGGCGCGAAAGCCGCTGCGGCACGGCTCAAGCCCGATGACGCCAGCCTGCCCGCCGAACGGCTGCGCGGCATAGCAGCGAGCCATCGCGCCTGGGTGCTGGACGAGGGCGCGCGCGGCCGGCTGCGCGCGCGGTGGCGCGAGCTGTTCAAGGATTTTGACGCCGTGATCTGTCCGATCATGCCGACCCAGGCCTATCCGCACGATCATTCGCCGGAGCAGGAGGAGCGCCGTGTCAACATCGACGGCAAGGATTACGTCTATCCTGATCAGTTGTCCTGGCCCGGCATCGCGACGCTGCCCGGCCTTCCCGCCACCGCGATTCCCACCGGCTTCGCCTCGGACGGGCTGCCGATCGGCGTGCAGATCCTTGGCCCCTGGCTCGAGGATCGCACGCCGATCAAATTGGCCGAGCTGATCGAGCGCGAGTTCGGCGGCTTCGTGCCGCCGCCGATGTTTAATGATTGATGCTCGGCAGGCCGCCATTCCGGGACAGCCCGCAGGGCTGAACCCGGAATCTCGCGCCAGCACCTCTGGGTTGGCGGTTTCGCGCGCCGCGCGCACCCTGGAATGACGTTATGCTGCCAGCAACTCGCTAACCTCGGCCATGCCAGCCGGGCGCTCGCCAAGCAGGAGACCTGCGATCGCACTTTCCGCCGCATTATTCGTCAGCCGGAACGGATCGCCGGAAGACAGGCGATGATCGAGCACCAGCCGCGACAATAACAGCCGCCGTGCATCGCCCCGCGTCTCGTTGATGCGCGCCCCCTCCCAGGCCAGCGCGACCGCGCTTGCGACGTGATAAAGCAGGCTGGTCGCGCGCCGCGCCTCCGCCTCGTTGTCGGCGCGTGCGGCGACCTCGCGGGCAAACCCGACGGCGCGGTCGACCAGATGACGCAATCGGTCGCGCCAGGCCAGCGGCACTGCCACAGCTTCGCCGAGCCGGCCGTGCAGATCGGCTGACAGCGCGGATTCCGCGCCGTGGCGGCCGACCGCGCGCCTCAGCGCATCGAGCGCGACGATATTGCCGGTGCCCTCCCAGATCGAACCGAGATGCGCATCGCGCAGGAGCCGCGCGGTGGCGAACTCTTCGATGTAACCGATGCCACCGCGTATCTCCAACGCATCGCCGCAAACTTTTCGCGCATCGCGCGTGGCGCGGAATTTCAGCGTCGGCGTCAGGATACGCAACAATGCCGCTGCATCCTGGCTGCCGGCTTCGGCGCGATCGAGTGCATCCGCGGTGAGAAAACTCATCGACAGCGCCTGCTCGGTGGCAAGCATGATCTTCATCAATTGCCGCCGTCCCAGCGGCAGGTCGATGATACGGCTGCCGAACACCACGCGGTTTTTTGCAACCGTCATGGCGTCGTGATAGGCGCGCCGCATCAGCGCGGTCGACTTGACGCCGTTGGAGAGGCGTGAAGAGTTGACCATGTCCGCCATCTGCACAAAGCCGCGATCGAGGCGGCCGACCGCATAGGCAATCGCGCCCTCCAGCTTGATCTCGCCCGAAGCCATCGAACGCGTCCCGAGCTTGTCCTTCAGCCGGACGATCCGGTAGTGATTCTGCGAACCATCGTCGAGAAAGCGCGGCATCAGGAACAGCCCGACGCCGCGTGTCCCAGCGGGCGCGCCTTGCGGCCGCGCCAACAGCATCACGACCTTGGCGTCTGCGTTGGAGCAGAACCATTTCTCACCATGAAGACGCCAATGGTCGCCTTCCTGAACGGCGGTGGTGGTGAGCGTGCCGACGTCGGAGCCACCCTCCTTTTCGGTCATGAACTGGCCGCCCTGGGTGAGCTTGCTCATATCGGTCTGGGTCACGCCATCGAGATATTTTGCCTTCAGCTCCTCGCTGCCGAAATTTGCCAGCAGCTTCGCGCAACCATCGGTGACGTTGATCGGGCAGCCGAGACCGAACTCGGCCTGATTGAACAGGAACGTGAACGCATGCTTGGCGACCACCGGATATTTGTCGGGCCAGCCCAAGATGCCCTTGCGGATCGACATGGCGTGAATGCCGAACTCGCCGAAGGCGACGCGCTCCAGCTCGCGATACGCTGGATGATATTCGATCGATTGCACGTCCCGCCCGAACTTGTCGCGCTGATGCAGCAGCGGAACGTGGCGATCGGCAAGCCGGGCGCATTCGTCGAGATGGCCGCCGGCGAGATCACCCAACCGATCGAGATGCGGCTCGATGTGACGGAACAGCGCGTCGGGCAGATGAATACGCAAGAGATCGGCGAGCGCGGGGTCGGCCCGGTAGAAATTCATGCCCGTGGTATCAGGCGCCAGCAATTCGGAGCGATCGGCTCGGGCGGTGGTTTCGTCTTTGATAGGCTGATGCATTTTGCGAAGACTCGTGTTCGTTTCCGTCCCGTTTTCCGGCTTTGGATGATATACGTCATGCTCCGCAGGAGACGGCCGATGGGCCGCTCCCAGCGACACGTCGTGCCATGGCGGATCTCTTGCGCATGCGGGAGCGAGGATGTCGCCCTCTTCCGCCAGGGCACGCCGCCATTTTCGCCATAAAGCGATGCCGCATCAATCGCGATCTTGCGCAAGATGGACGCGCGCGGTTGCCGCGCTGCTTTGCACACCTAGATAAGGATTCCCAGCAACCTCCCTAAGGACGGCGCCATGGATATTCCGTCGTACAAAATCGCACTCATTGTCGGCGCCGGCGAAGGCTTGAGCGCCTCGCTCGCCCGCCTGTTCGCCCGCGAAAAGATCCAGGTCGCGCTCGCCGCGCGGAAAATCGAGAAGCTCGGGGCGCTCTGCCACGAGACCGGCGCACGAGCCTACGCGTGCAATGCGGCAGAAGCCGACGATGTCGAACGGCTGTTCGGTCTTGTCGAGCGCGAAATCGGCGCGCCCGATCTCGTCGTCTACAACGCCAGCGCGCGGGCGCGTGGCACTTTTGTCGATCTGGTGCCGGCCGACGTCGCCCAGTCCATCATGATCAGCGCCTTCGGCGGCTTCCTCGTGGCGCAGCAAGCGGCGAAAAGGATGCTGCCCAACAGGCACGGCGCGATCCTGTTCACCGGCGCTTCCGCCAGCGTCAAGGGTTATGCACAGTCGGCGCCGTTTGCGATGGGCAAGTTCGGCCTGCGCGGTCTCGCCCAGTCGCTGGCACGCGAATTGTCCCCGCAGGGCATTCATGTCGCGCATTTCGTCATCGACGGCGGCATCCGCAGCGCGGCGCGCACGGAAGCCTCCGACCGCCCGGACTCGATGCTAGATCCCGACGCCATCGCGCTCAGCTACTGGAATGTACTGCGCCAGCCGCGCAGCGCCTGGACCTGGGAAATGGAATTGCGGCCGTGGGTTGAGAAGTTTTGATGAACACCGTCATTCCGGGGCGCCCGAAGGGCGGACCCGGAATCTCGAGATTCCGGGTTCGGTGCCCACGCACCGCCTCGGAATCAGGAGCCGAAGGGGGGGGAACACCATGACGATCGAAACCAGCATCGACACCGGCACCGACGAACTCCTTTGCGCGATCCGCGACCGCGCCGCGCTCATCACGCTCAACCGTCCGGACGCGCGCAATGCGCTGTCGGACAACCTGACGCCGGCGCTGCGCAGCATGATCAAGGCTTGCGGCGACAATCCCGACGTCGGCGCGCTCTTGATCACCGGCGCCGGCCAGGCGTTCTGCGCCGGCGGCAACGTCAAAGGCATGGGCGCGCATCGCGATCAGAAGAAG
This sequence comes from Bradyrhizobium sp. STM 3562, assembly GCF_045571435.1. Classification (NCBI taxonomy): domain Bacteria; kingdom Pseudomonadati; phylum Pseudomonadota; class Alphaproteobacteria; order Hyphomicrobiales; family Nitrobacteraceae; genus Bradyrhizobium; species Bradyrhizobium sp. STM 3562. Next base: position 7,993,395 of record NZ_CP120694.1, read on the forward strand.
CGCGAAATGTCGTTTGACGCCAAGGTCGCGGATCTGCAGGAGCGGCAGCGGCTGTTGACCGGCGCGCTGATTGCTGTTCGCAAGCCGACAATCGCGGCGCTGCCCGGCCCCGCCGTCGGCGCCGGGCTCGCGCTTGCCATGGCCTGCGACATCCGCATCGCCGCGCAATCGGCGTTCATTTCCACCGGTTATGCGCGCATCGCGCTGTCAGGGGATTACGGCATCGCCTGGCTCTTGACGCGGCTCGTCGGCACCGCGCGAGCGCGCGAATTGATGTTCACTTCGGAGCGGGTCGATGCCGCGCGCTGCGAGGCGATCGGGCTCGTCAACCGCGTGGTGCCCGACGCGCAATTGCAGGATGAAGCATTCGCTCTCGCCAAGTCGCTGGCCGAGGGGCCGGCGCTGGCACTTCATTATATGAAGGACAATCTGGACGAGGCGCTGTCGCTGGATTTCAATGCCGCTCGCGATCGTGAGGCCGAGAGGCTGATCATGCTCACCACCACCGACGATCACCGCGAGGCGGTGCAGGCGTTCATCGAGAAGCGCAAGCCGGTGTTCAGGGCAAGCTGAGCAGACTTGCAAAATCAAGCCTCGCGCCGGCGAAGACCGACAGCCAGGAAACGATCGAGCATCGCATTGACCTGATCCGCAACCTCGATCGTGTTGAAATGGCCGGCGAGCATTGTCTTCGCTATGATCAGTTGCGGGCAGATCCTCTGCAGCCGATCGAGGTCGCGCGCCATGTTCACCAGTGGGACGTCAGCGGAAATATAGGCCATGGGAATCTTGCAGGCCTCCGCGGCTGGGACCGGATCATAGTTCATCGCGAAATTCTTGATCGCCGAATAGGCAACGTGCTGCGGCGTCTTCTCGCAAGGCGGCAATATATAGGTCTCGTAGATCATCTTGCGTCGCGCCGGATCATCGTAATCGCAACCGATCTCCCATGCGTTCGCCCTCGAAACGGTCAGATAGTTGGGCCCGCCGATGCCCTCCAGCAGGGCTCGGAGCTCGGGAGCTTCGCGCAAGCTCGGAGGCGACATTATGATCGAGTCGATCATCACCACGCTCGACGCCAGATCCGGATAGCGGCCGCACAGTTCGAGCGCGATCGCGCCGCCCAGGCTGTGGCCTATGACGAGGGGCTTGTGCAGTTGCAGTTGGCCGCATTGCCAGGCGATATCGTCCGCGAATCCTCTGATGGTGTAGTCTTGTTCCGGCGCGTCGCTGGCGCCGTGGCCGCGCAGATTGACGGCGACCACCCGACGGCTTGCCGCGAAGTGGGCAATCTGGGGCGTAAAGATGACGTGGTCGCCGGTCCAGCCGTTGATCAGAAGCAGCGGAGGGAATTGTGCGGCTGCAGGTCCCGCTTCGAAATGCGCCAGTCGCACGCCATCGCGGCTCAACAGAACAGGCTTTAGGGTATCATAGGAAATCACGATCTTTCCTCCTGGATCTCGTACTCATGCGACTGGGGCGAAGCGTTTGGCGGGCCTGACGACGCCGACATAGGCGGCGATCGCGAGCAGACAGAACGTGAGCATCACCACCGCCATCGAAAACACCGAGTGACCGTCAAAAAGCGCAGCGACCAACGCGCTGGAGGACGCGGCGCCGATCATCTGCACGAAAGCCATCACCGCGCTGATCGATCCCGCGATTTCCGGCATCGGCTGCAGTGCGCCGTTCATGGCATGGGGCGAGATCAGCCCGAACGACAGCGCGACACCGATCATCACGAGCACCACGAGGACGGCCGATTTGCCGCCAACTATCGCCATGACAAACAGGGTCGTTGCCAGGATGGTCGAGACTGCGAGGCCGATCGCAATTAATTGCGCAGGCGACAGACCCCATCCGTCGAGAATCCTGTTGACGCGCGTGCCGGCCATCACCGACAGCGAACTTGATCCGAAAATCAGGCCGTATTGATAGGGGCTGAGCCCCAGCGCATTGATGAAGAACAGTGACGAGCCGGTGATGTAGGCGAACACCGCTCCCGCAGCCGCGGCGTTGCAAAGGATATATCCCGCGCAAACCGGCTGCCGCAGAATGCGGAGATAATCCCGGGTGACGGCCGCCGGGCTCAGCCGGGCGTCTGGATCGATCCTCGCGCTCTCGCTGAAGCCGCGTAGTGCCGCAAGTAGCACCAGGCCGCCCGCGATCGGCACGGCGTAGATAGCCCGCCAACCGCTCAACACGAGCAGCGCTGCGCCCATTGTGGGCGCAATCATCGGAACGATGTTGATCGCCAACACCACGTTGGCCATCTTTGCGGACGCGACCTCGCCGTCAAAGAGGTCGCTGATAATGGCAATCGCGGCAATCCCGGGAGCCGAAGCGCCGGCTCCCTGGAGCGCACGAAAGAACAGAAGTTGCGGGAGTGAACGGGAAAAAATGCAGCCCAAGCTCGCGATGATGACGAGTACGCTGCCAAACACCGCGATCGGCTTGCGGCCGAAGCGATCCGATATGGGCCCATAGATCAGGAGCGCCGCGCCCAGGCTCACGAGATAGACGCTCATCGCCAAGCCGACCTCGGCCGGTGTCGCGCCGAGATCGGCTCCCGTCGCCGAAAGGCTCGGCAGGATCATGTCGATGCCGAACGTCGGCAACGAAGCCAGAAGCCCAAGCAGAAGGGTGAAGGCAAACGAATTGGGTTGGATGCGCAAGGCGAGGATTCTCTATTGAGGTCGGCCTCAAAGCTCAGGCCATGCCGCCGTAAGGGAGAGGCTTCGCAGGATCGGCGAACGGCGACGGCCCAATGCGTCGGCCGGTCGCCAGCCTCGCTCCTCGTCAGGCCACGCCTCGATGCTGCCGCTTCACGGGCCGACGGTCGGCCGCGCGGCCGATGGCCGCGATGGCCTCCATCTCCTCGACCAGGCCGGATCCTTCGATGTCTGCCGTGATCGCCTCGCCGATCTTGCAGGCCGCCAGTTTGAATTGCGGCTCGGTGATCAGCCGGTTGATCGCGGCCGCGATTTCCGCCTCGGAGGCCGTCGGGGGGAGTCGAAGCCCGGCGCCTCTCGCCTCGACTCGCGCGGCGTTGGCTGACTGGTCCCGCCCCATCGGCAGGATAAGCTGCGGCAACGCATTGATCAGCGAGCGGGTGACGGTCCCGTGGCCGCCTTGCGATACCACCAGCGAAACCTCCTTCATGACCGAGTCATGTGGGGCGCCGCGCAGCAGATGCACGTTCGTTGGAGCGCGAAGCTCGGCGGCGTCGAGGTTCGGGCCGGTGGTGACGACCGCATCGATCTCCATCGTTCCGGCCGCATCGATGATGCGTTGGATCAGATCACGCTGGCCTTGCGCGCCCGTGCTGCTGGCGATCAGCGCGCGAGGGCGATGCGCCTGCGCCGGCCATGGCGCCTGCCACGACTTGGACCAGTTCGGCATATCGAGCAGCGGCCCGATATAGCGGAAATTGTCCGGAAGGGAATCGGCCCGGAAATCGAACGCCCGACTGGTCGCGAGCAGAAGCCGATCGGCTCGATCGAACAGATCCATGACGTCCCCGAGAGCGGCAAGGCCGAGTTCGGCGCGGGCCCGGTTCAGAATGGGAAGAGACACATTCATCATTGCGGCAAGCGCGGCACTGGCGGCTTCGACTTCGGCGCGCTCCTTCGGTGTTTTCGGCTGGCCCAATCCGCTGGTCGCCGGCGGCATTCCCGGCAGGGGCTTGATGCTGACGTGAGGCGAAAGAAGCGCGAAGGGCACACCGGATGCCTCTGCCCCAAGAGCAGCACCAAAGAGGATGTCGAGCACGAGAACAGCATCGGTCAGCGCCCGTTCGATCTCAGCGCGGATATCGGCCGCATAAGCCGAGCAAGGCTCGAATACGGTCCTGCGCACCCAATCCTGCATGTCCGAGACATCGGTTGGGTCGGCCGCCTCGCCGATCGGAGCGCGGCGCCATGTCACGAACTCGAACTCGGCGGCCTCGACTTCGGCGCGCATGATCGGATCAGCCATCACGCGCACGTGGTGGCCATGTCGGCGTAGCCGCCGGCCCGCGGTCAGCAACGGACTGAGATTGCCTAGTGTACCCCACGACGCCAGGAGAAAACGGTAGGACATCCGAGAAGCTTTCTGTCACGGTCGCGAACTCACGGACGCGATCCGCTCTCGGCGACCAACATAGGCTTGCGGACGGATGCGCCGGCGCACGCATGTATTCGCGCGAGCCACGCGAATGATTGAGCCGCAGCGGCTACCAAACGATGTCGTTTCAGAATGGAATGATTACAGCCGTAAACATCGGCAAGGCGATTGTGGCACGGCGTGAGATTTCGCTGCCAGATTTGCCTTCACGTCACGGCCTCGTGAATCGAGGCCGCTTCAGTGCAAGCGTTCGTGCAGATGCGCCAAAGGGGGGGACGCCAGTGCTCAGCGACCCGAGACTAGCACTTTGGCTTCTCGTGTCGCCGCCGCGATTCGCCAACTCGCGCAGGGAATGTCCTTCGGCGCCGCATCGATCTGTTTTTCGAAGCGCACCAGCTTCCAATCCTCGGGGTGACGGGCGAACGAAAAACCTGATTTGCGCGCCAGCGCAATCATGACGTCATTGGAGCGCAGCGTGTCGCCGAACACGCTGGCCGCACCGAAAGCGGCCGCACGGCATTCCAGATTCGTCATGAGTACCGCGCCGATGCCGCGGCCCTGCCAGTGATCATCGATCGACATGCCGAACTCGAAACTGCCGCTCTCGGCGTGATAGGCGTAACGCGCTTCACCGATGATGGTCGCAAATCCATCGACCTCAACGGTCACCACGACGGTGAAGCCGTCGTCGCGGCCAACATCGGTGAAGCGATCAAGCAGTGTTTTCGGCAGTTCGCTCATAGCGCCGAGAAAGCGGTTGTAGCGGGAGCGGGCCGAGAGCGCGCGATAATAGTTCTGCAATTCCTCGGCATCGCCCGGCTCGACGAAGCGCACGGTTACCGTCTCGCCGCCGCGCGTGCGCAAGATATCCGCGTGCTGGTTGAGCTCCTTGACCCGAAGTGTGGTCATGGCCAACTCCGTTGTCCGAAAAGGCCGTGGGCCGGCGTTCCATTGAGGCAACGCCGGCCCGGCTGCTGCTCAAGCCCGCCAGAACGGCTTCTCGGCCTCGTGCGCGATATCGCTCCAGGAGACGCCGACATCGTGCAAATCGCGGTCGGTCCAGCGTGCAAGCTCCTGGCGGGTGCGGTAGCGCTGCCGCCAGAGATGGAAGGTGTCGCTCAAGCTGGCCCAGACCCCCGCAACATGATGATTTCTCATCACTTCCTGAGTGATGGTAGACATGTTTGGCTCCTAAAGCTAAGCTTTGCGCGGCAAATATCTGCGCTATTCGGCCGGGCGGCAAACGACACTTTGTACCCGATCGAATGAGATAAATTCATGTATCGGAGCTTTCGCGGATGACAGCCAGACTGCCATCGCTCAACGGCTTGCGGGCCTTCGAAGCAGCCGCCCGGCATTTGAGCTTCACGCAGGCCGCCGCCGAACTGAACGTGACGCAAACCGCAATCAGTCATCAGATCCGGCGGCTTGAGGAGGAACTCGGCCTTCGCCTGTTCATCCGTAAGAACCGCGCGCTCGCGCTCACGCCGAAAGCGAAGGATTATCTTCCTGGCGTGCGCGCCGCCTTCAACGATCTACGGCTCGCGACCGACCGCCTGCTGCGCAAGGACAACGATAGCGTCCTGACGATTTCAACGTTGGCGTCGTTCGCGGCGAAATGGCTGTTGCCGCGCCTGTCGACGTTCCAGGAGGCGCATCCCGGCATCGACGTGCGCATCACCACCTCCAACAGCCTGGTCGATTTCAGGAGCGGCGATGTCGATGCCGCGATCCGCTACGGACGCGGGCATTGGCCTGGCGTGCGCGCACGATGGCTGACGGCGGACGAACTGTTTCCGGTGTGCAGCCCGGCCCTGCTCAAGGGCGACAAGCCGCTGCGCCGTCCGCAAGACCTGGCGCAGTACACGCTCCTGCACACCAGCGGCGGCTATGACGACGACTGGCGGCTATGGCTGACGGCGGCAGGTCTGCCGGCAGACATTTCCAAGCAGCGCGGCATCAGCTTCGACCTGATCTTCATGACCGTGCAGGCCGCAATCGACGGGATCGGCGTCGCCATGGGCCGGACCACCTATGTGCAGGACGACATCGTCAAGGGCCGTCTGGTCGTCCCGTTCAAGATCGCGCTGCCGGCGGATGCCGGCTTCTACCTGGTGTCGCCCGAGGCAACCGATGATCCGCCCAAGCTTCGCGTGTTCCGCGACTGGCTCCTCGCTGCAGTGCAAAACAAGGCCTGAAAATCTGTGCTTTCGCGTGGCAATCGTCGAAAATATAAGGCCGTCTCCAGTTGGTCGGCAGCGCGCGTCATGGCAGATTGCCGGCTGGGTTAGTTGGGCTGGCGTGAGGTTTTCTCTGCAACCGGCCATTTCAGACGGAGAGGAAACTCACGATGTCACAAGCGTCCACCGCGCAGGTACCAGCGATCAAGTCGCGCATCGGCGCGATCCTGCGGGCCACCAGCGGCAACTTCCTCGAGCAGTTCGATTTCTTTCTGTTCGGCTTTTACGCCAGCGCCATCGCAAAGGCGTTCTTCCCCGCCACCAACGAGACCGCATCGCTGCTCAACACCTTTGGCGTGTTCTGGCTCGGCGCTCTGATGCGTCCCATCGGCGCGATCGTGCTCGGCGCCTACATTGACAAGATTGGCCGCCGGCAGGGCTTGATTGTCACGCTCTCCATCATGGCCATCGGTACGGTGGTCATCGCATTCTGTCCGACCTATACGACGATCGGCATCGCCGCCCCCGTGATCGTGCTGCTTGGACGACTGCTCCAGGGCTTTTCCGCCGGCGTCGAGCTCGGCGGCGTCTCGGTCTATCTCGCCGAGATCTCCACGCCCGGCAATCGCGGCTTTTACACCTCGTTCCAGTCCTCCAGCCAGCAGGTTGCCATCTTCGTCGCGGCGATCCTCGGCTTTTTGCTGAGCGAATCGATGCCAGCGGAAACGGTGGCGGCCTGGGGCTGGCGCATTCCCTTTTTCGTCGGCTGCCTGATCATTCCGGTGATCTTTTTCCTGCGGCGGACGCTGGAGGAAACGCCGGAGTTTTTGGCGATGAAGAAACATCCCACCGCAAAGGAGGTCTTCGCATCGGCGGTCGCAAACTGGCGCATCGTGATCCTGGGCATGATGATCGCGGTCCTCACCACGACGACCTTCTATTTCGTCACCGTCTATACCCCGACCTTCGGCAGGAACGTGCTGAAACTGTCCACGGCCGATGCGCTGCTGGTGACGTTGCTCGTTGCGGTGACCAACTTTATCTGGAATCCGGTTGGCGGCGCCGTCTCCGACCGCCTCGGCCGCAAGCCGGTGCTCCTCACCATTGCCGGCCTTTCACTGGTGACGGCCTATCCGGCGCTGCACTGGCTGGTGAGCGCGCCGACCTTCGGCAAGATGCTGGCGGTGGAAATGATGTTCTCGTTCTACTTCGGCACCTATAGCGGAACCATGCTGGGCTGCTTGGTCGAGATCGTTCCGAAGCATGTCCGCACCACCTGCTTCTCGCTGGCCTTCGCGCTCGCAGCCGCTTTGTTCGGCACCTTTACGCCCTTCGCCTCGACATGGCTGATCGATCGGACCGGCGATAAGGCATCGCCCGGCTTCTGGCTGATGTTCGCGGCAATTCTCGGCATCATCGCCGCCCTCACCGTGTACCGGGGCGGTCGCCAAGCCGTCGAGAGCCGCGAGGCCGTCGCGGCCTGAGCGGCCACCAGACCTTTGAGCGCGCAAGTCAGTTCGCATTGGGCTAGCAGTTCCGCCTCGAAGCCAACGACCAGCCTCGGCGGTTAGACGCGGAACTGCGCACGCCCACCATTTTCTGACGTCACGATCGCGAAGCGCTTCGGCGCTTCGCGATGAGACCCCTTGAGCTTCCGCCTCGAGGCCGTGTAGAACGTTGCCAATATAATAGAATATCGTTCCATTGTACGGAACGGTCGCGGAGAGCCCTCGTCACGCTCTTCAAGTCCGTGGCCAAGGAGGATCGAGCGTGGAGCCCACTGGCCGACTGAAGAAAGACGAGCGGAGCGCGTCCTCAACCGATCAAGGTGTGATCGCGACGTTCAAATCCCTTCCCGACCTACTCGCTCGCGACGAGGCACTCATCACGCGCGGGCGATGGCTCGACGTCGATTGTCTGCTCGGACCGATGGTGCAGCCGTTCCATATCGCGATCCGCGCCGGGCGGATCGTGGAGATGACGCCGGCACCCCTGCTGATGCGATCCTGGCGTTTCTCCTACCGCGCCAGCACGCAGGCGCTTGCGGCCTATTGGCAAGCGGTGCCGCGTCCCGGCTGGCACGACCTCTTGGCGCTGACCAAGCGCGGCGAGGCGGTGCTGGAGGGCGATCTCTATCCGTTCATGACGCATCTGCAGTTCTTCAAGGATCTGCTGGCCCTGCCGCGCCGCCGAGGTATCGGAGACGCGGCATGAACGGCTTCATCGAACCGATCGTCGGGCGCTACGTGCATGTCGAGAACGATGGCGAGATCAACCGCATCTATTTCGAGGAGAACGGCACGGGCATCCCCTTGGTCTGCCTGCACACCGCCGGCTCCGATAACAGGCAATGGCGGCATCTGCTGAACGATGCGGAGTTCACGAAGCATTTTCGCATCATCGCCTTCGACCTGCCCTGGCACGGCAAGTCGAACCCGCCCGACAGCCGGTATGCCAGCGAGTACCGGCTGACTACCGCAAGCTATACCGCGATCATCCGCGCCTTCTGCCGCGCGCTGGCGCTGGAGAAGCCCGTGGTGATGGGCTGCTCGATCGGCGGCCGCATCGTCCTCAACCTTGCGATCGATCATGCCAGCGAATTCCGCGCGCTGATCGGCCTCGAGGCTGCCGACTTCCAGCAGCCCTGGTACGACACCACCTGGCTGAACCGGCCTGACGTGCATGGCGGTGAGGTCTGCGCCGCTTTGGTCTCGGGCCTGATCGCGCCGCAATCGCCCGAGGCATCGCGCAACGAAACGCTGTGGGCCTACAAGCAGGGCGGGCCCGGCATTTTCAAGGGCGACCTCTACTTCTACCGAGTCGATGGCGACCTGCGCGGCCGCGTAGGCCGCATCGATGTCCGCGCCTGCCCGCTTTATCTCCTGACCGGCGAATATGATTTCTCCTGCACCGTGGAAGACACGATGCGGACCGCCGCGAGCATTCCGGGCGCGACGGCGATTGCCATGGAGCAGCTCGGCCATTTTCCGATGAGCGAGAATCCCGCGCAGTTCCGCCGCTACATCGCGCCGGTGCTTGATGACATTCGTGACAGAGAAAAGGTTTAACGGGAGGCTGACTTCATGAAATTGCGTTTGGTTGCGGCAGCTTTGCTTGCCGTGCAGGCAAGTGCCGCCTGGGCGGCCGATGACGTCATCAAGATCGGCGTGCTCAACGATCAGTCGGGCGTATTCGCCGACAATGGCGGCCGCGGCTCGGTCGCGGCGGCGCGGCTCGCTGCGGAAGATTTCGGCAACGAGATCCTCGGCAGGAAGATCGAGATCATTTCCGCCGACCATCAGAACAAGCCGGATATCGCCGCCGCCACGGCACGCAAATGGTTCGACAACGAAGGCGTCGACGTGATCGCCGACGGCGCGGCCTCCTCGGCCGGCTTCGCGATCCTCGAAGTGGCCCGGCAGAAGAACAAGATTTTCATCATCAGCGGCCCGGGCTCATCCGACTTCACCGGCAAGGCCTGTTCGCCGACGAGCTTTCATTTCAACTATGACACCTATGCTTTGGCGAAACTGACCAGCGATGCCATTACGCGCGCCGGCGGCAAGACCTGGTATTTCATCACGGCGGACTACGCCTTCGGCCACGCCCTGCAACGCGACGCCACCAAGTTCATCGAGGCAGCCGGTGGCCAGGTGATCGGCTCGGCCGCGCATCCGCTGGGCACGACCGATTTCGCCTCGTTCCTGCTGCAGGCGCAAGGCTCCAAGGCAAAGGTCGTCGGGCTGGCGACCTCCGGCGCCGACGTGCAGACCGCGATCAAACAGGCCGGCGAGTTCGGCATCGTCGACAGCGGACAGAGCCTCGCCGGCCTGCTGGTCTTTATCACCGACGTCGATGCGCTCGGCCTGAAGGTGACGCAGGGACTGCAGGTCACGACCTCCTTTTATTGGGACCTCAACGACGAGACCCGCGCATGGTCCAAGCGCTACGCCGCGCTGATGAACGGCAAGGTCGCCAGCATGGTGCAGGCCGGCGTCTACAGCGGCGTTCATCATTATCTCGCGGCCGTGAAGGCGGCGGGCACGACGGATCCGACAATCGTCGCGGCCAAGATGCACGAGATGAAGGTGAACGATATGTATAACAAGGACGTCGCCATCCGCGCCGATGGACGCGTGCTGCACACCATGTATCTCGTTCAGGTGAAGAAGCCGGAGGAGTCGAAATACAAATACGACTACTACAAGATCGTGAAGTCTGCGCCGGGCGAAGAGGTGTTCCGTCCGCTCAGTGAAGGCGGCTGTCCGCTGGCCAAGTAAGAACGCTTATCCATCCACGGCGGCTGCGCTGCTGCCGCGCAAGAGATCAATGGAGAATATCAACATGTCCGCTGCGATCGGATTCATCGGACTCGGGGTCATGGGCGAACCGATCTGCCGCAATCTTCTGCGCAAGAGCGGCCGGCCGGTCGTGGCGTTCGACCTCGCGCAGGAACCGCTGGCGCGCCTTGCGAGGGAAGGCGCGAGGATCGCAAACTCCGTCGCCGAGGTCGTCGCTGGCAGCGAGGTCGTTTTCCTCTGCCTGCCGAGCGCCAAGCACGTCTCGTCTGCCTTCGAGGGCGAGGCTGGCATCCTGAATGCCGTGCAACCCGCGCAAATGGTCATCGACCTCGGCACGTCGGAGGTCGGCCTTACCCGCGACTTCGCGCGCCGGCTCGCGGAGAAGAGCGCGGCGTGGATCGATGCGCCGATCGCGCGCACCCGCCAGGCGGCACAGGATGGCACGCTGAGCGTCATGGTCGGAGCCTCGCCGGAGCACTTTGCCAAGGTCGAGCCGCTGATCCGCCATTTTGCCACCGACATCACGCTGTGCGGCGGCACCGGCGCCGGACAGGTGACGAAGATCCTCAACAACATGGTGCTGTTCGAGACCGTCAACGCGCTCGCGGAGGCGGTCGCGATCGCAAGGCACAGCGGCGTCGAACCGAGGCTGCTGCTGGAGACGCTTTCCAAGGGATCGGCGGACAGTTTTGCGCTACGCAACCATGGCCTGAAGGCGATCGTTCCGGGCGAGTTTCCGTTGCGGGCGTTCTCAACCGAATATGCGCTGAAGGATCTCGGTTACGCGCTCGATCTCGCCGCACAAGCGGGCCTTAAGACGCGCGGCGCAGCTCTCGTCCGCACCATCTTTACCGAGGCCATCGACAAGGGCCTGGGCGATGCGTACTTTCCGGTCATCGCCAAGCTCATTGATCCGCACGAATCCCCCAAATAGGAGACCGCATGCCTTCGCCCGGTGTCGCCGCCGTCGATCGTGCATTGACGATTTTGGCGGCGTTCGAAATCGAGCAGACGCCGCTTTCCCTGGCCGAGCTCGCGCGGCGCACCGGCCTGTACAAGAGCACGCTGTTGCGGCTGATGACCTCGCTCCAGGAATTCGGCTACCTCGTCCAGCTCGCCGACGGCCGCTATCATCTGGGACCGACCCCCTTCCGGTTAGGCGCGGTCTATCAGCGCGCCAACAACCTGCACGATCAGGTAATGCCGGTGCTGCGACAGCTCGTGACTGCCGGCACGGAGAGCGCGTCGTTCCACGTCAGGCACGATGCCAAGCAGCGGCTCTGCGTCTTTCGCGTCGATTCCCAGCATTCGACGCTGGACCGCGTCGAAGCCGGAATGCTGCTGCCGCTCGATCGCGGCGCGGCCGGCAGGATCATCCTGGCCTTCGACGGCGAAATGGGCGAGACATCCGACGAGATCCGCAAGAATTGCATCGCGACCTCGTTCGGCGAACGCGATCCGGATTGCGCAGGGCTCGCTTGCCCGGTATTTGGACCGAACGGCAAGCTCGCTGGAGCCCTGTCGCTCTCCGGGCCCAAGCCCCGTTTCACCAAGGAAAATATCAAGGCCATGTCCTCCCTGCTGCTGACGGCGGCCACGCGACTGACGCGATCACTCGGAGGCTCGAGCGAGCTGTTGGAAAAGATATCGACTTCAGCGCCGGTCGAAAGCCACTCTCGAGAGATGTCTCGGCGAGCGAGGAAGTGAATGGGTGAATCGCTGTGGAACGTGCGATGAATAGGGCGGATGCCGGAGCGGCTGCGCTGTTGAGCCGCCCTCATGAGGTCTTGGTGATCGGCGGCGGCAACGCGGCGCTTTGCGCCGCGATCAGCGCGCGACGGCAGGGCGCCTCGGTTCTGGTGCTGGAGGGCGCGCCGAAATTCTACCGCGGCGGCAACACCCGTCACACCCGCAACATGCGCTGTGCCCACGATGCGGCGACGGAGATCCTGACCGGGCCGTACACCGAGCAGGAGTTCTGGGAAGACCTGCTGCGCGTCACCGGCGGCGAGACCGACGAAGAGCTCGCGCGCTACATGATCGCCGAATCCAAGGACATCCTGAACTGGATCGTCGAGCAGGGCGTGCGCTGGCAGCCCTCGCTCGGGGGCACGCTCAGTCTCGGCCGCACCAACTCGTTTTTCCTCGGCGGCGGCCGCGCCATGCTCAACGCGTTGTATCGGACCGCAGAAGAGCTCGGCGTCGATATTCTCTACGACGCTGAAGTCGTCGACCTCGAGATCGAGAACGGCATGTTTCTCTCGGCAACCGTGAGGCAGGGCAGCGGAACAGTGAGCGTGCGCGCCGGCGCGCTGGTCGCCGCGGCCGGCGGCTTCGAGGCCAACATCGAGTGGCTGAAGCAATATTGGGGCGAGGCCGCCGACAATTTTTTGATCCGCGGCACGCCCTATAACCGCGGCTCGATCCTGAAAATGCTGCTGCACAAGGGTGTGCAGGAGGTGGGCGATCCCACCCAATGCCATGCGGTCGCGATCGACGCCCGCGCGCCGCGCTTCGACGGCGGCATCATCACGCGGCTGGATTGCGTGGTGTTCGGCATCGTGGTCAACCGCGATGCGCAGCGCTTTTACGACGAAGGCGAGGACATCTGGCCCAAGCGCTACGCGATCTGGGGACGGCTGGTGGCGAGCCAGCCGGGACAGATCGCCTACATCATTTTCGATTCGACCGTTCTCACCAGCTTCATGCCGTCGCTGTTTCCGCCGATCCAGGCGAACTCGATCGCCGAACTCGCCGCCAAGCTCGAGCTCGATGCAGCCGCACTGGACAGGACGGTCTCCGATTTCAATGCGGCGGTCAGGACCGGCACCTTCGATCATACCATCCTCGACGATTGCCGGACCGAAGGCATCACGCCACCGAAGACGCATTGGGCGCGCAAGATCGCGACGCCGCCTTATTACGCCTATCCGGTGCGGCCGGGCATCACCTTCACCTATCTCGGCACCCGCGTGAACAAACAGGCGCGCATGCTGATGAAGGACGGCAAGCCTTCGGCCAACATGTTCGCCGCCGGCGAGATCATGGCCGGCAATGTGCTCGGGCGCGGCTATGCCGCCGGCATCGGCATGACCATCGGCAGCGTGTTCGGACGTATCGCGGGACGGGAAGCAGCTAAGCATGCACGGAACTAAGATCCTCAATGAGGCCGACCGTTTGATGACGGTCTGCAACTCCTGCCGCTATTGCGAGGGGCTGTGCGCGGTGTTCCCGGCGATGGAACTGCGGCGCGCCTTTTCCGACGGCGACCTGAACTATCTCGCCAATCTCTGCCACGCGTGCGGCGCATGCTATGTCGACTGCCAATTCTCGCCGCCGCATGAGTTCAATGTCAACGTGCCGAAGACGCTGGCGGTCGCACGCGCGGAGTCCTATGCCGCCTATGCCTGGCCGCGGGCGTTGTCCGGACTGTTCTCGCGCAATGGCCTTGCGATCAGCATCATCGCGGCGCTCAGCGTCGCCGCCTTCATTTTCGGCTTCGCCGCGGCGAACGACCGACAGGTGCTTTACGGGATCCACACCGGGCCGGGCGCGTTCTATGCGCTGATGCCGCATAATGCGATGGTCGCGCTGTTCGGCGTCGCCTTTCTCTACGCGATCCTGGCGCTCGCGATGAGCCTGCGCGCGTTCTGGCGCGACATCAGCGAGCCGGTCGGCGCGCGCGCCGATGCGCCCTCGCTCTGGCAGGCGATGCGGGATGCCGGCAAGTTGCGCTATCTCGACGGCGGCGGCGTCGGCTGCTTCAATGAGAACGATCAGCCGACCGACCGGCGCAGGCTCTATCATCACTTCACCTTCTACGGCTTCCTGCTGTGCTTCGCCGCGACCTGCGTCGCGACGCTTTATCATTATCTGCTCGGGCGCGAGGCGCCGTATGCCTGGTGGGATCTGCCGGTCGTGCTCGGCACGCTCGGCGGCATCGGGCTGGTCATCGGGCCGATTGGGCTGCTCGTCTCGAAGGGACGGCGCGACCCCGTGCTGGTCGATGAGGCGCGTTACGGCATGGATGCGGCATTCACCGCGATGCTGTTCCTGACTGGCCTGTCCGGACTCGCGCTGCTCGTCTGGCGCGAGACGGCCGCGATGGGACCACTGTTGGCGCTGCATCTCGGTTTCGTGTTCGCGCTGTTCATCACGCTTCCCTACGGCAAGTTCGTGCACGGCCTCTACCGCTTCGCCGCCCTGGTGCGTTACGCGCGCGAGCGGAAGATGGTGGCGGGAGCGGCAGGAGAGTAGACGCTCTTTGAGCTGCGTCGCCCCGGCGAAATCAGTTCGCGCGCCTCGTAATGACTGGAGAGACATGCGTCTGCCTTCTCGCGGCGCTCTTCGCGTCCGAGCCTTGCTTATGTTCACCCTCTTCGGAAGCAGAGGGCGCAGGGAAGGCCGGGTGACCGCTGCACCCGGGGCCCTCGCGCCAACGTGAGTTGCGCAAAGGGCGCGTTGACCACAGGTACAGGCGGACACATCCGGCCTTCCCTGCGCAGTGGTTTACGGCTTACTTCGCGCTCTCCTCGGTGAACCGGGCTTTCTTGCCACCGTCGCCTCGCGAGCGCCTTTGGAGTGCCCGCGAGACTTGGCGCCAGCGTCGGGGCGCCAGGACCACGCGACTTCGCCGTCCGCGTCGGTGCCGCTCGTCTATCGGCATCTTCGCGTCCACCGCATTCCGCCCCACGTTCGTGACGATCGCGACACGCCCTCTTGGCGGCGCGGAACGGATGCAACATACATCAATTTCGGAAAAAACGAAACAAAAAATCTCGCGCGGATGGCTCAGCGCTTCAACGCGTTTGATTTGTCTCGCAAAAGCCCGGTTCGCGCGCAGCGCGATGATGAGAACGGCGCGCCGACCATTGATCGTGACGGGACATTGCATCGATTCGCCCGACGGGCGCAGAGTGCAAGCCTGGCTGCGCCAGCACCGGACCGGCTAAACGCGGCTACGTTCTTCAATAGAAGCCGTGGTAGCGCATGCAGCGATAGTAGCGGTAGGTTCGAAATCCCCAGCGCGAGGCGCACACGTTAGACCAGTAAGCATAGCCGCTGGAGGTCCCGATCCACCACGGGTATGCGTACCACCATCCGCGGTGGAAATAATGAAACCTCCCATGCCGGAACCGATGGCGGGGGAAATGGCCGCCGCGAAAGGCGACCTGCCTGAACTGCGGTCTGCCGACGACACCCGGCCTGGCGGCGAAGCGGGGCCTGCCGACGACACGGGGTCTGCCGACAAAGCGCTGGGTGGCGCCGAAACGAGGGGCGACACGCTGCGCCGCGAAGCGAGGCCTGACATGAGGAGCGGCGAAGTGAGGAGCGCCGCCAAAGCGAGAAGCGCCACCGACGCGCAGACCGCCGCCAAAACGTGGACCGCCACCACCAACGCGCGGGGCTGCGAAACGCGAACCGCCGCCGCCGAAATGTCCGCCACCGCCAAAATGGCCGCCTCCTCCGACATGACCGCCGCCACCACCGAAATGACTGCCGCCACGCGGCGCGGCCATCGCCATCGGCGCGCAGCTCAAGGCAAACGCCGCAACAATCGCCAGCATTATCCCGCGCATCATTTGCTTCCTGTTTCGCGCTCAGGTTTAAACGCGCCGCGGCCGGAAGGGTTGCATGGAGAAACCGCGGATGTCGGCTGGCCTTTGTCGTGCGCCGGTCCACTTGTCCGCCACGGCTTTGACGTAGCTGTCGAGATTTACGCGTTCGCGCGGTGCGCGCGCACCGGAACGACGGCGCGGGCTGTTACAGGTCCACCACCACGTAGTCGCTCTCGATTGCGACCTTGATCGTCTCGGCCACATACGGTCCCTTCACGACCGCCGAGCCCGGCTCGACATGCGCGGGATAGGCTTTCACGCGAAAGCGGCGGGGCTCGCAATAGGATTGGCCGGTGCGGACGTCGAACTCCCAGCCGTGCCATGGGCAGCGGATGATCTCGCCCAACTTGGTGTATTCGATCTCGCCGGGATTTTTCGACTGCGCGAGCCCGATCAACGGGCCCTCGCATAGCGAGGCGCCCTGGTGCGGGCAGCGGTTCAGAAGCCCGAAGAACTCGCCCTTGATGTTGAAGACGGCAATGGGGCGTCCGTCGATGATGAGGAATTTGCGGGTGCCCGGCGGCATCTCCTCCACCGGCGCTATGACATGACGAGCCATTTGAGTATGAAGACGTAGGTTGAGCTATGACCGCTGGTCGGATTCACTTCTCTCTATGGGAGACATATGCGGATCGCGCTGCAGGTTCGGTGCGCCTTATCTGGTCGGTTGGCCCACAAACTCGTCATGCCCGGCTTGTGCCGGGCATCCACGTCTTGCTTTCCGCGTGAAGAAAGACGTGGATGGCCGGGTCAAGCCCGGCCATGACGATGCGGAAACATCAGTGCAAAAATCCGGCGGCGCCATGTGCGATAGCCCTACTATGGGAAAGGTGAACGAAACCCGCAGCACACCCGATTTAATCAACGCCCGCTCTCCATCAGGAAACGCCGTATACCTTCCGCGCATTGGCGAGATAGAAGGCTTCGCGGTTGGCGTCGCTGACGCCGGGCGGCAGCACGCGCGAGGGCTCGTCAAAATCCCAATGCGGATAGTCGGTGGCGAACAACAGCTTGTCCCAGCCGATCCACTCGATCAGATCGAACAGATCCTGCCGCCGCTCCGGATCTTCCATCGGCTGCGTGGTCCAATAGATGTGCTCGCGGATGTATTCGGACGGCGGCCGCTTCAGATGCGGCACTTCGCTTCGCAAGCGCTGCCAGACCTTGTCGAGCCGCCAGCATAGCGACGGCGCCCAGCCGAAGCCGGCCTCGATCATGATCATCTTCAGCTTTGGATGGCGTTCGAACACGCCTTCGAGCACGAGGCTTGCCAGCACCGTCTGCTGGCATTGCGCGTGCCCCACCATCTCCTCGATGTAGAAGCTCGGCCACCCCGAAGCAGTGATCGGATTGCCGCCGAAGCCGAAGGCATGCACGCCGACCGGCAGCCCTGCCTCTTCGGCGGCTTCATAGATCGGCCAGTAACGGCGCTGGCCGAGCGGCTCGACATTGCGGCTGAGCAGCAGCACCTGAACGAAATTCTTATCGCCCGCGCGCTTGCGGATTTCTGCGGCCGCCGCGTGCCCATCTTCATTGGCGACGACAATGGAGGCTTTCAGCCGCGCGTCCTTGCTGGTCCACTTCTCGATCTGCCAGTCGTTGATCGCCGAGCAGAGCGCTGCCGCCAGATCCTGGTTGCGGATGCCCTGCCCCGTGTTGAGCGGATTGAGCACGCCGAGCACGACATTGTTGGGATCCAGATGCTGCTTCTGCATGAAGGACAGCGAGGAGCCCTGCGGCCCGCCTTCAGGAGGATAGGCGTCGCGGCGCGAGGCATTGGGCTGCGCCTTCGGATAGGGCGGCCCTTCCATCATGCCCTGATAAGGATGCTTGCCATAGGTCTCGAGATGGTCGTGCCAGCGTTTTGCCAGGAATGGATACAGTTCCGCGTTGGTCGCGCGCGCCGGATGGATGTCGCAATCGGCAATCGCGGTCTTGGCTGTCGCGATTGCCGTTTGGTCAGGAAGGTCGCGGAACTGCACGTTCATGGCGTCGTCTCCCTCGTCGCCTCCTGCTGAAGTTCCTTGAGGCGGCCGTAAGTCGCAAAGGGATTATCGATCATGATCTTATGGACGATATCGGACGATAACCCCTCCGGCAGCGCTTCGTTGCCGTCGAACTGCCAGTGCGGATAGTCGGTTGAGAATAGGAGCAATTCGTCCGACTGCATATGGTCAAACAGCCGATGCAGGATCGCCGGATCGGACGGCGCATCGAACGGCTGCAGCGAAAAGCGGATATTGCTGCGCACAATCTCGAGCGGCGCGCGATCGACCCACGGCGTTTCCATGCGGATGCCGCGCCAGAACTTATGCAGCCGCCACAGAAAGGGCGGCAGCCAGGTGAAACCCGATTCCAGCATCACCATCTTCAAGTTCGGGTGACGCGCGAACACGCCTTCAACGATCAGGCTGGTGAGCTGGTTCTGAAAGGCCTGCGCCTGTCCGACATAATCCTCGATGTGATAGGAGCCCCAGCCGACCGAAGTCGGCGGATTGTGGTAGGCCGAGCCGGCGTGAACGCCGATGGGCAGGCCGAGCCGTTCGGCGGTCGCATAGATCGGCCAGTAGTGGCGTTTGCCGAGCGGCATGTCGCCCATCACGAGCATCAGGACCTGGACGAAGCGCTTGTCCGCGGCGCAGCGCTCGATCTCGGCGACGGATTTTTCCACGCTCTGCACGGGGATCACGATCGAGCCGCGCAGGCGCGCGTCCTTGTCGAGCCATTCCTTGGCGAGCCAATCGTTCAGCGCCCGGCAAAAGGCATCTGCCATATCCTCGGAAAACACCATCTGCACGCCATAGAGCGGATTGCAGATGCCGAAGGCGATTTGATGCGGATCGAGCGCTTGTCGCTGCATATCGTCGAGACGCGACCCCGGCTTGCCCTGCGCCGGGCGCCAATCCGCCCGCGCCGAGATTGGCGAATGCAGCGGATAGGATTGCGAGACCAGATCGGTCATGCCGCGGGTCGTGACCTGATCGCGCCAGTAATCGTTGAGGTACGGTAGCAGGCTGGTCAAATGCGGGACGGCCGGATGCAGGTCGCAATCGACGCCGCCTGCGATCGTTGACGTCATGACGTTTCCTCTGCAACGGAGCGCTTCGCCGCGCCTTCTGTTCAGATGCATTCAAGCAGGCTCCCGTGCGGCCCGCAACAGGCGCAAAGCGCACGGCGCCATGCTTGGAACTCAGGATTGCCTCAAACTCGTCGTCCCGGCCAAGCGCAGCGCGAGCACACAGCCTGTTGCGCGGGGACGACAGGGAGTTTGAGGCGGCGCGAGGAGGCCTACCGTGAGCAACTCACTGGATCACTTCTCGCGGAACGCGCGCATGAGCTGGTCGTGCAGCGGCTTCATCAGATAGGACAGCACGGTGCGATCGCCGGTCTGCACGAAGGCTTCGACCGGCATGCCCGGGATCAGCCTGACGTCGCCGAGCCGCGCGATCTCCTCCGGCGGCATCGAGACGCGGATGGTGTAATAGGTCTGGCCGGTGCGCTGATCGGTGGCGACGTCGGGCGAGACGCGGCTGACCACTCCGTTCAGTTCCGGCGTGGTGCGCTGGTCGAAGGCCGACAGCCGCAACAGCGTTTTCTGGCCGACCTGCAGCTTGTCGATGTCCTGCGGATTGACCTTGGCTTCCACTTGCAGGTCATCGCTCTGCGGCACGATCAGCATGATCGCATCGCCGGCATTGATGACGCCGCCGACGGTGTGCACCGTGGACTGCTCCACCACGCCGTCCTGCGGCGCGCGGATATCGACCCGCCGCAACTGATCTTCTGCCGTCACCTTGCGCTCGATCAGTTCGCCGATCTTGTCGTTGGTCTCGCGCAAGTCCTTTGAGACCTCGCTGACCATGTCCTTATCGACCTGGATGATCTGTAGCTCGGTTTCGGTGATCTTGCCCTTGGCCTGGGCTCTCGAGGAGACGTATTGCGCGCGCTCGCCGTTCAGCCGCGCCGAGTCGCGCTCGAGCGTGGTCAGGCGCGAGATCTGTACCAGGTGCTTGTCATAGAGATCGCGTACCCCCGTCAGCTCCTGCTGCACCAGCGCGATTTCCTGGCCCTTGGCGTTCTCCTGCGCGGTCAGACCGTCGATCTCCTCGTTGAGCTGGCGGATGCGCTCGTGCAACTGCGCCTTCTGGCCGGCGCGCCCGTTGACGCGAACCTCGAACAATTTGCTCTCGCTCGCCATGACATTGGCGACATCGGGATCGCCGGCGCGGTCGGTGAGCTGCCGCGGAAACACGATCTTGTCGAGCCCGCGCTGCTCGGCTTCGAGCCGGGCCGCGCGCGCCAGCGCCGCGTCGAGATTCTTGGTGACGATCGCCAGATTGGCCTTGGTGACGGTGTCATCGAGACGCACCACGATCTGACCGGCCTTGACCACATCGCCGTCGCGCGCGAGCAACTCGCCGACCACGCCGCCGGTCGGATGCTGCACCTTCTTCACGTTGGACTCGACGACGATCTGCCCCGGCGCGATCAGGGCGCCGGAGATCTCGGTGGTCGAGGCCCAGCCGCCAAAGCCGCCGGCCACCACGGCGACCACCACGAGACCGGCAATGACGTGCTGCCGTATCGCGCGCCGCGCGCCCGTCAAGCCGCCAGCACCGCCCGCGATCCGCAGCGCGCTCTCGCTCATGATTTGGCGGCTCCGGCGTCGGAGACGATCTTGATCGGGGTGGGCCCGGCCACGCGCGGCTGCAGCACCTGCGCGAGCACGGTCTCTTTCGGGCCGAAGGCCTGCATGCGGCCGTCCTTGAGCACCAGAATCTGGTCGACCCCCTCGATACCGACCGGCCGGTGCGCGACGACAACCACGATGGCGCCGCGTTCCCGCGCGGCGCGAACGGCGCGCGTCAAGGCTTCGTCGCCCTCGGAATCGAGATTCGAATTGGGCTCGTCGAGCACGATCAGGAACGGATCGCCATAGAGTGCGCGCGCCAGCGCGACGCGCTGCGCCTGGCCGGCCGACAGCGCCGTGCCCTGCTCGCCGACTTGCGTGTTGTAGCCGTCGCGCATCTTGACGATCATGTCGTGCACGCCGGCTTCCTTGGCCGCCGCGATGATGCGGTTGGAGGAGGCTTCCGTGTCGAAACGGCAGATGTTCTGCGCAACCGTGCCGGCGAAGAGTTCCACGTCCTGCGGCAGGTAGCCGATGTAGCGGCCCAGCACCTCCGGCGACCATTGGTCGAGCGCGGCGCCGTCGAGCCGCACCTTGCCGCGAAAGGGCTGCCAGACCCCGACCAGCGCGCGCACCAGCGAGGATTTGCCCGATCCGCTCGGCCCAATCACACCGAGGCCGCTGCCCGCGGCGAGCGCGAAGGTCACATCATTGACGATCACCTTCTGATCGCCGGGCGCGGCGATGCCGATGCCTTCCACCGACAGGCGCGCCGTCGGGCTTTGCAGCAGCGTCGGCACCGGCTTGACCGGCACCTGTTCCAACAACTTGTTGAGACGGTGCCAGCTTTGCCGGGCGGCGACAAAACCCTTCCAATGCGCAATCGCGAGATCGACCGGCGCCAGCGCGCGGGCGCTGAGGATCGAACCGGCGATGATGATGCCGGCGGTCGCCTCCTGATGGATCACGAGATAGGCGCCGACCGCGAGCACCGCGGATTGCAGCATCATGCGCAGCACCTTTGCGACCGATCCCAAGCCGCCGATGACGTCGCTGGCGCGCTGATTGCCTGCCAGATATTTCTGGTTGGCCTCGCTCCAGCGCCTGGCGAGCCGCCCGGCCATGCCCATGGCGACCAACACCTCGGCATTGCGGCGGCTGGCGGCGGCGAGATCATTGCGGTGCGCGGCCAGACCCATGGCCTCGCGCGCGGGCTGGCGCGACAGATATTCGGTGATCAGCGTCAAGGTGACCAGGATGATTGCGCCGATCAGCGCGGTGACGCCAATCAGGACGTGGAAGGCGAAGCAGATCGCGAGATAAAGCGGCAGCCATGGCAGGTCGAAGAAGGCGCCCGGCCCCATGCCGCCCAGGAACGAGCGAACATTGTCGAGGTCGCGCAGCGGCTGTAGCCCCTCGTTGCGCCCGCCGGTCATGAGCGGCAGCTTGACGATGACCTCGAACACCCGCGCGTTGAGCGCTTCGTCCAGCGCGGTACCGATCCGGCCCAAAATCCGGCTGCGGATCAGATCCAGCACGCCTTGCGCAATGTAAAGACCGGCGGCGAGAATGATCAGGCCGATCAGGGTCGGCACGCTGCGGCTCGGCAGCACCCGGTCATAGACCTCCAGCATGAACATCGAACCGGTGAGATAGAGCAGGTTGATGACGCAGCTCATGACGCCGACGCCGACAAAGGCGCTGCGGCAGGCGCGCAAGGCATCACCAAGCTCCGAACGCCGGACAGGGACGGCTGCCATCAATGCTGGTCTCTCAAATGGAGGGCACGGCCCAACTTATAGGCAATTTCAAAGGCTTAAATACTGGGAATAATACCGATTCCTGCCGCAACGGTCCAACGAAGCGGGATTAACCTAAATGCGTATCAGCTTCGGCGCGATGACGCCAATCACAACCAGGCCGTGTGCCCGGCGGCCGGTCCGTTCATCCTATCCCGGCCCGAGGACCGGCTGAAGGGCGGTGCGCCCGATCAAAACCGGCCGCCGCTTCGCGCCAGGCGCACGACGAAGAGCAGGATGATGGCGCCGAGCACGGAATAGAAGATCGCCGACAGCATCCCGGTGCCGAGATGAATGCCGACCTTGGGGAACAACAGGCTCGCAATCAGCGCACCGAGAACGCCAACCACGATGTCGCCGATGATGCCGAAACCGGTGCCGCGGACGATCTTGCCCGCAAGCCAGCCCGCGACCAGCCCGACAAACAGGATGACCAGAAGGCTCTGATTGGACAAATACATGGCTTCCCCGTCTGCACGTCCCCGATTCGCTGCAGGCGAACCTAGCCATAACCGCCTGATGTGACGATCCCAAAAAGGCGCGATGGCGGAAATTAAGGCCGCGCTGTTACGGCGTCACAACAGTCCCGGTTTCCATGGTCCCGGCCCGTTCGGGAAGGATGCAGCGCGCGAAGCGGCCCGCTCCGACCTCAACATTCGGCGGCAGCGCCTCGGCACAGCGGGCTTCGGCAAAGCCGCAGCGCGGCGCGAAGGAGCAATTGTGCGGGGGCTTGTCGAGCGAGGGCGGGGTGCCGGGAATGGTCTCCAGCCGCTCCCCGCGCCTCGCGCCATGAATGGTCGACGCCAGCAGGCCGCGGGCATAGGGGTGAACGGGGCCGCGCACGATGTCGCGCAGGCTGCCCTGCTCAACGATCTGGCCGGCATACATCACCGCGACGCGGTCGCAGATTTCCACGGCGACGCCGATATCGTGGGTGACGAAAATGACGGACATGCCGAACTCGCGCTGCAATTCGCGCAGCAGCAGCAGGATCTGGATCTGCACCGTGGCATCGAGCGCCGTAGTCGGCTCGTCCGCAAGCAGGATCTTCGGCTTGCAGGCGAGCGCGAGCGCGATCATGGCACGCTGGCGCATGCCGCCGGACATTTCGTGCGGATAGGCCTCCAGCCTGCGCTTGGCGGAGGGAATGCGCACCACCTCCAGCATTTCCAGCGCGCGCGCCCTTCCCTCGGCAAAGCTCTTGCCCTCGTGGCGCATCACGGTCTCCGCGATCTGGCGCCCGATGGTGTAGACCGGATCGAGCGCCAGCGCCGGCTCCTGGAAGATCATCGAGACGGTCTGGCCGCGGAACGCCGAGAGTTCGTCGTCGGAGAGCGCCAGCACGTCCTTGCCGGCGACCTTGACGCTCCCCGAAATCTGCGTCCGCTTCTTCGGCAACAGCCGCATCAGCGCGCGCAGCGTGACGCTCTTGCCGGAGCCGGATTCGCCAAGGAGGCCGAGCACCTCACTATGCCCCAGCGACAGTGAGAGATCGTTCACGGCATAGACGGTGCGTTCGCCAGTGAAGCGGATGTTGAGGCCGGAGATCTCGACAAGGTTCGTCATGCGAGCACGGGTACCTTCCGGTGGAAGTCGGTGGCACGCTGGAACGCGGCGCCGATGCGCAGGATGCTCGCCTCATCGAAGGAGCGGCCGATGAGCTGCATCCCGACGGGAAGACCAGCCCTGGTGAAACCGGCCGGCACGGCCAGCGACGGCAAGCCGAGGTAATTGATCGGCCGCGTGAACCGCGTCAGCCGCTGGATCACCGCCTCGGCACCTGGGCTGTTGCCGACATCGCTCTCCGCGATGCTCGGCGCCGGCATCGGCGCAACGGGCGCCAGCACGGCATCGACCTTGCTGGTAGCCGCGACATGCGCGGCGAGCGCAGGGCCGCGCCAGCGCATGGTCTCGAGATAGGTCACCCCGGGAACCGCGAGCCCATTCTGTAATCGCATCAGAACCTGCGGACCGTAATCCTGCGGCCGCTCGATCAGCCAGCGCTTGTGGAAGGCGGCGGCCTCGACCGCGAGCAGGAGCTGGCAGGCGGCGGAGAGCTGGCGCTGATCCGGCAGCTCGACCTGAATGATCTCGGCGCCCTCTTTCTTCAGGACGGCGATGGTCTGATCGAGGATGCGGGCGACTTCGGCGTCGAGATCGTCGACATAGAACGCCGTGGGCACGCCGATCTTGACGCCCTTCATCGGCGCTTTCGTCGCCGCCATGTAATCCTGCACCGGCGCATGGCTCGCGGTAAGATCTTCCGGATCGGGGCCAGCCAGGAGGCCGAGCAGCAGCGCGCAATCCTCGGCGGTGCGCGCGAGCGGTCCGACCGTGTCGAGCGATTGCGACAGCGGCATCGCGCCGGCGCGGCTGACGCGGCCGTAGGTCGTCTTCAAGCCGGTGACGCCGCAGAAATGCGCGGGCATGCGGATCGAGCCGCCGGTGTCCGAGCCCAGCGCGGCAAAGGTCAGGCGCGCAGCAACGGCCGAGCCGGAGCCCGACGACGAGCCGCCGGTGATGCGGTCGAGCCCCCACGGGTTATGAACCGCTCCGTAATGCGCATTGTGCCCGGTCGGTCCGTAGGCGAACTCTGCCATCTGCAGCGAGCCGAGACGAATCGCGCCGGCATTGTTCAGCCGCTGCAGCGCGGTCGAGGTGCTGGTGGCGACGAAATCGCGCCGGATCAGCGAGCCGCAGGTCACCACCTTGCCGGCCTCGTAATACATGTCCTTGTGCGCGAGCGGCACGCCGTGCAGCGGACCGCGGTTGTTGCCTTTGGCGAGCGCCGCATCGGCTTCATCGGCCGCTTTCAGCGCGGCCTCGGCCTCGATCGCCATGAAGGCGTTCAGCCGCGGTTGCCACTGCGCGACGCGGTGCAGGCAGGCGCGCGTCACCTCATGCGAGGACAGGCGCTTGGCGGCGATCGCCTCCGCGACCTCCGTCAGCGACATCAAGGCAGGCTCAAGGCTCATTTGCCGGCCTCCAAGACTTGCGCCAACAGAAAGCTCGCGGGCTCGAGATCGAACGGCAGCGTGCCGGCGATGGCAGAAAAACCTTCGAATGCGGGTCCGATCGAATTGGCGATACGCTCGGCCACATTCGCTTCCACGGGAACCCCTGACGTTTCCGCCATCGCTTTGATGTCTTTGGGACTGGGCCTTGTCATCGAGCCTCTTGCTCCTTGGTTGGCGCCTTTGTTGCTGCGCGGCTGTGGCCGGAACCTGGGATCGCCATGTAGCACGCGGCCTGGTGGCCCATATTACCGAGCGGGAAAAGTTTTGGCGTCGCATTTGCGCAGAGCGGCTCCGCAAATGGACATCGGGTGTGGAAGCGGCAGCCCGGCGGCGGATCGATCGGGTTGGGCGGATCGCCCGAGATCGGCGGGGTTTGCGTGCGGTTGTCGGGATCGGAGGATGGCATCGCAGCCAACAGCGCGCGCGTGTAGGGATGCGCGGGCTGATCCCAGACCTCGTCGACCGGCCCGAGCTCGACCACCTCACCGAGATACATCACCAGAACGCGGTCGGAGATGTAGCGCACGACATTGAGATCGTGGCTGATGAAGAGATAAGTGAGCCCGAATTCGCGCTTGAGGTCCGCGAGCAGATTGAGCACCTGCGCCTCGACGGATTTGTCGAGCGCGGAAACCGCCTCATCCAGGATCACCAGACGCGGCGACAGCGCCAGCGCCCGGGCAATGTTGACCCGCTGGCGCTGGCCGCCTGAAATTTCGTGCGGATAGCGATTGGCAAAAGTCTCCGGGCGCAAGCCCACCTTGCCGAGCAGCTCGCGCGCAAGCGCCCGCGCGGCGGCGTCCGCCATGCCGTGCACCTTGGGACCGAAGGCGATGGACTCTTCCACCGTCAGTCGCGGGTTGAGCGAGGCATAGCTGTCCTGGAACACCATCTGCATGCCGCGCCGCAGCTCGCGCAGCGACAGCGCCTGGCCCACCTGCATGCCGTCATAGATGATCTCGCCGGCATCCCGCGGCATCAGATGCATCAGAAGCCGCGCGGTGGTCGACTTGCCGCAGCCGGACTCGCCGACGATGCCGACCGTTTCGCCCTTGAGCACCGAGAACGACACATCGTCGACCGCGCGCACGGTCTTGCGCGCGCCGAACAGATCGCCGCGCACCGGAAAATGCTTTGTCAGACCGTTGACATGCAGCAGCGGCTGCGCCGCGCCGCCGCGGTCCTCGATCGGCGCCAGTTTTTCGACCACGAGACTCGTTTCGGTCATGGTCTCAGTTCCTTATATCCATGGCGCTGCGCATGCCGTCGCTGAGCAGGTTGAAGCAGATCGAAACCGCAAAGATCATCACGCCCGGCAGCGCCGCCACCCAGGGGTTCACGTAGATCGCGGTGCGCAGCGTATTGAGCATCAGGCCCCATTCGGGCTCCGGCGGCTTTGTTCCCAGCCCCAGGAACGACAGGCCGGCGGCAAGGATCATCGATACCGAGATCAGGCCTGTGGCGTAAACGAAGATCGGGCCGAGCACATTGCCCAAGATGTGCACGCGCATGATGGTGAACGGGCCGGCGCCGGAGGCGCGCGCCGCCTCGACGAAGTCCATGTTGCGCACGCCGGTGGTGACGCTTTCGGCGACGCGGGTGATCTGCGGCACGAACACGACGGTCAAGGATACGATGGAGTTGACGATGCCCGCCCCCAGCGCGCCGGAGATCGCGATCGCGAGCAGCACGGAAGGAAAGGCGTAGAACACGTCGACCGCGCGCATGATGACGGTGTTGACCTTGCCGCCGGCATAGCCGGCCACGAGACCGAGCATGGCGCCTATGCAGAAGGCAAAGATGACAGGCGAAATGCCCACGATCAGCGACAGCCGCCCGCCATAGATCAGCCGCGCCAGCATGTCGCGCCCGAGTTCGTCGGTGCCGAGCGGATAGCCGATCGTGCCGATATGCCGCAGGCGGCGGATCATCGAGCCCTGATAGGGATCGGCGAGGTGAAGCCAGGGCGCAACGAGCGCGGCGAGAAAGATCGCGATCAGGATCAGTGCGCAGGCCATGGAGACCTTGTCGCGGAGCAGGCGGCGGCCGACGGTTGCCCAATAGCCGCGCGCCTTGGTGGCGGGTGCGGCCTGCAAGGCTTGCTCGGAGATCGCGGGAAGAGGAAGCTCGCTCACGTCAAGCTCGTTTGATGCGCGGATCGATCGCGGCTTGCGCGATATCGACCAGAAGGTTGAGGATCACGAAGAACAGCGCCAGCACCAGGATCGTGCCTTGCAAGAGCGGCAGGTCGCGCTGGAAGATCGCGGAGTTGAGCAGCAGTCCCGAACCCGGCCAGGAGAACACGGTCTCGATCAGGATCGAGCCGCCGAGCATGTAACCGAGCTGCAGTCCCATGACGGCAAGCGCGGTGGGCGCCGCGTTCTTGATCACGTGCTTGAACACGTCGAGCTCGCGCAAGCCCTTGGCGCGAAGCGCCTCGACGAAATCCTGGCTCAGGATGTCGCCGGTCAGCGCGCGCACGGTGCGCGTCACGATGCCCATCGGAATCACGGACGTGGTGATGGCCGGCAGGATCAGATAGCGGACATGGTCCCAATCCCAGCTCCAGGCACCGGAGCCGCCCGGCCCGGCGCCGACCGCGGGCAGCCAGTTCAATTCCACCGAGAAGATGATGACCAGCACCATGCCGAGCCAGTAATGCGGCACGGAAACGCCGGCAATCGCAATGCCGGTTGCGAGCTTGTCGATCCAGGTGTCGCGGAAATAGCCCGCGATCAGGCCGAACAAGAGCCCCAAGCTGAAGCCGATCGCGGCCGCAGCGATCGCGAGCGTCACCGTGTTGCCGACGGCGCGGATGACCTCCGTCAGCACCGGCCGGCCGGTCGCGATGGAATTGCCGAGATCGCCGTTGACGGCGCGCCAGAGCCACAGGCCGAATTGCACCGGCAGCGGCCGGTCGAAGCCATAGGCGGCACGTAGCTGGTTCGCGAGTTCCTGCGATGCGTCCGCCGGCAACACGGCGACCAGGGGATCGCCCGGCGTGATGTGCACCAGAAGGAAGCACACCAGCGCCACGCAGATCACGATCGGAATGACGTAGACGATGCGTCTGGCAGCGTAGAGAAACAACGGATCACCTTGCGTTATCGACCACGAATTCTCTTCCGTCATGCTCGGGCTCGACCCGGGCATCCACGTCTTTGCCAACAGCAAGAAAGGCGTGGATGGCCGGGACAAGCCCGGCCACGACGAGAAACCGAAACCCGCCAATCACGGCGTCATCGATACCGGCGAGAAGTCCACGAACCAGCTCTTCGGCTGCACAAAGCCTTTCACCTTCGGGCTCATGGCGCGGGGGGCCACGTCATGCGCGACATAGAGGAAGTCGGCATCGTCGACGGAAGCCGCGTGCAAGTCGGCCAGCGCGGCATCGCGCGCCGCGGGATCGAAGGTCTGGCGCGCCTTCTTGACCAGCTCATCGAACTTCGGATCGTTGATGTAGCCCCAATTGTTCGAGACGGGCGGCGCCATCGAGGACTGCAGGAAGCGGACCATCGCGAAAAACGGGTCCATCGCCGCATAGGTCACGTTGATGGCATTGGCGCCGTTCGCCGTCGGGTCCTTGGCGCCGCGGCGCCAATTGGTGAACAGCGTGTTCCACTCGATGACGTCGATCTGCACATCGAAATAGCATTCGGCGAGCGCCTGCTGCAGATATTCGTTCATCGGCAGCGGCAGCATCTGGCCGGAGCCCGATGCCGAAGTCTGCACCTTCACCGCAAGATGCTTGCTCGGACCATAGCCTGCCTCCTGCATCAGCTTCTGCGCGGCCGCCTTGTCGTATTTGATCTGGAAGGTCGGATTGCCGCGCCAGGGATGGCCGGGCTCGAAAGTGCCGGTCGCCGGCACCATCAGGCCGGCCAGGAGACCGTCCTTCAGGCCCTCGCGATCGACGCAGAGATTGGCGGCCTTGCGGACGCGGATGTCGTTCCAGGGCGAGCCCGGAAGCCGCGAGAACTGCCAAGGCCAGACATGCGGCTCTTCATTGCTGTAGAGCTTGAAGCCGCGCTGCTTGATTTCGGGAAGCGCGTCGGGCGCGGGCGCCTCGACCCAATCGACCTGCCCCGAGAGCAGCGCCGCGGTGCGCGCATTTGCCTCCGGCATCGGCAACAGCACGAGCTTGTCGACGTGGGGAATGCGCGCCTTGTCCCAATAATCGTCGTTCTTGACGAGCTCGAGCCGCTCGCGCGGCGTGAAGCTTGCCATCTTCCAGGGACCGGTGCCCGAGGCATCGCGCGCGAAAGCGTCCCACGCTGCCTGCGATTTCGCCTTTGCATCGGCACCGGAGGCGGCATCATAGAATTTCTGCCACTTCGCAGGGCTCGCCATGAAGAGGTTGGTGAGGTTGATGGGCAGGAAGCTGTCGGGCTCCTTGGTGGTCAGCTCGACCGTGAGATCGTCAATCTTGCGCGCGGAAAGGAGCGTCGGCATGCGCGAGGCGGTGACGCCGACCTGGCTCGGGTCGAACTGCGGCGCATCCTGCTTCAAGACCTTGTCGACGTTCCACACCACCGCATCGGCGTTGAAGGGCGAGCCGTCATGGAATTTCACGCCGGGGCGCAGCTTGAAAATCCATTTGGTCTTGTCGCTATCATCGACCTTCCAGTCGGTCGCGAGGCCCGGAATGACGACGCTGGGCTTCTCCGCCGACGATAGGTCCCACATCGTCAGCGCGTCGTACATGGTAAGGCCGGTGAAACGATTACCCTCGAATCCCTGGTCCGGTTGACCCAGGGTGCGCGGAATATCGGCAGCGGTCATGCCGATGCGCAGCACCGTCGCCGCCGACGCCCTGCCTGCTCCGGTCGCCGTGGCCGCCACGGCCAGCATGACAACCGCAAGCGCGGTGGCGCTTTTTCGGCATTTTCTTGAGAGCATTGCCACTAATCCTCTTGGCTTGGATGATTAAAAGTTATGCAGCCGTATGCAATGGCTGTGCCAATGCCGGCCATGCCCGGTCAAATTGCTTCTGACTTCACAACTCTTTGTGCAATCGCGCGACGCGTGAACATCGAGTGCCTATTCTGGCATCAAGCTTGCAGGATGCGAGCTCGCAAGACGCGGGCGAAAACTCACGCGAGTTCGTCCTTCGCGTCCCAACGGAGCTTAGTCTATGCGTCGCCGATTTTCGATGCTTGTTGCCGCCCTCGCTCTGGCGCTGTCCGCGGTGTCCGCGCGCGCCGAGTCCGTGGTGCGCTACGGCATTTCAATGGCGGATATCCCGCTGACGACAGGCCAGCCTGATCGCGGCGCTGGCGCCTACCAGTTTACCGGCTATACGATCTACGATCCCTTGATCTCCTGGGACATGAGCGTTGCGGACCGGCCGGGCAAGCTGGTGCCGGGGCTCGCGACCGAATGGAAGGTCGACGACAACGACAAGACCAAGTGGATCTTCAAGCTGCGCCGCGGCGTCAAGTTTCACGACGGCAGCGATTTCAACGCCGATGCAGTGATCTGGAATCTCGACAAGGTGCTGAACGACAAGGCGCCGCAATTCGACCAGCGCCAGAGCGCGCAGGTCAAGACCCGCCTGCCTTCGGTCGCGAGCTACACCAAAATCGACGACTACACGGTCGCGATTAACACCAAGAACGTGGACTCCTTCTTCCCATATCAGATGCTGTGGTTCTTGATCTCGAGTCCGGCGCAGTATGAGAAACTCGGCAGAGACTGGGACAAGTTTGCGAGCCAACCCTCCGGCACCGGCCCCTTCAAGCTGACAAAGCTCGTGCCGCGCGAGCTCGCCGAGCTCTCCAAGAACGAGGACTATTGGGACAAGAACCGGATTCCGAAGGTCGACAAGCTGGTGCTGATCCCGATGCCGGAAGCATTGACGCGCACCAACGCGCTGCTGGCGGGGCAAGTCGACATCATCGAAACGCCGGCGCCCGATGCGGTGCCGCAGTTGAAGGCGGCCGGCATGCGGATCGTCGACAACATCACCCCGCACGTCTGGAACTATCATTTGAGCGTGCTGCCCGGTTCGCCCTGGACCGATATTCGCCTGCGCAAGGCGCTCAACCTCGCGATCGATCGCGACGCCGTGGTCGGGCTGATGAACGGTCTTGCCAAGCCGGCCAAAGGCCAGGTCGACCCGTCGAGTCCCTGGTTCGGCAAGCCGACCTTCGACATCAAATACGATCTCGCCGCCGCCAAGAAGCTGGTGCAGGAGGCGGGCTATTCCGAGGAGAAGCCGCTGAAGGCCACTTTCATCATCGCACAGGGCGGCACCGGGCAGATGCTGTCGCTGCCGATGAACGAATTCCTGCAGCAGAGCTTCAAGGAAATCGGCATCGACATCGACTTCAAGGTGGTCGAGCTCGAGACCCTCTATACGCATTGGCGCAAGGGCGCGGCCGACGAGATGAATGCCGGCATCACCGCCAACAACATCGCTTACGTCACCTCCGATCCGCTCTATGCCATCGTGCGCTTCTTCGCCTCCGACCAGATCGCGCCCGTCGGCGTGAACTGGGGCGGCTACAAGAATCCGAAGGTGGATGCGCTGATCAACGAGGCCAAGCAGACCTTCGACACCGCCAAGCAGGACGACCTGATCGCGCAGGCGCATGCGCTCATCGTCGATGACGCGGCTTTGGTGTGGGTGGTGCACGACACCAACCCGCACGCGCTGTCGCCGAAGATCAAGACCTTCGTGCAGGCGCAGCACTGGTTCCAGGATCTCACCACGATCGGGGTGGAGTGATATTTTGCCGTCGTCCTGGCGAAAGCCAGGACCCATAACCACAGCATTGAGTTGGCGCGAAGATTGTCGCCCACCGAGGCTCAGTGAAAGATTCCGCGGTATGGGTCCCGGGTTTCGCCGGGACGACAGCAAATTTATTGCCGCAAGTGCCCGCCTCTTGACCTAGAGCCCACTCTAGCTCGTAAAAGCTTTGGCTGTTCTCGCGCAAAAAGGAGCAGCCATGACACCTGCTGACAACAAGGCCTTCATCCAAACCATCATGGAGGCGCGGGCGCGGCGCGACAATGCGCCGTTCCTTGCGGCCATGGCGGACGATTTCGTCTGGCGCATCATCGGCACGACCGCCTGGTCGGGCGACTATGTCGGCAAGGCCGACATAGTCGAGCGACTGCTGAAGCCGCTCTATGCCCAGTTCACGGCGCAGTCCAGCATCACGGCGAGCCGCATCCTGGCCGACGGCGATCATGTCGTGGTGGAATGCCGTGGCGATGCCACGACAACATCTGGCGAGCGCTACGCCAACACCTACTGCTTCGTGATCCGGATAGAGGACGGGAAGTTGCGCGAAATGACGGAATACATGGACACCGCGCTGGTGGAGCGTGTCTTAAAGCCGCCGCCGGCTCGCCTGTGATTTCAGGCGACGATGCGGTGAGACGGCGGGCCGCTCTCCGCTCGCCATCCACTCGTCATAAAACTCGATCTTGGCGTCGATCAGCGCCAATGCCTCGGTCCAGCGCCGAATGTTCTGCCTGACACGAGCCTGATGCTCCATCAGCAGGGCGTGGCGCTGCGACAGCGCGGATGGGCCCTGTTGCGCCAACGCGGTGTATTTCCGCATCTCGCCGATCGACATGCCGGTCGAGCGCAGCCGTTCCATCAGGTCGAGCCAGCCCACGTGATAATCGCTGTACACACGGCGCCCGCCGCCGTCGCGGCAGACGCCCGGGATGAGGCCCTGACGCTCATACCAGCGGATCGTGTGGACACTGCGCCCGGTCCGGGCCGCCACGTCGCCGATGTGCAAATCCTGCGGCATGTCTTATTCTCCGGCGCATCACGTGGTCGCTGCACGCCGTATTTCAATATCCCGCGGCCGCAATTGGGCCACGAGCGGCGTTACTTCGTCAACAGCGCATAGGCGCCGTTCCAATCCTCCGGCGGCGGGCTTTTCCGATAGTTGCTGATGCGCGCCTCGTAAAGATTGAAGAGCAGCTCCAGGTCGTGGCCCTCATCGGACTTGCGCCCGCGCGCGATGGCGTCCTGCGCGCCGGTCCAGTCGCGGCCGCGATAGGAAGCCAACATTTCGATGGTGAGATTGCGCAGCCGCTGGAAGCGCTCCGAATGGGCGACGTCCTCGCGGCCTGCGATGGCATAGATCACCTCAGGCTCCTTCTTGCCCTTCACCATGATGAAATCGAGCTCGAGGATCGCGAACTTGTCCTTCACGGCAAGCGCGGTCCTGGAGCCGACGATGATGGGAAAGCCATATTCCTTGGTCTGCCCTTCGAGCCGCGAGGCCAGATTGACGCTGTCGCCCAGCACCGAATAGTCGAAGCGCTGGTCGGAGCCCATATTGCCGACCACGCAGGTGCCGGTGTTGATGCCGACGCCGACATTGAGCGGGATGTAGACGTGGCCGCCCTCCTTGGCCTCCTGCTCGCGCTGTTTGTTGAGCTCGTCGATCCGCTCGAGCATGTCGACCGCGGCGCTGCAGGCGTTGAACTGATGCTCGGCGTCATCGAGCGGCGCATTCCAGAACGCCATGATGGCGTCGCCCATATATTTGTCGATGGTGCCCTTGCGCGCCAGGATGGCATTGGTCAACGGCGTGAGAAAGCGGTTCATCAACCGCGTCAGCCCCTGCGGATCGTTCTTGTAGCTCTCCGAAATGGTGGTGAAGCCACGCACGTCGGAGAACAGGATCGTCATCTCGCGCTCCTCGCCGCCGAGCACGAGCTTTTCCGGCGATTGCGCAAGCTGCTCGACCAGCGCCGGTGACAGATATTGGCCGAAGGCGGAGCGGATCTGCCGGCGCTGCGCCTGCTCGCGCACGAAGCTGGAAAAGATCAGGGTGAGATAGACCGCCGTGGTCGAGAGCAAGGGATAGGTGAAATCGAGCAGCAGGCGGTCATGCTGGTAGAAGAACCAGGACGCTCCGATCAGCGCGCTCGCGAACAGCGCTCCGACCAGGACCAGCGTGACCGGCCCAAGGCCAGGTGCAAACGCGATCACCAGCAGACCGAGGATCAGGGCTGCCAAAAATTCAACCGCGATCGCATAGTTCGGCTGCGAGACGGCAGCGCCGGTAAGCAGGCTTTCCAGCACCTGGGCGTGGACCTCGACGCCTGGCATGGCCGGAGACACCGGCGTCGTCTTGATATCGTGCAGGCCGACCGCCGAGGTGCCGATCAACACCAGCTTTCCCTTGATCTTGTCGATCGGCACGCTCTCGTCGAGAACGTCGGCCGCAGGGATATAGATCGACGGATCCTGCCGCGCAAAATGTACCCAGACCTGGCCGTTCTTGTCGGTCGGGAACTCCAGCCCCCTGAGCCTGATGCTCTTGATGCCGGCCTTGTCCGATTTGATCAGCACCGTGGGAGTGCCCGTGATCACGCGCAGGATCTCCAGGCTCAGCGCGGGCATCATGATGCCCTGCGCCCGCAGCACCATCGGCACGCGGCGGATGATGCCGTCGCGCTCGGGCACGATCGTGAAGACGCCGCGGCCCGCGGCCGCCTTTTCGAGCACGGGAATGTTGCGCAACAGGCCGGAAAATTCGAACAGGAATGGATCGATGTCCTCGCCAACCGACGCGAATCCGGTCACCGGAAGATCCTTGTCGAGCTGCGGCGTCATGCTCTCCAGGCCCGTCTCGCCCAGCACGACGCGCGAACGGCGGATCGCGTCGGCCAGCACCTGGTCGTTGCTTGGCAGACTGCGCAGCTTGGCGCGCGTGACCTCGTCGACATAGCGCATGGTTCCGGCCGCGACGTCGGGGTTCAGCCGGTCGGGTTCGGAGAAGACGGAGTCGAAGGCCACCGCGACCGCGCCGAGATTGGTCAGATTGATGATCAGGTCGGCCAGAACGGTCCGCGGCCAGGGCCATTGCCCGAGCTTTGCGAGGCTCTTCTCGTCGATATCGACGATCGCGACGGGCTTTGCCGTCTTCACACGGGGATCGATCACCTGGAACGTGTCGAAGGTGCGCGAGCGGAGCTCCTGAACCGGCGCCGGATCGACAACACGCACGCCGGCAAATCCGATCAGCAGGACAAGGCAGATCAGCCGGGCATAGCCGAATTTGCGCGAGAACCACCGTCGCATGGCCTTAAGATGCCTCATCTGTCTTTCAAACGTCCACTTCGGTCGGCGGCATCGCCGGCAGCTCGATCCGCCGTGATGCTAGAGCATGATCCGGAAAAGTGTGAAGCGGTTTTCCGAAAAGATCACGCTCAGACCTTACTGCGTCATTACGCCCTCATGGCGAGGAGGCGCGTAAGCGCCGTCTCCGGACGATGCTGTGCATCGCCGGGAGAAGCATGAGGCTTCTGTGCCGAGTTTCCGAACCCCACATCCTTCGAGACGCTTGCTCCGCAAGCTCCTCAGGATGAGAGGATAGAGCCGGTTGTGACGCAGTAAAACTAATGCGCAATGATGAAGTCGCTGGTGTGAAGGCTCGTGGCGACCACGTTCTTCAACAGCAAGCTGTCGTGAGCATCGATCGTCACGACCGTGTCGCTCCCCTGCTGGGTGGCATTTGCCGTCAGGTTCGCGACCGAGATGCCGTTGCCAAACTGCCGCAGGTCAATCGTATCGAGATTGGGATCGAAGTCGGTGATGGTGTGCTGCACCGCATCCGGCCCCGAGGTCGGCTTGAACACGAACTGGTCGAGACCACCATTGCCGGTCAAGCTGTCGCTGCCGCCGGTTGCAAAAATGACATCGTTGCCCGGCGTGCCCTGCAGCGTGGCGCTGCTTGCGTTTTCATTGAAGACGAAGTGGACCGTTTCGCCGGCGCCGAAGCCGTCGGTGACGGTGAGGTTGACCATGTCGCTCGCCGGTGGATTTGCGCCGGGATGATGGGTGATCGCGCTCAACGCAGCATTGATCTGGGCAAGGCTGCCCGAGCTGGAATCCTGTGTGGCGCCGCTCTCGGGAGCATCGCCGGTCGTGACCGCAAGGGTGAAGGTCCCGGACCCGGCCCACGGGTCGGCGTCATTGACTTGAATGCCCGTGATCGTGCTCGTGCCGTCTTCGTTCTGCGTGAGGGTGAACCTGTCGGTTTCGATCACGGGAACGCCCGTAACCGTAAGTCCCAACGTCTGGCTCGTAATCTCCGGATTGCCGCTTGAGTTGTGCCCCTCGTCATTGGCGGTCACGGTCAACGTATCGTGGCCGACGAAATCGTTGGCAGGCGTATAGATCACGCCCTTGGCCAAGGCCGCGTCGATATCGGCGACCGTGCCGGAGATGGCCACGGTGTCATGCCCCGCGTCGAACGAGAGCGTCAGCCCCGTCGAGTCCTTCAAGGCCAGCGCGCCATGTCCGACCGACAACTGCACCTGGATCGGATCGCTCCCGGCGCCGGGGTTGGAGACGCCTAGGGAGTTCAGCACAAGCGGCGCGTTCTCCTGCGTCGCACCCGCGCCGCCGACCTCTATCGCGGGCACGGGTGCCTGCAGGTCATCGGCATCGGAGATGACGACGGCAGTCGCCGCGCTGACGGCGGAAGTGGGCATTTCGATGAAGTCGAAGGTGGTCGCCTCCACGCGGATCGCGGATCCCTCATCGCTCTCCTGCACCAGGTACGTCGCACTGTCCGTTCCGATATCGGTCCAGGTGTGGCCGCCGTCGTTCGAATGCTGCCACTGATAATGAATGCTGGCATCATCCTCGTTGGTCGTGGTGTTGGCGGTGAGCGTCTGACCTTCTAACGCCTGACCGCTAATGATCACATCCGTTCGACCGAAGGCGAAAATATCCGCGCGCGTGTAAGTGACGTTATCGAAGATGTGACCCGTCGTCCCGAAGGTCTGCGCGTAAGTCTGCGTCCCTTCATTCAGCAGTTCGAACGAACCGGTGATGTCGGATGTATCGGCTGCGAGGTGTGCGAGATCGAGCTCGATCTGGGTGTTGCCTTTGAGCTGATCGGCGGTGAGCGCCTGACTTGCAAGTGTGGTGAACGTCGTGGTCGAGAAGTTTGCTTCAACGAGCTTGACCGTCATACCACCCTGGCCGTCACCCGTGACATAGAGCTCGACCATCTCATCGTTCGGGTGCGTGGCCGAGGAATCGTTGAGATCGATACCGTATTGCTGGCCGCTGTATTGCGGGACCGTCAGATCGAATGTCGCGCTGGCCGTGAAGGTGGCGTTCTCCTTGAGGCCTCGGCTGGAGACGCTCTCATCGTCGCTGTTGGTGCCCAGCCGCGCGATCACCTGCGCGCCGTCGACGGTCGGAAGGACGACGGCCCCGGTGGATGTCATGATCGCCTGGCCGTCCCCCTCGGTCCAAATGCTGCCCTTGGTCAGGAAGGACACGGGGCTGGTGCCGAAGGTGCCGGCCGCCGGCGGCGCTTGCGCGAAGCTGTCGTCGAAAACCTCATGTCCGTTCTTGACGATCTTGAGCTCGTCGACCGCAAAGCTGAACGGCGCGATCAAGGTCGGCGCGATATCTGCGATGGCGCCGAGCGTGTTGATGGCCTGCTCGGTTTCTCCGGTCGAAGCGTCGACATAGGTCGTGACCAGCCGCAGATACTTCTCTTCGTCGTTCTCGGTCGGCACGTAATAGGAATGGGTGTCGACCTCTGTCCAGTATGTCGTTCCGTCATACGAGATCTGCCAGGAATAGGTCAGTCCCGACGTCACCGGAGCGCCGTCATCGGTCACACCGATGACATCGATCTCCGCACCTTGTGCGGCGCTGCTGGCGCTGAGCGTGGTGACGAGATCATCGCCTGGGGCTTCGGTTACGATCGTGTGGCCCGACGCGTCTTCGCTAAGCACCCAGTGCACGCAGCTATAGTCGCCGGAGAGGTGGATTTTGGCTACATGGTCGCCGGCGAAAACCGAGAGCATCCCGTTGGCGTAGCTGACGGTCAGGTCCGATGTGTAGCTGATGTCGGCAAGGTCGAGCCTGTCGTCATCGTCGAGCCCGGCGATGGTGCCGCCAAAGCTCGTGGAATGATCCAGGATCAGCGTGCCGGTCGCGCCCGTTTCGAAAGTGACGGTGGTCTGCGCATAGCCGCTCCAATTGCACGCGCCCAGTTCCAGCGTCGAGCCCCCGGCGATCTCGACATCACCCGAAAGCGCGCCCTTGAGATCGAGCGTACCGCCGGTCACCTCGACATGGCCGCCATCTTCGGTGATGGCAGCGCTGATGGTGTTGTTGCCGGCGACGTTGTAGAGCGTGCCGCTGATGGTCAGCGTGCTGCCCCAGATGCTGGAATGATCAAGGTCAACGGACGCGCCGCTGCCGATCGTGAGGAAGGCGCCGGTGACTGTGGCGTCGTCGAGCGTCAGCGTGGCATCGGAATCGACATTGATATGCCCGCCGCTGAGCGTAGCGTCATCGATCGCACTGTCGGAGATGACATGAATGGTCCCGTCGTCGGCGATCGTGCCGCCCGTGATCGTGGTCCGATCCAACGTAAGCACGGAATGAGTGTCGACCTGGATGACGTCGTCATTATTGACTGACACATCCGACAGTGTCGCGCCGGCGCAGGTGGAAATCTCCAGCGTACCCACATCCCCGATCGTCAGCGTCCCGCCCTTGATGGTCGTGCCGTCGCCGAGAATCAGACTGGCCGGTGGTGAGAACTCGCAATCCACCTGGATCGCGCCGCCGGTGTTGTCGACGCCGACGCCGTCGAGCGTGGCACCGGTCGATGTCTCGACATGCAGGCTGCCCGAATTGGTCAGGGTCCCGCCGATCACAGCGGTGCCGAACTCGAGCGTCAGGACGCCCGTGATGTCGATGGTGCCCGACGTATTGGTGACGGTTTCACCGTCCAGCGAATTGCCGGCGCCGGAAATCTTGATCAGCCCCGAATTGTCGAGCGCGCCATCCGCCAGGACCGCCGAGCCCGTCAGATCGATCGTGCCACCAGCCAAATTGCTGACGGCCCCGCCAATGATGGTCGCATCGTTCAGCGTCAAGGACGCGGCGGCGTCGACCGTTACGGTGCCGCCAGCGCTTGGCGTCTCGTCCTCACCGACAAGGATCGGGCCACTGAGATCATTGACGATGGTGGTGCCCTGATCGAGCAGCAGGGCGGCGCCGGCCATCACCTCCAGCGTGTTGTTCGCGGTGACGTCCTCGTCATGCAGCGCGTTGGCGAGGCCCGTGACCTTGATCCGACCGGTACTGTCGAGCGTGCCGTCTTGCAGCACGCCCGAACCTTCTAATTCCAGGGTGCCGTTGACCGAGACGGTCCCCCCGTCGATGACCGCGGTTTCCAGGGCGAGCGTTGCGCCGAGATCAACCGTGACCTGGCCGGAATTGGCAACGTCGACCGTCACGCTCAACGTGCCGCCGGCGACCTCGATGGTGCCGCCTTCGTTGTTGGTGATGTGGCTTGTGTCCGAGAAGTCGCCGCCCTGCTGAAGCGTCAGCATGCCGGAGTTGACCAGCGCGCTTTGGTTGAGGAATTCCGCCTTCCCGGCGAAGCTGATCGTTCCGGAATTCACGAGGTTGCTCTCGTCCAGGAAATCCGCCTCGCCGCCGACGGTGACCGTGCCTTGATTATTGATCTTCGCGTCGGCCTTGACACTGAGCCCACCCGCACCGATGGCGAGCTCGCCTGTGCTCAGGATGTCGAGCTCCGGCTTCCCATCGGAGAAGTCGTTCATCGTCAGCGAGTGGGCGAGCGCAGCCTTTGCGCCATTTGCATTGACCACAACGGGATAGGACGGCGTCAGCCCACGAAGCTGATCGGTGATGATGATGACATCATCGCTGGCGGTGGGAGCGGCACCGGTTTCCCAGTTCTGCCCGGTGTTCCAGGAATTGTCAGGCGAACCGTCGCCGCTGGTGTGGATCCAGACCACCGCCGCATTGGCGGTGCCGGTAATGCTGATCGTGATGTCCTGGGTCGAGCTGACGCCCTGGGAATCCGTGACCGTCACCGCATAGGTGAGCGTAAGGACTTCATCCTTGGGGATGAAGTCCGCGATATAGACCGGAAGCGCCGCAAACTGCCAGGCGATGCTCCCCGCCCCGGTGCCCGTGCTGTCGGTCGCGATCGAAGCGGTCAGCGCCTTGCTCAAGAGATCAAGCGGTCCTGGCGGAAGGTCCTGGTTCAGCAGGGCGACGGAAACCGTGTGCGTGTCGGTGAGGTCGACATCGGTAAAGGCCAGCGTGCCGTTGGCGGGATCGTTCAGCGTGCCGCCGGGCACGTTGGTGCCGCCGGAGAGCGCAATCTTCTCCGCACCGGTGCTAATGACGGGCGCGTCATTCGTGCCGGTGACCGTGATGGTGATCGGGACCGTCGTGTATTCGTTGTTCGGCGCGTAGTTGTTGTCGACCCGCACCCGATAGGTCAGCGTCAGCGTCTCGCCGGCGGCCAGAAAATCGAACGCCTTGTCGGCAATGCTATAGCTGAAGGTGGCCCCACCCGTATTTTGATTGCCCGGATCAGGGACGACGGTGAGCTTCAGCTCCGTCGCCAGGATATCCGCAAGCTGCTGCGCGTTCAGCGACGCCGTCACGTCCTGGTGCTGGGCGTTTTGATAGCTGAAGGAGGCGAAGGTGATCTTCACCGTCGGCTGGTCACCGGCATTGACGTCGGCAAAGTTCACTCTGCCCGAGATCGTGTCGGCATCCGTCGCATCGCCGGTCTGTCCGACGCGTTCGGTCAGCGCGAAGCTCGTGGTGGGCTGGCCGTGGGAATCGAGGATCGCGACCTTGGGAGGCCCGGGAATATGAAAAATAAAGCTGTTCGGCCCGTTCGAATTCTGGGCAGACGAGTTGCTGTCGTTGCCGACGGTCTGGAAGCTTGGCGTTGCGGTCGCGCCACTCGCCAGTTTGATGATCGGCCCGACGAAAAGCAGCGGATTGAGCGTATCCGTCTGCGCCGTCGTCGTCTTAGGATTGGCGTCGTTGGCGCTGAACTTCAGCGAGAACACGTCCGTGATGAGCTTTTGAATTTCGTCCGAAAGCGGCGCGGAGGTCTGGCTGACGACACCGTTGGAGATGTTGATCTGCTGGCCGGCCTGGTTGACGACCGCGATCGGCTGCAGCGTGGTCTTGTCGAACAGGATGTAGGATCCGGTGTGCCCGTCCGGCTCGATCAGCACCTGGAATTTGGCGTCCGGGGCCGTAGCCTGGCCCGGCACGGTGAAGTCGATCTCGACCAGCACCGCAGTGCCGCGGATGCCCATGGTCGCGACCGGCGTATCGACCTTCATGTCGCCGTGCTTGGCGGTCTCGCCCGCGACGAAGGTGATGGTGCCGGCGACGAGGCTCAGGAGCGACGAATTGCTCGACCCGTTGGGGTCATAGACCATCTCGTTGAGCACCATCCTCGCGTTCGAGGACAGGCCGAACACGGTGCCGTCGACGAAGGTGAGGCCGAGCGTGGAATCCGCACCCGACTGGACGACGTCGCCCTTCTCGACGTTGTCGCCCATGTTCAGGATAATGGAGACGCCGTTGCGGATCGCGGTCGCGCTGCCCACGAGCTTGGTGACATGCCCGATGACCTGACCGCTCGCGGCGGGCGCGCCGGCCTGGCTGAGTTCGACCGCACCGGTCAGCGCATTGACGATGTCGCCCGCAAGATGCGCGCCGTCGGGCGAGGCCAGCGGCGCGCGTTTCTCGCCCTTGAAGTAATCATGCAGGACGAACGCGTGGTCGTCCTTGGACAGGATCAGGTCGAGCCCGGAGCGCTGGAAATCCGCATTGAATAAGAGGTGCGCGTCCGGAACGACAATGGCGTCCGGTGGCACATGGCTCTGAACCTTGTCGACGTGAACATAAGAATGAGAGGCCGTACCCTGGCCCTCGGAGGCAATCGTGGCATCAAATTTACCAGCGTAATTCAATGGGCCACCGCAATACGGTTAAAATGTACATAACAATCAATGTTGAAAACTTGCCATATCACTGGCGGCCGGATTGCGGAACCATCTTAAGCGCGTGCGAGCGACAGCAGGAGCGCAAGTAAATCTCGATCTATTCGAAGGCGGTTCGCATACAATGAGGTAATATTTGCGCGATTTGTGGGCATATTAGGTAAATTCCTGGACGTAATAGGTTATCTAAAGTAGATCAGAGCATAGAATTAACTTGAATACTTTGGATTGCTTTAGCCCGCACCTCCTCGCGGGATGGTGTGCGATTCTCCCAGCTAGAGCTGTGATCTGAATAACAAATCCGTGGGCGTCCCACGCATTAGCCATATCCAGCGGAAATCGGCGGCCTCACAACTGACGCGTGCACTTTGCATCGTTTCGCGGAGCGCCGGACCGCTTGCCATCATTAAAACTGTCGGCAAAGCCGCAAACCGGCTTTTAGCCTGATTCGAGCTTTCCGGCCGCAAAGGGCCGCTCTTAAGCAGAACAAAAGCGCCCTCACCCATCATCGCCCACGAAACGATCCGGTCACGCGCGAGCGCAGCAAGCCTCGACGATGCCCGGACAGGGGCGTCAGATGGGGCTTCTCAGTCGTCAGCGCATCGCGCTTGCGGCCGTGCTCGCGTGCGGCTTGGCGCATTTTACACCGGCAACCGCGCTCGAAGCGGCTTCGCCCGATTCGACCCGCGCAACCGAGCTGCCTGTCTCGACCGCTGAACCGTTCGGGCTGCCCACCTTGCCCCCAACGGCCGGCGCGCTGCAGGACAAATGGCGCGCGCTTGCACGCAAGCTTGACGACGAGCGGGTGC
This sequence comes from Bradyrhizobium sp. STM 3562, assembly GCF_045571435.1. Classification (NCBI taxonomy): domain Bacteria; kingdom Pseudomonadati; phylum Pseudomonadota; class Alphaproteobacteria; order Hyphomicrobiales; family Nitrobacteraceae; genus Bradyrhizobium; species Bradyrhizobium sp. STM 3562. The sequence goes on from NZ_CP120694.1 coordinate 8,036,668, forward strand.
AGCTTGCGCTTTGCGATGGCGACCGCGAGCGCTGCGCCTCGGACGCGGCACTGCGGTTTCTCGCCATCGTCGATCTGGGCCGCTCGCGCGAGGGCCGCGCCCGTCTCGGCGAAATCAACCGCGCCATCAACCTTGCGATCCACCCGATGAGCGATCTCGCGCAATACGGCGAAGTGGACGTCTGGAGCCCGCCGCTTGCGACCTTCGACCGCGGCGCCGGCGACTGCGAGGACTATGCAATCGCCAAATTCGTCGCGCTGCGCCAGGCCGGCGTGTCGGCCGAGGATCTGCGCATCGTCATCATGCGCAACGTCCTCCATGGCGAAGATCATGCCGTCGCGGCGGCAAGGTTGGACGGACACTGGCTGATGCTGGACAACCAGCGCATGGCCATGGTCGAGGACTCTTATGTGCGCAATGTCCGGCCGCTGTTCGTCATGGACGAGCAGCACCTGAAGACATACGCCGACCCGGAGCTGCTCGCTGCGGGACCGGATCGCGACGCCGCGCCGGCGATTGCAGCGCAGCCGGCCCTGATCAGCGCGTCGAACTAAGGCAGTCGCCGCTTTGCCCACCGAGTGTGTCTCGCGGCCGGCGGCCACGTCGGCATTCGCTGCATCAGATTCATCGTGCCGAAATATCTTTTGGCGATGTTCGAAACCGGAAGCGCAAAACAGACAGTGACGACCTCATGAAAGCGGATCTGCCGGCCCTGCAGGTGCAAGGCTTAACAAAGCGTTTTGACCGGCTAGCGGTCGACGGACTCGAGCTTACGGTGCGCGCCGGCGAATTCTATGCGCTGGTCGGCCCGAATGGCGCCGGCAAGACCACCACCTTGCGTATGGTCGCAGGCCTGCTGCGGCCCGATGCCGGCTCGGTTTCGATCTTTGAGGTGGACGCGCTGCACGATCCCATCGCAGCCAAGCAGATGGTGGCGTGGGTCTCCGACGAGCCGATGATCTATGACAAGCTGACACCGCTCGAATATCTCGAATTCGTCGCCGGCCTCTGGGGCGTCGATCCCTCCGTCTCGACGCCCGCCGCGCGCGACCTTCTGATCTCGCTCGGGCTCGAGCCGCATCTAAGCGAGCGCTGCGAAGGCTTCTCCAAGGGCATGCGCCAGAAGGTGGCGCTCGCCGGCGCGCTGGTGCACGATCCCCGGCTGATCATCCTGGATGAGCCGCTCACCGGCCTCGACGCGGTCTCCGCCCGTCACGTCAAGGGCTTGCTCGGCGAGCGGGTGCGTGGTGGCTGCACCGTGATCATGACCACGCACATTCTCGAGGTGGCCGAACGGATGGCCGACCGCATCGGCGTCATCGCGGCCGGCCGGCTGGTCGCGGAGGGCACGCTGACCGAGCTGCGCGAACAGAACGGCCATGCCAATACCAGCCTCGAGGATCTCTTTATCGCCCTGGTCGATGTGAAGGCCGAGGCGGCATGAACACGGTGACGACGCTCACCTGGTTTGCCCGCCACGAACTCAGGCTCGCATGGCGCGAATGGCTCGGCATGATGACCGGTGGGCGGCGGGGGCGAAGGCGCGCTGCGGTCATCGGCCTGATCGTTTTCGCCGCCATCATGCATCTTCCGGCCTATGCCGTGATCGGCCGCTTTGCCGAGTTGCAGGAGCCGCTCGGCAAGACATCCCTGATCGTCATCACGTCGACGATCTTCCTGGCGTGGGCCCTGATGCTGTCGCAGGCGATCGAGTCGGTCACGCGCGTGTTCTACGCCCGCGCCGATCTCGATCTGATCATGTCGTCGCCGGCAAGGCTGACCAATCTGTTCTCGGTGCGCATTGCCGCGATCGCTTTGATGGTCACCGGCATGGCGCTGTTGTTCTCGACGCCCTTTGTCGACGTTCTGATTCTGTGCGGCGGCATCCGCTGGCTAGCCGCCTTCGGCGTCGTCGCCGCCGTCGGGCTCTCCGCGACCGCGCTGGCGATCGCGGTCACGATCCTGCTGTTTCGCCTGATCGGGCCAGGCAAGACCCGGCTGATCGCCCAGATTCTCGCCGCCTTCATCGGCGCAGGCTTCGTCATCGTGCTGCAGATCGCAGCGATCGTCTCCTACGGCACGCTGTCGCGCTTTGCCATTCTCACCTCAGATGCCGCGGCTGCATTCGCCCCGGATGCCGATAGCCTCCTTTGGTGGCCGGCGCGCGCGGCGCTCGGCGAGGCGGGAGCGCTCATGCTCCTGCTCTCGGCCAGCCTGCTCCTGCTTGGCGGCGTGATGGCGATCTTTTCGCCGCGCTTTGCCGATACCGCGACGGCCGCTTCCACACAGGCGATCTCCAATCGCCGGGGACGGCGAGCCGCTGCGTTGCGCGGCGGCTCGCGGCAGCAGGCGCTGCGCCGCAAGGAATTCCTGCTGCTCGGGCGCGATCCATGGCTGATCTCGCAGACCTTGATGCAGTTGCTCTACCTCGTGCCGCCGGCGCTGTTGCTGTGGCGAAGCTTCTCCGACCATTCAGGCGCGATCCTGCTGATCACGCCGGTCCTTGTAATGGCGGCCGGGCAGCTCGCGGGCGGGCTGGCCTGGCTGACGATATCAGGCGAGGACGCCGCCGACCTGGTCGCGACCGCACCACTGCCCGCGTCCGCGGTCCTGCGCGCCAAGATCGAGGTTGTGCTGATTGCGATCAGCGCGATTTTCGCGCCATTGACCGCAGCGCTCGCCCTTGCCGCGCCGCTGCAGGCGCTGGTCACGGCCGGCGCCGTCATCGTCAGCGCCGCCTCGGCGACCGCGATTCAGCTCTGGTTTCGCGTGCACGCGAGGCGCAGCCAGTTCCGCCGCCGCCAGACCTCATCACGGCTCGCGACCTTTGCCGAAGCCTTCTCCTCCATCGGCTGGGCCGCGACGTCGGCGCTGGCGCTGGCGATTCCGATCGGGGCCGCGCTGACCGGCCTCATGACCGCAGGCATCATCGCGGCAGCCTGGAAGCTCAGCCCGCGACGGGAGTGATTGTCAGCGGTGAATCAGCTCCAGCACCGCGGCCGCAAACGCTTCCGGTTCCTCCTGCGGCAGATTGTGCCCGGCGCGTGGGACCATGCGATGACGGCGCGGTCCAGTAAACTTTGTCGCCTGCGCGGTGCCATCCGTTGCCGGAGCGACCCCGTCGGCATCACCGTCGAGTGTGATCGCCGGCACCGTGATCGGCGGCAGCGCCGCCAGCCGGCGCTGAATATCTGCATAGCGCGGGTCGCCCGTCGCAAGCCCGTAGCGATGGCGGTAGCTATGGATCGCGATATCGACGAAGTCGGGATTGTCGAATGCCGCCGCCGAGCGCGCGAACGCCGCATCATCGAACTGCCAGTTCGGCGACCATTGCCGCCAGAGAATTTTTGCGATCTCCCGACGGTTGGCGGCGAGCCCGGCGCGGCCGCGCTCGATCTGAAAATAGTATTGATACCAGTATGCGATCTCGCGTTCGACCTGCGCGGGCCGCATGGCATTGGCGATATCCTGGATCAGATAGCCGTTCACCGAAACCAGGCCGATGCAGCGCGCCGGCCACAGCGCGGCGCCAACGCAGGCGGCGCGCCCGCCCCAATCATAGCCGGCAAACACCGCGCGCTCGATCGACAGCGCGTCGATCAGCGCGATCAAGTCCGCGCCGATGGCGGCTTGCTCGCCGGAGCGCGGCGTCGAGGGGTCGAGAAAACGGGTCGGGCCGTAGCCGCGCAAATAGGGAACGATGACCCGGCAGCGTTTTTCCGCAAGGATCGGCGCGACATCGACATAGGAATGGATGTCATAGGGAAAGCCGTGCAGCAGTACGGCGGCCGGGCCGTCCGCCGGCCCTGCCTCGTAATAGGCGATATCGAGCAGGCCGGTGTTGATATGACGCAGCGGCTCCAGCCGCTCGGACGAAGATGCGCGAACCGCCATGGTTGCAACTCCCCATCGGCCGCCATCATGGCGGCGCTGACATTCTGTTGATCGGCGAGATCATAGTTCGGTCCGCGGTTCGGCGATACAGTTTGAGCGTCGACAATCGCCGAGCCTTGCCGTGTTCCGCTGTCTTTCCGCCGTTTTCGTCCTAGTGGGCTTTTTCTTGGCGCCGGCCAGAGCCCAGGATGCCCAGCGCAGCGAGTGCATGGCGATCTCGCAAGCGCCGCGCGCGACGCCGGTCGGCCTGCGCCAGGCTGCCGCCAATACGGACGAGGTCGCAATCACCTATGGCGGCCATTCCACCTACTACATCGACACGCCCGGCGGCGTGCGGATCGCGACCGACTATAGCGGCGCCTACCAGATCGGCCGCTTGCCCGATGTGGTCACCATGAACCGCGCACATTCCACGCATTACACCCTGTTCCCGGATCCGCGCATTCCCCATGTGCTGCATGGCTGGCGCGATGACGGACAGCCCGCGCATATTTCGGAGCGGATCGGCGATGTCTTCATCCGCAATGTGACGACGGACATTCGCCGCTATTATGGCGACTATTCGGGCACCGACATGATCAAGGACGGCAACTCGATCTTCATCTTCGAGGTCGCCGGGCTCTGCATCGGTCATCTCGGTCACCTGCATGTCAAGCTCGACGACAGCCATTTCGCGGCGATCGGTCGGCTCGATATCGTGATGGTGCCGATCGACGGCACCTACACCATGTCGCTCGACGGGATTTCGGACATCACACGACGTCTGCATGCCTCCGTCGTGCTGCCGATGCACCGCTTCGCCACTCCGCTGGAAGAATTCATGCAGCGGATCGGCAAGGATTTCTCGATCGACGTCCGCAGCGGGCGGACCCTGAAGATTTCCCGCGAGACGCTGCCGGCGACGCCCACAGTGATCATTCTCGAAGGCGTCTAGGCGGGCCGCAATTTTCTCCAAGTCTCAGCGGTGATGCCGTGCTGATCTCCGCAAAAATGGAGATCCCGCATGGACGCCTCTCAGATCGATTTGCCCGCGGTGCTGCACGCGCAAGGCCCCGACCCTGAATACGCCGAGGCGCTGCAACTCTATGGACGCTTCGTCGGAAGCTGGGATGCCGATATCACGGCGCACGGCGGAGGCGGCATCAGCCATCAGGCGCACGGCGAAATCCATTTCGGATGGGTGCTGCAAGGCCGCGCCATCCAGGACGTCTGGATGATCCCGCGCTCGGCCGACCGGAGCAACGCGCCCGCCTTTCCGATTGCCGGCAACTGGTACGGCACGACGATCCGGGTGTACGACCCGACAATTGATGCCTGGCGCATCTACTGGATCGATCCCGCGACCAACGCCTTCCGCCAGCAGATCGGACGGGCGCGGGGGCCGGACATCGTCCAGGAAGGCACGACCGAGAGCGGCGTGCACACGCGCTGGAGTTTCACCGAGATCACGGCGAACTCGTTTCACTGGCTCGGCGAGGCCAAGCCCGCGGACAGCCCGGACTGGCGGCTCGTGGTGGAGGTGCGCGCCCAGCGCCGGTGAGGCGGCCTGGCGAACCTGCGCCCAGAGCGGTGCGCCGCGCTGAGCGAATTGAGAGGAAGCGCGCTCCGCCGTCATTGCGAGCGAAGCGAAGCAACCCAGACTTTGTCCGCGGATACAGTCTAGATTGCTTCCGCCTTCGCGCACAGGCGCTTCGGCGGGACTCCAAGCCTCGCCATAGCTCGCCGAGCGAGCGGCGGCGGGTCGTCGCTTGCGCTCCTCGCAATGACGGGCTTGAAGGCGCTCGTCCGCCTTGGCAGCTTGATCGGCGGACGCGCTAGCCCGCCCCCATCAGGCTCGTGGCCTGGCGGGTGCCGATCGGGAAGAAGATCCGCTTGAGCTTGTTGATCGCACGCCCCGCGAGTCCGAGCACGAAGGGCTGCGTCTTGCGGCAGAAGGCGAGCTTCTTCACATGACCTTCGACATGCCATTTGGCATGCGCGCCGTCGCGGAAGAAGATAACGTCGCCGGGGCCGTAACGTGTCGGGCGCATGGTATCGCTCTCGAGCACGATCGATCCTTCCAGGATCAGGATCGTCTCATCGAAAGTGTAGTACCAGTTGAACTTCCCTTCGGTGCAGTGCCAAACGATTGTGGAGGCAAGCCCGTCGGCGCTGCGCGACAGCTCGCAGCCCGTCGCCTCCGGCTTGCCTTCGAGAATCCACGACGGCTCGATCGGACGCGGCGTCATTTCCACGTCGGTCTTGCCAATTTCAATCATCTTGCGCGACATCGATCCCCCCTGAATGGAAAGCAAAGGCGGCAAGCCCTGAGCGAGCAGCCGCCGTTGCACCCAACCTAGCCGCGTGCTTTTAAGCCTTCCTTTCGAAAGTCCTTACAATTGATCGAAAAGGCGGAGATTGCGGCTGCGGTCCGTTAAACACTCCGTTCATGGTAAACGCAGCGGCAGTCCGTCTCATCCTCGTTGCAATCTCGAGATTGCCCGGTGCGCAATTGCGCACCTGAGGTTCGATGCTTCGCATCGCCCCGGAATGACCTTCGGTCACCTCGCCCATTCGCCCTTGCGGAACACGGGGACGCGGCGGCCATCGGCGTGGACGCCGTCGATGTCGGTCTGGTCGGAGCCAATCATCCAATCGATGTGGATGAGGCTCTGGTTGCCGCCTTGCGCGGCGATCTGCTGCGGGCTCAGCTTGTCGCCGCCCACGAAGCATTTGGAGTAGCACTGGCCGAGCGCAATGTGCGAAGCGGCGTTCTCGTCGAACAGGGTGTTGAAGAACAAGAGTCCGCTCTTCGAGATCGGCGAGGAATGCGGCACCAATGCCACTTCGCCGAGCCGGCGGGCGCCCTCATCGGTGTCGAGCACCTTGGTCAGGACCTCCTCGCCGCGGCTCGCGCGCGCCTCGACGATGCGTCCCTCCTCGAACTTCACGGCGATGTTGTCGATCAGCGTGCCCTGATAGGAGAGCGGCTTTGACGACACCACATGGCCCGAGACGCGCCGGCAATGCGGCGTGGTGAAGACCTCTTCGGTTGGGATATTGGCATTGCAGATGATGCCGTTCTTGGCGAGCGAGGCGCCGCCTTCCCACTCATGGCCGTCGGCGAGCCCGATCGTGAGGTCGGTGCCCGGGCCGGTATAATGCAAGGCGTGGAAACGCTGGCCGTTCAGCCATTCGGTGCGCTCGCGCAATGTGGCGTTATGGCGGTCCCATTCGGCAAGCGCATCCTCGCGATCGACGCGCGAGGCAGAAAAGATTGCCTCGGCAAGCTTTGCCACCGCAACCGCTTCCGGTTCCTCCGGAAACACCTGCTTGGCCCAGGATGGACTGGGATAGGCGATGATGTTCCAATTGGTGTCGAAATTGACGATCTTCTCCAACGCCGGCTGATAGGCCATCGAATTGGCCTTGCTGGCGCGCGCCACCTTCACCGGATCCTCGCCCGACAGCAGCATGGGATTGTCGCCGACGATGGCAAGCCGCGCGGTGTTTTGCGAGAACGCCTTGCCCATGCCCTCATAGAGCCAGGCGGCGGCGTGATCGAAACCGGCCTCATGGCCGAAGCGGTAGCGCGCCAGCGTCACGGTCTCGTCGGACAGGATCGGCGTAACGATGCCGGCGCCCGCCTTGTAGGCATATTCGGCGATCTTGCGCACCAAAGGCAGCGCAACCGCGGGCGCGGTCACCAGCAGATCCTGGCCCTCGCGCAATCGCAAGCCCACCTTGATCGCCACTTCGGCGAGGCGGTCAAGTTTCACAGGATCGACGGGGGCGGAAGGGGTGCGCTCGAGTGCGGTCATGTACGGTAGGCCTGTTGTGGAGGATAGGTCAGCATATAGTGCGTTTGGTGCGCGATGGAAGCGGAACCGGCGGCGTTCGCCGCTCGAAGCGTCATCGCCGTGGATGAAGCGTGTTCCTCACCATCACCGTCATCCCTGCAAAGGGCGAAGCCGTTTGCAGGGATGACGGGTTGACATGGGCGCCCGCTTCAATTCGATCACGCTTTGGCCACCGGCGCCGAAAACCAAAGCCTGAACTTCAGACCCGGCGCATTGTCCAGCATCTCGATCCGCGCCCCGTGCAGGCGCGCCACCGCGGCGACCAGGCTGAGGCCGAGACCGTTGCCCGGCGTGTAGCGGCTTTGCTCGAGACGGTAGAAGCGCTTGAACACATGGTCGTATTCGCAAGGAGGAATGCCGGGGCCGTCGTCGGCGATCGTGACGACCGGCTCCCCCTCAATGTGTTCGCTTGATACGATGACCTGTCCACCGGCGCGGCCGTGCTTGATTGCATTGTCGACAAGATTGGCGATGGCATCGAAGATCAGGTCCCGATCGCCGGTGACGAGGACGTCCCGATCGCCACCGAGCGTCAGGTGGGTGCCATCCTGCTCGGCCGCGGCGTCATAGAGTTCCACGACCTCGCCTGCGATCTCCGCCAGGTTCACGGTGCGAAAGCCTACTTTCCGCGCTTGCGTCTCGATCTGCGCGATTCGCACGATCGAGGCAAAGATGCGCAAGACGACGTCAAGATCCGCGATCGTGTCGCCGATCAGCGCCTGATCGGCATCGCCGCTGCGCGGACGCTGATAGGCCTTCTCCAGCCGCCCGCGCATACGCGTCAGCGGCGTGCGCAGGTCGTGCGCGACATTGTCGCTCACCTGCCTGACCTCGCCCATCAAGGTTTCGATGCGGTCCAGCATCAAGTTGAGATTTTCGGCAACACGGTCCCATTCGTCATGGCTGCCGCGCAGCGGGATTCGCTTGTCCAGGCCGCTCGCCATGATCGCCCGGCTGGTTGCATTGATCTGCTCGATCCGCCCCACCGTCCGGCGTGTCACCAGGATGCTTGCCATCGCAGCCAGCACGAAGGTCAAGATGACGCCCGAGATCAGGGCCATCTTGATTTGAGCGGTAAAGCTGTCGAGATCGCTGATGTCCCGCCCGACCAGCAGACGATCGCCACTCGCGAAGTTCTCGACCATCCCACGCACCAGCGGCGGCCTGGTTGCGTTTGGCGCAGGATCGGCCGCGCGGAATTCGGTCCATCCGTTCGTCGTGGCGACCTGCGGCCACTGCGCGAAATTGCCGGCCACCACGGTCCGCGACGGATCGGCGAGCAGGTAGACGTGATCGGCAAATCCCCTGTCGGCCATGCGCTGGCGGATGAGTTCGGTCAGCGCGTCGCGGCCCGAGCGCAGGTAAGCCTCGCGCAGGCTCATATATTCGGCCAGGATGGCGCGATCCGACCGGCTGCGGACGTAATGGGCGGTCGACAGATAGACGTAGCTGAAGATCGCCGAGACGATCACGCCGAACGTCCCGATCGCGATCAGGGCCAGCTTGAAGGTCGACGACGTCAGCGTCTTAGCCAGGAGCACGGAGACAATACCCGACGCCGCGAACCGTGTGGATCAGCGGATAGGCCTGCTGGTCGTCGACCTTGCGGCGCACGCGGCCGACATAGACATCGATGATATTGGTCGACGGATCGAAATGCAGGTCCCAGACGTGCTGCAGCAGCATCGCGCGCGACACGACGCGGCCTTCGTTGCGCACCAAATATTCCAAGAGCTGGAATTCCTTGGGCAGAAGCAGAATTTCCTTGCCACGCCGGCTGGCGGTGCGCGAGATCAGGTCGATGGCGAGATCGCCGACCCGCAGGATGGTCTCCTTGGCGACGGTGTCGCTGCGGCGGCCAAGCGCCTCCAGCCGCGCAAGCAGTTCGAGGAAGGAAAACGGCTTGACCAGGTAATCATCGCCGCCGGCACGCAAGCCGCGCACGCGATCGTCGACTTCACCGAGCGCGCTGATGATCAGGAAAGGCGCGGCGATGCCGTTATCGCGCAACTGGCGCATTACCGTGATGCCGTCGATATCCGGCAACATGCGGTCAATCGTGATCACGGCGTAATCGCGAGCCGCGCCGAGGCTCAGCGCCTCGCCGCCGGTAGAGGCGAGATCCACCTGATAGCCGCTGGTCGCGAGTTGCTCCGTCAACTGGCCAGCGGTTTCCGGGTCGTCCTCGACGACGAGGATGCGGCGACGACCTCCCGTCATGGCTTTGCTCCGACGATCGCCACCAGCCTAGCAAGTCTTGCGGGACATGCGCCAGTGGCGATCATCACGATGATGCACGGCGGTTAGAAGTAGCCGTAATCCGCGCAGACATTGACCCACTGCGCACCATACGGCGTCCACGCCCAGCGCCAGCAGCCATCGTAATAGCCGTAATCGGCGTAGAAGAAGGGCCCGCCAAAAAAGGCAAAGCGGCGGAAGCGATGGTGGAAGAACGGGCGATGGAAGCCGAAGCGTGAGAATCCCGGCGTGAAGGCCGCATGCGCGAAGCGCGCGCTTGCGAAACGGCTCCCGGCAAAGCGCGGGCCGCCACCAAATCCACCGAAGCGCGGACCCGGGCCGACAGCCGCAAAACGCGGGCCTCCGCCCATGCCGCCGAAGTGCATTCCGCCTCCTCCCATGCCGCGCATGCCACCACCACCAAAACCGCCGGCGTGCATGCCGCCGCCGCCGAAGCCTCCGCCATGGCCGCCGCCGCCGCCGAAGCCACCGCCGCCACCACCACGGCCGAAGGCCGGCGACGCAAGCGCAAGCGCGGTCCCGAGCGCGCCCGCAATGAGAGATTTAGCAAGCTTGTTCATCCCATTCCTCCGTTGTCCAGTTGCAGCGATGAAACCAGTCGCAAGAGGAGGTCAGCAGACCCAAGTCATGCCGCTTCTTCAACTGACAAATGCGCCAGATTCTGACACCGATGTTAGGCACATTCCGCAAGAGGTGGTCCGACGGCACCGCTATCGCGCAAGCGTCGTCACCAAGGGAAATCCTCGCGCTGAGCCGGCGTCAGGATCGAGAAATGCGGGGATCGGCCGCCAACCGCGGGAGGTGAACCGCCGAGGCAACCAACTAGATGCGATTTCAGCGGGCGCTAGCGTCGCTGGTTGTAGACGTCGAGGCAGACGGCGCCGAGCAGCACCAGGCCCTTGATCACCTGCTGATAATCGATGCCGATGCCGAGGATCGACATGCCGTTGTTCATCACGCCCATGATCATCGCGCCGACCACTGCGCCGCCGACCCGACCCACCCCGCCATAAGCGGAGGCGCCGCCGATGAAACAGGCGGCGATGACGTCGAGCTCGAAGCCGGCGCCGGCCTTGGGCGTTGCCGTGTTGAGACGCGCGGCGAAGACGAGGCCGGCGAGCGCAGCCAGCACGCCCATGTTGACGAAGGTCAAAAAGGTCAGCCGCTCGGCCTTGATGCCCGACAGCTTGGCCGCCTTGGCGTTGCCGCCGACGGCGTAGATCTGGCGGCCGATCACGGTCCGCCGCGTCACAAACCCGTACAGCGCGATCAGCGCCGTCATGATGACGAGCACGTTCGGCAAGCCCCGGTGCGAGGCGATCAGATAGGTGAAATAGAGCACCACGCCGGCAAGCACCGCACTCTTGCCGACAAAGAAGGCATAAGGCTCGACCTCGATGCCATGCGAGGCTTCGCGTGCCCGGACCTTGGCGCTGGCATAGACCAGCGCCAGCGCCAGCGCGGCGCCGATCAGAAGCGAGGTCGGGTGAAAAGTGCCGGCACCTGAAAACAGCTCTGGAATGAAGCCCGACGACAGTTTCTGGAAGGTCGCCGGAAACGGCCCGACCGACTGGCCCTGCAGCACGGCAAGCGCCAGCCCCTTGAACACCAGCATGCCGGCGAGCGTGACGATGAAGGAGGGAATGCCGAAATAGGCGACCCAATAGCCCTGCGCCGCCCCGATCGCCGCCCCCACCAGAAGGCAGGCGATGAAGGCGAGCGGGTAGTCGATGTGATAGCGCACCATCAGCACCGCCGCGACCGCGCCGACGAAGCCCGCCACCGAACCGACGGAGAGATCGATATGGCCGGTGACGATCACGAGCAGCATGCCAAGCGCCATGATGACGATGTAGCTGTTCTGCAGCACCAGATTGGTGAGGTTGAGCGGCTGCAGCAGCGTGCCGTCGGTCACCACCTGGAAAAACAGCATGATCACGAACAGCGAGAGCAACATGCCGTAGTTGCGCAGATTGTGCTTGATGAAGCTGCCGGCCTTGCGTTCCTCGGGCAGCGAAACCGTCTTGTCGGTCATGGCCGCACTCCTTCCATCGGCATGTCGCTTTCGCGCGCCCCGTTGCTGGTTCTCTTGTTATGCATGATCGCGCGCATGATCTTTTCCTGCGTGGCATCGCCGCTCGCGAACTCGCCGACGAAGGCGCCGTCGTTCATCACGCAGATCCGGTCACAGATGCCGAGCAACTCAGGCATTTCCGACGAGATCACCACGACGCCTTTGCCGGCCTCGGCGAGCTCGTTGATGATGCAATAGATCTCGTATTTGGCGCCGACGTCGATGCCACGGGTCGGCTCGTCCAGGATCAGCACCTGCGGGTCCGTCATCAGCCATTTCGACAACACGACCTTCTGCTGGTTGCCGCCGGAGAGCTGGCCGGTCTCCTGGTAGACGTCGGAGCAGCGAATGCGCATGCGGGTCCGATAGTCGCTGGCGGCCCTCAACTCGGCGACATCGTCGATGACCCAGCGCGGCGCCACCTGGGCGAGGCTTGCCAGCGTGATGTTCTTGCGCACGTCGTCGGCGAGGATCACGCCGAGCTGCTTGCGATCCTCGGTCACGTAAGCGAGGCCGGCGTCGATGGCGGCCGGCACGCTGGAAAGCTCGACCTCGCAGCCCTCGAGCGCAATGCGGCCCGTGATGTTGCGGCCCCAGGCACGGCCGAACAGGCTCATGGCGAATTCGGTGCGGCCGGCACCCATCAGGCCGGCGATGCCGACGACCTCGCCGCGCCTGACCTGGAAATCAACGTTCTTGATGACCTGCCGCTCGGGATGCAGCGGATGGTAGACCGACCAGTTCCTAACCTCCAGGACCGGACTGCCGATGCGGGCGTGACGCTCGGGAAAGCGATGCGCGAGGTCGCGATTGACCATGCTGCGGATGATGCGGTCTTCCTCCACCGGCTGTGCGCCGCAATCGATGCTATCGACGGTGCGGCCGTCTCGCAGCACCGTAATGCGGTCGGCGACGCGGGCGACCTCGTTCAATTTGTGGGAAATCAGGATCGAGGCGATCCCCTGCTCGCGGAACGCAAGCAGCCGATCGAGCAGCGCCGCGCTGTCGGCCTCATTCAAGCTGGCGGTCGGCTCGTCCAGGATCAAGAGCCGCACGCGCTTGGACAGCGCCTTGGCGATCTCGACGAGCTGCTGCTTGCCGACGCCGAGATCGGTGATCAGCGTATCGGGATGCTCGCGCAGGCCCACCTGGGCCAGCAACTCGCGCGTCTGCCGATACACCGCGTCGCGGTCGATGATGCCGAGCCGCGCCGGCGGGTGCGACAGGAAGATGTTCTCGGCGATCGACAGCAGCGGGATCAGCGCCAGTTCCTGGTGGATGATGATGATGCCGAGCGCCTCGGAATCGTTGATGTCGCGAAAGCGCCGCTCCTCGCCCTCGAAGATGATGGCCCCTTCATAGCTGCCGTGCGGGTAGACCCCGCTGAGCACCTTCATCAGCGTCGATTTGCCGGCGCCGTTCTCACCGACGAGGGCATGGATCTCGCCGGCCCGAACGGTGAAATTGACGTCGCGCAGCGCCTGCACGCCCGTAAAGCTCTTGCTGACGCCGCGCATTTCCAGCATTGCCGTCATCGCATCATGTCCCGCATCGCCGAACGGTGTTTCCTCGGGGTCTCCGGCAGGCGCGGGTTCCACGCCTGCCGGAGATTGCGGCTCAATCGAATTGCGAGCGCTTGTAGTAGCCGGAGTCAATCAAGACCTTCTCCCAATTGCCTTTGTCGACCACCACGGGCTTGAGCAGATAGGAGGGCACCACCTTGACGCCGTTGTTATAGGACTTGGTGTCGTTGACGGGAACCTGCTTGCCGCCCAGCGCCGCGTCGACCATGTCGGCGGCGACCTTCGCGAGATCCCTCGTATCCTTGAAGATGGTGGACGACTGGTCGCCGCGCAGAATCGCCTTGATCGAGGGCACCTCCGCGTCCTGCCCGCTGATCACAGGCATCGGCTGGTCGGGGCTGCCATAGCCGACGCCCTTGAGCGAGGAAATGATGCCAATGGAGATGCCGTCGTAGGGCGACAGCACCGCATCGAGATGCTTGCTGCCGTAGAAGGCGCTGAGCAGATTGTCCATGCGCGCCTGCGCGGTGGCGCCATCCCAGCGCAAGGTCGCCACCTTGTCCATGCCCATCTGGCCAGAGACGACGACGAGCTTCTTGCTGTCGATGTAGGGTTGCAGCACCGACATCGCGCCGTTGTAGAAGAAGTAGGCGTTGTTGTCGTCGGGCGAGCCGCCGAACAGCTCGATGTTGAACGGACCCTTGCCGTCCTTCAAACCGAGCTTCTGCTCGATCGACTGCGCCTGCAGCACGCCGACCTGGAAATTGTCGAAGGTCGCGTAGTAATCGACATTCGGCGTATCGCGGATCAGGCGATCATAGGCGATCACGGTGATGCCGTTGGCCTTGGCCTGCTTGAGCACGTCGGAGAGCGTGGTGCCGTCGATCGCGGCGATCACCAGCGCCTTGACGCGCTTGGTCACCATGTTCTCGACCTGCGAGAGCTGGTTCGGAATATCGTCCTCGGCATATTGCAAGTCGGCATCATAGCCGCGCTCCTTCAACACCTTGACCATGTTGTTGCCGTCGTCGATCCAGCGCGCGGAGGATTTGGTCGGCATGGCGATGCCGATCGTCCCCTTGCCCTGGGCAAGCGCGCCGGTGCCTGAGGACATCGCCGCGAAACTCGCCAGTGCGAGCGCGGCGAAGGTGGTCTTCAGCTTGAGCATTCTTCCACTCCCTTTCTTCTCTTGGTTTTGACGTTACGATCGAAGATTGACTTCCCTTGTCTGCTTACGAAGCTCCGAGCTTCACGTCGGGCTCTGGACGCCCCGGCGCCGATACGTCCAACACGAAGGTGCGGCCGTGCTCGGGATCGGCCGCGCGCGCGGCCTCGTCCATATCCTGCCAGGCCGAGGTGACGAGCAGGCGCGACAGATCGGGGCCGACGAAAGCCGGGCAGCTTGCCTGGCGCGCCGGCACGTGGAGGCAGCGCAGATGCGCGCCCTGCGGGCTGTAGACGTCGACGCAGCCGCCGCCCCAGCGCGCGTTCCAGATCCGCCCCTCGGCATCGACCACCGCGCCGTCGAGACCGCCGACATCGCGATGTCGCAGCAACTCCTCCGGCGGGCCGATGGGCAGGCCGGTCGAGGGATCGAGAGGAATGCGATAGAGTACGTTTTCCGCAGTGTCGGCGAAATAGCCGAGCGCACCATCGGGTGAGAAGCAGATCGCGTTCGGGATCGTGATCGCTGAAAACAGCCGCGAGAGCTCGCCGCGGTGAAGCGCATAGATCGCCCCCATACCGCGTTCCGCCTTGCGGCCCATGGTGCCGATCCAGAAGGTGCCGGACGGATGCCCCCGCGCATCATTGGAGCGGGTGCGCGGATTATCGGCCTCGAGCGGGCGATACAGCCTCATCGCGCCGTCGCCGACGTTACGAATATAAAGACCGTCTTCCGCGACGACGAGCTGGCGCTCGGCATCGATGCGCGCCAGCGCGCTCGCCATCCTGCCCAGCGCATGGCTGCGCACACGGCCGCTGCCAACGTGCGCTTCGAAGAGGCGGCCTTCGAGAATATCGAACCACCAGGCGGTGTCGGTCGCCGCGTCATAGGTCGGCCCCTCGCCGAGATGGCAGCGTTCATCGCAAAGAATGGAAGTCGGCAGGCGCTCCATCATGCCCCTCCGCGTCGGCTCGAAAAGCGATAGACAATGTGATGCCGATAGATTTCGCCGGGCGCGAGGTGCGGGCTCGGAAAATCCGACCGGTTCGGCGCATCGGGCCACACCTGCGGCTCGAGACAGATGGCGTCGGACTGGCGGTAGAGCCGCCCCTGCTTTCCGGCGATCGATCCGTCGAGATAGTTCCCCGAATAGACCTGCAGGCCCGGCTGGTCGGTGAAGAGTTCGAGGACGCGGCCCGACCGGGGCGCCTCCAGTCGTGCGGCAAATCTCAACTGCCGATCGTCTGCCAGGCAGAAATTGTGGTCATAGCCTCTCCCGTTTCGCAACTGCGCGTTGTCCTGGCGGATCCGGGCGCCGATGGCGGTGGGCTTACGGAAATCGAAGGGCGTGCCCGCAACGGAGCGCGGTGTCGTCGGCAAGGGAATTGCCGTTGGATCGATCGCGAGAAAACGCTCGGCCGCGATCGTCAGGCCGTGATCGAGGATATCGGTTCCCGAAGCCGCGCCTTCAAGATTGAAAAAGCTATGATTGGTGAGATTGACGACGGTCGGACGGTCCGTGCTTGCCCTGAAGGCAAGCGACAATTCGGATGGGCCCGTGAGCTGATACATCACGCTGACCGCGAGCCGGCCAGGATAGCCTTCCTCACCATCGGCGCTGACATAGGTCAGCGTGACCGAGGGCTGCTCGCCCTCGTTCGTCTCCGTAATCTGCCAGAGCTGCCGGTCAAAACCGTTCGGGCCGCCATGCAGGGCATGCGGGCCATTGTTGGCCGCAAGCCGCACCATCTCGCCATCAAGCTCGAAGCGGGCATTGGCAATGCGGTTGGCGTAGCGGCCGACGGTCGCGCCGAAGAAACGCCGCTCGCCGACGTAACCGGCAAGATCGTCATGGCCGAGCACGACGTCGTCGCAATGCCCGACCGCATCGGGCGCGATCAACGCCTGCAGCGCCGCGCCGTAGGTGATGACATGGGCTGCGAAACCTTTGGCGCCGTGCAACACGATGCGCTCCACCGCGCGGCCATCCGGCAGCGCGCCGAAGACATCCCTGACGAGACGCTGACCGATCATGGCCCGTGCTTCCAATCCGGCTTGGCCGCGACATTCTCGGCTGCCTGCAAGCCGGCCGATCGCTCGTGGCGGTGCATGCCGTTGTGAATGACCTCGACCATGGCTCTCGCCGCCATATCGGCGTCGCGGTCCGCGATGGCGTCGACGATACGCTGGTGCCAGAGCAGCACCGTCTCGCGGTCCTGCTCCTCGGACGGCGCGCTGAGCAGGAAAGAAGCGCGCAACGCAGCCTCGATCACATGGCCGATCGAGCGCATGAACAAATTGCCTGACGCATTGGCCACCGCGATGTGCAAAGCGAGATCGGCATCGGCGAAGCCGACGGAATCGGGAGCTTCCTGCCGCATCAGCTCCATGCTGCGCCTGAGCGCAAGGATGTCGGCTTCCGAGCGGCGCGCCGCGGCGAGCCGCGCCGCGCGGGGCTCGACGGCGAGACGGATCTCGGCGAGATCGCCGAGAAAGCGCCGGTCGATGCCGGCGTCGAGATGCCAGGCGAGCACATCGGCGTCGAACATGTTCCAGGCGCCGCGCTCGCGCACGATGGTGCCGACCCGCGCCTTGGTCGAGAGCAGCCCTTTTGCCACGAGCGTCTTGACGGCTTCGCGCAGCACCGGCCGCGATACGCCGAACATCGCGATGAGTTCGGCATCGCCCGGCAAGCGCATTCCTTCCGCGTAGCGGCCGGCGATGATGTCGACGCCGATGCTGCGCGCGACCTCTTCGTGGTTGGAATGAGCCCGCCGCGTGGGGATAACGACAATGCGCGATGTCATGGCTTTGCTCCTGCACGAACGCCGCCGAGCGGCGCGTCTATGCACACCGGTTACGAGACCGGGCGCGTCGACGGATCATGCAATGCGCGAACGGATCGCCGGGAGCGGAGCGCCTTCGGTGGACAGCGAGGTCATGCGGACGGCCGACGCCGTGGCCGCAACAAGCGCTTTGAGGATCATGAGGCGCGTTCTCCCAAGATATGATTGTCGCGGTGCCACTTCTTTGGTGTTGTGGCACCTTCGGGCCACCCGTTTGGGGGTAGCAGCAGGACTATTTCACGGAAAACGTGCGCCGACTAGTCATATTATTTGACTATTTTGCGCCTTTTTGGTGGACCCGTCGCGCCAAAAGGCGCTGGTAAAGCGAAGTACCCGGCGCCTGCTGCTTAGAAGGCAAAGGGTTCGACCTGCCGCGCCCGACCGAGCAGGAAGGCATCGGCCACCAGTTGCAACGGCGACAGGTCGACATCGCTCTGCCCTTCCCGGACCAGTTCGACGAAGCAGCGATAGAGCAGCGGATAGGAGTCCTTCTTGGCGTCGACCAGGACCTCCTCCCCGGCGAGCAATCGAGCGCCACCGGCGGAGAGCGTGACAGGCCCCTTGTCGGTTTCGAAATGGATCTCCCAGATTTCGCGGTCGCGTTCGCGAAAATCGAAGCTCGCCCGGATCGGCAGACCCGCGCCATCAGAGAGTTCGAGTTCGACGGCAATCGGGGCTGCACGGTTTGCGGGAATCTCCAAACTCGAGGTCGTCACGAACGGGGGCCGCGGCAGGATGCGCGTCAGGATCGAGAGCGCATTGATGCCGGGATCGAACACGCCAAAGCCGCCGGGTGCAAAAATCCACTCCTGACCCGGATGCCATTTGCGGACATCTTCCTTCCAGGTGATGGTTGCGCCCAGCAGCTTCCGCTCCGCGAGCAGGCGCCGCGCCGGCTCCACGGCAGGCGCGAACCGCGCGTGCCAGCTCGCAAACAAGCTGCGCCGCGCCCCGCGCGCCGCCGCAATGAGCGGAAGAATCTCGCTGACCGCTCGGCCCGGCGGCTTTTCCAGAAACACGTGTTTTTGCGCGGCCAGGGCAAGCGCGGCTTGCGCGCGCCGCATCTGCGGCGGCGTGGCGAGCGCAACCGCATCGATCTCGGGGCCGTTCCGCAGCAGCTCCTCCAGCGAACGAAAATGCGGGACGCCCGCAGTCACCGGCTTCGGATCGGCAACGGCGACCAGCGTCACGCCGTCCGTTCTTGCGATGGCCGGCACATGCTGGTCGTGCGCGATCTTGCCGAAGCCGACAATCGCCATCCGAATGTCGCTCAACGTTTGTTCCTTTGGGTGAATAGCCGGAACCGGCGGGGAGGATCGCGGCAGCATAACCGCGGCGAGCACATCGCGCTACCGCGAAGCGCTGATCTCGACCCGTCATGCTAAGGAGGCCGCGAAGGCGGCCGTCTCGAAGGATGACGGGACCAATTTGAGCTCCGCTTCAAACCTGCTCTAAAGATCCAAGACCAATCGTTCGGACTCCGACCCGGCGACGCAGACCATCAGAAAGCGCTCGCGTTCATACGGCGAGAGCACGCGATCACGGTGCAGCGGCCGGCCTTCGAGCCAGCCGACCTTGCAGGCGCCGCAGATGCCGCCGCAACAGGAGGTCGGCACCTCGATGCCGACATCCTCCAATGCGGACAACATGCTCTGGCCGGCGCGCACCGGAATTTCGGTGCCCGCACGCGCAAGCACGAGCATGTACGGCTTTGCGTCGGGATCGACAGCGAGCGGCGGCGGCACGAAGCGTTCGACATGAACATTGTGGGCCGGCCAGCCTTCGGCTGCCTGCTCGAAATCGGAAATCATCGATTCCGGGCCGCAACACGCGATCACCGTATCCGGACGCTTGTCTGGACACACTTGGCCAAGCAGAGCGGCGATTTCGGGACGACCATGTCTGGAAGTGTCGTGCCACACGACGCGGCCTTCGGCGATCAGCGGCGCAAGCCGATGCTTGAGCGGCAACTTCTCGCGCGCAATGACGTGAAGCGTGAAGTCGTCGTGCCCGATCCGCCGCAGAGAGCTGGCAACGGACAGGTAGGGTGTGACGCCGATGCCGCCGGCGACAAGGATGTAGCGCGCCGCCGGGGAGTCCAGCACAACCCCGCCTCGCGGCAGCGAAACGCCGATGCTGTCGCCGATCATCACCTCCTCATGCAGCGCGATCGAGCCGCCGCGACCATCGGCCTCGCGCTTGACCGCAACGACATAGCGCGTGTTGTCGGCGGGATCGTTGCATAGCGAATAGGTCCGCACGAGACCATTCGCCAAATGCAGATCGACATGCGCGCCCGGCTTGAACGGCGGCAGCTCCCATCGATCGGGATCGACCAGGGTGAACACCTTGATGCCATGGCCGTCGTCATCGATGGACTCGACGACGGTCTTCACGGTCGTGATCGGCCGCTTGCTCATGCGGCATTGCGCACGATGTCGCCGACCCTGACGACGCCGCCCCGAATGATCCTGCAGTTGAGCCCCGAGCGATTGATCAGCGCATCGAAAATCGCCTTGCCGGTGATCTCCTCGATATGCCGGCAGGGAATCGACAGCCGCGTGGCTTCCAGCAGCGTCTCGCCGAGCCAGAAGCGCTGTCCGACCAGATGATTGAGCGGCACGCCTTCCACCGTCACGTTGCGCCGGTGCTCGTGCGCGCCGAGCTCGATATTGGCATCGCGCTTGAGCGCGATCAGTGTCTCCAATTCGAATAAGGTGACCTGCCGCCCCTCTTCCGGCTTGTGCGAATAGAAGCCCTCCTCGCGGCCGATCATGTAACGATCGCCCTCGATGCCGTTGCCTGCGACCAGCGTCAGCTCGGGCATCGCGCGCATCGGCAAGAAGGCGCGCGGAGTGATGTGCAGATAGCGAACAAAACCCGTCCACGACGGTTTTGCCACGGCGTCCGCGTCAACAGCTTCGACTTTATCCAGCATGATGAAATATCCCGGTCAGGCCATTGAGCCTAGCACAAAACAAGGCCGTGGCATGGATCAAGTCAGCTCCTTGTTCGCCATTTCGGGCGCGACGTAGGTGGCGGTCGCCGTGATCATGGCGCAGGCGATCAGGAACAGCGAAACCGGCCAGGTCGCGCCACCGCTCACTGCCATCAGAGATGCCGCGATCAGCGGGGTCAGGCCGCCGCTCAAGGCCGCACCGACCTGAAATCCGAGCGAAGCACCGCTATAGCGCAGGCGCGCCGAAAACAGTTCCGAGTACCAGGGCGCGCCGATGCCGAACATCACCATCTGCCCGAAGCTGATGGCAATGACGATGGTGAGGATGACAATGGTGGGATCACGCGTGTCGAGCAGCCAGAACAGCGGGAAGGCAAACAGCACGGAAAACGCACAGCTCGCAAAGAACATGGTCTTGCGGCCGAAGCGATCCGACATCCAGCCGAACAGCGGAATCGCGAACAGCGCGACCACGGAGGAAGCAAACGCACCGTTCAACACGACACTGCGCGGCAGGCCGAGATTTGCGGTCGCGTAAGCCATCGCGAAGACGCCGCCGATGCTGGCCCAGGCGATCTCGGAAATCTTCAGGCACACGGCGGTGAAGAAGGGGCGGCGGTGGTGCGTGAAGATCTCGACCAGCGGCAGGCGCGCGACATCGTTCTTCGCCCGCACCTGACGGAAGGCAAGGGTCTCGTCCATGCTGAGGCGGATGTAGAGACCGACGCCGACCAGCAGGACCGAGATCAGGAAAGGAATCCGCCAGCCCCAGCTCATGAATTGCGCCTCGGGCAGACCGGCGACGAGAGCGAACATGCCGACCGCGGCGATATTGCCGATGGGATTACCGACCTGCACCATGGCCCCCAGCAGCCCGCGCCGGTCGCTCGGACAATTCTCCACCACCATCAGCACAGCGCCGCCCCACTCGCCGCCGAGGCCGATGCCCTGCAGGAAGCGCAATGCGACGAGAAGCAGCGGCGCGGCGATGCCGATCTGCTGATAGGTCGGCAGCAAGCCGATCAGGAACGTGCCGAGCCCCATGACGATGATGGTGATTGCGAGCATCGCCTTGCGGCCGACGCGATCGCCATAGTGGCCGAAGACCGCGGCGCCCAGCGGACGCGCCAGAAAGCCAACGGCGTAAGTGCCGAAGGCAGCGATCGTCGCCAGCGTCCCGTTGCCGGCGGGGAAGAAGATCTTGTTGAAGACGAGGGCGGTTGCGGTGGCGTAGATCAGAAAGTCGTACCATTCGACCGCGGTGCCGATCACGCTCGACCACACGATCCGCCGCAAGGTCGCGCTATCGTCCTCAACGGTTTTGAAATCAACCTGCTCCGCTACGCTCATCAAGCTCTCCCTTCTCGCGCGCACGCCTGCGCGCAGTTGGTCGGATGCCGGCTTGAAAGAGCGATCATGTTTACTGTCAGCAATCAATTACAGAAAAGCGGCAATTGCCGCCCGAATCGGCACGAACGCCGACTTGCTGCATTCTGCGGCAAATTCGTCGCGTTTGATGCCGCCTTTGCTCATGAAATTCGCGCCGATGCTTGAAATTTCCGCCATCATGTTTTCTGTGAGATATCCATCGCGGCTCGCTGATTGTGCAGCATTGGCGCCGCTCGCACTGGCAGATCGCCGCGATCTGCGGCAAAAAGGGCGATCCAAAGATCTCGCGCCGGGAGAAGAGATTGCTCGACATCACCAAAGCCGACGGCGTTGGCGCCAATATCCGCCAACTGCGCATGGCCAAGGGCATGACGCTGGATCGGCTCGCGAGTTTGAGCGAGCTCACCCGCGGCTACATCTCGCTGGTCGAACGGGACCTGAAGATGCCCTCGATCGCGGCGCTGTTGCGTATCGCAGCCGCGCTCGAGGTGAAGGCCGCCTATTTCTTCGACCCCAACTCCGAACCAGCGCCGCGCTATACCCTGTTTCGCCAGGAGGATCGCAACACGCCTTTACGGGAGGGCGGTTTCGAGCTGTTTGCGCTCGCCGCCGGACGCACGCGGAAAATGATGGAGCCGTTCCTGTTGAGCCCGCCGTTGAAATCGGCGCAGCGCGCTTCCCATGCCGGCGAAGAGATGCTGTTCGTGGTCAATGGCAGGATCGCCATCAAGCTCGACGGCGAGGAGCTGATCTTGTCCAAGGGCGACTGCCTGTATTTCTCCGGCGAGACGCCGCACGAGGTCAGGAGCCTCGGCCGGCAACGCGCCGAGGTGCTGGTGGTGGTGGCGCAGACCAGCAATAATTGACACCGTGACCCAATCGCTCTCTTGCCGAGGTCCTTGAGAACTTGCGTATCCATGCTGCCGCGCTTTTGTATTTCGACGCGGTCCGCCGCGCCGGCTCGATCCGCGAAGCCGCACGGCGGCTGAACGTCGCCTCCTCCGCGGTGAACCGCCAGATCCTGAAGCTGGAGGGCGAAGTCGGCGCACCGCTGTTCGATCGCTTTCCCGACGGCATCAGGCTTACCTCGGCGGGCGAAGCGCTCGCGCGGCATGTGCTGGTCGTGCTGCAGGATCTCGATCGCGCGCGCTCGGATATCGAGGGGCTGAAGGGCGCGCGGATCGGCCACATCGCCATTGCGGCCGTCGATGGCGTTTGCGGCGCGCTGCTGCCGGACGTGCTCCGCCGTTTGCGCGAGCGAACGCCACGCGTCACCGTCTCGGCGGACTCGATGGGATCACTGGCGATTCCGCGCGCGGTGCTCGAGGGCGAGGTCGATATCGGCATCGCCTTCGCGTTGCCGCGCCACGCTGAATTGCGGCAGGTCGCGGTCGGACGCTTCCGGCTCGGCGCGATCATGGCGCCCGATCATCCGCTGGCCTCGCGGCCCAAGGTCACCCTGTCGATGTGCTTCGATCACCCGGTGATCATGCCCATGGGCGAGCTCTCGATCGGGCAATTGCTGGCGCCAGCCCTGGCGCGGCTGCCGCGCAACGTACAGCCGATCATCCGCTCATCCTCGATCGAATTGATGCGCGAGCTCGCCGAGCGCAGCATCGGCGTGTCATTCCAGACGCGGGTTGGGCTGGAGCGGCACATCGCCGAGGGACGGCTGGTTCATGTGCCGCTGGACGCTGGCGGACCGATCTGGAGCGACCTCGGCGTCTATGTCCGCGCCGGGCGTGCGCTTCCCGCAACCCTCGACCTCGCCTTGCACATCCTCTCGGAGGAGGTGCGCCGGCGCGAGGCCGCCGAGCAGGCAAAAGGCTCCTAAGCCTTTCTGCTTGCTGCGATTTTCAGGCGATGCCGATTTGGCATCAGCTTGTGCGAAATTCTCTGCTTTCTCGCTCGCAACGCGCCAGTTAGCCTTTTCGCAAACGATGGAGACCGCGCGACAATGGCGTCAGCGCTTGAGCAATCGCGTATCGCGGCATGACCCAGGCCGCTGCTGATCCCGCCATCCTGATCCACGGCGCCTGGCAAGGCGGCTGGGTGTGGGACCGACTGATTCCGCTGCTGGCCAAGACGGCCGGAATTCTGTCCGTCGCCGTCGACCTGCCGGGCAACGGCAAGGACGATGTCAGGCCGGCCGATGTCTCGCTGGATCTCTACGTCGCGCATATTGGCGGCGTGCTGAAACGACTCGGCGGCCGCGCGAGCCTGGTTGCGCATTCCGGCGGCGGCATCGTGGCCTCCGCTGTCGCCGAGCGTTTTCCCGAATGCGTCAGCCGCATCGTCTATGTCGCCGGAATGATGCTGCCGAGCGGCATGGCCTTTGCGGATCTGGTTGCGGAGCTCAAGGGCGATCACCCCGATGCAGTCGGCGTCGCGCCGCACCTCATCTGGTCGCGCGACCGGCTGACGAGCCGCGTCCCCATGCAGGTGGCGCTCGCCTATTTCTTTCACGATTGTCCTGTGGCCGATGCCGCTGCCGCCGCGCAGCGGCTCACACCGCAGCCCGACCGCGGCCGCGCCGTGCGAGCCCGGCTTACGCCGCAACGATTTGGCCGCATTCCACGGCTTTATGTCGAGGCCGAGGCCGACCGCGCCGTGATTCCCGCATGCCAGCGCCGCATGCAGGCACTCGTTCCCGGCGCCGACGTCGTGACGCTGCCGACCGGGCACGCGCCGCATCTCGCCGCGCCGCGACTGCTCGCCGATGTGCTGATCCCGTTCCTGACGGCGAGCGAAGATGGCCCGGCCTTTGCAACAACTGCTCTCAGACCTGTCATGCAAGATGCGAGCGCGAGCAGTGGATCGCCGCGGCGGCGCGCCAGCCGCAAATGAATTTCCTAGAGGCTTGAGGCCACACCCGTCAGGAGCACATCCATGAGACGTTTGCTGCCATTCTGCGCTGCCGTGACGCTTGCGCTGACCTTCGCGCAAGCCTCCCGCGCCGCCGAACCCATCACTTTCATACTCGACTGGTTGCCGGCCGGCGACAAGGCCGCGGTCTATCTCGGCGTCGAAAAGGGCCTGTTCGAAGCCGAGGGTATCAAGGTCAATATCCAGTCGGGCCGCGGCTCGAGCGACGTGGTGACGAAACTGGCAACCGGCGCGGCCGATATCGGGACCGGCGGGCTCGCTGCTCTCCTACAGGCAAAGGCGGCCGACAACGTGCCGGTGAAGGCCGTGATGTCGATCTACACGCTGCAGCCGGACGCGGTCTTCACCACCAGCGAAAACGGCATCAACAGCCTGAAGGATCTCGAGGGCAAGACGGTCGCGACGGCGACCTTCTCCTCCTCAAACGTCTCCTGGCCGCTGGTGTTGAAGGCAAACGGCATCGACGCCGACAAGATCAAGCTCTTGAAGGTGGATCCCGGCGCACTCGCGCCGATGCTTGCGTCCGGCAAGGTGGACGCGACCATCAACTGGCTCACCGTCGCGCCGGCCTTCGCCGGCCCGCTCAAGGAAGCCGGCAAGTCGTTCAAGGCGCTGCCATGGTCCGCTTACGGCTTTGACGGCTACGGCCTGTCCGTGTTCGTGTCCGACAAGATGCTCACGCAACGGCCCGAGACCGTGCGCAAATTCCTCAAGGCCTATAAGCAGGCGAGCGAGATGGCGATCGCGGACCCGATGGCCGCGGCGAAAGCGCTGAAAGCCATGGTGCCGGAGGTCGACATCGATACGGCCGTGGAGCAATGGAAAGCTTCCATTCCGCTGATGGTCAACGACATCAGCAAAAAGGACGGCGTTGGCGCGTTCGAGCCCAAGTTGCTGGCGACGACGTGGAAGTGGGTGGCGGAAGCGCAGAGTCTGCCGCTGGACAAGCTCGACCCGGAGAAGGCGGTGAGCCGCGAGTTTTTGAAGTGAGATAAGATGGCTCTCGATCCGCCTGTGATTCAGTTCACCGATGTCGGCCAGAGTTTTCTCGGCGCTGACAGTCACCGCATCACTGCGCTCGACGGGCTTTCCTTTGGCATTGGCCGCCATGAATTCGTTGCCGTGCTCGGTCCGTCCGGCTGCGGAAAATCCACGCTGCTGCGGCTGATCGCCGGGCTCATTCGCGCAAGCGCGGGCAGGGTGGAGATCTTCGGCACTGAGGTGACCGAGCCGCGCGACGAGATCGGCATCGTGTTTCAGAAGCCGACGCTGTTGCCCTGGTTCGACGTGCTCGGCAATGTCACCTTTCCGATGCGCC
The DNA here is from genome assembly GCF_045571435.1 of Bradyrhizobium sp. STM 3562. NCBI lineage: Bacteria > Pseudomonadati > Pseudomonadota > Alphaproteobacteria > Hyphomicrobiales > Nitrobacteraceae > Bradyrhizobium > Bradyrhizobium sp. STM 3562. Next base: position 8,062,820 of record NZ_CP120694.1, read on the forward strand.
ACAAATACGGCTACGTCAGCGATGTCGAGCGCCGGCGCGCCCGCGACCTGCTGGCCCTGGTCGGCCTTTCCGATTGCGCGACGCGCCGGGTGGACGAGCTGTCCGGCGGCATGCAGCAGCGCGTGGCGATCGCCCGCGCGCTCCTGCTCGACCCCGATATTCTCCTGATGGACGAGCCCTTCTCCGCGCTCGATGCGCTGACGCGGGACGAGATGAGCTTTGAGCTCTTGCGGATCTGGACCGAGCGCCCGAAGACCGTGCTGTTCATCACCCATTCGATTCCCGAGGCGCTATTGCTGGCCGACCGCGTCATCGTCATGACGCCGCGCCCCGGACGCGTCCGCGAAATTCTGGACGTGCCGCTCGCCCGCCCACGCTCGATCAAGACGCTTTCGGAGCCCGCGTTCCATGAACTCGCGAACCACATTCGCGGCCGGCTCTTCAGCCGCCCCGTCGCGGCGTGACCAGCGCATCGGAGCAGGTGATGAGGCCGTGAAGCCCGACAAAGCCAATCGTCTCGGCATACTGCTCGATCGCTTTGCCCCGCCGCTCGCCTTCATTGCCCTGATCCTCATATGGGAAGGCGCGACAAGGCTGTTTGCGATTCCCTCTTTTTTGCTGCCGTCGCCCAGCGCTATCCTGCAGACACTGCTGGCGACGCCGCTCTCCGTATGGCTCGGACATATCTGGGCGACCTTGCGCGTTGCCTTGATGGGCTATGCGCTCGCCATCATCGTATCGGTACCGCTCGCCGTGGCGCTTGCGTCCTCGCGCTTTCTGTCACGCACGCTCTATCCTTTGCTGGTGGTGGTGCAGTCGACGCCGATCGTCGCCGTGGCTCCGATCATCGTGGTGACGTTGGGCGCCTCCGACCTGCCGCGCGTCGTCATCACCTTCCTGATCGCCTTCTTTCCGATCGTGGTCTCGACCGTCACCGGCCTGCTCTCCACCCCCGAGGAACTGATCGAACTGTCGCGCTCGCTGCGCGCGGGCCGCGCCCGGGAGATCCTGCATGTGCGGCTGCCCTTTGCGCTGCCGCATCTGTTCGCGGCGTTGAAGATTTCGACCACCCTCGCCGTCATCGGCGCCGTGGTCGCCGAGTTTGTCGCCGCGGGAAAGGGGCTCGGCTTCTTCATCGCGTTCTCGACCTCGTTCTTCAAGATCCCGACCGCTTTTGCCGGCCTGGTGGTGCTGGTGACGATCAGCCTGATCCTGTTTCGCCTGGTTGGCCTCGCGCAGAAGCTGCTGGCGCCCTGGTCGCTGCCGAAATCGCAGCGCTGAGTGGTACGCTCGATACACGCGCTCAAGTCAAACCCATCATCCTGAGGTGCTCGCGAACGCGAGCCTGGGAGGGCAAGGGCCCGGCTCTCGCAGCGGGGCCGTCCATCCTTCGAGATGGCCGCGTTGCGGCCTCCTCAGGATGACGGTCGGAGATGCGTTGCTCTGGTCTATTGAATAGACTCACGGTGCGATGTGAAAGTAATGATCGTTCTCGACCAGCAGGCAACAACCATCATGACATCGTGCCGCACGGCGACGGCAATAATGATCGCGTTGTTGGCCGGCTCTGAAGCCTTCGGCCAACAAGCGCTGGCGCCCAGCGGCATGGCGCGCATCGGCGAAATCGATCCGCGGTTTCAGTCCTACAATATCGAGATGGTGGAAGTGACCGGCGGCCGGTTTTGGAAGCCCTATGGACGACGTCACGCATCGGTCGCTCGGGACCTTTACGAATACCGGCCGCCGATCGACCTTTCCGACACAAGGCTGCGAAATCTCGCATCCGCATTGGCGCCCGCTTACGTGCGGGTCAGCGGGACCTGGGCCAACGCGACCTATTTTGCGGATTCGGAACCAGCGCCGGCGACACCGCCGGCAGGATACAATTCCGTGCTGTCGCGCGCGCAGTGGCGCGGCGTGCTCGACTTCGCGCAAGCGGTCGGTGCGCGGATCGTCACGTCTTTTGCGGTGAGCGCAGGCACGCGCGATGCAGGTGGCGCCTGGATGCCGGAGCAGGCCTCCCGCCTGCTCGCCTATACCCACTCCCTGGGTGCGCACATTGCCGCTGCCGAATACATGAACGAGCCCACGCTCGCCGCACAAAACGGCGCGCCGTCGGGATACGACGCCACAGCCTATGGACGGGACTTCCGGACCTTTCGGGCCTTCATGCGACAGGCTTCACCGGAGACCCTGATCGCCGGCCCCGGCAGCGTCGGCGAATCCGCCACCGGCACGCCATCCAGGATCAGCACGCGCGATCTGCTCGTCGCCTCCGGCGCCGATATCGACGTGTTCTCTTATCACCATTACGGCGCGCTCTCCCCACGTTGCGGCGGCCGCGAGACGCCGAACCAGGCACTGTCCGAGGCTTGGCTCGCGCGAACCGATCACGCGCTGGCCTTTTATAAGGCCCTTCGCGACCAGTTCGCGCCGGGCAAGCCGATCTGGCTGACGGAAACCGCCGATGCCGCCTGTGGCGGCAACGCCTGGGATGCGACATTTCTCGACAGCTTCCGCTATCTCGACCAGCTCGGGCGATTGGCCAAGGCCGGCGTTCAAGTCGTCATGCACAATACGCTCTCGGGAAGCGACTATGGCCTGCTGGCGGAGCGGAGCCTTACGCCCCGGCCGAACTACTGGGCCGCGCTGCTGTGGCGCCGCCTGATGGGGCCAGTCGTGCTCGACCCAGGTCAACCAACGCAGGCGGGACTTCATGTCTACGCCCACTGCGCTCCTGACAAAGCCGGCGGCGTTTCCATTCTCGCAATCAACATGTCGCGCGATATGCTGCGGGCGCTTGCGATTCCGCTCGCCTCCGAACGGTATGTGCTGAGCGCCTCGCGCCTGCAAAGCACCTCCGTGCAGCTCAACGGCGCAACGCTGCGCCTGGCGGACGATGCACTGCCCGCCATCACCGCAAAACCAGCGCCCGCCGGCATAGTGACATTGCCGCCGGCCACGATCACCTTTTTGGCAGTACCGCTCGCGGCGAATCCCTCCTGCCGCTGACGATACGACCATCAGCCGATACGTGCACAAAATACGGACGTCCTCGACGCTGGACATTATACTCCCGCTGCGCGACCCTCCGGCGAGCCGCCGCGTTATTGTCACGCGGGCTGTTGGGACAACGCGCATCCAAGGGACCCGCATGGCGAGCAACGGCGCAAGTCTCGGAGGCGAACCTCTCGAAGGCAAGCCTTGGCCGCTCGGCTGCTCCTGGGACGAATTGCAACAGAGCTATAATTTCGCGTTGTATTCGAGGGATGCAAGCGCGGTCACCTTGCTGCTCTATGACGAGCGCGACTTTGCGACGCCCTTGCGCATCCTGCCGTTCGCCTTTCCCATCAACAAGACCGGTCGCGTCTGGCACCAGCGGGTGCCGACGGCGACCGTCGACGGTGCGAAATACTACGCGTACCAGGTTGACGGCCCTTATGAGCCGAGCCGCGGGCTGCGCTTTGATCGCAACAAGGTCCTGCTCGATCCTTACGCGACGGGCGTTTTCTTTCCGCCGGCCTTCAGCCCCGAGGCGGCCATTGCCCCAGGATCCAACGCCGGGCGGGCGCCGCTCGGCATGCTGCCCGAACGGCTGATCGCGCCACTGTCCGCCCGGCCGCAAGCGCCGCGCCATGGTCACGACCTGATCATTTACGAGATGCATGTGCGCGGCTTCACCCGCCGCGCCAATTCGAACGTCCCCGGCAACGAACGCGGCACCTATGCCGGCGTGGTAGCCAAGATTCCCTACCTCACATCGCTCGGCATCACCGCGGTCGAGCTGCTGCCGGTGCATCAGTTCGAGCCGGGGCTGGGTAATTATTGGGGCTATATGACGCTGAATTTCTTCTCGCCCCATGCGCAATACAGCGTCGACGGCACGCCGCAAGGCGCGCTGCTGGAGTTTCGCTGGATGGTGGACGAGCTGCACAAGGCCGGAATCGAGGTGCTGCTCGACGTCGTCTACAATCACACCTGCGAAATGGGCAATGGCGGCCCGACCTATTCGTTCCGCGGCATCGACAACTCGACCTACTACGCCCTCTCGCCGACCGATCTTTCCGAATATGTCAACTACAGCGGCTGCGGCAACGACTTGCGAACCGCCCATCCCGCGGTGCGGCTTCTGGTGGTCGACAGCCTGAGATATTGGGCGACAGCAATCGGCGTCGACGGCTTCCGCTTCGATCTCGCCTCGATCTTCGCGCGCAACGAGGACGGGAGCCTCAATTCGGAAGACCCGCCGATCGTCTCCGAGATCAGCAACGATCATAACCTCGCCGAGATGCGGTTGATCGCGGAGCCGTGGGATGCTACAAGCGGCTATCTGATGGGGCGCGCCTTTCCCGGCAAGTCCTGGAGCCAGTGGAACGACCATTTTCGCGACACCGCGCGCGGCTTCATCAAGGGCGACGGCGGCCTGATCGCCGATCTCATGACCCGCCTCTACGGCAGCACGGACCTCTTCCCCGACACGGTGATCGATGCCGACCGGCGCTATCAAAGCATCAACTATATCGATTGCCATGACGGCCTCAATCTCTGCGATCTCGTCAGCTACACCAGCGACGCGCAGCGTAGCTGGAATTGCGGCTACGAGGGCGGCCACAACGTGCCTGCCGAGGTGGCGGTCCTTCGCAAGCGGCAGGTCAGGAACTTCTGCTGCCTTTTGATGCTTTCGAACGGCGTGCCGATGTTCGTGGCGGGCGATGAGTTCATGCACACGCAGCGTGGCAACGCCAACGCCTATGACCAGGACAATGAGACGACCTGGCTGGACTGGGACCTCACGGCGCTCAACGCGGACGTGCTGCGCTTCTTCAGTATGATGATCGCCTTTCGCAGGGCGCATCCCATCATCGGGCGCAGCACCGGTTGGGGCAGCGATTGTAGCTGGCACGGCACGGCCGGCGATCCGGATCTCTCGAACGCCTCGCGCGCGATCGCATTGCGCCTGCATGGTACGCGTTCAGGCGACCTCGACGTTTACGTGATGATGAATGCCTATTGGCAGACGCTCAGCTTCGCCCTTCCCTCCGCTTCGCGCTGGCGGCGGCTGGTCGACACGTCGCTGGCGAGCCCGCTCGACATCGTGGCGGAAACCGATGCCGTGCCGCTTGATCTTGCTTCGTATGAGGTCGGGCCGCGCTCGACCGTGGTGCTGATTTCGGGCGCGGGAGGGGTGGCGTGATGCTCTCTACTGCTCCAAGCCATGATCAAGTTGAGCGGCGAGCGTCCTACTTAGCACCGTCATCCTGAGGTGCTAGCGCAGCGAGCCTCGAAGGATGAACGGCCTCGCTGCAGCCGCCCGGGCCGTCGCCCTTCGAGACGGCCGCTTCGCGGCCTCCTCAGGATGACGGTGATAGCTGAGCCTCTGTTTCGGCTAACAGGTTAGCATAAGCCTCGCCCCTACACCCGCGCCATGTCGAGCGGGGGCGCGACCTCGTCCGGGATCGGACAGCGATAGGGATGGCGCGCGGTGCGCGCGGCGTGGTCACCCTTCGCGGCCGCAAGCAGCGCCTCGTCGCTCAAGAGCTTGCACGCGGTCGCCGCCATGACCTTGGCGACATGCACCATGCCCTTGTGCGCGGCCGGCATCTTGCCCTGCGCCACGAGCTGCCAGGAATGCAGGGGCGTGCCGATCGCCATCATCGCGCCATGGGCCTGCACCGTCGGCACCGCCCAGCTCACATCGCCGACATCGGTCGAGCCGCGCATGAGCTGGCGTGGCGCCTCGCGCGGTATGATCTTGTCGCACAGCGGCGCGTCGCCACGCATCTCGCCGACCGTGCGATAGACACTCTCGAGATCCTGATCGGTGAGCGTTGCCTGAATCTTCTTCGCGAAATCGCGGTCGGCCGCATCGAACGGCGGCGGGCCGAGCTGCTGCAGCACGTCGTGCATCGCGCGCTCCAGCGGCTCGTTGCCAAGCAGGTTCGAAACCGCGCTGATGATCTGCGCCTCGACTTTCGTTTCGGTCATCAACGCCGCGCCTTGCGCCACCTTGCGGACGCGCTCCACCAACTCATGCATGCCGGCAAGATCGCGCGCCCGCACGGAGTAACGGACCTTTGCACGCGCCTGCACGACGTTCGGCGCGATGCCGCCGGCCTCGAGCAGGGCATAATGGATGCGCGCATCGCTCGGGATGTGCTCGCGCATATAGTTGACGCCGACATTCATCAGCTCGACGGCATCGAGCGCGCTGCGGCCAAGATGCGGGGCCGCCGCGGCATGGGCCGCGCGGCCTGAGAACGTGAAATCGATGCGGGTGTTGGCGAGCGACACCGCCGGCATCACCTCGCAGAAACTCGCGGGGTGCCAGGAGATGGCCGCATCGACATCGTCGAACGCGCCGTCGCGCACCATGAAGGTTTTTGCGGCGCCGCCCTCTTCCGCCGGGCAGCCGTAATACCGCACGCGGCCCTTGAGCCCGTTCTTCGCCAGCCAGTCCTTCACCGCGACGGCCGCGAGCATGGCGCCGGCGCCGAGCAGATTGTGGCCGCAGCCATGACCGTTGCCTCCGGCTTGAAGCGGGCGCGGCTCGGCAACGCCCGATTCCTGGGAGAGGCCCGGCAGCGCATCATACTCGCCGAGAATCGCGATCACAGGGCCGCCTTCGCCGGCCTCGCCGATGACAGCGGTCGGAATGCCGGCGACGTTCCTTGCGATGCGAAAGCCGTGGCGTTCGAGCTCCGCCGAGTGCTCGGCGGCGGAACGCGTCTCGGCATAACAGAGCTCGGGCATCGCCCACACCCGATCGCTGAGTGCAATCAAAGGCTCCTGCTTCGCATCGACCAGTTGCCAGACGTCGCGGCTGTCGTTCATGGGAGTTTGCTTTCCTATAGACCGGCCACACATCTCTAGCACGGCGGTGCGGATCATTTCACTTTCTCTGACAGCAGAGCTACGGCGCGCATGGTGCAGGACAGCTTCGTCGGGGCGGCTTTGAATGGTTCTGTTCCGGATTGGGCAGCGAGGAGATATCAACTTCGCTCATGCCTGCCTCGACTGGCTTTCGATTGTAAACCGCACCACTGTCATTGCGAGCGCAGCGGAGCAATCCAGACTGCCGCCGCCGATACCGTCTAGATTGCTTCGTCGCTTCGCTCCTCGCAACAACGAGAGGGACATGACTCAGCCTTCTCGCGACTCGATAGCGCCCGAGTGTTGCTGACGTTCTCGCCCTCAATACAGAGGGCGCAGGGAAAGCCGGGTGGCCGCTGCACCCGGGGCCCCCGCGCCAGAAGATTGCGCGAAAGGGCGCGTGACCACAGGTACAGGCGGATACACACCGGCCTTCCCTGCGCGAGTGGTTTACGGCTTACTTCGGGCTCTCCCCGGTGAACCAGCTTGATTGCCACCGTCATCGGCGCGATGGATAAGCATCGCGGCCGGCTTAGCGCCTGCATGGGCGCGCCAGGACCACCCGACTTCGCCGTCCGCGACGACAGCCGTTCGTCTGCCGGCATCACCGCGGCCACCGCATCCCGCCTCGCGTGTCGTGACGATCGCGATCCGCCCCTCTGCATCGAGGCGGGATAAACCTACGATACGACCGATTCGGGATTCTGAAAAACCGAAATATTTTTATGTGCGCGGCTTGACAGGATTTTGGGGCGCGCACCCGTCGGGCAAATCAGGCGACAATGGCGAGGACTGTAGGACGGATCAGCCGCGCGCGAGCCCGCTACCACATCTACGACCTATGCCCGATCGATCCGCCCGACGTAACATCCCCAACGTGCGTGATGGACGTGCAGATAGGATACGTCGCGCTTGGCAAGAAACCGCTCGCCAAGCTGCCCAGTTGCGAGCCTTGGACGACGTCGGCCGCAACTATGTGGTGTCGATGATCGAGGGCGCGGACCGACATCAATCGAGGCGACATCTGCGCCGGGATTTCGTCGTATCCTACGTACTGGCTCTCGGCGGACTCCCGCACGAATATCGGGCTGATGCTGCGGTAAGGAGAGGGTCCGGCTTGAACCGGGTACGAAAGGAGCAGGACGCTTTCGCCCGGTTTGGCCACATCGAGCGTTATGCGGCAAGGATAGTCGTCACCGGCTTTGGTTCTTCGCCGTTCGATACCTTTCAACAACAACTCTTCATTGCTCAGATTCGAAAAGCGGCCGGAAACTCTCAATTGGCAATCCGGAGAGACGGAAGGACATGTTTGTTCTCCCTTTCAAGCTTGCAATCGCTCATCGTGCGATCGGGCATCCGCCATCTGAAGAATCTTGATGTGGCCGTCATTCCGGGGCGATGTGACAGCATCGAACCCGAAAATCCCGCGCCACAACCTCTGGATTCCGGGTTCGCTCGCGCTTCGCGAGCGCCCCGGAATGACGTCCCCAGACGCTCCAGCGCGCGCGGGAGCCGGATGTGGTCGAGCCGGCACCGCTCGCCAACCGTCCAGTTGGCGGCGCAGGAGTTCTCAGCTTTCTCCCCATCGAATCCAACGAGCGGACCGTCGCAGAACTTTCATGCGCAAGGCGCTTGACGAGCGTCAACATCTATGTTCTTCATTTGTTCCGTTCGTGCTGTGGTTGTACCAGAGGTTTCCAATGGATCAAGTTTGCACTGAGGCCGAGCCTGTTCAGCTTGTTTTTCACAATGACGACAAGACGCCGTTCGATTTCGTGGTGGAGCTCTTCCGGGAGGTGTTCGGCAGGCACGAACGGGATGCCTATGCGCTCACCACGCTGATCAACCGGCAAGGCAAGGTCGCCTGCGGTCCCTTTCCCGCGTCGGTTGCAAGGGCTTTGCTTGATGCCGCGCAGACGCGCATCCGGGCCGAAGGACTTCCGCTGCTGATCACCAGCGAGGCCGCTGGCGAAACGGTCGCGGCAGATCCTTCCGACATACAGTTCGCTTGGGCCGTCGACGCGCTGAATTGGCATTTCGCCGACATCCCGCCGAACAAGCTCGTGACCATGGTGCGACAGTTTCCCGGCCACATGCGCGCGGACGTCCAGGTCGCGATCAACAAGCTGTTTGCCTCGCCGATCCGCTTCTTCGGCGCGCATGAGGAATATCGTTACGAGACGCTGTCGTTCGCGCGGCTCAAGCGTGTCGGACGCAACGCGATCCCGCTGGCGCCGCCGCAATATCACGAGATCGACGTCGGCGAAGCCGCGCCGGTCAAATGCCTGCACAATGGGCTTTGGCTGTGCGAGGCGAACGAATTTCGTTACGCCGTCGTGCTTTCTTACGATCGCGAGTACCGCCATGAGGCGATGATGCGCATCGAGATTGCGGTGCCTGGCGGCGCGGCCGGCGAAGCCTTCGCGCAACGCTGCTTTGTCGAACTGGAGAGGGCGGTACACTCCGCCCGCTCGTACCGCGGCAAGATCCTCTCACTCGACGGCGACCCTGATTACAGCGGCCGCTCGCGCGGCGTCACGGTGCATCGTTTGCCGCCGGTCGACCGCGCCGACGTGATCCTGCCGGAAAAGGCGCTCAAACTGCTCGATCGCAACGTATTGAGCTTTGTCGGAACGCGCGATGCGCTGCGCCGGCTCGGCCAATCGACGCGCAAGGGCATTTTGCTTTATGGCCCGCCCGGCACCGGCAAGACCCACACCATCCGCTATCTCGCAACCAACCTGCCTGATCATACCACCCTCATCATCACGGCCGAGCAGGTCGGTTTGCTCGGTGTCTACATGAATCTCGCGCGGCTGTTGCAGCCGGCGCTGGTGGTGATCGAGGACGTCGATCTGATCGCGCGCGACCGCGACGAGATGGGAGGGCCGTGCGAGGAATCGCTGCTCAACAAGCTGCTCAACGAGATGGATGGCCTGAAGAAGGACGCCGACATCCTGTTCTTGCTCACCACCAACCGGCCGGAAGAACTCGAGGGCGCGCTCGCGGGACGGCCTGGCCGCATCGACCAGGCGATCGAGGTGCCGCTGCCCGACGCGACCGGCCGCGGCAAGCTGGTGCGGCTCTATGGCAAAGGCCTGCCGCTCACTGACGCCGTTGTCGACGACGCGGTGCGGCGGACGGAGGGCGTCAGCGCCGCCTTCATCAAGGAGCTGATGCGGCGTATCGCGCAATCGTCCATCGCGCGCGATGGTGGCGAAACGGTCACCTCCGCTGATATCGACGAGGCGCTCGACGACATGCTGTTCACGGGCGGGCGGCTCAACGTCAAGCTGCTCGGTGGCGCACAGGCCATGGCCGAGGCTTGAGAGGAAACGGGCGCGATTTTGGATCGCGCCCTATGTCCCGAACGCCCGGGAACCGGCCGCCGCAAAGGGCGTAGATCAGCCTCGACAGTTGCCGAGCGTTGAAAGCCGGGTCACTATGTCTGGTGCGGCGCTGTCAGAGGCAGTCTAGCCATGACCCAAGACAGGCCTTTCCTGGTCCGCCACGCGGACCTGATCTTTGCGCTCAAGACATTCGCCGCCGCGATGCTCGCCCTGGTCATCGCGCTGTGGCTCAACCTGCCACGGCCTTACTGGGCGATGGCCAGCGTCTACATCACCTCCCAACCTCTCGCCGGCGCGACCAGTTCGAAGGCGGTCTATCGATTGATCGGAACCTTGGTCGGGGCCGCGACCAGCGTCCTCATGGTGCCCAACCTCGTCAACGCGCCGGAATTGCTGTGCCTCGCCGTAGCGGCTTGGGTCAGCCTGTGCCTTTACTTCTCGCTGATGGATGGGACGCCCCGCAGTTATGCCTTCATGCTGTCGGGCTATACGGTCGCGATCATCGGATTTCCCGCCGTCTCCGACCCCGGCAACATCTTCGATGCCGCAGTTGCACGCGTCCAGGAAATATCGCTCGGCATCATCTGCGCGAGCCTGATATCTTCCACATTCTTTCCGCGCGGCATCGGCGCGGCGGCCTTCGAGCGGCTAGGCTACTGGCTCGCGACCGCCCGCGAATTGTCGCGGGAGGCGCTTGCGGGAGGCGGCACCCGGCGAGAACAACGCCTGCAGCAATTGCTGCGGGAGGCCGTCGAGCTCGAGACGCTGCAAGTCCATCTCGCCTATGACCGGCTCAGCGACGTCGGCACCGCGCAGGCACTGCGCATGCTGCGGCCGCACATGCTGTTGCTGCCGGCCATCCTCGCCTCGATCAATGACCGGATCACCGCGCTTGGCCCGCGCCTGCGGACCGATCACCCCGGCCTCGCACGCCTGTTCGACGACATCTCGGCATGGATTGTCGACGACAGCGACGCGCCGCAGGCGGCGCGCGAATTGCAGGACAGAATCGAAGCACAGCGGCCGCGGCTCGGAACCGGCTCGGACTGGGATCAGATCCTGATCACCAGCCTGCTGATCCGTCTGCAAGAGCTGATCGATCTGCTGCAGGACTGCCGCGCGGTCGGCCCGGCCCTCGCGCAAGGTACGAATCCCTCGCGCGTCAGCCTCCGGTTCAAGCCCGAGAGCGGTGTTGCGCAGACACGTTATCGCGACCGCACGCTCGCGATGTGGTCGGCGGGCGGAGCGGCGGCCTCTGTCCTTCTGTGCTGCGCGTTCTGGATCGGCACCGGATGGCCGGATGGCGCATCCGCACCCATGATGGCCGCGGTCGGCAGCTCGATCTTTGCCTCGCAGGACGATCCGACCATCGGCATTCGCCGGTTCGGCGTTTGGGCGGCCGTCGCGATCATGATCGTCGCCGTCTATCTGTTCGCCTTGCTGCCGCCGATCTCGACGCTCGAGGCGTTGATCGTGCTGCTGGCGCCGGCTTTCATCCTGTTCGGCTACCTGATGGCCCGTCCCGCCACGACATCGATCGGAACCGCGCTCGGCGTGAACGCCGCAACCCTGATGGCGCTGCAATCCGCCTATGCCGCCGACTTCGTCGCCTTCGCCAATTCGTCAATCGCTTTCATCATCGGCATTGTCGCCGCTATTGTGGTGACGCGGACGGCGCGCTCGGTCGGAGCGGAATGGATCGCGCACCGCGTGCTACGCGCCGGCTGGGTCTCGCTCGCCGTGGCGGCGGAACACCGCGGCAGGCGCGACAGGGCGAGCTTTCTCGGCGCCATGCTGGGCCGCCTCGACCAGTTGGTGCAGCGGCTCGCCGCGATTCCGGAGATCGCTCGTCGCGACGTCGACAACCTCAGCCAGCTCCGTGTCGGCCTCAACATCATCGACCTACGCCGCGCCCGTCACCACCTCTCGCCGACCAGCCTGCATGCAATTGATCGCATGCTCGATCGCCTCGCCACGGCGTTCCGCTCGCATTCGGAAGGGCCGATGCCTCGGAGCCTGCTGTCCGACATCGACGCCGCATTGGCCGCGACCGTCGATGATCCCGGTGCGGCTGCCAAGGAAGACGCACTGCTCGGCCTCGTCGGGATTCGCCGGGGCCTGTTCCCGGACTCGCCGGCCTACGGGGCCCACTCTTCCCTCTCCGGGCAGCGCGTCGCATGAGGCAGGACCTGAACATCTATGGTGTCTATGTCCCCGCACTGCTGCTGGAGCTCGTGATCACCTATGCGCTGTCCACGCTGGCCTCGCGGCTGTTCGTCCGCCTCGATCTTTATCGACACGTGTGGCACCGCGCCCTGTTCGATCTCGCCATTTTCGTCTGCCTGCTCGGTGGCGTCGTCTATTTCTCCTCGGAGTTTCTGTCGTGAAGAGCATGCTCGCGTCTTTCCGCCGCTTCGCGATCACCGGCATCGCCGTTGTTGCCGCCGTGGCGGTCGGCTACCGGCTGTGGGTCTATTACATGGAGGAGCCGTGGACGCGGGACGGACGTGTCCGCGCCGATGTCGTCGTGGTGGCGCCCGACGTATCGGGCTTCGTCACCGAGGTGCTCGTCCACGATAACCAGCCGGTCCATCGCGGCGACGTGCTGTTCCGCATCGACCGCGCGCGGTTCGAGTTGGCGCTGCGGCAGGCCGAGGCGGTCGTCGCGGGAAAGCGCGCTTCGCTCGACCAGGCGAATCTCGATCTCAAGCGCTATAGCGCGCTGAGCACCGATGCAGTCTCGCAGCAGAAGCAGGAGGAAGTTCGCGCGACGCAGCTTGTCGCACAGGCTTCTTACGACCAGGCCGTCGCCGATCGCGATCTCGCCCAGCTCAACCTCGACCGCAGCGAGGTCCACGCGTCAGTCAACGGCATCATCACCAATATGGATTTGCGTCCCGGGACCTTTGTCACCGCCGGCAGGGGCGTGATGGCGCTGGTCGATACCGACACGCTGCGCGTCGAAGGCTATTTCGAGGAAACCAAACTGTCCCGCATCCACGTCGGTGACCCCGCATCGATCCGCCTGATGGGGGACAACACCCGCCTGACGGGACGCGTGGAAAGCATCGCGGCCGGCATCGAGGATCGCGACCGCACGGCCGGCAGCAATCTGCTCGCCAACGTCAATCCGACTTTCAACTGGGTGCGGCTGGCACAGCGCGTGCCGGTGCGGATCGCGCTGGACAACGTGCCGCCCAACACCGTTCTGGTATCCGGCCGCACCGCCACCGTCGAGATCCGTCCGGCGACGTGATGTCAAGCTGCTCGGCGGGCACAGGCGATGGCCGAGGCTTGATGTGCCATTATCCGGCCGCTTTCGGTGCGCTCTCGGCCCAGCGCGCCATCAATGTGTTTGACGGCAAGGACTCCTCGACCAGCTTCTTCGCCGTCTCCACGCCAGCCACCGGCAGTTTTGCGGGATCGAGCAGACCGATCTGCACCAGCACGGACGCCTGGTCCCAATAGATGTGCTCGTTGTAGAGCTTGTCGCCGCGGAAGCGGACGATCGCGACCAAAGGTATCTCGACATATTTGCCGGTCGGCGGCACGCCCGGCAGCATCCAGTCGATCTCGATGTCGTGAGTGAAGCAGAACAGCATCTCGTCGACGACGCGATCGGCGCCGATGGTGCGCGAAATCGGGATCAGCCTGGTGTCTTTCGGCGTCTTCGGGATGAAATGGTGCTTGTAAAAGCGCAAGAGATCGCGATAGCCGACGCCCCCGGTCATGGTCGGGATGTGATTGACATAGGGCTCCGCTACCATGGTCTCCATGGTTGCTTCGGCCGAGCGCGTCGCGAATTCCAATTCGGTGTGCTTGTCCCACAGCGATGAGAGATCGTAATGCGGGCCCAGCACCTTGCGGAACAGCGCGATCGAGCGCGAATGCGCCATCAAGGTCGCCGGCTTGTTGAAGCTCGTCCGCTCCGGCGCCGCGAAGGCATGATCGCAGCCGGGATAGAGATAAAATTCGATCTCGGGACGGCCGGCGAAGGCTGCCATGACCTGTGCCCGTGCTTCCGCCGGAGCGAAACGGTCGAGCTCGGCAAAGTGAAACACCATCGGGCATTTGATATTGGCAGCTTCCCCGATATCGGCCTCGATGCCGACACCGTAATAGCTGACCGCGCAATCCACATCCGTGCGCGCGGCAGCGAGGTAAGCGAGCTTGCCGCCGAGGCAGAAGCCGAGCGCGCCCACCTTTCCGGTGCACTCGGGACGGTTCCGCAGCGCCTTCAGCGCATCGGCCGCATCCTTGATCGACTGATTGGCGTCGAAGCGCTGGTAATAGTCCATCGCCTTGGCGACGTCGGCCTCGCCGTAGCCAAGCTCGATTCCCGGCGCCATGCGCCAGAACAGATCCGGCGCCAGCACGACATAACCTTCCTCGGCGTAATAGTCGGCCACGTTGCGCATCGAAGCGTTGATGCCGAAGATCTCCTGCAGCAACAGGATCCCAGGTCCGGAGCCTGATGCGGGAACGGCGAGATAGCCTTTAAACCTGCCGCCATCCGCGGCGTTGATGTCGATCCACTGTCCCGCCATCGTCTCGCCCTCCTTGTCTCGCAAGTCACGTTCACAACCGCGCCATCATTTCTTTGAGCATGATCCCTCGGGTCAAGCCCGAGGGCAAGCTTTTCGGAAAAGCGCTACGCCCGCAGGCCTATACGGCCAGGCGACGCGGATCGCGATCGCCTGCCGGCAGCAAAGCTTGCGCGCGATCACGGATCGTCTCACGCGCTCTCCTGCACACCAGCGCGAAGATCATCCCGCTTGAGCTCGCCAGCGCCTGCCTCACTCCGCCTGCTGCATGTGCACATGCCCGCCCGGCGCAATCGGCGCGGTGCTCGGGGCGTGATGCGTCAGCGGCTTCATGCCGGTGACGGTGCGCAGGAGCACGTAGAACACCGGCGTCAGGAACAGGCCGAAGATGGTGACGCCGATCATGCCCGAGAACACCGCCACCCCCATGGCGCGCCGCATCTCGGCGCCGGCGCCGGTCGAGAGCACCAGCGGCAGCACGCCCATGATGAAGGCCATCGATGTCATCAGGATCGGGCGCAGCCGCAGGCGGCTCGCCTCGATGGCGGCGCGGACCGGCGAATGCCCGGCAAACTCCAGCTCGCGCGCGAACTCCACGATCAGGATCGCGTTCTTCGCGGACAGGCCGACCAGCACGATCAAGCCGATCTGGGTGAAGATGTTGTTGTCGCCCTTGGACAGCCACACGCCGAACATCGCGGCAAACAGCGCCATCGGCACGATCATGATGATCGACAGCGGCAGCACCAGGCTTTCGTAAAGCGCCGCCAGCACCAGGAACACCAGGAGGACGCAGAGCGGGAAGACCCAGATGCCGGAATTGCCAGCGATGAACTCCTGATACGTCAGGTCGGTCCATTCGAAGGCAAAGCCACGCGGCAGCGTTTCCGCCGCGATGCGCGTGGCCGCCGCCTGCGCCTGTCCCGAGGAATAGCCCGGCGCCGCGCCCGCATTGATGTCCGAGGACAGAAAGCCGTTGTAGCGGATCGCGCGTTCGGGACCCGCGCTCTGTCTGACCTTGAGCAGCGCGGAGAGCGGGATCATGTCGCCGGACGCCGAGCGCACCTTGAGCTGGCGGATGTCGTCGGCCCGGGCGCGGAACGGCGCGTCGGCCTGGACATAGACCGAATAGGTGCGGCCGAATTTGTTGAAGTCGTTGACGTAGTAGGAGCCGAGATAGATCTGCAGCGTGTTGAAGACGTCGGTGACGGGCACCCCGAGCTGCAGCGCCTTGGTGCGGTCGATGTCCGCGAAGAGCTGCGGGACATTGACCTGGTAGCTCGAGAACAGGCCGGCGATCTCAGGCGCTTTCGACGCCGCCGCCATGAAGGCCTTGGTCGCGTCGTTCAGCGCCTCATAGCCAAGCCCGGCGCGATCCTCGATCTGCAGCTTGAAGCCGCCGATGGTGCCGAGGCCGTTGACGGGCGGCGGCGGGAACATCGCGATGAAGGCTTCCTGGATCTTGGCGTATTTCTTGTTCAGCGCCGCCGCAATCGCGGGGCCACTGAGCGAAGGATCCTTGCGCTCGTCGAACGGCTTTAAGGTCGAGAACACGATGCCGGCGTTGGAGGAGTTGGTGAAGCCGCTGATCGAGAGCCCGGGGAACGCCACCGAGCTTTCGACGCCCGGCTGCGTCAGTGCAATCTCGCTCATCTTGCGGATCACTTCCTCGGTGCGGTCCAGCGTCGCGCCATCCGGAAGGCGCGCGAAGCCGACCAGATATTGCTTGTCTTGCGCGGGCACGAAGCCGCCCGGCACCTCCCTGAACAGAAAGCCCGTTGCGGCCGCGAGCACCAGATAGACGCCGAGGACGGCGATCTTGCCGGAAATCACGCCCCTGACGCTGCCGCCGTAATTTTCCGATGCGCGCGCAAAGGCGCGATTGAACCGGCGGAAGAACCAGCCGAGCGCGGTGTCGAGCAGGCGGGTGAGCCCGTCCTTCGGATCGTGATGGCCTTTCAGGAGAAGTGCTGCGAGCGCCGGCGACAGCGTCAGCGAATTCACCGCCGAAATCACCGTCGAGATCGCAATCGTCAGCGCGAACTGCTTGTAGAATTGCCCGGTCAGTCCGCTGATGAAGGCGAGCGGCACGAACACCGCGACCAGCACCAGGGCGATGGCGATGATCGGCCCCGACACTTCCCGCATCGCCTGATAGGTCGCATCCCGCGGCGAGAGCCCGGATTCGATGTTGCGCTCGACGTTCTCCACCACGACGATGGCGTCGTCCACCACGATGCCGATCGCGAGCACGAGGCCGAACAGGCTCAGCGCGTTGATCGAAAAACCGAACATATGCATCACGGCAAAGGTGCCGATGATGGAGACCGGCACCGCGAGCAGCGGAATGATCGAGGCCCGCCAGGTCTGCAAGAACAGGATCACCACCAGCACGACCAGCGCCACCGCCTCGAGCAGCGTATGCACCACCGCCTCGATCGAGGAGCGCACGAACTGGGTGGGGTCGTAGACGATGCGGTAGTCCACCCCTTCCGGCATGTTCCTCTTGATCTCCGCCATGGTGGCGCGGACATTGTCGGAGATCTGCAGCGCGTTGGAGCCGGGCGCCTGGAAGATCGGGATCGCCACCGCCTGCTTGTTGTCGAGCAGCGAGCGCAGCCCGTATTCGGAGGCGCCCAGCTCGATGCGCGCAACGTCGCGCAGGCGCGTCACCTCGCCCTGCGGGCCGCTCTTCACCACGATGTCGCCGAACTGCTCTTCGGTCGAGAGGCGGCCTTCGGCATTGACCGAAAGCTGCAGATCGATGCCCTTGACGTTCGGCGATCCACCGACGACGCCGGCGGCGGCCTCCACGTTCTGCGCCTGGATTGCTCTGACGATGTCATTGGCGGCTAGGTCATGTTCGGCGGCCTTCTGCGGATCGACCCAGACCCGCATCGAATAGTCGCCGGCGCCATAGAGCTGCACGTCGCCGACGCCGTCGATCCGCGCCAGGCGGTCCTTGACGTTGAGGACCGCATAGTTGCGCAGGTAGGTCATGTCGTAGCGGCCGTTGGGCGACAACAGATGCACCACCATGGTGAGGTCGGGCGAGCTCTTCTTGGTGATGATGCCGAGCTGACGCACGACATTCGGCAGCCGCGGCTCGGCCTGCTGCACGCGGTTCTGCACAAGCTGCTGCGCCTTGTCGGGATCGGTGCCGAGGCGGAACGTCACGGTGAGCGTCATGGCGCCATCGGTGGTCGCCTGGCTGCTCATATAGAGCATGTTTTCAACGCCGTTGATCTGCTCCTCGATCGGCGTGGCGACCGTCTCGGCGATCACCTTCGGGTTGGCGCCGGGATAGGTCGCGCGCACCACGACCGACGGCGGCACCACGTCGGGATATTCCGAGATCGGCATCGCCAGCAGCGAGATCAGGCCGGCCAGGAAGATGAGGATCGACAGCACGCCCGCAAAGATCGGGCGGTCGACGAAGAATTTGGACAGATTCATGATGCTGGCGCGCCCTCGCGCGAAACCCCTGTTGAATGTTGGTTAGCGCCTGACGACCTGCTGGTCGCCATCGGCCGCGGCCTCTCGCAGGCCGCGCGCGCCCATGTCGGCGACTTCGGTCTTCAGAAGCGCGCCGGGACGCACACGCTGCAACCCGTTGACCACGATGCGGTCACCGGCTTGCAGGCCCGAGGTGATGATGCGTAGGCCGTCGGCGCTGCCGCCAAGCGCGACCGAGCGATATTGCGCGCGATTGTCGGCCCCGACCACCATGACGAACTTCTTGTCCTGATCGGTGCCGATCGCCCGTTCGTCCACCATCACCAGCGTCTGCTGATGCGGCTGGCCCATGCGCAGCCGCGCGAATTGACCGGGGATGAGGCGGCCGTCGTCGTTCCTGAAGACGGCGCGCACGCGAATGGTGCCGCTCTGCGCGTTCACCTGGTTATCGATGAGCTGGATATGGCCTTTGGCGGTCACCCCGTCGGAGGTCGTCATTTCGACCGGGATCTGATCGAGGTTGCCGCGCTTGCCCGAGCCGTCCGCGATCGCGCTCAGCGCGCGCAGCACGACATCCTCGTCGGCATCGAAGCTCGCATAGATCGGGTTGATCGACACCAGCGAGGTCAGCACCGGCGAGGTCGGCCCGGCCGCAACCAGGTTGCCGGCGGTCACCTCGATCTTGCCGACCCGCCCGTCCACGGGCGCCCGCACCTCGGTGTAGTCGAGATTGAGCTTCGCCGTTTGCAGCGTCGCCTCGGCGGCCTTCACATTGGCGACCGCTTCGCGATTGGCATTGTCACGCTGATCGAAATCCCGGCGGGTCACGATGTTGTCGCCGACAAGCTGGCGGCCGCGCTCGACCTCGGATGTGGTGAACACCACGCGCGCCTTTGCCGCCTCGAGCTGAGCCTCGGCCTTCTCCACCTCGGCGAGATAGGGCGCGGGATCGATCTTGAACAGCACGTCGCCGGCCTTGACCAGCGCACCTTCGGTGAAATTGGCGGACAGGATGGCACCGGCGACACGCGGGCGGAGCTCGACGCGGTTGATGGCCTCGAGCCGCCCCGAGAAGTCGTCCCACAGCGTGGTCTGACGCGGCTCGACCACCGCGACCGTGACGTCGACGGCGGGCTCGGGTGCGGCTGCGGTCGTGGTGGCTTGCGCTGCGAAGAAATAGCGATTGGCAAGCACGGAACCGGCGAGGATCACGGCCCCGGCGATGGCCAACCCTGCAAAAATGCGTCGAAAACGGCTCGGATGGGGGATGACGGCGGCTGGGGGCATTTTCGCTCTCCAATTTGTAATGCGCGCTACAAATGTGGAGCTGGACCCGGCCCGTCAAGGTGCTTATGTAGCAAATATTAAAAAATGGAGGAAGCCCCATGGCCATAGGACGCCCGCGGGCCTTCGATGCCGACAAGGCCCTGGACGAAGCGATGGAAGTGTTCTGGCGGCACGGCTATGAGGGGGCGACCATTGCCGAACTCACCGCCGCGATGGGAATAAATGCTCCGAGCCTTTATGCTGCGTTCGGCAGCAAGGAGGGCCTGCTGAAAGCTGCGCTCGACCGATATAGCGGCAAGCGTGCGGCTTTCATGCAACACGTGCTGGATGCGCCGACCGCGCGCGAGGTCGCCAAGCGCCTCTTGTTCGGAACGGCGGACCTGCAGACAGATCCCGCCAATCCGCCCGGCTGCCTCTTGGTGCAGGGCGGCCTCGCCTGCGCCACCGGGCACGAGAACGTGCCGTCCGAACTGGCATCGCGCCGCGCCGAGAATGAGGAGCTGCTGCGCGACCGCTTCAAAAGGGCCAAATCGGAGGGCGACCTCCCCGCGACCGTCGATCCCACCGCCCTGGCACGCTATCTCTCCGCACAGACGGCGGGAATGGGCGTGCTCGCCGCTTCCGGCGCCGATCGCCGCGCCTTGCGTCAGGTCGCCACGCTGGCGATGAAGGCATTCGACAGCGCGGCCGGCGGCTAGGCTTGTTTACCCCTGCCCGCTGGGAGCAGGGCTATCGCATATGGATTTCTGCTGTTCGTGCGGCAGCCGCTTCAACGAATTCGGTGTCGTCCCTGCCACAACATTGCCCTGCTCCGGCGAAGGGAGCAGAACCGACGAGCAAAATGCGAAACAATTTGTTTCGTGACGCGAGCTTGCCCGACCGCAGGGCGCCATTAATTGTCGCCTGTTTCAAGCCACAAGGCCTTATCACGCCTGCAGAACCAGGCTCAGTGAGACGCAATAATGACCACACCGCTGGAATTTGGATTGGACACCTTTGGCGACGTCACCAGAGCCGAAAACGGCGCCCTGCTGCCCCATGCGGAAGTCATCCGCAACGTCGTCGAGGAAGCGGTGCTGGCCGATCAGCTTGGCATCCACTTCATCGGCCTCGGCGAGCATCACCGCGCGGATTTTGCGATCTCCGCCCCTGAAGTGGTGCTCGCGGCGATCGCCGCGCGCACGCGGCAGATCCGGCTCGGCTCTTCGGTGACGGTGCTGAGCTCGGATGATCCTATTCGCGTATTTCAGCGCTTCTCCACCATCGATGCGGTCTCGAACGGCCGCGCCGAGGTGATCCTCGGCCGCGGCTCTTTCACCGAATCCTTCCCGCTGTTCGGCTTCGACCTGCGCCAATATGAAGAATTGTTCGAGGAAAAGCTGGACCTGTTCGCCGCGCTGTTGAACCAGGGCCCGGTGACCTGGCAGGGCAAGCTGCGGCCGCCACTCAAGGAGCAGCTCGTGTTTCCACCGATCCAGCACGGTCGCCTGAAGACCTGGATCGGCGTCGGCGGGAGCCCGCAATCGGTGGTGCGCGCCGCGCATTACGATCTGCCGCTGATGCTCGCAATCATCGGCGGCGAGCCAAAGCGCTTTGCGCCTTTCGTCGATCTCTACCACCGCGCCTTGAAGGAGTTCGGCCGCGAGCCGAAGCCGCTCGGCGTGCACTCGCCCGGCTACGTCGCCGAAACCGACGAGCAGGCGCGCGAGGAGTTGTGGCCCGACTACAAGATCATGCGCGACCGCATCGGCAGGGAGCGCGGCTGGCCGCCGATGGGGCGCGACGAGTTCATCCATGAAGCCGATCACGGCTCGCTCTATGTCGGCTCGCCGGACACCGTGGCGCGCAAGATCGCCGCCACCGTGAAGGCACTCGGGCTGACGCGCTTTCAGCTCAAATACTCGGCGGGACCGCTGCCGCATGAGAAGCTGATGCGCAGCATCGAGCTTTACGGCCGCAAGGTCGTGCCGCTGGTGCGCGACATGCTGGCGTGACGGCGCTAGCGCATGATGAGATAATCTTCAGTCGATTGCATTGGCGGCTCACCTCTCCCCAGCGGGGAGAGGTCGGATTGCAGCGCCAGATGCAATCCGGGTGAGGGAAAATCCGCTCTATGGAGAGACCGTAACCCCTCACCCGATTTGCGCCGGACGATGCTTCGCATCGCGGGAGCGAATCGACCTCTCCCGAAGGGAGACGTGAACACGGTCCGCGGCTGGTGCCGATTCAACCAAATCTCATTCGCTCCAGTAGCGCCTCGTTAGTCTCACTGCGCTGTTCGCTCTGGGGCCGGCGCGACGCCCAGGCCAGCCAGATAAGTATCGACGAACTGCGCCACCTGCTCGCGCAGTTTGTCCGGCGGCACCGCCACCATCCGTTCCTCCAGGCCGAGCGAGATGATGCCGTGCACGGCGGAGAACATCATGCGCGCTTGAAGTGCGATATCGGCGCCGTCGCGACCGGGCATCAGGCGGACGAGCGGGTCATGCATCAGCGCGAAGGCGCGCATCACCATGAGCAGAATGTCTTCCGGGAACGGACGGTCGTCCTCCATGCGGTGCTCATAAAGGGACCGCAGCAGATTGGCGTGTTCGGTGAAAAAGGCGAGATAGGTTTCGGCCAGTCCGTGGAGCTGACGAATCGGATCGTCTTTCGGCACGGCATTCAGCCGCGCCGCGAGCGCCTCCACCGTCTCCCGGTTCACGGTGAGGATCAGGCCGTCGAAGTCCCCGAACTCATTATAGACGCTGCCGATCGAGCAGTCGGCGGCCTCGGCCACATCCCGAACTTTCAATGATCTCAGCCCTTTAGCTGCAATGATGGCGCGTGCGGTCTCGAGCATGAGCGCGCGCCGCCGGCTCTTCTTCTGCTCTCGCAAAGATTCTTCTTGAACATTGTTCATTTTCGCGGTATCCATTTTGAACAATGTTCATTTAGTGCGGAGGCACCCAAAATGCAAACCCTCGCTTTGGAGATCGCGACCACCTTTGTGGACGACGCGGCGACCCTCGTGACCGGCGCCGGCCGCATCATCTTCCGCCTTGCAACGGCGCCGATCGAGCGCCTCGCCAGGGCCTGCGATGTCGCGGGCGTGCTGCCCCGCGCAAAGAGCAAGCGTGTCGCCTCGACCGCATGCCACGAACGCCTGGCGGCGCGACGCCAGCGTCGCTGGCGCAACGTCCTGTTTCCGCTGCGCTCGCTCGGCGACTTGACCTGACGGAGGCGGCGATGCGCCAATTCCTCGAACGCCTGCTTGGCCTGCTCGCCGATCTGCCGGGGCAAGCCCCCTCCGCATTGGCGAGCCTCGAGCGCGCGACCGCGGCCGCGCGGCGCGCCCACACCGCCGCCCGGCGCGCGCTTGCCATCGCCATGGCGGAGGAAGCCCGAGAAGCCGAGCGGCGCGCCGCCCTGACGGCGAAGGTCAGCGAACTGGAGCAACGCGCCGTGCAGGCATTGCGCGCCGGCCGCGAAGACCTTGCCACACAGGCCGCGGAAGCGATCGCCGCGATGACCGCTGAGATCAACGCGTCGAACCAAGCTTCGGAACGTTTCGCCGCCGAGGTGGCGCTGGCCCGACGTGAGATTGATGCCCAGCGCAGACGCCTGTCCGATCTCGATCGCGGCCGGCGCCTGGCCAAAATCAGCTCCGCATTGAACGCCGCGGCGCCCGCCTCGCGTAGCGGCCTCGACAGCTTTGCCGAGGCGGAAGCAGCGCTGGCCCAGGTCGTCGCCGAAAATCAGGACGCCCGCTTCGTGCGCGAAGAAATGGCGCCGCCCGCGGAACAACTCATCGAACGCATGGTGGATGCCGGTCTCGGCGACCCGGTCCAGGTCCGCGCCGCCGATATTCTGGCGCGACTTCGCCGCGCCGCCGGACTGCCCGCAATGCCTCTCCTCGAATCCACCTCAAACGCTCAATAAGGGAGCAAACCATGTCCCAGTCTCTGACTCATCTGGATCGTCCCACCGGCGCGTGGGTGAATTTCTCCTATATTTCGTTCGCCGCGTCCGTGCTCTTGGTCGGCGGCGGCATCTTCGCGCTGCCGCTCGATTGGTGGGTCCGGGCCTATTTCGCGATGGGAATGGCGATGGTGGTGCAATCGGCGTTCACGCTCGCGAAAACTGTCCGCGACCTTCATGAGACCAACCGCATGATCAACAGGATCGAGGAAGCCAGGACCGAGAAACTGTTGAGCGCCGACAGAACCTGAATCGAGCGGCGTTAATGCCTTATTGTTCATCGCGGCTCACGCAACTTGCAACTCGATTAACGCAATGGCAATTCCAAGTTGCTCGGCCGAGAAAAGACAGGACCAGTCATGATCAAGCAGTTGATGTCGTCCCGCCGGTTCGCCCCGCTGTTCTGGGCGCAGTTCTTTTCCGCACTCAACGACAACGTCCTCAAAAATGCGCTCGTCATCATCCTGCTTTATAGCGCGACCGTCGGACACGGCGACGCGCTGGTGACGGTTGCGGGCGCGGTGTTCATCTTCCCGTTCTTCATCCTCTCGGGACTCGGCGGCGAGCTCGCCGACAAATATGTGAAATCGATCGTCGCCAGGCGGCTGAAATTTGCGGAGATCTTCGCGGCCTGCTTCGCCGCCGCAGGCTTCTTCCTGCACTCGGTGCCGTTTCTGTTCATCGCGCTCGCGCTGTTCGGGATCATCGCCGCGCTGTTCGGCCCGGTGAAATACGCGATGCTGCCCGACCAGCTCACAGTCGGCGAGCTTGCGACCGGCAATGCGCTGGTCGAAGGCGCGACCTTCCTTGCGATCCTGCTCGGCACCATCGCCGGCGGGCAGTTTGTTGCGGGATCGACGCATATGGGCCTGGTGTCGTCCGCCGTCGTGCTGCTGGCGCTGCTCTCCTGGGCGTTCGCGTCCCGCATCCCGGTGACCCAACCCTCCGCCGCCGGGCTTGCCATCACCGCCAATCCGTGGACCTCGACCGTCCATTTGCTGAAGACGCTTTATGCCGCGCAGCGGCTGTGGGACGGCATGATCATCGTCTCCTGGTTCTGGCTGGTCGGCGCGGTCGTGCTTTCGCTGCTGCCTGCCCTCGTCAAGGACACGATCGGCGGCACCGAAGGCGTCGTCACGCTCTGCCTTGCGGTCTTCGCCATCGGCATCGCGGCCGGCTCGCTGTTTGCCGCGCATCTGTCTCACGTGCGCCCCAATCTCGCACTGGTGCCGATCGGCGCCATCATCATGGGGATCGTCGGTCTCGACCTCGCTTGGGCGATCGGGCAGACGACGCGCGGCGCTGAGATCACGCCGGCCGGCTTCGCCACCTCACTCGGCGGCTTCCGCATGCTGGCCGACTTCGTCATCTTTGCCTTCGGCGGCGGACTCTTTGTCGTCCCCTCCTTCGCGGCCGTCCAGGCCTGGTCGGAGCCGTCCGAGCGCGCCCGCGTCATCGCCGCCGGCAACGTGCTGCAGGCCGGCTTCATGGTGGTGGGCTCGCTGTTCGTCGCCCTGCTGCAGGCGCAGGGTCTGCCGATCGCCTGGATCTTCTTCGGCCTCGGTATCGCCAGCTTCGGCGCGGTCTGGTTCGTGCTGCGCAAGTGGGGCAAGGAAGGCGTACGCGATTTCGGCGCGCTGGTGTTCCGCGCGCTATTCCGCACCGAAGTGCGCGGGCTGGAGAATCTGCCGCCGGCAGGCACGCGCATGCTGATCGCGCCCAACCATGTCAGCCTGATCGACGGTCCGCTGCTGCACGCGATTCTGCCGATCGATGCGAGCTTTGCGGTCGACACCGGGATTGCGAAAGCCTGGTGGGCCAAGCCGTTCCTAAAGATGATCCGGCACTACACCATGGACCCGACCAAGCCGCTCGCTGCGCGCGAGCTGATCAAGCTGGTCGCCGCCGGCGAGCCGGTCGTCATCTTTCCGGAGGGCCGCCTCACCGTCTCCGGTTCGCTGATGAAGGTCTACGACGGCACCGCGATGATCGCAGACAAGGCCGATGCGCTGGTCGTTCCCGTGCGCATCGAGGGCGCGCAGCGCTCGCATTTGAGCTATTTGCGAAACGGGGAGATCAAGCGCGTCTGGTTTCCCAAGGTGACGATCTCGATTCTGCCGCCGGTAAAATTATCGGTGAACGAGGCGCTCAAGGGCAAGGCGCGGCGCAACGCCGCCGGGGCCGCCTTGCAGGACGTGATGATCGACGCCATCGTCAAGACCGCGCTGCTGGACCAGACGCTGTTCCAGGCGCTCGCACATGCCTATCGCGACCGCGACACCGGCAAGGTCGTGATCGAGGATCCGCTCGGCACCAGGCTTACCTACCGCAAGCTGATCACCGGCGCGCAGGTGCTGAGCCGCAAGCTGGAGAGCGGAACGGCGATCGGGGAGAATGTCGGCCTCCTGCTGCCGAATTCGGCCGGCGTCGCCGTCGTCTTCATGGCGCTGCAGAGCATCGGCCGCGTTCCGGCGATGCTGAACTTCTCCGCCGGCCCCGTCAATGTGCTGGCGGCGATGAAGGCGGCGCAGGTCACGACCGTTTTGACGTCGAAGGGCTTCATCGAGAAAGGCAAGCTCGACAAGCTGATCGCCGCGATCTCGGCGGAAGCGAAGATCATATATATCGAGGACATTCGCGCGGCCGTCGGCCTCGCCGACAAGCTGCGCGGCCTTCTCGACGGCACCAAGCCGCGCGTGGCCCGCGACGCCAACGACCCGGCGGTCGTCCTGTTCACCTCGGGGTCGGAAGGCACGCCGAAGGGCGTGGTGCTCTCTCACCGCAACATTCTCGCCAACGCGGCGCAGGCGCTGGCGCGCGTCGACGCCAATGCCAACGACAGGGTGTTCAACGTGCTGCCCGTGTTCCATTCTTTCGGGCTGACGGGCGGGATGATGATGCCCCTGCTCGCAGGCATTCCGATCTACATGTATCCGTCGCCGCTGCATTACCGGATCGTGCCGGAATTGATCTATCAGACCGGCGCCACCATCCTGTTCGGCACTGATACCTTCCTTAGCGGCTATGCGCGCTCGGCGCACGCCTATGACTTCCGCACGCTGCGTCTCGTGCTTGCCGGCGCCGAAGCGGTGAAGGATCGCACCCGGCAGATCTATATGGAGCGCTATGGCGTGCGCATCCTAGAGGGCTATGGCGTCACCGAGACCGCGCCCGTGCTCGCCATGAACACGCCGATGGCCAATCGGCCGGGCACAGTGGGGCGCCTGTCGCCGCTGATGGAATATCGCCTCGATCCCGTGCCGGGCATCGACGACGGCGGGCGCCTGTCCGTGCGCGGCCCGAATGTGATGCTGGGCTACCTGCGTGCGGAGAATCCGGGCGTGCTGGAGGCGCTGCCTGATGGCTGGCATGACACCGGCGATATCGTCAGCATCGACGAGGCCGGATTCATCACCATCAAGGGGCGCGCCAAGCGCTTCGCCAAGATCGCCGGCGAGATGGTGTCGCTGTCCGCGGTGGAAGCCATGGCTGCGACATTGTGGCCGCAAGCCATCTCGGTCGCCGTCTCCGTCCCCGACCAGCGCAAGGGCGAGCGCATCGTGCTCCTGACCACCCAGAAGGAGGCGGACCGCGCCGCGATGCAGCGGCAGGCGAAGGCGACAGGCGCGTCCGAACTGGCGGTTCCTGCCGTGATCCAGGTGGTCGACAAGGTGCCGCTGCTCGGCTCCGGCAAGACCGACTACGTCGCCGCCACGGCCCTCGCCCGCGAGATCGCGGCGCCGACGGAACGGGAAGTGGCGTGAGCCGCGGATCGCCCGCCCCTGCTGCCATCGGCCAGACCATCGCGTTCCCTATCGGAGGGGCGCTTCAGTTCCAACGCCACGTAAAACCACACGCGGCGCTGCATCCAGCGATGCCCGCCCGAGAACCTGTTCCCGGTCAACGGCGAGGCCTCGGGCCCTGAGCACGTCCTATCCCTGATCGCTTTTTCGTGAGGTTCGGGCAAATTCGCCATCCATTCCATTGCATCCTAATCGTTAGCATCCTATCTAATTGGCATGGTTCTTTCTCAAACAACGATCCATGCTGAAATGGGTTTGCTGATTGCACGGCTGGCGCGCCTGTGGCGACGCGAAGCCAATCAGGCGCTCGCCGATCACGGGCTGTCCGAGGCCACCGCGCTTCCGCTCCTGGTGTTATCGCGTCGGGGTAAGCTCGTCCGCCAGGGCGTGCTTGCCGAAGAGATGGGCATTGAGGGGCCGTCGCTGGTCCGGCTGATCGACCTGTTGCAGGCCGAGGGCCTGGTGGAGCGCCGCGAGGACCCGACCGACCGCCGCGCCAAAATCCTGCATCTCACGCCGACGGGCGAAGCTAAGGCCAATGAGGTCAACCGCGTCCTGCGCCGCGTCCGCGCGTATCTGCTGAAGGACATCGGCAGCGACGAGCTTGTGACAACATTCGAGGCCCTGCTGAGCATCGAGCAGCGTGCCAATCGGTTGCACGAGGCCGCAGAGGCTGCGGGGGCTTAAGCCGTGCGTTCCGATCAATCTTTCCTGGTCCGCCATGCGGACCTCATTTTTGCGTTCAAGACCTTCCTGGCGGCGGCCCTGGCGCTCATCGTCGCGCTTTGGATCGACCTGCCGCGCCCCTACTGGGCGATGGCGACCGTGTACATCGCCTCGCAGCCGCTGGCGGGCGCGACGAGTTCGAAAGCGTTCTACCGGGTGCTCGGGACATTGATCGGCGCGACCGTTACCGTCGCCCTCGTTCCCAACCTGGTCGACGCTCCCGAACTGCTTTGCCTCGCCGTCGCGCTCTGGGTCGGCTTGTGCCTTTATTTATCGCTGCTCGATCGCAGCCCGCGCAGCTACGCCTTCATGCTCGGCGGATATACGGTCGCCCTGATCGGTTTTCCCGCCGTTTCCGACCCCGGCAGCATCTTCGATACGGCGCTGGCGCGGGTCGAGGAGATCTCGCTCGGCATCATCTGCGCGACCCTGGTGTCGACCATCGTGCTGCCGCGCAGCGTCGCGCCCGCGGTCACCAGCCGTGTCAACAATTGGCTGTCCGACGCAAGGCGCCTCAGCCAGGACGTGCTCGCAGGCCGCGGCGACGAGCCGGCGCATCGGGCGCAACGCCTGCGGCTTGCCACCGACGCGAACGAAATCGACGCGCTTGCCGGTCACCTCGCCTATGATCCGCTCGCGGATGCGAACGCGGTGCGCGGCCTGCAGGCGCTTCGCCTGCACATGCTGATGTTGTTGCCGCTCCTGGCCTCCATCACCGATCGGATCGCCGCGCTTGGCGACCGCCTGCGGGCCTGCTCGCCGCAATTGCCGCGCCTGCTTGATGATCTCCGGCGCTGGCTTTCGTCCAGTGCCGGCGAACGGCAACCGGCCGCGACACTGCGCACTGCGATCGCCTCGCTGCGGCCGAAGCTCGATGCTCAATCCTCCTGGGATCAGATCACGGCGGCAAACCTGCTGATGCGATTGCGTGAGCTCGTCGACGCTTCGGAGGATTGCCGCGCGCTCAACCGCGCCATTGCGAACGATGAAGACGTATCGCGCCTGCAGCTAGCGTTCCGGCCGGAAGCTAGCGTTGCCCCGGCGCGGCATCGCGACCACGCCCTGGCCTTGTGGTCGGGCGCGGGCGCGGCCATCGCCATCCTGATCTGTTGTGCGTTCTGGATCGCGACCGGCTGGGTGGACGGCGCATCGGCGCCGATGATGGCGGCGGTCGGCTGTTCTTTTTACGCCGCGCAGGATGATCCGGCGCCAAGCATCCGCAGCTTCGCCTGGTGGTCGCTGGCTTCGATCGTTGTGGTCGCGGTCTATCTGTTCGCGATCATTCCCGGAATCTCGAAGATCGAGGTGCTGATCGCCGCGCTGGCGCCGACCTTCATCCTGTTTGGTTACCTGATCGCCCGGCCCCAGACGGCCTTTGCCGGCTTGCCGCTCGCCGTGAACTCGGCGACCCTGCTGGCGCTGCAATCGAACTACGACGCGGATTTTGCGACTTACGCCAATTCGGCGATCGCATTCCTGCTCGGCATGGCGGCGGCTGCGGTCATCACCAGGCTCGCCCGGTCGGTCGGAGCCGAGTGGGTCGCGCGTCGCCTGATGAAGACCAACTGGACGACGCTTGCGCTCACGGCCGAGCGGCGCGGCCAGAACGATCGGGCCCGTTTCTTCGGTGTGATGCTCGATCGTCTCGGCCTCCTGGTGCAACGCTTCGCCGTCATCCCCGAGGTCGATCGCCGCGATGTTGACAGTCTGACCCAGCTCCGGGTCGGCCTCAACATCATCGATCTGCGCCGCGCCCGCCACGAGCTGACGCCGGAGACGCTCGCTGCGATCGACGACATGCTGGATCAGCTTGCGCTCGCCTCTCGCGCGCATGTGTCCGGGCCGCTGCCGGAGGAACTGCTCGCGCGCATCGATGGCGCGCTGGCGGAAGCGCTCAACGAGCCCGACAGCGAGGCGAGGAAGGACGCGCTGATCGGCCTGATCGGCATCCGGCGCGGACTGTTCCCGCAAGCCTCGGCCTATCGGCCTCAATCGCCCAATCCATGGAGTCTCGCCGCATGAGATATGAAATCGATATCTATGGCGTGCTCGCGCCCGCGCTCCTGCTGTGGCTGGTCATCGCCTATGGCCTAAGCGCGCTGCTGCGCCGGAGCTTACGCAAAACGGGTCTCTACCGCCTGGTCTGGCATCCCGCGCTGTTCGATCTGGCGCTGTTCGTCTGCCTCCTCGGAGGCGTTGTCTATCTGTCTTCGGAGTATCTGTCGTGAAGAAGCTGTTCGCCCTGCTTGGCCGCCTTGCCTTCACAGGCATCGCCGTCGCGGCGGCCGTCGTGGTCGCTATCCATCTGTGGGGCTACTATGTGGACGCGCCCTGGACGCGCGACGGCCGCGTGCGTGCCGATATCGTCCAGGTCGCGCCTGATGTCTCGGGTCTCGTCACCGACGTGCTGGTGCGCGACAACCAGAAGGTCCACCGCGGCGACGTCCTGTTCCGCATCGACCGGGCGCGTTTCGCGCTCGCTTTGCAGCAGGCCGATGCCGTCGTCGCGAGCCGCCGCGCGGCGCTGGATCAGGCCGACAGCGACTTGAAGCGCTACCGCGCCTTGACCACCGACGCCGTTTCCCAACAGAAGCAGGAGCAGGTGCTGGCGACGCAACAGGAGGCCCAGGCCGCCTATGATCAGGCGGTCGCCGATCGTAACCTCGCCCAGCTCAACCTCGATCGCAGCGAGGTGCATGCATCGGTGAACGGCACGATTTCCAACATGGACCTGCGTCCCGGCACCTATGTAACGGCCGGCAAAGGCGTGATGGCCCTGGTCGATAGCGATACGCTGCACGTCGAGGGCTATTTCGAGGAGACCAAGCTGCCGCGTATCCACGTCGGCGACGAGGTCAGGATTCACCTGATGGGCGACAGCGGCCGCCTGACCGGGCATGTGGAGAGCATCGCCGCCGGCATCGAGGACCGCGACCGCGCCGAGGGGACCAGCCTGCTTGCCAACGTCAACCCGACCTTCAACTGGGTGCGCCTGGCGCAACGCGTCCCCGTGCGCATCGCGCTCGATCGTGTTCCCGAGCATACCGGGCTTGTGGCTGGCCGCACCGCGACCGTCGAGGTGATCGGCCCGAACGGCAAGCAAGCGCTTTAGATCATCCGGCAATTCAGTTGTAGAGTCGGATGAGCGCCTTCGATTAGGTCTCGTCATTGCGAGGAGCGAAAGCGACGAGGCAATCCAGATTGCATCCGCGGAGAAAGTCTGGATTGCTTCGCTTGCGCTCGCAATGACTCCGGAGTTTGGCGCGCGTCCTCTCGCTCAGTCTGCGGCCGCAACCTGCTTCTCGATGATGCTGGCGACGCGCACCGGCGTTTCCAGCATCGAATAATGACCGGCATCGTCGATCATCTCGAAGCTCGCCTGCGAATAAGCGGCGGCGAACGCATTGTGCGAGGCCTCGCCGCGATAGAACGGGATGTCCTGCGCCCCGTTCACCACAAGAAGCGGCGCGGCGAGCCGCTTCGTGTCGTCGGTGATGGCTTCGCTCGTGAACATCTTCAGATAGCCACGCATTGCCTCCACCGTGGCGGCCTCGCGCGCAATCCTGAGCTTGCGCGTGAGCCAGCCCTCGCCATAGCGGTTGGAGGTGCGGGCCGTGATCGCGCGCGCGGCCGCCGCGTCTTCGTCGATCACGGCATTCAACGCCTTCATCGCCGCCTCATCGGCGTGAAAGCCCGTCGGCGGCACCGGGGAAAACAGCGTCACGCTCTGGACGCGGGCTGCGGCTTGCAGCGCGATCTTCTGCGCGACGAGGCCCGACATCGAATGCCCGATCAGGTGGAAACGGGAGAACGCGAGATGATTGGCGGTGCGCAGCACATCAGCGGCGGCTTCATCCAGCGTATAGCTGCCGCTCACCGCGCGTGACCAGCCATAGCCGCGCAGGTCCATGAACACCAGCGTTTGGCGCGCCAGGTCGAAATAGGGCAGCGTCGGCTCCCAATTGACGTGGTCGCCGAGCCATTCGTGCAGCACCACGCAGACCGCAGGACCCTTGCCGATGCGGCAATAGCCGAGCCTGTCGGCCACCGCCAGTTGCGGCTCCGGCCAAGGGGATGGCGGCACAACCGCGCTCGGCTTGGCTGCTTCTTCCGCGCCGGCCGGAGCGCCCACCATGGCGGCAGTGGCACTCAAACCCAGCACCTTCAGGAGATTGCGACGCTTCATGTGATTCCTGCCCCCGATAAGGCTTCAATGCGCTTTCCGCGTCCATAGCCTGCCGACGTGCGAGCTGAGAAATTGATTTCTGCAATCGTCTCATTGATAAATCTCATTTCGACCGCTTCCTCGCTGGGCTCGTCCGCCAGCACCGCCGTTCCCCGGAGTTTTGCCCATGCCGACGACCCTCGATATCGACACGCTGCGGTCCCTGATCGCCATCGTGGAGCTCAAGAGTTTCTCGCGCGCCGCCGAGCGGCTCGGCCGCTCGCAATCGGCGATCAGCCTGCAGATCGCACGGCTCGAAGGCCTGGTCGGGCATCCCCTGCTTGAGCGGTCGCGGGGGCGGGTCATCGGCCCGACGCCGCGGGGCGCCGCACTGGTCGCGCATGCACGGGAGATGGTCGCGCTCAACGAACGTGCGGTCGCGGCGATGCGCGGGCCGGCCTCGGGCGAGCGGATCAGGCTGGGCCTGCCGGCGGATTTCCTGGAGCGCGATTTCTCGTCCGCTCTCGAAGAGATTCGGCTCCGCTATCCGAAAGCGCAGCTCTCGCTGCGGACCGACGTCTCCGCGCGGCTTAAAGAAGACCTCGGCCTCGGCCGGCTGGATCTTGCGCTCTTCAAACGCGCGCAGTCGAATGAAGCCGGCGCCGCGATCGCGTTCGAGCCGATGGCATGGTTCGGCCGCCCCACCGCGTTCGCGCGAGGCGATGGCGCGGTGCCGCTGGTGGCCTTCGCGGAAGGCTGCGCCTATCGCGACGAGGCGCTGCGCAGCTTGCGACAGGCCGCGCGCGACTGGACCATCGCCTGCGAGGCGCGCAGCCTTTCGGCGCTGGTTCACGCGGTGAAGGCCGGCCTCGGCTACGCCGCGCTGCCGGAGAAACTCGGCGCTCGCAAGTCGCTCGGCCGCGCCGATGGGCTCACGGACGAACTGCCGGAGCTGAACCCGGTCGAGCTCGCCCTCGGTATCGCCGAGCGCTGCGAGATCCCGTTCGCGCGCACTGTCGGCACGATCATCACCGAGCGCTGCGCGCTGGCCTGACGCGACATCTCCAACCACCGATCGCCTTCAGCCCGGCGCCGGCGCGTGGACCCTGCGCAACAGCTCGTCGAGGTCTATGACCGTCTCCGACGCATGCTCGCGCAACTCGCGAAGGTCATAGGCGAGATTGGCAATCGTGCCCAGGCCGACCTTGCCCTCGGACAGATCCCTGCGCAGGAGTGCGTTGAGGATACTCGCCTCCACCGCGCTGTGGCTCTGAACGCCCGCCAGCACGGAATTGCCAAACTGCTCGCCCGCATCCGCAGGCCGCAGGTGGTAATTCGCCAGAACGCGCGGAACGAGCTGGATGTCGAAGCACGACAACAGCCGCATGTAGAAATCCCAATCGCCGAGCACCGGCAGATCCTCCCGGTAAAAGCCCAATTGCTCATGCACGCTGGCACGGTAGAGCAACGAGATTGGCGGAATGAAATTCCGCGACGCCATCCGGAACAGCGTGACGTTCTGCATCCAGCTATTGAAGGGACGAACACCCTTACGGGCAATGGTGCCGTCGAACACGACCTCGTCGACATATTGCGCGTGACAGACCACGCCCGCCACCGACGGCGGGTGGCGATCGATCGCAGCGACCATGATCTCCAGAAAAGCGCCGTGCCAGCTATCGTCATCGTCGTGAATGACGACGAGATCGCCGCGCGCCGCCTTCAATCCGGCATTGGCGGCCGCCCACCGCCCTTGGGACGTCGCGTGGTGGACGACCGCGACACGACTGCGAACGACATCGGGCACCTGCGCCAACAACTGCTCGAGCGCCGGCGCATCGCCGCCATCATTGACGATGATGATTTCCCAATCGCGAAATCCCTGCTGCTGAACGCTGAGAAGGCTGCGCGCAAGGAAGACCAGGCGATCCTTGGTGCGGATGATGACGGAAACGCGGGGCATGGTGCCATCTAGCTCGCCGGCATGACCGCCATCTCCCGATTGCCGGCGGCCGGCGCCGGCTTTGCCGCTGCCTTGTCGAGAACAAGCAGGGTTTTCTCCGCTCCGATCTGCTGCAAGCGATAGGTGACGATTTCGGTCAGGGCCAGATCGAGCGAGAGGGCTGCCTTGCGATAGGCATCCAGGGAGCGCCATCGCACATGCTGTGCATCGCTCGGCGCTTCCGGAAAATGCTCGAGCACCAGCAGCCGGCCGCCGGGCTTGAGAT
Source organism: Bradyrhizobium sp. STM 3562 (assembly GCF_045571435.1). NCBI lineage: Bacteria > Pseudomonadati > Pseudomonadota > Alphaproteobacteria > Hyphomicrobiales > Nitrobacteraceae > Bradyrhizobium > Bradyrhizobium sp. STM 3562. The sequence continues at coordinate 8,097,209 of NZ_CP120694.1, forward strand.
TTCTTGCGAGCGCCTTGAGGCCGCGCTGCCACAGATCGTCATCGACAATATGAAAGAGGACATCGAGGCAGATGATGGCATCGACCGGCGACAGCGGCACCTGATCAAACGCCCCCGCGATGAAGGTTCCGCCCGGCACGCGGGCGCGAGCCTGGACGATGGCCGTCTTGGAGAAATCGGCACCGATGACCTTGAAGCCGAGATCGGCGCAAACCGCGCTCACCACGCCGGTGCCGCAACCGGCGTCGAACAGAACGCGTCCTTTCGGGTCGGGAAACTTCGCAAGCAGAGCGGAGCGCAGATGATCGGCGTTGACGGCGTAGTCCTGCAAGTTCTGGATCTCGCTCAGTCCGATATGGCCGACGCTGCGGATCGACCCCTTGAGCTGTTCATGCCGGGCCTCCCAATAGCTTTGCGGATCGAAGGCGGCCGGACCTTCCGCGAGCAGCCGGCGAACGGCTTCCATTTGGCGAGCGATCGAATAGCGGTCGACGACGAATGCACGGTAGCCGTTCGGCCGCACCTGGCGAATGCGCTCGACCGCTTGATCCACGGTCGCGAACAGCGCCTCCGCCGGCCAGGTCCTGGCGGCGCCAGGATAATTGTGGACCACCGGCCAGCAGCCGCTTGCCATGGCCTCGCCGATGTTCATGCCGAAGCTCTCATAAAGGGTGGTCGAGAGCAGCACGCCCTTGTCGCGATACCAGGCGTCGATGTCAGCAATGCGCCCATAGAAGGTGATGGAGCGCCCCAGCTCCATCTCGCCGACGAGATGATCCAGATATCGCGCCGTGCGCGGGCAAATCACCTCGCCCGCCACATGCAGGTGATAATCCGCATCCAGATCGACCAGGCGCCGCAAGATTTGCAGCGCGAGCATCGGGTTCTTCTTCATCGCGACGTCGCCGACCCAGGCGATGCGGCGAGGATCGCCGGCGCACGGGCCAGGTGCAAAGCGATCGCAATCGATGCCGTTGGAAATCACGGAATGCCTGACGCGGCGCGGCAGGTCCGGCATCTGCTTCAGCAATTCGTCGCGAATATCCTCACTCACGAAGATCAAGTGATCGACGGCTTCCCATTTCACCTGGTGCGGGAAGCGTCCGTCGATGACCTCGGTCGAATGCAACCGCACGATGACCTTCTTGCCATGCCCGCGCATGTTGAGCTTGTTGGTGGCCCAGACGGCAGGTTCGAGACACCATTCCAGCCAGACGATATCGGCCCACGCAATGGCCTCGATCAGAGCGGCTTCCTGGCGTGAGTTCGTGAAACGGATGTCGTAATCCGACTCCAGCGCAGCCATGATGTCGCGCAGGAAGGAGATATCCCGCGACTTCAAGGCATCGATGAAGGCGATGCGCGGACGTCGGCCGCTCCCGGTAGGGCCGGCGTGCGGCAGAGGAACCTGGTGATGCATGACAAGATCGGTTTTGCGCGGCCGAAAGCAGCCTCAAGACTGATACGTCGAACCGCTTTGGATCAGGCGGGAAAAATGGGGTGGCGAAATTCACAGCCATGGGCGTTCTCGCGGCGCAGAACGCGTCCGAGTGTTGCCGATCTCGCGGCTCTCGATAACAGAGGGCGCGGGAATGCCTGGTGCTGGCTGCCATTGAACTGACTGGCCCGCCAGCCAATAGCCCCGATGCACCCGCGCTAAGCCGGCAGCTCGATGAGAGCGCTCAACCCACCGCCGTCGCGGTTCTTGAGCGTGACATCACCGCCATGTTCGCGGGCGACCGTTCGGGCGATGCTCAAGCCCAGGCCGACGCCTGCCTTGGCCGGATCGCGCGCGGGCTCCCGTCTATAGAACGGTGCAAAAACCTTCTCTTGTTCCTCTGAGGGAATGCCCGGCCCGTCGTCATCGACAATGATGACGACGCGATCGGTGTGGTGAACGATGTTCACGCGTGCGTGTCCCCCATATTTGACCGCGTTGTCAATGAGGTTCGCGACGGCTCGACGAACGAGGGTCGGCCGGCAGGGAACATCGATGCCGCGCCGCTCGGAATACGAGACCTTGCCACCGGCATCCTCAACGTCTTCGCAAACATCCCCGACCAGGACACCGAGATCGACAAGCGTTCGCGGCTCCTGGCGAGCGTTGTCGTGAGCGAAAGCCAATGTGGATTCGATCATGGCATTCATGGCTTCCAGGTCGTCGAACATCTTGCGTTGTTGTTCGCCGTCCGCAACCAGCTCGGCACGCAGGCGCAGCCGGGCCAGCGGCGACCTCAGATCGTGCGAGATTGCAGCCAGCATCTGAGTCCGGTCCTCCAGAAAGCGCTGCAGCCTAAGCTGCATGCGGTTGACCGCCTCAATCGTCGCGCGCAACTCCTGCGGCCCACGCAGGGTAAGAGGGGGCGCCGTCAAATCGGTGCCGAGCCGCTCGGCAGCGCTCGCGAACTCCCTGATCGGGGCGGCAAGGCGACGCGCTGTCCAGGCCGAAACCAGCCCCGCAACCACGACAATGGAAATCAGGAGCAGGATCAGTCCGTACCCGGCTCCCATGGGATAATTGGCAATGGTGACCGTAATCCGCCGACCGTCCGGCAAAGCTGCCTCGATGACGGCGGCGCCGCCTGACGTCTGGTTGGAATGGTCGGGGCCGCCAGGCCCTTGGTCGTCGACCGACACACGCCGGGCGCTCACCCGTATCGGCGGCGACATCGTTTCTAGCTGGATTTGAACCAGCTCGCGGAGCCTATCAAGGTTCTCATCCACGCCAGTCACGGTATCCGATCGCGCCGGCGCATCGAGTGAAACCTGCATGTCGGGCTCTGCGACACCCGCGACGATGCTCTGCTGTCGGGATCGAGGCACGGACGCCACTGAACGTATGATCACCGCAATTCTGCCGGAAAGCATCATTGCATTGCCCCGGGAATTGATGACGGCGAAGTTGGATTTGGAGATCATGACGTGGGTGCGCGCACCGTCGTCCGCACCGCTCTGCGCGTAGCCGTAGTAACTGACAACCAGGCTAAGCCCGATTGCCGCCAACAGCCCGAGAACGATGGCAAGGACGATTGCGACCGCGATCCTCGCTGCGATGCTGTTCAGCCGCGCCGGCATCATCATGATGCCGGCACCACAGAAACGTTTGCAGCGAACACATAGCCGCCGCTGCGCACAGTCTTGATCAGCGTCGGCGACTTCGGATCGGGTTCGATCTTGCGGCGAAGCCGGCTGACCTGCACGTCGATGCTGCGGTCGAACACACTGGCAGACCGTCCGCGAGAGAGGTCGAGCAGTTGGTCACGCGAAAGCACCCGTCGCGGCCGTTCGGCAAATGCAAGAAGTAATTCGAACTCGCCTGCCCGTAGCGGCACGAGGACGTTTTTCGCGGAATAAAGTTGACGATGAGTCACATCCAGGCGCCAGCCCGCAAATTCAAGAATGCGCTTTTGATCGGCTGACGCGGCAGCTTCGGCCGCGCCAGCACGGCGAAGCACGGCGCGGACCCGGGCCAGCAATTCACGCGGATTCGCGACCTTCGCAAGATAGTCATCCGCGCCCATTTCGAGGCCTATGATCCGATCCACTTCATCGCCCATCGCCGTTAGCATGATGATCGGCAATGTGCTGGTTGCACGCAGGCGGCGGCATAACGCCAGGCCATCCTCGCCGGGCAACATCAAGTCGAGGATCACGAGGTTGATGCGTGACGCTTCCAGGATCGTGGCCATCTCGCTCCCATTATGCGCAATGGAGACGCGATAACCGTGCCGGCTGAAAAATTTTGACAGCAATGAGCAAAGCTCTTTGTCGTCGTCAACAATAAGAAGGTGTGGTGCAGCGTTCATGACGCTGGAATTCCCGCGCAGGCTTCACATTCGGATTTGGCCCCGATTTATGGGCCCATTTGCAGGAGTGTCACCTGCGATTTGAGCGTTTTTTGGCAGCCGATTTTGTAACCTTACGTAACCTGCGGCCCCCGGTGCAACACTCTGCAACAGTTCGGGGCATTTTGCGCTTTTGCGGACATCAACGCTCGGAGTTGACGAGTTAAGAGAGCGCGCCACACCAGGCAGACGCGAGATGTTTGCAGCATCTGCGGAATCGATTCCCGACCACCGAGCGGTCGGATGGGTGCGCATTGAGGCCGGCGTTGAAGTCCTGGATCGCAGGCTGCGTTCCGCGCGGGAAGCAGACCGTACAACATCTGATCGCCTCCCGGCCTGCGCTCCGGGCCTGGCTGGTCGTGGCTGCTTTGGTCTTCATGACGGCCTCGATCTTCGAAATTTCGATCACCACCCCCGCCTCCGCGCAAGGCTTCACCTACAACCCGCGCCCGGCGCGGCCGGTGCCGCCGCGCGTTGCCAACGACAACCAGATGTTGGTGCAGGCCAACGAGGTGGACTACGACTACAACAATTCGCGGGTGTCGGCGGTCGGCAACGTGCAGTTGTTCTACAACGGCACCAGCGTCGAGGCCGACAAGGTCATCTACGATCAGAAGACCAAGCGGCTGCATGCCGAAGGCAACATCCGCATGACGGATGCCGATGGCAAGATCACCTATGCCAACATCATGGATCTGAGCGACGACTATCGCGACGGCTTCGTCGATTCGCTGCGCGTCGACACCGCGGACCAGACCCGGATGGCGGCGACCCGCGCCGATCGCTCCAGCGGCAACTACACCGTCTTCGACAATGGCGTGTACACCGCCTGCGCGCCGTGTAAGGACGATCCGAAGAAGCCGCCGCTGTGGCAGGTCAAGGGTGCGCGCATCATCCATGACCAGAGCGAAAAGATGCTGTATTTCGAGACCGCGCAGCTCGAATTCTTCGGCGTCCCGCTCGCCTATATGCCGTATTTCTCGACGCCGGACCCGACCGTGAAGCGCAAGTCCGGCTTCCTGATGCCGACCCCGTCGAACGTCTCGAGCTACGGCTTCGGACTTGAGATCCCCTATTTCTGGGCGATCGCGCCCGACTACGACGCGACCTTCAGCCCGCGCATCACCTCCAAGCAGGGCGTGCTGCTCCAGGCCGAATTCCGCCAGCGCCTGCTCGACGGCTCCTATCAGGTCCGGGCCTATGGCATCGACCAGCTCGATCCGGGTGCCTTCGCCGGCCAGCCTGGCGACCGCCAGTTCCGCGGCGGCCTGGAGACCAAGGGCCAGTTCGCGCTCAACGACAAATGGGTCTGGGGCTGGGACGGGGTTATCCTGTCGGACTACTACTTCATGCAGGACTATCGGCTGGCGCAGTACCGCGACCCGATGGCCTCCTTCATCAACCTGCCGACCGAAGCAATCTCGCAGCTCTATCTGACCGGCGTCGGCAACCGCAGCTTCTTCGACCTGCGCTCGATCTATTATCTCAGCTTCTCGGGCAACCAGCAGCAGGTGCCGGTGATCTGGCCGGTGCTCGACTACTCGAACGTCTTCAACCACCCGATTCTGGGCGGCGAGGTCAGCTACAAGACCAATTTCGTCAATCTGACGCGCAACGACGCCGTGTTCGACCCGATCACGACGCAGGCCAACCTCAATGGCCTGTGTACGCTGACCTCCGCCGATCCGCTCGCGCGCACGCCCTCGCAATGCCTGCTGCGCGGCTTCCCCGGAACCTATACGCGCTTGACGGCGGAAGCGCAGTGGCGGCGCTCGTTCACCGATCCTCTGGGCCAAATCTGGACACCGTTTGCGATCCTGCGAGCGGATGCGATCAACGCCGACGTGTCGAATCAACCCGGCGTGTCGAACTTCCTGCCGGTCGGCGACACCCAGGCGCTGCGGGCGATGCCGGCCGTCGGCTTCGAATACCGCTATCCCTTCATCAACGTCGAGCCTTGGGGCTCGACGACGATCGAGCCGATCGCGCAAGTCATCGTCCGTCCGAACGAGACCTATGCCGGCAAGCTGCCGAACGAGGACGCGCAGAGTCTGGTGTTCGACACCTCGAACCTGTTCAGCGTCGATAAATTCTCCGGCTACGACCGCGTCGAGGGCGGCGGCCGCGCCAATGTCGGCGTGCAGGCGACGACGCAGTTCGACCGCGGCGGCACCGTCAAGGTGCTGTTCGGGCAATCCTACCAGCTCTTCGGCCTGAACTCGTTCGCGGTCCGGGACGAAATCAACACCGGCGTCGATTCCGGCCTGGAGCGGACCGCCTCCGACTATGTCGCCAGCGTCGACTATTCGCCCAACCGCACCTACACGTTCAGCGTCCGCTCCCGCTTCGACGAGCAGACCTGGAACGTTCAGCGCTTCGAAGCCGAAGCGCGCGCGAACTTCGATCGCTGGTCGGTGAGCATGCTGTACGGCAATTACGCCGCGCAGCCGGACCTCGGCTACCTGACGCGCCGCGAAGGCATCCTGGGCTCGGGCTCGGTCAAGGTCGCGGCGAACTGGGTGGTGACGGGCGGCGCGCGCTGGGACCTCGAGGCCAACAAGATCAACCAGTACACCATCGGCGCCGGCTATGTGGACGACTGCTTCGTGCTGGCCGCCAACTACGTCAGGTCCTACAATTATGCGATAGGCGCCGCACCGCCGGTCCTCAATGAGGCTTACATGCTGCAGATCGGACTGCGGACGATCGGAAACGTTTCGATTCCTTTGCCTTAAGATCGAAGCCCGCGAAAATGCTCGCGCCACGCCTCCTCGTCCATTCCATCAAACTTCGTTAAGCGGCGCCCGTCTCACAGCGACGATGCCCGCCGATGATTGCGATGTGAGCCACTTCACACCACCAGGTGCGGATTTCAGTTAGCCTCGAGCCCGTTGAGGCGAGTGCCGTGCTCTATCTGCAGAATCTGGAGAGTGGCATGTGCAAGATCAGGACCTTTGCAATCCTGGCAGTGATGCTCACCGGGGCCTTGGCCGTCACACCGGCATCGGCCTGTCCGGTCGGTTATGCCAAGTGCGGCATGGCCTGCTGCCCCGGACGCTGAACGACGCTGACCATTGAGAAGCGCACGCGAGTCCAGGGAAGCGCGTGGACCCAGGAGGCGATCATGCAAACCATCACAGTGCTCGCATTTGCTGCGACGTTGACCACGGCGGCAGCAGCGCCGGCCGCGTACTATCTGGCGGCGCCCAGCGAAGATCCGCTTGCCGACACCTTGCGCGACTATGGCTTCGTGCCGATCCGTCCGCCGTCCAACCTGATGCATGTTGGATCGCTGTACTACGTCGATCCCGAGGTGAAGCACTTCAACGCGATCTGCGATGCCGATCCGGCCGACCTGGAGGGGCAGGTCGTCTCATCGCGGAGTTGGGAGATGCAGCAGAGTCTGGAGACACGGGGGCGCTTCGCCACCGGCGTGAAGGTCGACCTCGGCTGGCTGCTGAACGGCGGCGCCGACAAAGAGTATGTCGTGAACGTACGCTCGTCGCTGACGGACGTCGTCCTTGAGGAGATCCCGCTCGGCCCGAACTGGTCCATCTTCGCAAAGATGATGGAGAAGCCGCAATGCAGCCAGGTCGCGATGCAATATATCCACGCCGGCGGCTATGTCTGCCAGGGGCAGAAGATCCTCAAGGCAACGGCCGAGTTCAAATTGGACCGCGACGCTCAGAGCAGGCTTGAGACGAGCGCGACTGCCAAGGCCGAGAAGGTCAAGGACATCGTCAAGCTCGCGGTGGAATCGCAGAGCGACCAGAGTGTCGTCGACAAGGAAGGTCGACTGCTTGCTGGCGCCGCATTGGAATACGGTGTCTCGATGAACCCGATCTGCCTGGCGCCGCCCGACGGCCGCTTCCAACGTATCCTGCCGCGGACGAAACTGGGCCGCATGGAGAACTTCGTACTGTTCAATATCATCGAGCCGATCCTGCCAGGGCACGATGGTGTGGACGTGGCGCAGGGGCCACGGGATAAGGAGCGAGCTCAGCAAGGCACCGGGCGGCAGACCGCGCTGAACCGATAGCGCGACCGGCCGCCCCTGCAAGTTGATCCCTCGGATGCGCTAGCCTCGATCAGGCCATTCACTCGTCGGCCTGATGCTGGTGTCTGCAGCGCCAGCCCACGCGGCCGGCGAACTTGCCGCTTGGGCCGCATGATCGGCCGCCAGGCTCGTATTCCATCTCGATGCGATGATGCGGCGGCCTGAGACGTTGTTCGACGCATTCGATGCCAACCAGACAACGGGCGCCGCCATGATTTCGGGAGGTAGGAGCGCTTTGGGATCTCCGACATCCGCCGCCATGCGGGTTGCTGTCGCACCGCCCGGCAGCAACACATTTGCTGTCACACCCGCAGAGCTCAACGAGGTCGCGAGCGCTGCAACGAAGGCCTCACCCGATGCTTTGGTCATTCCGTACATGACGTGGCTGGGCCGCAGCATCGTATCGAGACTGGTGCTGATGAAGACGATTCTTCCCCATCCGCGCTCAATCATCCCGGGCATGACCAGGCGCGTCAGATTGATCGGGGGCGAAAGTGTTGATCTCGAACAGCCGGCGCATCTGAACCGACGTGACGTCGAGCGGGCGCCCCGCCGGCGGGTTGGGAATGCCCGCGTTGTTGATCAGGATGTCAACCCGCCCGAATGTCGCGACGGCCGCATTGAAGAGCACGGAGAGCTGTCGTTCATCTGCGAGATCAGCGGTTGCGAGCGCCGGACGATCGCTCGCCCCACTCTCCCTTCGCGTTTCCTCAAGTGAAGCGGCGTCCGTTGACGTCAGAAATACGCTGTGGCCGGCCTCGAGCAGGGGCAAGGTCATCACCCGGCCAAGACCTCTGCCCGCGCCTGTTATCAAAGCCACACGCATGATGGTTGCTGTCCTGCGCAGGGTGGACGACTTGCCATCGCCCGCACAATGATTGCGACGACAAGCGAACGACGGTCGCGACCCAAACCAATCGTCTTGGCATCGGTTCCTGCTCCAATCTCTCCACAAGTGGAACGCCGCCACCGATACGTACCGCCGCCCGCCCATTTCTCGCCGCCATTATCATTCACGGAACTGGCGAGGGGCTGGTCCTATGGCAGGCGGTGTTCCCTTGGGGTTCTCTGTGTGATCGTCCCACATTTGCTGCAAGATGAAATCGTTGTGTCCCGCCGCAGGTTTCTGGGCGGGCTTTCGTCGCTCGCCAGCATGCTCGCGCTCGGCGGATGCGCGGGCTTGAGCGCGACGGGTGCGCAATTCGATGCTTCATCGCTCTCAGTCCAGCCCACATTGCTGGTCGCAACCACGCGCAATCGGGTGAACGGCGGCCGTGCGAAGCCCTGGTTCGGTCCGGAGCGCGCGTCGACCATGACGATCGCGCGAGCGAAGCTGGTGCCGCCGGACGGCGGCCGTCTCTCGCTCGCCGCGGTCGGACTTGCGGATTGGCGTATTGACGACGTCGAACCAGAGCCGGGAGAGGTCAGCGATCTTCTTGCGCAAGCCGGCGGCGGAGGAGACGTCCTGATTTACGTGCACGGCTTCAAACAAACCTTCGAGACAGCCGCGCTCGATGCCGCACGCCTTTCCGACGGAATCAAGTTCCGCGGCCGGACGATGGTCTTCTCCTGGCCATCCAAGGCGGGGTTGTTCGATTACGGCTACGACCGCGACAGCGCGATGTGGTCCCGCGACGCCTTTGAACGCGTGCTCTCTTCGATCGTGTCGACCGCCGGCACCGGCCGCCTCCACGTCGTCGCGCACAGCATGGGAACCATGCTGGCGCTCGAAAGTCTGCGTCAGCTCTACGCGCGCTATGGCGACACTGTGACCGGCAGGATCGGCGCCGTGGTTTTCGCCGCGCCCGATATCGACATGGACGTGTTCTCGTCGGCAGTGAGCAGCATCGGTCCGCTCGCCGGCAAGATCACCGTCATCAGCGCAACGAACGATCGCGCGCTCGCGCTGTCGGGGCGAATCGCGGGTGGAATGACCCGCGTTGGCGCCGCCGAGAAAGCCGCCATCGAGCGGCTCGGCGTGCGCGTGATCGATGCATCCGATGCCGGCTGGGGCATCATCAACCACGATCTGTTTCTGTCGAATGAGGAAGTTCAGCGGGTCATTCGCCGCGCGATCGATACGACGGCCGCGTAAGCCCGGTCTTGTGCATGCCAGAACCCCTACTGAGCTTCTCCTGACCTGCAATCCCCGGAGTTGGCGTGGTGGACGAGCGGATAGACCCCTTCTCGAATCCTGAGGCCGTGGCCCGGTACGCCGAAGGGCCGCCACGAAACGTGCCCGGCTACGACGCCATGCAACGCATGACCACGCTTCTGCTTGCAGAGCGTGTTTCGGAAGATGCCCGAGTCCTGGTCGTCGGCGCCGGTGGCGGGCTGGAGTTGAAGGCGTTTGCCGAGGCTCATCCGCGTTGGAGGTTCGACGGCGTTGATCCGAGTGCCGAGATGCTGAAGCTGGCCCAACGGACCCTGGGACCGCTCGCCTCGCGCGCGACCCTCCATCAGGGCTACATCGACGATGCGCCGATCGGTCCGTTCCATGCGGCGACCTGTCTTCTGACGTTGCACTTCCTGACTCTCGAGCAACGACGACGTACGGTGGCCGAAGTTTACCGCCGTCTGAAGCCTGGCGCGCCGTTCGTGGTCGCACACCTCAGCATTCCCCAAGGTGAAGAGCGCGCGCTTTGGCTGTCGCGATACACGGCATTCGTGGTCGCCTCCGGCGTCGATCCCGACAAGGCGGCGAACGCCCGCGCGGCGATCGAGACGCAGCTAACCATCCTCACGCCAGAGCAGGACGAAGCAATGCTGCGTGAAGCGGGCTTTTCGAACGTCAGCCTGTTCTATGCCGGCTTCACCTTCCGCGGCTGGGTTGGCTACGCCTGATGCGATCCGACGCGAGCGTCGATGGCCTGCGCTATGGAGCGGGCGCCCCCGCAAAGACTGGTTAAATCGGAAGGAGAAGATCTGGTACAAAGGACCGCAACCGGTCGCGGCGCGTGGTCGTTACCGCCCCTCATATTCGGCCCAGCAATCCGCCGTCTCATAGACCCGAACAGCGGAGAGCTGTCGAAGACTCGGCTTCAAGCGGTCCCATATCCAGATCGCGATGTTCTCGGCGGTCGGATTCTCAAGTCCCCCGACGTCATTCAGGCATCTGTGGTCCAACGCGCCCACGATATCGGCGAAGCATCGTTCGACGTCGAAGAAGTCCACGACGAAACCGGTGCGCGGATCCACCGGTCCGCTCAACTGAACCTCGACCCGGTAGGAATGACCGTGCAGCCGGCTGCAGCGGTGCGTCTCGGGCACGTTTGGCAGCCGGTGTGCAGCTTCGAATCTGAATGCCTGCGATATCTTCATCTGGTTCCTGACACGGCGCGCCCGATCCGTGGCCTGCGACCGGCAACCAGATGCTGCGCTGTTGACCGGCATCGAAGAATGGCGCGCCGCACCGGGCGAAGATGACAACTACCTCTACGCTATAGCCCTCTAAAATCACACTCGGAAGCACAGCGCAATTTCGCTGAGATTACGGCGAGTTTCCGATCTGTTGGCTCAGATCTCGTGCGAGAGACCGTCGCAAGAGTCGCGATGCAGGTCTGGCCGCGCACGCGCCCATGGCGAGACAGTAGCGGTGTTTTGCGATCACTGCCTTGCCGATGGTTGGGGGCGGGCTAAGGACAATGAAGATGGGAACCACGTCTACGCCATAGTTACCTAATTCTACACTACCCCTATTCCTGTTTGTTGCTCGCCCTGCAAGGCCTTGACGGCCTTCCTACTAGAAGGTAGCCAAAGGTATGAGCAACTTGTCTACGACCTCCGACGATATTCTGGCTTGTGCACGTTCTCTGATCGTTGCCGGCGGCTACAACGGTTTCAGTTATGCCGACATCGCGGATGTGGTCGGGATTCGTAAGGCGAGCATCCATCACCATTTCCCAAGCAAGGTCGATCTGGTCCGAACGCTAGTAGCGCGGTATCGGGAAGAAGCTGAGGCTGGGATAGCGAATCTCGAACTTCAGGCGTCCAATCCGCTCGAACAGCTTCGGTTCTACGTTGGGTATTGGGAAGCCTGCATCGCGGATGCCAGCGCTCCGTTTTGTGTCTGCGCACTGTTGGCAAGCCAGCTCCCCGTCCTGCCCGAGGAAGTTGGCTTGGAGGTCCGCAGGCATTTCCGCTCCCTGTCGGAGTGGCTGACATCCGTGTTGGAGCGCGGCGCGCGGCGCGGCCAACTTCAACTGACGAATACCCCTCGTGCCGAGGCCGAAGCGTTCATGGCGACCGTTCACGGCGCGATGCTTTCGGCGCGAGCCTATGGCGATCCGAAGATATTCGGTGTCGTGACAGGCCCGCTCTTGCAGCGATTCGCCCCAGGTAGGTTCTAGATTTCAAACAACCATGGCCATGATCGCTCCACGACGCTCGTCGAGAACCCCTACCTACTAGTCGAAAGGACAAGACCGATATGTTTGGAATTTCACCACTGGGCTGGGTCCATACGCTCGGCAGCCTGCCTGCCATTCCGCTAGCTGTATATATGTTTGCCCGTCACGGGCGGATCGTGCCTCGGTCAAGGCCCGGCGCCGTTTACTTCGTCTCGATGCTGATCGGCGCGGCAACGGCGTTCTTCGTCGCGCATCAGCCGGTGAGCTACGGTATTGGCGCGGTAACGATCCTGCTGCTGCTCGCCGGATACGGCATCGATCGCATTTCGAGCTTTGGGCGTGCGGGCAAGTACCTCGAAACAACCTTCCTCAGCCTGACGACATTTCTGCTGATGGTGCCGACCGTTACCGAAACGCTGCGCCGTGTTCCAGACGGCCACCCCTTTGTCACCGATCTGAACTCGCCACTTCTCCTGGGGTCACAGGCCAGTCTTCTCGCCATCCTCATCGTCGGCTTGACAGCCCAAATCATCTATTTGCGTCAGCAAGGCAGGCTCGCGGCGTTCGCCTCGCCAGCCAAGGCGTCTGCCGAATAATGTGGGCGAGCAGATAACGCGGCGACGGCGTTCAACGCCGATGATCGACCGTCAATGGGGAGTGCCGGCCTCGCTACGGTCGCACATCCCCCTCGCATCGCTGATCTAGACACTCATGGAAGACTTGGCGCGCCCGGAACGATTCGAACGTCCGACCCTCAGATTCGTAGTCTGATGCTCTATCCAGCTGAGCTACGGGCGCGTTTTTCGCATCTGGTGGCGGGCGGTGAAGGCCCGCTTGCAATCCGAGATCAGGTCGGAAGGCCGCGAAAGCGGTCCTCTAGCTAGCGGCTTCGGTCCCAATTGGCAAGGTCCGTGAGGGGCTTTTGCGAGCCATTTTGGGCTGTCGTTCCGGGGGCTCGCGCCAGCGGACAAACCCAAAAGCTCGAGATTCCGGGTTCGATGCTGATGCATCGCCCTCGAATGAGGGGATGAGGGTGAAAGAGCCTAGGCCCTCGCCCGCTCGTTGCGGATGGACAGGAGTTCCACCGGACGGTCGGGGATGACGATCCGGAAGGTGGCGCCGATGGTGCCCTCGACGAGCTGGATGTTGCCGCCATGGGCACGGACGAGTTCGGCGGCGATTGCCAGCCCCAGGCCGCTGCCGCCGGGCCGGCCCGAGGTCTGGAAGGCCTCGAACAGATGGTCGCGCGCCTTTTGCGGCACGCCGGGGCCGGTGTCGGACACTTCCAGGATGGCGACGGCGCCCTCGCGCCGGCCGCTGACGCGGATCTGCATGGGGCGATCGCTGTTCGGGTTGCTCTCCAGCGCCTGCGCCGCGTTGCGCACGAGGTTGAGCAGCACGCGAAAGAGCTGGTCGGGATCGGCATCGACCGCGAGCCCGCGCTCGATCGCCGTGATCCAGGTGATCGAGGCGTCGCTGGCGAGCCCCGCGGTCTCGCGCACCTCGGCCACGATCGCCTCGACCGGCATCATGCGGCGATCGGGCGCGGCCTCCTGTGCCCGGCCGTAGGACAGCGTCGACTGGCAGAACGCGATCGCCCGCTCCAGCGAGCGCATCAGTTTCGGCGCAAAGCGCTGCACCCGCGGATCCGGCACGCTGGCCATCTGGTCGGAGATGAGCTGGGCAGAGGCGAGCAGGTTGCGCAGGTCATGGTTGATCTTGGAGACCGCCAGCCCGAGCGCGGCGAGCCGGCTCTTCTGATGCAGCATCGAGACAAGGTCGCGCTGCATGTCGGACAGCTCGCGCTCCGCCACCCCGATCTCGTCGCCGCGCTGGCTCGGGACGATGATGCGCGCCGAGCTTTCGGGGTCTTCGTGGAAGCCGACCAGGCTTGCGGTCAATCGCCGCATCGGCCGCACGAACAGGAAATGCAGGGCGAGATAGACCAGCGCCGCAGTCAGCACCGCGATGATCAGCGACACCACGACGAGATTGCGCGAGAAGCGAAACATCGCCTGCCGCAGCGGTCGCTCGTCGGTCACCACCTCGATGAATTGCGCATCTCCCGACGCCGGGCCGATGACGCGGATCACCTCATGGCCGCTTTCCAGCATCATCTCGAAGGAGCCGGTGATCGCCGACCACACCGTCATCTCCCGCATGTCGATGTCGTGGTCGATCGCGGCCGGAAGGTCGGCGCTGGCGAGCAAGCGCCGCTGCTGGCCCATCTTGATCGCAACCGCGCGGGCCTGGATGCTCTTGAGAATCTGCCGGGCGAGCGAATCCGGGACCATGCCCAAGGGCGCCGCATCCAGCACCAGCGCCGCGGTGTTGGCGGCGGCCAGGCGGTCGTTCAGCCGATTCATCCAGAAGTTGGCGATCGCGGGCACATAGATCAGCACTTCCGCGATCATCACCAGCGGAATGGTCAACAACAGCAGCTTGCCCGAAAGGCCGAGCCGGCGTGGCGGTCTTGGCCGGGGCACTTTCGTGGTCGGCTGGTCGGCGGTCGCTGACACGCTATATTCGCCTCTGCTGCCCTGCACAACAATGCGACCCGCCCCAAGATCGGTCAAATTACGGATCGCTCATGTGCCCGAGCGCCACGACATTGCCTCGAATTGTCGTCGCGCTCTATCATTTTGTTCGAAATCTTTTGCGCGAGCACGATCTCTTCGGGGAGACCGGTTCCCGCCTTTGCTGATGGTGCCCGATGGGTTCCGTGATGTATGTCCTGAGCCGGCTCTCTGCCAGCTCAACCCGAAAACACCGCAAAATCCATTATATTCGAGTTTAATGACAAGGTTCCAGCCGGTCGCGCCCAGCCTGCCTGTGGCATCCGGCGCGATTGACGAATGTGGGTCGCTCCCGTATAAGCCGCGCCAATCGTCCGCGATGCCCTTGGATATACCGGGGCCGGCCCCTCCGGGCCGGAAGCGGCCCGTTTTGGGCCCTTAAGCATTACCGGACTTCATCTCTCAACTCTTACAACTGGCAAATTGCCCGGTCAGCGGAGAACGACCCGTGAAGCGGACTTACCAACCCAGCAAACTGGTGCGCAAGCGCCGTCACGGCTTCCGCGCCCGCCAGGCCACCACCGGCGGCAAGAAGGTCTTGGCCGCGCGCCGCGCCCGCGGCCGCAAGCGCCTGAGCGCCTGAGCTTTTAGGGCGTCAGCTTCAGGGCATTCCTGCCGGAGATCCATCCATGGAGCGGCTGAGGCAGCGGGCGGACTTCCTCGCCGTTGCCAATGATGGCGCACGGGTCAACACAGCCGCGTTCACCCTGCAGTCCAGGCGCCGCGACGATCAGGGCCCGCCCCGGATCGGCTTCACCGTCAGCAAGAAGAACGGCACCGCCACCGAACGCAACCGTATCCGACGCCGGCTCCGCGAACTGGTCCGGCGGATCGATGACGTAGCGTGCGACGACATTGCGCCGAATAAGATGGCGCTGCGGCCGCACAATGATTATGTGCTCATCGGCCGACGGCCTGCGCTCTCGCGCGATTTCAAGACCATGCTCGACGATCTCCGCACCTCGCTGGATCGTCTCGACCGGCAAACCGCCAAAGCCCGTCCTTAAGAACCGGATTGGATGAGATTTTTGACTGATGACCGATAATCGCAACACCATCATCGCCATCGTCCTGTCCGGCCTGGTGCTGATCGCCTGGCAATATTTCTACAACATCCCGCAGATGGAGCGGCAGCGCGCCGAGAGCCAAAAGCAGGCCGAGCTTGTGAAACCGGCGCAGCCGAGCCCGACCGCCTCGCCGGCTACGTCTTCAACCTCGCCACAGGCCGGTCACGCGCCTTCCGCAGCACCTGCTGCCAGCAATGCAAACGCGCCTGCCGTGAGCCGCGAGGCCGCGCTTGCGGCCACACCGCGCGTCAAGATCGAAACGCCCAGCCTGGAAGGGAGCATTTCGCTGAAGGGCGCACGGATCGACGACCTGTCGCTGGTGAAGTTCCGCGAGACGGTCGATCCCCACTCGCCACCGATCGTGCTGTATTCGCCCTCGGGGACCGCAGAGCCCTATTATGCGGAGTTCGGCTGGGTGCCCGCGGCGGGCTCGTCCGCGAAGCTGCCCGACCAGAACACGGTGTGGCAGCAGGAGAGCAAGGGCGACCTCACCCCAACCAATCCCTTGGTGCTGAAATGGGATAATGGCGAGGGCCTCAGCTTCCATCGCACGATTTCGATCGACGACCGCTATCTCTTCACGGTCAAGGACGAGGTCAGCAATAGCGGCAATGCGCCGGTCACGCTCTATCCTTACGCACTGATCTCGCGCCACGGCACGCCGCAGGTGTCGGGCTATTACATCCTGCACGAAGGCCTGATCGGCTATCTCGGCGACGAGGGCCTGCAGCAATTCACCTACAAGAAGATCGACGAGGCCAAGTCGGTGGGCTGGAAGGTCACCAATGGCTGGCTCGGCATCACCGACAAATACTGGGCCTCCGCGCTGCTGCCCGACATCCATGCGCAGTTGCAGGCGCGATTCTCGTCGAACCTCATCAACAATGTCAGGACCTACCAGACGGACTATCTGGAGGACGCGCAGACAATCGCGGCCGGCGGCAGTGCCAGTGCCTTCACCCGGCTGTTTGCCGGCGCCAAGGAGGCCAGTGTCGTCGGCCTCAATTTCCCGGTCTGGGGCTTTGGCGGCTACAACCGCGAGCTCTCGCTCAACCATTTCGATCTCTTGATCGACTGGGGCTGGTTCTATTTCATCACCAAGCCGATGTTCCTGGCGCTGGACTTCTTCTACCGCCTGTTCGGCAATTTCGGCATCTCGATCCTCCTGGTGACGGTGATCGTCAAGCTGCTGTTCTTCCCGCTCGCCAACAAGTCCTACGCCTCGATGGCGAAGATGAAGTCGGTGCAGCCGCAGCTCCAGGCGCTCAAGGAGCGCTATCCCGACGACCGTGTGAAGCAGCAGCAGGAGATGATGGAGATCTACAAGAAGGAGAAGATCAACCCGGTCGCGGGCTGTCTTCCCGTCGTGATCCAGATCCCCGTGTTCTTCTCCCTGTACAAGGTGCTGTTCGTCACCATCGAGATGCGGCATGCGCCGTTCTACGGCTGGATCAAGGATCTCTCCGCGCCCGATCCAACCAACCTGTTCACGCTGTTCGGGCTCATTCCGTTTGATCCGACGCAGATCCCCGTGTTCGGGCACTATCTCGCGCTCGGCATCTGGCCGATCATCATGGGCATCACGATGTGGTTCCAGATGAAGCTCAACCCGGCGCCGCCGGACCCGACCCAGAAGATGATCTTCGACTGGATGCCGCTGATCTTCACCTTCATGCTGGCCGGCTTCCCGGCGGGCCTCGTGATCTACTGGGCCTGGAACAACACGCTCTCGGTCATCCAGCAGAGCTTCATCATGCGCCGTAACGGCGTGAAGGTCGAACTGTTCGACAATCTCAAGGCCACGTTCGCGCCGAAGAAGGCGACATAGCCTTGCGTGCCGCCGCCTAGAACAGTCTCTATTTCGTCATGCCCGGCCTTGTGCTGCCTTGTGCCGGGCATCCACGTCTTGTCTTAGAGTGTAGAGAGAACCTAGACGTGGATGGCCGGGACAAGCCCGGCCATGACGCAAACGGCAAGCAGTTGGCATGATGGCCGATATCGATGCGGAGCTGATCGAAGCGGGGCGGACGCTGTTCGCCGGCGAGTGGCGCTTCGTTTACGCCGCGCCCTCGATCGCGGTGTTGCCGCCGATGGGGCCCACCGAGGTCGCCTTTGCCGGGCGCTCCAATGTCGGAAAATCCTCGCTCATCAACTCCCTGACCGGCCGCAACAACCTGGCGCGCACCTCCCACACGCCCGGCCGCACCCAGGAATTGATCTTCTTCGAGGGACCGCAAAAAGCCGGCCTGCGCCTGGTCGACATGCCCGGCTACGGCTATGCGCAGGCGCCGAAGACCAAGGTCGCGGCCTGGACCGCGTTGATCCACAAATTCCTGCAGGGCCGCGCCTCGCTCGCACGGGTCTATGTGCTGATCGATGCGCGACACGGCTTGAAGGACGTCGATCAGGACGTGCTGAAGACGCTGGACAAGGCGGCCGTGAGCTATCAGCTCGTCCTTACCAAGGCGGACCAGGTCAAGGCCACCGAACTGCAGGTGCGCATCAACGAGACGGAAGCGGCCCTGGCCAAACATCCCGCCGCCTTTCCTGAAGTGCTGGCGACGTCTTCACGCTCAGGTACCGGGATGGCCGAACTGCGCGCGGCGATGGCCCGCCTGCTGCAGGAACGCGGGTCGTGAGCAGCGCCCGTCGCATTCTCGTCATCCTGGCCGGCGTCATGGGCGCCGATGGCGTGATTCTCGCCGCCCTGTCGGCGCATGGCGGCAATGCCGCCCTACTTACGCCCGCCTGCTCCATGCTGCTGTTTCATGCCAGCGCCGTCTTGGGAACGGTGGCGCTTGCCGAGCGCGGCCTCGTCGATCCCAAGCCTGGCCTCGTTGCCGCGCTCGGCTTTGTCGTGGCAGCTTTCCTGTTCGCCGGCGATCTGACGATCCGGCAATTTGCCGGGCACAACCTGTTTCCCTATGCAGCGCCGACCGGCGGCACGCTCCTGATCCTGAGCTGGCTCCTGCTCGCGGTGGCGGCCGCGTGGCCGCGCCGCGCCTGACACTTTGCGCATAGCGCGCCAATCGGATAGAAACCGGCCCGAGTTTCCGCCTCCCGCCCGCGAGATCCATTGATGACCGACGTGCCCGACATCAGCCCGCTCGATCAGGCCCGAATCCTGTCCGAGGCGCTGCCGCATATGCAGCAATATGACGACGAGACGATCGTCATCAAATATGGCGGCCACGCCATGGGCGCCGAGGACACCGCACGCGCCTTCGCGCGCGACATCGTGCTTCTGGAGCAGACCGCGATCAACCCGGTGGTGGTCCATGGCGGCGGGCCGCAGATCGCGACCATGCTGAAGCGCCTTGGCATTCAGTCCGAATTCGCGGCAGGCCTGCGCATCACCGATGCCGCCACCATCGAGATCGTCGAAATGGTGCTGGCCGGATCGATCAACAAGCAGCTCGTCGGCTACATCAACGAGGCCGGCGGCAAGGCGGTCGGCCTCTGCGGCAAGGACGGCAACATGGTCAGCGCGGTGAAGGCGAGCCGCACCATGATCGATCCGGGCTCGCATATCGAGAGGGTGGTCGATCTCGGCTTTGTCGGCGAACCGGAAAAGGTCGACCTGACCCTGCTCAACCAGCTCATCGGCTATGAGCTGATCCCCGTGCTGGCGCCGCTAGCGACCTCGAAGACCGGACAGACTTTCAACGTCAATGCCGACACTTTTGCGGGCGCCGTCGCCGGCGCGCTCAAGGCCAAGCGGCTCTTGCTGCTCACCGACGTGCCCGGCGTGCTCGACAAGTCGAAGAAATTGATTCCGGAACTCTCGGTGAAGGAAGCCCGCAAGCTGATCGCCGACGGCACCATTTCCGGCGGCATGATCCCGAAGGTCGAGACCTGCATCTACGCGCTTGAACAGGGCGTCGAGGGCGTCGTCATCATCGACGGCAAGACGCAGCACGCCGTCCTGCTCGAATTGTTCACCAATCAGGGCACCGGCACGCTGATCCACAAGTGATGGGCGGGCAGCGGCCGCAAGGGAAAATCGTCATGGCCGGGCTTGTCCCGGCCATCCACGCGTCTTCAAGCCGAAAGAAAGACGTGGAAGCCCGGGCCTTCGCCTCGCCGAAGCGGCTCCCGCCGCGCAGGCGGGACGAGCCCCGGCGCGACGAGCGCAGCCAACGGCGGCGCACGTCTGTCTCGATTTGGAAGCGGACCCTGCTCGCACTACCCGCAGCAATCGTCTCATTTGTCGCATCTTCCGCTCCCGCTTCGGCGGACCTCAAAATCTGCAACCGCATGAGCTATGTGGTGGAGGCCGCGATCGGCATCGATGAGAAGGCGGCGACCGCCACACGCGGCTGGTTCCGGATCGATCCGGCGGCGTGCCGCGTGGTGGTGCAGGGCACGCTCGCGGCCGACCGCATCCTGCTCAATGCCCGCGCGCTCGGCGTCTATGGCGCGTCGCCGCTGCCGCAGAACGGCACCGACACGCTGTGCGTTGCCTCGGGCGATTTCGTCATCGCCGCCGCCCGTGAGTGTCGCGCCGGCCAGACGCCGGCGCGCTTCACGCAGGTCACGCCGACGCAGACGGACGACGGCAATCTGGTCGCCTATCTCGCCGAAGACTCCGAATATGACGACGAGCAGGCGCGGCTCGCCGCGATCCAGCGGCTGCTGCTGATCGCAGGCTATGACGCCGCGCCGATCGATGGAGTCGACGGACCCAAGACGCAGAGCGCGCTCGCCGCCTTCTTGAAGAGCCGCGGGCTTTCGTCCGACGTGCTGCAGTCGCCGAACTTCTTCACCACCATGATCGACGCGGTGCAGGCGCCCTCGCCCACCGGGCTCACCTGGTGCAACGACACCCCATACAGGGTGATGGCGGCGGTCGCGACCGAGGACGGCAGGAGCGTGATCAGCCGCGGCTGGTATCGCATCGATCCCGGCAAGTGCCTGCATCCCGATGTCACCGGCCAACCCAGGCAGATCTATAGTTTTGCCGAGGCCGTCGATGCCGACAACCGCACCATCAAGATCAGCGACAGGCCCCTGAACTGGGGCGGCACCAAGCAGCTTTGCACCCGCGAGAACAAGTTCGAAACCAACGAGCAGGGCGATTGCGGCAGCCGCGGCTTTTCCGCGACCGGCTTTGCGGCTGTTGATATGTCGAGCGGCGGCAAGACTATCCGTTTTGCGATGCCGTGATGATGCCACTTGCACCGTCGTCCCTATCCCCACTGTCGTCCTGGCGAACGCGAGGACCCATAACCACAGGCATTCGTTGTTGCGCAGACAGTAACCAAGCGCGTGCCCGATTGATGGATTCCGCGGTATGGGTCCTGGCCTTCGCCAGGACGACGACTTGAGAGAGCGATGCCTTTAGCCGAACCCACCCTCCGCACCTTCGATCATGTCGACACCTGGGTGTTCGACCTCGACAACACGCTCTATCCGCATCACGTCAATCTGTGGCAGCAGGTCGACGTGCGCATCCGCGACTATGTCAGCCGCTGGCTGAATGTCCCGCCGGAAGAGGCGCGGCGGATCCAGAAGGACTATTATCTGCGCTTCGGCACCACCATGCGCGGCATGATGAGTTTGCACGGGGTCAGCGCCGACGACTACCTCGCCTATGTGCACCAGATCGACCATTCCCCGCTCGAGCCCAATCCCGAAATGGGCGCGGCGATCGCAAAGCTGCCGGGCCGCAAGCTGATCCTGACCAACGGCTCGGCCGATCATGTCGACAAGGTGTTGGAACGGCTCGGACTGTCAGGCCATTTCGATGCGGTGTTCGATATCATCGCCGCCGAGCTCGAGCCAAAGCCGGCGCCGCAGACCTACGAGCGTTTTCTCAGGCTTCACGACGTCGATCCGGCCAAAGCCGCGATGTTCGAGGATCTCGCCCGCAACCTCGTCGTCCCGCATCAGCTCGGCATGACCACAGTGCTGGTGGTACCGGACGGCACGAAGGAGGTGGTGCGCGAGGATTGGGAGCTCGAGGGGCGCGACGCCTCGCACGTGGATCACGTCACGGATGATCTGACCGGGTTTTTGGCGGGGCTGGCGAAGCAAAAGACGTAGCCATCGCTCTGGCGAAGCCCGCTCTCTCCGTCATGCCCGGGCTTGTCCCGCCTGCGCGGCCGGAGCCGCTTCGGCGAGGCGAAGGCCCGGGCATCCACGCCTTTCCGCGCGTGCAGCTCCACGTGGATGGCCGGGACAAGCCCGGCCATGACGACCCTACGCTTGACTCCGTCCCGCCAAATCCTGAAAAAGCCTGCCCGCCGCAAAAAACTCAAGGATATCCCGATGTCTTTGTCCGCCCTCGAATCCACCATCAACGCCGCCTTTGACGCACGCGACGGCATTTCGACCGCGACCAAAGGCGAGGTGCGCGACGCCGTCGAGGGCGCGCTCGAACTGCTCGACAAAGGCGAGGCGCGCGTCGCGGAGCGCGAGGCAAGCGGCAAGTGGAAGGTCAACCAGTGGCTGAAGAAGGCCGTGCTGCTGTCATTCCGCCTCAACGATATGAGCGTGATCCCCGGTGGACCCGGCAAGGCGTCGTGGTGGGACAAGGTGCCCTCCAAATTCGAGGGCTGGGGCGAGAACCGTTTCCGCGATGCCGGCTTTCGCGCGGTGCCCGGCGCGATCGTGCGCCGCTCCGCCTTCATCGCCAAGAACGTCGTGCTGATGCCGTCCTTCGTCAATCTCGGCGCCTATGTCGATGAAGCCACCATGGTCGACACCTGGTCCACGGTCGGCTCCTGCGCCCAGATCGGCAAGCGCGTGCACATCTCGGGCGGCGTGGGAATCGGCGGCGTGCTGGAGCCCCTACAGGCCGAGCCCGTGATCGTTGAGGACGACTGCTTCATCGGCGCCCGCAGCGAGGTCGCCGAAGGCGTGATCGTGCGCAAGGGCGCGGTGCTTTCGATGGGCGTGTTCCTGGGCGCCTCCACCAAGATCGTCGACCGCGAGACCGGCGAGATCTTTGTCGGCGAGGTACCCGAATATGCGGTGGTGGTGCCGGGCACTCTGCCTGGAAAACCGCTCAAGAACGGCCAGCCGGGCCCCTCCACCGCCTGCGCTGTCATCGTCAAGCGCGTCGACGAGCGCACCCGCGCCAAGACCAGCATCAACGAGCTGCTGCGGGATTAGTCCTTAATCTGGGTATCAATCCGGTCAGCCTGAGGAGCGCGCGACAGCGCGCGTCTCGAAGGCCGACGGCCCGGCTTTCGCAGCGGAGGCCGATCCATCCTTCGAGGCCTTCGCTGCGCTACGGCACCTAAGGACGACGGGGCGAGTGCATCTCTCTGGTCTGGCCCGCCGCCGCTGCGGCATGTTAAGCGGGAGGCATGACCGATGCCGTTTCCATTGCCCGTGATCTGATCCGCTGCCCTTCCGTTACCCCGGCCGACGCCGGGGCGCTCGGTGTTCTCGAAAACCTCCTCAAAGGCGCCGGCTTTACGGTGCACCGCGTCACCTTCGGCGAGCCCGGCACCGCCGATATCGACAATCTCTATGCGCGTATCGGCAAGGGCGCGCCGCATATCACCTTTGCTGGCCATACCGATGTGGTGCCGCCGGGCGACGAGGCGGCCTGGAGCGTCGGCGCTTTTTCGGGCGACGTTAAGGGCGGCTTTCTCTACGGCCGGGGCGCGGTCGACATGAAGGGCGGGATTGCCTGCAGCGTCGCCGCGGTGCTCGGCTATCTGAAAGACAATGGCGGCAAGCCCAAGGGCTCGATTTCTTTCCTGATCACCGGAGACGAGGAAGACCTTTCGGTCAACGGCACCGTCAAGCTGTTGCAATGGGCTGCCGCGCGCGGCGAAAAGTTCGACCATTGCGTGCTGGGCGAGCCTTCCAATCAGGAGGCGATGGGCGACTGCATCAAGATCGGCCGCCGCGGCTCGCAATCCGGCACGCTTTACGTCGAGGGTCAGCAGGGCCATGTCGCCTATCCGCATCGCGCCCATAATCCCGTGCCCGACATTTCGCGGCTGATCGTGGCGCTCTCCGATGAGCCGCTCGATCGCGGCAGCGCGCAATTCCAACCCTCGAACCTGGAGTTCACCTCGGTCGATGTCGGCAACACCGCAACCAATGTGATTCCCGGCCAGGCGCGCGCCAGGTTCAACATCCGCTACAACGACCTGCATACGCAGGAATCCCTGCGCAAGCTGGTAGAAGAGCGCGTGGCGAAAGCGGCGGGCAACCGCATCCGCGCGCACATCGAGTGGCAGCCGTCGAACTCCAATGTGTTTTTGACGAAACCCGGCCCCTTCACCGACCTCGCGGTCGCAGCGATCGAGGAGATCACGGGACGTAAGCCCGAGCTCTCCACCACCGGCGGCACCTCGGACGCCCGCTTCATCGCGAGCTACTGCCCGGTCATCGAGTTCGGCCTGGTCGGCCAGACCATGCACCAGATCGACGAACGCGCCGCGGTCGCGGATATGGAGAAGCTGACGAAGATTTATCGGGGGATCTTGGATCGGTATTTTGGCTAGCTGACGTTTCGCTCAGCTATCACCCGGTACTCCGCCGTCATGGCCGGGCGGCCTGCCCGGCCACGACGGTGGAGAGAGATTTCTGGCTCAATACTCCACCCGCACCAGATATAGCCCCTCCGGCGGTGCGACCGGACCGCAGGCGGCGCGGTTTTTTGCGGCCAACGCCGCAGCCAGATCATCGGCGCTCCAGCGGCCTTCGCCGACCCAGACCAGGGAGCCCACCATCGAGCGCACCTGGCTGTGCAGGAAGGAGCGCGCCGAGGTCACAATCCGAATCTCATCGCCATCGCGCGTGACATCGAGCTGGTCCAGCGTCTTCTCCGGTGACTTCGCCTGACATTCGGTGTCGCGGAAGGTGGTGAAATCGTGCTTGCCGACGAGCCGCTGCGCCGCCTCATGCATCGCGCCCGCATCGAGCCGACGCGGCACGCGCCAGACACGGCCGATATCGAGCGCGAGATTGGCCCGCGTGTTCTTGATGCGATAAAGATAATGCCTCTTCCTGGCCGAGAAGCGCGCTTCGAAAGTATCGGGGACGATCTCGGCTGCGAGCACCGCGATCGGATGCGGGCGCAAGTGTGCGTTGAGCCCGTCGCGCAGACGGTCGGGCGCAAAAGGTTTTGCAACATCGCAATGCGCGACCTGGCCGAACGCATGCACGCCGGCATCGGTGCGCCCCGCACCATGGACGCGAACAGGCTCGCCGCACATCGCCGCGACCGCCGCTTCCAGCGCGCCCTGCACCGACAGCGCATTGTCCTGGAGCTGCCAGCCGCAGAAGGGGGCGCCGTCATATTCGATGGTGAGCTTGTAGCGGGGCATTTTTCTCCGAAGTCATCCTCCGCGAAAGCGGATGATCCAGTACGCCGCGGCGCTTCAGTTCAGCCGAGAAGCCGCAGCCTACTGGATACCCCGCCCACGCAGGGCATGACAGCGTCATGTAAATCTCGCGCCGACTTTCAGCGGCGTGCCGCGCAAGAACTCCGCGGCCTTCATTGGCGCTTTGCCGGCGCGCTGCAGCTCGATGATGCGGATTGCATCTTCGGCGCAGGCGATGGTGAGCTGATCATCGAGCACCGTCCCGGGGGCGCCTGAGCCCTCGACCAGCGAGCAGCGCAGGACCTTAATCCGCGCCGGCGCGCCTTCCAGCGACACCTCGCTCCAGGCGCCGGGAAAGGGCGACAGCCCATGGATATGTCGAAGCACCGCGTGTGCCGGCTTGTTCCAATCGATCCTCGCTTCCGCCTTGTCGATCTTGGCCGCGTAGGTCACACCCTCGCTCGGCTGCGGTGTGAGTTGGAGCTGACCGCGATCGAGCGCGCCGATGGCGCGCACCATCAGATCGGCGCCCAGCCGCGACAGCCGATCATGCAGATCGGCAGCGGTCATCTGATCGGTAATCGCCACGCGCTCGGCCATCGCGATGTCGCCGGTGTCGAGCCCCACATCCATCTTCATCACCATCACGCCGGTCTCGGCATCGCCTTCCATGATGGCGCGGTTGATCGGCGCGGCGCCGCGCCAGCGCGGCAGGAGAGACGCGTGCAGGTTGAAGCAGCCGTGCGCCGGCGTATCCAAGATCGCCTGCGGCAGGATCATGCCGTAAGCCACGACCACCGCCGCGTCGGCCTTGTGCGCACGAAACTGTTCCAGCGCCTCCGAGGTCTTCAACGTCGACGGCGTGAACACGGGAATCGAAAGCCGTCGCGCCTCCTGCTCCACCGGCGTTGCCTGCAGCTTCATGCCGCGCCCGCCCGGCTTTGGCGCGCGGGTATAGACGGCCGCGATGTCATGGCCGTGAGCGGCCAGTTCCAGCAGCGTGGGCACCGAGAAATCCGGCGTACCCATGAAGATCAGGCGCAGGGGCATTGCTCAACTGCTTCAGTTTTTCTCGTCATGGCCGGGCCTATCCCGGCCATCCACGGCTTTGCTTCCGGCTGGAAAGAAAGGCGTGGATGCCCGCGTCAAGCCCGGGCACGACAGCCGAGAGAAGTTCAACTACTCCACCACGCGCTTGGCGGCCTTTTCAAATTTCTTCTGCACCCGGTCGCGTTTGAGCTTCGAGAGATAGTCGATGAACAGCACGCCGTTGAGATGATCGATTTCGTGCTGGATGCAGGTGGCGAACAGCCCCTCGGCATCCTCCTCATGCATCTTGCCGTCGAGATCGGTGAAGCGCACGCGCACGCGCGCCGGCCGCTCGACCTCCTCGTAATATTCGGGGATCGAGAGGCAGCCTTCTTCGTAAACGGACTTTTCTTCCGAAGAGGTCAGGATTTCCGGATTGATGAAGACGCGCGGTTCGTGCCTTGTCTCACCCTCCTCGCTCTTCTTGGCGAGGTCCATGGTGATCAGGCGCAACGGTTCCGCGACCTGGATCGCTGCCAAGCCGATCCCCGGCGCGGCATACAT
The DNA here is from genome assembly GCF_045571435.1 of Bradyrhizobium sp. STM 3562. Lineage (NCBI taxonomy): Bacteria > Pseudomonadati > Pseudomonadota > Alphaproteobacteria > Hyphomicrobiales > Nitrobacteraceae > Bradyrhizobium > Bradyrhizobium sp. STM 3562. The sequence continues at coordinate 8,123,986 of NZ_CP120694.1, forward strand.
GGTCTCGAACATGTCGTCGGCAAGCTTCCGGATCTCCGGGGTCACTTTTTCGACAGGTTTGGACACGAGCCGGAGCCGCTTGTCCGGCAGGATAATGATTTCTCTTAGGGCCATGCGCGCGATTTAGGCCCTCGGCCTGTGCCGGTCAATGTGCCGCGGAACCGGTCGACCTCCTGCCACCTGCGAAATTTAGCGCGGCATTAACCATAAAACTTTACCTCCTATTTACCATAAATGTTCTCTCTTCGTTCGCTTCGACTCGCGAATCGGCTAGAGAGGAGGGCATGAACCAGATCCTTTTCGTGATCGGCGACTGGCCGATCCATGCGAACGAAGCGCTGACCGGTTTCGGCGTGCTCACGCTGGTCCTGTTGGCCGCGCTCGTCATCGTGGTGGCGCGCTCGGGCAAACGCGGCGCGGAGCTGGCGGCTGTCCAGGCCATGCGCTCCGATGAGCTCGAGCAGCGCTTGAGCGAGATGCTGCGTGTGCAGAGCGAGGCCAATGGTCGCGTTGACGCGATGGCGCAGGCGCTCGCGGGGCGCCAGGCCGAGATGGCGCGCGCGGTCAACGAGCGGCTGGATTCGGTCACCCATCGCGTCGGCCAATCGATGGAACAGACCACGCGCAACACCCTGGATTCCTTGCGCGTGCTGCACGAGCGGCTCGGCATCATCGACGATGCGCAGAAGAATCTCTCCCACCTCACGACCCAGGTCACGACCTTACGCGACGTGCTCGCCAACAAGCAGTCGCGCGGCGCCTTCGGCCAGGCGCGGATGGAAGCGATCGTGCAGGACGGGCTGCCCAAGGGCTCCTACGAGTTCCAGTACACGCTCTCGAGCGGCAAGCGCCCGGATTGCGTGGTGTTCCTGCCCGACCAGCGGCCGCTCTGCATCGACGCGAAGTTTCCGTTGGAGGCGGTGACCGCCCTGCATGACGCCCGCAGCGACGAGGAGCGCAAGCTTGCCGCGCAGCGGCTGCGCAGTGACGTGCTCAAGCATGTCGGCGATATCGCGGAAAAATACCTCATTCCCGGCGAGACCCAGGATAACGCGCTGATGTTCGTGCCGTCGGAGTCGGTCTATGCCGAAATCCATGACGGCTTTGACGACGTGATCCAGAAGGCCTATCGCGCCCGCGTCGTGCTGGTGTCGCCCTCGCTGCTCATGCTGGCGATCCAGGTGATGCAACAGATCATGAAGGATGCGCGCATCCGCGACGCGGCTGACCAGATCCGCACCGAGGTGATCAATTTGGGCGACGATCTCACCCGCTTGCGCGAGCGCGTGCTCAAGCTGCAGAAGCATTTTAGCGACGTCAACGAGGACATCAGGCAGATTCTGATCTCCGCCGACAAGATCGAAAAGCGCGCCGGGCGGATCGAGGAACTCGATTTCAGCAAGACCGATGCGCCGGTGGAGGCGCCGCGGCTGGTGAAGCCGGCCGCACCCGATCTGTTCCCAGTCCCGCGCAAGCTGCAGGCGGGGGAATAGTTCATCTTGACCGGACGCGTAGGATGGGTTGAGCGTAGCGAAACCCATCACTTCCGGGGATCGGATGAGAAATGGTGGGTTTCGCGTAGCCTGTCATCGGGCGCGCGTTCGCGCGACCCCGTTGGCTCAACCCACCCTACGATTCTGCATGACCCGACCCGAAGTCGCCTCCAAGACCGGCGTGCCCGCTGAGCCGCCCAAACCCACCTGGCGCGAGAGCCTTGCGGTTTACCTGCAGCCGCGGGTGCTGATCGTGCTATTCCTCGGCTTTTCCTCAGGGCTGCCGCTGGCGCTGTCGGGATCCACGCTCCTGGTCTGGATGCGCGAGGCCGGCGTCGATCTCGGCACCATCGGCCTGTTCGCGCTGGTCGGCACGCCCTACACGCTGAAATTTCTATGGGCGCCGCTGATCGATGCGCTGCATGTGCCGTTCTTCACCCACGCTTTCGGCCGCCGCCGCGGCTGGCTGGTGTTCTCGCAAGTCCTGTTGATCGCAACCATCCTGTTGCTGGCGACAGCGGATCCGGCGCGTTCGGCGCTCTTCGTCGCGCTGGCGGCGCTGCTGGTTGCGGCCGCCTCGTCGACGCAGGACATCGTGGTCGATGCCTTCCGCATCGAGAGCCTGCCCGAAAGCGAGCAAGCCGCCGGTATGGCCGCGTACGTCGCCGCCTATCGCATCGGCATGCTGGTCTCGACCGCGGGCGCCCTGTTCATCGTCAGCGGCTTTGAAGGCGCAGGACTCACACGCGGTGCAGCGTGGACGTGGGGCTATGTGGTGATGGCGGGCATGGTGCTGATCGGCACCGTGACGGCGCTTCTCGCCACGGAACCGGAACAATCCGCACAAGCCGAAGCGGCGACGCACGCCGAGACCGCCTTCGTGCGCGTGCTGCATGCCGCGGTCGGCGCGTTCACCGAGTTCCTAAGCCGCAAGGACGCGATCGCCGCGCTTGCCTTCGTGGTGCTGTTCAAATTCACCGACGCCTTTTCCGGCACCATGACAGCGCCGTTCGTCATCGATCTCGGCTTCTCCCGCAACGACTATGCGGCGATCGTGAAAGGCGTTGGCCTCGCGGCCACCTTGATCGGTGGTTTCGCCGGCGGCTTTGTCGCACGGCGCTATTCGCTGGCCGCGAGCTTGTGGATCGGCGGTATCCTGCAGGCGGTCGCCAACCTCTCCTTCTCCTGGCTCGCGGTGATCGGCATCAATCAATGGGCGCTGGCGCTGGCAATATCCGCGGAAAACTTCACCAGCGCGATCGGCACCGTGATCTTCGTCGCCTACCTCTCGGCGCTGTGCCAGAACCCGCTGCATACTGCGACCCAATACGCGCTGCTTACTGCGCTCTCCGCGGTCGGGCGCACGTATTTGTCGTCGGGGGCGGGTTTCGTGGCCAAGGCCGTGGGATGGCCGGCATTCTTCGCGATCTGCGTGGTTGTGGCGGTGCCAAGCCTGCTGCTGCTGACGTGGCTGCAGCGGCGCGGCCATTTCGAAACGCTGGGGCCGGTGAAGGTGTGAGTCCGAGACGTGGGCAGAGCGACGCGAAACCCATCGCCATCGCCACATGGTGGGCTTCGCTTCCGCTGTACCCACCCTGCGGCGGCCTAGTGCCTCACCAAGCTCCACTTGGTGATCACCGCCTCGCTCATTTGCCCGGCATCCTGGGCGCAGGCGACCTCGTCCACCTTCACCGAGATTTCCCTGCCGACGAGAGATTTCAGTTGCGCGGCCTGGGTGCCGCTGGTGGTGACGAGTTGGAAGGTTTCGGGCCCCGTCTCCAGGTTGCAAAGCCCGTTCGGGGGCGGCAGCCGGCGCGGCTCCGTCGTGATCTGATAGGTCGCGACCGGCTTGCCGTCCTTGGCATCGCGCACGCGCAAGGCGTTGAGTTCGCCCGAGAGCACATCGCCGGTATTGATCGGCTTGCCGGCCTTGAGCGGCGCTTCCGCAGGCTGCTCCGCGCGGCCGGCGGAGGCGGGAAAGCTCGCCAGCAAAATCGACGCAAAGGTCAAGCCCATGGCGAATCGTCGCTTCGTCATTCGTCAGTCTTCCGTGTGTTCAGGCTAGAAGAGGGTGCGCTGGCGCATTGCCGCAGATAGCGTACCTTCGTCGAGATAATCAAGTTCGCCGCCGACCGGCACGCCGTGGGCCAGACGTGTCACCTTGACGTTGGCGTCCTGCAACAGATCGGTGATGTAGTGCGCGGTCGTCTGACCGTCGACGGTTGCATTGAGCGCGAGAATGATCTCGCTCACTTTCGGGTCATGAGCACGGGCGACCAGCGCGTCGATGGTGAGGTCCTGCGGGCCGACGCCGTCGAGCGGCGACAGCGTGCCGCCGACCACGTGATAGCGGCCATTGGTTGCATTCGCCCGTTCCAGCGCCCAAAGATCGGCCACATCGGCAACCACCACGATGATCGCCCCATCGCGGCGCGGATCGGTGCAGACTGTGCAGGGATTTTGCGTATCGATATTGCCGCAGGTCTTGCAGATCTGGATCTTGTCGATCGCGACCTGAAGCGCGCTCGTGAGCGGCGACATCAGCGCTTCGCGCTTCTTGATGAGGTGGAGTGCAGCCCGGCGCGCCGAACGCGGACCAAGCCCCGGCAGGCGCGCGAGGAGCTGGATCAGGCGTTCGATCTCGGGGCCGGCGACGGCGCTGGGCATTTCTGACGAGCCGGATGTCTTATGAACCAAGCCCCAGCAGGCCCGGCGGCAGGCCGAGGCCGCCGGTGAAAGCCTGCATCTTTTCCTGCATCGCCGTCTCAGCCTTGCGCCGGGCATCCGCATGCGCGGTCACCAAGAGATCCTCAAGGATCTCACGCTCTTCGGGCTTCATCAGCGAGGGGTCGATCCTGACGCCCTTCACTTCCATCTTCGCGCTCATGCGAACCGCGACCAGCCCACCGCCGGCGAGGCCCTCGACCTCCACATTGCCGAGTTCTTCCTGCATCTGCTGCATCTTGGATTGCAGTTGCGCCGCCTGCTTCATCATGCCGAGAAAATCAGCCATCGGTGCATCCTCTATCGTCTCGCTTGAGCATGGTCCCGTCGGAAAACCACTGCACGCTTTCTCGCTAACGCAGCCCTTCGCGTCCCGATCATGCTCTAAAAATCGTCCTCGTTATCAGGGGCGTCGTCGCCGCCGAACTCGCCGTCACCAAGGTTCGCGCTAATATCGGATTCCGGCGGCTCGGCGGCAAGCCGGCGCACCTCGACAATGCGCGTCCCGGGAAATCGTGCCAGCACTTCCCTGACCCGTGGGTCGGCTTCGGCGGCGCGCTCGCGCTCGTTCTTCTTGACGAGATTCTGCTCGCGCAGGGTCGGTTGCCCCGCCTCGTTGGAGACGACCACAGCCCAGCGCCGGCCCGTCCATAGCTCGAGCTTGCGCGACAGCTCGGTCACCATGCTCCGCGCCGCCTGCGGCTCCAGCGCGATCTCCAGCCGCCCGTCCTCGATGCGAACCAGGCGAACATCGGCTTCGAGCGCGGACTTGGTCAGGAGGTCGCGGTTCTCGGCGGCAAGCGCCACGAGCTGCGGAAAGCTCGTGATCCGCCGAGCCGGCGCTACTTGCGGCTCAGGTGCCGCCATTTGCGGCTGTGGGCGGACGGAAGCCTCGGCGCGCGGCGCTGCCGGCGCACGCGCCGGCGAGGCCGATATCGACGAAACCGTTGAGGCCGGTGCGCCGCGCGGCGCCGCACTCGGCGCGATCGTCGCAGCCGCCCCGCCGTTCTGCTCGATCATCCTGATCGCTTCGTCCGGGGTCGGCAGGTCGGCGACATAGGCAATACGCACCAAGACCATTTCTGCGGCCGCCGCCGGGCGCGTTGCGCCTTGCGTCTCGGTGATGCCCTTGAGCAGCATCTGCCACATCCGCGACAATACCCGCATCGACATCTTTGTCGCGAACTCGCGCGCGCGCAGCCGCTCTGTCTCGCTATAGGCGACGTTGTCGGCGGTCGCCGGGACGATCTTGACGCGGGTGACGAAGTTGACGAACTCGGCCAGATCCGAGAGCACCACGACCGGATCGGCGCCGGTGTCATATTGCTCGCGGAATTCGCGGAACGCGCCGGCGATATCGCCGCGCACCAGCGAATCGAACAGATCGATCACCCGCGTGCGGTCGGCGAGCCCCAGCATCTGCCGCACCGCATCTGCCCGGACCGGCCCCGCCGCATGCGCGATCGCCTGATCGAGCAGCGACAGCGAATCGCGCACCGAGCCTTCCGCCGCGCGGGCGATGATGCCGAGCGCCTCCGGCTCGATCTCGACCCCTTCCTTGGCCGCGATGTTGGCGAGATGCTTCATCAGCACATCGGCCTCGACCCGGCGCAGGTCGAAGCGCTGGCAGCGCGACAGCACGGTGACCGGAACTTTCCGGATCTCGGTGGTGGCGAAGACGAATTTGGCGTGCTCCGGCGGCTCCTCCAGCGTCTTCAAGAACGCGTTGAAGGCCGCGGTCGAGAGCATGTGGACTTCGTCGATGATGTAGACCTTGTAGCGGGCCGTGGCCGGCGCGTAGCGCACGCTATCGTTGATCTGGCGGACATCGTCGACGCCGGTATGGGACGCGGCATCCATTTCCAGCACGTCCATGTGCCGGCTTTCCATGATGGCCTGGCAATGCACGCCGAGGGTCGGCATGTCGATGGTCGGCCCCTTCATCGAGCCGTCCGGCAGCTCATAATTCAGCGCGCGCGCCAGGATGCGCGCGGTAGTCGTCTTGCCCACCCCGCGCACGCCGGTCAGGATCCAGGCTTGCGGGATGCGGCCGGTCTCGAAAGCGTTGGAAACGGTGCGGACCACCGCGTCCTGGCCGATCAGATCGGCAAAACTGGAGGGGCGGTATTTGCGCGCCAGCACGCGATAAGGCTTGGCTGTGCCTGCGGCCGAGTCGAGACCGCCAGGGGCGGCGCTGTCGGGCTTTGAAGAAGGGGCGCCGGCGTCGGTCATCGAGCGATCCGCAAATGAAACGTCTTTCGGCCGGCTTCGATCGGCTGACGGTGCATAGCCTGGCCGCAAAGCCGCAGCCGGTCTTGCGGACGACGCGCCCAAACGAGCGGCGCGGGGACGGGATTCTCGCCCCGTTTTGCGCGTTTCGCTCGAAAAACAGGTAGGAGACTGACGAGCGACCCGATCCGGACCTCGTTAGGGCTGCTTCCTTCCGGACCTGACCCGGTTGGCGAGTGGCTCGTCCACCGCCAATCTCCCGGCCCCTATTTGGGGCCAAAAGGGTCAGAAAGCAAGCGGGGTATTGCAGCTTGTTCCGTTGTGGCCGGGCTTGCCCCCGCCATCCACGACCTGCTTGCTCCGGCCTTGCAAAAAAGGCGTGGATGCCCGGCATAAAGCCAGGCATGACGGGTGTTGTTTGCGGCCCAAGTGTCTGCAACGGTAGGGGATGAATTCGAGAACCCGTATGCCCGAATCCACCTGGTCGCTGCATCCCCAGCTCAAGAAGGACACCATCGATATCGGCGACCTGCCGCTCTGCCGGGTGCTGGTCATCAAGGATGCCAACTACCCATGGCTGCTGCTGGTGCCGCGGCGCGAGGACACGGTCGAGATCATCGACCTTTCCGAGATCGAGCAGGCGCAGTTGATGACGGAAATCTCCCGCGTGGCGCGGGCGCTGAAAGACATCACCAAATGCGACAAGCTCAACATCGCGGCGCTCGGCAACGTCGTACCGCAGCTCCATGTGCATGTGATCGCGCGGCGCCAGAACGACGCCGCCTGGCCGCGTCCGGTTTGGGGCGTGGTGCCGCCGCTCGCCCATGACGCCGAGGAAGTGCAACTTTTCATCAGCGCGCTACGCCGCAAGATCTGGTTGGGTTGAACAGAACATGTCCGCATCTGATTCGTTTCCGCTGGGAAAGCCGGCGTTCGTCGGCAACATCCTCGATCGGGCGGCGCATCTGCGCACAAACGAGCAGAAGCTGCTATCGCTGGAGAGCGATCCCAGGGCGCGCGCCTATGTCGTCTCTCGCGATTCGCTGGTGGTGAAGCGGGAGGGTGAGGCGTCGCGGGCGCTGCTCACCATCAACGAGGCGCTCACATTCGGCGCCAATCCGGGTACGGTGTTTTTGGGCCTGCGCGACGGCGCGCCCGTGTTCGGCATGGGCATCGCGCCGCAGGCCGCCGAAAAGCTGATCGGCCGCGAGGATGTGGCCGTGAGCGAGCTGCGCGGCATGGCGATGCAGGGGACGATTCCGCCTGAACAACTATCGGCGGTCGCGGCGGCGAAATCGCTCGTCACCTGGCACCAGCGCCACGGTTTTTGCGCCAATTGCGGCGCGCGGACCGCGATGCGCGAAGGCGGCTGGAAGCGCGAATGTCCGGCTTGCAAGACCGAGCATTTTCCCCGCACCGACCCGGTCGTGATCATGATGGTGGCCAAGGGCGACAAATGCCTGATGGGGCGGCAGTCGCGTTTCATGCCCGGCATGTATTCCTGCCTCGCCGGCTTCGTCGAAGCCGCCGAGACGATCGAGGACGCGGTCAAGCGCGAGGTCTTCGAGGAAGCCGGCATCCGCTGCGCCGACGTCGCTTACTACATGACGCAGCCTTGGCCGTATCCGTCGTCGCTGATGATCGGCTGCACCGCGCGCGCCCTCAATGAAGACATTGTGATCGATCGGTCGGAACTGGAGGATGCGCGCTGGTTCGACCGCGACGAAGCGCGCTTGATGCTCACGCGCCAACACCCCGACGGACTTGCCGGGCCGCATCCCTTCGCCATCGCGCACCATCTCTTGGGGCGCTGGCTGCAAGAGGGCGACAACGCCACGCGATAGTGGAGAAGCCCGCAGCGTGACCACACCATCATACCGCAGAGCAGCGCGGTGGCGCTTACGCGTGAACGACGCGAAAGCGCTTGGGCGTCAGTGCCGGCTTGGCCGTCCGGCCCGGATGCCAAGATGATGGGCTTGCTATAGAAGATTTTTCTCTATATGAGAATTACAGGTCCCACATATGGAACTTTATTCTCATGAGCGAGCTCGCCGTCCAACTTCCCAACGAACATGGCCGCCGCCTGGACGCCATCGACCGCAAGATCCTGATGGTACTCCAGGAGGATGCTTCCCTGTCCGTCGCCGAGATTGGCGACCGTGTGGGGCTGTCGTCGACGCCGTGCTGGAAGCGCATTCAGCGGCTTGAGGCCGATGGCGTCATCCTGCGCCGGGTCGCGCTGGTCGACCAGAACAAGATCGGGCTCGGGATCACGGTGTTCGTCTCCGTAGAGAGCTCCGATCATTCCGAAGCTTGGCTGAAGAAATTCGCCGAAGCGGTCAGCGCCATGCCCGAGGTGATGGAGTTTTACCGCATGGCCGGCGATGTCGACTACATGCTGCGCGTCGTGGTCGCGGACATGCAGAGCTACGACGTGTTCTACAAGAAGCTGATCGCGACCGTGCCGCTGAAGAACGTCACCTCGCGCTTTGCGATGGAGAAGATCAAGTCCGTGACCGCGCTGCCGGTGCCGGCGGTGGCGGCTTGATCGCCGCCTCTCTGCCGTCATCGCCCGCCACCGGGTCTCGCCTTCGGCGAGCCCGATGACAGGCTCCAGCGGGCGATCCAGTATTCCAGAGACGGCCGTTATAGATCGAGAGAGCGCGGCGTACTGGATGCCCCGCCTGCGCGGGGCATGACGAGTGGGGGCTGGGGCGCCAGCGCGAGCTTTCAAATCTTCTGATTGTACTCGCCCACCTCGGGGTGGGTGCGCAGCACCTTGTCGACGACTTCGAACATGTCGCGCATGCGCTGCTCGGAGACCGGGCTTTCGACCACGACCACCAGCTCCGGCTTGTTCGAGGAGGCACGCACCAGCCCCCAGCTCCCGTCCTCCACGGTGACGCGGACGCCATTGACCGTAACGAGATCGCGGATCTTCTGGCCTGCGACCGGCTCGCCCTTCTTCTGCAAATCCTGGAAATGCTTCACGACCGCGTCGACCACGCCATATTTGGCTTCGTCCGCGCAATGCGGCGACATGGTCGGCGATGACCAGGTCTTCGGCAGCGCGTTCTTCAGGTCCGCCATCGACTTGCCCGGCGCGCGATCGAGCATCTCGCAGATTGCGATCGCCGACACCAGCCCGTCGTCATAGCCGCGGCCGAATGGCTTGTTGAAGAAGAAGTGGCCGGACTTTTCGAAGCCCGCGAGCGCGCCGAGCTCGTTGGTGTGGCGCTTCATGTAGGAATGGCCGGTCTTCCAGTAGGTCGTCGTCGCGCCCTGTTTTTGCAGCACCGGATCGGTGACGAAGAGCCCGGTCGACTTCACGTCGACGACGAATTGCGCATCCTTGTGGATCGCCGACATATGGCGCGCCAGCATCACGCCGACCTTGTCGGCGAAGATCTCTTCGCCCTCGTTGTCGACGACGCCGCAGCGGTCGCCGTCGCCGTCGAAGCCCAAGCCCACATCGGCCTTGTGCGCCAGCACCGCGTCGCGGATCGCGTGCAGCATGTGCAGGTCTTCGGGGTTCGGATTGTATTTGGGGAAGGTGTAGTCGAGCTCGGTATCGAGCGGCACCACCTCGCAGCCGATCGCCTCCATCACCTGCGGCGCGAATGCGCCCGCGGTGCCGTTGCCGCAGGCCACGACCACCTTGAGCTTGCGCTTCAGCTTGGTCCGCTTGGTCAGATCGGCGATGTAGCGCGCTGGAAAATTCTCGTGGAATTGATAGGAGCCGCCCGCCTCGGTCTTGAACGCGGACGAGAGCACGATCTCCTTCAGCCGCCCCATCTCGTCGGGACCGAAGGTGAGCGGACGATTGGCGCCCATCTTCACGCCGGTCCAGCCATTGTCGTTATGTGAGGCCGTCACCATGGCGACACAGGGGACGTCGAGCTCGAACTGCGCAAAATACGCCATCGGCGTCAGCGCGAGGCCGATGTCGTGCACCTTGCAACCTGCCGCCATAAGTCCGGAAATCAGCGCATATTTGATTGAGGCCGAATATCCGCGGAAATCGTGCCCCGTGACGATCTCCTTCCTGGCGCCGAGTTCCGCGATCAGCGTCCCCAACCCCATGCCCAGCGCCTGCACGCCCATCAGGTTGATTTCCTTGTTGAACAGCCAGCGCGCGTCATATTCGCGGAAGCCGGTCGGCTTCACCATCGGCTCGGATTCAAAGGCATAGGTGTTGGGCAGGAGTACCGGCTTCGGCGTGGGAAACATGAAATCGACCTCGTCGTGAACGCGAACTTCAGTCTAGCGCAGCGGCAGCGAATAGATAGCCGCCGCGGAAGGCGGGATTATCAGTTTGTGATGACTATAATTCAGGCGGATTTGCGAGTTCACTTGGCTGTCATCGTCCGCGAAAGCGGACGATCCAGTATTCCAGAGGCTTCTGACTACCGGAAAAGCCGCAGCGTACCGGATGCCCTGGTCAAGCCTGGGGCATGACGAAGAGGAGCCTTACTGCTGCAGCACCAACTGGCCGTTGCTGTATTCAAAGCGCTTCAGGCGCGACAGGAACGATAGCCCCAAGAGGTTCTCCGACAGCGCCTCGTCGGGCAGCACCAGGGCATCGACATCGCGCAGCACGAGCCCGCCGACATCGATCATGGCAAGGCGAGTGCGCGCGCCCTTGATCGTGCCGTTGGCGGTGGCGACATTGGCGGTGTAGTCGTTGCGCGACGGATGCAGACCGAAGCGCGCGGCCGAACTCTCGTTCACAGCCACCACCGACGCGCCGGTATCGACCATGAAATCGATCCGTTGCCCGTTGATGCGCGCCCCGGTGAGGAAATGACCGCGGCTGTCGCGTGCAATGGCAAGGCTACGGGAGCCGGCCGCCACGGGCGCCTCGACCGCGACGGCTTGGCTGACGACGGGTGTAGCGGAGGCAGGCTGTGGCGCCATCTTGGCGGCGATATCGGCCATGAAGACGCCGAGTCCGCCGATGACCGCCGCAAACACCATCAGATTACGCATGACGCTACAACTCGCGTTTCAAGCCGGGTAATTTCATCACGCCGGCCGCAACACGGCGACGGTCCGGCGAGCCATTTTCGCGAAAAGTGTGAGCGAAAGGTTAACGTCCTTCTCGCCTCTCCCTGCGAGAGCGGGGCGAGGCAGAAGATCAGGTTCCCCGCGGTTTCACCCGGCGCGTTGGTGGCGCATTGGCGGGATCCTCCGGCCAGGGGTGGCGGGGATACCGGCCGCGCAAATCCGAACGCACGGCGGCATAGCTGCCGCGCCAAAAGCCCGGCAGGTCGCGCGTGATCTGCACGGGGCGCTGCGCAGGCGACAGCAATTCAATCACCAGCGGCACCGCGCCACCCGCGATCGAGGGATGGGTGTTGAGCCCAAACAGTTCCTGCAGGCGCACGGCAATGGTCGGCCCCTGCTCGGCCTCGTAATCGACCACAACTTGCGTGCCGGTCGGCGCCTCGAAATGCGTCGGCGCCTCGCGCTCGAGCCGGGCGCGCAAATCCCACGGCAACAACGCCATCAAGGCTTCCGACAGATCGCCGGCGGAAAGATCCCTCAGCGACGTCTTGTCATAAAGCGCGCCCACCAGCCAATCCTCACGCCGCGCGGCAAGGGCGTCATCCGACAGATCCGGCCAGGGGTCGCCTTCGGCCTTGCGCAAGAACATCACGCGGTCGCGCCACTGTTTTGCGGCCTTGGACCACGGCAATTTGTCGAGGCCGACGGCGATGATGCCGTCGGCGAAAATGCGCGCGGTCTCGGCTGAAGGCGTGAGCGCCAGCGGAGCCTCCGAGAGCGTCACGGCATGCAGGCGGCGTCGGCGCCGCGCCCGCAATCCGAGTGCATTGCGATCGAAGCTGATCTCATCCGCGGTTTCGATCTGATCGGCGAAATGTAGTTCGATCTCTCCTTGCGTGATCGGCGCCGCCAGCAGGATGCGCCCGCTGGCCGCCGCGCCCGTGAGCTCTCCAACCGCGATATAGGGCGCGCGGGCCAGTGAAGAGGCTTGATCGACGCCGGCGCCGCGGCCATTGGCGAGCACGAAACTGCCGTTGCCGCGATTGCGCGCGATGCGATCGGGGAAGGCGAAGGCGAGCATGACGCCGGTCGACAAATCCGCCTCCCCTCGCGGCGCGGCGGACGGCGAGGACGACTTGACTTGCGCGGCCCAGCGGCGGGCGAGATCGCGGGCGCTGGACGCGCGCGGCGCACGGTCGCGGCGGAACTGCTCGAGCCTGGCATCCAGATCGACGCTGTCGCCGCCAAGCCCGCGCTCGGTGAGAATGGCGGCGATGTCCGCTGCCGGCTCGGCCGAGCCGAAGCGCTCGGAGTCCACGATCATGCGCGCGAGCCGCGGTGGCAGCGCCAGCGCACGCAGGCTTTGGCCTTCGGCCGTGATGCGGCCATCGGCATCGAGCGCGCCGAGCTCGGACAGCAGGCTCCTCGCCTCCTTCAACGCGGGCGCAGGCGGCGGATCCAGAAACGGCAGCGTGGTCGGATCAGCAACGCCCCATTGCGCGACGTCCAACACGAGCGACGAGAGGTCCGCGCTCAGGATTTCCGGCTGGGTGAAAGGCGCAAGCGAGGCGGTCTGCGGCTCGTCCCAGAGACGATAGCAGATGCCGGTCTCGGTGCGGCCGGCACGGCCACGGCGCTGATCGACGGCGGCGCGCGAGGCGCGCACGGTCTCCAGCCGCGTCAGCCCGATATCCGGCTCGTAGCGCGGCACGCGCGCCAGCCCGGAATCCACGACAATGCGGACGCCCTCGATCGTCAGCGACGTCTCCGCAATCGAGGTCGCCAGCACCACCTTGCGGCGGCCTTTTGGTGCGGGCGCAATGGCGCGGTCCTGAACGCTTGCGTCGAGCGCACCGAACAGCGGCACGATCTCGATTCCCGCATCCTGGATGCGCTCTTTCAATGCTGTTTCGACGCGACGGATTTCGGCCGCGCCCGGCAGGAAGGCCAGCACAGAGCCGGGATCGGCGCGTAGCGCGGTGATGATGGCGTCCGCCATCTGCCGTTCCATCGGCACATCTGGCTTGCGGCCGAGATAGCGAGTCTCGACCGGAAAAGCGCGGCCTTCGCTGGCAATGACCGGCGCATCGCCGAGCAGTTTCGCCACCCACGCGCCGTCCAGCGTGGCGGACATCACGAGCAGCCGCAAATCCTCGCGCAGGCCCGTTTGCGCATCGCGCGCCAGCGCGAGGCCCAGATCGGCGTCGAGCGAGCGTTCGTGAAATTCGTCGAACAGCACCGCCGCGACACCATTGAGTTCGGGATCGTCGAGGATCTGCCGCGAGAAGATGCCTTCGGTGACGACCTCGATCCTGGTGGCGCGCGAGACTTTCGAGCCGAAGCGAACGCGGTAGCCGACGGTCTCGCCCGCACGCTCGCCAAGCGTCTTCGCCATGCGCTCGGCACTGGCGCGCGCGGCGATGCGCCGGGGCTCGAGCACGATGATCCTCTTGCCCTTGGCCCAGGGCGCATCGAGCAGCACGAGCGGCACCCGGGTGGTCTTGCCCGCGCCAGGCGGCGCGACCAGCACGGCGGCGCTGGTCCTGGCCAGCGTATCCGAGAGCTGGTCGAGAACCGCGTCGATCGGGAGGGGCGTGTCGAAGCTGCGGGGCAAAAGTCTCACCGTTCGTCATGCCTGGGCTTATGCAGGGCATCCACGTCTTACACCGTCATTCCGGGATGGTGCGCTAGCCCCAGGCCCGGAATCTCGAGTTTCCGGGTTCGATGCGGAGTTTATCATCGGGCCGGCCAAGAGGCCGGACCCGGTGGCATCGCGCCGGAATGACGGGGTCAACGTCGAGCCGGGACGAGGCCGGCCATGACTGAATCAGCGTCACTTCCCCTTCGCCGAAGGTCGGCCGACGCTTTCGTAAGTGAAGCCGTGCGCGGCCATCTCCTCGGGACGGTAGATATTGCGCAGGTCGACCACGACCGGCTGCGCCATCTCGCGTCGCAGCCGCTCCAGGTCCATGGCGCGATACTGCACCCACTCGGTCACCAGGACCATTGCGTCCGCGCCCTTGGCGCAAGCGTAAGGGTCCTCGCAATATTCGATGTCGGGCAGCTCCTTGCGCGCCTGCTCCATGCCGGCCGGATCATGCGCGCGCACCTTGGCGCCCATGTCGAGCAGGCCCGTGACCAGCGGGATCGACGGCGCCTCGCGCATGTCGTCGGTATCAGGCTTGAAGGTCAACCCGAGCACGGCGATGGTTTTGCCGCGCAAACTTCCGCCCGTGGCGGCCGCGACCTTGCGCGCCATCGCCCGCTTGCGGTTGTCGTTGACGCCGAGCACCGCCTCGACGATGCGAAGCTGCACGTCGTAATCCTGCGCGATCTTGATCAGCGCACGCGTATCCTTGGGGAAGCAGGAGCCGCCGTAGCCTGGACCCGCATGCAGGAATTTGCTGCCGATGCGATTGTCGAGACCGATGCCGCGCGCGACCTCCTGCACGTCGGCGCCGACCTTTTCCGAGAGATCGGCAATCTCGTTGATGAAGGTGATTTTGGTGGCGAGAAAGGCGTTGGCCGCGTATTTGATCAGCTCCGCGGTGCGCCGCGCGGTGAACATCAACGGACCCTGGTTCAGCGACAGCGGTCGGTAGATGTCGGCGAGTACCTTGCGGCCGCGTTCGTCCGAGGTGCCGATCACGATGCGGTCGGGAAACTTGAAGTCGCGGATCGCCGCGCCCTCGCGCAAGAACTCCGGATTGGAGGCGACGACAACGTCCGCGCTCGGATTGGTTTCGCGAATCACCCGCTCGACCTCATCGCCGGTGCCGACCGGCACCGTCGATTTGTTGACCACGACCGTGAAGCCGGAGACGGCACGCGCGATCTCGCGCGCGGCCGCGTAGACGTAAGTGAGATCGGCATGGCCATCGCCGCGACGCGACGGCGTGCCGACGGCGATGAACACCGCATCGGCTTCGGCCACGGGAACGGACAGGTCGGTCGTGAAATCAAGCCGCTTGGCTTTGACGTTGGTCTCGACCAGCGAATCGAGGCCGGGCTCGAAGATCGGTATCTCGCCGCGCTTGAGCGAGGCGATCTTCTCCGCGTCCTTATCCACGCAGGTGACGTTGTGACCGAAGTCCGCAAAGCAGGCTCCGGAAACCAGCCCCACATAGCCAGTGCCGATCATGGCAATTCGCATGAAACAACCACCTCGAATGGTTAACGGGACCGCCTCTTATCCGGCCGCGGCAAGGAAAGCAAAGAATACGGCATGTCGTTTGTATGAATAAAGGGGACAGCAACTGATCGGCCGGATGATGCAAGAATACCGCCTCACAAAGGGACAGCAATGACCAAAATCGGTACAGGGCTCGCACCCACCGGCCCTGCCGCTGGGACCGGCGGACGCGTCGACTGGGTGGACTATGCCAAGGGCATCTGCATCGTCATGGTGGTGATGATGCATTCGGTGCTGGGCGTGGAGAAGGCAACCGGCCAGACCGGCTTCATGCATCTGCTGGTCGCTTTCGCAAAGCCGTTCCGGATGCCGGATTTCTTCCTGATTTCGGGGCTTTTCCTGCCGCTCGTCATCGACCGCGACTGGCGCACTTATCTCGATCGCAAGGTGGTGCACTTCGCCTATTTCTACGTGCTGTGGGTGACCGTCCAGTTCGGCTTCAAGGCGCCTGCGTTTGCCGCCGAATCAAGTTGGACGCAGACCGGCTTGCTGTATCTTGAATCCTTCATCGAGCCGTTCGGCACGCTATGGTTCATTTACCTGCTGCCGATCTTCTTCGTCGTCATAAAACTGACACGGAACGTTTCGCCGCTCCTGATCTGGAGCGTTGCCGCGCTACTTGAGACGCTGTGGATCGGAACCGGCTGGACCGCCATCGACGAATTCTGCGCGCGATTCGTCTACATCTATTCCGGCTATCTGTTCGCCTCTCACGTGTTCGCTTTGTCGAATTGCGCGCGCGCCTATCCGATACGCGCGCTCGCTGCGCTGGCGTTATGGGCGCTGATCGACGGCGGTCTCGTCGCGCTGGGTTTTAGCGAACTGCCTTTGCTATCGCTGATGCTCGGGCTTGCCGGCGCCTGCGCGATCGTGACCATGGGCACGCTGCTCGCGCATGCGCGCCGGCTCGATGCCTTGCGCTTCTGCGGCGAGCATTCGATCGTGATCTATCTTGCGTTCTTCCTGCCGATGGCAGCGACCCGGACGCTGTTGCTCAAGGCAGGCTTGATCGAAGACATCGGCGCGATCTCGCTGATCGTCACGATCGCGGGCGTGGCCGGTGCGCTGCTCATCTGGCGTCTCGCGCTCGCCGTGCACGCCAATTTCCTGTTCGAGCGGCCCGATGCGTTCTGGATCGCACCGAAAAAGCAGCCGACCGCATTGCAGGCGGCGGAGTAGGCTCTCTCGGCGATGTCGTCCCGGCAAAGGCCGGGACCTATAAGCACGAGCGGGAGTTTGTGGCGCGCCGGAGGTAAAAGCTCTCGCAACGACATCTGCCTGGGATATCGGACCCGGACTTTTCCGGGACGACGGAATTTGCTTGTTTGCGAAGCCAAAATACGGCTTCAAAGCCTGTCATTTGCCGCAAAAATTCTTAAATTGGCGCCATGCCCAAAACCTCTCCCAAAGCGACCACCGAAACGCCGGCCGCCGCGAAGGCGGCGGCTCCGAAACCCGTTGCCGCCAAAGCGCTCGGCAAGGGCGACCATGTCTTCCTGGTCGACGGTTCCGGCTACATTTTCCGCGCCTATCACGCGCTGCCGCCCCTGAACCGCAAGTCCGACGGGCTGCAGGTCAATGCCGTGCTCGGCTTCTGCAACATGCTCTGGAAGCTATTGCGGGAGATGCCCGAGGACAATCGGCCGACCCATCTCGCCGTCGTCTTCGACAAGAGCGAAGTCACTTTCCGCAACAAGATCTATGCCGATTACAAATCGCACCGGCCGCCGGCGCCTGACGACCTGATCCCGCAATTTCCGCTGATCCGCTCCGCCGTGCGCGCCTTCGACCTGCCCTGCCTCGAGCAGGCCGGCTTCGAGGCCGACGACCTGATCGCCACTTACGTGCGCCAGGCCTGCGAGCGGGGCGCCACCGCGACCATCGTGTCGTCGGATAAAGACCTGATGCAACTCGTGACCGACTGCGTCACCATGTACGACACGATGAAGGACCGCCGCATCGGCATCGCCGAGGTGCGCGAGAAATTCGGCGTACCGCCGGAGAAGGTGGTCGACGTACAGGCGCTCGCCGGCGATTCCACCGATAATGTGCCGGGCGTGCCCGGGATCGGCGTGAAGACCGCGGCGCAGCTCATCATCGACTATGGCGATCTCGACACGCTGCTGTTGCGCGCGAGCGAGATCAAGCAGCCGAAGCGCCGCGAGGCGCTGATCGAGAACGCCGAGAAGGCGCGGATTTCGCGCCAGCTTGTGCTGCTCGACGACAAGGTCGATCTGGAAGTCCCGCTCGACGACCTCGCCGTGCACGAGCCCGACGCGCGCAAGCTGATTGCGTTTCTGAAGGCGATGGAGTTTTCGTCGCTGACCCGCCGCGTCGCGGAATACGCGCATGTCGACCCCGCAGATGTCGCGCCGGATGAGCTGCTTAAGAGCGGCAATAGATCCACCTCGCCTGCGGCGGAACGCGTGCCGCCGGAAGAGAGCGCCCCGGCTTTGCCTGCGCCGGGCGGCGGCAAAGAGCGGCCCAAGCCGAACGCGGCCGGGCCCAACAAGGCCGCACCGGACAAGAGCGACAAGGCCGCCAGCCTCAAGGGCACGCCGGCTGCGCTTGCGACCGCACGGGCGGAGGCGGCGCGCACTGCCCGCGTTGATCGCAGCAAATATCAGACCATCCAGAGCCTGGACCAGCTCAATGGGTGGCTCGCGCGCGTCCATGACGTCGGCCATTTCGCGATCGAGGCCAAGGCCAATTCGATCGATCCGCTGCAGGCAGAGATCTGCGGCATCGCGCTGGCACTCGCTCCGAACGACGCCTGCTACGTCCCGCTCGCTCACAAGCAGCCCGGCAGCGGTGCCGGCCTGTTCGACGCGGGACTTGCACCCGGCCAGATCAGGGCGACCGACGCGCTGGCCGCGCTGAAGCCCTTGTTGGAGGCCCCCGGGCTGCTCAAGATCGGTTTCAACGTCAAGTTCAATGCGGTGATGTTCGCGCAGGAAGGCATCACCCTGCGCAACTATGACGACGCGCAACTGATGTCCTATGCGCTCGACGCTGGACGCGGCGCGCATGGGCTGGATTCGCTCGCCGAACGCTGGCTCGGCCACGCCATGCTGACCTTTGGCGAACTGACCGGCAGCGGCAAGAACAAGCTCTCGTTCGACCAGGTCGCGATCGACAAGGCCACCGCCTATTCGGCCGAGGACGCCGATGTGATCCTGCGGCTATGGCGCGTGCTGAAACCGCGCCTCGTCGCCGAACGCATGACCGCCGTCTACGAGACCTTGGAGCGCCCATTGGTCGCGGTGTTGGCGCGCATGGAGCGGCGCGGCATCTCGATCGACCGCCAGGTGCTGTCGCGGCTGTCGGGAGACTTTGCCCAGACCGCCGCGCGGGTCGAGGCCGAGCTGCAGGAACTCGCGGGCGAGCCGATCAATGTCGGCAGCCCCAAGCAGATCGGCGATATCATCTTCGGCAAGATGGGTTTGCCCGGCGGTAGCAAGACCAAGACCGGCGCCTGGTCGACCTCGGCGCAGGTGTTGGACGAGCTTGCCGAACAAGGCTACGAGTTTCCGAAGAAGATCCTGGAATGGCGCCAGGTCTCGAAGCTCAAGTCCACCTATACCGATGCGCTGCCGAACTACGTCAATCCACGGACCCATCGCGTGCACACCACCTACGCGCTGGCCGCAACCACGACGGGGCGGCTGTCTTCGAACGAGCCGAACCTGCAGAACATCCCGATCCGCACCGAGGACGGCCGTAAGATCCGCCGCGCGTTTATCGCAACCCCGGGCCACAAGCTGGTCTCGGCCGACTATTCGCAGATCGAGCTGCGGCTGCTCGCCGAGATCGCCGATATCCCCGTGCTGAAGCAGGCCTTCCGCGACGGGCTCGACATTCACGCCATGACGGCATCAGAAATGTTCGGCGTGCCGATCAAGGACATGCCGAGCGAAGTGCGCCGCCGCGCGAAGGCAATCAATTTCGGCATCATCTACGGCATCTCCGCCTTTGGCCTCGCCAACCAGCTCGGCATCGGCCGTGAGGAAGCGTCAGCCTACATCAAGAAGTATTTCGAGCGCTTCCCGGGCATCCGCGCCTATATGGACGAAACAAAGGAGTTCTGCCGCAAGTACGGCTATGTCAGCACGCTGTTCGGCCGCAAGTGCCACTACCCCGAGATCAAGGCGAGCAATGCCTCCGTCCGCTCCTTCAACGAGCGCGCCGCGATCAACGCGCGGTTGCAGGGCACTGCCGCGGATATCATCCGCCGCGCCATGGTGCGGGTCGAGGAGGCACTCACGGACAAGAAACTCTCGGCGCAGATGCTATTGCAGGTGCATGACGAGTTGATCTTCGAGGTGCCCGACGAGGAGGTCGCGGCAACGCTGCCGGTGGTGCAGAAGGTGATGCAGGACGCGCCGTTCCCCGCGGTGCTGCTCTCGGTGCCGCTGCATGTCGATGCCCGTGCCGCCGACAATTGGGACGAGGCGCATTAGCCGTTTATCGAGGGCACTTCACCTCGCCCCGTGCGCGGGGAGAGGGAGTTCGCGCGGCGATTGCTCCGAGCTGGTCGCCTCATATCGGTGCAATTGCGCGATGGTCTCGCTGGATGCCGCAGGTTAGAAAAACGCGGCAAGCTCCATCCCGCGAGTTCGAAAATGCCCGCAACCTCCGCCCTCATCGGCTTCGCCCTGCTCTCCTTCGGTCTCGTGCTGACGCCGGGGCCGAACATGATCTACCTGATCTCGCGCTCGATCACGCAAGGACCGGCGGCCGGTATCGTATCGCTGGGCGGTGTCGCACTCGGCTTCGTGTTCTACATGCTGTGCGCGGCCTTCGGGATCACGGCGCTGCTGTTCGCCGTGCCCTACGCCTATGATGGCTTACGGTTTGCGGGAGCGGCCTATCTGCTCTGGATGGCGTGGCAGGCCATAAAGCCCAACGGACGCTCGCCGTTCCAGGTGAAGAAGCTCGCGGTCGACGGTCCGCGCAAACTGTTCGTGATGGGCCTTGTCACCAACCTGCTCAACCCGAAGATCGCGATGCTGTATCTGGCGCTGTTGCCGCAATTCATCGATCCGGCGTCAGGCAGCGTGCTCGTGCAGTCGCTGGTGCTGGGCACGATCCAGATTTGCATTAGCGTGGGCATCAACGCCCTGATCGCGCTCAGCGCCGGCGGAATCGCGCTGTTTCTGTCCACGCGCCCGACCTGGATGCTCGTTCAGCGCTATCTGATGGGCACGGTGCTGGCCGGACTTGCGGTGCGGATGGCGTTCGAGGCGAAGCGGGCGTGAGGATGCCCCCGCTCGTCAGGCCCCGCAAGTCGGCTTTAACCGACTTGCGCATTCAGTATGCCGATCTCGGGTAAACCCGAGATCGGATGTAGGCGGGGCATCCGGCACCCCGTGGCGTCTCGGCTCAAGCACAACCGCCTCTGGAAGACTGGGTCACCGCTGGAGCCTGTCATCGGGCTTCGCCGAAGGCGAGACCCGGTAGCGGGTGATGACCACCTTCGATCAATCCAGCTTTGCCTCCATGCCGCGCTTCACGCCCGGGCGCGCCATCAGCGTGTTGTACCAGCGCTCCACATTGGGAAAGTCTGACAGCTCGACCTTGTGGCGCGGATGGCGCCAGGCCCAGCCCAGGATCGCGAAATCGGCAACGGAGAGGTCGCCGGCGACGAATTCGCGCCCGGCAAGACGGCGGTCGAGCACGCCGTAAAGCCTTCGCGTCTCCGCCATGAAACGCTTCAGGCCGTAGGCGCGGTCCTGCTCGTCGTCGAGCGCAATGAAGTGATGCACCTGGCCCGGCATCGGGCCGAAGCCGCCCATCTGCCACATCAGCCATTCATAGACCGGGATGCGGTCGATGAGGGGCTTGGGCAGGAACTTTCCAGTCTTCTCGCCGAGATAGAGCAGGATCGCTCCGGATTCGAATATGCTGACCGGCTTACCGTCGGGGCCGTCGGGATCGACGATGGCCGGGATCTTGTTGTTGGGGCTGATCGCCAGAAAATCGGGCGCCATCTGCTCGCCCTTGGTGATGTTCACCGGGATCACCTTGTAGGCCAGCCCCATTTCCTCCAGCGCCACGGAAATCTTGCGGCCATTCGGCGTGTTCCAGGTGTGAAATTCGATGGTCATGTGCTGCCCTTGACGGCCCTTCAGCTCTTGTTCAGACGCGCGTCTGTAGCATCCTTAGCCATTGCTGAGCAAAGCGGCCCGTCGCCTCCCGCCCGAGGGCTGGGGACCGCGCCATTCCTGCGCTGTTGACGGCCGGGATCGGCTCTGGAATGTGCGCGAGAGCGCCGATAGATTGCGCCCGCTGCCGAAATAGCGAGAAAAGAACCTTGTCCAAATCAGCTTCCCGTGCCCGTCTTCACGACATCATCCGCAAGCGCTCGTTCGGCCGCGGCGAAGTCACGCTGGCGTCGGGCCGCAAGAGCGATTTCTATTTCAACCTCAAGCCGACCATGCTCGACCCCGAGGGCGCCGCCTTGCTCGCGGAGCTGACCTTCGAGGCGCTGAAGGACGACCAGCTCGATTATATCGGCGGGCTGGAGATGGGCGCGGTTCCGCTGGCCGGTGCGATCGCGCAGCTTTCCTGGCTGAAGGGCCATCCGATCGCCGCCTTTTTCGTCCGCAAGAAGCCGAAGGAGCATGGTGCACGGCTCGCGATCGAGGGGCTCGCCAAGGGCGAGAGCCTGGAAGGCAAGCGCGTGGTCGTGGTGGAGGACGTTACAACCACCGGCGGTTCGGCGATGAAGGCGGTCGAGGCCCTGCGCGAGACCGGCGCCAATGTCGCGCTGGTCCTGACCATGGTCGACCGCGAGGAAGGCGCGAGCGAAACGTTCGCGGCAGCCGGCCTGCCCTTCCGCTCAATCTATAAGGCTTCGGAATTCTTGAAGGAGTGAGGCTCTCGTCTCCCTCTCCTTGTCCTTACGGGGAGGAGATTGGGTGAGAGGCTCCATCCACGAGCGCCACTCGTGGAGATTTCCCCTTACCCTCCTCACATCGTATGAGGTCAGGCGCCCCTCCCCCGGCACGCAGGGCGAGGTCAAGAGAAAGACGCGCGCCTTTCATTTCTTCCGCACATCGTCGCCACGCTTAGAGCTCATTTACCATCCACGATTTATGGTGAATCCAACCTTGCCGCGTGGCTCGCGTCGCAAGGGAGATTGGCTGCGTCGGGTGGAGTAAGCGTTGGGTACGAAGTTGTCCTTTCGCCGCAGGTTGAGCCGACCCCTCATCGTGGTCGGCATTGCCGGCCCCGTTGCGCTGATGCCAGTGATGGCTTCGGCCGAGGGCTTGCTCGATTTCCTGTTCGGCGCGTTCCAGAAACCGCGCCAGGCTTCGTCGCAAGGGAATTTCTTCGACCCCTTCAACAACAACGCGCAGCCGATACCGCCACGGCCCGTCGTTGCAAGCTCCGGGCCTGCCTTTTGCGTGCGTAGCTGTGACGGCCGGTATTTTCCGCTGACGCGTGGCGGCGCCTCGCCGGTTCAGATGTGCCAGGCCTTCTGTCCCGCGAGCCCGACCAAGGTCTATTTCGGGTCCAGCATCGACAGCGCCTATGCGGCGAACGGTGAGCGCTACGCGGACAGCGAGAACGCCTATGCCTATCGCAAGGCGCTGCGCGCCGATTGTACCTGCAACGGTCGCGATCCCGCAGGGCTCGCGCCGGTGGATCTTGCGCAGGACGGCTCGCTGCGGGCCGGCGACGTGATCGCCACCAGCGAAGGCCTCGTGGCCTATTCCGGGGTCCGCCTCGGCAACGAGCAGACACCCGAGTTCACCCCGGTCGCCTCCTATCCCGGGCTGACCGGCGAGGTCCGTGCCAAGCTGAACGGGCTGAAGGTTGCCCCCGTCCGCGCGGACATGGTCGCAAACGACGGATTCAGCGCCGATGGCGCGCGTGAACCGCCGCCGCCGGTGAGCCCCCCGCCGAAGGCCGCCCCGGACAAGCGAGCGGAAGTGAATTAACGGCCGTCATTCCGGGGCGCGCGAAAGCGCGAGCCCGGAACTAGAGGTCGTGGCGCGAGATTCCGGGTTCGATGCTATTGCATCGCCCCGGAATGACAGACGAAAATCACCGCCCCACGATCACGCCGATCACGTTCGGTGCGGCCAGATATTTCTCCTCGATCGCAGCACGCGCGGCGGTGCGATTTTCCGACGTGAGCAGGCCGCGCTTCTCCGCCAGGATCATCCAGCAATAGCCCCACCAATCCGTGAGCATGCCAGTGTCGTCGACGAGGTCATAACCCTGCTCGGCGGCGAAGATGCGCGCCTGCGCCTCATCGAGCGTATCGAGAAAGGCGTGGTCGGCGGGTGAAAACAATTCGTCGCTGATATCGTCGATGGTGTAGCCCCAGATCGACCGGCAGACGGCGTTGAACTCGCGGTCGATTTCGTCGTCATCGACGAATTTGTGGCGCGAAGCCTGATGCAGCCGCGACAGGCTGCGAGCAAAATCGGCGATCCGGGTCAACGCGAATTGATCGAAGGCGATGGTGGACATGTAGTCCTCGCAAAGTCTGACAGACCATAAATGTTGTGTCGGCGACGCGCCGAATCGATATGATATATCAAAGACTTACTAAATTGTTCTTAATTCGTTCTCAGGACTAAGATTCTCAGAGCTAAATTGTCGTCCTGCTGTTCGCCAAGACGTGATTGACAGGACGTCATTGCTACGCCTGCTCTGCCTCACATATCCGCAAGCATCTTGTCGCCACAGTAATCGGCATAGAACTTCCCGCCGCATTGCTTCTTGATGGCGATGCAGCGGGTTGCTGGTGTGGCGTTGTGCGGAACGCTGAACGCGCAGCTCACGTGGTCAGCGCCGTGCCCGAGCCTGCCGGCAAAGGCGGCACTGGGAACGCTGACGCAGAGTACCAGAAGAAGGGCAGCGATGATCTCGATGGCGAGGCGCATGGCGATCCTCCGAAAAGCCCGACTCCGAGGCTAACCGCGAAGACTAACTCTACCACCGAAAGCAATGGAACCGATGGGCCAGATCGGCCCGGCCCTTGCATAAAAATCATGCATGCGCCGCATTAACCGGGCGGCTACGGGTTACACGCCGGGTCCAACGTGCTTATCATTTGGTGAGTCTTACTGTCAGGATTTGAAGTTGGCGGATCAAACGTTCCACTATCCGGCACCCGGCCAGCCGGTTGATGAACTGGCGCTGGCCGAGATTAAGAGTGCCATTCTCGCAAAGCTGCGGCTTGCCATCGGCAAGGACGCCAGCATGGCGACCAAGCATGATTGGTACACGGCCGCAGCGCTGGCGCTACGCGACCGTATCGTGCATCGCTGGCTGACGGCGGAGAAGCAGAGCTACGACGAGGGCCGCAAGCGGGTCTATTATCTCTCGCTCGAGTTCCTGATCGGCCGTCTCTTCAGCGACGCATTGAACAATATGGGTCTGCTGCAGGTGTTCGAGACCGCGCTCGGCGATCTCGGCGTCGGCCTCGACGATCTGCGCAAATGCGAGCCCGACGCCGCGCTCGGCAATGGCGGCCTGGGGCGGCTGGCCGCCTGTTTCATGGAGAGCATGGCCACGTTGGCGATCCCCGCCATCGGCTACGGCATTCGCTACGACTTCGGCCTGTTTCGCCAGATCATCAACAATGGTTGGCAGCAGGAATATCCCGACGAGTGGCTAAGCTGCGGTAACCCTTGGGAACTGCAACGGCCGGAAGTGGTCTATCACGTCCATTTCGGCGGTGGCGTCGAACATGTCGACGAGAAGGGCCGCGATCGCGCGATCTGGCATCCGGCCGAAACCGTGCAGGCGGTCGCCTACGACACCCCGATCGTCGGCTGGCGCGGCCAGCACGTCAACGCGCTGCGCCTCTGGTCGGCACGCGCGCCCGATCCGCTCAAGCTCGACGTGTTCAACACCGGCGATTATGTCAGCGCCAGCGCCGAGCAGGCGCGCGCCGAAGCGATCTGCAAATTCCTCTACCCGAACGACGAGAGCCCGGCGGGACGCGAGCTCAGGCTGCGGCAGGAATATTTCTTCGTCTCGGCCTCGCTGCAGGATCTGGTCAACCGCCATCTCACCTCGGACGGCTCACTGCGAAGTCTCGCGATGAAGGTGGCGGTGCAGCTCAACGATACGCATCCGAGTCTCGCGGTGGCCGAGCTGATGCGGATCCTGGTCGACCTGCACAATTTCCGCTGGGACGAGGCGTGGAAGATCACGGTCAACACACTGTCCTACACCAACCATACGCTGCTGCCGGAAGCGCTCGAGACCTGGCCGGTCGAGCTGTTCGAGCGGCTGCTACCGCGACACATCGAGATCATCTACCGGATCAACAGCCAGCATTTGGCGCTGGCGGAGCAGCGCTGTCCCGGCGATATCGAATTTCGCGCCTCGGTCTCGCTCATCGACGAGAAGAGCGGCCGCAGGGTGCGGATGGGCCAGCTCGCCTTCGTCGGCTCGCACCGCATCAACGGCGTCTCGGCGATGCATTCCGACCTGATGCGGGAGACCGTGTTCCACGACCTCAACCATCTCTATCCCAGCCGCATCACCAACAAGACCAACGGCATCACCTTCCGCCGCTGGCTGATGCTCGCCAATCCCAAGCTGACCGAACTGTTGCGGGAGGTGTGCGGCGAGGCCGTGCTCGACGATCCGAGCCGGCTGGAACTGCTGGAGGCACGCGCCAGCGACAACGCCTTCCAGCAGCAATTCCGTAATGTGAAACGCCATAACAAGCTGGCGCTGGCCCGTTTGATCAACGAGAGGCTCGGCATCGTGGTCGATTCGACCGCCCTGTTCGACGTCCAGATCAAGCGCATCCACGAATACAAGCGCCAACTCCTCAACATCCTCGAGACCGTGGCGCTCTATCACGCGATCAAGGACAATCCGCAGGCCAATTGGGTGCCGCGGGTCAAGATCTTTGCCGGCAAGGCCGCGGCGAGCTACCGCTACGCCAAGCTGATCATCAAGCTGATCAATGACGTGGCCGAGGTCGTCAACAAGGACCCCGTGATTGCCGATCGCCTGAAGGTCGCCTTCCTGCCCGACTACAATGTCAGCCTCGCCGAGGTGATCATCCCCGCCGCGGATCTGTCCGAGCAGATCTCGACCGCCGGCATGGAGGCCTCCGGCACCGGCAACATGAAGCTCGCGCTCAACGGCGCGGTGACCATCGGCACGCTCGACGGCGCCAACATCGAAATCCGCGAGCATGTCGGGCCCGAGAACATCGCCATCTTCGGCATGGAGGCGATGGACGTGATGGTCCGGCGCAAGCAGGGCCTGGACGCGACCGATATTATCCGCAAGTCGCCGCAGCTTGCGCGCGCCATCAACTCGATCGGCAGCGGTGAGTTCTCGCCGGGCGATCCCGGCCGCTTCGAGTCGATCGCCCACGCGCTGCGTTATCTCGACCATTACATGGTCAGCGCCGATTTCGATTCCTATTACGAGGCGCAGCGCGGCATCGACGCGCGCTGGCAGGTCATGCCGGCCTGGACGCGCGCCAGCATCCTCAATGTGGCGCGGATGGCCTGGTTCTCTTCCGACCGCACCATCCGCGAATATGCCGAGGAAATCTGGCACGTCCCGGTGCATCCCGCCCCCTCGTCGCTATCGCAGACGGATATGCAACGCGGCGCGCGCTGAATTTTTCGGCGCGCGGAAATCGATGACCTCAGAGGTCATTGCATTTGGCAGGATAGCCATCATACTATGCGTGCGCTTGCGCGAAATTTTGCGCTGTCATTCCGGGGCGCCTCGAAGAGGCGAACCCGGGATCTCGAGATTCCGGGTTCGATGCTTCGCATCGCCCCGGAATGACGGAGCCCTAAACGACTCATGCTGACCAAAGCTCCACATCTCTTTGACGACGCCACCCGTGTCACGGCCGGCGACAGCCGCTGGCAGGGACGGACCAGTCCGGATTATTGGGCCTTCGTCGGCCCGTTCGGCGGCTTCACGGCGGCAACCATTTTGCGTGCGCTGCTCGAGCATCCGCAGCGCGCGGGCGATCCGCTGTCGCTCACCGTCAACTATTGCGCACCGATTGCGGAAGGCGCGTTCGATCTCGACGTCCGCCTGGTCAAAGCCAATCGCTCGACGCAGCATTGGTGCGTGGAGCTGTCGCAGGACGGCTCCGAGCCGGCCACGCTCGCCACGGCCGTGTTTGCCGAGCGTCGCCCGTCATGGTCGCACCAGCAAGCAACGATGCCGGATGCCAGGCCTTTCGAGGAGATCAAGCCCTATCCGAAGGTCGCGGCGGCCTGGGTCAATCAATATGATTTCCGCTTCATCGAGGGCGCGGTGGACTTGCGCGGCGGCACGCAGGCGCAGCCGGCGACCGCCTTCTCCAAGCTCTGGATCGGGGATCGCGTGCCGCGAAAGATCGATTGCCTGTCGCTGATGGCGATGTCGGACGCGTTCTTCGCGCGGATCTTTCATGTCAAAGGCGAGCTGGTGCCGATCGGCACGGTGTCGCTGACGACCTATTTCCACGCCGACGCGGACGACCTCGCGAAGGAAGATGTCACCCGCGTGCTCGGCGCCGCCGACGCGAAAATCTTCCACAAGAGCTTCAGCGATCAGTCCGGCGAGTTATGGTCGCCCTCCGGCCGCCTGCTCGCGACCACGACTCAGATGACGTATTTCAAGGCGTAGTCGACAGGATGTTGAACCGTCATCCTGGAGGAGGCCGCGAAAGCGGCCGTCTCGAAGGATGAACGCCCCCCGGGGTGCGACAGCCGAGCCGTCGCCCTTCGAGCCTCGCGGAGCCTGTCATCGGGCCGCGCTTCGCGCGGACCCGGTGGCGAGCACCTTCGGGAGGGGACGGGGCTAGAATCGGGTTTGCTGGACCGAACTGCTTATTTGATCGCCACCGGCGCGATGCGCAGTATCGCCCCGGAGGCTCGAGATTCCGGGTTCGCTGCTATCGCAGCGCCCCGGAATGACTGCGCAACGAAATCACTCCGCCGCGAGCTTCACTTCGGGCGCCGCGGCGCGAACATCGGCATCGACCTTTTCCTCGAACTTGGCGAAGTTCTTCTGGAACATGCCGACCAGGCTACGGGCGGTCTTGTCGAACTCGTCCTTGTCCTTCCAGGTGTTGACCGGGTTGAGAATTTCGGTCGGCACGCCGGGCAGCGCGGTCGGCACCGCGAAGCCGAAATATTTGTCGGTGCGGAACTCGACATTGCGCAAGCTGCCATCGAGGGCCGCGGTGAGCAACGCGCGCGTCACCTTGATCGGCATGCGGCTGCCGACGCCGTACTTGCCGCCGGTCCATCCGGTGTTGACCAGCCAGCAATCCACATTGTGCTGGGCGATCAGCTCGCGCAGCATGTTGCCATAGACCGACGGATCGAGCGGCAGGAAGGGCGAGCCGAAACAGGTGGAGAATTCCGGCTGCGGCTCGGAGCCCAGGCCACGCTCGGTGCCGGCAACCTTCGCGGTGTAGCCCGACAGGAAGTGATACATCGCCTGCGCCGGCGACAGCTTTGCGATCGGCGGCAACACGCCGAAGGCGTCGGCGGCAAGCATCACGACGTTCTTCGGATGGGGCGCCTGCCCCGTGCGCGAGGCGTTCGGAATGAAGTCGAGCGGATATGCCGAACGGGTATTCTCGGTCTTGGAGCCGTCGTCGAAATCGACCTCGCGCGTATCTTCGTCAAGCACACAGTTCTCCAGCACGGCGCCAAAGCGCTTGCTGGCGGCGTAGATCTGCGGCTCGGCTTCCTTCGACAGCTTGATGCACTTGGCATAGCAACCGCCTTCGAAGTTGAAGACGCCGTCCGGTCCCCAGCCATGCTCGTCGTCGCCGATCAATGTGCGGTTGGGGTCGGCCGACAGCGTCGTCTTCCCGGTGCCGGACAGGCCGAAGAAGATCGCGGTGTCGCCTTTGGGCCCGACATTGGCCGAGCAGTGCATCGGCATCACGCCGCGCTCGGGGAGATAGTAATTGAGCGTCGTGAACACGCTCTTCTTCATCTCGCCGGCATAATAAGACCCGCCGATCAGGACGATCTTGCGGGCGAAATCGATGGCGACAACATTCTCCGAGCGCACACCATGGCGTTTGGGATCGGCACGGAAGCTCGGCATGTCGATGATCGTGAGCTCGGGCACGAAGGTCGCGAGCTCGACCGCCTGCGGGCGGATCAGGAGCGTGCGGATGAACAGCGAGTGCCAGGCGAGTTCGGTGAAGACCCGCGTCTTGATCCGGTAGGTCGGATCGGCGCCGCCATAGAGATCCTGAGCGAACAGCCGCTTGCCTTCGGCGTGCTTCAGGAAATCCTGATAGAGCGCCTCGAATTGCTCCGACGTGATCGACTGGTTGCCAGCCCACCACATCTTCTTGTCCGTCATCGCATCGCGGACGGTGAACTTGTCCTTCGGGCTGCGCCCGGTGAACTCGCCGGTGTCGGCGCATAGCGCGCCATCGGCGGATAGCACCGCCTCTCCTGCGATCAGGGCGTATTGATAGAGCTGTGGTGCGCCGAGATTCCAATGCACCTGCTTGAGATTTCTTAAGCCGAATTTGTCGGCACCGAAGGCACCGTTACGCACACCCGTCTCTTGCACGAAGCATCCTCCTCGAACCTGCATCACCCGGCGCGAACCTCATCTCGTGCGCGCCGCTTCTGCGGTGCCACTATAGCCCCACCGGCCCAGGTCCGGCGACTTATTACTTGATGAACGCTCGGCTTGCCAAGCCGATCCCCCGCGATTGGTTTATTCAAGCAGATCGGCGATGCATCTCAATCGCTTGCCGCGGCGCGGCGCAATTTGCGGCACAGTGTGCGTGACAATGCGCCGCGACCGCCTGCGGCGTGGGCAGCTTTTGCGGCGCACAACAATGCGCCGCATGATACCTGCGCGCCGAACGCCGGCGAAAGAAAGAAATGGCGGCGATCGAGTGGCGGCTTCTTTCGCGCGCAAGAATCGCGAGAACATTTCATCGCTCGCGGCGGCTCGGACCGGCTCAAGCCGCCGCGCGCGCCTGTTCGGCCAAGCTGACCAGCATCTTGCGCAGTTCGGTCGGGCCCGTGACGTGCCCGGGAAAATCCAGTCGCAACGTTACATCGCCCGCGTGCAGGTCGATGCCATCAGGGTCGATCGACGTACAGCGCCAATCGCCGCGCTGCGCGCCGAAGAGCCTCGTCGCATAAAGATTGATCGCATCACGATGGTCCGCGTTCATCTGCGCGATCGCACCTACCTCCGCCTCGATCAGCGCCCGCGAATCACCAATGTCCGTCAAGACCTGTTCCGGCTCGAGATCGAGAATGCGCCCGAATCCGGCCACCAGATGGGCTCCGTTCGGCACGATCTGGAAAAAGGAAAAATCGGCAAAGTCGACGAAGCCTTCCGCACTCGGATGGGCCGCCAGATAGCGCCGCCGCACGAGTGCCCGCTCGTCCGGTCCGGTGGCCTCCGCCTGGCCCTGCAGCAGCCCGCTCGTCCAACATCAAGGAAACCCTGGGGGCAGCCAGGATATTGCGGGTGTGCACCGCCAGGCGCGAAATCAGCAGGATTGGCGTTCCATCGGGGTGGCTCGCCAGGTTAACCAGGGAGCAATAGGGGGCGCCCCTTCCGGTCATTAACGTCGCCAGCGCCCCCTCCCGCCGACGCCGCAGCAGCGAGCGCGCCGATTTGGAAGCGTTGAAAGCGGTACCCCGTTGCATCGATTTATCGCGTCATCTTGTTGCAATGAGGCCCTTTTTTCGGGTAAAGGGGGCCTTGATGGGTGCGGGACGGGAGGCGTCCCTGGGAACTCGGTCACACTTCAGCCCAGCTTGCATTGCTCGCTGACCGTGTTTGAAGCCCATTCATGCGGCGCATCACCTGGATTGCCCGCCGTTCAGCAAACCCGAACTGAAAGCAGGCTCATGCCCACAATCGCTCTGGTCGACGACGACCGCAACATTCTCACCTCCGTCTCGATCGCGCTGGAAGCGGAAGGCTACCGCATCATGACCTACACTGACGGCGCTTCCGCGCTAGACGGGTTCCGCACCACCCAACCGGATCTTGCGATCCTCGATATCAAAATGCCGCGCATGGACGGCATGGAGACACTGCGCCGGCTGCGGCAGAAGTCCGATTTGCCGGTGATCTTTCTGACTTCCAAGGATGAAGAGATCGACGAATTGTTCGGCCTCAAGATGGGCGCTGACGATTTTATCCGCAAACCGTTCTCGCAGCGGCTCCTGGTGGAGCGCGTAAAGGCGGTGCTGCGCCGTTCGCAGCCCAAGGATCCAACCGCCGTGCCGAAGGAGAACGACGCCAAGGCGCTCGACCGCGGCCTCCTGCGCATGGATCCGGAGCGTCACACCTGCACCTGGAAGAACGAGCCGGTGACGCTGACGGTCACCGAATTTTTGATCCTGCAGGCGCTTGCGACACGGCCCGGCGTGGTGAAGAGCCGCAATGCGCTGATGGATGCCGCCTATGACGACCAGGTCTATGT
Organism: Bradyrhizobium sp. STM 3562; assembly: GCF_045571435.1. Lineage (NCBI taxonomy): Bacteria > Pseudomonadati > Pseudomonadota > Alphaproteobacteria > Hyphomicrobiales > Nitrobacteraceae > Bradyrhizobium > Bradyrhizobium sp. STM 3562. Next base: position 8,156,066 of record NZ_CP120694.1, read on the forward strand.
CGACGATCGCACGATCGACAGCCACATCAAGCGGCTGCGCAAGAAGTTCAAGGTGGTCGATCCTGAGTTCGAGATGATCGAGACCCTCTACGGAGTCGGCTATCGTTTCAAGGAAGCCTGATTCGAAACGCTGTTTCCCGCGTTTCGCGCCTCACGCCATCTGGGGTAGGATGGCGCAACAAACAAACCAGTCGAAACAATCGGCAGTGTTGACCATTGCTTGATCGAACGCAGCCTGATGCAGGACTGAACGCGTCGGATGTTTCCTCATCCGTGGTTCTGGATGCCGCGGAGGCCGAGGCACCGCGTCTGAAGGGCTGGCAGCGGCCGCTCGGATGGCTGAGCCGTGCCGGGCAATTCCTGTTCACGCTCTCCTTCTCGAGCCTGACGCGCCGGATCGTCTCGCTGAACATCGCGGGGCTGCTGGCGCTCGTCGCGAGCATTCTCTACCTCTCGCAATTCCGCGCCGGCCTGATCGACGCGCGCGCCCAGAGCCTTCTGGTGCAGGCCGAGATCATTGCCGGCGCAATCGCGGCCTCCGCGACCGTGCAGACCAACACCATCACGATCGACCCCGACCGGCTGCTCGATCTCAAGCCCGGCGAGACCATCGGCGCGCCCGACGAATATTCGCCGCTCGATTTTCCGATCAATCCCGAACGCGTCGCACCGGTGTTGCGCACGCTGATCTCCCCGACCAAGACCCGCGCCCGGATTTATGATCCGAACGGAGGCCTGATTCTCGACAGCCGCAACCTCGAAAACGTGTTGCGCTTCGACCTGCCGGCGCCGTCGAAGCCGGGGATCGTCGAGCGCGTGCTGACCGCGGTTCGCACCTGGATCAATCGCGGCGACCTGCCGCTCTATCGTGAATATGAGAGCGGCTCGAGCTACGAGGAGGTTTCCGACGCGCTGAAGGGGCAGAAGCGCAGCATGGTGCGCGTCAATTCCCGCGGCGAGGTCATCGTCTCGGTGGCGGTGCCCGTGCAGCGCTCGCGTACCATTCACGGCGCCTTGATGCTGTCGACGCAAGGCGATGACATCGACCAGATGGTGACCGCGGAACGGCTGGCGATCCTCAAGGTCGGCGGGGTGGCGTCGGCGGTGATGATGCTGCTCTCGCTCCTGCTCGCAAGCACGATCGCGGGTCCGGTGCGCCGGCTGGCCGACAGTGCCGAGCGCGTCCGCCGCCGCATCAAGACCCGCGTGGAAATTCCCGACTTCACCCGCCGCCGCGACGAGATCGGCCATCTCTCCGGCGCGCTCCGCGACATGACGGACGCGCTCTACAATCGCATCGAGGCGATCGAGATGTTCGCGGCCGACGTCGCGCATGAGCTGAAGAACCCCCTCACCTCGCTGCGCTCGGCAGTAGAAACCCTCCCGCTCGCACGCAACGAAAACAGCCGGAGCCGGCTGCTCGGCGTGATCGAGCATGACGTCAAACGGCTCGATCGGCTGATCTCCGATATTTCCGACGCCAGCCGCCTGGATGCCGAATTGCAGCGCCAGGACATGGCGCCGGTCGATGTGCGCCGCCTGCTGACGACGCTCACCTCGGTGGCCAACGAGACCAAGCTCGGCCATGACGTCGGCGTCGAGGCGCGCTTCGAGGGACGAAGCGCCAACGACACCTTCTCGGTGCCCGGACACGATTCGCGGCTCGGTCAGGTGATCACCAATCTCTTGTCCAACGCGCAGTCGTTCTCGGAGCCCGGCAGCAAGGTGCGGATCTACTGCCGGCGCGTCCGCTCGGAAATCGAGGTCGTGGTCGATGACGACGGGCCAGGCATACGCGCCGATGCGCTGGAGCGCGTCTTCGAGCGCTTCTACACCGACCGGCCGCATCAGGGATTTGGGCAGAACTCCGGACTCGGGCTATCGATCTCCAAGCAGATCATCGAGGCGCATGGAGGACGCATCTGGGCCGAGAACCGCGCAGGTCCTGCTGGTCCCGACGGCGAGCCGACCGTGGCCGGCGCGCGCTTCGTGGTCAGGCTGCCCTCGCTATGACAGAGGCGGATAGGCCGAGCGTGCATGCCTCCGCCGTCAAGGTAGGCGAGCGCGCGGTGCTGATCCGCGGTCCCTCCGGCGCCGGCAAGTCCCGCCTCGCCTTCGATCTGATTCTCGCCGGCCGCAGCGGGCAGCTCCCGCCGGCGGTCCTGGTTGGCGATGACCGTGTCCGGTTGGACACAGCCGGCGGAGAATTGTTGGTGCGCGCGGTGCCCGAACTGGCCGGCCTGATCGAGATTCGTGGGCTCGGAATCCGCGGCTGCGACTTTGTGACCGAGGCGGCCGTTGGCCTCGTGGTCGATCTGGGCGCCTCCGATGCGGCTCGCTTGCCGCCACCCGAATCGCTTCAGATCAGCCTTTTTGGTGTTTCGCTACCGCGAATTCCCGTGGCGACAGACCAAAACCCCTTCCCATTGGTTGTCGCCGCCTTGACGACAACTGCAAGTTCATCTTCCGTTAACCATTCGGGCCATTGTGGGAAGGGAATTGGTAACCATATCACCCCCACTATCGCGACCGAATAGACCGGCGCGGCTCCCCTTCCGCTACCGCCAGATTCCGGGAGAACCGCAAACATCCCCCCTTGCGCGGGGGCTCTGGATGGTCAAAGTGGCGCGTTCGTGCGGTGCGTCAAAAAGCACCCGCGAGGAGTTTCCGATGATTGGGCTAGTACTGGTGACCCATGGGCGCCTCGCCGACGAGTTCAAGGCGGCGCTCGAACACGTCATGGGTCCGCAAAAACAAATCGAAGCGGTCACGATCGGCGCCGAAGATGATTCCGATCTCTGTCGAAGCGATATCATTGAAGCGGTCAACCGCGTGGATTCGGGCGATGGCGTTGCCATCCTCACCGATATGTTCGGCGGCACACCGTCCAACCTTGCGATCTCCTGCATGAGCCGCCCCAAGGTCGAAGTGCTCGCAGGCATCAATCTTCCCATGCTGGTCAAGCTCGCGAAGGTTCGCGAGGAGCGCTCGCTGCCTGACGCAATCGCGATGGCGCAGGAAGCCGGCCGCAAATACGTCACCATCGCCAGCCGCGTTCTTGCCGGCAAATGAGCGACGATGACGCGGCACTGGAGAACATTCCCGGGCCGCGGGTGCCCGAGGGGGCCATTTCCAAAGAGCTTCTGATCGTCAACAAGCGCGGGCTGCACGCACGCGCCTCCGCAAAATTTGTCCAGACGGTGGAGCGCTTCAGCGCCGAAGTTTGGGTGACCCGCGGCAGCGAGACCGTCGGCGGCACCTCGATCATGGGACTGATGATGCTCGCAGCCGCGCCCGGCACCACCATCAAAGTCTCCGCGATCGGCACTGAAGCGGAAGCCGCGCTCGCCGCCATCACCGAACTCGTCGAGAGCAAATTCAACGAAGAAGGCACGTGAGGGGCGCGGCGAACGCACTCCGATGCCGTCCCGGCGAAAAGCTGGAACAACAGCGTTTATTTTCCTGGCAACTATTTCCCCGGCGGCTCGATAAAGATCTTCCACGCGGTCGATGGCCCCGGGTGGCCCTGGAAGAAGCGCTGCGTGCTCATCACGAGTTGCTCGGCATTGGGCGCATTTTCTTTCATCCAGGCCTCGCACGTCGGCAGCCGTGCATCCGTCGTGTCGCAAATCCCGATGAAGCCGAGTCGTTTGGCTTCGTCCAGCGACGTCAGCCCGGATGACCACACTTCGCCGGGCGTGAGCGGCGCCGGATGATCGGGGCTGTAGAAGGTCATGGGTTCGCCGATTTCAGTGGTGCCGGCCACCACCGCCCAGCGCGAGCCGAAGCGCATATGCCAGGCCTGCGTCAGCTCCCGCGCCAATTGCGAGCGCGCGGCATAGGTGCTCGCACCATTCGGGCTCTTAGGGATGTCGCTAAGCGCAATCCTGGGGGCGGCGGCGAGCGTGACGAGCGTGATCACCAGCCATATCGCCGTAATCCGAAACAGCGCCATCGCCGGCACGCGCAATCGAGGAATTGCGATCAGCGCGAGCGGCGTGAGGAAGAACAGCGAGATTCCCCAATCGGTCTTCATGTAAATCGTGAAGGCGAGCCCGCCGAGCGGCGGCCCGATCGCGACGATGATCTGAATGATCCAGATGTTCAGTGCCTGCGGAAGCTTTACCGCCGGGCTCGGTCGCGGCGACCAGATCCGCGCCAGCAGCCGCGGCCGCCACGCCAGCGCCAGCAGACCGACCAGGATCGGAGCCGCGAGCAGCCCGGCATTATGCACGACGTAACCGAGCACGAGCTGCGCGCTTTGCGCGCGGCTCGACAGCCCGTAGACATCGCCGGCATAGGTCAGCGGTACGAAATCGACCTGTTTCAGCCAGATCAGATGCGGAATCATCGCGACGACCATGGTCGCGATCGCGACCCATGGCGCGGGCGAGCGCAGAATCTTCAGGCGATCGGGGTGGATCAGGGCCGCGAGGCCGATGGCGCCGATCATGGTCAGCACCCAGTATTTGGTCATCAGCGCCAGCGCGCCGGCAAGTCCGAGCCAGATGCCCGACAGCCAGCTACGCTTTTCGAAGGCATTGAGATAGGCCAATACCAGCAGCGGCAGAGTAACAAGCTGCAGCAGGTCGGGATTGTATTTAAATCCCTTGAAATTGAAGATCGGATACAGCGCGAGCGTCACCACCATGAAGAATGCGCGGCGGCGATCGACCACCCGCAACGCGATCAGGTAGCAGAGCACGAGTCCCACGCTCACCGTCGTCATCGCCAGGAGGTAGGTGGCCCAGTCGGCGACCGGGAAGAAGCTGAACCAGAGGCCCGCGACCCACCCCGACAGGGGCGGATGCTTGCCGTAGCCCAACTGGAACTTTTGACCCCAGGCAAAGGCCTCCGCCACGTCCATATGGACGTCCTGCGCCGCCTTCAACTTGATCAGGATGAGGGTCCAGAGCAGGGCATGCAAAAGCGCAAAGGTAATCACGAGCCAGAGCCCGGTCTCGGGATCCCGGGCCCGGGCCACAAGCCACGCGGCAGGCCGCCGCAGCGTCAGACGGCGGCGTGCGCGAAAGGCGGCGGGTAAGAAGGATGCAGTCGACATGGCCTCACGCGTAGCGCTTTTTGGGGGCAAGTGGAATCAGCTTGGCGTGAACAAAAGCCCTTAGAATAAAGCTATATGGTTGCCGGCCAGAGGGGCCAATGCTATCCCGCCGCCCATGACGACCGTGCCCATTTCCAACATCCGCAACTTTTCCATCGTCGCCCATATCGACCATGGCAAGTCGACCCTGGCCGACCGCCTGATCCAGATGACCGGCGGCCTGTCGGATCGCGAAATGGCCGGCAAGGAACAGGTGCTCGATTCCATGGATATCGAGCGCGAGCGCGGCATCACCATCAAGGCGCAGACCGTGCGGCTGCACTACCGCGCCAAGGACGGCGAAGATTACATTTTCAATCTGATGGACACGCCCGGCCATGTCGACTTCGCCTACGAGGTCTCGCGCTCGCTGGCGGCCTGCGAGGGATCGCTCTTGGTGGTCGACGCGAGCCAGGGCGTGGAAGCGCAGACGCTCGCCAACGTCTATCAGGCGCTCGACAACGATCACGAGATCGTGCCGGTCCTGAACAAGATCGATCTGCCCGCCGCCGAGCCCGACAAGATCAAGCAGCAGATCGAGGACGTGATCGGCATCGATGCATCCGATGCCATCATGATCTCGGCCAAGACCGGCCAGGGCATTCCCGACGTGCTGGAGGCGATCGTCACCCGCCTGCCGCCGCCAAAAGGCGACCGCGACGCGACGCTGAAGGCGCTCCTGGTCGATAGCTGGTACGACGTCTATCTCGGCGTCGTCGTGTTGATCCGCGTCGTCGACGGAGTAATGAAGAAGGGTAGCCGCATCCGGATGATGGGCACGAAAGCGGCCTACGACGTCGAGCGCGTCGGTTTCTTCACGCCGAAGATGCAACAGGTCGACGAACTTGGGCCCGGCGAGATCGGCTTCATCACCGCCGCGATCAAGGAAGTCGCCGACACCCGCGTCGGCGACACCATCACCGACGACAAGAACCCGGTTAAGGAGATGCTGCCGGGCTTCAAGCCGGCGATCCCCGTGGTGTTCTGCGGCCTATTCCCGGTCGATGCCGACGATTTTGAATCGCTGCGCGCAGCGATGGGAAAATTGCGCCTCAACGACGCGAGCTTCTCCTTCGAGATGGAGACCTCGGCCGCGCTCGGCTTCGGCTTCCGCTGCGGCTTTCTGGGTCTTCTGCATCTGGAGATCATCCAGGAGCGCCTGTCGCGCGAATTCGATCTCAACCTGATCGCGACCGCGCCGAGCGTGATCTACAAGATGCATCTGACCGACGGCTCGCGGATCGAGATCCACAATCCCGTCGATATGCCCGACGTGGTCAAGATCGCCGAGATCGAGGAGCCCTGGATCGAGGCGACCATCCTTACTCCCGACGAATATCTCGGCAGCGTGCTGAAGCTTTGCCAGGACCGGCGCGGCTCGCAGAAAGAGCTCACCTATGTCGGCAGCCGCGCCATGGTGAAATATGACCTGCCGCTGAACGAAGTGGTGTTCGATTTCTACGACCGCCTGAAATCCGTCTCCAAGGGCTACGCCTCGTTCGATTATCACCTGACCGACTACAGGCCAGCCGATCTCGTGAAGATGCAGATTCTGGTGAACGGCGAGCCGGTGGATGCGCTGTCGATGCTGGTGCATCGCACCCGTGCCGAGGGCCGCGGCCGTGCCATGGTCGAAAAGATGAAGGAGCTGATCCCGCCGCACATGTTCCAGATTCCGATCCAGGCGGCGATCGGCGGCAAGGTGATCGCCCGCGAAACGGTGCGCGCGCTGCGCAAGGATGTCACCGCGAAATGCTACGGCGGCGACATCACCCGCAAGCGCAAGCTTCTGGAGAAGCAGAAGGAAGGCAAGAAGCGGATGCGCCAGTTCGGCAAGGTCGACATCCCGCAGGAAGCCTTTATCGCCGCGCTGAAGGTGGATAGCTGATCCACGGTCATTCCGGGGCACGCCGATCGGCGCGAACCCGGAATCTGCAGATTGTGGCACGAGATTTCCGGGTTCGCGCTTTCAGTGCGGCCCGGAATGACAGTGTTGCCCTATCTTGCTCTCTTCCGCCAGATAGATCACCATTGCGACCTCCAATCAGACCCAAAAAGGGCGGAGGAAACGCGAATGAACCGGCTTCCCGCATTCGGCCTTGTCGAGCGCGCACGCGCGTTGCAGCCACTGATCACGCAGGAGGCCGACGAGATCGAACGGACACGGCGGCTGACGCCGGCGGTCACCGCGGCCCTGATCGAGAACGGGCTTTATCGGGCACTGTTGCCGCAGAGCTTGGGCGGCGCGGAAGCGCCGCTCGAAGTGTTCATGCAGATGCAGGAGGAGGTCGCCAAGGCCGACGCATCAACCGCCTGGTGTCTCGGCCAATGCAGCGTCTGCGCCATGATCGCGGCCTATCTCGATCACGACGTCGCGGAGGAGATCTTCAACACGACGCCGGGCATCCTGGCCTGGGGAGCCATCGCCCATTCCGTGCGCGCGGTCCCCGGCGGTTACAAAGCGAGCGCGCGCTGGGATTTCGCGTCGGGCTCACGACAGGCGAGTTGGCTCGGCGCACATGTCAGAATCGAGGAAGCAGACGGCACGCCGCGCAAGAGACCGGACGGTTCGCCCGAAATTCGCACCATCCTGTTTCCGGTGACCAGCGCCACGATGTACGACGTCTGGGACGTCATCGGCCTCAAGGGCACGGGCACCGACTCCTATTCGGTCGACGACCTCTTCATCCCTGAACAATATGCGGCGCTTCGCGACGAGCCTGCGGCCCTGCGCGAGGCAGGGCCGCTTTACAAGCTCTCCACCAACATGGTGTTCAGCATGGGCTTTGCCGCGACCGCGCTGGGCGTGGCGCGCGCCACGCTCGACGCCGCGATCGAGCTGTCACGCAAAAAGACGCCGCAGGGCCTTTCCGCGATGCGCGAGAACAACGCCGTTCAAGGCCTGATCGGCCGTACCGAGGCCTGCTTGCGCGCCGCGCGGGCCTATCTCTACGCCACCGCAGCCGAGGTCTGGCGCGATCTGGAAGCCGGCGCGGCCATTTCCGAGGACAACCGGATCGCGCTCCGCATCGCGGCAACCTGGACGATCCACCAAGCCGCCTCCGTGGTCGATACCGCCTATCACATGGCCGGCGCCACCGCCGTGTTCGCCGCAAATCCGTTCGAGCGGCGCTTCCGCGACATGCATGCCATCGCCCAGCAAATCCAAGCCCGCGATACCCATTACGAGGACGCCGGGCGGGTGATCCTTTCGGGCAAGCTGCAAGGACCGCCCACAACGCGCTGAGCGGACAGCAGCGCCGCGCGGCTGCGACTTACGGCTAGCCTAACCGTACGGTAGCATTAAGCAATATTAATCAATCTTGGGTATCCCGACCCACTCCAGTGCAGTTCGGGAATGCCCATGTTCAAGCTTCGTTCCATCGCCGCCCGCCTGATCCTCGCGATTTCGCTTACCGTCGCGGCGGCCTGCGGAATCCTCGGGACTTTCTCGATCCTGCAGCAGCGCTCGCTGACACGGCTCGCGCTCGAACAGCAGCTCAAGCTGGATTATGACAGCGTGGTCGCGGCGATCGACTATGAAGGGCGCGCGACGCTCGCCGTCAGCTCGACCATCGCGGCGCTGCCGCCGGTTGCCGACGCCATTGCCAAAGGCGATCGCGACGCGCTGGGCGCGCTGCTTGTCGGCGCCAACAAGGCGCTGAAGGAGCAAGGCATCCCGCTGATCTCGTTCCAGACGCCGCCGGCGACCACATTCTATCGGGTACACAACCCCAAGACCTTCGGAGACGATGTCTCCAAGCGCCGCATCACGGTTGCGGAAGCGCTGAGGGCCGGCCGGCAAATTGTCGGCGCCGAACCGGCGCTGGAGTCGCTGGGGATTTTTGGCATGACGCCGATCATGCGCGACGGCAAGGCCTTTGCGAATGTCGACGTTGGCGCCGCCTTCGGCAAAGAGTTCGTCGAGCGTGCCAAGCAGCGCTTCGGCATCGACCTCGCCGTGCAATGGTTCGACGGCAAGAGCTTTAAGAGACTGTCCTCCACCTTCGGTGACGTCGAGGTTGCCACGCCTGAGGAGCTGAAGGCTGTGTTCGAGGGTGCGACACTGGACCGCGAGCTCACGTTCCAGGGTCATTCGGCCGCCATCTATGTCGGGCAGATCAAGAATTATGCCGGCCAGCCACTCGCGGTGCTCGAGATCATCAAGGATACCACCGAATACGAGGCAGCCGCGACCCGCGCGCAAACCACCCTGCTGCTGGCAACGCTCGCCATTCTGGCCGTCGCCGCCCTGCTGGCCTTCCTGCTCGGCCGCGGCATGTCGCGTCCGCTGACCGCGATCACCGCGGTGATGAACCGCCTGTCGAGCGGTGATACGTCGGTGGCCATTCCGGGCGGCGAGCGCATGGACGAGGTCGGCACCATGGCACAGGCGGTGGACGTCTTCCGCCTCAACATGATCGAGACGCAGAAGCTGCGCGAGGCGCAGGAGGCGGCCAAGCTGGAGACCGAGCGCGAGAAGCGAGCGCTGCAGAAGCAGATGGCCGATCGTTTCGAAGCGGACGTCAAGAGCGTGGTGGCCGCGGTCGCGAAAGCCACCGAGGAGATGCAACGCGCCGCCGGCGAGATCACCACCAGCGTGAATGGGACCTCGCAGCGCGCGGCGGCCGCGGCCGCGGCGTCGGAAGAGGCGTCCACCAGCGTCGGCACGGTGGCCGCCGCGACCGAAGAACTCGCCTCTTCCGTGGCGGAGATCGGCCGTCAGGTCACCCACTCCTCCGGCGTCGCCGACGAAGCGGTCGGCAAGGCCGACAAGACCACCGAAATGGTCGCAAGCCTGGCCTCGGCCGCCGAGCGGATCGGCGACGTGCTGCGGCTGATTGACGCGATCGCGAGCCAGACCAACCTGCTCGCGTTGAATGCGACGATCGAAGCGGCGCGCGCAGGCGAGGCCGGCCGCGGTTTCGCCGTGGTCGCCGCCGAGGTGAAGGAGCTGGCGAGTCAGACGGCTAAAGCGACCGAGGAGATCGCAGGCCAGGTCGCCGCGATCCAGTCCGCGACCGGCAATTGCGTCACCGCCATCGGCGGCATCAGCCAGACCATCCGCGACATCAGCGGGATTGCCGCCAGCATCGCGGCCGCGGTCGAGGAGCAGGATTCGGCGACGCGCGAGATCGCGCGCAGCGTGCAGCAGGCCGCCGCCGGCACCAGCGAGGTCTCGCAGAACGTTGCCGGCGCAAGCCAGGCCGCCGACCGCTCGCGCGCATTGGCTGAAAGCGTGATGACGGCATCCGGCCAGCTCAGCCGGCACGCTACCGCGTTGTTCGAAAGCGTGGATACGTTCCTGGCCGGCCTGCGCGACGCGGCGTAAACCCGCAAAGCTCGTAGCCGGCTTTGCGGCGCCGTCACCGGGTCAAGCGACGCGCGCCTGCGCCGAACGCGCCTCCCGCGAGACTGCAGTGTCGGCCCCGCGCTGCGCCCGCAACAGCTCGACGATTTCATCGTTGGGGCGGGCACGGCTGAACAGAAAGCCCTGCCCCTCATCGCATCCTTCGGCGCGCAGGCAGCTCAGCTCGGCTTCGGTCTCCACGCCTTCGGCGGTGATGGTGACGCCGAGCCCCTTGCCGAGGCTGACGATCGAACGGATGATCGCCTGCGCCTCGCGGTTGGCGCCGAGGTCACGCACGAAGGACTGGTCGATCTTGATCTTGTCGAAGGGGAAGCTGCGCAGATAGCTCAGGCTGGAATAGCCGGTGCCGAAATCGTCCATGGAGATGCGCACCCCCAGTGCGCGAAGCGCATGCAGCGTCGCCAGCACCTGGCTGCTCTTCTCCAGGAGCAGCGTCTCGGTGATCTCGAGCTCCAGCCGCTTGGCCGCCAGGCCTGACTGCTTCAGAGCATCCATCACGAGCGCCAGCAGATTGCCGGTGCGGAATTGCGCGGGCGACAGGTTCACGGCGACGCGAACTTCGTCGGGCCAGCTTGCCGCGTCCATGCAGGCGCGCCGCAGCATCAGACCGCCGACCCCGTTGATGAGGCCCGTTTCCTCTGCGATCGGAATGAACTCGGCCGGCGACACCATGCCGCGCTCCCGGTGCGGCCAGCGCACCAGCGCCTCGAAGCCGGTGATGCGACCGCGGGACAGGTCGATCAGCGGCTGGTAATACGGCCGCAGTTGCTCATTCTGGATGGCCTCGCGCAGATCCGTCTCAATCTTGCGCCGGCTCTGCGCCCGCGCGTCCATGCCGGCTTCGAAGAAGCTGAAGGTGCCGCGCGAGTCGTTCTTGGCGCGCGAGAGCGCCATATCGGCGTTCTTCAACAATTTTTCCGAATCGTCGCCGTCGCCGGGCGCCATCGCGATGCCGATCGTGGCGCCGATGACGAGCGAATGGCCGTCGAACAGAAAGGGATCGGCGATCGCCTCAAGCAGGCGCCGCGCGAGCAGCACCGCATCTTCGGGACGCGTCAATCCGCTCTGAATGACGGCAAACTCATCGGAGTTGAGACGGGCAAGCGTGTCTTCCTCGCGCAGGGTCGAGCGCAGGCGCTTGGCGACGGCGCGCAACAGACGATCGCCAAGGCCGTGCCCGAACGTGTCGTTGACCGCCTTGAAGTTGTCCAGCCCGAGCACCAGCACCGCGACCTTGTCGACGCTCCGGCGCGTGTGCGCGAGAACATCATCCATCTGCTGCCGCAGCAGATTGCGGTTCGGCAGCCCGGTCAGTCCGTCATGCTGGGCCAAGAAGGCGAGCCGCGCCTCCGCGCGCTTGCGTTCGCTGATGTCCATCAGCGCCAGCAGCATCGCGGGCCGTTCGTTGTACACGAGCTCACGGGAATAGATGGCAAGATCGATCAGCGATCCGTCGGCCTTGACATGCTTCCAGGTCCGCGCCGCGTGCTCGTCGCTCGAGCGAGCGCCATCCCATGGCGGCTCGCTCTCGAATGCCTGCAGATTGCGAATGGTGAGCCTTTCGAATTCGGCCCGGCCATAGCCATAATGCTCGACCGCGGCGTCGTTGACGGCGAGAATGCGGCCGTCGTCGAGCGCACAGACGATCATCGGAACGGGATTGCCGTCGAACAGAAGACGGAATGATGCCTCACGCTGCTTCAGCTCGGTGATGTCGACGCGCAAGCCGACGACACCGCCGTCCTTGGTCAGCCGCTCCTCGATCAAGATGGTGCGGCCGTCGGCGAGCTTCTGCTCATGGCGCTCGCCGGGCTGGTGCATCTTGGCTATTCGCTCGGCGATCCATTGTTCTTCGCACCCCACGGCTTCGGGGTAGTCGCCGCGGGCGACGCCGACGCGAAGCGTATCCTGCAGCCGCACGCCCGGCTCGAACAGATCCGCGGTTCGGCTGTAGATCTCCGCGTACTTCTTGTTCCAGAGGATATAGCGTCCCTCCGCATCGAGAAAGACGATGCCTTGGGGCAGAATCTCGATTGCTTCGCGCAGCCGCTCGTGTGACTTCCGCGCTTCCGCGATTGCGGCCTCCGCTTCGGCGCGGGCAGTCTCAGCGGCTTGAAGGATAGAACGCTGGCGCTCCCTTGCGAGCTTCGGCGTGGGCTTGACGGGACGGCGCGACTTGCGGGTGGCCACCGCAAGCTTGAGTTTCTTTTTGACTGGCCGGATTCTCGGCATCGAGCGCCCCTACTCGCATTCTGCGCGGCCCGTGTTTTCAGCCAAGTGTCTTAAAAAAAAGGTATCTTTCCGCTTTGGCCTATCGCCTAGCGTGCGAACCCTCTCCTTTTTCGGATCGCGAGCTGCCGTTTTATGAGGCGAAGAATCAGGCACAAGTGGATCACGGCGTTACAGCACAACTCGCAGTTGGCAACCCTCGACATCAAATCATCGCTGTCCGCTTGAGGCTGGGGACTATGCGAGTGGCCTGCTCAGGCAATGCGCCCGTCGTCGTTTGCGCGCATGAAATTTGATCAATCGTGAGAAGGGTTATCGCGTAGTTAAGAAGGACGCGTTGTGAGCACGTCGCGCAGGGTTCGAGCGCGGTCATTACATCCTGGCAAACGTGTGGAACGAAGGCCAAAGCACCTGCCTGGCCACAGCGGCAGTGGATCAAGCAATTGCGACTGGGACATTTCGGCCGCTTTCATGCTATTCTCTTCTGCAACTAGGGTGATGCGATGCTGATCCGCCAGATTCTCATCCCGCTCCTGTTCAGCACTCTCTGTGCCACCGCTTCGGCGGCCCTGGCCCAGGACAGAGGCAGCCTCGACCCGAAACCGCTGCCGCCGCTTGCCAATCCCAACGATCCCAAGCTTCCGGCCAAGGAACTGTTCGCCCGCAAGGTGCTGCCGGCGGCGATGCCGCCACGCGCGATCGGCTCTTATTCCAAGGGCTGTATCGCGGGCGCCATGGAGATGCCGATCACGGGCGACACCTGGCAAGTGATGCGGCTGTCGCGTAACAGGAACTGGGGCCATCCGGACCTGATCGCGCTGCTCAAACGCTTGTCGGCGAAAGTGCACAAGGACACCGGCTGGCCGGGAATCCTGATCGGCGACATCGGCCAGCCCCGCGGCGGCCCGGCACTGACGGGCCACGCCAGCCATCAGATCGGGCTCGATGCCGACGTCTGGCTGACCCCGATGCCCGATCACCTGCTCTCGCGCCAACAGCGCGAGGACATGCCCGCGACCATGATGGTTCGCGACGACCGGCTCGACGTCGATCCCAAGGTTTTCACACCCTTTCAGCTCACGATGTTGCGCGATGCCGCGCAGGAGCCGCGCGTGCAGCGCATCTTCGTCAATGCGGCGATCAAGAAGGCGCTGTGCCGCGAGGCCACGGGCGACCGTAGCTGGCTTGCAAAGATCCGCCCCTGGTACGGCCACGATTATCATTTCCACATCCGCATGAGATGCCCGCCCGAGGACGGTGCTTGCGAGGGCCAGAAGGATCAGCCGGAGGAAGACGGCTGCTCGCCCTCCGATCTCGCCTATTGGTTCAAGGATTCGATCCTCCATCCCGAGCCGCCGAAAGAGCCGCCGAAGCCGGAGCACGGCATCACGCTCGCGCAATTGCCCGCGGCCTGCCGGCAAGTGTTGCACGCACCGGACGCCAAGCACTACGCGAAGCAGTAACAACCTCGTAGGCGGGCTATCCATCGGCGATGCGGGTAAGCTAATATTCGCCGTGGTCGCGCCGTAAGCGTGCACCGAACCGTGGGACGGTGGTCCTGTCATTAATTCCGGTTTTGCAGGCCGGCTCCGCTCGCGGGCTTTGCCCGTGTGCCGTCGGCTCTATGGGGATCACCATGCGTATCAATGCACGTGGCCAGATCAAAAGCAGCCTCGTCGCGCTGCTGTTCATTGCCTTGGCCGCGCAGGCGCTGGCCGCGGAGGAGCCAAGCGGCTGCGATAAATTCAAATGGCCGATCGATCGCGAACGCGCGGCGCTGACCGCGCCGGACCGCGCCAGGTTCACCTCGGGCCATGAGCTCGCCACCATCCCACCGAGCGGCATTGTGCTGGCGCTGGTCGCGCCGAATGAGGCCAGGCTGCCGATGCCGCCTGAACGGGCGCCGAAGGAGGGCACATTCGCCGGCTTCACACGCTTGAAGGATCCGCCCAAGGCCGGCGTCTACACCATCAGCCTGTCGGCCGGCGCCTGGGTCGATGTCATCCAGGACGGACATTTCCTCAAGCCAAAAGCCTTCAGCGGCGCCACCGATTGCGACGGAATCCGCAAGACCATGAAGTACGAGCTCGCGGCGAGCCCCTTTGTGCTGCAAATCAGCGGCTCCAAGGATGAGCAGATATCCATCGCCATCCTGCCATCGGAATGAAGGGACTTTACGCGACGCCTCAGGCTGTTATGTTCCGCTCGTGACATCCCGATCGGCCGTAAGCCAAAGGGGATGCGCGGAACGGCGCTTCCGCCCGTCGCAATCCGAAAATCCCGACGCCCGCCTTGCGCGCGCTTGCCGCGCGCCGGGCGCGCATGGAGCGCCATGATGCCTCGCTTTGCCGCTTTTCGCTTTGCCGCCTTCCTGCTGGCCCCCGTCCTTTGCGGATGGCTGAATTCGCCTGCGAGCGCCGAGGACAGGACGCTCACCGTTTTCGCCGCCGCTTCGATGAAGAATGCGCTTGACGACATCGATGCGGCCTTCACCGCAAAGACCGGCGTCAAGGTCTCGGCCAGCTATGCTGCGAGCTCGACGCTGGCAAAGCAGATCGAACAGGGCGCGCCCGCGGACATTTTTGTCTCCGCCGATACCGATTGGATGGACTATGCGATCGGCAAGAAAGACATCAACGAAGCGACACGTGTCAATCTGCTCGGCAACAGCATCGTGCTGATCGCACCGAAAGACTCCAAGATCGACAATGTCACGATCGCGCCCGGTTTCGACCTGGCAAAGCTCGCCGGCGATGGCCGCATCGCGACCGGCGACGTCAAATCGGTGCCGGTCGGCAAATATGCCAAAGCCGCGCTGGAAAAGCTCGGTGCGTGGCAGGCCGCGGAGCCGAAATTCGCGATGGCGGAAAGCGTGCGCGCGGCGCTGACGCTGGTGGCGCGCAGCGAAGCCGCGCTCGGGATCGTCTACTCGACTGACGCCAAGGTCGAGCCCGGCGTCAAGATCGTCGGCACCTTTCCGGCCGAAACGCACGCGCCGATCATCTACCCCGTCGCGGCGACCGCACACGCCAAGTCGGAGGCGGCCGAATATCTCGCTTATCTGCGCTCGCAGGCGGCCAAGGCCGTCTTCGAAAAATACGGCTTTACGTATCTGATCCACCCGACATCCTGACGTGATCGAGATTACGCCCACGGAATGGACGGCGATCCTGCTATCGTTGCGGGTCGCTTCGGTGGCGACACTGGTGGCAACCCCGCTAGGGATCGCGCTGGCCTGGCTGCTGGCGCGCCGCGACTTCTGGGGCAAGTCGTTCCTCGATGCGCTGGTGCATCTGCCGCTGGTGCTGCCGCCGGTCGTGACCGGATATCTTCTGCTGCTCACTTTCGGGCGGCGCGGCCTCGTCGGCGGCTGGCTCGCCGATACGCTCGGCATCGTGTTCGCCTTCCGCTGGACCGGTGCTGCACTCGCCTGCGGCGTCATGGCGTTTCCGCTTCTGGTGCGTCCGATCCGGCTGTCGATCGAAGCGGTGGACCAGAAGCTGGAGCAAGCCGCCGAGACGCTGGGGGCCACGCCATTTCGCGTGTTCCTGACGGTCACCTTGCCCATGGCCCTGCCGGGCGTGCTCGCCGGGATGGTGCTCGGCTTTGCCAAGGCGATCGGCGAATTCGGCGCTACCATTACTTTCGTCTCGAACATTCCGGGCGAGACCCAGACCATTTCGTCCGCCATCTATTCGCTGATCCAGACGCCGGACGGCGATGCCGCGGCGTTGCGGCTGGTCGTAGTGTCCGTCATCATCGCCGTTGCCGCGCTGATCGGCGCGGAATGGTTTGCCCGCCGCGCCACCAGACGCTTGCATGGAAATTGACGATGCTGCGCGTCGACATCGAAAAGCAGCTCGGTGAGTTCTCGCTGTCGGCTTCCTTCACCAGTGAAGGCCGCGTCACCGGACTGTTCGGCGCTTCCGGCGCCGGGAAGAGCTCGCTGATCAACATGATCGCGGGGCTCTTGCAGCCCGACCGCGGCACTATTTCTCTCGACGGAGAGATCCTGGACGACACCAAAAAGGGCATTCATATCCCGGCCTGGCGGCGCCGCATCGGCTATGTGTTCCAGGATGCGCGGCTGTTTCCGCATCTCAATGTGGCGCAAAATCTCGACTACGGGCGGCGCATGAACGGCATCGCCGATGATCCATCCCAGCGCAGGCGCGTGACCGACCTGCTCGACATCGGGCATCTGCTGTCTCGCCGGCCCGGCAAATTGTCGGGTGGCGAGCGCCAGCGCGTGGCGCTCGGCCGCGCTCTGCTGTCCAGGCCGCGGCTGCTCCTGCTCGATGAGCCGCTGGGAGCGCTGGACGAGGGGCGGCGCGCGGAGATCCTGCCCTACCTGGTGCGCCTGCGCGACGAGGCGCGGATTCCCATGGTCTATGTCAGCCACGACCCCGCCGAACTGCGCCAGCTTGCCACACAAATCGTGCTGCTGAAGAATGGACGGATGACGTCCTTCGGCGGGGTGAAGGTGCTGACGGGCTGACTCGTCATTCCGGGGCGACACGAAGTCTCGAATCCGGAGGTTGTGGCTGGAGATTCCGGGTTCGGTGCTTCGCATCGCCCCGGAACGACGGAGCTTGGGATTCAGACAACCTCCCGTGCCCGCAGCTCCGCGATCGCATCCGCATCGTAGCCGAGCGACGACAGCACCTCCTCGGTGTGGGCGCCGAGTGCGGGCGCCATTGAATCGAGACGGCCGCCGCCGTGGGCGAGCTTGAAGCCGCTGCCGGCAAGGCGCAGGCGGCCGTAAGCCGTATCGATCTCCTGAATGGCGCCGCGCGCGACGATGTGCGGATGATCGATGATCTCCTCGATCTTCCAGATGCTGGCGCAAGGCGCGCCGGCCGCGTCCAGGATTTTTTCCCATTCGCGCGGATTCTTCTTGGCGAGCGCCTCCTCGATGATGGCGCGCAGCGCGGGCTCGTTTTCCTGCCGTGCGAACCAATCGACGAAGCGCGGATCGGCCAGCGCATCTTCGCGGCCGAGCGCAATCATCAGCGCGCGGTACTGCTTCTCATTGTTCACGGCGAGCAGCAAATAGCCCTCGCCTGCCTTAAACAGATTGGCCGTCACCTTGCGGCTTACCGCCTGATTGCCGGACAATTGCTGGCGATGGCCGGCCACCGAGTAGTCGGCGATCTGCCCCGACAGGAACGCCAGCGACGCTTCCAGCATCGAGACATCGACAAGCTGGCCCTTGCCAGTATGGCTGCGCTGAAACAGCGCGCTGGAGACGCCGAACGCCGCCGTGGCGCCGGACAACACGTCACACACCGCAAAGCCGGCACGTGTCGGCCCGGTTTCGGGGTGACCGGTGATCGCCATGATGCCGCTCATCGCCTGGATCTTGCCGTCATAGCCGGCGGCAAGCCTCTCCGGACCGGTCTGGCCGAAGCCCGATATCGCGCAATAGATCAGCCGCGGATTGATCGCCGATAGCGCCTCATAGCCGATGCCGAGCTTGTCCATGACGCCGGGCCGGAAATTTTCCATCACCACGTCGGCTTGCGCGGCGAGCTGCTTGACGATGGCGATGGCTTGCGGCTTTTGCAGATCGAGCGTCAGGCTGCGCTTGTTGCCGTTGATGGCTTGAAAGGCCGGGGCGAGACCGCGCTCAGCCCATTCGCGGCTGAGCGGCGTGCGGCGCATGTCCTCGCCCTCCCGCCGCTCGACCTTGATGACGTCGGCGCCCAGAAGCGCAAGCTGGTAGCTCGCATAGGGACCGGCCAGCACCTGCGTGAAGTCGAGAATCTTCACGCCCTCGAACGGTCGGGTCACGTCGGCCTCCTCCCGATGGTTTTTTATTTATGGCTGCCAGCGTCAGGCGGCGCGATTGCCCCGCGCGATCTCCTTTTGCCTGTCGAACTCGGCGCGCCGCCGCGCCAGCTCGGCCTCGCTCATCTGCGCGATATTGTTGTAGTCGAGCTTCCAGGAGGCATCCTCGCTCCAGCGCAGCGGCGATTGCATGGTAGTGCGCGGGCCGAACGCCCGCTCTAGCAAACGCAACGCCAATTCGAGCGTCAGCGCCTGCGATTCCTCGTCATGCGGCTTGCCGGCGGAATTGCCGAGCGGGAAGTCGCTGAACAAAAAGCGCGGCACGGCCGCGTGCTCGACGATGTCCTTTGCGCATCCCATCACCACGGTGGGAATGCCATTGGCCTCGAGATGGCGGGCGACGAGCGCGGTGGTCTGGTGGCAGACCGGGCAGTTCGGCACCAGCACGGCGGCATCGACTTGATCGGCGATGCAGCGGGCAAGGATATCGGGCGCATCGGTTTCGATGGTCACGCGGTGGCTGCGATTGGTCGGCGCGCCGAAAAAGCGCGGTGCGACCTCGCCGATGCGCCCCTGAGCTTGCGCCTTCAAGAGCTGCGGCAGCGGAAACCAGGTGCCGCTGTCGGTCGCGCTGGTGTGCTTGCGATCATAGCCGATATGCGAGATACGCAAATCGTGCGGCTTCGACGTATCGCCGTCATAGACCTTGTAGAATTTTGCGCCGCCATTGTAGGGCGCGCCGGGCCCCTGATCGCCCTTCGCCGGATCATAGGGTGCCGCCGTTGTGACAATCGTCACGCGCGATTGCGCCAACGGTTTTTTCAATGCCTGGAACGGCGCGTCGACATAATGCGCCCAGCGATACGGGGTCGTGTAACCAATGGCGGCGTAGTATTCGCGGGTGCGCTGCATATAGGGTACGGGCGCATCGTAGTCGGGCGCGAAGCCGAATTGTTCATCTGAAGGGACGGACATGCTGGCGTCTCTGATGTCTCTCTGGGGTTTCCACCGTTGCGTTATGTCTTGGGTCCAAGAGTAGGGTCAGTTCGCCTGTTGCTCAACAGCAGATATGGCAGCGCTGCCCGGCTGTGCCGCGGACTCGCGTGGAGCCGTCGGCTTGTCCGGGACGACGCTGCAGCGTATAGTTTGCAGAACGTTGGTGGTAGCGCGGATGTCCATTTTCTCAGGCAGATTGGGTCTCGCACTCGTATTGGCGGCGCTCTGTGTGGGCGCGCGAACGGCCCACGCCCAGGCCGCCCCCGTGACATATTGGATCCCGGGTTGGCCCCTCGGCTTCAGCGGTAACATGGCCGCTGGCCAGGACGTCAACACGTACGGCGACTTTCCGAGCTTTGAGGCGAGTGACGCCCGCGGCGGCGGCTTCTCCTATGCGCGCTACAATTTTCCGAACGGCTGGTTTGTGGGCAACGAACGTGGCAATCTTGGTTTGAGCCTGAGCGGAATCAGCCAGAATTCAGCTTTTGGCAATTTCGGCTCGGTCTCTACCGAAGGCGTGCAGTTCGGCTACAACTTCGGAAGCGCGGGCGGACTGCCCCTCACGGTCTATGCCGGTTTCGACACATTGAAATACAATTCGGGCATCGGTGGCCCGTTCACCCCCTTCGACTCGGTCTCCAGCACACTGCCCGGCTATAGCGCGCACGCGGGCGTGGAGATCCAGGCCACGCCGAATGTCAGCCTGTCCCTCGGGGTCGGCTATACCCAGCAGTCGAGCCGCATCGACAGCGACATCAATTCACCCTTGCTGCCCGGCGCTTCTCCGTTTGCCTTCGGCGCTCGCCGCTGACGCACCCCGCCAGCACGCGGCCAGGATGGCGGCTTGCCGCGCGGCGGTGGCCGCGGCCGCCTTGCAATGATATCCCTGCGGAACTTCTGCTATGCTGAGGTCTCAGCCGGGCAACCCCCTCCGCAAGGCAACCGAAACGATCATGACAGCACCTTACGTCCCCCAGATCACGCTCTATCGCCGCTGGCTCGCCGATCAACGCGGCCTGAGTTTTTCCGACTACGAGGAATTGCGGCAGTGGTCCGTCCGCGACATCGATGGCTTCTGGCGGACGATATGGGACTATTTCGACCTGCAATCACCGACGCCGTTTCGCGCCGTGCTGAGCCAGCGCAAGATGCCGGGCGCGATCTGGTTTCCCGGCGCATCGGTGAACTACGCGCAACAGGTGTTCCGGCATGTCGAGGCGGCGGACGCTGCCGGGATGCCGGCGATCATTGCCAGCGGCGAAGATGGCGTGCTGAAGGAGACGAGCTGGCCGGAGCTGCGGCGGCAGGCGGCGGCGCTTGCCCTGTACCTGAAGGAAAAAGGCGTCGGCCCCGGTGACCGCGTCGCGGCTTACCTGCCGAACATCGCCGAAACCATCGTCGCGTTTCTCGCCACCGCGAGCATCGGCGCAATCTGGAGCGTCTGTGCGCCCGATATGGCGGCGCCCGCGGTGATCGACCGTTTCAAGCAGATCGAGCCAAGGGTACTGATCGCCTGCGACGCCGTCACCTATGCCGGCCGGCGGCACGATCGCCGGGCCGTGATCGACGAGCTGCGCCGCGCGTTGCCGTCAGTGGAGCACTTCATTCTGCAGAGCGATGGCAGCGGCGATCCGGCGGTATCCGATCCGCTGCTGTCGAAAATCCTCGCCAGCAGAAGCGCCCCGATCGACGCATTCGAGCCGGCCTGGCTGCCGTTCGATCACCCGCTCTGGATCGTCTATTCGAGCGGAACGACCGGCCTGCCAAAGCCGATCGTTCACAGCCATGGCGGTGTCGTCGTGGTGGCGCTGCCGCTCATGACGCTGCACAACGATATCGGCTGCAGCTACCAGCCGAACTCCCTTGGCGAGCGCTTCCATTGGTACAGTTCGACCGGCTGGATCATGTGGAATTCGCAAGTCAACGGGCTTCTGAACGGAACGACCTGCTGCGTCTTCGACGGAAGCCCCGGCGGATCGAAGGACAAGCCGGACTGGACGACACTGTGGCGGTTCGTCGCCAACGCGAAGGCGACCTTCTTTGGTGCAGGCGCGGCATTCTTTGCAAACTGCAGCAAGGCCGACATCGACCTTGAATCCGTGGGCGACCTGTCGCAGTTGCGCGCGCTTGGCTCGACAGGCTCGCCGCTGAGCGCCGACACGCAAGCATGGTTCAACGCGCGCTTTGCGGCCCTTGCCAAGATCAACGGCAACCGCTCGCAAGAAGACATGTGGTGGGCGAACATATCGGGCGGGACCGACTTCGCGGGCGCCTTCATCGGAGGAAATCGCGAACTGCCGCAAACGCCCGGTACGATGCAGTGCCGCCTGCTCGGCTGCGCGGTGGAGGCCTTCGACGACCAAGGGCGCGCCGTGATCGCCGACGTCGGCGAACTCGTTTGCACCGAGCCGTTGCCTTCGATGCCGCTGCGGTTCTGGAACGACGAAGGCGACCAGCGCTATCGCGCCAGCTATTTCGAGACCTATCCCGATAATTTCGACGGCAGCGGACGCGGCCCCGTCTGGCGTCACGGCGACTGGCTGAAGATCAATCCGGACGGCTCCTGCGTAATCTATGGCCGCAGCGACGCGACCATCAACCGCCATGGCCTGCGCATGGGGACGAGCGAACTTTACTCGGCGATCGAGTCGCTGCCGGAAGTGCTGGATTCCCTGGTCGTCGACCTCGAATATCTCGGGCGCGAAAGCTATATGCCGCTGTTCGTGGTGCTGCGCGAAGGCATCGCGCTGGATGCGGCGATGCAGGCCAAGATCAACCGAGCGATCGAAGCCGGCCTGTCGCGCCGCTTCCTGCCCAACGAGATCATCGCTGTCCCCGAGATTCCGCGGACACTGTCCGGCAAGAAACAGGAATTGCCGATCAAGAAGCTCCTGCTCGGTCATCCCATGGAAAAAGTCATCAACAAGGAAGCGATGGCCAATCCCGGATGCCTGGATTGGTATCTGGAGTTTGCCAGGAACTACCTGGGGAGAAGCGCCGCGTAGCCGTGCGCGGCGCGGCGACGCACCTACCCCATCTTGCGGCGCCGCAACGCCGATCGCTACCTGATTAGGAGCTGCCGCGCGCCCCTGGCACGGCAGGAGGGAGGCGGTGATGAATTATTTCCGAACTGCAATCCTGCTGGCGGGCCTCACAGCCCTGTTCATGGGCGTCGGTTACCTGATCGGCGGCGGCAAGGGCGCGATCATCGCGCTTCTGATCGCCGGCGCGACCAACCTGTTCGCCTATTGGAATTCCGACCGCATGGTGCTGGCGACCTACGGCGCCCAGGAAGTCGATCGAAACTCCGCGCCCGAGCTCGTCGAGCTTGTGGCCGGGCTCGCCGGCCGTGCCGGCCTGCCCATGCCGCGCGTCTTCGTGATGGACAACCCGCAGCCGAACGCCTTTGCGACCGGCCGCAACCCGCAAAACGCGGCGGTGGCCGTGACCACCGGGTTGATGCAATCCCTCAGCCGCGAAGAGCTCGCCGGCGTGATCGCCCACGAGCTCGCGCATGTCAAACATCACGATACGCTGCTGATGACGATCACCGCGACCATCGCCGGCGCGATCTCGATGCTCGCGCAGTTCGGGATCTTTTTCGGCGGCCACCGCAGCAACAACAGCGGACCCGGTGCGATCGCGTCGATCGTCATGATGATCCTGGCGCCGCTCGCCGCCATGCTGGTGCAGATGGCGATCAGCCGCACGCGCGAATACGCCGCCGACAATGTCGGCGCGCGCATCGCCGGGCAGCCGATGTGGCTCGCCTCCGCGCTCGTCAAGATCGAAAACGCCGCCCACCAGATCCCGAACATGGATGCCGAGCACAATCCGGCAACCGCACACCTGTTCATCATCAATCCGCTGTCGGGTCACGGCATCGACAACCTGTTTGCGACCCATCCGTCGACCGCGAACCGCATCGCAGCGTTGCAGCAGCTCGCAGCCGAACTCGGCACGCGGGGAGCTGGGCCTTGGACTCCGGCCGAGCCCGACGACTCCGCGCGTAACCCGTGGGACCGCTCGCCACGTCCCCGCGGCCCCTGGGGATAAGGCGGAGCGCGCGAGCTCGTGGAGTTATCCGGTCGGGCAAGCCCATCTCTTGGCATCGCAATGCGACCGGGTTACCTTCCGATCGATTCCGGCAGGGGCTCGAGACGTCGATGGGGCTTGCGAATGGGAAGCAACCGCGCGCGACTGCTGCAAGGCTCGCGCGGAGCGGTTTGGGAGCGGCTGCATTTGGATTGTGTGCCGTGGGATGGTGCTGCCTCGCCACGCCGGCCGCAGCGGTCGAGCTGACGGCAGCCCAGTCGGCCCTCTACACGACAGTGTCGATCTTCCCTCCGTCGGCGCGATCGATGACCGTGTGCTATGGTTTCGTCTGCCGGCGGCGCGAAATGCTGGACTTCACGCCCACCGACCGCAGCGCGCTCGGCAAGATCCTCGCAAGCGGGCGCGCTTCAGCCGCCGCGGAGCGAGCCGCCGTGCAGAAGGCCGTGGTCTGGTTCGATCGCCGCATGGGGCCGGTGATCGGCACGGACAAGCGCGTGGCGAAGGCCGACATTCGTGCACTCGACTCCACACACAATTTCGATTGCTGGGACACCACACGCAACACGACGAGTCTGCTGCTCGTCCTGCAGGAGTGGGGCCTTCTGAAATATCATACCGTCGGCGACCCGCATTACCGCGGTAATGCACTGGTGCTGCAGTTGCCGCACAACACCGCTGTGCTCATCGACCGCGCGACCAAGGTCGAATGGGTCGTGGACATGTGGACGCACGGCTACGCCGAACCGCCCGATGTCATGCCGCTCGCGGAATGGATCAAGGAGGATTGAGGTCGGAGCATCTGGAGCATCCGCCGATCAAGGCAGCGCCGAACGAGCGCCTTCAATCAGACCGTCATTGCTGTGCATGTTCACTAATTCGCTGATCGAATGGTTTGAGTCTGGGCGGCGGCGAAGTCCTTTGGGGTCTTGCCGCCGAGGGCCTGATGAGGTCTGAAGTTGTTGTAGTAGATCAGGTACTCGAACAGTTCATTGGCGAAGTGCTCAAGGTTATCGAAGGTGGCGCCCTCGATGACGTCATCGTCCAGGGTTCGCCAGAACCGCTCGACCTTGCCATTGGTCTGCGGCCGGTAGGGCCTGGTGTAGCGGTGCTTGATGCCGAGCTCGATCAGCATGGCTTCGAAGGGGTGCTCCTCCGGTTTATTGCGGGAGGCGAACTCGGCCCCGTTATCAGAGAGGATCTCGGCGAACTGGACCCCATAGGTGACGCTCAGGGTGTTGATCATCTTCAGGGCCTTGAACATGACCGGCAGCGCCTTTTTCGAGGTCAGGACTTCGGCCCAGGCCAGGCGTGAGCAACTGTCGAGCAGGCTGATGATGAAGGCAGGGCTTGGCGGCGGCACCAGGAACATGTCGCGCGGCAGTTGGTGCAGGTCAATATGGCCGAGTTCCCCGATCTTGTCCTTGATAATGCGGCGTTTCTCCTCACGCATCGCCGGGGTGCGGCGGTTCAGCTCGTGGCGCTTTAGAGCGGTTCACAGCTTAATTGAATCGGGAGGGATTCCGGATTTGGGGCGAATGTGATTCAAGATGCTGGCTGGGACTGGAGGCCAGCATCCGATGGTTCGACCAATTTCCAATGACCTGCGTAAGCGTGTTGTTGCGGCGGTTGCGAAGGGTGAGAGCTGTCGTTCGGTCGCAGCGAGGTTTGGCGTTGCGGTGTCGTCCGTGGTGAAGTGGTCGCAACGTTATCGCGCGACCGGCTCGGTAGCGCCCGGGAAGATGGGGGCCATCGCAAACCCGTCCTTGAGCCGCATCGCGCCTTCATCAAGGAACGGATCAGTCAGACGCCGCATGTGACGCTTCACGCCCTAAAGGACGAACTGGCGGCGCGCGGGATCAAGGTTTCCCACAATGCGGTTTGGCTGTTTCTGCGTCGCGAAGGGCTGCGGTTCAAAAAAACGCTGCTCGCCCTCGAGCGAGCTCGCTCAGACGTCGCGAGTAGACGCCAGCGCTGGCGTTCATGGCAGGCCAACCTCGATCCCCGACGCCTGGTCTTTATCGACGAGACCTGGATTAAGACCAACATGGCCCCACTGCGCGGATGGGGGCCAAAAGGCGAGCGGGTGCGGAGCTTCACGCCACATGGCCATTGGCGGACGCTGACATTCCTTGGCGCCTTGCGCTGCGACCGCCTCACCGCACCGTGCCTGTTCGACGGCCCAATCAACGGCGAATGCTTCCGCGCCTATGTCCAGCAGGTTCTCGTTCCGCAGCTTCAGCCCGGCGACATCGTCATCATGGACAATCTCGGCAGTCACAAGTCGGCGGTCCTGCGCCGCTTGATCAAAGCCGCCGGCGCGAGGCTCTGGTACCTGCCGCCATACTCCCCCGACCTCAATCCGATCGAACAGGCCTTCGCCAAGATCAAGCACTGGATGCGCGCCGCCCAGAAGCGCACCATCGACGACATTTGCCGCCATATCGGCAGCCTCATCACAACCATCCAGCCCAACGAATGCAGCAACTACTTCGAAAACGCCGGATACGCTTCTATCAAAACGTGAAACGCTCTAGGACGCGATAGATGGTCGATGGCGAGGGTACCGTATCGCGCTGTTCACGCAAGGCGGCATGGATCTCGTAGCGGTTCATGCCGCGCTTGCGGCAGGCGACGATCTCCGCCTCAATGCCTTCCGGCTGGCGGCGTTCGCGCCATTTCGGCCCGCGGCGCTGCGGCAGCAGGTCGGCCTCCGCGCCGCTGCGCAGGTAGCGGTTATAGTACTTCCGGAACGTCTGCGAGCACGTGCCGTGGTGGCGGTAGAAATCCCCGACCCGCCGGAATGTCGCCGATCGCCCCGCTTTCACTTCCTCATACTCTGCGATCAAGAACCGCCACTTCTGAATGTAATTCCGTTCAATCGTCCGGTCGAAGCTGTTGTCGCGCATCGAATCCCCCCTGCGGGCTGGATTCGATCAGCGAATTAGTGAACATGCACAATTGCGAGGAGCGAAAGCGACGACCCGCCGTCGTTCGCTGCGCGAGCTATGGCGAGGCGTGAAGTCCCGCCGATGCGCCTTTGCGTAGGCGGAAGCAATCCAGACTGCATCCGTGCAGAAAGCTGGGTTTGCTTCGCTCGCGCTGGCAATGACGCGGGGGTTGGGCGGTATGCCCCGATTCGCTCAGCTCGGCGACTCCTCACACGTAATCGTCAACGCGTGACTGTGCGCGAGGCGCCGGGAATGTCGCAAGCGGGCCCGTAATGGCCCCCTTCACGAACTGCTCACTCGGGAAACCCGAACAGCTTTACCGGGTTGTGAACCAGGATCTTTTCCAGCGTTGCCTCGTCGGGAGCGTAACGATACATCAGCTCCAAAAGATCGGCATCGTTGGGCGGTTGCATCACCGAGACCGGGTGCGGCCAGTCGCTCGCCCACACGCAGCGATCGGGCGCGGCCTCGATATAGGCGCGTGCGATCGGGATGACGTCGTCCCAGGGCGGACCCGCCTTCGAGGTCTTCTCGCCGAGCGAGAGCATGACCCAGAAATTGCCCTTCGCGAGCAGCTCCAGCATCTTGCAGAGGTTCGGATCGTCCTTGCCGCGGGCCGGATCGGGTCGGGCCATGTGATCGATCAGCACCGGTACCTCGAGGTTTTCGTACTTCGCGACGCTCGAGATGATCCCATCCTTTTCGGGTTGGATCTTCACATACCAGCCGAGCTCGCGGATTCGCGCGATCGCGCGGGCAAAGTCCTTGTCCGACAGCACCGCGCCGAGCTCCTGGCGGAAGCTGAAGCGCGCGCCGCGGACGCCGGCCTGATGGAGCTTAGCGAGATAGGCGTCGTTCGCCTCGGCGAACACGAGCGCATTGGCGCAGCCGCGATAGTTCGGGCCCATGGCGGCGAGACCATCCAGCACCACCGCGTGATCGGCGCCATAGGTCGTCGTCTGCACGATGATGCCGCGCTCGATCCCGAGCGTCTTGTGCATGCGGAGCGCCGCCTCCCAGGTCGCACTCGGCATCTGATAGGCCGCGCCGGCGCGCACCGGATATTTCTCCAGCGGTCCGAGCACATGGAACTGGCTGTCGACGGTCTTGGGCGGCGGCAGCCTTGAGGGCCGGCGCGGGTTGGGATCAAAGGGAAGATAGGTCGGCACGGGCGTGGGTCCTCGTTAGTCGATGACGGCGGTGAAGTCGCACTGCACCAACGCGCCGCCTTCCATGTCCATCTGCAGGGAATGACGCGCGGGGCGCGAATGTTCGTCGGGAAACATCTTCAGCCACTCGGCATTGAGCGGGCCGCGCTGCGAGCGATCCTTGAGCCACACCGTCATCTTGATGATGTCATCGGTGCTGCCGCCCGCGGCTTCCACCGTCGCTTTCATGTGGGCGAACATATTGGCGCACTGCGCCTCCAGGCTCGAAGGCATGTTGCCGCTCGCCGGATCGCGGCCGAGGATGACGCCTGACATCACGAGATTGCCGATGCGGCAGGCGTTCGGAATCGGATTGGCGTGCTTGAAGCCGCCGATATGGACGCTCTTGCGCCGTGCTTTATCCGTCATGACGCTGTTCTCCTTCCAGATCACGCAAATTGGCAGGACACCGAACCGAAGGCGCCGTAATCGGCATGAAACGTATCGCCGCGGCGGATGTCGATCGGGCGGGTGAAGGATCCGGCGAGCACGACCTCGCCGGCCGCAAGATGCTCGTCATGCGGTGCCAGCCGATTGGCAAGCCAGGCGATCCCGTTCGCGGGATGGTTGAGCACGCCGGCCGCCAGTCCCGTCTCCTCGATCTGGCCATTGCGGAACAGAAGCGCGCCGATCCAGCGCAAATCAGCCTCCAGCGGCCGGAACGGCCGCCCGCCCAGGACCAGCGCGGCATTCGCAGCGTTATCCGAGATCGTGTCCATGACCTTGCGGGTCTTCCCGGTCTCGGGATCGACGCGATGCATGCGGGTTTCGAGGATTTCGAGCGCCGGCGTCACATAGTCGGTGGCGTTGAGCACGTCGAAGATGGTGCAATCCGGCCCGCGGAGCGGCGCCTTCAGCACGAAGGCGAGTTCGACCTCGATCCGCGGTGCGTGAAAGCGATCGAACGGGATCTCGGTCGCATCGGGATAGAACATGTCCGCGAACAGCACGCCGTAATCCGGCTCGGCGATTCCGACCGCGCTTTGCATCGCCTTCGAGGTCAGACCGATCTTGTGGCCTTTGATGACGCGGCCGCGTCCGAGCTGAAGCTGCGTCCAGGCCCGCTGGATCGCATAGGCATCCTCGATCGTCAGGTCAGGATGCTCGCGGGTGAACATGGGAATGAGCTTCTTGCTGCGCTCGGCCTCGTCGAGCCGCTCGGCGAGACGCTTGATGGTGGCTTGATCGAGCATGGTGCTAGCCCTCCGCGACCGCATTGCGCAGCACGCCGATGCGTGAGGATTCCACCTCGACCACGTCGCCGACCTTGAGCCAGCGCGGCGGATCGAAGCGCGCGCCGGCGCCGGTCGGCGTGCCGGTCGCGATCATGTCGCCCGGCTTTAACGTGGCGAAGGTGGAGAGATAGGCGATCAGAGCATCGAACGGGAACATCAGGCGCTCGGTCGAGTCCTGCTGACGCACCTCGCCGTTCACGCGGGTGATGATGTCGTGCGGACCGCGCGGATCGCACTCATCCGCGGTCACGATCCAGGGGCCGATACTGCCGGAGCGGTCAAAATTCTTACCTTGCGTGACGTTGAACTTGCCGTGACGGAGCCAGTCGCGCACGGTGCCCTCGTTGCACAGGGTCATCCCGAAGATGTGCGACCACGCGTGCTCGCGCGGAATGTGGCGCCCCTGCTTGCCGATCACGAGCACGAGCTCGCCTTCATAGTCGAGCTGGTCCGATACACTGGGCTTCTCGAGCCCCTGTCCCGACCCGACCACCGAGGACATGCTGCGGACGAACAGGCTGGGATATTTGGGCAGATCCGAATTGTCCTTGTACTCGGCGTTGCGGTCCATGTAGTTCACGCCGATGCACCAGAGTTTCTCCGGCGTCAGTACCGGCGGCAGCAGCGTCAGCTCATCGAGCGCGTAGTCGGGCTTCTCGCCCGCGACGGCCTGGCGGGCAGCCGCCAATCCATCGCGGGCGATCAGCGCCTTCAGGTCCGGGAAGTCGCGTCCGATCCGCCGCGAGAGCTCGACGACCCCACCTTCGACGGCCGCGCCGTAGCGCGGCTCGCCGTTCACCAGATAGCTCAACAGTCGCATGTGACAAATCCTCGTCGCCGGCGTCAGGCCGGCTGGCTGCGGTGGTTTCCGTTCTCGACGCCCGTCAGTTCGCGGCCGCGCGTTTCCGGAAGCGACAACGTCATCGCAAGAAAGATGATGATCGCCGGCACGACGACCAGCATGCCAAAAGCGAGCTCGCCGCCGAACAGCGCCGCCGCCATGGGCACGACCACGGGCGCGAAGCTGCCGACGCCGCGACCGGCCATGTAGATGACCGACACCGCGGTGGACCGCACTTCGATCGGGTAGATCTCCGATAGCCAGGTGCCGACCACGCCGAGCGCGGAATTGCCGATCACGAAGGCGATGTAGGTCCAGAACATCGGAAAGCCGAGCAGGCTTCCCGCATATTTCTCGTGTGCGAAGAGATAGAGGCAGCCCGCCATCAGGCCCCAGGAGAGCCCCGGCACCAGCGCGCCGAAGCGGCGACCGAGGGCATCGTTGAGCGCGCCCATGCTGATATAGGAGCAGCCGCCAACGACGGAGGCGATGACCGAGATGTTGCGCACCACTTCAGGCGGCGCGGCAAGCGACTTCTGCATCAAGGTCGGCATGAAGACGACGATGCCGTAATAGCTGAACATATAGGCCATCATCCAGGCGAGGCACATCAGCGAAATCGGCAACAGCCTGCCCTTGAACATCAAGAGCAGCGTGTTGGTGGTCTTCACCCTGTTTTTGACCAGGCCGCTCTTGCGCGCGCGGTCGAACTGCAGCCAGGCTTTGGATTCCGGCATAAAGAAGCGGATGAAGATCATCAGGACGATCGGCGAGCCGCCGGTGAGCAGCGCGATGCGCCAGCCCCAATCGAGACTGAAGGAGGTGGTCGCCCAGACGCCAACGATCGAGGCGCCGGCGCTGGCCAGCACCGCGCTGCCCTGGATGAACGCGCTGCCGAGGCCGCGGCGATCCTTGTTCCAGGCCTCGTTGAACAGCACCATGCCCGCGCCCCACTCACCGCCGAGGCCGACCCCAGTGATGAAACGCAGGATCGCGAGACTCGGATAGTCCCAGGCGAAGGCGGAGGCGATCGAGCCGGCCGCGAAAACGCCGAGCGTGAGCTGCAGCGCCTGCTTACGGCCGAGGCGGTCCCCGAGCCAGCCGAACAACGCGCCGCCGATCACCGATCCGATCAAGGTCAGGCTGGTGACGCTCGCGACCTGCGTCAACGAAATGTGCAGCGACGCCTGGATCGAGCTCATCAGGAACGGCATGATCAGCACGTCGTACAGATCGAGCGCGAAGCCGAGCATGCAGGAAAAGATGATGGCGGCACGCTCGCGCGTCGTATAGGTGCCGGCCGAGGAAAGTGAGGAATGTTCGACCATGATGAAGTTGCTTCTGCTGGATCCCGCGGCCGGCGCGCTGTTCAGTCGGGCGACTTCGGGGTTTGGAATACGGTGCGCAGCGTGACGATCTCGCCGAGCCGCGCGTAGCGCGGACCGCCGATGCGTGCGATCGGATCGAGCGCCTCGGTTTCGATCTTACCGTTGTTCACGAGACCGTCGCGGATGTGAAACATCACGACCTCGCCGACGATCAGGCGGCTGCGCGCCTCGCCGAACTCAAGGCACTGCCGGAAGCGGCATTCCATGGCAACCGGCGGTGCCGCGAGCCGCGGCACCTTGATGCGCTCGCTCGGCAGCATCTCGAGCTTAAGCAGTTCGACCTCGCTGACATCGGGCGGATGCTCGACCGAGCTCTCGTGCAGCGCGCTCATCAGCGGCGTGTCGGCGATGTGGATAACATATTCCTCTGTGTCGAGAATGTTATGCGCGGTGTCTTTGTAAACGCCGGCCTTGCGGCCGATGCTGATCGCCAGCATCGGCGGTTTCTGCGAGACGAAGGTGAACGCACTGAAGGGCGCGAGGTTGACGACACCCTTGGCCGACAGGCTCGTCACCCAGGCGATCGGGCGCGGCACGACGATACCGGTCATGAGCCGGTAAATCCGCTCCGCGCCGAGTTCGGAAGGATCGATCCGCATGGCCGCGTCGCGGTCAGGCCCGCGCCTTGCGGTGCCGGGGCCGGCCGTTGCTGCGCCTATGGCAACCACCGCTTTTGCGAGACATCTCGTCGCATCCTCCCTGGATGGATCACGGTCCACCATCTTTTGTTGCAAGCCTGATCGAGGACGGCCCGATCCGACGCGCAATCATCCGATCCGGGGCCTTTACCTGTCGACCGAATTATGGCGTTTCTGTCCACAATATGGACAATGGGTGCGTGACATCATGGACATGAGAACCGGTCCGAAGACGGAACCGAGGCGAGGGGCGCAGGCCATTCGCCGTGCCCTGGCGGTCCTGCGCATTCTGGCCGCGGGCCGCGAAACCGGCCTGCCGCTCGCCGAGGTCGTGCAGGCGACCGGACTGACCCGCCCGACCGTGCACCGGATCGTTCACGTGCTGATCGAAGAAGGCATCGTCGAGCGCCATGAAAGAACTGGCCGCTATGCGATCGGCAGGCAGGTCCCCGAACTGGCGCTGGCCCGCCCCTCACGGTCGCCGCTGCTTGCAGCCGCGGACGAGATTCTCAAGCGGACCTCGCGAGAGGTCGGCGACACCCTGTTTCTCACGGTGCGCACCGGCAACGATACGCTGTGCGTCGACCGCAGGATCGGCTCTTTCCCGATCCAGGTGCTTTCCATCGAGATCGGCGCGCGGCGTCCGCTTGGCGTCAGCAGCGCGGGAGTGGCGATCCTGGCGGCGATGCCGGCCCAGGACGCGCGAAAGATCGTCGCCGCCAACGAGGCGAGGTTCGTGTCCTATCGGACCAATGCGGCGACCGTGCTGGCGCAGATCGCGGCGGCAAGACGGCGCGGCTACAATCTGCGCGAAGTGGGCCTCGTGCCGGGCACGAAGTCGATTTCCACATGGATCAAGACCCCCGATAGCCGTCCGGCGGCGGCCATCACCGTATCAGCGGTTCGCATGCGGCTTGGCCCGCGTCGCGAGCCCGAGCTGGCCGAGATTCTGTTGGATGCGGCCCGGTCGATCGAGCAGAAGATACGATCGGCGTGATCGCCGCTATTTCAGCCCGCGCGCCATTCCGCCGGGCGGAAGGGCGCCGGACTTGTCAACGCGGAGTCATTCGCGCACTATGGCTGAAATTGTGCCGCGCAACACGGCCAATACCAAAGTCGACACGCAAGCGAGGAAACAAGAAAATGCTCAAAATCACGAGGGTCATCGCCATGGCCCTGCCGATGCTCAGTGGAGCTGCCTATGCGCAGGACACCGTCAAGATCGGCTACATCGATCCTCTCTCCGGGGGCGGCGCCAGTGTCGGCGAAGGCGGGTTAAAAACGTTCCAGTTTCTGGCCGATGAGCTGAACGCCAGAGGCGGCATCCTTGGTCATAAAGTCGAGATCCTGCCGCTCGACAACAAAACCAATCCGCAGGAAAGCCTCGTCCAGGCCCAGAAGGCGATCGATGCGGGCGCTCATTACATCACCCAGGGCAACGGCTCCTCGGTCGGCGCAGCGCTGGAGGATTTCGTGACCAAGAACAACACGCGCAACCCCGGCAAGGAAGTGCTCTACTTCAACTATGCCGCGGTCGAGCCGAGCATGACCAACGAGAAGTGCAGCTTCTGGCACTTCCGCTGGGATGCCAACTCGGACATCAAGATGGAAGCCCTCACGAACTATATGAAGGGCAATTCCTCCATCAAGAAAGTCTATCTGATCAACCAGGACTATTCGTTCGGCCAGTCGGTGCGGACCCAGGCGCGCAAGATGCTGGGAGAAAAGCGGCCCGATGTGCAGATCGTCGGCGACGAACTGCACCCGCTGCTCAAGATCACCGACTTCTCGCCCTATATCGCCAAGATCAAGGCGTCAGGCGCCGATAGCGTGGTCACAGGCAATTGGGGACAGGACATCGCCCTGCTGCTGAAGGCCGCGGCCGACGCCGGGCTCAAGGTCAACTGGTACACCTATTATGCCGGTGGTGCCGGCGGCCCGACCGCGATCAAGCAGGCAAATCTCGATCATCAGGTCTTTCAGATCACCGAAGGCTTCGCCAATTCCGGCGATGAGGCCGCGATGGAGTTCGAGAAGGCATTCCGGGCCAAGGTCGGCCTGTCGCTCTGGTACCCTCGCGCGGTCAACGAGATGCGCATGTTCAAGGCGGCCGCCGAAAAGGCCAACTCGATCGATCCGGTGAAGGTTGCCGCCGCGCTCGAGGACATGAAGTTCGACGTTCTCGACGGCGGCAGCGGCGTCATGCGCAAGGACGACCATCAGTTCTTCCAACCGATCTACATTTCCTCGTTCGGCAGCCGCAGCGAAAAGGAGCCGTTCGACGAGGAGAACACCGGCTGGGGCTGGCGCCTGGTCTCAAAGGTGGATACGCCGCAGACCGTGCTGCCCACGACCTGCAAGATGACGCGGCCATGACGGGCGCGCGCGTCCGTTCCCGCTCCGGACATCCGGGGCGGGACCGACGTTTGCGTGACCACCAGGCCGGAGCCGACGGAGCGGCAGTTCCACCTCGCCGCTCCGTGACCCATGCGAGGCGCGCGTGGCTACCAACGAGTGAACCGTGCTTGAGCTGATCGTAATTTCGACCCTCAACGGCATCCTGTTCGGGATGCTGTTGTTCCTTTTGTCCAGTGGGCTCACCGTCATCTTCAGCATGATGGGCGTGCTCAATTTCGCCCATGCGAGCTTCTATATGCTGGGCGCGTTCTTTGGCTATCAGCTCACCAAGTGGATCGGGTTCTGGCCGGCGCTGGTGCTCGCGCCGCTGCTTGTCGGCGCGGTCGGCATGGCGGTCGAGCGCTACGGTCTGCGCAACACCCACAAGCACGGACACGTCGCCGAATTGCTGCTGACCTTCGGGCTCGCCTTTGCCATCGAGGAAATCGTCTCGATGATCTGGGGCAAGAGCCCGGTGGACTATCGCGTGCCGGCGGCGCTGGACTTTCCGGCCTTCACCGTGTTCTCCACTAACTATCCCGCCTACAAGATCTTCATGCTGGCGGTTTCGGTGGCGATCTTCGTGGCGCTCCTGATCGCGCTCAAGCGGACCCGGATCGGCCTCATCGTGCAGGCGGCGCTGACGCATCCCAGCATGGTCGGACATCTCGGCCACAATGTCGGACGGGTGTTCATGCTGGTGTTCGGCGTCGGCAGCGCGCTTGCCGGGCTCGCCGGGGTCATCGCCGGTCCGGCGCTGGTGACGCAGTCCGACATGGCCGCCCTGCTCGGCCCGATCCTATTCGTCGTGATCGTGTTTGGCGGCCTCGGCTCCTTGCCGGGCGCATTCATCGCCTCGCTCTTTATCGGCCTGGTGCAGACCTTTGCGGTTGCACTGAACGGCTCGCTCGCCAGCGCGTTCGGGCCGCTGGATTCGAGCGTCGGACCTTCGGTCCTCAGCGACATCTGGAATGTCACGATCGCCCAGATCGCGCCGGTCCTGCCCTATGTGCTGTTGGTGCTGATCCTGATCGTCCGTCCCATGGGCCTGCTCGGGACGCGCGAAACATGACCAGCACCATGACTTCCGCGCCTGATATCGCCGCGACACCCTCCGGCCAAGCCCTGCGCTTCTACGGCCTCTGGGCGATAGTGGCGATCGCGCTCGTCGTGTTGCCGCTCATCTTCTCCTCAGGCGGCTCGCTTACCTCCTTCAGCCTGATCGGTATCGCGATCATCTTCGCGCTGTCCTACAACATTCTGCTTGGCGAGACCGGCCTCTTGTCGTTCGGCCACGCGGTTCATTACGGCCTCGGCGGCTTCGCCGCGGTCCATGTGATGAACGCGGTCGCCACGCGGGGATGGCCGATCCCGCTTCCCCTGATTCCGTTGGTTGGCGGCATCGGCGGCCTCGCCTTCGCGCTCCTGATCGGTTGGGTGATGACCCGGCGCGCGGGCACGGTGTTCGCGATGATCTCGCTCGGCATCGGCGAACTGGTCGCATCCTCGTCGCTGATCCTGCGCAGCGTGTTCGGCGGCGAATCCGGCATCACCACCGACCGCACCGCGCTGCCGCACATCTTCGGCTGGAGCTTCGGGCCGCAAATTCAGGTCTATTACCTGATCGCATTCTGGGTCTTTGTCGCGGCGATGGCGATGTACGCCCTCACCCGCACGCCGCTCGGGCGGATTTGCAATGCGGTCCGCGACAATCCCGGGCGCGTCGAGTTCATCGGCTACGATCCTCACGTCGTTCGCTATCTCGCCTATTGTTTTGCCGGCTTCTTTGCCGGCATCGCGGGCGGCCTTGCCGCGGTCAATTTCGAGATCGCGAACTCCGCCTATCTCGGCGCGGTGCAGTCGGGCCTGGTGCTGTTCGCGACCTTCATCGGCGGCACGGCCTATTTCTTTGGTCCGATCCTGGGCGCGATTCTCGTGACCTATTTGCAGCTCGGGCTGACCAATGTGACCAGCGTCTGGCAGCTCTATTTCGGCATCATCTTTATCGGCATCGTGATGTTCGCGCCGGGCGGCATTGCCGGCCTTCTGATGATGCACCGGCCGCTGATCCGCGCCGGAACGCTTGCGATGGTGATTCCGTCCTATCTGGTCGCGGCACTCCCGACACTGGCGCTGGCCTGCGGTGTCATTCTCTCGATCGAGACGGTGGCGCGCTACACCGCGAGCGAGGGCGATGGCAACATCATCAACCTTCTCGGCATCGCCTTCAACGCGACCGCACCCGCGACCTGGGTCACGGCGGCCGTCCTGATCGTCGGCGGCTTCATCGTTGCTCGCATCACCTGGCGGCGCATCGGACAGGCCTGGGACCGCGCCGGCAGCATCGCCCGTGACCGGGGGTACCTCGCGTGATGCCAGCCATCGAAGTTCGCGCCGTCGAAAAGCGCTTCGGCAATGTGAGCATCATCCACGACCTCAATCTGAGCGTCGCGAAAGGTGAACGCCACGCCATCATCGGCCCCAATGGCGCCGGCAAATCCACGACGTTCAACCTGATCAGCGGCTATATCAGGCCGAGTTCGGGCGAGATCCGGCTCAACGGCGACGTGATCTCGGGATTGCGGCCGTTCGAGATCAACCGGCGCGGCCTGTCGCGTTCGTTCCAGGTGACCAACGTATTCGCCCGCATGACCGTGTGGGAGAACGTCCGCTGCGCCGTGCTCTGGGCCACCGGCCACCGCTATGCGTTCTGGAAGAACGTGGACGAGCTGCCGGAGGTGCGGCGACGCACCGCGGAGATCCTGGACGACATTCATTTGAGCCACCGCCGCAACGTGCCGGCGGGACTTCTAACCTATGCCGAACAGCGCGAACTCGAAATCGGCATCACCATCGCCGGCGGCGCCAACGTCATCATGCTGGACGAGCCGACCGCCGGGATGAGCCACGCGGAGACCGAACGCGCCGTCGCCCTGATCCGTCGGCTCACCGAGGGGCGCACGCTCGTGATCGTCGAGCACGACATGAGCGTGGTGTTCGGCCTCGCCGACCGCATCTCGGTCCTGGTCTACGGCCGCATCATCGCCTCCGGCACGCCCGAGGAGATCCGCGGCAACCCGAAGGTCAAGGAAGCCTATCTCGGCGAGGAGGCGCATTGATGCTCGAGGTCAGGGATCTGCACGCCTATTACGGCAAGAGCCACATCCTCCAGGGTGTCGACCTCTCGATCTCCGCCGGCGAGGTGGTGAGCCTGCTCGGCCGCAACGGCGTCGGCCGCTCAACCACGGTCAAGGCCATCATGGGCGAGGTGCCGCCGCTGGGGACCATCCGCTTCAAGGGACAGGACATCGCAGGACTCCCGAGCCACAAGATCGCGCGGCTAGGGCTCGGCTATGTGCCGGAGCACCGCGACATCTTCCCCGGCCTCACGGTCCGTCAGAACCTCCTGCTCGGCATCAAGGACACGCGTCGTCCGGGCAAATGGCGGCTGCAGGATATGCTCGACATGTTTCCCAATCTCGCGGCGCGCGCCGATACGCCCGCCGGTGTGCTGTCCGGCGGCGAAAAACAGATGCTGACGACGTGCCGGACGCTGATGGGCGACCCCGAGCTCATCATGATCGATGAGCCGACCGAAGGGTTGGCGCCACTGATCGTGCAGCAGGTCGGCGACCTGATCGCGCATATCGCGGAGGCAGGCGTCGCCATCCTCCTGGTGGAGCAGAAGTTATCCATCGCGCTCAGGATTTCGCATCGCGTCTACATCATGGGCCATGGCCGCATCGTGTTCGAAGGCACGCCGGACGAACTCAGGGCCAACGACGCCGTTCGCAAGGAATGGCTCGAAGTGTGAAGCCGTCGCCAGGCGGAGCGAATTGAGCGGACGCGCGCCCAACCTCCAGCGTCATTGCGAGCGCAAGCGAAGCGGCGGGACTTCACGCCTCGCCATGGCTCGCGCAGCCAGCGACGGCGGGTCGTCGCATTCGCTCCTCGCAATGACAAGCCTAGGCCGCGGGCGTCACGGCTCCTATGAGCCGGGCGTCTTGATGACGAACTTGCCGTCATAAAGACCGGCGCCCTTGAATCCGCTCGGCAGGCTTTCGAAACTGCCCGTGCCCGTGGCGTTCGCATAAGCGCCCGTACCCGAAAGGATCGTATATTCACCCTTCGACTTGCCGTCTTTGACCGAGCCGGCGTAACGAGCCGTAATCGAGGATCCGTCCTCGAAGGTGTAGGTGCTGTAGCCGTGAATGGATCCCGAGCCTTTGAGCAAGTCCGCCGAGTTGACGAAGTCCTTCACCGCGATACGACCGTCCTTGAAGAAAGCGACACCGAACAATTTGCCGGACGCGACCGACTGGCCCTCGATGTTTGCGGCCTCCGTAACCTTGTAATCGATCGGTTTGGTAACCAGCTTGAACTCGAGCACCTGCTCTCCGGCCAAAGCGGTCGACGCTGCAAGAACTATTGCCACGCTGCAAAGGAAAATGGCGGGAGACTTGCGCATTGGGCTCCTCCTCCGTTTTCTGAAATCAAATATTGGAATGCGCGCCGGGCTGTACATCGTGCCTCAGCTTTGCGTTGCGGCACGAAAGAGAGCCATCGGCGACGCCCCGGCAACCGCTGAAGCTTTTCAGCACCCCAGCATCGGGGCTCGGACGCAACTATAAGTCTGGGCGATTGAGAAAAGGTTCAGCGTTTGATGGGCTGCGGTTCATGTACCCGCCGACTGCCCAGCGGCGGCCGCATACGATTCGCAGCGGTAAATCCTGCCGAATGACCTGGTCAAGGTCCGGCGTCACGCGGCATGGCCGAAATAGGCGTGTTCAATCCGCTCGGCGAGATCGGCCGTACCGGTTGCGGCCTCGAGCACCACGCGCCCGCGCGCCAGCGCGTAGACGCGATCGGCGCTTGCCAGCGCCTTCTCCACGAGTTGCTCAACAAGCAGCACGGCCGTGCCCTTGCGGCGCAACTCGCCGACGACGCTTAGCACGCGATCGACCAGCACCGGCGCCAATCCCGCCGACGGCTCGTCCAGCATGAGCAGGCGCGGACGGCGCACCAGGCCTTGGGCCACCACCAGCATCTGCTGCTGTCCGCCGCTGAGTGCGCCGCCGAGCTCCTTGCGCTTGGCCGCGATCTCGGGGAAGTAGCTCAAGGCTTCGTCGATACGCTGGCTGCGCTCATGGCGCGGCACGTCGTAACCGGCGAGCAGCAGATTGTCGAAAACCGATTGCTGCGTGAAGACACGATGACCTTCGATGACATGGACGAGGCCCGCACGCGCCGTCTCGCGCGGGCCCAGGCCTGCCAGCGAGCGTCCTTCGAAAACGACGTCGCCCGCGCTCCACGGCAGCAGCCCGGAAATCGCGCGCAACAGCGTCGTCTTGCCGGCCCCGTTGGGACCGAGCAACGTGACCACCTCGCCCGCGCGGACCTGCAGCGAGACGCCATGCAGGACGCCGATCTTGCCGTAGCCGCTTTCGAGCCCGCGCACGTCGAGCAGTGCTTCCTCAGCCGCCGAGATAGGCACTGATCACCTCCTTGTGGCTGCGAATGTCGGCCGGCGTTCCCTGCGCCAGAACGCGGCCCTGGTTGAGCACGGTCACCTCTTGGCAGATGGCAAAGATCAGATCGGAATGGTGCTCGACCAGCAGCACCGCTGTGCCCTGTTTGCTGATCTCCGTGATCAGCGCGCCGAGCCGCTCGATTTCATCAGGCGACAATCCCGCCGCGGGCTCGTCCAGCAGCAGCACCGAAGGCGCCAGCATCAAGGCGCGGGCGATCTCGACAAAGCGGAGCTCGCTGTGCTGCAGCCGGTTTGCCCTCACTTCCGCCAAAGCCTCGAGCCCTACCGTTTCCAGCGCACGCATCGCCCGCGCCGTCAGGTCGCGCTCGTCACGACCGCGCCCAGGGAGAGCCAGAAGCGTCGCCAGGAAGCCAGCGCGGCCTGACACCGTGCCGCCGATCATGACGTTTTCGAGCACGGTCTCCTCGCCGACGATCCGCGGCGTCTGAAATGTGCGTGCGATACCGAGAGCGGCCCGCAGCTCCGGCCGCGCGGGCGGAAGCAGGCGATCGCCGATCCGCGCCTCACCCTGGCGTGGTGCGTAATAGCCGGAGATGACATTGAGCGCCGCGGTCTTGCCGCTGCCATTGGGACCGATCAAGCCATGCACCTCGCCGGGCTTGATCTGGAGATCGAGCCCGGCCAGCGCACGGACGCCGCCGAACGTGAGGACGATGTTCTGCAGCGTTAAGGTCTCTGCTTCCGGCCGGTGCGCGAAGACGCCGGGAAGCAGCGACGGCCTCGGCACGATCGCCCGTCCGCTGGTAAGCGCATGGCGGTTCTTGAAGTCGAGCACGTCGGCGATGCCGCCGGGCACAACGAGCACGATGACAAGCAGCAGCACCGCGTAGAGAAAGGTCGACCATGATGCCAGCGGCGCGGCTATCTCGGGCAGGATCGTCAGCAGCACCGTGCCGAGCAGCGGCCCCAGGATCGAACCGCGCCCGCCGATCAGGATGGCGATGAAGAATAGGATCGACAGATCGAAGGTGAAGGCGTCGGGCGTGATGTAGGTCTGCAATGTCGCGAACAGCCCGCCGGCAATCGCCGCCATGGCGCCGCCGAGCAGGAACACCGGCACCAGGAGCTTCGCCTTCGAGATCCCGTTGGCCTCCGCCGCGACGTCGGCATCGCGGATCGCGACCAGGGCACGGCCAAACCGGCTGTGCGCGACATTGGCGGAAATCCAGGTCGCGAGCGCCGCCGCGGCGAGACAGAAGGCATAAAAGCCCCATGGAGTGTTGATGGGTGCTGGAAATTCCGGCCCCGGCAGGCCGATGCCGCCACCGGTCACGCTCTGCCAAGCGAGCGCGATCTGGGTGACGATGGTTGCAAATCCGAGCGTCGAAATCGCGAAATAGAAGGTGCGCAGCCGCAGCGCCGGCAATCCGACGATGACGCCAAAGACCCCGCCCGTGAAGGCGGCGGCGACGAAACAGATCGGCAGCGGCATTGCCGGCAGGACATTGCCAGCGGCGAGGACGCTCGTGACATAGGCGCCGAGCGTCAATAGCGCGACATAGCCGATCGCGAGCTGGCCGGCGAACCCGACGATCAGGTTGAGCCCTGCGACCAGCACCCAGTAGATCGCGGCGCGTGAGGCGATCACGGCCCAGTAATCGTTACCGACAAGGGGCAGGATAACGGCCACGGCCGCGATCGCCGCGAACGGAGCCGTCCTGCCGATCCAGGCATTTTTGGCTGAGTGCTTGGCCGCCTCGGCCGCGGCCAACGCTACTTGCGAATGATCCGTCATGGCATCACACGCGCCTTCCGGTCGATAGGCCAAACAGGCCCTGCGGCCAGGCCAGCAGCACGACAATGAACACGACGAATACGGCCACCGAGGCGAAGATGCCGCCGACCAGGAAGTTTGCCGCCTGCTGGAAAATGCCAAGCGCCAGCCCTCCGACGATCGAGCCGCGATTGTTGCCGAGCCCGCCGAGCGCCACAGGTACGAAGCCGTAGAAATTCAGCAGCGCACCATTGGCAAAGAACGCGAGCATCAGCTCGCCGCCGGCAAAGCCGGCGAGCCCGCCGATGGCGCCCGCCAGCGCGTAGCTCAAGACGCGCAAATTGCGCTCGGGCAGGCCGAGCGCGCGGGCGGCGAAGTTGTCCTCGGCCACCGCCAGGAAGGCCCGGCCAACCAGCGTGGCGCGCTGCATCCACTCCAGCCCCGCAATGACAAGGGCACAGGCGCCAATCGGCAGCCAGAATTTCTCGTCGAGCACGCCTGAGCCGAGGCCGAACAGCCTCGGAAAGGCCTGCGGCTCGGTGCTCCACTCGATCGCCGTCACCTGCTGGATCATCAGCGCCATTGCGAGCGTGGACAGCACATAGAGATGCTGGTCGAGACTCTTGAGCACCGGACGCACCGCCACGATCTCGGTGACGATGCCGATCACCGCGCAGGCGGCCAGCGTCAGCGCAAAGCCCGGGATCAGCGGCAAGCCAAGGCGAAGTATGAAGAACGAGCCGAGCACACCGCCGAGCATGCCGAGTTGCCCCGCGGTGAAGCTCATCACGCGCGAGGTGGAAAACATGATGTTGTAGGTGACGCCGATGAGGGCGTAGATCGCCCCCATGGCAAGCCCCGTCGCGAGGATCGAGGCCAGGGTTCCGCCGAGCGCCATCGCGCTATTGTCCTAACCGTAGCCCGGCGCCAGGTTCAGAGCCCCGTCTTTCGACGAGTTGGCGGCCCCCATGACGACCTCGTCCGTGGGATAGCCATTATGTTGCGTTGGTGACCAGGTGTAATTGCCAAACAGACCGGGATACTTGGTCAGACCGTTCAGATATTTGATGATGCCCTCGCCGGCCGTGCCACCGGATTCGGCAACCGCTTTCGAGAGCAGTTCGACGACGTCGACGCCCGATAGCACCCACCACAACAGCGTATCCTTCAGGTCGATCTTGCCGCTGGCCTTGTCGAGGAACGCTTGGGTCCGCTCCGGCAGCTTGCCCTGAGCATCGAAACTGCAGCTTCGGTAGTTGACGGTGTAGACCTTGTCCCAGTTGGCCGGCTTCTCGATCAATTTTCCGACCTCGCCGGAGCCCAGCGAGGGATGGCCGACGAACGGGACGTCCCAGTTCAACGCGGCACGCGCATTGAAGAGACGGGCCGCCATGCCGGTCGAGGTGCTCCAGGACACGATCGCCTCGGCGCCTGCATTCTTCATGCGCAGCATGTCAGGCGTCATGTCGGGCTGGGTCGCATCGATCTGCGCCGTGTAGACGACATCGGCGCCGTCCTTCTTGAAGGCAGCGACGGAATCGCCGGCCGCGGTGGTGCCATAGCCGGTGGTGTCGCCGATGACCGCGACCTT
Source organism: Bradyrhizobium sp. STM 3562 (assembly GCF_045571435.1). Classification (NCBI taxonomy): domain Bacteria; kingdom Pseudomonadati; phylum Pseudomonadota; class Alphaproteobacteria; order Hyphomicrobiales; family Nitrobacteraceae; genus Bradyrhizobium; species Bradyrhizobium sp. STM 3562. The sequence continues at coordinate 8,199,120 of NZ_CP120694.1, forward strand.
CTTCACCTTCAGGATCTTGAGACAGTAATTGCGCACGGCGTCGTCCCACTGCGAGTTGGAGGGCGCCATGCGGAACGCATTCGGATATTTGACGGGGTCGATCAAGGAATTGACGACGCAAGGGTGGATGTTTGGCATCTTGGCCCGGGCCATGATCGGCGTCGTCGCCAGCGCTTCGCCCGAATTGGTCGGCCCCCAGATGGCGTGCACCTTGATCGAGCTGATCATCTCCTGCGTCGCGTTCACCGCCTTGGTCGGATCTCCTTGCGTGTCGCGCGTGATGAGTTCGATCTTGCGGCCCTTGACGCCGCCCGACGCGTTGACCGCATCGACCGCGTAACGCAGCCCGCGGTCGAATCCGATGGCCGGCGCGGAGCTCGGCCCGGTCAGCGCCCCGAGCCAGCCGATCTTGATCGGTTCGGACTGGGCAAAAGCGGGCTTGAATGCGCCTTGCGAAGCAAGACCGAACGCGCTTGCCGCGCCCAAGGTGAATCCGCGTCGTGAAATGATCATCTTCAGGCTTCCTCCCTGTGCGCTTCATTTTGCGCACTTTTTGTTCAGCTTTTCTCGAGGCCCAGGGAGCCTCGACATTATTATGTCTCGGTATGGGCAGGCTATTTGCTAGAAAAACGCAAGGAAAGCCACCACGCCAAACCCGGTATCGACCGATGCCATTTTTGGATCGATGCTGGCGGCGGTCAAGCCCGCGCGGACCGATCAGTGGCTCGAAAATGTTCTTGAGCCTTTTGGACGATGGCTCTCGGGCAAGACTATGAGGTGCTCGCCAGCTAAATGCCCGCGACCTGCGACCAAAGTTCGGTGAGCTTGCGCTTGAGCCGCTCCGGCCGCGTCAGGGGCTGCTGCTCGTCTTTTTCCTCGGGCAGACGCAGGCCCACGACATTGACGCGACCGCCGGAGATGCTGCGCGCGACCAGCACGATGGCATCGAGCGCCACGGTCGCGCCCTCCTTGGGCGCGTGATCGAGATGGATGTCGAAATAATCGGCCAGCGTCAGCTTGGATTCATCCTCGCCGACCTTGACGCCATAGACCTCGGCAACTTCGCCGAGCGTATGCTCGCCTGACACCATGAAGTCGCCGAGCAGATGTGGATCGGGCGCGGAGCTCGGCTGCATGTCGACGAAGAAGCGGTCCAGCGCTTCGGCCTTCTCCGGCGGCGCCAGCAGATAGATGTAATCGCCCGGCGCAATCGGGTCGGCCTCTGTCGGCGACAGGATGTTTTCGTTGCGGATGACCAATGTCGGCTTCGACCAGGAGGGGATCAGGCCGCGGCGGAAGAACAGGCTCTTCGGGCGCACGGGATAACCGACGAGCTGCTGCTCGAGCTGGCCGGGCAGATCAAGTTCGACGCGCCGCGGGCCACGATCGGCGCGCGGCAGCGCCACATGCAGCCGCCGGGCCGCGGCCGCGAGCGTCCAGCCCTGCAACAGCAGCGAGATGATGACGACCACGAAGGCGACGTCGAAATAGAGATAGGCCTTGCCGAGCCCGACCAGCATCGGGATCGAGGCCAGGAAGATGGCGACGGCGCCGCGCAGGCCGGTCCAGGCGATGAAGACCTTCTCGCGCCAGTTGAAGCGGAATGGCGCCAGGCACAAGAATACCGCGGCCGGCCGCGCGACCAGCATGAGCACCAGCGCGACGACGACCGCGGGCCCTACGCTGCTGGCGAGCCGATGCGGCGAAACCAAGAGGCCCAGGAGGACGAACATCACGATCTGCGCGAGCCAGGTCGCGGCATCGAGAAAGGTCACGACGGAATTATGCGCCCGGGTCGGCCGGTTGCCGATGACGATGCCGGCGAGATAGACTGCCAGATAGCCAGAGGCGTGGCCGATTTGCGCCGCGCCGAAAACCACCAGCGCCGCCGTGGTGACGAACGGCGCATGCAGCCCCTGCGGCAGTGCCACGCGATTCAGCGCGACCACCACCGCCCTTCCGCCGATCACCCCGACCACGGCGCCGAGCACCGCCTCGCGGAAGAATTCGATCACCACGTGGCTGCCCGTGCCCTGGCCGGCCGAAATGAACTCGACCAGCATCAGCGTCAGAAATACCGCGAAGGGATCGTTGCTGCCGGATTCCGCCTCCAGCGTCGCGCCGACGCGCGGACGCAAGCGCAAGCCCTGCGCATGCACCAGGAGGAACACCGCCGCGGCGTCGGTCGAGGCCACCACCGCGCCGACCAGAAGCCCCTCGGCCCAGTTCAGATCGAGCGCATATTTGGCCACCGGCGCGGTGATCAGCGCCGTCAGCAGCACGCCCAGCGTCGCCAGCATCATCGAGGGTGCGAGCACCGCACGAATGGTCTGAACGCGGGTGCGTAGGCCCCCATCGAACAGAATCAAGGCCAGCGCCACCGAGCCGACCAGATAGGTGGTCCGTACGTCGTTAAATTCGATGTGGAAGGGTCCGGAATCGCCGGCCAGCATGCCGATCAGCAGAAACACCAGCAGCAAGGGTGCACCGAAGCGCAGCGCAAGCAGGCTCGACAGAATGCCCGCCATGACCAGGACCGCGCCGAAGAGAATGGCAATGCTGACGGAGTCGAGAGAGGCCATGAGGGTTCGCGCAGATCGCTCGCAAATCGCTGGAATTGCATCCTTATCGTCGCCACCGTGCTGCGCCAACCCATTTTTGGGCATCGCGTCGATATGCCCGGTTTGGTGCTGTCCCGTTCGGATCGCGCACACGGCGCGGCTATGGAAATCTGCGCCAATTTCACATCAAATGCGCTAGAGCATGAGGCGATTGGGTTGAGCTGGATCCGGTTCACCTCTTCCAGAGCGAGAGGTGAGCTACCGCCGCGGAAACTGATTCAACCAAAAGGCATCCGCGCCAGTTACGCGGCGTTGAGGACGAGACTTTGCCGATGGACTTCAACCTGAAAGACATATTGGATTTCCTGCATTCGGCCGCGCGCTCGGTCGGCGCCGAGGTAACCTCGCCCTGGTTCTATTTCCAGCTCGGGCTCGTGCTCGCAGGGGCCGGTATCGCGTTCGCCGTCAGCGCCCTCATTCAGTCTCGGATCGATACCACTTCGCTGGCAACGCGCTGGCCGTTGCTGCTGCGAAGAACCGTTCGGGTGCTGGTGGGCAGCGCATGGGTTGCCGTCTTCGCGGCCTTGATGGTGCTGACGCGCAACGTGATGGTGCTGGCAACCTGGCCGAGCCGCAGCTATCTGATCATGATCGCGGCGAAACTGGCCTTCGCCTGGCTGATCATTCGCCTGGTCGCCTCGGGCATTCACAACAGCCTTGTGGTCCGCGTGGTGTCGGTGGGAGCCTTCCTGGTCGCGGCGCTGAGCATCGTCGGCCAGCTCGATCCCGTCATCGATGCGCTGGACTCGGTTGCCATCACGCTCGGCGGCTTGCGGCTGACGCCGCTGCTCCTGATCAAGCTCGGCGTGCTGTTGATCCTCGCGCTGTGGCTGACCAACGTCGTCAGTAATTTTGCCGAGAGTCGGATCACCCAGTCCGGCGACCTGACGCCCTCGCTGCAGGTGCTCCTGGTCAAGATGATCAGGGTCGGACTGATGATCTTCGCCGTCGCGGTGGCGCTGAGCGCGGTCGGCATCAACCTCTCGGCGCTCGCGATCTTCTCCGGCGCCGCCGGCGTCGGCATCGGCTTCGGCCTGCAGAAGATCGTCGCCAACTTCATCAGCGGCATCATCCTCCTGGTCGACAAGTCGGTGAAACCGGGCGATCTCGTGACCATCGGCGACAATTCGGGCCGTATCAGCGCCATGAACACCCGCTACATCTCCGTCGCCGCCGGCGACGGACGCGAGTTCCTGATCCCGAACGAGGACCTGATCACCCAGAAGGTCACCAATTGGACCTACACCGACAAGAACACGCTGGTGAAGGTCAACTTCGCCACCAATTACGACGCCGATCCACGGCTGGTCTGCAAATTGGCCATCGATATCGCCGCGAGCGCCCCACGCGCGCTCAAAGCCAAGCCGCCGGGCTGTCTGCTCACCGAGTTCACCGACGCCGGCATGAAGTTCTCGCTGACCTTCTGGATCGCCGACCCCGATGGCATGGACGGCGTCAAGAGCGAGGTGATGCTCTCGCTCTGGGACGCCTTCAAGCGCGAGGGCATCCATGTCCCCTATCCGGTGCGCGAAATCCGCGTCCGCGGCGGGGTGCTGCCGGTAGAAACGACGGTGGAGTCCTCAACCTAAACGGGATTCCAAGGCGCAACTCGGCTTGCGAAAGATGCCGTAATCACTAAATTAGGGGGCAAATCACCCCATTTTCCCGGAAAGACCGCGACCCTTCATGAGCTACGTCGAAGCCACCGATACGTCCCTACGCAAGACCGGGCAAATCAAGCTGCACGGGCCGAGCGGGTTTGCCGGCATGCGCAAGGCTGGCGCGCTGGTGGCAAAGTGCCTCGACGAACTCACCGACATCGTTAGGGCCGGGGTTCCGACCTCACGGATCGATGAGTTCGTGCGGGAATTCGCCTTCAGCCACGGCGCCTATCCCGCGACGTTGATGTATCGCGGCTACCGCTATTCGACCTGCACCTCGCTCAATCATGTGGTCTGCCACGGCATGCCGAGCGATCGCGCGCTGAAGGAAGGCGACATCATCAATATCGACGTGACCTTCATCGTCGACGGCTGGTACGGCGATTCCAGCCGAATGTATGCGATCCAGCCGATCGCGCGAAAGGCCGAGCGGCTGATCGAGGTCACCTATGAAGCCATGATGCGCGGCATCGCCGCGGTGAAACCGGGCGCCACCACCGGCGACATCGGCTACGCCATCCAGAGCTTCGTCGAGCCGCAGGGCATGAGCGTGGTGCGCGATTTCTGCGGCCATGGCCTGGGCCGCATGTTCCACGACGAGCCCAACATCATCCATGTCGGCCGACCCGGCGAGGGCGTGCTGCTCAAGCCCGGCATGTTCTTTACCATCGAGCCGATGATCAATCTCGGCAAGCCGCATGTGAAGATCCTCTCCGACGGCTGGACCGCGGTGACGCGCGACCGCTCGCTGTCGGCGCAGTTCGAGCATTCGGTCGGCGTGACCGCCGACGGCGTCGAGATCTTCACGCTGTCCGAGCGCAATGGCGAGAAGCCGCCGGTCGCGGGTCAGTGATCGCCTCCTCTCTCGGTTTCGCAGAGTGAACTTGGCTGCGGAGAGAGATCAATCTCGACAATTGCGTTCGCGCGCTACGGCTCGAAGAAATCGGGATGGCGCGTCACGAAGGCCTGCAGCTCGGCAGCGACGCGATCGAGATGGCTTGCCATCTCACGCCGCGCGCGATTCCCATCATGCGCTGCGATTGCCTGATAGATCGCTTCGTGCTCAGCGAATGTCTCCTGCATGCGCCCAGGCTCGGGCAACAGCGTGCGGCGAACACGCTCCAGGTGCGTGCGGATCGGATCCAGCACCTCGCTGATCCGTGCCAGTCCCAGACTCTCCGCCATCTGCCGGTGAAAGCGCGTGTCGAGTTCGTGGAAGCCCTGCAGATCGCCGCTGGCGAGCCCTGCGCGCTGATAGGCGAGATTCTGAGCTAGCTTCGCGAGCCCCTCTTCTGACAGGCTCGTCGCGCAGGAGGCGACCACCTCCATTTCAAGCGCGCGGCGCATCAACATCCATTGCTTGACGTCGGCAAGGTGCATCCGCGCGACATAGGAGCCGCGCTGGGGCTCGATAACAACCAGCCCTTCGAAGGCAAGATGATTGATCGCACTCGTGATCGACAGCCGCGAAACCTCGAAGCGCGCACACCATTCGTTCTTGTCGATCGGCGTCTCCGGGGCCAGGCCGCCGGAGACGATGGCTTGCTTCAGCGCCCGATAGACGCGGTCCACCTTGGATTCGCGGCCGCTACGGACGCGCGGCGCGACCGCTCCCGCGCTGAACCCTCCGATCGAATGCATCCATGTCACTCCCAATGCCGACGAAGCTCTCTTCGCCCTTTGGAGGCTTGACGAGCCGCCGCTCATATAACTAGCATATCAGTTAATCAAAAACAGCCGCCCACCCCAGGCGCCGTCGATTCAGCGGACACAAGGGGCCGGCAAGCCGGGGAGGACGGGAGCCAATGCAGACGCAGGCGAACGCGCCCGGCGGGCCCAATGGACCCCTTCCCTCCCTGCAGCGGCCCCTCGAGGCAGAGCAGTTGCCGCCGGGGCGAACCGTGCTGGCAGCCGAGCGGATCACCAAGAGCTTCGCCGGAGTGACGGCGCTCCGCGAGGTCGATTTCGACCTGCGCCGCGGCGAAGTGCACGCCCTGATGGGCGAGAACGGAGCCGGCAAGAGCACGCTGATGAAAATCCTGGCCGGCGTTCATGTCAGCTACGACGGCACTGTTCGGATCGGCGGCGTCGCGACCGCATTCGCTGGCGTGCGAGACGCGGAGGCGGCAGGGGTCGCCATCATCCACCAGGAGCTGAACCTGGTTCCGGAACTGAGTATCGCCGACAACATCTTTCTGGGTCGCGAACCGCTCATCGCCGGCACCATCATCGACCGTCGGCGGATGACGCGGGCTGCGGCGCGCCTCTTGCGACGCCTTGAAGTCGACATCGATCCGGAGAGCCGCGTCGCCGCTTTGCGCGTCGGCGAGCAACAGCTTGTGGAGATCGCGAAAGCGCTGTCGCTCGACGCCCGCGTCCTCATCATGGACGAGCCGACCTCGGCGCTGTCGACGCCAGAATGCGAGACACTGTTCAAGGTGGTGCGCCAGTTGCGGTCGGAAGGGGTTGCCATCATCTACACGTCCCATCGCATCGACGAGGTGCTCGCGCTTGCCGACCGCGTCACGGTCTTGCGCGACGGCCGGCGGGTACTAACTGCTGATATCGGCGAGCTTACGCACGGCACCATCATCTCGGCGATGGTTGGCCGCGACATGGCCGCGAGCCACCGCACTACCAGCGCCAATGGTGAACTCGTGCTCTCGGTGCGCAATCTCACACTCGATCAGCCTGCCGTCAACGGCTGGAAACGCGTGCTCCACGGCGTGAGCTTCGACCTGCGCCGCGGCGAGATCCTCGGCATCGGCGGCCTGCTCGGCTCTGGCCGCAGCGAGATTCTGGAATCCATCTTCGGCGCAGCGGCGGGCTGGCGCGGCGGCGAGATTGCCATCGATGGCGCAATCGCCGAAATCAACTCGCCGGCCGACGCCTATCGGCTCGGCCTCGCGCTGGTGACCGAGGATCGCAAATCGCGCGGCCTCCACCTTGCGGCCTCCATCCGCAGCAATGTCGCTCTACCTTCCGTCGGTGCGTTGTCTCACTTCGGCATACGGGATTTCGCCCGCGAGAGCCGGCTCGCGCGCGATGTGGTACGGCGGCTCTCCGTGCGCTGCGCGAATATCGACCAAACCGTCGCGACGCTTTCGGGCGGCAATCAACAGAAGATCGTCATCGGCAAATGGCTCGCCACAGAACCACGCGTCCTTCTGCTCGATGAGCCGACGCGCGGCATCGATGTCGGCGCCAAGCAGGAGATTTATCAGCTCATCTTCGGGCTTGCCGAGCAGGGCCTGGGCATTGTCGTCGTGAGTTCGGAATTGCCGGAGCTCTTGCTGATGTCTGACCGGATCCTGGTCATGTGCGAGGGACATCAAACTGGCCTCTTGCGACGCCACGAGGCGACGCAGGAGCGGATCATGCGCTTGGCCGCACCGGGCATGGCCGCACATCCATGGGAGAGCCAATGACACACCTGCTTCGCGCGCTGTCGCGCACCAAGCTCTATTGGGGCCTCCTGATCATTTGCGCAATCGGCGCAGCCGCCTCGCCGCACACCTCCTCCGGCCACAATATCTTCCTGTCCTACGCCAATCTGACCGACGTATTGCGCCAGGTTTCGATCACCGGGCTCGTCGCCACCGGCATGACCATCGTCATCCTGCTCGGCGGCATCGACCTCTCGGTCGGCTCGCTGATGGGCTTTTCCACCATCGTCTGCGCGATGCTGCTCACCAAATCAGGCTGGACCGCGGCCTCCGTGATTGGCGTGCCGGCGGCGACGCTCGTCAGCTTCGCCGCGGTCGCCTGCCTCGCCCGCTTCGTGCTGCACGGCATTGCCCGCGGCCGCGACGTGACGGCCGGCGCCCGCCGCGAGATCGCGCTTGGCCCCTGGCAGCGCTTCGGAATCCCGGCGCTGCTCGGTCTCCTTGCCGCCCTGCTGGTCTGCCGGTTCGCAGCGAGTCAGCTTTCGACCAAGTTCGGCGTGTTGGGCGTCCTGCTGGTGACCCCTTGCGTGGCGCTCCTGCTCGGCTCCGTCAACGGCCTCCTGATCGTGACCGGGCGCTTGCAGCCGTTCATCGTCACCTTGGCGATGATGGTCAGCGCGCTCGGTATCGGGCGCCTGACGGCCGGCCAGGACAATGCGGTGATCGCGGTCTACACCGGCACCAACGCGACCGAAGCCTTTGAAGCCCTGCGTTCGATGCTCTGGGGACTCGTTCCGGTGCCGAGCGCGTTCTTTCTCGCCGCGATCCTGATCTTCGGCGCAATCCTGCGCTTCACGACGTTCGGCCGCTACATCTACGCGATCGGCGGCAACGCCGAGGCAGCCAAACTCTCCGGCATCAAGGTCGCCCGGGTCCAGTTCACCGCCTATCTCCTGTCCGGCCTGCTCGCGGGAATCGCGGGCGTGCTGTTCGTCGCGCAGTACCGGCAGGGCAAGCCGGACGCCGGCACTGGCCTCGAACTCGACGCCATCGCAGCCGTCGTGATCGGCGGCACCAGCCTGATGGGCGGCCGCGGCGGTCTCGCCGGCACCTTCGTCGGCGTCCTGATCTTCGGCCTGTTGTCGGACATTCTGCAGCTTCAGAACATCGATTCCAACGTGCAGCTCGTGATGAAGGGCCTAATCATCGTTTGCACCGTGCTGGTGCAGGAACAGAATCTCGGACAGCTCGCCGCGCGATGGCGGCTTCCTGCCGCGAAACGCACGAGCGAAACCGGATCGGCCGAACCAATTCGGCCGCTGAGCGCCTCGAACGCGCCATTTGCAAGGGAGGACCTCGATGAAGCGTCGTGAATTTCTACGGATGTCGGCGACCGCCGCCGGTGCGGCGATGACCATCTATCTGCCGGTGGGATGGAGGCCGGTCCGGGCCGCGGCCAAATGGAGGGTGGGCTTCAGCCAATGCACGACGCTCGAGCCGTGGCGCGTGCAGTTCAACAAGGAGATCCAGGCCGAGGCGAAGCAGCATCCCGAAATCGACCTGATCATCACCGACGGCCAGGACAAGACCGAGAAGCAGGTCGCGGACTGCGAGAACCTGATCGTGCAGCAGGTGAACGTGTTGTTGATCTCGCCCAAGGAATCGGCCGGGCTCACCGGCGTGGTCGAGAAGGCGATCGATGCCAAAATTCCCGTGATCGTGCTCGATCGCAACGTCGACACCAAGCGGATCACCGAGTTCATCGGCGGCGACAATCTCGCAATCGGACGCGCAGCCGGCGAGCATGCGGTGAAGCTCTTGGGCGGGCCGGGCAAGGCCAAAGGCAATGTTGTGGAGATCTGGGGCGGCATGGGCACGCAGCCGGCGCATGATCGCCATGACGGCTTCCACGCCCTCACCGACAAGGAGCCCGGGATCAAATACCTGCTCAACAACCAGTCGGGCGATTGGAAGCAGGACCAGGCCTACAACATCATGACCACGGCGCTGCGCAACAACGAGAACATCAACCTCGTCTACGGCCACAACGATCCGATGGCCTATGGCGCCTATCTTGCCGCCAAGGATGCCGGCCGTGAGAAGGACATCAAGTTCTTCATCGGTATCGATGGCCTGCCGGACGAGGGCGCAACCTGGGTCTACAAGGGGCTTCTGACGGCGACGTTCCTCTATGCGACGCCTGGCGCGGAAGGGCTGCGCCAGGCCGTCAAGCTGCTCAATGGACAGAAGATCCCGCCCGTGATCACATTGCCCACCATGCTGATCACTAAGGACAACGCCCCGGAGATCCTGAGGAAGAACGGGCTGCTCTGAGCGAACCGACCATGCCGCGAAGAAGCCGCGCCAGATCGGCGCGGCTTTTTTCGTCCTTCTGTGTCCTTTGGTAAGCCCGCACGCTGCCCCCAGATCGCGCTGGATGATGCTTCGTATCGGCGGATACTCTGCTTGGGCAGAGGTGGAACGAGTTCGCCAGCCGACCCACGCAAATTCAGACCGCTCTACCTCATTCGGCGCGAGATAGATCAGCGCCACGAGCGGCAGCGCGCCGCCGATCGCCGAGCCCGCCACACCGGCGAGGAACGAACAACCTTCCGAAAGACCGCGTTCAGGCCGGATCCTTGCCGGCCGCGGCATCCAATGCGGCGAGCGGCGGCACGAAGCGGTTGCGCGGCTCACGTCGCGGCAAACACAGCAGGATGACCGCGGCAGCGGCGGCAATTATCGACAGAACCAGGTAGCCGCTGCTGTTGCTGCCAAGGGCCTGCTCGGCATAGGTCTTGATTTGCGGCGAGAGGAAGCCGCCCAGATTGCCCAGGGACACGATGAAGGCGATACCGCTCGCCGCACCAACGCCGCTCAGATATTGCGTCGGCAAGCTCCAAAACACCGGCTGCGATGAGGTCAGCCCCGGAACGGCAATACAGAAGGCAATCACCAGCAGGACTGGATTATTGGTGAACCCGACGGCGGCTGATGCGAGAGCACCAGCAATGATCAGCATGATGGAGATTTGGCAGTGGTTCTCATGCCGATCAGCGTAGGAGGTCGCCAGCAGCGTGCCGATCGCCGAACACAGCCAGGGCAGCGCTAGCAGCAGCCCGATCGTAAAGTCGACCTTGCCCCCCATCGCTGAGGCGAGCTTCGAGGGGAAGTAGAAGGAGAAGGGCGATGTGCCGACCTGAAAGCAGAAATAGACCAGAATGAAGGCGATAACCCGCAGGTCCTTGAGAACACCAAGGGCGGAGTGCTCCACCTGCTGCGCTTTGAGAGCTTCCTCGCGCGCGATTTCGTCGGACAGCGCCTTGCGCTCTTGCAGCGTCAACCAGGGCGCCTCGGCAGGTCCGTTGCAAAGATAGAAGAAGGCGACGATACCAACCACAACCGCAGCTATCCCCTCGACCACAAGGACGAACTGCCAGTCCTTCAGACCCATCACCCCGTCGAATTGCAGCAGGAAACCGCTGAGCGGGCTCCCGAATACGAGTGAGAGAGGGACACCGAGATAGAACAAGCCGGTCGCCCGGGCCCGTTGCTTGGCCGGAAACCAATAGGTCAGATAGAGAAGCACCCCGGGGTAGAAGCCGGCCTCCGCGACACCAAGCAGAAAGCGCAGGACGTGGAAGATCGTCTCCGAACGCGCGAAAATCATCGCAGCCGAGATCAGCCCCCAGCTCACCATAATGCGCGCGAGCCAGGTGCGCGCACCGACGCGCCTCAGGACGAGATTACTGGGCACCTCGAATAGCGCATAGCCGATGAAGAAAACGCCGGCTCCGAAAGCATAGGCGGCATCCCCGATGCCCGTGTCGGCCTGATAGGCAAGCTTGACGAATCCTATATTGACCCGATCGAGGAACGCCATGATGAGCATCAGCATGAGGAACGGCAGCAAGCGCCATGCGGACCGGCGGATAGCGCTCTCGAGCGGCGAAGCCTCGGCATTCTGAAGCACTTTTGTCCTCCCTTGTTTGATTTTCGTTATCTTTTTTGCTGTTGGCGTCCGCGACGCCTTAGTGCGCTTCGCGGCGCTCCTTGTCCGGCCACCGTCGTTTGACGAGATACAGGTGCTCGCAGACAAGGACCGTTTCGTCCGACTGATTCAGCACCTCGACCAATTCGACGACCACTCCCAGATCGGCGCGTTTGGCATGGTCGCGTTTGGCCGTGATGGTCGCCTTGACGGTGATGGTGTCGCCGATGAAGACCGGACGAACGAACCGCAACCGGTCGTAACCGTAGGACATCGCATGGGGGTTGATCGTGGATGCGGTCATGCCGATGCCGACGCTAAAGACAAGCGTGCCGTGCGCGATCCGCCGCTTGAAATCCTGCGTGGCGCACCACTGGGCGTCCATGTGATGCGGAAAGTTATCGCCGGTCTGGCCGGCGTGGATCACGATGTCGGCTTCCGTGATCGTGCGGCCGAGGGTGCGGCGGGCGGAGCCGGTCTGGTAATCCTCGAAAAACAGCTCGCTCACGATCATGCGTGACGCTCCTTGTTGTCCCCCGACGCCGAATAGCGCAAGCGTCGCCTGAGGGCGAAGCGCCTTTATTCAAATATGGAAACTATTTTCATATATGGAATGATGTCAAGCTGCTTGACGGATCCGTTGAAAACGTCGGCTGCTCCGGCCGGCGGCGACCCCGCCGCGTGCTATGGTCGGCGTTCATTTGGGGTGCGGGCGAGCGATGACGAAAGAGCGTGAGAACACTGAAGAGCGCTACAAGGCGCCGGCACTGGACAAGGGCCTCGACATCATCGAGCTCCTGTCGGGCACCGATGAAGGGCTGTCGCAGGCCGAAATCGCAAAGGCGCTCGACCGCTCGCCGAACGAGATCTACCGGATGCTGGATCGGCTGGTTCGGCGGAACTATATCGTGCGAACCAGCGAAGACCGTTACGAACTGTCGCTGAAGCTGTTCGGGCTCGCTCATCGGCATCCACCCATGCGGCGCCTGGTAAGTCTGGCGCTTCCTGCGATGCGCCGCTTCGCGCGCGACGCGGAGCAGGCCTGCCACATGGCAGTCTATGATCGCGGCAGCGGAGTGGTCGTTGGACAGATCGATGCGCCGGGATATTGGGGATTCTCAATCCGGGTGGGTTCGCATATCAGCCTGCTGAACACCGGATCGGGTCACGTCTTGCTCGCCTTCGTACCTGACGCGGAGCGCAAGCTGATGCTGGAGGAACGAGTGCCTGTTCCGGGCGAGACCGTACCGGAAAGGTTCGAGCAGATGCTCGCAAAGGTGCGACAGCGAGGCTACGAAGTTCGCCCAAGCCAACAAACAGCCGGCGTTACGAATATTTCCGTTCCCGTTCTCAGTTCGACCGGGACCTTGCTTGCAGCGCTGACGTGCCCGCATATTCGTCGTCTCGACCGGCACGATGCACCATCAAGAGAGGATGTTCTCACGATGTTGCTCGCGACGGCCGGCGAAATCTCCGCTGCCGCGGGCGTAGCCTGAAATCTCCGCAACCTACCCCTGACCGCCGAGCATCAGGTCGCGGCGGCGGTCCGGCGTCTGTTGCTTTTTTTATTCACATATGAGTACTGTATTCATATAAGAATGAGAAGCCGCGCCTGATCGGATCGACTGCAGGACGCTCGAGCGCTCCGGCACGGCGAACGAAACTTGTCCGGCAGAAGGTGGCGCGATGCGCGAAACGACACTCCCCCTCGACGGCCTGCTGGTCGTCGACTTGAGCCAATTTCTATCCGGCCCCTACTGCTGCCTCCGTCTGCTCGATCTCGGAGCACGGGTGATCAAGGTCGAACGACCGGAGGGCGGCGACCTGTCTCGCCGCCTGTATCTCAGCGACGGCGAGATCGGCGGCGACTCCACGATCTTCCACGCGATCAACCGCGGCAAGGAAAGCCTGACGATCGACCTCAAGGAGCCCAGGGATTTGGCGGCGCTGCGTAAGCTCCTCGCGCTTGCCGACGTTGTGGTTCAGAATTTCCGTCCCGGCGTCATCGAGCGGATCGGGCTCGACTACGAGACCGTGAGAGCGCTCAATCCGCGGATCGTCTACGCCTCCATCACCGGCTACGGCACCAAGGGTCCATGGGTCCAACGACCGGGCCAGGACCTGTTGGCACAGTCCCGATCCGGGGTGATGTGGCTGAATGGCGACGAAACCCAAGGGCCGGTCCCTTTCGGGCTTGCCATTGCTGACATGATGGCCGGCGCGACACTGGCTCAGGGTATTCTCGCCGCACTGGTCCGGCGCGGCGTGACGGGGCGAGGCGCCCATGTAGAGACGAGCTTGCTTGAAGCGCTCATCGATTTCCAGCTTGAGGTGCTTACGGTACATCTGAATGACGGTGGGCGATTGCCCAGCCGCTCCGCGCTTCGCAGCGCCCATGCCTATTTGGCCGCGCCATACGGCGTCTATCCCACCAAAGATGGTTTCCTGGCGATCGCCATGACGCCGATCCCGAAGCTCGCCGACCTGCTCGGCCTCGATGCGCTTGCGCCTTATCGTGACGACCCCGCGAGCTGGTTCAATGCCCGGGACGCCATCAAGGCGATCATCGCCCGTCGCCTAGCCGAGCAAACCAGCGACTATTGGCTGTCGATCCTCGAGCCCGCCGATATCTGGTGCGCGAAGGTCCTCTCCTGGCCTGAATTGCTGGAGAGCGAGGGCTTCAAGTCGCTGGAAATGCTGCAAACCGTGTCACGCGAGGATGTCAGCATCCGGACCACCCGCGCGCCGCTGCGCTTTAATGGCTTCAGGCCGAAGGGCGATCAGGCGGCACCCAAGATCGGCGAGCATTCGGCCGCTCTTCGCCGGGAGTTCCTGCTGTGATCCATCTCACGGGCATGACGTGGAGCCATCCGCGCGGCTACGACCCGCTGGTCGCGTGCTCGGAGGTCTGGCGGCGCCGCAGCGGAGTAAGCATCACGTGGGAGCAGCGTTCGCTTCAGGATTTCGAGAGCTTCCCGGTGGTCGAACTCGCCAAGCGCTACGACCTGATCGTGATCGATCATCCGCACGTTGGGCAAATCACCCAGGAGAAGTGCCTGCTGCCGCTGGATGTCGCAGGCCGCGAGGCGGAGCGTACTGCGCTTGAGGCCGCATCCGTCGGCCCCTCCTACCCTTCATACAGGTGGGACGGAAAGCAATGGGCATTTCCGATCGACGCGGCCACCCAGGTCCAGGCGTTTCGACCGGACCGGCTGCCGCAAGCCCCGACGGAATTGGCCGAGGTGATGGAGCTGGCGCGTCGCGGGCGGGTGGCCGTTCCGCTCCGCCCGCCGCATTCCCTGATGCTGTTCTATACGCTGGCGGCGCATCTCGGCCAGCCGTGCGGCATTGAGCGTTCGCGTTTCGTGGATTCTGAGACCGGCCTCGAAGCCTGGCGCATTATTCGCGAGCTTGCCGGATTTATCGACCCCTCGGACCTCGACCGCGATCCCATCGCCGTGTTCGAAAGAATGGTCGATGACGCCTCGGCAATCGACTGCGTTCCTTTCATCTACGGTTACGTGTCCTACGCCCAGGCCGGCTTTCGCCGGCGACTGATCCGTTTCGCCAATATCCCGACGATCGATTCGCGCAAGCCGGTCGGCGCCGCGCTCGGCGGGACCGGAATCGCCGTTTCCGCGAAAACGCCGCACGCGGCGCGGGCGATCGATTTCGCCTATTGGATCGCAAGCGCGGAGGTGCAACGGGGACCTTATGCCGCTGCCGGCGGTCAGTGCGGACATGCCAGCGCCTGGGACGATCCGACCGTGAACAGCGCGACCGCTGAATTCTACCGAAGCACACGCGCGACCCTCGAGGGATCCTACGTTCGGCCGCGACACCATGGTTACATGGCATTCCAGGCGGCTGCGTCGGAGCGGATCAATGCAGCGCTCAGGGCCGGCGAAAATGGCCTCGCATTGCTCGGCGATCTCAATCACCTGTTCGAGACCAATCTGCCGATCCATCCATGAGACACCAGTTGCACAGCAATAGCGAGGCCGTCGGTCGCCGGCTGATCGGCGGCGTCCGCTAAGCAAGATCATTCCGTCGCGAGGTAGATCAGCGCCAACAGCGGCAGCGCGCCGCCGATCGAGGCCGCCAGCGTCCAGCCGCCTTGCACATAAGCCCATCCGCCGATCGCCGAGCCCGCCGCGCCGGCGAGAAAGAACGTCGTCATATAAAGCCCGTTGAGGCGGCTTCGCTGCTCTGCGCCCAGCACGAACAGCGCGCGGTAACCCAGCACGACGTTGGCCTGCACGCCGAAATCAATCGCAATCGCCGCCGCCACGAATGCGGCCAGCGACAGCGGCGAGCCCAGTTCGCCGAACCGGGTCAGTGCAAATCCGCCGGCGGTCAGCAGCATGGCGAAAGCAGTGGCGGGGCGGGTCCAGCCGCGGTCGGCAATACGGCCCGCAAGCGGGGCAGCAATGGCGCCTGCGACGCCGGCCAGCGCGAACAGGGCAATGCCGGCTTGCGAGAAACGGAAGTTGGGGCCCGCGAGCTCCATCGGCACCGTGGTCCAGAACAGGCTGAACGCGCCGAACAGACCGGCCTGGTAGAGCGCGCGGCGCCGCAGCACCGGCGTGGTCCGCGCGAGGTGCACCATCGAAGCCAGGAGCTTGCCGTAACCGAGGCGTGTCCTCGGCTCACTGACCGGCAGCGAGCGGCGGAGCACCAGGCATAAGACCACCATGGTCGCGGCCGAGACGCCATAGACCACGTGCCAGGACGATACCGCCGCGATGAAGCTCGCGGCGGGACGCGCCAGCATGATGCCCAGCATCAAGCCCGTGGTGACGTTGCCGACCACCCGGCCGCGCACGGCGTGGGGCGCAAGATGGCCGGCATAGGGAATGAGGATCTGCACGGCCACCGATCCGAGCCCGATGAGCAGGGATGCCAGGAGAAACGGCAGCGGCGCGCTCGACAGCGCCGCCCCGGCGAGCGCCAGGGCACCAAGACCGGTCACGGCAATGACAAGCCTGCGATTCTCGACGAGGTCGCCAAGCGGCACGATCAGCAATAGACCGGCGCCATAGCCGATCTGCGTCATGGTCACGATCAATCCGGCGAGCTGCGGCGACAGCCCCAGATCGGCGGCGATCGGTCCCACCAGCGGCTGCGCGTAATAGAGATTGGCGACGATCAGGCCGCACGATGCGGCCAGCAGAAGAGTGATCCAGCCCGAAACGTCTTGGGAGTCGCCCGGCAGATCGGAAGCGATCGTGGTCATGTTTCTTGATTTTCCTTTGCTGGGAACGGGCGTTCCCCGAGATGTGCCAAAAGATCAGGCGAGTGAGTTCGCGGCGATGCCGACGATGATCGGCATCTCCGATAGCGACGGCCGGCCTTGGGCGCAGCACAAGGCTCTGCAGCCCCGAGCCGCGTGGCGTCTCCTCCGGATCAAGTTTGTTTTGAAATCGATTTGTCCGCCTGCCCTTGCCGGACCAAACCGCGAATGACGTGCCAGGATGACTTAATGATCGCTCCCGCCTTGGCAAGATGGCCCGTGACGCGACATGCGAAAGCGGGACAGCAACGGCGTTAATGGCCGGTTTTGGAAGTCATCATCGGCGAGCTCAACTCAAATGTCCGTGCGAATGCCCACCCCGCGCGCGTTGCGGGCCTGATCGTGTCGCCCTCGCACTTCAGGGTTGCAAATCTTTTCCGTCTCGGCACATTGGTGGCGATGGCCGAACAACCCGACCCGTCTCAGGACCAGCCCAAGGGGCCGCGCGAGGAGCCGCATTATCACGGCCACCGGCAACGCCTGCGCGAGCGTTTTCGTCAATCGGGCGCGGATGCGCTCACCGACTACGAGCTGCTGGAGATGGTGCTGTTCGCGGCGCAGCCGCGGCGCGACATGAAGCCGCTCGCCAAGGCGCTCTTGAAACGGTTCGGCTCCTTTGCCGAAGTGATCCACGCGCCGGAAACGCTGCTCCGCGAGGTCGACGGCATGGGCGACGCCTCGATCGGCCAGCTCAAGCTGATCGCCGCGGCGGCCACCCGCATCGCGAAAGGTGAATTGAAGCAGCGAACGCTGCTCTCATCATGGAGCGACGTGATCGACTATTGCCGCACCAGCATGGCCTTTGCGGACAAGGAGCAGTTTCGCATCCTGTTCCTGGACAAGCGCAACCAGCTCATCTCCGACGAGGTGCAGCAGACCGGCACGGTCGACCACACCCCGGTCTATCCCCGCGAAGTGATCAAGCGCGCGCTCGAACTCTCCGCCACCGCGATCATCCTGGTCCACAACCATCCCTCCGGCGATCCCACGCCGTCGCAGGCGGATGTGCGGATGACGAAGGCGATCGTCGACATCGCCACGCCGCTCGGGATCGCCGTGCACGACCACATCATCGTCGGCAGAGGCGGGCACGCGAGCCTGAAGGGGATGCGGCTGATGTAGGCTCCGCCGCGCCGGAAGGTCTTTCGGACGACGTATTCTCGTCAAGAAGCCGAACACTCCCCGCCCCTCCCAGGGCCGAAGCATGCTGGCCGACAACTAGAGCAATTCATGGCTAGGCTGAATCGGGAGGGATTCCCCTGAGGGTTGGTTTGTGATTCAAGATGCTGGCTGGGCTGGGGGCCAGCATCTGATGAGCCGACCTCTTTCCAATGATCTGCGAGAGCGAGTGGTGGCGGCGATGGCAGCTGGCGAGAGCTGCCGTACGGTAGCGGCACGGTTTGGTGTTGCAGTGTCGTCGGTGGTGAAGTGGTCGCAGCGCCATCGGGCGACCGGCTCGGTGAGCCCGGGCAAAATGGGCGGGCATCGCAAGCCGGTGCTGGAACCACACCGCGCTTTCATCAAAGAGCGGATCCGACAGACGCCGCATCTGACGCTGCACAAGCTGAAGGACGAACTCGCCGCGCGCGCGGGGTCAAGGTCTCGCACAATGCGGTCTGGACATTCCTGCGGCGCGAAGGACTGCGATTCAAAAAAACGCTGTTCGCCCTCGAGCAAGGCCGCGCTGACGTTGCGCGTCGGCGGCGACGCTGGCGGTCATGGCAGGCCAGCTTGGATCCCCAGCGCCTGGTTTTCATCGACGAGACCTGGATCAAAACCAGCATGGCCCCGCTGCGCGGATGGGGACCGAAGGGCGAGCGGGTGCGAGGTTTTGCCCCGCACGGCCACTGGCGAACGCTGACTTTTCTCGGCGCTCTGCGCTGCAATGGTCTCACGGCCCCTTGCGTCTTCGACGGGCCGATCAACGGCGAGTGCTTCCGAGCTTATGTCGAACAGCAACTCGTTCCCGTTCTCAAGCCCGGCGACATCGTCATCATGGACAATCTCGGCAGCCATAAGTCGGCCGCTCTGCGCCGCATCATCCGCGGCGCCGGCGCCAGGCTCTGGTACCTGCCGCCTTACTCACCAGATCTCAATCCGATCGAGCAGGCCTTTGCCAAGATCAAGCATTGGATGCGCATCGCCCAGAAGCGCACCATCGAAGACACTTGGCGTTGCATCGGCGACCTCGTCACAACTATCCAGCCCCGCGAATGCAGCAACTATTTCGCCAACGCAGGTTACGCTTCCGCCAAATCGTGAAACGCTCTAGGACATCCGAAGCGCGACGCGTCGGCAAAGGCGGCAGGCAAGCCTGAAGGGCATGAAATTGATTCGGCTCATCCGCCCATTTACCATTCATTTACCATTCGCTTCGCGTTCCGCCGAATGTGTGTCAGAAAAGCTCGTCATCGAAGGAGGGGACCGATGATGAACGAGACAGCGGTGCGGATGTGGGGCGCGGGCTTGGCGATGCTGAGGCCTGCTTACCTGATCGACAGGTTCTTAGATTGGGTCGAAAAGGTGAGCGGCCCGATCATGCCAGCGCAAGTCGACACGCTCTCTTGCCAGGTCGCGCGCATCGAACCGCTACCGGATCAATCCGGCGTATAAGCTGGAACGGATGCGCGACCGCCGCGCTCTTCGGCGCTAGCACACACGACTGCAATCATCTTCGGCAAGATCGGCGCGGCCGTAAAGATGGGCTGATTTGGGCTCAAGCTGCGCCGAGTTCAAGAATATTGCCGATCAATCGAGAGGCACCGTCGGGCGCCTCTGCGAACTGATCGGCGTCATTCGATGATATTGCAATCAATAACAGTAGCGCGGACGAACGCGGATCCAGGCGCCGTCGGGGCGCTGGATGTAGCAGCCGTCGCGATAATAATAGTAACCGCCGCGGCGTCGTTCGCCCTCGCTGGCAATGGCCGCCCCGGTGCCCGCGCCGACGATCGCGCCGATTGCTGCACCGCGGCCCCCTCCGACGGCGCCGCCGACAATGGCGCCCGCAGCACCGCCCAACAGCGCCCCGCCCAGCGTATCCTGGGCCACGGCCTCATGAACGGGCATCGCGACCGAGAGCGCCAGCAACGCGGCAATTCCGAGCTTTTTGAACATCCGTGCAGTTCTCCATTTGCGTTTCATTCCACGATGCTTGTTCGCAATCGCTTTGACGCAAGTCAATCGCTTCGCTTTCGCCTCCTGCCGGAAAAGCGCTTGAACCTGCCGCCGCGACAGAGCAATCAATCATGACGGCCCGATGTCGAACCTGGGGGAACGCTGTCGCAGGGCCGCGATTGACCCATGGTCATGTCTCATCGAGAGGAGTTCAGCATGGCCAAGAGCAAAAAGCAGGCGCAAGCCCTTGCCATCAAATTGTCACGTGACCGGCGGGCAGGTAAAAGGATTCCAGCGCCGCCCAAAGGGCAATATTCCGAGGAGACCAGGCGGAGAGCCCGGCGCGATCTCGAGCGCGGACGTGCAAAGCGGCGCGTTGCGAAGAAGCGCCGCAACAGGACGCAATAACGACCGCTACGGCACTGCTTCGTGAATGATCCCCTGGGGCGTCGCATGGTCGAGCTTGCCGGCATAGAGCGAGACCGGCGGATGCGCGCACGCATCAGTGTTGACGTCGAGCAGGGTCACGACCTGCGCCTCGAGCGCGGCGCCGAGCGCAATGTCCAGATCGGCGACGGTCTCGATCACCTCACCTCTTCCGCCGCAGGCGCGGGCGATCGCCGCATGATCGACGCGGCCAAGATGTCCCGACGAGGTGTAGCGGCCGAACTTCACCTGTTCGGCATCTTTCTGATAACCGAGCACGGCGTTGTTGAGCACCACCACCGTCAACGAAAGGCGCGTGTCGCCTCGGCGAGTGCCGCAAGCGTCTCGCGCGCATCGCCGAGCAACCGCATGGCTTCATAGTTGCGGCCGATCTCTTCCGGATCGATGTCGATGTGAATGAGCCGCGCCTGCCGCGGGATCAATGTCCATGCATCCGTGCCGTCTTCATTGGTCCTGGTGCCGACCAGCAGGACAACGTCCGCCTCGTCCAACAGAGGCCTGGTGTGGCGGCCGAGCGAGCCGGGTCCATTCAACGCGCCAAGCGGCCCCGCCGAGAGCGGGTGTTTCGGCGACCGCGCCCTTGCCCATATTGGTGGTCACAACCGGCAGGCTCGCTTCTTCCTGCAGTCTTGCGAGCGCGGCACTCGCTTGCGAGGCGTGAACACCTCCTCCGGCAACGATCACCGGATTCTCGGCGGATGCGATCAGCTCAGCCGCTTGCGCAATCAGCCGCTGCGGCGGACGCGGCCGATCGATGGGCCAGGCGTCAAACCGAAGGCTACGCCTTGGGCTGCCGCTAACTTCTGCGCGCTGCAGATCGAGCGGCAGCATGAGCACCGCGGGACCGGCGCGACCGCTGCCGGCAGCAACGAATGCCGCATCGATCAAATCGTCGATTTGCTCTGGGTCCTCCAGGCGCCGGAACCACTTGGTCACCGGCGCGAACAACGACTGATGATCATATTCCTGGAACGCGTTCCTGCCGATATGCGCGCGCTCGACTTCCTGGATCAGGGCCACGATCGGGCTGCCGGCCTTCATCGCCTCGGCGAACGGCGCGACGATGAGCGCCGCCGCCGGTCCGTTCTGGCAGAAGATCACGGGGATCCGGCCCGAGATGCGCGCGAAGCCATCGGCCATCGCACCGCCCATGTTCTCCTGGCGATAGGTGATTTGCCTGATGCCGCTTTCCTCGCAGGCAAGCACCACTGCGGACGGCACGCTCTGCCCGAAGGCAAACGTCGTACCGTGACGTCGGAGCGCATCGGCGGTTCGGTCGGCAACGGTTCGAGTTCGGTTGAGCATGATCGATCTCCCTTCACGCATTTTCCCGGGAGAACCACGACGCTCGCGCGTCGCGTCAATTGGTGCGAGCTGCCATCGTTCCCGCGGCGACGGAGTTCGATGCGAGGGAACACCGACAGGCGCAATTCTCACGCGAGTTTTGATGCTTTTGCTCGTTCATGCGCGGAACTGCAGAAGCATGCCGGAGTTTCGGACGAGGGGACGCTCAGGTAGCGTCCACACCACCATTGTCGCGCTGAGGAGAAGGAGATGACGCCTCTGAAAAGAACCTCGGGCGAGCCGATTTCCGCTTCGGGCAGCACACCCGTCGAGCGCATGTATTTTGCCTGGAACGATGCGCTGTCGCGCAACGACGCAGAAGCGCTGCTGGCGCTTTATGCGCCTGACGCTCATTTCGAAAGCCCGCTTGTTCCGCATTTGCTCAATTGCGACAGCGGCACGCTGCACGGTCACGACCAACTACGGCCACTATTCGCGCAACTCGCCGAGCGCAAGCCGCCTGTCCGCCAATACTACCGGACCGGTTATCTCACCGACGGCAAACGCTTGATCTGGGAATATCCACGCGATGCCGGCAAAGGCGAGCAGATGGATTTCACCGAGGTCATGGAACTCAACGACGACGGCTTGATCCAGCGTCACTGCGTCTATTGGGGCTGGTTCGGCGTCCGGGTGCTGCAGCGGAACGAATATCACCGCTGACCGGACCGCCTGATCATCTCCTCGCCATCGACGTTGCATCTGTAACCATTCTGCTTGCCTCCGTCACCTCACGGAAACAGCCATCCATGCGGCGAGGCAGCATGTGTTTGCGCAAGAGCGCTTCTACGACGCGGCCGGAAAGAACGCGCTCGGCTTCTCACCGGTCGATCCGATGTCGGGGCAATGACCCTTCTTCAACGCTCGATGCAGCGCTGCACGGCCTCTGCCGTATCGGCGGGCGTGGTGTTGAAGCAGATCGCGGCCGTCGGCGCGAGCCGGTGCACGAGATTGATGATCTTTTCGAACAGCAGCAGCCGCTCCGGCGGCTGCCTGAGGCCCGCGCCGATCAGCACGCAATCAAAAGCGACGGCCCTGAGCGCGTCGGCCGTCACCGCCTCCGCGGTATCGCCGAGATCGATCAAGCACAGGGTGACATCGTAGCCGAGATCGCGCACCCGATCGACCTGGGTATCGATGTGCTGGCGAAACAGCTCGGGCGTGAATTGCGGCAGGGCCGAAAAATCCACGAAGGACGGATCGATCCCGAGCGCCAAAACCTTTTTCTTCGCCATCGCTGCTGCTCCAGTGGCCGGCAGGCATCGCACAACATGAGATCAAGCCAACGCTTGCTCGCTCGCCCCGGTTCCGCTCCGGGGCAAAGCCGCTCACTGCCGCAGCATGATCAGCGGATCGGCGCTATCGGGCACCAGCCGCCACTGCGCGTTATCGTCCGCCTCGAAATGCCAGGTCTCGCCGCGATCGGACATCAGAAGGATCTGGCCACGCTCCAGGCGCCATTGCGTCGGCGCGAAGGCGGCGATGACAGCATCGCATTTCGGTTTCAGGAACACCTGGAAATTGTCGTTGCCGGCGTCATTGTTGGTCAGCGTCAGGCCGCAGACGGTGTTGCCGTCGCCGCGGACCATGGCCCAGTCCCCGATCATCTGGTCCATCGACTTGGCGAGCGAGCGCGCGGCGGCGAGGTTCTGCAGGATGTAGACGCCCTCATTGGCGCGGACGCCTTCGAAAATGCCGGTCTCGACCTCGGTGAAATCGAGCACCGATTCTTCCTTGGCATCCTGCAGCCGGACGATATCGAGCCCCTTGATGCTCCAGTTGGTGATGTCCTTGGTGAAGGGCAGTGCCGCTGCGCAGCCGGGCTCGAGCGCGAGCTTCAACCCATGCGAGGTCGAATCGCCTTTCAGCGTGACCACGCAGGTCTTGCTGCGATCGGTCGTGGACAGCTCCCACTGGCCGATCATCTCCTGCTTCAGGCTTGCCGCGTCCTGCGCGCACACGGGCGACACGGCCGGCATCGCCAGGAGCGCACATGCAAGCACCGCGGCATCTTTCATCGCTTAAGCCTTTATGGGCGTTTCCGCCACCGGTGTGAGCGGCGGCTTGCCGGCGAACCAGGCCTTGAGATTGTCGACGACGAGCTGGTCCATCGCATTGCGCGTGACCACGGAGGCCGAGCCGATATGTGGCAGCAAGACGACGTTCTGCATCGCCTTCAGGTCATCCGGCACATGCGGCTCGCGCTCGAACACGTCGAGCCCGGCCGCCAGAATGGTTCCCGACTTGAGCGCCTGGATCAGCGCCTGCTCATCCACGACCGTGCCGCGCGCGACGTTGATGATGACGCCACGCGGCCCGAGCGCCTTCATCACCTCGGCGTTGATCATCTTCGCCGTTCCCGCCCCGCCGGGGACGATGACGACGAGCGTATCCACCGCCTTCGCCATCTCCATCAGGTTGGGATAATGCTGATAGGACAGGCCCGGGACTGGATTGCGGGTGTGATAGACCACCGGCACCAGCGAGGCCTCGAGCCGCCGCGCGATCGCCTGCCCGATCCGGCCCATGCCAACCATGCCCACCTTGCGGTCGCGCAACGAGCCGGCGCTCAGCGGATATTGCTGCGTCTGCCACAGACCGGAGCGCAGATATTTGTCCGCCTTGACGAACTCGCGCAGGGTCGCGATCAGAAGGCCCATGGCGAGATCGGCGACCTCTTCGGTCAGCACGTCGGGCGTGTTGGTGACCATGATGTTGTGATCGCAGGCATAGGCGGCATCGACATGATCGTAACCGACGCCGAAGGAGGACACGATCTCGAGCTTCGGAAACCGCGCCAGCGTCTTGGCGTCGGCGCGCACCGAATTGTAGGTGATCGCGATCCCGCGGATTTTTGCGGCCACTTCCGGCGTCAGCCGTTCCAGATCGCCCGTCGTCTCGAAATGATGCAGCACGAATTGATCGGAAAACCCGTTGTCGACGATCGGCTTGCGCGGTCCATGCACGAGGAGATCGATTTTTTCGGAGGAGATTGTTCCGGCCGCCATCAGCTTTCCTTTCCAAGCGCGCTTTCATGCCAGCGCCGCAATGCGAGATGCGAAATTAGCGCCAGCAGCCCATAGATGACAATCCCGGCAAGTGACAACAGCAGGAGCGCCGCGAACATGCGGGGAATGTTCAGACGATAACCGGATTCGGCGATCCGATAGGCGAGTCCGGAGCCTGCCCCCGCGGTGCCCGCCGCGATCTCGGCGACCACGGCGCCGATCAGCGACAGGCCACCGGCGATGCGCAAGCCCCCGAGAATATAGGGCAAGGCCGAGGGCAACTTGAGGAGCCGCAGCGCCTGGAGGCGCGAGGCGCCATAGAGCTGAAACAGTCCGGCAAGATTGCGGTCCACCGAGTTCAACCCCAGCGTGGTGTTGGACAGCACCGGAAAAAACGCGACGATCCAGGCGCAGACGACGACGGCGGTCTGCTGCGGCAGATAGATCAGCAGCAGCGGCGCGATCGCGATGACAGGCGTCACCTGCAGGATCACCGCATAGGGGAACAACGAATATTCCAGGAGCTTCGACTGGTTGAACAGAAGCGCCAGCGCGATACCGCCGACGGATGCGGCAATGAAACCTTCAAGCGTCGTCAGCAGCGTCGTCAACAGCGATTGCCACAGCACGTCCCAATCGCCGATCAAGGTCTTGAAGACAAGTACCGGGCCGGGCAGGACATAGGGTTGAATGTCGTTGAGGCGCACCACGAGTTCCCAGACGATCAGGCCCAGCGCTAGCACGAGCACCGGCAGCACGATCCGCGACAGCCGCAAGGCATTGCCACCGTCGGGTACCTGCTGCTTGCCTTGAGCGCTCATAGCGCGGACCGCCCGGAATAGGCCGGCGCCAGCGCCGCGGAGACCTTGCGGCAGTAATCGGCATAGGCGGCGGACGTTCTGAACTCGTCGCCGCGCGGCTCGACCGTTGCGATGCCGATCTCGGCCGCGATGCGGCCGGGTCGCGAGGTCATCACCACCACGCGCTGCGACAGATAAACGGACTCGAACACCGAGTGGGTGACGAAGATGACGGTCTTGCGCAGATTGCGCCACAGCGCGAGCAGGTCGTTGTTGAGACGGAAGCGGGTGATCTCGTCGAGCGCGGCGAACGGCTCGTCCATCAAGAGAATGTCAGGGTCGGTCACCAGCGCGCGGGCCAGCGACACGCGCATCTTCATGCCGCCGGAGAGCTCGCGCGGATAGCTCTGCGCGAATTCGGCAAGACCGACGCGCTCCAGCGCCTCCCTGATGCGCACGTCCGCTGCGGCGGTGGGCGTGCGCGCGAGCCTCAAGGGAAGGCGCACGTTCTCCCACACCGAGGTCCACGGCATCAGCGTCGGCTCCTGAAACACGAAGCCGATGGCATGGCCTGGCCGCGCATCGCTACCATGACGCGATGTCTGGACGGTGCCCGTGGTCGGCGCGGCAAGCCCCGCGATCAGGCGCAGCGCCGTCGATTTGCCGCAACCCGAGGGGCCCACCAGCGCCAGAAATTCGCCCTTGTGGACTTTCAGGTCCAGAGGTCCGAGCGCCGAAATTCCGCCTTCAAAGGTTTTGGTGACGCCGCGCAGGCTGACGGAGAGTCCGGCAAGATCCGCCTCGGTATCGGACAAGACCTGCACCATCCGTCAGTTCTTTGCCCGCAAATCCAGGCCAACGCCCTTGTTGACGAAGCGAAGCGTGTAGGATTTGCGATAGTCGAGGTCGGGGCGCACGACGCCCGCCTTCACCATCTTCTGAAAAAAGCTGGTCATGCGCTCGTCGCTCATGGCGCCGATGCCGTTCTTCAAGGAGTCGCCGGAATCGACGATGCCGTATTCCCTCATCTTGCTCACGGAATTGGCGAGCAGTTCGTCGGTCATTTCCGGGTTGACTTTCTTGATCAGCGCATTGCCGGCCGAATTATCGCCGTAGATATAATTGTACCAGCCGATGATGGAGGCATCGACGAAACGCTGCACCAGATCGGGCTTCTTCTCGATCAGGTCGCGCCGGGCCTCAATGAGGGTCGAATAGCTGCTATAGCCGTAATCGGCGAGCAGGAAGATCGTGGGCTTGAAGCCGGCGGCCTTTTCGACCGCGAACGGCTCGGAGCTGACATAGCCCTGCATCGCGCTTTGCGCCGAGGCGATGAAGGGCTGTGGATTGAAGGTATAGGGACGCACGTTCTTTTCGTTAAAACCATACTCCGATTTCAGCCACTGGAAGTAGCTTGTCATCCCTTCCTTGGACACGAACAGGGTCAGCGGCTTCAAATCTTCGAGCTTGGTCGCCTTGGTCTCGGGATGAGCGAGAAGCACCTGCGGGTCCTTCTGGAACATCGCGGCCACCGCCACGACAGGCACGTTGTTGGCGACTGCATCGAACGACATCAGCGTGTTCGCTGCCATGAAGAAATCGATCTTGCCCGCGATCTCCAGCATGCGGTTATTGGTATTCGGCCCGCCCGGCACGATGGTGACGTCGAGGCCGTATTTCTTATAGGTGCCATCTGCAACCGCCTGGAAAAAGCCGCCATGCTCGGCTTCGGCGACCCAGTTGGTTCCGAAGGAGACCTTATCCAGTTGCCCGTCCGGCTTGGATTGGGCGGATGCGGGTGAGGTCATCAGCCACGCCGCGGCGAGGCCGGTTAACGCTCGCCGCAAAAGAGCCGGGTTCATGGTTGGACTCCGTTGATCATTCTGGCCCATGATTGGGAGGTCTTTCGGATGCTTACAGCATTCCGGAATGGAAGCTAAACTAGCTTGCAAATGCTCCGAATGAAACCTTTCGCGCGATGAATGCCACCCCGCCCCGCGACTGGGCCGACATAAGCTGGCCCGAGATCGACGCCGCCGAGCCTGCCCGCT
The DNA here is from genome assembly GCF_045571435.1 of Bradyrhizobium sp. STM 3562. Classification (NCBI taxonomy): domain Bacteria; kingdom Pseudomonadati; phylum Pseudomonadota; class Alphaproteobacteria; order Hyphomicrobiales; family Nitrobacteraceae; genus Bradyrhizobium; species Bradyrhizobium sp. STM 3562. The sequence continues at coordinate 8,226,839 of NZ_CP120694.1, forward strand.
GGATAGCGGTGCTGCCGCTCGCCGGGACCGAGCAGCATGGTCCGCACCTGCCGCTTGGCACCGACGTGATGATCGCGCAAGTCTATCTCTCGCGCGTGCGCGAGCTGCTGCCGGCCGATCTTCCGGTCACATTCCTGCCCGTGCAGCCGGTCGGGATCTCGACCGAACATATCGACTTCCCGGGGACGCTATCCTTGTCGGCAGAAACCGCGCTGCGGCAGTGGACGGCGCTGGGCGAGAGCGTCGCGCGAGCCGGCGTGAAAAAGCTTGTGATCGTCACCAGCCATGGCGGCAACAGCGCGGCCATGATGCTGGTCGCGCAGGAGCTGCGCGCCGCGCACGGCCTGCTGGTGGTCACCACCTCGTGGTCACGCTTCGGTGCGCCGCAGGGGCTGTTCTCCGATGAAGAGCTACGCCACGGCATTCACGGCGGCGCGGTGGAAACGTCCATCATGCTGGCACGGTTTGCCGAGCATGTGCGCATCGACAAAATCGCCAATTTCCGCTCCGCCAGCATCGACATGGACAAGCGATATCGCTGGCTTTCGGCGCAACGGCCGGCACCGTTCGCCTGGCAGACGCAGGACCTGCATCCAAGCGGCGCGGTCGGCGATGCGACGCAAGGCTCGGCGGAGAAAGGCGAGCGCCTGATCGAGCACGGCTCGCGCGCGTTCGTCGAACTGCTCCAGGATGTCGATAAATTCGACGTGAAGACATTATCGAAGGGCCCCCGGGGCTAATTCCATCCGATCGCACGTTGCGACGTCCCGACCGGGCGCCCCCGGGGGGGGAGGGGTGGGGTCTTTTGTCGATCCACCTTGACATAGCATAGGGGGGTACCCTATGAGGCTAGCATGACGCACACGATCAAAGAGAAGAAAAAGCTGCTGGCACGCGTGGGCCGCATTCGCGGCCAGGTCGAGGCGCTCGAGCGCGCGCTCAACGACGAGATGGAGTGCGGCCGGATCATGCACATGATCGCGGGCATCCGCGGCAGCGTCGCTGGCCTGATGGCCGAGGTGGTCGAGGACCATGTGCGCACCCATCTGGTCGATCCCCAAAAGAATCCGGGCGCATTGAACGCCGATGCGGCCGAGCAGCTCATCGATGTCGTTCACACCTATTTGAGGTGAGTGACGATGGCGGAGGTCGACCACGCGTTCCAGCTTGCCCGACACGAACACGTCTTCCTGGGCCGAGACCATGACAGGGCGGAGCGCCGCACCTGGGCTGTGATCGTTCTATGCAGTGTGATGATGGTCGCCGAAATCATCGGCGGCGCGCTGTTCGGCTCGCTGGCACTGATCGCCGACGGTCTGCACATGTCGACGCATGCCGGCGCACTGCTGCTCGCCGCGCTCGCCTACACCTATGCCCGCAAATACGCTTACGACCGCAGCTTTACTTTCGGCACCGGTAAATTCGGCGATCTCGCGGGCTATACCAGCGCGATCGTGCTGGCGATGATCGCGCTCCTGATCGGGTATGAGGCGGTGGAACGCCTGCTCCACCCGGTGCAGATCCATTTCGACGAGGCGATCCCGATCGCGGTCCTGGGGTTGATCGTCAACATTGCAAGCGCGTGGCTGCTGTCGGGCGGGCATAGCCACGGCCATCATCATGGGCATCACCATCGTGAGGGGCGCGGACATGCTCATCACCATGAGCAAAACCATGACGACGCGCCGCAGCTCGTGACGTTCGGCACACGCGAACTCGCCATCGAGATCTGTGAGGACGGCTCTCCGCCGCGCTTTCGCATCATCGCGGAAGCCGGCGCGCTGCCAGCGGCATCCGATTTCGCCATTGAAACCGTGCGGCCCGATGGCAGCCGCCAGCTCTTCGCCTTCGCGGACCAAGGCAGGTATCTGGAATCGCGCGACGAAATTCCGGAGCCGCATGCTTTTGTCTGCCAGGTGTCGTTGCTTGAGGCGGGACGGCAGTGGCGGCACGAGGTTCGGTTCGAGGAGCACGAGCACGGCCACGACCACGACGCGGCCCATCGGCGCGACAACAACATGCGCGCGGCCATCGTCCATGTGATGGCCGACGCCGCCGTCTCCGTGCTGGTGATTGCCGGCCTGCTGCTGGCGCGCGGCTTCGGCTGGGCCTGGATGGATCCGATCGCCGGCCTCATCGGTGCGCTGGTGATCGCGAACTGGTCGATCGGCCTGTTGCGCGACACGGGCGGCATTCTGCTTGATCGCTTGCCGGATCCAGGGATCGCCGAGAAGGTTCGCCAGGCGGTCGAGAGCGAGGGGGACCAGGTCACCGACCTGCATCTGTGGCGGCTCGGGCCCGGACATCTCGGCGCCATCGTGAGTGTGGCGACTAGTAAGTCGCGCGAAGCCGCGCATTATCGCCGGCGCCTGGCGCGCTTTACCGACCTCTCGCACGTCACGGTTGAGGTCCAGCACGCGCCGCCCGCGCGGGGCTGACCACACGCCAGCGGCGGACGCTCCTCAGGCTTTGAGGAGAGATATTCGCGCTTAAGACCGAAGAAAATCCGCTGCACTGCGGCGTTGACCCTTGACGAGAGGGACGACCGGCGTGTTTCGTGTGCCAAGTTGTCGCACCGGAGAATCGCGTGAAACGTTTCGACGTGATCGCAATGTTCGCAAGCCTTTGGCTTCTCGCGTCCATGGTGATTGACGCCGCCACTCCGCCGGAGCTGAACGTCTACATGATCGGCGCTGCCATTGCGCCGGCCACCGCCGTTTCGGCCCTCCTGTATTGGCTTCGTGTTCCGAGGATCGATTTCGCCGTGGTCTTCGCGACGCTTTGGATGGTGTCCGAGATGGTCCTTGAACTCATTTCGCCGAAGCCGCTGTCGCCGCTGATGGCGATTGTTGCGGTGGCACCGATGGTCATTGTCGGCAGCATCATCAATTTCCAGTGCTGGCGCCGTCGTTCGAAGCTGCGGCCGCTGACGAGCCCGCCCAGCTCGACCTCGTAGCGGTGCCCTGCTCTCACCCCGCACGCAATGGAGCGGATATCTTTCCGCGATGATGCTCGCATGCGCTGGAGCGAAGGATTCGCTCGCAGCGAGAGTGCCCCAACGGCCCTCTTCCGACCTCAGCCCGCGCGCAGCAGCGCGAAAATAGCCATCTCGCCCATTAAAACGGTGCTGACGACGGCGAGTACCAGATACACCTCGCCGGATGAGGACGGTACGACCTTCATTGGCTTCATTGGTTTTCCTCCGCGTCGCAGCGAGGTCCCAACAAATCCCGCGAAACCGTAAACCCCTTTTACTGATGTAAGTTCCCTGCCAAGACGATCAGACCAAAGGTGAAGGTTACGGGCACCCCGTCGATCCAGGACCAGCTCGAGCATCCGCCCTGACGCGGGACCCTAAAGATATTTTGCGATCTGCCTGAATTCCTTCAGTGCCGCCTGCCCCTTTGCCCCCGATGCCTTCAACGTCCCTTCGAGGCTGTGACTGATGTGATCGTGGATCAGCGCCTTCTTGGCGTTGTCGATCGCGCCTTCGACGGCCTGCAATTGCTGCGCGATCTGGGCGCAGGGTCGCCCCTGTTCGATCATCTCGATGATGCTCTCGAGGTGACCATGGGCGCGCCTCAGGCGGCGGGCGATCGCGGCATGCGGCTGGTCCGGCATTGACGTCTCCTATCCTCCCCTGAGGATAACAGCGATCCTGCCCGTAGGATAGCGGTGGAAGCTTGACTCGCGCCGGGACCGGGCCTATGTGCCGGTTGCGGCTGCTCGCAGCGAATGCCCGCCGCCGCATTTCAACCCTAATGAAGAGACCATGGGCAGTACCCGCTTCGGCAGCGCCAGCCCGATTGCTTCAATCGCAGCCGCGTTGCCGCCACAACATGAGATCGACCGCGACGGCGGCAGCCGCGCGAGGGGTGGTGGTCGCTTTTAATTGACCGCCTTGCCGCTCCCCCTGCCGCGCCGGCCGCGGTTATGGAGGTGAGCGATGTTCGAGAGGGTCACCAAATTCCGAATGCTGGGATCCCGGCGCCTCGCGCTGGACGTGCTCGTACCGGCCAACGACAACCGCCGCGGCACCCGCCAAAGCACGGCGCGCCGGGCCCGCGCCCCGCGGCTGATTTGCCGTTGGGCGCTCGGCGAAGGCACCAACCGGCCAACCTGTCGCTGGGAGCTGGAAAGCGCTGACGAGCCCAATCCTTCGTTGCAGTTTGCAGCGGCGGGCGAGTCAGGCATTCACAAGACTGTCTTGCGACTGTCTTATCTCAGGCTGCCTCTCGGAGCGGCCCTGCGCTATCGGGACACCGCGTTGGATACGGGCGAACCTTCGTACGGGTCGAGGGCGCGTCCGGACCATCGCGTTGTGTTGCACGTGCGTCACTAGAGGATGCGATCTAGCGACTCATCCGACACCTCTCCTTCCCATCGAGAGCAGCTTCCAATAAGCTCTAGTTGCGAATGATTTGCAATAAGGCCGGGCAATGAATCGCGCATGCTGCGATCGCATTCTGAATGGATGCCGGGGCCGGCGGGTTCGGGTTTCCTGGGCTATCACGGGCATTGAATGTTGGGGCTCATGACGCAATGGACGATCGCACTGGCCGCACAAGCCGTGGCGCGCAGCGCGAAATGCCGCGCCCGGTCGTCGACGTCGTTGCTCGCCCTGGGGCTGTTCGCACTCGGCACGCCGGCGCTCGCGGCGGACTTGCCGCTGAAGGCGCCCGCGCTCAAGGCCGTGTACGACTGGACCGGCTTTTATGTCGGCGGGCATTTCGGCTATGGCGGCGCGAGCCTTGGCCCCGGCACCAATCCGCTGCCGCTGCAAGGCATCTTCTTTCCGCACAGCCCCACCGGCCTGATCGGCGGCTATCAGATCGGCTACAATCGCGAGCTGGCGAACCATCTCGTGCTCGGCATCGAGGCGGATGCCTCCTTTACCAGTCCGGTCGATGAGCCGGCACTGACGCCCGCCCCGTTCAAGACGACCCTCGATTATGTCGGCACGCTGCGGGGCCGCATCGGCTACGCCTTCGGACGCTGGATGCCGTTTGTCACCGGCGGCTTCGCCTGGGGGCATACCCACATCAACATCAATCAGGATCCGGCGAACACCAGCAGCATCATCTCCTCACCCGGCCATTATCAGCCCGGCTGGACCGCAGGCCTTGGCCTCGAATTCGCCGTCAGCGGCAATTGGACCGCCAAACTCGAATATGACTATATCGAGCTGGCGCTCCAGACCTATGACCTCAGCAGCTTTGCGCTGCCCGGCGTCACCGTCGATCCCCGCATCCATCTCGCCAAGATCGGGCTCAACTACCAGTTCGGCGACAAGCTCTTCAGCCCGACCGCCTTGGCGGATGCAAAGCCGGCTTTGCCCGAGTCGAACGATTGGAATGTTCACGCGCAGACCACCTTCCTGCCGCAGGGCTATCCGTCGTTCCGCTCGCCCTATGCGGGAGCGAACAGCCTTCCCGGCAGCGGCCAACTCCAGGCAACATGGACCACCGCCGCCTTCCTCGGCGTGCGCCTGTGGGACGGCGGCGAGTTCTATTTCAACCCGGAACTGGCGCAGGGTTTTGGCCTCAACGGCACGCTCGGCCTCGCCGGCTTTCCGAACGGCGAGGCGCAGAAGGCCGGCGCGGCGTTCCCGAAAATCCGGCCACAGCGCTATTATTTCAAGCAGACCTTTGGCCTCGGTGGCGAGCAGGAGGACGTCGCCGACGGCCCCAATCAGCTTCCCGGCAAGCGCGACATCGATCGTGTCACCGTCGTGGTCGGCCGCTTTGCGGTCGGCGATTTCTTCGACAACAACGCCTATGCCCACGATCCGCGCGCCGACTTCATGAATTGGGCGCTGTGGGAATCGGCCGCTTACGATTTCCCCGCCGATCTGCCCGGCTATACGCGCGGCGCCATGGTCGAACTCAACCGCAAGGATTGGGCGGTACGTGGGGCCGTGCTCGAAGTGCCGTCGCAGCCGAACAGCGACACCCTGACCTTCAAGACCGGCGGCGCGGTGGTCGAGTTCGAAGAGCGCCACACCATCTTCGAGCAGCCCGGCAAGCTGCGGCTCGGCGCCTTCGGCAATCAGGGCGTGACCGGCAATTATCGCCAGGCGCTGGCGATCGAGGCCACGGATCCGAGCCAGGACATCAACGATGTGATGGCGAGCATTCGTCACGTCAATCCGAAATACGGCTTCTATGCCAATCTCGAGCAGCAGGTCATGAAGGACATCGGCCTGTTCGCGCGCGTGAGCTGGAACGACGGCCAGAACGAAATCCTGTCCTTCACCGACGTCGATCGCAGCCTGTCGGGCGGCGTCTCCATCAAGGGCAGCTATTGGGGGCGCGACAACGACACCGTCGGTGTGGGCGGGGCGATCAACGGGCTTTCCGCCGCGCATCGCGATTTTCTCGCCGCGGGCGGCCTTGGCCTGTTGATCGGCGACGGCCGCCTGAACTACAGCCCCGAGCAGATTCTCGAGGCCTACTACGCCTACCAGGTGACCAAGAATTTCACCGTGACCGCCGACTACCAGTTCATCGCCAACCCCGCCTACAACGCTGACCGCGGGCCGGTTTCGATCTTCTCCTGCCGTCTGCACGGCGAATTCTAGGGGTCTCGTCCGATGACGCTGCAGGATCTCCGCATCGCCGTGCTCACACAGGCGCCACGGCCCAATATCTGGGACGTCGTGGCCCTGATCCTGGTGATCGGCGCCATGGTGCTGATCGTTTATGGCGGTGAGCAGACCACGCTGCCCTTGTCGGCGTTAGATACCGCTCCGGTCACACTCGATCCGGTACATCTGCCGTTCTATGCGCTGCGCACCACCATGCGCATGCTGCTGGCGATGGCCTGCTCGATCGTGTTCACGTTCGTCTATGCGGCGATCGCCGCCAAGAGCCGGCGCGCCGAGATGGTGCTGATCCCGCTTTTGGACATCCTGCAATCGGTGCCGATTCTCGGCTTTCTCACGTTCACTGTGGTGTTCTTCCTCAATCTGTTCCCGGGAAAGGTGCTGGGTGCCGAGCTCGCCTGCGTGTTCGCGATCTTCACCAGCCAGGCCTGGAACATGACCTTCAGCATGTATCAGTCGATGCGCAATGTGCCGAAGGACCTGGATGAGGCCTCGCAAAGCTTTCACTTGAGCGGCTGGCAGCGGTTCTGGCGGCTGGATGTGCCCTTTGCCATGCCGGGCCTGATCTGGAACGCCATGATGTCGATGTCGGGCGGCTGGTTCTTCGTGGTGGCCTCGGAGGCGATCACGGTCGGCAACACCACCGTGACCCTGCCCGGGGTCGGCTCCTATGTGGCGCTCGCGATCGAGAAGCGCGATCTGCCCGCGATCGGTTATGCCATCCTGACCATGCTGCTCGTCATCATCGCCTATGACCAGCTCCTGTTCCGCCCGATCGTGGCCTGGGCCGACAAATTCCGCTTCGAGCAGACCGCGTCCGGCGATGCACCGACCTCCTGGATGCTCGATCTGTTTCGCCGCACCCGCGCGCTGCGTGCTCTGACCCTTCCCTTTGCCGGGCTGAACCGCGCATTTTCAAACCTCGACATCGAGTGGCCGAAGAGCTTCCGCTTGCCGGTCAAGAGCGGCCCGCCCTCACGCCTCGTGGATGCGCTCTGGTTTCTCCTGATCGGGATCGGCACAGGTTACGCCGCGAACCGCGCCTACACCTATCTCTCGGCCAGCCTGGAGCCGTCAGACGTCTATGGCGCCATCGGAGATGGCCTTATTACACTTCTGCGCGTGACCGTGCTGATCGCGCTGGCCACGCTGATCTGGGTGCCGGTCGGGGTCTGGATCGGGCTGCGGCCGAAACTTGCCGAGCGGGTGCAGCCGCTGGCGCAATTCCTGGCGGCCTTTCCGGCCAACCTCGCCTTTCCGGTGTTCGTGCTGCTGATCGTGCATTACCGGCTCAACGCCAATGTCTGGCTGAGCCCGCTGATGATCCTGGGCACGCAGTGGTACATCCTGTTCAACGTGATCGCGGGAGCCACCGCCTTCCCCAGCGACTTGCGCGAGGCCGCTTCCAGCCTGCACCTGAAGGGCTGGCGCTGGTGGATCAAGGCGATCCTGCCCGGCATCTTCCCCTATTACATCACCGGCGCCATCACCGCCTCCGGCGGCTCGTGGAACGCGTCCATCGTCGCGGAAGTGGCGAGCTGGGGCGACACCCATCTGTCTGCCAAGGGACTCGGCGCCTATATCGCCAAGGCCACGGAAGCCGGCGACTTTCCGCGCGTTGTGCTCGGCATCACCATCATGTGCGTTCTGGTGACGCTGTTCAACCGGCTGGTCTGGCGCCCACTCTATGCTTTCGGCGAGCGCCGGCTCCGCCTCGGCTGACCATGAGGGACCTTCATGCTCGACACGTTAAAGCAGCAGTCCACCCTGATCGATATCCGCGGCGTCAGCCGGGTGTTTCCGAAAGGCAGCGGCGAAGATCTACGTGTGCTGGACAATGTCGACCTCACGATCCGTTCCGGCGAGATCGTCGGGCTGCTCGGCCGCTCGGGCTCCGGCAAATCGACCCTGCTGCGCATCATCGCCGGCCTGATCGCGCCATCCTCGGGCAATGCATCTTGCCGTGGCCAAACCATCGTCGGTCCACCGCACGGGGTGGCCATGGTGTTCCAGTCGTTCGCGCTGTTTCCCTGGCTCACGGTGCTACAGAATGTGGAATTGGGACTTGAGGCGCTCGGCATCGATGCCGCGGAGCGGCGCAAGCGGGCGCTGGCGGCGATCGACCTGATCGGCCTGGACGGCTTCGAGTCCGCCTTTCCCAAGGAATTGTCGGGCGGCATGCGCCAGCGCGTCGGCTTTGCCCGGGCGCTGGTCGTCCATCCCGACCTCTTGTTGATGGACGAGCCGTTTTCGGCGCTCGACGTGCTGACCGCGGAAACGCTGCGCACCGACCTCGTCGATCTCTGGAGCGAGGGCCGGCTGCCGATCAAATCGGTATTGATGGTGACGCACAACATCGAGGAGGCGGTGCTGATGTGCGACCGCATCCTGGTGTTTTCGTCCAACCCGGGCCGGGTGGCCGCAGAGTTCAAGGTCGACCTGCCGCATCCGCGCAACAGGCTCGATCCGGCGTTCCGGCAGCTCGTCGACAATCTCTATGCGCGCATGACCCAGCGCCCCACGACCCCGCCACCGACATTCGAAAATATTCCGGGGCCGACCGTTGGCATGGTGCTCGACCATGTCTCCTCGAACGTACTGTCGGGCCTGATCGAGGCGCTGGCCGCCGAACCCTATTACGGCCGTGCCGACCTGCCGGTACTGGCTGGCCAGTTGCAGCTCGAGGCCGACGAGATCCTGCATCTTGGCGAATCCCTGCAACTGCTGCGCTTCGCCCTGTTTCACGACGGCGACCTCGTCCTCACCGAAGCCGGCAAGCGCTTTGCCAATCTCGAGACCGACGCGCGCAAGAAACTGTTCGCCGAACATCTGCTTGCCTACGTGCCGGTGATGGGACTGATCAAGCGCGTGCTCGACGAACGGCCCTCGCACACCGCGCCCGCCGCTCGCTTCCGCAACGAGCTCGAGGACTATATGTCCGAGGAATATGCCGACGAGACCTTGAAGACGATCGTTTCCTGGGGCCGCTATGCCGAGCTGTTCGCCTACGACGAGCAGTCCGAAACGTTCAGCCTGGAGAATCCGGGCTCGGATGAGGGTGGCGGTTGAGGTCGTCTGCGATTGGCATCTCCTCGCTTGTTTGACCCGCCATCCTGAGCTGCGAGCCAACGGGTCCGCGCGGAGCCCGAACCGTCGACAGGCTCCGCGAATTTGGAGGGGCGCATTCAAGGCTCAACTTTGAGGGTCGCTTTCATGTTGGGGTGATAGCGGCAATAATAATCGACGGTCCCCGCTTTCTTCAGGACAACACTCGCCGTCTTCTTCGGCGGCAGGGTCACGTCAAAGTCGCCGTTGCGTGCGGTAGCGGTATGGACAAGGACGTCCTTGTTGATCCATTCGATGGTGTCGCCGACTTTGGCCGAGGCCACCGCCGGCGCGATCTCCAGGTTCTCCATCGTGATTTGAATCGTCGCCGCCGCTGCCGGCACGCACGGTGCCGGCGCCAGCAACAACGCCCCGAGGACGGCGGCGGAGTATCGTGACAGCATCACGCGCTCCTACTTCAGGTCCGCTTCGACGTGCTCGGCGTGCTGCTCGTGGCCCTGAAAGATCTTCAGACCGGTCTGCAGCAAGTTCTTCAGCTCCGCATTATTGGCGGAGGGAATGAGCTGCGTTTCCAGCGCATTGTTCACGGTCTTGTGGTAGGCGACCTCGTTTTCGATATAGGCCTTGTCGAAGGCGGCGCCTTTGAGCTTACCGAGCTCGGCGTATTTTTCATTGGCCTGCTTGGACAGCGAGCGGCTGGTGTCATTGTCTTCAGGCGTCACCTTCAGCTTCTTGACCAGATCGAGCGCCTGCTTGTTCACGGCCTCATGATCGCGCACCATATCCTGGGCGAACTGTTTTACCTCCTTGCTGTGGCCCTTCTCCAAGGCTTGTTTGGCGGCCTTGATATCGATCTCGCCTGCCGTGTAGGCGATATGGGCGATTTGCGGATCGGTCAGCTTCGCGCCTTGCGCGAGCGCCGCGCCGCTCAAGAAGCAAATGGCGGCGATGGCCGCACTCATTCGGACGAACATGGCTCACACTCCTGTTGCGCCGGCACTGGCCGGCAGTCGAACGGTTACGCAGGAGTTGGATGGCGGAATCCGGCCGAGGTTCCCGGAGAGGTCTAAGTCGACAAGCCAAGCCGTTTCAGCACCACTTCCGTGAGCCGTTCACAGCGGCGGCCTGCAAACGGGAATGCTTCCAGGATGACAGGTCCGATCTTCCTCTCCACATCCTCACGCAGCATGAGGCGCGCGCGATGCAGCCGCGTCTTCACCGTTTCGGGTTTCAGCCCGAGCAGTTCGGCAGTCTCCTCGACATTCATCTCCTCCATCACCCGGGCGATGAAGACGAGCCGAAATGGCTCGGGCAATTCGTCGATGGCGTGCTCGACGAACCGCTGTATTTCGCGTTGCGCCATGGACTTTTCGGGATCGCTCGATGCGGATGCGGCGGGAAACTGGATAATCTCGGCCTCCTGCTCGTGCTCCGGCAGCGTGCAGCCGAACGAGGGACGCTGGCCGCGCAGCCGGCCCAGCGCTTCGTTCATGGCGATGCGCGTCAGCCAGGTCGAGAGGCTGGAATCGCCGCGAAAGCCGTCCAGATGCGTCAGGGCCCGGAGGTAAGTCTCCTGCACCACATCCTCGGCTTCGCTGTCGTTGCGCAGGATGCCGCGGGCGATGCGGAACAGCCGGCGGTTGTTGGCCTGCAGGATCGCGCGAACCGCCGCCTCGTCGCGGGCCAGCGCGCGACGGACCAGGTCACTGTCGCTGATCGAGTTTGATAAAGTCTTGACCGGCGTTGCCGAAGCCATGGCTGTTTCCCTGATGTTCAAGGCTTGGATGCAATTTGGGGTGAAAGGTTCCCAATAAGCGCGGCGTCCATCCAATTTTCGCGGCGCGACATCCGACTTCATTTGCGTTGCTCCTTGCCCGCATCCTGCGTTCCACGTGCACTGCCGTCACCAGCCGGATTCGAGCCGTTGCGGCCGACGGTATCCTTGGTTGGGCGCGGGCCCTTGTCCGGTTCATTGCCGTAGCGCGGCGTGCCATCGGGGTTTTGACCTGTGATGCCGTGTGAGGGACTCGCGGGATACCCGCCACTCTCGACAATCGCCATTGAAGCCATCGCGAAACAAAGCGCGACGCTGATGATGGCTGTTTTCATATCTTCCTCCTGTCATGTCTGCCCCGCTTGAACCGATGAATGGTCGCCGCTCCGGCGCTATCTCGCGTGGCTGCTTCCGAAAAGCCGCAAGGGAACGGCGAAGGTCAATCCAGCGCGAATTTCGTTGACCGGGTGTCCTTTGGTCACCGCGTAGCGATAGGCGATATCGAAGGCGAGCTTATCGCTGGCCTGCCAGATCAGGCCGACCAATCCTGAGACCGTCTCTTCAAGGCCGAATTCCTTCTCATAGAAAACTTCGGCGACCGGCCGCACTTTCCATTTCGAGGGACCTTCGAGGATGGTGCCGACGAAGACATCGGCATGATGATCTCGCGTCAGCAGCGCCTCGGTGTTGAAGTGAACCGTTCCCCAGTCCCAGCGCTGCGAGACGATGCCGGCCCAGCTTGCGCCGACGCCGCTGTCGCCGGTGCTGTCCGGCAGCAGCACGCCGAACTCGGTTGCGACGCTCGGTCCGCTCTTGTCCTGGAGGCTGCCGGGCACCACGACGTGCTTGAGGAACGCGCCGGCCGCGGTCAGCTCCGTCGGCCCCGAGAACGACAGCGGCGTTTCGGCTTGGCCCTCGAACACGGCCTCCCATCCCTCGCTCAATCCGAAATTCAATACTGTCTGTGGCGCGATCAGGGTTGTCGTCCCCTGCTCGCGTCGGGGACCCGCCGGCTGCAACTCGACCTCCAGCTCGCCCGGCTCGGCGACGGCTGCGTCCGTACCGTCGAACGGACGATAGGCGAAGGCAGGCGCCGCAAAGCTGGCAGCAGTGACGATGATCAATGATGCAGCGGCACACCGGATCGGAAGAGACTCATCGCTGAGCATGTCTGCTCCCCCGTATGCTGCCTCACGGCGACGGACGATAGATCCAGATTCCGGCGGCGGCCTCGCCCCGCGCCGGCACTGCAAGCAGAAGGCGATCCAAGTCAGGTACGAACAGGGAGGTGCGCGCGCCGGCGGCGGTGGCGATATGGGCGGCCCGCCGGTAGACCGTGCCGTCCGTGGCCAGCACGTCGATAAAACCCTCGCCGCAACTGAGGTAAACCCGGTCGCGCTTGGCATCCACGAAGAGATCATCGACATCACCGCACGTGGGGACCGACGTGATCAGCGCTCCGTCCGCTGCGCCGAACACACCGAGCTCCGCCGGCCGGCGGAACGCCACCAGGACCCGCCGGTGGGCCCCATCCAGCGCCATCGCAAAATTCGCGCGGCGACCCGCGGTCGGCCAGGAGGCAATCTTCTTTGCAGATGCCCCATCGACGACGTCGATCGCGCCGCTGTTGGGCACGTTGACAAAGATGCGGTTCGTGCCCGCTTCGAGCTGAAAACTCTCGGGGTGCGCCTTCAGGGCTATACTTGCGAGCTTCTTCTGCGCGGCGGCATCGAGGATAGTCAACGCGCCATCGCCATGGCCGACGAGCACGCGCCCGGCGCCTGCATCGACTCGAATGTTATCGGCATCGCTGCCGAGCTCGATGCGCCCGCTTGGGGACAGCTCGGCGCCCCTGAACATCCGCACCGAGCCGTCGCCGGCGTTCGCCACATACAGCATGTCTGTTGCCGGCTCATAGCCCACGCCCTGCGGCTGCGGCAGCTTGCCGATCAGGCGGTCGAGACGCTGGGCCTGCAGATCGACGACGGCCAGGCTGTCGTTACCGAGCGCCGCTACGAACAGCCGGCGCCGCGCCAAATCGATCGCCATGTGATCGATCCGGCCGCGCACATCGCCGAGCGGGATCTTGGCCTCGAGCTGCAGCAAGGATTCGGCCAGCGCGCTCGTCCTTTGGCCAATGGCAACCGTGATCGCCAGAGCTCCAGCGATGGCCGTGGCGAAACGCAAGGCAGACACCATGGGCATCCCCGTCGGCTACTTCAACATCACCCAAGCCGGTTGCAGCAACGGATAGGCGACGAGCCCCACCACCGCCGTTGCCGCGATCAGAACCGGATTGCTCACCTTCCAGCGGAGCAGCACCGCAAGCGAGGCGACGCCGATCGTGGCCGTCAGCCAATCGCCGATGGCGATCTTGCCGAGCAGGATGCAGGCGCCGAGGATGGTGCCGATCGCCGCCGCGTAAGCGCCCTTGACGAAACCCTGCACGTTCGCATTGCCCCGGTGGCGCGCCAGCAGCGGCGCGACGATCAACACCAGCAGGAACGACGGCAGGAAGATGCCAATGGTGGAAACCAGCGAGCCCCAGAAGCCCGCGACCAGATAGCCGACGAAAGTCGCGGTGATCACGACCGGTCCCGGGCTGATCATGCCGATCGCGACCGCGATCAAAAATTGCCGCTGGTCGAGCCAGCCATATTGCTGCACCAGTCCCTGCTCGAGGAAAGGCACGATGACGAGGCCGCTGCCAAACGTCAGCGCGCCCGCTTTCAGGAAAAACAGCAACAATTTGCCAAGCGTCGAGCCGGTTGCGACCGGCGCCATCGGTGCGGCAACCGGCACGAGGACGACCGGCAGGGCCGCAGGCGCGCGCTTCAACAGGCTGCCGTAATGGAAAATTCCGATGATGCCGGCGCCGATGAACAACAGCGCGACCTCGGCCTGCATGATGACCGTGACCGCGAGACATGCGGCCGCGATCGCCCATTGCAGCCAGTCTTCCATTCCGAGCCTGGCCAGCCGATAGCAGGAATGCAAAATCAGCGCGATCACGGCCGGGCTGACGCCGTAGAAGATCGCCGTGACCGGCGGCAGATCGCCGAGATGGACATAGAGCGCGCCAAGCAAGGCGACGATGACGAAATTGGGCAGGATGAAGCACCAGCCGCCGAGCCATGCGCCCCAAAAGCCGCAACGCAGCCAGGCGGCATAGATGCCGACCTGGATCGCCAGCGGCCCGGGCAGCGACTGGCAGATGGCGATGGATTCGCGCATCTGCTCTTTGCTGAGCCATTTCTTGTCGTTGACGAGCTCGCGCTCCATCTGCCCGACCAGCGCAACCGGGCCGCCGAAACCGAGAAGGCCAAGACGCAGGAAATAAAGCGCAAGCTCGGTCATGCGGCTGCGTTCTGGGATGATGGTCGTCGTCACATCAACACTTCCTTCAAGGAGGTTTCCGGAGAGCGAGACCCGCGCTTACCAATCTCCCCTTTGTGGGGGAGGCTGCCATCGTGGAGCGGCCCACCATCCGGCGCGGACAAGTCCGCTCCACCTTAACTTTTGCCGCTTGCCGTCTTGTCGAGTGCGCCGCGAATACCCTTTGCCAGCTTCGCGGCATCGTCGTTGGCCCAGAAGTGCAGGAAGAACAGCCGCGGCTGTTCGTCGAGCATGTGGCTGTGCACCGCCGTCACCTCGATTCCGCCGGCGAGCAGGGCCTTGATCACCGGGTTGACCTCATCGCCTGTCAGCGCGAAATCGCCTGTGATCGCAGCCTTGCCGCCACCCGTCGGCTGGAAGTTGATCCCCTGCGCCACGCCCATCGGACCGACCGGTGCGATCTCCGTTCCGGCTTCATTAACGGGATCGCGACGCGGCACGGCAAAGGCGTAAACGCCGCCGTTGTTGTGGCCCTTCACCCCGATGATCTGATCGAGTTGCGCGGTATCGAGATCGATCGCTGGCGGCGGCGAGGCGGGAGCTGCGGTGAGCGGCGTCTTGCTGGCTGCGAGCGCGTCATGAAGAGCGGTCGCCATCTTCAAGGGATCGCCGTGGCCGCCGACATGCACGTAGAAAGTGGCCGGGTTCGCGCGCAGCAGGTGATTGTGCACGGCCGTGATCTCAAGACCGCCCTGCACCAGCTTCGTCATCACGGGTGTGATCTCGGTCTCCAGGAGCACGAGATCGCCCATCACCATGGCACCACCATGGGCCGGCTTGAACGCGACCCAGCCGCCGAGCGCCAGGCTCGGCTTGATGGTGACGCCATCCAGCGTCACATTGAGATCGCTGCGCGGAAAGCCGTAGCGGCGCACATCGCCCGACACCGCCGGCTTGCGGCCGAGCGTGTCATCGACCTTCTGCCAATCGATCGCCTGCGCATGCGCGTTGGTGATGAAGGGCTCTGCGAAAATGCTCCATTGAGGCGAACCCGCTATGGCTGCGGTTGCAGCCGATAAGGCGAGAGCGGTGGCGGTAAGCGCGAGTTTGATCTGCATGGATATGCTCTCCTGTGATGTCCCCGCCCTCGATGGATGGATCGCTTGTGGCCCGCCTCGGGATAAGCCCGTGCGAGCGAAGCGTGAGGCTTGGATCGATGGAACGGCGAGCGATGGCGCAGCGATAGACGGCGGCCACAACAAAACTCGATGGCGCGCAGGCGTGCGTCGCGTCAGGCGCGTTGATCAGTTCGGTAAATGTGGTCGAAGCCAGGCGCTGAGAAGCAGACATGCGGCGTCCTTGTCGAAACCGGACGCGATGCTTGGGCATGTCGCCTCATGGGGAGATCGCAGGTCCCCAGGCCGCGAATACTGCCAAAGAGATTTGGCCTGTCAATCGGGAAAGGAGGTTCCGGAAGGCATGGAACAGCGATTCGCCAAGCCTGCTCAATTCCATTTGATCACCCACGAAGCGGGCGGCGTCGGGCGCTTGCCCGACGTGGAGAAATTGCAAATCTCCAGAATTCCGGGTCTGGCTGGCGCGCCGTCCCGGAGTGACCTCTCAGATGGCGGGCGCAAACGACTCCGCCCGCGCCATCGCCCAGGCATCGCGGAAGCGCACATCGTCGGTGCCATCGATGAGCTCGCCCGGCCGCAACGATGGATAGAGTTTTGCGAAGGAGCACACTTCCGTGCTCGATGTCCGCTTCGAGAAGTGGATCGGTCGCAACTCCTGGGGATGCTCCAAGCCGGCGGCGGCCAGCAGCTCGGCCAGCGCGATCAGGGTCGCGCGGTGGTAATTATAGACCCGGTCGATCTTGAGCGGCACGTACAGCGCACGGGCGCGGGTCGGGTCCTGCGTGGTGACGCCGGTCGGACAACGGTCGGTGTGGCAGCTTAACGACTGGATGCAGCCTAGCGCGAACATGAAGCCACGCGCTGAGTTGCACCAGTCGGCCCCGAGCGCCATGGCGCGCGCCATGTCGAAGGCGGTCGCGATCTTCCCCGACGCACCTAACTTGATGCGATCGCGCGCGTTGATCCCGACCAGCGCGTTGTGAACGAAATTGACGCCCTCGCGCATCGGCATGCCCAAATGATCCATGAACTCCAGCGGTGCGGCGCCGGTGCCGCCTTCATTGCCGTCGATGACTATGAAATCCGGATAGATGCCGGTTTGCCGCATCGCCTTGCAGATCGCCAGAAACTCCCAGGGGTGACCGATGCACATCTTGAAGCCGGCGGGCTTGCCGCCCGAGAGCTTGCGCATTTTGGCGACGAACTCCATCATCTCGATCGGCGTCGAAAACGCCTTATGCGTGGCCGGCGAGATGCAGTCCTCGCCCATGGCGACGCCGCGGATCTTGGAGATCTCTTGCGAGACCTTCGCCGCCGGCAGCACGCCGCCATGGCCGGGCTTGGCACCCTGGCTCATCTTCAGCTCGACCATCTTGATCTGGTCCTCGCTGGCGACGCGGGCGAACTCATCCGCATCGAAAGTGCCATCGCGATGACGGCAGCCGAAATAGCCGGAGCCGACCTCCCAGATCAAATCGCCGCCCATCTCGCGATGGTAGGGAGAAACGCCGCCCTCGCCGGTGTCATGCGCAAAGCCGCCCTTCCTGGCGCCGGCATTGAGCGCGCGCACCGCGTTCGGGCTGAGCGCACCAAAACTCATCGCCGAGATATTGAACACCGACGCCGAATAGGGCCTGGTGCAGTCTGGCCCGCCGATCGTGATGCGGAATTTTTCGTTCGAATGCGCTTTCGGCGCGACCGAATGGTGCATCCATTCGTAGCCCTCGCGGTAGACATCCTCCTGGGTGCCGAAGGGCCGCTTGTCCAGTTGCATCTTGGCGCGCTGATAGACCACCGCACGGGTGTCGCGCGAGAACGGCATGCCGTCCTTCTCGCTCTCGAAGAAATACTGCCGCATCTCGGGGCGGATCTCTTCGAGCAGGAAGCGCATATGCGCCGAAATGGGATAGTTGCGCAAAACGGCGTGGTTCTTCTGCATGAGATCGCGGATGCCAAGCAGCGTCAGCGCGCCGAAGATCAGCATCGGGATCAGCACAACGTCGAAGGCTTTGGGATTGTGGTCGAACATCCCGATGCCGAGCAGCAAGGCCGTCACCACAGCGCAAATCGTCAAAACGATGTAGCGTGGCGAGAACGGAAGCAGCAAGGTTTCCATGGGATACCCCTTCGGGCGATTGTGCCTGTTGTTATGCGCACGCGCGGCGACACGCAGCCTATCGGCGTTGCCGCTCAAGCATATGACAATGCTTCGCTTTGAAGAAGCTAGCCGTTACGGCAGGCGCTAATCAATGCAGTCCCGCTGACGCAATTTTGCGGCGCAATGTGAGCGGGGTGAGGAGCTGTCCGGAAGAGGCGAAGGGGTGCGACCTGCTCGGCCGCCGCGCGCAAGGGTCAGAGGGATCTTGGCTGGCGATCCGGAATCGAACGATCTGTACGACGCGATTGCGAGTTAAGGACGTGGATGGCCGGGACAAGCCCGGCCATGATGGCGTAGCAAGCGGCCATAGTACGCACCACCACCGAGGGGCAAGTTCCTCGGCCGCGACGATGTCGGAGCCTGCTCAGCGCTCGACGAAGGCCTTCTCGATCACGAAATGGCCGGGCTCGGTGTGGTTGCCTTCGAGAAAGCCGCGGCCCTCGAACATCTGCTTGAGCTCTTCGAGCATCGCGGGGCTACCGCACATCATGATGCGGTCGGTCGCCTTATCGAGCGGCGTCTGGCCGAGGTCGTTGAAGAGCTGTTCCGAGGCGATCAGGTCGGTGATGCGGCCGCGGTTGCGGAATGGCTCGCGGGTGACCGTCGGATAGTAAGAGAGCTTCTCGGAGAGCAGCGGTCCGAACAATTCGTCGTCGCGCAGCTTCTGCACGAGCTGCTCGCCGAAGGCGAGCTCGTTGACCTGCCGGCAGCCGTGCACGAGCACGATCTGCTCGAAGCGCTCGTAGACGTCGGGGTCCTTGATCAGGCTCGCGAAAGGCGCCAGCCCCGTTCCGGTCGACAGCAACAGCAGCCGCTTGCCGGGAATGAGATTATCGGTGATCAGCGTACCCGTGGCCTTGCGACCGACCAGGATGGTGTCGCCTTCCCTGATCTTCTGCAGCCGCGAGGTCAGGGGACCGTCGGGAACCTTGATCGAGAAGAATTCCAGTTCTTCCTCGTGATTAGCGCTCGCCATGCTGTAGGCGCGCAGCAGGGGACGGCCATCGACCTCCAGGCCGATCATGGCGAACTGGCCGTTCAGGAAGCGGAAGCCGCTGTCGCGGGTGGCCTTGAAGCTGAAAAGGGTGTCGGTCCAATGCCGGACGGAAAGAACTTTCTCTCGATAGAACGCGCTCATGGTTTGAGATTCTTCCCAGCGTCTCTTGATTAGAACAAACGAGTTGCGTGGCCCCGAAGGGGGCAAAAACCCCTGAATTTGCGGGAGATTTCCCCGCTTCATCTACTGGATTGAACGAGATAATCAACCCGTATTGACGCGTAATTGAGATGGCTCAAATGCATGTCGCATCACTTTTGAAGCAGGTTCGAGCCATTCTAATTCCAGGCTCAATTCTTGACACTGCCGCCGGTAATTAACTTGCTGGATCTGCGGCCAGCGCGGCACTTAATTGCCGGCGCGCCAGGGTTAACGGGGCGGAAAACGAAGCAACGATGCTCAACAGCCAGCGCATTTTCGTCGAGGCGATCAGGAAATACGGCGCCGAGCATGGCATGGCGGTGGAGATCCACGCCGCCGGCTGGCTGATCGTCATGCAACGCGGCGGCAGGCGGCATCTCGCCTTCGGCTACGATCTCGGGCTGAACAGCGCGGTCGCTCACCGAATTGCAAATGACAAGTCGGCGACCGCGGACGTGCTGGCAATGTCCGGCGTGCCCTGCGTGCCGCATGCCCTGTTTCTCAACCCGGAGCTGAATGCCTATGTCCCGCCGCAAGGGTCATGGCAGGCGATGCTCACGCTGCTGTCGCAAAATCCGTCCGGCATCGTGGTCAAGCCCAACGAAGGCACGTCGGGAAAGTCTGTCTTCCTTGTGTCGAGCGCGCCCGGACTCGAACTGGCGGTGAATCGAATCTTCACCTCACATGCAAGCCTTGCAATCTCGCCCTATCTCGAGATCGAGGACGAGGTCCGCGTGGTGCTGCTCGATGACACACCGCTCATCGTCTACAGCAAGAAACGACCCGCGGTGATCGGCGACGGCAAACGCTCGCTGCTCGAGCTCGCGCTGGCGACACTACCGGCCGATGAACGATCGGCTGTCTTGCCGGAGATGTTCGCCGAGCTCGACAGAGGCGCGCTGGATGCGATCGTGCCGGAGGGAGCACGGCGGGCCCTCAACTGGCGCCACAATCTGGAATCAGGCGCACGGCCGCTTCTGCTTGAACATGGCGAGGCACGGGATGCGTGCATGGCGCTTGCGGCACGCGCGGCGCAGGCCATCGGCATCCGCTTCGCATCGATCGACATCGTGCGGGTCGAGGGCGGCTGGCAGGTGCTGGAGATCAATTCCGGGGTGATGATGGAGGCGCTGAGCAAGCTGCATCCGGAGCTGGTCCATGCAGCCTATAGCGCGGCGCTGGATAAGCTATTTGCGTGAGTTGGCGCTGTCGTTCCGGGGCGGTCCGCAGGACCGAACCCGGAACCTCGAGATTTTCGGGTTCGCCTCTTCGAGGCGCTCCGGAATGACGGGCGCAAATGCCTATCAATTATTCGCACCCGGTGAATCATCCATCGCGCGAAAGGCTTCCTCGAGCTGTGGCGAGATCGGGACGTTGAGCCGCTCGCCGGTGGGCAGCCGCCGCACGAACCACTTTTCGTAAAGCGGGATCAGATCATGGTTGGAGCCGAGCTTGCGGAAGGCACGCTCGACCACGGCCGATAATTCCGGCTCGCCCTTACGGAACATGATGCCATAGGGCTCATAGGACAGATAATCGCCGGTGACGCGAAACCGATCCTGCGACTTGTGCCGCGCGATCAGGCCGTAGAGCAGGATGTCGTCGGTCGCGAACGCATCGACCTTGCCGTCCGCCAGCATCTGGTAGGACTGCTCGTGGTCGGCCGCCGTGACGATGTTCAGGCCAAGGGCGAATTTCTTGTCGACATTGCGCATCGCCTGCTCGTTGGTGGTGCCTTTGGTCACCACCACGGTCTTACCCTTGAGGTCGGTCGCCGCCGAAACAGGCGATGCCTTCGGTACCATCAGCTTGGTGCCGGCCACGAAGATCAAGGGCGAGAAGGCCACCAGCCTGGAACGCTCGGCATTCGCTGTGGTCGAGCCGCATTCGAGATCGATTCTGTTCTGCAGCACGGCCGCGATGCGGTCGTCCGAGGTGGCCTTGACGTAGGCGATCTTCAGGTCGGGATCGTCAATCTCGGCGGCGATCTCCTCGACGATCGCCTCGCAGAGTTCGAGGCTGTAGCCGATCGGACGGTTGGCCTCGTCCAGGAACGAGAATGGCGGCGAGCTCTCGCGATAGCCGACATGCACGAGGTGCGCGTTCTTGATCCGGGTCAGCGTCGGGCTAAGCCCGCCCTCGCCGGCTTCATCGCCGCCCTGGGCGAACGCGGCCGCTGCCGGCAGGCAAGCCGCCAGCAAAAGGCCGATCAGCGCCGTCCACCGGCTTATATTTTGCCGCATCACCCGCTCCCATCAGTGGCCCGCTATAACGGGCACTTCGCCGGGGATCATGTCCGGCGGCACGACATCGCCGGGACCGAGCGCGTGGACGGGCGCGAGCTCGCCTTCCCACTTCGCCACGACAGAGGTGGCGAGCGTGTTGCCGATCACATTGGTGGCGCTGCGGCCCATGTCGAGGAAGGTGTCGATACCCATGATCATCAACAGCCCCGCCTCGGGAATGCCGAACTGAGACAGCGTCGAGGCGATCACAACCAGCGAAGCGCGCGGCACGCCGGCGACGCCTTTCGACGTGATCATCAAGGTCGCCAGCATCGCGAGCTGGGTCGCCAGCGACATGTCGATCTTGTAGGTCTGCGCGATGAAGATGGAAGCGAAGGTGCAGTACATCATCGTGCCGTCGAGGTTGAAGGAATAGCCAAGCGGCAGCACGAAACTCGAGATGCGGGACGATGCGCCGAAGCGGTTCAGTCCCTCCAGCGTCTTCGGGTAAGCCGCCTCCGAACTTGCAGTGGAGAACGCGATCATCAAGGGCTCACGGATCAGCCGCAGCAGATGGGCGTAGCGCGGCCCGATCACGATGAAGCCGATGATCACCAGGATGCCCCAGAGGATCAGGAGCGACAGATAGAAGCCGCCCATGAAGACCACGAGCTTCCACAGCACGGCAAGACCGTTCTTGGCGACCGTCGCCGCGATCGCCGCCCACACCGCGAGCGGGGCGAACATCATCACGTAGCTCGTCACCTTCAGCATGATATGACCGACATCATCGATCAGCGCGAGCAGCGACTTCGAGCGTTCGGGCAGCGCCCCCATCGCGACCGAGAAGAACACCGCAAAGATCACGATCTGCAGGATCTCGTTCTGCGCCATTGCGTCCGCGATCGAGGTCGGGATCAAATGGGTCAGGAATTTTTCGACTGAGAAGGCCGACACCGGCAGCCCCGTCGACTGCGTCCTGTCCGGCAGCGTGCCGGGGAAATTCGCCCCAGGCTGCAGCAGATTGACCATGACGAGGCCAAGCAGCAAAGAGACGAAGGAGGCGCTGACGAACCAGCCCATGGTCTTGGCGAAGATGCGGCCGAGCTTGGCGCCGCTGCCCATGTGAGCGATGCCGCCGACCAGCGTTGCGAACACCAAGGGCGCGATGATCATCTTGATCAGGCGCAGAAACAGCATCGCGATCAGGTTGATCGAGGCGGCAAGCTCGGCGCGTTGATCGGGCAGGAAATTGAAGATCAGCGTGCCTGTGATGATGCCGAGCACCATCGCGCCGAGGATATATTGGGTGAACCTGTTGGACATTCTTGACCCCCCGTTCAACTCCGGCGTGTCCAGTTTGGCAGATTTTGAAACTCGCGCAACACGGTTCGACGAGCAACGCGCATGCCACGATCTTCCGCTTGAAAAACGGACGCGCAATCCAGCCTGTGCGCAACGCACAAATCGCCAAGCTGCACGTTTCCTGCGCCACGGCTGCACCAATAATGATCACGCTGCACGCGCCGGGAGGATTGCGGGACGCACGTGATGTGCTCCGACGCAAATTTTGCATCGCATCGTCCGCACATTCCGCTTGAAGCGGAAGGGAAAGCGGCGGATCATGCCGCAGTCCAGATTTTGAAGACCTAAGTCATTCGATATTTTCGCCTGCAGCGGCGGCACGAAGCAATACGAACGCGCATAGCGATACAAAAAGCGATATCGAGAAGGATCGATTGCATGACCAAGAGGTCCGAGAGTGCGGCAGCGCTTGGCGCCTTGCTGTCAGCAGCATTTTCCATTCTCGCATCGGGGGCATTGGCGCAGGCGCCGACCGCGGCGCAGCGCAGCGCGATCAAAACCCAGTGCCGATCCGACTACATCGCGCATTGCGCGAGCGTTCCGCCGGGCGGCGCGGCATCGCTGCAATGCCTGCAGAAGAACGTCGCAAGTCTTGGGCCCGGCTGCCAGTCAGCCTTGCGCGCGGTCGCAGCGCCGTCTGCGGCCAAGTCTGAAGCAAGGTCGGACGCAAAGTCTGTAGACGCAAAGTCTTCAGACGCGAAGTCTGAAGCAAAGCCCGAGCCGAGTGCCGAGGCCAAGCCGGACACAGCAGCACCGCCCGCCGCGGAGACTAAGGCCGAGCCGGCCCCTGCGACCGCCACACAACCGGCCGCTCAGCCTGCCGCGAAGACGGCGGTGACAACGGCGAAGAAGCCGTCGAGCGCGCAAATTGGCGCCGTCCGCAGCGCCTGCCGCGGCGATTATCCAAACGTATGCGCGGGCGTGCCGACCGGCGGCGCAGCCGCCCTGCAATGCCTGGAAAAGAACAAGGCCGCGGTCTCACCCGGCTGCCAACAGGCGCTCGAGGGGGCGAGCGGCGGCGCGCCAGCGGCAACGGCCAATGTCAGCCCGGCTCCGGCTGCGGCCCCCGCCGCGGCACCGGCTGCCCCGAGCGCGATGGCCCTGCGGCCGATGCGACCGCGCGAGGTGGTGTTCGTGATGCGCTCGGCCTGCGGCGCGGATGTGCGCACGCTCTGCGCCGGCGTCGACCCCGGCGGCGGCCGCGTCCTGCAATGCCTGGCGGCAAACGCACCGTCGCTGTCGCCCGCCTGCAAGGGCGTTCTCGCGCGATTTGCCGCGCGGTAGCGCGGGTATTGGGATCGGGCGGGAACACCGCCCCTTTTGTCGGCGAGATCCGACGAATAATTTCGCTGGCGCGCTCGCCGCGTCGCGATTATTCTAGGCAAAATTGTAAGTATACTGTCAATTGGAGGAAGCGCGTGCGCATTGCCGTGATCGGCGGCGGCCCGGGTGGGCTGTATTTCGCCTATCTCTGGAAGAAGCATCATCCCGAGGCGCTGGTCGATCTGTTTGAGCAGAACGCTGCCAATGCCACCTGGGGCTTTGGCGTCGTGTTCTCCGAGCAGGCGCTGGAATTCTTGCGTGCCGACGATCCAGACACCGTGGACGCGATCGCGCCGCAAATGGAGAGCTGGAACAACATCACGCTGACTCTGCGGGGGCAGAGCGTGGAGATCGATGGCGTCGGCTTCTCCTCGATCGGGCGATTGAAGCTCCTGACCGTCCTGCAGGCGCGCGCCCGCGCGGTCGGCGTTACGATGCATTTCGAGACGCAGATCCAATCCCTCGATCGCCTGCAAAGCTATGACCTGATCGTCGCCGCGGACGGGCTGAATTCGCTGGTGCGCCGGGCCTTCGAAGGCGATTTCGGTTTCTCCATTTCCTACTCGACCAACAAATTCGCCTGGTATGGCACCACAAAAAGATTCGAGACGCTGTCGCAGACGTTCGTGAAGACCGAGCGCGGCGCCTTTAATGCCCATCACTACCGCTACGCGCCCGACATGAGCACGTTCCTGGTCGAGTGCGATCACGCGACCTGGCAGGCCTACGGCTTCGCCTACAAGGATGCGGAACAGTCCAAAGCCATCTGCGAAGAGATATTTGCCGAAACGCTCGGTGGCGGGCTCTTGATCTCGAACAAGTCGATGTGGCGCAACTTTCCGTGGGTCTGGAATGAGCGCTGGTTCTACAAGAACATGGTGTTGATTGGCGATGCCCTGCACACAGCGCATTTTTCCATCGGCTCGGGGACGCGTCTGGCGATCGAGGATGCCATCGCGCTCGCGAAGGCGCTCGACGCGGAAGCGCACGTCTCGACCGCACTCGCGCGCTACCAAGGCGAGCGCAAACCGATCGTGAAAAAGCTCGTCACGGCAGCACGTACCAGCGCGGATTGGTACGAGCAGTTCCCCGCGCACATGAAGCTCGATCCGATGGACTTTGCCCATAGCTACATCACCCGTTCGGGCCGGATCGACGAGGCTCGGCTGCGCGCAATGGCGCCGCGCTTTATGGCGGCTTACGAGGCGGAGAAGCGAACGGGAGTGCGCCATGACGCTTGAGATCAAGGACCAGGTGCCGTGCGACGCCCCTGGTGCGCGCGAGATCGGCTTTGCGATTCCCGCCCGCTACAATGCGAGCCGCATTCTCTTTGACAGCCTGGCCAAAGGCCGGGGCGACGCCCTCGCGCTGACCGGCCCCGCGGGGCAGCGGACCTATGCCGACCTCTGCGCGGATGCCGCACGGTGGGGACATGGTTTTCTCTCACTGGGACTAAAGCGCGGCGACCGCGTCCTGCTGTTCCTCGACGACACTCCCGCCTATCCTGCGGCCTTTTTCGGCGCCGTGCGCGCGGGCTTCGTACCGCTCCTGATCAACACGTTGACGCCACCGGATCTCCTGCAGTTCTACCTCGCCGATTCCGGTGCGGCGGTCGCCGTGGTGGACGCGGAATTTGCACCGCGCTTCAATAATGAGGCCTGCCGCGACACCGGCTTGCGCACGCTGATCGTGGTCAACGGCGCCATCGGCGAGCATGCCGCGCCGAATGCGATCGCCGCCGAGCCGTGGCTGAAGCAGTTTCCCACCGAGCTTTCGGAAGCCGATACTCATCGCAACGAGATGGCGTTCTGGATGTACTCCTCCGGCTCGACCGGCAGGCCCAAGGGCATCGTGCATCTGCAGCACGACATGGCTTACAGTGACGCCGCGTTTGCACGCAACGTGCTGCGACTCAAACCGAACGACGTCTGCTTTTCCGTGCCGAAGATCTTCTTCGCCTACGGCTTTGGCAACGCCATCACCTTTCCGTTCTGCGCAGGCGCGGCAACGCTGCTGCTGCCTGGGCAACCCAAGCCCGCCGCGATCTTCGAGGCGATCGGGCGTTTTCGGCCCACCGTGTTCTTCGGACTGCCGACGCTCTACACCTCGCTCACCAAGGCGGACGGCGCCGCCAAGGCCGACTTCTCCTCGCTGCGCATGGCGATCTCCGCCGCCGAGGTGCTCTCGAGCGAGGTCTTCAACGGCTGGAAGGCGCTGACCGGCCTCGAGATCATCGAAGGGTTGGGGTCGACCGAGGTGCTCCACATCTATCTCTGCAACCGGACAGACCGGAAGAAGGCGGGCGCGGCGGGACTGCGCGTACCCGGTTATGAGATCGCGCTGAGGGACAAGAATGGCCGCGAGGTCGGCGATAACGAGGAAGGAATTTTATGGGTGCGCGGCGACTCGAACACGCCGCTGTACTGGAATAGGCCGGACAAGACCGCGGAGACTATCCGCGAAGGGGGTTGGATTTACACCGGCGACCGCTTCGTCCGCGACAGCGAAGGCTTCCACTTCTTCCGCGGCCGCGCCGATGACCTGATCAAGATTTCCGGCCAATGGGTCTATCCGCTCGAGGTCGAGCTGTGTCTCGCCGAACATCCCGATGTGCGCGAATGCGCCGTGTTCGCGGCCGAGCTGCCGGACCGTCGCATGACCTTGAAGGCGGCGGTGGTGATGAACGTCCGCGGCTACGACGAAGCCGAGGCAATCAAGCGGCTGCAGGATTACGTCAAGGCAAAGCTGCTGCCCTATAAATATCCGCGCGAGATCAAGTTTTTGAACGAGCTGCCGAAGACGGGAACAGGGAAGATCGACCGCCAGGCCGTGATGCGGATGTAGGGCGCAACGCCGCACCACATTCGGTGTCGTCCTGGCGAAAGTCAGGACCCATAACCACAGGCTTCGGTTATTGACCCGAATGGCCGTTACAGCGTCGCGCCAAACCACTCCCTCGGGTTATGGGTCCCGGCTCTGCGCTCCGCTTGGCCGGGACGACGGCAGTATATTCGACGCCGCTTGTCCCAATACAAAGCCAGGACTCCTCACCCCGCCCTCCCCAAATGTTCCAGCGCATCTTCGGCGCGCAAGGGCACCCGCGACGCTTCGTTGTTGAGGTCGACGAGCTGCGCCAGCAGCCCCATGAGCACCTTGCGGTCGGCGGGTTTGAGCGGCTGCAACATCCGCGCCTGCGCGCGGTCGACCGAAGGCATGATGTCGCGGAGCAGCTTTGCGCCGGCGCGCGTCAGGTAAAGCAGCTTGACGCGTTTGTCGTGGCTGGCCGGCTTGCGCTCGATCAGGCCTTTCGCCTCCAGGCGCTCGATCACACTGCCGAGGGTGGAGCGATCGAAGGCGATCACCGCAGAGAGCCTGGTGGCGTCGATGCCGGGATGGGTCTGGATCGCGACCAGCGCGGCATATTGCACGGGCGTGGTCTCGAACGTCTTGCATTCCTCGACGAAGATCGCGACCGCGATCTGTTGCATCCGTCGGAACAGATAGCCGGGCTTGGTGTAGACCGCGTCCATCGTGAGCGGTGTCGGCTTACTCGGCATCGCTCTGACGCTCCGGTGCGGCATCGGCGAAGGCGGGCAGCGCCTTTGCCGCGGCCTCGGCCTGGAGCAGGCGCGGAAAGGCGGAGACATCCACGCCGAACCGCCGTGCGTTGGCAAGTTGCGGGACCAGGCAGAGGTCGGCCATCGTGGGCGAGGCGCCGAAGCAGAACGGACCTGGCTCGGCCGCGATCAGCTTTTCGCATGCGGCGAGGCCCTCACGGTTGGCCCAGGCCGCCCATTCCTTGACCTTCTCTTCGGCAAGCCCAAGCTGCCGCAAACGCGCCAGCACCTTCAGGTTCTGCACCGGATGGATATCGCAGGCGATGGCCTGCGAGAACGCGCGGATCTTTGCGCGGCGCAGCGGATCCTTGGGCAGGAGCGGCGGCTGGGGATGGGTCTCCTCCAGCCATTCGACGATCGCGAGCGACTGCGTGAGGATTTCGCCCGCGTCACACTCCAGCGTGGGCACGAGGCCTTGCGGATTGAGCGCGAGGTAAGCGGGCGCCCGTTGCTCGCCCTTGCGCAAATGATGGGGCAAGTGCTCCGCGCTCAAGCCCTTCAGGTTCAGGGCTATCCTGACCCGGTAGGCCGCGCTGCTGCGGAAATAGCCATGCAGCCTCATCGGAACCTCCCTCACGAATTATGGTTGCAATTGACGCAACCTACATTGTCAGTATGCTGTCAATCAAGTGAAGCAAACAAGATCGGGAGGCCGGCCATGGAAGCCGTGGCGAAAACGCCGGAACGCGAGGCGTTCTACAAAAAGATCGACGGCGAGAATCTTTCCGCGCTCTGGAACGTGATGGGCGATCTGATCACGCCCGAGCCGAAGAGCGCCTGCCGCCCGCATTTGTGGAAATTCGACGCCATCCGCAGCTACATGATGGAGGCAGGCAAGCTGATCACCGCGAAAGAGGCGGAGCGGCGGGTGCTGATCCTGGAAAATCCGGGCCTGCGCGGGCAGTCCAAGGTCACCACGTCCTTGTTTGCCGGCATTCAGATGGTCATCCCCGGCGATGTCGCGCCCGCCCACCGGCACAGCCAGTCGGCGCTCCGCTTCATCCTCGAGGGCAAGGGTGCATTCACCGCGGTCGATGGCGAAAAAACGCTGATGGAGCCCGGCGATTTCGTCATCACGCCGTCGATGACCTGGCACGACCACGGCAACGACACCAGCGAGCCGATGTTCTGGCTCGACGGGCTCGACATTCCCATGGTGCAGTTCTTTGACGCTTCGTTCGCCGAAGGCGCGAGCGAGGACCGGCAGCAGATCACAAAACCGGCCGGCGATAGTTTTGCGCGCTATGGCCGTAACCTGTTGCCGGTCGACGAGAAGCGAAGCTCAAAGACCTCGCCGATCTTCAATTATCCCTACAGCTATACCCGCCAAGCGCTGGAGCAGGCGAAGAAGCGCGGCGAATGGGACGCCTGCCACGGGCTGAAGCTGAAATTTTCCAATCCCGAGACCGGCGATTTCGCGATGCCGACCATCGGCACCTTCATCCAGCTCCTGCCGAAGGGTTTTACGACCGCCCGCTATCGCTCGACCGATGCCACCGTGTTCACCGCGATCGAAGGCAAGGGACGCACGCGGGTCGGCGAACAGACGTTCGAGTGGGGCCCGCGCGACCTCTTCGTGGTACCGAGCTGGCACTGGGTAACGCATGAAGCCGATGAGGACGCGGTGCTGTTTTCCTTCTCCGACCGCCCGGTGCAGCAGAAGCTGGATCTGTTCCGGGAAGATCGCGGGAATGCCTAAGGCTGTCGCCCCGGCCAAGCGAAGCGCGAGCCGGGACCCATAACCACAGGCCGTTGTTTGGCGAAGGACAACAACCGCTGTGCCTCTTTCGAAGATTCCGCGGTATGGGTCCCGGATCTGCGCTCGCTCCACTCGCTTGTCCGGGACGACAACTACCGCCAATGCAGCAGCCGCGCCTCCAACAGGCCGATCAGCTTACCCACCGCCAGCCCGAACACCGACAAAACCACCACACCGGCCAGCAACTGATCCGTCTGCATCAGATTGCCGGCCTGCAGCACGAAGGCGCCGATGCCATAATCGGCGCCGATCATCTCCGCGCTCACCACAAGCAACAGCGCGATGGAGGCGGTGATGCGGAAGCCCGCGAGAATCGAGGGCAGCGCGCCCGGCCAGATCACCCGGCGCACGATGGTCGCAAACGGCACATTGAAGCTCTGGGCCATCCGGATCAGGTTGCGCGGCACGGCATCGACGCCGCTATAAACCGATATCGCGGTGGAGAAGAACACGCCCAACGCAATGGTTGCGATCTTGGGCTCCTCGCCGATCCCGAGCCACAGGATCAAGAGCGGCAACAGCGCGATCTTCGGGATCGGAAACAGCGCGGAGATGAAGGTGATGCCGAGACTGCGTGCGAGCGTCGACAGCCCGATCGCAAATCCGACGGCGATGCCTGCGGCAGTGCCGAGCAGCCAACCCGTCCCGATCCGCATCACCGAATAACCCAAATGATGCCAGAGCGCGCCGGAGAGCACGAGCTGTGAGAGCGCGCGACAGATGGCGAATGGGGTCGGCAGGAACAGCGGGTTGACGAGACCCGCGGCGCCCGCGAGCTGCCAGATCCCGATCACCACCAGCAGGGCGATCCAGCCGCTGTACCGGCTCGTCCCCGGCACGAATCCGGCGCCGCGGAATTCCACCAGTCGCGTCCCGGTCTTGGCGTCTTCCGAAGCCCGTGCTGTGGTGCGTTTAAGCATTCTGCACCTCGCGCTCCGCATCGATGGCTTCGTTGCGGATCAGCGACCACAACCCCGTCTGCAGTGCCAGCAGCTTGCCACGGGCCTCGGCACCGCCGCGCTCGCTGCGTGTCATCGGAATATTGACAACCTTGCGGATCCGGCCCGGGCGGCGCGACAGCACCACGATGCGGTCGGCGAGCCGCACGGCTTCCTCCAGATTATGCGTGACATAGATCGCGCCCATGGTGCCGTCCGCGAGCAGGCGGATGAAATCCTCCATCAACAGTTCGCGTGTCTGCGAGTCCAGCGCCGACAGCGGCTCGTCCATCAGCAGGATCGCCGGCCGCACCGCCAGCGCACGTGCAATGCCGACGCGCTGGCGCATGCCGCCCGACAATTGTTTTGGGTAGGTCGCGCGGAAATCGGACAAGCCCGTGCGACGCAACGCATCATCGACGAGCGCGCGGCGCTCGCCAGCGGAAAGCGCCGTATGTAGCAGCGGAAATTCGACATTGGCCTCCACCGTGCACCATGGCAGCAGCGCAAAATCCTGAAACACGAAAGTCAGCGGATTGAAACTGTCCGCGGGCGGCACGCCGCGCAGTTCGGCGGCGCCGGCCGCCGGCCGCAGCAAGCCGCCGAGAATCGAGAGCAGCGTGCTCTTGCCGCACCCGGAAGGGCCGACAATCGCCACCACCTCGCCCGCGCCGAGGGTGAACGAGACATCGTCGAGCACGTCGAGCTCGCCGAAGTGGTGAGAGATATGGTCGGCGATCAGGTCCATCTATGCGACCTATGCGGGCATGCCTGCTCCGTCATCCTGAGGCACGAGCCACCGGGTCCGCGCGAAGCGCGGCCCGATGACAGGCTCCGCGAGCCTCGAAGGATGAACGGCCCCCGTTGCAGCGGCCGGGCCGTGCATCCTTCGAGACGGCCGCTTCGCGGCCTCCTCGGGATAACGGAGATAAAGGGAGCGCGCGGGATCCATACTTCCTTCCATTCAATCCGCTTTCACGAAATCCTTGGCGACGATCGCGTCTACATCGAATCCCTTGTCGACAAAACCCTGCGCCTGCAGCCATTTGATCTGGTTGTCGACGTTCCTGACGTCGAGCTTGCCGTCAGGATCGATATAGGCGCAATTGCCGACCACCTGATCGAGCGGCAGGTTGGTGTATTTGGCGATGATCTCGAGCAGCGGTTTGGTCTGCTCATTGATCGGAGCGACGCCGTCCTTCACGGAAGTGAGGATCACGTCGTGATATTCGCGGTCGGCGCGCTCCAGCGCCGCTAGCAATTTCGTCACCAGCGGCTTGTTATTCAGCGTCTTGGGCGAGGCGAATACGGCACCTAGCTGCCACGGCGTCTCGTCGCCGACCCAGCCCAAGAGCTTGGCGCCGCCGTCATCCATCAGCTTGCGCGCCGTCGAGGCCGGCAACAGTGCCGCATCGGCCGTCTCGCCCTTCAGCGCGGCCGCGGCGTTCGATAGCGATTGCAATGGCACGATCTTCACATCGGAGAGCTTGAAGCCGTATTTGTCGGCGAGCAACCCCAGCGAATAGTGGAAGCTGGAGCCGACCTGAGTGACGGCCACGCGCTTGCCCGCGAGATCCTTCGGGGACCTCAAGCCGGCGGCATAGGCCTTGTTGCTGGCAAAATAGCCGATCAGGGGATAGCCTTTCCTCTCGCGGCTCATGCCGCCGATCACCTTGAGCGTGCCCTTGCCCGCCAGATTGTAGAGCCCGGCCGTGAAGGCGGTGATGCCGAAATCGACATCGCCGGAGGTGGTGGCGACCGCGATTGGCTGCGCCGCATCGAAGAATTTCAATTCGACGTTCAAGCCGGCATCGCGGAAATAGCCCTTATCCTGCGCGATGAAGACGGGTGCGGATGATGACAGCCGTAACACCCCGATCATGGCCTTGAGCGCATCCTCGGCCCTTGCGAGGCTAGTGCTTGCCAGCACCAAAGAGAAAGCGAGCATAGCCCGCGCAAATCCCCTCATCCCGGTTCCTCCGTTCGAATACCTTAACGCAGTGGGAGGGCCGCCTCGCCACGCCCGATGAAAGCGCCTTCTCTCGCCAGCGCCTGCTGCAGCTTCTCTAGCGCAATCTCGCGCGGAAGCGTATGGCCTGAAAGTGATAGACTTGGCGCGAGCCCATAGCGCCTCTCCCTGGCGAGGCAGGCGCCGGGCATCTGCGGCACCGATTCGCCGCGGCGATCCGCTGAAGCCGCGCCTTGCGAAGTGGCGGAAATTTGAGAATCACATCGCCGGGAGCAGTTCGGAGGCGACGCCCGGCATGGCAGACGCATCTCGCCGCGCCGCCGCGCAGACATTGGCGACCGGCAACTGACGCGCCGGTTCTTGCATGGCCTGCCAAAGCCGGTCCGGGTTCCCGGATGCAGGGCGCATCATGACCTGGCCCGGCCGGTTCGAGCACGCGCCCCCGCGCGCAAGAAGCACGCGCGGCGCCGCATCAGTGCCGAGAACGCCGATCTCTCTACGCCGCGCGGATCGTATGCAGGAAATCGTCGACGTTGCTCTTCAGCGAGACCGCCTGCTGCTGCAGCGCCGCGGCTGCGGCAAGGGCGGCTTCGGCGCCGGCGTCGGTCTCCCCCGCCACCGCGCGCACGTCGCCGATCTCCTGGGTCACGGCCGCCGTGCCATTGGCCGCTTCCTCGACATTGCGCGCGATTTCGCTGGTCGCCGCGCCTTGCTGCTCCACGGCCGAGGCGATCGCTGTGGAGATCTCCGATATTTCGCGAACCGTCGCGCCGAATTGCGTGATGGCCGCCACGGTTTCGCCCGTGGCGCTCTGGATCGTCGCGATCTGGCTGGCAATCTGCTCCGTCGCCTGCGCGGTCTGCGAGGCGAGATTCTTCACCTCGCTCGCGACGATCGCAAAGCCTTTCCCCGCCTCGCCGGCCCGCGCCGCTTCGATGGTCGCGTTCAGCGCGAGTAGATTGGTCTGGCTCGCGATCGCCTGGATGAGCTGAACGATGGTGCCGATCTTCTCCGCGGCGCTGGACAGGCCGTGGATCAGTTCGGAGGTCCGCTGCGTCTCGTGCGTGGCCCGGTTCGAGACCGCGACCGAGCGCTGCACCTGGCTCGATATCTCGCGGATCGAGGCGGCGAGTTCCTGGGTCGCAGACGCAACGGTCTGAACGTTCACCGAGGCCTGCTCGGCGCGGCCGGCAACCGCTTCGGCAAGCCCGCGACCGCGTTCGGCCACCCGTGCCAGCTCCTCGGCGCTTTTGCCCATGTCCTGGGCGCGGCCGCCGACGCCGGCGATGACGCCTTGCATGCCCTGCTCGAAACGACCGGCGAGCTCGGCCATCATGCGGACGCGATCCGCCTCGGCGGCCTCGCGCTGCCTTGCCGCTTCCTGCTCCATGCGGCGAACCGCCAGCGCATTCTCGCGGAACACCTCGACGGCGCGCGCCATGCGGCCGATCTCGTCACGCGACTCGCCGCCGGGAATGGCCTCCTCGAGTTCTCCCGCGGCGAGCGATTGCATCCGGTCGGTCATGCGGCGGATCGGGCCGGAGACGCTGGCTCCGATCAGCCAAGCCAGCAGGGCGCCCAGAACCAGCGCGCCGCCCGCGCTCACGATCACAGTATGCCGCGTCTCTTCGACCGCTGCGGCGGTCCTTTGTCCTTGTTCCGCGCGCACCGCACCGAGCTTCTGATTGATCTTGTTGACCTGCTCGTCAATCGCCGCGCTGGCCTTTGCCAAATCGGCCTGCTTCGCGCGCAAATCACCGGCAGCCTTGATCACTTCGTCCAACGCAGCCGTATCGGCTGTGATCTCGGCCTTGAGCGCCGTGACCAGCGACTTCAGCTTGGCCTCGCCCGCAGCGGCAATTTCGGATTCGCTGTCGGCGATCGCGGCCTGCGCGTATTGCAATGTCATCTTGGCATCGTCGGCCTCAGAGTCCGACAGCGTCGCACCATAGCGCATCACCGAAATCCGCACCGCGTCGACGGCGCCGGCCAGCCGCATGGGGTGGAACAGCCGTTCCGGATCGGACCGGTTGGCGAGGGCGACCTGGATGCCGCCGGCGTCCAGCCCAGCGGCGGCGCCATGCGCGTCGGCCTTGGTCATGGCGGCGCGCAGCCGGTCGACGGCGCTCGCCGCAGCGGCAAAGGATGATCGATAGGTTTCCAGCGCGCTTCGGACTGGACCCGCGCCATCGGCGATCGCTTGCAACTTGCCGAACTGCCGGTCGACCTGATCGGCGAGTTGCCCGACGCCTTCGATCGCCTTGGTGGCGGCATCCTTGTCGCCGACATTGCCGGTTCGAATGAATTTCTCCACCGCGCCGTTGGCGCTGAGCAGCGCGGCGCGCACCTGCGACATGCCGGCGTCGCCGGCGGCGCTAGTGATGAGCTCGTTGACGGTCCCCCCGATCCCTTCGACCTGAACCATGGCAAAGCCGGCGAGAAGAACGAGGAAGCTCAGGACCAGCGCGAAGCCGCCGAAAACCCGCGGACGGATACCGATCCAGGACAGCATGGAGGACAGTTTCATTGGATTTCCGAAATTTCTTAACGAGTGGACCGGATGGCGGCGAGCAGATCCTTGCCGAAGCGCTTCTCGAACTCCGGTTCGAGCGGCTTGAGCGCATCAATGAAAGGCTGGCGATCGACCTTGTCGATGACATCCATGCCGGCGCGACGCAGTTGTTCGAGCTTTTCCGCGTCAAGCTGTGACTGCCAGGTTGCCTCGGCTCCCGCCTTTGCGGCGGCGATCAGCGCCTCCTGATCGCTCGGATCGAGCTGTTCGAACATTGCCCGGTTTGCGACAAAGGCGATCGGCGCAAAGAAATGATCGCTGAGAGTCAGGTATTTCTGCACTTCGTTGAACCGGCTGGCGGCCATGGTCGACGGCGGATTTTCCTGGCCGTCAAGGCGTCCGTCCTTCAGCGCCGCATAGACCAGCGGAAATTCCATCGGTACCACTTCAGCGCCCAGCGCCTTGAAGGTCATCTGATAGATCGGGTTCGGGATCACACGGAATTTGAGGCCCTTGAGGTCATCGGGCGAGCGGATCGGCCGCTTGGAGTTGGTGATGTCGCGAAAGCCTTGCTTGCCAAGCGCCAGCAGCACCAACCCTTTATCGGCGAATTTGGCGGCGATCGCCGCACCAACCGGGCCTTGCATAACGGCCTTGGCGTGAGCGACGTCGCGAAATAGGAAGGGAATGTCGAACACGCCCATTTCGGGAATGGCCCCGCTGACCACGCCGCCGGAGAGGACCGCGACATCGACAGCACCCGAGCGGGTCGCGGCAAGAATGGCATTCTCGCTGCCGAGTGCGCCGCCTACGCGCTCATCGAGGATGATGCGCTTGCCGGCCAGCGCCTGCAGCTTTTGACGCAAGGTGTCAGAGCCGACCTGCTGCGGATTTTGCAGGTGTGAATTGAAGGCCAGCGACACCATCCGGGTTGAAGCGACCAGCGGCTGAAGCGATAGCAGCGCCGATGCTGCGACCATTGACCCAGCTACCCAAAACCCTCGTATCTGTCTGCGCATGACCCACCGCTGCGTTGGCTTTGGCGCAGGCCTAGCAAAGAATTATGGTTAAGGTCTTAAGATGGCTCCGTTCAGGTTGCATCGATCGATAAGCGCCCAATCAGATACCGGGCCGACGGCCTCGATGTCAGCGGCCATGCCGCCAATCGGCGGCGCGTTTCTCGGCGAAGGAGGCAAGACCCTCCTTTGCCTCCGCCGACTGGCGCTTGGCCGCATGCATTCGCACCAGGCGCGCATAGGTCGCGTCGTCGACGCCCATACCGCCGAACGAGCTTTCCATTGCCTGCGCCTTGGTTTCCGTCAGGGCGCCGGGGGCGTTGGCGAGCAGTTGCTCGACAACCTTGGCGCCAGCGGCCTCCAGCTCATCCAGCGGCACCACCTCGTGCACCAGACCGATGCGGCGGGCTTCTTGCGCGCTGAACCGTTCGCCGGTCAGCGCATAGCGGCGGACCTGGCGGACGCCGATCGCGTCGCATAATTGCGGGATAATGATCGCAGCGGTCAGTCCCCAGCGAACCTCCGTGATCGAGAACACGGCGTTGTCAGCCGCGATGACAATGTCGCAGGCGGCAATCACGCCGGTGCCGCCACCGAAACATCCGCCTTGCACCAGCGCCACCGTCGGGATGGGCAGCCTGTTCAACCGCTGCACGGCTTCGAAGGTCGCTTGCGAGGCCGCCTCGTTGGCGGCGGGCGATTGCATTCTCACGCCATTGATCCATTTCAGGTCGGCGCCGACCTGAAAATGCTTGCCATGGCCTTTCAGGACCGCCACCCGAAGCTGCGGCTGCTTGCCGAGCTCATCCATCGCCGTGAGCAGGCCCTGAATGAGGCCGGCGTCATAGGCATTATTCACCTCGGGACGGTTCAACGTGACAGTTGCAACCCCGCGCTCATCAAGGCTCCACAAGACCGGGCTGTCAGACATTCTTGATCCTTTCGAAACGGCCGCCGCTACTCCGCCGAGAAGCGTTATGAGCAGCATGTGGCATTTCGGCTGGGGCGGCAAGCCGCCGGGTCGGCACACGGCCTTGCGACCCGTTGCGCCGCGGATTGGCTTCGTGGAAACTGGGCTCGACATTATCAAGCGCGGACTCCATCCCGATGCGGATATGCATTTTCGGCGCGGGCGCCGTCGGCAGTCATTTTGCGGTGCGGCTCGCGCTCGCCGGCCACGACGTTGCCTGCGTCATGCGCGGGCCGCATCTAAAGGCGGTGAGGACGAACGGCCTTGTGCTGCACGTCGGCGAGGCCGAGCTTCGCGCAAGCGTGACCGCCTCGGACGATCCGGCGGCACTCGGGCCTCAGGATCTCGTGATCAGCACGCTGAAAGCAACCGCCGTCGGCAGCCTCGCCGAGGGACTGCGCCCCTTGCTCGGGGACGACACGGCGGTCGTGCTTGCGCAGAACGGCATTCCCTGGTGGTACGATCTTGGGCTGCCTCCGGATCATCCGCCGCCACCCGACCTTTCCTTTCTCGATGCGGGCGGACGGCTGCGTGCCGCGATCCCGAAACAGCGGATCATTGGCGGCGTGATCTTTTCCTCGAACGAGGTGATCGCGCCTGGCGTGGTCGAAAATCTCTCACCCGACCGCAACCGCCTGTTGATCGGCGAATGCGACGACCGTGCCAGCGCGCGTATCGCCGAGCTGCGCTACACCTTTGAGGCCGCGGCCATCGAGTCGCCGCCCGTGAGAGAGATCAGGGAGGCGATCTGGTCGAAGCTTCTCACCAACATGTCGCTATCGGTGCTGTGCCTTCTGACCGGGCAGACGGCACGCGGGGTGCGCGATGATCCGGCGATGCAGGACGTAATCCCGCGCCTGCTCGATGAAGCGAACCAGATCGCGCAAAACTACATCCCCAATGTCAAGCGCGTGACACGAAGCGGACCCGCGCCCAATCACAAGCCGTCCATCTTGCAGGACTACGAGCTCGGCCGCCCCATGGAAATCGATGCGCTGGTGCGCGCGCCCGCCGCTTTTGCGAGAGCGGCGGGGCTATCGACGCCCATGTTCGACCTGCTCGCGGCGCTCGCAACTCAGAAGGCGCGGGACAAGGGACTGTATGGGGTCTGAGTTATCGCCCCGACGTCGTCGCTCGTCTCGTCGCCGCATCAACCATGCTTCGGCGTTATTTTCCTGGTCCATTCGGCGAACACGTCCAGCACCTCATCCATCACTTCGGCATCATTGCGCCCCGAACGTGCCGGGACGTGAAAGGAATGATCGGCGCCTTCGATGAGATGGAGCGAGGCGCGCGCGCCGAGCCCTTGGACGACGCCTCTGAGCAGGTCGAGCTCCGCGAGCTTGTCGCGGGTGCCCTGCAGAAACAGCATGGGGATGTGAACATCCGCAAGATGCGCCGCCCGCTCGTCGGACGGCTTGCCGGCCGGATGCAGCGGAAAGCCGAAGAAGGCCAAGCCGGCCACGCCGGCCAGCGCGCTCTTCGCCTGCGCCTGCGAGGTCATGCGCCCGCCGAAGGATTTGCCGCCCGCGATCAGCGGCAGGCCCGGACAGGCGCCCACCGCCGCTTCGACCGCAGCGCGCACGGTCGCCTGCGCGAGCGCAGGCGGATCGGGCCGCTTGCTGCCCTTTTCCATATAGGGGAACTGGTAGCGCAGCGCCGCGATGCCACGGGCGGCTAGTCCCGCGGCGACGGCTTCCATAAAGGAGTGCGCCATGCCGGCGCCAGCGCCATGGGCAAACACGAAGCAGGTGCGCGGCTCTGCCGGACGCGTAAGAAGCGCGGAGACGCAGACCGACTTGCCGACATCGATCGTGAGCTGCTCGTTCATGCAGCCCAAACTATCAGAACAACAGCACGCCGTCGTCGGCTTCACTGCTACTGGCAGCCCGCGCCGGCGCCTTGGGCGTGAGGCCAAAACCCTTCAAGAAGTCGCGATGTACGTCGCGCTCGCGCTCCATGGTGTAGCGGGCGAAGAGATCGTCGAAGACGGCTTCATCGCTCGCCGAGAGCGCCGCCTTCTGTGCCGTGATGGCGGCAGCTTCCAGCCGGGTCGCCACGCGCGGCAAGGACGCGGCGCCCTTGCCGAGCTCAGTCATTCGATGAGAGGCGGAGGTCATCAGGCCTTCAAATTCCGCCCCCTCCTCGGCCAGCCGGCTGATCAGGCCGCCGAGCCGCGCGTTGCCGGCTTCGACTTCGCGCAAGGCATGCAGGATCGACGGTTCGAGGTTGGCCAGTTGCGCGGGATCGCCATGGACGCGAAGCGCCCTGAGCTCGTTCGCCGATTTCTCGATGCCGTCCAGCGCGGGCTTGAGGCGCGCGGCGCCGATGGAGACGTGATCGGCGGTCGCCTTGAGTT
The DNA here is from genome assembly GCF_045571435.1 of Bradyrhizobium sp. STM 3562. Taxonomy (NCBI): domain Bacteria; kingdom Pseudomonadati; phylum Pseudomonadota; class Alphaproteobacteria; order Hyphomicrobiales; family Nitrobacteraceae; genus Bradyrhizobium; species Bradyrhizobium sp. STM 3562. The sequence goes on from NZ_CP120694.1 coordinate 8,266,164, forward strand.
CATTGGCAATCACGACAAAGGCGTTGCCTTTGCTGCCGAGGTGGCTGGCCCTAAGCGAGGCATTCATGCCGATCAGGGTGATATCGACGACGGCTTCGGACAGTCCGGCGATGGCATTGCGAAACTTGCCGAGCGTATCCTCCACCACCGTCAAGGCATCGTCGACGGACTTGCCCGCGCCCTCACAGGTCGCGATCAGCGTCGATGCCTGTGCCAGGATCTCCTTGATGCGGGCCAGGAATGACGCGGAATCGCTGCTCTCACCGCCATAGAGCGAGCGTCCCTGGCCGACGACGGCGACCGCATCGCTGAGGATGGCCGACAAAGCCCGCACGATCTCGCCGATGTCGTGCTCCAATTCGCGCTGGGCGTCCTTGAGCTGCATGGCCTGGAGGCGGCAGAGGAGGCCTGCATTTGACGCCTCGGGGGCGGCCGGCGGCATCAGGCTCGGCGCCGTATCGTCGGCAACGCCGAGCCCGTGGCAGATATGTTCCAGGCGCTGGCGCGCGCTGTCGCCGGCCTGCAGCGAGATGATCGATCGCCCGACCGCCTCGGCGATCTTCCTGGTGCTTGCGCCTGCGAGCTCGGCCAGATGCACGCTCTTGTTGCGCTGTTCCCGCATGCCGGAATAGGCGGAGATCAGATCGCCGCCCGCCGAAAGCAGTTGCGCCTGATAGCGCTGTTCAAAATCCTTTTGCCGGTTGAGCGCGGTGACGACCGCCTTGGACAACAGATCCTGATCGCGCGCGCATGTTTCCAGCGACTGCTGCACTGCCCTGGCGAGTTCGTGGGCTTCCTGCGTGAAGGCGAGAAAGCCCTCCCGATCCCGCGCCAGAGAGGCCGCTTCGATCTTGGCGCTGCGGGCGATGATCGAGATCATCTGCACATCCTTGAACAGCGGCTTGAGCAGCTCGGAAGCCTCGTTGGCGGCCTTGCCGAGACGACCCAACAGAGCACTTTCCGCCGGCAGCGCCTCCGCCAGTCCGTTCAGCCGCTTTGCAACCTCGCGAAGAGCTTCCGAGGCGCCCTCGATCTGCGCGCTGGAGAGTTCTTCGGACAACGCGCTCAAGGCTTGATTCAAGTTCTGAAAGATCGCGTGCCCGCGACCTAGCTGATGACCTGCCTCGGCAAAAGTCTCCTCGATGCGCGAGGAGACTTCCTCGATCGATCGGATCGCTGTGTTGATCGCGTCTGGCTGGACAGGGGCCAACATCCTTCGGCTCAAGCCATCAGGGCGGGCTGCCCCGCCTGGTACCAGAGCATGATCTCGCGCGGGATCTGGCTGAGCGAAACAACCTTTTCCGCCGCGCCCAACGCGATCGCCTCTTTCGGCATGCCGAACACGACGCAGCTCTCTTCATCCTGCGCGCGCGTCGCCGCGCCCAGCTTGCGCATCTCAAGCAACCCGCGCGCGCCGTCGTCCCCCATACCGGTCATGATAATGCCGAGCGCGTTGCGGCCGGCATATTGCGCGGCCGAGCGGAACAGCACGTCGGCGGAAGGCCGATGCCGCGATACCGGCGGTCCGTCCTTGATCGCGATGTGATAGCGCAAGCCGGTCCGTTGCAGCAGCATGTGCCGTGCCCCGGGCGCGATATAGGCGTGGCCCGGCTGCACCGGCTCGCCGTCCTCCGCCTCCTTCACGCTGATCTGGCAGACGCCGTTGAGCCGCCGCGCAAAGGCGGCGGTAAAGCCCTGCGGCATGTGCTGCACGATCAGGATGCCGGGACAATGGGATGGCAACACCTCGAGCACGTCGTTCAAGGCCTCGGTCCCGCCGGTCGACACGCCGATACAGACGATGCGCTCGGTCACTGGGCGGGACCGCCCCTGCACAGGCGGCGGGATGATGGCGTCAGCGGTGAGTTTCTTCTCCACCGGCGCGCGTCGCGCAAGCCGCGGCCGCACGCGGGCGCGGGCCGCCGATTTGACGGCGTCGCGCAACCGCCCCGAGGATTCAAGCAGCGCCTGGCGGGTATCAATGCGCGGCTTGGGAACGATATCCACCGCACCGGCCTCGAACGCCTGGAACATCAGGTCCGAGCCCTCTTCCGTCAGCGAGGAGCAGATGATCACCGGGATCGGATGCTGCGCCATGATCTTGCGCAGAAATGTGATGCCATCCATGCGCGGCATTTCAATGTCGAGAAGAATGACATCAGGCAGTTCGTTCTGCAGCCGGCGGGCCGCCGCATAGGGATCGGATGCGGTCCCCATGATCTCGATGTCGGGATCTTCCGAAAGGATCGTCGTGAGGATTTGGCGCACTGACGCCGAATCATCCACGATCAGCACACGCACTTTCTTTTTGAGCATGGCTGTGCTCCGTTCTAGACCCGAAAGATCGTCGGCTGAACCTGCTTCAGCCCGGGCACGACGCTGTGAACCATCGATTCCGAGTGCCCGACCATCAGGTAACCTCCGGGCCTCAAATGCGCGCATAACTGCTCGACGACTTTGCGCTGGGTCTCCCGTTCAAAATAGATCAATACGTTGCGGCAGAAGATGATGTCGACATCGCGATCGACAGGATATTTGGAATCCATCAGGTTCATGCGCATGAAATTCGTGCGCCGGCGGAGTTCCGGGACGATACGCACCTCATCGCTCGCGCGATCCTTCGCCGACAGAAAATAGCGCTTGATGAAGGCAGGAGGCACCGGCTCCAGCGTATCGCGCGTGTAGATCGCGGTCTTGGCCAGGCGCAGCACGGCCGTCGAGATATCCGTGCCCAGGATCCGAAACTGGAATCGCGAGCCGGTCCTCGTCATGTCGTCGAGAACCATGGCGGTGCTGTAGGCTTCCATTCCGGTCGAGCAGGCCGCGCTCCAGATCTTCAGGTCACCGCGGCCCCGCGGCTTCAGGAGCTCGGGAACGGCGACCTCCCTCATGAAGGTGAAGTGCGACGGCTCACGAAAGAAGTCGGTCTTGTTGGTGGTCACGACATCGATAAGATGCGTGAGCTCGTCGTCGAGCTGACCGGCTTCGAACAAGGTCTCGACGTATTCGTTGAGTCCGCCATAGTTGAGCGCGCGGACGCGCTTGTGCAGCCGGCCCTCCAGCATCAGGCGTTTGCCGGCCGGCAACTTGATCCCGACCTGCCCTTCGATCAGCTTGGCGATCATGCCGAAATGCCGGTCGGACAGGTGCAGCGGACTTTCCAGCATATTCAAAGCCACGGCGCTCACGCGGCGACAGGCGCGTCGACCTGCGTCTCCTGCGCTGCCGGCATGCCCTCATGCGCCATCAGGCGCGCGAGATCGAAGATGATGACGAATTTGTCGCCCTTGCGCCCGATGCCTGCGATGTAATCGGACTGCCAGCGCCCGCCGACCGACGGTACCGGCTCCATCGAGCTCTCGTCGATGTCGGTGACTTCGTAGACGCAATCCGCGACGAAGCCGACGCCGACCACGCGATCGCCGATCGGCACGTCGAGAATGATGATGCGGGTGGCGTCCGTCGCCGGCACGCTCGGCAGATCCAGCTTCAATCGCAAGTCGACGATCGGATAGCCGCTGCCGCGCACGTCGATCATGCCGAGCAGGAAGTGCGGAGCGTGGGGCAGCTTCGAGATCGGCCGCATGTCCAGGATCTCGCGGACATTGCGGATGCCGATGCCGAACGTCTCGCCTGCGAGACCAAGCGTTAGGTATTGCGCTGTTTCGGCCATGTTGCCGTCCTTGAGAGGTTTTGATCGGCGCGGGCCCAACTACGCCGCGCCAATCTCGTTGTGTTTGTCAGCGTTGGAAATCTGCATCGCGTTCGTCGCCGCCGTCATCCATGGCGAAGGCAAAGCCGCCGCCCGACGCCTTGGCGGTACGGGCGGGCCTGGCGGTGACGGGTTTTCTTGCGCCGCGATCGGCCGCGGCCATGGTCTGGGCCTTGGCGCGAAGCTGGCTGACCGCGCGATCGATCGGCGCGGGCGCATCCAGCTTGGTCTTGGCTGCGTTCTGGTCGATGCGGAAATAGGCGATGGTCGATTGCAATTGCTCGGCCTGCGAGGCGAGCTCTTCGGAAGTCGAGGACACCTGCTCGGAGGCGCTGGCGTTCTGCTGGCCGACCTTGTCGAGCTGCTGGATCGCCTGGTTGATCTGCGCCGAGCCGACGTCCTGCTCGCGGCAGGCGGCGGTAATCTCCTCGACCAGTTCCGCCGTCTTCTTGATGTCGGGCACCAGCTTGGCGAGCATGCCGCCCGCCTCCTGGGCCACCTTGACGGTTTCCGACGACAAGGTGCCGATCTCGGCCGCGGCGGCCTGGCTGCGCTCGGCGAGCTTGCGCACCTCGGAGGCGACCACCGCAAAGCCCTTGCCATGCTCGCCGGCGCGCGCGGCCTCGACCGCGGCATTCAGGGCGAGCAGGTCGGTCTGGCGGGCGATCTCCTGCACGATGGTGATCTTTTCCGCGATCGTCTGCATCGCCTGCACCGCGCGGCCGACCGCGGCGCCGCTTGCCTCGGCATCCTTGGCCGACTGCGCGGCGATCTTCTCGGTCTGGCTGGCGTTCTCGGCGTTCTGCTTCACGTTCGCGGCCATCTCCTCCATCGAGGAGGAGGCTTCCTCGGCGGAAGAGGCCTGTTCGGTCGCGCCCTGCGAGAGCTGCTCGGCGCTGGCCGAGAGCTCCTGGCTGCCGGCCGAGACGTTCTGCGCCGCGGTCAGGGCCTCGGCCACGATCTGCCGAAGCTTCTCCACCATGCGCTCCAACGCCATGCCGAGCTTGTCCTTATCCGAGATACGCTTGGCTTCCACGGTGAGGTTGCCCTGCGCGATCTCATGGGCAACCGCGGCCGTGGCATTGAGGCTCGACAGCATGCGCTCCAGCGCCAAGCCGAGCGTGTCTTTTTCGGACAGCGGCTTGGCTACGACATCCAGGTTGCCCTGCGCAACCTCGCCGGCCACGGCGGCCGTCGCGTTGAGGTTCACGGTCATCGCATTCAGCGCCTTGATCAGGTCGCCGACCTCGTCATCGCTGACGACATCGATCTTCTGGCTGAGATCGCCGATCGCGACCGCATCAGCGAGGCCGACGGCGCGGCCCAGCGCGCGGCTGATGCTAAGCGCAATCCAGATCGCCGCCCCGACGGCAATGACGAGCGAGGCCAGGACCAGGCAGAGCATCAGCATCTGCGCGCGAGCGCCGTCCTGCCTGGCCTGCTCGGCATTGTCGGCCATCAGCTTTTTGACGAAGGCGATGTATTCGTCGACGACTTTGATCGTTTCCGCGACCGCCTTGCGCTCGTCGGTTGACGAATGCTCAATCGCTTTCGCCTTGTCCGACTTCACGAGCTTGAAGGTGTGATCCTCCAACGCGTTCATATCGGCGTACGCAGTCGCAATCCTATCAAGGATCTTCTTGCCGTTTTCGGTGGCCGCGGCATAGATTTCATCTCGGGTCTTCAGGAACGCCGTTCGATAGCTGTTGGCCTCGGCGATGAAGCGGTCCGCCTCAGCATCTGACGGTGCGAGGAGCACGTTCTTCTCGGCACGGATCTGAAGCAGAATGTCCTCCTTCAGCATCGAGGCCTTGTCCATGCGCCCGGCGGCCCCGACGATGGTCTCGCTCGCCGAGGTCGTGTCGCTCAGTTTCATGTAGCCGACGGCTCCCATGATAGCGGACAGCAGGATTACGGCGCCGAAGGTGCCGGCCAGCTTGGCCTTGATCGTCAGTCTCATTTCTCAGCCCCATTTTTGGGGATCGCGTGGATCCCCTCCCGTCCAACCTGCGGCATCGAAGCCGCCGCTGACCTCAACGTTGAAACTCTGCGTCCCGCTCGTCAGTGCCGTCATCCATGGCGAAGGCAAAGCCGCCGCCATTCGCGACCTTGGCGGCGCGGGCCGGCTTGGCACCAACGGATTTCTTTCCACCGCGATCGGCCGCCGCCATGGTCGCCGCCTTGGCGCGAAGCTGGCTGACCGCGCGGTCGATCGGCGCGGGTGCATCGGCCGTCGCCTTGCTTGCGGCGGCGTCGATGCGGAAATAGGCGATGGTCGATTGCAATTGCTCGGCCTGCGAGGCGAGCTCTTCGGAAGTCGAGGACACCTGCTCGGAGGCGCTGGCGTTCTGCTGGCCGACCTTGTCGAGCTGCTGGATCGCCTGGTTGATCTGCGCCGAGCCGACGTCCTGCTCGCGGCAGGCGGCGGTAATCTCCTCGACCAGTTCCGCCGTCTTCTTGATGTCGGGCACCAGCTTGGCGAGCATGCCGCCCGCCTCCTGGGCCACCTTGACGGTTTCCGACGACAAGGTGCCGATCTCGGCCGCGGCGGCCTGGCTGCGCTCGGCGAGCTTGCGCACCTCGGAGGCGACCACCGCAAAGCCCTTGCCATGCTCGCCGGCGCGCGCGGCCTCGACCGCGGCATTCAGGGCGAGCAGGTCGGTCTGGCGGGCGATCTCCTGCACGATGGTGATCTTTTCCGCGATCGTCTGCATCGCCTGCACCGCGCGGCCGACCGCGGCGCCGCTTGCCTCGGCATCCTTGGCCGACTGCGCGGCGATCTTTTCGGTCTGGCTGGCGTTCTCGGCGTTCTGCTTCACATTCGCGGCCATCTCCTCCATTGAGGAGGAGGCTTCCTCGGCGGAAGAGGCCTGTTCGGTCGCGCCCTGCGAGAGCTGCTCGGCGCTGGCCGAGAGCTCCTGGCTGCCGGCCGAGACGTTCTGCGCCGCGGTCAGGGCTTCGGCCACGATCTGCCGAAGCTTCTCCACCATGCGCTCCAACGCCATGCCGAGCGTATCCTGCTCGGACAGCCGCTTGGCCTCGACGGTGAGATTGCCATTGGCGATCTCATTGGCAACGCCTGCCGTGGCATTCAGGTTGACGGTCATCGCATTCAGCGACCTGATGAGATCGCCGACTTCGTCATTGTTCGAATAATCGATCTTCTGGCTGAGATCGCCGACCGCAACGGCATCGGCGAGACCGACCGCCCGGGCAAGCGCGCGGCTAATGCTGAGCGATATCCACGTCGCCGACACCAGCGCAATCAGCAGCGCGGCAATGATGCTGCTGATGACCAGGAGCTTGGCAAAGCTGGCTTCCTTAGCTCCCTCGTCCGCAACCTCGCTCATTTGTTGCTCGTTGCGCTTGACGTATTGCTCGATGATGTCAAGCGCCTGGTTGAACATCTTGCGGCCTTCGCCACGCTCGATCGCCGCAGCCTTGATGTTGCCGGCCTCCTCCGCGAGATGGGCGGATTGCTCGGCGGCCTTGGTCAGGCGTTCAAGTGGCGTATTGAGCGGGCCGATGGAGCCTTCGGCCTGTTCGCTCGCCAGCTTCGCGATGTCGGCCTTGACGGCGTTCAGCCGCTGCAGCGCTTCCTTGACATCCGAGTCGACCTCATCGAGGTTCGAGCTGGTGTAGGCCGAAATGACTGCGCGCGAGAGGCGCGCGGCATCAAGCTTGGCAGTCAGCAGCGCCGTCACCGCCCGCTGGCTCACCGATGCTCCCTTGTTTAGTTCCGCAACCATGGCGTCGAGCAGAGAATCGAGCTCTCTGGCGGCGGGCTGCCCCTGGCCTTTCCAGATCTCGGCGGCCTTGTTGTTCGAGTTGAGCAGCGCCAGCTTGCCCGCCTGCTCCTCAAGTTCGTTCATCCGCTTCATGGCGGCGGCGGCGTCGTCGAGGATGCGCTTTCCGGCGTCACTGGCTTTGCCGTAGAGCTCGTCCCTGAGCTTGAGCACCTTGTCGCGGCGAGCCGTCATGTTGTTGTAATTGTCCTGCGTATCCTTGTCGGTGGTCGCATAGATCATCCGTATCTCAGAACGCTGCTGCGACTGGATGCCGTTCATGATGTCAGCGGCCATTTTCAAGCGCAGCGCCTGCGCGACCGTTCGCTCTTCCGCTTCGCTCAGCGCGGAGAGTTTGCTGTAAGCGATCGCTCCGGTGATCATCGACAAGACGATGACTGCGCCAAAGGCACCGGCAAGCTTCGCCTTGACCGTGAGTCTCATGTTCAGCCCCTATTCCCAATTGCCTCCGGCCCGCTTCGAAGCGGACCGGGTATTCCGTTTATCGTTGAAAATCGGCGTCGCGTTCGTCGCCGCCATCGTCCATCGTGAAGGCAAAGCCGCCGCCGCCCGCCGCTTTGACGGCGCGGCGTGCCGCAGGTTTCGCCGCCGACTGCATAGGCTTCCTAGTGCCACGCTCGGCCGCGGCCATGGTCGCAGCCTTGGCGCGGAGCTGGCTGACCGCACGATCCATCGGCAAAACCGCCTCAGACCTCTCGATGCCGGCGTTGTCGATCCGGAAGAACGAAATGGTCGATTGCAATTGCTCGGCCTGCGAGGCGAGCTCTTCGGAAGTCGAGGACACCTGCTCGGAGGCGCTGGCGTTCTGCTGGCCGACCTTGTCGAGCTGCTGGATCGCCTGGTTGATCTGCGCCGAGCCGACGTCCTGCTCGCGGCAGGCGGCGGTAATCTCCTCGACCAGCTCTGCCGTCTTCTTGATGTCGGGCACCAGCTTGGCAAGCATGCCGCCCGCCTCCTGGGCCACCTTGACGGTTTCCGACGACAAGGTGCCGATCTCGGCCGCGGCGGCCTGGCTGCGCTCGGCGAGCTTGCGCACCTCGGAGGCGACCACCGCAAAGCCCTTGCCATGCTCGCCGGCGCGCGCGGCCTCGACCGCGGCATTCAGGGCGAGCAGGTCGGTCTGGCGGGCGATCTCCTGCACGATGGTGATCTTTTCCGCGATCGTCTGCATCGCCTGCACCGCGCGGCCGACCGCGGCGCCGCTTGCCTCGGCATCCTTGGCCGACTGCGCGGCGATCTTCTCGGTCTGGCTGGCGTTCTCGGCGTTCTGCTTCACATTCGCGGCCATCTCCTCCATCGAGGAGGAGGCTTCCTCGGCGGAAGAGGCCTGTTCGGTCGCGCCCTGCGAGAGCTGCTCGGCGCTGGCCGAGAGCTCCTGGCTGCCGGCCGAGACGTTCTGCGCCGCGGTCAGGGCTTCGGCCACGATCTGCCGGAGCTTTTCGACCATCATATTCAGCGATTTGACGAGATCGCCGATCTCGTCGTTGCTAGACACCTTGATGGTCTGGTTGAGATCGCCATCGGCGACGGCACCGGCAAGGCTCACGGCACGGCTCAGCGCGCGGCTGATATTGAGCGAAATGAAGATCGCCGCCGCGATCGCAATGGCGATCGAGACAAGAGCCAATGTCATCAACAGGAGCTGTGCGTGGCTGCCCTCGTCCCTGGCCGCCGCGGCCTGGTCCGCCATGCCTTTCCTGGTGTAGGCGATATAGGCCTCGGCGGCCTCCAGCGTGTCGTTGACGACCTTACGGCCCTCCTTCGCTGACCGCTCGGCAGCCGCGGCTTTGTCGGTCTTTCCAATCTTCAGGGTTTCATCCTGGAACGCATTCAGCTTGACATAGCTGGCCGCGAAGGCGTCGAGCAGCTTCTTGCCGCCTTCGCTCGCCATCGCATAGACCGTTTCCTTCGTCTTCGTCACCGCGTCCCGCATCGGGGAGATATCCGCAGCGAACTGATCGGATTCGGTGCCGGATGTCAGAAGCGCATTTTTCTCGGCCCGAACCTGCCGGAGAATTTCCACCTCAATTTCGGCGGCTTTTTCCATACGCCCGGCGCGCAGCACTAATGCCTCGGCCGTGGCCGCCATATCAGTCAGCTTTATGTAGGACAGGCCGCTCGCCACGGCGGACAACACGATGATGACGCCGAACGCGCAGGCGAGCTTCGCCTTGACTGTGAACCTCATTTCAGCCCCTTCCCGTCTCAGCCCCGAGACGTCCCTCAATTCAGAATGCGTTCCATGTTGGGAACGATGACGAACTCTTCGCGCCATTTGGTGATGAAGCGAATGAACTCGGGTCGCCAATGCATGCCGACGCGCGGCGTCTGCTGCACGTTGGTGCGCGAAATCTCCGTCACCTCGTACACCTTGTCGGCGGTCAGCCCGACCAGGACAGGCTCGTTGTCGATATCGAGCTCAATGACGACGATGCGGGTCTCGGCGGTATCCTCGGTCATCGGCATGCCGAAGCGGATGCGCAGATCCGCAAGAGGAATGACGTTGCCGCGCACATTGATGACGCAGGGTACGAACGCCTTGGCCCCGGCGACCCTGGTGGCGGGGATCGGATCGATGATCTCGCGCACCATCCCGGCATCGAGGGCGAATTTTTCGTCGCCAAGGCCGATCATGACGACCTGGATCGAACCGTCCTGGTTGACCGCGGCCTCTTGCACCTCAGGAGCGGGCATTTAGGCAGCCTCGTTCATCTGTTGTTTTTCCGACAGCGCCTGCGCCAGCGAGACGAGCTGCGCCACGTCCAGGATCAACGCCGCGGTGCCGTCGCCGAGGATGGTCGCGCCCGAGAAGATCGTGACGTCGGAATGCAGCTTCGACAGCGACTTGATGACGGTCTGGTGATTGCCGATGATCTGGTCGGCGACCAGGCCGACGCGGGTCTCGCCGGTGGAAATGATGATGGTCTTTTGATGCAGCTCGGGCTCGCCTGCCGCATGGAGGATCTCGCGCAAGCGCAGGAACGGCACGAGATTGCCGCGCACATTGAGGAAGTTGCGCCCACGCGAGCGCTGGTCCTCGGCCATCAGCTCGACGCATTCCTCGACCGCCGACAGCGGGATGATGTAGCGGCCCTCGCCGACACGGATCAAAAGACCTTCGATGATCGCGAGCGTCAGCGGCAGCCGCAGCGTCACGCTGGTGCCTTGTCCGGGCCTGGTCGACAGATCAATCGAGCCGCGCATATTCTCGATGGTGCGCTTGACCACGTCCATGCCGACGCCGCGGCCCGACAGCGCCGAGACGGTTTGCGCCGTGGAAAAGCCGGGATGGAACAGGAACTGGTGGATCTCGTGGTCCGACAGCGCCGCACCCGGCGCGATCAGGCCCTGCTCTTCGGCCTTGGCGCGGATGCGCGCGGTGTTGAGACCGCCGCCATTGTCGCGCACCGTGACCAGGACCTGCGCGCCCGAATGAACCGCGTGGAGCTCGATGCGGCCCTGCTCGGTCTTGCCGGCGGCGGCGCGCGCAGACGTATCCTCGATGCCGTGATCGATGGCATTGCGGATCAGGTGGACCAGCGGATCGGCCAGGCATTCGATCATGGTCTTGTCGAGCTCGGTGTCCTCGCCCGATGTGACGAATTCCACTGGCTTCTTGAGATCGCGCGAGAGATCATGCACCAGACGGCGGAATCGTCCGAACAGCGAGCCGATCGGCACCATGCGCGCACCCATGGTGGTGTCGCGCAGACTGGCCGCCAGCCGCTCGATCTCTTCCGCGATGATCTTGATCGAGAGGTCGGAGCCGGCCGCCGCCAACTGGCTCAGGCGCGCCTGCGCAATCACCAGCTCGCCGACCCGGTCCATCAACTCGTCCAGCCGCTCGGCCTGTACGCGCACGGTCGCGATGCCTCGTTCTTCGCTGCGCTTGACCTCGTCGCGCCGGGTCTCGGGCCGGGCGGCCGGCTGCGGCGGCACTTCCTTGGCGACAGGCTCGGCCTTCGGCGTGGCCGCAGGCTCGGCGGCCGGCTCTGCTTTTGGCGTGGGCTCGGCGGCCGTTGGCGCGGGCGTCACCTCGGCCGCAGTCGCCTGCATCGGAGTCTGCCGTGGCGCCTCCGGCGCTGGCTGCTGTGCCGGCAGCTCGGCCTGCGTCAGCGGCATGAGCGTGAGCTTCATCTCGTCGGCGACAAACATGAAGACGTCATCGATCGCGCTCTTCTCGCAATCGGCGTGCAGCGTGACGTCCCATTTTAGGTAGCAGTATTCCGGCTCGAGCTCGTCGAGCAGCGGCACGTCGTCGGTGACGGGGACGACGAAACAGGGGCCGAGCTTGCAGAGGTCCTCGAGCAGGTCGAGCGGATTGGAACCGTTGCAAAGAATGTGGGAATCGAACTCCAGATGCAGACGCCAGCCCGCGGACCGCTGCTCGGCCGCGGCCGCCGGCTCCGCCGTGGCGGGCGTCGCCACTTCGGCCCGCTGGGCCGTCGGAGCGACGAACTGCTTCAGATCGTCCAGAATGGCCTCGCCAATGATGGCGTCCGTCGTCTCCGGCGCCTCGATCAGCGCGCGGATATAGTCCTTCGCGGACAGCGCGACCGCGATCAATTCCTGGGTCGGCTTGATCTCGCCTTTGCGAACCAGTTCGAACGCCGTTTCGAATTCATGGGTGAAGGCGGCGACCTTGTCGAAACCGAACATCGCGCCGGACCCCTTGATGGTGTGCAGCGCGCGAAAAGCCGAGTCGACCAGCTCCCGATCGTCCGGTCGCTGGCAAAGATCCAGCAGTGCCCCTTCCAGGGTCTCGAAAAGCTCGCTTGCTTCCTGGCGAAAGATCTCTGTCGGATCCAGCGCACTCATGACCGCACCAGCTTGGCGACGACCGCGAGCAATTGCTCAGGTTTGAAGGGCTTTGTGATCCACCCGGTCGCTCCGGCGCTCTTGGCCTCCTGCTTGACCGCGTCGTTGGATTCCGTGGTCAGAAAGACGATCGGCATCCCGGTCAGCGCGGGCAGCTTCCGCAACGCGCGGATCAGCTCCAGCCCGTTCATCGTCGGCATGTTGAGGTCGGTGATGACGAGGTCCGGTCGCTTCGCCTGGCATTGGGCCAGGCCCTGGGCGCCGTCACCGGCTTCGAGCACGCTGTGACCAGCAGGCTCGAGGACGACCTTGATCATCTGGCGGATACTGGGGGAATCATCGACCGTCAGAACGGTAGCCATCAGACGCCATCTTTCTTTTCGTTGAAGGGATGGTTGGCCATCGCCTCGCTGGAGAAGCCGGCGCGGCGAAGCGTGTTGCGGAAGTTTTGCGAGAACGAGGTGAGCACCACCGGGCGCCCCTGCGCCTGGCCGGTCTTGGTCGTGGACAGCAATAGCTGGATCGACGTCACATCGGCCTTGGCGACGTTCGAACAATCGATCTCAAGCGGATCTTGCCGGCTGAAGGCCTCGCGGATCAGCTCATAGACGCTACGGATCGCCGCGATGCTGCAGTCTGCCGGAAGCCGGAGTGACCACTTCGACTCGGTGGCATTAGGCGTCATTGCGTCCCCCGTCCCGAATTCGCCATCCGTCCGGCGCGAATTCATTCCCACGGGACTTTCACAATGGCTGATGAGCAAACTCCTAACTAGAGAGCCCGTGTAAATACGGGGTTAAAAGAACTTTAGGTTGCAAAGCTGGATTGCCGGGCACTCTCATTCGCGCGAGGAACGCGATCATCGCGCGCGACGCGTGCGCGTTTGCGGAAAACGGATGCAGCTTCCCGCCAGGCGACCGCGATCGTCTGTGCCGCGCGAGCTCGACGCTCAAGAATTCCGAATTTAAGTTCGATCGCCGCTGCGCTTGCGCAAGAAAATTCGGCCTCGATCGGCGATTAATAACTTATAAAAACATGTTTAGGTTGTGGACGCACCAGGCAAGGTCGGCCGAGCCAGCCGTCACGAAGTCGTCGCAACTTCTGAAGCGACAAGCGTCGCGCTCTTGGTCTCGATCGAAGCCGCGACGGCAACAGCGGTTCTCAGTTCGACCAAACGGAGAGTTAGCCAAACCTTCACACCTATCACGCTAGTGTGACGCAGGGGAGCGATGCGGATTCGCATCGCTCGAAGGGGAAACGCCGTGCAGAAATTCTTCCGCAGCATCAGCAGCCGGATTCTGCTCATACCCATCGTCGCGCTGCTGGCACTGATCGTGACAGGCCTGGTTTCGATCCGCGTCATCGCCAATGTCACGCTGGAGGAACATCAGGCGCGGGCTCGCGCGGTGACGGATGCGGCAACGAAGATCGTTGAAGCCTTCGAGGCCAAGGCGGCGCGCGGCGAGATGCCGGACGAAGCTGCCAAGGCGGCCGCCAAGGACGTGCTCCGCGCCATTCGCTACGACGGCAATGAATATGTGATGGCGCGCCGCCTCGATGGCATCATCGAAGTCAACGGACTGTTCAAGGACCGCGAAGGCGCCCCGTCGCTCGAATCCAAGGATGCCAACGGCACCTATTTTGCGCGCGACATGATCAAGGCGGCCGAGGCCGGCGGCGGCTTTACTTATTATCTCTGGCCGAAAATGCCGAACACGCCGCCAGTGCGCAAAGCCAGCTATGCAAAGCTCAGCGGCCGCTGGAAGTGGGTGGTGGGGACAGGCGTCTATCTGGACGACGTCGAAGCGGCCACCTGGGCCAGCGCGATCAACGCGGCATGGATGATCGGCGCCGTGGCTCTGCTGACTTTCGCCGTGGCTTACTTGCTCGGCCGCCGCATCACCGGACCGATCCTGCGCCTGACCGAGGCCACCCATCGGCTGGCCGAAGGCGATACGGCGACCGCCGTGCCCGAGGTGGAGAGGCGGGACGAGATTGGAACGATGGCGCAAGCCGTTGCCATTCTGAAGGAACGATCGGCCGAGGCGACGCGTCTGGCCGCCGACCAGGACCGGTTGAAGGCCGAAGCCGCGCTGGAGCGGCGAGCGGCGATGCACAAGCTCGCCGACGGGTTCGAGGCGTCCGTGAAAGGCGTGGTCGAAACCATCGCAGATTCCGCGAGCGAGATGAAAGCGTCCGCCAACGCGATGACCCGCGCGGCGACGACCGCCAGCGGCGAGACGACCGCGGCGGCTTCCGCTGCCGGTCAGACCAGCACCAATGTCGGCACCGTGGCTACGGCAACGGAAGAGCTATCGTCCTCGATCCGGGAGATTTCCCGCCAGATCACCCATTCCTCGCAAATCGCCTCCAGCGCGGTTTCGGAGGCCGATCGCGCCAAGACGACCATGGCGCGCCTCGAAAATTCCGCCCAACGCGTCGGCGATATCGTGGCGCTGATCAGCGGCATCGCCGAGCAGACCAATCTCCTGGCGCTGAACGCGACGATCGAAGCCGCGCGCGCCGGCGAGGCCGGCAAAGGCTTTGCCGTCGTCGCCTCGGAGGTGAAATCGCTCGCGACCCAGACCGCCAAGGCGACCGAGGAAATCCAGGCCACGGTGGCGGAGATTCAGTCCATGACCGGAAGCGCCGTCGAAGTCATCCAGGGCATCGGCGGCGTGGTGGCGCAGATCAACGAGATCACGTCCGCCATTGCCGCCGCCGTCGAGGAGCAGGGCGCCGCGACCAGCGATATCGCAGCCAACATCCAGCAAGCCGCCGCCGGCGCGCGGCAGGTCTCGGAAAGCGTCTCGGCGGCACAGAGCGCGGCGAGGCAGACCGGCAGCATCGCAAATGATGTGCTGGGCGCAGCCGACGGGTTCTCCGGCGAAGCCGAACGCCTGCGACGCGAAGTCGCCGGCTTCCTCGCGCAGGTTCGTGCGGCCTAGAGTTCAAGCCCGATCGCGAAAGGCCGCCTGCAAAGTGCGCAGCGGCTTTTGGAAATATCGCGCTCAAAATGGAAAACAAAGCGCGATCGGGATCAAGTGTGGTCCGGTCGGAGCATCCGGACGCACGCCGATCACCGGACCGAGCACGGGTCGCCGAGCCGGAAATTGCAGTCCTTGGAGGACGTTGTTGGCGGCGGCGTGAGGAGCCGCCGGTGATCGGACCTTCTGGAGGGCCGGGATTGACCTTAACAAAACGATACCGTATCGTTTTACGTAGATGATTTCGACTTGGCCGGCCAGCGATGCTTGCCGCCGAGCCGGATGGATCTCCGGCGTACACGCGAATCGCAGAGGTCATTCGCCGCAACCGGGCTCATCAGCCCCGACGTCCGGTCGCGTCGTATGGCGGCCGGTCTGAGCCTGTTGCTCAGATCGGCCACATTCTCTCGCGGTCTTCGTGGACGCGAAGTGCGCGGCCGGCATCGACCTCATCGCGGTCCCTGGCAATAGCCAGATCGCTCGTGCAGCCCTGCTGCGAACGCTCACAGGCTCTCCCGCTATCGGAGGCCATGGTTTGAATGTGGCAGCCGCAGCGCCGGATTTGCTGCCTGGACGGACGTATCGGGCGAAGCAAAGGAAATCTATTGTTATGAGTTGCGGACCGAAGAGACATCGCCGTGGGAGCTTGGCAGCGTGCCCCGTTGCCAGAGCTGTGTGCGTGGCGGTCGCAGCAATGATGCCCATAGGGCGAGCCGATGCCGGCGATCGAGAAGGAACGCTGGAGGAACGGCAAGCCTGCACGCCCGATGTGTTTCGACTTTGCAGCGACCAGATACCGGATGTGGATCGGATCGTTGCGTGTCTCAAACAGAACGTTCGCAGCCTGAGTGAGCCATGCCGCATCGTGATGTCGGATCGGGACGCCACCAAGCGGACGCAGGACCCGAAATGATGCATTCGGCAGGGACTACCGGCAATCCGTGGGCGGGGACCCGATGCTGACTGGTGAAGTTTCGAACCGCAAAGCCCGTAGAGCACCCTATGTCCAACAAGTGCCTGGTTGCAGCCCTCTTCCTCTCGTTGGCGTCAGTCGCCGCATCGCCTGCGATGGCCGACCTCGCCGTCAGCCCGGCGGCCACGTCGCATGAAGGTGGCACAAACCTCGATATCACCGCGGTGACCATCGACCGCGAGCTGGAGCGTTTTCGTGCCGCTGAAGTATCGTTGCGCCGGGCGATGGCGATCGCCGAAACGCTGCACAAGGGCGCGAGAGCCGCGGATATCAGCTTCGACGGTGAACCCACATCACCGGTCTATTGGGTGACAACGGTAAAGAACGATCAAATTTGGAAAGACGCAATCGATGCAAAGACCGGGGAGGTCAGCGCCAACGGAACTGCCTTATCCCTCAAAGAGCTGGGCCTGGAGGATCGCAGCAACCTTAGTGCTCTGAAGTCCGTTCGCCAGGACCTATCGGACGCCGTGCTCGTCGCGGAGAAATCCGCATCCGGCAAGGCGATCAGCGGCGGGCTGACGAACGAGGGCGGCAAACTGAATTTCATTGTCGTCGTTGTCAGCGGCGATGACCTCAAGCAAGTCGTCCTCGAACCTCCCAGGTCGCGCCGCGGGGGATCGGCTCGCCGCCGCTCGCCGTAATCTGACGCGCCGCGGGTTCGACCCGCCCCGCGCTGGCCGGCTCATTCGAGGCGATCCGGCGGCAGGGCGGCTCCGGTCCCATTCTGGCAGACACGCCTTCGCAGGCCGCATTTAGTTTTGCGTTAAGTTTCGCCGGGATACCATTCCAAATTGCTAAAATGCAATTGACCCGCGCGACCCAAGAAACCGGCCGATGCTGACCCAGGCGCTCCTTGTTGATGATAGCCGCTCCGTGCTCGACTTTTTGAAGCGGCACATCGAAGCGGACGGCATGGTGCAGGCAACTGCCTTCCTGGATCCCTTGCAGGCGATTGCCGCAGCCCGCACGCGCGATTTCGACATCGTGCTGGTCGACTACGAGATGCCGAAGATGGATGGCATCGCCTTCATCCGCACCCTTCGCAGCCTGCCGAGATGTGCCGAGATTCCCGTCGTGATGATCACCTCGATCGAGGACGATGAGGTGCGGATGCAGGCGCTGCAGGCCGGCGCCACCGATTTCCTGCCCAAGCGTCCGCAAAGCCTGGAGATGAGGGTGCGCCTTCGCAACCTCGTCCGGCTCGGCCTTGCGGTCAGAAAGCTCAACGATCGCACGGCTCACCTTGCCAGCGAGGTGGCGGCGGCCACGCAGAAGCTTCAGGAGCGCGAGGAGGAAATCATCCTGCGCCTGGCGCTCGCGGTCGAATATCGGGACAACGACACCGGCGAACATACGCTGCGGGTCGCCAAATACAGCCGCCTCATCGCCGAGGAGCTCGGCCTTTCGGAGCGGTTGTGCCGCGACATCTATCTCGCCGCGCCTCTGCACGATGTCGGCAAGGTCGCGATCCCCGACAGTATCCTGCTCAAGCCCGGCCGGCTGAACGAGGAGGAGATGGCGATCATCCGAACGCATGCCGCGATCGGCGGACGCATCCTGGCGGACAGCCACTGCGAATTGATTCAGCTTGGTGCGGCGATCGCCTTCGCTCACCACGAAAGATGGGACGGCACCGGTTATCCCCGCGGCCTGGAGGGGCCGGAGATTCCGATCGCAGCCCGCGTGGTCGCGGTGGCCGACGTGTTCGATGCGCTGACGACCAAGCGGCCCTACAAGGAGGCAATGCCGCTGACGGAGGCGCGCGACTATCTCGTGAAGCGAAGCGGTCAGGAATTCGACCCGGCCTGCGTCGACGCCTTCTTGTCGCGCTGGGACGACGTGCTGGCCATCGCACGGGCTCACACCGCGCCGCTTCCAACCCTTAAGGACGCGGGCGCCCTCGCCCCGCAATGAACCAAGGGAGTGGCGCGGGCATTCATGGCCGTGCGGCAATTTTGTGTGCGATCGCCGTTCGGCCATTTCGAAATAGCCTTCCCGCCATACGCAACGTTTCGGCCTTCTCGACGTTGACCTCGCCACACAGAGGCGCATTCCCAAAGCTTCCGCGCGATGGTATGCCGGCCTCATTGCGGCGGGACGGAGAGCTTCGGTTCCCGCAAGAAGCGGCAACCCGACAGGCGCGATAACGGCAGAGGGATGATCGAGAGGGTTCTTCTCGCTGACATTGGCGGCACCAATGCGCGCTTCGCGCTGATGGAGCGCGGCAAAATTGGGCCGATCCGACACATGCGGGTCGCCGATTACCCGCGCGCGAACGACGCGATCGCGGCCTTTGTGGCGCGTCATGCCGCGGAACCGCCCACGGCGGCCGTGCTGGGCGTCGCGGGCCCGGTGGAGAACAATCACTGCCTCATCACCAATAGCGGATGGCTGCTCGACGGCGCCGAGCTCACAAAGCTGTTCGGTTTTGCGAGTGTCCATCTGCTCAACGATTTCGAAGCGCTGGGCTGGTCGCTGCCGGGATTGCAGCCGGCCGATCTCTTTCCGCTCGGGACGCAGCCTCCGATGCCGGGCGCGCCGATGCTCGTGCTCGGGCCCGGCACCGGCTTTGGTGCCGCCGGATTCCTGATGCAGGGCGCGCAGCCCCTGGTGGTCGTCACCGAAGCCGGGCATGCGACGTTGCCCGCAACGTCCGAGCGCGAAGAGCAGGTCATCGCGCAATTGCGCAAACAGTTTGGGCACGTCTCGATCGAACGGGTGCTGTCGGGCTCGGGCCTTGAAAACCTCTATCACGCGCTGGCGACGATCGATGGCATCGCCGCGGCAGAGCGCGATGCCGCCGAGATCACCCAGGCCGCGCTTGACGGCAGTTGCGCCGTCAGCGTCGCGGCGCTCGATCTGTTTTGCGCCTTTCTCGGCAGCGTCGCCGGCAATCTCGCCCTGACCTTTTGCGCGCGCGGCGGCGTCTATATCGCCGGCGGCATCGTGCCCCGTTTCGCGGATCGCATAGCCCAAACGAAGTTTCGCGAGCAGTTCGAGAGCAAGGGACGCTATGACGCTTATCTGCGCGCCATCCCGACCAACGTCATCATCACCCCCGACAGCAGCTTCATCGGGCTCAGGATCTTCTTCGAACAGAGCGTTTCGGCGACCGCATCTGCCGTGCAAAGCCGATAGCGGCCCTCGTCAGCATCACCCGCAACTCCGGCGGTCGACCTTTTCAAGGTTGGTTGGGCAGATTGTCCCGGTTGCCAAGCTGCGGGCCATCTCACAAGGACGCGAGCGGCATCAACGCGGCGGGGCTCATCAACCCGCCCTCGCACCCGAAAACGGCTTCTCGATCAGGGCCAGTTTCGTTTCGACGAATTTTGTCGGCAGCCCACGTTCCCCGGTAAACTCCTTATAGGCCTGCATGGCTCCGTCGTACGCGTCTCCGACGCCATCCACCCACATATGCCTGGGCTTTGACCAGCAATCGTCGACAACGATGACCCCGCCCGGGCCAAGCCGCGGATAGATCCTTTCCAGGCCAACCCTGACCGGTTGGTAGAGATCCACATCGAGCAGACAGAACGAAATACGGTCCGGCAGGAGAGAGTCCTCCACCGTCGAGATGTCGGCTTCGAGAACCTTGATGTCCGTGATGTGCCGTCTGGCAAGCGACTCCTTGAACCACGCGGCATTGTTGTTCTTGAATTCCCATTCGTAGTTCTGGACCTTGCCGCGCTGCTCCTTCTCGACGTGAATGTCTTGGGGCGTGAAGCCGCAAAACGTATCGATACAAACGTATTCTTTGTGAATGCCGGAATCCGCAAGGTATTCATAAAGAAACGTGGTGGTCAGGCCGTGTGCACAACCGATCTCGACAATCGAACCGTCTACGTCGGCGGTGCGGTCCAGGCAGTGCGCGAGGAAGCACAATTGTCGCGGAAAATACTGAAACTGATAGCGCGGGTACCAAAGCTTGCGAAAATAGCCCCTCAACATCAGTTGACGGTACCCTTTCGCTGCAATTGCATGCGCAATTTCCCTGATCACGTTTCACTCCCGAAGTTCCATGTTCGGTTGTTTGGCCGGAAGAGAAGCGGTGAGCTTTCGGTTCGTCTTCCTCAGAGAAGCCTTTGTTGCGGCAAGGCCGGGACATAACCGACGATTGTTGCTCGCGCAGATTGCGCTATCCAACCGTATCAATCGACAGGAATCAAGCCTGTGCGCGCTCGCAAAATCGTGAGCTGCTTCGCGGCGAAAGCAATGTGCGTCGACCGCGGTTTCCCTAGCCGCTCAGCCGCGCCCGCGCCAACACGGCGCGGACGGCTGCGACCGGCACCGCAAACCCTAAGCCCGGCGCGTCCGGGCGGCGGCTTCGCGCGACATTGATCCCGACAAGCTCGCCGCGCCCATTGATCAAGGGGCCGCCCGAATTGCCACGCTCGATCAAGGCATCGGTCACGATCAGGTCGGCGTTTTCGATGCCCGGACAGGAGCGATGCAGCGCGCTGATCATGCCGAAAGTCGTGCTTTGCCCACGCCCGAGCGGATGGCCGACGGCAAATACGTGGTCGCCGACCTGCGGGCCGTCCGCGTTTCCGAGCGCAAGCGCGCTAAGTCCTCCCGGCGCAATCCTGAGGATGGCGAGATCGTCGCCTTCAGAGGCAGCAATAACGGCCGCATCGAGACGGCGGCCGTCGGAAACGGCGACCGTCACGGCTTCGGCATCTTCGACCACGTGATGGCTGGTGACGATCAGGCCGAGGTTGGCGTCCACGATGACGCCCGAGCCGATCACGTTAAGATCCTGTGGCAGCGGCGCGTCGGGAAATCCTGCGGCGGGATCGACCGTCAGATGTCCATTGGGCGGGCGCTTGATGCTGGTGACCGCAACGACCGACGGCGAGGTGCTGTCGACCAGCGGCGCAAGCGAGGACTGCGGAAACTCGGCATGGCTTGGCTGCCTTTGCACGCTATAGGTCGGCGCTGCCATCAGGACCAACAGCAGAGCCGTGCAGGCGCCGGCCAGCCTGCCCGAATGAAAGATCATCAAAGCCATCTCGCGTTGCCGCTCGCGCAGATTTGGAGAGGCTATGCGAAGGCGCAAGTGCGTGTTGAGGCATGTCAAGCTTGCCCGGAGCGCAATCCACGCGCAACAATCGGGGCAACGAGGTTCCGATCCAACCATTCCTCGCGGCGGCGCTTGATTCATGTCAACGCCGAGTGCCTGATGGTTGGGATGATCGGCCCGCTTCCGGCGGAGGAACAGCATGATCAAGGATATCCTGGTACAAATCCCGACGGAGCGGCCGGCGCGGCCCGTTATCGATGCGTCGGTCTCGCTGGCCGTGGCCTTCGGCGCCCATCTCGATGCGCTGGCGGCCGGCTATATATCGGCGAGCACCGCCTATGTGATGGATGGAAGTGCGGGCGCCGCCGTTGCCGCCGTGTTCGAAATGGAGAAGGAGAGAGCCGCCCAGCGGGCCGCTGCGGCGCTCGACGTGTTCGAGGCCGAGGCGCGAAACGCCAAGATCTCGTACGAACGACACGCGATCGAAGAGGCGCCGGCGGATGCGGCGAGCTCGATCGCCGCCGCCGCACGAGTCCATGACTTGACCGTCGTGCCGCAGCCGGAGGCGGGAGGCGACAGCTTCGACAAGATCATTCCAACCGAAGTGCTGATTCAGGCCGGCGGGCCCGTGCTGTTCGTGCCCCACATCTTTCGCGGGCCCTTCACGGCCAAGCGTATCGGCATTTGCTGGGACGGAAGCCGGCAGGCGGCCCGTGCGCTGAGAGATGCAAAGCCCTTCCTACAGAAAGCGGATGCGCTGATGGCGATTGCGATCAATGAGGAGAGCGCACCGACGCAAGCATCGGCCGCAAACCTCGCCAAGCACCTCGCGCGCGCCGGACTGCCGATCAGGATCGTCGAACTTGCGGCGGAGCGCGCCGATATTCAACCCACCATCCTGTCGTTGGCGGCGGATGAAGATCTCGACATGCTGGTGATGGGAGGCTACGGCCATTCGCGCCTGCAGGAAGGCATCCTGGGCGGCGTCACGCGGGCGATGCTGCGGGCCATGACCGTGCCGACGCTGATGTCGCATTGAGGCCGTTGAACCGTGATCGCTTTGGACTAAAGCGCGATGAGATTGAGTTTAATCGTCATCGCGCTTTAGCTCTTTGATTGAGCATGATTTTTTCGGAAAACCGCTACGCACTTTTCCGGATCATGCTCTAAGACAGGCTGCCGGAAGGGACGTCGGCAAGGGATGATCAGTCGCTGTGAGGTGGTCGTCCCGTCATCGCCGCGCAAACGGCTTCGCCGTTTGTCGCTTGAGGCGATCGTCACCAGGTCCGCGCGAGCCGTGGCCCGATGACAGGCTCCGCAAGCCTCGAAGGATGACGGGCAGCTTGAGAGCCCGCGTCCAGCTAGAGAGCGTTTCACGTTTTGATGGAAGCGTATCCGGCGTTTTCGAAGTAGTTGCTGCATTCGTTGGGCTGGATGGTTGTGACGAGGCTGCCGATATGGCGGCAAATCTCGTCGATCGTGCGCTTTTGGGCGGTGCGCATCCAATGCTTGATCTTGGCGAAGGTCTGTTCGATCGGATTGAGGTCGGGGGAGTATGGCGGCAGGTACCAGAGCCTCGCGCCGGCGGCTTTGATCAAGCTGCGCAGGACAGCCGACTTGTGACTGCCGAGATTGTCCATGATGACGATGTCGCCGGGCTGAAGCTGCGGAACGAGAACCTGCTGGACATAGGCGCGGAAGCATTCGCCGTTGATTGGGCCGTCGAACAGGCACGGCGCGGTGAGGCGGTCGCAGCGCAAGGCGCCAAGGAATGTCAGCGTCCGCCAATGGCCATGTGGCGTGAAGCTCCGCACCCGCGCGCCTTTTGGCCCCCATCCGCGCAGTGGGGCCATGTTGGTCTTAATCCAGGTCTCGTCGATAAAGACCAGGCGTCGGGGATCGAGCTTGGCCTGCCATGAACGCCAGCGCTGGCGTCTACGTGCGACGTCGGAGCGAGCTCGCTCGAGGGCGAGCAGCGTTTTTTTTGAACCGCAGCCCTTCGCGGCGCAGAAACAGCCAAACTGCATTGTGGGAGACCTTAACCCCTCGCGCGGCGAGTTCGTCCTTCAAGGCATGCAGCGTCAAATGCGGCGTCTGGCTAATCCGTTCCCTGATGAAGGCGCGATGCGGTTCAAGCACCGGCTTACGGTGGCCGCCTATCTTGCCAGGCGCTACCGAGCCGGTCTGGCGATGACGCTGCGACCACTTCACCACGGACGACACCGCAACGCCAAACCTCGCTGCGACCGAACGACAGCTCTCACCCTTCGCAACCGCCGCAACAACACGCTTACGCAGGTCATTGGAAATTGGTCGAACCATCGGATGCTGGCCTCCAGTCCCAGCCAGCAGCATCTTGAATCACATTCGCCCCAAATCCGGAATCCCTCCCGATTCAATTAAGCCGTGAACCGCTCTAACAGGCGCGATTCTAAGCCTGGGGCTTTGCGCGGCCGCTTTTTTCGGCGGCACGGCGCAAGGCGTCGGCAAGCGCGCCACCGCCGGACTGCTCCTGCGATTTGCGGCCCGCCGTGGACCGCATCGCGGAACCGGCGCTGTCGCGCGTCCCCTTGCCGTCCTTCTTCGGACCGACCTCGTCATCGAGCCGCAGCGTCAGCGAGATGCGCTTGCGGGCAACCTCGACGTCCAGCACCTTCACCTTCACGATGTCGCCGGGCTTCACCACCTCGCGCGGGTCCTTGATGAAATTCCTGGACATCGCCGAAACGTGGACCAGCCCGTCCTGGTGCACACCGATGTCGACGAAGGCGCCGAAGGCGGCGACGTTGGTGACGGTGCCCTCCAGGATCATGCCGCGCTTGAGATCCTTGATCTCCTCGACACCCTCCTTGAACACGGCGGCCTTGAAGGCCGGGCGCGGGTCGCGGCCGGGCTTTTCCAGTTCGCGCAGGATGTCGGTGACCGTCGGCAGGCCGAACGTCTCGTCGACGAAGGCCTGCGGCTTGAGCTGACGCACGATCTCGCCGTTGCCGATCAGCGCCTTGATGTCGCTCTTGGTGGCGGCCAGGATCCGCCGCACCACGGGATAGGCTTCGGGATGCACGCCGGAGGCGTCGAGCGGATCCTCGCCGCCATTGATGCGCAGGAAGCCCGCGCACTGCTCGAAGGCCTTCGGTCCGAGCCGCGGCACCTCCTTCAGCGCCTTGCGTGACTTGAACGGGCCGTTCTCGTCGCGATGCTGCACGATGCTTTGCGCCAGCGATGGGCCGATGCCCGACACCCGCGACAGCAGCGGGACGGAGGCGGTGTTGACGTCGACGCCGACCGCGTTCACGCAGTCCTCGACCACGGCATCCAGCGAGCGCGCCAATTTGGCCTCGCCGAGGTCATGTTGATATTGCCCGACGCCGATCGCCTTGGGGTCGATCTTCACGAGCTCGGCCAGCGGATCCTGCAGCCGCCGCGCGATCGAGACCGCGCCGCGCATGGTCACATCGAGATCGGGCAATTCTCCCGAGGCAAAGGCCGAGGCCGAGTAGACGGAGGCGCCTGCTTCCGAGACGACGATCTTGGTCATCTTCAGATCGGGCAGCCGCTTCACCAGTTCGGTCGCGAGCTTGTCGGTTTCGCGCGAGGCGGTGCCGTTGCCGATGGCGATGAGGTCGACGCGGTGCGCGATCGCGAGCTTGCCGAGGATGGCCAGCGCCTCGTCCCATTGCCGCTGCGGCTCATGCGGATAGACCGCGGTGGTCGCCAGCACCTTGCCGGTCGCATCCACGACGGCGACCTTGACGCCGGTGCGGTAGCCCGGATCGAGCCCCATGGTGACGCGTGCTCCCGCAGGCGCGGCGAGCAGCAGGTCGCGCAAATTGGAGGCGAACACGCGCACCGCTTCCGTTTCGGCCGCATTCCACAGCCGCATGCGCAGATCGATGTTGAGATGGAGCTGGATCTTGGTGCGCCAGGCCCAGCGCACGGTCTCGAGCAGCCAGCGGTCGCCCGGCCGGCCCTGATCCGAGATGCCGAAGCGCTGCATGATTTTCAGCTCATAGGTGCCGGGCACGCCGGCCGCCGGCGCCTGCGGTTCGGGATCGATCTGCAGGTCGAGAACTTCCTCCTTCTCGCCCCGGAACATCGCGAGAATCCGGTGCGAGGGAAGCTTCTGCAGCGGCTCGCTCCAATCGAAATAGTCCTTGAACTTCTCACCTTCGGTCTTCTTGCCCTTGCGCACGGTCGAGACCATCCGCCCTTGCGCCCACATCTCCTCACGGAGCGCGCCGATCAGATCGGCATCTTCATCGAAGCGCTCGACCAGGATGGCACGCGCGCCCTCGAGCGCGGCGGCGACATCGGCGACGCCCTTCTCCGCATCGACAAAATCCTTCGCCACCTGCTTGGGATCATTCTGCGGCTCCTTCAGCAGCAGCTCCGACAAGGGTTCGAGACCCGCCTCCTTGGCGATCTCGGCCTTGGTGCGGCGTTTCGGCTTATAGGGGAGATAGATGTCTTCCAGTCGCGCCTTGCTGTCGGCCGCCATGATCGTGGCTTCGAGCGCGGCGTCGAGCTTGCCCTGCTCGCGGATCGACTCGAGGATCGCCTTGCGACGTTCTTCCAGCTCGCGCAAATAAGTGAGCCGCTCCTCCAGTGTGCGCAACTGCGCGTCGTCGAGCGCGCCGGTCAGTTCCTTGCGATAGCGGGCAATGAAGGGGACGGTGGCGCCGCCATCGAGCAGCGTCACCGCCGCCTCGACCTGCTGCTCCCGAACCCCAAGCTCTTGCGCAATCTTCTGATTGATATTTGCCACGCAAACTTCCTCCGACGCGAAGCAGCCAACCCTGCCGGCTGCGAGGACGCCGCTTATGGACCAACTCCGATTGATTCCTCAAGCCGGTGCGCGCGACGCAAAAGGCACACCCGAAAGCGTTGGGGATATTGTTGGCACGCAGCTCGGCGCGCTTCCGCTGCAAAGGGAGAAATGCAGCGCCATAACGATGGTTGGATGATAAGTAGCTGAAATCGCTGCTTAGTCGGGGAGCACGGCGAGTGGCGATCCCGGCATGACTCGAACATGCGACCTACGGTTTAGGAAACCGCCGCTCTATCCAGCTGAGCTACGGGACCGCGCGCGCCGCCGCGCTGCAAGCTCCATAGCAGAGCGCGAGGCGGATCGGAAGCCTCCCGGAGGTAGGTCCTTGCCGCCGTTTCCAGCGGTGGGAGACCGGGAGCGCTCGAGCCGACCTGCAGGCGAGCATACGCCAGCCGCGCAGCCCGGTCAGGCGCGTCCCCCGGCGCTGCGCCAAAGCGCAAGCCGACCGCTAGTTACTTCTGATCGACAACGTGCCTCAGGACGAGATCGGATAGCTGCGTCACAAGCGCCCGCAGCCGGGCATTTTCCTCGAGCAGTGCAATCACATCATTATCCAAATCACTATCCGACCTGTCCTCATCGCATTCCAGCCGCGACGGCAGAACCCGATCCTTGGTCGACGGCGAATAAACGTTTCCCATGACTGACATCCCCTGGCCAACTGAACTCCGCCGAGTCAGGTCTGTTACGGATGACCAGGAACGTGGGCTGAGTCGGCGTCGAAATTTGGACCGTTCCAAGGGGAAATTAGAGCGGCTATGCAGCGAACACTTGGCGCGGTCAACTTGCCGCGGAAATCAGCGCTATCGCAGGGATGCGCGAGTTCACATAGGTTAATCTGACAGCCATCCTGCCATAGCAAGCGGCAGGGTGTCTGGCCCGACCCCAAGAGAACGGAATGGAGTGCCGATACTCCTTCGGCACAGCATTGCGATACCGGGCTGGCGCCGTGCCGCCTCGATCGATTGCGCAATTCCTGGCGTCTGCGATTCGCGCCGTCCGCCGCGCGCTCTTCACTTAGCCGCAACGCGTATTTGCCGACAGGATGTCGTGGAGCACCTGCTTCTGCATCGACGGGAAGGTGGTCACTGAAATATGTCCAAGCTCCGGGTTGTTTTTCATGTCCACATTCTTGAGCGAGCCATGAAAATTATCGCCCGGCTGCACAGTCGTGCCGACCCCGTCGGAAACATAGAAGTTCTCCAGACTATGCACATTGGCGGGGACGGCGCCCTTGATCACGGGATCGAGCGTCACGATCAGTGCGACATGCATGCCGGCCTTGTTGAGACGATCGGCCATCATCAACGCGCCGGTCGCGCCGAAGGAATGGCCGACCAGCACGATCGTGCCGACCCGGCCGGTTCGGCAGTCCTCGATGGCCTCGTTGGCGAGCGACAGCGCGAAGACGTGATTGGCGACCTCGGTCTCGATGTTCCTTTCCTTGAGTTCCTGCGCGAGTTGGTCGATCCCGGGCGACAGAACGTTGGTGAAGCCGCGCAACAGGAAGACCTTTTCGCGCGGCGCACCGGCCGCGTGAGGCTGCGCTTGCGCCAGGCTGGCGCGCGCCGACAGACAGGCGAACAGTGCGACAAAGAGGAAAGCAGCAGCAACACGCGCCATCGCAGACATCCCAGATTCCGTTCCTGCTCTCATCTTATTGGAGTCGAACGGGGGGCGGAAGTGATCGCTTGGCAACAGCGCCCTGACGAATCGCGATGTGCCTTGATCCCGTCAGATCACCGCGAGCTTCACGTCACGTTCGACGGCACGCCGAGGGAGATGAGCGCGGATAGAGACTATAGAGTCCGACAACGCCAAAGTATGAGCCTCGCTGCGTCGGATCGAGCCGCAATCAGTCGTGCGATGACGGCGCGGATGGCGCAAGCTGGGCCGGCAGCATAAAAAGCTGAGGCCGCCGCATTTCGGCAAGCCGCGCCCGGCAATATTCCCGGTAGATGAGGTTGAGCAAAGCCGACATGGCCGAACTCCTTGTTGTTTTTGATTGCCGCCGGACGAGGCCGGCGGGAGATGGACATACTCGGCCGGAGATACGGAAGCCGGCCGCCTGACGTTACAGCGCAGGTAGGATTCAAGAGGCGGCTGCAGTTCGCCTGTGAGCTACGAGCTAAATAGGCGCTGCCCGCGCGAAATAAATGAGCGAAGGGCGAAAAGACTATTTCGTGTGGACAAACAATCACCCGCCAATCGCGGCGGCGTGATCACTCTTGGACGGCGCGGCCGGTCGCGGCGGACACCGCCGCGAGCAGCCGTCGCCATGGCATAGACGCGCGCATCCGCAGTCACCTCCACCGGCCACCGACTGGGTGCGGCCTCTTGTTCGGCTCGCGCGTGCCCCAGCGCCGTCGCCAGCGCGAGGCCTCAACGGCTTCATGCGACGGCGCGCAAAGTGGCTTGTGCCGGCATCGGAGCCGGTTCCGGCGTCCGGTCCGGAAAGATCGCGGCGCCTCCCGCCACAATCAAGCCCGTTTCGGAGATGAACGCTTTTTAATTCGAAGCCGGTGCAGCCGCTTGGCGCCGCGGGCCGTGCCGGCTCTCTTGACCGGCGGGCGGCGCAATGTCATCGCAAGGTCAGCAAGCGGCGTTTAATCCCCTCGTCTGACCGGCCGCGCAAGCTCGCGCGTTTTCGTTATCTTCCATCCCCAGGGAATAGATCAAGGGACATAGATGATCATCAGGTCGCTCGTTTTCGGCATGCTCGCCAGCGTGGTGGCGGCCGCGCACGCGCAGGACAATCGCAACCTGCTGGAGTCCAGGGAATCGCTCTACAACAATATTTATGTGTACGAGCAGCCGCCTTACGTCAGCATGACCTTCGGCCACAACCGCCGCATCTACACCGAAAGCGTCTACAACACCCACGACGACAAGGACCTGCCGGTCGACTACACGCGCTACATGACCGCGAGCCTGATGTACGCCAAGGACGTGCATTCGATCCTGGAAATCGGCTTCGGCGGCGGCCGCACCGCCTGGTATCTGCACCGCTTCCTGCCCAACGTCCCGATCACCTCGGTCGAGCTCGATCCGACGGTGGTGCAGCTCGCGAAGAAATATTTCGGCATCAAGGACGAGCCGGACTTCCAGGTCGTCAACCGCGACGGCCGGCTGTTCCTGCAGGAATCCAAGGACAAATACGACGTCATCCTGATCGACGCCTATCGCGGCCCGTTCGTGCCGTTTCACCTCCTGACGAAGGAATTTTATCAGATCGTCAAGGACCACCTCGCCGAGGGCGGCGTGGTCGCGCAAAACGTCGAACCTTCGACCATGCTGTTCGACTCCGCGGTGAAGACGATCAATGCGGTGTTCCCGCAGCTCGATTTCTACCGGGCCGACGGCAACATCGTCACCGTCGCCTACGACGGCGCCGAGCGGAAGGGTGAGGATCTCGCGGCGTTCGCCCACGACCGCGACAAGGCTTACGGCCTGCGCTACAGCCTTGCGGACATGCTCAACGAGCGGCGGCGCATCGATATCGCAAGCGGCAAGGTCATCGACGCCAATGCCAAGGTGCTCACGGACGATTTCGCGCCGGTCGAAGCCTTGAAGAGCATCGAGCGCCATAACAGGAAGCTGCCTTGAAGACATTGCCTGCAACGCTGTCGTTTTCCATCTACGCCTGCTCCTTTCTGGTCGGCGGCGTCTTGATGGGATTTGAGATGCTGGGCAGCCGCTATCTGTTTCCCTATTTCGGCGGCGGCATCGGCACCTGGGCGAGCCTGATCTCGACGGTGCTGTGTGCGCTCGCGATCGGCTATTTCGCCGGCAGCGCGATCGTGGCGCGCCATCCGACGCAGCGCGCGATTGCGCTCGCCATCCTGATCGCGGCCGCCTATCTCGCCTGCGTGCCGGCCACCGCCGATCCGGTGATGGAGACGATTTTGAACTCGCTTGGGGACGGCCCCTCGGCGACGCTGTTGGCGTCAACCGCCCTCCTCCTGGTGCCCTTGACGCTGCTCGGCACCTTTTCGCCGATCGCGGTGAGCCTCCTGACGCGCTCGGCCGATGAGGCCGGGCGCGTGGCCGGACTGGTCTACGGCGTCTCCACCATCGGCAATGTCGTGGGCACGCTGCTCACGACATTCCTGCTGATCCCGACCGTCGGCTCGCGCGCCATCACCTATTACTTTGCCGTGGTGCTCGCGGTCTGTGCCGGCGCGCTGCTTCTCAATCCCATCAAGCGGTCCGCGTGAGGTTTGGCATAACATGCGGCAGACAGCTTCTTCTCGGTCGCAAAGGGTAATCGCGGCGCTTGCGACCGCCGCCACGCTCGTGCTCTCGGCGGCCGCCGCGGGTGCACAGGACACAAGCGACGCAAAGATCGAGTTATGGGACGGCCAGCGCGCGCTCGCGCATATCGCCGACCTGTTGCGCTTCACCCCACGCGCCATCGACACACCGGGCCATCAGCAGGCGATCGACTACATCAAGGCCGAGATGGCCAAGACCAGCGCGGATGCCGTCACCACCCAACACTTCGACTACAAGGATGAGTCCGGCAAGTCATACGCGATGACCAACATCATCGCCCGCTTCCAGCCGGCCAATCCGCGCCGCATGATCGTCGCGACCCATTATGACAGCATCGTGCACGCCTATCGCGACGCCCAAAATCCCAAGGCACCGATGCCCGGCGCCAACAACTCGGCCTCCGGCGTCGCCCTGCTGCTGGAGACCGCGCGCGTGCTGTCGCTCCTGCCAAAGCCCGCCGTCGGGATCGACATGATCTTCTTCGACGGCGAGGAAGGGCCGAAGGCGCTCGGCGCCGGCGATCCCAACTGGCACCCGATCGGCTCGCCCTATTTCACCGCGCATCTGCACGATTACTATCCGGCCGCCAAGCCGGAAAAGGCCGTGGTATTCGACATGGTCTGCGACAGGGACCTCGAGCTGAAGCCCGACCCCTCCTCGCTGGCCTCCGCCATGCCGGAGGTGAAGAAGTTCTGGAGCGCAGGCCTTGCGATCGCGCCCAAGGCGTTTTCGACGAAAACAACGAGCTATCCGATCAGCGACGATCACACCGCGCTCGCGGCCGCTGGCATTCCGAGCTTTCTCGTGATCGATTTCGAGTACGAGCCCTATTTCAACACCACGCAGGATACGATCGACAAATGCTCGGCCGGCAGTCTCGAGGCGGTCGGGCGCACGTTGCTGCAATATCTGTATTTGCCGTAACTGCGCCCTCTCCCGCGCGCGGGGAGATGGCGAACCAAGCGGGAGGAGAGAATGAACAAGACAATCACGACGCCAGTGCCGTGTGACGCCGGCGCGACCAACGCAAGCAGCGATGCCGGGCTGTCGCGCCGAACCCTGCTCGCGGCGCTGGCGGCGGCTCCTGTCGCCGCCGCGGCGATGCAGCCGGTTCTCGCCGCCGAAGCGGGTCCGACCGATGCCGCGCTAGCGGCGCAGACCGCGCTAAAGAACGCAAGCGGCACCAAGCTCGTGATTCTCGGCACCACCGGGGGACCGGCGCCGATGCTGCCAGGCCGCACCCGCCACATGACCTCGCATGTGATGCTCAGCAACGGCGCGGCCTATGTGCTCGACTGTGGTCTCGGCGTCACCAATCAATATGCGCGCACCGGCATCCCCTTTAGCGCGCTCAAATCGATCTTCCTCACCCATCATCATCCCGACCACAATGTCGAATACGGTCCGCTGCTGATCGTCGGCTGGGTGCAGGGCATGCCGCTCACCGTCCGCGCCTTCGGGCCGCCGCCGCTGAAACAGATGACGGAGGATTTCCTGCGCGCCTACAGGCAGACGGTCGAGTTCTGGTCGGAAGACTTCCACCTTGCGCCGCTCACCTCGATCGAGGTGCAGGAGATCTCGGGCGTCGGTCCGGTGATGCAGGACGACAACGTCAAGGTCTCCGCCACCATCGTCAACCATCCGCCGGTGACGCCGGCGCTCGGTTATCGGTTCGACTTTAAGGATCGCTCGATCGCCTTCTCCGGCGACACCACGGCGGTCGAGGCCATGGTGCAGATCGCCAAGGGCGCGGATGTGCTGGTGCACGAGGCGCTCTATTTGCCGGCGCTCGACGCCTATTTGCGCGATCGCATCGCCAAGGGCTTCCCGGTCAAGTACGACGCGTTCATGGCGCATATGAAGGCCGATCATGCACCCGTCGAGGATGTCGGCCGCATCGCGGAGGAAGCCGGGGTGAAGACGCTGGTGCTCTCTCACCTGACGCCAGGCCTCGACAGCATCAAGGAAGAGGACTGGCGCGACGGCGCGGCCAGGAATTTCAAGGGCGAGATTATCGTCGCCCGTGATTTGATGGTGATCTAGAACATGATCCGGAAAAGTGTGTAGCGGTTTTCCGAAAAGATCATGGTCAAACGAGAATCTAAAGCGCGATGGCGATTCGACCTAATCCCATCGCGCTTAAGCGCACCCCGCCCGCTCCCGCAGCATCGCATCGAAGGCGTGCTTGATGGCGCGGACGGCCGGGTCCTTATAAGGGAAATCCGGGTTGTCGTTGTGCACCAGCATCGAGGCATTGACCTCGAACACGACAAGGTTGCCGTCGCGGTCCAGGCCGCAATCGATGCCGAAATAATCCAGCCCGATCCGCTCACGGATCGTACGCAGCGCCTGGAAATTGGCTTCCGTGAAGACGGTGCCGGGCTCGGCGAGAAACGACGCCTCCTCCTGCTGCATCCAGGGATGGTCACCCATGTCGGTGTTGTCGTGATGCAGCTTCCAATCGCTTCCGATCGCGAGATGATAGGGCAGGATGTCGTTGCCGACGAACAGGAAGCGGTATTTCCGGAAATAGCCGTCGGCTGAGGCGTAATCGATATATTCGATCAGGTAGCGGTCGCCATCGCGATGTTGCGCCAGAAAGGCCGCAAGCTCATCGAGGCTCGCGATCTTTTCGAAGTCATCGCCGCCATGCGTGCCGGCGGGCCGCGCCAGCACGGGACAGGCGAACGGCAGTGCTTGCGCCAGCGCCTCCGGCGCGACATCGGCGCCGGCATCGAGACGCAGGATCTGCGGAATTCGGCAGCCGGCAATACCTGGCAGCAGCTCGGCGACGGCATCCCGCGTGGTGTGCTGAATTCTTGCGGGATCATTGATGACGCTCTTGCCGAGTTTTTTGACCAATGCTGCGGCCAGGGACAAGGTCGCGCCGGACTGGTCCGGGTCCGAAATCAGATTGACCACAAGCTGGACATCGCCGAGCGAAGCGACATCCACCGTGCCGTCCTCGAACATCGCCAGCGTATCCGCATCATAGGCCGCGTCCGAAAACAGATAGTTGGACGGCGTATTGCCGCCGAACGGCGCGTAGAGGGCGAGCAGGCGAAAATCCGCCGGCGATTTCGCCGCCGGCCGCCGGATCAGCGGCTGAATCTGCGCGGCTTGCGCGTAGGCGAGCCGGGCAGCGTCAGCCTCGCCCATGTCCTGCCTGATCCCGCCGATCCAATACAGGCTTTCGGCATCACGCGGATTGATGTCGACCGCCGCCTGGAAATGCGACAACGCCTCCTTGGTCTCGTTCAGCGCGAAACAGGCTTTGCCGAGCTGGTGGCGAAGCTGCCCGTCCTCCGGCCGCTCCGCGGCAAGTTCGGACAGCAGGGCCTTGGCCACGAGATGCTGCCCGGTCGCCATCAAGGCTTGGACGAGATTGGTACGCGAGGGCCAATGCGCAGGGTTCAGCTTCAGCGCTTCGATATAAAGCGCGGTCGCAGCCTGCGCGTTCCCGGTCTCGAACTGCGCATTGCCGAGATTGCACCAGCAGGCGGTGAGCGTCGGCTTCAGCCGCAGCGCGCTCTTGTACTGCTCGGTTGCGGACGAAAATTGCCGGCCGACCATATAGGCGTTGCCAAGCTTGGCGTAGAGCTCGGCCAGGATGTCGACGGCGATCTGATCGAGGCCGATTGTTTCGGCGTGGTCGAGCCCGCTTCGATAGGCAGCGATCGCCAGGCCGATCTGGCCCGTGGCGTAATGCTGTTGTCCGATCAGAAGCTGGCGATTGATGTGAGACGTAACCTCTTCGGCAGAGGAAGCAGGGACGGCAAGCACACTGAGATTCACAGGGAAGGCTCTCGGCAGGAAATGGTTAACCATGCCCACGGTTTGGTAAACAAAGCGTTCCGCCCGAGATCGCGGAGCCCGGCCCTTGCGCCTTCGCGCGCGCCCCGATTGTGGCAATGCGACCAGGAAACGCGCGAATCGGCGGCAAGGGGCGCGATCGCGCCCCGCGACGCCCCATGAAAACGTTTAAGGAACTCTTTCGCCTTCCGCCCATACCTGGAAAAAAGCCAAGCCGTAGATCGGGTTAGCCGCGGACAGCACGAGTCGGACACTGTCGCGCCAATTTCATGACCGGCTGCCACAAAATGGCGACAATCGGAAAACCAATTGTTACCTGGAAAGTTTGGGGACCAGCGCCAGTGTTCGGATCGCATCAAGCTGCACTGATGGCAGCCGCGATGGCCGTCGTATTTATGCTGCAGCCGTCGCGCGCGGTTGCCGGCTGGTGGAACCGCGCGCCGGCCGATTTCGAGGAATGCGCCGAGCTCGCCGGCAAGGCCGCAACCCAGCAAGAGCGAACGTCCGCGCTCGCCGATTGCAATGCCAAGTTCGCCGGCCGGCGCAAGCCCGGCGGCGGCTACACCTATTATGATTTCCTGCAGGACCGCAGCTTCGATATCGCCGGTCCCAATCCGACGCCGGAAGAGCAGCGCTATATCGACCAGCAATATGCGCTCTATCTGGAGCGGCAGCGGCGCAGCAACATCGTGGCCGCTTTCGCCGCCAAGCAGCAGGAACAGGAGCAAGAGCCGCAGCCGGTGTCGCTGCGAACGCCAACGGAACGCGTGCCGCTTCCGCAGGCGCGGCCGAGCAAGCTGATCGCCAACCAGGCCGCAAACAATTCGCGCACGCGCGATTGCGTGAAACCGTCATTGTCCTGCGAATGGCCGCGCCTGTCGGAAACGATCAACGACCTGAAGAAAAGGCTGTTCGGCGCAACGACGCCGGCCAAAGGCAAGAAGAGCTGACGGCGTCTAAAGCGCGATGGGATTAGGTCGGATCGCCATCGCGCTTTAGATTATTGTTTGAGCATGATCTTTTCGGAAAACCGCTTCACACTTTCCGGATCATGCTCCTAGGTGCCGGTCCGCGTTTGCGAACCGAGAGGGACGCGCAAACCGAAAGCATCGCCTCTTGTACTGACGCGGGCTCCCACCTACCCCTGTCATCCCGAGGAGGCCGCAAGGCGGCCGTCTCGAAGGCCCCGCTGCGAGATCGGGGCCGCTCACCCTTCGAGGCTCGCTGGCGCGAGCACCTCAGGAATGATGGGGATGGTTGCGAGCCCTTTGACTTATGCAATCTCCCGTCAATGACCCCGCGTTCGCTTCACATGATAGCGTTGCAGCGGGACCGGCGGATTGGCTGGGACCGATGACGGGCCGGCCGTGAAGGTCGTCGACGTCGCCCTTCTCTGCTCCTGCAACCGCGCGTCGTAACCGGGCGACGGCGTCACCGTGGGCGGCGCAGCATGCGCGACGGCGATGGTTGCGGTCGTGAGAGCCAGGATGGCTGCCGCGATGGATCGGCGCATCGTCTTCCCCCTTTTTATCTCGGCAGTCACGCCGCCACCCTTGTCATCCAAGCGCAGCCGTTTCAACGCCGCAAGTCCTTGCCTTGTAACCGTCATCAGGCACCGCTATGGTTCCGCTCACAGTGGGGCAGCCTGGCGGTAGGAGCAAACGATGGGTTTACTCGACGTCCTCAACGGCATGCAGCAAGGTCCCCGCGGCCCTTCAGGCCCGAGCGAGCAGCAGAGCAGCGGTGGAATGTCGCCGCTCACCATGGCGATTCTGGGCTTGCTGGCCTGGAAAGCCTTCAAGCATCTCACCGGCAACCAACAGAGCGCACCGACAAGCACGGCGCCGAGGCCTGCGCCTGAGCCACCTCCCTCAACCGCACCCGGCGGGGGCGGTGGCCTTGGCGATATCTTGAGGGGCCCCTTGG
Organism: Bradyrhizobium sp. STM 3562; assembly: GCF_045571435.1. Classification (NCBI taxonomy): domain Bacteria; kingdom Pseudomonadati; phylum Pseudomonadota; class Alphaproteobacteria; order Hyphomicrobiales; family Nitrobacteraceae; genus Bradyrhizobium; species Bradyrhizobium sp. STM 3562. The sequence goes on from NZ_CP120694.1 coordinate 8,302,325, forward strand.
GCGGCGCGCTCGCCGGCGGTGCCGCAGGCAGCGTGCTTTCGGGCGGATTGTCCGACCTGCTCAGGCAATTGCAGCAGGCCGGTCATGGCGATACGGCGAATTCCTGGGTGAGCCCGGGGCCGAACAAGCAGATCGCGCCGGGCGATCTCGCCAACGCCCTTGGCGCCGACCAGATCGATCAGCTTTCAGCACAGAGCGGCTTGTCGCGCGACGATTTGCTCAATGGCCTCAGTCAATATCTGCCGCGCGTGGTCGATCATCTGACGCCGGAGGGACGGCTCCCGACCGAGGATGAGATGTCGGAACGCATCTGATCGCCGCGGCCACTGCATTTTTGTTGTTGGGAAAGGGACAGCAATTATGGGCGGCATTATCTACATCATCGTCGTCGGCTTCGTGGCCGGCATCATCGCGCGTCTTCTGTCGCCGGGACCGAACAATCCGTCAGGCTTCATCCTGACCACCGTGCTCGGCATCGCCGGCGCATTTCTGGCAACCTGGGTCGGCCAGGCGATCGGTCACTACGGCCCTGAGCAGGGCGCAGGTTTCATCACCGCCACCATCGGTGCACTGGTGGTGCTGTTCATCTGGAATCGCCTGGTCGCCAGCGGCGTGCTCCGCGATTACAATCGCTGATAGGGCCGTCATTCCGGGGCGATGCGATAGCATCGAGCTCTGATGTGCAATTGCACATCTGAGAATCTCGAGATTCCGGGTTCGCGCTGACGCGCGTCCCGGAATGACGCGCCCAATTTTACAAAATCAGATGCATGCCGGCATCCATGCGGACGCATTCGCCGGTCATGTTGCTCGAGGCGGGGCTCGCCAGAAAGTAAACGAGCTGCGCGATGTCCTCGGCGGTCGAGGCGACCTTCAGCGGAACCTTCGCCACCACCGCATCGCGCACCTGCTTGGCACCGGCTTCGCCGCGCCCCTTGGTGAACCAGGGCGTGTCGATATAGCCGGGGCAGACCGTGTTGACGCGGATGGCGGGCGCGAGCGCGCGCGCCAGCGACAAGGTCATGGCGTTGAGCGCGCCCTTGCTTGCCGCATAGGCCACCGAGGAGCCGCCGCCGCTGATGCCGGCAACCGAGGAGACGTTGACCACCGTCGCCGCGCGCCCCGACGCCTTGGCGCTCGCTTCCAGCAGCGATCGCGCGGCGCGGATCATCTGATACGGCCCGATGGTGTTGACTGCATAGATGCGCTGAAAATCCTCGGCCGACAGCCCGTCGAGATTATCATGCGGCACATGCTTGGTGGTGCCGGCATTGTTGATCAGCGCGTCGACGCGACCCCAGGGCGCCGCCGCGGCGACGATTTTCTTGCAGTCCTCGTCGCGCGACACGTCGCCCTGCACCACCACGACCTCGGCGGCGCCTGCCTTGCGGCAGGCTTCCGCAGTCGCCTCGGCCTCGTTCCGGCTATTGGAATAATTGACCACGATGCGCCCGCCGGCCTTGGCAAACAGGCCCGCGGTCGCAGCACCAAGCCCCGACGCCGAACCCGTCACGATCGCGCACAAACCATCCTTCGACATCGTTTCCCCTTGATTGGTTTTCAGGCCATCAGCGGCCAAGCCGCGCTTACCATATCGCGGGGCAAAATCGCCGCAAATCTGCGATAGTCCATTGCGCGGAATTAGATTTTCCGCAAGCCGCACCGCGACGGCGGCTGCCGCCTGCAATCATGCCCGCACCGCAAGCGCCCCTGCGACCAGCGCTTGTCAGGGCCATGGCTTTTCCCCATCATCCGGTGCAAGAAAAGCTCGCAGTCTCGCCCCTTCTGTCCGGGCGCGGACGCGCCAATATCCCTAAAGCGAGGAACGCTGTGGCGGAGAGTGAGAACATCGTCGTCGAGACCGCGGAAAAGATTTTCACCGATCTCGCCGACGCGCAAACCATCAACAGCGACAAGACTGGATCCTGGAAAGCGCCGCTGTGGCAGGCGCTCAGCGAGGCCGGCCTGCCGCTGTCCTGGGTTGATGAAGACCTTGGTGGTTCGGGCGCCTCGCTTGCCGACGGATTTGGCGTGCTCGGTGCGGCCGGACGGTTTGCGATCGCGGTGCCGCTCGCGGAGACCATGCTTGCGGGGTGGCTGCTGGCGCAGGCCAGGATCGCCTCGCCCCCGGGCGAGATGACGGTGGCACCGGCAAGCCCGAAGGACCGCATCACGCTCAATGCCGACGGCACGCTGACCGGCCGCGCCCGCGGCGTGCCGTTCGCCAAGGCCGCCAAGCATGTTGCCGTGCTGGCACACGGGGCGGATGGCGTTTGGATCGCACTCGTGGACGCCGCCAAGCTGCGCATCGAGCCGGGCCTCAACCTTGCGAACGACAACAGCGATGCCGTCACCTGTGACAAGGTCCAGCCGATCACCGCAAAACCCGCGCCCAAAGGCTTTGACCAGAACGCGCTGATGCTGATGGGCGGCGTGGCGCGCAGCCTGCAGATCGCGGGTAGTCTGGAATCCATGCTCGACATCAGCGTGCGCTATTCGAATGAGCGCGTGGCGTTCGAGAAGAAGATCTCGAAATTCCAGGCGGTGCAGCACAATCTGGCGCGGCTTGCCGGCGAGTCGGCCGCGGCGCTGGCGGCCGCGACTTCGGCGGCCGATACGATCGCCACCAACCCGTCCTTCGCTGAGGACGCGGTTTTCCTCGAAGCCGCCGCGGCAAAGATCCGCTGCGCCGAGGCCGCCGAAAAGGGCGGCGCCATCGCGCATCAGGTGCACGGCGCGATCGGCTTCACGATCGAACACATCCTGCACCGTTACTCCTTGCGCGCGCTGTCCTGGCGCGACGATTTCGGCTCCGAGAGCTACTGGGCCGTCGAGCTGGGAAAACGGATCGCCGCGCGCGGCGCCGACGAATTGTGGCCCCTGGTGGCCTCGCGTTAAACGAAGGTTTTCGACATGACAGCAGCGCTGCGTTTCGATCCGATCCGCCTGCCGCCAAAATGCGAGGAGCTGCGCAAGGAAGTGCGCGCCTTCCTTGCCGAGGAAATCGCGGCCGGCACTTTCAACCCGTTCAAGCCCAACCGCGAGGACACCGACGTGCCGGCCTTCTCCCGCAAGGTGGGCGAGCGCGGCTGGATCGGCATGACCTGGCCGAAGAAATATGGTGGCCATGAGCAATCGTTCCTGGAGCGCTATGTGGTGACGGAAGAGATGCGGGTGGCCAACGCGCCGACGCGGCGCTTTTTCGTGGCCGATCGCCAGAGCGGGCCGATCCTGCTGAAATACGCCCCCGAGCACGTCAAGATGGACATCCTGCCGCGCATCTGCCGCGGTGAGCTCTGCTTTGCCATCGGCATGAGCGAGCCGAACTCCGGCTCCGACCTGTTCGCGGCGAAGACCAAGGCAACCAAGACCGACGGCGGCTGGCTCATCAACGGCACCAAGATCTGGACCTCCTCGGCGCATATCGCCGACTACATGATCGCGCTGTTCCGCACCTCGCCGCCGACCAAGGAAAACCGCCGGCACGGGCTGACGCAGTTCCTGGTCAAGATGAAGCAGCCGGGCATCAAGGTGAACCCGATCGGCCAGATCACCGGCCAGTTCGAGTTCAACGAGGTGGTGTTTACCGACCATTTCATTCCCGACGACTATGTGCTCGGCGAGATCGACGGCGCCTGGAAGCAGGCGACGAGCGAGCTTGCCTATGAGCGCTCCGGCCCCGAGCGTTTCCTGGAAACCTATTACGTGCTCACCGAGCTGGTGCGCGCGGTCGGCGACAAGCCGGATACGCGCAGCGCCGAGGGCATCGGGCGCCTGGTCGCCCAGCTCCATACGATGCGGCGAATGTCGGTCTCGGTGGCCGGCATGCTGCAGGCCGGCAAGGAGCCGGTGGTGGAGGCGGCCATCGTCAAGGACATCGGCACGGTCTGGGAGCAGCAATTGCCGCACCGCGTGCGCGACCTCGCCGCTTTCGTCGAGGAGGACGCCGGTAATCGCGAGACGCTGGAGAAACAACTGTCGTTCGCGATCAAGACCGCGCCGAAACTGACCATTCAGGGCGGCACCACCGAGGTGCTGCGCGGCATCATCGCGCGCGGACTTGGTCTGCGGTAGCGTTGATGAATCGAAAGCTCGCGCCGCAAGCTCTTCCACCTCTCCCATCGGGAGAGGTCGATATTCTCGCGAAGCGAGAATATCGGGTGAGGGGTACGGTCCCTCGTGAGCGCGACGGCCCCTCACCCGGCGCGACGCGCCGACCTCTCCCCGCCGGGGAGAGATGAAGATGATCGGAGACACTCATGACCAACTACACAGATATCGGCGTCGAGAAGCACGGCCATGTCGGCCTGATCGAGATCCGAAAGCCGCCGCTGAACTTCTTCGACGTCTCGCTGATCAACCAGATCGCCGATGCGCTCGAAGAGTTCGATCGCGACATTAAGATCCGCGCCTCCGTGCTCGCCGCGCAAGGCAAGGCGTTCTGCGCCGGTGCCAATTTCAACGATCCGGCGCGACAGCAACAGGAAGAGCGCGCGGCGTCCGATCCGGCCGCGAACCTGCCGATCAATCATCTCTATGTCCAGGCAGTGCGCATCTTCCGCAACAAGAAGCCGATCGTCGCCGCGATCCATGGCGCGGCCATCGGTGGCGGCCTCGGCCTTGCGGTCTCGGCGGATTTCCGCGTCACCTGCCCCGAGGCGCGGTTCTCCGCCAACTTCACCAGGCTGGGCTTCCATCCCGGTTTTGGTCTGACGGTCACGCTGCCTGAGTTGATCGGCAAGAACAATGCGGAGCTGATGTTCTATACCAGCCGCCGCGTCACCGGCGAGGAAGCCTACCGCTGGGGTCTCGCCAACGAGCTGGTGCCGCAGGACCAGGTGCGCGCCGCCGCCATGAAGCTCGCCGGCGAGATCGCCGAATGCTCGCCGCTCGGCCTCGTCTCGACCCGCGCCACCATGCGCGCCGGTCTCGCCGACCGCGTGCTGGCCGCGACCAACCACGAGCTGGTCGAACAAACAAGGCTGCGCGCGACGGAAGATTTCAAGGAAGGCGTCAATGCCACCGCCGAGCGTCGCGTGGCGAATTTCAAGGGAAGATGAAGCCGGCCGCTTGAATCGGACTGGCTGCGAACTCGGTCTACCTCTCCCCAGCGGGGAGAGGTGCACACCATCGATTCGGTACCTTGCTCGACCTGATCACGCCGCGCGCTGCAGCGGCCGCGACACCACGGTCAAACCATTCGACAGCGCATTGCTATCGATCGACGCGATGGTGCGCGCGATGAGTTGCGGCAGGCCTGGCACGGCGGCGAGGTTCGGAAATACCTTGCGGACCAGGAAGCCGTGCAGACTCAAATCCTTCTTGATCCGCAGCACCTCGTAGTCCGCCGAGGAGAAGCAGGTGCGCGCCGCGCGCTCGTTGAAATAGTTCCAGTGATCGACGAAGTAGGACAGCGGCCGGTTGTTGCCGCGCAGCCGCGCCCAGGCGAGTTCCGTCTTGCGGCGCCAGCTTCCTTCGTTGGGAAAGCGGAAGATCAGCACGCCATCCTCGGCGAGCAGCGACTTGAGCGAGCGCAAGGTGCCGACCGGATCCAGCATATGCTCGAAGACCTGGTCCGAGACGATGCAGTCGAAGCGCTTGCCGCCGAGCACGTCGCCGATCTTGCGCCAGTCACCCGATACGATGGTCACGCCGTTCTCGCGCGCCACCTCCGCGCGGGCAGGATCCCCCTCGAAGCCGACCACGTCGAAGCCGCGCTTCATCAGCATCGGCAGAAGTTGCGAGGCGCCACAGCCGAGGTCGAGCACGCGTCGCCCGGGCGCCCAGCGTTCGATCAAGGGAATGAGCGAATAGGGATAGTCGTTCTCGTCGAAGATACGCTTCCAGGCGAAGTGCGCGCGTTGCTGGGCAACCCGCTCCGGCGAGGCAAAAATCTCCACTGCCTCTTCCTCGACCTTTTCAATTCGCATCGGCCGATCGGCCACGAAACGTCCGGTGCACGATCCGCACTCGTAGACCAGGTAAAGCCGGCCGTTCGCATCCTCCAGTGCTCGCAGCTTCGTGTCATGGATGTCCTCGGACGAGCAGAACGGACATTGCGAGATGACCGGGAATCGTGTGACCTGAGAGTCCATTGGCAAAGTCTCCCTTCAGCACACTTCGTTTCTTGGCCAAGTTTTTTGGCCGAAACGCATTCGCTGTCCGGCTATGAAGGAATTTTTCTGTGCGGAAAGCTCGGCGGTCTCTTGGCAAATTGTTGGCGAGTCCCGTGCTTGCGACGGAGCAGAGCCGCGAACGCGACGCTTGACGTCAGTTGCAACGCAACGGCTGCTCAAAACGACAACATAGGTTAAGTTCTGCGCTTCACCACCAGCGCATCCACGATCGTCACGCCCTGCCCTTGCGGGTGCACCAGCACGGGATTGACTTCGATCTCGGCGAGCTCGTCGCGCAATCGCACGGCGAGCTGCGAGAGTTCGGAGATCAATCGCGCGAGCGCCGCGACGTCCGCCTTCACGGCTCCGCGAAATCCCTTCAGAAGCGGCGCGGCCTTCAGCTCATCGAGCATCGCCGCCGCCTCCGCCGCGCCGACCGGCGCCGGCCGATACACCACGTCGCGGAACAGTTCCGTGGTAATGCCGCCGAGGCCGACCATGACCATCGGCCCGAAAGTGTTGTCCTGCAGGGTCCCGATGATGATCTCGACACCCTTTTTTGCCATCGGGCCGACCAGCACGCCCTGGATCGCGGCGTCGGGGCGCGCCTTGCGCGCATTGTTGAGCAATGCTTCGAAGGTGAGAAACACCTCGCCCTTGGTGGCGATATTCAAGCGCACGCCGCCGACCTCGCTCTTGTGCGCAATGTCAGGCGATTGCACTTTCATCACGAGCGGCAGACCGACCCGCGCGATCGCGGCGTCCAGCCCGCTTTTGTCCGTCACCAGCACTTCCTCGGGCAACGCGACGCCGGCGGCGCGGAGCAGCGCCTTGCTATCGGCTTCCGACAGACGCGGCGATTTCAGATAATCGGAGAGATCACGGTCGGGCAGGCTGGCGCCGACTGCGGCCCGCGGCAGCGTGAACTTCGCGTGATCGACCAGCCGCCGCAGTGCCGTGGCGGCCTGGGTCAGGCCCGACAACACCACCACGCCCGAGGCCGCCAGTTCGCGGCGCGCGAAATCCGACGGCACCGTATAGGTATAGAACACGACCGGCTTGCGTTGCGCCTCCAGCACCGGTTTCAGCTCGGGCTGTTTGAACGGCATCCGCACTTCGCTCGACATTGACAGCATCACCAGGATCGCATCGACCTCATCGGACGTGCTGAGCAGGTCGACGCTCCTCTGCAGGCCGCCGCTGTTCACGCCTTGGGCCGTGACGTCGATCGGATTGCGCGCCGTGCCGTACGACGGCAGCAGCTTCTTGATCTCGGTCTGGATCGGCGCTGATAGTTCCGGCACCTGCAGCCCTTGCTGCGACACCGCGTCCGCGCCCCAGATGCCGGCGCCGCCGGAGACCGTGAGCACGGCGACGCGATCACCCTTCGGCAGCGGATTGGTGCAGAGCACCGCGGCGATGGTGATGGCCTCGTCGAGATCATTGGAGACGATGAAGCCGTATTTGGCGAACACCGCGTCATAGGCCGCCGACCAGCCGGCCATGCTCGCGGTGTGCGAGGCCGCCGCGCGCTCGCCGGCGCCGGAGCGGCCGACCTTGGTCACGATCACCGGCTTGCGCAGTTCCGCGGCGCGCCGGGCGGCGTTTAAAAACTTCTCGACGTCGCGGATGCCCTCGATGAACAGCAGGATCACGTCCGTGGATGCATCCTGCACCATGTAATCGAAGAACTCGCCGGCCCCGAGATCGCTCTCATTGCCCGCGCTGACGACGTAGCTCACGGCGATGCCGAGCGCTTTCGCACGATGATAATAGGCAAAGCCGATGCCGCCGCTTTGCGCGACGATGCCGATCCGCTTCCTGGTCGCGACCAGCGGCGCTACGCCCGGCTTGACGTCGACCGCCGGGCTGAAGGTCGCGGCGACCCGCGGCACCGCGCTGAAAAAGCCTTCCGCATTGGGTCCGGAAATGCGCATGCCCGTTCGCCTGGCCAGTGCGGCGACGCCTTCCTGCATGGCCGCGCTGTCGCCGCCCTCTTCGGCAAAGCCGGAGGAGATGATCACGGCATTCTTCACGCCCACGGCCGCACACTGTTCGAGCGCGGCCAGCACCCCACGCGCCGGAATGATGATGACGGCAAGATCGATCGGCGCGCCGATGTCGGCGATCTGTTTGAAGCAGGTCAGCCCGTCGATCTCGTCGTAGTTCGGATTGACCGGATAGATCTTGCCCGGAAACTCGTTCTTGCGCAGCATTGCCAGCAGGCGCCCCGGGATTTTCTCATGATCGCGCGAGGCCCCGATCAACGCGATGCTTTCGGGGGCGAAGAAGGAGTCGAGCGGGTGCGGCATTCGGCGTTCCTATTTGTTCTTCATTATCGAGAGTGTCTAACACTCAGTGACGACTTCATCCTGAGGAGCGCGCATCGCGCGCGTCTCGAAGGATGACAGCCCGGCTGCTGCAGCGGCCCATCATCCTTCGAGACCGCCGCTCCGCGGCCTCCTCAGAGTGGATACGCGAATCATTCGGCAAGCTTGAACGTAACGCCCCCGATCACAAATTCGCTGTCCGACACAGCATAACCTCTCGCCCGCGCGGCCTCGCAAACCGCAGCGACACTGGCCACACGAAAATCGAGTCCGCTCATGATCTCCGCCTCGCCTTGCACGAAGCGGAAGCTGGCATTGGGCAGTTTCAGCTCGGGCGTCCCGTCCGCCCCGCGCGAGACCGGCACCTCGATGATTCTGCCCCAATGCGCGGCCAAGCCGAGCGGATCAGGACTTTGCACCTCCACCCCAGTCAGCGCCTGCGTCACGTCCTGGCGCATGAACTTCTGCCACTCCGGTCCCGCCGGCGGATAGGCACCCAAGATGTCGTCGCTGCCCTCGGTGTGATTGAATTCGATGAAGGCGGCGCGGCAATCGCGCGGATGGAGTTGCACGCCGTGATAGGGCGCGTGCGTGATGACGTTGGCGGTGCGCACGCCGAGCGCATTGGCGCGGGCAGCGCGTTCGTCGGGATCGTCGCAGGCGAAGATCGCCGTGTAGCCGCCGCGGCCGCCGCTCTTTTCCAGGAAGCGGCCCGCCGCCGTGCCGTCGCGGAACGGCGCCACCACTTCCAGCAGGATGGTGTCCACCGGCAACAGCGCGTTGACGAGGCCATATTTGGCGACATTGCCGTCGCGGTAGCAGACGGAAAGGCCCATGATATCAGCGATATCGGCAATCACCCGCTCGAGCTGCGGCGCGACCAGGCAGACCTGCCGCAATCGAATGGCGCCGGCCACGCTAGGCGCCCCGGAACACCGCCTTGCGTTTCTCGACGAAGGCCTTGGCCGCTTCCTTGTGGTCGGCGGTCTCGCCGGCGCGGGTGTGATGGATCGCTTCCGCGTCGAAGCAATCTTCGAGCGAGAGATGCTCGGCATTGTTGATGTTACGCTTGATATAGCCGAGCGCGACCGACGGGCCCTGTGCGAGCTCCATTGCGAGCTCACGCGCTGCCGCATCAATTTCACTATCCGCCACCACGCGGTTCACCATGCCGAGCGCAAGCGCTTCGCTGGCACTCAGCACCGGCGACAGCAGATAGAGTTCGCGCGCCTTGGCGCTGCCGAGGAGCTGGGTGAGGAAGTAGGTGCCGCCATAATCGCCGGAGAAGCCGACCTTGGCGAAGGCGGTGGTGATCTTGCAGGATTCACTGGCGACGCGAAGATCGCAGGAGAGCGCGATGGAAAGGCCGGCGCCGGCCGCGGCGCCATCGAGCTGCGCCACCACGGGCTTCGGCATCTGGTGCAGGATGCGCGAGACCTCCATGCCGCGGCGCAGGTTCGCGAGCTTGGCCTCGAAGGGGAGCGGCGCCCGCCCCTCCGCCATCGCCTTGACGTCGCCGCCGACGCAAAAGGTACCGCCGGCGCCCTTGATCAGCACGGCGCGCACCTCGTGATCCTCCGCGGCGCGCCGCGCGGCTTCGACGAGCCCGCGCGTCATGTCCGGGTTGAGCGCATTGCGCCTGTCCGGGCGATTCATGGTGATGGTGAGCAGGCCGGATTCGAGATGCTGCAGGACCATGTCAGTTGCGCTCATGGGATTTCGCCTTTGTTGTTGATTGAACCTTGCACCGTCGTTCCGGGGCGGTCGCGAAGCGAGCGAACCCGGAATCTCGAGATTCCGGGTTCGCGTGCTGCGCACCGCCCCGGAATGGCGAAAAGCTTAACGCACCGCTCGTGATGACGCCCGCTGCGTCATTTCTTCACCAGCGGGCAGCGTGATTGCTCCAGCGATTGAAACGCCTCGTCGCCGGGGACAGTGGCGAGCAGCTTGTAGTCATCCCAGCGGCCCTTCGACTCCGACGGCTTCTTCACCTCGAACAGGTACATGTCATGCACCATGCGGCCGTCCGCGCGGATGTAGCCGTTCTTGGCGAAGAAATCGTTGATCGGCGTTGCCTTCATCACCTTCATCACCGCCGCCGAATCGGTGGTGCCGGCGGCTTTCACCGCTTGCAGATAATGCATCACGGAGGAATAGACGCCGGCCTGCGCCGAGGTCGGCGGCCGCTTCACGCGCGCCATGAAGCGTTTTGAAAACGCACGCGTGTCGTCGTTGAGGTCCCAGTAAAACGCTTCGGCCAGCAGCAGCCCTTGCGCGGTGTCGAGCCCGATCGAGTCGATGTCGGTGACGAACGCAAGCAGCGGCGACAGCTTCTGGCCACCCTTCATGATGCCGAACTCAGCGGCCTGCTTGATCGCGTTCACGGTGTCGCCGCCGGCATTGGCGAGCCCGATCACTTTTGCCTTCGAGGCCTGCGCCTGCAAGAGGAAGGACGAGAAATCCGAGGTATTGAGCGGATGGCGGACGCTGCCCAGCACCTTGCCGCCTGCCTTGGTCACGACATTGGTGGTGTCCTTTTCCAGATCGTGGCCGAAAGCGTAGTCGGCGGTCAGGAAGAACCAGGTGTCGAGCCCTTGCCTGACCGCGGCAAGGCCCGTCACATTGGCCTGCGCGTAGGTGTCGAATACGTAATGCACCGTGTAGGGGCCGCAGGCCTCGTTGGAGAGCCGGATCGAGCCGGGACCATTGAAAATGATGATCTTGTTGCGCTCCTTGGCGATCTCGCCGGCCGCGAGCGCAGTCGCGGAAGCCGCGACGTCGTAGATCATCTCAACGCCCTGGTTGTCGATCATGTCGCGGGCGATGTTGGCGGCGAGATCGGCCTTGTTGAGGTGGTCGGCAGCCAAGACTTCGATCTTGCGGCCCAGCACCTCGCCGCCGAAATCTTCCGCCGCCATCTTGGCGGCCTCCAGGCTGCCGGGGCCGGTGATGTCGGCATAGAGGCTCGACATGTCCAGAATGCCGCCGATCTTGAGCGGAGGCTTATCCTGCCCCAGCGCGGCGCTCGCCGTCAGCGCCAGCGCGGCAGCAAAAATTGCCGAAGGAAACCTCTTCATCAAAATCCTCCCTCTCGGCCACGATTTTGCACGGCGGCCTTATTGAGTTGCGCGCGATCATGCCGCATGCATCGGACAGCGGCAAGCGAAGGGGCGCGCCTTGCGGTTTTCCGCTAAGCGGAATGGATGAAATGTGCGAGCATGCTCGCGATGATTTCGATGCCTGTGATATCTCGACGTCAACGTGCGCGCTGCCCGGCCGCATGCCTCTGCCTGGTCCTCGCTGCTCCCGCGCAATCGGCCTTCGCCGCGGCTTGCGCGCCGCCGCCACAGGGCGAGGGCCGCGTCGCCGAGATCGTCGATGGCCGCAGTTTTCGCCTCACCGACGGACGCGAGATCAGGCTCGCGGGCATCGAACCGGCCGGTATCACAAAGGCAGAGCGCGTCAACGCGCTATCGGCGCTCGTGGCCGGTCGTAACGTGAGCCTGCGCGGCGATGACGATGCGCCCGACCGCTACGGGAGGCAGACGGCCTTCGTGTTTCTCGCGGCCTCGGAGGTGCCGGTTCAGGCACAGCTCGTGTCGCAAGGCCGGGCGCTGGTCCTGCCCGACATCGAGAACAGGGATTGCGCGGCGGCCCTGATGGCGGCCGAAGCGGAGGCGCGAGCGGCCAAACGGGGAACCTGGAGCGCTAACGATGTCATAAAAAACGCGGAAAGTCCGGACGATATTTTGGCGGGCGTGGGGCACTTTACGGTCGTCGAAGGCAAGGTTCTATCCGTACGGCAGTCGGGGGCTACCACTTACCTGAACTTCGGACGTCACTGGACACAGGACTTCGCTGCGACTATTCCAAGGCACGTATTGCCGGCCTTTGCAGCGGCCGGAATCGCCCTTAAGTCCTTGGAGAATCGGCGGATTCGGATCCGGGGCTGGGTCGAGGCGCGCCCGGGACCGCGCATCGAGGTGGTTCGGGTGGGGCAGATCGAGGTGCTGGGTGGGGACTGACCCAAGGGTGATTCGGGGGCAATCCCAAGGGCAATTTAAGACGTGACAACTCAAGAGTAGCCGCGAGTGGATGGGTTTGCGGGACCGCGCGACACGGCAATGAGCCGCCGCCTTTGGGCTGCGCTGGCGGCGCTTGGCTTTGCGCTGTCGCTTGGCGCCTGCGGCGACATGGGGCGGCTGCAGTTGGCCACGCCTGCGCCGGCGCCCGCGCCGGTCAAGCCCAAGCCTGTGGTCACGAACACGCCGGCCACCGAGCGGGAGCATGAGCGGATCCTCGCCACTTATGGCGGCGCCTATGACGACCCGCAGTTGGAAGCGCTGATCGGCAAGACGGTCGACCGCCTGGTCGCAGCTTCGGAGCGGCCCGACCAGGGCTACAAGGTGACCATCCTCAACTCCGGCGCGGTGAACGCCTTCGCGCTGCCGGGCGGCCAGCTCTATGTGACGCGCGGGCTGATCGCGCTCGCCAACGACACCTCCGAACTCTCCTCCGTGCTGAGCCACGAGATGGCGCATGTGATCGCCAGGCACGCCGCGATCCGCGAGGATCAGGCGCGCCAGGCCGCGATCGTCACCCGCGTCGTCACCGACATGAGCACCGATCCCGATCTCACCGCGCTCGCGCTCGCCAAGACCAAGCTGACGCTTGCGACCTTCTCGCGCAACCAGGAGTTCGAGGCCGACGCCATGGGCGTTGCGATTGCCGCGCGCGCGCATTTCGACCCCTACGGCGCGGCGCGCTTCTTGAGCTCGATGGAGCGCAATGCCGAACTGAAGGCCGCCAAGGCTTCGTTCGATCCGCGCGCCCAGGATTTCCTCTCCTCGCATCCGGCAACGCCCGAGCGCGTGGAGAACGCGCAGACCATCGCCCGGCAATATACTTCGCCTGAGAACAGCGAGCGCGATCGCGAGGCCTATCTCTCGGCGATCGACAACATCGTCTACGGCGAAGACCCGAGCGAGGGCTTCGTGCGCGGGCGGCGCTTCCTGCATCCCAAGCTCGGCTTCACCTTCCAGGCGCCGGACAATTTCACGCTCGACAATACCGCGCAGGCGGTGATCGGCGTGCGCGACGGCGGCACGCAGGCAATGCGCTTCGACGTGGTGCGGGTGCCGGCGGAACAATCGCTCGGCGACTATCTCAACTCGGGCTGGATGGAGAACGTCAACAAGGCCTCGACCGAGGATCTCACCATCAACGGCTTTCCGGCCGCCTCCGCAACCGCCGATGGCGATCAATGGCACTTCAAGATCTACGCGCTGCGCTTCGGCAGCGACGTCTATCGTTTCATCTTCGCGACCAAGCAGAAGACCACGGAGAGCGAGCGCAATGCCCGCGAGACCGTCAACTCCTTCCGTCGCCTCACGCTGGATGAAATCCAGGCCGCACGCCCCTTACGCATCAAGGTGATCACGGTGCAGCCCGGAGATACCGTGGAGTCGCTCTCCCACCGCATGGCCGGCGTCGATCATCCCATGGAACGCTTCCGCATGCTCAACGGCCTCAGCTCACATGCGGAGGTGAAGGTCCGCGATCGCGTGAAGATCGTGGTGGACTGACGGTTCTCCGGTAACACGCGACGTCGGGAACGAAGCGCGCGGATGTCCACAGGTGGAACCGCTTTGCGCGACAAATCTACTCGGCATCATCACAATTCGGGAACACTTCCCCGGTTGGATCCGTTCGTTCCGCTTGATGCTTCGAAGAAGTGGGAGCAGCCGATGAAGTTGAACTCGACGCAGGTGGAGCAGACATTGAACCAAATGAATGCCCACGTTCTTCCCGACGACCATCCGGCGGTCACGCAATTGACCGATGTCTTTGGGGACCACACGTTCTTTCTCGACGAGAGTGGCCTCAAGGTCCTGGAGCCGGCCGAGGCACCGGAGATGGAGATTCAATCCGGCGAGGTGGTCAGTCTTGCGGATTGGACCGACTCGACCCTCACCAGTTTGACGCCGCATGCACCTGAGCTGACAGGCACGACGATCGTCTTCCGCGAAATGAAACATTGACGGACCTGTCGTCTCACACAGCCAGATGATTTGATCTGCGATGCCGGCGTGATGGCGGCCGCCACGTTGCGCTCTCAATCCGAGTGCGGGTGGCTGGCCGCCATCAACCATCGCTGCGGCGTTCTCCGGGATAATCCAGGTTAAGGCGGGAACCCGTTGGTTCCTGCAACCTTGCGCTTGGTCGAATCAATGCTCGCGTTCACCGGAGAGCAATCGCATGTCAGTGCGTGAGATGCCGATCGCCGCAACGCATTTGCTTCTGGCATTCGCCTTGATGATTGCCGGCGCATTCGGCACCGGGGTTCCGATCGCGCTCCTGATCATCTGGCTTTGCTCCTGAACCTGCCGCGCTCATGGCCTGCGTGCAGCCCGCATGCTTGCTTCCCGCAACAACTCGATCTTCAGCGGCGCAGCTTCGCTGAAGCGCGGCTCGATACCGCCGTCAGCGAATCCATTGACTTGGAATCGTCATCACTCGATTCGCAATGAACGCACAATGAAGCCATCATATCGCGTCATTGGCTCGATATCGCTCCGACCGGGGAACTTGCTCCTGCGGAAGGAACAAACATGCGACGCTTTCGATTCGTCCTCTGGCTATTTGCCGCGCTGCTCATTTCGCCTCTCGCCCAAGCTCAGATCCTCAGCATTACGATCGCTCCGCCGGAGCTTCCGGTCTACGAGCAGCCGCCGCTTCCCGCGCCCGGCTATATTTGGACGCCCGGTTACTGGGCTTACGGTCCGGACGGATATTACTGGGTGCCGGGCACTTGGGTTGAGCCGCCGGCCGTCGGCCTGTTGTGGACGCCCGGTTACTGGGGATGGCATGACGGCGTTTACGCGTGGAACGCCGGGTATTGGGGACCGCGTGTCGGCTTCTATGGTGGTGTCAACTATGGCTTCGGCTATGGCGGCGTCGGCTATGAGGGTGGCCACTGGGACAACGGCGCGTTCGCCTACAACCGCACCGTGAACAATTTCGGCAGTGTCAACGTCACCAACGTCTACGAGAAGACTGTCATCAACAACAACATCACGCGGGTCAGCTTCAATGGCGGCAATGGCGGGCTCACCGTCCAGCCGACACCGCAAGAGCAGGCTGCCGCGCAAGATCGCCACATCGCTCCCGCGCCGGCGCAACTCCAACAGCAACATCTGGCGAGCACCAACAGAGCACTGCTTGCCTCCGAGAACCACGGCCGCCCGGCCATCGCCGCGACAGCCAAGCCGGGCGAATTCAGCGGCAAGGGCGTCGTCGCTGCACGGGAAGCCAAGCCGGGGCCGGCGCCGCAGCCGCCCGCAGCGGCGGCTCCCAAAGGGCCTGCCAACAATGCGCTCACCAACAGGGCGCTCGAGAACAAGCCGCTGACGGCCACCCCTGCGAACAAGCCTCTCGCAAACAATCCTTCGGCTGCGAACAGGGCCGTCGAAAGCCGCCCGGTCGACAACAAGGAATCGGCCGGTCCGGAGCACGCTGCGAGAACGAACAACGTGTTGCCCAAGCCGGCAGGCGCGACGGTCAGACCGGACGGCAAGCCGCTGAATACTGCAGTGAGGCCCGCCAATGTCGAGGCTAGGCCGGCCGCCACGGCGACGGCTCCCAAGCCGCCCCAGCATCCAAGTGCCGCGCCACCCCGACAAGTCGCCGCGGCGCCGCATCCCGCGCCCCATCCGCCTGCGGCGAAACCCAAAACCGCGCCGCACAATGAAGCGCATTAGAGCGTGATCTGTGCAGCGGCTTCGCCAAAGGATCACGCTCAAGGAAAAAATTGAGACGCGCGATGAGGATTCAACCTGATCTCATCGCGCTCTCACGCATGAGCGCGCTCGTGATGCGGAGAAGAAGTAAGGACGAGGTTCGGGAGGGCTGGGTTCCCGAACCTCGTCGCCGGAGCCCTCACGCAAATGAGCGCCGGAGGGCTACGCAACATGAACGAGCTTCCGTGAGCCTTTCGTGATGTGACCGTCGCGCTCCAGGCCTTTCACTGTGCATGATCTCTTCGAAAAGCCGCTGCGCACTTTTCCGAACCATCGCCCGGTCCATTGCCCGCCCCTCGATTCGACGAGGTCAATTCGCCACTTCCGTCCACCGCGCGGCCGCCGCCGCGATTGCGCACATCGTCCAGACGCGGGGTCCAGACGCGGGCTGCTTCCTCGGCGAGCCGAATTATGGCAATTCAGGGGCTGTCAAAAACATACCTGAGATTATCCACAGTATAGCTCTGATATGCCTTTGCTCTCTGGGGGTGCTTTCCGTCGTATTCGGAGGACAGACAAATGGGGAATATCGAACAACTTCGAAAGACTCCTGAAGTGAGTTTGGCTCAACTGGAAGCGGACATCTCGATGGGGCGTCCAAGCACTTCATTAGCCTCAATTGCATTGCCTGATTACGTCGAGCACCAGGACGGCGTTCCACGCGTCGGCGCGCTCAGTGCCGAGGCAGTGGTCCGCGACTACGAGGCCGCCGCGAAAGAGATGGAGGCCATGGGAGCGGAATTGATCGATGCCGCCAAGAAATGCGAGGCGATGACCGCGGAGGTCCATAACGCGATCGCCTATATGCGCGATACGGCAGCGGCATATCGCGAGGAAGCCAAAAAAATCTTCAAGCGCATTGAAGATTGTGCGCTGTTCACCGAAGACGTCAGAAAGACCTGCGAACAGGTCAAACGCAGGATGATAGACGGCCCGAACACCAACTGAGGCCATCCCGCCCAACGCAAGACCACCGACGGCGGCCTGTTCCGCAGATCTCTTTGCGGAACGGATTCATGGGCAATCCGGGGCAGTGGGCCGCAAACGGCAAGCACGCTCGCGCGAGCCGGCAACGACCTATCTTACTCCCTCGTTTGGGAAGCGAGGCCACCATGAGCTTTTTCACGATGAAGCTGCAGGAGGAGGCTCCCACCTGTGACAGGTGCGGAAACAAGCCTCGCTTCATTGGCAGAATGCTTGACCCGAAACAGGGCGGAACCGTCCGCCTGTTCATCTGCGAATGCGGTGAACTGATCAAGATGGAGTGCGATTCGCGCTAAAATCCAAATGCCCGGGTTAAGGGTAGAGTTGCCGGCCTGATCGGATCGCTACGTTCGCGCATGGTGTCTGCGGAGAGCCGCGGCACATTTTGTGTGAATGCACCCTGTCGCGGGTCCAGATCATGCTCTGGTCTTGCTGCGTGAGTAAACCCTCAAGATGAGGAGGCGCGGCTGCGCCGCGTTCGGACGATGCTATGCATCGCTGCCGGCCTCATCGTTCGGGGCGCTTGCTCCGCAAGCTCGTCAAGATGATGGGACAGAGCCGCTCATCACGCCGCAGGACTAGACCAGTCGCCGATCAAGTTGCAAAGCCGGACGAGCGCCTTCGACCAGGCCCGTCATTGCGAGGAGCGAAAGCGCCGACCCGCGTCGCTCGCTGCGCGAGCTATGGCGAGGCGTGAAGTCCCCGCCGAAGCGCCTTTGCGCGTAGGCGGAAGCAATCCAGACTGCATCCACGGAGAAAATCTGGATTGCTTCGCTTGCGCTCGCAATGACAGCGGAGGTCGGGGCGCGTTCCCCCGATACGCTCAGCTCGGCGAATGCGCTAGTTAGTGCAACGTCAAGCTGACCAATGCGGCACCATGGATTGCGAGCGCCTTGCGAAAGCCGGCGGCAAGATGCCGATAGTGTGCAGCAAGGCGCTTGTACTTGGTCTGCATCGCGCTATCGCCAGCCATCTGCGCGAGCGTCTCGCATTCGGCCGCTGAGGTCTCATACTGCTCAACTCGTTTCAGTCGAACGTCTGTTGCGGAGGTACGCATTACGGTCCCCTGAGCGGGGTTTATCTTGAACGGCGCAATTCTGCCCTGCGCGGCCACAGCAACGACCCTGTGCTCAGAGTTTGGCATTTTTACAGCCGCTCGCTTCCGCCAAAAGTCTATGCCGTGGTCTGATCTTTGTTGTTCGCGCGAAGCGTCGGGATCGCCGCTATTGCCGCCTCGCGAGATATTCGTCGGACTGCAATGATCTTCAATGCTTGTGCCGCCGCTTTTGGCGAGGCCCGGATTTGGGAGAAGGCTTGGCGAAGTATGGATTGACGACGCACTGAGCCGCCCGGCCCGACGCGGAGGCCTGACACTGAGCTATCGATGTATAGCTGCACTCGAAGTAGTAGTGCACCATGTCGTCGTAGACCTGCAGGCAGACCGGGTAGTTCGGATCGTAGGTCTGAGCCTGTGACGGCGCGGCGCTAAGAACTGTCCCAGCCGCCAGAACGGCCAACACAAAAATACGCATCAGGCTTCTCACACCTGAACGTCCAATTCCGGTCCGTCTCATCCTCGTCCTCCTCGCGCCGCTGCCGATCGTCTCGTCCGTGCTGCGCATTACAATCTTGAGCACATCATCGGATAACGGGATCTGCAAGCTCGCGACTTTGTTCCTTCGCGACACCTAGAGATCGCGAACCATGAAAGCCGTCTCCAGGCCTCTCCAGTTGGTGTGATCTTGAACAACCCAACCGAGCCTCTCATAGTAGCCGGCGACATCCGTGGTGTAGAGGTGGAGCCGAGAAAATCCCCGTTGCCGCGCTTGATCCTCGATGGCTCGAACCAAGACCGCGCCCGCCCCCTTTCGCCGATGCGCCGGAACGACGAACAAGCCTGCAAGCCATGGCGATACATCGTGGTTGGGCTCAATCTCCGACTCGACCAGAAGACACGTCCCGATCGGCTCACCATCGGCCTTGGCAATCAGCCCGACACCACGGCTTTGATCCGAAGCAAACAGCTCCAGCGACCGCAATTCATCCTCGAAGGACGCCTTGAGCACCGAAAAGGCATCCACGCGCCAGCGCGCGCAGATCGCCAGCTCCGGCGTGCCGGGCTCAATGATGAACGTCTGAATGTCAGTCATCGGGATCTCTGGGCTGGGAGCTGATCTACCTTGTTGACATCACCCAGCAGCATCTCGGTCTTGTCATCCAACAACGGCCGCTGCAGCACCTCCGCCTCGTTCCCACCGTCGGCGGGCTGCGGACCGGGGGCGATGGTGGATTGGTTGATGACAGAAGTTACAAATGTCGGCCTCCCAGATGAGCTTTCAGGTACTCCAAATGATATTTGGCCGCCTCGAGTTTTCCGGGAAGGCGGGGCACGGCCCAACACCAGGTGGACACGCAAACGCTGCGGATCAGCGATAGCAGAGTGAAGAGTTCGTGATCTATCGGCTCAAATGCCGCGAGGTCGGGAACGCAGCCAATATCCCATTCGCGGGGACCAAGGCTCACCGCATCGAAGTCTGTCCACAGCGGGCCTTCTGCCGCAAACAATACATTCCCCAGATGGGCGTCACCGTGAATAGGCACCGGCCGAACCGGATGATTGTCCAACGAGCAGATCAGGTGGTCGTATATTTTCAAGAGCACGTTGCGATCGGAGTTCGCCATTGCGGCAAGGGCCGATCGATCTCCAAGCAACGCTCCGCATTCGTCGATCTTGGCTCGATAGGACGGGAGCCAATGCGGATAATCGGCAAGCGCCTCGTGCACTCGGCGCAGTGCTCGTGCCGCGCTTGCCAGCCGTTCAACATCATCATCGTCGTCGGTCCGCAGATGCTCGACGTGTAGCCAAAGCGTCATTGCAAATTGTTCATGAACGTGCGGGCCTGCGGGATACGCCTGGCTTGACCTGACTATCGGGGCGCCACGCGCGCCAAGATGGCGAGCTATCTGGAGCTCGCGGTTGAGCGCTTCGATGCAAAGCCCGGAGTTAACGACTACGACGCGGGCCACGATTGCCAATGGACGCAGCAGCACAGTGATGTGCCGAGACTGGTGCAGAATAACCGGTTCGACGCGAGCTGCGGTAAATCGTGCAGCGACTATCGCTGCTGCAAGCGCAGCCCGATGAGGGATGTCGGCCTCGTCCATGACGAAACGTTGCCTTATCAGAGCTTGCCGGGGAGGGAAGGATCCGGTGTCTGTCGAGGCGTGTCAACTCTTCGACTCCACAGCGCCGATGCGCTCGGCGCGCCCTAACAAAAAGCCCGGTCGAATGACCGGGCTTTTGTCTTTCCGAAAAACGCCAGCGCGCTTACGCGGCTTCGTCGGCGACCGCGGTGTCGTCGCCGTCGCTGTCGTCGATATCCTCGATATCGCCCTCGGCATCAGCCTCGCCCTCGGCTCCGGCCTCCGCCTTGGCGGCGCCGCGGCGCGGGCTCTTGGCGAGTTGGCTCTCGATCTCCTTGACCGCTTCGGTCTCGGTCGAGTGCTGCACCACCGCGATCTCGCGCGACAGCCGGTCCAGCGCCGCTTCATAGAGCTGGCGTTCGCTGTAGGACTGCTCGGGCTGCGACTCCGAGCGATAGAGGTCGCGCACCACTTCCGCGATGGCGACGATGTCGCCCGAATTGATCTTGGCTTCGTACTCCTGGGCACGACGCGACCACATGGTACGCTTCACGCGCGCGCGGCCCTTGAGCGTCTCCAGCGCCTTCTTGACCAGCGCGGGATCGGACAGCTTGCGCATGCCGACATTCGCAACCTTCGCGGTCGGAACCCGCAGCGTCATCTTGTCCTTGATGAAGTTGATGACGAACAGTTCCAGCTTGGCGCCCGCGATCTCCTGCTCCTCGATGGCCAGGATCTGGCCAACGCCGTGAGCCGGGTACACCACGAACTCGTTGGCCTTGAAGCCCTGACGCTGGGTCACGACCTTCTTTTCTTCCGCCTTGGGCGCAGGTGCCGGCTTCGCGGCCACCGCCGGCTTGGTCGCAGCCGGCTTGGCGGCGGCCTTCACCGGAGCCTTGGGAGCAACTTTCGGGGCAGTGGTCTTGGCGACCGTCGCTTTCGCGGCAGTCTTGGCAGCAGACTTATGTTGCATTTCGCTTCTTTTCTTAGAGGACTTTGCGGCCGAGACCGCCTTGTGGGCGGTCCGGGTGTCCCTTAGGGATGCCCGGGCACGGCTTTTGGTTGCGCTGCGGCTGCTGGCCGCGGCAGCTTTCTTGGTGGTCTTGGAAGCACTCGTTTTACGCGTTTTCTGTGACACAGCCTGCGCGCGGAACTGCCACGCCCCTGTTGAATGTTTTTCACGGGAACCCTGAGGGGCCAAAGCGGGCTGACGGGGTTCAAGCTTGAAATGTGCTCAATATAACACATTTCCCGCAAAAATCAATGATTTAGAGCTTTTGGGGGGCGGTTTTTGGCTGATTCGCCGCTATTAGGGTTAAGTTTGGCCGGTATTGGCTTAGTCACCGGCTCCCGGATTCGGGGAAAAATATTTCTCGAACTTGCCGTCCATCCCGTCGAAATCCTTGGCGTCCGCCGGGGCGTCCTTCTTCTGGGTAATATTCGGCCAGCTCTTGGCGTACTCATTGTTGAGCGACAGCCATTTCTCCAGCCCCGGCTCGGTGTCGGGCTTGATGGCATCCGCCGGGCATTCGGGCTCGCACACACCGCAATCGATGCATTCGTCGGGGTGGATCACCAGCATGTTCTCGCCCTCGTAGAAGCAATCTACCGGGCAGACCTCAACGCAATCGGTGTACTTGCACTTGATGCAGGCTTCAGTGACGACGTAAGTCATCCAAGGCTCCGAGACGGTTCGATTTTCTTGGCTGGAATTTTCTTGGCGAGTTTTGGCTTGCGTAGCGCAGGAACATGCGTGCTGCAAGGGAAGCCAAGCCTCGCGAACGGCCTAATCCGAGCAAGTTAGCAAGTTATTGCTCCGCTCAGATAATCATTTTGGCCCGCCTTGCAAATCCTCGAACAAGACGCGCGCAGCCTGCGCGTCGCCGCGCCGCTCGGCAAAGCCGATCACCTTGAGGATGCGCACGCTGCGGTCGAGCCCGATGGTGAGGACGTCGCCGAGCTTCACGCTGTGACCGGGCGCCGTTTCGCGCACGCCGTTGATCCGGACGTGGCCCGCCTCGACCAGCGCGGCGGCGCTGGTGCGGGCCTTCACGACCCGCGCGTGCCACAGCCATTTATCGATGCGCTGGCGGTCCGTGGGCGTAATCCTCTGTTCGATGCGTTTTCTTCACGCGAACCGGTTCCCCCCGGATCGCGTCCGGGGCAGGCTTCGCTGGAAAACGCTAGTCCTTCCTGTTGGCCGTGAGCTGTTCCTTCAGCGCCGCGAGCTTGGCGAACGGCGAATTGGGATCGACGGCGCGTTCACGCTCGCGCGGCGCGCTCGAGGCATAGGGCCGATGCGACGGACCGAACTCGCGCTTGTCGCGGCCGCCTTTGTCGCGGCCGTGATCGCGCGGACCCCGCTCGCGGCCGCCATGGTCGCGCTCGGCGCCGAACTTGCCCTTCTTGTCGCGGTTCTGATCCTTGCCGAAACGCTCGCGCGGCCGGTCCCTGTCCTCGCGATGCTCACGCTCGTCGCGGCGCTCGCGTCCCTGGCGCGCCTGAGCGCCCTCGGCGCCGCTGGCCGCCTCCGCGCCCGCCTGGCCGTCCTTCTTGCGGAAATCCCGCCGGCCATGATGGCGATGATGCTGGCGCTTCTCGCCCTCGCCGGCTTCGCCTGCCGCCGCCTCGGCCTGCTCGCCAGGCTTGCGATCCTGATGGCGATGGTGGCGGTGACGCGGGCGCCGCTCGTCCATGCGGCCGCCGGGCCGCCAGACCTCGACCAGTTGCGGCTCGGCCGCCGCCGCAGGTGCGCCTTCCGCCGTGGGCTCGGTTTCCGCCGCAGGGACTTCGGCCGTCGCAGCCTCGACAGCCGCCGCGGTTTCCGCAGGCATGGCCTCGCTGATCGCGGCGACCTCGTCGGATGAATCGATGACTTGTGCCTGCTCTTGCGACGCGTCCGCAGCCGCTTCAGGAGCCGGCACGGCCTCCGCAACTGCGGGCGACGCAGGCGCTTCCTCCGCCGCAACCGCTGGCTCCGGCTCCTCGCTGAAGGGGATCGGCGAAACGTCCGGCAGCAGCGCGGCCGAGGGCGCGAGATTGCCGGGCTGTTCCGCCGCCTCCAGCACCGGTTCGACCAGTGCATCCGTTGTTGATGACTCGGCGGCGGCCTCAGGCTGCTCCGCCGGCGTGTCGGCGGGTGCCGTGGCGGCGCCTTCGGCCGGTGGCGCCTCGGGGGCGACCGTCTCGGTGACGACGGCAGGCTTCGGCGGCAGCGGCGGGCGGCGCTCCATGCGATACCCGAGCGCGCGCAGGATCGAGGCAAAGTCCTCGCCCGCCGAGCCCGTGAGCGAGGTCATCGCCTGCGTCACCACGAAGCCGCGGCCGTCGAACGCGCCTAGCGGCTTCTCGCCGGGCGAACTCTCGCGCCAGGCCAGCGCCGGGCGAATCAGATCGGCAAGCCGTTCCAGAATGTCGACGCGCACGGCGCGCTCGCCGCATTGCCGGTAGCCCAGCACGCGATAGGCATCGCGCGGCAAGGCCTTGTCGACCGGGAAGGAGGTGCGCCCCGATGAGGCCATGTGCTGCGCGCCGGAGACCGCCTGCAGATCGACATTGTCGTGCTTCAAGGCCCAGAGCAGCGAGGCCAGCGCGCGCGCCGCCGGCTTCAACAGCGCCGGGAAATAGATGTGATAGGCGCCGAACCGCACGCCATATTTGCGCAAGGTCGCCCGCGAGGGCTGGTCGAGATCCTTCATCTCGGATGCGATCTTGGCCCGCTCCAGCACGCCCAATGCTTCGACGAGCTGGAAGGCGATACCGCGCCCGATGCCGGTGATGTCCTCGGCCTTGGAGAGCTCGAACAAGGGCCCCAGCAGCTTTTCGATGTGCGTCTTCAGCCACAGCTCCAGCCGCGCCTGCACTTTTTCGCGCGAGGCGCCGGTCAATCGTTCGTCGGCGATGATGCGAATGCGCGGATGCAGCGCGTCGTCGGCCGCGACCAGCTTTGCCACGGCGTCCCCGGTCCAGCGGATGGTGCCGTCGGAGGTGAGCACGAACTGATCGTCCGCCGCATTGCCAAGCTTTTCGGCGCGGGCGTCGATCTCGCGCGCCAGCACCTGTTGCGCGGCGGCCTGCAGCGCCTTGGCGTCGGACCCCGCCTCCGCCGCGTCTGGCGCAAAAGTGAACCCGTCGAGCCGGCCGATCGCATGGCCCTCAACAATGACTTCGCCGGTCTTGCCGATTTCCGTATTCAAAACGACGTTCTCCCGCAGGCGGCGCATCAATACACTGGTACGGCGATCAACGAAACGCTCCGTGAGCCGTTCGTGCAACGCGTCCGACAATTTATTTTCAACTTCGCGCGTGATTCCCTGCCAATGCTCCGGGTCTTTGAGCCAATCCGGCCGGTTGGCGACAAAGGTCCAGGTGCGAATCTGCGCGATCCGGCCCGAAAGCGTGTCGATATCGCCGTCGACACGGTCGGACTGGTCGACCTGGGCGGCAAACCAGCCGTCCGGGATCCGGCCCCCTTTCATCAGGAAAGCGTACAAAGTGGTCACCAATTCGGCATGCGCCGCCGGCGACAGCTTCCGGTAATCCGGTATCTGGCAGGCGTCCCAGAGCCGCTCGACCGCGGCCTTGCCATGCGCCATGTCGCGCACATCGGCATCGCGCGCGGCGTGGTCGAGCACGCGCAGATCCTCGGCGATCGGCGCGCGCGTCAACGCCTCGTGACCGGGCGGCAGCGCAAGCGACACCTGCAGCGCACCGAGGGACGAAAAATCCAGCTTCGAATTGCGCCATTGCAGAACCTTGACCGCCTCGAAGGTGTGGTTCTGCAGAGCATTCACCAGCTCCGGCTCGAACGGCGCGCAGCGCCCGGTGGTGCCGAACGTGCCGTCGCGGGTGGCGCGTCCCGCTCTTCCTGCGATCTGCGCGAACTCCGCCGGATTGAGCCTGCGGAACTGATAGCCGTCATATTTGCGGTCGGAGGCGAACGCGACGTGGTCGACGTCGAGATTGAGCCCCATGCCGATCGCGTCGGTGGCGACGAGATAATCGACGTCGCCGTTCTGGAACATCGCCACCTGCGCGTTGCGCGTGCGCGGCGACAGCGAGCCCAGCACCACCGCCGCTCCGCCATGCTGGCGGCGGATCAATTCGGCGATGGCGTAGACCTCGTCGGCCGAGAACGCGACGATCGCGGTGCGGCGCGGCTGGCGGGTGATCTTGCGATCGCCGGCAAAGGAGAGCTGCGACAATCTCGGGCGCGTCACGATCGACGCGCCCGGCAATAGGCGCTCGATGATCGGGCGCATGGTGGCGGCGCCCAGCAGCAGCGTCTCGTCGCGGCCGCGCCGGTTGAGAATGCGGTCGGTGAAGACATGGCCGCGTTCGAGATCGGCCGCGATCTGGATTTCGTCGACCGCAAGGAACGACACGTCGAGATCGCGCGGCATCGCCTCGACGGTCGAGACCCAGAAGCGCGGCGACTTCGGCTTGATCTTCTCTTCGCCCGTGACCAGCGCCACGGCCTCAGGGCCGGCGCGATCGGCGATCTTGTTGTAGACCTCGCGCGCCAGGAGCCGCAGCGGCAGCCCGATCATGCCGGAGGAATGCGCAAGCATGCGCTCGATCGCAAGATGCGTCTTGCCGGTGTTGGTCGGGCCGAGCACGGCTGTCACGCCGGAGCCTGCAGCGCGCTCCGGTGCGAACGAGGACGAAGGAGAAAGGGCCATAATGTGTTGAGGTGCTTTAACGCCTAGAGGCTAGCGTGCGATCGCCGTCGATTGAAAAGATGTCTCCGCGCTGCCGGTCCATCTCGCCCCGACGCGAGTCGGGCCTGCCCGACTTGCGCAAATCGAGAATGAGCAACTCCGCCAAACCCCGGTTGCGGCGGGGAGAGGCAAAACTCCGTTGTTCGCTTCAAATCGAATTAACATGCCCTGGCGCGCCACAAGAAGAAGATGGGGTGCAAATCCGCAAATTGCGAATGCGATGCGGGCTTCCGGGCCCGCAACTGTGTCACTTTGCTACGGATATAGTGCCCCCGCTTAAGCTCTGGAACGAGTCTAGAACGAATCGCGGCCGAATCGCTGACTCCATCCCATTTCCGGCTTCGTTCACCGCAACATCTCGCGAGGGAACCGAAACCCCGCACTAGATGAGGTTTTGCCGCGATCCAAAGCAAGGGATTTTGGCTGCGAATGTCTTAAATTCCTGATGCCCCCGAGTCGAATCAGAAGCGGCCAAGAGTCAACAGGATTCGTCGACAGGATTCGTCAACAGGATTCCGCGCCTCGCCGCTGCCACCGTCGTTCCGGGGCGCACGAAGTGCGAACCTCAGATGCGCAATTGCGCATCGGGAACCTCGAGATTCCGGGTTCGCTGCTGCGCACCGCCCCCGGAATGACGCTGCGGATGGCTGGCGGCGCCAACGCGCCAAGCGCGGCGACGCTACTGCGTCTTCGGATTCTTCGGATTGGCCTGGGTGATGAACTGCGTCGCCTCCAGCACGCCCGTGCCGAAGGGCGTCGGCACCACCATGCGGAACGGCACCAGGAACCGCGTGCCCGGGATCGGCACGAAGGTGACCTCGATGTTGCGCGCGGCGGAGAGATATTTGATCACCGGGCGGTCCGGGATGTAGCCCGCGATCGGCTTGAAGTAGATGGCGCAGACCACCGCGGGGCCGTAATAGCCCTTTTCCGCCTTCACCATGCTCATGCGCTTGTAGTCGAGCGAGAGCTCGTAGCGCATGCGGCCGTCGAACACCGCGGCGCTGGTGCGGCAGGCATCGGGCGACAGCGGATCGCCGGTGCCGGGCACGCGCAGCAGCGAGGCCGTCATCGGATCGAACACGCCCTTGCGATGCGCATCGGTGACGGGAACGCGGTCGGGATCGACCGGCGGGGTCGGGTCGATGCCGTATTCCTTCACGCTGCCGTTGTTGAGCACGATGTGGATCGCCTCGGTCTTCTTCGAGGTCGTGGTCGAGGCCGTGTAATTGGTCCCGACCAGCGCGCCATTGACGACGCGCCCCTGCGCGGCCCCGGTGCCGGAGGAGTTGGCGATCGCTTTCAACAGCCCCGCGGTGCCGCCGAAGGCGGAGGCCGAATATTGGTCGTCGCCGATGTCGATGGTCCAGGAGCCGCGGCCGATCGGAATGCCGGCCAGCGTCGCCTCATATTGCGCGTCCACCCGCGCCTGGGCGTGCGCGGCGCCTGCAAGCGCGCCGGAGAGGACCAGGCCTGCGCAAAGGCTCGCGAGCAGCAGGAGCGCCGACCGGCGGCGGGCCGGCCGGGCCGGGATCGGATGGTCCGGGGTCACGGAAGGCAGTCCTGCTGCCGGCGCGATCGTGTGGTTCGAACTGTCATCAACGCAGGAAACGGAGCAAAAAACCAAGGCGGCCGGCGGCCTTAGGCCAAAATCGGTCCAACAGGGGTCCAGCGCCGGGAACATTTCGAGCTTAAAGATCGGTCCCGAATGCGCCCTTTATATGATCCGTTAAGCATCGGAAATGCCTGCGAGATACCGCGATTTCGCAAGCCTCTCGCGGCCTCGAAAACTTGACGGATCGGCCATTGCGCCCTATACGTCCGCGCACTCCCGGTAGGACCGATGAATTTTGACCCCTGCGGCCGCCCGATCACGGGCTTTGAGCTGGCGGGGATGGAAGAGGATTTTGCGATGTCACGGCGCTGCGAACTGACGGCCAAGGGTCCCCAGGTGGGCCACAAGGTCAGCCACTCCAACATCAAGACCAAGCGGCGCTTCCTGCCGAACCTGTGCAACGTGACTTTCATCTCCGATGCACTCGGCCGCAACGTGCGCCTGCGCGTCTCCACCAGCGCGATCAAGAGCGTCGACCACAATGGCGGCCTGGATGCGTACCTGCTCAAGGCCAAGGCCGACACCCTCTCCCCGCGCGCGCTCGAGATCAAGCGCCAGATCGAGAAGAAGGTCGGCGCGGCAGAGCCGGTGAAGCAGGCGAGCTGAGAGTTTTAAGGGCTAGGGCTAGGGGCAAGTAGCGTCTAGTCGCGTAGGCTTAAGCGTTGAGTTTGTGGCGGCCGGGTCGAAAGACCCGGCCGTTTTTGTTTTTCGGACGACGGGACGACAAACTATCTCTTCAAGTAGCCAATCGAGCCGACTCGGTTTCGCCACCTCGCATTCCCAAACCGTCAAGCATTTCCACCCCGCGCTTTGGAGCGCTCGTTTGTGCCGAGCGTCGCGCAGTCGGTTCGCACGAAGCTTTTCGGTCCAGTACTTCGGGTTCGATTTCACTCTGCGCTTGCCATCCACGCATTTTCTGCACCCATGCCAAAAACAGCCGTGCACAAAAATAGCAACGCGACGGGATGGAAAGACTATGTCCGGCTTGCCCGGAAGCGCCGCCGAATGCAGCCTGAATCGTAGTCCGTTTCTGAAAAGAAATTGCCTAACCGAAATCTCAGGGCGCGTATCCTTCGAACGGATAGCCGCCATGTTAGCACTCCGGCGAATCGCTGATATTTTGTCCATAATGGCGCGAACGGCTTAGCGTGTTACTCCCCGGTCAAATACATGAAATTAAGCCGATTTTCACCATGAACGGCTTAGACTTTGTGGGCGAAGCAGGCATCATACCTTTGATTGATTCCTTTCGCGCGCTAACACCTGTAAGTGCATGCTGCAAGAACAGTTGAAAAAATAATGGCGACCGCGCGATCCTCTCGGGGAAGTTCAAAACGCAACGCTTCAGGAAGGCTACCGAAAATTGTTAGCCTCTTCTCTGGGGCTGGGGGCCTGGACCACGGATTCAAATCCGTCGGCTTCGAGCTAAGCGCGGCGTTTGATATTTCGTCCGCGGCCATCGAGACTCATAAGCGAAATTTTCCAGGCTCAGCGGCGATCGCCGGAGACTTAATTGAGCTTGGCCCAAAGGGTGTTTCATCGATTGTAAATGAAGCTTTACCTAGGGGCTCGCGCATCGGAATTATCGGCGGACCTCCGTGCCAGGGGTTCTCTCGGGCAAACACCACCGCTACGGCATCCGACCCCAGAAATCAGCTCCCGAAACTCTACATCGATATCGTGCGAGAGCTTAAGCGATACTTTGTGGTCGAATTTGTCGTATTCGAAAACGTCCTGGGAATGCGGGACAAGAAACATTCAGCCGCGTACCAGAACCTTCTCACTGGGTTACGCGAACTTGGATTCGACATAACAGAGAAAGAACTCTGCGCTCTGGACTTTGGTGTACCCCAAACCAGAAAACGACTAGTGCTTTCAGGCATGCGATCGGACCTCCGCATCCAGAGCGTGCGTCCAAGACGGAGAAAGGGCCACTTAACTGTCCGAGATGCGATAGGCGCCCTTCCCGAGCCGAAATTCTTTTCACGAAACCTAACTGAGCGGGATATTCCTCACCATCCTAACCACTGGACCATGAATCCCGTGTCGCCTCGCTTTCAAAAAAGGTCCGCAGCTCACATAGGGCGTTGCTTCAAACAATTAAGCTGGCACAAGCCGAGCCCTACAATCGCGTTCGGCCACCGAGAGATTTATGTCCATCCAAGTGGCAAGCGACGCTTGAGTATTTTTGAAGCAATGCTGCTACAGGGTTTTCCGAAAACATTCGTCCTGGCAGGTAATCTCTCTGAGCAAGTTGAGCAAGTATCCAACGCGGTGCCGCCGCCTCTAGCGAAGAGTTTGGCCGCCGCGATAAAACATTCCCTAGGTGAATGAGTTGGCACCCACAATAGTCCACCAGGAAAAGCCCAACGAACTCGAACTCGCCGACAAAATCTTGCGGAGCGAGGATCGAGATCATGTCGTCCAGACTACACTCCAAACAAACGAGCAAGTTATAGCTCGAGTCACGGATGGCATCTACCGCCAGCCGGCATCTGCACTGAGGGAACTAATCTCCAACGCGTACGACGCAGATGCGAGCCGGGTGGTGATAAAGACGGACGTTCCGCGTTTTGAGCGCATTACAATTGAAGACGATGGGGCCGGAATGTCACCGCAGGTCTTGGCGCACCTGCTGTTCAATATAGGAGGCAGTGCAAAACGAAATGACCGCGGAGAAGGTCTGGGCATTACGTCACCAAAGGATCCCTTCCGGAGCCCAAAGGGTCGACGGCTTATCGGAAAAATCGGCATTGGGCTCTTTTCGGTTTCGCAACTTACCCACTCTTTCCAAATCATAACCAAGACAAAAGGTGATGATCATCGCACAGTCGCAACCGTCGTATTGAGACAGTTTTCCGATTCTGAAGTCGCGCCTTCACACGGGGAAGGGCGGTTTGAATCCGGCAAGGTGACCATCTGGCGAGAGAAGGCGACGGATAGAGACAAGCATGGCACTACCATTGTTCTAAATTCTATCCGGCCACAAGCACGCGACACCCTGCGCAGTCGGGACATCTGGGACGCCATAGAACACAATGAGGAAACCACGACAGGGGAGGAAAGGCAGGCGATCGAACCTCCACAATTTCATGTCGGGCGAGTTGATAAGTCTGGCAAATCGTTCAGGCCGATCGGCGATAAATACTCCTCGCTTCCTTGGGACAAATCAGATCGGCCAGAAGCGGCGTTTCAGAAGCTTGTAGATTGCGTTTGGCAACAGATCGAGCAAGCAAATCCGAATCCAAAGCTAGACAGAATCTTTGACTATTACCTTCGGATGATTTGGCAGCTCGCGTTGGCGATACCGCTGCCATATGTTGACGGACATCTGTTCGACATGCCCACCTCGGGCTGGGCCAGTACCTTTGAGCTATCCAACAAGCCCAAGGGCTCAGCGACGCCCATTGAGGGCAAAAACCAATCTTCCATTCGAGAGATTGTTGGCCTTAGCGATCCAGAGGGACAAGGCGACAAATTCGAGGTCTTCATAGATGATCTGAAGCTTGCACGACCCATTAAATTTAGGAATCTTCCTACGACATCCCACGCGCTCAAACGTCCTCTCGTATTCATTGGAAAATGTGACGAGGCGTTCTCTAAAATAAAGCCAGAGCTCAGCGGTGGCAGGCTTGCGTTCGAGGCCTATTTGTTCTGGTCTCCCAAGATTGCCCCTACTGAGCACCAGGGCTCGCTAGTCCGAATTCACGGCGCAAGTGGGACGCTGTTCGACCCAACATTCATGCGGTACCAAGTCTCCGAGCAGACTCGCCTTCGGCAGACCACGTGCGAAATCTTCGTTAGCGAAGGATTGGACAGCGCCTTGAACATTGATAGGGAATCTTTCAACAATGCGCATCCCCACGTCGTCTATCTGACGCGATGGCTGCACGGGGCATTGAGGCAGCTTGCCACCGTGCAGAAGAAAGCTTCGAGCGAAGTCCGCTCGGAGTCACGCGAACAAGTAAGAGGATCTCGCGTTGGCGCCATCCAACAAATAGCTTCTCAGGTGTGGGCAGATCAATCAAGCGACCCCGCCTCATCTCCACCCTCTGTTGAAATTGTCGATAGCGAGAAATCCGCACCTCGAAAGTCTGATGCGTATGTGTATAGACGCTCATCCGTTACGAAAGGCCACATCCAACCGAGGACTCCGAAGGAGAAAACGCGCGCAGCCATTATCGAGGAGAAATTAAAGGCGATTACGCAAGTCCTCGCCTCGTTCGGCTTGATCGACCAACTGACCAAAAGAGATCAGGAAGTTCTACTCAGAGCAATACACTCAATTCTAGAAGAGCGCGAGGAATGAAAGTCCAAGGAGCGAACAGCTCAACCGAGCCTGATGACACCGAGAGCCTAGCTAGCGATCTTGTTTCCATAGACGACTACAGCTTTGCATTACCCAAAAAGAGGGAATTTTTGCCCTGGCACAAGCCGCGAAAGCAGTACGTTCGAAGCGAACAGTGGCGCCATTATATCGGCGAACTCGCCGATGAGATTGCTGCTGCTGGAGGAACACTGACGTACTTCGGGCTTCCCGGAGACGATCTACTCGATATCAGATTCTTTGGCTCCGCAGTTTGCGAGCCGCGCTCCTTAAGGCTGCGCTTCTT
Source organism: Bradyrhizobium sp. STM 3562 (assembly GCF_045571435.1). Lineage (NCBI taxonomy): Bacteria > Pseudomonadati > Pseudomonadota > Alphaproteobacteria > Hyphomicrobiales > Nitrobacteraceae > Bradyrhizobium > Bradyrhizobium sp. STM 3562. The sequence goes on from NZ_CP120694.1 coordinate 8,334,646, forward strand.
AGGTTTCAATAACAGCGCTGATGCGCAAAGCGACGACCAAACCGATCTAAACATCTCGTTGGACGAAGTCAGCAAATCGGCTTCGTACGATCCTCAATCTGAGATCGTCCCTCACGATATCCGTGAAGTAGTGGATGATCACTCAATCGCTTGGCGCAAAACGTTTGAGATTGGACCGTACGATGTGATTAATCTTGACCTGTGCGACGGATTTGGAGCACAGCCGCCCGGAAAATTTGACCACACTTACTACAACATGGTCAGCAAACTACTGTCGGTTCAAGCGCGGAGGAAAACTCCATGGTTGCTGCTACTGACAACTAGGGTCGGCAAAGCTCACGTTCATTTCGAAACGTTGGATCGTCTATCCGAGCTGTATAAGACCAATCTAGCTGATTGCATTCGCTTTCGGGAATTCTCGTCTAAAAAATATAACATAAGCGACGCTTCATCGTTGCAGAAAGCAAAGCGGCAGGACAAGGGCATTCAACCAGTGTTTCTGGTTGGCCTTTGCAAGTGGTTGCTCCGTCTCTCATCGTCTCAAAACCCTCCCTCGATAATGGACGTCAAGAATGTACTCGGATATCGAGTCAAGGGCGGCGTAGAGATCGAAGACATGGTTTCGATTGCCATAAGATTTAATCCTACGCATGGCCCCACAAAGGACCCAAGCAACCTTGCTGGGATACAGCCAACGCAAATCGACGAATGTGCGCTGGCCACAAATGCCCTAAAAAGGGTAGGAAATTTACTTGATGTTGATGCCTATTTAGGGTCTCAGCACGAGATCAGAAATGAGATGGTCAATGCGATGTGCCAGCTCCTTGACGCCGCGCGGTATGACATTGCGGAATATCGAAAGCTCTTCGCCTGAACGACTCAGCCGCACGAAACACCGCCGAGCGAAGCGCTCGATCCGCTGAACCGACTGGCACACCAAGGTGCCGATCTGGTGACAAGCGTTCTGAGGTGAGGGTCGCCTCCCTCACCTCGGCCCCACCCGCATCGCCTCTGGCAGCGTCTCCGGCAGCCTGCCCAGCCCCTGCAGCGCCGCCTGCATGGCGACGATGTAGCCATACGGCCCGAGCCCCGCGATCACGCCCTTGACCGCCGCCGAGAGTTTCGAATGCCGGTGCAGTTCGTCTCTCGCGTGGATGTTGGAAATGTGGACCTCGTAGATCGGCCCTTCGAAAATCTTCAGCGCGTCGTACATCGCGATCGAGGTGAAGGAATAGGCGGCGGGATTGATGATGAGTGCGTCGGCGTCGTTGCGCGCCGACTGGATGAGGTCGACGAGGACGCCTTCGTGGTTCGACTGGTGGAAGGCGAGCTGTACGCCGGCAAAGGCGGCGAACTGCGCGCATGAGGCCTTGATCGCATCCAGCGTGGTCGAGCCGTAGATGTGCGGCTCGCGCACGCCGAGCAGATTGAGGTTGGGGCCGTTGATGATCATGATGCGCATGTCGTCCTCCCGGGAATTGGCGGCCAGCCTGACGGCCTTCAACCTAAGCGGCAGCGGGATTCGATCAACAGATTGATGGCGAACGCCGGGTTGTAGGGTAGGCAAAGCGCCTCGTCCCGCCGAAGCTTGACGAGCGAAGGCGGAAGCGTGCCCACCCTACGGGACTGCCCGGTCTTACCCCGCAGTAGCCTTTGAGCGTGTGCAGCATGCCGGCAGCGCGCCCGCGTAAGTGCGTCGCATCCCGCATGACAGCCTGCGCAACCCGGCCTGGTTGATGCTATAATCGCAGCAACACAAGACAACAGGGAAGACGCCACGGAGGACGTCATGTCTCATACCATGGTTCCCAGCGATCGCGTGGAGCACGTCGCCGTTTACGGGTGCGACGGCGCGAGGCTCGGCACGATCGAGCGGCTGATGCTCGACAAGGTGAGCGGAACGGTTGCTTATGCGGTGGTCAGGACCGGCGGGCTGCTCGGCACCCACCATCATCATCCCATCCAGTGGAGCGCGCTCAAGTTCAATCCCGAGCGCCAGGCGTTCGAGACCGGGCTGACGCTGGACGAGCTGCGCTCGAGCCCGTGCGAGTTCGACGGCGACGCCTTCGACTGGGGCGACCGCTCACGATCCTACCCGCACCCGCAATACTGGACGGTGTAGTTGGAGAGTGCGCAAATCGCCTCGTCGCGCCGAAGCTCGACGAGCGAAGGCGGAAGCGTGCCCACCGCTTCCGATCGCAACGACCACGATGGGCATGGGGCTGACGCGCCTTTGCCCGCCCTGCAACTCGGGTGATGGCACTGCGAGCTCCGCCCACCTCTCCCGGAGGGAGAGGTCGATTTGTGCCGGCGATGCGAAGCATCGTCCGGCACAAATCGGGTGAGGGATTACGGTCCCTCGAGAGAGCCGGTCCCCCTCACCCCGATTGCATCTGACGATGCAATCCGACCTCTCCCGGAGGGAGAGGTGAGCAGACCGCGGCTCCTTTTGGCGGGGGGCATCGAGGCACAACAACTTTCGCAAATCTGCGCTATGCTCGCCCAGGTAGCATGAGGGAGCAGCACCGGGGGGAGACAGCCATGAAGAACATCGTCATCTGCTGCGACGGGACCGGCAACGAGATCAGCGAGAACATTTCCAACGTCCTCAAGCTCTATCGCTGCATGCGCAAGACGCCGAAAACACAGCCGTTCCAGGCGGTGTTCTACGATCCCGGCGTCGGCACGCTGGCGCGGCCCGATCCCTGGCACAAGCTGCGGCAGGATTTCGTCGCCATCCTCGGGCTCGCCACCGGCTACGGCCTCGATGACAACGTGCTCGCGTCTTACGAATTCCTGGTCCACAACTATGAGGACGGCGATCACATCTATCTGTTCGGCTTTTCCCGCGGCGCCTATGCGGTACGCGTGCTGGCCGGGCTGATCCACAAGGTCGGGCTCATTCGCCCGCAGCAGGTCAATCTCGCGGGCTCCGGGCTCACCGCCTACAAGCAGTTTTCGAGCAACGGGCAGCAGGCCGACCCGAAATCGCTGCTGGAGGCGGCCGATGACGAGGGGCCGCTGCCGACGAGCCGCTACGACCAGGCGGCGCAGTTCGCGCGCATCCTGTCCTCGCGCTGGCCGACCATTCATTTCATCGGCGTGTGGGACACGGTAGCGAGCGTCATCGTGCCGCGGCCTGACCGGCTGTACTGGCCGAGCCTGGAGGAGCTGGCGTTCACGATCGCCAATCCGAGCGTGAGGATCTTCCGCCAGGCGATCTCGATCGACGAGCGCCGCTGCATGTTCCGCCTGAAGAAGTGGGACGAGCCGCAGACTTTCGCGCACAACCGCTTCAACGACGCCAAGGCCGAGCCGCAGGACATCAAGCAGGTCTGGTTCGCCGGCGTGCATGGCGATGTCGGCGGCGGCTATCCCGAAAAGGACAGCGCGCTCTCCAAATATCCGCTGCTCTGGATGATCGACGAGGCGGTGCGATGCGGCCTCACCGTCAACCAGCAGACGGTCAATCAGCTCGCCTGGGGCGTGCAGCGCAAGGGCAGCCCGTTCTCCTACGTCAAGCCTTGCGTCCGCGGCGAAGCGCACAATTCGATGACGGCGGCCTGGCGCATTCTCGAATACCTGCCGAAGAAGGACAAATACAAGGAATGGCCGGAGCGAAAATCGCATTTCGGCTTCTACATTCCGGATGCCGAGCCGCGGCTCATCCCGGAAGGTGCCTTCATCCATGAATCCGTGCTGAGGCGCATGGAAGCGCTGCCGGACTACAAGCCGGTGAACCTGCCACTCAAGTACGAGACGGTGCCGATGCCGGTGGGGCCGGAGTAAGTCTCATCGGGCTCGGCCGTCATGCCCCGCGAAGGCGGGGCATCCAGTAAGCCGAGACCTCTCCGCTTAAGGACGAAAGCCTCTGGAATACTGGATCGCCCGCCTTCGCGGGCGATGACGACCGAGGAACGGCCCAAAAATCGCCTGCGCGCAAAAACTAATTTTGCGAGCCGCATCAAGCAGATTAGCCCGTTCAAGATTTCGCATAAAAAATAAATCGCTTTGCGATCCCCCCAAATCAGCCGCATCTTGCGTGCGTCCCGCCTCGATGAGGGGCGTACGCGTCGTCACGGACGTTGAGCGCGGGATGCGGTGGACGCGAGGGTGCCGAAAGACGAACGGCTTCTTTCGCGGACGGCGAAGTCGTGTGGTCCTGGCGCCCCAAGGCTGGCGCTAAGTTCGCGACGATGCGCAAGCGCATCGCGCTGATGACGGTGACAACAAAGTCTGGTTCACCGGGGAGAGCGCGGAGTAAGCCGTAAACCACTGCGCAGGGAAGGCCGGTGTGAACCCGCCTTACCTGTGGTTGCTCCCGTGTGCATTTCTTTAGCGCATCTGCCGCACACGGGACCATGGGTGCGGCGGACACCCGGCCTTCCCTGCGCCCTCTGCTATCGAGAGGGACGATGGTTGTCGCAAAACTCGGGCGAAAGTCGCCGCGAGAACGCGGACGCATGTCTCTCGCTCGTCATTGCGAGGAGCGTAAGCGACGAAGCAATCCAGAGTCGCACGCGTGGCTCTGGATTGCTTCGCTTCGCTCGCAATGACGGTACGCGCTGTTTGAAAATCGAATCGGAAAACAACCCCTGTCGTCCCGGCCGAGCCAACGGGTCCGCGCAAAGCGCGGCCCGATGACAGGCTCCGCGCGAGCCGGGACCCATAACCACAGGACATCGTTTGGACGAAGGTTCTCGTCGACCAGATGAGTCCCACGCAGAGATTCCGCGGTATGGGTCCTGGCTTTCGCCAGGACGACCAAGTGGGGTTATGCCGTCATTCCGGGTTCGATGCTGGCGCATCGCCCTGGAATGACACCCACACGACGCCACCCTCACACAGGCTCCGCCCGCACGATCATCACGCCGCCCTGCCCATCCCCGCATCGAGATGCTTCAGCCGCGGCAACACCTCCTCCTTCAAGAGGCGCAGCGAGTTGTGCCAGGCTTCGCTCTTGTGCTTGTAGTCGAAGCCGAACACAAGCAGCACGCCGAAGCCGCCGACCTCGTGCCAGATCTGCTCGATCTTCTCGGTCACGGTCGCGGGCGAGCCGATGACCCAGTTGTGGCGCGCGCAATACTCGACATTGACGTCGCTATCGGGCACGTCGGGCCCGGCTTTCAAATAATCCTTGAAGCCGAAATGGCCGAGCAGCGGCAGGAAATATTCGCTCATCATTCGGCCCATCATGTCGCCGACCGATAGCCGCCACGCTTCCTCGTCGGTGTCGGCGACGAACACCTCGCGCACCAGCCGCCAATCGCGCCGGCTCGGCTTGCGCCCGCTCTTCGCCGCGCCTGCTTCCACCGAGTCCCAGTGGCTGCCGACATAGGCCGGGTTGAGGTTGAGGCTCATCGGAATGAAGCCGCGCTCGCCCGCGAGCTTCAGCGTATCCGACCCCTTGGAGAGGCCGGCGACGCCGATCGGCGGATGCGGCGCTTGCAGCGGCTTGAGGTGAGGCTTGAGGAAATCGAACATCACGTCCGGCTTGCTCACGGTCCAATACTTGCCCTGATGCGTGAAGGGCGCGGGCTCGGTCCACAGCCGCAAGATGATCTCGAGCGCCTCGCGCGTCATCTCGCGATTCTGCCCGCTCATGCCGTCGACATTGAACATCGCCCAGTCGCTCGGCAGGCCGGAGGCCGCGACGCCGAAATTCAGGCGGCCCTCGGAAAGATGGTCGAGCATGGCGACGCGGTTCGCGAGCTCGGCGGGATGGTGATAGGGCAGCAGAAAGCCGCCGGGGCCGAGGCGCAAATGCTTGGTCTGGCGAAGGCCTTCGACGACCAGAAGGTCCGGCGCGGGATCGGGCTCCCAGGGTGCGGTGTGATGCTCGCCGATCCAGGCCTCCTGGTAGCCGAGCTCGTCCAGCCAGCGCAGCACCTGCAGGTCGAAGTCGTGCCCCTCTTTCAAGCCGCACTCCGGCGGATGCGACGGCATCGCGAAATATCCGAGTTCCATGGGCGTGTCCTCATATGTGTTTTCTACGCGCAGGCGTCGGCGCCCGTGCTTATGGTTGAGTATAGGAAGTACCTCCCTCGGTTGCGGCGGAATCATGGCCCGGCGGCTTCACCTCTGCATGCGCCAGACGTGAGCCTGGGACACAAGGGCGCGAGGGGGCACGTGCGGCGCAAAAGGCGGGCGCTTCCGGCACGGTTGTTGCATTTCCAAAAAGCAGCAACGGGAGCCAGTGCTGATGACCAAACTATTGCGCCGCGAATTTTTATTGGGCCTTGGAGCCGGAATGATTGCCGCACCGGCGGTTCTGCGCGCGGAAGGCGCGCCGATCGTGATCCGCGCCGGCGCATTGAAGCTGATCCATTCGATCGCGCCCTATTTCTACGAGCAGTTCGTGCCGGCCGGCACCAAGGTCGAGGTCACCCCGTTCGAGACGCCGGCCGAATGCAAGAACGCGGTGGTGACCAGATCGGTCGATTTCGGCGCCTTCGGCATTGCAGCGGCGATTTTGGGTGCCGCGGCCGGCGAGCCGGTCGTGGTGATCGCCTCCACCTGCAACCGCGGCATGGCGATCATCGCCAAGAAGGATTCCGGCATCAACACGCTGAAGGATCTGAAGGGCAAGCGGGTGGCGGTATTCCCTGGCACGACGCAGGAGGTGTTTTTCCTGGAGCGGCTGAGGATGGAGGGCATGAGCATCAGGGACGTCGAGCCGGTGCGCGTCTCCTTCAGCGAGATGCATATCTCGCTCGCGCGCGGCGACATCGATGCCTATGTCGGCGCCGAACCGGGCCCCGGCGTGTCGCTCTCCACCGGCGTCGGGCAACTGGTCGAATATCCCTATTCGACGCCGATGGGCTCGCTCAACATGGTGTTCGGCACCCATCGCGATCTCATCACCGAAAAGCCGGAGCTAGTGCGCGTCATGCTCGGCATTCACCAGCGCGCGACCGATTATGCCGCGACCAACAAGGATGCGATGGTGGCGATGGCGAGCGCGAAGCTGGGGCAGAAGAAGGAGGCGATCGAGGCCTCGGTGGGGAATGTGGAATTGACCTGGAAGCTGGGGCCGCAGGAGATCGAGGAATCCAGGATCTATGCCGAGCACATGCTGGCGCTGAAGCAGATCAAGCGCATCCCGGACTTCTCAAGCTTCATCGACACCAGCTTTGTCGATGCGATGAAGCCGACCTGAGCGGTCCGCATGCTGGCACCCTCGACCGAGAACACCGCAGCGCAGGAACGGCCGGCCGCGATGCCGCCGGTTATCCGCCGAAGTTTCAGCGAAGGCACATGGCCGCGGCTGCGGCCGGTGCTGCTGGCGATGGGCTTTCCGCTGCTGCTGCTCGCGCTCTGGCATTTTGCCACCGCGGGCCGGCCGGCGAGCCTGATCCCGCCGCCCCACGACGTGTGGCTGGAATTGCAGGATCTCGCCTTCGGCGGCATCAACGACGATGCCTATAGCCGCACCCTGCACATTCATCTGCTCGCGTCGATGAGTCGGGTCTATGGCGGCTTTGCACTGGCGCTGATCGTGGCGCTGCCCCTGGGCATGCTGATCGGGCGGGTGCCGCTGATCCGCCAATCGGTCGACCCGACCATCCAGATCTTGCGGCCGATTCCCGTCACCGCCTGGCTGCCGCTGTCGATGATCATCTTCGGCTTAGGTCCGCGCTCGGCCTTCTTCCTGGTGTTCTTGGGCGCCTTCTTTCCCGTCCTGGTCAACACCATCTTCGGCGTCCGCTCGGTCGAGCCGCGGCTGTTCGAGGCGGGCAGCATGCTCGGCTGCACCGGCTCGGCACAGTTCTTTCGCGTGGTGCTGCCGGCGGCACTGCCCTCGATCTTCACCGGCATGCGGCTGGGACTTGGCTTTGCCTGGGTCGTGATCGTGGTCGGCGAGATGACCGGCGTGCAGACGGGACTGGGGGCGATCATCATGGAGGCGCGGCAGCTCTCGCGCACCGAGATCGTGATCGCCGGCATGATCGTGATCGGCGCGTTCGGCTTTCTTTCGGATCAATTGGTGATGCTGATCGGGCGGCGTCTGCTGAAATGGAGCCCGGCGCATGGCTGAGATTCCCATTCTCGAGATGCGCAATGTCGGCAAGACCTATGCGCAGAACGGTCGGCCAATCGAGGCGCTGCGCGGCGCCAATTTGAGCGTAAAGAAGGGCGAGTTCATCTGCCTGATCGGCGCCTCCGGCTGCGGCAAGTCCACGATGCTGCGCCTTGCCGCCGGCTTCGAGATGCCCACCGTCGGCGAGAGCCTGATGTGGGGCGTGCCGATCACGGGTCCGGGCCCCAGCCGCGGCATGGTGTTCCAGGATTACGGGCTGTTTCCGTGGCTCACCGTGCGCGACAATGTCGGCTTCGGGCCGAAGTCGCGCGGGCGAGGCAGGCGGGAGATCAACGAGACCGCCGAGCGCTTTATCGAGCTCGTCGGCCTGCAGAATTTTGCCGACGTCTATCCGCACCAGCTTTCCGGCGGCATGAAGCAGCGCGTGGCGATCGCCCGCGTGCTCGCCAATGATGCGGAGATTGTACTGATGGACGAGCCGTTCGGCGCGCTGGACGCGATGACACGGGAGCGGCTGCAGGATGAACTGGTGGAGATCTGGTCGCGCACCGGGCTCACGGTGCTGTTCGTCACCCACGCGATCGAGGAAGCGATCTTCCTCGCCGACCGCGTGGTGGTGATGTCGCCGGGGCCGGGACGGATCGACAGCGAATACGTCATCGATCTGAAGCGGCCGCGCGACATCGCGAGCGGCGAGTTCAACGACTGGCGGCGGCTGCTGGCATCAAAGCTGCACAGCCATCACGCACGCAAGGCGGGCTGAGGGACGCTGTTCATGCCGCCTTTCGCAAGCGTTTACCGGCCGCCAGGGCTTCCGACAGCACTTCGCCCGCCCGCACCTCTTCGCGGCCGGTCAGATAGCCCGCGGCAAACGCCTTGCGCGCCGCGCCATTGGCCCGCGCGAGATCGCGGACTAGGAAGGCATGCACCCGCATGTCGTTGAGGTCGCCAAGCGCGCTCTGCAGGTTTTTCAGTGCACGGTCCACCTTGCGGCCGCGGCGATCCGGATCGAGGCTCGCGAAAAACTCCCGGCCGTACCGAACCTTCTTCACGGCGATGCGCAGCTTATGGAGCCGGCGCGCATCGAGCCTCTTGAGCTTGCGCACGCGTTTCACGACCTTGCGCATCCGCCGCCCCAGTTTCTCCTGCGCAAACCCGCGCGCCGGGCGCTCGCGCAAGGCGCGCAGCAGCGGATCGTCGCCGTTGCGCCATTCGCCGTCGAGCAGCCAGAGCACGCAGTCGAGCAGGAGGCGGCGGAAGCGCTCATTGTCCACGGCGGCGCGGGCGCGCGAAAAAGCACCGTCGCGCTCTCGTTCCAGATGATGCGCGAGGGCCTCGAACACACCAGTATCCGGATGATGGACGAGATAGGGCTTCACGATCCCAGAAAGGAATACGTCATAGTCGCGCGCCGGTCCGAGCTGTCGGGTAAGCCATTTCAGCTCGCGCTTGAGGCGTTCCGTGTCCGCGCCCCGCAACATGTTCTTGAACAGCGACAGCGCCGTCTGCAACCGCCGCAGGCCGACGCGCATCTGGTGAACACCCTCGGCTTCGCCGCTGCGCACCGCGGCCTCGTTGCTGGCGAGATGGCGCAGACAGGCGTAGCCGATGATGACAAAGGCGTCCGCGGCCGTGGAGGCAGGTGCAATCGTGGCAGGACGAGCAGCAAACACCGGCGCATCGAGCGCGTGATCAAGCAGCGCGTAGCCCAGCTCCGATTTGGCACGCGGACCAAAGGTAACGGGCACGTGCTCCGCGAGGCGCCTTGCCAAGCGCGCTGCATCGTGGCGTTCGCCCTGTTTCAGCTCGATCTCGATCTCGGCGATGTCGACGCTGCTATCGGCCGTTCCGACGCGGCCTCGATCGAGCGCGAGTTCGATCTCGCTGTCGCCAAACTGAAGCGGCATCACCACGCGCTCGACGCGCGTCTCAAACACGGGCTTCAGTTGCTGCCTGACCTCGTCCGTCAAGAGCGGCGCGAGCGCGGTGCTTGCGGCAAGTTCCAGTTTCGGACGGTCGCGATCGATCTCGGTTTCCCATTCCGAACGCGCCAGCGGCAGGTCGGAGGCCGCCTTGATGGTCTGCAACCGTCGTTCACCGTTCTTGCGCACACGCAAGGAGACGCCGTGCGCGCGCAGCGCACGGTCATCGGTGTCAAAATAAACCGAAGTCAGGTCCTGTTTGCTGACCTTCTCGCCCGCCATCTTCCTCAGCCAAGGCAGCGCCAGCGCCTTGCGCAAGCCGCTTCGAGAGGTTGCAAGCTTAAGTTCAACTTCGGCGCCCACGGTCCTTGCTCCAGCCAGTCTTCACATACGCTAAAGGAGTTCCGCGGCAGCTTGTTCCGGCTTGCGAACAACGCAGAAGGCTGGTGCGAGGCCGGTTGCCGAAAAAAGGTGGAGCCAGAGAACCGGTTACGCGCGCGCTCGCGCGATGGCGCCGGAAATGATTTGCATGGCGACGCCGAGCGACCAGCCCAACATGATCAGGATTGTCCAGGCGATGTGCGGCTCCTGGCGCAGAATGATGATCGCGACGGAGAAGAACGCAGTGAGCGTCGCCAAAAATGTGCCTGCCGCGCTCAGGAGTTCCGCGGAATCCACCTTGGGCTCGGCCAGCTCATCATCATGGAACGGCAAGGGCGGCGTGTCGATGCCGAGATAGAAGCCGATCGCGCCGACGATCATCATGATGAGCAGAAAGCCCTGCGTGGTCAGAAAACTGATGCTGGAGCCGACATGGGCCGCAACAAAGAGCCCGCAAGCCGCGCCGGCCAGCGCGAGCCCGCAACGCTCCAGCACGTGAGCAAATCTTCTGAAGCGAGTTTGCATGGTGCCAACCGGCAGTTAGGCCGCCACCTTAGTCCTTTTCCCTGGGGCGCGAAACCCATTGGCAGCTCCGCCCCTTCAGCACGACGGGGGACTGCCTTACCTCGTACCAAAACGCGTGGTGCCAAACAGCTCCTTTTGTTCCGCCGGCGCGGCGCGCCAATAGGGCGGCGGCGCGCTCACATGACCGCCGAGCTCGGCGGCGGCATGCCAGCCCCAGCGTGGGTCGTAGAGCATGCCGCGCGCGAGCGCGACCATGTCGGCTTTGCCGGATGCGACGATCTCCTCCGCCTGCTTGGCTTCGGTGATCAGGCCAACGGCCATAGTGGTGACGCCGGTTTCCGCCTTGATGGCTGCGGCAAGCGGCACCTGATAGCCGGGGCCAAGCGGGATCTTCTGTTTCGGCGATACGCCGCCGGAAGACACGTCGACCCAGTCGACCCCACGCTGCTTCAATTCCTTGACGAGTTCGATGGTCTGGGAGAGATCCCAACCGCCCTCGATCCAATCGGTCGCCGACACCTTGATACCGACGGGCTTTTCGGCCGGCACCGCCGCGCGGATGGCCTCGAACACCTCCAGCGGAAAGCGCATGCGATTTTGCAGCGAGCCACCATACTGGTCGGTGCGCTGGTTGGAGATCGGCGAAAGGAATTGGTGCAACAGGTAGCCGTGGGCACAGTGCAGCTCGACGGCATCGAGTCCGAGACGCATTGCGCGCCTGGCCGCAGCAACAAAGGCCTCGCGCACGCGCGCAAGTCCCGGCAGATCAAGCGCCCGCGGCGCCGCTTCGTCCTGCTTGTGTGGAACGGCAGATGGTCCTTCCGGCTGCCAGCCACCTTGATCCGGCGGGATCAGTTGCCCGCCTTCCCAGGGGCGCTGGCTCGACGCCTTACGCCCGGCATGCGCAAGCTGAATCGCGATCGCGGTGTTGGAATGCTTCCGCACCGAAGCAATGATCGGTGTGAGCGCGGCTTCGCAAGCCTCATTCCAAAGGCCGAGGCAGCCCGGCGTGATACGGCCGATCGCCTCCACTCCAGTGGCCTCGATGCAGAACATCGCCGCACCCGACAGGGCCAGCGAGTTAATATGGGTGAAATGCCAGTCCGTGGCTTCGCCATTGACGGCCGAATATTGGCACATCGGCGCGACCATGATGCGGTTGGGCAGCGACAGACCGCGCAGCTCGATCGGGGAAAACAAGGCGCTCATGCAAGGGAGCTCCGGAACTGGAAGGAAACGGCGTTGGGAGAGATGGCGTTGGAAGAGATTAGGTGGTTGCCGGCGAGATTTCCAACTGCACGGGCCGGTGGGCGGCAATGCGCCCGCGCATGGTCTGCCTCGTTTGCATGCAGGCGCGGTCAGAAGTAGCCCCGGGCCGAGCGCATCGAGGATTCGGTGGCTTTCCTGCGGGCGACAATCACTCCACCATCGTGAACTGCAGCAGCAAGGTGCGCTGAATCAGCGAAAAATTGTCGTCGGAGACCAGAGTCAGGACGGTGTCGCCCTCCGCCGTCACATAGGCATCGATCCCCTCCATATTGTCGATCTCCTCGCCGAGATCGGCCTCGAAGATCGCGGGGCCATCGACCAGCGCACCGGGCATGATCGATGGAAGCGCAATGCGACGAATGCGGATGCCGACACCGGAGATCCAGGAGAATTTCCGCTCCAAGATCAAGAGATCCCCGGACGCCAGCAGCACCGCGTCGCTGATATCGAAATTGGCCGTGCGGCGCACGGAGAACTGCCCAGGTGAAGGTCCGCCAACCAGAAACGCGATCAGATTGCCGTCGCGGTCGAGCCCTCGCTCGGACAGCGCGATCAGAGTGCCCGCTAGCGGCAGCCCGTGGGGCACAACGACAAGCGCTTCGAGTCCCTTATTGTGAGGAAGCTTCTTGACCGCGGGCGGCATTGGCACCAGTTCGCCCCGCGACCGCGTGAAGCCTTCGGAGAAATCGAATCGCAAGACCTGGTTGACGCGCTCGAGGCCGACGTAAGCGAACTGACGATCCAGCGCGAGCGACTCCGAATCGTACCAGCCGCGCGCGGTGATCGGCTTGCCATCCGGCCCCAGTATCGGCGCCGCCTCGACGTCCTTGAGCCCGACCATGGCGCGTCCGGAATAAACAATGCGACCGGTGAACCAACCGCCCCTGTCGCTGAGCGCGATGAACCGCTCGCCCCTGGCATCAAGCCGAATCGCCGACAGTCCGCCAAAGCCCGGAAAGGACGAGGTGAGTACCAATCCGCTGCGATATTCCAGCGAACCAAAACGGATATGCGAATGGTCGCGCGGGTCAAAGGAAGGAATGGGCCGCGCGTTGACCTCGATCGAGACCGGAGCGGTGACGGAATGTTCGTCGATAGCCGCCGATTTCGCCGGCGGTTGCGTCGCGGATTGAGCGCAGGCGATCCCCGGCACCGCGATGGCCGAAAGCCCCGCCGCCGAAACCTGAAGAAAGCGACGGCGAGAGAGGTTTGTGCGCATCAGCTCACGAATGCAGCCGACGCCGCTGCCCGTTCCCGCTCGGTTTGACCGGTGCCGCGTGGGTCTCGCTGAAGAGCTCGGCGAGCTTTTCGGTGATGGCACCGCCGAGCTCCTCGGCATCGACGATGGTGACCGCGCGGCGATAATAGCGGGTCACGTCGTGGCCGATGCCGATTGCGATCAATTCGACCGGAGAACGCGTCTCGATCTCTTCGATAATATGGCGCAGATGCCGCTCGAGATAATTGCCGGGATTGACCGACAGTGTGGAATCGTCGACCGGCGCGCCGTCGGAGATCATCATCAGGATCTTGCGCTGTTCGGGCCGGGCAAGCAGCCGCTTGTGCGCCCAATCAAGTGCTTCGCCGTCGATGTTCTCCTTCAACAGCCCCTCGCGCATCATCAGGCCGAGATTCTTGCGCGAGCGTCGCCACGGCGCATCCGCTGCCTTGTAGATGATATGGCGCAGATCGTTCAGCCGGCCCGGATTGGGCGGCTTGCCGGCGGCGAGCCAGGCCTCGCGTGACTGCCCGCCCTTCCAGGCACGGGTGGTGAAGCCCAGGATTTCGACCTTGACGCCGCAGCGCTCCAGCGTGCGGGCGAGAATATCGGCGCACGTCGCCGCCACCGTGATCGGGCGGCCGCGCATCGAACCGGAATTGTCGAGCAGCAGCGTCACCACCGTGTCGCGGAAGGTCGCCTCCTTCTCGCGCATGAAGGACAGCGGGTGATAGGGATCGACGACCACGCGCGACAGCCGCGCCGGATCCAAAATGCCTTCCTCGAGGTCGAACTCCCAGGCGCGGTTCTGCTGCGCCATCAGTCGCCGCTGCAGGCGATTGGCAAGCCGCGCCACGATGCCTTGCAAATGCGCGAGCTGCTTGTCGAGGTAGGAGCGCAGGCGCTCCAGCTCATCATGGTCGCAGAGGTCCTCAGCCGCGATCACCTCGTCGAATTTCGGCGCGAAGGCATGATATTCGGGCCCCCGCGGCTCGTTGGCGCCGCGGAAATTGGGCCGCGTCGCTTCGCCCGGCGTTTCGTCATCGCCGAGTTCGCTATCGTCGAAAGTATCGCTGGTGGAGGCCTGTGCGCTCTCCATCGCGCTTTCCGACATTTCCTCTGTGGTCGCCTGAGCCTGATCGGCGCTCATTTCCTGGGCCGCATCACTATCCGGCGAACCCTCAGCGCCGGACTGCTCGCTTTCGCCCTCGCGGTTGTCGTCCTGGTTCTCGTCCTCGTCGGCCTCGGCATTGCGCTCATCCCCGAGATCGAGTGCCGACAACAGATCATGCACGAGGTCGCCGAACTTCGCCTGATCCTCGGTGAAACGGCTGAGCTGATCGAGCCGCTTGCCGATCCTGTCCTCCAGGATCGGACGCCAGAGATCGACCATCTTTTTCGCAGCCGCGGGCGGCGGAAGGCCGGTCAGGCGTTCCCGCACCATCATGGCAAGCGCATCCGACAGCGGGGCATCCGCGCGGTCCGTGATCTCGTCGAACTTGCCGCGATGAAAGTGATCGTCGAGCATCGCCGTGAGATTCTTGGCGACGCCGGCCATCCGCCGCGCACCGATCGCTTCCACCCGCGCCTGCTCCACCGCCTCGAACACGCCGCGCGCCTGCGGATTGCCCGGCATCAGCCGGCGGTGCACCTTGGGATCGTGACAGGCGAGTTTCAGCGCAATCGAATCGGCATGACCGCGCACGATCGACGCATCCCGCCGCGTCATCTTGCGCGCGGGCTCGGGCAACCGCGCCTTGCCCGGTGCGAGCCCGGGCCGCTCGGCCGCAAAGCTCACATCGAGCTCGGGCGTTTTTGCAATTGCGCGCAGGCAGGCGGTCACCGCGCGCTTGAAAGGCTCGGTTGGTGCTTCCTTCGTTCCGGGGCGGAATTTGATGTTGGAGGTTGTCATCGTTATCCAGCTCGTCGTCCCCGCGAAAGCGGGGACCCATAACCACCGGCAGTCGTTGCCACCCGAGAAACCAGCAGTATCGCCCTACTGAACGATTCCGCGGCATCGGCCCCCGCGTTCGCCGGGACGACCTCTCTTAGGAAAGCGCCACGTTGACCGCAGATTCCGGCAGCTCGGCGTTGAAGCAGCGCTGATAGAACTCGGCCACCAGCGGCCGTTCGAGTTCATCGCACTTGTTGAGGAAGGTCACACGGAAGGCAAAGCCGATATCGCCAAAAATCTCCGAGTTTTCCGCCCAGGTGATCACCGTGCGGGGGCTCATCACCGTCGACAGGTCGCCATTGGCAAAGGCGTTACGGGTCAGATCGGCGAGCCGCACCATCTTGTTGACGGTGTCGCGTCCTTCCTGGGTGCGATAGTGATGCGCCTTCGCCAGCACGATCTCGACCTCCTCGTCATGCGCGAGATAGTTGAGGGTGGTGACGATCGACCAGCGGTCCATCTGACCCTGGTTGATCTGCTGGGTGCCGTGATAGAGGCCCGATGTATCGCCCAGCCCGATCGTATTGGCCGTGGCAAACAGGCGGAACGCAGGATGCGGCTTGATCACCTTGTTCTGGTCAAGCAGCGTCAGGCGGCCCGAGACCTCAAGCACGCGCTGGATCACAAACATCACGTCGGGGCGGCCGGCGTCGTATTCGTCGAACACCAGCGCGATGTTGTGCTGCAAGGCCCAGGGGAGAATGCCGTCGCGGAACTCGGTGACCTGCTTGCCGTCCTTGACGACAATCGCGTCCTTGCCGACCAGGTCGATACGGCTGATGTGGCTGTCGAGGTTGACGCGCACGCAGGGCCAGTTCAGCCGGGCCGCGACCTGCTCGATATGGGTCGATTTGCCCGTACCGTGATAGCCGGTGACCATGACGCGGCGGTTCTTGGCAAATCCGGCGAGAATGGCGAGTGTGGTAGCGCGATCGAAGCGGTAATCGGCGTCGACTTCCGGAACATGCGGGTCGACTTCCGAGTAAGCGGGCACTTCCAGGTCACTATCGATTCCGAAAACCTGCCGGACCGACACCTTCATGTCGGGCAGTCCGACGGTCTCTTCGATATTGGGCAGGGCGACGGTCGTCATTAATCCTCCGAGGTCCCGGGCATTCCCGAAACCAAATAGCAAGTTGCGGCTGCGGTTGGGTGCTCAAATAAGCCTAGCAGACGGCGGCGGTTCGCAGAAGCCCGCGGCCGAATCAAAGTTCCGTTGTTTTTTCATTGAGATATGCATGTGACGCGGTTTTGGGAGGGCTGCCTTGCGAATCAGCCGTCATTTTTCCTTCTTATGGAAAGGTGGCGGACGGGTTCCGCTGTCCATGGCACTTTCTGCGTTTGATCCTACTTATCCCTGACCCGGCGGACCAAGGGCCGGTCGTTAAGCCACGGAAACTCTGTGACTTCCTATCTTGATAGCCTCGTTACGTTCGTTTCGGCAAACGCGTGGCTTGCCTACCTGACGCTGTTTCTGGCTGCGCTCCTGGAAGCGGTTCCGGTGGTCGGCTCGGTCGTTCCTGGCTCGACCATCATTCTGGCCTTGAGCGCGCTGATCCCGGGCGGGGAATTGAGGCTGACGTGGGTGCTGGCGGCGGCGGTCGTCGGCGCGCTGCTCGGCGATGGGTCCGCGTTCTGGGGCGGGCATCGGACGCAGCGAGAGATCCTGGACGCCTGGCCGCTCAACAAATACCCGCGCCTGATCGAGCAGAGCGAGACGTTCTTCCGGCGCTGGGGGATTTGGGCGGTGTTTTTTGCGCGGTTCGTGCCGCCGATCCGCGCCTTCGTGCCGGTCACCGCTGGCGCGCTCGGCATGCCGCCGATGCGCTTCTTCGCCGCCAATGTCCCCGCCGTCCTGCTATGGGCACCCGCGCACGTCCTGCCGGGCGTCTTGGCGATCACCGCACTGCACCGCTATGGCGGGGTCCCGCATCATGTCGGCCTTAAGCACTACTGGATCGTCGCGGTCATCGCCGGCGCAGTCGTCGTGACGCTGGCAGGCTGGATGATACGCCGCCGCCAGAACGAAATGCAGCCGGCGGCCGAGCGGGTGAGAGGTCAGCGCTAAGGCCCGCGTTCGGCCATTGCCGGTGCCGGGCCGACGTGCAGCTCAGCTCGCGCGCACTACCGTCTTCAGGTAATTGTAGGCCTTGATGATCTCGATCAGCCGATCCTCCGTGGAGCGGTCGCCGCCATTGGCGTCGGGATGGTGCTGCTTCACCAGCGCCTTGTATTTTGCCTTGACGTCCTCGAGCGTGGCGTCGGCCTCCAATCCCATGACCTGCAACGCCTTGCGCTCGGCATTGAACACCTTGCGCGTCTCGGGCTTGGAATTGGTCTCGGGGCGGGTCCCGAAACCGCCGCGGCCATTGAGTTCGCCGAACATGCTGAACGGATCGGCGGCGCCGTCGAAATCCGCGGCACTGCCGGTGACGCGCCGGGCACTGGTATTGGCGCCCATTTTCCAGGTCGGGCGATGGCCGGTCAGCGCGTCCTTCTGATAGCGCGCGACGGCTTCGGCATTCATGCCGGAAAAGAAATTATAGGACTGATTGTATTCGCGGACATGATCGAGGCAGAAGTGCCAATATTCGCGCGAGTTGTCGCGGCCCTTGGGTGCGCGATGCGTGCCCTTGTTCTTGCAGTCCGGCCATTGGCACGGCACCGCGGCTTCGCGCACCTGCGTTTCCTGCTTCGCACTCCGCTTGTTGATGCGAATGGAATCGAAGAATTTGGATGTGTCGATCGGCATGGCGGACTTTGACTACGCAACGCGGAAAGCTTCAAGTCTTGACATTGTGAATCCTTCAACTCCCGACGCAATTGACGAAACCGGCGAGCGGATTTATTGCCGCAGCCATGGCTACCCGAGACATTATCACAAACAAATTGCGCGAAGCTTTCGCTCCCGAAAGCCTCGAGGTCCGTGACGAGTCACATCTGCATGAAGGGCACGCAGGCCACAGGCCGGGCGGCGAGACACACTACAGGGTTTATATCGTGTCGGAGGCCTTCCAAGGGAAGAGCCGCGTCGAACGCCACCGCATGATTAATGCGGCACTGAGCGCGGAACTCGCGGACTCGGTGCACGCGCTTGCCATCCACGCCAAGGCGCCGGGGGAAGGCTGACCGCACGTTACCGCCTACGCGAGATGGCATGAGGGTTCGAGACGGCGCTTACGCGCCTCCTCACCACGAGAGACCTCAGAAGGCCGTACCCGCCCGCTTCGGCTTCTGCTCCTCGATCTCGGTCTCCCGCGGTACCGGAACGATCCGCAGCGCGGTGATTCGGTTGCGCTCGCGCCGAAGCACACGGAAGCGAAAGCCATGGAAGGTAAAACTTTGGCCACGCTCCGGAATCGAACGCGCCTCGTGGATCACCAGGCCGGCGACGGTGGTTGCCTCTTCGTCAGGCAGATTCCAGTCCATGGCGCGGTTGAGATCGCGGATCGGCACCGAGCCGTCGACCACCACCGAACCATCCGGCTGAGCGCGCACGCCGGCCACGACCACGTCCTGCTCGTCGGCGATGTCGCCGACGATTTCCTCCAGAATGTCCTCCAGCGTGACGATGCCCTCGACCTCGCCATATTCATCGACCACCAGGGCAAAGTGCGTCTTGCGGCGGCGAAATGCCTTGAGCTGCTCGGAAACGGGACGGATATCCGGCACGAACCAGGGCGGCAGCATGATCGTCGAGACGTCGATGTGCGAGGTGTCACCCTCGGACGCACGAATCGCACGCAACAAGTCCTTGGCGTGCAGCACGCCGACGATGTTTTCCGGCTTGTCGCGCCACAAGGGAATCCGGGTGTATTCCGAGGCAAGCACCTCCCGCACCAGTTCTTCTGGCGGCAGGTCGGCATTGATGGTCACCATTTCCGTGCGGTGGACCATCACGTCGGACACCTGCAACTCGCGGAGGTCCAATAGCCCGCCAAACATGTCGCGGTCGGTCTTTTCGACTTTTCCTTCGCTATGGAGCAGATCGACCGCGCCGCGCAGGCGCTCGATGGGGGATAGGATCGGCTGATTGGCGCCGATCTTCACGCCGATCGCCCGCATCAGAACGCGCACCACGGCCTCCACCACCGCCGATAGCGGCCCGAGCACGGTGACAGTGACCCGCATGGGCCGCGCGACCAGAAGCGCAAACCGGTCTGGCGCGTTGATGGCAATCGTCTTCGGCAGCACCTCGGCGAAGATCACCACCAGCACGGTCATGACGGCGGTGGCGTAGAGCACGCCGACATCCCCGAACCACGACGTCAGAATGCCGGTCGCGAGCGCGGAGGCGCCGATATTGGCGATGTTGTTGCCCAGCAGGAGCGCACCGATGAGGCGTTCGCGGTTTGCGACGAGATCGGAGACGATGGCGGCGTCGCGGCTGCCCTGCTTCGACAGCCGCAGCATGCTGCCGCGCGAGGCGCCGGTCAGCGCGGTTTCGCTTGCTGCGAAGAACGCGGAGATCGCGAGCAGCACGACCACCACTGAGATTGTCAGCCATTCCATGGCAGTTGCTATTTGTGGCCCGCGAGTTTGGCGCCGAGGAAATCCCGCACCAGCGCAGGCTCGACATCCCTGGCAATCACGGCGCGGCCGATCGCCTCCAGCAGGATGAAGGTCAATTTTCCGCGCCTGACCTTCTTGTCCTGGGCCATCAGCGCCATCAGCGCATCGGCGTCCGCAAGCCCTTCCTGAGCAAATCCCGCGATGTCCTGTAGATGGGTGGGCAGCCCAGCTTCGGCAAGGTGACGTTCGATCCGCGCCGCATCGGCGGGCGGGATCATGCCGAGGGAGGCGGAGAACTCGGCCGCCAGCACCGTGCCAATCGCGACACCCTCGCCATGGAACAGGCGGTCGGAAAAGCCCGTTGCGGCCTCAAGCGCGTGGCCGAAGGTGTGGCCGAGATTGAGCAGCGCGCGGTCGCCGGTTTCGCGCTCGTCGCGCGCAACGATTGCAGCCTTGGCACGGCAGGAGGTCGCGATGGCGTGCTCGCGCGCAGGCCCCCCTTTGAAGATGTCGGCGTGATTGGCTTCCAGCCAGCCAAAGAAGGCGGCATCGCCCAGCACCCCATATTTGGCGACTTCCGCGTAGCCCGCCCGGAACTGCCGCGGAGGCAATGTGTCGAGAACGGCGGTATCGGCGATCACCAGCACCGGCTGGTGAAAGGCGCCGATCAAATTCTTGCCTTGCGGCGAATTGATCCCGGTCTTGCCGCCGACGCTGGAATCGACCTGGGCGAGAAGCGTGGTTGGCACCTGCACGAAATCGACGCCGCGGCGCAGCGTCGCTGCGGCAAAGCCCGCGAGATCGCCGACCACGCCGCCGCCAAGCGCGATCACCAGATCATTGCGCTCGATCTTGGCCGCGATCAGCGCTTCGCTGACCTTTTCGAACGTCGCATAGCTCTTCGAGCCTTCCCCGCCATCGACGATGATGCGCGAACTTGCAATGCCGGCCCGCGCCAACGCCGCCTCGGTCTTTTCCAGCCAATGGATTGCGACGTTGCGATCGGTCACAATGGCCGTGCGCACGCCGGGGCGAAGCGCGGCGATCCGCTCACCAAGCGAGGCCAGCTCGTCCCGGCCGATAACAATGTCGTAGGCACGATCGCCAAGCGCGACATCGACGATGATGGAATCGGAGCGTTTGAGCGGCGCCGTCACCGTGCCGCTCCCACGATACTGGAAGATGCGTCGGTCGCAGCACCATCGCCGCAAAGATGGGCGTGCAGCGCCGCCATGCATTCATCGACGATCTTGTCATGGGGAACGTCGCGCGAGGCGATCGTCAGGTCGGCATATTGATAGACCGGCTCGCGCTCGCTGATCAGTCGGGTGACGGTGGCTTCGGGATCCGCGGTTTGCAACAGCGGACGATCGGCACGGCGCCGGACCCTGCGCATGATCACGTCCGCATCGGCCTTGAGCCAGATCGAGACCGCCTTGTCATTGACGCGACGGCGGGTTTCCTCGCGCATGAACGAGCCACCGCCGGTGGCAAGCACGGCAGGCCCGCCCTCCAGAAGCCGCGCGATCACCCTCGCCTCGCCATCCCTGAAATGCGGCTCACCATGGGCCTCAAAAATCTCCGGTATCGACATGCCGGCCGCCGCCTCGATTTCGGTATCGGCGTCGACGAAGGGTAGCTGCAACCGCGCCGCCAGTCGCCGGCCGATGGTGGATTTGCCCGCCCCCATCATGCCGACGAGCACGATCAGCCGCGCTCCGAGGGCGGCGCGGATTTCCGCCTCGGGCGTGGGATTTTCGGTCGGCGACGTGACAATCTCAGGCATTTCCGGCTCAGAAGCTCGCGGCCGAGGCCGCACTGAAGCCACCTATACTACCCCCTCCTGCGGACTTGCCAGAGAGTCTTGCAACTCGGATGCGAACATGTTGGATGATTTCAATGGTTAATGCGCCTGTCTAAGGCCCCGAAATGCCCAGCCTGTTCCGTTTCCTGACGGTCGTCGCCATCATCGGCGCCATCGCCTATGGCGCGATCTATGCGTTGGCGAACTTCGTCAATCCCAAGCCGCGGGAGATGACCGTCACTATTCCGCCGGACAAATTCCTCAAGAGATAGCCGGCAGGATCTACGGGATGCGCACCAAGCCTTCTGACGAGAAGCTGATCGGCCTGTTCCTCGACATGCTGGCCGCGGAACAGGGCGCCGGCGAGAACACGCTTGGTGCCTATCGTCGCGACCTCGTCGACCTCTCCGACTTTCTTGCCCGCAACGCTCAGAGCTTCATTGCCGCGACCACCGAGGATTTGCGGAACTATCTTGCCGACCTCGATACCCGCGGCTTCAAGTCCTCGAGCGTTGCGCGGCGGCTCTCGGCCCTGCGCCATCTGTTCCGCTTCCTGCTGAGCGAACGCATCAGGAGCGACGATCCGGCAGCGATCCTGTCCGGACCCAAGCGCGGGCGCAGCCTGCCGAAGGTGCTCTCGATCAAGGACGTCGACCGCATGCTGGCGCGGGCGAACGAGCTGACGCAGGCCGCCGATGCCTCGCCGCTGCAGCGACTGCGCGCATTCCGCCTCTACTGCCTGCTCGAGGTGCTCTACGCCACCGGCTTGCGGGTCTCGGAGCTGGTGGCGCTGCCGCGCTCGGCTGCAACGCGCGACGCCCGCATGATCGTGGTGCGCGGCAAGGGCGCCAAGGAGCGGCTCGTCCCGCTCAACGACGCGTCGCGGCAGGCGATGGCGGACTATCTTGCCGCGATGGATGCGCTCAAGGGGACGAAAAAGAAGAACAGCGTGAGCTCGAAATGGCTGTTTCCCTCCTTCGGCGAGAGCGGCCACCTGACGCGCCAGCATTTCGCCCGCGACCTGAAGGAGCTCGCGGTCGCCGCCGGGCTTTCCGCGCGACAGGTGTCGCCCCATGTGCTGCGGCACGCCTTCGCGAGCCATCTGCTTCACAACGGCGCCGACCTGCGCATCGTCCAGACCCTGCTCGGGCACACCGACATTTCGACGACCCAGATCTATACCCACGTCGTGGAGGAGCGGCTGAAGAGCCTGGTGCGCGACCTGCACCCGCTGGCGGAAAAGTGAGAGGCGCTTGCCGCGCTTGACTTCCGTCCCCGATCCCACGAAAGAGCTTTCCGCCCAAAGGCCGTTCGAGCAGGTGATCCGAGAAGGGCAGCCGCGGCCGGATGACACGTTAACCCTTTGGAAAAGCGTGCCTTCCGGGCACGCTTCGTTCCCACACACGTCGTTACCTATATTGGAATTATGCCGGACCAGATGCGCTCTTACCTCGATTTCGAAAAGCCGGTCGCCGAACTCGACTCCAAGGTCGACGAGCTGCGGGCGCTGGCGGCGTCGGGCACCGACATCAGCGAAGAGGTCGCCAGGATCGAGGAAAAGGCGGCGCAGGCGCTGGCCGAGCTCTATGCCAATCTCACGCCGTGGCAGAAGACGCTGGTGGCGCGGCATCCGCAGCGTCCGCATTTCACCGATTTCGTGGGCGAGCTCATCACCGATTTCACGCCGCTCGCCGGCGATCGCAAGTTCGGCGAGGACCAGGCGCTGATGGGCGGCTTCGGCCGTTTCCGCGGCGAGAGCATCTGCGTGATGGGCCAGGAGAAGGGCAATTCCACCGACTCCCGCATCAAGCACAATTTCGGCATGGCCCGCCCCGAAGGCTACCGCAAGGCGGTACGGTTGATGGAGCTGGCGGATCGCTTCGGCATCCCCGTACTGTCGCTCGTGGACTCCGCGGGAGCCTATCCGGGCATCGGCGCGGAAGAGCGCGGCCAGGCGGAGGCGATCGCGCGCTCCACGGACGCCTGCCTTTCGCTCGGGGTGCCCAATGTCGCCATCGTCACCGGCGAGGGGATGTCCGGCGGCGCGATCGCGATCACCACCGCCAATCGCGTCCTGATGCTCGAACACGCGATCTACAGCGTGATCTCGCCGGAGGCGGCGTCCTCGATCCTGTGGCGGGACGGCACCAAGGCCCAGGAAGCCGCAAACAACATGAAGATCACCGCCCAGGACATGCTGCGGTTTGGCGTGATCGATACGATCCTGAAAGAGCCCGTGGGCGGCGCGCATCGCGACCCTGCCGCCATGATCGCCGCGACCGGCGAAGCCATCGACCAGGCGTTCAGTGAATTGCGTGGGCTGGACGCCGAGGCGATCCGCAAGCAAAGGCGGCAAAAATTCCTCGATATCGGCCGAAAGCTCGGCTGAGCGTTCAATTTTCCGGCAAATGCGGGCGTGAGCGCCGCCTTTTTTGCCTCCCGTTTTTGGCTGAGGCCGCCGCTTTCGGCCCCAATTAGGCCAAGACGCGGGATTTAACTTTCGGTTGACCATGGGGCTATCGGGCCTGCCGACGCACCCTGTTCAGGTTGCGGGCAGGGGTCAAAGGGTAGTATTTTAATCAATGGCTTCAGGGCATCGCGCTGCTAATTGGGGTTGCGAGATCGCCCGGTGGGTGTGGAGCTTCTGCCTTGATTAATCGCTCGCTGGTCCGCGCGCTTACCACCACGGCTGCGCTCGCCGCCATTGGCGCGTTTCTCGCCGGCTGCGATGCCGACCAGGTTTCGCTGGCGAGCAACGCCAAGGCCAATCAGCCCGTTCCGCCCAAGCTGATCGCGGCGATGCAGGAAAAGGACATGGATCTGCAATCGCCGATCCTGATCCGCGTCTTCAAGCAGGAAGCCGAACTGGAGGTCTGGAAGCAGAACCGCTCCGGCAAGTTCGCGCTGCTCAAGACCTACCCGATCTGCCGCTGGTCCGGTGATCTGGGCCCGAAGACGCGCGAAGGCGACCGCCAGGCGCCCGAGGGGTTTTATTCGATCACGCCGGCGCAGATGAACCCGCAATCGGCCTATTATCTCTCCTTCAACACCGGCTACCCCAATGCCTATGACCGTGCGCTCGGCCACACCGGCTCGGAGCTGATGGTGCATGGCGACTGCTCCTCGCGCGGCTGCTACGCGATGACCGACGAGCAGATCGCGGAGATCTATGCATTGGGCCGCGAATCCTTCTTCGGCGGCCAGAAGGCCTTTCAGTTCCAGGCCTATCCGTTCCGGATGACGCCCGCGAACATGGCCAAGCACCGCAACAATCCGAGCATGGCGTTCTGGAAAATGATCAAGGAAGGCTATGATCATTTCGAGGTCACGCGCCAGGAGCCGAAGGTCGATTTCTGCGAGAAGCATTACGTCTTCGATGCAGCCCGCACACCGGATGCGACGCGTGATCCGGTGTTCAACGCCTCGGCGAAATGCCCGCCCTATGTGGTGCCCGAGGAGATCGCCGGACCGGTACGCGAGAAGCAGCAGCAGGACGAAGCCGAATACGCCAAGCTGGTGGCGAAGGGCACGCCGGTCGCAAAGCTCAACACCGGTATCGACGGCGGCATGAACCAGGTGTTCGCCTCGCACGTCCCCGGGGCCAGCACGGGCCTGTCCGAGGGCGGCCAGGGCCAGGACCTGGCGGTCGCGTCTTATTCGAAGCTGCCTGGGACCATCCCTCCGACGGTCAATCCGCCGCACGCGCCCGGCGCCGACGAGGCGGTGGCCGTTGCCGCGGCCCCCGCCCCAGAGGCACCCGCGCCCACGGCGACCCCGGCGACCAAGATGGCGTCGGCATCGGGCGAACAATCCGGCGGCTTCTTCTCGGGTCTCGCCCGCAAGATGGGCCTGAGCAACGCGACGGCCGATACGACTGCGACCGCAAGCCCGCCGGCCGCACCTCCCGCCAAGCAAAAGGTGGCCGATGCCAAGCACAACGAGGCGCGCGCCGAGGCCTCGGCTCCGCGCGTGGCCGCAGCAAGATCGACCGAAGCCAGGCAGGCAGCGCGTCCACCGGCGCTCAAGCGCTCGATCGCCGACAGCCAGGCCGATACGTCGTCAGCCCCGGCGAAGGATGGGTTGGTCAGCGGCGCCCAGCCCATCG
The DNA here is from genome assembly GCF_045571435.1 of Bradyrhizobium sp. STM 3562. Classification (NCBI taxonomy): domain Bacteria; kingdom Pseudomonadati; phylum Pseudomonadota; class Alphaproteobacteria; order Hyphomicrobiales; family Nitrobacteraceae; genus Bradyrhizobium; species Bradyrhizobium sp. STM 3562. The sequence continues at coordinate 8,360,378 of NZ_CP120694.1, forward strand.
TCTCGGCCAACTCATTCGAGAGCCGCTTCTCGGCGATGAAGTAGTTCATCGCCGGCAAGGCGTGGCAGCTCAGATTCGAATTTCAAACAGCCACTCGCGTTATTGCGAGTCTCGCAGATCGCTGTCATCACCCGCAAAAGCGGGTGATCCAGTATTCCAGAGACGTTCGACTTGCACAGCGAGGCCGCGGCGTACTGGGTCGTCCGCCTTCGCGGGCGATGACGAGCGGGTATCGGCGTTCACCTGATTTCCGATTGAATTTTCAAACAGCAATAAAGGATGTGCGTCCGCATTCTCGCGGCGCGCTGCGCCCGAGTTGTGCTGCGAACCTCAACGCTCCTCGATAACAAGGGCGCAGGGAAGGCCGGGTGCCCGCTGCACCCATGGCTCCGTGTGCGGCAGATGCGCAAAGAATGCACACGGGAGCAATCACAGGTACAGGCGGCATCACACCGGCCTTCCCTGCGCGAATGGTTTACGGCTTACTTCGCGCTCTTCCCGGTGAGCCAGACTTTGTTGTCACCGTCATCGGCGAGATGCGAAAGCGATCTTCGCCAACTTAGCGCCAGCCATGGGGCGCCAGAACCACGCGACTTCGCCGTCCGCGACCAGTGCCGCTCGTCTATCAGCACCTTCGCGTCCACCGCATCCCGCACCCAACGTCCGTGACGACGCGTACGCCCCTTGTATCGAGGCGGGACGCGAAAGAGGATGCGACTGATTTGGGGTCATCACAAAGCGATTTATTTTTTGCGTGAAGACTGGACGACCCAAATCAGCTTGATGCGGCAAGGGAAATTAGATTTTGCGCGCGGGCGATTTTGCACGCCTGCGGCCTTAGATCACGATCCGATTTGACGGAATCGGATCGTGATCAGCTCTTTGCTTGAGCATGATCTCCGCGCAGACGCGTTCCGCGTTTGCTGGCCAAAGCAAAACCGGTTTCCACTTTGCGCTAGCACGGCCCTTCGGGTCCGGATCGTGCTTTAAGGAAGCAACGCGACGCTGCTGATCCTGCCATCCTTTGCGAGCGCAATCTGCCAATCGGCGGCGCCGTGAACGAATTGGGTGCGGTAGATGTCGCTGCCGTCGCTGCCAACACCGCGAAACGACATCACGAGCTGCGGGCCGAGTCTTGCCAGGATCGCCTGTCTTTGCTTCAGGAGGGAGCGCGTCGCGGACACAGCCTCACGCGTCATCAGATCCTGCTTGATCTCGCCGCTGCGCAAACCCGCGATGTAGGCCTGCAATGCCTCGTAGCCACCTTCCGCCGGCAGATCCCGATGCATTCGCGCCGATTCTCCGGCCTCGCCGGACGAAATAGGGTGCACGCGCGTCAACCGTCCGGGCAGGATGATTTCGCGGCATGCTCCTTTCACATCAGCGATCATGAGGGGAGCGGCGACATCGGTCAAAATGTCTGCGGAGCCACCGTTCTCAAGGGCACCGCTCCCGACCCATTGTCCTGAGGGTCCCCGCCTGAACAGGCGGACGTCGGCGCCACTGCGATTGATGAGCGACACTCTGATCGGAGCAACACCGGAAGAGGACTTGAGCGTTGCTTCGCGCTCACAGGCGAGAACCGCGCCCGGGCGCCCGTCACCCTCGGGACGGAAGGTGAGGTCATCGATCGTGCCGTCAGCGGCCAGATCGATCCGGAATTCCGCCGAGCCGTTTGCGAAATCGACGGCATAGATGTCGTATCCCCCGGGTCCGACGCCGCGAAACGAGATCGACCGCACGGCGCCCAACTCCACCAGCGCCTGGTGCAGAATGGAGATGCGTCGGTGCATCTGGTTGGCGAGTTGCGGGCTCATTCGCGCATCGTCGGGCTCGCCCCGCTTGAGGCCATCAATCACCTGCCTCAGACGATCCTCGCCGCCGGGCGCCGGGAGCTGCTGTACAAAGCGGTCCGGCGCCTCGGCCAGGCGCTGGGCAAAGCGGGCCTCGATCAGTCGGGCCAGGCCTGCGCTGATCCGTAAGCCGCGCGCGAGCTTTCCTTGCGCATCGTACAGCTCCAATGCGCTGATACGGCCATCGGCATCGGGGACGAAAGTGAACTTCTCATCGCCCGCTTCGGAGCTGAACGCGCGGTCCCCCAGCGCCCGCAAGCGGGTGGCCGGCTCGCCGGTCAGACGCGCGCTCAACCCTCCCCCCTCGCGCACGACTGTGAGCAGCGTGCCTACGCCGATCTGATAATCGCCGACGAAACCATCAAGCAGCCCTGGGGCGGGATCGACAGGCCGATCGGCCGTGATCCGCGCAGCCGGCAAGCCTGGCCCGACATCCTGTGTCACGCTGCCGGCGCTGAGCGCCGCCAGCGGCAGAACGGCCGCCGCGGCCAGCAGGCGTTTGCGTCGGCTGATCGCCTGCGGCGGCAGTGTCGTTGCGAGGAGGCGCTGCACCCGGCGCGGCACGCTGCTCGATTGCGCCATCGCAAGGCCGGCCGGCGGGCTTGGCGCGGCCGCATCGGCCATCTGCAGCAAAATGTCGACATAGGAGCGCCTGTCGCCGGTCCCGGTCACCACCGCGTCATCGCTGACCATCTCGGCCAGATCAGCGAGTTGCCGATGCAGCCACCAGGCGAAGGGCGAGAACCAGAAGATCGCGCGGTAGAGAGAGGACAGCAGCAGGCGGTAGAAATCGCGATGAGCGATATGCGCTCCCTCGTGCAAAAGGACCACGCGTCGCTTGCGGTCACTCCACGCGATCGAGTCGGCGGGAAGCAGGATGACGGATGCAAAGGTCACGGGCACGCGCACCACGTCAGTCACGCGCACATTCGCGCGCCCAAACGCGCCATCACGAAGCGGGCGCGCCGCGGCGGTGATGCGGCACATGATAGCCAAGCCAATCAGCAGGCGCATGATCATGGCGCCGGCGACCAGCAGATAGACCGCGGTCGCCGAGCGGAGCCAGTCGATCGACAGTGCTGTCGCAGCTCGGCCGTCCGTCGATACGGTCCGTGTTTCATCGATCGGCTGCGACGCGGTTAATGGCGCAGGCGGCAAGATTCCTTCTTGGGGAGGAAGGGTGGAAAGCACCGGCTGCGCGCGCGTCGGCACGAGGTCGGCTGGAAGCGGCAGGCGCATGAACGGCGTCAGCAGCGGCATCGCCAGCGAGACACACAGCACCATGGTCCAGATGGTCATGAGCAGCTTCGGATCGCGTAATCGCGCGACCGCGAGCCCAAGCCACACGATGCAGCCAAGCCCCATCGCACGCAACGCCAGCTCCGCAACCTCACCCAGGATCATTTCTTTTCCGTCTTGGGCGCATCCATCCTGTCGAGGATACGACGCAATTGCCTGCGGTCGATCATTTTCGAATCCACCATCCCGACAAGGACCTCCTCGACAGATCCGTTGCACACCCAGTCGATGATCCGCTTGACGGCGCGCGCCGCGATCCGCCCGCGCGGCTCGCGCGGCTCATAGACATAGGTGCGCCCATCGATCGTGTGAGTGATGTAGCCCTTCTCCTCCAGCCGCCGCAGCACGGTTCGCACCGTCGATTCCTTCAACGGGCGGGCCAGGCGCTCGCGGACCGCCTCCGCCGTAACAGGCGCATTGGCCCACACCACCTGCACGACCTCGCGCTGGAGGTCGCCAAGCTCCTCCAAACCGTCCGTCTCATCGAATTTATCCGCCATCGCTCCATCTATCGGTAGCATACGCTAACGCTATTCAACGTAGCACTTCCGATCCGCCGCTGACAGAGTGCAAGGAGTTTTTCGACAACCGAGGGCCCGCTCATGAACAGTCGACACGAGCCCGCCTACTGATCCGATCAAAACCTATTGACTGTAGCACATCATAGCGTTACGCATCATAGCATAAATGTCCGAGCGAAATCGCCGCCATGGCGGCGCCTCGCCGGCGGCGAATGAAGCGTTCGTAACGTGTGTCCTGCAGTCGTAACTGGTGTTAGGCGCGCTCAAACGGAGGTAGCGCTCGGATGAGCCCCGGACTCAAAACGCTCTGCCTTGTCGCATGTCTCCAGGGACTGCTGTCGATCCCGGCCTCGCCGCAAGCGAATCGTTTCCCATCCCGTCTTCAACTCGGGACCGATCGCCAGTTCTTGTCGGCCCAAACCAAGGCCGTGAAGGAGAAGACGCTGAAGGACATTCATGATCTCGGCCTGGTGTGGCTTCGCGATGCTCCCACGAGCGGCTCGCAGCGAGCCGTCGCAAACTTTGTCGAAGAGGTCGCGATCGCGAAGCAAAATCGGCTCAAGGTCTTGGCGATCATCATGCCGATGGACGAGGATTATGATGACGCGCTGCCGACCAATCGGTGCGGCTGGAAGGAGAAGCGCCTCAGCCAGATCAATCTGAAGAAATACGCCGAGCGGCTGCAAGCCTTGTTCGGCGCCGTCAAGACCGCCGGACTCTCCATCGATGCCTTCGAGTTCGGCAGCGAACTGGACCAATATTGTTACGATGCCGATGTTCCCCGCGGGCACGCGGGTTCAGCGACATCAGAGGAAATCAAGAACTGGTTGAGGGGCTATGGCCGTTTTCTGCAAACAGGCGCGGCCATCGTTCGTGACCCAAGCTACTTCCCGCAAGCCAAGATCATCACCTTCGGCATGGCGCATAGCGGCGACTCCCATCCGGACGAGTCGTTTCCCGACCCCGCGCGCTTCGTCGCCATGCTGCGGAATGTGGATGGCGTCAATTATCTGAAAGACGTCGACGGCTATGGCACGCACCTCTATCCCTCGCCGAACGACATCGCAAACTCGGTGCATCACCTGCTGGGGGAGGATATGGCGGCTCTGGGCCGCGACAAGCCGATCTGGATCACCGAATGGGGATTTCTTGAGATTCGCGCCTTTCCGAACCGCAGTGGACAGACCCTGCCGCAATGCGTGCAGACATTCCTCAATGTCCTGGATGAGGCGCATCGCGACATCCCACTCGGTCCGGCGATGTACTTTCGCTACGACGTCTGGCTGACCGATGCGACAGGAAGCCCGTTGCCGCAAGCCGGCGTGTTGGCTTCCTACATGTCGGGAAAACCGGCGCTCCATTAGACATGACAAAATTGCACCGCGCCCCCGCTGTTATCGGCCTCGTTTTGCTCGGCGCCCTGCCGCTTTTCCGGCCAGCCTTCGTGCATGCGGACGGCGCGAAAGATGCGAGACCGGACCATGCAGAGTTTTGTCTCCCATGCAATGGCTCAGTGAGATGACCGCACCAGACAAACCCGCCGCATGCGGAAAAACCGTCCCTTATCGAGCACGCCTCACGTCGCTCGTTGCATCGCGGCTGTTTTGGCCGCTCTGCCTCATCTGCCATCTTGCCGTCTTCCCTTGGCTCGGCATCATTCACCCCGCCGCTGCGGCGCAGCCGCAGAACGTGGTTCGCGGCGTCAATTTCGTGCATCCATTGCAGTTCAGCGTCGACGACCAGAACGCCAAGCTCGCCGAGCTGCGATCGCTGGGCGTGCATGTGATCCGCTTCGGCATGTATGCGCAGGACGAGGACAAGAATATCGAATTCATCAAGCGCGCTTACGCCCATCAGATTTCGACGGTCCTCATCCTGCACGGCCTCTACACCCCGGGCGCTCCGGAGCGCCCATTTCGACCGAAGGAGTTTCCGGGAATGTGGCCGGGGCCGCCGCTGTCCGCGCTCGATCCGGAGCGCTCGGCCCAATATTTCCAAGAGCTCATGGGCAAGCTGGACGCAAGCGGCATCACGCTGGCCGGCCTGGAGCTGGAGAACGAGATCAATATGGCCGGCAACGATCCGGATTTCCGGCTGCCCGGCGAAGGCCGCGTGCTTGGCCTTGCAGATCTGACACACGACCCCGAGGGCCAGCAGGTCGCCAAGGGCTATCTGCAGTATCTTAAGGTGCTCGAAGTGCTGAAGCAGGTGCGCGACCACTCAAAGCTCAACAGGCGCACGCCGCTCTTGCCGACCAGCCTTGTCGACCTCGAACAGGAAGGGCCATGGCCGACGCCGAAGCCGTATGACGGGGTGAGCGTCGGGGCGATCATGGCCTTCTTCCGTGCCCATGGGCTCGACCAGCTCGTCGATGCCTACAACCTGCACACTTATCCCTGGGGCGACCATCCGGGCGACAAGGCCGCGGCGATCCATCGCATGCGTCGTTTGCGGGCGCTGGTCGATCCGGTCTGCGCTGGTGGCAAGCCGTGCTGGATCACCGAGTGGGGCTTTGCCTATGCCGGCAAGACCTGCTCAGCGTCCGAGGAGAAAGATCGTGCGCTGGTCGTGCAGGAGATGATGGGCGATTTCGCCGAGCTTGCGCAGGAGGGCCGGCTTGTGGGCCTGATCTACTATTCCTGGACCGGCGATCCGCTATTCGATGTCGAGCGCTGCGGCGGACTCACCGAGTCCGGCAAGCGCGCACTGGGCCCTCTGTAAGGAAGGAATCTGGAATGCGCAGGGAGTTGGTTTGGCTGCAGGTCGCTTTCCTCGGCCTGGCGGCGGCGGATGCCTCGCGCGCCGCAAGCCTGCAAAAATTGACCTGGGGCAATCCCGACCAGCCCTGGGGAACGAGGCGCCCCGTCACCGAGGCTGATCGGGCCGCGATCGCGCGCTATCGCGCCGGACAACATGGGAAGCCGGCGTTCGCGACCGACTTCACCGCGGCGGCGGCGCTCAATTCCGAATGGCTGACGCAGTCCGACGATTATCTGAAGTCATGTCGCCGACCGGAGAACGTCGTTGCAACGCCGGCCGGGCTGGAACTGCAAACACGCAACGCCACGGGCTGTCGGGCGCAATGGTCGACGGGCTTCATCATCAGCCGGCAGCATTTCGGCTATGGCTTCTTTGAAGCGACCATCAAGACCGCGGACATCGAGGGCCTCAACAACGCCTTCTGGCTCGTCACCGAAGACCATTTCGAGATCGATGTCTGCGAACTGCATTATCCGAACATTGATCGGATGACGCTCCATGACAACAACAAGATCGACGGCAAATTCCCCATCGCGGTGGGCTTCGACAGCCGCTTCGCCGAGAACTTCGCCAGGGATTTTCATGATTTCGGTGTGCTGTGGACCGCAACCGACATCGTGTTCGAGGTCGATGGCGAGCCGGTCGCCGCGATCCGCACCAGCGGCTCAATCAAAGGCGCGGCCGATATCCGGCTGTCCTCGGCATTGATGGATTATGCGGGAAAAATCCCGGCCCACCCGGCCGGCCATGCCATGTCCGTCAGGTCCTTGCGCGTATACCCGTTTTGAAGCCGGGCGAAGGCGGAAGCGTGCCCAACGCCAATGCTTCCGTGAAGCAGATGACTGGTGGGCACGGCGCTTATGCGCCTTTGCCCACCCTACAAGCTGCACGCGGCGACGGCGCCCTCAGCTCACACATATTTGCCGTGGCAGTGCTTGTACTTTTTCCCTGAACCGCAGGGGCAATCCTCGTTGCGGCCGACCTTGCCCCAGGTTGCGGGATTCTTTGGATCGCGGCTTTCGGCACGCCCCGTCGGCGCCTGCGGCACCAGCGAGGCGTTGGCGAACGCCATCTCGTCCTCGCCGGTGCTCGGATCGACATGGGATACCTGCATCGGCGGCAGCTCCTGATGCTGCGGCTCCGGCGGGACGATCTCCACGCGCATCAATTGCGCGGTGACCGCCTCGCGCAAATGGGCGATCATGGATTCGAACAGGCTGAAGGCTTCCGATTTGTATTCCTGCAGGGGATCGCGCTGGCCGTAGCCGCGCAGGCCGATCACCTGGCGCAGGTGATCGAGCATGATCAGATGCTCGCGCCAGAGGTGATCCAGCGTCTGCAAGAGGATCGTCTTCTCGACATAGCGCATCACCTCAGGCCCCCACTGGGCGACCTTGGCGGCCATGTGCTCGTCGGCGCGCTTCTCGATGCGCGAGAGCAGCTCCTCGTCGGCGATGCCCTCTTCCTTGGCCCATTCGTCGACCGGCAGGTCGAGATCGAGCACGCGCTTGAGCTCTTCCTTCAGCCCCGCGACATCCCACTGCTCGGCGTAGGCATGCTCGGGCACATGCTTGGCGACGAGGTCCTCGACATAGGCGTGGCGCATGTCGGCGACCGTCTCGGCGACGCTCTCGTCCTTCATCAGGTCGACGCGCTGGTCGAAGATCACCTTGCGCTGATCGTTCTGCACGTTGTCGAACTTGAGCAGGTTCTTGCGGATGTCGAAGTTGCGCGCCTCGACCTTCTGCTGCGCCTTCTCCAGCGCCTTGTTGATCCAGGGATGGATGATGGCCTCGCCCTCTTTCAGGCCGAGGCGCGTGAGCATGGAGTCGAGCCGGTCGGACCCGAAGATGCGCATCAGGTCGTCTTCCAGCGACAGGAAGAACTTTGAGCGCCCGGGGTCGCCCTGGCGTCCCGAACGGCCGCGGAGCTGGTTGTCGATGCGGCGGGATTCGTGGCGTTCCGAACCGATGATGTAGAGGCCGCCCGGCTTTTTCACCGTCTTCGCCGGCTTGCTGCCCTTGGCCGGCTCGAGCTCGACGATCTCCTCCGCATTCAGCACGATCTCGCGGAAGCGCTCGACGTCGGCCTTGATCTGCTCGATCTTCTTGGCCTTCTCGGCCTCATCGGTCATCCCCGCGGTCTCCTGCTGGATCCGCATCTCCAAGGAGCCGCCGAGCTTGATGTCGGTACCGCGGCCGGCCATGTTGGTCGCGATCGTGATCGCGCCGGGCACGCCGGCCTCCGCGACGATGTAGGCTTCCTGCTCGTGGAAGCGGGCGTTCAAGACCGCGAACAATTTCGCCGGCTTGCCGGCGCGGGCCGCGGCATAGAGCTTATCGAGCGCGCCTTCCTTGCCGAAATCGATCTGCTTGTAGCCGTGCTTCTTCAGATACTCGGCCAACACCTCGGACTTCTCGATCGAGGCGGTGCCGACCAGCACCGGCTGCAGCCGCGCATTGGCCCGCTCGATCTCGGCGAGAATCGCGGCGTACTTTTCGGTTTGCGTGCGGTAGACCTCGTCGTCCTCGTCCAGACGCGCCACCGGCAGGTTGGTCGGGATCTCCACGACCTCGAGCTTGTAGATGTCGAACAGCTCGTCGGCTTCTGTGGCCGCCGTGCCGGTCATGCCGGCGAGCTTTTCGTACATGCGGAAATAGTTCTGGAAGGTGATGGAGGCCAGCGTCTGGTTTTCCGGCTGCACCGGCTGATGCTCTTTGGCTTCCAGCGCCTGGTGCAGGCCTTCCGAATAGCGCCGGCCCGGCATCATGCGCCCGGTGAACTCGTCGATGATCACGACCTCGCCGTCGCGGACGATGTAATCCTTGTCGCGGGTGAACAGCGTGTGCGCCCGCAGCGCCTGGTTGACGTGATGCACCACCGAGACGTTCTCGACGTCATAGAGCGACTCGCCCTTGAGCAGATCCGCGTCCTGCAGCAGGTTCTCGAGCTTCTCCATGCCGGCTTCGGTGAGCGTCACCGTGCGCTGCTTCTCGTCGACCTCGTAGTCGGACTTGTCGAGCTTGGGGAAGAACGTATCGATGGTGTTGTAGAAATCGGAGCGGTCGTCGAGCGGACCGGAAATGATCAACGGCGTGCGCGCTTCGTCGATCAGGATCGAGTCGACTTCGTCGACGATGGCGAAGTAGTGCCCGCGCTGGACCATGTCCTCCAGGCGGTACTTCATGTTGTCGCGCAGATAGTCGAAGCCGTATTCGTTGTTGGTGCCGTAGGTGATGTCGCAGGCATAGGCCGCCTTGCGCTCGGCATCATCGAGCCCGTGGACGATGACGCCCGTGGTCATGCCGAGGAAGGAATAGATCTGGCCCATCCAGCCCGCGTCACGGCGGGCGAGGTAATCGTTGACGGTGACGACATGAACGCCGCGGCCGGCGAGCGCGTTCAGGTAGACCGCGAGCGTTGCGACCAGCGTCTTGCCTTCGCCGGTCTTCATCTCGGCGATGTCGCCTTCATGCAGCACCATGCCGCCGATGAGCTGCACGTCGAAATGGCGCTGGCCGAGCGTCCGCTTGGCGGCCTCGCGGACCGTTGCAAAGGCCGGAACCAGGATGTCGTCGAGCGTCTTGCCTTCCGCCAGTTGCTTGCGGAACTCCTCGGTGCGGGCCCTCAGCGCTTCGTCAGAGAGCGCGGCAAGCTCGCCTTCGAGCGCGTTGATGGCAGCGACGCGGGACTGGTATCCCTTGACCCGCCGGTCGTTGGCGGAGCCGAAAAACTTACGGGCGAGCGCGCCGATCATGCCGTCTTCCTGTTCTCGCGATAACGCGTTGCAGCGTTAGAGTGGTCCACCCGCCCTTGCCCTATCAACTCACCGTGACGCACCGGCGTGCCGCCCTAACTTTGAGGACCGTCCGGTGCATGAGCGGGAATTAAGCAATTTTGGGTTCAACGGCAAAAAACGCAGCAAAAATAAGCGCTATCACCGCTTATACGATGCGCGAGAGATATGGCCCGGTCGGGGGCTTGTCAACGGCGGCAGGGTTTGGTCGCGCTGTCAAGGATTTCATGAAATTGACAGACTTTTCGCGTTGCCAAGGGCTGCTGTTTGGGCGAGTGTCCGGCCGCCTAAAGCCATCCTAATATGTGAAGGATTTTCCATGACCACCTCGTTCGCGGTAGCGAAAACCGGCTCGCGCCTTTTCCTCGCCTCAGCCCTGGCAGGCTCTCTCGCTCTGGCGCTTTTCGCCGGCCCCCTTCGCGCCGAGGACAAGGTGCTCGCCAAGGTCAACGGCGCCGAAATCCACCAGAGCGACGTTGCGCTCGCCGAAGAGGAACTCGGGCCCTCGCTCGCGCAGATGGATCCTTCGACCAAGGACGAGAACGTGCTGGCGTTCCTGATCGACATGAAGATCGTCGCCAGGGCCGCCGAGGACAAGAAGCTCCAGGACAGCGACGACTTCAAGAAGCGAATGGCGTTCACCCGCAACCGGCTGCTGATGGACAGCCTCTTGGCGAACGAAGGCAAGGCCGCAACCACCGACGATGCGATGAAGAAGGTCTATGAGGACGCTTCCAAGCAAATCGCCGGCGAACAGGAAGTCCATGCCCGTCACATCCTGGTCGAGACCGAGGACGAGGCCAAGCAGGTCAAGGCGGATCTCGACAAGGGCGCCGACTTCGCCGAGCTTGCCAAGAAGAAGTCCAAGGATCCCGGCGCCTCCGACGGCGGCGACCTCGGCTTCTTCACCAAGGACCAGATGGTGCCGGAATTTTCGGCTGTCGCCTTCTCGCTCGAGCCGGGCAAGATCTCCGATCCGGTCAAGACCCAGTTCGGCTGGCACATCATCAAGGTCGAGGAGAAGCGCAACCGCAAGCCGCCGGAATTCGACCAGGTGAAGAGCCAGATTGAAACCTATGTGACGCGCAAGGCGCAGGCGGATTACGTGGCCAAGCTGCGCGAAGGCGCCAAGATCGAGCGCATGGACCAGGCCGCCAACACGCCGGCTGCGCCCGCCGCAAAGGACGCGGCCAAGCCGGCGGACGCCAGCAAGAAGTAAGAAAGACTTGGTAAAGCCCCGGCCTCTGAGCCGGGGCTTTCATTTCGCGTCGTCCCGGCCAAATGAGCTCCCGGCAACGCGCAGCGTTGTCCGGTAGCGAGCTGAGCCGGGAGCCATAACCCCGGGCGGGGCTTATTGCGCAGGCTGGGACGACGGATTGCCGCAAAACTGAAGCCGGTGGTTATCGGTCCAGGCTTTCGCCAGGACGACAGTGTTTGTGCGGCGCCCCTCTCCCCGCATCACGACGAAGGTGATACAGAGCGCTTCCCGCATCACCAGCCGCCGGAAGCTTAGATGTCCACGACCGTCTCCCCGCTTGCGCCCGCCGATTTTCCCGCCATGCCCGCGATTGCGGGCGTGAAGCTTGCGACCGCCGCCGCCGGGATTCGCTACAAGGGGCGCACCGACGTGCTGCTCGCCGTGCTGGACAAGGGCACCGCGGTGGCCGGCGTCTTCACCAGGTCCAAATGCCCGTCGGCGCCGGTCGAATGGTGCCGGGCCAAACTGTCCGGCGGCAAGGCACGCGCGCTGGTGGTCAATTCCGGCAATGCCAACGCCTTCACCGGCAAGACCGGACGGCAATCGACGGCCATGACGGCCGCAATCGCCGCCAAGGCCGTCGGTTGCAGCGTGAGCGAGGTGTTCCTGGCATCGACCGGCGTCATCGGCGAGCCGCTGGATGCCACGAAATTCGACGGCGTGCTGGCCAATCTCGCCGAGACCGCTGCGCCGGATGACTGGATGGCCGCCGCCAAGGCCATCATGACCACCGACACGTTTCCGAAGATCGCGACCGCGACCGTCAAGCTCGGCAAGACCAAGGTCACGATCAACGGCATGGCGAAGGGCGCGGGCATGATCGCGCCCGACATGGCCACCATGCTCTCGTTCGTCTTCACCGACGCACCGCTCTCGCCGAGCGTGTTGCAGGCGCTTCTAAAGAGCGGGGTCGAAGACACCTTCAACGCAGTCACCATCGACGGCGACACCTCGACGTCCGACACGCTGCTAGCCTTTGCGACGGGCGCGGCGGCAAGCGCCGGCGCACCGAAGATCAGCCGCGCCAGCGATCCCAGGCTAAAGGATTTCGTCAAAGGCTTCCGCGGCGTGCTGGCGACGCTCTCCGAGCAGGTGGCGCGGGATGGCGAGGGCGCGCGCAAGCTGGTCGAAGTGCTGGTCGAAGGCGCGGTCTCCAAACAATCGGCACGCAGAATCGCGATGTCGATTGCGAACTCGCCGCTGGTGAAGACCGCCATCGCCGGTGAGGATGCCAATTGGGGCCGCGTGGTGATGGCGGTCGGCAAGGCCGGCGAGCCCGCCAACCGCGACAAGCTCTCGATCTTCTTCAATGGCATCCGCGTCGCCAAGAGCGGAGCGCGCGATGTCGGCTATGACGAGGCCGAAGTCTCCAGGGCGATGAAGGAGCCGAAGATTCAGATCAAGGTCACCCTCGGCCTCGGCAAAGGCCGCGACCGCGTGCTGACCTGCGACCTCACCAAGGAATATGTCGCCATCAACGGCGATTATCGGTCGTAATTTGTCCGTCATTGCGAGCGCGCGCAGAGATTCTGGATTGCTTCGTCGCTCCGCTCCTCGCAATGACGCGGTTGGAGCGTCAGATGACAGATCTCAAGCTCACACTCGTCGTCGCCTGCGCGCTCGTTGATGTGGACAAGCGCGTGCTGATCGCGCAGCGACCGCCGGGCAAGGCGATGGCGGGCTTATGGGAATTTCCCGGCGGCAAGATCGAGCCGGGCGAACGGCCGGAACAGACGTTGATCCGCGAGTTGCATGAGGAGCTCGGCATCAGCGTCAGCGAGCCGTGCCTCGCGCCTCTGACCTTCGCGAGCCACGCCTATGAGAGCTTTCATCTGTTGATGCCGCTCTATATCTGCCGGCGCTGGGAAGGACAGGCGATCGCACGCGAAGGACAGAACCTTGCCTGGGTGCGCGCCAACAAACTGCGCGATTATCCGATGCCGCCAGCGGACCTACCGCTGATCCCGCATCTGGTTGATCTGTTGATGTGAAGCACCGTCATTCCCGGGGGCGATGCATAAGCATCGAACTATGGTGCGCAATTGCGGACCTGAGAATCTCGAGATTTCCGGGTTGGCTCTCTTCGAGGCGTCCCGGAATGACGGCGCGATAAGCATCGGGACAAACCCGGCCATGACGGAGCAAGCCTAGTCCTTCTTCGCCCGCTTCACCGCCTCTTCGAGGCTCGCTTTCGCCGAGCCCGGACGCAGCGGTTTTTGCTGGCTTTCGTGCGGTGCCCAGGCGGAAAGCCAGATCACGTCGAAGGTGGCGCGGATGCGGCCGTCCGGATCGGCGAAGCGCTCGCCATAGATTTGCGCCATCCTGAGCAGCGTGCTGCGGCGGGTCGGCGTTCGCCGCCGCTCGGTGAGCACGTTGGTTGCGCCCATACGCCGCAAATCCTGCATCAAGCCGAACGCGCTGTCGTAACGCACCACGATGCGGTCGAGATCCGTGACCGGCAGGGCGAGCCCGGCCCGCTGCAACAGGCCGCCGACGTCGCGCAAGTCGGCGAAAGGCGCGACGCGCGGCGAAATCCCGCCCTCGCATTCGGCTTCCGCCGCGGCGAAGGATTGGCGCAGTTCGGTCAGCGTATCGCCGCCGATCATCGCCGCAAGCAACAAACCGTCCGGCCGCAGGGCACGCCTGATCTGCGCGAGCACGCCGGGCAGATCGTTGACGAACTGAAAGGCCAGCGCCGACACCACGAGATCGAGGGACTCAGGCGCGAGCGACAGCCCTTCCTCCGCCGAGTCCGACGGGGCGACATGCTTGATCGAAGGCAGGCGCCGGCGCAGCCGCGTTTGCAGCTCTTCGCCCGGCGTCCAGACATCCGCGACATCCCTGAAATCGCGCATCACAGCGGCGAGTCGCTCCTCCATGTCATCTGCGACGCGCTCCAGCAGAAAATCCGCCGGCCCGAGTGACAAAGCGCGGCGCCGCCGCTGCGCGAGCAGCGCGCGGTCGAACAGCCTTGGGGCGATGATCGGGCTCTGAGCCATGTTCTTTGCTTAAGCCGGTCCCGCCGCATCTGGCAATCCGCCTTGAGCGATTGCGTTCTCGGCGCTAGCCTTAACGAATGGAAGTGGAAATCGCTCCGTCCCGTTCGGTTTTTGGCCCGCTCCGCGGCGTGTTCGGCACTTGCCGGAACGGCTTGCGTCACGCCGCCAAACTTGCGCTCGACATTGCGCTCCCGACGCTCTGCGTCGCTTGCCGCGAGCCGGTCGACGGCGAGGGCGTCTGCCCCGACTGCTGGGCGAAACTGTCCTTCATCGCACCGCCCTATTGTCCGCGGCTCGGCATTCCCTTCGTTTATGATCCCGGGCCCGACATGCTGTCGATGGAGGCGATCGCCGATCCGCCGGCCTATACCCGTGCCCGCGCGGCCGTGCGCTATGACGACGTGGCGCGCACGCTGGTCCACGCGCTGAAGTACCAGGACCGTACCGATCTTGCGCCGACGATGGGCCGCTGGATGGCGCGCGCCGGGCGCGAGCTCCTGGCCGGCGCCGACATGCTGATCCCGGTGCCGCTGCACTGGCGGCGCGCCTGGAGCCGACGCTACAATCAGTCCGGCGCGCTGGCGCGGGTCATCGCGCGTCAAAGCGGGGTGAAGCTGCGCGGCGACCTGTTGTTGCGGGTTCGGGCGACCGAGCAGCAGGTCGGCCTGTCCCGCGCGCAGCGGGCGAGCAATGTGCAGGGTGCATTCGAGGTATCGCCTGACCGGCGGCCGGAGATTGCCGGACGACGCGTGATCCTGGTGGATGACGTTCTCACCTCCGGCGCCACGCTGGATGCGTGCGCGCGGGCACTATTGCGCGCCAAAGCAGCGCAGGTGGATGTGCTGGTGTTTGCCCGGGTTGTGGACAGCCCTAAAGCTCCCATATAATTCACGAATCCGTAAAAGATCAGAGCGCGAGATGACCTCTGCTATCGAAATATACACCCGCCCGGGCTGCGGCTATTGCACCGCCGCCAAATCGCTGCTGACCCGGAAGAAGGCCGTCTTCACCGAATACGATATCGCCAAGGATCCGAGCTTCCGGCAAATGATGTATGACCGCGCCGGGGCGGGCTCGACCTTTCCGCAGATTTTCATCGGCAAAACCCATGTCGGCGGATGCGACGATCTTTACGCGCTCGACCGCGCCGGCCAACTCGACGCCCTTCTTGCGGGAGAAAAGGCCTCATCATGAGCGCTGACAACACCTTCACTGCCGCGATGGTGCAGATGCGGACCGGACTTCTGCCGGGGCCAAGTCTCGAGCAGGGCACGAAACTGATCAGACAGGCCGCCGCGCAAGGTGCCGACTATGTGCTCACGCCCGAGGTGAGCAACATGATGCAGTTGAACCGCAAGGCACTGTTCGAGCATCTTTCGAGCGAGCAGGATGATCCCTCGCTGAAGGCCTACCAGGCGCTCGCGGCCGAATTGAAGATCTATCTCCACATCGGCTCGCTCGCGCTGCGCTTCTCGCCGGAGAAGGCGGTCAACCGTTCCTTCCTGATCGCGCCCGACGGCAGGGTGCTCGCCAGCTACGACAAGATCCACATGTTCGACATCGATCTGCCGGGCGGCGAGAGCTACCGCGAGTCCGCCAATTACCAGCCTGGCGAGACCGCTGTCATTTCCGACCTGCCCTGGGGCCGCATCGGACTGACCATTTGCTACGACGTGCGCTTCCCCGCGCTCTACCGCGCGTTGGCCGAAAGCGGCGCCTCATTCATTACCGTTCCCTCCGCCTTCACCCGCAAGACGGGCGAAGCGCATTGGCATGTGCTGCTCCGCGCCCGTGCCATCGAGACCGGTTGTTTCGTGTTCGCGGCGGCGCAAGCCGGACTGCATGAGAACAAGCGCGAGACCTATGGCCATTCGCTGATCATCGATCCCTGGGGCGAGGTGCTCGCGGAAGCCGGTGTTGAGCCCGGCGTCATCATGGCCAAGATCGATCCATCGAAGGTCGAGACGGCGCGCAAGGCGGTGCCGTCGTTGCAGCACGGCCGCCGTTTCAGCGTCGCCGACCCCAAATCGGGACCGGAACATCTGCATCTGGTGCGAGGATCGGCATGATCCGTTATTCGCTCCGCTGTGAACGCGAGCACAATTTCGAAAGCTGGTTCCAGAGCTCTTCCGCCTTCGACTCTCAGGTGAAGCGCAAGCTCGTGAACTGCCCGATTTGCGGCTCCGACAAGGTCGAGAAGGCCATCATGGCACCGCGGATCGTCAGCAAGAAGGGCCGCGAGAGAGCGGCGCCCGTGCCTGTGCCTGCCGCGTCACCGGAAGCGGGTCCGGCAGCGCAAACCGCGCAGACCGCGCTGATGATGGCGCAGGAGCGGGAACTGCGGGCCAAGCTGAAGGAATTGCGCGACCACATCGTCAAGAACGCCGACAATGTCGGTGAACGCTTCCCGAACGAGGCGCGGAAAATGCATTACGGCGAGATCGAGCACCGCCCGATCTACGGCGAGGCCTCGCCCGACGAAGCGCGCGCCCTGATCGAGGAAGGCGTCGAAGTCTCCCCACTCCCGGTGCTGCCGGAAGACAGAAACTGACGCGACACTCTAGCGCGTCATTGCGAGCGGAGCGAAGCAATCCAGAGCTGCGCGTGACGCTCTGGATTGCTTCGTCGCTGACGCTCCTCGCAATGACAGCGTATAACGAAGCAAGGCCCCGCGCATGAGCCCGATCTCCTTCTCATCCTGGCAAATATGGGCGGTGCTTTCGGCCGTCTTTGCCGCGTTGACGGCGATCTTCGCCAAGGTCGGCGTCGAGGACATCAATTCCGATCTTGCCACCCTGATCCGGACCGTCATCGTCCTGATCGCGCTGTCGCTGATCCTTTATGCGACCGGGCGCCTCACGGATGCGGGTCCGATCTCGGCCAAGAGCTGGCTGTTTCTTCTGCTCTCGGGGCTCGGCACCGGCGCCTCCTGGCTGTGCTATTTCCGCGCGCTCAAGCTTGGGCCGGCAACGCTGGTCGCGCCGATCGACAAATTGAGCGTGGTGCTGGTGGCGCTGTTCGGCGTGGTGTTCCTGGGCGAGCGGCCCTCTGTCAATGGTTGGCTCGGAATCGCGCTGATCTCGGCCGGCGCGGTGCTGATCGCGTTCAGGCGCTGATCTTGGGAATGCGGAGCGAACTAACCCCACTGTCGTCCCTGCGAAAGCAGGGACCCATACCCCCAGGCGTGAGTTCGAGGCACGGGATTAAGCGACAAGGTCGCTCGCGCGCGATGGCTTCTTCGATTCGGTCATAAGATTCCACGTAGACAAGCCGAACCGTACTGCTTCACAAATAAAGAGCCCTTGCCGCTTCGGTGCTCTTCCAACCGTTTCGGCAAGGAATTTGTAACTCCAATGTACAATGTGCCGTGGCGCCGGCTGGCGAGGATGTAGACATGGTACATGCGTGCCCCCAGATCGGAATGGGCCGCCACTTATATCAGATAACTTCTGCCTGTGGTTATGGGTCCCTGCTTTCGCAGGGACGACAGTGTGCATGATTGCGGCAAACGCCCCCTCACACCATCTCTTCCGCAATCACCATGTAGTTCACGTCCATGTCGGTGGAGAGGCTCCATTTGTCGGCGAAGGGGCTGTAGACCACGCCACTTTCCTCTGTCACCACGAGGCGGTTGTCGAGCAGGTATTTCGCGAGCTCGTCGGGGGTCACGAACTTGTCCCATTGATGGGTGCCGCGCGGCAGCCAGCGCAGGACATATTCGGCGCCGACGATCGCGAGCGCAAAGCTCTTCCAGTTGCGGTTGATGGTTGAGATCACCATCAGCCCGCTGGGCTTGAGCATTGCGGCGCAGCGCTTGAGGAACAGGCTGACATCCGTGACATGCTCCACCACCTCCATCGCCAGCACGACGTCGAAGCGCTCGCGGACATCCATCTCCTCCACCGTCGTGCAGCGGTAGTCGATGGAGAGATGACCGCGGTCGGCGTGCAGCTTGGCGGCGGCGATGTTGGATGGCGAGGGATCGATGCCGATCACCTGGGCCCCGAGCCGGGAGAGCGGCTCGCACAATAGCCCCGCGCCGCATCCGATATCGAGGATGCGCAGGTCCGACAGACAGCTCAGGCTTCTGACGTTGCGGGAAAACTTCCGGCACGCGGCGTCGCGGATGTAGCCGAGCCGCAATGGGTTGATCTTGTGCAAGGGCGCCATCTTGCCCTTCGGATCCCACCATTCCTGCGACAGTCTCGAAAATTTGGCGACCTCGGCCGGATCGACGGTCGAGCCCGGTGCGCCTGGGGTGATGTTTGGGTCCTGCTGCATAGCCATTAATGAACTCTTCAAGCTCTCTATCGCGCGGTGATGGCGCTGCGAAACGCCAGCGGCGACGCGATCGTTCTGATTGTTTCCCTGCCCTCGCCGACGCCCATGATGGTCACGTCGCCGTAGTTGAAGATCCGACCCATGATGCTCTGATTGACATCGACGCTCTCGATCTTATCGAGCGCTATCTCGAAGGTGCGCCGCCTGATGAAGCCGGTTTTATGCACCACCCGCCGGTCGGTCACGTCGGTTTCCGTGGTGAAACGGTGGAACCAGGCCGTGAAGGTCCAATACAGCGCCACAAGCGCGACGACCGCGGCGGCCACAAGCGACACCAGCACGAGCCAATCGGCCGTGGCGGTCCGCCACGCGATCAAAAGCGCCAGCACCACGATCCAGGCGATGATGGCCGGCAGATAGAAGATCCAATGTGCGTTGGTGGAATAAAGGACCGTTTCGCCGGGCTGCAGGATCTGGTCGACATAACGCCCCATCAACTCGCCTCACCCTCACCTGGTCCGAACCTGCTGCCTACTCTTCGAGCCAGCCGCGGAGGAACCCGCTTGCCCCCAGCCGCGGGCCTATGTATAGCGCGTTTCGGTCCGGGTGCCTTCGCCTTTCGCGCCGGGCCGGTAACTTATCCTCTTGGAGAGTGTGCGCGTCGTCATGGGCCGCCTCGTGATGAAGTTCGGCGGCACGTCCGTCGCCAATATCGACCGTATCCGCAACGTCGCGCAGCATGTGAAGCGCGAGGTCGATGCCGGCCACGAAGTGGCCGTCGTGGTCTCCGCCATGGCCGGTAAAACCAACGAGCTCGTGGCGTGGTGCAGTGAGGCCTCACCGTTGCACGACGCCCGCGAATATGACGCGGTGGTCGCCTCCGGCGAGCAGGTCACCTCGGGGCTGCTCGCCATCGTCCTGCAAAACATGGGCATCCAGGCCCGCTCCTGGCAGGGCTGGCAAATTCCGATCGTGACCAGCGACGCACACGCCTCGGCGCGCATTCTCGATATTAACGGCTCCGAGCTGATCAGGCGCTTCCAGGAGCGCAAGGAGGTCGCCGTGATCGCGGGCTTCCAGGGGATCAACCCGCAGACGGGACGGATCACCACATTGGGGCGCGGGGGCTCCGATACCTCGGCGGTGGCGATCGCGGCCGCGATCAAGGCCGACCGCTGCGATATCTACACCGATGTCGACGGCGTCTATACCACCGACCCGCGCGTGGTTCCAAAGGCGCACCGGCTCGACAAGATCGCATTCGAGGACATGCTGGAGCTTGCCTCGCAGGGCGCGAAAGTGCTGCAGGTCCGCTCGGTGGAACTCGGCATGGTGCACAACATGCCAATCTTCGTCCGCTCCAGCTTCGACAAGCCAGAGGATATCGACCCGCACGGCACACCGCCGGGCACGCTGATCTGCAGCGAGGAGGAAATCATGGAAATGCACGTCGTCACCGGGATCGCCTTCTCCAAGGACGAGGCCCAGATTTCCGTGCGCCAGATCGAGGACAAGCCGGGCGTGGCGGCCGCGATCTTCGGCCCGCTGGCGGATGCCAATATCAATGTCGACATGATCGTGCAGAACGTGTCGGAAGACGGAAAGACCACCGATCTGACCTTCACGGTTCCGGCTGCTGACTATGTCCGCGCCCGCGACACCATCACCTCGGCCAAGGACCGAATCGGCTATGCGCGTTTCGACAGCGCGACCGACGTCGCCAAAGTATCCGTGATCGGCAGCGGCATGCGCAGCCATGCCGGCGTGGCGGCCAAGGCCTTCGCGGCGCTGGCCGCGCGCAACATCAACATACGCGCCATCACCACCTCCGAGATCAAATTCTCGGTTCTGATCGACGCCGCCTACACTGAGCTTGCCGTGCGCACGCTGCATACGCTCTACGGGCTCGATCAGGTCTAGAGTTTTTCCAGGTCGAGAAATATTTTTCTCCGGAGCGCGGTCCGAACAGCGGATACCGGTTTTGCGTTCGATCGCACTCCAGAACTAGCGGTTTGCGCATGATGTGATCGCCAAACCGCTCACGATTTGGCGGATCACGCGCTTAGCGCTCGCAGCATTCGCAAGCGGTGGTTTGCGGCCGCACTGGCAGGCGTTTTGCTTGGCAAAACAAGCCTCAATTCGCTATACGGCCATCACAGGATGGGCTGCGGCAAACTGTGCCGCAGTTTTCGCTATCCTGATTCGGCCCGTATATGGGCTGGACGGCGCCGAATGAATAAAACTGTTGTTTTTTGCGCGTTAAACGCCAGCTCCCGGCCACCCGCCGGGCTGGCTCGAAGGATGAGGACGAGAACACATGCGAAGCGCGTCGGGAGGTCCCCGCGTCCTTTTGAGACGGCTTCGCGAAACCATGGCGGAGCAGGTCAGCGCCCAGGAACGATTGGACAAGATCGTGGTGCTGATCGCTGCCAACATGGTGGCCGAGGTCTGCTCGGTCTATGTGCTGCGCATCGACAACACGCTCGAGCTCTACGCAACTGAAGGTCTTAACCGCGACGCCGTGCACCGCACGGTGTTGAGCGCGCATGAGGGCCTGGTCGGCCTGGTGGCGAGCGAGGCCACCCCGCTCAATCTGAGCGACGCCCAGAGCCATCCGGCGTTTTCGTTCCGCCCCGAGACCGGCGAAGAAATTTACCACTCCTTCCTCGGCGTGCCGATCCTGCGCGCCGGCAACACGCTGGGCGTGCTGGTGGTACAGAATCGCGCCAAGCGCACCTATGTCGAGGAGGAGGTCGAGGCGCTGCAGACCACCGCGATGGTGCTCGCCGAGATGATCGCTTCGGGCGAGTTGGCAGCGCTCGCTCAGCCCGGCGCCGAGCCGGCCGCGCGGCATTCGCTGCACAAGGTCGGCACGATCCTCTCCGACGGTATCGCGCTCGGCCATGTGGTGCTGCACGAGCCGCGCGTCGTCATCAACAACTACATTGCCGAAGACCTGCCGAAGGAGATCAAGCGGCTCGACGCGGCGCTGGCAAAACTGCGCGCCGATCTCGACCGGCTGCTCGAGCGCGGCGATGTCGCCGACGGCGGCGAGCACCGCGACGTGCTCGAAGCCTACCGGATGTTCGCCAACGACCAGGGCTGGTCGCACAAGCTGCACGAGGCGGTCGCCACCGGCCTGACCGCGGAAGCCGCGGTCGAACGCGTGCAATCGGATACCCGCGCGCGGATGCTGCGCTCCACGGATCCCTATTTGCGCGAACGGCTGCACGATCTGGAGGACCTGGGCTTCCGCCTGCTGCGGCAGCTCGTCGGGCAGGACCATGCGCCCTCGCGCGAGCAATTGCCCGACAATGCGATCCTGATCGCGCGCGCGATGGGACCCGCGGCGCTGCTCGACTACGATCGCAAGCGGCTGCGCGGGCTAGTGCTGGAGGAAGGCACCGCCAATTCGCATGTTTCGATCGTGGCGCGCGCGCTCGGCATTCCCGCCGTGGGTGAGGTGCCCAACGCACCTGGCATTGCCGACCCCGGCGATGCCATCATCGTCGACGGCACGTCGGGCTCGATCTATGTCCGTCCTTCCAGCGAGATCGAAGCGGCCTACGCGGAGCGGGTGCGTTTTCGCGCCCGGCGGCAGGCGCAATATCTGGCGCTGCGCGAAAGGCCCTGCGTCACCAAGGACGGCCAGCCGGTCGAATTGATGATCAATGCGGGGCTGACGATCGACCTGCCGCATATCGACGAGACCGGCAGCGCCGGCATCGGCCTGTTCCGCACCGAGTTGCAGTTCATGGTCTCGCCGAGCCTGCCGCGCTCGAGCGACCAGCTCGCGCTCTACCGCACGGTGCTGGACGCCGCGGGCTCAAAGCCGGTCACCTTCCGCACCCTCGACATCGGCGGCGACAAGGCGCTGCCCTATATGGAGACCGTGATCGAGGAGAATCCCGCGCTCGGCTGGCGCGCGATCCGGCTCGGGCTCGACCGGCCGGGGCTGCTGCGCGGCCAGATCCGCGCGCTGCTGCGCGCCGGCGGCGGGCGGGCGCTGCGCATCATGTTCCCGATGATCTCGGAGATCGCCGAGTTCGACGCCGCCAAAGCGATCGTCGAGCGCGAGCTGACCTATTTGCGTCAGCATGGCCACCCGCTGCCGGAGCGGATCGACGTCGGCACCATGATCGAGGTTCCGGCGCTGCTCTATCAGCTCGACGAGCTCCTGAGGCGGGTCGATTTCATCTCCGTCGGCTCGAACGATCTGTTCCAGTTCCTGTTCGCGGTCGACCGCGGCAATGCCAAGGTTTCCGAGCGGTTCGATACGCTCTCGGCGCCGATCCTGCGCGCGCTGCGCGACATCGTGCGCAAGGCGCAAGCCGCGAAGAAGAGCGCGTCGCTCTGCGGCGAGATGGCCTCCAAGCCGATCGGCGCGCTGGCGCTGATCGCGCTCGGCTACCGCTCGCTCTCGCTGTCGGCGACCGGCCACGGCCCGGTGAAAGCGATGATCCTCGAGCTCGACGCCAAGAAGGCCGAGGACATGCTCATGCCGCTCCTGGACGCACCTAGCGGCGCCATATCGATCCGCCAGAAGCTGATCGAATTTGCCGAAGCCGAGAAGCTGCCATTGTAGCGGGGCTGTTGCCGAGCACCCCGCAACTTCCCATTTCGTAGAGGATGCCTGTTGGTTGAATCAGCCCATCTGCAGACTCGGTGCACGCTCCCCAATGGGGAGACGTGAACGTTCCTTGTCGCGACGCTTCACTTAATCCCACGCCTTAATTCGAGACTACCGATGTCGAACCTGCCCGAGGCCAAATTGGACGTTCTGCTGGCGCATCATGCTGCGCTGGAGGCGGAACTGCTTGGCCAGGTCAATTCCGATAAATATGTGCAGATCACCCGCGAGCTCGCCGAGCTCAATCCCCTGATCGAGGCGGTGAAGGCCTATCGCGCCACCGTGAGGGAGCTTGCCGATGCCGAGGCGTTGATTGCCGATCCGGCGACGGATGCGGAGATGCGCGGCATGGCGGAAGCCGAGCTTGAAACGCTGACCGCGCGGCGCGGCGAGCTCGAGCAGGAAATCCGCGTCGCGCTGCTGCCCAAAGACGCCATGGACGACCGCAACGTGGTCCTGGAAATCCGTGCCGGCACCGGCGGCGACGAGGCGGCGCTGTTCGCCGGCGATCTCTTCCGCATGTATGAGCGCTTTGCAAGCCTGCAGGGCTGGAAGGTCGATGTGATCTCGGCCAGCGAAGGCACCATGGGCGGCTACAAGGAAATCATCGCCGAGGTGAAGGGCCGCGGCGCCTTCGCGAAACTGAAGTTCGAATCAGGCGTGCATCGCGTGCAGCGCGTGCCCGACACCGAGACGCAGGGGCGGATTCACACCTCGGCCGCGACCGTCGCGGTGCTGCCCGAGGTCGAGGATGTCGACGTCGATATCCGCAACGAGGACTTGAGGATCGAGACCATGCGCGCGCAGGGCGCCGGCGGCCAGCACGTCAACAAGACCGAGTCCGCGATCCGCATCACCCATATCCCGACGGGCATCGTGGTCAGCATGCAGGACAGCCGCTCGCAGCACAAGAACCGGGCCTCGGCCATGAATATCCTGCGCTCGCGGATCTATGATGCCGAACGCCAGCGCGTGGAGGCGGCGCGCTCGGCCGACCGCAAGGAGAAGGTCGGCTCCGGCGATCGCAGCGAGCGCATTCGCACCTATAATTTTCCGCAAGGTCGGGTCACCGATCACCGCATCAACCTGACGCTCTACAAACTGCCGCAGGTGATGGCGGGCGAAGCCTTGGGCGAGTTGATCGATGCGTTGACGACGGAGCATCAAGCCGCCCAGCTTGCCGCGCAAGGCGCGGCGGCGTGAGGTCGGCGCCAGCAGCGGGCATTGAATGAACGCTTCCCTCGCGGGCCAAACCGTCGAAGCTGCACGTCGCGCCCTCGCTGCACGTTTGAGGGCCGCGAACATCGACTCCGCCGATCTCGATGCGCGCATGTTATTGGGCGCGGTTCTGAAGCTCGAGCTCACCGGCCTGATCACATCTGCGGCGCAGCAGCTTACGCAACAGGAAGCAGAACGGCTTGAGGCCTTTGCGGAGCGCAGGATCGGCGGCGAGCCGGTCGCACGTATTCTCGGCGAGAAGGAATTTTGGGGCCTGCGGCTAAAGCTCGCACCGGAAACGCTGGTGCCGCGGCCGGACACCGAGACCGTGGTCGAGCTTGCCCTGCAGATGCTGCCGGCGCCGGCGCCCGAGCGCGCCTTGCGCATTCTCGACATCGGCACCGGATCCGGCGCGATTTTGTTGGCAGTGGTTTCGGAACGGCCCGACGCCTTCGGTGTTGGCACCGATATCAGCGAGGGCGCGCTGAAGGCTGCAAGAAGCAATGCTGCCGCATTAGGTCTTCTGTCGCGGGCCGCGTTCCTGGCGTGCGATTATGCGGCGGCTTTGGGCGCGCCATTCGATCTCGTCGTATCGAACCCGCCCTATATTCCTTCTGCTGATATTGCGGGTCTTGGCGCGGAGGTGCGCGAGCACGATCCGCGTCAAGCGCTGGATGGCGGCGCCGATGGGCTTAACGCTTACCGCGCCCTCATCCCGGACGCAGCGCGCCTTTTACGCGCAGGAGGCGCGCTGGTGGTGGAGGCGGGATATGGCCAAAGCGGCCCGATTGAAGGATTGATGGCGAGGGCAGGGCTGGCCGTCCACGAGCCCCCCAAGATGGACTTAGCAGGTATTCCCAGAGCGGTTGGAGGCCGAAAAATACCTAGATAAAGCCGGATTGGGACGCAAAAAGCTCTTGGAATATTGCCCGGGAGCGACTACGTTCCAGTCAGCACATCGGCGCAGGCCCCGTAGATATACGGGCAAAACCAGGGTTCAGGGCGACAGCCGCGCCGATTGAAGGTTCCAAACGCAGGTTGATTTGAGCGCGACAGCCAAGAGCGCTGCGCCGCTTGCGACCGCAAAGCGAACGAAAGCCTGATTGCGCTTGACGACTTACGCAAGAAAACTGGGCTTGTTTTGGCAGGCTTAACTTAAGTGTTTCGCTAGCGACCGAAGCGCTGGCGGGTGGGGACGCGTCTTTGTTGAGCGCGATGGTCGACAAAATCGGCACGGATGGGAGTTGGATCCCACTTTGGTGCGTTTGAAGCACGCGCCCCGGATCGACCGAGACTGACACACGACACCTCAAAGACTTCTAACTTAGGGCTGGAATAAAGGCAGGACATGAGAAACGGTCAGAACAACAAGCGGATGCGCAACCGCGGCAACAACAATAATAATCGGCGCGGCCAAAACCCCCTGACCAGGGTGTTCGAGTCCAACGGACCCGATATCAAGATCCGCGGCACGGCATCTCACATCGCCGAGAAATATCTGCAGCTCGCGCGCGATGCGCGTTCATCCGGCGACCCGGTCGCGGCCGAAAATTACTATCAGCACGCCGAGCATTATTTCCGGCTGATTGCCGCGGCCCAGGAGCAATTCCGGCAGAACCAGCCGCAGCAGCCGCGCAACACCGACGAGATCATGACCGAGGACGGCGAGGACGACGGCGAGAATTTCTCGAGCTTCGGCCAGGAGCCGGGCTTCGTCCCGGTGCAGCAGCAGCCTCAACCTTACCTGCGGGACCGCGACCGCGATGGCGGCCAGCGCGAGCAGCCGCGCGACGGCCAGCCCTATCAGCGCGATCGCGAGCAGCCGCGTGAACATCGCGAGCGCGAGCATCGTCCGCAGCCGCAATATCAACCGCAGCCGCAACCCCAGCCCGTGATCGCCGACAATGGCGGCGGTGTCGATCGGCTACCCTCATTCATCACCGGCCCGCAGCCGCAGATCAATGGCACGGATGGCTTTGAGCGTGGCGGCGAGCGCTATCCGCGGCGTCGGCGCCGGCCTCATGGCCCGCGGTCCGACGGCGGCGGCATGGCACAGCCGCAGCAGGCTGGCCCCAGCGAAGATATCAATCCGGGCAACGAATAAAGCCCGGTCCTCCGCTCTCGCCGTCCGGCCAAACGAACAGGTCCGCGCCCAGCGCGGACCAATGACCGGCTCCGCGCGAGCTCCCCATACCACGTGATGCTTCAAGGTGCTCTGGTCGTCGCCCCTCGCAAGAACGACGCCTGTGGCTATGGATCCTGGGCTGCCCCGGGACGACGGCTTGGATTGGGTTTACGCGTGGCCCGGCGTCGCCGTCGACGACGGCACCAACACCGGCTTGAGCGCCGGAATCAGCCGCGTCCGTTCGCGACGTGCGGGGATCACGCGATAGACCTGCTTGGTGGCTTCCACGATGTGTACGCCTGCGAATGGCAGCGATAGCGCCGCGCCTGCGCGCTCCCACACCAGCGCCGAACGCAGGAACCAGCCTCCCGCAACCGGCGGCATGAACAGTGCCTCGCCCCAGGCGGTCGGCGTGAACCAGGTCTGCCGCAACAACTCGGTGATCTGTGAACGCGAATAGGGCCGGCCGTGACCGAACGGCGTGTTGTCGGTGCGCGTCCACACCCCGCGCCGGTTTGGAATCACCGCGATCACGCGCCCCGACGGCGCCAGCACGCGCCAGACCTCGCGCAAGAGACCGGCGGGATCGTCGGCCATTTCCAGCGCATGGACCAACAGGATACGGTCGACCGCGGCATCCGGCAGCGGCAACGAGAACTCATCCACCAGGGCCGCCAGCGTCGGGCGCGCGGTCGGCCATTTCAGGACGCCCTGCGCCGCCGGCATGAAAGCGATACAGCGTTCGCTGTCTTCACGAAAAAGTCCCAGATAGGGCGTCGGATAGCCGATGCCCAGCACGCGTTGGCCTTCCGCACTGGGCCAGCGCATCCGGATGCCGCGATTGATCAATTGCCGCGCCACGATGCCCAGTCGCTGCGAATAGAAGTCGCGCAGGTCGATGACGTCCATGCTCATGACACTAATTTAACACGTTCACCGCTTCCGGGACGCGCAGAATATGGCATTGCCGCATCAGCGTTAACGCCATATCTCTGGGCGATATGCCGCAAGTGCTCGATAAGGGATAGAGAAATCATGGCCGCCGAGATTCGTGTCTTCACCTGTTTAACCGACAATTTCGGCTATCTGATCCATGACGATGCGAGCGGCGCCACGGCCTCGATCGACGCGCCGGAAGCCGGCCCGATCATCAAGGCGCTGGAGCGTGAGGGCTGGACGCTTACCGACATCCTGATCACCCATCACCACGGCGATCATGTCGGCGGCGTGGCCGAGCTGAAGCAGCGCTATGGCTGCCGCGTCGTTGCGCCGCATGACAAGACGACCAAGATCGCCAACGTCGATCTGCGCGTCGCCAATGCCGACGTGGTCAAGGTCGGCAACCTCCTGGCCCGGGTGCTGGAGACGCCGGGCCATACGCTCGATCACGTTTCCTATGTCTTCGACAACGACAAGGCGCTGTTTGCCGCCGACACATTGTTCTCCATCGGCTGCGGGCGCGTGTTCGAAGGCAATTATCCCATGATGTGGGACTCGCTGTTGAAGCTGCGGGCGCTGCCCGACGATTTCAAGCTCTATTGCGGCCACGAATACACCGCTTCCAACATCAAATTCGCGCTCACGGTCGAGCCGGACAATCCGGCCCTGAAGGCGCGCGCCGAGGAGGTGACGCGGCTGCGCGCCGACGGCAAGCCGACCATTCCCGTGCTGCTCGGCGAGGAGAAGAAAGCCAATGTTTTCCTGCGCGCCGACGATCCCGCCGTTGCGGCAAGGCTGCATATGAAGGGGGCGAACGCGGCCGAGGTGTTCGGTGAGTTGCGTGAACGCAAGAACAAGTCCTGATGCCAGACCCATTATCCGCAGCCGATATCATCGCGCGTCTTGAATTAAGACCACATCCCGAAGGCGGACATTATCGCGAGACGTTTCGCGATTCGCGGGCCGACGCGCAGGGCCGCGCCTGCTCGACCGCGATCTATTTTCTGCTGGCACGCGGCGAGATCTCGCAGTGGCACCGGATCGATGCGGTCGAGATCTGGCACTATTACGCCGGCAGTCCGCTGACGCTGCGCATCGCCCACGACGGCTGCGCGACGCATACGGTGCGGCTCGGGTCAGACGTCGCAGCCGGCGAACGGCCGCAAGCGATCGTGCCGGCTTCGGCCTGGCAGACCGCCGAGAGTACGGGCGACTGGACGCTGGTCGGATGCACTGTTGCACCCGGGTTCGAATTCGCCCAATTCGAGATGGCGCCTAAGGGATGGGAGCCGAGCTAGTTCCGTCGTTCCGGGACGCTCGCCTTGCGGGCGAACCCGGAATGACGGTCAACCGCGTTTTCGCAGCATATCCTTTGCCGCGATGAGGCCGCCGCCGGCGATCAGGATCGCGGCAAGCGCCAGATTGACGCTCGGCTTGGCGAAGCCAGCGACGATGAGAAACGCCGTCGACAGCAGCGGCGTCGCATAGGAGGCGGCGCCCAGCACGCGGATGTCGCCGCGTTTCATGCCGATGTCCCAGGCATAGAATGCGGCGCCGACCGGCGCGACGCCAAGACCGATCACGGCACACCACTGCAGCAGGGTTTCCGGCCAGACCGTCACTTCGACGGCCAAGTGCACCAGCGCCGCCAGCACTGCGGTCGCCAGGCAGAAGCCGGCGACTGCATCGGTGGGCACCGCTTTCAGCTTGCGCGACATCACCGAATAGGATGCCCAGACAAAGGCCGCGACGAAGGCGGCCACGAGGCCCGGCACCTGGCCGGGCGCGAAGCCGCCGGTGCTGCCGGAGAGCAAGAGCACGGTGCCGGCAAGTCCGAGCAGCGCGCCGATGACGTGATGCGGCGCCAGTCGCTCGCCCGGCAACAACGAGGAGAACAGCACGATGAGGAGCGGCCAAAGGTAATTCAGCAGCCCCGCTTCCGCCGGCGGCGCAAAGCGCAGCGCGAGAAAATACAGCGCGTGATAGCCGAACAGCCCGCCGACGCCGACAGCCCAGGCGAGCCACGGTTGCATCAAGGCACGGACGGCATTGGGTCTTCCGATCCAGGTCAGCGAGCCCACCAGTGCGCCAATCGCAAACGTCATTGCGGCGAGCTGAAATGCCGGGATCCTGCCGGTCGCGACCGTCATCACCGCGAGCATCGACCACATCAGGATCGCGGTGAGGCCGATTAAAGTGGCGGTGCGGGAGGACATGGCGTCATTGCGAGTGAAGCGAAGCAATCCATGTACGCCTCATAGCGAATCTGGATTGCTTCGTCGCTAGCGCTCGTCGCAATGACAGTCAAATAGTCACGCCATGTATTGGCCGCCATTGATGGTCAGTGTCGAGCCGGTGATGGCGCCCGCTTCGTCGGCGGCGAGGAACACCACCCCGCGCGCGATCTCTTCCGGCTCGCCGAGACGGCCGATCGGAATCAGCGGCAGCACGGATTTCTCCAAAACATCCTTCGGCACCGCCTGCACCATCTCGGTGTTGATATAGCCCGGACAGATCGCGTTCACGGTGACGCCGGCCTTGGCATTTTCCAGCGCGAGCGCCTTGGTGAATCCGACCTCGCCGGCCTTCGCCGCGGAATAGTTGCACTGGCCGAACTGCCCCTTCTGGCCGTTGATCGAGGAGATGTTGATGACGCGACCGAACTTGCGGGCGCGCATGCCCTCGATGACCTGGCGCGTCATGTTGAAGAGCGAGCCGAGATTGGTGTTGATCACCGCGCTCCAATGCTCGAGCGACATCTTGTGGAAGGCGCCGTCGCGGGTGATGCCGGCATTGTTGACCAGGACGTCGATCGGACCGAGATCCGCCTCGACCTTCTTGACGCCCTCGGCGCAAGCGTCAAACGAGCTGACGTCCCATTTGTAGACAGGAATGCCGGTCTCTGTCTTGAACTTCTCGGCGGCGGCGTCATTGCCGGCATAATTGGCGGCAACCTTGTAGCCTGCAGCTTTCAGTGCCTTGCAGATCGCGGCACCAATGCCCCGCGTACCTCCCGTGACCAACGCAACACGTGCCATGTCGAATCCTTCCCTCGCTCCGTTTCCTCACGCGCGCTTTGCGAACAGCGCTTTTTATGTAACGCCGAATTATGCGAGCCGTTTGACCAACATCAAGACAAAACGCCCGGCATCGTGCCGGGCGTTTTTCTTTAATTCAGAACTGTGCGGCTGCGAAGGTGATTTAATTCGCAGGCGCTGAACTTTTTTTGAGCGCGTGCAGCGCACTCAACCGCGCTCGACGCACATCGCGATGCCCATGCCGCCACCGATGCACAATGTGGCGAGACCCTTCTTGGCGTCACGCTTCTGCATTTCATGCAACAGCGTGACCAGGACGCGCCCGCCCGATGCGCCGATCGGATGACCGAGGGCGATCGCGCCGCCATTGACATTCACCTTCGACGTGTCCCAACCGAGGTCCTTGTTGACCGCGCAGGCCTGCGCCGCGAAGGCCTCGTTGGCTTCGATCAGGTCGAGGTCGGCGATGTTCCAGCCGGCCTTCTTCAACGCCGCGCGCGAAGCGGGGATCGGGCCCGTTCCCATGATCTTGGGATCGACGCCGGCCTGAGCCCAGGACACGATGCGGGCGATCGGCGTCTTGCCTTCCTTCGCCGCCTGCTTGGCGGTCATCAGCACCACCGCCGCGGCGCCGTCATTGATGCCCGAAGCGGAGCCGGCCGTCACCGTGCCATCCTTCTCGAAGGCGGGCTTGAGCTTGGCCATGGCATCCAGCGTCGCGCCATGGCGCGGATATTCATCGGTGTCGACGATGACGTCGCCCTTGCGGGTCTTGACCGTCACCGGCACGATCTCGTCCTTGAACCTGCCGGCCTTCTGCGCGGCCTCCGCCTTGTGCTGCGAGGAAACCGCGAACTCGTCCTGCTGCGCGCGGGTGATCTGGTACTGGCGCGCGACGTTCTCGGCGGTGTTGCCCATGTGATACCCGTTGAAGGCATCCCAGAGGCCGTCCTTGATCATGGTATCGACCAGTTCGAGCCCGCCCATCTTGACGCCGCCACGCAGGTGCTGCGCGTGCGGAGCCATGCTCATCGATTCCTGGCCGCCGGCGACCACGATGTCGGAATCGCCGTTCATCAGCGCCTGATAACCCAAGGCGACCGAGCGCAGACCCGAACCGCACAATTGATTGACGCCCCAGGCCGGACTTTCCACCGGGATGCCGGCGGCGATCGAGGCCTGACGGGCCGGATTCTGGCCCTGCGCCGCGGTGAGGATCTGCCCCATGATCACTTCCGACACGCGCGCCGGATCAACGCCCGCGCGCTCCAGGGCGGCCTTGATGGCGACAGCGCCGAGATCATGGGCCGGCAGCGTGGCAAACGCACCATTGAAGCTTCCAACGGGGGTGCGGGCGGCGCTGACGATGACGACATCGTCTGACATGGGCATCTCCTAACGACTTTGGGTTGGGGCTGAGGGTCTTTGCAATGCGGCGAGCGACCGGAATTGGCGCACCACTTTGTCTAGCCCGCATCCTGTTAACGTCGTTGAGGCATGTCAACGGGGGCTGCCCGAAATCGGATCGCACTGCATTCAAATTGGCTCGCACGAGCATCGCCGGTACCATCGCCGGGATCCGGGAAGCCTTGGAAATGCGGGCTTTTGCGCACTTTGCTGCAGCGCGACAAATCTCTTCGCAAGCCATGCTGCGCAGCGCGAAATGCTCGTCGATTAACCGTGCTGCACAAAACGGTAGCGCAAAGCTGTTGAAAGTGCTTACTTTGTTGCGATGCGTAGCTCGTAAGCCCTGCGGCGACGCCGTCGGGTTCCCCCGTCCTCTGGTGCGAAGTGTGAGCCATGGCGAAATCAGACCAACCCACAACCATCAAGAAGTACGCTAACCGCCGGCTCTATAATACCGGCACCAGCACCTATGTGACGCTGGAGGATCTCGCGGCCATGGTGAAGAACGGCGAGGACTTCCTCGTCTACGACGCCAAGACCGGCGATGACATCACCCGCTCGGTGCTCGCGCAGATCATCTTCGAGCAGGAAAACAAAGCGGGGCAGAATCTTTTGCCCACCACTTTCCTGCGCCAACTCATCCGCTTCTATGGCGACAGCATGCAGATGGTGGTGCCGAAATATCTGGAGCAATCCATCGACACGCTGACGCGCGAGCAGGAAAAGTTTCGCAAGCAGCTTGCGAGCACCTTGAGCGGCACACCTTTCGCGCCGCTCGAGGAGCAGGTTCGCCGCAACATGGAGCTGTTCCAGCAAACCTTCTCGATGTTCAAGCCGTTCACCCGTCCCCCGACGGCTGAGGCGGAGAAATCGGCCGAGCCGCCGCCGAGCGAGGAAGAGAGCAGCAACATCGATGAGCTGCGCCGCCAGATGAAGGAAATGCAGGAGCGGCTCGATCGCATGTCGAAAGAGCCCGCTGCGAAAGAGACAAAAAAGGAAGAGTGACTCGCTCTGGCGATGTTGTTTGCTGTAGTCCCGGCGAAAGCCGGGACCCATACCGCGGAATCTATCCGTGGACTCGTCTGTAGATGACCTTCGTAACAACACAGGCCTGTGGTTATGGGTCTCGGGTCGCGCTTCGCTTGCCCGGGACGCCGGCGGAAAGAACTGGCTACCCCGCCGCAGGCAACGCCTGCTCGTTCTTCTGCCAAGTCCGCTGCGGCGAAGCCAGCCCGATCAGCCGGCCCTGGATGTAATCGCAGCCCCAGTCGCGCAGCATGCCGGCTGCCGTCTCATCCTGCACCCATTCGGCGACCGTCTTAATCTTCAGCCGTCGCGAAAGATCAATCAGCGTCTGCACGAAGGCGCGGTCGTCGGCCGATGTCGCGATGTTCTGCACGAAGGCACCGTCGATCTTCACGATGTCGACGGCGAGCTTGCGCAAGTTGCGGAACGAGGTGTAGCCGGCGCCGAAATCGTCGATCGCGATCCGGCTGCCGAGATTCTTCAAGCGGGTGACGAAGCCGCGCAGACCGTCGATGTCCTGGATCGCGACCGTTTCGGTGATCTCGACGATCAGCCGCTCGGCAGCGCCGGGATGGGCGCGCATCAGCGACTCGATCGAAGCCCACCAGTCGGAGTCCATCGTGGTCTCGGGCGAGATGTTGAGGCTGAGCGAGACGTGCGGCGCGGCGGCGAGTTCGGCAACGACGAGTTCGAGCACGCGATGATCGACCAGCCGGATCAGACCGAGCCGCTCGGCGACCGGGACGATATCAGGCGCGAGCAGCATCTTGCCGCCTTCCTGCTCCATCCGGACCAAACATTCGTAGAACGCGGGCTTGCGCGCATGCGCCTCCACCACCGGCTCAAAGGCAAGCGCGATCCGCCGTTCATTCAACGCGGTGACGATCTCGTCGGTGACGCGGATGTTGACGCGGCGCTGGGCCTCGCGCTCGACATTCGGGCGCCAGGCGGCGAACGAGGCGGCGTGGCGGCGCTTGGCACCATCGAGCGTCTCATGGGCGCGGTTGATCGCCTCCTCGGGCGAACGTGCATAGCGCGGGACGCTGACCGCGCCGATGGACGCAGTGACCGAGACCGGGCCTAGCCTGGTCGGCACCACCTCGTCGCGGACCGCGGCGAGAAACCGCTCGGCGGCGACCGTCATGTCGTCCTGCGTACAGTTCTTCAGGATCAGACCGAACTTGTTGCCGGAAAAACGTCCCAGCACGTCGCCGCCGCGCAGCCGCGCACGGACGCGCTTGGCCACTTCCGCAATCACGCCGTCCGCAACATCGAACCCGAACGCATCGTTGATGCGCGCCAGGTGATCGATGCCGATCAGCATGAATGCGCAGGAGGAACGGTAGCGTTGCGCTTCCTCGATGGTTTCTGCCAGCGCCGCGATCAGATGGGTACGATTGAGCTCGCCCGTCAGCGCGTCGTTGCGCGACAGTTTCAAAAGCTGTTCTTCGGCCGCATGGCGCTCGTTATTGATGCGCACAACGCCTTGGGCGCGCGCCGGCCGGCCGTCGGGACCGGCGAACCAGCAGCCGGTCTCCTCGATCCAGACCGGCTGCGCGGCCGTCGACGCGCGCACCGCATATTCGATCCTGTAGGGCACACCGTTGGCACCATGAGCCGCCGGCGACAGATGCAGCGCATCGCTGCGGATCGAGCGCTGCGGTTCGATCAGCTTGGCGAACGCGGCGCCGCTGGCAAGCGAGGCGGGCGCAAGATCCGGGAACACCGCGCCGACATGATCGCTCCAGCGGATGGCATCGGTCGCGATGTCCCAGACAAACGCCGCCTGCCCAAGCGAGGCCAGGATGGTCGAGGTTGGCAGTGGTGTCACGTTCGCCTCGTTCCGGGACAGGAGCGTTGATTCTTAACGCGCGAGGATAGGCCCTGTTTGATGCCGACGGTAAGTAAAGTTGATAAAGAATTTACAAACCATGTCTGATCGGCGTGGAAACCCGACGCGGTCCGGCGGCATAATCCTTGCGAATTCGTAAATCGCAGGGACGGCAACGTCCCAAAACGCGACAGCTCAGGGACGTCAGTTTGCGATGTCGAGTACCGCCCAAGCCAAGTTGATGATCTCTGACGGGCAGGCCGGCAGTCCGAAATCCAGTTCGGGCGCGCTTGTACCGCTCCCCGAGCGCGCGCGCTGGTCGCGCCGGCCGAAACTTCCTCCGCCCGATCCAAGCTTTGTCGCGCAGCTCATCGCCAATGCCGAGCGGTTTTCGCACGCCCGCAGCTCTCCTGGCGAAAGCGCGGACGCGATCTCCGCCTATCGCGCGCACCAGCAGCGCCCTTGCGACGCCGGGCGTCTCACGCGGCAGACGATCTGAGGAATTGGCGCATGATCCGGAAGCGTGTGCTGCGCTCTTCCGAAAAGATCATGCGCAAACGAGCCCCGAGGCGGGGGATGAGGCCACTGCGCCTTAGCGCTGCGGCGCTTCTGGTGTGCCCTCGGCGCCGCTGTTGGGCTGGAGCGCGGGCGACCGTGGCTCGGCCGTATCAGCCGCCGGCGGCGCAGCGTGGGGTCCGGAATGATCGGCAAGGACGGATTCGGCAACAGCGGCGGCTGGCGGCTGCGGCGTAGCCGGCGGGGCGTTCGGCGCAGCAGCAGTTGCTGGTGGCGGCGCGGCAGGCGCGGGCTCGACACGCGGTTCTGCCGCCGCGGCTTCCTCGCGCCTGGCCCGGCCGCGACGGGGAGCTTCCTCGACCGTCACATAACGCAACGACCTGCGCGCGCGCAGCGCGATGCCCGACACGAAATCCACGAACGCCAACAGCACCAGCAGGAAGTAGGTCGAGCTGGCGAATTTCGGCCACAGCACAAATTCGGCCGTGGCGGCGCCGAACACCACCAGCGACAGCAGGTGATCCATCAGGTATTTCGCGCCCGGCCGCGCACCCTTGATCACCTCGAGCAGCAGCAGGACCATGCCCAGAGCGATCAGAATGTCGCTGAGCGTGACCGGCCACACGGCACCCGACGGCAGCGTCAGTGTGAACAGCGCCTCCGTAAAGGAGACGTCGCGCATCAGGAAGACGACGATGTTGTAGACCGCGAGCGGAATCAGAAGAAGCGGAAAACCGACCATGGAATCGGCGAGGCCTGCTTTGAGAACCGGATCATCCCCGGGGCGAAGCGCCATTCGTTCGCCACCGGGACCAATCCTACCGCATTCATTGGCCTGGTTGGGGCAAGCGCAAGCTTGCCCGCCTGGCGCCCAACCGAAGTCAGGATTCTTTCTTCTTCAGCACCTGCCGGCCCTTATACATGCCGGTCTTCAGGTCGAGGTGGTGCGGGCGACGGAGTTCGCCGGAATCCTTGTCCTCGACATAAGTGGGCTTCTTCAACGCATCCGCCGAGCGGCGCATGCCACGCCGCGAGGGCGAAGTTTTTCGTCTGGGAACGGCCATGTCGGTGTCCTCTGGGTATCGGTGTTAGGTGTCGGTGTCCTCTAGGGATGTCTCTTGATGCCGGCGTCCGCGAGGGGACGCAGTTTGGCGCGCAAAAATACCGCGCAAGCCGAATACCGGATCAGGTGCGCGCTTATAGAGGATCGGGGGGCGCAAAGCTAGGGTATCGGAGCGCAAAAATGCACCAAAACCGCCCAAACACTAGCGATTTTCGGCCCAGCAACGCCTGATCCTCTCGGCCCGGGCCATGTAGGTTCCGGCCAGGCGGCGCACGAGCGGCGACGGGTTGCGGGCGCTGCGCTTGACCGGATTAGGCAGGATCGCCGCCAGGAGCGCCGCCTCCCGCGCGGAGAGCTCGCCCGCCGAACGGCCAAAGGCGTAAGCGGCACCGGCCTCGGCGCCGAACTGGCCCGCGGGGCCCAATTCCGCGATGTTCAGATAAATCTCCAGAATGCGCTGTTTCGTCAGCACAAAATCGATCCACATCGCCAAGGGGAACTCCAGCACCTTGCGGATCACATCGGGGATGGGCGCGAGAAACAGGTTCTTGGCGACCTGCTGGGTGATGGTGGACGCGCCGCGCAGCTCCCCTCCCTCCTGGGCGTCGTCGATGACCTCGCGCAAGGCGCCCCAATCGATGCCGTGATGCCTGCAGAAATGTGCATCCTCCGCCGCAACCACCGCGCGCGGCAGGTCGGGCGATATTGCCGCGATGTCCATCCACTGCCTTTTGACCGGTGCGCCCTTGAGCGACCGCCACGCCATCAGCGCCGAAACGGGATGGCCGACGCGATAAAATGGCGCCAGGACATAGGGCACCAGCGCAAGCGCGATCACGACCAGGAGCAGAGTTCGAAAGAGGCGCAAATTAACTGTTTCTGGTTGGAGACAAAGACGAATTGCGGAGGGATCGCCCCGGACGAACAGGCTATCTGCCTGACAGGTCCGGCTTTTTTTCAAGCACTTTTAAGGCGTTGACCTGCACGCAGCGCAATTGACGAAGCGCGCAGCATAAAGGATTGTCCGGCCAAATTTGACCCTGGAGCTTTCCTTGATGACCGGTACGG
This sequence comes from Bradyrhizobium sp. STM 3562, assembly GCF_045571435.1. Taxonomy (NCBI): domain Bacteria; kingdom Pseudomonadati; phylum Pseudomonadota; class Alphaproteobacteria; order Hyphomicrobiales; family Nitrobacteraceae; genus Bradyrhizobium; species Bradyrhizobium sp. STM 3562. The sequence goes on from NZ_CP120694.1 coordinate 8,398,006, forward strand.
CCCTCACCGACTTTACGAAACGACTGGATAAGACCGCGGAGGACACCGAAGCGCTGCTTTCCACGCTGCTGTCGGATACCGTGCTGGCCGATGAGATCGCGCGCCCGAAGCGGCTGGTCGATGCCATGCGTTATTCGAGCCTTAACGGTGGAAAGCGCTTGCGGCCCTTTCTGGTTGTGGAAAGCGCGGCCGTATTTTCCGTTCCGCGCGAGGCGGCGCTGCTCGCGGGCGCCGCGCTGGAATGCATCCACTGCTATTCCCTGATCCATGACGATTTGCCGGCGATGGACAACAGCGATCTGCGCCGCGGCCGGCCCACCCTGCACAAGGCCTATGACGACGCCACCGCCATCCTCGCGGGCGATGCGCTGCTCACCATCGCCTTCGACATCATCACGCGCGACGAGATTCACCGCGAGCCGGCAGTGCGGCTGGCGCTGACGCGCGCGCTGGCACGCGCCTCCGGCGTCGGCGGCATGGCCGGCGGCCAGATGCTGGATCTGGCCGGCGAGGGGCGGTTCGGCGATCGCGGGCCGGTCGATGTCGCGCGCGTGCAGCAGATGAAGACCGGCGCGCTCTTGCGCTTCGGCTGCATCGCGGGCGCGATCCTTGGCCAGGCGACGCAAGCCGAATACAAGGCGCTCGACGATTTCGGCCGTGCGCTCGGCGAAGCCTTCCAGATCGCCGATGACCTGCTCGATGTCGAAGGCGATGCGGCGACGCTGGGTAAGCCCGCCGGCGCGGACGCCGAGCTCGGCAAGACCACCTTCGTGACGCAGCTCGGCATTGAAGGCGCCAAGCAACGCGTGCGCGATCTGCTCGCGCGGGGCGACGCGGCGCTGTCGATCTTCGGTGCCAGGGCCGATGTGCTGCGGGCCGCAGCGCACTTCGTCGCCGAACGCAAGAACTAGCAGTGGCGAAATCGCCATGGAAGCTGACGATCCCATTCTTGTCCGCTTCCGAAGGTTGTGGCTCCCGGCGCGCGTGGTTTACGCGCGCCCGCGCACCTTCATCGCGATCGCGATCGGCATCATTGGCTTCTTTCTCTTGCCGGCCTCGCTGCGGCTGATCACGCGCCTGCTCGTCGCCTGGGACGTCTTCGTCGCGTTCTATCTGCTGCTGGTCTACAGCATGATGCTGCGCAGCGAGCACCGCCATATCCGCCGCGACGCGGTGCTGCAGGACGATGGGCGCTTCGTGATCCTGATGGTGGCCGCCCTCGGCGCCTTCGCCAGCATCGCCGCAATCGTCTCCGAGCTCGGCGCCTCCCATCGCGACGTTCTTGAGCTTGCCCTCGCCACTGGCACGATCGCGCTGTCCTGGGCGGCGGTGCACACGACCTTCGCGCTGCATTATGCCCATGCCTATTACCGCGGCCACAAGCCGGGCGGGCTGCAATTCCCGAGCGGCGACCAACAGGAGCACGCCGACTACTGGGACTTCGTCTATTTCTCCTTCGTCATTGGTATGACCGCGCAGGTCTCCGATGTCGGGATCACCGATAAGACCATCCGCCGCACCGCGACCGCGCACGGAATCGTCTCGTTCATCTACAACACCGCCCTGCTCGCACTGATGGTCAACATCGCGGCAAGTGCGATTGCGGGGTGAAGGTCCCTCCTCCGTCATTCCGGGGGGGTGCGTTAGCACGAACCCGGAACCTCGAGATTGCGGGTTCGGTGCGTCGCATCGCCCCGCAATGACGCTCGACGGCGACCGACAAATTTCGTCACTGTCGCCGCCGGTTCGGGCTTTGCCTCTGACAAAATTCCGTTCAAGATTTGCAGCCAGCGAATTGCCGAAGGGAGAGCCAAGTGAGCTATGGCCAGAGCTATGACCGCTCCAGCGTCGAAGCCGTCGTCCAAGGCTATTTCGACGCGCTTTATGAGGGTGATGCCGACAAGCTGGGCGCGATATTCCACCCCAGCGCCGACCTGCGCTGGGTCGAAAAGGGCGAGCTGAAGGTCTTGACGGTGCCCGACTGGCTGGCCTGGGTGCGCAAGCGCCCCTCCGCCAAGGCCGAGGGCAAGCCGCGTGACGACTTCATCGTCACCATCGATCGCTCCGACGAATCCACCGCCTTCGTCAAGGTGCGCTGCCAATTGCCGCCGCGCTACTTCACCGACTATCTGGTGGCGATGAAGCTCGCGGACGGCTGGCAGATCGTCTCGAAATCCTATCGCTACGATCTGCGGGAGTGATCGCGGCGGCGTAGGCTGGTTGAGCAGGAATCGACGGCATTGACGTCGACGGCGCTTCCGGACGAAGTGGTCTTGCCATGGAAGCGACATTCCAGATTTTCCTGATCCTGCTCGCGGTGCTCGCGGGCGCCTCGCTTCTGGCGCGGCGCACCGACATCGCACCGGCGATCCTGCTGCTGCTCGCCGGGATCGCGCTGGCCTTCGTGCCCGGCATGCCGCAGATCGAGCTGCCGCCGGAGCTCGTGCTTCTGGTGGTGCTGCCGCCGCTGATCTATTCCGCCAGCGTCGCCATGAGCTGGCGCGAGTTCAAATACAATCTGCGCCCCATCATCCTGCTCGCGGTCGGCTGCGTGATCTTTACCGCGGCCGCGGTCGCGACTGCCGTGCACTACCTGATCGGCATGCCTTGGGACGTCGGCTTCCTGCTCGGCGCCATCGTCGCGCCGCCCGACGTGGTGGCGCCGCTCGCGGTCGCCCGCAAGCTCAACATCCCCCGCCGCATCCTGGTGGTGCTCGAGGGCGAGGGCCTTGCCAATGATTCGACCGCCCTGATCCTCTATCGTTTTGCGGTGGTGGCGATTGTGAGCGGAACGTTCTCGCTGTCGAAAGCGACCGGCGAGTTCGCCGCCATCGTCGCCTGCGAGATTGCTTTCGGCATCGGCGTCGGCTGGCTCAGCCTGCGCGCGCGCCAATACGCACGCGATCCGCAGATCGAGATCACGCTCTCGCTGCTCACGCCCTATGTCGCCTATTGGATACCGCATTATGTCGGCGGCTCCGGCGTGATCGCAACCGTCGCCTGCGGTCTGTATACAAGCTGGAACGGGCCGCTCCTGATTTCCTCCGCGACGCGCCTGCAGGGCATCTTCTTCTGGGACCTCGTGATCTATGTCATCGAGGGCCTTTTGTTCCTGCTTACCGGGTTTCAGATGCGCTCGCTGTTCGAGCGATCGAAGGCGTTCCCGCTCTATGACATCCTGTTCGCGACCGCGGTCGTCATCGTCATTGTGGTCGTCGCCCGTTTTGTCTGGGTCTATCCGGCGACCTATCTGCCGCGATGGTTGAGCAAATCCTTGCGCAGGCGCGATCCCTCGCCGCCCTGGCAATGGGTCTTCATCCTGTCGTTCGCGGGCGTACGCGGCGCGGTCTCGCTGGCGGCCGCCCTGGCGCTGCCGCTTGTGCTCGACAATGGGCAGGACTTCCCGTTTCGCGACCTCATTCTGTTCGTCGCCTTCGGCGTCATCCTGATCACGCTGGTCGGAATGGGGCTTGGGCTGCCCGGCGTTGTGCGCTGGCTCGGGGTGGCGGATGCCGGCCGCTCGGAACATATCGCGGAGCACGAATCCGAGATCGCGGCGCGGCGCGAAGCACTGGAGGCGGCGCTCAAGTCTCTCAACAGCTTCGCCGAGGATCGCGAATTGTCCGACGAAGTCGTCAGGCTGTTGCGCGCGCGGCATGAGATCCGCGTCAATCAGTTGCCGGAATCCCTTGATCCCGACAAGCACGACATCTCGGCGAAGGGCACCGAACTGACCCGCGAGCTGATCTCGGTGGAGCGGAAATTCATCCACATGCTGCTGCGCGAAGGCCGGATCACCGACGAGACGCGCCGGCGCATTGAGCGCGATCTGGATTTGGAAGAGGCCAGCCTCGCCAACCGGGAATATCGCGGGCCGTTGTGAGATTCCCGGTATAACCACGAGTCGCCCCCGTGAAAGCGGGGACCCACCCTACACCTCTTCGTCACACCGGCCGTTCGCCCTTCACGGTGACGCGCGTGCCTGACCGCGTGTGCGGCCAGTAGTCCCACATCGCGCGGTGCTGGGTGCAGCGGTTGTCCCAGAACGCAATGGCGTTTTCCGTCCAGCGGAAACGGCACTGGAACAGCGGGTTTTCGGCGTGCTGATAGAGATAGGCGAGAATGGCGTCGCTCTCGTCGCGCGGAACGCCAATGATGTGGCGGGTGAAGCCGCGGTTGACATAGAGCGCCCTCTTGCCCGTCACGGGATGCGTGCGCACCACGGGGTGTTCTGCATGCGGATAGGCCGGCTTGTCGGCGACGCCATAGTTCGCGTAAAGCCCGCGATAGATCGGCTCGCCGTCATGCAGCGCGGTCAGCCCGTCGAGATAGGCCTTCATGCGATCCGACAGCGCTTCATACGCCGCGTACATGTTGGCGAACAGCGTATCGCCGCCGCGCGGCGGGCATTGTTTGATGTAGAGGATGGAGCCCATCGGCGGCTCGAGATCGCAGGACACATCGGAATGCCAGCCCTCACCATTGGCGCGTGGTGAGTCCTTGTCCGCATAGATCTTCATCAGCGCGGGATCGTCGCCCTCATGAGGCGCCGCGGGATGAATGTGCAGCTCGCCGAACTTGCGGCCGAAGGCGAGATGCTGGGCCGGCGTAATGTGCTGGTCGCGGAAGAAGATGACGAGGTTTTCGGCGAGCGCGCGATGGATCTCGTCCATCTGGCGGTTCGAGCGGACGTCGTCGGAGACGAGCTTTGCGATGTCGACCCCGGAGATTTCCGCGCCGATGATGGGCGTGAGCTTTTCGACGGCGATGGTCTCGTACGGCTCGCTTTCGTCCGCGAGGTGCTTGTAGCGGGGCCCTTGCTTTGATGACAGCGAACTCATCGTGTTCCTCCGGCTCGTTTTTGCGCAGGCATGGTAGCCCGAGTCGAAAGAAGCGCAACACATGCCGATGTCGTCCCGGACAAGCGAGCTCCCGGTAACGCGCAGCGTTGTCCGGCAGCGAGCGCCGATCCGGGACCCATAGCCAGAGGCAGACGTTTTCGCGAAGGCTGGCGCTCCAGCCTTGCGTAACAACTGAGGCCTGTGGTTATGGATCCCCGCTTTCGCGGGGACGACAGGTGGAGATAGTCTTCCGCTATTCCGCGGCCGTCACCGTCTCAGCGGACACCTTGGCGCCGTTGCCATAGCGCTGGTCGATATAGTCGATCACCAGCGCCTTGAAATCGGCGGCAATGGTGGGACCGCGCAGGGTGCGGAACTTCTTGCCGTCGATGAAGACCGGTGCGGCCGGCGCTTCGCCGGTGCCGGGCAGCGAGATGCCGATATTGGCGTGCTTGGACTCGCCGGGCCCGTTGACGATGCAGCCCATGACCGCGACGTTGAGCGTCTCGACGCCAGGATATTTCGTCTTCCAGACCGGCATCTCGTCGCGGATGAAATCCTGGATCGAGCGCGCCAATTCCTGGAACGTGGTCGAGGTGGTTCGGCCGCAACCTGGGCAGGCCGCAACCAGCGGCACGAAGGTGCGGAAGCCCATGGTCTGCAACAGTTCCTGCGCCACCTGCACCTCAAGCGTGCGATCGCCGCCGGGCTCGGGGGTGAGCGAAATGCGGATGGTGTCGCCGATCCCCTGCTGCAGCAAGATGCCCAGCGCGGCGGAGGAAGCAACGATGCCTTTCGAGCCCATGCCCGCCTCGGTCAGGCCGAGATGGATCGCGTAATCCGAGCGGCGCGCCAGTTCCTGATACACCGCAATCAGGTCCTGCACGGCGGAAACCTTCGCCGACAGGATGATGCGATTCTTCGGCATGCCGAGCTCTTCGGCGCGCTTGGCCGAGAGCAGCGCCGACTGCACCATCGCCTCGCGCGTCACCGCCCGGGCATCGCGCGGATTTTCGGAGGCCGCGTTCTCGTCCATCAGCTTGGAGAGCAGTTCCTGGTCGAGCGAGCCCCAATTGGCGCCGATGCGCACCGGCTTGCTGTTCTTGTTGGCGATCTCGATGATGTCGGCAAACTGGGTGTCGCGCTTGTTCTTGAAGCCGACATTGCCGGGATTGATGCGATATTTGTCGAGCGCTTCCGCGCAGGCCGGATATTCGGCGAGCAGCTTGTGGCCGATATAGTGGAAGTCGCCGATCAAGGGCGTCGTGATGCCCCGTTTGCGCAGGCCGTCGCGAATGTGGGGGACGGCGGCCGCCGCCTCTTCCCGGTCGACCGTGATGCGCACCATTTCCGAGCCGGCGCGCGACAGCGCGGCCACCTGCTCCACGGTGCTTTTCACATCGGCGGTGTCGGTATTGGTCATCGACTGCACGACAATCGGCGCGCCGCCGCCGACAGCCACGTTGCCGACCAGGACTTGGGTGGTCTGATGCCGCGGCGCGGGGCCGGCGATATCGGTTTGGGGCAGTTTTTCGGGCTTGTTCATGGGGGTTTCGATATCAGGTTTTGGTGACATTCAGCAACGGATCAGAGGGAACCGCGACGGTTGGGCTCGGCCGGTTAACCAGAAAAAGTCCAGCAATTACAAGCAGGGCTGCGGCCCCGAAGGCCAGGCTAAGCCGGTCATGCATGATGAAATAGCTAGCCACGACGCCAAACAAAGGGGTGATGAAGGTAAAAGCGGACAATTTGCTGGCCGAATAGGCCTTCACCAGAGCAAACCAGAGCGTAAAGGTCGTGCCGACCACCCAGACCGCCTGGAACACCATTAAAGAAATGGTTAGCGGGCTGGGCGGATGGCTGATGGTTTCTCCCGAGAGCCAGGCTGCAAACCCCAAAATCGGGATCGAGAGCGCGACCTGGTAGCCCAGCGCCTTTTCCGGCGGCGCAAACCTTAACTTCGAGGCCTTGGCGACCAATGTGGTCGCGGCCCATAAGATCCCGCCGCCGACAATCATCAGGTCGCCCAGCAGCACCTTGGAATCGACATCGGCCTGCGGAACCCCGATCGCAAGCGCGACGCCGAGGAAACTCAAGGCAAGACCGCCCCATTGCGCGGTGCCCAAGCGCTCTCCGAGCAGTTGAAAGGAGCCGAGCGCCACCACGAAGGGCGCGCAATAGAGAAACACCACCGCGCGCGAGGCCGTCGTGAATCGCAGGCCCTGGTAGATCAGCACGAATTCGACGCCGAACATCGCCCCCGCGAGCAGGCCCGGCCAGAGGGTGCCGTCGCGCTCAAAAAACCTGGCACCACGCAGGCGACCGATCAGCAGCAGCACCGGCAAGGCGCCGGCCGAACGGATGCACGCCTGCAGCATCGGCGGAATGTCTGAAAGCACCAGCTTGACCGCGATCTGGTTGAACCCCCAGGTGAAACACAGCATCAGCATCAATGCGATGGCGCCCGGGCTGAGCGGCCGCCCGGCCGACGAAATCACTTGTTTCGAAGACATTTCTCTCCGTAGCGCCAATGGCGCCCGCATCCTTGTTGTTGGACGTTATTGCGGTTGGATTTGGTTTATGCGGCCTTTTGGCAGTGGGCGCAAAGGCCGGTGATTTCGAGCACGGACAATTTCGGCACAAAGCCTGAGGCCCGTGCCGCGGCGTTGAGACTTTTCGCCACGGGCGCGGCGGGAATTTCGCCGACCGCGCCGCAGCGGTCGCAAATCAAGAATGCCACCATCGCGGCATCGTCGTGGTCATGCGCGCAGGCGAGAAAGGCGTTGCGGCTTTCGATGCGGTGAACCAGGCCGTTCGCCATCAGGAAATCCAGCGCGCGGTAGACCGTGATCGGCGCCGGCCGCGGCATCGACCTGGCGAGCGCATCGATGATCTCGTAGGCGCCGAGCGGACGGTGGCTGGCGAGCAGCGCCTGGAGCACCTGGCGGCGTATAGGGGTGAATTTCTGCGCCCGCAGCGCGCAGACCCGTTCCGCATGCGTGATCGCGTCCGCGGCGCAGCGGTCGTGATCATGGTCGGGCGCAGGAAAGGCTGGCTTTTCGAGGGTCATTGCGGCGAATTTGTACCATTTTGGGCGCCATTCCCAAAGCCCGCGCGCCGGGTGATGCCTGCCATGTGCATAGCGAGGGTCGGTTCCCTTGTTAAGACGCCGTGAAGCGATCATAAGCTAGCTTATTATATTCCGAGCTCATTGGAGACCAAGCTTATGATCCGCGGTTCCGTGGATGCGAATTTCCTGTTCACGCTGGGCGAATTGTACCGGCTGATCCGGACCCATGCGGACAAGGAGGCGAGGCGCTTCGGCATCACCCGCGCGCAATGGGCGGTGCTGGCCAAGGTCGAGCGCAGCGAGGGCATGAAGCAGAGCGAGCTCGCCGAACTCCTGGAAATGCAGCCGATCACGCTGACGCGGCTGATCGACAAGCTTTGCGAGCAGGGCTGGATCGAACGGCGCAGCGATGCCACCGACCGCCGCGTCAATCGTCTCTACTTGCGCAAAGCCGGCCGCCAGCTCCTCGGCAAGATGAGCGGCTTGCGCTCCGAGCTCACCGCCACCGCGCTGGAAGGGATCAATCCGGCGGATGCCCATCGCCTTTTGGCGCAACTCGAACAGGTCAAGGAAAACGTGCGTAACGCAATACAGAACACGACGACCGACCAGGTCCGCAAGGAGCAGCGCTATGGCTGATCCGGTCTTGAAATTTCCGCCCGAGCAGAAGGGCAAGGGCGAAAACGCCGGGGCCAAGGCTGCAGCCCAGCCGGGGCGCCGGCTGATGGCGGGATTGCGCCGCCACCGCCGCTTCCTGCTTCTGGTCGTCCTGCCGATCATCGCCGCGATCGGCGGACTCGTCTTCTATCTCAATGGCGGGCGCTATGTCGGCACTGACGACGCCTATGTCGGGGCACAGAAAGTGCTGATCACGCCCGACATCTCCGGCAAGATCATCAAGATCGTGGTGAAGGAAGGCGAGCACGTCAAAGAAGGCGACGTGCTGTTCGAGATCGACCCCGAACCGTTCCAGCTCGCGCTCGACCAGGCCAAGTCCGCGCTCGAGCAGGCGCGCACCAGCTACAACAATTTGCACGCCAATATCGCCATCTACCAGCAGATGGCGGATTTGATGCAGCAGACCATCGATCTGAAGCAGCGCGATGTCGATCGCAAGTCGACGCTGGCAAAAAGCAGCTTCGGCTCCCAGCTCGATCTCGACAATGCCTCCTCCGCGCTGGTCACCGCGCGGGCCGAATATGCCTTCGTCCAGCAGCAGATTTCCAACGCGAAGACGCAGCTACTCGGCAATGTCGATCTGCCCATCGAGCAATTTCCGCCCTATTACCAGGCCAAGGCGGCGCTCGCCGTGGCGCAGCGCAATCTCGACCACACCGTGCTCCGCGCGCCGATGAACGGCATTGCGACCCAGGTCGACCAGATCCAGCTCGGGCGCTTCGTGCCCGCCGGCACGCCGGTGTTTTCCGTCATCGACGTCGATCATCCCTGGGTCGATGCCAATCCGAAGGAAAGCGACTTCACCTATGTCGCTGTCGGCCAGCCGGTGACGCTGGAGGTCGATGCGTTCCCGAACCACCTGTTCAAGGGCTATGTCGGCTCGCTCTCGCCTGGGACCGGCGCGCAATTTGCGATCCTGCCGCCGCAGAACGCGACCGGCAATTTCGTCAAGGTCGTGCAGCGCGTGCCCGTGCGCATCTATTTCGATGAGAACGATAAGTATGTGAAGAAGCTGAAGGCGGGCATGAGCGTCTATGCCACCATCGACACCGGCCATCGCCGTTCGCTTGCCGGCCTGCTCGGCTTGTCGGCCTCGGCGAACCAGGACCGGGAGTAGCCGTGTCGGGCGCGCCAGCTTCCCTCGCGGTTCCCGGCCTGCGCCGGAACATGGTGACGATCTGCGCCATGACCGCGACCATCATGCAGGCGCTGGACACCACCATCGCCAACGTCGCGCTGCCCTATATGCAGGGCACGCTGTCGGCCTCCCAGGACCAGATCAACTGGGTGCTGACCTCCTATATCGTCGCGGCCGCGATCATGACCGCGCCGGTGGGCTGGATCGCCAACCGCTTCGGGCGCAAGCGCACCTTCATCATCTGCTCGGCCGGCTTCACGGTCGCGTCCGTGCTGTGCGGGCTCGCGCAGGACATCAACCAGATGGTGCTGTTCCGCCTGTTGCAAGGCGTGTTCGGCGCGGCATTGGTGCCGCTCTCGCAGGCGGTGATGCTCGACTACTACACGCTGCAGGAACGCGCCAAGGCGATGTCGATCTGGGGCATGGGCGTAATGATGGGCCCGATCATGGGACCGTCGCTCGGCGCCTGGCTGACCGAGACCTATTCCTGGCACTGGGTGTTCTTCGTCAACCTGCCGTTCGGCTTCGTCACCGTGCTCGGCCTGATGGTCTTCATGGACGAGACCAAGCAGGACCATGAGCTGCGCTTCGACTGGTTCGGTTTCGGCGCGCTCGCGGTCGCGATCGGCGCACTGCAGCTTGCGCTCGACCGAGGCGAGCAGCAGGGCTGGCTGGAGTCCAACGAGATTATTGCCGAATTCATCATCTCCGGCATCGGCTTCTACTATTTCTTCGCGCATTCCTTCACGACGCCGAATCCATTCATCCGGCTCGCGCTGTTCAAGGACCGGAATTTCGTCACCGGCTGCATTTTCATGACGGTGATGGGCCTTGTGCTTTACTCCACCATGGCCCTGGCTTCGCCCTACCTGCAAAACGTGATCGGCTACCCGATCATTACCGCGGGCGTCCTGCTGGCGAGCCGCGGCTGCGGCACTTTCGTCGCGATGATGTTGGTCGGACGGCTCATGCGCTATTTCGAAGCGCGCTCGCTGATCATCACCGGGCTGATCATTACCGCAGCGTCCTTATTCCAAATGACCGGATGGACCGATCAGACCGGTGCTCCCGAAATCGTGACGGTCAGCATCGTCCAGGGATTCGGGTTTGGCCTCGTCTTCGTGCCGCTTTCGACGGTGGCGTTCATGACATTGTCCAATCAATTGCGCACCGACGGCACCTCGATGCTGACCCTGGTGCGCAATGTCGCGAGCTCGGTGGGCATTTCCATCGTGATCGCGCAGCTCACCGAGGGTTCGCGGCGCACTTACGCCATTCTCTCCGAGCACATCACGCCGTTCAACCAGGCGATCCAGATGCCGGACGTCAGCCGTCTGATCAACCTTGGCACCGACTCGGGCCGCGCGCTTGCGGACGTGATGGTGGCCTTGCAGGCGCAGATCATCGCCTTCTCGCAAGACTACCAGCTCGTGATGATCTTCATCCTCTGCTCGATCCCGCTCGCGATCATGATCGGCTCGACCAAAGTCGCGCTGCGCAGCCAGGCCGGCGGTGGCGGCGGCGAGCAGCATGCGGTGATGGAGTAGGTCCCGTCGTCTCGGCCAAGCGGAGCGCGAGCCGGGACCCATAACCACAGGGCGATGTTGGTGCGAAGGTCGTCGGCCGCGGAATACCACGGATAGATTCCGCGGTATGGGTCCCGGCTTTCGCCGGGACGACGGCGGAATCAAATATCGAAAAACACCGTCTCGCCCTCGCCCTGCAGGCGGATGTCGAGCGAATAGACCGCGCCATCGCCCGCCTTGCGCTGGGCGATCAGCGTGCTGCGGCGGTCCGCCGGCACCAGCGCCAGCACCGGGTCGCCGGCATTTGCCCCCTCGTCGCCGAAATAGATCCGCGTGTAGAGATGCCGCAACATGCCGCGCGCGAAAACCGCGAGCAGGATATGCGGCGACTGCGGCCTGCCATCGGCGTCGGGCACTGAGCCCGGCTTGATGGTGTCGAAGGCGTAAGCCCCGTTCTGGTCGGTGCCACAGCGGCCAAAGCCCCTGAACGTGGCGTTCGGCAACGCACGTTTGTCCTGCGGATCGGCGAAACGCCCTTGGGCGTCGGCCTGCCACACTTCCAGCATGCAATCCGGCACCGGCAGACCGTCGCCGTCATACACGATGCCCTCGATGCGGATGCGCTCGCCGGAGACGTCCGGCGTGATGAGGTTGTTGGTGAAGGCGTCGTTCCAGTCGTACTGGCCGCCCGGGGTCAGCCCGTACTTGAAGAACGGACCGACGGTCTGCGATGGCGTGATGCCTTCCGGTTTACTTGCCACTTAATTGTTCTCCATTGGCGTGGCGTTACGTCCGCGCAGCACGATATCGAAGCGATAGCACAGCGCCCATTCCGGCTGAGTATTTTCCAGATCGAACGACGAGATCATTCGTGCGCGCGCCTTCTCGTCGGCGACCGCGTTGAAGATCGGATCGAACGGAAACAGAGGATCGCCCGGGAAATACATCTGCGTCACCAGGCGCGAGATGAAGGAGTGGCCGAACACCGAGAAATGGATGTGCGCCGGGCGCCAGGCGTTGTGATGATTGCCCCAGGGGTAGGCGCCAGGCTTGATGGTGACGAAGCGGTAATAGCCGGACGCGTCGCTCTGCGCGCGGCCGGCGCCGGTGAAGTTCGGATCGAGCGGCGCCGGATGCTGGTCGCGGACGTGAATGTAGCGGCCGCAGGCGTTGGCCTGCCAGATCTCGACCAGCGTATTGGGCACGCCGCGACCATCCTCATCGAGCACGTGGCCGTGCACGATGATCCGTTCGCCTAGCGGCTCGCCCTTGTGTTGCACGGTGAGGTCGCTGTCGCCGGCGCGCACCGTCTCATGCCCGTAAACCGGGCCCGTCAGTTCCGACAGCGTGTGACGCATGGGGATCAACGGCTTGCTGGGCGCGCGCTTGATCGAGCTTTTATACTCGGGTGACAGCGGCGCCGGATGCGCGTTGTTGCTATCGACCGGATAGATGAATGTCATGGCGAACTCCTCCTTTTGTCATTGCGAGGCGCGTCAGCGACGACGCAATCCAGTTCGCGGCTTTCTGGATTGCTTCGCCTCGCTCGCAACGACGACGCGGACGTCAATTCAGTTTCTCGATCGCGACCGCGACGCCCTGGCCGACGCCGACGCACATGGTGGCGAGCGCGAGCTTGCCGCCGCGCTTTTCCATGCCGTGGACGGCGGTGAGCGCCAGCCGCGCGCCGCTCATGCCAAGCGGATGGCCGAGCGCGATCGCGCCGCCATGCGGATTGACGAAGTCGGCATCGTCCTTCACGCCGAGTTGCCGCAGGCATGCAATTCCCTGCGAAGCAAAGGCCTCGTTGAGCTCGATCAGGTCGAAGTCGCTGATCTTGAGGTTCAGCCGCTCCATCAGCTTGCGCGTTGCCGGCACGGGGCCGATGCCCATGATGCGCGGCGGCACGGCGGCCGAGGCAAGACCGAGAATGCGAGCCCGCGGTGTAAGACCATGCTTCTTCACGGCCGCCTCGGACGCGAGAATCATGGCGGCGGCGCCGTCATTGACGCCGGAGGCATTGCCCGCCGTCACCGTGCCGGGATTGCGCACGATCGGCTTCAGTTTTGCCAATCCCTCGATGGTGGTCTCGGGCCGCGGGTGCTCGTCCTTATCGACGGTAATCGGGCCGGCCTTGCCGCCCGGCGCCGTGACCGGCGTGATCTCCTCGGCGAAATAGCCCGACGCGATCGCCGCGCCCGCCCGCTGCTGCGAGCGCAGCGCGAATGCGTCCTGGTCCGCGCGCGAGACCTGGAATTCCTCGGCGACGTTCTCGCCGGTCTCCGGCATGGAATCGACGCCATATTGCTGCTTCATCAAGGGATTGATGAAGCGCCAGCCGATGGTGGTATCGAAGATCTCCGCCGAACGCGAAAACGCTTCCGCCGCCTTGCCCATCACGAACGGCGCCCGCGTCATCGATTCGACGCCGCCGGCAATGGCGAAATCGATCTCCCCTGATCGGATGGCGCGGCCCGCGGCGCCCACCGCATCCAGCCCCGAGGCGCAGAGACGGTTGAGAGTCTGTCCGGGAACCGATTCCGGAATCCCCGCGAGCAATAGCGCCATGCGCGCGACATTGCGGTTGTCCTCGCCGGCCTGGTTGGCGCAACCGAAAAAGACTTCGTCCAGCGCGGACCAATCGAGCTTGGGGTGCTTGGCGAGCAGCGCCTTGATCGGAGTGGCAGCGAGGTCGTCGGCGCGCACCTTGGCGAGCGAACCGCCGAAACGGCCGATCGGGGTTCTCACGGCATCACAAACAAAGACATCACGCATCGGTTTTCTCCCTGAAATGCCGCCTTCGGCCTCAATTGAGGGCGAGTTGTAGGAGCGCCTCTGCGTGAGGTCAATTGAGGCGTTGATGCGGAGCGGCGCGTTGGCGCGGGGCCGCCATGCTTAATCCAGCGTCCTTTGGTCACGCGTTGAGGGGTGGAAAAGGCGGATCGCTCCCGCAAAGCGATAGGACAGGATTGCGAAATTGGCTAGTTTGCGCCTCCCATGACCGTCCAGCCGTCCATCTCTCAAGCCCCCGCCACCGCCGCCGAGCCCTCGCAGCTTGCGGAAACATCGGCGCGCGTGACGCCGATGATGGAACAGTATCTCGAGATCAAGGCCGCCCACCCGGGACTGCTGCTGTTCTATCGAATGGGCGATTTCTACGAGCTGTTCTTCGAGGATGCAGAGATCGCCTCCAAGGCGCTGGGCATCGTCCTGACCAAGCGCGGCAAGCATCAGGGCATGGACATCCCGATGTGCGGCGTCCCGGTGGAACGCGCCGAAGACTATCTGCACCGGCTGATTGCCAAAGGCTCCCGCGTCGCCGTGTGCGAGCAGACGGAAGATCCGGCCGCGGCGCGTGCCCGCGGCAACAAGAGCGTGGTCAAGCGCGACGTGGTGCGGCTGGTGACGCCGGGTACGCTCACCGAGGACACGCTGCTGGATGCCCGCGCCAACAATTACCTCCTGGCGGTCGCGCGGGCGCGCTCGTCCTCAGGCGGTGACCGTTTCGGGCTCGCCTGGATCGACATTTCGACCTCCGAATTCATGGTCACGGAGTGCGCGAGCGGCGAATTGCAGGCGACGCTGGCGCGCATCAATCCCAATGAGGCGATCGTCGCCGATTCGCTCTACGGCGATACCGAGCTCGGTCCGCTGCTGCGCGAACTGCCGGCGGTGACGCCGCTCACCCGCGACGTCTTCGACAGTTCCACCGCCGAGCGGCGGCTGTGCGACTATTTTGCCGTCGCGACCATGGATGGGCTGGCCGCGATGTCGCGGCTGGAAGCCACGGCCGCCGCTGCCGCCGTGACCTATATCGACCGGACCCAGGTGGGCAAGCGCCCGCCGCTGTCGCCGCCCGCGCGCGAGGCGGTCGGCACCACGATGGCGATCGATCCCGCGACCCGCGCCAATCTCGAATTGACGCGCACGCTCTCCGGCGAACGCCGCGGCTCGCTGCTCGACGCGATCGACTGCACGGTCACCCCAGCGGGATCGCGGCTGCTGGCGCAGCGCCTGGCGGCGCCGCTGACCGATGTCGCGCAGATCGCGCGGCGGCTCGATGCCGTCGGTGTCTTCGTTGCCGACAGCGCCGCGCGCGAAGACATCCGCTCCATCCTGCGCGGCGCGCCCGACATGTCGCGGGCGCTCGCGCGGCTCTCGCTCGGCCGCGGCGGCCCGCGTGATCTCGCCGGGCTTCGCGACGGCATGATCGCCGCCGACCAGGCGCTGGCAAAACTCACCGAACTGGAGCAGCCGCCGGCGGAGGTCGCGGCCGTGATCGAGGCGCTCAGCCGTCCCGCGCGCGAACTTGCGCGCGAGCTCGAGCGCGCGCTTGCCGAGCAACTGCCGCTCATCAAGCGCGACGGCGGTTTTGTCCGCGAGGATTATGAAGCCGCGCTCGACGAGGCGCGCTCCCTGCGCGATGCCTCGCGGCTGGTGGTCGCGGCGATGCAGGCGCGCTACGCCGACGAGACCGGGATCAAGGGCCTGAAAATCCGGCACAACAATGTGCTCGGCTACTTCGTCGAGGTGACGGCGCAGCATGGCGACAAGCTGATGTCGCCGCCCCTGAATGCGACCTTCATCCATCGCCAGACCCTCGCCGGGCAAGTGCGCTTCACAACCGCCGAACTCGGCGAGACCGAGGCCAAGATCGCCAACGCCGGCGACCGCGCGCTCAATCTGGAGCTGGAAGTTTTCGAGCGGCTCACCGCCAAAGCGCTCGCCGCGAGCGAAGACTTGCGCGCCGCGGCGCACGCTTTCGCCTTGCTCGACGTTGCAACCGCGCTCGCCAAGCTCGCCGTCGACGACAATTACGTGCGGCCCGAAGTGGATGCTTCGCTCAGCTTTGCCATCGAAGGCGGCCGGCATCCCGTGGTCGAGCAGGCCTTGAAGCGCGACGGCGCGCCGTTCATCGCCAACAATTGCGATCTTTCGCCTGCGCCTGCGCAAAAGTCCGGGCAGATCTGGCTCGTGACCGGCCCCAACATGGCCGGTAAATCGACCTTCCTGCGCCAGAACGCGCTGATCGCACTGCTCGCGCAGATCGGCAGCTATGTGCCGGCGAGCCGCGCCCGGATCGGCATCGTCGACCGGCTGTTCTCGCGCGTCGGGGCGGCGGACGATCTCGCACGCGGACGCTCCACCTTCATGGTCGAGATGGTCGAAACCGCGGCCATCCTCAACCAGGCCGGCGAGCGTTCGCTGGTCATCCTCGACGAGATCGGCCGCGGCACCGCGACGTTCGACGGCCTCTCGATCGCCTGGGCCGCGATCGAACATCTGCATGAAAACAACCGCTGCCGCACGCTGTTCGCCACCCATTATCATGAGCTGACCGCGCTTTCGGCCAAGCTGCCGCGGATGTTCAACGCCACCGTGCGGGTGAAGGAATGGCATGGCGAGGTCGTGTTCCTGCACGAGGTGCTGCCTGGTTCGGCCGATCGTTCCTACGGCATCCAGGTGGCGCGGCTGGCCGGTCTCCCCGCGCCCGTGATCGCGCGCGCCAAAACGGTGCTGGCGAAACTGGAAGCCCAAGACCGTGGCCAGACCGCGCGCGCGCTGGTCGACGACTTGCCGCTGTTCGCGGTCCCGTCGCGGGCGGCTGCCGAACCTGCGCTGCCGGACGAAGCGGCGCAGTTGATCGAAGCCGTGAAGGCGCTGCATCCAGACGAGATGTCTCCGCGCGAGGCGCTGGACGCGATCTATGCGTTGAAAGCGAAATTGCCGAAGCACTGAGACCGTGATTCCGGGGCGATGCCACCCGGTCCGCGCGAAGCGCGGCCGGACGACAGGCTCCGCATCGAACCCGGAACCTCGAGATTCTCAGATGTGCCATTGCACATCAGAGTTCGCTCGCTGACGCGAGCGCCCCGGAATGACGGCGCCTATTTCGCCACCGCCACCTTCCTTCGCCCGTTCCACCACAGCGCCAGATTCCACCCGACGCAGGTGGCGAGCGCGAGGCTCAGGCCGACGGCCGAGCCGAAGCGCAGGGCGGCGACATGCAGAACCGCAATGGCAACGCCGAATCCCATCAGGCCCCAGCCGCCATTCGCGATCACGGCGGCGGTCGCCGGCCCGCCGATGCGCGGATGCAGGATCAGCATCAGGCTGGTGAACACCACAGGGAACAACGCCAATATGCCTGTGATCGCCGGCCCCACCCGCCCTGATAGCGTCACCACGGCAGCGACCAGCACGGCCACGAGCGAAGCGCGGAACGGGATGTCGTACCAGCGGCGCGTGATCAGCGGCATCTTCACGTGGCCATAGCGCTGCATCAGCGGCACGCAGATCGCGAACGCAACCACGTTGGCGATGAGCCCGCCGACAAGCGAGAGATCGAGCGCACGCAATCCCGCGGCAAGCAGGAACCACACCGCGAGCGCGGACACCAGACTGAGCAAGAGACCGTGACGCTGCGCCAGCAGCACGTAAGTCAGCGCCAGAAACAACGTCGCGGCATTCACGGGCAGGCTGGCCAGCGCACCTTCTGCGATGAACGCCGCATCGTGATCGAGCGCGAGGAATACGTAAGATGGTCCCGCAGAGATCGGCAGCGTCGCCACCAGCGCACCGATCACGGGGCCCGAACGCTCGGCAATGATCGATGCCGACACCACGAAGGCGGCGGCGACCGCCATGCGGAGCCCGAGCACGAAGATGAGGCTGAGGTCGGGAGACATTTTTGCTGTCGTCCCGGCGAACGCCGGAACCCATAACCACAGGCGGTCGTTTTCTTGAGCGGTCGAGGTGACAAGCCTGCGCGCGAATTGATGCCGGTGATCATGGGTCCCCGCTTCCGCGGGGACGATACCGATCTTTGTTCGACGCTAGATGCGCTTCATCGTCACGGAGACCTTCGGGCCGTTCTTGATGGTCTGATAGACCACGCAATAGCGCTCGGTGAGTTTGAGAAGCAGATCGAGCTTGTCCTGCGGCGCGTCGGTGGCGACCTCGAAACGCAGGCGGATTTCGGCGAAACCGACCGGCGCTTCCTTGTCGACCCCGAGCGTCCCGCGAAAATCGAGATCGCCTTCGGCGAACACCAGCCCCTGACGGAGCGGCACCTCGATCGCGGTCGCGACCGATTTCAAGGTCACGCCGGCGCAGGCGACCAGCGCCTCCAGCAGCATATCGCCGGAACACAGCTCCAGGCCGGAACCGCCGGTCGCCGGATGCAGGCCCGCGACCGCGAGCGCGCGGCCGGTCTCGACTTTGCAGGCGATGCCTTCATTGTCGATCGAGCCCTTGGCCTTGAGCGTGATCAACGCGGCGTTGGGGTCGGATTTGTAACGCTCCTTGATCGGAGCCTGCAGGCTGCGAAGTGCGGCGGCGTCCATCGTTTTCTCCCGGAGTTATTTCGCTCCGGATGTAGCGGGTCCGCGCCGTGATGTCACCACCACATCGCCCCGCCCTCGTCGGACCGGCCATGCGCGTCAGGCACGTTGCGGTCCAGCGAGCGATCGAGCGAGGTCAGCACGTGCCGCTTGAAATGGTCGAACAGTTCGGAATTGCGGTCGCGCGGACGCGCCAGATTGATGCTGATGGTCTCGAACAGCCGGCCCGGCCGCGGCCGCATCACCAGCACGCGGTCGGCGAGCACCACCGCCTCGTCGACGTCATGGGTCACCAGGATCAGCGTCGGCCGCGTGTCGGCCCAGAGGTCGAGCAGATGGTCCTGCAGGTCGCGCCGGGTGAAGGCATCGAGCGCCGAGAACGGCTCGTCCAGCAGCAGCACTTCCGGCTGCGGCACCAGCGCGCGCGCAATCGCCACCCGCTGCGCCTGGCCACCGGAGAGTTCGCGCGGCCAGGCCTTTGCCTTGTCGGCAAGGCCGACGCGGGCAAGCGCCTTGGCGACCCTCTCTCGCCTGACGTCGGCGGGCAGGTCGGAGAGACCGAAGCCGATATTGTCGGCGACGGAAAGCCAGGGCAGAAGCCGCGGCTCCTGGAAGATGATGCCGATCTTCTCGTGCGGCGCCGAAATGGCGATGTCATCGAGCGTCACCGTCCCTGAGCTTGCGGGATCAAGGCCCGCGATCGCGCGCAGCAGGGTCGACTTGCCGCAACCGGATCCGCCGATGATGGCGACGATCTCGCCCTGCCTGATCTCGGCAGAGAAACGCGCGAGCGCATGCACCCCGTTGGGATAGGTCTTGCCGACACGGTCGAGCGCCAGCATCAGGCCGCTCCCATGTGTTGGCCGAAGGCGTCCTGCCAGCGCAACAGCGGCGCGGTTGCGATCTCGATCAGCCAGTCGGTGGCTTTGCCCAGAATGGCGAAGATCACGATCGCCGCCACGATCTGCGCGGGCTTGCCGAGCTGCTGGCCGTCGATCAGGAGATAGCCCAATCCTTCGGAGGCGCCCATGAACTCGGCGGCGACCACGAACATCCACCCGAGACCCAGGCCGACGCGCAGCGCGACGACATAGGCCGGCAACACCGCAGGCAACAGAATGCGGCGGATCATCGCCGGACCGGACAGACGAAAGATGCGGCCGACTTCGACGATCTTGCGGTCCACCGACAGGATCGCGCCCATGACGCCGAGATAGACCGGAAAGAATACGCCGACCGCGATCAGCGCGACTTTCGAGGTCTCGAAAATGCCGAGCCAGAGGATGAACAACGGCACCCATGCGATCGAGGGGATGGCGCGCAGGGCCTGAACAGTTGGATCGAGCAGCCGCCGCGCCAGCCCCCAATAGCCGGAGATCGCGCCCAGCATGGTGCCGGCCACCACGCCAAGCGCGAAGCCGCTCACGACCCGCAACAGCGTCGCGACGGTATGGCGGCTGAGCTCGCCGCTTGCCGCAAGCGCGACGATGGTTGCAAATACCTTGGACGGCGGCGGGACCAGGCGTCCATTGGAGAAGCCGAGCCAGACGATGACCTCCCAGCCGAGCGCAACCGCAACCGGCAACAACAGGCCCAGCAGCGGGCGCAGATAGCGCCGCACGCGCGTAGGCTGCGCCGCTTGCATATTCGTTTCCAGGCGCTCGGTGGCCGGCAAGTCAACAGTCATGGCCATAGCAAAATGCTTTCCGCGCAGGAATTGCAAGACATCACCGCAATCTCGGCTGTCGTCCTCGCGAAAAGCGCGGACCCATAACCACAGACCTGCATTAGGATGGGAAATGCGCGCCCCGGCCTGCTCAAACAACGAGGCCTGTGGTTATGGGTCCCGGCCGCGCTTCCGCCTTCGCTCTCCGAGCTACGGCGGACAAGTCGCTTGCCCGGGACGACGACTGTATCGGGGCGACGAAGTTAAGACGTCAATTCGTCGGCAGCGGCACCTGATCGTCGATCAGCGAGTCCAGGGCCGCCTTGACGTCGACCTTGGCATCAATGACGCCCGCCTTTTGCAGCGCCAGCCCCGCTTCCAAAATCGACTCGCGTTGCGGCGCGCCGATACGGTTGTAGGTCAGTTCGGTGCGTTCCTTGAGCTGCTTGTCGACCACGGCTTCCGGCAGCTTGGTCGCGCTGATGAAGGTCTTCTTCAGCTCGTCGTAGCTCGCGAGCGACTCCTTGCGCGCCTCCTCGTAAGTGGCGAGCACGCGGCGAACGATGTCGGGATGATCCTTCAGGAACTGCTCGCGCACATTGAGAATGCCCCAAGTATTGGCCTCCGGCTTGCGGTAGAACAGTTTCGCGCCGTCCTCGATTTCCGCCTGCGCCATCATCGGGTCCAGGCCCGCCCATGCATCGACATCGCCGCGGATCAGCGCGGTCTTGCCGTCGGCGTGCTGCAACAGCACCGGCGTGATGTCCTTCTCGGACAAGCCGGCGCCGAGCAGCGCGCGCACCAGGAAGATGTGCGGATCCGTGCCGCGGGTGACCGCGACGCGCTTGCCCTTGAGGTCGGCGACGCTTGCGATCTTGGAATCCTTTGTGGTGACCAGCGCGGTCCATTCGGGGCGTGAATAGACATAGATCGACTTGATCGGATTGCCATTGATCTTAGCTACAAGGGCAGCCGAGCCTGCGGTCGAGCCGAAATCGATCGAACCGGCATTGAGAAATTCGAGCGCCTTGTTGGAACCGGCGGACTGCACCCAGACGATGCTGATGCCATCCTTGGCGAACTCCTTTTCCAGGAGTCCCTTTTGCTTCAGCACCAGCGACACCGGATTGTACGTCGCCCAGTCGATGCGAATCTCCTTGAGCGCATCGGCAGCGTGAGCACCGACCGGCATCAATGTCATCGCCGCAAGGCTTGCAACCAAGGTGCGCCGCGAGAATTTGATCATGTCCCCTCTCCTGGAAAGATGACGTCTTTTCAAGGCGTTAGACAGTTTCGTCAATGAGAAAATCCGTACCTTTTAGGCTCCACAACGAGAACGGCTTTGCCGCGAGGACGCGAAATCCAGCATGGACCTGCCGCATGCCAAGAATGTTTCGTGACAGCGCAGGCGCGGTCCGATATCCGGTGAGGTCATGGACAACGTCGTAACCGAGCCAGTCCGCGAGGCTGAGGCGCCCTTTTTTAATACGGCGCGCGTCACCGCCGCAGTCGATGCGCTGGCCGAGCAGCACGCCGGCCGGGAGGACGTATTTCGCTCGGCAATGGCGCAGTTGCTCAAGGGCGAGCTGGTCGCGGCACGCGCCGCCGCCCAGACGATGCTGCTGAAGGACCGGCACGGCCGGCGCTGCGCCGAGCGGCTCTGCCTGGTGCAGGACGAGATCATCCGCATCCTGTTTTCGGCCGCCACTCGCCATCTCTATCGCTCGCCGCTTCCCTCCGGCGCCGAGCGTATGGCGGTGGTCGCCACCGGCGGCTATGGCCGCGGCCTGATGGCGCCGGAATCCGACATCGATCTGTTGTTCATCCTGCCCTACAAGCAGACCGCCTGGGGCGAGCAGGTCGCCGAGGCCATTCTTTATTGTTTGTGGGACATGGGCCTGAAGGTCGGTCACGCCACGCGCTCGGTCGACGAATCGATCCGTCAGGCGCGCGGCGACATGACCATTCGCACCGCGATCCTGGAAACGCGATATCTGACCGGCGACAAGCCGCTCTATGATGAACTGGTAGCGCGGTTCGACAAGGAGGTGGTGCAGGGAACCGCGGCGGAGTTCGTCACCGCGAAACTCGCCGAGCGTGAGGAACGGCATCGCCGCGCCGGCCAGTCGCGCTATCTGGTCGAACCCAATGTGAAGGACGGCAAGGGCGGCTTGCGCGACCTGCACACCCTGTTCTGGATCGCGAAATATGTCTATCGCGTGCGCGAGACCGAGGAGCTGTTGGAGCGCGGCGTATTCGACGCGCAGGAATACCGCACCTTTCGGCGCTGCGCCGATTTCCTCTGGTCGGTCCGCTGCAATCTGCATTTCGTCACCGGCCGCGCCGAGGAGCGGCTGTCCTTCGACCTGCAGCGCGAGCTCGCGATCCGGCTCGGCTACACCAGTCATCCCGGCATGCAGGATGTCGAGCGCTTCATGAAGCACTACTTCCTGATCGCCAAGGAGGTCGGCGACCTTACCGCCATTCTGTGCGCGAAGCTGGAAGACCAGCAGGCGAAGCCCGCGCCGGTGCTGAGCCGGATGATGGCGCGCTTCCGTCCCAATCTGACGCGGCGGCGGGTGCCCGACGGCGACGATTTCGTCGTCGACAACAACCGCATCAATCTCGCCGCCCCCGACGTATTCAAGCACGATCCGGTCAACCTGATCCGGATCTTCCGCCTGGCGCAGAAGAACAACCTTGCCTTTCACCCCGATGCGATGCGCAGCGTGACGCGCTCGCTGAAGCTGGTCAATTCGGAGCTGCGCGAGAACCCGGAAGCAAACCGGCTGTTCATGGAGATCTTGACCTCGAACGACGCCGAGATCGTGCTGCGGCGGATGAACGAGACCGGCGTGCTCGGCCATTTCATCCGCGCCTTCGGCCGCATCGTCTCGATGATGCAGTTCAACATGTATCATCACTACACGGTCGACGAGCATCTCATCCGCTGCATCGGGTTCCTGCACGAGATCGAGCGCGGGGGCAGCGAGGAGTTCGCCCTCGCCAGCGACCTCATGCGCAAGATCAGGCCCGAGCACCGCCCGGTGCTCTATGTCGCAACGCTGTTGCACGACATCGCGAAGGGCCGGCCGGAGGATCACTCCGTCGCCGGCGCCAAGGTGGCGCGACGGCTCTGCCCGCGGCTCGGCTTCTCCGCAGGCGACACCGAGCTCGTCGCCTGGCTGATCGAGGAGCATCTGACCATGTCGACGGTTGCGCAATCGCGCGACCTCTCCGACCGCCGCACCATCGAGAACTTCGCTGCCGTGGTGCAGTCGGTCGAGCAGATGAAGCTGCTCACCATCCTCACCACCGCTGATATCCGCGGCGTCGGACCCGGCGTGTGGAACGGCTGGAAGGCGCAGCTCTTGCGCTCACTTTATTATGAGACCGAGCCGGTGCTGACCGGCGGCTTCTCGGAGGTCAACCGCGTCAGGCGCATCGCGGCGGCCCAGGCCGAATTCCGCGCGGCCTTCACCGAATGGAGCGAGCAGGAGGTCAATGCCTATATCGGGCGGCATTATCCGGCCTACTGGCTCAAGGTCGAGCTGCCGCGCAAGATCCGCCACGCCCGCTTCATCAAGGCGACCGAACAGGCCGGGCACAAGCTCGCGATCAATGTCGGCTTTGACGAGGCGCGCGGCGTCACCGAGCTGACCATCCTCGCGATGGACCATCCCTGGCTGCTGTCGATCATCGCGGGTGCCTGCGCCTCGGCCGGCGCCAACATCGTGGACGCGCAGATTTACACGACGACCGACGGCCGCGCGCTCGACACCATCGCGATCTCAAGGGAATACGACCGCGACGAGGACGAAGGACGGCGCGCCACGCGGATCGGCGAGACGATCGAGGACGTGCTGGAAGGCAAGTTGCGGCTGCCCGAAGCCGTGGCGCGCCGCACGGTGCGCGGCGGCCGCGTCAAGGCGTTCGTGGTCGAACCGGAAGTGACCATCAACAACCAATGGTCGGAGCTCTACACCGTGATCGAAGTGTCCGGTCTCGACCGGCCGGGCCTGCTCTACCAGCTCACCACCGCGATCTCGAAGCTCAACCTCAACATCGCCTCCGCGCATGTCGCGACGTTCGGCGAACGCGCCCGCGACGTGTTTTACGTCACCGACCTGCTGGGCGCGCAGATCACCGCGCCGACCCGGCAGGCCGCGATCCGCAGCGCGCTGCTGCATCTGTTGTCCAACGACGAGGCGGTGGCGAAGCCCGCGGCGTGAGCCCTCAGCCGGAGCGGAATCCGGTCCAACTGCCCCGGCAGCGCGGAGAGGTGAGCCGCGCGAGAGGCTCGCCCCTATTACCGTGATGCCCGATTTATGATCGGCTCCGCACGCTGCTCAGCCTCACACCTTCATGCTCCAGCAGCCAGCGCTTGCGCGCGAGCCCGCCGCCATATTTGACCAGCGACCCGTCGGCACCGATCAGGCGATGACAGGGAATGACGACGCTGATCGGATTGGCGCCGTTGGCGTGCCCGACTGCGCGCATGGCTTTGGGCACGCCAAGCTGCGCCGCCAGCGCGCCATAGCTGACGGTCGTTCCAGGTGGGATTTCCGTAAGCGCGGTCCAAACTTGGCGCTGAAAAGCGGTTCCGGCGAGGCGCCATTTGATGGCGCGCAGGGAATTGAGCTCGCCCTTGAAATAGGCCGACAGTGCCGCCTTGATCTCCTGCGGTGCCACCCCCTGCTGCAAGACCACCGCGCCGTGCTGCAGCCGCAATAACTCCCGCATGCGGGATTCGTAGCCCTCCCAATCCAATGCGCAAAGGACGCCCTTGCAGTCGGTCACCAGCAACGCTGTGCCGATCGGCGTATCCAACCGATCAACTCCAAGCGGTTCGGGCCGATTTGCGCTCACTGTCCCTCTCATCCTCCAGGCTCATTCCAAGGCGTGCCATCCAAGATCTTCGCGCACTCGCACGCGGTGCCGCCACCCGTTTTGCGCCATTCGGTTTCCGTCGCTTCCGGGAACGTGATCCGTTGATCTTAGGGCCGCGGCCTCATCTTGCATTGCAGAAACCGGTCCTCCACAATTGCCCGCAGCGATGGCGTCCCCTTCTCGGGGATCAGACCGTGGCACAATCAATGAAAAGGAGGAACGCACCACATGAACAAGGGCTTTTTCCGTCTGGCCGCCGGCACCGCGCTCGTGATCGCGCTGTCGGCATCGTCGGCCTTCGCGCAGAAGAAATACGATCCTGGCGCCTCCGACAGCGAGATCAAGATTGGCCAGACCGTGCCGTTTTCCGGCCCCGCCTCGGCTTACGCCACCATCGGCAGGGCACAGGCCGCCTACATCAACATGATCAACGACCAGGGCGGCATCAACGGCCGCAAGATCAAGCTGATCCAATATGACGACGCCTACAGCCCGCCGAAGGCGGTGGAGCAGGTGCGCAAACTGGTCGAGAACGACGAGGTGCTGTTGACCTTCCAGATCATCGGCACGCCGTCGAATGCCGCCGTGCAGAAATATCTCAACGCCAAGAAGGTGCCGCAACTGTTCGCCGCGACCGGCGCCTCCAAGTTCACCGATCCCAAGAACTTCCCCTGGACCATGGGATATAATCCCAACTACTTCGTCGAGGGCCGCATCTACGGCCAGTACATCCTGAAGGAGCATCCGAACGCCAAGGTCGGCGTGCTCTACCAGAACGACGATCTCGGCAAGGATTATCTCAACGGCATCAAGGCCGGCCTTGGCGACAAGGCGGCGACCATGATCGTCGCGGAGGCCTCTTACGAGGTATCCGATCCGACCATCGACTCGCAGATCCTGAAGATAAGGTCCGCCGGCGCCGACCTCCTGTTCAGCGCAGCGACGCCGAAGCAGGCGGCGCAGGCGATCAAGAAGGTCTATGAGCTCGGCTGGAGGCCCGTGCACATCGTCGACATCAACGCCACCTCGGTCGGCGCGGTGATGCAGCCGGCGGGGCTGGAGGCCGCCAAGGGCGTGATCTCGGTCAATTACGGCAAGGATCCGCTCGACCCGACCTGGAAGGACGATCCTGGCATGAAGAAGTATTTCGACTTCATGGCCAAGTATTATCCGGAAGGGGACAAGAACTCCAACTTCAACGTCTACGGCTACTCCACGACAGAGCTCCTGGTGCACGTGCTGCAGATGTGCGGCGACAACCTGACTCGCGAGAATGTCATGAAGCAGGCGAGCTCGCTGAAGGACGTCACCGGCGACCTCGCGTTGCCGGGAATCAAGGCCAACACCTCGCCGACCGATTATCGCGTCAACAAGCAGCTACAGATGATGCGCTTCAACGGCGAACGTTGGGAGCTGTTCGGCCCGATCCTCGAAGACACGGGGGCTGCGGGCTGACAGCTCCACCTCCGACCAAGCAAGGTCGTCATGCCCGGGCTTGACCTGGCTTGACCCGGGCATCCACGCTGTGCCGCAGAAAGAAAGGCGTGGATGGCCGGGTCAAGCCCGGCCATGACGATGCGGAGAGCGCGTGCGCTTCGACCGATTCAACTGGGAATCTCGCCAAAATTCTTCCCCACCGGCAGCACGCCGCAACGGATCAGGCGGGAATCTTCAACCGCGGCCTGGCGGTGCTTGACCGCTTCACGATAGACGGGATCGCGGATCATCTCCACGAACGCACCAACGCTTGGATACGCCGCGATGAAGCAATGGTCCCAGCGCTCTTCCTGCGGGCCGATCAGCATCAGTTCGAATCGGCCCTGCCAGACGATCCTGCCGCCCAGCCGCTCGAACACTGGCCCGCTGTCGCGGCCATAAGCCGCATAGGCTTCGGCACCGCTTGCCTTGCGGCCGTCGGGATAGGCGGCCTCGGCGCGCAACCGGACCAGATTGAGCATGTGAATGGGGCCGGGGCGGTCATTGGCCCGAAACTGCGCGAACACATCCTTGGTGGGATCGATATGGCCCATGCGTTTCTCCCTTAACTGATCGGGCCATTTCTACCACGCGCCGCCTCACCTCCTAATCCCGCGTTAAGGTTTGCGTAACGGCCCCTTAAAGTCCCGGGTCTAGCGTGTGCTGGGGAGTTTCGTGGCGTGAGCAGTAGATGGCCTGGGGACGGAAACAGAGCGGCACGCGCAAGGAGCCGCAATTCGGGCTCGGCGCTTCGCTCGCCTCGCTGCGGCTAAGCCTCGAGGACCGTATCCCCTTTGGCGAGGACAAGCCGAAAAAATCGCAAGCCAAGCGCAGACAACAAGAGGAACCGGACGACGAGGAACCGCCGCGTGAGCGCAAACCGCCCTCCTCCAGCATGAGCAACAAGCGCCGCGGCAAAGCGCGCGGATTTCGCCCGTCACGATTGATCTATTGGGGCGTCGTGCTCGGACTGTGGGGCGCCATCGCTGTGCTCGGCGCCGTGATCTGGGCCGGGGCGCATCTGCCGCCGATCCAATCGCTGGAAATTCCCAAGCGCCCGCCGACCATTGAGATCGTGGGGCTCGACGGCACTGTGCTGGCCCAGCGCGGAGAAATGGCAGGCGCCAATGTCGCCCTCAAAGACCTGCCGCCCTATTTGCCGAAGGCGTTCATCGCGATCGAGGACCGCAGATTCTATTCCCATTTCGGCATCGATCCCTTTGGTATCTTGCGCGCGGCGGTCGCCAACCTGCTGCATCGTGGCGTCTCGCAGGGCGGCTCGACCTTGACCCAGCAGCTCGCCAAGAATCTGTTCCTGACCCAGGAGCGGACGCTGACGCGCAAGCTGCAGGAAGCCGAGCTCGCGCTGTGGCTGGAACGCAAATATTCTAAGAATGAGCTTCTCGAACTCTATCTGAACCGCGTCTATTTCGGCTCCGGCGCCTATGGCGTCGAGGCCGCCGCCCAACGCTACTTCGGCAAGTCCGCCAAGAACGTCACGCTGGCGGAAGCCGCGATGCTTGCAGGACTCGTCAAATCGCCCTCGCGTCTTGCGCCGAACCGCAATCCGGAAGGCGCCGCGGACCGTGCCAAGACCGTGCTCGCGGCGATGGCGGACGCCAAATTCATCACGCAAGCGCAGGCGCAGGCCGCGAGCGCCCATCCGGCGATGAGCGTGAAGCCGGCCGGTGCCGGCACGGTCAACTATGTCGCCGACTGGATTTCCGAGGTGCTCGACGACCTGATCGGCCAGATCGAACAGAGCATCGTGGTGGAGACCACGATCGATCCCAAGCTGCAGGCCGCGGCGGAGGCTGCCGTCATCGACGAGCTCGCCGCCAAGAGCGTGAAGTTCAATGTCAGCCAGGGCGCGCTGGTGGCGATGAGCCCCGACGGCGCCGTGCGCGCCATGGTGGGCGGGCGGAACTATGCCGAGAGCCAGTACAACCGCGCGGTCACCGCCAAGCGACAGCCGGGTTCCGCGTTCAAGCCGTTCGTCTATCTGACCGCGATCGAAGCGGGGCTGACGCCGGACACCGTCCGCATGGACGCGCCGCTCGACATCAAGGGTTGGAAGCCGGAGAACTACAGCCGCGAATATTTCGGTCCCGTGACGCTGACCCAGGCGCTCGCGATGTCGCTCAACACGGTCGCGGTGCGCGTCGGCCTCGAAGTCGGACCGAAGAATGTGGTGCGGACCGCCCACCGGCTTGGCATTTCCTCCAAGCTCGAGCCCAACGCTTCGATCGCTCTCGGCACCTCCGAAGTTTCCATGACCGAGCTGGTGGGCGCTTACGCACCATTCGCCAATGGCGGCTATGCTGTGTCCCCCCATGTCGTGAGTAAGATCCGCACCCTCGAAGGCAAGATTCTCTATGTGCGCCAACCCGAGCAGCTCAACCAGGTGATCGAGCCGCGCAATGTCGCGATGATGGACGCGATGATGGAGCAGACGCTGATCTCGGGCACGGCGCGGAAGGCGGAAATTCCGGGTTGGCAGGCCGCCGGCAAGACCGGCACCAGCCAGGATTTTCGCGACGCCTGGTTCATCGGCTACACGGCCCATCTCGTCACCGGCGTCTGGCTCGGCAATGACGACAGTTCGCCGACCAAGAAGGCGACCGGCGGCGGACTGCCGGTGGAAGTCTGGTCCCGCTTCATGCGTACCGCGCTGCAAGGTGTTCAGCCCGTGGCCTTGCCGAACTCGCAACCGCCGAGCCCGATGTCCAACCTCGCCCAGATCGCATCGCAAATCACCGCGCCGTCCGCGCCCGCGCCGCAGCTCACGACCAGCGGCCGCGCAGCATCCAGCCGCGGCGCGGTGCGGCCCGAGGCGGACGCAGGGCTCGACGGCTGGCTGCTTCAGCGGCTGTTTGGACGGTAGTTCGAAGCGCGGCAAATGCCGACGATGCCGTCCCGGCTTTCGCCGGAACGACGAGAGGGATCAATCCTCGATCCCGTACCGGTGCAGGTCATTGCCGCAGGTGTCGAGCCACTTCTTGGCGCGTTCGACCGAGGGGCAGATCCTGGCCACCACGCGCCAGAACCGCGGCGAATGGTTCATCTCGACGAGATGCGCGACTTCATGGGCGGCGAGATAGTCGAGCACGAAGGGCGGCGCGAGGATCAAGCGCCAAGAGAAGGACAGCGATCCGGCCGAGGTGCACGAGCCCCAGCGGCTCGACTGATCGCGGATCGAGAGCCGTTTCACCCGCACGCCGAGTTCTTGCGCGTAAATCTCCGTCGCCTTCTGCAGCTCGCGCCGCGCCTCGCGTTTGAGGTAATCATGCACCCGGCGGTCGAGATGTTCGACGCCGCCGGCAACGCAAAGGATCTTTTCGCCGCTGTCGCGCGTCTCCGTCCAAACGGTGCCGCGCTCGCCAGCGCGATGGACGATCCGATGCGGCACCCCGCGAAGCGGCACCACCACACCCGGCAGGAACGGCGCGGCCTTCGGCAATCGTCCCAAACGTGCGGCGATCCAGCCGCCATGCAGTTGCGCAAAGTCTCTCGCTTCCGCGATCGTCCCCCGCGGGGGCATCGTCAATATCGCTTCGCGGTCAGTGGGATGAATGCGCAACGTGTAACGGCGCGCGCGCCGATGCCTGCGCAGCCGGATCGCAAAAATTTGCGAGCCATGTTTGATGAGAAAGGTCGAAGGTTCGTAGGGGCGCCGATACAGGAGCGCGCGAGTGGCCATGTCTGTCAGTCCGGGGGGTAGGAGTTCGCCCGGATTCTGCCACATCCAAAGCCAGTGAAATCGCCCGGCGCAAAAACAAATCATTTGCCCAATATACGGGGTCTAGCGGCCATCCCAGGCCCTACAGAATGGGGCCGAAAACGGAAATTTTGACTTAAAAACCCCGGTTCCGGCTCGCTCAAAGAATGAGGCAAAACTCATTCTTTCGGAACCGGCGAATCCGGCTTTCCTGATGCCGGATCAGGTACTTACCTGAAGGCGCAATCGGCGCGAATTTCGCGCCGATTGCGTCGACTTCTCGCAAAGCGCGCGCTTATTCGGCCGCGAGCGCCAGCATCGACTTCGGATTCGCCGCTGAGAGCATGAAATCGTTGATGCGCGGCACGATCTCGGAGCGGAAACGGGAACCATTGAACACACCGTAATGACCAACGCCGGGCTGCACATAGTGCACGCGGCGATGTGCAGGGATCGAACTGCACAAATCGTGTGTCGCTTCGGTCTGACCGAGACCGGAAATGTCATCCTTCTCGCCTTCAACCGTCATCAACGCCACGCGCGTGATCTTTGAAGGATCAACCGGCGTGCCGCGATGGGTCATCTGGCCCTTCGGCAGCGCGTGCTTGATGAAAACCGTCTCCACCGTCTGCAGGTAATATTCGGCTGTGAGATCCATCACCGCCAGATATTCATCATAGAAGTCGCGGTGCTTGTCGACGAGATCGCCGTCGCCCTTCACCAGATTGCGGAAGAGCGCCTTGTGGGCATCGACATGGCGGTCGAGATTCATGCTGATGAAGCCGTTGAGCTGCAAAAATCCCGGATAGACGTCGCGCATCACGCCTGGATGCGGGAACGGCACCTTGGTGATGACATGGCTGCGGAACCATTCGATACCGCGCTCCTCGGCGAGCTTGTTGACCGCGGTCGGATTGCGACGGGTATCGATCGGCCCACCCATCAGCGTCATGGAGACCGGCACGAACGGGTCGCGCCGCGCTTCCATCAGCGACACAGCCGCAACCACCGGCACCGCCGGCTGGCAGACGGCGATGACGTGCATGTTGCCGCCAAGCACATGGAGCATCTCGATGACGTAATCGATGTAGTCGTCGAGGTCGAACCGTCCCTCCGACAACGGCACCATGCGCGCATCCGACCAATCGGTGATGTAAACCTCGTGCGTCGGCAGGAAAGCTTCGACTGTGCCACGCAACAGGGTGGCGTAATGGCCGGACATCGGCGCCACGATCAGCACGCGCGGCTGTGGAGAGCGCACGGGACGGGTGAACTTGCGGTCGAAGTAGAGCAGCCGGCAGAACGGCTTTTCCCAGACGCTGCGAATCTCGATCGGCACGCGGATGCCGGCGACTTCGGTCTCACTGATGCCCCATTCCGGCTTGCCGTAACGGCGCGTGGTGCGCTCGAACAACTCGCAGGCCGCGGCGAGCTGCTTGCCAAATTGGGTGTGCGACCAGGGATTGAGCGGATTCTGAAACAGGATCTTGGTGGCATCCGAAACCGCGCGCGCCGGATTGAGCGAGGCATGCGCCATCTCATACATCCAGTACATCGGTGTCGTTAGCGCCGGACTGCCTTCAGCCGCTAACGGAGGTGCGCCGCCGAACTCGCCTATTGCCATTTCTTAATCTTCCCTTTTGCGTCGCAATATAGTGCCGAATGCGTAATAAAGCGTCAATGCACAGATCGGTATCCGGACGCTCTTTCGGTAGAGAAGATCACGAAAATCCACGGGAAAATGATCTATTCGCCGCCCGCGAGCAGTGAGCCGTGACGGCGGGCGCTGCGCAAAAGGGCAAGAAATGCCGTAAACGAGGCCATCAGCAGCACGGCATTGATCGCAAGCGCCGCGAGCATCAGGTCCGTGCGGAAGACATGGTCGATGAGGAGCGCGCGCATGCCCTCGAACACGTAAGTCGGCGGCAGCGACCATGAGATATATTGCAGCCAGACCGGCAATACGTGCACCGGATAATAGACGCAGGCGAGCGGCATCAACGCAAACATCAGCGTCCAGACGATGCTCTCAGCCCCTAACCCATGCCGCAGCACCAGGCCGGAGACGAAGATGCCGACCGCCCAGCTCGTGAAGATCAGGTTGCAGAAAAAGGCGATCAGCGGCAGGCCGAGGCTGTAGAAATTGAACTGAAAGAAAAACAGCGCGAGCAGCGTCATCGGGAAGACGCCGATCGCAAGCCTGATCAGGCTCATCGTCATCAGCGCGATCAGGAACTCGATCGGCTTCAACGGGCTCATCATTAGGTTGGCGAGATTGCGCGCCCACATCTCCTCCAGGAACGAGATGGAAAAGCCGAGCTGCCCGCGGAACAGGATGTCCCACAGGATCACCGCACCGATCAGCGTGCCGCCGGCGCGCGCGAAAAAATTGGCGTTTTGCGCGATATAAGTCTGCAGGAACCCCCAGGTGATGATCTGCAGTACCGGCCAGTAGACGAGCTCCAGCAGCCGCGGCCAGGACGACAGCAAAAGATACCAGTAGCGCAGAATCATCGCGCCGATGCGGTTGACGGAAATCCCGCCATGCAGCGCGAGCTCGCTCATGACGCCGCTTCCTTGACCCGGCCGCGCGCGACATCGAGGAAGACTTCCTCCAGCGTCGCCCGGTTGTAGCGCGCCATGATGCCTTCCGGGCTGTCGTCGTCCTCAATGCGGCCGCGCTTCATGATGATGACGCGGTCGCAGAGCCGCTCGACCTCGAGCATATTGTGGGAGGCCAACAGCACCGTCGCCTGATGGGTCCTGCGGTAGGTCTCCAAACGCCCGCGGACCCAATCCGCGGTATCCGGATCGAGCGAGGCGGTCGGCTCGTCGAGCAGAAGCAGCTCGGGCTCGTTGATCAGCGCCTTGGCGAGCGCCACGCGCGTCTTCTGTCCCGCCGAGAGCTTGCCGTTGGCGCGGTCGAGGAATTCGTTGAGATCGAGTTCATCGGCCAGTTGCGCGATGCGCTCGCGCAAGTTCGCGACCGCATAGAGGCGGCCGAAGATGGTCAGGTTCTGCCGCACCGTTAATCGCATCGGCATGTCGACATAGGGGCTCTCGAAATTCATCCGCCCAAGCACACGCTCGCTCTGTTGCGGCATCTGATAGCCCAACACCTGGACGCGCCCCGACGTCGGCAGCACCAATCCCATGATCATGGCAATCGTCGTCGTCTTGCCGGCGCCATTGCCTCCGAGCAGCCCGGTGATACTGCCGCGCGCGATGGAAAAGGAGATGCCGTCGACCGCCCGCGTCTGCTTGTAGACCTTGGTGAGATGCGCGACCTCGATCGCGGCGGAGCCTAGCGGACCCGCGGCGACCGATTTTGGCGGAACCTGGTCGACGATGTTCATGCGGGGCCGTTCATTGGGCCATTGCGGCAATAAGCGCAACAGCTATCAGGCTCAAACCATGCAATTTGTGATCGGATCGCCACCGCCAGAAGGGCGACGACCTCCCTCCGACCCTTATCCAGCTCTATCCTTTTGTTCGAGCATGATCTTTTCGGGAAACCGCTACACACGCTTGCGGGTCATGCTCTAAGCTTCAGCCATGATCGACATCGCCGCTTCCGATTTCCGCCACCCGCGGCGCCATGTGCGCCTGGATACGATCTTGCGGCTGCGCTGGCTTGCCGTGCTCGGCCAGTTGGCAGCGATTTTCATCGTGCTGCAGGGGCTGGAATTCGACCTGCCGGTGATCCCCTGCCTTGCCATCATCGCCCTCTCGGCGCTGCTCAACCTCGGCCTGCAGATCGCTTTCAATCCGATGCAGCGCCTGGAGCCGCGCTATGCCGCGGCGCTGCTCGCGCTGAATATCATTGAGCTTGCGGCGCTGCTGTTTCTCACCGGAGGCCTGCAAAACCCGTTTTCCTTCCTGTTTCTGGCGCCGGTCCTGATCTCCGCGACCGCGCTGCCGTCGCGGCTCACCATGGCGCTTGGCGCGCTCGCGGTGGCCTGCGCGTCCATTCTGGTCTTCTTCTACATGCCGCTGCCCTGGGATGCCGAGGAGCCGCTGGTGCTGCCGCCGATCTATCTGTTCGGGGTGTGGCTCTCCATCGTGGTCGCGATCGGCGTCACCAGCCTTTATGCATTCCAGGTCACCGAGGAGGCGCGCGAGCTCGCGGATGCGCTTGCTGCCACCGAACTGGTGCTGGCGCGCGAACAGCATCTCACCCAGCTCGACGGCCTGGCCGCCGCCGCCGCGCACGAGCTTGGCACGCCGCTGTCGACCATCGTGCTGATTTCGCGCGAACTCGAGCGCGCGCTGCAGGACAATGCCCTGGTCTCCGCCGACATCAAAACCCTGCGCGAGCAGGCGCAGCGCTGCCGCGACATTCTCTCCAAGATCACCCAGCTCTCATCGACCGGCGCGCCGTTCGATCGCATGAAGCTGTCGACCTTGATCGAGGAAATCGTCGCGCCGCACCGCGATTTCGGCGTCGCGATCAAGGTTCGGATTGCGGTGGCGGGTTCGAAAGAACCGGTCGGCACACGCAACCCGGCGATCCTTTACGGCGTCGGCAACATCCTGGAAAACGCGCTCGACTTCGCGCGCTCCGCGGTGGAAGTGAATGCCTGGTGGAACAATGACAGCGTCGAGATCGTGATCTCCGACGACGGTCCGGGATTTGCGCCTGATATCCTGAAGCGGATCGGCGAGCCCTATCTGTCACGCCGGCGCGGGGCTGAGGATACGCAAAGCGAGCATTCGGGGCTTGGACTCGGCGTGTTCATCGCACGCACCCTTCTGGAGCGCACCGGCGCCAAGATCTCGTTTACCAACCGGACCTTTCCCGATCATGGCGCGGTGGTCTCGATCGTCTGGCCGCGCCACCGCTTCGAGGCCGGCGAAAGCGGTGAAGAGAGTGCAGAGGTTGGAGCATGATCCGGCTCTGCCGGAGCACCGGTTTTTCAAAAAGGTTCGTATAAACAAGTGGATAGACGGGATTCGATTTCATCCCGCGCCGTCAGCGGCGTAAGGCCGCATTTATGCAACCCGATTTTAGTGCTCTTGGCAGGGCGTATCCACAACGCCATATCTTTTCGGGAACAACCTCAAGAGATGCCCGCCTTGGCCGCCGCTGCTCAACTTGCCGATTACCCCGATCATTCGCTCCTGATCGTGGAGGATGACAAGCCGTTCCTGGAGCGCCTCGGGCGCGCCATGGAAACGCGCGGTTTTGCCGTGACCTCCTGCGACAGCGTCGCCGAGGGCCTTGCACAGATTGCCAAGGCCGCGCCGGCTTTCGCGGTGGTGGACCTGCGGCTTGGCGACGGCAACGGACTCGACGTGGTCTCGGCACTCAAGCGCAAGCGCCCCGATGCGCGCGTCATCGTGCTCACCGGCTATGGCAATATCGCCACCGCCGTGACCGCGGTGAAGATGGGCGCGGTAGACTATCTGGCAAAGCCGGCCGATGCCGATGACGTCGTCGCGGCGCTGCTTGCCACCGGCACCGAGAAGTCGGAACTGCCGCAGAACCCGATGTCGGCGGACCGCGTCCGCTGGGAGCACATTCAGCGCATCTACGAGATGTGCAACCGCAACGTCTCCGAGACCGCACGGCGACTCAACATGCATCGCCGCACCTTGCAGCGGATCCTGGCCAAACGCGCACCGCGGTAGTCGCAGACTATAGGGCGGGCAAAGCAAAGCGCGCCCACCATCATGTGCGTCAAGAAATTGGTGGGGACGCGGCTAACGCGCCTTTGTCCACCCTACGATTTTCGATTGAGGCCGATCACTCCCAAAACTCCGCGTGCCCCTGCGGATCGAGCAGCCTATTCATCCGCTGCCCGGCGGCCATCGCGAAACGTATCATCATCAGCTTGCGCGTCGGCGCCGGCAGGCGATGTACCGGCGCATCGCAGAACATATGCGCGCCGTAGGCATCGGCGACGATCAGGCCGGTGTCATCAGGAAAAATCTCGCAAGGCATGTCCTGCGTGAAGGCGAAGAACAACCGGTCGCAATGGGCGCGGTAGTCCTCCCATTTGTGATCGGCGCGCAGGTCCTCGACCGAAGACTTGATCTCGATGATCCAGATTTCGCCGCGCTCATTCAGCGCCACCAGATCGGCACGGCGGCCCGAGGGCAACGGCAATTCGCTGATACAGGAAAATCCCAGCGACCGCAGCAGCCGCGCCGTGCCGCGCGCGACCGCAAGCGCGGTCTCCGATTGGCGACCATCGGTAGGCGGAGCAAGGCTGATCTGGCGGACACGCTGTTCCATGAGCATTGAGTTTACCCGATTCCGCAACAGTGCTGCACGAATCTTTCGCTTTCGCCGCCCTGCAAAAACCGGCATTCTGACGGCATGAGCGAGCAAAACCAAACCGAAACCAAAGCGAAAGCCGGCGCGATCATCGTGCCGGTGACGCCGTTCGAGCAGAACTGCACCATCATCTGGGATGAGGCGACCAAGCAGGCCGCAGTGTTCGATCCCGGCGGCGATGTTCCAAGGATCCTGGCTGCGATCGAGAAGACCGGAGTAAAGGTCGAGAAGATCTGGCTCACTCACGGCCATATCGATCATGTCGGCGGCGCCGCCGAACTGCGCGACGCGCTGCGCGTGCCGATCGAAGGTCCGCACCGGGACGACAAATTCCTGCTCGACAACGTCGTGACCTCCGGCGCGACCTTCGGCATGACGGGTGTGCGCAATTTCGCGCCCGACCGCTGGCTCGAGGAAGGCGAGCGGGTAGAGATCGGCTCACTCAGCTTCGACATCCTGCATTGCCCCGGTCACTCGCCGGGCAGCGTCGTCTACTTCAACAAGGACTTGCGTTTTGCCCATGTCGGCGACGTCTTGTTCAACGGCTCGGTCGGCCGCACCGACCTTCCCGGTGGCAATCACCAAACCCTGATCTCTTCGATCAAGACAAAACTGTTGCCGCTTGGCGATGATGTCGGCTTCATCTGCGGCCACGGCGCAGGCTCGAGCTTCGGCCAGGAACGCCGGACCAATCCGTTCATCACGGGGCAAATGTAGGCCGTGATCCTTGCCTCTCTCCGTGCTTACGGGGTGAGGGGCCATTTCGGAAAGCTCAGCGCCAGTCGATAGACCTGTCCCCTCACCTGGATCGCATCTTTTCGATGCGATCCGACCTCTCCCCGCAAGCGGGGCGAGGCGGACCCAGCGTGACTGCGGAGGGAGCGCTACTTCTTCAGCCCGGCGGCGATCAGCACGCGCTCCAGTGCCGCGCTGACATCGCCCACGATGCGATGCCGCGTTTTCGGTGCAGCTTGCGGCGCGGCGTCGGGTTTCGCTTCGCCTGGCTGTTCGGTCGTGATCAGGGGCCGCAGCACCTTGGTAAGATCCGGCACCACCACGGCCGAGATTGGGGACACCGGCGGAATCAGTTTGGCGCTCGGCGACTCCGCAACCGTCGGCTTGGCATCGCGAATCCAGCGCGTGAGGCCGAAGAATTTTGCGATGTGGTAGGACGAGGAGATGCCGGCTTCGAGCAGGAACGCCCCCTCCTTGCCATAGCGCTTGTCGTCGTGGCCTCGCCCGAGCGGCGTGCCATGCGCCATGTCGGCGATCGCGTAGGATTCGATGACGGTCTGGCCGTCTTCATTCCACCAGACCTGACGTCGATGGCCGTCGACCACACCTTGCGACATCGGAGCTTCCGGCAGATCGTGCACGTCAAGCCATTGGTTGACGATCTCACCGGCATTGGCAGGACTGACGGTGCGGTCGGCGCTGCCGTGCCACACCGACACTTTTGGCCAAGGCCCACGATATTTGGAGGCATTACGCACGAGATCGCCGAGCGCGGCCCCGGACCGCCCCGAGCCGGTTCGCATCGCGAGCAACGCTTCCCGCACATTGCCGGCGACACCGAACGGCAGACCGGCGATGATCGCGCCCGCCGAAAACACATCCGGATAAGTCGCGAGCATCACCGATGCCATCGCCCCGCCGGCGGAGAGGCCGGTGACAAAGACGCGACGCGGATCGATGGCGTGATCGCGCACCATGCGCACGACCATCTGACGGATCGAGGCGGCTTCGCCGCGGCCGCGCGCGATGTCATCCTTGCTGAACCAGTTGAAGCAGCCATTGGGATTGTTCGACGGCTGCTGCTGCGGCAACAGCAAAGCAAAGCCGTAGTGCTTGGCGAGCGTCGACCAGCCGGCACCGAGATCGTAAGATGCCGCGGTCTGCCCGCAGCCATGCAGCACGACGACAAGCGCGTGCGGCTGCTGCAGCTTCGACGGCACGAAAGCGAACATCCGCAAATGTCCGGGGTTGCTGCCGAACCCATGCACCTCCGTCAGCGGGCTTTGCACGTCGCCGCGCAAGCCGCGGCCATAGAGCGGCCAATCGCCCGGCTTGGGAAGGAGGCTTAGGAAATCGATATTTTCAGCGAGAGACACCTGGGGCTCCCTTGGTGGACAGCTCTAAACCCCACCAAGAACAGATAGTTGCTGCAGCGCAAAACAAAAGTATGTGTGCTGTCGATCCCCAGGATTTGACCCGCGATTCGAGACTAACGCAAGCGCGCGATCACAGTTCTAGCATTCGATCGTCATCTTTTTGGAAAGCTGTTGCCCGCTTGTCTCCATCATGCGCGAGCGCACCGCATCCACGACAAAAATGCGACGCATGTCACAATTGAAAGCACGAACATGACGAGCGCTGCAAACAGCGCGTGCTGCGCGGAACGTGATGCTTCGATTGCAAAGAATACCGCGCCGATGGCGGCAACGCCCGCGGCATTGGCGATCTGCGCCGTGGTGCCGTACATGCCTGAGCCCGCGCCCGCGGCGGCCGGCTTGACCGTCACCAGCACCGCGCTCGACAACGGCGCCATCACCAATCCTTGCCCGTAGCCGAAGATCGCAAGCACGAGCGACAGCGCCAAGGCCGACGGCGCTTCGATTTGAAATACCAATAGGCCGATGGCGGCCAAGGCGATCATCTGAACAATGCAGCCTTCGATCAGCACCAGCGTACCGCGATGCTTGGCGCGCGCGCCGCTATGGCGGGACGCGACCACAAAGGTCAACGCCAACGGCACGAACACGAGGCCGCCTTGCAGCGGCGGAATCTGCAATGTCTTTTGCATGAACACCGTCATCACGAAATAAAATGACAGATTGGCGAGAAAGAAAAAGAACGCCGCGCAAAGTCCCCGCATGAAACGCACGTCCGACAATAGTGAGAGATCGATCAGCGGCATGCCGCCGCGACTTGCGATAGCCCTTTCCAGGCGCGGGAATGCCGCGACGATGACAACGCCCGCCGCCATGATCAGCCAAAGCCAGGGCGCCCAATGCACATCATGGCCGAACAGCAACGGCCCGATCAGACACAACAGGCCAACGAACAGGACGACCGCGCCGGGAATGTCCAGCCTTGTGCCGGGCCGAAGCGGCGCGGGAGGCATGATCCTCGTGCCTGCGGCGATGATCGCAAGCCCGAACGGCACGTTGACTAAAAACACCGTGCGCCAGCCGAGATGAGCGATATCGAGCGTCACCAGCACGCCGCCAAGCGCGAAACCTGCAGCCCCCGCTAATCCCAATGCAACTCCATAAATGCCGAATGCGCGAGCGCGCGCCTGATCGGCAAACAGCAGATGCAGCGTCGCCAGAACCTGCGGCACCATCGCCGCCGCGGTCGCACCTTGTGCCAGCCGCGCCATGATCAGCTCCGGGCCCGATCGCGCCAGCGCGCACCAAAGCGAGGTCACCGTAAAGCCAAGCACGCCCGCGAGGAACACCGGCTTGGTGCCGTAGATGTCGCCGAGCCGGCCGCCGGTGACAATCAAGGTCGCATAGGAGATCAGATAAATCGCGATCACTGATTCGATTTGAGCCGGACTTGCATTCAGCTCGATCGCAATGGTGGGGATCGCGACATTGACGACAAAGGCGTCGACGCCAAACATGAACTGCGCCGCAACCACGATCGCGAGCACCCACCACCGGCGCGAGATATCGACGCCGGCTGTCACCATCTGATGCATGGGAATGCGGACCTGCCTCAATTGCACTGCGGCAGATGATGACCGCTCGCGGTCATCGGCGCGATTACCTCCGAGGTAAAAGAGGCGCGACCGGGAGAGCTGGCAAGCTCCGGGCGAACACCAGCTCGCAGCGATCTATCGTCCTTATCGGCCTTTCTCGACGATGAAATTGCCGATGGCCCCCGCTGCCATCAAAACGCACGTGCCAAGAAAGACGGCGCGCATGCCGATGTGACCGCCGACGAACCCTCCGGCAAGCGGCCCGATCACCTGGCCGCAATATTGCGCCGACACCGAATAGCCCAGAATGCCGCCGGCGATCGCCTCCGGCACATTGTGCCGGATGACGCTGGCGATGCAGGGCAGCAGTCCACCAAGCGCGAGGCCCATGAGCAGGCGCAGGACGATGAGCTGCCAACCGCTGTCGACAAAGGCCTGCGGGATCAAGAGCGCTGCCGAAACCGCGAGACAGATGATGATGATGGTCCAGTGTCCGACACGATCGGCTAGCTTGCCGAGCTGCGATGACGACAAGATGCTGCCCAGCGCCCCTGCCGACATGGCGAGACCGGCGAAGAACGTCAGGCGCGGAGGTTCGACGAGCTGGGCGACATAGACTGTGATGATCGGCTCGATCGACATATTGGCGATCATCAGAAGGACGCCCGTCGCCAGCATCGCCAGGATGGGACGCTTGTCCGGGATCAGCGCCCATGCCCCGCGCGACTTGCGGCTCTTGGCCTGCGGCGGCCGCTTCTCTTCGTGAATCAAAAAGCTCGTGCCGAGAAAGGTGATGAAGATGACGGCACCGGCCAGCAGAAAGGTCGCGCGAAGGCCGATCAACGGCGGCAACGCGCCGCCGATCAGCGGGCCCACCACATTGCCGGCCATGATGCCGGAGGACAGGACGCCAAGCGCCCAGCCAGACCGCACCTTGGGCGTTTGCGCCGCGACCAGGATCATCGAGCCCGACGCGTAACCGCCAAGCAGGCCGGCGAGCAGCCTTAAGCCCACCAGCTCCCAGACATTGTGCGCCATGCCGATGAGAGACATCGCGACCGCCATACCGAGACTCGCGCGGATCAGCATGAGCTTGCGGCCGTAGCGGTCTCCAAGCTGTCCCCAGAGCGGCGCCGTCAGCGCCGCGCTGAAAAAGGTCGCGCCATAGGCGATGCCGGACCATTGCACGATGGCGGCGTGGTCCGTCACACCAAGCTGCTCGACATAGAGCGGCAGGAACGGCAGCAACAGCGTCATCGCCACGATCGTGGTGAAGGAGCCGAAGACGCAAACGAGCAAATTCCGCTTCCAGGGGCCGGCGTCGAGGTTCACCCCGAGTTCGGGCATCGCGTCCATCTCTAGCGCATCCCTATCACGGCAAAACCGCGCGCGCGCAGGCCGCGGTGGTCGTCCTGCAGCGAGCGGAGCAGCCGGGCGAGCGTGTCGCGGATGTGCGCGGCCGCTTCGCGCGCCGCCTCGTCAGGCTCGTTGCGACGAATGAAGGTAAGTATGCGCCGATGCTCGGCCCAGGCCTGTTCGCGCGATGGCTCGGTCCAGACTTCGAGCCAGCGGGCCCGCGACAGCCGTGTCATCGCTCCCGCGATCGCCTTTGCGATGAACGGATTGCCCGATAGCCGCGCAAGCTCGACATGGAAGTCGGTCCCGACCCGGTGCCATTCCTCGCGCGGCGCGCCGGCCTGGCAGGCATCGAGCATCTCTTCGATCGCGGCAAGATCTGCTTCGCTCGCGCGTGAACAGGCCAGCCGCACGCCCGTGGTCTCCAGCGGCTCCCTGAACTCGGCGAGCGCCTCCAATTCACCGAGATCGATCGGGGCCACGATCCAGTTGCGGCCGTCGCGGCGGACCAACTCTTCGCCTTCCAGCCGCGCCAGCGCCGCCCGGATTGGCGTGCGGGAACCCGAAAAGCGGCTCTCGAGCCAGCGTTCGGTCAAGCGCTCGCCTGGCACGAGATCGAGCGAGAGGATCATCTCGCGCAACTGACCGTGGATCTGGAGCATTTGCGACATAGTTGGTTTTGACGGGAAACGCGCTGAAACAGAACCGCGCCTTTCGGTATACCGAATTGGGACACCAAACAACCCCGCTACGGGATACCAGCTCCGCCGAAATCCGATGGGCTCGCCTTCTCGAG
The DNA here is from genome assembly GCF_045571435.1 of Bradyrhizobium sp. STM 3562. Lineage (NCBI taxonomy): Bacteria > Pseudomonadati > Pseudomonadota > Alphaproteobacteria > Hyphomicrobiales > Nitrobacteraceae > Bradyrhizobium > Bradyrhizobium sp. STM 3562. Next base: position 8,440,490 of record NZ_CP120694.1, read on the forward strand.
GGAGATGACACCGGACCAAATGCGCGCGAGCGGCTTGGTGGTTTGAGCGACCGCTGCGACCCTTTCCAGGCGCCGTCATTCCGGGGCGCCTCGAAGAGGCGAACCCGGAAATCTCGAGATTCCGGGTTCGGTGCTGTCGCACCGCCCCGGAATGACGCAAAAAACTCAAATCGCCTTCAGCTTGCGATAGGCAAACCAGACCATTTTGAGCAACAGCCAGCCATCGCGGAAACGCGATATCTGGGTCTCGCCGAAGGTGCGCGCCTTATAATGTATCGGCGTCTCGATGATCTTTAAGTTCTGCTTCGCGGCACCGAAGATCAGGTCGAAATCGCCGAACGGATCGAAATTGCCGAAATAGCCGCGCTCCTTCGCCAGCACCTCATAGTCCCTGCGCAACAGTACCTTGGTGCCGCACAGCGTATCGGTCAGGCGCGTGTTGACGAGATAGCTGAACATGTAGGCGAACATGCGATTGGCGATGAAGTTGAGAGGTCGCATCGCCTCCTGCTCCATCGGATAGACGAGGCGTGTGCCGTTGACGAATTCCGCCTTCCCGCTCTCGATCACCGCATGATATTTCGGCAATGCCTCCGGCGGCATGGTGAGGTCGGCATCGAGAATCATCAGCACGTCGTTCTTGGCCACGGCAAAGCCCTTGCGGACCGCATCGCCCTTGCCCTTGCCGTCCTGCTTCAACACCTTGATATCCCATTGGCCGCGATAGGCCTCGCGGACACGTTCGCATTCGGCAAGGGTGTCGTCCGAAGAATTGCCTTCGACGAAAATGATCTCCTGTTCGCTGCCGAAGCGCGGCATGCGCAGGATCGCATCCTCGATGTTGCCGCGCTCGTTGCGGCAGGGAATGACGATGCTGACCGAAAATTTGCGGTCCGGGAATTGCCGCACGGGACGGCCGACCAGATAGGTGCGCAGACATAATTTCCGCACGCCCGGCAGCGGCGCCAGATAGCGGTTGATCAGCGGCCCAAGCCCGAACCAGCGCTGCGGCAAAAGCTGCCGCTGCTCCGCGGAAATCACCTCGAAATCGGCGAGGTCCATCAGATTGCGGAAATCCGCATTGGCGATGTAGTTGATCTTCGGCTGCTTGCGCCGCAAGCCGATCGCCTCCGCGGCTTTCAGGATCGGCTCCCAGAGATGGGAATAATAGGAGATCACGATCCGCGTCGACGGTTCGCAGAGCTGATGGATCAATCTCAGCGTGCCGTCGATATCCTCGAACATTCCGATCGTATCGGCGATGACGATATAGTCGAACGGACCCTTGACCGATTGCAGCGTTGCCGGATCCTCAACATCGCCCAGCACGAAGGTGAGCTGCGGGTGGCGTGCTCGTGCACGCGCCAGCGTTTGCGGTCCGAAATCGATGCCGACGCCGTAAGAGGGTTCGAGGGCGGCGAGCAGATCGCCGGTGCCGCAGCCCAATTCCAGCACGCGCTTGCCCGGCGGAATCAGGAAGCGCATGAACTTGAAATCGTCCTCATGGTAGGCGGCGTTGAATTTGCGCCAACTCTCCTGCTCGTCGAGCGAGGAATCGATCTCTTCCATTAATTGCCGTTTCCGCGGATTGGTGATCTGCGGAGCGACGGTTGCTTGCGCAAGAACCATGAATTGCCTCAAGTGAACGCGGTCGCACCCGGCCCATGTAGCGGGCGGCGATCGGCGGACCGCCTTTTAGACTGAACCATTGCCAAACAGAACCCGGTTTGCGCGGCGTAACGACGGTAAATCGGGCCACCCGGCGACCACTGAGCAGTCAGCATTGCTGGCCTGCGGACTGCGGACGATTGCCTTGCGCAGGGCCACCACGTAGCCTGTGCAAAGCCCAATAACGAAAAATTCCGCCCGGAGGAACCATGGCGCGCCTGAAATTCGGAGCTTTTCTCGCCCCGCATCATCCCATCGGCGAGCACCCGATGCTGCAATTCCGCAGGGATCTCGATTTCGTCGCCCAGCTCGACGAGCTCGGCTATGACGAGTTCTGGTGCGGCGAGCACCATTCCAGCGGCTGGGAAATGATCGCCTCTCCTGAGATGTTCCTCGCCGCCGCCGGCGAGCGCACCAAGCGCATCAAGCTCGGCACCGGCGTGATCTCCTTGCCCTATCACCATCCCTTCAATGTCGCGCAGCGCATGGTGCAGCTCGATCACATGACCGGCGGCCGCGCCATTTTCGGCTCGGGCCCCGGCGCGCTGGCCTCGGATGCGCATACGCTCGGCATCGACCCGATGACGCAACGTGACCGCCAGGACGAGGCGATCGCGATCATCCGCAGGCTGTTTGCGGGCGAGCGTGTCACCGCGAAGAGCGACTGGTTCACGATGAACGACGCGGCGCTGCAGATCCTGCCCTTGCAGGAAGACATGCCGTTCGTCGTGGCCTCCCAGATTTCACCTTCGGGCATGACGCTCGCCGGCAAATACGGCATCGGAATCATCTCGCTGGGCTCGATGACGACGCAGGGGCTGATGTCGCTGGCCAAGCAATGGGAATTTGCCGAGGACGCCGCGAAAAAGCATGGCACGACGGTGAGCCGGAAGGACTGGCGCGTGCTGCTCTCCTGGCACATCGCCGAGACGCGCGAGCAGGCGCGGCGCGAGGCGGGCGCCGGACTGATGCGCTGGCACAACGAATATAATGTCGGCACCTTGATGCGGCCGGGGCTGACGGCCTTCTCGTCGCCGGACGAGGCCGTGGACAAGACCGCCTTCGTCGAGGGCGCGGCCTCCACCATCGGCACCCCCGACGATCTCGTCAAAACCATCAAGAATGTCATCCAGGTGTCCGGCGGCGTCGGCGCCATCATCGGCTTTGCCCATGACTGGGCCAACCCGCAAGACACCCGGCGGAGCTGGGACATGGTCGCGCGCTATGTCGTGCCGGAGATCAACGGCTACATCGACGGCTTGCGCAGATCGCAAAAATTCGTGATCGAGAACCGCGCCATCTTCGATCGCGCCGGCCAGGCCGTGATGGCCAAGATCATGGAGAACGACAAGGCGGCCGCCGCGCTCGCCCACACCGGCCCCGGGCGGGTCGCGATTCCGGCCGTGAATGCCCCGGACCTGCAGAAGGAAGCGGCCAAGAGGAAGGCGTGAACAGCCCCGCTGTATCGCCGTCCCCCTGAGGCGCTCGCGGAGCCTGCCATCGGGCCGCGCTTCGCGCGGACCCGGTGGCTCGCGCCGTCAGGATGACGGTTTAAACGCCGGTACCAACCGGATAAGATGCGCGATCTGCATCACCGGAGCGACCACCGCCATGTCGATGGCTCTTCCTTCGGCAAGCGTTACCCCGCCCAAACGCAATTCGCTGAAACACATCCCAGGCGACGAGGGCTGGCCGCTTATCGGCCACACCCTGCAGATCCTGGCCGACCCGAAAGGCTTCATCGAGAGGCGGGCCCAAAAATATGGCCTGGTCTATCGCAGCCACATCTTCGGCGAGACCAGCGTGGTTTTGCTTGGGCCGGACGCCAACGAACTCGTGATGTTCGACCAGGACAAGCTGTTTTCCTCGAAGCACGGCTGGGACAGCATCCTCGGGCTCCTGTTCCCGCGCGGACTGATGCTGCGCGACTTCGAAGAACATCGCATTCACCGTAAGGCCCTGTCGGTCGCCTTCAAGGCGGGGCCGATGCAGTCCTATCTCGCCAAGCTCGACAAGGGCATCGCCGCCCGCATCGCCCAATGGAAGAAGCAACCCGGCGAGATGAAGATCTATCCGGCGATGAAGCAGCTCACGCTCGATCTCGCCGCGACCTCCTTTCTCGGCGCCGATATCGGCCCCGAGGTCGATGCGATCAACAGGGCCTTCGTCGACATGGTGGCCGCCGCGGTTGCGCCGATCCGGCGGCCGCTGCCCGGCACGCAGATGGCTCGCGGGGTCAACGGACGCAAACGCATCGTCGCATATTTCTCCGAGCAGATTCCGATCCGCCGCGAAAAGGGCGGCGACGATCTGTTCTCGCAGCTATGCCAGGCGAGGGATGAAAACGACGAGCTGCTGTCCGCGCAGGACGTGATCGACCACATGAGCTTCCTGATGATGGCCGCCCACGACACCTTGACCTCGTCGCTGACTTCGTTCGTGGGCGAACTGGCGGCACATCCAGGGTGGCAGCAAAAGCTGCGTGACGAAGTGGCGACGCTTCGATTGGCGGCGGACGACCCGATCAGCTCCGGAGCGCTCGATAAGCTGCCGCTGACGGAGATGGCCTTCAACGAGGCGCTGCGTAAAAAACCGCCGGTGCCCTCGATGCCGCGGCGCGCGGTACGCGATTTCAGCTTTATGGGCTTTGCCATTCCCGCCGGCACCCTGGTCGGCGTCAATCCGGTGTTCACCCATCACATGCCGGCGATCTGGCCCGACCCCGACGCTTTCGATCCCTTGCGCTTCACCGGCGAAGCACAGCGCGCCCGGCATCGCTTCGCCTTCGTGCCATACGGCGGCGGCGCACATAAGTGCCTCGGCCAACACTTCGCCTATATGCAGGCCAAATGCTTTGCACGGCATTTCCTGCAGAACCTCTCGGTGTCCTTGCCGCAAGGTTACAGGCCGGAATGGCAGATGTGGCCGATCCCCAAACCGCGCGACGGCTTGCGGGTGGTGGTGAAGCCGGTGTGAGTTAGGACCGTCATTCCGGGGCGGCTCGCAGAGCCGAACCCGGAATCTCGATATTCCGAGTTCGCGTCTTTGACGCGTTCCGGAATGAGGAGCAAGCTACCCCTTCTTTGCCTCGAACGCCTTGCGCAGCTCGACATAGCCCTGTTGCTGCTGGCTCCAGTTGCGTCCGCCGGTGATCGCGCCGTCGATCACCAGATCATGCCCGTTGATGAAGCTGGATTCATCACTCGCCAGGAACACCGCGGCATAGGCGATGTCTTCGGGCAGACCTGCGCGCGGGATCGGCTGCGCGCTCTTGTAGACCTCGCGCATCACGGGCGGAGTGTTCTCCGCCGCCTCTACCGATAGCCCGAGCGCCTTGGCGAAAATACCGGTCGCGATCGCGCCCGGCGAGATCGAGTTGACCCGCACGCCGGCCTCGCCGAGTTCCATGGCGACGCATTTGGTGAGATGGATCACCGCGGCCTTGGCGGCGCCGTAGACAATCGAGGAGGAGAACCCGGCTAATCGGCCAGCGATGCTGCCATTGTTGATGATACTCCCGAAGCCCTGCTTCTTCATGTGGGGCGCGGCATGTTTCATGCCGAGCATGACGCTGCGCACCAGGGTGGCCATGGCAAGGTCGAACCGTTCGACCTCCAATCCCTCGATACCACCGGTCTGCGCCGGGCCGCCGGCATTGTTGAACAGGCAATCGATGCGGCCGAATTTGTCGACCGCAAGTGCAATCAGCGCCTTGACCTGCTCCTCGACCGTGACGTCGGTCTGGCGAAAGAGGCAGTTGGACCCCAGCCGCGCGGCGAGCGCCTCGCCTTCAGGAACACGGCGGCCGGCGACGACAACTTTCGCGCCTTCGGCCACGAAGATTTCGGCCGTGCATAGGCCGATGCCACTGGTAGCCCCTGTGATCACCGCGACTTTGCCATCGAGCCGTCCCATGTCGTTCCCTCTTTCATTGCAAATTGATTCGAACTGATGCGGAAAACCTCTCCCGCGCCGGAATCATATTCCCGATCCTTGGAATGGGTGGCAAGCTATGCGTGCAGATGTGAAGCGCGTATTTTGCACTGGAGAGCTGCGCGCTCGCCCCAGCCCAACCGGCGGGGCCGTTAGGAGGAAGATGAAGCTGTTCGAGGAATTCCGGCGCGGCTGGCATGGAGAAGACCAACCGTCGCCGCTGTTTGGTCTCGGCTTTGTGCTGCTCTGCCTGGCGCTTTCCACCGCGGCACGCTGGGGCATGTCCCTGATACGGCCCGACATCTTTTTCACGCCCTATATCCCCGCGGTGTTTTTCGCGACGGCGGTTGCCGGCTGGCGCTTCGGCGCCATCACGGCCATCGTCAGCGGCGCGCTCGGCATCATCTTGAATTTCGACCACGGGAGAGCGGACGCGGCACGCTTTGTGCTGCTCTTGATCTACTGGGCCGTAGCGGCCTTCACCATCTGGGGCGTCGAACATTATCGATCCCTGGTTGCGCGCGAGCGCCGCATCTCCAAACGGCTGATCGAGGAGGAAGAATACCGCAAGCTCGTGGTCGCCGAACTGCAGCACCGGTTAAAGAACAAATTGTCGACCATTCACGCCGTGCTGCATCAGGTGCTGGAGAAGCAGCCGCAGGTCTGGGGCAGCATCGATCATCGCCTGCGCGCGCTCGCGGTGACCGACGATCTGATCGCACGGGCCGACAAAGCGGGCTGCGATATCAGGGAGCTGCTGCTCTCCGAGCTTGGCCCTTACGGGCATGTCCGGTTCAATCTGAACGGTGAGCCGCTGGACCTGCCGGCGAAACTGGCTGTGAGCCTTTCCCTGATTTTTCACGAACTCGCCACCAACGCGGCAAAATATGGCGCGTTTTCCGCCGCGCGCGGTTTCCTGCAGGTGTCGTGGACCGTGTCCGAGGATCGTCTCAACGTAACCTGGGACGAGACCGAGGGCCCTACGGTGGAAACGGTGGGCCCCGCCGGGTTCGGTACCAAGCTGTTGAAATCGGCACTGCTGGCGTTCGACGGCAAAACCGAGATCACCTTCCTGAAGAGCGGCGTTCATTGCACCATGCAATGCCGCATACCCCCGACGTGACGGTCGCGCACCGCTCGCGGATCGCGTTGATACTCTATTAATGACAACACTCATCGCCGCCATGGCGCCCGCTGCCTTCAAACCGGTAACGCCGTGTTTCGGCGCAAGGTTTAACCAAATGAAGAGGGAGCCGCGCAAGAACGGCCCTCATGCAAAACCAAGCCGCAGACTCTCTCCAGGGCGCTGCCACGGAAGCCGGTTCGCTTCGCGCGCTCGAAGCCGAGCTGAGCCTATTGAAGGAAGTGCTCCGGCTTCTGCCTGCCGGCGTTACGCTCCTGGATGAGCGTGGCCGGCTCTTGCTTACGAACGACGCCGCCACGGCGCAGCTCAGATTGCCGGAAGCGACGCAAGCGCTGAACCAGCGGCGGGAGATCGCGCTCGAACTGCTCGGCACCGGCCGTACGCTCGTAACTGAGGAGGCTATCGGCCCTGGAGCCTCGCAGCACGTGCTTTTGAGCGCCCATCGCCCGGTCTACATCGGCGAGCAGAAACTGTTGCTCTCGAGCTCGGCCGACATCAGCGAACAAAAGGCGTTCGAGGACCAGTTATTTCGCTCCGCCTATTACGACGAACTGACCGACCTGCCGACGCGGCGCGTGATCGAGCACCGCGCCAACAGCCTGCTCAATCGCGGCGAACAGGAGCGATTCGCGCTCGCTTTCCTCGACATCGATAATTTCAAGCACATCAACGACTATTACGGCCACGCCATTGGCGATGCGCTTTTGGTCGGGCTCGCCAAGCGCCTGAGCCGCGACCTGCGCGAGACCGATATGCTAGCGCGGATCTCAGGCGATGAATTTCTGCTCCTGCTTTCGCCGGTCGAGAGCGCGCAGGAAGTCGCCGATTACATGGAATCGACGCTGAAGCGGCTGAGCGCGCCGTTCTTCATCGACGGCTCGGAAATCTTCGCCTCCACCTCGATCGGCGTCAGCCTCTATCCCGAGCACGGCAAATCCTACGAGGTGCTGCGCCAGAACGCTGATCTCGCGATGTATCGCGTCAAGAACGAGGGCAAGGGCGCCGCCGCGTTCTTCGACGCCGGCATGGAGCACGAGGCCTTGGCGCGGATGAAGATCGAACAGTCGCTGCGGCTGGCGATCCTGGAGAAGCGGTTCTGCTGCGCGTTCCAGACCAAAGTCGATATCCGCAGCCAGCAGATCAGAGGTATCGAGGCGCTGGTGCGGCTGCGCGACGAGGGCGGCGTGATCCAGGCGCCCGGCGACTTCGTCAATCTCGCCGTCGAGCTCGGACTGATCGATGAGCTGACGCATCTCGTGCTCGCCGAGATCGTCAAGTCGATCGACCGCATCAACGATACGTTCGGCCCCGATGCGACGATCAGCATCAATGTCGCCGCCAAGCAGGCCGGCAACCCCGAATTCATGCGCTCCTTTGCCGAGGCGCTGGAAGCGACCGGCTTTCCGTCCCGCTTCATGATCGAGGTGACGGAAGATGCCTTCGTCGCCAAAAGCCACTTCCAGCAGGAGATCCTGCCGATGTTCCGCAAGCTCGGCGTCGGCATCTCGATCGACGATTTCGGCATCGGCTATTCGTCGCTGTCGGCACTCGCCGATATCACCGCCGACGAGATCAAGATCGACCGCTCCTTCATCACCGACATCCATAAGCGTCCGCGCAGCCAGGGCATCTTGCGCGCCATCGAATCCTTGAGCGCGGCGCTCGGCATGACCGTGATTGCGGAAGGCATCGAGTCCTTCGAGGAGTTGGCCTATCTGCAGGCCGCCACCAACATCCGCTACGCGCAGGGCTACTACTTCTCGCGTCCGATCTTCCTGGAAGAGCTGAAGCCCGCGATCCCGCTCGCCAGCGAGACGCGCGTCAGCCTGGCAAGCCGCCCGCTCCAGGAAAGCCGGCCGGGCTATTCGTCCCGAGGCGCACGCGGGTATCGGCGGTAGAGCCGGATGGCTCAGGGAAATGGGCACTGCCCGCGGGCGCTTCGACTCTCCCGCAGGGAGCGGTGAACTCCGCTCTGCTGCTATCTTCGCTACAAAAGGATACAGTCCGCTCCGCCTCGGGTGCCTTGACCCGGGCCGAGCGCCCACACTATCAGTTGCGCGAAACGCAAAAGGGGGAAAGAGCCGTGCGCAGATCCTTGATCGCTTCCGGCATTGCCGTCGCTTTATTGTCCACAGCCGCCCAGGCAGACGATCTCACCATCGCGCTGATCTACGGCAAGACCGGGCCGCTCGAGGCCTACGCCAAGCAGACCGAGACGGGACTGCGCATGGGTCTGGAATACGCGACCAAGGGCACCATGACGGTCGACGGCCGCAAGATCGTCATCGTCACCAAGGACGATCAAGGCAAGCCGGACCTGTCGAAGGCCGCGCTCGCGGAGGCCTATCAGGACGACAAGGCCGATATCGCCATCGGCACCACCTCCTCCGCTGCGGCGCTGGCCGATCTCCCCGTGGCCGAGGAGAATAAGAAGATCTTCCTGGTCGAGCCCGCGGTGGCCGACCAGATTACCGGCGAGAAGTGGAACAAGTACATCTTCCGCACCGCGCGCAATTCGTCCCAGGACGCCATTTCGAACGCGGTGGCAATCGGCAAGCCGGGCGTGACAGTGGCGACGCTCGCCCAGGATTATGCCTTCGGGCGCGACGGCGTCGCCGCCTTCAAGGAGGCGCTGGCCAAGACCGGCGCGACGCTTGCCGCCGAAGAATATGTCCCGACCACCACCACCGACTTCACCGCCGCGGGCCAGCGCCTGTTCGACGCGCTGAAGGACAAGCCGGGCCGCAAGATCATCTGGGTGATCTGGGCCGGTGCCGGCGATCCCCTGACCAAGCTGCAGGACATGGACCCGAAGCGCTACGGCATCGAGCTTTCCACCGGCGGCAACATTCTGCCGGCGCTCGCCGCCTATAAGCGCCTGCCCGGAATGGAGGGCGCCACCTACTATTATTACGACATCCCAAAGAACCCGGTGAACGCCTGGCTGGTGGCCGAGCACGAGAAGCGCTTCCACTCCCCGCCCGACTTCTTTACCGCCGGCGGCTTTGCCGCGGCGATGGCCGTGGTGACCGCCGTGACCAAGGCGAAATCCACCGACACCGACAAGCTGATCTCGACCATGGAAGGCATGGAGTTCGACACGCCCAAGGGCAAGATGATCTTCCGCAAGGAGGACCACCAGGCGCTGCAGAGCATGTATCACTTCCGCGTCAAGGTCGATCCGAACCTCGCCTGGGCGGTGAACGAGCCGGTGCGCGAGATCAAGATCGAGGACATGGACATCCCGATCCGCAACAAGCGGTGATGCTGCGCTATCTCTCGCCGCCTTCGCGTTGCCAAGTTTTGGTAAGCAGGCGCGAAGCGAGGCAACACATGGGAGCTTGATCGTGCGAGATCGACGCAAGCAGCCAATTTTCACCGTCACCACGGGGTGTTCGCCACCGGGTCCGCGCGAAGCGCGGCCCGATGACAGGCTCCGCGAGCCTCGAAGGGCGACGGCCCGACTGTCGCACGGGGGCCGTTCATCCTTCGAGACAGCCCGCTTTCGCGGCCTCCTCGGGATGACGGATCACGATGGGTGCTCGCTGCAGCCGAAGCGATGACGCCACTTTAGACAGCGAAACCTCACCACGTGCAGCCCATGTCCCTCACGCTCGAAACGGAAGACCTCACCATCCGCTTCGGTGGCCACGTCGCGGTTAACCGCGTGAGCTGCACGTTTCGCCCTGGCGAGCTCACCGCCATCGTCGGCCCGAACGGCGCCGGAAAGACCACCTATTTCAACCTGATCTCCGGGCAACTCCGTCCCAGCGACGGCCGCATCCTGTTCGAGGGCAGGGACATCACGCCCCTCGCCGCGCCCTTGCGCACCCGCGCAGGGCTGGGACGTGCATTCCAGCTCACCAATCTTTTTCCCAATCTCTCGGTCGAAGAGAATGTGCGTCTCGCGGTGCAGGCCGCGCACCATGTGCATTACGACATGCTGCGGCCCTGGATGATCAGACGCGACCTGCTCGAACGCGCAGACGCCCTTCTCGACAAGGTCGCGCTCCAGGGCCGCCGCGCGGCGGCCGCGAGCGCGCTGTCCCACGGCGACCAGCGCAAGCTCGAAGTGGCGCTGATGATGGCACTCGAGCCAAAGGTATTCATGTTTGACGAGCCGACCGCGGGCATGAGCATCGACGAGGTCCCTGTCGTGCTGAACCTGATCGAACAGCTCAAGCAGGACAAGAGCAAGATCATCCTCCTGGTCGAGCACAAGATGGACGTGGTGCGATCGCTCGCCGACCGCATCATCGTGCTGCATAACGGCCAGCTCGTTGCCGACGGCAAGCCTGCCGACGTCATCGCCTCGCCGATCGTGCAGGAGGCCTATCTCGGCGTCGCGCCGGGGCGGAGCGCGGCATGAGCGACCTCCTCACGCTATCGGGTGTTCATACCCATATCGGGCGCTATCACATCCTGCAGGGCGTCGACTTCGTCGTGCCCGAAGGACAGACCACGATGCTGCTGGGCCGCAACGGCGCCGGCAAGACCTCGACGCTGCGCACCATCATGGGGCTGTGGCAGGCCTCGGCGGGAGAAATTCGCCTGGCCGGGCAGCGCATCGACCGCGTGGCGACGCCCGATATTGCCCGGCTTGGCGTAGGCTATGTGCCGGAGAGCATGGCAGTGTTCTCCGATCTCTCCGTGCGGGAAAACCTGGTGCTGGCGGCCCGTGACGGGGCGATGGACGATGCCCGGCTGGAGTGGATCTTCGGTTTCTTCCCGGCGCTAAAACGGTTCTGGCTCTCGCGCGCCGGCGGGCTTTCAGGCGGGCAGAAGCAGATGCTCTCGATCGCCCGCGCGATTGTCGAGCCGCGCAAGCTGCTGCTGATCGACGAGCCGACCAAGGGCCTTGCACCCGCAATCGTCGGTTCGCTGATCGAATGTTTGAAGGAGATCAAGCGCAGCAGTGCGACCATTCTTCTGGTCGAGCAGAATTTTCATGCCGCACGCGAGCTCGGCGACAATGTGCTGGTGATGGACAACGGGACCATCGTCCATCGCGGCGAGATGGCGGCGCTCGCCGCCGACGTGCCGCTGCAGGAACACTTGCTGGGCTTGAGCCTGGAGGCGCATCAGTGACTGAACTCGCCGCGAGCGATCCCTTACCAAGGCCGAAACGCGACCTGCTGCCGGCGCTGCTGCCGATCGCGCTTGCGCTCGTCATGCTGCCGGCGGTCGGCTCGACCAGCTCCTGGGTGACGCTGACGGTCGCAAGCCTCGCCATGGGCATGATGATCTTCATCATGGCGAGCGGGCTGACACTGGTGTTCGGCCTGATGGACGTGCTCAATTTCGGCCACGGCGCCTTCACTGCAGTCGGCGCCTATGTGGCAACCCTGGTGCTGTTGCCGCTCGCGGGCTGGATGCAAGCAGACTCGCTTCTCAGCAATCTCGCCGTGCTGGTGCCGGCGGCGCTGCTCTCCATGGCCGTCTCCGGCGCGCTTGGCGCAGTGGTCGAGCGCGTGCTGATCCTGCCAGTCTATGGCCAGCATCTAAAGCAGATCCTGATGACGACGGGCGGACTGATCGTCGCCGAGCAAACGCTTTACGCGCTGTGGGGACCGCAGATCATTCCGCTGCCCCTGCCCACCGCCTTGCGCGGCTCCTTCATCATCGGCGACATCGCGATCGCCAAATATCGCCTGCTCGCAATGCTGGTCGGCCTCATCGTCTTCCTCGCTATCCAGCTCGTCCTGAACCGCACCAAAATTGGGCTGCTGATCCGCGCAGGGGTCGAGAACCGCGAGATGGTGGAGGCGCTGGGTTACCATATCCGCAGGCTTTTCCTGGGCGTCTTCATGACCGGCTCGGCGCTTGCCGGCCTTGGCGGCGTGATGTGGGCGCTGTACCGCGAGGAGGTGCATGCCTCGATGGGCAACGATCTCACGGTGCTTGTGTTTATCGTCGTCATCATCGGCGGGCTGGGCTCGATCGGCGGCTGCTTCATCGGCGCGCTGCTCGTCGCCATGGTCGCCAACTATGGCGGCTTCCTGGTGCCGAAGCTGGCGCTTGTCTCCAACATCCTGCTGATGGTCGCCATCCTGATGTGGCGGCCGCGCGGGCTTCATGCGGTGACCAGTCGGTGATGATCCTTTCCGGCGATCCCCCGCGCAGCCGCGCGCTCACGCTCCTGCTTGTCGTGATCGTGCTGGCACTGCTGGCAACGCCATGGCTGTTTCCGGGCGCCAAGGCGCTGAACGTCGCGGCCAAAATCTGCATCTTTGCCGCCCTCGTCGCCTCCTACGACCTCCTGCTCGGCTATACCGGCTCGGTGTCGTTCGCCCACACCATGTTCTACGGCATCGGCTCTTACGCCGTCGCGATCGCGCTCTATTCGATGGGGCCAAACTGGGCGGCGGTCGCAACCGGCATCGCGGTCGGCCTGCCCCTCGCAATGCTGCTGGCGCTCGCCATCGGGCTGTTCTCGCTGCGCGTCGAGGCAATCTTCTTTGCCATGATTACGCTCGCGGTCGCCTCTGCCTTCATGGTGCTTGCCTCGCAGCTCTCCTGGCTCACCGGCGGCGAGGACGGGCGCAGCTTTCAATTGCCGGAGTTGCTCCGGCCCGGCACGGTCTTCATATCCAAGAAGGCGTTCGGCTTCGAGGTCAACGGGCGGACCCTCACCTATTATCTCGTGTTCGCCGCCTCCGCGGCGATGATCCTGCTGCTGCTGCGCGTGGTCAACTCGCCCTTCGGACGCGTGCTGCAGGCGATCCGCGAAAACCGCTTTCGCGCCGAGGCGCTCGGCTATCGCACGGTATTCCATCTCACTTACGCCAATTGCATCGCGGCGACGGTTGCCGCCAGCGCCGGCGTCCTGAATGCGCTATGGCTGCGCTATGCAGGCCCCGACACCTCGCTCAGCTTCTCCATCATGCTGGACATTCTGTTGATGGTGGTGATCGGCGGCATGGGCACGATCTATGGCGCGATCATCGGTGCCGCGATCTTCATCCTCGCGCAAAACTATTTGCAGGCCTTGATGGGCACCGCCTCCCGCGCCGCTGCGGACGCCGGCCTGCCTTTGGTGCCCGGCCTGCTGCACCCGGACCGCTGGCTGCTTTGGCTTGGGCTGTTGTTCATCGCGAGCGTTTATTTCTTCCCGACAGGTGTGGTCGGGCGGTTGCGGGGCAAGCCGCCCGCCAAGTAGGGCCTATCAAGTCGCACGTGCATCAGGCAGTTGCCAACCCAGCGGCCGCTTCGACTCGCCTTCATGTTTCATCGCACCGCAACATCGTTCAGCATATTGCGCAAATGCTGAGCAAACTGCGTCGATTAAGCCTTGAGTAACCGGATTTCCTAACCGCTTTTATCATTCCTGCATCGTATCCATTCCCTCACCGAATGGTGGAGGAAATGCGCGACGTAATTTCCAGCATCTGGGCCAGAATGTCCCGCGGCTTGGCGAGCCGGCTCAAGCGCGTCCGGCGCGAGCCGGTGTTCTGGCTCACGCTTTGCGGCAGCGTGCTGGTGATCGCGATCTTCGTCGGCACAATCGTGACGATCGACGGCTTCCGCGAACGCGCCATCGCCAACAGCGCGCGCGAATTGCAGAACACCGTGATGCTGCTGACCCGCCATTTCGACCAGCAGTTCGCGGACTCCGAGACGGTCGCCGATGAACTGATCGCGCAGATGCAGATCTCGGGCGCCACGTCCCCGGAAATGTTCCGGGAGCGGATGTCGACGTCCGATGCGCACCTGATGCTGCGCTCCAAGGTGAGTGCGCTCTCCTATATCGGCGACGTCGCCGTCTACGATGCGGACGGCAAAATGATCAACTGGTCGCGACCCGACCCGGTGCCGGACATCAACGTCGCCAAGCGGAATTACTTCAAGATCTTGAAATCGGACCCGCCAGCCGAGCCGATCGTCATCGAAGCGGTCCGCAGCTATTTCGACGGAAGCTGGACCACCATCATCGCGCACCGGTTGACTGGGCCGGGCGGCATCTTCCTCGGTGTGATGTCACGGCGCATCGATCCCGCCAACTACGAGAGGTTCTTCGCTTCGCTCGCGCTTGGCGAGGGCGCCGCGATCGCAATGTTCTCTCGCGACGGCACGATGCTGGCGCGCCATCCGCATGTCGATGCATTGATCGGGCACAAACTGGCGGAGGCGCCGCTCCTGCAGAAGATCATCGCACTCGGCGGCCAGCAGACGCTTCGGATACAAAGCCCCATCGATGGGGAGGACAGGCTCGGTACCGGGGCCCAGGTCGGTCATTTTCCGATCGTCGTGGTCGCGACCAAAACCGCGGCGACCGCGCTGGCCGACTGGCGCGAGCAGACTCGCTTTCTGGTCACGGCCGCGGCTCTGTCCGCCGCGATCATCGCGCTCATCCTGTTTGCGATCATCCGGCAGATCAGGCGGCAGAACCGCGAGGCGCAGCGGAAGCTGGAGGCGGAGCGGCAACGGCTCGACACCGCGCTGAACAACATGACGCAGGGCCTGGTACTATACGACGCCTCGGCGCGCATCGTCACCTTCAAC
The DNA here is from genome assembly GCF_045571435.1 of Bradyrhizobium sp. STM 3562. Taxonomy (NCBI): domain Bacteria; kingdom Pseudomonadati; phylum Pseudomonadota; class Alphaproteobacteria; order Hyphomicrobiales; family Nitrobacteraceae; genus Bradyrhizobium; species Bradyrhizobium sp. STM 3562. The sequence continues at coordinate 8,455,737 of NZ_CP120694.1, forward strand.
CAGCGCTACATCGATATGTACAAGCTGTCGCGCGAGGTGGTGAAGCCAGGGCTTCACTATTACGACCTGATCCAGCACCGCAAGGACACCGGCTCCTTCGACGGGAACGTCCGCGCCTTCTGCGATCCGATCATGCGCGACGTGGCGCAGGGCAAAGCCAGCCGCATGATCATGGAAATCGCGGACGGGCGCTCGTTCGAGATCGTCAACAAGCCGCTCGCACAGGGTGGCTGGGTCGCCACCATCGAGGACATCAGCGATCGCCGCCGGCTCGAGCAGGAGCGCGACCGCAACTATACCTTCCTGCGCGAGATCATCGACCACATCCCCTCGCAGATCACGGTCAAGGACGCGCAGACCAGGCGCTATCTGCTGGTCAACAGCGTTGCCGAATACCAGTTCGACATGACGCGCGAGGAGATCGTCGGCAAGACCGCCTATGACGTGTTCGCCGAAAAGCAGGCCGACATCGTCACCGCCGATGACGACAAGACCTTGCAATCCGCCGAGGGCTTTTTTCGGGACGAGCACCCGTGGGACACGCTGATGAGCGGGCGCCGCTGGATCACCTCCAAGCGCATCGGCCTTCGCGATGCCGCCGGCAAGCCGCGCTACATCATCAACGTGGTCGACGATGTCACCGAACGACGCGCGGCCGACGAGAAGATTGCGCATCTGGCCCATTACGACGCACTGACCGACCTGCCAAACCGCGTGCTGTTCCGCGAACGCATCGAGCGCGAGCTGAAGCAGGCGCAAAGCGGCCAGAAGTTCGCGCTTCTTTACATCGATATCGACGAGTTCAAGGGCATCAACGATTCGCTCGGCCATCACGTCGGCGACGAGCTGTTGAAGGCCGTCGCCGCCCGCATCCGTACCTGCATCAAGCCGGCCGACCTGATCGCGCGGCTCGGCGGCGACGAATTCGCCGTGATCCAGGCCGGGGTCAACTCGACCGAAGATGCCGTCGAGTTCGTCACCCGGATTCACGAGGCGATCCGGCGTCCCTATCAATGTCTCGGCCACCAGCTCTCGACCGACGCCTCCATCGGCATTGCGCTGGCGCCGCAGGACGGCACCGAGATCGACCAGTTGATCAAGAATGCGGACCTTGCGATGTACGCCGCCAAGGCCGGCGGCCGCCGCACCCACCGTTTTTTCGAACCGGCGATGGATGCCTCCGCCAAGGCGCGGCTCTCGATGGAGTTGGACCTGCGCCAGGCCATGATCGATGGCGGCTTCGAGATTCATTACCAGCCGCTGGTGGACTTGCGCACCGGCGAGGTGAGCGGCTGCGAGGCGCTGCTGCGTTTTCGTCATCCGGAGCGCGGCATGGTCTCGCCGGCCGAATTCATTCCCATCGCCGAGGATACCGGGCTGATCACCGAACTCGGCGACTGGGTGCTGCGCACGGCCTGCCAGGAAGCCGCGAGCTGGCCGGATCACATCCGCATCGCGGTGAACGTCTCGCCGGTGCAGCTCAAATGCCAGACGCTCGCGCTCCGGATCGCAGGCGCCTTGGCCGCCTCCTCGCTCAAGCCGAGCCGGCTCGAGATCGAGATCACCGAAGCCGTGCTGATCCGCGACGACGAGGCGGCGCTCGCCATCCTGCATCAGCTCCGCGCCATCGGCGTACGGATTGCGCTGGACGATTTCGGCACCGGCTTCTCCTCGCTCAGCTATCTCAAGCGCTTCCCCTTCGACAAGATCAAGATCGACCGCTGTTTCGTCAGCGACATCTCGGAAACCGATTCCTCCTCTTCGATCGTGCAGGCGGTGGTGAATATCGCGTCCGCCCTCAAGATGCGCACGACCGCCGAGGGCGTCGAAACCGAGACGCAGCGCGAGCTGCTGCGCAAGCTCGGCTGCAGCGAGATGCAGGGCTATCTGTTCAGTGCACCCAGGCCGGCCGCCGAGGTGAAACAATTGTTCGGCACGCCCACGGATACCGTGGCGGTCGCCTGATCGCGGCCGGCCGGCGGATACCGAGGCCCCTATCCCGCTTGCCGCGTTCGGGCGTATAAGCGGCACATCTTCGTCGCATGCGGGAAATCAGATGTCCCCTGTTTCTCTTCTGCTCAATCTGTTGTGGATCCTCTTGGGCGGCGCCTACATGGCCTTCGGCTGGCTGGTCGCTGCCGTCATCATGGCCATTACCATCATCGGCCTGCCTTGGGCTCGGGCGGCGTTCAACATCGCCATCTACACCTTTCTGCCATTCGGCTCGAGGGCCGTGCGTCGCGACGAGATCACCGGCGAGAGCGATATCGGCACCGGCCCGTTAGGGTTGATCGGAAACATCATCTGGCTGGTGCTCGCAGGCTGGTGGCTTGCGCTCGGGCACCTCGCCACCGCGGTGGTCCTGGCGATCACGATCGTCGGCATCCCCTTCGCCTGGGCGCACCTCAAGCTTGCCGGCATGGCGCTGTGGCCGATCGGCAGGGAGATCGTGCCGGTGTAAGCTTTGGCGCTGCATTGAAGACCGCGTCATCGGGCGGGATGGCCGCGAGATGCCGGTTCCCCGATCGACGCTGTGGCAGCTTCACGCAGGCCGCAGACTGCGGCAGCAACGGACATCTCCTCACGGGCGCGGCCGGACGAGGGCTTCTCCCACAGCCCTTAAGGCATTGCCGAGGCCGGGCCAATCGGCTAAATGAGGCGCTCGACGCACCCGTAGCTCAGCTGGATAGAGCGTTGCCCTCCGAAGGCAAAGGTCACACGTTCGAATCGTGTCGGGTGCGCCAATTAACTGTCGTCAGATTGAAACTGCGGACATTTGGCTCGGGCTCGTTCATCGCCGCAGTTCGTCGATGCCCAATTCCGTCCAGAGCCATCCGAAGCTGTAGCTTGCCATGGCGCTGTTGCAGTCGGCTGACTTGGCCATCCGGTTTTCGACCATCTTGAGCCAGTCGGCGACTCTGACGCGTCCGCTGTCGGTTCTGATCGCAGCGCGTGGCGTCTCGCCTCCGAGCATGGAAATTGGTTGATCGGGTGCGTCGCGACAATGCCGGTCCAAAAGTCTTCTCCTAGCGCCGCTTCCGCGAACTTCTGCCTTTCGTGTTTGCTGAGCTTTCCGAACTCGCGCCAGGCCTGGAGGAGGGCTTCGGATACGCCGTGTTCAAACGCAGCATGCCTCCGCCCATCTGCGCTTGCGACCCACCCGGACGATGCGTGCGGCACTTAAAAGCTTGAGCGTTTTCCGAACAGTTCCAGGTAGAGCCGCCAGGATCTGCCGTCATCTTGCAATCGCTCAGCCGAGTAGTGGAAGGAGTGGGGGATGATCGCCTGATAGCCCCAGCGAATCGGCGTGCCGTCGGCAAGCTCTCCTTCCATCGCGATCTCCTGGCCCCGACGGCGCGCCATCAGCCGGGCGCAGGTTTCGTCATCCGCCGGATTGATGAAGGTGACGCGCCAGGCGTTCAGCCCGCGGTCGTAGGTGCGAATGGTGGTGGCATATCTGTCACCCCGCGCAGGCGTGCCGGCAGAGCGATCAACGCGGCGTGGGAAAATGAACAAGTCCTGGATCGCGCGCCCCTCCAACACCCAGGAGGCATGGAGTTCACCCTTCATCCTGCAGGTTGTTCCGTCCACCTCGTGAAGCAGCGCATCGAGCTCCCAGCTTCCGATCAGGAAACCGAAGATATCCGCCTCGTCGGACAAGTCGGCGACACGTCGTGGAGAAGGCAAGGCTTCGAGAAAGCCCTGCGGGATTGTCATCCGAACCTCCCAGGGTTCTGGCTGTTGACAACCCGGAACGAAGGGAAACGGTTTCGCGGCCCTCAGGGCCGGGCGCAGCTTTCGCGCAAAAGCAATGCAAACATACGCGCGCACATAGGTACGAACGGCGGGCGGTTTCGGTGCGATACCGCTCGCGTGAAAGGACTAAGCTGCGGCGAACGCCTCCCAGCGCGCAGGGGCGTAGTAGTGAGCGGGTGGTAACGGCAACCTCTCAGCCGCATGGTCGCGGACGCTGAAATAGGCTTCGAGCTCCGCCACGGCGCGGCGCTCCCATTCCATGGCCTCTCCAAGCAGCGAGCAGCTTTGCCGCGGGCGGAATGCCGCGGTCTGACGATACAGCGACGCGATCGCCCGGTAGCGGCGCACATTTTCCAAGACGGCTTCCCCGTTCATCGGCATTGATCTTCCCCTGTCCTTGCCTCTGGTCGGGGCGACTCTGGCGGCAACGATTTTCCAATTGGTTAGCGGCCCGGGCGGACGGCTCGGATAGTTTCCCAAGCGTTGACCGGCCTGCCGCGCGCCTTTCGCGCATCGCACCAGGCCCGCATTGGACGTTCACTTTCGCGACACGCGCTATGGTTAAGAGTCTGCCGATGCCGTCGCTAAATTGCGGCGGCTGCTCTGATCCGAAGCTTAGAATCTAAGTTGTATGAGAGGCCCCAGCGATCAACGGCACGGGCCGCAAATGGATATGGAAATCATCGAAATTGTCGGCGTGATTGGATTGATTTCCGCGATGGCGGCACTCGGTCGCATCGTCTATGAGCGTCGCATGGATGTTCTGCACGGGCCATATATTGAAGGCCGCTAACAGCCTTATGGTTTTCGCTGCGCTCGAACCACCCGACGAAGGCAACCCACGGACACCAATCTATTCGATCGCCGCGATGCCGGAGGATGTCAGTGACGGCTCGCCGTCGTGCATCTCCGCCAGTCCCATTTCGATCAGCAACTGCAGATCGGCATCGGCCGTGGGCAGAAATTTCGTTCTGTTGGCCATGATATCGCGCAGCGTCCAGCGCAACGAGATCGCGCGCTCGAGCGTCAAGTGCGCGAACGGATCGTCTTGCATGACGGCGTCGTGTTCCAGCTCCGACATCCGAGCGTTTGCCTCCTTTTACGCTGGAGCGGCAAGGCGCAGACGCGCCGACACTTCCCGCAATCGCGCACGCCTGGGATCCGGAGGCGCGAACAGCTTTTCAAATTCGGCCGGATCGAGCGTGTTTCCGTCGGGATCGGTGACGACCACGTGCCAGCCGACCCGGGCCCACACCCGCGCTTTCGCGGCCGCGATCAGCAGGCTCTCCCGTTCCGATCGCAGGACCTCGTCACCTTTGGTCGCGACAATCTTGTACGCCATAAGCGCTCCACACTTCGTCCCTGTCCCATCGCTAATGGAGCCGCCGTGTTTGGCTCTAGTTTGCCGTGAAAGTGACGGTTCGAAGGCGCCACGTTGACCAAGGCGCGTCGGTTTTGGCGACTCACCGACGCGTCATTGCGATGAGCGAAAGCGACAAACCAATCCGGACGCTCGCATATGGCTTTGAATTGCTTCGCTCACGCTCGCAATGACGGAGTGCAACCTTCTGAAAATTGGACCTGATGCCGTCACGACGACGGCAGCCTTGGCGCTCTCCTGGCCGCCACGCAAATCGAATCAAATGCGTCTCTTTCCAGTAAGCCGATGGCACGAGCGGTGGGCTAACAATGGCAGACCCAAGGAGAATCCTCATGCTGCGCGATCTACCTGATCATGGCTTGCCTCTCGTCCAGCTCAAGGAGCAGCGCCGGGAGTTGATTGTCGCCCTTCAGAACCGGACAGGTCCCGTCAGCGGCTGGGAGCTGATGCAGATCGCCGCGATTCAGCAGGCGATCTCCGCGTTCGAGGAAGTCATCGCCGATCTCGATGCGGAGATCGAAACCCCGCATCGCGCGCCCGTCTTGAACAGCATGCATGGCTCCCATCTCAGGGCCTGCGAGTGAGCCGCAAAGCGGGCGCCGAAGACAAGGCTGTAGCGGAGAATTGCGAGAGCGATGGACAGTTCGTGTAAGCCGGAAGATTCGTTGTCGTCGCCCGGGGCGGCGACGCGATCGTTCAGGAGCAACAGAATGGCACAGCGACCACGGCTGTTCGAGCCCGCGCGGATAGAGCCGCCGGCCAGGATCGCTCCGCCGTCACGGCACCACGAGCCCGCCAGATCGGAGTAAGCGGTCCTTCGTCGCTCTCGCGAAGGCACCATGAACGCTTTGTTCACCATGCGCACAGAGGCGCGCGTGGCGCCGGCGAAATCTGGGCAGGTCCCAACCTTGCTTATACTTTTGCTGCCTAATCCTGCGTCGTGAGGCCGGCGCAATCCACTGCGCCGGCGCGTGACACGTAAGTTAAGGCGTATGAATACCGCACGCATCGTCGTCCTGGTTATCGCGCTCGGCGCCGGTGGTGTGGCCGCTTACCTCGCCAGCGGGACCGACAACAAGCCCGCGCCGGCCGCGCCCGTCGCGCAGCTCCAAACCACGGATGTTCTCGTTGCAAAGGCCGATATCGGCCTTGGTCAAACGGTGAAGCCGGACGACTTGCAGTGGCAGACATGGCCTTCGGCAACTGCAAGCGGCGCCTTCATCCGCCGCAGCGATCGTCCTGACGCGACCAAGGAGCTCACCGGCGCGATCGCACGGGCGCCTTTCATCGCGGGCGAACCGATCCGCGAGCAGAAGCTGGTGAAGGCCGATGGCTCCGGATTCATGGCGGCGATCCTGCCGACCGGGATGCGCGCAGTCTCGACCGAAATTTCCCCTGAGAGCGGCGCCGGCGGATTCATCCTGCCGAACGACCGCGTCGACGTCATCGTCACCAAGCACCTCAAGAACCCCAGCGACGACGCCGGCGCCATGCCGGACATCGTCGTCTCCAAGATCATCCTGACCAATATCCGCGTGCTCGCCATCGATCAGGCGCCGAAGGAGAAAGAGGGTCAGAACGCGGTCATCGGCAAGACCGTCACGCTCGAATTAAAGCCCGACCAGGCCATGACGCTCGCCATGGAGCGCCAGGCCGGAACGCTGTCGTTGGCGCTGCGCAGCATCGCCGACGCCAATGCGGTCGAGATCACCGACGACCAGCAAACCTACCGACAGAACGTCCAGATCGTGCGCCACGGCACCCCGAGCCAGGCCACGGCACAGAGGTGACAGAAAGGAAGCCTGGAAATGAAGTGCAGGGGGCATCAACGGGCGTTCCGCGCCTTGCTGCTTGGCGCGGTTTCGCTGGCGGTCATCGCTGTCGGCCCAGCGCTCACGCCCGCAGCCGCCGCCGAGGATCACCCGGGGGCAGCGACCGCATCTGAAACAGCTTCCGCCGCGTCGACCATAGCGGCGCCCGCGACCACATCTTCGGCAAAGACTGTTGCCGCGCCGATCTCGGTGCGGACACGCTTCGTTTCGCTCGGCATCGGCAAATCCGTCGTCGTCGACCTGCCGCGCGAGGCCAAGGACGTGCTGGTCGCCGACCCCAAGATCGCCAATGCCGTGGTGCGTTCGGCGCAGCGCGCCTTCATCATCGGCGTCGGTGTCGGACAGACCAATGTCGTCTTCTTCGACGGCGACGGCCAGCAGATCGGCTCGTACGACATTGCGGTCAAGCGCGACCTGAACGGCGTGCGCGCCGCGCTACAACAGAGCATTCCGGGCGTGCAGATCGAAGGCGTCGGCGACGGCGTGCTGCTCACCGGATCGGTGTCCTCGCCGGTGGAAGCGCAGCAGGCCGGCGACATCGCCGCGCGCCTGGTCGGCGGTGCGGACAAGGTCGTCAACAGCATCGTCGTGCGCGGCCGCGACCAGGTGATGTTGAAGGTCCATGTCGCGGAGGTCCGGCGCGATATCGTCAAGCAGATGGGCATCGACCTCTCCGCCAGCATGAATTACGGCACAGCGGTCGTGAACTTCAACAACGCCAACCCGTTCACGGCCAATAACGGCCCGCTTGTCTCCGGCAATTCCTTCAGTGCCTCGTCGGTCGTGAAGGGCCTGCCCACCTTCACCGCCACCATGCGCGCGATGGAGAGTGCGGGAGTGATGCGAACGCTCGCCGAACCCAATCTGACCGCGATCTCGGGAGAGTCCGCGACATTCATCGCCGGCGGCGAATTCCCGGTCCCCGCCGGCTATTCCTGCGATCCGACCACGCATGTCTGCACCACCCAGATCTCCTACAAGAAGTTCGGCATCTCGCTGAACTTCACGCCGGTCGTGCTTTCGGAAGGGCGGATCAGCCTGCGCGTCATGACCGAAGTGTCGGAGCTGTCCAATGACCACGCGATCACTGTGTCCCAGGCGCTCAGCTCGACCTCGACCGATTCGATCACCGTTCCCTCGATCCGCACCCGTCGCGCCGAGACGACGCTGGAAATTCCGTCCGGCGGCTCGATGGCGATGGCGGGCTTGATTCAGGAACAGACCAAGCGTGCGATCAACGGCCTGCCCGGTCTCGACCAGCTTCCGGTGCTCGGCGCCCTGTTCCGCAGCCAGGACTACGTGAACGACGAGACCGAGCTCGTCGTCCTGGTGACGCCCTATGTGGTGCGCGCGGTGGCCGAGAAGGAAATCGCGCGGCCCGATGACGGATTCGTGCCAGCCTCCGATTCGGAATCGGCACTGCTGGCGCAGATCAGCCGCATCTACGGCGTCGCCGCCCATGTGCCGGTCGCAAGCTGCAAATGCGGCATCGGTTTCATCATCGATTGAGGCGGGGCGCGACAGCGCGGGGCGAGGGGGAACACTCAATGGGCAACACAACCGCGACGGCGCGCTACCGAAGGCTACTGCTGCCGGGCATATTTGCCGGCCTTACGCTTGCACTTGGCGCCTGCACCTATACCGGCGAGCAGATCGTCACGGGAGAGATTCCCGAGGATGTCCGTCAGCGCCATCCGATCGCGATCGAAGAAGGTCAGCATTCGATGATGATCTTCGTCGGCCATGGCCGCGGCGGCTTGACGGCGGAGCAGCGCAACGACGTGGCGGGGCTGGCGCGCAACTGGATTCGCGAAGGCACCGGCGCAATCGTGGCCGATGTGCCGGTGGACACGCCGAACGCGCGCGCCGCAGCTTCGGCCTATCACGAAGTCCGATCGATCCTGCTCGCGCGCGGTGTGCCGGCGCACGGTCTTGTCCTGCACCATTATCATCCGGACGACCCGCGCTTCTTCGCCAACATCCGCCTGACCTATCCAAAGATCAAGGCGGTCGCCGGTCCTTGCGGCGTGTGGCCGGAAGATCTCGGCCCCTCGGGGCTGAATCCCAGCTACAACGACAACAAGCCCTATTACAATTTTGGCTGCGCCACCCAGCATAACCTCGCCGCGATGATCGACAATCCGGCGGATCTCGAGCAACCGCGATCGGAGACGGCCGCCTACACGGCGCGACGCAGCGAAGCGTTCGAGAAATATCGCAAGGGCGAGCCGACCACGACCACCTATCCCGAGGCCGACAGGGCCAAACTCAGCGATACCGGCAAATGATCAGGTCCGCGCCTCATACGTCTGATGATGCCGCCGACGGCGCCGCGCCGTCCGCGGACGACTATATCGCGCCGGTGCCGCGCATCTCCGTGCAAGCCTTCTGCGAAACCGAGGCGAGCAACGAAATCGTGAAGGCGGCGGGGCAAGACCGCCGCCTCGCCAAGGCGCATCTCACCGTGAAGATGGGTGGCGTCGCGGCCGCGATCGATGCCTATAGCGCCATGCCGACCCCCAACGTGATCGTGCTGGAGTCGGACGGCGCCGGCAATATTCTTGCAGGCCTCGACCAGCTTGCCAGCGTCTGCGATCCCGGAACGCGCGTGGTCGTGATCGGCAGCGTGAACGACGAAGTGCCTTATCGCGAACTGGTGCGCCGCGGCGTCAACGATTACATCATCGGCCCGGTCGAGGTTCTCGACGTCGTGCGCGCGATCTGCAGCCTGTTCTCGGCTTCGGAAGCCGTCGTGACCGGGCGCATCATCGCCGTCATCGGTGCAAAGGGCGGCGTCGGCGCATCCACCGTCGCGCACAATCTGGCCTGGACCATCGCGCGCGACCTGGCGCTGGATTCGGTGGTGATCGATCTCGACCTCGCTTTCGGCACGGCGAGCCTGGACTACAATCAGGATCCGCTGCAGGGCATTGCCAATGCGGTGTTCCAGCCTGAACGGCCCGACACCGCGCTTATGGAACGGCTGCTGGCGAAATGCTCCGAACGTCTCAGCCTGCTCGCCGCGCCGGCGGCGCTCGATCGGGTCTACGATTTCGGCGAGGAAGCGTTCGACGCGATCTTCGATACGCTGCGCATGACGACGCCCTGCATCGTGCTCGACATGCCGCACCAATGGTCCGCCTGGACCAGGCGCACGCTGGTGAGCGCGGATGACATCCTGATCGTGGCCGAGCCGGATCTCGCCAATTTGCGCAACACCAAAAACCTGATGAGCGTGCTGAAAGCGGCGCGGCCGAACGACCGGCCGCCGCTGTACTGCATCAACCAAGTCGGCATGCACAAGCGGCCGGAGATCGACGTCAAGAGTTTTGCCAAGGCGGTCGAAAGCGCGCCGGTGGCGGCGATCCCGTTCGATTCCAAGATGTTCGGTACTGCCGCCAATAACGGACAGATGATCGCCGAACTCTCCGCAAACCACCGCGCCTCGCAGATATTCCAAGAGATCGCGCGGCACCTCACCGGCCGCATCGAGCCGAAGAAGCAGCGGCGCTCGCTGCTGTCGCCGATCGTCGACAAGCTGCGCGGCAAGGCCAAGCGATCCGCCGGCGTCCGGTAGCCGCTCGAACATGGCGCGCGGCAGATGCCGCGCCGTCCCCTGCCCGCTTAATGCAGGATGCGCCTCTCAAGAGACCAGCGCTGCCGCTAGGGCAGTCGCCGAGTTGAGGGAATCAAGCGGACACGCACCAACCCCTGGCGCCATGGCGAGCGCAATGACGGGCTTGGAAGGCGTCCCGGCCGGCTCTGCAAGTCGATCGGTAGATGCCGATAGAGCATGATCCGGAAAAGTGTGAAGCGGTTTTCCGAAAAGACCATGCTCAAACAAGAATCTAAAGCGCGATGACGATTCGACCTAATCCCATCGCGCTTTAGTCGATGAACTCGGCGCCGAACTCGCAACCGATCCGCCACACCAGGCGGCACTGCCGCGCGTAGTCGGTGGAGAAGATGATGGTGAATTGCGGCGGGATCTCGAGATATTCGGCAACCACCTTAACGCCGCCATCCGATATGTCGGTGATCGTGCAGTCACGCGGCAGCGAACCGGCACCGGTCTGAATTTTTGCAATCCGTCTGCACAGGCGACGTTCGCTTCTGCGTCGATTAGCCAGCATTTTTCCTAACTGTCCCAACTCGGTAGAGAGAGTACATCCGTCCCTGCCGATTTATCGAACAGCCGTTAGAATGTCCCTAGCCTGATAGATCGGAGTCTTTGCATTCCCTTTCAGGTCTGTTTACCCATCGCTCGGACCAACGGCCCCGCGGCTTGAGAACGCGTCGTGGCCGCAGGCTCGCGATCGACCGACACGGCCGCCGGGAGTTCTCAAGTTCGGGCAATGGCTCACCTCTCGGGGCGCGGTGGTTCACAGACTCGGTGCGGGCTCGAGCGGCAGCGCTTTCAGGCCGCCGAAGCGGCGTTCGCGGCGGTTGAAGGAGGCAAGCGCCTCGGCGAGATCGTCGGCGTCGAATTCGGGCCACATCCGCTCGGTGAAATGCAATTCCGCATAAGCGCCCTCCCAGAGCAGGAAATCCGACAGCCGCTTCTCGCCACTGGTGCGGATGATGAGGTCGACGTCACGCAAGCCGGGCTCGCCGGTGACGAGCTGCGAAAACAATTCGCGGGTCGGCTCTGTGATGCCGGCAAGCTTTGTCGCCGCGTGGAGGATGGCATCGCGCGCCGAATAATCCACCGCGATGCGCAAATGCAGCACCTCGCCCCTCGCGGTTGCGGTCTCCGCGCGCGCGATCGCGTCCGCAATTCCGTCGGGCAGGCGATCACGCCGTCCGATCACGGTGAGCCGCACGCCGTTCTTGACCAGGCTCTGCACCTCATTGGCGAGATAAAAGCGCAACAATCCCATGAGGCCCACGACCTCCGCCCGGGGTCGGCGCCAATTGTCGGTCGAAAAGGCATAGAGCGTCAGCGTGCCCACACCCTGATCGGGCGCCGCTTCGACGACGCGACGGATCGCCTCGACGCCGGCCTCGTGCCCGCGCAGGCGCGACAGACCGCGCCGCGTCGCCCATCGGCCGTTGCCGTCCATGATGATGCCGACATGCAGCTTGTCCATGGGTTTGGATGAGAGACTACTTTGCATTACAAAGCTCCCCTGCAAAAAAATTGAAATCAGGTCGGCAGGATGCCGAGCCGGGACAGCGTCGACGCCTCCTTGCCGGCGGCCTTCGCAGCGTCGCGCACCAGACCTTCGAGAACGGCGAGATAATCGAGAAAGCGGCGGCGCCCGGCCTTGGTGAGGCGGCAGGAGGTATGCGGACGGTTGCCCTCATAACCTTTGGTGACCTCGACCAACCCCGCCTCCTGCAGCACCTGCAGATGGCGGGACAGATTGCCGTCCGTCAAGCCGCAGAGCTGCTTGAGATCGGCAAAGGCGAGGCCCTTGGGATGGGCCATCAGCGAGGTCATCAGGCCAAGCCGCGCCTTTTCATGGATCACCCGGTCGAGTCCGTCATAGGCAAACGGCGCGTGGTTGGCGTCAGCCTTCGGCATCGGTTTCCCCGGAAGCAAAGTACAAAATGGCCGCCATCAGCCACTGTCCGATGACGAAGGGCAGGCCCATCGTCCACGGCGACAGCGCGTGGTTTTGGCTCGCCAGCACCAGGACGACGAAACCCGCGGCGAAATACCAGCCGCCCGCGAAGGCGACGGTCCGCGGCAGGGAGCGGACGGATGCGAAGACGCCGAGACTCACCAGCACCTGCCACAGACCCGGGAGCATCCACAGCGCCTCCGGCGCGAACTTTCCCAGGACGACCGCGAGCAGCACGCCCGCGATTCCCGACGGAAGAAACTGCTCGAGCGCCTGATGAATCATTGCATCCGCAAGGCCCGAATGATGCCTGCGCGAGCGCGCCTGCATTTCGATCCAGATCATCAGCGCCGATAGCGCCGCCGCGGCGGCCCAGCCGAACAGAAACGTGAGCGGATGGCCGGTCGGATCGTCGAGCCAGAGATATTGCAGGATCGCCGTCAGCAACGCCACGCCGCCGGTAACGGCAATGGCGGCCGGACCATAGCCTCGGAACGCGGTGCCTGCCGCAATCTGGCTGCGGATCGTGATGATGTCGGCCAGCGCCTTGTCGAGATCGCGCATCGCTCACCCCACTTTGCATTGCAAAGCATACGGAATCGCAAAGTTAAAGGCAAGCCGCCGTTTGCGGCGAATGGAGACTATTCGCGGACCGCGAACATGCGAGCTTGCCGGCAGGCCCAATGCTACTCCAGATTGCTTCGGGCGCAACTCGCACATAGAATGTTCCGGCAAAAGACTTGGGGCGTGCTGGGGCCGTTATATGCCGAGAAAGTTGTTGCTTGCCTGTTCACTACAAGTTGCGATCGCGTCTTCCGCAATAGCCGCCGGACCATTCGGGTCGATCCATGTCGGGAACTGGATCGGCGGCGCCTTCAGCGACGACAGCACGGGCGCCTTCTCGCACTGCGCGGCGACGACGTCTTATGCCAGCGGGGTGAGCCTCGTGGTCGGCCAGAACGCCGCCAATGCCTGGCTGCTCAGCTTCGCGAGTCCCGACTTCCACTTGAACAAGGGCGAAACGCTGCCGATCGACGTCACCTTCGATGGTCAGGCCGGAGCACGGCTGTTTGCGACGGCGAATTCGAACATCATGCTGACGGCGATTCTGCCGCCCAACGTCGCGCGTGCCTTTCAGCGGGCCAGCCTCATGGTCGCCCAGGCGGGAAAGACAACGCTGCAATTCAACCTGACCTCGACCGGCCCCCTGCTCAACGTCATTGCGACCTGCGTCACCAGGGTCAAAGCACAAGGGCTGAACAGCGCGGGTGATTTCGCTAAACTTGCTGCGCCAAAATCGGCCTCGGCGAGCGATGCGCCCAACACTACGGGGGCGCCGAAGACATCGAAAACCATAAGTAAAAGCGGCACCGGCTTCGTGATCAGTGCCAGCGGTCACATTGTCACCAATCACCATGTCGTCGATGGCTGCACCGATATTCGCGGCAATCTCAGCGGCCAGCCGGCAACGGAGCTGCGCGTGGTCTCCAGCGACGCGAGAAACGATCTTGCGCTGCTGCAGGGGCCGACCAGCTCGTTCAAGGACTTTGCCAGGATCCGCGATCGCTCGATTCGCTCCGGCGACTCCGTGGTTGCGATCGGCTATCCCTTTCATGGCCTGCTGACATCGGATTTCACGGTTACTACTGGGATTGTGAGTTCGCTCAGTGGCATTCTAAACGACACGCGCTATCTTCAGATCAGCGCCGCGGTTCAGCCTGGCAACAGCGGGGGCCCGCTGTTCGATACCAACGGCCTGATCGTAGGCGTGGTCACGGGGAAGCTTGACGCCGTGACGATGGTCCAGGCCACCGGCAGCATTCCCGAAAACATCAATTTCGCCATCAAGACCGGCGCGATCCGCGACTTCCTCGACAACAGCGTCGTACCCTATGAGACAGCCGAGCCCAAGGGCGAGCTCAAGACTCCCGAGATTGCGGATAAGGCCCGCGCCTACACGCTGCTGATCACCTGCACCGGCGGCAAGCAGCCGGTCGAGGCGAAACGATAAGTTACTCGGCTTAAGCCTGCCGCGGATCAAAGTCCGCGGCGAGCAGTTCACCATTGCGGGTAGGGCGCGCGATAAGGCGGCGGACCCTAGCGTGCACGGTCGAAGGCGACGCGCGGATTGATGCCGCAATAGACGTTGCGGCCCGACGCGCTCGCCATGCACTGCTCATACGTCTGGTAGGAGCACTCGCCGGGGTAGCCCCAGTCGCGACCCTGGATACACCAGGGATAATCATAGGCGGCCCTCGCGGGTGCCGGGTCTAACAAGGTCCCAAAACCCGCCGCGAGCACCGTCATGACGGCAAAACCGAATTTGCGCATGATCCGTTTCCTCCGCGCTGGTGGGAACGATACGTCGCGTGCGATCCTATCAGATCGGCGGCGGTTCCGGCGTTCACTCCACCTTGAGCCCGGCAAATTCGACCACTTTCCTCCACTTCTCGGTCTCGGCCTTGATCTGCTCGCCAAAGGCATCCGGCGACTGGATCAGCGGCTCGCCACCGAGCTCGACCAGACGCTTGCGCATGTCGGGTTCGGCCAGAATCGCATTGATCGCGGTGTTGAGCTTGGCAATGACGTCCTTCGGCGTGTTCTTCGGCACGCCCATGCCGAACAGCGCGCTCGCCTCATAGCCTGAAACGGTTTCCGCGATGGCCTGCACGTCGGGCAATTGCGCCGACCGCTCCGCCGTCGTCACGCCAAGCGCGCGCAGCGCGCCCGAGCGGATATGCTGGATGATGGAAGGCATGTTGTCGAAGATCACCTGCACCTGGCCGCCCAACATGTCGGTGATCGCCGGTGCCGCGCCGCGATAAGGCACGTGCTGCATCTTGGTGCCGGTCATCGCCATGAACATTTCCCCCGACAGATGCACGGAGGTGCCGTTACCCGAGGAGGCCATGTTGATCTTGCCGGGATTGTCCTTCAGATAGGCGATGAATTCGGCGACATTCTTGGCCGGCACGTCCTTGTTGACCGTCATCACGTTCGGCACACGGTTGAAGGACGCCACCGCGGCGATATCGCGGACGAAATTGAACTTGAGATTGGCGTAGAGCGTCGCGTTGATGTAGTTCGCGGGATTGACCAGCAGCACCGTGTAGCCGTCGCCTTCCGCGTTCACCACTGCCTCGGTGGCGATGTTGTTCCCCGCGCCCG
Organism: Bradyrhizobium sp. STM 3562; assembly: GCF_045571435.1. NCBI lineage: Bacteria > Pseudomonadati > Pseudomonadota > Alphaproteobacteria > Hyphomicrobiales > Nitrobacteraceae > Bradyrhizobium > Bradyrhizobium sp. STM 3562. Next base: position 8,471,441 of record NZ_CP120694.1, read on the forward strand.
GCTTGTTCTCGATCACGAATTGCTGGCCGAGCCTTTCCGACAGCCGCTGCCCAACCAGCCGCGCGAGGATGTCGGTGGCGCCGCCCGGGGGATAGCCCACCACGAAGCGAACCGGCCGGGTCGGATATTCCAGCGCCGCTGCTCCGCGCCTTGTCGAGGCCACCAGTGCCGGCAGGCCGATGGAAAAGGCTCCGATCGCATCGCGGCGTGAAAGCATCGCATGTCTCCCCTGTTTGTTGTCGTTGAATCAAAGGCGGCTGGCGTTGTAACAAACAGGCTGGCCTGCGGCCAGTGCGCCCAAGGCGGCGCGACGAAAGGATAGGCCATGTCAGTGACAGTCCATGCGCTCGATCACCTCGTGATCAATGTGGCCGACGTCGCGCGCTCGGCCGCGTGGTACCAGAAAATCCTCGGCATGGAGGTGAAGATGTTCGATCCCGGCGAGGGCAAGCCGAAACGGGCGTCACTGGTGTTTGGCGATCAGAAGATCAATGTGCGGCCTAAGGACGCAGACAAGGTCGAGTGGTTCACCGCCGACCACGAGACGCCGGGCAGCGAGGATTTGTGCTTTCTCACGACGAGCAGCCCGGAGGAGGTCGTCGCGCATCTCAAGGCCAATGGCGTTGCCATCGAGGAGGGGCCGGTGGCTAGGCAAGGCGCGCGCGGCACGTTGCGCTCGGTCTATTGCCGCGATCCCGACGGCAGTCTGATCGAGATTTCATCCTATGCGGATGGAGCCGGTTAGCACACCCGACGACACACCAAGGGCTCGTCATGCCCGGGCTTTGTTCCGGGTCCACGTCCCATCGGATCCGCAGCGCGACGTGGATGGCCGGGTCAAGCTCGGTCATGACCGCGGAGAAGGCGTAGCGTTTGCGCAGCGCCTTATCCGGTGGCAGAACACTCCTACGAAAACGCAGCCAGCAAAGGCTGCGCGGGAGGAAGCATGGCGAATTCTCAGGCGGCACCGGGCGTGGTCGGCCCGTTCGCGGGGCTGGACGTGCCCTGGCTACTCAAGATGCGCAGCGAGAACCGTCGCGAACACCCATTCCTGATCTGGGCGCCGTTCGATGCTCCGGCGCGCGAATGGTCCTATGGCGAATTTCACGAGCGGGTCGGCGCGCTGGCCGCGGGGCTCGTCAAGCGCGGCATCAAACCCGGCGATTTCGTGCTGATCCATCTGGATAATTGCATCGAGGCGATGCTGGCCTGGTTTGCCTGCGCCGAGCTCGGAGCCATCGCGGTGACCACCAACACCCGCTCGGCCGGCGCCGAGATGGAGTATTTTGCGACTCATTGCGGCGCGGCCGCCGCGATCACCCAACCCGCTTATGCCGAGATGATCGCGGCCCATTGCGGGGATCTGCGCTGGATGGCCGTGATTTCGCACGACGCCGGCGGCGCGCCGTCGCACGTTGCACCGCGCGAAAATTCCTTCGAGGCGCTGTTCGGCGACAGCACGGACAGGCCGCGTCGCACCGCCGATCCGGCGGCGCCGTGCAGCGTCCAGTATACGTCCGGCACGACCTCACGGCCGAAAGCGGTGCTATGGACCCATGCCAATGCGCTCTGGGGCGCCAAGGTCAATGCCGCGCATGAGGACCTGCATGCGAGCGACGTGCACCAGATTTACTTGCCGCTGTTTCACACCAATGCGCTGGCCTACTCCATGCTGGCGACGTTATGGGTGGGCGGCTCCTGCGTGATCCAGCCGCGCTTTTCGGCAAGCCGGTTCTGGCGCGTCGCCAAACAGCATGGCTGCACCTGGGCCTCGACGATTCCTTTCTGCATGAAGGCCCTGCTCGAGCACGAGATTCCCGATCACAAATTCCGTCTCTGGGGCACGGCGGTCTGCGAACCGCCGGCCTTTGCCGCTTTCGGTGTCAAGATCATCGGCTGGTGGGGCATGACCGAGACCATCACCCACGGCATTGTCGGCGAGATCGATCAGCCCAACGCGCCGATGTCGATGGGCCGCGCGGCCACGGAATACTCCATCCGCGTCACCGATGACGACGGCCGGCCCACGGAGGTTGGCGGCACCGGCAATCTCTCCATCAAGGGCGTGCCCGGGCTCTCCCTGTTCAAGGAATATCTCTACAACGAGAAAGCCACGCGCGAGAGCTTTGACGAGCACGGCTATTTTGTCACCGGCGATCGCGTCACTCTTCTGGAGGACGGCTTCATCAGGTTCGGCGACCGCGCCAAGGACATGCTGAAGGTCGGCGGCGAGAATGTCGCGGCCTCCGAAATCGAACAGGTCATCGCGCTCGTTCCCGGCGTGCGCGAGGCCGCGGTGGTGGCCAAGAAGCATCCGATGCTCGAGGAGGTGCCGGTCGTCTTCATCATTCCCCAAAGCGGCGTCGAAAAGCTGCCGCAGGACCTGCATGCCAACATCATGGCGGCCTGTCGCAGCGCGCTTGCCGATTTCAAGCAGCCGCGCGAGATCCGCTTTGTCGACGATCTGCCCCGCTCGACGCTGGAGAAAGTGGCGAAAGCGGAACTGAGGAAGCTGTTGGATTAGCCGTCGTCATTCCGGGGCGATGCGATGGCATAGAACCCGGAATCTCGCGCCACAACCTCTGGATTCCGGGTTCGCTCGCTTTGCGAGCGCCCCGGAATGACGGGTGTCAATACGCCCCGAATGCCACCGGTCGAAACGCCTGCAGCAGTTGCTGGTCGAGCTTGCCGCCCATGTTCTCCATCACGGAGAAGGCGCGGGCATAGGTGAAGGGCATACGATAGGCGCGCTGCTCCACCAGCGCGGTGTAAATATCGACGATGGTGGTCAGCCGCACGATGTCGCTGATTTCCTCGCCGCGCAGGCCGTTGGGATAGCCGCTGCCGTCCAACAGCTCGTGATGATGCAGCACCACATCGAGCATTTCGCGCGGGAAGCCACCCTGGTTCGCGAGGGCCTCATAGCCGCGGCGCGGATGCTGGCGGATCTCGATGATCTCCTCTTCCGTCAGCTTGCCCGGCTTGTCCAGGATGGCGACGGGAATGAAGGCCTTGCCGACGTCGTGCAGCAGCGCCGCTCGGGTCAGGCGGCGCTGATCGTCCTCGCGCATGCCAAGATGCTGCGCGAATGCCACCGCAAAGCCGGTGACGAACAGGCAATGGCGGTAAGTGCCGGTGTGATGGCAGCCCACCGTGGTCAGCCATTCCCGCAACGACGAGTGCTTGATGGCTCTCAGAATCTTGGTTTCGGACTCGAGCACGTCGTCGAAACTCAAGGGCACGCCGGCCGGCAGCCGTTCGAAGATCTTTGCGATCACCGCATGGGCGGCAGCAATGCCGCGATTCAACATCTTGCCGCGGTCGGTCGCGTCGAAGTCGTCGCTGTCGGGGAACGCGCTGCGGATCCGCTGCAGGATGTCGTTGGCCTTGAACGGCCGCGCGATGGTATCGGTCGCGCCCAGCGCCCAGGCCTGCATCGCGGCGTGGTGCAAGGCATCGGAGAGAACGAACAGCCGCGGCATCGAGCGGTACGCCTCGCCACGCAGCTTGTTGCGCACGCGCTGCACGGCCTCAGCCGAGCGCAGATTGATGTCGACGACAATGCCGGAGATGTGACTCGCAGGCCGCTCGGGGATATCAGACGTCGAGATGGTGTCGACCTCGCCGACCGACTGCAGGATATGGGCAAGCTCACTGCTCCGGTCGACGTGATCCGATGCAAGCAGGAAGCACCGCTTGAACGAGGACTGTTTGGCAAGGGCTGTCATTGATCCCCCAAGGGGCTGGTTGGCGATGACAGCAAAACCTTACCGGGCAATGCGTTCCGCGTGCCTTAATAGGAATGATGAAGGCGGGCCTCACGCCACCGTTACAATTTTAGGCACCGTCGTTCCGGGTCGATGCCTCGGCACCGCACCAGCAATCCCGAGATTCTCAGATGTGCAATTGCACATCAGAGTTCGCCCGCTTACGTGCGCGGGGCGGAATGACAGTGCAAAAAAATTAGAACCAGCGCTCGCCGACCTGGACCGTGTCGCCAGGCGAAACGGGCGTTCCGAGCGGCACCGCGTAGCGCGCGGTGCCGGATGCGTCGGTGTGGGTCAGCGTGACCTCATCGCGCTTGGCGCGCGGTGAAAATCCGCCGGCGATGGCGACCGCGCTCTCGACAGTCATATTGGGCACGTAAGGGTATTGTCCGGGAGCCGCGACTTCGCCCAGGATGAAGAACGGGCGGTAGGATTCGATCTCCACGGCCACGGACGGCTCGCGAAGATAGCCGTTGCGCAATTTGGCGGTGATGGCGGAAGCGAGTTCAGCAGGGGTGCGGCCGCGCGCGCTGACGGCACCGATCAGCGGCATGGTGATGGAGCCGCCGGCATCGATCGCATAGGTGTTGGTGAGACCGTCCTGGCCATAGACCACGACGCGGAGCTTGTCGCCCGCATCGAGCCGATAGGCCGTGTCGTAACGCGTCGGCATTGGCGCGGCCGCATAGGCGTCATAGGCCGACGGCTGCGCGGAAGCGGGCGGCGACGACTGGGCGGGAGGCGGCGTGTATGCGGGCTGCGAGGAATAGGCAGGCGGCGCCGAATAGGTCGGACGGGGCGCGGCGGCAAAGGCCCTGCGCAGGGCCGCGATCGCACCGCCGGAATCGGCGGCAGAGGGCGGTGCGGCAGCATAGCGGTTGTAGCCCTCATGAGGCTGGCCGTAGGCCATGTAGTCGAGATCGTTGCGCGCCTGGGCGACCGCGACGGGGGCAGCGGTCGTCAGGCCGAGAGCGAACGTGGCGGCAATGATCGGAAATCGGAACGCGTGCACGACCTGCACCTTAAGCCATCCCAAAGCGGAGACGGCTTAAGTCATGCACCGGTTATGGTTAACAAACGGTTTTCACGACAATGCCGGCGGTGCGTGTCTCGCGCGAGGCGAAAGCACGCACCAGCACGGCACCGTCAGGCGCTGACGCCTGTGCCGATCGGGCACGACACGCCGGTGCCGCCGAGCCCGCAATAGCCGGCCGGATTCTTGGCGAGATATTGCTGATGATAATCTTCGGCGAAATAGAATTCGCCGGCGGGTGCGATCTCGGTGGTGATCGCACCGAGGCCTTTTGCCGACAGTGCGCCTTGGTAGGCCGCCTTCGAAGCTTCCGCAGCTTTGCGCTGCGCGTCGTCGAAAGTGTAGATCGCGCTGCGATACTGGGTGCCGATGTCGTTGCCTTGGCGCATGCCCTGCGTCGGATCGTGGCTCTCCCAGAACGTCTTCAGAAGCTGCTCGTAGGAGATCTTCTTGGGATCGAACACCACCAGCACCACTTCGGCGTGGCCGGTGCGGCCCGAACAGACTTCTTCATAGGTCGGGTTCGGCGTATAGCCGCCAGCATAGCCGACCGCGGTCACATGGACGCCATCACCAAGCTCCCAGAACTTGCGCTCCGCGCCCCAGAAGCAGCCAAGTCCGAACATCGCCTGTTCAAGGCCCGCCGGATAAGGCGGCTTCAGACGTTCGCCGTTGACGAAATGAGTGGTCGCGGTCGGGATCGCTGCGGCACGGCCCGGCAGCGCCTCGGCTGCGCTTGGCAATGCTGTGGTCTTGCGCATGAACAACATGGATCTTCTCCGGGGCGAGACATCGGCTGGGCTCGGGGGCCTCAGCCGCGAACTCGTGACGAGCTCGTTGCATCCGTCATATATGTCCTTACGCCGCGCCGGGCAGTCCCGTTACGGGCGGCGTGTCAATCCCGCGCATAGCCGATCAGCGGCTTGCGCGGCCGGAACAGCAGCAAAAGCAAGATACCAAGCACGCCGAGCACGGCAAACACCGGCTGGTCCAGCACAAGCTTGACGACGCTGGTCCAGAGCCAGGGCGCCTTGCTCTCCACCCAGGCCCGGAACGCCTGCTGGCTGGACTGGTTGATGTCGTTCCAGAACTGGCCGAACTGGGTAAACCGCAATGACTGGTCGGCGACCCAGCGCGCCCCGTCATAGACCAGGAAGACGAACCCGCAGGCCAGCAGCAACAGCCCTATCAGTCGGAAAAAGCCGCGGATCATGCTTCACCTATGCCTCTGGCCCGCCGTTCGGGAGCCGTCCCAGCCATTACCGGGCCATTGGCGGAAATTCAACCTCATCAGTCACTTATCGCCGTCTTACGGCGCCATCCGGCCGGTTTCCGGGGGCCTGAAAGCGTTGACCTTACCGGAGGCGCCCTCTATAAGGGGCGCCAATGGCGGCGGGCGCAATCCCGCCGCCGCTGTTCTTTGGGCAGCGCCGGCCTCCCTTGAAGCGTTTCGGCTTCGGCAACGGCATTCTCAAAGACACGTGTTTTAGGAAAAACCAGCAGCGTCGATCACGCGGTTCAAGCGGCCGGCGCGCTCATGTCACGATCAAGAGCGAACAGTCACCGCAAGGATATTTGAGACCATGGCCAACACCACTTCCGCCAAGAAAGCGACGCGCAAGATCGCCCGCCGCACCGCGATCAACAAGTCGCGTCGCACGCAGATGCGCGGCGCCGTTCGTCGCGTCGAGGACGCGATCAAGCGCGGCGACCGTGATGCAGCGCTGCAGGCGATGTCGCGCGCCGAACCCGAGTTGATGCGCGCCGCGCAACGTCACATCATTCATAAGAACAACGCGAGCCGCAAGGTCTCGCGGCTCACGCAGCAGATCGCGAAGCTCGGCAAGTGAGTCAATCGCACGCGTGAGCTGATCGAGAAGCTCAGTTCTCAAACAGCCCGGCATCGCCGGGCTGTTTGTTTTTTGTATCGCGTTTGCGGATGCCGCTTGTGAGCGATGCATCGTTGCGTTCGTCCACGCTTTGACTTGATGCATTTTTGACTTGATGCATTTTTGCCGCACCTGAAACAAATGCGCGCGTTGCAAGAAATGCCTGCGCCAAGCCATCAAAATGGAAGAGCACGTGACGCATTTCGCGGCTGCAGCGTGCGGGAGTTACCCTCCTAAAAGAGACTCGAAAATCATTGTTTCGATAATCACTTATCCCCATAGCGAGAGGAAGCATTTGGAAAAATCGCTTGGACGGCTCTTGCTTGAAGGATTTGTAAATTTTTTTTTGCAGCACATCGCAATTTGTGACGGCGCCGTTTGCGCGCACGATTTTGTGCGGTGATTCAAAAACTTGCTTTCGAGTCTCCGGCTCCGCGCGCGGGCGCGTTAACCGTTGAATAGGATTTGGGTGCTCCGATGTTGAATCAAATGCGTTGCGGGCGGCCGCGCATCGTGTATTTCTAAATTGCTCGCGGCGCCCACGATCTTGAGACCAGCGCGGTTTTAGAAACGGGGCGGACGTGCAAATCGGCGGCGGTGTGCGCGTTGGCGACGCTTTCCAAGCGATTGTCGAATCGAGGCCTATAGCGATATGGGCAACGATATCGCTGTGTCGAAATTTCTCTGGCGGGGTCTTCGTGCCTCGTTCGCTTCAACAAGAGAGATACGACACCGGCAAGAGCGGGAAGCCAACCCGGGCGGGTGGTAGTTTGGACGGGCTGAGCGAACTGGCATAGCGGCTGAGCGATTGAGTTCGGACGCAGTCGATTTTGGACACACGTGGGATGACAGCTTGCCGCGAGCGATCGCGGCGGGACGGGGAGGTTGCATGCTTTACGGAGATCACACTCTATTTGCTCGAATGGCAATTGCCGCTAACAAGATTTTCCACCTCGCCGCCGAAACTGTGCGGCCTCTGACGCCGGCCCCGGCCACCCCTTCGAGTACTTGCTGACCTCGCGGAACGTTTCCGCTCCTTGCCATCGCTGATCTGACGCGGCGCTTGTCGCCGGACGGTTGAGCTGTCTCTGGAGCGGAATGGTCCGCTTGAGGTCACGCTGCGGCAGGCTCCCTGCACGGCGTTTCATCATTAGAACATCACTGGGTCGGAAGAGCTTTCAGACA